>CAWAMF010000002.1:0-334343 GCA_963783075.1 uncultured Gammaproteobacteria bacterium | reverse complement strand
CGCGGGCCGATGTATCTGGCCATTGCCGATGCGGTGGCCGAGGACATCCAGGCTGGCCGGCTTTCGCCCGGTGATCGCCTGCCGCCCATGCGGGCGCTGGCCGACTGGCTCGGCATCGACTTCACCACCGTCACCCGTGCTTACACCGAAGCGGCGCGCCGCGAACTGGTGGACACCGAGGTGGGCCGCGGCACGTTCGTGCGCAAGCGACCGTTACCGCCCCCGCGCACCGTGACGGTGGGCGGGGTGGAAATGAGCATGAACCATCCGCCGGAGTTCCAGGATCCCGCGTTGCTGGCCTGCATGTGGCAAAGCATGCGTGGCGTGGAAGAACGGGGAGCGGAACTTCTGATGCGCTACCAGACGCCCGGTGGCGTGTCGTACGACCGCGACGCGGCGGCGCGCTGGCTGGCGCAGCGCATTCCCCATGTGACGGCAGAGCGCGTACTGGTGACCGCTGGCCTGCAAGGCGGCCTGCATGCGGTGCTGAGCATGTTGCTGTCCCCGGGTGACACGCTGGCGGTGGAAGCGCTGACCTATCCGGGCGTGCGCGCCCTGGCGGCCTTGCTGCGCATTCGATTGGTGCCGGTGGCGATGGATCAGCATGGCGTCGATGCCGATGCGCTCGATGCGGTGTGCCAGGCCGAGCGTCCCAAGGCGTTCTACTGCCAGCCGACGCTGCACAACCCCACCACCACCACCATGCCGCTGGCGCGTCGCGAGGAACTGGTGGCCGTGGCCAGGCAGCACAACCTGGTGATCATCGAGGATGACGACTACGGTTCGTTGCCGGAAAACGTGCCGCCGCCGCTGGCCGCGCTGGCACCGGGAATCACGTATCACATCGCTGGCCTGTCCAAGTGTTTGTCGCCAGCGCTGGTAGTGGCCTACCTGCTGGCGCCGGACGCGTGGTCGGCAGCGCGGCTTACCTCGGTGATGCGGGCTACTTCGGGTACGGTGTCGGCGCTCAGCGCGGCGGTGGCCTCGCAGTGGATCGACGACGGTACGGCGCGCAAGGTACAGCAGGCCATTCGCGTGGAAGCGGCCGAGCGTCGCGCCATTGCGGCGCGCTTGTTGCCGGCGTCGCAACTGGTCATGGCCGACGAGGGCTTCCACGCGTGGCTGCGTCTGCCTGAGCCATGGACCAGCGGCGAATTCGTCGGCGCCCTGCGCCATGCCGGCATGGGCATCGTGGGGCGCGAAGCCTTCAGCGTGGGGCCGTCACCTGAGGCCGTACGCATCGCGCTGGGTGTATCGACAACGCGTGAGCAGCTGGCCCAGGGCCTGGGCATGGTCGCTGAATTGCTGACCGAGCTGCCCACCATGTCCTCGACCGTCGTCTGACGGTCGATATCCCCACGATTCAGGCCAGCGCCGCTGACCGCAGCGAGGTTGCCTCGCCGCCCGTCGGCAACGGCTGGTAGTGCTGGCGGCGCCAGAGATGGGGCGTGGTGCCGGTGAAGCGCTTGAACACGGTCGTGAAATGCGCCTGCGTGCAGAAGCCCACTTCCAGCGCTACATCGATCAGTGAGCGCTGGGTGGTCGCCAGCAATGCCTTGGCGCGGTCGATCCGGCATTGCAGCAGGTAATCGTGCGGGCGCTGCCCGGTGGCCACGCGAAACTGTGCCGCGAAATGCATCGGCGACAAGCCTGCCGCCGTGGCGATGTCCGATAGGGTGACCGGCCCGCCCAGGTGTTGCTGCACGTAGTCGTGCACGCGCTGCAGGCGCCAGCGCGGCAGCGAAATACGCTGCGGCACGCCGTCTTCCAGTCGCGCTTGCGACAGCAGGTGGAAGTACCGCGTGATGATGGGCGCGGCCACGCGTTCGGCGTACTGCCAGCCGCACATCTTGTCGTCGGCAACCAGCAGGGCGCGCCCCAGTTGTTCGATCACGCCGTCCTGGCCCACGCTGCGCGGCTCTTGCGCTCCCAGTAGCGGCAGCGTGTCGGCGGCAATGGCCATGCGACGTACGAAGGCTTCGGAAAGGTGCAGATGCAGGATGTCGCACGGGGCATCGAAGCGTGCGCGCAGGCGTTGGCCGGGCGGGCTGAGGTGGAAGCTGCCCGCACGCAGTTCGCCGCGATGCACGTCGCGTGTGTCGGTCTCCAGTGCGAGCTGGGTCGGGCGCATGAAGATGCTTGCCACGTAATAACCGCGCGGGCTTTGCGCCGTGTGTTCGCGGGAGGTCGCACTGTGATCGAGCCAATGCGAGGCGAGCACCGGCCTGCCGGCGCGCTCCACATCCACTTCAGGTTTCCGCCATGCGTGCTCGCCGTGAACGGCTACGGCATGGCGTGCGGCGGCCATCGACGCGGCGCGCGGGGCGCGGTGCCGGGTAGCGGTCGACGGTGCGGCTTGAGCGTAGATCTGATGCATCTGTCCTTTCCTCCCACGGGCGGACAACGGATCTGAACCTGCGGTCCCATCGCATTGATGGGATAAGTGTTGCGAGAAGCCGCGGACTGTATGCATACAATTTGGCGGTGTCAATACCGAATTCGGCCTATCCGGCGGTTGCTGTCGCCCCATCATTCGGCAGTATTTTGTTTATAAATGAATGTATTGGCCGTTCTTAAGGGCCGCGGGCTGATTCTGATGGCCAGGGTGATTGTATGGATAGCAAGGCGGCAACGCCGGGCGACACCCTGCGTCGGGGTGGGCAGAGAACTCCCGGTCAGGGGCTTTTGCGTCGAGCCCGCCGTTCGAATTGGAAACGGATCCTGCGTAGCGAAAAAAGCCGCTGCATATCGGAAAGAACGCCACCGGGAGGAATGGAAGACTGCGCGCCATCCGAACTGACCCCGCCGTCGTCACGGCTCGCCAGCGGAATCGTCCACCTCTTCTGGAAAAGCCCATGACCACACACCGCACGAACCATGCACTCGCCGCGTTGGCGTGCGCCGTCGGGCTTGTCTTCGCTGCCGCCGATGCGACGGCAGACACCGTCGCCGCCGCCGCACCCGAGGCATCCGCGATCGCGCCGCTGCCACCTGATCAGCTCAATGCGCTGGTGGCACCCATCGCGCTTTATCCCGATGCCTTGGTGGCGCAATGCCTCAATGCCGCCACATTTCCCGATCAGGTCTCCATCGCACAGGACTGGCTGAGCGCGCACGGTGGTCTCACCGGCGGCGCACTGGCATCGGCGGTCGACACGCAGGCGTGGGACCCCAGCGTCAAGGCGCTTACGCAATTTCCGAATGTGCTGTCGAACATGGCGCAGAACCTCGCCTGGACGTCCAGTCTCGGGCAGGCCTATCACTACCAACCGGCCGATGTGATGGAAGCGGTGCAGGTGATGCGGGCCAAGGCGCAGGCAGCCGGCAACTTGAAGAGCACGCCGCAGATTCGTGTGATCGAGCAGGCACCGCAAACCATCGTGATCCAGCCGGCCGATCCGCAGGTGGTGTACGTGCCGCAGTACAACCCCACCGTCGTCTACGGTGCACCCTACGTGGTGCCGTACTACCGACCGGTGTTCGTCGCCGCGGTGCCGACGATTACGTTTGGCGGCGGCGTTTTCATTGGCGCGGGGATCAGCGCGGGCGTCAGCATTGTCGGCGGCGGTGGCGGTTTCCACTGGGGCTTCAACGCCTGGAACGTCAACTGGGGTGGCGGCGGCGCGGTCATCTACAACCACACGACCTACATCCACAACAACATCTGGTACGGCAACCACTACGCCTATAACGGCTACAGGCCATGGGGGCCGGGTCCGCATGGGCCGTGGCCGTATGGGCCGCATGCGTTCGGGCCACCGGCACCCGGCAGCGCGGGCATGCGCCATTACGACGATTACCTCGCCCATCGCTACACCGCCGATGGTGGCGATACGTGGAAGCACGATGGCTACGGCGCGCGCGGCTCAGGTCCTTTCGCGCCGGGCAGCCCCGCCATGCAGCACTACGACAATGCGATGGCGCGTCGTTACCCCGCCGATGGTGGAGACACCTGGAAGCACGGCGGCTACGGCCCGATGGGTGCGGCGCGCGAGGGCTTTGGTCCTACTGCCGACCGCTATCAACACCAAGCCGAAAACACTGCCGATGGCGGCTGGCGCGATCGTGGCAATGACGATCACTTCAACTCGTTTGCCGGCAATCGCGCGCATTCCGGCTGGAGCGGTAACGGCGCATCGAGTCGCGCGGAAAGCTTTCGCGGTCACGCCAGCATGGCGCGCATGCGCGCACCGGCCATGCACGAGGGTGGTGGTCGCCGCCGTTGAGGCCGATCACCGCCCCCATCTCACTTAATTCATCGACAGGTAGACCATGACCACCTCACATCCAGCGACACGCCTGGTCTCGTTCGGTCCACGCGCGTTGTGCGCACTCGCCATGGGAGCCGCCGCCACGTTTGGCCTGGTGCAGGCCACCCATGCCCTTGCGCAATCCATGCAGCCTTACTTCGCCTCGCCCGAACAGGCCGGGCAGGCATTGGTCGATGCAGTGCGCGCCGGGGACGATCCGGCGGTGGCGTCCATTCTCGGGCCCGATGCAGCATCGGCACTTTCCAGCGGCAATGACGATGAAGACGCCAGTGCGCAGAAAGCCTTCGTGCGCAAATACGACGCCATGCATCGTTGGACGCGCCTCACCGACGGCAGCGAAATTCTCTACGTGGGTGCGGACAACTATGCCTATCCGTTCCCTTTGCGCCAAGACGGCAACGCGGGGTGGCGCTTCGATGGCATGGCCGGTACCGACGAAATCCAGGCGCGCCGCATTGGCAGCAACGAACTGCTTGCCATGGATGCCACCAACGCCATCGCAATGGCGGAAGAAAGCTACAAGGCCAAGGCGCAGCAATACACCGTGCACATCGTCAGCCCGCCGGGCAAACACGATGGCCTTTATTGGCCCGCGGGTGAAAGCGAGCCGGTGAGTCCGCTGGGTGACCTGCGCGGACTGCAGGCGTGCGCCACCTGTGCCGAGGGCAGCCAGCTTTTCGATGGCTACGTGTTCCGCATCCTCACCGAAAAACGTGCCGGCAAAGGCGTTTCCAGCTTCGTTGCCAACGGCAAGATGACCGACGGCTTTGCCGTGCTCGCCACGCCAGCCAACTACGGCGCTACCGGCATCATGAGTTTCCTGATCGATCGTGACGGCGTGCTTTACGAGAAGGACCTCGGTGCGGGTACCGCCAAAATGGCGGCCGCCATGAACGTGTACGACCCGAACGACGGCTGGGAGCTGGCGCGGTAGCTCTCCAGGCGTGGGCTTGCTAGATTCGGCGTGCCCAAAGGAAGGCCTGCATGACGTCTCTGTTACTCATACGCCACGGTGAAGTGGGGGGCATCAGCCCGCCGATATTCCGTGGCCGCACCGAGCTGGCGCTTACTCCGCGCGGCGTGCGCCAGGCGGAGCTGACGCGCGATCACCTGCGCCAGCATTGGAACATCGATGCGATCTACTGCAGTCCCTTAGGTCGATGTGTTCGAACGGCCCGCACGATTGCCCAGCCGTTCGTCCTGCAGCCAACGACGCTCGCTGGCCTCACCGATATCGACTACGGCGCGTGGTCCGGTCATCCGGTGACCGAAGTGCAAGAGCGGTCGCCCGAGGCATACGCACTATGGAAAAGCGCGCCGCACACCGTGCGCATGCCGCAAGGCGAGAGTCTGCAGGACGTGGCAGCGCGCGCCACCGATGCGCTTGCCGCCATGCTGGCGGCGCACCCACAAGACACCGTCGCGGTGGTTACGCACGACAGCGTGATACGCGTGCTGCTGTGCCATGTTGCCGGCTTGCCGCTATCAGGCTATTGGCTGTTCGAGCCTTCGCCGTGCGGTGTAAGCGTGGTGCAGGCAGGCGACCGCTTCAGCATTCGCATGGTCAACGGAACCCAACATCTGCTGGATGCCTGATTCGCCGCCCATGGCCTCTCGTCCACTTCGACCAGAAAGGTGACCCGTGATACCTCATTTCACTGACCATTCGGCCAACGAGCGGACCTATCTGGCGTGGGTACGCACGGCGATTTCCCTGATGGCGTTCGGCTTTCTGCTGGAGCGCTTCGACATCTTCCTGATCTACGCGGCGAAGTCAGCCGAAAGGGCGGTTGGCGAACTGCATACGCGAGCGTCGGAATGGCTGGGTCTGGCGCTGCTGCTGGTGGGCGCGCTGGTGATTGTCGGGGCAACCGTGCGCTACTACCGGAATCGCCGCGCCATCGAAGCTTCCGATATTTCTACCTACGGCGATTCCTGGACCGCCCGGGTCATGGCGGCGCTCCTCATCGTAATGGCCGTCTTCCTGTTGCTCTACGTGGCAAGGCAGATTGCGGCGCTCAGCTAGGCCCGGCTACAACTCCTGCTTCTGCGCTTCCGCATAAGCCGCGGCCGGCCAGATCGCCAGCCAGACACCACGGAACGGCTGGGTGTAGACCGCCTGCTCGCGTTCGGCGGCAGTCAGTCGCTGCGGATAGGTGACGATCAAGCCGTCGGGATGCGCCAGCGCCCAAGCTTTCAGCGTCTTGTCGTGTCCATGGAACTGGGTGATGGGACGAGTCAGGCGGCCGAGGAAGGTGTATTGCCCGTCGTTGGTTTCGAGATTGGCGACCGGCTGGCCCTTGGCCTCGGCTTTGGCGAGCAACGCGGCCGCGGGCGCGAAATCGTAGGCCGGCCACAGCGTCAGGCTGAACAGCCCATTGGCGGCGACCGTGGCGATCAGGCCAACCATGGCGACACGATAAAGCTCGCCACGTCGTGGCAGCGCCAGCAGCAGGGCGAGCACCACAAACAGCGCACCAAAGGGCAGGCTGTAAGGAACCAGCGCAACGAGCTGCGGAATGCTGGCGTTGCCATGCGTCACCAGCGAACCCAGGCTGATCAGCGCAACGCCAGCCACGCCAATCAACAACGCCATCGGCCAAGGTCCAAGCCAACGCCCGCCAACGGCGGGGCGATCGCCCAGGCGCGCCAGCGCAGCCGCCATCAACAAGGCGAGGCCGGCATATTCGGGCAGCAGGTAATACGCCTGCTTGCCGCTGACCAACGAAAAGCCCAGCAGCACAGGGCCAAGCCACACCAACAGAAATCGCAAACCCGTTTCGAACGGGCGCCGCAGCGCTGCGAGCGCCAGCCACAATCGCGGCCACAACACGAAAGGAAACAACAATACCGGCAACATCGGCACGTACCACCAGAACGGCTCGGCATGCGCAAAGGCATCCACCACGCGCCCCGCGGTCTGGTGCACCAACAGTTTCTGCCGGTACACCTCGCCACCCGACCATGCGGCCAGCAGCGCCCAGGCAAGCAGCACGCCACAGCCCACGGCAATGGCCACGCCGCCTCGCACATACCATTGGCGAGGTTCGCGTTTGGCCCATGGCTGCCACAGCGGACCGAGCAACCAGGGGAACGCCACATGCAGCAACATCACCGGACCCTTGGTCAGCAGACCCAGACTGACCGCGAGCGCAAACCAGGCGAAGCGTGGTGCTTCGCGTCGCGGCATCGGCACCAGGCACAGCAGCGCCGCCAGTACGCAATCGGCCAGCAGCACTTCGTACATCACCTGCAGGCCAAACATGAAGCCATAGGTGAGGGCGCCCACTATCCATGGCGTGATCTGCGCAACCCGCGGGCGCTCGGGAAACAGGCGTCGTGCCAGTTTTGCGGCAAGCACCAATTCGGTGGCGCCCAACGCCACTTCGAGCAGGCGCGGCCATATATCGCTCACGCCGCCCACAGCCCATCCCAACTGAATCAGCCACAGCAATAGCGGTGGCTTGTCGCTGTAAGGCTGGCCGTTGAAATAGGGCACCAGATAGCTGTGGCGCAGCCACATTTCCCACGCCACCGATAACGTGCGCGTGGAGTACATCGGCATCGGGCCATGCTGGAAGATGGCCACCAGGGCGGCGACCATCCAGAACAGCAGCCAGGACCAACGCGTACCCCAGGCAAACAGGGCACGCGGATTGAGAGAGGGCTGCCGGTTGGGCAAGTCGATGGAAGTCACGCAGTAGCTCGAATCGGTAAGGTCAGTGCGGTTGCCGTGGCGGCAGGTTCAGGTGTGGCTAGCGGCGGCTGTCGACGCCGCCCCAGTCTTCGACTGTGCCCACCGGCACGATGCCGCCTCGGCAGGCAGGTGCGACGGCATCGGCACGAAACAGTCGCCAGTCGCGACCGCTGGTCACGCCCATGTCCACGGTGGCCGCCTGATCGATGCACGGTGCCATCACGTCGGCAAGCACCAGCACCCAGCGATCCGCCGGCGCCTGTTGCTGCCACCGGATCGCATCGGATAGCTGGCTATGCCATGGCGTCACGAAGCCGAAGTCGGTGATGTGGCGATCGAAGGCCAACGGCAGCTCTTCTTTCCACGCCACCAGCGCCAACTCGGCGTGCGGGCCAATGGTTTGCTCGACGCGCGCCACCAGCGCAGCGGGCGAACTCGCCTTGGCCAACAAGGGTGCGCAGCCAAGACTCCAGACGATCCAGACACCGCTCAGCGCAGCCAGCAGCGCGGCGGCGGCACGGCGACGCCGGAACACCAGCACGCTCAGCAACATCCACACGCCAATCGCGACAAACATCCACCAGAGCAGTGGCGCCTGATCACCCAGCTGGCGCGCCGCGGCGAAGCGTGTGGCGGAGGCGGAGTGCAGCAACAACGCGTTCGCGCCCACGCCCAGACAGAACAGCGCAAGCACCATCACGAAACCGATGGCAGTCCACTGCGCCCAGCGACGCTGCATGATGCTGTGCAGAAACGGTGCCGCGCTAAGCGCGAGCAAGGGCAGCGCCGGCATGATGTACACATCGCGCTTGGCCCGGGTCAGGCTGAAGAACACGATCACCAGTACCGACCACGCCAAGGGCAGCAGGAAACGCGCATCGCGTTCCCGCCAGCGCTCGCGCCACGCCGGCAGCAGGCCCGGCAAGGCAAGACTGAGCGGCAGCCATGAGGTAAAGATCACCTCAAGGTAAAACCAGGGCGGCTGGAAACTGTTCCACGGGTGCACATAACGGTGCACGGTCTGGTTGACGAAAATATCGTTGATGTAATGCCGCGCGGTTTCACTGTCGTGCGTGTGCACATACAGCAGCAGCGGTACAAGCCACAGCGCAATGGCGGTGACAAAGGCGAGCACGCCGCCCAGCCACAGGCCAGGGCGCGATTCGATGACCGGCAACTCACGCCAGTGCTGTTGCCGCGCAAACCACCACGGCAACAGCATCAGGAATGCAAGCACGCCCACGCCCTTGGTGATGACGCCAAGCCCCGCCGCAAAACAGCCTAGCCAGAACGCGCGCCAGTTCGGTCCCAGCAGGAAGTGACGCAGCAGGCCATAGTTGGCCAGCGTGACGAAGAAGGTAACCGTGGGATCGATTTGGCCACGCTTGGCCTGAAACACAAACTGCACCGTGCACAGCAGCGCCAGCCCGGCCCACAGGCCCACGCGATGCCCCCACAGTCGCCGGCCCAGGTCGTAAACCAGCCAGAGCGTGCCGATGGAACTCAATAGCGACGGCAGCAGAAACGCCACCCACCAGTTGCGGGTGAGCACATAGGACAGTGCCTGCATCGCCATGAAGGTCGGCGGCTTGTCGGAATACCAGTCGGCCCCGCGGTGCGGAATCAGCCAGTTGCCCGACGCGATCATCTGATGCGCCACCAACGCAAAGCGAGGCTCATCCGACGGCGTGGGGCCACGCATGCCCATGCCCAGCGCCAACAACAGCAGCGCGCCCAGTATCAGTAGCCATCGTTCAACGCGCTCGCGTTGCGGCGAGGGTGTCGCACCAGCATCGATCATGGAGCCAATGCCTGCGGCTCCAGGGCGAACCCGCCATGAAACAGGGATTCGGGCTCAGCTGCAGCGTAGGCGTACTCAGGGACCGGCAGCGGCGCCTTGCCAAACAAGGCCGGGAACGAGGTAATCACCTGCCGGGCCGCTTCCCGCGCCGACAGGCCACTGGTCAGCAGCGAGCAGCTACCCAGGCCGTACGGTTCGTAGACCGAGGCGTCGGTGACGCAGAACATGCCGACGGTGGGCACCTTCGATGCCACGGCCAGATGCATCACGCCGCAGTCAGCGCTGATCATCAGATCAAGGCCCGCCATCACCGCGCCCATGCGACGGATGTCCGAGGAGTAGTAGCCGGGCCACTCTTCGCTGAGCATCGAACGGCCATGCGCAGGAATGAGCTCGATCAGGCTCGACTGTGGGCTCAGCTCCTTGAACGTACCAATGAACTCGTTCCACCACTCCATCGGATAGCGCTTGGCGCCGGTGGCATTGGCGAAGATACCCACCACGGGAGGCGTGCGCGTCTGGTGCGAAACGCACAGCAGCTCGCAAATGGCGTGGCGGCCATGCGCGTGTTCCGCCTCGGTGAGCCGGATATCGAGCGACGGATACGTGCCCTCGCTGGCCGACGGTTGCGTGGGCGTCCAGCGCAACAGGTTGATCGCGCGCTTGGCCATGTGCCGCATTGCCACCTCTTCAGGCACCGCATGCGTCAGGCCCGAGCGGGCTGCCTGGTGGTTGCTGAAGCCAAGCTTGTAGCGCCCCCGCAGAATACGGGTCAGCACGCGGCTGAAACCCGAGCCCACGCACGGGTCCACGATCAAGTCGTAGCTCGTCTTGCGCACCTGGCTGAGCAGCCCGAGAAACGCGACGGGATGTTTGAAGCCGCGCCGTGGCAGGCAGAAGATGTTCTTCACGCTGAAAAAGCTGGCAAACACCTCTTCGGCAATATCGCCTTCCGAAATGATGTCGATCTCCGCGCCCTTGTACTGCCGTTCCAGTTCGGTGATGAGCGGGGTGAGCAGTATCGTGTTACCCAGCCGATGATTCGGTCGGCACACGAGAATGCGGAAAATTCCTTTTCGTGGGATCGGCTCCTGCCAGTGATTCACGATGGGTTTGTTCAAGCAGCACCGGTGGTCGTTGATGATGTTTCGGAAAAGGCTGTAGATCGAACGGCGATCGGTGCGCACGGCAAGAACATGCAGCTCGCAGCAACAATGACGATGGCCCGCGATTTGCGGGCCACATGCATAAACGTTCCAGATCCCCCTTCGGCATACTAACGTGCTGATCGGGCATCCGAATAGGTGGTTATTCGGCCGCCAGCCCGCCGGTACAGGCTAACTGCAAGAAATTTCGGTTTCAGGTCAATCGAGGCCCGGGCAGGCGGTACGCCGCCAGTTCAGCCAGGCATGAGACGAGCGGGGCGCCGATCACGGCGGCGGCTCAGCCTCAGGGTTTCTTGGCGGTTTTCCGGGGCTTGGCCTTGGTTTCGCTCGCCACGATCAGCTGCTGCAGGTACTGGATACCTTCCTCCTCGGGAAAGAAGGCGACCACATCGGCGACCGACAGCCGATAGCGATTCACCAGTGCCAGAAACTCGGCCTTGGCCCGGCCGAGCCGTGCATCGCCGGTAGCTTCCTCCGGTGCCGCCTGCTGCTTGCGGTCGAGTTCGGCGAGTTCTTCCTGGAAGCGCCGGAAAGCGTCTTTGGGGACGGTCATGACAGTAGATCGTTCTGGCGAGAGCCCGATTGTCTCATGGCCGTGAGGCCGCACGGGCTTGAGCCCGCAGACATCGGGTCCACGAATGGCCTGTCAGGCTCGCGGCACCGGCCCTGGAGCGGGGCGTGGCGTGGCGAGGACGCTTATGAGCAAGTACTACTTTGTGGGTAGCGGGATAGCGTCGCTGTCGGGCGCCGCGTTTCTGATTCGCGATGGCGGCGTGCCGGGCAAGGACATTGTCATCCTGGAGGAGTCGCACGATTTCGGCGGCGCCTTCGATGCCCACGGCGATGCCAGCAACGGCTACTTCATGAGCGGTAGCCGCATGTTCGAAGCCAAGTACCTGTGCACCTTCGGCCTGCTGGCCTCCATACCCTCGGTGAGCAACCCCCACATCTCCGTGAAGGAGGAAACCGAGCAGGCCGAAAAGAACGCCCGCTGGTTCAACAAGGCGCGCCTGGTCGACCGCGACGGCAAGATCACCAACTTCCACGAGCTGGGTTTCAGCGAGCGCGACCGCCTGGATCTGGTGGGCGTCATGGCCAAGCCGGAACACGCGCTGGATGGCAAGCGCATCGCCGATTGCTTCGAAGGGCATTTTTTCCAGACCAATTTCTGGTTCGAGTGGTGCACGTTGTTTGCCTTCGAGAAATGGCACAGCGCCATCGAGTTCAAGCGTTACCTGCTGCGCTTCGTCCATCATTTCTCGACCATCGACACGCAGGAAGGCATCTACCGCACGCTATACAACCAGTACGACTCCATGGCGGTGCCGCTGGTGCGCTGGCTGACCTCGCACGGCGTCACCTTCCAGTTCCGCACGCGGGTTACCCATCTCGATTTCAAGCCGGCAGGCGACGAGATCACCGTTACCGCCCTGCACCTGATGCAGGAGGGCAGGGAAACCAGGCAAGCGCTGGGCGATGGCGACAAGGTGTTCGTCACCAACGGCTCGATGACCGCCGACAAGGCCTTTGGCTCGATGAGCCAACCGCCACGGCTGGACCGCAGCAAGAAGGCGGGCGCGTGGCAGCTGTGGGAAACGCTGGCGCAGGGGCGGCCGCAGTTCGGCAACCCTTCGGTATTCGACGATCACATCGGCGAGTCGTCGTGGATCTCCTATACGGTGACCGTGAAAGAGCCGCTCTTCTTCGAGCTGATCAAGGCGTTCAGCGGCAGCGAACCGGGCACCGGCGGTCTCATTACGTTCAAGGACTCGAGCTGGCTGATCACCATCTCCATCTTTCACCAGCCGTTTTTCCGCGACCAACCGGAAGGCGTGTTTGTATGGTGGGGCTACGGCCTCTTCCACGACCGGCCAGGCGACTACGTGAAAAAGACCATGGCCGAATGTTCGGGTGCGGAGATTCTTGAAGAAGTGCTGGGGCATCTGCACTTCGACAAGTACAAGGGCGAGATCATCGCCGCGTCCAACTGCATTCCCTGCATGATGCCGTACATCACCAGCCAGTTCCTGGTGCGCAAGGGTGGCGATAGGCCCAAGGTCGTGCCCGAGGGATCAACCAACCTGGCCTTCCTCGGCCAGTTTTCCGAGCAACCCGACGACGTGGTGTTTACCGTCGAGTATTCCGTGCGCTCGGCACAGACCGCCGTGTACACCCTGCTGAAGCTCGATATGAAACCGCCGGCGGTCTACAAGGGGTTGGAAAGCCCGGATGTCATCGTGAAGGCGATACGCACGCTGCACCGGTGAGCTCAATCGTCATTTCCGCGAAAGCGGGAATCCAGTGCCTTGAGGGCGTTGCAAAGGCGCTGGATCCCCGCTTTCGCGGGGACGACGGTTCTCTGATAGGTGGCGAGTGGGGGATGGGAACGCCGCGAATGTCATCGTGAAGGCGATACGTACATTGCACTCGTTGAGCCCAATCGGCATTCCCGCGAAAGCGGGAATCCAGTGCCTTGAGGGCGTAGCAAAGGCACCAGGTGACCAGCTTCGTTGTTGTAAAGCATCTCCCGCTTTCGCGAGGACGACGGTTGTCTATGAGTGGCGGCGGCCAGGCCGGTTACGCAGCACTACCGCTCATGGGAATCGCAACCCGCACGCGTAACCCCCTGCCGAACGGTGAATCCAGCAACTCAATCGACGCACCATGCAGCCCCGCCGCACGCTGCACAATGGAAAGCCCCAGGCCATAGCCTTCGCCGTGACTGGAGGCCTCACGATGAAAACGCGCGAAGACAGCATCGCGGCGCTCAAGCGGAATGCCCGGGCCGTCGTCGATGACGTCCAGCGTGGTCTCGTGCGGATTCTGTTCGATCGCCAGCTGCACCCGCCCACCCGTCGGCACATGCCGCAGCGCGTTCTCCAGCAGGTTGCGCATCATGGCTGCAAAGGCTGCGTCATAACCCTTGACCAGTACAGGCTCGCCCTGGCCATGAAATCCCAGCCCGATGCCTCGGCGCGAGATGACGGGGGTCAGTTCCTCGATGACATCGCCAGCAATCGCGACAAGATCGATGGTGATGGGTGCGCTTGCGGCAGCACCCGCTTCGAGCTTGGCCAGGGCCAGCAATTGCTCCACGCGGCGCGCCAGGGTAGCCACGCTCTGGTGCGCGCCGACTACGCTGTCGTATACCTCCGAAACGTCTTCGGTTGCCAATGCGCTCTCGAGGTTGAGCATGATCGACGCCAGCGGCGTGCGCAGTTCGTGTGCCACGTCGGCACTGAAGCGTCGCTCGCGTTCCAGCGCATCCTCCTGACGACCCAGTTGTTCGTTCAATGCGCTCAGTACAGGCTGCAGTTCAAGCGGTGCGTGTTCCAGCGTAATGGGCTCGCGGCTGCCGGGCTCGCGCGAGGTCAGTGCCGATGCCAGCGTCACCAATGGCCGCAAACCGCGCGCCACTGACCAACCGATCAGCAAGGCCAGTACCGGCAAACCGAGCAGGAAGGGCAAACCGTGTTCCAGCCACAGCGTCTGGATGATCGCCTCGCGCGTGTCGTAACGCTCGGCCGCGCGAATGACCATGTCGTTGGATTTGTCGATATAGGTATAGACGCGCCAGACATGATGCGCCTTCTTCAAATCCAGAAATGACGAGCGATCCGTCGGCGACGGTGGCAGCGCCAGCAGGTTAACCGAACCGAGAATCAGTTTTCCGTGCGCGTCAAATACCTGGTAGCCGACTTCCGACTCCCACGTGGGTACGTCGCCCGCCGCCTGAATCACTTTCTTCTTCTGCACGCTTGCCAGCAGCGGATCGTTGCCGACCAGCCCCTGGATGCCCGCGCGCTGCACCAGTGCGCTGATGGTGTGTGCGGCTTGGGCCAGCCGGCCATCGGACATCTCCTCCAGTTCCGCGCTGGTGTGCGTATAGCTATAGATCGCCAGTGGCACCCACACGATGAGCAACATCGCCACGATCATCCAGCGCAGCCGGCCGCGAAGGCTGTTGAGCTTCACTGTGGATCTCGCGGAATCATGTAGCCAAAGGCGCGGATGTTCTGGATGGTCTCGAAACTCAGTTTGCGTCGCAGTGAGTGGACGATCACGTCGAGCGCACTGTCACCCACGACCTTGTCCTGACCGTACAGCGAGCTTTCCAGCGTATCGCGGCGCACCAGTCGTCCGGCGCGTTCCATCAAGGCTTGCAGCAGGGAAAGTTCGCGACGGGTCAGGTCCACCCGCTGGCCGCGAAAACTCACTTCCAGCGTGGCGAGGTCCAGGCACAGCGATCCAACTTCGATGCGGTTGACGGCCAGGCCTTGCATGCGGCGCGTCAGCGAGCGGATGCGTGCGCCCAACTCGTCCAGGTGAAACGGCTTGGTAAGATAGTCGTCCGCGCCGGCATCCAAGCCATGCACGCGTGCCTGCACCGCATCGCGTGCGGTGAGGATAAGTACCGGTGTGCGGATGTTGTTGCGGCGTGCCTCGATAAGCACGTCCAGGCCGTCCTTGCCTGGAAGGCCGAGGTCAAGCAACACCAGGTCGGCAGATTCCTGCTGCAACGCCGCCACCGCCTGGTCGCCATTGAGCAGCCACGTCACGGTATAGGCGAGTCGCTCGAGCGCCCGCCGTATCGCCGCGCCCAACTGCTCGTCGTCTTCAATCAGGATGATGTGCAAGTGTCGCCCCGTCGATGCTGCCATCGCGACGCACCTCGCGTGTGTCGCCCGGGCAGATTGTCTTGCAGATATGTGACAGGCCCGGGTAACCGGGCCATCGCTTATGTATTTATGACGACAAGACGAGGAGCCCGTGGGGCGTGGCTCCTCGTTCGGCCCATCAAGGTGTCGTCGCAGGCGTGGTCTTGGCCAAGCCCGCCGCACGCAGCTCTTCTGCTGCCGCCGCAAGATCGTGCTGCATGACCGGCGAGGTGAGCATGGCGGTGGCCAGTGCCTGGCCGAACACGCGGCCGGCGTAGATGTCCTGCAGCGTGTGCACGCCCTTCACCACGCGACGCCAGCCAATATCCCGTGCGTGTTGCATCAGCGCGTCCGCGTCCTGCGGAAACAGCTGCGTCAGCAGAATCGCGTCGACCGTGGCACGACTGGAGTGCCCGCTGGGATAGCCGTAGCTCTTCTTCTTCGCTTCCTCGGGATTGCGGGCGCAAGCCGATGCCGGCGGGCAGGGCCGCAGGCGCTTCCAATGATTCTTGGATGTATCGACCGCCTGCCTGGTTTCCTCTTCGGCTTCCTTGAACAGCGCCGCCACATGCGGAAGCCTGTCGGCCTGAAAGCCCGGGCCGACCACCGAGGCGAACGCAAACGCGTCGAACTTTTCTTCCTGCAAGGCAGCGTTGAAACCCGCGGTGGAGCGCTGCGCGAAGGCGCGATCGGTCGCGGCGCGATCGGCCAGATCCTCGGCGCTACCCGGTGCACTGGGCGGCGCGAGAACCGCCATGGCGTTATCCACTTGCGCGGTGGTGAGATAAACATCGGTGGTGTGGGTACTGCGCGCGCCGGCGACGCTGCAGATGAGGGAGGTGGCCAACAGCATGGCCAGGCGGATGGGAATGTTTTTCATGATGCGAGTCCGGTTGCCTTATCAAAGTGCCAGCGAGAAGGAGGCAAACCAGCTGCGGCCCGGCAATACATAGTAGGAGCCCACGTTGCCGCTGACTGAGTTGATGACGAGGTTCTGCTTGTTGAACAGGTTGTCCACCTGCAGGCGTACCTTGTAGCTCTTGAACGCGGCATCCGTGAGGTTCTGGCCGTAGCCAACACTCATGCCTGTCTGCCAGAAGCCGCCTGTGCCCACCGTCGAGGTCACCGTCGAGGCGAAGTCCGGGTCGAAGTTGGAGTTGTAGGCCTTCTGTGCACCGGAGAACTTGTCATACACCGAAGCGAAAAAGCCGTTGTGCTCGTACATGGCACCCAAGGCTGCCGTGCGATTGGGCACGTTGGGGATGTCCAGGTCGGAGCCCTTGAATGTGGCGCTCTGCAACGAACCGTTGACGAATACGCTGGTGCCCCAGCCCAGAAAATAGGTGGCCTCACCTTCGATGCCCTTGATATACGCACCGCGCGCCAGGTAGTACACCGGATCGGTGGTGCCCGGGATGGTGGTGGAGAAGGCGTAGTTCTTGAAGTTGATGAAGTACACGTCGGCGTCCGCGTTGAAGCGGTCGGTCTTGTAGACCGTGCCGAACTGGTAGTTCATGGTCTGCTCGGGCGAAGGCTTGTTCTGCGCCGGGTTGGGCACGTAGAACTCATCGAGATTGGGCGACAGGAAGCCCTGGGCCGCGGTGGCGTAGATGCTCCAGTCGTCGCGCAGCAGATAGTTGGCCGTGAGGTAGCCCAGCGTCTTGTGCCAGGTCTGGCTGTAGTACAGCGGCGTCTTGGTGGTCTGGTTGATCGGCGCCTGGATGTCGCGGGTGATATCCAGGTTCTTCACGCCCGGGGTGATGCTGAGGTTGTCCGTCGCATACCACTCGTACTCGGCGAACAGCTGGCCGGTGTGCAGCTGGTCCTGCATGGTGTACTTGTAGGGGCCACTGTAAACGCCCTGCGCGTTGTAGCTTCCGTACAACGGCTGGCCCGCCTTCACGTCGATGGCGCCACCACGGCCGTAGTCGATCGCGATGCTGCTGCGATCGTTGTTGGTGTACTCGTACCAGCCACCGGTGCGGAACTGGCCGTGGTCGTCGGTATGGACCAGTTCAAGCGTGTCGCCCCACGCCCGGTAATTGTTGATCTTGACGTAGCCACCCACGTTCGTCTTCGACGTCTTGGTGCTGACGTACGGGCTTTCGTGGCTGGTGTTGTCGTAAGCGTAGGTATAGACCTTGTTGTCCAGCGACCAGCTATCGGACAGCTGGCTGTGCAGGCCCAGGTACTCCAGGTCGGTCTGCTTGGTCTGGTAGTTGTAGCAGGCGCAGTTGGTGCTGGTGGGGTCGTTGTTGAGCCCGAAATTGCTGCCCAGCTGAGCGATCTGCTGCTTGGTCAGCGAGCTCAGGTTTGGATTGTTGAAGCGGATGTAGTTGTAGTTGCTGACAAAGGTGAGCTCGGTGCTCGAGCCAATCGGCTGCACATACTTGATGTAACCGGTGGTGCGCGACGTGTCGCCATTGGTCTTGGCGGTATCGGTGTTCAGGTACTGGGCGCTGACGATGAACTTGCCGCCATTGAGGTCGTCCAGTCGGCCGGAGTCGATGTCGATGTTGGTCAGGCGCGTGTCATAGCTGCCCAGGCTCTGGGTGGCCACGAAACCGAAGCTGTCCAGCGGGTCCTTCGAGCTCAGTGCCACGGTGCCGCCGAAAGTGGCTTCGCCAATGGTGCTGGCGCCACCGGGGCCGCGATCGATCAGTATCTGGCCAATCATCTTGGCCGGGAAATAGCTGCTGGTGTGATGGCTGAAATCGTTGGTATCGCCAAACGGAATGCCGTCGTAGGTGACGTTATAGGAGTTGTCGTTGAAGCCGCGCAGGGTCATCTGCTTGGATTCGCCCAGCCCCGGGCCGGCCGGGCTCACATTGGTCACGCCCGGCGCGATCGCGGCAATCGTTGCGTAGTCGGCGGTGGGTGCGACGTGGTTGCTGATCCAGTCCAGGCTGATCACCGACTGTGGCTGGGTGATATTGAGGTCGGCCTGGCTCGGCGTCTGGGTTAGTGCCGAGTTGTTCGTCGTGCCCTGCACCTCGACTTCTTCCAGCTGCTTGGGCGGCTTGGGCGCCTGCTTGGCCGGCGTGGGATCAGCCGTGTTGTCGTCCGCACGCACCGGGGCACTCAAGCAAAGGCCGGCGAGCATGACCAGACAGAGCGGGGCAGACCATTGCCGTATACCGCGGACAATGGGGTGCAGGGCAGGGGACTGGACGGGCGCGTGCGTGCTGCTGAATCGGCTTTGCATGGTGGCCTACGAAGTGGGTGACGTAAGCCCGCTAGCGTGGGAGGCCCGTTTGACAGTTCTGTTTCGTGCGCGTGCCGTGGAATGGCAAAACTCTTAGGCTTGTCTTAGGGATGCACTAAGCCACAGCCGATCGCGCGCGACATGCTTCCAGATGAACGAAGCTGTGCGGAGCCTGACCTCGCCGGCGCCACCTCAGCCCGGCGCAAAGCATGGAGATTGGCCGGCCGCGACACAAGGCTCGGCGCATGGCGCGTCCATCTACCACGCATGCTTGAGGCAAGGTTATGCTCTGGCGAGAAATCCACGGAGAGCACCGATGCGCGAGCTGTACCCCGAGATCGAACCCTATCGCACGCACCGGCTTGCCGTTGATGATATCCACGAGCTGCACGTGGAAGAGTGCGGCAATCCGGAAGGCTTGCCGGTGGTGTTTCTTCATGGCGGCCCGGGCGCGGGCGTATCGCCCTATCACCGGCGCTTCTTCGACGCTGCCCGCTACCGTATCGTGTTGTTCGATCAGCGCGGTGCCGGCCGCTCCACGCCGCACGCTGAGCTACGTAACAACACGACCCAGGATCTCGTGGCCGACATCGAGAAGATTCGCGCGCACTTCGGTATCGAGCGTTGGGTAGTGTTTGGTGGCTCGTGGGGTTCGACCCTTGGGCTGGCTTATGCGCAGGCACATCCGGAGCGAGTGTTGGGCCTGGTGCTGCGAGGCATCTTCCTGGGCCGGCCCGGCGAGCTGCGTTGGTTCAATGAGCTCGACGGCGGCGCGTCGTGGATCTTCCCCGAGCGTTGGGAGCGTTATCTGGCATACATCCCGCTCGAGGAACGCGACGACATGGTCGAAGCCTATTGGCGTCGACTGGATAGCGAGGACGAAGCGGTGCGTCTCGCCGCCGCGATGGCGTGGGGCAACTGGGAAGGCGGCAGCACTACCTTGCTGCACGATCCGAACGAGCCGGGCAACTTTGCCAACCCGAAGGCGGCCATCAGCGTGGCGCGCGCCGAAGCGCACTACTTTCGCCATGCCTTCTTCATGGAACCCAATCAGCTGCTGCGCGAAATCGAGCGCATCCGACACATTCCGGCAACCATCGTGCATGGCCGCTACGACATTATCTGTCCGGTAAAAAGCGCTTACGACCTGGCCAAGGCATGGCCTGAGGCGCAGTTCCATATTGTGCTGGCCGGCCATAGCGCCGCTGATGATGCGATTGTCGACGTGCTCGTGCAGGCAACGGATGGGCTGGCGGACCGGTACGTTTAAGTAGTCTCCGACGCACCCACTTCGATCAGGCATACCTTTCGACCTCACTGTCGGTCGAATGAAGAAAAGGCGGGAGCGAGTCGCTTCCGCCTTTTTCTTGCCCGTGCCAGACGTTCTCTCAGGTGTGCCTGACTTGCAGATCCGTAAATTTACTTAGGCCGTTTAAGTAGCCTTCCCGATTGTCATCCGTCGGCGAATGCACGACCTTCCAAGGGAGGCATGAAGGGCTAGGTGACGGCTTTGTGAAGGGCGCGCCATGGGTTGGTTGCGGGTTCACATGGTCCGCCATGGAAAGGGACGGCCAAAGGAGATCCGTTATGACCGACGCTCATCGACATCGATGTGGAGTTGCCCGCTTTTCTGGAAGCTGGTTAGCGAGGACGTGTGCCCTGTTGCTGGTCGCGCTCCTATGGTCCAACGCCTGTCTGGCCCAGCAGGATCCGCTGCCATCATGGAATGCGGGGACGACGAAGCAGCAGATCGAAGACTTCGTCAAAAAGGTGACGTCCAATGGCTCGCCTGATTTCGTTGCACCGGAGAAGCGCATTGCGGTGTTCGATAACGACGGCACGCTGTGGGCTGAGCAGCCGATCTATTTCGAGTTTTTCTTCGTGCTCGACCAGGTGAAGGCGCAAGCGCCGCAGCATCCCGAATGGAAAACCACCGAGCCGTTCAAATCCGCGCTGGCCGGCGACATGAAAGGTCTTGCCGCTTCAGGTGAGAAAGGCGCAGCGGAACTGATAGCCGCAACCCATACAGGCATGACCACGGATGAGTTCGCGCAGAACGTCAAGCAGTGGGTTTCCACGGCACGCCATCCCAAGACGCATCGCGTGTTTACCGAGATGGTCTACCAGCCCATGCTGGAGTTGTTGCACTACCTACGCGACAACGGCTTCAAGACGTACATCGTGTCGGGTGGTGGACAGGATTTCATGCGGGCCTGGGCCGAAGCAGTCTATGGTATCCCGCCGGAGCAAGTGATCGGCAGCGAAGGCGAGCTGAAGTTCGAAGAGCGCGGCGGAAGACCGGTGCTGGTCAAGGAGCCAAAGGTTGCGTTGATCGACGACCATGAAGGCAAGCCGGTAGGCATCGAACGCTTTATCGGTCGTCGGCCGATCTTTGCGTTCGGCAACTCCGATGGTGACCAGCAAATGCTGGAGTGGACCATCTCGGGTGATGGCCCGCGTTTCGCCGGCCTGGTTCACCACACCGACGCGCAGCGCGAATTCGCGTACGACCGAAAGTCCCCGGTGGGCAAGCTCGATAAGGCGCTCGATGAAGCTGCGGCCAAGGGATGGACCGTGGTCGACATGAAGAAGGACTGGAATCAGATTTTCCCGCCGGAGAAGCAGTGACGGGACAATGCCATTCCCGGCATGCCGGGGCTGGGCTTGCTCAAGAGAACACTGTTGGCTGCCCCCGCAGCCTTGCATACCAGGAGGTTCCGCTATGTTCCGCCCGTGGCAGCACAAGGCAATATTAAGTTCCCTGACAACGGTGGTCGCGACGGCATTGCTCGTCGTTGCTGCCGTTACCATCCAACCACCTGCGGCGGAAGCCCAGGCGACTGCGTCGACGGCGACTCCGACGGAGCAAGCGGATAACGGCAAACCGAACATCCTCGTCATCTTCGGTGACGACACCGGCATTTCAAATATCAGCGCGTACACGATGGGTTTGGTGGGCTACCGCACGCCCAACATCGACCGCATTGCGCACGAAGGCATGATTTTTACCGACTACTACGGTGAGAACAGCTGCACTGCCGGCCGCTCGACCTTCATCACGGGCGAGAACGTGCTGCGCACGGGTATGTCCAAAGTCGGTGTCCCCGGTGCTCCCGTGGGCATTCAGGACGGCAATGTCACCATCGCCCAGGTGCTGAAGGGCATGGGCTACGGCACTGCGCAGTTCGGCAAGAACCATCTGGGTGACCAGGATCGCTTCCTGCCGACCAAGCACGGTTTCGACGAGTTCTTCGGCAACCTCTATCACCTCAATGCCGAGGAAGAGCCCGAGCGTCCTTACTGGCCCAAGAACAATCCAGATTTCCTCAAGGCATATAACCCGCGCGGTGTGATCCATAGCTATGCGGACGGCAAGATCGAGGACACCGGTCCGCTCAACGTCAAGCGCATGGAGACGATCGACGACGAGACGACCGGTGCGGCTATCGGGTATATCCAGAAGCAGGCCAAGGCCAACCAGCCGTTCTTCGTGTGGATGAATTTCACACGCATGCATGTGTTCACGCACGTTCGCCCGGAATTCAAAGGCAAGGCAGGCCTTGGCGACGGCGACATGTATGCCGATGGCATGTGGGAAATGGACCAGAACGTGGGCAAGCTATTGAAGACGCTCGACGATGCTGGGGTCACCAAAAATACCATTGTCATCTTCACCACGGACAACGGACCGAACTTCTTTAGCTGGCCCGATGCAGCCAATTCGCCGTTCCGCAGCGAAAAGGACTCGAACTGGGAAGGCGCTTTCCGTGTACCTGCCATGATTCGCTGGCCGGACCATATCCGCGCCAATACGGTGAGTAATGCGTTGATCTCGGGCCTGGATTGGTTCCCGACCCTGGTTGCGGCGGCTGGCGATGCCGATATCACGTCGAAGTTGCTCAAGGGCAACAGTGTCGGCGGCAAGAACTTCAAGGTGCATTTGGATGGCTACAACTTCCTACCGTACCTCACCGGAAAAACCAACGTATCGCCGCGAACCGAGTTCTTCTATTTCAATGACGATGCCGAAGTGGTGGCGGTTCGCTTTGACAGTTTGTCCAACGGTGGGGTGAGACCAACCGCGTGGAAAGTGGTGTTCTGCGAACAGAAAGCCCCGGGTGGATTCAACATCTGGCGAGAACCCTTCGATTGCCTGCGAACACCGAAGATCTACAACCTTCGCATGGACCCGTACGAGCGCGCGGATATTGGGCCTACCACCGGCTACGACCAATGGGTGGCCGAAAACATCTACCTGGTCTTCGAAGGTAACCGCCGCGTATTCAATATGTTTGGGACGTTCAAGGACTATCCGCCCACTCAGACGCCAGCCTCGTTCACTATCGATAAGGCAGAGCAGGCGCTGATGCAGCAGCTTCAGCAGAAGCAGGCCAAGTAATCGCGCCATGCGGGAACAGGGACGTTCCCATTTACTTTCCGTGGTACTGCCAGCCACCTGCCATCATGCAGGCGGCTGGCGATTGGGTCATAGTCATAGGGAGTCCAGCCTCGCGTGAGTTCCATGCCTAGTGCCGTACAGCACCGCCGCGTTGGGAAGCGTGCCTCCGCCATCACGCCCGTGGCCTCAGCCACAACCACCCTGCCGGCCTGGCTGCTGTTTGCTTCCGGCGCCGCCGCGCTGGTTTACCAACTTCTCTGGATCAAACAGCTCTCGCTGGTGGTGGGCGTCGAGGTTTACGCCGTCACGGTAGCGGTGAGTGCCTTCTTTGCCGGCCTGGCGATCGGTGGCGCCTGGCTTGGGCGTGTTGCCGATCGGCTGCAGCGCCCCCTTCGTCTCTATGCGTGGCTGGAATGCGCGGTGGCCGCGCTGGCGGTGATCGCGAGCATGCTGCTGGCGCATAGCGCCGCGTTGTTCGCGACGCTTGAACAGCATGTCGGCTGGCTGGCGTGGTTGTTGCCATTCGCGTTGGTGGGCGTGCCGGCGGTGGCCATGGGCGGTACGTTGCCGGTGCTGGTGCGTGCCAGCACGCGCGATAGTGTGGCGCGCACCGGTGGTCGGCTATACGCGGCCAATACGGCCGGCGCTATGGCGGGAGTGTTGCTGGCGCCTTTCGTATTGCTGCCAGCGTTGGGAGTGCAAGGGTCGGCTATCGCCGCCGCCGCCATCAATGTGCTGGCCGCCGGGGTGGCGTTGGCCATCGATCGGCGCTGGATCGCGCCCCTTGCGGTGCAGATTTCCCCAGAAGCAGCGTCCGCTCCGTCAGCGCGCCTTGCGCTGGTGTTGTATGCGGTGGCCGGTGGTATCGCACTGGGGTATGAGGTGGTGTGGTCGCAAACCGTGGTGCAATTCATGAGCACGCGGGCATTCGCCTTCGCCATGATGCTGGCGGTTTATCTGCTGGGCCTGATGATCGGCAGCGCGGTCTATTCGCGTTATTCCGAACGGGTGCGCGATGGCTGGACGGCTTTCGGCGTGCTGATTGCGCTGGCGGGACTGCTGGCGCTGTTGCAAGTGAGCTGGTTGGGCGAGTGGCTTGGCCAGTGGCAGAGCGCTGCGGCAGGCCTCGTACAGGACGTCACCGGTAGCCGGCTGGCCGCCATGTGCGCGCGTTTCGTGCTGGCGGCTGCCGCGTTGGTGCTCGGCCCCACCTTGTTGCTCGGCGCAGCGTTTCCCGCCGTCCTTCGCCTGTGTGCGGTGCGCTCGCAGAGCGGGCGTGGAGTTGGTGCGGCCGTGGCGCTCAATACGTTGGGCGGCATCGTAGGCACCACCTTGACGGGCTTTGTGCTGATACCGGCCTTTGGCCTGGTGCGTACGCTCGCGCTGTTGGCGCTGGCAGCGGCCATGGTCGGGCTGCTGGCGGTTTTCGTCGGCGCCGGCGCTCGCCGTCAAGGACGCTGGTGGGTCACGGCGGTAGGTTTGTGTTCGCTGGCCGCAGCGCTGCTGACGCCGCACGACAAGCTGGCCAGCCTGCTGGCGCAGGCGCGCGGCGGCGACGTGACGTTCTACGAGGAAAGCCGCGGCGGCACGGTGGCCGTGCTCGGACAAGGGCAGGGCGAGAACACGTTCCATCGGTTGTATATCCAGGGCGTATCCAACTCGGGCGACACGCTGCCGTCCCGGCGTTATATGCGCCTGCAGGCGTTGTTGCCGCTGATCATTCATCGTGGCGAACCGAAGTCCGCGCTGGTCATTGGCTTTGGCACCGGTATTACCGCAGGCGCGCTGTCGCAATATCCGGGGTTGACCACACGGGTCTGCGCCGAGCTGTTGCCAGCAGTGGTTCGCGCAGCATCGCAGTTCCAGGGCAATTATCGGGCGGGGGCCGATGCGGGGCTGGATATCCGCCTGCGCGATGGCCGTCGCGAACTGCTGCGCAGCACGCAGACCTACGACATGATTACGCTGGAACCGCCGCCGCCCTCGGCTGCTGGCGTGGTGAACCTGTACTCGCGCGACTTCTACCAGCTGGCCGCGTCGCGGCTGGCGCCTAACGGCTTGCTGGCGCAGTGGTGGCCGCTGGCCACGCAGAATGACGAAGATTCCCGCGCCATGGTACGCAGCTTTCTCGACACGTTTCCCTATGTGACGCTGTGGACCACCGAAATGCACGAGATGATGCTGGTGGGATCGCGCGAGCCGATCCAGCTGGATGGCGCGCAAATCGAGCAGCGCTTTAACCAGCCCACGGTGGCCGGTGCGCTCAGGGCGGTGGGCATCGGCTCGCCGGGTGCCTTGCTTGCCACCTGGGTTAGTGATCGGGCCGGGCTCGAACGCTATGCGGGCACTACGCCAGCGGTTACCGACAACCGCCCGAGCATCGAATACGGCTCGTGGGTGCGCCACGATGAGATCGTGCGCGTGTTGCCCGAGGTGCTGGCCTTGCAGACGCAACCGGCGGTCAGTCATGCCAGCCCTGAGCTGCTCGCGGACGTCGCGTTTCAGCATGACGTGCTGTTTACGTTCTACGCCGCAGGATTGGCGGCGTATCAGGGCGACCGCGATCGGTGGGCCGACGCGCTCGACAAAGTGATGCGCGCGGACAGCACCAATCCTTACTACCGGTGGATCGCGAACGGCGGCCCCTGATCGTCATTGCATAGCGAGGTCGCATGAACGCACGCGAAGCCATCACGACACTGCAGACGCAAATGGAAAGCTCCATCATCGGCCAGCAAGATCTGATCCGGCAGATGGTGGTGGGCTTGCTGGCCAATGGACACCTGCTGCTGGAAAGCCTGCCAGGCCTGGCCAAGACGCGTGCCGTCAAAAGCATGGCCAAGTATCTCGATACGCAGATGCGGCGCATCCAGTTCACCCCCGACCTGCTGCCTTCGGACATTACCGGCACCGAGGTGCTGCACCAGAAGGACGGCCAGAACATCTTCCAGTTCCAGCCCGGCCCGATCTTCGGCAATGTCATTCTTGCCGATGAGATCAATCGCGCACCGGCCAAGGTGCAGGCGGCGTTGCTGGAAGCGATGGAGGAGCGGCAGATCACCGTGGCCGGCACGACGCACAAAATGCCTGAGCTTTTCATCGTGATGGCAACACAGAATCCGATCGAGCAGGAGGGCACCTATCCGCTGCCCGAGGCCCAGCTCGATCGTTTCCTGATGAAGGTGCTGATCGACTATCCCGACACGGCGAGCGAAATCGGTGTGCTGGAACTGGTGCGCAGCGAAGAAGTGGCGGCGAGCAACGGCGGGCACGCGGCACCCGTGCAACTGATCGAGCCTGCGCAGGTATTCGAAGCGCGCCAGGAGATCCATGGCATCCATGTGGCGCCGGCGATCGAGCAATACATCATGGCCTTGATCGATGCGACGCGGCACCCGGACCTCTACGACAAGACGTTGGCGAGCTGGATCCAGATCGGTTCCAGTCCGCGCGGTGGCATTGCACTGGAGCGCACCGCGCGCGTGCATGCGTGGCTGGAAGGCAGGCCGCATGTCACCCCGGACGATGTACGGGCGATGGTGCACAGCGTGTTGCGCCATCGCCTCATTCTTTCCTACGACGCCAGCGCCGAAGGCATCCGCGCCGATCAGGTGATCGACAAGATACTGGAGCTGGTGGCGGTGCCGGCATGAAGGTCAGGTCATGGTCAACGCATCCATCAATGCGCACCCTTATCTCCTCCCCCTGCTTGCAGGGGGAGGTTGGGAGGGGGTGAAGCTCTTGCAGCAAGAGCGAACCCCTCCCCAGCCCTCCCCTGCGCGCAGGGGAGGGGATAAATATCGCGAGCTGGACAGTGGTCATGGTTAACGCACCGATCAGCGACATCGGCACGGTCTATGTGACCCCCGCGCATCTTGCGCGGATGGAGGTGGACGCACGTCGGCTCATCGCGCTGCCGCACCGCCCGCACCACAGCATCCTCAGCGGTCGCCATGCGTCGCGCCTGCGTGGTCGAGGCCTTAATTTCGAGGAAATTCGCGCCTACGTGCCGGGCGATGATCTGCGCTATCTCGACTGGAAAGCGTCGTCGCGCGTCGGTCATCCGCTGGTGCGGTCGTACACCGAAGAGCGCGATCGTCCGGCGCTGTTCGTGGTGGATCAACGCATATCCATGTTCTACGGCACGCGCCGCGCCATGAAGTCGGTAGTGGCCGCCGAGACGGTGGCGTTGGGTGCGTGGATGGCGTTTCAGGCGGGCGATCGCGCGGGCGCGGTGGTGTTTGATGACAACCACGTCACCAGCATCCGTCCGCATCGCAGCCGCGGGCGCGTGCAGGCCCTGCTGGGCGCGTTGGCGCGCAGCAATCAGGCGTTGCGTGCCGATGACCCCGTACGCGCCAACCCTGAGCAACTGGATGCAGCCTTGCGCGCTGCCTTGCACTTGGCCACGCATGACTATCTGGTGTTCGTGGTCAGCGATTTTCTTGGCGCGGACCAGCACACGCTGGAACTGATGCGCGAGCTGGCCACGCACAATGACGTGGTTGCCGCGTTGGTATTCGACCCTTCGGCCAAGGCCATTCCGGGCAGCGGAAAAATTGTGGTGACCGAAGGCGAGCTGCAGGTGGAGCTGGACTTCGGTCGCAAGACCATCCGCGAGCCACTAGGCGCCATGTTTGACAAGCGCGAGCGGGAAACGGTTGACCTGCTGCAACGCTGCGGCGTGCCGTTGCTGGCGATCGATACGGAACAGCCGACCGTGATGCAGGTGGCGCGCATGCTCGGTCACTTTGCGCAGCGGCGAGGTTAACGGCGATGTTCGCGCTGCCTGCCGCCAAGCCGCCTGCCGCGTCCATCGCGGACCTCAAGGACATCGCGCCGCCGGCGCCGGTGTCCTACATGCCGCAAACGGCGGGCTGGTGGGTGGTGGGCGGCATCGTGCTGCTGGCGTTGCTCTGGTTCGCCTATCGACGCTGGCGTATCTGGCAACGTAATCGCTATCGGCGTGCTGCGCAGGCCGAACTCGACGCGCTGACCCATGCCTTGGACGACCCCGCCCAACGCGCGCAGGCACTCGCCGCGTTGCCTGCCCTGGTCAAACGCACCGTGCTTGAGTGGGCGCCGCGAGAAGCGGTGGCGCCGATGACCGGCGAGGCATGGCTGGGCTATCTCGATCACACCATGGCTGGCGACAACTTCGCACGCGGGCCCGGTCGTCATCTGGAGTCGCTGGCCTATGGCGACGGCACGATCCCCGCCGATGACCTTGCCGCGCTGGTGTCACTGCTGCATCGCTGGATCGACAACCATGTTCCAGCTTGAGTATCCCTGGCTGTTGCTGGTGTTGCCGCTGCCCTTGCTGGTGTGGTGGTTGCTGCCGCCGTATGGCGAACGCACGCGCGCCATCCGCGTGCCGTTCTTCGACGAGCTGGCGCGGGCTACCGGGCAGACGCCCTCGCGCGGTGCAGTGATCCTGCGCGGCAATTGGCTGCGCAAGATTCTCGCGCCAGTGTGCTGGGCGTTGGTGGTGCTGGCGCTGGCCAGCCCGCAATGGCTGGAGCCACCGGTGGAGCGCACCGAATCGGCGCGCGACCTGTTGCTGGCTATCGACCTGTCCGGTTCCATGGCCACGCCGGATTTCGTGGACGAGCGGGCCCAACGCATCGATCGCCTCAGCGCCGTCAAAGGCGTGGTGGATGACTTCATCCGGCGCCGCACGACCGATCGCATCGGCCTGATCGTGTTCGGCACCAACGCGTTCCCGCAAGCACCGCTTACGCTCGATCACATCGCCGTGCGCGAATTGCTGGACGAGCTTCGCGTGGGCATGGCCGGCCAGCAGACGGCGATTGGCGATGCCATCGGGATGGCGGTGAAAATGACCGAACACTCGCAGCAACGCGACCGCGTGTTGATCCTGCTGACCGATGGCAACGACACCGCCAGTCGCCTGCCGGCCGAAAAGGCCGCTGCCATCGCCAAGGATCACCACATCGTCATCGACACCATTGGCATCGGCGACCCCAACGCGTCCGGCGAGGATCGCGTGGATCTCGATGCGCTCAAGCGCATCGCCCAGGTGACCGGTGGACACAGCTACCGTGGCGAGAATCGCGAGCAGCTGATGGATATCTACGCGTTGCTCGACCGCATGACGCCAGGCAAGGTGAAGCATGAGGTCTATCGTCCCAAGGTGAAGCTCTATTACTACCCGCTGGGCGCGGCGCTGCTGCTGATGCTGGCGTATCACCTGCTGATGCTCGGCCTGGTGGTGCCTTTCTCGCGCCGGCGCACGGCGTCGACGCTCGCCACCGAACCGGCGGAGCACTGAGCGATGGATCAGGGCTTCCACTTCATCCGACCGCTATGGCTGCTGCTGGTGCCGCTCGGGCCACTGCTGCTGTGGTGGTGGCAGCGACGCAACGATCCGCTGCAGCGCTGGAAAGGCATGATCGCGCCGCATCTGCTGGCGCATCTGGTGGTGGGCGACCATGGCCGTTGGCAGCCGCGTCCGATCCACCTGGTCTGTGCGGTGCTGGTGATTGGCGGCATCGCCTGTGCTGGCCCTACCTGGGAACTGGACCCGCCGCCGTTTGCCGAGGACCGCGCGCCGATGGTGGTGGCTGTCGACCTGTCGCCGGCCATGAACGCCATTGATGTGACGCCCACCCGACTGGAGCGCACCAAGCAAAAGGTGCGCGACCTGATGGCGCTGCGCACGGGCGGGCGCACCGGTCTCATTGTCTACACCGGCACGGCCCACATGGTGCTGCCGCCGACCGACGACCCCGCATTGATGGAGCTGTTTCTCGGCGCGCTCTCTACCGACCTGTTGCCTGCCAACGGACAGAACGCATCGGCCGCACTGACCATGGCCGATACCTTGCTCGATGCCGAAAGCGATCCTGGCACCATCGTGTTTTTCACCAGCGGCTTCGACGATGCGCAGATTCCCGCATTTGTCGGCCATCACGAACATTCCCGCCAACAGGTATTGATGTTGGCTGTGGGTACGACGCAAGGCGGCCCGTTGCGTGGCCCGTCAGGCACGCTGCTCACGGGCTCCGGCGGCGCGCCGGTCGAGGCAAAGCTCGATGACAAGGCGCTGCAACGGCTCTCCTCGCAGGCCCACGTGCCGTTGGCCAGCGTTACCGCCAGCGATGAGGACATGCGGTGGGTGCAGCGCGAAGCCCTGCATCATTTGCAGATCGTGCGTGACCCCAACTCCACCGCGCGCTGGAAAGAGTACGGCTACTACCTGTGCTATCCGCTGGTGTTGCTGGCGCTGCTGTGGTTTCGGCGTGGCTGGATGGTGCGCTGGGTGTTTGTGCTCGGCGCCATCGGCCTGGGCAGCATGCCCGCGCCCGCTGCGGCCAGCGACTGGCGCGTGGCGGACTGGTTCTTCACCCCCGACCAGCAAGGGCGCTGGTATTACGAACATCGCGATTTTGCGGAAGCGGCCGTGCATTTCCAGGACCCCTACTGGAAAGGACTGGCCTTGTACCAGCACGGACGCTGGGACGACGCGCGGCAGATATTCGCCACGCTGCCCGGTGCCGATGCCCAGTTCATGACCGGCAACAGCTACGCGCACCAGTTCGAGTACGAGGAAGCGAAGGATGCGTACAACCAGGCGCTGCGATCGCGACATCCGTTCCCCGAGGCACAGTTCAACCTCCAGTTGATGAACCGGCTGATCAAGCAACGCCTGGAAGTGCCGCCCGAGGATCAGGATGAGGAAACGCGGCCCGACCAGGTGAAATTCGACAAGGAAGGCAAGAAGGGCAACGCCAAGGAAAAAGTCATGGGCACGCGGCCCAAGGAAGTGCCTGCCGACGTATGGATGCGTAACCTCAGCATCTCGCCCGCGGATTTCCTGCGCACCAAGTTCACCATCGAGGGCCAGGGACAAACACCCGCGCCCAAGGCACCGCCGCCGCAGGCGACGAAGGTGCCGCAATCGTGAGAATGTGGCTCACTTTCTTGCTGCTTTTGGTGTCCGCATGGGCATGGGCAGACGCTCCTGCGCCGCAGATTCAAGTGCGTGTGTATCAGGTACCCGCTGGCGAACTGGTGGAAGGCGAAACGGCGCAGATCAAGGTGGACATGCTTACATCGGAGTTCTTTACCGATGCGCCGGTGCTGCCGCAGCTGCATGTCGACGGTGCCTATCTCTCGCTGTCAGACGAGACCCCGGCGCATCTGGTGGAAACCGTGGATGGTGCGACGTGGTCAGGCGTATCGCGTACGTATCTGGTTACGCCGCTGATATCGGGCAGCGTCGAGATTCCCGCCTTCGACATCACCGCCCACGTTGGCCCGACAGCGACGCCGGTCAGCGCGCAAACCAAGCCATTGACGCTGCAAGTGCAGGCGCTGACATTGCCGGCGGGCGTCACCGAGGCGCTGATCGCCAGCGCCGTCACGGTGACCCAGACCATCACGCCCCAGAGCAGCGGCCTGCATCTGGGCGACAGCGTTACCCGGCGCATCGACATCACCGCGCAGGGCGCGCCTGCGATGATGCTGCCACCGACGGTGTTCGAACCCATCGACGGACTGGCCTTGTATCCATCGCCGCCGGTCACGCGCGATGTCGTTGGCAACCAGGGCGGGTTTCTGGGCGGAAGCCGCGTCGATTCGGTCAGCTACGTGATCCAGCGACGAGGCCGTTACACCTTGCCGGCCGTGACGGTGCGCTGGATGAACAGCCAAACCCGCCAGTGGCAAGAAACCACGCTGCCGGCGGTGCGCTTCCACGCTTGGTGGGGCTCGCCGGCCAAGCCGCGTTTTTCGTTGCCGGGCGAGGGGGCGATGCCGACCTTGATTGGCTGGCTTTCCAGTGATGCTGGCATCGTCCTGATGCTGCTTGCCGTGCTGGGCTGGCTCGCCTGGCACTTCCGTGCGCGATTGCTGCATTGGCGCGATGGGTTTCGCGCATGGCGCTATCGACGTCGCCATTCGGAGGCGGTGGCCTTCGCTGCGTTGAAGCGTCAGCGTCATGCCGCATCCGCCGCGGCGCTGTATCCAGCCGTCGATGCCTGGGTAAGACGCTGCGCGGAAGACGGCGGCCCCGCCACCATCGAGCAGTGGTGCGCGCAATTTGGTGATGCCTCGCTCAAAACGCAGTGGCTTGCATTGCAAAGCACGCTGTATGGACAGGCCACGGCAGCCGCGGGCTGGTCGGCGAGCGGCATCGTCGATGGATTGGCATCGGCACGCCGGCAGTGGCAACGCAGCCAGCAACGCAAACGCCGCGAAACGGTGTTGCCGCCGCTCAACCCTGCGTGATGCATGCATGGTGATTTCTTGAAGCAAGCTCAACGGCTCGTTACTGATTGCACGCACGATCCCATGCATACCCGTGTCTCCCGCCTTCGCGATGACATCGGCCCCTGCAATGCATCTCCCAAAGACTTTGCACCGGCTCTCATGATCCTGTCTGCAAAGCCGGCTACCATGCCCTGGCACGGCAGGTCGCGTGGGGCGCAACCAAGGCAGGGCGCCTCGTTCTCAAGCGGTTGGATTCCGGGAGGAAGGGATGGGACGTTCCAAGAAGCGCCAGGCTAGACGCTCTCCAAAGGCAACGCCGACTCCCGCTGCACCACCATCGCCGCCGTCTGCGGTGTCACATCGACTGTGGTGGCTTCCCTTCGGCATCGGCTTGCTGGTGCTCGTGTTGTTGGGCGCGTGGTGGCTGCACCAGCCTTCGCCACCGCCGCCCGCTGCGGCGACCGCCGCAACGTCGCCGCCACCCGTCGCGGCTGCAACGGTCAGCACCGCGACGCATTACGTGGGCGCGCAAGCCTGCAGCGCGTGTCATCAGCCGGAAGCCGACGCCTGGCGCCAATCGCATCATGCGCAGGCGATGAAGGTGGCCGACGCGCAGGCGGTGGCCGGCAACTTCAACGGCGCCACGCTCAAGCAGGACGGTACGCAAGCCAGCTTCTTCAAGCGTGACCATGCTTATTTCGTGAAGACCGACGGCCCGGATGGCAAGCCGGGCGAATTCGAAGTGAAATACACCTTTGGCGTCTATCCGCTGCAGCAATACCTGGTGGCCTTTCCCGACGGGCGCCTGCAGTCGCTGCGCGCCGCGTGGGATGCGCGCCCGGCCGCGGCCGGTGGGCAGCGCTGGTTCAACATGTATCCGGGCGAGCACATCGATGCGCACGACAGCTTGCACTGGACACGCCTGAACCAGAACTGGAACTACATGTGCGCCGATTGCCACTCCACCAACGTGCAGCGCAATTACGACGCCGTGGCCGATCAGTTCAAGACCACCTGGAGCGAGATCAACGTGGCTTGCGAGGCCTGTCATGGCCCCGCCTCGCGTCACCTGGAGTGGGCCAGTGCCAGCGCCGCGCAGAAGCAGGCTGATTCAAGCATGGGCCTCACGATCGCGCTCGATGAGCGCAAGGGTGTGCACTGGATACCCAACCCCGTTAGCGGCAACCCCGCACGCAGCGCACCACTCACATCGCATCGCGAGGTGGAAACCTGCGCGGTCTGTCACTCGCGTCGCGGCATCATCGCCAAGGACACCGCGCCCACCGGTCGGCTGATGGACACGCACGATCCAACGCTGCTGATTCAAGGTCGTTATCACGCCGACGGGCAGCAGCTGGACGAGGTCTACGTGTATGCCTCGTTCCTGCAGAGCAAGATGTACGCGCGCGGCGTCACCTGCAGCGATTGCCATGATCCGCACACCGCCAAGACCCGTGCCCAGGGCAACGCACTGTGCGAGAGCTGTCACTCGCCGAAGGTGTACGACACCACCGCGCATACCATGCACAAGGAGGGCGGCCCGGGCTCGCAATGCGTGGCCTGTCATATGCCGTCGAAGAATTACATGGTGATCAACGCGCGCCCGGATCATTCCATTCGCGTGCCGCGTCCTGATTTGACCGTGCAATTTGGCGTACCTAATGCTTGCGCCAGCTGCCATGCGGACAAGGGCGCGCAGTGGGCGGCCGATGCCATCGAGAATGCTCACGGGCCGGAGCGGAAAGGTTTCCAGCATTTCGTGGAGGCGCTCGATGCCGGACGCCGCGGCAAGCCCGGCGCAGCGGGGCTGCTTACCACGCTGGCCAACGACACGAGTTCGCCGATCATTGCCCGTGCTACGGCCGTCGACCAACTGCAGCACTACGCCAGCCCGGCCGCCGTGCCCACGTTGCAGACGGCGTTGGCCGATGGCGATCCGCTGATGCGCGCGGCGGCACTGGATGCACTCATCGCATTTCCAACAGAAGTGCGCGGCCCGCTGGCGGCGCCGCTGGCGGATGATCCAGTGCTGGATGTGCGCGTGAAGGCCGGCCGTGTGCTTGCTGGCGTCCCTGATGCCCAGCTCGACGTGGGTCAGCGGGCGTCACGCGACCGCGCGTTCGCGAACTACGTGCAGGCGCAAGAGGCCAACGCCGATCGTCCGGAATCGCATTTCGATCTGGGTATTGTCTATGCGGAACGCGGCAACGCCAGCCAGGCCGAGCAAGCCTTCCGTCACGCCATCAAGCTGCAGCCCGACTTCGTGCCTGCCTATGTGAATCTGGCAGACCTGTATCGCTCGACGGGGCGTGACGACGATGCGATGAAGGTGATCGACGAAGGCCTGCGCGTGACGCCGAACAACGCCAACCTGCTGCACGCCAAGGGCCTTGCGCTAGTGCGTGCCAACCGGCAGCAGGACGCGCTCGACTGGCTGCGACGCGCCAATGACGCCGATGCAGGCAATGCGCGTTTTGCCTATGTCTACGGCGTGGCGTTGAACTCGGCGGGTCAGGGTGCGCAGGCCAAAAAAGTATTGGCCAAGGCCCTGCAAAGCGCGCCCTACGATCCCTCGCTGCTGTTCACGCTGGCCGGGCTGGAGCGCGATGCGGGTGACACCAGGCTCGCTCGCGATTATGCACAGCGGCTGGTGGCAGTCGTGCCGCAGTCCAATGAGGCCCAACAGCTTTTGCAGAGCCTGGGTGGTGCGGCGCAGTGATCAGGAGCGAATGGGCCCTGTGCGTTACGCAGGGCTCGCGGTGATGTGTCCCGGGCGACGTCACAACGTCGTCCGGGTGCGCAGGGCAGCGGGGCGGAAACCGTGATGCTTTCCTGCGCAACCTTGACCCTGAGCCTCGCGGCGGCGTAGTCCGCGAGGGTGCGGCTGGCTACCTGCCGTCGAGCGAGTACTTCCCCGGCCCGATCAGGCACAGCAACAGCATGCCGCCGGCGATGCTCACGTTCTTGTAGAAGTTGATCATGGCGCCGATGCGGTCCGGGTCGGCCATGTTCCAGAACGGATGGCCCAGCAGCGCGGCAGCCAGCGTGTAGAGCCCCAACAGCAGCGACAGTGGCCGGGTGTAGAAGCCGAGCACGATGGCCAGGCCCACGAAGAACTCCATGAACGTGGCGACCGCGGCAGAAACGGTCGGCAGTGGAACACCTTCGGTAGCCATATAGCCGGCTGTATCGGAGAAGCCAGTCAGCTTGAACCAGCCGAAGACCACGAACAGGATCATCAGCAACACGCGTGCAACGAGAATCAAGCCATCCTTGCTGCCAGCCAGTAGCGTATATCGCATGGTCGTTCTCCCATGAATGTACGTGGTGCGTGCGGGCGTGGTGCCCGCGTCGGCCGCAGCCGCAAAACGACTGCGGTTGCGCCCACTATATTCCTCTCCACGTTTCCACAGGTGCCAACGGCATACCGCTTTTTCGTGCTGCCTGGAGCGATGCCGGCGAAGCGATCGTCGAAGGATGCTTCGACGGTTTCGTGGCGCACTGTGTCAGGCATCCTCGGGAATATCGCTCTTGTAGCGATCGGCGGCCACATCGCGCGAAAGATCGGGCGCAAGCCGCAGGCGTGCCGCGTTGTAGCGGTTCCAGTCCTCGTTATCGGGCAGCGAGGGAATGGTTACGGTTTCGCCCAGATCGTAGCCGGCCAACGCGGCGTCCACCAGCTCGTCCACTTCCATCACCATGTGGGCGGGAATGGCGTTGATGTCACCGCCCGAGCGTTGCCAGATTTCGGTGCGCACGACACCCGGCAGCACCGCCTGCACGCGCACGCCACGGTCGCCCACCTCGTGCTGCAGGGACTGCGTATAGGTGAGCAGATAGCTCTTGGTGGCGGCGTAGGCACCCGGGGAAAGCTCGGGCGCCAGCGCCAGCGCCGAGGCGATATTGATGATGCTGCCGCGACCGCGCGCCAGCAGGCGGGGCAGCACCGCACCGGTCAGCCGCGATGGCGCGACTATGTTGAGCTGGATCATCGCATCGACCGTATCGAGCGCCGCCGCGGCCAAGGGCCCGCCGCCGCCCATGCCGGCGTTGTTGACCAGCCAGCCAATGGCATCGTCGTCGCGCAGGCGTTGTTCGACCCGCGCGCGATCGGCCGGCACGGTCAGGTCGGCGGCCAGTACGTCCACTGTCACGCCATACTTTCGTGCAAGCCCTTCAGCCAGCGTCTGCAACGGCGCCTTGTTGCGGGCGAGCACGATCAGGTTGTGGCCCCGCCGGGCCAGGCGATCCGCGTAGGTGGCGCCGATACCGGTCGATGCACCAGTGATGAGTACGGTGTCCAGCGTTTCGGTGGCTGTCATGGGACTTCCTCTGCCGAAGTGATGAATAGCCCACAGCGTGCGATATGTGCCGTCGCGGGCGCGTCGCCGCCGATGTGCCCGGTCACCCACGCTTTAACGGAGCGGATGGCGGTGGATACGCCAGGAACCGTAAAACTACCTAGCCGGTTTGGGTGATTTTACGCTCGTGGCCGACGGTGTCCTGGTTGAACATGGTCGGCACGGAGCAAGACCCCGATGTGCCCGCGGCTCCGCTATCCGGAGCCAGACCAGAACCCAGTAGGAGACGTCACCATGAGCAAGCCGCAAGTTTCCCGTTCGCATCTGCTTGGCGTCGCCATCGCCATGACCATCGCCGTGCCCATGGCTGCGCTGGCGCAGCCGCAGGAGCCGGCCCATACCTCGACGGTAAGTAGCACTGCGCACGAGTTGGGCCGCGAGGAACACACCATCACGGCCACGGTGGTGCAGGTGGATCCGCAGACTCGCTTTGTCACGCTGCGTGGCCCCGATGGCAAGGAAGAGACCGTCCAGGCAGGGCCTGATGTGCAGAACCTCGATCAGGTCAAACCCGGCGACAAGGTAACCGCCCATTACGAGGCCGCCGTGGCGCTGGAAATACTGCCGCCGGACAGTGCGCAGGCCGGTACCGAAATGGAAAGCGGTGTATCCAGGGCGGCGAAGGGCGCTACGCCTGGCGGTGTGGCGGGCCAGTCAGTGACGGTCACCACCAAGCTCACGGCGATCGACCTGAAGCATCACACCGTGACGCTGACCGGTGCCGATGGGAAGCCGCGGGTTATCGAAGTGAAGGACCCGGCGCGCCAGGCGCAGATGAGCAAACTGAAGGTGGGTGACATGGTGCGCATCACCTACGTGGAAGCGCTGGCCATTACGGTGACGCCGAAGGCCAAGGCGAAGGGCTGATAGCCGCTCAGGCCCCCTCCCCCTGTCAACAGGGGGAGGGGTGTTGGATCAGGGCACGCTGCCTTCGCGCACCAGTTCCATCACTTCGTAGCACGCACCCATGGTGTGGTAATCGGTCTTGCCGGCCGGGCTCTTCTCGTCGTCGTACTTGCGGTTATCGCGCGTGAGAATGCGATACCACGCGCCGTGCTTGTGGTCGATGAAGTGCTTCCATGCGTAGTCCCACAGTTTTTCGTACCACTCGTCGTAGGCCGCCAGGCCGGTGCGCGCATGCAGCAGCGCCGCGGCCGCGAGCGATTCGGCCTGCACCCAGAAATACTTGTCGTCGTCGCACACGCGGCCATCCGGCGCAAAGCCGTAGCTGATGCCGCCGTACTCGGGATCCCAGGCGCGCGCCAGCGCGGTGTCGAACAGCTGCATCGCGGTCGGTGCCAGCCAGTTTTCCTCGCGACCGCGTTCGAGCAGCAGCGGCTCCATGATCAGCAGCAGTTTGGCCCACTCGGTCTGGTGACCGGGCTGGAAACCCCAGGGGCGGAACAGGTGCTTGGGATCATCGCGGTGATAGTCCCAGTCGATGTTCCAGTTCGTGTCGTAGTGTTCCCACACCAGGCCGCCGGCCTTGGCGGCCTGCACGCGCGTCATGCGCTCGGCCAGGGCCAGTGCCCGTTCCAGATAGCGCGACTCGTCGCTGGCCTGGTACGCGGCCAGCATCGCCTCGCACATGTGCATGTTGGCGTTCTGCCCGCGATAGCCGCTGAACTGCCAGTGCTCGTCGGCTTCGTCGCGATAGAGGCCGGCGTCGGCATCCCAGTAGCGCTGTTCCAGCAGGTTCCAGGTTTCATCCATCCACGCGTGGGCCTCGGTGACGCCGGCCTTGCGTGCGGTGGCATAGGCGAGCAGCACAAAGGCCACGCCGTAGGCGTGATTGGTGCGGTCCTCGGGCTTGCCGTCGCGGATGGTCCAGGCGTAGCCGCCCGTGACCGCATCGCGATGCACTTCGCGCAGATAGCGCAAGCCATGGCGCACGGCATCGAGGTATTCCGGGTTACCGAACTCGCGTGCGGCCATTGCATAGTTGAAGACGAAGCGGTTGCTGCTTACCAGGTGGCGATGGCTGCGGTCGTACACCGTGCCGTCGTCCTTGAAGTAATGGAAAAAGCCGCCCGCCGGATCGATGGCGTGCGGGTGATAGAACGCCATGGTCTGCGCGATGTGCGAACGCAGGAACGCTTCGCTGCGAAAATCGGGAGTGGTCATGCGTAGGTTTCCATGAAGCTGAGCACTTCGGCTTCGTCCGGCATCGCCGAAAACGAGCCCTGGCGGGTGACGGTGAGCGCGCCACACGCCGCGGCAAAACGCAGCACGGAATGCAGGCGCGGCAATGTGCGCACCAACCGGTCGAGGCGATCGGGGCCGGCTTCGAGCGTGCTCAGCTGGCACAGCAGGCCGCCGACGTAGGCATCACCGGCGGCGGTGGTATCCACTGCAGGTACCGCGTAGACCGGCAGCTCACCTTCGGCATCGGGGTGGAACCAGCGCAGACGGTTGGCGCCATCGGTCACCACCACCAGACGCGTATGGCCCTGCCACAGGCGTTCCAGCGTCGCTCCTTCGCCGTCATCGTCGGCGAGCCAGGTGAACTCATCGGCGCTGAGCTTCACCACATCGGCCAGTTGCAGTGCCGGCCACAGCAAGGGGCGCGGCGCGACATCGCGCGGCCACAGCGCGGGGCGCAAGTTGAGGTCGAAGCTCACCAGCGCGCCGGCGGCGCGCGCACGGCGCATGCCTTCGCGGGTGGTTTCGGCCAGGTCGGCATCGGTCATGCTGTTGGAGCAGACGTGGAACACCGCGGCATCGCGAAAGCTCTGCTCGTGGAAATGCTCGGGACGAAACAACAAGTCGGCCGAAGGCGGACGATAAAAGCTGAAACTGCGCTCGCCGTGCGCATCGAGTGCGACAAAGGCGAGCGCGGTATTGGCTTCGTCGGTGCGTGCGACGCCATTGGTATCGACACCAGCGCTGCGCAGGCTGTGCAGCAGGAAATCGCCAAACAGATCCTGCCCCAGCATGCCGGCGAACGCGGCACTGCCGCCGAGCCGGGCCACTGCTACGGCGACATTGGCCGGCGCACCGCCGGCGAACGGAACAAAGCTGCGTGGAAAGCCGGACGCGTCGCCGCCCTCGCTGTGGAAATCAATCAGTGCTTCGCCGAAGCAGAGGATGGTGCGTGACATCAAGCGTTTCCAGCAGTAGAGACGGAAGAGGAAGTGGCGATGGCGGTGTCGCGGATAAGCGAGCCGCGCAGTCCATAGAACACGATGTAGCCGTAGCACAGCAGCGGCAACAGGAAGGCGTGCTGGATGCCCATGCGATCGGCCAGGTAACCCTGGATCCACGGCAGCAGGGCACCACCGACGATAGCCATGATCAGCAGGCTCGATGCCTTGCCCGTCAGCGGACCCATGCGCTCGATGCCCAGCGCAAAAATGGTCGGGAACATGATCGAGTTGAACAGGCCAATGGCAATCACGCTGCCCATCGCCACATGGCCCTGGGTGAGCATGGTGGTGAGCACCAGCAAACCTGCCACGCCGGCAAACAGTGCCAACAGCTTGCGCGGATTGATACGCACCAACAGCGCGGAACCGGCCAGGCGACCCACCATTGCGCCGCACCAATACAGCGAGACGTAGTGCGAGGCCTCCTGCTCGCTCATGTGGCCGATCTGCGGCAACGACAGGTAATTCACCAGGAAGCTGCCGATGGACACCTCGGCGCCCACATAGAAGAAGATCGCCAGCACGCCGAAGGCCACATGCGGATGGCGCAGCGCATCGATCAGGCTGTGGTGTTGCGGATCGGCCTGCTCGGTGGACTCGGTAAGCGCAGGCAGCTTGAACAAGCCCACGCCTACCGCAAGCACCAACAGCGCGATACCCAGGCCCAGATACGGCCGCTGAACCAGCTCGGCCTGTTTCTGTCGATAGGCCTGCAGTTGCTGCGCCGTTTCCGGCAACAGCGCGTTGTGAACATTGGCCAGTTGCGCTGCTTGTGTGGCGTCCAGCGGCGAGGCGGCCAGCTTGTCCAATGCACCGGTCAGGCGGTCGACCGGCAACGCCGCGAGCTGCTGCGGCGATTGCGCCACCAGCGTGTCGAGCAGCGCGTCGCCGGGAAGCTTGTCCAGCACGTTGGCAAGTTGCGCCGGTGCAAGCTGGGCGAGGCTGGCGGCGACATCGTTGGCGGGCAGGTGATCCAGCGCGGTGGCTGCGGCATCGTTGATGGCGGCGACCAGTCGCGGCGCCGGCGCCTGGTGGATGGCAGCCAGTGCCTGTGCCGCCGGTGCCGTGTTGAGCGTCTGCACCAGTTGCACCGTTTCGGCCGCCTTGCGCACATCGTCCGGCACGTTGGCGGCTACGGAAGAGAGAATCAGCAGGCCGCCAAACAGCGGGCCGAGGGTGGTGCCCAGCGAGTTCAGCGCCTGCGCCAGGGTCAGCCGGCTGGAGCTGGTGCGCTCGGGACCGAGCAGCGCCACATATGGGTTGGCCGCCACCTGCAATACGGTGATGCCAGTGGCCAGCACGAACAGTGCTCCGAGGAACGCCGCGTACGAATGCAGCAGCGCCGCCGGCCAGAAACCAAACGCGCCGAGCGCGGCAATGGTCAGGCCCGCGATGATGCCTTTCTTGTAGCCCAGCGCGGCGACCAGTCGCCCCGCCGGCAGCGACATCAGGAAATACGCGCCGAAGAAGGTGAACTGCACCAGCATCGCGCGGGCATAGTTCAACTCGAATACGGATTTCAGGTGTGGAATCAGGATGTCATTGAGGACGGTAAGGAATCCCCACATGAAGAAGATGGTGGTGATGACCGCCATCGCCAGCGGGTAATCGGTGTAGCGCATCTTGCCGTTAGCCGGCGACGTGGCCGCCGACTGGATGGGTGGGGCTGTGAAGGCCATGCGGATTCCGTCGGTCAGGAGAGAGGACAGCTGCTTTCGCGCACGATCAGATCCACCGGCGCGATGACGGTGCTCGCCGGCGCCTGCGGATCGCGCAGGCGGGCGAGGAGAATTTCAGCCGCCTGTCGCCCACGTGCGCGCGGCGCAGTGCAAAGCGTGGTCAGCGGGGGCACGCTCATGGCGGCCTCGGCAATATCATCGAAGCCGGTGACGGCAAAATCGCGCCCTGCCTGCAGGCCGCGCTGATGCAAGCCCAGCACCAGGCCAAGCGCCACGGCGTCGTTGTAGCAAACCGCTGCCGTGGGGATGGATTCACCCTCGAACAGGGCAGGCGTGGCGCGTGCTGCATCGATGCGCGTGGGTGTGCTCTGCACGCGCCAATGCGGCGCGATGGGTAAACCCGCAGCCTGCATGGCCTGCTCGTAACCGGCATAGCGCTCACGCGTCGAGCTGGCATCGTCGTGGCCGCCAAAGAAGGCGATGCGTCGATGGCCGCGTTCGATCAGGTGCTCGGTAGCCAGGCGCGTGCCGGGCTGGTTGTCGAGCATCAGGCGATCCCAGTGCGCGTACTGCTTGGCCGGGCCGCCGAGTTCGCGATTGAACAGCACCACCGGCATATGCGCGCCCACGGCAGCCAGCACATCGCGCGCTTCGCTGCCTTCGGCCGGCGACAGGATGATGCCGCCCGGGCCATGCTCGATCAGCGAGCCAAGCACGGCCTGCTCGCGCGAAGCCGATTCGCCGGTGCTGCCGAGCAAGGTGACAAAGCCGGCCTTGCCCAAGGCTTCGTCGACGCCTGCGGCGAATTCGGCAAAGAACGGATTGGCCAGTTCGTTGACCACCAGCGCGATGCTCGATGACGTGCGTCGGCGCAGGTTCGCCGCGGCGCGGTTGTACACGTAACCCTGGCGGCGCAATTCCTCTTCGACCTTGGCGCGCGTGCGCTTGTTCACGAGCGGGCTGCCGCGCAGTACGAGTGAAACAGTGGCGCGCGATACACCGCAGCCCGCAGCGATATCGCTGAGCGTGGTCTTGCGGTGAACAGGGGCGGAGCTTTCCGTGGCCATTTCGTCACTATCCGTCGATTGGAACGATCCAAATGTAACCGAAATCATGCGGCGTTTAGTCATATTGCAGTGCGGCATGCATCGTCCCGAGGGCCGATGTTACCGTAAGATCTAGATCGATCTAAATCGGGGATTGGCGGCGATTGCCAAATTCTGTCCGTGGGCAGGGAACGGCGACCGTGCGCAAGGTCATGCTGATGTCGTGCAACGGGCGGCGAAGCGTGGATCGGCCGGCGGCAGACATCGCCCCGGGCCGGCTTTGGGCGGCCAGATCGTCGGCGGGTTGCATAGCGATAGTTGGTTGGATTCACGGCACGACAGCCTGGCTGGCCGGTGCAGCTTGCCCGCGTAATGCGAGCCAGCCGCCTACGAACCACGGCTGCAGTCGCGAATCGGGCTGGCGCAGAACAGGGATCCAGATGATCGCACCGGGCAAGGCAGTGAGTGTGGATGGCAAGGGCATGGCCAGGTTCGCCTGGCGGCCAACGCTGACCTGGGTCGCCGGCACGCTGCTGGCATTGATCCTGCCAGGGCTCGCGGCGGCAGCGCCGCTGACCACGCGCCTGCTCAACGATGACTGGCAGTTCCGCCTCGCCCCCGGTGACAGTGCGGCAGCCACGCATCCGGAGGCCACGCGCTGGCAGCGCGCCACGGTGCCAGGCACGGTGCAAACCGACCTGATTGCGGCAAAGCTGGCCGACGACCCGTTCTATCGCGACAACGAAGCGCGCATCCAGTGGGCGGGCCTGTCGGACTGGGTCTACCGCAAAACCTTCGAGGTCGACCCTTCGGAGCTGTCGCGCCAGCATGTGGATCTGGTACTGGATGGGCTCGACACCTTCGCCGACGTCACGTTGAATGGCAGCAAGCTGATTGCCGCGGACAACATGTTCCGTCGCTGGCAGGTGCCGGTGAAATCCCTGCTTCGTTCGGGCAAGAACACGCTGGAAGTACGCTTGTACTCGCCGATCAAGCGTCTCCAGCCATGGCTGCTCAAGCAGCCGTATGCATTGCCCGGTGAGTTCGACTCGGCGTTTGGCGACGAGCCCAAGGGCAAGCAGACCGCCAATTACGTCCGCAAGGCCAACTATCAGTACGGCTGGGACTGGGGCCCGCGCATCGTCACCGAGGGCATCTGGCAGGACGTGCATCTGGATAGCTGGGACGCGCTGCGCGTTGCCGACTTTCATGTCGAGCAGAGTCAGGTCGATCAACAGGTGGCGCATGTCAGTGCCAAGATCGACGTGGACGTGGATGTCATCCAGCCGTTGAACATCAGCATGGACGTGCTCGGTCCGGACGGCGAAACCGCCGCCCACGTCGCGCGCCAGGTCACCGCGGATCCGGGCAGCCATCAGATCAACCTGCCATTGCGCATCAGCGATCCGCGGCTGTGGTATCCCGCGGGCTACGGCGCGCAGGACATGTACACCTTCAAGGTCACCCTGCGCGATGCCGAGGGCGTGGTGTATGGCACCGAACGGGCCGTGGGGCTGCGCCGCATCGAATTGCGCCGTCAGCCGGATCGCTGGGGCCGGAGTTTCGAATTTGTCGTCAACGGCATCCCGGTGTTCGCCAAGGGCGCAAACCTGATTCCGTTCGACAGCTTTCCCACGCACGACATCGACCTGCGCATGCACGATGTGCTGGCCTCCGCTCGCGATGCCAACATGAACATGCTGCGCGTGTGGGGCGGTGGCTACTACCTGCCGGATCGCTTCTACGAGCTGGCCGATCGTTTCGGCATCATGATCTGGCAGGACTTCATGTTTGGCGGCGCCATTCCGCCCAACGACCGGGCTTACATCGACAACACGCGGCAGGAGGCGATCGAGCAGGTTACGCGGCTACGCAACCATCCCAGCATCGTGCTGTGGTGTGGCAACAACGAAGTGCAGACCGGCTGGGAATCGTGGCCGGATCGCGCGGCATTCCAGAACTCACTGACCGGCGCGCAGCGCGACCAGATTGTCACCGGCATGGTCAATCTGTTCGGCAACGTGCTGCGTGACGTGGTTACCCGCTACGACAACGATGTGCCGTACTGGGCCAGCACGCCGAGCACGGACTTCGATGGCCCGGCCAACGTGTCCAACGATGGCGACATGCACTACTGGGATGTGTGGTCCGGCCAGGCCAAGCCGGCAACCGAATATCTCAACGTCACTCCGCGTTTCCAGTCCGAATACGGACTGCAGTCGTTTCCGGTGATGCGTACCATCCAGGCCTTTGCCACGCCGGAAGATATGCAGGCCGAATCCCCGGTGATGCGTGCTCACCAGAAGTACGATAGCGGCAACGGCAACAAGCGCCTGCTGTTGTACATCGAGCGCAGCTACGGTGAACCGCGCGACTTTCCCGCCTTCGTCTATCTCAGCCAGGTGATGCAGGCACAAGGTATCGAGCTTGCAGCCGAGCATCTGCGTGCATCACGACCGCAGTCGATGGGCTCGCTGTATTGGCAGATCAACGATGTATGGCCGGGCGCGTCGTGGTCCAGCATCGACTATTACGGTCGCTGGAAGGCGTTGCAGTTCCACGCGCGGCGTTTCTATGCGCCCCTGCTGATGGCGGCGCTGAGGCACGATGGCAACACGGCGGTATCGCTGGTGTCCGATCGCACCGCATCGTTCGACGGCCACTGGCGCGTGCAGTTGATGGACTTCAACGGCAAGGTGCTCGACGAGCACAAGCGCGTGGTCAAGCTGCCGGCGCTGAGCAGTACGCCAGTGGGCAACTATACCGATGCGCAGCTGCTGCATGGCGTGGACCCGCAGGAGGTCTTTGCGGTGTTCGAGCTGGCCGATGGTGACGGCGTCCAGTCGCGCAACCTGGTGTTCTTCGATGAAGCCAAGAACCTGAAGCTGCCGGCGCCGCATATTCACACGCAGCTGGAACCCTCGGTGGATGGCTACAAGCTCACCCTTGCCACCGACACGCTGGCGCGCGACGTATGGGTGTCATTTGGCAATCTCGATGTCGAGATGGGCGACAACGCTTTTGACATCCTGCCGGGCCAGAGCGTCACTGTCAGCGTGAGCAGCACCGCATCCATCGATGACCTGCAGCGTGCGTTGCAAGTTCAGAATCTCGCCGGCGTGATGCAGGGGCAATGAATCGTGAACTCCATTCAAAAAGATAGGGCGGACCATGCCATCGCGTCGTGATGTTCTGAAATGGTTTGGCGCTGCCACCACCTCGGCGGTGGCGCTGGGCGGCATGCCCGCTCGCGCCGCGGCGGGTGCGTCGTCCTCGTATGTCAGCAAGCGTCCGCCGGTGGCCAAGCGCAAGTTTGTAAGCAGCGCGGTGGAGCGGCAGCTCGCGTTGGTGAAATCCGCGGTGGCCGATCCCAAGCTCGCCTGGATGTTCGAGAACTGCTATCCGAACACGCTCGATACCACGGTGGAGTTGGGCACGCTGGACGGCAAACCGGATACGTTCGTCATCACCGGCGATATCGACGCCATGTGGCTACGCGATTCCTCGGCACAGGTGATGCCCTATGTGTCGCTGGCGAAGCAAGACAGCGCCTTGCGACGGTTGTTTCATGGATTGATCCAGCGCCAGGCGCGCTGCATTCGCATCGACCCGTATGCCAACGCGTTCATGCCCGATCCGACTGCAAAGCCGCTGAGCTGGGCACAGCACGACGCCACCGATATGAAGCCTGGCGTGGGTGAGCGAAAGTGGGAAATCGATTCGCTGTGTTATCCGATTCGACTGGCCCATGCCTACTGGCAGGCGACAGCGGATACTGCGCCCTTCGACGACGACTGGCGCGCGGCGATGGCGCGGGTGTTGCAGACCTTTCGCGAACAGCAACGCAAGGATGGTCGGGGTCCGTATCACTTCCAGCGCACATCGCCGACGCCGAGTGAGAGCCAGTATCTGCAGGGTTACGGCAATCCGTCGCGCCCCAACGGCATGATCCATTCGATGTTCCGTCCGTCGGACGATGCCTGCCTTTACCCGTTGTTTGTCCCGGCGAATCTGTTCGCCGTGGTCAGCCTGCGACAGCTCGCGCAGATGAGCCGCTCCATCCATCGTGATGACGCGTTTGCGACGGCTTGCACGGCGCTGGCCGACGAGGTCGAGCAGGCCGTGCAGCGCGAAGGTCGCATGCACGAGGCCGATGGCAGCGCGTACTGGGCCTATGAAATCGATGGCTTCGGCAACCAGTTGTTCATGGATGATGCCAACGCACCGAGCCTGCTCAGCCTGCCTTACCTTGGCTGCTGCGATCGCACCGACGCCACCTATCGGCATACCCGCGAGCGGGTGTGGAGCGAACGCAACCCGTATTTCTTCAAGGGGCGTGCCGCCGAAGGCATTGGCGGCCCGCACGAAGGCCTGCGCATGGTGTGGCCGATGTCCATCATGATTTATGCGCAGACCAGCCTGGATACCGCCGAAATTCGCCAGTGCCTGCGGTGGCTGCGCGACACCGACGCCGGCACCGGGTTCATGCACGAAGCGTTCGACCAGGACGATCCCGCGCACTTCACGCGCAGCTGGTTTTCCTGGGCCAATACCTTGTTCGGCGAGTTGATCGTCGACGTTCACAGCAAGCATCCGGAGCTGTTGCGCGGCTAGGCCGTGCCACAGCCATATCGTTCCATCGGTTCATGGCAGTCCTCAACATACGGAGTACCTCCACATGGTGTCCCGCCGACAATTCCTGCAAGGCATGGGCGCGCTTGCCGTGCTTGGCAGCCCCTTGCCGTCCCTGGCCAAGCGCCTGACGGGCGCCGCCGTTGCATCCCGGCCCGCCGGCCTGCTCGCGCAATCGGCCACGGGCGTATCGCGTTATGTCGATGTCTTTGTTGGCACCGGCGGGCATGGCCATACGTATCCGGGCGCATCGATGCCCTACGGCATGGTGCAGTTGAGTCCGGATACCAACGACTTTGGATGGGACGGATGCTCCGGCTATCACCAGGCCGATGGCTCGATCATGGGCTTCTCGCACACGCATCTGAGCGGCACCGGCGCCAGCGACATGCTCGACGTGCTGGTGATGCCCGCGCAAGGCCCCGTGCAGTTGCAGCCGGGCAGTCGCGGCCTGCCGGATGAGAATTATCATTCACGCTTTGACGGCGCAGCAGGTACGGGTTCGCACCTTTCGGCCGACAGCAAGGCCACCCCGGGCCATGGCTATCGCTCGCGCTACGACAAGGCTTCCGAACAGGCGCGTCCGGGTTATTACCGGGTGCACCTGACCGATCACGACATCGCTGCCGAGCTCACCGCTACGTTGCGTGCGGGCCTGCATCGCTACACGTTCCACGGGCAGGGCAATGGTCACCTGCTGGTGGATTTCGCGCACGGCTATCACGACAGTCCCAAGGTGCCCGCCGTCGTCACCGATGCGCAGCTGCGCCTGATCGGCAACGACACGCTGGTGGGTGGCCGGCGCGTGCACCAGTGGGCGAACGGCCGCTACATCTATTTTGCGATGAAACTGTCGCGACCGTTCTCCAGCGCCACGCTGTACTCCGAAGATACCGCGCTGCCGAGTGGCACCGGCGAGGCCAAGGGCACGCATCTGAAGGCGGCCTTGCATATCGATGATGTGGCCCATGCGCCGTTGCTGGTGAAGGTGGGCATTTCGGCGGTCGACATCGAAGGCGCATTGCGCAACCTCGATGCGGAGATTCCGGGTTGGGAGTTCGAGCAGGCGGTGCAGGCCGCCAGCGATACCTGGGAGCGTGAGCTCAGCCGTATCCGTATCGAATCGTCTTCCGAGCCCACGCTTCGCACGTTCTACAGCGCGCTGTATCACACCATGTTGGCGCCCACGCTGTTCAGCGATGCCGATGGCCGCTATCGCGGCATGGATCTGGCCGTACACCAGCTGGCGAAGGGGCAGAACAACTACAGCACCTACTCGCTGTGGGATACGTACCGCGCGCTGCATCCGCTGCTGACGTTGTTCCAGCCCGAGCGCGTGCCAGATCTGGTCAACGGCCTGGTACGCATGGCGGCGGAGAGCCCCGAGGGCCCGCCGGTGTGGCCGCTGCAAGGCGTGGAGACTGGTTGCATGATCGGCTACCACTCCGCGGTGGTGATTGCCGAAGCGCAGGCCAAGGGTTTCACCGGCATCGATTACGCGCGCGCCTGGCCGATCTATCGCAAGCGTGCCATGGAAGACGATTACCGCGGCCTGCCGTACTACCGCAAGCTCGGCTTCATTCCCAGCGACAAGGAAGGCGAGGCGGTCAGCAAGACGCTTGAATATTCCTATGACGACTGGGCCGTGGCGCACATGGCGGACGCAGCCGGTGCGAAGGACGATGCCGATGCCCTGCGCAAGCGCTCGCGCAACTATCGCAACGTGTTCGACAAGAAGCTCAACTTCATGCGTCCGCGTGGCGCCGACGGCAAGTGGCTGGAGCCGTTCGACCCGCGTGGCATGGGGCATTCCAGCCAGTGGCGCGATTTCACCGAGTCGAACTCGTGGGAGGCCACCTTCCTCAACCAGCATGACCTGTATGCGTACATGGCCATGTTCGGCGGGCAGGACGTGTTCGAGCGCAAGCTCGACGAGCTGTTCACCACCGACTCCCGACTATCCGCCGATGCGCCGCCCGATATTGCCGGGATGGTGGGGCAGTACGCGCATGGCAACGAGCCCAGCCACCATGTGGCCTACATGTATGCGTACACGGGCTCGCATCACAAGACGCAGGCACGCATCCGCATGCTGCTGGAAACCATGTATCCGCCCGAACCCGACGGCCTGGCCGGCAACGAAGATTGCGGGCAGATGAGCGCGTGGTACGTGATGAGTGCGCTGGGCCTGTATGCGGTTGACCCGGTGAGTGCGAACTATGTGTTCGGCAGCCCGCTGCTGGATCGTGCGGAAGTCGCGTTGGCCGGCGACCGCAAGCTGGTCGTCAAGACCACGGGCAATGGCCCGGGCCACGCATATATCCAGTCGGTGCAGTGGAACGGCAAGCCATGGACGCGCAGCTGGATCAGCCATGCCGAGCTGGCCGCTGGCGGCACGCTGGAGTTCCACATGGGCAGCACGCCGAATCACGCGTTCGGCGCCGCGTTGGCCGATCGGCCGCCTGCGTTCGGCATGTCTGCCGCCGCGACGCTTCCGGCCGAGCCGGCCTAACCAAAGCGCGGTCGCACATTTCGTCAACTTACTGCGGTTGAGCAAGCCCTCGGGTGTCGAAGGATACCCGAGGGCTTTTTGGTGACCCACCTCTTTTCGACGGCTCAGCGGCCCCTCTGGCGGGGTCGCCGAAACGATTTTTGTGCCATTTCGTAATCTTCGCGCAAGACCTGTTGCACTGCGACTTGCCTCGATCCAAATAACGCGAAAACATAGTATTTATCTCGATCTAAATTCAGACGCGTTGGCGATGCCCGCCGCGGCCCAGGGAAGACGGTTTATGAATGACAGCGGTCAGGAATATTGCGTGATACCCCAGGGAGAAGGGCTGTCCGGCGTCGACCACGTCGCGGACGCCATGCAAGCGGGGTCAAGCGACGCACGCCAGCTGCTGCTTGCGGCGGATGTCGGTGGCACGAATGCGCGTATCGGCCTGGTGGCCTTTGCCGAGCGCGATGGCAAAGCCGGCCACCTTGTTCCCGAGATCGTGGCGTACCGCGTCTACCAGTGCGATGCGTACGCGGGGCTCGATGCGATCGTGCATGAATTCTGCGCGGAGCATGCCGTCAAGCCTCGGCAATTCGCGCTCGCATGTGCCGGCTTTCTGCACGATGGCCGCGTGATCAACAGTAATCTGAAGTGGCCCATCGAGCCGGCGCACCTCGCGCAGACGCTGTCGCTGGACGACGTACGGGTGTTGAACGACTTTGCGGCGCTGGCGCACGCAACCGCGCATCTGGACGAAAGCAGCGTGATGCCGTTGCACGTGCCGCGCCAGGATGTGGGCACCGCGCAGGGCGCCGTGGTGGTGGTCGGTCCGGGCACGGGCCTGGGCGTGGCCGTGCGCTTGCCCGGCGCCACGCCAGTGGTGCTGGCAACCGAAGCAGGGCATATCCAGCTGGCCGCGCGCGTGGGCCGTGAACAACAGGTGCTTGCCCAGTGGGCCGCTGCTAACACGCACGTACCCTACGACGACGTGTTGTCTGGCCCGGGCCTGATGCGCCTGTATCAAGCGCTGTGTCGTCTCGAAGGCGAGTCTGTGGTGCATCACTCGCCGGCTGCCGTCGTCGCGGCCGCCTGTGCCGGAGACGATGCAACAGCCGTCGATACGTTGCACATGTTCTGCGAATGGCTCGGTTCCTTCGCGGGTGATCTGGCGATGTTGTACGGCGCCACCGGTGGCATCTATCTGGCTGGCGGATTTTTGTCGCACATGTTCGCGTTCCTGCAGCACAGCGGGTTCGTTAGTCGTTTTCTCGACAAGGGCGTGATGTCGCCCTTTCTGCAGACAGTGCCGGTGCACGTGGTGGATCACGCGCAACTCGGCGTCATCGGCGCAGCGAGCTGGTTGAGGGAGCAACCGCCTCGGTAAGTCCAGACATCTGAAAGAACCCGCCCGCTGCCGAAGATCGGCACGGGCCGTGGCAGCAGCAAGGCAGCGTCGAAACCCATTCCATGAATGGTCCATGGCCCGTCGTAACCGGGAGGAGGGCGGGCCATGCGTGTGCTTCGAGCGCTGAAGTAGTGGGAGCGCCGACCGTGGTGTCGGCAACGTTGCACCAGTCAGGTCAAGAAAAACAGGAAGTGCTCCTTTGGCTGCGAATACGGCCGGGGCAGGGCACACAACAACAGATTTTCAAGAGAGGGGATGATCATGAAAACTATCCGCATACGGCGTGGCACGCTCGCCAGTTCGCTGGCGCTTGCGCTGGTGGCACCACATGTCTTTGCGCAGACGGCACCGCCTGCTGCGACGGATCAACAGCCCATCGGGCAGAACGCGACCGACAAGAAAGCGGTCACGCTGGACAAGGTCACGGTGACCGGTTCGCGTATACCGCGTTCGGAAATCGAAGGCGCGGCGCCCGTCACCATCGTTACCGCCGAGCAGATCAAGGCGCAGGGTTACACCACGCTGTTCGAGTTCCTGAACTCACTGCCGCAGGTGGCCACGCCCGACTTCTCCGACCGCACCTCGACCTGGGGCAACACGGCCGTCAATGCGCGCCCGATCAACCTGCGCAACCTGGGCCCGGACCACAGCCTGCTGCTGATCGATGGCCATCGCATTGCCGACTATCCGCAGCCCAGCGCCGGTCAGAGCACGTTCCAGAACTACAACAACATTCCCGTCGGCATGGTCGATCACATCGAAGTGCTGGCAACCGGTGCTTCGTCGATCTACGGATCGGATGCGGTGGCCGGCGTGGTCAACGTGATTCTCAAGAAGAACTACCAGGGCGACGATCTGCAGGTAACCGCTGGCGGCGCCACGCGTGGTGGCCGTGACTACGGCGACGTCAACTTCACCGGCGGTCGCTCGGGCGAGGGTTGGCACGTCGTCTACAACTACCAGCACACCAACCGTTCGCCGCTGTGGGGTAGTGATCGCGACTACGCCGACTCCGAGGCCGATGCCGGTTACGGCACCTGGAGCCCGAGCGAACGCATGTACGGTTTCCAGACGTCCAATGGTGCGGCCTTGCAGAACGCAGCGGGCAACTACATCTCGCCGCCGGCGGGCGCGTGCGGCCAGTTCGGCAACAACTTCCAGGCTTACGACCACAAGACCGTGGGCCAGAACGGCAACGTGGTGGATCCGACCAATGTCACCGACGCCGGCGTGTCGTGCACGCAGCGCGCGGCCTTCAGCAATTGGGTGCTGTCGCCGGGCCTGCGCAGCGACAACTTCTATGTCGCCGGCGGTTATGACTTGAGCGAAGGCCTGGAAGCCTACGGCTCGGTCGGTCTTTGGGATACCACCGGCACGACCAATACCGCGTTGCCGGCGCTGTATCCGATGGGTGGCCTGCCCAACAACTTCTATGACAGGACCACCGGTCAGGTCATCAGCAATTACATCCGCCAGCTCACGCCGCAGGAATTGGGTGGCTACGGCAACACCCACGACTACGAGCAGAACTGGGACATCCATGCCGGCCTGAAAGGCACCGTGTTCGATGATCGCTTCAACTGGGATCTGAACCTCGGCACCAACAAGTACATCGTGCACGAGCACTACACCGGCCTGAACGAACAGGGCATGTTCGATTACTTCTTCGGGCCGCAGCAGGGCACGACCACGGTGGGCGGCACGGCGTATCCCACCTACGCGTTGAACAGCAGTCGTTTCTGGAGCCCGATGACGCCGGCGCAATACCAGACGTTTGCCGTGGGCGGCGTCAACAGCGCCTACACCTGGATGGATCAGGCCACCTTCAACCTCAACGGCGACCTGTTCAACACCTGGGCCGGCCCGGTCGGCTTTGCCGGCGTGATCGAAGGCAACCACCAGGGCTTCCAGCTCGCGCCCGATCCGCGCGGCAACACCACCACCTTCGGTGATCCATTCCAGAACTACATCACCGGTGGTGGCACGCGTAATCGCGTGTCGACGGCGACCGAATTCCGCGTTCCGCTGGCTTCGACGCTGACCTGGACCATCTCCGGTCGCATCGACAAGTATCACGACGCCAGCGTTGCGGATATCGCGCGCACCTGGGGCAGCGCGATCGAATGGCGTCCGCTCGACGGCCTGTTGCTGCGCGGCACCTACGGCACCAACTTCCATGCACCGGACATGCAGGCCATCTACCTGTCCGATTCGCAGTCGACGGTGGGTGACTATGCCGACGCCCTGCAGTGCATCAAGACGGGCGACCGCACCTGCCAGAACTATCAGCACGCCACCAGCTTCACCCAGTACTCGGGCGGCAGCCACAACCTGCTGCCGGAGACAGGCCACTCGTGGACCTACGGCGCAGTGTGGGACGTGCCTGCGGTCGAAGGCCTGTCGGTCTCGGCCGACTACTGGCACATGGGTATCGACAACGCGATCAAGTGGATCGACGCCCAGACCCTCCTGACCGACGAAGCAGGTTGCCTGACCGGACAAACCGTCAGTGGTGCGCCGTACATCGCGCATCCGCTGGGCTCGGACTACTGCAAGCTGGCCATCAAGGACGTGGTGCGTGACGCGAGCGGCAACATCAGCAGCCTCACGGTTGGCCCGATCAACGAGGCATCGCTTTACGTCAGCGGCATCGATGCCTCGCTGACCTACAAGTTCGCCACCACGGATTGGGGCAACTTCAACTTCAATCTCGATTACACCGACAACCTGTCGTACAAGGAACGCGATCTCGCTTCCGATCCGCTGCTCAACACCCGCTACCAGTACGTGGCCAGCAAGGTCACCGGCACGGCGCACTGGCACAAGGGTCCGTGGGATTTCACCCTGCATGGCGAGCGTTCGGGCGAAATCCGTTCGAACAACTATGGCGGTTGCGAGGTGTTGTCCAACGGCATCCAGCCGGCGGTGGGCGACCCGCAGTGCGTGATCTACCGCGGTCATGTCGCGCCGTGGATCACCTGGAGCACGGCGGCCTCCTACGCGTTCACGGATCGGCTCAAGCTTGGCCTGAACATCACGAACCTGTTCGACAAGGTGGGACCCATCCCGTACTACTCGGGCAGCTTTGAGTTCATTCCGACGCAGCAGGGCGACACTTACACCGGTCGCGAAGTGTTCCTGTCGCTGGACTGGAAAATCGACTGATCCCGGCCGCGAGGCGGCCCGGCCCACGCCGGGTTCGCCTTGCCGCCACGGCTTCCCGGGCTTTGCCCGATTCGGCCTGTCCGCCCAGCGGCAGGTCGTTTTTTCTTGCAGGATGCCGACCTATCCCTGTCGGCACTGCAGCGTGCACAACGGCGCCGGCACTGCTAGATTTCAACCGATCTAAATTTCTGGCGCAGGGGTCATCCGATGGGTCGTCTACCATTCCGTTCGCTGCTTTCCGTCGTTCTGGCGTTGGCTCTGTCACCGGTAATGAGCGCTGCGGCGATCGACGGCCACGCGGCCGATGTCGATCCGCGCATCGGCACGGGCGGCGACGGTCATACCTTCCCGGGTGCCACGGTGCCGTTCGGCATGATCCAGCTGTCACCGGACACGGCCATGCCGGACGTGAAACACGCCTACAAATGGGCGGCCGGTTACCAGTACGGCGATAGCAGCCTGCTCGGCTTCTCGCACACGCACTTCTCCGGTTCCGGCCATTCCGATCTGGGCGACGTGCTGGTGATGCCCATCGCCGGTGACGTGCGACTGGAGCAGGGCGACCCGGCCAAGCCGGGCAGCGGCTATCGCTCGCGCTTCAGCCATGACAGCGAGGTGGTCGCAGGCGGGTTATTACGCCGTGACGCTTGAGCGACTACGGCGTGCGCGCCGAACTCACCGCCGGGCGTCGTATCGGCTGGCACCGCTACACCTTCCCCGCCGGCAAGCCTGCGCACCTGCTGCTGGACCTGCGACCGAGCATCTACGACTACGCCGGCAAAGTGCTGTGGGCGAGCCTGCGCGTGCATGGCGACGGCACCATCACCGGCTGCCGCACCACGCGGGGCTGGGCACCCGGCCGCGAACTGTGTTTTGCCATGCGCTTCTCGCAGCCGATGCAGTCGCGCACGCTCTACAACCGCGAAACCGATATCACCTACAAGGGCTTTCCGGGGCCTGGCAATCAGCCGTTGGATCACGATGCCCAGAATGGCCGCGCGCTGGTCGGCGTGTTCGACTTTGGCCAGCTCAAGCAGCCTCTGGGCGTGAAGGTGGCCATTTCGTCGGTGAGCGAAGCCAACGCCGTGGCCAACCTCGATGCCGAAGGGCAGGGCTGGGATTTCGATGCGCGTCGCGCCGAGGCCCGTGCGAACTGGGACAAGGCGCTGTCGTCCATCGACGTGGATGGCACCAAGGACCAGCGCGTCGGCTTCTACACCTCGCTCTACCACGCGCTGTTGTCGCCCACGTTGAGCATGGACGTGAATGGCCAGTTCCGTGGCCCTGACGGCGCCGTGCACGAGGCCGTGGACAAGAACGGCAAGTTCGAATTCCACTCCACGTGGTCGCTGTGGGATGTGTATCGCGCACAGCAGCCGTTGATGGCGCTGCTGATGCCCGAACGCAGCACCGACTTCATCCGTTCGCTGATCGCCTCGCGTGAAACCAGCCCGTTCGGCATCCTGCCGGTGTGGGCGTACCAGGGCCTGGAGACGTGGTGCATGATCGGCTATCACGCGGTGCCGGTGATTGCCGATGCCTACATCAAGGGCGTGCGCGGCTTCGATGCCGACGCCGCGCTGAAAGCCATGGTGGCCAGCGCCACCTACGCGCCCTACGGCGACCTTGGCGATTACATGAAGCTCGGCTACGTGCCCATCGACAAGGAGCAGGAAGCGGCCTCCAAGACGCTCGAGTACGCCTACGACGACTGGTCGCTGGCGCAGATGGCCAAGGCCATGGGTCGCACGGACATCGCCGCCACTTTCGACAAGCGCGCCGGCAACTGGCGCAACGCCTATGACCCGAAGACCGGCTTCATGCGCGCCCGCAAGACCGACGGCACGTTCCGCGAGCCGTTCGATCCGGACATGGCCGGATACGGCACCGACTACACCGAGGGCAACGCCTGGCAGTACTCCTGGTACGTGCCGCAGGACGTGGCGGCCCTGATCAAGGCCATGGGCGGCGACGCCCGTTTTGTCACCAAGCTGGACAGCGTGTTCGATGCCAAGGTGGATCCGGCGCGCTTTGCCCACGTGGAGGACATCACCGGGCTGATCGGCTGGTACGCGCACGGCAATGAGCCCAGCCATCACCTGGCCTATCTCTACGACTACGCCGGCGCGCCCTGGCAGACCCAGAAGCGCCTCAAGCAGATCATGGACAGCCAGTACGGCACCAAGCCGGACGGCCTGGCCGGCAATGACGATCTCGGCCAGATGTCGGCCTGGTACATCTTCAGCGCTCTGGGTTTCTACCCGGTGACGCCGGCCAGCGACGAATACGCCATCGGCCGCCCCTTTGTCGAACGCGCCACGCTGCACCTGTCCAACGGCAAGAACTTCACGGTCAGCGCGGCCCCGCTGGATGACGCGCACCCCTATGTCGGCTCGGTCACCCTCAACGGCAAGCCGCTGGATCGCGTGTTCCTGCGCCATGGCGAGATCCTGGCCGGCGGCGAGCTGCACTTCACCATGCAGGCCGAGCCAAACCGGTCCTGGGCCCAACAGCCTGACGCGAGGCCGTCGTCGATGAGCGTCAAACTTCCGCGTTCGGGCAGCTGATCGGAGGGTCTCTACCAAAGGCTACGTCAAAAGCTTGCGGTAGAAGGTGGTAATAGCTGGGGTGATTCTGCAAACATGCCGACATGTTGCGCTCATCCTGGAAACTAGCGTCGACGCTGCGACCGGCCATGCAGGACCGCATTGCCTTGCGTTGGCGGCTGGGTGGGCTACTGGCGGCCGTGCTGGTGATCGTGGCGCTGCCTTATATGGTCACGCGCAGCGGCGCGGGTGAAGCGATCGAGGCCAACGAGCGCGTCACGCACTCGTCGGAAGTGAAGTCGCTCACCTATCGCATCGCGTATGTGACACGCGACAGCGAGGCCGCCATCTATCGCCTGATCCACGGCGACGTCGACCCGCAGGTTCACCTGCGGGCGGAGCGCGCCACCCATGAAACCCCCGGCCTGCTGACCCAGTTGCGCGACATGACCCGCGACAGCCCCGATCAGCAGGCGTTGATCGGCTCGTTGAGCGCCGTGGTCAATGGTCGGCTGGCGTTGAGCGGGCAGGCCATCCAGCGCTACGACCGGGGCAACACCGATGGTGCAGCCGATGCCATGCGCGACTCGGGCACGCTGTTCAAGATGGACGATCTCATCGACGGCATCGTGCGCAATGAGAACGACACCTTGCTCAAGCGTCGTGCCGAGGCGAAGCGGGAGTCGTTCAACAGCAGTCTGGCGCTGGCCATTACCGCCATCGCCCAGGTACTGCTGCTGACCATTGTGGTGATCGTGTCCGAACGGCAGATCAGCCGACGCCTGCGTGCCGAAGTGCGCGAAGGGCAGGCGGTGCAACGGTCCCAGCTCATCGTGCAGGCGGTGCGCGAACCCATTGCCCTGCTCGATGCGCAACTGGGTACGTTGCTGGTGAACGCCGCGTTTGGCGAGCTTTATGGATTGCCGCCGGATTTCCGCCAGTCGCTGCCGTTGACCGAGATCGGCGACGGTGCCTGGACCGACAGCGCGCTGCTGCAACGTCTCAACGACGTGCTGCTGCTCGATCGCGAATTGTGGGACTACGAGCTGATCCAGCGCACGGTCGATGGCGTTGATCGCCACGTCGTGATCAACGCCCGCCGGCTGGAGCAGGACGACGGCGGCGATCCGGTACTGCTGCTCACGCTCAGCGACGTCACCGCACGCGCGCTGGTCGAGCAGCAGGTGAAGGAACTCAATCGCCAGCTGGAAGGCAAGATCGAGCAGGTATCGGACGTCAATCGCGAGCTGGAAGCCTTCAGTTACTCGGTGTCGCACGACCTGCGCGCGCCGCTGCGGCACATCAGCGGGTTTGCCGGCAAGTTGCAGCAGCATCTGGGGGAAGGCGCCGACGAGCGTTCGCGGCACTACATCGAGGTGATCAACGATGCCTCACGCCGCATGGCCTTGCTGATCGAAGACCTGCTGGTGTTCTCGCGGCTGGGCCGTGGCGCGCTACGCCTGCAACCGGTGGACATGCAGTCGCTGGCCGACGAAGCCCGCGCGCTGGCCGAAACCGATGCGCATGGGCGCCACATCGTCTGGTCGATCGCGCCGCTGCCCATCGTCATCGGTGACGAGAACATGCTGCGCACGGTGTGGCAGAACCTGCTGGGCAACGCGGTGAAGTACACCGGCAAATGCGAGGTGGCCCGCATCGACGTCGACGTGCATCGCAATCGTGACGGCAGCTACGAGTTCGTGGTGGCCGATAACGGTGCCGGCTTCGACATGCAGTACGCTGGCAAACTGTTTGGCGTGTTCCAGCGCCTGCATCGGGCCTCGGAGTTTCCTGGCAATGGCATAGGATTGGCCAACGTGAGGCGCATCGTATCGCGCCATGGCGGTCGGGTCTGGGCAGATGCACTGCCAGGCCAGGGCGCACGTTTCCACTTCACGCTGCCATCCTCCGATCTGGCAGAGAGCTTTGCGCAGAGGCGGCTATGAACCATCGCGACATTCGTACCATCCTGCTCGTCGAGGACAGTCTTGCCGACGCCGAAATGGCCATGGATGCACTCGCTGGCGCCAACCTCGCCAACCCCGTGGTGCACCTCGAGGATGGCGTGGACTGCCTGGACTACCTGTACTGTCGTGGCGAATGGGCAACGCGCGAGCCGGTTGATCCGGCCGTGGTGCTGCTGGATATCAAGATGCCGCGCATGAGCGGCCTGGAAGTGCTCACCCAGTTGCGCGCCGACGATCGCTTCCGTCGCGTGCCGGTGGTGATCCTGTCTTCGTCACGCGAGGAAAGCGACCTGGCACGCAGCTGGGACATCGGCGCCAACGCGTATGTGATCAAGCCGGTCGATGTGGATCAGTTCTTCGAAGCGGTACGTACACTCGGGCAGTTCTGGGCCGTACTCAACCAGGGGCCCGAGTCAGTTTGAGATCGATCGGGGCAGGACGCCCCAAAACGGAGTCGCAGATGTCGGACAGGCAGGTTAGGGGACTACCCAGGATTCGCGTGCTCCAGATCGAGGATAGCCAGCTCGATGCGGAGCTGGTGTTGTCCGAGCTGGATGCCGATGCCATCGAATACGACGTGCGCCTGGTGGACGAAGAAGGCCACTACCTGGCCGAGCTGGAGGGCTTCGATCCGCACATCGTGCTGTCGGATCTGAGCATGCCCGGCTTTTCCGGCCAGCGCGCGCTTGAACTGTTGCGCGAACGCGACCAGGACCTTCCCTTCATTTTCGTATCCGCCACGCTGGGCGAGGAAGCGGCCATCGAGGCGCTACGCAACGGCGCCACCGACTACATCCTCAAGCAGAATCCGGCGCGCCTGGCCTCGGCCGTACGCCGCGCGCTGCGCGAAGCGGAAGCTCAACGCGCCCGCCGGCGGGCCGAAACCGAACTGATCCGCGCCCAACGCTTCGAAAGCCTGGCCATGCTCGCCGGCGGCCTCAGCCACGATTTACGCAACCTGTTGCAGCCACTGTTGCTGGCCGGCGACAGCTTGCAGGACTACCAGGAAGATCCACGACTGGCGCGGCTTGGGCGCCTCGTGCGCGATTGCGGCAAGCGTGGTTTGGACATGGTGCAGTCGATGCTCTCTTTCGCGCGAGGTGCGCGGCGTGCCGAGCAGGTGCGGGTGGGCGCCTTGCTCGATGCACTGGGCCTGCTGCTGCAGGGCAGCGTGCCACGATTGATCACGCTAGAGATGAATGCGAGCGACCCGGAGCTCAGCTTCGACGGCAACCACACTGAGCTGCAGCAGTGCCTGTTGAACCTCAGCCTCAACGCGATCCAGGCCATGCCCGACGGCGGCAAGCTGCGCATAGAAACGTCGCAGGCCAGCCTGCTGGCAACCTTCTTTCAGCCCGACGAGGAAGCGCCGGCAGGCAACTACATCTGCCTCACCGTCGCCGACACCGGATGCGGCATGGACGAAGAAGTACTGAGCCACATGTTCGAGCCCTTCTACACCACCAAGGACACCGGCACCGGTCTGGGCCTGATCTCGTGCAAGCGCATCGTCGTCGCACACGGCGGTGTCATGCGCGTGGAAAGCCAGCTAGGGCAGGGCACTCGCTTCCACATCTACATCCCGCTGGTCGATCAACGCTGCGAGACCACCGAGCTGGACGAGGAGATGGATCTGCAGGGCGAAGCCGAACGCGTGCTGGTAGTGGTGGAAGAAGCCGGCCAACTTTCCCTGCTGGTCGACACGCTCGACTCGTGGGGCTACCAGGCCCATGCGAGCCAGAGCGGCACCGCCGCGTTGCAGTGGATCGAGGCGCAGGGTGTGCCGGATCTGGTGGTGCTCGATGCAGACATGAATCTCTTCACCGGCGTTCGCACGCTTGCCGCTCTCTTCGATCACGGCTACCGCCGCGCGGTGCTGTTGCTGGCGCGACCGGACGCGCCGCCTGACATGGATGAGCTGCCGGTAATGGAGCATCTGTACCTGGTCGACAAGCCGATCTCCACGCAGAAGTTGTTGCGCACGGTGCGCGATGCGTTGGAGACGAGTGCGGCGTTGCAGTTGCCGGAGGGGCCGGTGTAGGAGGGGCTGCGCTCACGGTGGCGCTCCATTGTTTGTCATCCCTGCGACGGCTGTACAAGCGCGAAGCGCGGCTTTGATCGTTATCCCTGCGAAAGCAGGACAAGCGCGAAGCGCCCCCTACCCGTCATCCCTGCGAAAGCAGCACGCTGGCGATAACGCCTCAAACCGAGGCGCACCCGGTCGCGCACAGGGTGCGCTCCTACAACAAGCGTAGACAGCCAAAGAAACGTGACTCGAGCGGCGGCAGTCGATCGAAACGCCCGCTGCGTAAGCGGCACCTTGGCGATAACGCCTCAAACCGAGGCGCACCCGGTCGCGCACAGGGTGCGCTCCTACAACAAGCGTAGACAGCCAAAGAAACGTGACTCGAGCGGCGGCAGTCGATCGAAACGCCCGCTGCGTAAGCGGCACCTTGGCGATAACGCCTCAAACTGAGGCACACCCGGTCGCGCACAGGGTGCGCTCCTACAACAAGCGTAGACAGCCAAAGAAACGTGACTTGAGCGACGGCAGTCGATCGAAACGACCGCTGCGTAAGCGGCACGCTGGCGATAAGGCGACGACCAGGCGCACAGTCACTGGGTCCCTGCTTTCGCAGGGACGACGAAACCTGGAGCGCCGCCGCGAGCACCCACCCTTCACCACCTTTAGGTGGCTCACCCAACCCTCTGCCCGAAGGGGGGGGCGAGCGGAAAGGCGGTACCCCGCAAAAAAAACCACGCCCCACGCCGCCCCACGGGGCAAAAACTTGCCCCCCGCCCCCCACCGCGCTAGCGTGCCCCCATGCGCATCGCCTACCGAGCCGAAACCCTGATCGACGCCCACCTGGTGAAGGACGCGCTGGAGCGCGCCGAGATCCCGGCCTTTGTCTCTGGGGAATACCTCACCGGTGCCGTGGGGCAGCTGCCGGCCATCGACTATGTGGCCGTGCTGGTGCCCGAAGGTAGCCTGGCGGCGGCCGAGCAGGTGGTGCGTGAGGTGGAGCGCGACCTGATGGAGGCGCGCCTGGCCATCGGCGAGTCGGACGAGGACCCCGATGCGCCACAACCCGCTTTCGGCTGAACCTGCTCGATGGGCTCGTTTGTGCTGCGCGGTATCCTGATCGCACACATCGCCCCCGTCCAAGGGCGCCGGAGCAACGCCGTTGGAAACCTCCCTGCAACAGATCCAGGCGCTGATTCGCGCCGTCGCGGATTTCCCCAAGCCGGGCATCGTGTTCCGTGACATCACGCCGTTGCTAGCGGACGCCGGCGGCTTCGCGCGTTGCGTGGATGCGCTGGCCGAGCCGTGGCAGGGCTGTGGCGTGCAGGCGGTATGCGGGATCGAATCGCGCGGCTTTATTTTTGGTGCGGCGCTGGCGCAGAAACTGCACGCTGGCTTCGTGCCGCTGCGCAAGCCCAACAAGTTGCCGCCGCCCGTGGTGGCGGTGGACTACCAGCTGGAATACGGCGTGGATCGACTGGAAGCGCGGAACGATGCGCTACGTCCGGGCGAGCGAACCTTGATCGTCGATGACGTGCTCGCTACCGGCGGCACGCTGGCGGCGGCGCGTGCACTGGTGGAAAAGCTCGGTGGACAACTGGTGGGTGCCAGCGTGGTGATCGAGCTCGCCGCGTTGCAGGGCCGTGAACGCTGGCAGGGTGCGACGCCGCTGGAAGCACTGTTGCGTTACTGACACCTGTAGGAGCGCACCCTGTGCGCGACCGCAACGCGATGACGTTACCGTTCCATGGGCTTGTCGCGCACAGCGTTCGCGCTTGCAGAAGTAGTGGCAGGATCGCCAAGCAGCGGCTGCATCAGTTCTGGCGGCAAGCTCTGGATCACTTCGGCAAAGCGAGTAAGAAAGACCCCTAGCGATGAGCTCTTGCGCCACACCAGCGCAAGACGCCGACTCGGTGCGTGTCCGGCAAACTCCAGCAGGTGCACGTTGTCCGTGCGCGACACCGGCGGCTTGATCGCCAGCGTTGGCAGCAAGGTGATGCCCACGTTGGCGGCCACCATCTGGCGCAGGGTTTCCAGGCTGGTGGCGCGGAAGCCGGAGCGTTCGCCCGCGCCAGCGAGCTGGCAAACCTCCAGCGCCTGGTCACGCATGCAATGGCCGTCCTCCAATAGCAGCAGGCTTTCATCTTCCAGATCGGCCAGCTTGAGGCGCTTGTTCTTGTGCGCCAGCGGATGATTCTCGGGTACAGCCAGCACGAACGGTTCCTCGAACAGGAATTCGGCGTGCAGGCTGTCTTCGTGCAGCGGCAGCGCAAGCACGCCGACATCGAGCGCGCCTTCGCGCAGCATCCTCACCACCTGCTCGGTTTTCTCCTCCACCAGCAGCAGTTCCAGTCGCGGAAAGTGCTTGCGCACCAGCGGCACCAGGTGCGGCAGCAGGTAAGGGCCGAGGGTGGGGAAAATGCCCAGGCGCAGCGTGCCGGATTCCGGGTCGCGCGTGCGCTGTGCAATGGCCTTGATCTCGTCGATCTCCGACAACACACCGCGCGCGCGCCGGGCAATTTCTCGACCGGTCTCAGTGAGCAGCACCTTGCGTGGCGTGCGCTCGACCAGTGCCACGCCCAACTCGTCCTCGAGCTTCTTGATCTGGGTGGACAGGGTGGGCTGGCTGACGAAGCTGGCTGCGGCAGCACGGCCGAAATGCCGGTGCTCGGCCAGGGCTACCAGGTAGTGCAGGTCACGCAGGTTCATCGGAACACGCCCCAGCAGATTGATAGTTCATACCTATCATAGTGGGGTTAGTCATCAGCATGAGCAATGCCCCGGCGCATCGCCGTTAGATGAGCTACCCAAGCCACTCCATGCCTTCTGGCACTGTGTCACCAGTCATGGGTGCACCTAGGTTTGACGTTCTTTTGTCCCCAGGGGAGCCTTCGCCGCATGCGCCATTTCGTCCGCCCACTCTTACTCACTGCTCTTGCCACCTGCTGCGGCGCTGCCCTGGCCGCGCCGGCCGCCACTGACCAGCCGCACGGCAAGCTGCCGGGCTGGGCACAGCCGGAGTCCTACCAGCTTGCCTTCAAGGTCGATCCGCGCCAGCAGGATTTCTCCGGCACCACCGTCATCAAGGTCAAGCTGACACAGGCCTCCGATCACCTGTGGTTGCATGGTCGCGACCTGAAGGTGGGCAAGGTCACCGTGACGGACGCTGCCGGCAAGGCGCACGTGGGCAAGTACGAGGAAGTGGCGCCGGAAGAGGGCGTGGTGCGCATCGATTTCGGTGGCAAGCTCGCGCCGCAGGAGCTGACCCTGGCCTTCGAGTACACCGCGCCGCTCAACCAGCAGTTGCAGGGCCTGTACAAGGTAAGCCACGAGGGTCAGCCGTATGCGATGACGCAGATGGAACCGATCAGCGCGCGCTACGCATTCCCGGGTTTCGATGAGCCTGGCTTCAAGACGCCGTTCGACGTTCGCCTGACCATTCCCAATGACGAAGTGGGCGTGGCCAATACCAAGCAGGTGAAGGAAGAAAAAGCAGGCGACGGCTGGAAGACGCTTACGTTCTCCACCACCAAGCCGCTGCCGACCTATCTGGTGGCGTTTGGCGTTGGCCCGTGGGACGTGGTGAAGGGCCCTGACATTTCGCCGACCCAGTATCGCGAACAGGCACTGGAACTGCGCGGCGTCGCCGCCAAGGGCGAAGGCCATCGCATGCAGCACGTGCTGGGCGAAACGCCGAGCATCATCCACACGCTCGAGGACTACTACGGCTTCGGCTATCCGTGGGACAAACTCGACCTGCTCGCCGCACCGGACTTCTCCGCGGGCGCCATGGAAAACCCTGGCCTGGTCACCTTCCGCGACTGGCTGTTGCTGCTCGATCCCGATTCCCCGGCCAACTACGTGCGCGGCTCGTTCAACGTCACCGCGCATGAGCTGGCACACCAGTGGACCGGCGACACCGTGACGCTGGCCTGGTGGGACGACCTGTGGCTCAACGAAGCATTCGCCACCTGGATGCAGCAGAAGGTCACCGAGAAGGTGCATCCGGAATACCGCGCTGATCTCGATCGCGTGCGCGGCGCGCAGGGCGCGATGAACGGTGACAGTCTGGTCACCACGCGCAAGATCCGCCAGCCAATTACCGGCAACGGCGACATCGAAACCGCATTCGACGGCATCACCTATCAGAAGGGTGCGGCGGTGCTCGGCATGTTCGAAGGTTACGTTGGCGAGTCGACGTTCCAGAAGGGCATGCGCGCGTATATCCAGGATCACAAGTTCGGTAACGCCACGGCAGACGACCTGATCAATTCGATCGCCAAGGCCGCCGACAAGGGCGATGACTTCAAGCAGGCCTTCAAGAGCTTCCTCAACCAGCCGGGCGTGCCGTACGTGCAGACCAGGCTGACCCAGGAAGGCGGCAAGACGGTGCTGCAGCTGAGCCAGAGCCGTTACCTGCCGCTGGGCAGCAAGGGTGACGCCAAGCAGGTGTGGGGCGTGCCGATGTGCGTGCGCTATGGCACCGCTGATGGCAGCAAGGTGAGCTGCGAATTGCTCGACAAGGCGCAGGGCACCATGGTGCTCAACGGCGCCAGCAATCCGACCTGGGTGCTGCCCAACGCGAACGGCAGCGGCTATTACCGCTTCGCCATGGCCAAGGATGATCTGGCCAAGCTCGGCCAGCAGATCGGAAACCTGGGCGATGCCGAGCAGCTTGCCTATGCCGATGCGGTGTACGCCAGCTTCAAGCATGGCGACCTCGGTACCAGCGATGTGCTCGCCGCGCTCAAGCCGCTGACGTCGTCGAAGACCCGCGAGGTGGCCACCGCGCCGCTGACCAGCTTCAACTGGATCTACAACAACCTCGCGCAGACCGATGCACAGCGCGCCAAGCTCGCCATGTGGGCAACCGATGCCTATCTGCCGCGCATGACGCAGCTGGGTTACCACCGCAAGCCGGGCGAGGCCGACACCGATTCGCTGCTGCGCAATACGCTCGCCGATGAGCTGGCCCTGGTGGTCAAGGTGCCGCAAGTACGCGCTGAACTGCTCAAGCAGGGCGACGCCGCACTCAAGCGCAAAGCCGATGGTCGCCTCGACCTGGGCGCGGCCGATCCGGATCTGCTCGGTGCCGCATTGGGCGTGGCCGTGCAGGAGCGTGGCAAGCCGGCCGTCGATGCACTTATCGCCGAACTGCCGCAGACCAGCGACCCAGCCATGCGCAACGCCATGCTCGGTGGCCTGAGCGAAGTGAACGATCCTGCGCTGGCGATCCAGGTGCGCAACTTCGCCCTCGACAAGAAGGTGAAGGTGGGCGAGATGTCCATGCTGCTGCGCGGCGGCCGCGACACGCGCGAACAGCGCGATGCCTCGTGGCAGTGGGCTACCACCAACTACGACAAGATCGTGGAACGCACCGGCAGCTTCGCCGGCGGCCAGCTCCCCGGCCTTATCGGGGGTGGTGGCTGCTCGCAGGACGAAGCCGATCGACTGCAGTCGTTCTTCAAGGAACGCGCAAAGAGCGTGAGCGGCGCGGAGCGCGGCCTGGCGCAGACCAGTGAATCGACCGTGCTGTGCTCGGCTTTGAAGGACAAGCAGCAAGCGCCGTGATCGATTGATTCGATGCTGGCGTTCCTGCCGCAACACAAACGCCGGGCGATGCAAATCGCCCGGCGTTTTCTTTGATGGACGAAATGCCCATTGCAGGCGGCGGGACGCGCAACGCATGCTGCCGCCGTATGGCTCGCGCGCTCAGGGGGGAACGAACGGATATGACCAGCCGACTGAAAGGCATCGTCACGCTATGCATGGCCGCCATCGTGCTGGCCGCAGCTTCGGTCGCGCAGGCAGCGACGGTCAGTTCAGTGAACGCTTCGATGGGAAAGCAGTTCGATCAGCATCCCTTGCTGATGATCGGGGAGCTTCATCGCAATGGGCAGTTGCATGCGTTTCTTCGCCAGCTCATTCGCGATCCCGCTTTTATTTGCCGGGTGGACGATATCGTCGTGGAGTTCGGCAACGCGCGTCTGCAAGCCATTATTGATACGTACATCGCGGGTGGCGACGTTCCGGATACGCAGCTTCGAAGCGTGTGGCGCGATACGACCGTATTGCTGGTGTGGAATTCGCCTGTTTACCGCCAGTTTTATGAAGCCGTTCGCGACATCAACCAAAAGCATGTGTGCCCGCATCCCATTCGGGTGGTATTGGGCGATCCGCCCATCGACTGGTCGACGGTAAAAACCGAGAAGGACTACGAGAAATTTTCCGATCGCGATGGCTATTTCGCCACCGTGGTCGATCAGCAAGTGCTGGCGAAGAAGCACCGGGCGCTTTTGATTGCAGGCGAACTGCACGCGTTGAAGCAGGTGCCAAACGATGAGCCGGATGGACCCGACGGCCCGGACGTTGCGCAGCTCATTGAGCACCAGCACCCGGGTGCGTTGTTCAGCGTGGTGATGGTGCCTTCGACCTCAGCCGCCAAGGCGCTGGGAATGGGGCCGCCGCCCAGCTTCAAGGTCGTGCGGGGTAGCGATATCGAGCGCGCCGATTTCGCGGTGATCGCACCCGGCTGGACTGCAACGCTGGTCGTCGCCAATGGCAAGCACGTATGGCAGCAAGGCCCAGCCAGGCACTGGCCGCGTATGGGTGAGGTAGTCGATGGGGTGCTATATCTCGGCGGAGACGAAACCAGCTTGTACCCGTCGCCAACCATCTATCTCGACCCGCTGTACCAGCAACAGCTACGCCGTCGCGCGCTACTGATCAAGCAGTTCAACGGCCAGGATTTCATGCCCGTGCTCGATGACCTTATCAAGGAAGGTGAGAAGGTTAGAAACGAGGGGGCTCCCCAGTGACGGCGCAAGGGTTCCCGAAGCAGACGACCTTGGGGGCTTGCAGGTTGCCCGTGGATGGAGGCGTTGAACGTTGCAGCGAGTTCGCGATCTGATGCCTTAGGGTTGCCTGCGTAGGCCGGCGTACCAGAGGCTCACGGCGACAGGTACCGCAAGCGTCAGCCACGCCAGCGCCTTCCAGACCCAATGCTCGCCGAGCAGGGCGGACAGCAGGCCGACGATGCTAAGCGCGGAAAGTACGATCGGAATCGACCAGACCTTTCGAAAATGCGGCGTCTGGCTCATGGGTGTATCTGCGCGCTTGCGGGCGTTGGCAGTGCCGTCGCTTCGTGGGCCGCCACTACCCGCGCCAACCGTGCTGCCTGGTGCTGGCGACGCGCGATCCACAGGTAAAGGCCGCTGCCAAGCACCACGATGGTGATGAGGTCCAGCAGTGCCCACAGGATCTTGAGCGTCAGGCCACCGTAGTCGCCAAAGTGCAGCGGACGGGATACTTCCAACGCACGCAGGTACCATGGCATGCGTACGACCGTGCTCAATGCACCGGTGCGTGCATCTACCAGGATCGGCGTGAGCAGGTGCGAGGTCAGGGTGCTGTCGCCCTTGGCCCAGAACAGATAGTGATACGGACTGCCGAAAGGATTGCCAGGGTAGACGATACTGGTCACCGTAGTGCCCGGCACAGCGCGCTGGGCAGTCTCGAATGCCGCCTGCACCGAAGGCAGCGCAGCTTGATCGGCGGCAGGCGCGTCTTTGTAAGAGGCCAGCAGGTTCTTCACGTCCGTCTGCTGCCACAAGCCGAACAGCGGGGTGGACAGCTCATTGATTACACCCGTGACGCCGACCACCAGGGTCCACGCCAGCACCACGATACCGAGCAGGTTATGCAGGTCCAGCCAACGCAACCGGCTCGAGCGGCCGCGACGCACGGTGCCGAAATCCAGCTTCTTCATGAAGGGGCCATACAGCACCACGCCCGACACGATCGCGATCACGAACAGCAGCGCCATCAATCCAAGGAACAGCTCGCCTGGCAGATCGACAAACAGGTCGGTATGCAGGGCGAGCATGATGTCCATGAAACTCTTGGGCCGCTGCGCCGCTGGTTTGGACGTCTCCAGCACCTCGGCGGTGCGCGCATCGAAGCGGATGGAGTGCATGGCATCGATGTTGGCCTTCATCGTGGCGAAGGAGGGAACCATCCACACATACACCTGTGGCTCGTCATCATCGGCAAACATCGAGGCAATCACCTGATCGGGATACATCCGGTGACTGGCCTGCGCCAGGCGGTCGTAGCTGGCCCTTGCCGTGTCCTTCGGCAGCGTCACATAGTCGTGCGGTTCCAGCCATCGGTCGATCTCTTCATGGAAGATCAATGGCAGCCCGGTCAGACAGATCAGCAGCAGAAAGGCGGTGCACACCAGGCTCGTCCACTTGTGGACGAGGTACCAGCGCTTGAGGGAGTGCGAGGCGCTCACGACGTCTTACCAGTCGTAACTGGCGCTGGCGTAGATGGTGCGACGCACACCGAAGTTGCATGCGGTGCTGCTGTCGCATGCAGCGACGTAGGATTTGTCCAGAAGGTTGGCGATGTTCAGCCGCAACTTCAGGCCACGCAGCGCCGGGTCCGCCATGCCGACGTCGTAGTGAAGTGCCGCATCGAGCAGGGTGAAGGCGGGTACCTTGAACGAGTTGACGTCGTCGCCGTACGACGAACCCACATAGCGCACGCCACCGGATAATCCCAACCCCTGAAGGGCCGTTTCGTGCAAGGTGTAGTCGGCCCACAGCGAAGCGCTTTGGCGCGGCACGGCGTACTGGTAATGGCCTTGCACGGGTGCGGTAATACCGTCGTAACCCGTGTCGAGCGTGGGCGTCTTGGTGTAGCGCGAATCGGTATAGGCGTAGCTGGCGATCAGGTTGAAGTTGTCGGTGAGGCTGGTGCGATCGGACAACTCCACGCCGCGTGAACGAATCTCGCCCACTTGCGTAACAAAGCCGGGATTCTGCGGGTCGGCTTCCGGCACGTTCTGCTCGGTGAGGTCGTACACCGCCAGGGTCAGCAAACTGTTGGAACCCACCGGCTGATACTTCAGGCCACCCTCGTATTGCTGGCCCGTGGTGGGCGATGCCGCCGTGCCGTTGCTGGTGATGGAGCCGAACTGTGGCTGGAACGAAGTGGAATAGCTGAAGTACGGCGCCAGACCGTTATCGAACAGATACACCACGCCGGTGCGCCAGGTGAACTTGTGATCGGGCTGGCTGGCAATGACCAGGCTGGGCGAGTTGCTGGTCTGGTCTTCCTTGGTCCAGTCCTGACGAACGCCCAGCAGGAAGCGCCAGCGGTTCAAGCTGACCTGGTCCTGCAGATAGACGCCCCTCTGGGTGGCGTGATTATCTTCCGCGCTGAAGCTCGCCGGGTCGGGGCCCTGGATGGCTACGCCGTACACCGGCTGGAAGATATTGATCGGCGGCACGTCGCTGGTGCCCCACGACCAGTTTTCGTTGTAGCGCGAATACTGCGCACCCATCAGCACGGAGTTCTTCAGATCACCCAGCTCGAACTGGGTCTTGACGCGATTGTCGAGCAGCACCGAACGCGAACTCATGTGTCGCACGAACGCGTAGCGATCGAGCGTGGCCCCGTCGGCTTCCAGCCCGTCCGGCCAGATCATGTTGGCTTCGTTGCGGTTGTCGGTGAAGCGCGCGTTTTGCTCGAAGGTCCAGTTGTCATTGAAGCGATGCTCGAACTGATAGCCCACCATGCCCAGTCGCTGCACGGCGCTATTGAAGTTCGGGTCGCCGACCGAGAAGTCGGACGACACCTTGCCCAGCGGGCTGTGCAGCACGGTACCCACGGCCGGCACATTCGAGTAGTCGCCCATGGCGGGGCTATAGGTGAAGTTGCTGAGCAGGGTGAGGCGCGTGTTCTCGCTCGGCTGCCACGTGATGGCCGGCGCAATGCCGTAACGCTTGTGCTTGATCCAGTCGGTCTGGGTGTCCTGGGTCAGGCTGATGCCGGTCAGGCGATAGAGCCAGTGGCCATCCTGATCGAGTGGGCCACCCAGATCGAAACCTGCCTGGTAGCGGTCGTAGTTGCCAATACCCAGGGTGACTTCGTGCAGCGGCGTATCGACCGGCTGCTTGCTCACCATATTGACGACGCCGCCGGGGCTGGCTTGCCCGTACAGCACGGAGGCCGGGCCGCTGAGCACTTCCACGCTCTGGTAGAAGTACGGATCGACCGTGGCGTTGCCGCTGGTGTCGTCCTGTAACCCATCCAGGTAAACGCCGGGCGTGAAGCCGCGCAGCTGCAGGCTGTTGGCGCCCCAGAAGCTCGAGACGGTGCCCTGGCTTTCGGCGACCACGCCGGGGGAATAACGCAGCGCCTCGTTGAGGTTCTGCGGCTGCTGGTCATCCAGCTGCTGGCGCGTCACCACCGAGATCGACTGCGGCGTTTCGATGATCGGCGTGTCGGTCTTGGTGCCGGCGCCGCCGGTACTGGCGACGTACCCCACCGTGCTCTGTCCCAGCACAGTCACGCCATCCAGGGTCTTGGCGCTTGCATCGGTGCCCGCTTGAGGAACGATGGCGTAACGGCCGTTCCCGCTGCTGCTCAGCTGCAGACCGCTATGGGCCAGCAGCGCTTGCAGCGCGTCTGGCACCGTGTAGTTGCCGTGCAAGCCAGGGCTGGTCTTGTCCGCCACCAGCCGGGGATCGTAGTCGACGGTAATGCCAGCGTCGTGGCTGAAGCGGGTGAGTGCGTCGCCGAGTGACCCGGCATCAATGGCGTAGACGTGCGAAGAGGTTGAACTAGCGGCCAGCGCGGATGATGCCGGATAGGCAATGAGTGCGGCAGCCGCAGCCACCATCGACCAATGCAGCGACCGGCTCAGCACACTGCAACGCCAGCTACGCAGCGCCAACCGCGGATGCGGATGGTGACCTTCCATGGAAAATTCCTTCATATGCAAATGCGAATCATTATTATTACGTAAGGCGAGGCGACAAGGAAAGCCCTTTGCAAGAGGGCGGGTCATTCGAAGGCGATGGGCCGCACTTTTGGCTACAGTCGTAACCGCGCCCAAGGCAGTGTTGGGTGCCATGGCTGGCCCCATGGTGACCATCGTGTACATACGAAAGGCGACCCCCGAGGATGCGGCCGTCAGCTTCGCGATTCGTCGCGAGGCGATCCGCGCGCAATGTCAAGATCACTACCCGGCGGATGATTTGGCCGTCTGGACGTCCGGTGACATGTCGGCGACGTTTGCTGCGCGTGTCGCGGAAACATTCCATGTCGCGGTGGCGGACGGTCATGTCGTTGGTACGGGGATGATCGATCTGGCGACGGGGAGGATCGACGCCGTCTTTGTCCTGCCCAAGTACATGCGCCAGGGCATCGGACGCGCACTGATGAATCACCTGGAAGGCTTGGCCGTCAGCGCAGGCCTCGCCGCCCTTCAGTTAGATGCCACCTTGAATGCCACTTCGTTCTACCGATCGCTGGGATTCGAGGGCGATGAAAGAACCGTCTATCACTCGTCGCTGGGAGTGAGCCTGGTGTGTGTGCCGATGGTCAAGCTCTTGCGGAGCCTCTAGCGCTGGGATCGGAGGCAGCGATGCGTTGGTTGTTCGACCCGGCGCCAGCGTTGCCGACTGGGCATCATCGATACTATCGTCCGATAGATTCATCGCCGCGCTTCTGCTCTCATCCAACGGCTGTACTGTCGAACCGTCGGATCGCTGTCTGGTGGTCGGAGCCGCTTCCTGAGCTGGCCACCTGGCAGTTGCATATCGCCTCGCAGGAGGATCGTCATGGCGTCAGAAACGAATCACCCTGGCACACCGCCGCGCACTCATCAGCCCGACCAGGACCGATTCCACTCGATTCGCGCAGAAGATATTCAGTGGACGACATTCGCCGCGTATCCGCCGGGTGTTCGCCTGGGCATTCTGGTCGGCGATCCGAGCAAGCCGGGGCCCTATACGATTCGCGTGAAGGTGCCAGGCGGCGTCAAGATGATGCCGCACAAGCATCCGGAGGACCGCGTCTACACGGTGATCTCCGGCGTGTTCTACATTGGACAGGGCGACCAGTTCGACGAAAGCAAGCTGGTCGCGTTTGCGCCTGGCAGCGTCGTGGTGTTGCCCGGCAACCAGTCGCACTTCCACTGGGCAAAATCCGGCGAATACATCAGCCAGGTCACGGCGATAGGGCCGCTGGGCATGGACTATGTCGACGCGGACAACGATCCACGCACCTCGCATCATCCGTAGTGGCAGGCTTCGTCGGCGCGCGACGTCGCCGGATGTGGTCGGATGAGGCCTCGGTCTTCCTCATCGGGGTGATGCGACGGTCGATCTATCAGCAGGGTTCAACCATCGCCAGTTCATCGCGACGACGCTCCATCGCCACCGAAACCAGCCATAGCAGCAGACCGCCAAGCGCCAACCCGCTGCCCACCCAGCCGGGCGAGGTCCAGCCATAGCCGTGCGCAATGGCGAGGCCGCCAAGAAAGGGGCCAAGCGCGTTGGCAGTATTGAAGGCCGAATGATTGAGTGAGGCGGCGAGGCCTTGCGCATCGCCGGCCACATCCATCAGGCGCGTCTGCAGCACCGTGCCCAGCGCGCCGCCCATGCCAATCAGGAATACAGCGACGCCTAGCGTCCAGACACTGCCGGCGGCGAACGGGAAGATCGCCAGCATCACCATCGCCCACAGCAACAAGCCGCCGGCTGTGCGCATAAGGGCGCGGTCGGCAAAGACCGGTATGACCATGTTGCCCAGCGTCAAGCCCACGCCGAACACGCCCATCACCCAGGGCACCGTGTCCAGCGACATATGCGTCACGTGCAGCAGAATGTCGGCGAGATAGGTGTAGACGGCAAACATGCCACCGAACCCGATGGCACCGATACCGAGCGTGAGCCAGACCTGCGAACGCTTCAGCGCGCCCAGCTCGCGCAGCGGGCTGGCCTTCGCATCGGCGGGCGTATCGGGCGCGAAGGCGAGTACGGCGCTCATGGTGGCAATGCCCAGCACGGCTACCAGCGCAAAGCTCCAGCGCCAACCCACGGCTTGCCCCAGCCAGCTGGCCAACGGCACGCCCACGGTGGTGGCGCAGGTAAGGCCAAGGAACATCTGCCCGACGGCACGCGTGCGCCGGTTAGCCGGCACCAGCGAACTGGCTACCAGGGCGGCGACACCGAAGTACGCACCATGCGGCAGGCCGCTGAGAAAACGGAACACCAGCATCCAGTGATAACTCGGCGAGAGCCCGGTCAGTCCGTTGAACACCGTGAACATCGCCATCAGCATCAACAGCAACTGGCGGCGCGGCAGGCGCGCGCCCAGCACGGTGATGAGCGGCGCACCCACCACCACGCCCAGCGCATAAGCGCTGATGACGTGCCCGGCGGTCGGTGCGTCGATGCCGAGCCCCTGCGCAAACAGCGGCAGCATGCTCATCGACGCAAATTCGGTGGTGCCGATGGCAAAGCCGCCGACCGCGAGCGCCAGGATGACCAACCCGACATGCGGTACGCGGACGGGCGGTTTACCCGTATCGGATACGGGTGTTGAGACGGGCATGGGGAGGACTCGGGCCGTGGGGAAGGGCGCGCTGGTGCGCTGCAGCATGGCAAGGATACGGGAGGCTCGCCGCATTGCCAATGCAACCGCCGTGCAGACTTGACCTATATATTCCTCTAGGCGTATATACGATTCATGGAATCAACCTTCAGTGTCATCGCTGAGCCAAGCCGTCGCGCCATCCTGAGTCTGCTTGCTTCTTCCGAGCAGTCCGTGGGTGACATCGAGGAAAAGTTGCGGCTGCCGCAACCCTCGGTTTCCAAGCACCTGCGTGTGCTGCGTGAAGCCGGTTTCGTGGAGTCGCGCGTCGACGCCCAGCGACGCCTCTATCGCATCAAGCCCGAGCCACTCATGGAAATCGACGCGTGGCTCGAACCCTTCCGCCGATATTGGTCCGCCCATATCGACGCGCTCGAACGCCATCTTGATCACACGAATCCTGCGCCGCGCAGTAAAGGAAAAAAACGATGAGCAATCGCGAAACCTACATGCCCGGTCCCGCCACGGGAGCCGAGATCCACAAGGATGGTGAGAAGTGGACGCTGGTGCTGATCCGCGAGCTTCGGCATCCGCCCGCCAAGGTATGGGAAGCATTGACCGACCCGGCCAGCCTGCACGAATGGGCACCCTTCGACGCCAGCCGGAGTCTCGGCGAAGTGGGCCCAGTCACGCTCACCACGGTGGCGGCGCCCACCCCGCAAGTGTCGGAAACGCAGGTGACTCGCGCCGACGCACCGACGCTGCTGGAGTACAGCTGGGGCGGCAACGATATGCGTTGGCAGCTTGAACCCACCCGCAGCGGCACGCGTCTTACGCTGTGGCACAACATCGACCGTCGCTTCATCGCCATGGGTGCGGCCGGCTGGCATATCTGCTTCGACGTGCTCGACCGGTTGCTGGCGGACCAACCCCTTGGCCGCATCGTCGGCAACGGCGCGATGAAATTCGAGTGGCAGCGCCTTCACGCCGAGTATGCGAAACAATTCGGCATAGAGATGCCCAATTGGCCGTCCAAAGGCGCCGAAGCCTGAGCGCCTTGGTGACGTGAGCAATCGAAGCATGGAGACCGGAATGAATCCGTCGCAGCGCATTGATGAGCTGATCGCAGGCATTACGGACTGGCGAGGAAAGACGTTTGCCAGCGTTCGCGAAACCATCCTCGACGTCGATCAGGAAATCGTCGAGGAATGGAAGTGGATGGGAAGCCCGGTATGGTCTCGCGACGGCATGATCGCCGTCGCCAACGCGCACAAGGGCAAGGTGAAGCTCACCTTTGCCCACGGTGCGGCGCTGGCTGATCCCGACAAGCTTTTCAACGCAGGCCTTGAAGGCAATGCACGACGGGCGATCGATTTCCTCGAAGGCGACAAGGTCCCCGAGCGCGCCCTGAAAGCTCTGGTCCGCGCTGCCATTGAATACAACCGGACGAAACTGAAGAAGAACGCGCCGGCGGGCACGCGTGCCAAGGCGACCAAGACCAAGAAGGCGTGAATTCGTGCCTCAAGTCTGACCACATCAGCGGGCTGTTGCAGCTCAGTAGTCGGCCAGGCAGTGGCCATCGACTTTGACGAGGTGGTCAAGGCGCACCGTTTCGCCCGAACCCATCAACAGATACTCCACGCCTTCACGCGCATACACATCGGTGATGGTGGTGGCGCGCTGCTGCTCGACACCATCGGCATCGACAAAGCTGATCTGCGCCGATTGCCGTCTCATCGCGAGCGTCTCGAGCACGAAGTAAAATTCTGGAGCGATGGGCGCGTAGGCGGGTGATGGAGGTGCCATGGCCAGGCCTGTCATTCGTGAATGGGCGCATCGGAGGGCGATGCGCCGCCAGTGCCGGCAAGCCGGTTCACAGCCCGCGTCGGGGCAGCTTCCAGTCCGGGCGGGGGAAGTGGCAGGTGTACCCGTTCGGGTAGCGCTCCAGATAGTCCTGGTGTTCCGGCTCGGCCTCCCAGAACGGGCCTGCCGGGCTGATCTCGGTCACTACCTTGCCAGGCCACAGGCCTGATGTCTCGACGTCAGCTACGGTGTCTTCGGCAACCTGCTTCTGCTCGTCGTTGCTGTAGAAGATGGCCGAGCGGTAGCTCATGCCGATGTCGTTGCCCTGACGGTTGCTGGTGGTCGGGTCGTGGATCTGGAAAAACGCCTCCAGGATCTGCCGATAGCTGATCTGGCTGGGATCGAACTCAATCTCGATCGCCTCCGCATGAGAGCCATGATTGCGATAGGTGGCGTTGGGCACGTCGCCGCCGCTGTAGCCCACGCGCGTTGACAGCACGCCTGGGTAACGCCGCAGCAGATCCTGCATACCCCAGAAGCAGCCGCCTGCAAGGATGGCCGTTTCGGTTTTCGTGGTCATGGGTTGATCCTTTCGCTGTATGACAGGGGGCATCGATGTCGCGCGCACCAGGAGACGGGTGCCGGGGTCACCAGCATGCGCCATGCGCTTCTACCGTCAACCTCCCTTTCGCACGACACCTCATTCCGGTTACCTGGGTGGTGCAACAGCGCATGCGGGTGCTGTTGCTGTCTCAGTGCCTTCAGCCGGGTTTTCGTTGCCCTGAGACAACGGTGAAATGCTGAACTTCCGGCTCGAATTCCAGGAGAAAGTCCTGGTCTTCGGGAAAGTATTTTGCCTTGAGGATGTCTTCGCCAGCGAACTGGTAGATCGCCTGCTCTGAATCCCAGTGCGTCACCGTCAGAAAATGCGTAATCGCGCCCTCATCGCGACGCAGAATCTCCACATCGATATTGCCCTTGACCGAACGGTAGTCGGCAATCGCCCGCTGCTCGAGAAACGACGCATACGCATCCGCTTTCTCTGCTGTGGTCCGGCCATGCCATATGCGACAAATCATGTTCATTCTCCGCGGTAGAGAACGGCGCCCGACAAAATCTTCGCATCAGGAACGTGAGCCTGGAGCATGTTCGAGGCTAGCATTTCGCCGCGAACGCCTTCCACGGTTCGCGGTGGAGATCGTCACTTTGTAAAAAAGCGGTGAAGTGGGTGCCTGTTTTCGCGGCGCCAGTTCACGCGAGCAAACGGGGCGAGGCGGTGCCTTTGGTGCGGTCGAAACATGTGGGGCATCACGTGATCAACACGGGATCAAGGCGCGACGGCCTGGTAGTTCAGCGTTCGCGTGGTTTGCTGCGAGCGCGCTTCTTGCTGCCCACCGCGCGCGGGGCTTCCTGCACCACCAGGGCGCCGCCGTTGTTCATCTGCTCGATCCAGGTCAGCGCGTCGACGTACGCCAGGAACTGCTGGAGATACCCGGGCGACAGTTCGCGCATCAGGGTGATCGACCGATGCACGAGGTTGCCCGAGTTGAGCGGGCCGGCATTGGTGGGCACTTGCTCCAGCGACTGACGCAATTGGCTATCAGTTCGAAGCCTGGACCACAGCTTTCTGAAGTCGTCGAGCATCTCCAGCTGCGGAAACGAGGCGAGCTCGTCGCTTCGCGCCGTCGCACGGCTGGCAAGATAATCGGCCAGCTCGCCTAACGCGCCGCGAGCGGGAGGTGTCGCGGCGGGAGGTGTCGCGGCGATGTCGACATGGGCGACATTGGGCGACATCGTTGCGAGATCCTCGGCATAGGCCTGGATCAGCCGGGACAGCCGTTCTTCCAACAGGCATCGCGCTTCGCCGTGATGGCGCGCAGCGCGTTGCTCCAGCGCTTCCATGTAATGAAAGCGCACGGGATTCAGACGAGCGGCGCCTTGCTCGCGCCACGCGTCGAGCGTCGCCCGGGCGGGTGTTCCACTAGGGCTCATGAGGCGCAGCGGCGGTCGTCGAGGGTTTTGGAACGGGCGCTATTTCCACACGGCGATTCCTGGCGCGGCCCTCGTCGTCGACATTGGAGCTCACCGGCTGCTCCGCACCGAACGCGGCCGCAAACACCGAGGAGGCGGGAACGCCTGCGGCGATCAGCGCGCGGGTCACGGTCAGGGCGCGTTCTGCTGACAGTTCCCAGTTGTCGGCAAAGTGGCGATTGCTGTCGCGCACCTGTTGGTCGTCGGTAAAGCCGCTGACCATCAGCACTTCGTCGCGACTCTTGAGGTATTCGGAAAGCGGACCGGCCAGGCTCTTCAACACGTCCTGTCCTTCGGGCTGCAGCTGATCGGAGTTCAACGCAAACAACACACTGCCGCGAATGCCAATGCGCCCGTTGACGAGCGTGACCCGACCGGCTGCCAGCGGCCCGGCCAGGGCCTGTTCCAGCGTCTGCCGGCGTTGCGCTTCGAGCTGTCGCTGCTTGACCTCTTCGTCCAGCCGGTTCGACAGTTGCAGCTGCACGCCAATCACGCCCACCAGGATCAGCACGAACGCGCCCAGCAGCACCGACATCAGGTCGCCAAAGGCGGCCCAGATCGGTGCGGTCGACTCGGCGTCGCCATCCATGTCGTCGATCATGCCGTCTCGGCTCCGGCGGATGCCCGCTGGCTGGTGAGCTGTTGCATGTCCTCAACAATTTGTTTCTGCGACAGCATGCTCAGGTCGATTACTTCGCGGGCCTGCGCCACGTAATAGGCGAGCTGTTCGTCGCTGCGCACGAGCGACTTGTCCAGCGCGCTTTCGATGCTTTGCAGGCGGGCCATGAGCATTTCGTTGGACTCGCCGAACAGTTGCACGGCCACGCCAAGGGCCTCGCCCAGGCTTGCCACTTCGACGGCGCCCACGGTGACCTGCGCGGCGACCGTGCCGAGCTTGCCGGTTTCGGCCTCGATGTGATCGGTGAAGCGCGTGCTGACGCGATCGAGCAGATCCGCCGAGGTAGTGACCAGCGCATCGACGGCCGTCCGCTGCTCGGTGGACGCATGGTTCACGGCATCGAGCAGGGTTTCCAGTGTGGCGAGCAGACGGCCGCGCTCGTCCAGCATCGCGGTATCGCGGACCATGCTGTCGGAAAGTTTTTGGCGCAGCTCGGCGACCACTTCAGCGGCAGCCTTGGGGGCTTCGGAAGCGGCCTCCACCAGCCGGGAAATTTCGGCAATGGTTTCGCTGGCGTGCGCCTGGGTCTGGGCGGAGATATCGCTTGCCGTGCGCGCCAGCGTGTCGCAGATTTCCTGCTGTCGACTGGCGACATGGTCGCCCGCTTCTTCCCAGTGCTTGCTCAACGCGGCAGTGATCGAGCCAAACGTTTCCGCCCAGGTCGCCAGCCTTTCCTGGTCGCGCGATGCCAGGGCGGTCTGCAAATCCGCATGCGACTTGTCCATGGTTTGAACCAGCGACGCTGCGTGCTGCTCAAACGCTGCAGCAGCGGCTGTCAACGCGTGCTGGTTATGGGCGGCCAGCTTCTGGTTGACGTCGTCCTGGCGTGAAAGGGCTTGGCCCCACGCGTCAGCCACGTTGCCCGCGGTGGCATCGAGGCGCGCCGAAACGCCTTCCAGCAGGCCGGACGAACGCTGCTCGAACGTTTCGGCGAATCGTTCCATGGAGCTGCGCAGATCCTGCGCAAGCACTTCATTGGTGCGCTTGTGCTCCGCCAGCGCCTGATTCCATAGCTCGGCCACCGTGCTGGTGGTTGTTTCGAGGCCGGCCGACACACCCTCCAGCTGCCGCTGCACGGCGTGCGTCACGCTGTCGTGCAGCGACGCGGTTTCGCGTGCGAGGCCCGCCATGGTGGCTTCCACCACCGGCTGCAGCGCTGCGCTGGCCGCACGGACGCTTTCGGTGATGCTTTCCTTCAAGGAATGTTCCACCGAAGTGGCAAGGCGCGTGTAGGCAACTTCGGTCTTGCCGTGGAAGGTGTCCTGGCTGGCGACCTGCCGCTCACTCGCGGCCACGCTCTGCTGTTCGATGGCTGCCATCATCGCCTGCAGCCGATCGACCAGGGTCGGCATCACATCGGCCTGCTGCTGCAGCAGCCTGAAGGATTCGTCGCGCTGGTGGGCCTGTGAGTAGATGCGCAACATCGTTGCGATTTTCACGTCCAGCAGTTGTACCGCGTGGAGCCGCTCGCGCCGGCACAGCGCGGAAAGCAGGCCGAGCATCGCCGAGGTGGCCACGCCCGCAATCGACGTGCCGAACGCAAAGCCCAGCCCCTTGACCGGTGCGGCCAGCGAGCCGCGAATGGCCTGCAAATCCGTGGCGCTCTCCAGCGCCATGCCGGTGCCACGCAGGGTCGCCATCATGCCCAGCAGGGTGCCGAGCATGCCCAGCAACACCAGCAAGCCGACCAGATAAGGCGTCAGTGCCGGCCCCGGCAACGCCACGCGCTCACCTTCGATGCGCAGGCGCGTCGCATTGCGCAGGGAGGGATGAAGGCGACCCAGCCAGTCGCCCAGGCTGGATGGCGGCTCGGATAAGCCGGCAACGGCCTGTTCCAGCGTGGAAGTCGCCTGCCGATAGCGGTGCAGCTCAAGGCCGCCCGCCAGGTAGCAGGCGCCAATCAACATCGCGACGGCGGCGCCCAGCGGATTCGAGCCGAGATAACCACCGGCGATCCAGCACACGGCAGCAAGGCCAACGATAAATACAGCGACATTTAGAATAGTTCTGAACATGACGTTCCAGTTAGCGGGCGCGAAGGGCTGCGAGCAAGCCCTCGACCGGTTGAAATCGAACATCCAGTTCGGCGAGCAAGACGCTCTGCATGTCCTTTCGAAACACGTCCAGCCAGGCGCCGTGCGCGGCTGGGCTTTCCTCTGCTGCCTGTGCCTCGGCCAGCGCCTTGTGCCCGGCTTGCTGCAGGCGTTCAAAGTGCTGGCCAAGCAGCCCGGGCACGGCAGCCAGCAGCGCATGCTCACGCGGCGTCAGCGCGAGCTCCATCACGGCATCCACATCGGCGAGCCGGGCCATCTCGGCCGACGTCTGGGCGAGCATGTCGCGCAAACGGCCGCGCAAATGGCCCGTGGCCGTCTGCATCGATCGCTGCACGGCCACATATCGCTGCCGAAAGGCCGTGTAATCGACCACGACGCTGGCACCAGTCTCCCCGGCGGGCGACGGCTCAACCCCGCGCTGCACTACCGCAGCCCATTCATGCTCAGCGGTAATGGCATTCGCCAGCGAGTTGCGTACGCGGGCGCATTCATCTTCCTCAGCACTGCTAAACGCCGGCCGATCTCCCGCTGCCACCGACGGCTTGCCGTCGAGCGCCGTGGACAGAGCAATCGCCTGGGTCCAGTCGAGCCACTGGCTGAGCTGATCCGACAGCGATTGCTTGGACTGGGCGACGTCTACGTCCGTCAGGCTGGCCAGCAAGCGGATAAATGTCGGGCCACGGATAGTCGTCCGTTGAGGGGCTTGCACCATAACTGCTGGCGTCGAAAAACGACCAGTTTACACGCAGTTGGGGTCAGGGCTCCGGTCTTTCCCTGGCGGGCGCGGCCACTTGGCGAGTGCATGCCGCTTTCCGGAGTGGCTTGACTTCCGACGCATTCCGGGGGTCGCGGCCCAAATCCCCAGGCCCGGGTACGGGGCGCCAGCCTTCTTTGGAACTTCATCGAGCCAGGGGCATACTGGGAAGACCAACTCGCAAGGGGTGACCAGTGTCTTCCGTGATTCCGCAGCCCGTTGTCGCCAAACTTACGAGTGCCGCCATTTTCCTGGTGGTGACGGTGAATCCGGAACCTCGACACGAACAAACGGTGCGAGCGTTTTGCGGCGATTTGTCTTCCTTTCTGCGTGCCGTGGGTTTTCGCGACCTCGACGGGCGCCTCTCGTGCGTCATGGGCTTTGGGTACGATGCGTGGGATCGACTTTTCGGTCAGCCCAGGCCCAGCGAACTGCACCCGTTTCGCGAGATCAACGGAAAACACCACGCGGTGTCCACGCCGGGCGACCTACTGTTTCACATTCGGGCCATGCGCATGGACCTGTGCTTCGAACTGGCCGCGCAGATCATGTGCCGCCTGGGCGATGCGGTCACGACGGTAGATGAAGTGCATGGCTTCAAATACTTCGACGCGCGCGATCTGCTTGGCTTTGTCGACGGTACCGAGAACCCCGCCGATCAGGACGCCATCGATGCCGCGATCATTGGCGACGAGGACGCCGACTTCGTCGGTGGAAGCTACGTAATCACCCAGAAGTATCTGCATGACCTGAAGGCATGGAACGCGGTGCCCGTGGAGCAACAGGAAAACATCGTTGGCAGAAAAAAACTGTCGGACATCGAACTGGACGATGCCGCCAAGCCCATCTACGCGCACAACGCGCTGACCAACATCGAGAAGGACGGCCAGCAGCTGCAAATCGTGCGCGACAACATGCCGTTTGGCGAGATCGGCAAGGGTGAATTCGGCACGTATTTCATCGGCTACGCGCGCTCGCCCGATCGCATCGAGCAAATGCTCGTCAACATGTTCGTCGGTCGGCCACCGGGTAACTACGATCGCCTGCTGGACTTCAGCACGGCCGTCACGGGCTCGCTGTTCTTCGTGCCCACCGCGACGTTCCTGGACAATGTTTCGCCTGACGGTCCGGCCCCATCTGCCAGCAGCTCGCCTTCGGGCAGCGAGAGCATGGCGGATGCGGCCGAATCCCCGCAGCCTCGCTCAGATGGTTCGCTTGGTATCGGTTCGCTCAAAGGAGAGCCTGCAAATGAATAATCTTCATCGGAAGCTCGCGCCCATTTCGGAACAGGCGTGGGAGCAGATCGAGCAGGAAGCATCCAGGACCCTGAAGCGTCACCTGGCGGCGCGGCGGGTGGTGGACGTGGAGGGGCCCAAAGGGCTCGAGTTTTCAGCGGTGGGCACGGGCCATCTGCTGGCGATAGCGCCGCCCACCGAGGGCGTCCAGTCGGTACAGCGTGAAGTAAAGGCGGTGGTGGAGCTGCGCGTGCTTTTCGCGCTGTCGCGTGAGGCCATCGACTCGGTGGAGCGCGGCGCCAACGATCCCGACCTGCAGCCGCTGAAGGACGCCGCGCGCAAGCTTGCGTTCGCCGAGGATGGCGCAGTCTTCGAAGGGTATGAGGCTGCCGGTATCCAGGGCCTTCGCCAGGGCACGACCAACGCCCCGATGACGTTGCCGGCCGATGTCGACAGCTACCCCAGCGTGGTGGCGCAAGCGGTAAGCAGCCTGCGCGACGCTGGCGTCAACGGTCCCTATATGCTTTTGCTGGGTGAAGAGGCGTACACCGCGGTGAGCGGGGCCACCGACGAGGGCTACCCCATACTCAAGGACATCCGCAACCTGGTGGATGGCGAGATCATCTGGTCGCCGGCCATCAAGGGTGGTGTGGTGCTCACCACTCGCGGCGGTGACTTCGAGCTGCATATCGGCCAGGACATTTCCATCGGCTACCTCAGCCACACCGACAGCACCGTTCACCTGTACCTGCAGGAGACGTTTACGTTCCTGCAGTTGACGGGTGAAGCTGCCGTCATGCTCGCGTCCGCAAAAAAATAGACGCTGAGCGGGCCTTCCAGTGGGGGGCGCCCATGCAGGAATTCGATTTCTACATCAATCCCCAGAGGCCGACACTCGGCCTCTATGTGCGCAAGGGAGCCGGGCTTCCCGATCTGGTGGATGCGAAGCAGTGGCAGCTGGAAGGCCACGTGTGGGAGAACGAATTGCCGCCGCCGCTCCTGAAAGGCCTGGAGGCCAATGGCCACGTCTTTCAGGAGCTGGGGCAATAGGGTGATTACGATGCTGAGGCCGGCGGGCCTGCGAGATATTCCTCGTCGGTGACCTTCTGCAACCACTCCACTGCCTTGCCGTCCAGCGCCTCCTGAATAGCGATATGCGTCATGGACGTGGTTGGCGTGGCGCCGTGCCAATGCTTGTGACCCGGCGGGCACCAGATGATGTCGCCGGCGAAGATCTCGACGATGGGGCCGCCCTCGCATTGCGTCCAACCCTTGCCGGCGGTGACGATCAGCGTCTGCCCGAGCGGATGCGTATGCCAGGCGCTGCGTGCGCCCGGTTCGAACGTGACGATGCCGCCGCCCACGCGCGAGGTGCCGTTGCGCTGGAAGTGCATGTCGATGCGCACATCGCCGGTGAAATAGTCGGCGGATCCCTTGACGGACGGCACCGAGCCGTTGCGGGTGAGTTCCATGGGGTGACTCCAGAGGTGTGAAATAGGGCAGGCAGCCGGCGCTTCTCGCTCGAGAGACCCTGCCTGGCGTGGATGGATGTCTCTCAGGGAGACGTGCCTTCGTTGATCATGCGCAGCGCATTCAAAGTGCGTGGATAGCCGATGAATGGCAAAAGCTGCGTGATGGTGGCGATCAGCACTTGGCGATCGTTGCCCACGGCAAGGTTTCCTGCGACGTGACCCGCCAATTGCGGCTCGCAACCGCCAAGCGCCGCGAGCATGGCAAATGTCAGCAACTCGCGCGTGCGCAAATCGATCCCAAGGCGCGTGTAGTAGTCGCCGAAGCAATTAGCGGAAAGAAAGCGCTGAATATGCATTTGATCGGTCGGTGACTTTGCGTACATCGCATCGATGTGATCACCGAAGATGCGCTTCTGCGCTGCCAGTCCCTGCTCGAAACGCGTCTGTGCAGTCGTGGTGGATTGCGCCGGCAACGGCAGCGCTACGCCGCGGGCTTGCAGCACCTCGTTGGTGGCGTGCAGGAAATCAAACAACCTGGCCATGCCCACGTAGGGCAGCGCCTGGTACAGAATTTCCTTGGCCTCAATCGGCGTCACTCCGACATTGAGCGCGCCGCCTAGCATCACGCGATATTCGTTCACGGCCTGGCAAGCGATAAGCGCCGCCAGTTGAACCATAAGGCGCAGACGGACGTCCATATCCGCAGCGTCCATCACCTCATCGAACGCCCAGTTGTCGAAGATCTCGATCAACTCCGGGTCGGTAACTTTCAGTGCGGAAACGTGGTCAGGAAACAGTTCGTCGTGGTGGCGCTGCGCGGCGTCGGTAATCGGCATGGTGGTTCCTCGTGCAGGCTCTGGGGTCACTTGCCCGAACGCGCGGCCAGGTGAGCTGGATAGCGTTCGCCGTGCACCTGGATCTGGGCCAGCGTTTGCTCGATCTGGCGCAGTTCGTCCGCCTGCATGTCGATGGCTGCCGCACCGATGTTTTCCAGCAGGCGATGACGCTTGGTGGTGCCGGGAATCGGCACGATCCACGGCTTCTGCGCCAACAGCCACGCCAGTGCAATTCGCGCGGGCGTGGCCTGCCTGGCCGCTGCGATCTTGTTGAGCTGATCGACCAAGGCCTGGTTGGCCTGGCGGGCTTCCGGGGTGAAGCGGGGCACGATATTGCGGAAGTCGTCCTTGGCGAACGACGTACTCGCATCGATCTTGCCGGTGAGAAAGCCTTTGCCCAGCGGACTGAACGGCACGAAGCCGATACCAAGTTCCTCACAGGTGGGCAGCACGTCCTTCTCGGGTTCGCGCCACCACAACGAATACTCGCTTTGCAGCGCTGCCACCGGCTGCACCGCGTGCGCCTTGCGAATCGACTGCGCGCCCGCTTCCGACAAGCCAAAGTGTTTCACCTTTCCCTCGGCAATCAGCTCTTTCACCGTGCCGGCCACGTCTTCCATCGGTACATTGGGATCAACCCGGTGCTGGTAGAACAGGTCGATGTGATCGGTCCTGAGGCGCTTGAGAGCGGCCTCGGCGACGGCGCGGATGCGTTCCGGGCGGCTGTCCATGCCGACCTGCGCGTTGCCATCCTGGAAGCCGAACTTGGTGGCGATGACGACCTGATTGCGCACGGGGGCCAGCGCCTCGCCCACCAGTTCCTCGTTGGTGAATGGGCCGTAGGCCTCGGCCGTGTCGAAGAAGGTGACGCCAGCGTCGAACGCTTCGCGTATCAGCGCGATGGCTTCCTGCTTGCCCGGGCCGGGGCCGTAGCCAAAATTCAGGCCCATGCAGCCGAAGCCGAGGGCGGAGACCTTCAGGCCGCTATGGCCGAGCGTACGGGTTTGCATGGTGTGCTCCTGCGGAGATCGGGATCACTCCAGTCTGCAAGGGCCGCTTTGGTTTGATTAGACGCTGCAATACGAATGCTTTTATGATCTGAATTCATGAATAGCTGGGTCCGCGTATGCCCCGCGAGAACTACAACGATCTGCTGGCTTTCCTCACGGTGGCCCGCGAACGCAGCTTCACCCGCGCTGCCGCGCAGCTGGGCGTTTCGCAATCCGCGCTCAGCCATACCATGCGAGGGCTGGAGGCCCGCCTAGGGCTGCGTCTGCTCACCCGCACCACGCGCAATGTCTCGCCCACCGAGGCTGGCGAGCGTCTCTTCAGGGAGCTGGCGCCCAACTTCGGGGATATCGATGCGGCGGTGGCCAGCCTGAGCGAGCTGCGCGACAAGCCCAGCGGCACACTGCGCATCACCACCGGCGAGCACAGCGCCACCACCATTCTCTGGCCGGCATTGCGCAAGCTCTTGCCGGAATATCCGGATATCCACGTCGAGGTGATCACCGATTCCTCGCTGACCGACATCGTTGCCCAGCGTTTCGATGCGGGCATTCGCCTGGGTGAGCAGGTGGCCAAGGACATGGTCGCGGTGCCTATCGGGCCACCGATGCGGATGGCCTGTGTCGGTTCGCCCGGCTATCTCGCCTCACGTCCGCCAGTACGCCATCCGCGTGACCTCACCGGCCACGACTGCATCAACATCCGCTTCCTGACCCATGGAGGGCTTTATGCGTGGGAGTTCGAGCAGAACGACCACGCGCTGAATGTCCGCGTGGAAGGGCGGCTCGCTTTCAACAACACCCGGCAGATTCACCAGGCTGCGCTTGACGGTTTCGGCCTGGCCTATCTACCGGAAGACATGGTGCTGGCGGATATCGAAGCCGACAGGCTCGTACGGTTGCTGGGCGACTGGTGTCCGCCGTTTCCCGGCTATCACCTTTACTACCCCAGTCGCCGCCAGCATTCGGCGGCGTTTTCGTTGCTGGTGGAAGCGTTGCGACTTCGGTAAGCCCAGACGTCGTAGGTGAAAACGCCCGCCTTTGGCAAAGGCGGGCGTTCCATGGTGCTGCGGTTACGCGGTTGTCAGCTGTCCTCGGCCACGCGCAGCACGAGTTTGCCGGTGTGGCTGCCGTCGAACAGGCGATTGAGCACTGCCGGTGCGTTTTCCAAACCATCGGCCACGGTTTCGCCGGCCTTGATCTTTCCGCTGAGCACCCAGCCGACAAGGTCTTGCACGGCGCGGGCCTGGTCCTTGTAGTCGAAGGCAAGGAAGCCGCGCACGGTGAGCCGCTTGACGATGATCACGCTGTAGTCGTCCGTACCGCGTCCGCCACCGGCATAGTTGGCGATGAGTCCACACAGTGCGACCCGTCCATCGTTGACCATGCGCGACAACACCGCGCGCATCACCGGGCCGCCGACGTTTTCGAAGTTCACATGCACACCATCCGGCGTCGCTTCGGCAAGCTTCTGTTTGAAATCGTCGGCCTTGTAATCGACAGCGGCATCAAAGCCCAGGTCGTCCACCAGGTGGCGACATTTCTCTGGTCCACCAGCGATGCCGACCACGCGCGCGCCACGCAATTTGCCGATCTGCCCCGCGATGGAGCCCACCGATCCGGCCGCTGCGGAAACCACCAGCGTTTCGCCCTCTTTCACCGGAGCGATCTCGGTGAGGCCGTAATACGCAGTGATGCCGCTGAAGCCGCAGGCGCCGAGCAGTATGGGCAGCGCCACCGGCGGCTTGGGCGGCAACTTCACCCAATAGCCGGTCTTGTTGTCGTCGAGCAGGGCATAGTCCTGCCAGCCCACCAAGCCCTGCACAAGGTCGCCCACGGCGTAGTGCTTCGATTTGGACGCCACTACGCGACCGATGCCCAGGCTTCGCATCACCTCGCCAATGGCCACCGGCGGCATGTATTGCGGAATGTCGCTCATCCACACGCGGTTGGTCGGGTCCATCGACAGGTACAACACCCGCACCAGTGCCTGACCGTCGGCCAGTTCCGGCGCAGGGCTTTCGCGCAGGTCGAAGTTGTCGAGGCTGACCAGCGCTTCGGGGCGGGTCTTGAGCAGCAGTTGGCGATTGGTAAAGGTCATGATGATCTCCGGATCAGACGGCGCGTGCGCCGCCATCGAGTACGAATTCGGCAGCAGTGATGTAACGACTTTCGTCGGAGGCGAGATAAAGCACCGCATAGGCGACATCGTCCGCATCGCCCAGGCGGTGCATCGGAATGCCGCGTACCAGTTTGCGCGTGGCTTCCTCCTCGCCGAGTGCATCGAAGAACGGTGCGACGATGCCGGTGCGGATAAAAGCAGGATGGATGGAATTGCAGCGCACATCCATTTTCTGCCGCGCACAATCCACCGCCACCGATTTGGTAAGCATGGCCACTGCGGCTTTGGACGTGTTGTAGGCGGTGTAGTCCGGGTCGACCTTGAATGCGGCGAGCGAGGAAATATTGATGATGGAGGCGGGTTGCGCGTTACGCAGATAAGCCATGGCGTGTTTACAGCCGAGCATCACGCTTTCCACATTGACGCCCATGACGCGGCGCCACTCCTTCAGCTCAATGTTTTCCACCGTGCCAAGCGAGCCGATGCCGGCGTTGTTGACCAGTACCGACAGGCCGCCCATGGCGAGCGCGGCATCAGCCAGAGTGCGTTCCCAGTTCGATTCGTCACGCACGTCCTGGGCGGCCGACCATGCCACCCGTATGCCGTGCTCGCGGTTGATGTCATCGGCGACTGCAGCCACGGCAGCGCCGTCCAGATCGGTGAGAAATACCGCGGCGCCATGACGCGCCAACATGCGTGCCGTGGCGACGCCGAGCCCGCCCGCAGCACCGGTGATGAAAGCGCGCTTGCCGGCGGCGCGTGGAGCGATGGAATAAGTCATGTGGAGTCCTTGGGATCAGACGCAGAGATAGCCGCCATCGACATTCAGCACCGTACCCGTGGTGTACGAAGCGGCATCGGAGGCGAGATAGAGCGCGGCGCCGGCCATCTCCGATGGCTGCGCCACGCGGCGCATCGGCACATGGGCAAGCGCCATCTTGAGGATGGCTGGCGTATTGACCAGCACGGAGGCGAACTTGGTATCGGTAAGGCCGGGCAGCAGCGCGTTGCAGCGCACGCCTTGCTCGGCACATTCCACCGCGAAGGCCTTGGTCATCGAGATCACTGCGGCCTTGGTGATGGAGTAGATGCCTTGCTGCACACCCGGCACGACGCCATTCACCGAGGCCACGTTGACGATGGAGCCGCCGCCGTTCTTGGCCATCAGTCGCGCACCATGCGTGGACATGTAGAAGTAGCCGCGGATGTTCACGTCCACGGTCTTCTGGAACACCGACGGATCGGTATCGAGGATGTGACCGAAGAACGGGTTGGTGGCTGCATTGTTGACCAGGATGTTCAGGCGACCATGCGCCTGCTGCACCTTGGCGTAGAGCGCGTCGATCTGCTCCATCTCGCCGATATGGCAGGCGATGGCTTCGGCCGAACCGCCGTTGGTCACGATCTCATCGACCACCGCCTGGCAGTCGACCTGCTTGCGGCTGGAGACGATGACGTGCGCGCCATGCAACGCGAGCAGCTTGGCGATTTCCGCGCCGATGCCACGACTCGCGCCGGTGACAATGGCGATCTTGCCGGTGAGGTCGAAGGTGATGGGGTGGCTCATGGGTGACGCTCGCTGGTCAAGGTGAGTGTGCAAAGAGTGCGCGCCTTACTCCCTCCCCAGCGTGGCTGGGGAGGGTTGGGGAGGGGCGCTCTGCGTGAGAGCACCCCTCCTCAATCCTCCCCTGCTGGACAGGGGAGGAGGTGAAAGGTGGGGACTGATACATCAGCATCGCTTCACCGCAGTGTCACCAGCTGTGCATCGCCTGTTTGCTCCAGATGGGGCCATGTGTTGTACGTCACCAATGTGGCACCGCGCGAGCCTAGTCGCAGACGTGTCACGCCGGTGTTTACCAGTGGCCAGCTCAGTTGGAAGGTTTGCGCTTCGGGGGCATGAAGTAGTGCGTTGGCGATGACAGCGATCGGGCCACCGGAGGTGAAGGCCCAGATCGTGCGCGCGGGGTATTCGCTCAGCTCGCGCAAGGTGTTCAGCACGCCGGCGCGAAACGCGGGCCAGCTCAGGCTGTACTCAGCGTCATGCGCGCCGCTGACCCAGCGGGTGATGGCGTCGGAGAAAAGACGCTGAAAGGCGCGGTGCGGATCGTCGGCACGCTTCATTTCCGCACGCAGCGCGCCCGGGCCGGCAAGATCCGGGCGCTGGCGTGCGAGCAGTTCGTTGTGATCGACTTCATCCAGGCCTGGCATCAACACCGGCTGCAGCGAACTGCCCGCCGCTTCTTGGCACAGCCGTGCGGTATCACGATGACGCACCCTTGGCCCCATGGCCACCAGGTCGGGTTGCGCACCGCAAGCCGACAGCCATGCTCCAAGCATGCTCGATTGCTGCTCGCCCACAGGCGAGAGCTGGTCGTAGTCCTCGGCGCTGAAGCTGGCCTGGCCGTGGCGGATCAACAGCAGTTCGCGCATGGTCTAGCCTTCCGCCGCGATCAGTCGGCGGCAGCGCTTGCCCATATAGCGGGCGGCGTCGCCGAAGGCGGCAAACTGCGGATTGGTGGTCTGTCCCAGCGCAAAGCGGCAGTAGATCTGCTGGATGATCACCATCAGTCGGAACAGTCCAAACACTTCGTAGAAGCCGAAGCGCGACACGTCCAGACCGCTGCGCTCTCCGTAATAGGCGATCACCTCGCGACGCGTAAGCATGCCGACCTCGTGCGTGGGCTGGCGGCGGAACGACTGGAATACCGGGTCGTCATCGGCCTGCACCCAATAGGCGAGCGATCCGCCCAGATCCATCAGCGGGTCGCCGATGGTGGCCATCTCCCAGTCGAGCACGCCGGTGATGTCGAGCGGGTTTTCGGGGGAAAGCACCACGTTGTCGAAGCGGTAGTCGTTGTGGATTACGCAGCTGGCGTTGTCGTGGCTGGGCTGGTTGGCATGGAGCCACGCCATCACGTCCTCGCAGGGGTCCGAGCCCTCGGTCGCCGCCTGTCGCCAGCGCTCGCTCCAGCCGGCGACCTGGCGTGCGATATAGCCGTCGCCCTTGCCCAGTTCGTTCAAGCCGGGCCGGGTGATGTCGACTTTATGCAGCTCGATCAGACGGTCGATAAAACCCACGCACAAACGATGCACGCCGTCGCGATCGAGGCCCAATTCCGTTGGCAGGTCGCGGCGCAGGATGGTGCCGTTGAGGCGTTCCATCACGTAGAAATCCTGGCCGATCACGCCGGCATCGTCGCAACGGGCGAGGATGGCCGGCACATAGGGATAGCTCGGCTTGAGCGCGTCCATGACGCGTGCCTCGCGCAACATGTCGTGCGCGGATTTCACTTTGGCGCCGCGCGGTGGACGGCGCAGCACCAGCTCGCGGTGGGCGTAGGTAAGCAGATAGGTGAGGTTGGAGGCGCCGCCGGGAAACTGTTTGAGTGTCGGCTCGCCTTCGAGGCCGGCGATGTGTTGCCTGAGATACGTATCGACGCGCGCGATGTCGAAAGCATCTTCGTCGCGTACCGCGCGGGCCTGGTCCTGCATAACCGTCATGCCTGCGACTCCTGTGCGAACTGTGCCTTGGCTTCGAGTTTCGCGACGACGGCGCGGTGGACTTCATCCGGGCCATCAGCGAGGCGCAGCACGCGCGCATAACCGAACAGCTGTGCTAGCGGAAAGTCGTCGGTAAGACCGGCCCCACCATGAATCTGGATAGCCGCATCGGCGGCTTGTTGCGCGACGGCGGGTACCACGACCTTGATCTGCGAGATCAGGCTCAGCGCAGCCTTGTTGCCTTGCGTGTCCAGTGTCCACGCCGTCTTGAGCGTCAGCAGGCGCGCCTGTTCAATCGCCATGCGTAGATTGGCCACGATGTCGGCGTTGCCGCCGAGCTGAAGCAGCGGCTTGCCGAACGCAACGCGTGACTGTGCACGTTTGCACAGCAGCGACAACGCGCGTTCGGCTGCACCCAGCGCACGCATGCAGTGATGCACGCGGCCGGGTCCCAGGCGGCCTTGGGCGATCTCGAAACCGCGTCCCGGGCCGAGAATGACGTGATCCAGCGGCAGGCGCACCTGGTGGAAACTCATCTCGCCGTGACCGGACGGTTCGTCATAGTCGTGGAACACCGGCAGCATGCGTTCGATGTGCACGCCGGGTGCATCGAGCGGGCAGATCACCATGCTGTGCCGACGATGCGGGTCGGCCTGCGGATCACTCAAGCCCATGAAGATGACGAAGTGGCAATGTGGATGCCCCAGTCCCGTGGTCCACCATTTGCGACCATCGAGCACCACCTCGTTACCTTCGACATGGGCGGTGGCCTGCATGTTGGTGGCATCGGAAGAGGCCACATCCGGCTCGGTCATCGCAAAGCCGGAACGAATCTCGCCAGCGAGCAACGGGGTCAGCCAGCGTTCGCGCTGCTGCGCCGAGCCATAGCGATGCAACACTTCCATGTTGCCGCTGTCCGGCGCGTTGCAATTGAACACTTCGGGCGCGATGAACGAGTGGCCCATGATCTCGGCCAGCGGCGCGTACTCGAGGTTGCTCAGACCCGGGCCGTCTTCCAGGTCGGGTAGAAACAGGTTCCACAGGCCAGCCGCGCGGGCCTTGGCCTTCAGCTGCTCCATCACCGGCGGCTGCCGCCACTGGCGGTGGTCGGCGCCGCCCATGAGCTGGGCCCGGTAGACCGGCTCGGCGGGAACCACTTCCTCGCGCATGAAGCGGCTGAGGCGTTCGGTGAACGCCTGGGTGCGCTCGGAAGGGGTGAAGTCCATGGGGTTCTCCTGACTCCGCCGCAGCCTACGCCTGTGTTATCTGATTAGTGAAATGAATATGCTTTATAGAGGCATATTAATTGCATGAATGACTTTGGACCCTCCCAGCGTCATTCCGGCGAAAGCCGGAAGCCAACGTCTTAAAAGACGTGGAAAAGTCACTGGATTCCGGCCTTCGCCGGAATGACGGTGAGGGGGTGAGAAGCGCAGTGCAGGAGAGACCCCCCATGGAACGCGACAGCCGTATCGACCTCAACCTGTTCCGCGTGCTAGACGCGATCTACGCCCAGGGCGGGGTAAGCGCCGCCGCACGGGTGCTGCACCTGACCCAGCCAGCGGTGACCCATGCGCTGCAACGCCTGCGCGATCACCTGAACGACCCGCTGTTTGTGCGCCAGGGCAACCGCCTGGTGCCCACCGAGAAGGTGCGCGCGATGATGCCGGCGGTGCAGGCACACCTGAAGGGGCTGCTGGCGAGTACACATACCCAGCCCCAGTTCGAGGCAGCGCAGTTGCAGATGGAGTTCGTGATCGGCTTTCGCGACATCCTCGAATCGATCGCCTTGCCCTCGCTGATGGCCGGCATCGAACGCGAGGCCCCCGGTGTACGCGTGATAAGCCGGCGCGTGGCCGCCGACGAGGTGGAGCGAGAACTGGGCACCGGGACGCTCGATCTGGCCGTGGACAGGCCGCTGCGTGCCGGCCCCCGTATTGCGCATCGACACCTGGTGGACGACACGCTGCTGGTGGTGATGCGTCGCGATCACCCGTTGGCCACCCAAATGCGTCGCGCCGATTATCTGGCCGCCCAACACGTCACTGTCTCACCGCTGGGCGAGGCGAACGCGCTCGATTTGCTGCTGGGCCAGAACGGCATGTTTCGTGAGGTGCGCCTGGTCTGCCAACACTACTTTTCCGCCTGCCAGATAGCTGCGGCCAGCGACCTCCTGTTGACCGTGCCACGCGCCTACGCCACTCACCTCGCCAGCCTGCTGCCGATCGCGGCGCGGCCGTTGCCGATCCAGCTGAAGGCCTTTCCCATCCTGGCTTACTGGCTCGAATCGAAGGACAAGGACCCGGCCCACCAGTGGTTTCGCGAGCGGGTGGCTGCATCGATCACCGGGGCCATGGAGCCCTCGCAAAACTGACTTGCTCCCGACATGGCTACGGGCGCACGATGGTGAGACCCCGCGGCGCATCAGCGCGTCGCGCACGCACATACGCAGGAAGAGCCTGGCAGCTTGCCGGGCCGCTCATGACGAGGTGTCTTGCATGTCGGATCAGTCGCCATCGCCCGAGGTCGTCTACGACCCTACCGATCCGATGCTGCGCAAAGAACAGATGTTCCCGAGGCTCAGCCCAGCGATGGCGCAGCGGGTTCTCGATTACGGACAGGAAGAATTCGTGCCTGCCGGCACTGTGCTGTTCCAGCGCGGCCAGCGCGGCGCGGATTTCTTCCTGGTCGTGCAAGGCCTGATCGAAGTCTTCGAGCTGGACAAGGACGGGCAGCCCAACGTCTTCACCATCCATGGGCCGCGACAGTTCAGCGGCGAGATGAACCTGTTCAATCAACGCAGCGTGCTCGCCTCGGGGCGGGCGCCTTGCGACAGCCGCATCGTGCGGGTGCGTCAGGAAGATTTCCGCCGCATGGTGGCTGCCGAAGCCGACATCAGTGAAATCATCATGCGTGCCTTCATCCTCCGCCGGGTTGGCCTGATCCGGCAGGGCTATGGCGGCGTGGTACTGGTGGGCCCAGGGCATAGCGCAGACACGCTGCGACTGGAGCGTTTCCTGGTACGCAACGGCTATCCGCATCGACTGATCGATACGGAAACCGATCCGGACGCCAGCGGATTCGTGGCTTCTTTCCAGCTCCGCCGCGAACAGTTGCCGGTGGTGATTTGCCCGGAGCGTTGTTTACTGCAGAACCCGAGCAACGCCGAGCTGGCCGATGAGCTCGGGCTGGCTGAAACCATCGACCCGCAGCATGTTTATGACGTGGCGGTGGTGGGTGCGGGCCCGGCGGGCCTGGCTGCTGCCGTCTACGCAGCCTCCGAGGGTCTGTCCACCATCGTGGTGGAAGGCATGGCTCCCGGCGGGCAGGCCGGCACCTCATCGAAAATTGAGAACTACCTGGGCTTTCCCACCGGCATCTCGGGTCAGGCGCTGGCCGGGCGTGCGCAGGCACAGGCGCAGAAATTCGGCGCGCGCCTGGCGATTTCGCGGCAGGCGTCCAGCGTCGATTGTTCCGAACAGCCCTTCCGTTTGCATCTCGACGGCGAGCAAACGGTCAGGGCGCGCGTGGTGGTGGTCGCCACCGGCGCGCGCTATCGCAAACTCGACGTGCCCGGCTACGCACGCTTCGAAGGCGCCGGCATCCACTACGCCGCCACCGCGATGGAAGGCCAGCTTTGCGCCAACGAGGAGGCGGTGGTGGTGGGCGGCGGCAACTCCGCCGGACAGGCGGCCGTGTTCCTGTCGCATCTGGCCTCACATGTCCACGTGCTGGTGCGCGCAGATAGCCTGGCCTCGACGATGTCCGACTACCTGGTGCAGCGCATTGCGCAGTCCTCGAAAATCACCTTGCACACGCGCAGCGAGATCGTGGATCTGGAAGGCGACGAGCGGCTGCGCCAAATCACCTGGCGCCAGCGCGATACCGGCGAACTGACCCTGTGCCTGGCCAGCAACATGTTCGTGATGATCGGCGCCGAGCCCAACACGGACTGGCTGAAGGATTGCCTCGAACTCGATCCCAAGGGTTTCGTGCTTACCGGACGTTGCCCCAAGGGGCATCTGCTGGAATCGCCTTACGCCACCACCAAGCCGGGCATCTTCGCCGTGGGCGACGTGCGCGCCGGATCGGTCAAGCGCGTGGCATCCAGCGTCGGCGAAGGCTCCGTGGTGATCCAGGCGGTGCATCGCTATCTGAATCCCGAAGCAAGCTGACGGATCGCCGCTTCGCTCTACACTGTCGGCCTTTCGTTCGTGGATGCCGCCATGTCGTGTTCGCTTTATCGCTGCCTGAGTGAGGCCATGGCGCATGGCTGAAGTACGCGAATTAATCGCGAGCGCCGCACGAACCCTTGGCGAGCGCCTGGAAGCGGAACTGCTGCTGGTGCACGTACTGGGCAAGCCGCGAAGCTGGCTGGTTGCGCATGCCGACGATGTCCTCGATGACGCGCAGGTCACGGCCTTCGAAGCGCTGGTGCAGCGCAGGCATCGCGGTGAGCCAGTGGCCTATATCACCGGCCGTCGCGGCTTCTGGTCGCTGGAGCTGGAAGTCACGCCGGTCACGCTCATTCCGCGACCGGAAACCGAGTTACTGGTCGAGCTGGCGCTGCAGCGTTTGCCGACGGCGGGGCGCATCGTCGACCTGGGCACGGGCAGCGGCGCGATCGCGCTTGCCATCGCACGCGAACGTCCGCAGGCGAGGGTGATGGCTACGGACGCGAGTCGCGATGCGCTTGCCGTAGCGCTGCGCAATGCTGCGCGACTGGGCCTCACACACGTAGGTTTCCTGCATGGTGATTGGTTCGCTCCGTTGGCGGGCGAGCGGTTCAATCTGATTGTTTCCAACCCGCCTTATATCGAAGCGGACGATCCGCATCTGGGCCAGGGCGATCTGCGTTTCGAACCGGCCAGTGCGTTGGCCTCCGGGGCCGATGGTCTCGATGACATCAGGCGCATCGTCGAGGGTGCACGTACGCACCTTGAGCCCGGCGGCTGGCTGATGATGGAGCACGGCTGGAACCAGGGTGATGCGGTTCGCAACGTGCTGGCGACTGCCGGGTATCGCGAGGTCTTCACTGCACAGGATCTGGAGCAGCGCGACCGCGTTAGCGGGGCGAGCTGGCCCGGTCTCTAGTTCCTGCATACGCCTTGACGGCATCGGCGCGATGGCTTGCCGAACAGTGGTTGCCTCAGCGTAAACTGACTTCGACTCGTGAGAAGTCGATGCTCGGTGCCAGGACGATCATCCGGGGATATATGCCACCCGTCTGGGGAGAGGCGTCATGCTCGATGGTGTGCGTGGAAGGGGTTCTCCCGTGCCTGCAGGCCGGGCCTGTCTGGCCGCTGCATGGTTGGCGCTGCTGCCTTGGTCCTTGTATGCGCAAGCGGCCGATCCACAGGCGCCAGCGCCACCGCCGTCGACCACAACGCCTGCACCGACTAAATCCACGGCGCCGACAACCAAGCGGGTGGTGACACTGGGTGAGGTGATCGTCTCGGCCAATCGCCGCGGTGAGCCCTCGCGTGAAGTTCCCATGCACGTCGATGAAGTCACAGGCGAGCAGCTGCAACAGATCGGCGCGCACACGCTCAACGACTATGCCTCCTACGAACCGGGGGTGTTCCTCGCCAGCCAGGGTGGTCCGGGGCAGGGCAAACTGATCATGCGCGGTGTTTCAACCGGCAATCAGACCAGCCCCACGGTGTCGGTATACATGGACGATGTGCCCATCGGTGGCAGCACCGTGTATGCGGCGTCGTCCACGTTCCTGGTCGATCCGGCGCTGATGGATGTGGACCACATCGAGTTTCTCTACGGTCCGCAGGGCACGCTGTACGGCGCCGGCTCCATGGGCGGCCTGGTCAAGTACGTGACCCGTCGGCCCGATGCCAGCGCCGTATCGGCCAGCGTGGGTACGGATATCTCCAATACCGAGCACGGCGGCATGAACTACATCGAGCGGGGCATGCTCAACGTGCCGTTGGTGAAGGACGTGGCGGCTCTGCGCCTGAATGTGGTGGACGAGCATACGGCGGGCGTCTACAACGCGGTGGGTCCGGTGTCGGCGGGTGGCGCGGATCGCTCGCATACGCAGGGTATCCGTGCACAACTTGAAGTGGATCCTACCGACAAGCTCAGTTTCAATCTCAGTGCCATGGCACAACGCCTGGCCGCTGATGGCCTTTCCATGGCCGACTACAACCTCGCGGGGCAGCCGATATCGGGTGGCCCCTACAACCGCGAGCTCAATCATCGCGAGCCCTTCACGCAAACGCTCCAGCTGTATTCGTTCCGCGTCAGCTACGACTTCGGCGGGGCTACGCTGGAGTGGATCAGTGCGTACCAGGATTTCCAGAACCAAAGCGAGCAGGACTATCCCACCGGCTTTCTCGATCTGCTCAATGCCTTGGGTCCGACCCTGGGCGTGGATCAGCCGTTGAACAATCTGTATGTCGACTCGGAATACGACGTGCACAAAGCCACGCAGGAAATCCGCTTCACCTCACCCAAGGGCGACAACTTCGATTGGCTGACTGGGCTGTGGTTCAACCGTGAAGACGTATGGGCGAACTACAACCTGCTCGGCGACAACTTCAACGCGCCGGGAAAGACCTACCTGATCGAACAGAACACCGATTCGCGCTTTGAGGAATATGCCGGTTACGGCGACTTCACCTGGCATATCAGTCCCACCTGGGACCTTTCCGCCGGTGCGCGCGTCAACGGCGACACGCAGCGGCTGGCCAGCCAGGAACAGGGGCCGGTGGCGGGCAGCCCCGGTGGTTTTCGCATCAGTCGCACCGGTTCGGATACCACCGAAATGCTTACCGCGTCCTACCGCCCAGACACCAACCACAGCTACTACGCGCGCGTGTCCACCGGTTATCGGCCCGGAGGTTTGCAGGCGCCCTTGCTAAGCAGTTTGCTCGGGCCGGTGCCCACCGCCACCGATACGTTTGGTTCGGACAAGTTGACCAGCTATGAGATCGGCTACAAGGGAAGTCATTTGGACGGCCATCTCAATGTCGGCGTGGACGCCTATGACATCGAGTGGCACAACCTGCAGCTGTTCACCTATACCTTGGGCAATACCATCATCCAGAACGCAGGCGATGCGCGCATCGACGGGTTGGAAGCGCAGCTGACCTATACGACCGGGCCGTGGAGCCTCAATGCGGCGGGCGCCTATACCAATGCACGTACGCTCGATAGCAATCCAGCGATTGGCATCCAGGAAGGGGCGCCATTGCCATATTCGGCCAAGGGCACGGGTACGCTCAATGCCCGCTATCAATTCGAGCTGGGCGGCCATAGCGCCTACGCCGGTGCGACGGAGCGGCTGTCGACCTCGCGCCACGCCGGCTTCGAAGGCGACAACAGCGATCCGGATTTCCACTTGCCGGGCTTTGGCCTGCTCGACCTCAATACGGGCGTCACGCTGGATCACGGCATGACCGTGGACGTGTATGTGCGCAATGCGCTCAATCGCCGCGTGGCGATCGGCACGTTGAACGCCCAGTCGATCAACTTCCTCGCTGCACTGGGTGGCCCGATGCTGGTGCAGCAATCGACGCCCCGCACCATCGGCGTGTCGTTCAACGTGCCGTTTCATTGACTGGCGACCCCACGGGTCGCCAGCTTGAACTGGTCAGGCGGTGATCTGGTTCTTCAGCGTGCCAACGTGCGGAAAGCGCGCGCGGATGGCCTGGCGGATGCTCGGCAGGTCCAGGCCGGCCATGGTCAGCACCTCCTCGCGACTGCCGTGTTCCAGGTACACATCGGGCAGGCCCAGGTGCAGGATCGGCTTGACGATGCCGTGCGCCGCCAGGCACTCGGCCACGGCGCTGCCGGCGCCGCCGGCAATGGCGTTGTCTTCCAGCGTGACAAAGGCGTCGTGAGTTTTCGCCAGCTCGAGAATCATCGCCTCGTCCAGCGGCTTCACGAAGCGCATGTTGACCAGGGTTGCATCCAGCTCCGCAGCGATCTCGGCCGCTGGTGCCAGCATGGCGCCGAAGCTCAGCAGCGCCAGGCCGTGGCCGCGGCGACGCAGCTCGGCCTTGCCGATCGGCAAGGTTTCAAGATCCTGATGCAGCGGTACCCCGGGTCCGGTGCCGCGCGGGTAGCGCACCGCCGCCGGTCCGGCATATTGGAAGCCGGTGCTCAGCATCATGCGGCACTCGTTTTCGTCGGCGGGCGCCATGATCACCATGTTCGGCAGGCAGCGCAGGAACGAGAGATCGAAGCTGCCTGAGTGCGTCGCACCATCCGGACCGACCACGCCAGCGCGGTCGATGGCAAAGGTGACGTCGAGATTCTGCAGCGCCACATCGTGGATGACCTGATCGTAGGCGCGCTGCAGGAAGGTGGAGTAGATCGCCACCACCGGCTTGGCGCCTTCGCAGGCCATGCCGGCTGCCAGCGTTACCGCGTGCTGTTCGGCAATGGCTACGTCGAAGTAGCGCTTCGGATATTCCTTGGAGAAACGCACCAACCCCGAGCCTTCGCGCATGGCCGGCGTGATGCCGAGCAAGCGCTCGTCCGCGGCGGCCATGTCGCACAGCCAGTCGCTGAAAATGTCGGTGTAGGTCGGCTTGGACGGCCCGGATTTCTTGGTCACGCCGGTCTGCGGATCGAACGGACCCACCGCGTGGTATTCGATCTGCGCCTGCTCGGCAGGGGCGTAGCCCTTGCCCTTGGTGGTGATCACGTGCAGCAGCTGCGGGCCGGGCAGGTCTTTCACCGTGCGCAATGCGGCCGTCAGCTGTTGCATGTTGTGGCCGTCGATGGGGCCGGTGTAATGGAAGCCCAGCTCCTCGAACAGCGTGCTGGGCACGAACATGCCCTTCGCGTGCTCTTCCCAGCGCTTGAAGAAACGGCCAAAGAACGACTGCTTCGGAATGGCGCGCTTGGCTCGCTCGCGCAGCGCGTTGAGACGCCGGCTGCTCATGGCGCGCGCAGCCATCTTGGTCAGCGCGCCGACGTTCTCGCTGATCGACATGCCGTTGTCGTTGAACACGACCAGCATGTTCGGCTCCACGTCGCCGCCGTGGTTGAGCGCCTCGAAGGCCATGCCGGCGGTCATCGCGCCGTCACCGATCACGGCGACAACCTTGCGCGTGTCACCCCGGCGCTGCGCGGCAATAGCCATGCCCAGCGCGGCCGAGATCGAGGTGGAGGAGTGGCCGACGCCGAAAGTGTCGTACTCACTTTCCTGGCGGCGCGGAAACGGCGCCAGGCCGTCCTTCTTCTTGATCGTGGTGATGCGGCTGCGACGACCGGTAAGGATCTTGTGCGGGTAGCACTGGTGGCCCACGTCCCAGACCAGGCGATCGTTGGGCGTGTCGAACACGTGATGCAGGGCCACGGTCAGCTCCACCACGCCCAGGCCAGGGCCAAAATGCCCGCCCGAGCTGGCGACAGCTTCGATCAGGTACTGGCGCAGCTCATCGGCGACGGCAGGCAGGTTTTCATCGGCGATGCGGCGCAGGTCGGCCGGCGTCTCGATGGTCGCCAGAAAGGGGAAGCGGGACAGGTCGTTCATGGGCGTATTGTTGGCCCAGAGCGGGGGCGGAGCAAGGGCGGAGAAGTGAAATCCTGCGGCCCATGAGCCGTGGCGACCCTGTCCGGCGGCAACAGAGCAGGCCGAGACTGTCCAGCAGGCCGCCGTCAGGCCATGTGCGCCCGGCGGTCGCGCGGCAGGTGATTGACCAGGAATTCCATCTGGTCGGCCAGGATGTTGCGGTTGGACAGAATCAGGTGTTCCACCCAGCTGGGGCGGTAAGGAACCGCCAGCAACGGCATATTGGCCTGCTGCGGCGTGCGGTTGCTCTTGCGCAGGTTGCAGGCCAGGCAGGCGCTGACCACGTTCTCCCAGGTGTCCTTGCCATGCTTGGAGATGGGCAGCACGTGGTCGCGCGTCAATTCACCGCGACTGAAACGCTCGCCGCAATACAGGCAAAGGTAGCGGTCACGGGCGAACAGGGCGCTGTTGGTGAGCGCGGGCGAGGGATCGATCGCGTGGTCGCGGCAGTGGCCGGTGCTGGCAATGATCGGGTGCAGCGACAGCTTGCTCTGCTCACCGCTCAGCCGGTTATGGCCGCCATGCACGGTCAGGCAGGGATCGCCAAGGGTCCAGGCGACGGCGTCGCGAACATAGAGGCAAACCGCCTCCTGCCAGCTTATCCAGTCGAGGATGCGACCGGCGGCGTCCAGCGAAAGCACGCGCGTCGAATGGAGGTCGACGACGCGGCGAGGTACTTCCATCAGCATGCAAAATCGTCCTTCAACCAGTGCGAATGAACGTTCGGGCGATGCAAAATGCTCGTAGTGCCCGAGGATAGACCAATTTCGTTACAGATCACACGCAAATGGTTGTCTGGGCAGGAAGAACCGTGCCATAGGGGGTGTTCGCGAGGGCGCCGGGCGCTGATATAGTGCTCGTTCATCTGTAGACCCGTAGCCGGGTTTGGGAGGGGGAGCCTGGGTGGCGACCCCGGCGCGGCAGGGGAGAGGTAGTTAACGTGGCTGAAGTTCTTTTCTACGAGCGCCCTGTGCCGCTCAACCGTACCGAACACAAGGATCTGCGCATCAAGCCCATCCCGAACCTGAAGTTCGCGGGCACGGTGCACTCGGTTCCGCTGACCGGCGTGGAGTTTCCCTCCGCCGCTCGCGACCTGCCCATCCTGTTCGGTGGCGTCACCGCTGCGGACGCTGGTCCCATGGTCCTGCTCGGCCTGCGCCAGAACGAGAACCTGTACGTCAACGACGCGGGTCAGTGGGAAGCGAACGTCTATATCCCGGCCTTCGTGCGCCGCTACCCGTTCGTGCTGGCCGAAAAGCCGGTGGGCGCGGAAGGCGATGACTTCACCGTGTTCCTCGACGAGGCCTACGAAGGCTTCGGCACCGTTGAAGGCGAGCGCCTGTTCAAGGAAGACGGCAGCGAGACCGAGTTGCTCTCCAACGCGGTGAAATTCCTCGGCGAGTTCCAGTCGCACGTCACCCGCACGCAGTGGTTCATGGAGCAGCTGCGCAAGCACGACCTGCTCGAGCCGCGCAACATTCGCCTGGAGCGTGGTGGCCAGTCCATCAACCTCAATGGCCTGTTCGTGGTCAACGAAGACAAGCTGCGCCAGCTGGACGAGAAAACCACGCACGAATTCCTGCGCGAAGGCGTGTTCGGCTGGATCTATGCGCACCTGCTGTCGCTGACCAACATTGACCGCGTGTCCCAGCGCCTGAGCCAGCGTGAGCAGGCTGAGGAAGCGGCGGCTGCCGTCAAGAATTGATGTTACGGCGTCGCGGCATCCCAAGGGTGCCGCGACGCTGGTCTCGCCGCGTGCAAGGCGCGGTGATTGAGCGCTTTTCCGGGTGCCCAGTACAACGGCGATGGCTACACGCCACCCTCACACAAACCATCCACCGGCGGGCGATATGCTTGCTGATGCCGCGCGGCTGATGCGGGATAGCGCGGCCTCGGTTTCCGGGAAAGCACCAGCATGTCCGAACAGAACAAGCGCGTTGTGCTTGGCTACGTGGACGCTTTCAATCGCGGCGACCTCGACGCGGTTTGCGCGACGTTTGCCGCTGACGCGCTGGTCCATGGTGCGTTGGGGTGGGGTGGCTTGGACACTGCCAAACCCATCTGGGGCGAACTCATGCGCTGCTTCCAGGCGAGCCTGGAAGTGGACGCGGTGGTGGCCGAAGGCGACAGCGTGGCGGTGCGTTACACCGAACGCGGCCGCTCGGTGCAGTCGTTTCGCGGAGGACCGGTGACCGGCAGGGACTATCAACTGGTCGCCATGGAGTGGTTCGTGGTCAAGGAAGGCCATATCGAGCGTCGCTGGGGCGCTCGGGATGCTGCTTCCATGTTCCGGCAGATGGGGCTGCCGCTTCCCGCTCAGTCGTAAGTCAGGCTGGGACGCCAATCGGCGCCGCGGCCTTCTGGCGTGCAGTCGAGGACGTTCCAAAGCGGCCAGATGGTGTCGACATGGCGCGGATCCTGCCCGGGCTCCGGTGCCACGAACATCAGTTCGCTGCACCAGGTGTGGTGGATCTGGCCGTCGCGTCGCACGAACACATTGAGCGCAGGCAATTGCCGCCCATCGGCGGCTTCGCCGTGATAGTCCGCGTTGTAGGTGTTGTGCGCGGACGACAGCAGATGAAGGTGCCGCCAGCCGCGCTCGCGGGCGAAGTGACGGATGCGCTGAATGGGCGACTTGGCCACCACGGCCACGTTGGTGCGCTGGCGCAGGTGCGGTATCTGGCCGTCGAGCGCATCGAGGATTGACGAGCACGAGGGGCAGGGGTGCGCCATCGCCGGGCTGAACATATAGCTGTAGATGACCAGGCTGTCCTTGCCGCTTTCGAACAGGTCAGACAGGCGCAACCGTCGCTCGATATCCGTGTCGATGGGCGTGTCGCCTTCGTCGTCAAAGAAATAGTCCACCGGAACGGCACCGCCAAGCGGCAGGGCGCGGCGCAGGGCGGCCGTGTCTTCGGTCTGCCTGCGCAAGGCCATCTCCGCCTGCAACAGGCGGTCACGCGCATGGCGGTAGGCGTCGGTTTCGCCGGGAAATCGCACGACATGCAGCGACTGATTCATGGCTGTCTCCATCAGCGACGGCCATGCGCGCCATGGCCAGCGCTCCCCGCGTGCCGGTCAGCGAACCGCCTTGGCCAGTCGCAGCAGATCGGGAGCGTAGCCGGCGTTCTCATAGACCGCCCGTGCACGCTCGTTACCCGGAAAAACTGACAACGTCACCAGCTGGCAGCGGTGCTCGCGCGCCCACGCCTCGGCGTGTTCGAGCAAGGTGCGGCCCACGCCCTGACCCTCGTATGGCGGGGCTACGGCCAGGTCGGAAATATGGCAATTGCTGCGCCCGGTGAAGAAATCCTGGGTTTTCTGCAGAAGGATGAAACCCACCGGTTCGCCATCGCTGTCCTCGGCCACGAACAGGAAACTGTTGGGGGGCTGGTCTTCGAGGTGGCGCTGCAGTTCCTTGCGAATGCCTTCGATGCATTCGTGTCGTCGCCGCCAGGGCGGCAGGGTGAAATCCACGAAGCGGGGCACCAGGCCAAGGATGAAATCGTCGTCGTCTTCGGCCAGACGGATCAGATACGTGACATCGCTCATGCGGGGAAACCGGACAGCGAGGGAGGTTTGCCGTTTCTACACCCTGAAACGCCGCCGCGGTAGTCCTAACGCACCCTGTTTTTGCAGCCGTCCTGGGAGGCCCGGCTTTTGTAGGAGCGCACCCTGTGCGCGACCACCTGACGGAGCGGCAACGCCATGACGCCGCGGTCGCGCACAGGGTGCGCTCCTACAAGGAAGAATCCTCCCCGTTGCGGGGAGGGCTCCTGTCATTACGCGATGGCCGGCACCGTATCCACGCCCGCCTCGATGGCGGCCTTGTGGGTCAGGCTGCGCGGCAGGATGCGCGCGAAGTAGAACTTCGCCGTGTCGCGCTTGGCCTGCTTGAACGCTTCCTGCTGGCTGCTGTTGGCCAGGGCCGCCACGTTGCGTGCCCACATGTAGGCCAGCGCGATGTAGCCGGAGTAGTACAGGTAGTCCATCGCAGCGGCGCCCAGCTCTTCCGGGTTGGCCTGCACGCGCTGGGCTAGCGCCAGGGTCAGGTCGGCCCATTCCTTGGTGTGGGTGGCCAGCGGCATGATCAGGTCGCGCAGCGACGCATCCTGTGCGTGCTGCTGGCAGAAGGCCTGGATCTCCTTGAGGAAGATCTTGAAGCCCGCGCCCTGCAGCTGGAGGATCTTGCGGCCCAGCAGGTCAGCCGCCTGGATGCCGGTGGTGCCTTCGTACAAGGTGATGATGCGGGCGTCACGCACGAACTGTTCCACGCCGTTCTCGGCGATGTAGCCGTGGCCGCCGTACACCTGCAGCGCTTCCTTGGTGCTTTCCTGCGCCAGTTCCGTCACCACGCCCTTGGCGATGGGGATAAGGAAGGCCACCAGGTCACTGGCCTGCTTGCGGGTTGCCTCGTCGGCACCGCGTGCTTCCACGTCGGTCTGCAGCGCGGTGTACAGCAGCAGCGTGCGCGAGCCTTCCACGATGGCGCGCTGGGTCAGCAACATGCGGCGCACGTCCGGCTGCACCATCAGGTTGTCGGCAGGCTTCTCGGGGAACTTCACGCCCGACAGCGAGCGACCCTGCAGGCGTTCGCGGGCGTAGTTGGTGCTGTTCTGCAGGGCACGCTCGGACAGCGCCAGGCCCTGCACGCCCACGCCCAGGCGCGCGGCGTTCATCATAGTGAACATGGCGGCCAGGCCCTTGTGCGGCTGGCCGATCAGGTAGCCCTCGGCGGCGTCGAAATTCATCACGCAGGTGGCCGAGCCACGCAGGCCCATCTTGTGCTCGATGGCGCCGGCGGCAACGTTGTTGCGCTCGCCTACCGAGCCATCGGCCTTCAGCTTGAACTTCGGCACGATGAACATCGAGATGCCACGGCTGCCGGCCGGTGCGTCGGGCAGACGAGCCAGCACGAGATGGATGATGTTTTCGGTGAGGTCATGCTCGCCGGCGCTGATGAAGATCTTGGTGCCGGTGATCTTGTAGCTGCCGTTCTCGCCGGGCTCGGCGCGGGTCTTGAGCAGGCCCAGGTCCGAACCGGCCTGCGGTTCGGTCAGGCACATGGTGCCGGTCCAACGACCTTCCACGATCGGCTTGAGGTAGGCGTTCTGCTGTTCCTCGGTGCCGTGCATCTCCATCGCGTGGCAGGCGCCTTCGGACAGCAGCGGGTACAGGCTCCAGGACAGATTGCCGGCCTGGAAAATTTCGGTGGTGGCCGTGCCCATCAGGTTCGGCAGGCCCTGGCCGCCGAAATGCTCGGCCTGGGTCAGGCCGGTCCAGCCGCCTTCCGCAAACGCCTTGAACGCTTCCTTGAAGCCCTTGGGCGTGGTCACCGAGTGGGTGGCCTTGTCGAAATGGCAGCCTTCCTCGTCGCCGCTGGCGTTGAACGGTGCCAGCACAGCCTCGCTCAGTCGGCCGGCTTCTTCCAGCACGGCGTCCAGCAGGTCGCGCGTGTGGCCTTCGCCACCCTGCAACTGGGTAAGCACGGCTTCGGCGCCGAGCACGTCAAAGAGAGCGAAACGCTGGTCGTCGAGCGGGGCCTTGTAGATGGTCATGGCGTAGTCCTTCGTGGATAGTGCGAGCGCTTGGGATCAGCGCCAGGTATTGGGAATGCCGGGCACGGGCGAGAGCCAGTCATTGCCGTGGAAATCGAAATCGCGGGGTTTGTCTTCCTGCTCGGGCTTGGCGTTGGCACTGCCACCTACGGTGTAGGGCAGGCTGCCGGCGCTGCCCTTGCTGGCGGTGGCCTTGAGCGCGGCGGTCATCTCGGGGGTGGGCAACAGATTGATCTCGAGCACGTCCGCGGCAAAGGCGGGGATGTCCAGATCAAAGCGACTGTGCAGCCGCACCGGGATCAGGTCGGCGACTTTCAGCTCGCCATCGAGCGACTTGAAGTCCATCTCGCCGTAGCTGTTGTTCTGGATGCGAACCTTCAGATGCCACTGCCCGTCGGGGCGCAGTGCCATTTCCTGGATGCTCACCGACGGCGGAAAAACACTCTTGCGCGGCGGCCCACAGGCCACCAGGCCTGTCACCAGAACACCGAGCGCTAGACAGCCGAGCAGTCGTCTCATGGTCCACCTCAAACGATTGTTTGAATCTTAGCAGGATGATCGGGCCGGCTGTCACCGGGTGATCGCCCCAATATTGACCCCGGCGGTGGTGCAGTTTCCCCCCTCCAGATGAGGGAGTCGCCAGCGCACGGGAGGTTCCCATTGCTCGGCGCAGCAGGCATCATCGAGAGTTCCCGCACCCAAGTACTGCTTGCCCATGACCCGACGCATCGCCGCCCGCCGTTCTCCCATCCATGGCAATGGCGTGTTCGCCGTCGCCCCGATCAAGAAGGGCGAGGAAATCATCGAGTACAAGGGCACGCTGATGACCCACGCCGAAGCCGATGTGATGTACGGCGATGGCGGCGAGACCGGCCACACGTTCCTGTTCACGCTCAACGACGATTACCTGATCGATGCCAACCGCAAGGGCAATACGGCGCGCTGGATCAATCACAGCTGCGACCCGAACTGCCAGGCGCTGGTCGAAGAGAGCGCCAACGGCGACGGGCGCAAGGACCGTGTGCTGATCGAGGCGATTCGCAACATCAAGCCGGGCGAAGAGCTGACCTACGATTACGGCATCACGCTGGACGTGCCGCACACCACGCGACTGAAGAAGTTGTGGGAGTGTCGTTGTGGGTCGAAGAAGTGTACGGGGACGTTGCTCAAGGCTAAGCGTTGAGTTGATTTGGGTCGGTGGTTTTTGTCCAGGTAGAGACCTGACGGGAAACTCGTCGCGCTTTGTGACCGTCGTTCCGGTGTAGGGCGCGAAGTGCGCTTCTGCTCGTCCTCCCTGCGAAGGCAGGAGGCGCTTTACAACAGCGAAGCTGGTCATCCAAGGACTTTTCGCCTGGTTGTCGCGCTATCGCGAGAGTGCCGTTGCGCAGCGGGCGTTTACGCGACAATCCGCGCGAAGGTCACTAGTTACCGCTTTCGCGGGGATGACGAGAAGGGGCGGGCTTCGTGCTTGCCCAGCCCTCGCCGGGATGACAAGTAAAGCGAAGCGACTCAAGACGACCGGTCAGCCTAAGTAAAAGAGAAGCGCAAAGCACCATCACCCATCCTGCGGATACTCGATCGCCACCACCTCCACCGCGACATCCCCCGCCGGCCGCTGCCACACCACTTCATCGCCTATTCGCGCCCCAATCAGCGCACAAGCCAGCGGCGACACGTAACTGACCAGTCCATGCTCCACATCCGCCTCGTCCTCCCCGACGATGCGATAACGCGCCTCGCCTTCGTCGCTGTCCACCGTTACCAACGCACCAAACGCCACGCGGTCGCGCGGTTGCTGTGACAGATCGACTTCGATGGCGCTCCCGACCCGCGCGTTGAGCCAGCGCAGGTCACGCTCAACGGCAGCCAATTCGCTTTGTTGCGGCAACGCGTCGGCATCGGCGCGCAACGCCTCGCGACGTTCGCGCTTTGCGATCAATCTGGCGCGCAGTTGCACCAGTCCGTGTGGGGTGACGTAGTTGGGATGCTCGCTTAGCGGGATGTCCGGCAGTCGTTCGCCGACGGACTCGTCCGCATCCTTTACAAAGGCGCGGCTCATTGCATGCCTCCAGCACCGACATCGCCGGCGCGCGTTCTATCTCATGACATGGCGTCGCCGCCGTCGCGCATCAAGCGCTCCGCACACTGCCGCGCCATGCGCGGTGACAACCGCGCATGGCGACAGGTCGATAAGGATCAATCCTCTTCCGCGTGAGGCTTCCACGCCTCGGCGAGCTGTTTTTGTACCGGCGGTGGCACTGGTTCGTAATGGCTCAGGTCCAGGCTGAAGCGCCCGCGGCCGCCGGTCATGGCTTTCAGTTCGGTGGGGTAGTCGGTGAGTTCGGCCAGGGGTGCCTGGGCCTTGATCACCAGTTCACCGCCGCGCAGCGAGTCGGTGCCCATGATGCGTGCGCGTTTGCCGGCGAGGCCGCCGGTGACGTCGCCCACGCTTGTCTCGGGAATGGCCACTTCCACGTCGACGATGGGTTCGAGCACGATGGGTCGCGCCTTGCCGACGGCATCCAGAAACGCTTTCTTGCCGGCACTGATAAAGGCCACTTCCTTGGAGTCGACCGGGTGGTACTTGCCGTCGTAGACGGTGACGCGCAGGTCCTGGATGGGATAACCGGCAATGGCACCGCTCTCCAGCGCCTGGCGCACGCCTTTCTCGATGGCGGGCAGGAATTGGCCAGGAATCACGCCGCCCTTCACCGCATCGACAAACTCAAAACCCGCACCGCGATCGAGCGGCTCAACGCGCAGAAACACCTCGCCAAACTGGCCGGCGCCGCCGGTCTGTTTCTTGTGGCGGTGATGGCCCTCGGCATGGCCAGCGATGGTTTCGCGATAGGCAATGCGCGGCGGGTGCGTGGTGACTTCCACGCCGTAGCGCTCCTTCATGCGCTCGAGCATGATCTTCAGGTGCAGATCCGACAGGCCGCGCACCACGGTTTCGTTGAGCTCCTTGTGGTGCTCCACGCGGAAGCACGGATCTTCTTCCGCCAACCGGCAAAGCGCTTGCGAAAGTTTTTGTTCCTGGCCTTTGTGCTTGGGCTCCAGTGCCAGGCCAAACATGGGTTGGGGCAGCGACATCGGTGCCAGGTGAATGCGGTCCTCGTCATGCGAGTCGTGCAGCACGGCGTCGAAGTGGATTTCCTCTACCTTGGCGATGGCTGCGATATCGCCGGGAATCGCCTGCTCGATTTCCTCGTGCGTCTTGCCGCGCAGGCGGAACAGGTGGCCGACCTTGAAGGCCTTTTTGTTGTCGTCGATGAACAACTGCGTATCGCGGCGAATGGTGCCTTGCCACACGCGGAAGATGCCCAGCTTGCCCACGAAAGGATCGTTGACGATCTTGAACACGTCAGCGATCACGTGTTGAGCGGGGTCGTGAGTGACGGTGATCGGTTCGTTGTCGCCATTGAGGAACGGCGGCGCATTGCCCTCGGTGGGGTTGGGCAGCAGGCGTTCGGCGAGTTCGAGAAACTCCTTGATGCCTACGCCGGTGCGCGCGCTGACAAAACAAATTGGTATCAAGTGGCCTTCGCGCAGGCACTGCTCGAAGGCATCGTGAAGTTCCTGCGGGGTGAGATCGCCTTCGCCCGCGTCGAGGTAGTGGCCCATCACCGACTCGTTGATCTCCACCACCTGGTCGACGATGCGCTGGTGCGCATCGGCCAGGGTCGAGAAGTCCGTGGCGCCCTCGCTGTGGAAGAAACAATCACGCACCAGCTTGCCGCTTTGCGCGGGCAGGTTCACCGGAAGGCACTGGTTGCCGAATTCCTCGCGCAGCGCATCGACCAACGCGCTGAGTCGGGCGCCTTCGAAGTCCATCTTGTTGATGACCAGGATGCGCGCGAGCCGTCGCTCACCGGCGCGTTCCATCATGCGGCGAGTGCCGTACTCGATGCCATTGGTGGCGTTGACTACCACGGCGACGGTTTCCACCGCGGCGAACGCCGAAAGCGTGGGTCCGCGGAAATCCGCGTAGCCGCCGGTGTCGACCAGGTTGATGTGGCTGTTGCCGAAGGGAATGCTGGCAATGGCGCTGTCGATGGAGTGGCCGCGTGCCTTTTCCTGGCTGTCCGTGTCCGACTGCGTTGTGCCGCGCTCTACCGAACCCTGGGCCTGGATCGCGCCGCCGGCATGCAGCAGCGCTTCGAACAACGTGGTCTTGCCCGAACCGGCGTGTCCGGCGAGCGCGATGTTGCGGATGTTTTCCGTGGTGTACGACACGATGCGACCCTCCTCTGTGCGAGGCGCGGCATCGTGGCGACGTTGACCTGCGGCGCCGCACGAAGCCGCGCTGGCGGCTGACGATGGCGGGCCGTCATGGTCGTCCAGGCGTTCAGGACGCGGGGGCGGTCATGGCGGATACGGCCGGGGAGGCCGTCTGCATAGACTTTCGCCAATGTCCCCTGGGGTCAAGCTGCAGTGCGATGTAGGGAACCGGGAGGCCGCCGCGCTTGTCTGCAGGAGTCTCCCCCGTTGTGCGGTCGGCAAGGATGCCGATGCCGCGACTTTCCCCTGAACAAAGAAGGGACTCGTCATCGAGCGTACCGAGCAAGTCGAACATCATCGCTGGACGTCATCCGGGCCCGACGCGCGCGGGCTGGCGCCTCTCGATGGCCCCACCCGCGCGCTGCTGCACCAGCTGCGCTGGCGCAAGGCACCGCCCGACCGGCGGCGTCGTTGGATGGTGCTGGGCGTCGTGCTGGGGTTGCACGGACTGTTTGGGCTGCTGACCTGGCATGAAATGCAGTGGCGTTACCCGCCTGAGCCTGAGCGAAAGCGCGAGGGCGCGCTGCAGGTGCGGCTGATCCCGCGGCCGCCGCCGGTCGCGCCGGTTGCCGCAATGCCAGCCCCGCCACCCCCCGCGCTACCGTCTGCGCCGCCAGGCCCCGTGTTGGTCGCCAAGCCGCCGCCGGTGGTGCATGAGGCCCCTGCCAAGAACGCCATGACAGTGACGCTGCCTCCCGCACCGCCGGCCCCTGAACCGACACCCGCGCCGGCCCCGCAGCTTTACGATGCCTCGGGCCAGCCGGTGCTGCCTGCGACGGCAAGCACGGCACCGCCGGCGCCCGCGGCCGGCTATGTCCAGCACATGCCGCAGGATGACGGGAAGCTGATGCAGCACAGCAGCCCTGTCACTTACACACCGACGCGTTTCGAAAAGGACTGGCACAAGAGCGGCGGCAGCAGTGTTGACGATCAGTTGAAGAAGGCGGTGGACAGCACCACCGTCGACCACACATTCCACATCGCGCCGGGCGTGCGCATTCACTGTGCCATTTCGTTTGCGGCGCTCTCCGGCGGTTGCGGTGGCGACCCGCCGCCACCGCCGCCATCGAACGATGGCGATATGCGCATGAGCATGGCGCCAGCCAGCTCGTTGGCGCCGGGCACGCCGCAGGCACCCAGGCACACCCTTGACGAATGCATCGCCATTTATCGCGCGCAGAAACCGTTGCCTTATGGCTGCCCGATCGATACGCCCACCCAATCGGTGGACGCTGAAATACGCGAGCGGGCCAGCCACGAGGGAGGCTCGGGCGGCCAGTAAGGCACATCTACAATTGTCGGCTGGGGGGCTTCTCAGACGGCGGGTATCGCCCGCTACACTTGCCCCATGGACAAGGAATCCGCGGGCCGGCTGACAGTGACGCTTCCATCGCCAAAGTCGGCGGCGGAGAGCGCCTTCGTCTATCGTCGTCGCCGCGCGGAGCGGTCGCGCGACCGATGGCTACGCATCCTGGGCCTGGCCGGCGCGCTGCTGGTGCATCTGGTATTCCTGTTCGGCGCTATCATGGGGCCGGCGTACGAGATGGAGGAGCTCAATGAATCGAGCACGCCGCTGGTCGTCCGACTGATCGAGAAGAAACAGGAAGAGCCGCCCCCGCCGCCGCCGGTGCGCGGCACGCCGCCCAAGCAGGTTGGGCCGGTGCATCGTGGCAGCGCCACCAACGCGCCCCATACGGCCAGACAGAGCACCTCGTCCACCCGCACCAATAGCGAGCTGACGCCGATACCGGTGCCTGCGCTGGAAACGCCGGTCATTGCCGACGCGCCGAAACCGTCCGCGCCCAAGCCGCAGATCACCGCCGCGCCATTGCCGCCGGTGACGGTGCCCAAGCCCGCGCCCACGCAGGACTTGCAGCCGGTCCCCACAGCCCCTGAGCCGCCGCAGGTGGCGCTGGAAACCCCGCCGGTGCCCAAGCCGGTGCCGCCGAAGTTCGAACCCGAGCCGGTGCGCAAGCCGCAGTTGGAAGGCACCCAGCCCCAGCCGCCGCCGGCATCGCTGGCAATACCCGAGGTGCCGCCGCAGTCGGCACCGGTCGTGCCCGCGCCGACCATAGCGATGGACAAGGCTGCGCCGGTCGACACCCATCCCAGCATCGCCCAGGCGATCCGCCCCGAGGAACCGGCCGCACCGCCCGAACCGGAAATGCCAGCCGTACCGCTGCCGGCGCAGGCTGCGCCCACGGTCAATCTGCAACCGCAGCCCAGCACGGTGTCCGTGCTAGTGCCACGCGAGCAGCCGCACGTCGAGTCGCCGGCCATTCGCGTAGCCGAGCCGGAGCTGGAAGCGGTGCCGTTGCCGCCCAATCCGCAGCCGAGCATGGAGAAGCCACAGGCTCCGCGACTCGAAACGCCGGCGCCGGCTGCGATTGCGCTGGACAACAAGCCGACGGTGGAACGTCCGCAAATCTCCACCGAGCAGCCTTCCGTCGCGTCGCCCGCCCAACCCAGCGCGGCGGCTGCACCGTCGAACACGGCGCAGGCCCAAAGTGCCGCAAGCGCGCAGGAGAACACCGCCAGCGACGAAGCCGCGCCCACCACTGGCGAGCGCGGTGTCAGCAGTGCGCCCAACGCCACGCCGCAAGGCAGCGACAGTGGCAACCCGGGGCAACCCAACGGCGTCAGCCAGTCGCCTGCAGTCGCTGGCAAGAACGGCCTCGACCTGTCCTTGCCAGCGGGGCAGGGCAACGGCCAAGGTAGCCACGGCAGCCAGGGCCAGGGCGAATCCAACGGCGTCGCCGGTACTTACGTGCAGCTCAAGCCGCACGGCAATACCGAGGTCATGTCGCACGGCACGCCGAACATCGGTTACCAGGCCACGCGTTTCGAAAAGGACTGGACGCCCGAAGGCGAAAGCTCGATCGATACCGCATTACGTCACGCGGTGGAGAAAACCACGCTGCGGCACACCTTCAACCTGCCGCGCGGCGTGCGTGTGGAATGCGTGGTGATGCCACTGTTCCCGATGGCCTTGTTCGGTTGTGGCGATGGCAACCCGCCGCCCAAGCCGGTGGACGAAGTGGTGTACCAGAAGATGAAACTGGCGCCGACCAATCCGCTGGTGCCACCGCCGCCCGCGGGCACGGCCGCACCCACCGTGGCAACCATCAAGCTCGACAACAGCGCGCAGTGCTCCGCCGCGCGCGTGGCGGGAGGGCCGCTGCCGCCGGGTTGCCAGGTGGATCCCACGGCGATGCCGACCACGCCCGCGCATGCGGGCAGTACGTGGGTGCCGGCGAGCGATCAGTTTCATTGAGAGAACAGCGCACGGGCCGCGTCGTTCTCACCGTCTAGGTAAATCTACGCGCGTGCCGCTGCGAAGATTTGCGCTACCCGGTGCCGCATCGAAGTTGCATGCTTCATAACGACGCTTTTGTTGTTGTGGAGTGGGCTCATGCTTGCGGCGCGCTGGCTTGGAGTGATCCTTTCATTCGGTTTGTTGATGACGGTTCCCACGCTCGCGCAGGATCAGTCATCAACCGCGGCGAGCAATAGCACCGCCGACTACCGGCCCTGGCCACATACCTTCGATGTCGCCGGCTTGCACCTGGTGCTGCACCATCCGCAGCTCAACAGCTGGGCGGGCAATCAGCTCAAAGGACGGCTCGCGGTCAGCGTCAAAACCGGCCAACAGGTCGGCAGCGACGGCAAGCCGCATGACGTGATGGTGTACGGCGTGATGTGGTTCACCGCACGCACCGATACCAACAAGGCGCTGCGCGAGGTGGCGCTTTCCAACATCACCGTCGACAGGGTTTCCTTTCCCACCGATGCCGCGCACCAGGCCCATTACATGGAATTGCTCAAGGGCATTGCTGCGCGCAGTGAGCAGGTGGCCAATCTCGACACGCTCGAAGCGTCGCTGGCGATCAATCGCGAAGCAAAGCAGGAAAAAAGCGTGGCGGTGCACAACGATCCGCCGCAGATCATTTTCTCGTTCAACCCAGCGCTACTGGTATTGATCGATGGCAAACCTGCGTCGAAGCCCACCGGCGCGGCGGGCGTCAGCCGCATCGTCAACACGCGCTCACTGATATTGCAGCAGGGCAACCAGTACTACCTGCTGGTGGCCAGCCATTGGCTGAGTGCGCCGTCGCTGGATGGACCATGGACGGCCATCAAAGCTGCATCCACCGCAGTCGCGCAAGCGGGCGAAACGGCGGAAAAGGCCAACCTGGTCGATACGCTGGACGACCCCTCCGATGCGCTCAAGCAGATATTCGCCTCGGGCAAGTTGCCGGACATCGTGGTGCGTACGCAGCCATCGGAATTGATCATGGTGGATGGCGATCCGCAATTCGAGACGATCCCGGGTACCCAGCTGGCGTATGTCACCAACACCGCATCGGACGTGTTTGTCGACCAGGCGCAAGCGCAGGCCTGGTACGTGCTGATTTCGGGTCGCTGGTTTACCGCTGATTCCACGCATGGCCCCTGGCGCTACGTGGCGGGCAAGGATCTGCCGGATGATTTCGCAGACATTCCATCCGATAGCCCCAAGAGCGCGGTACTCGCCTCCATTCCGGGCACGCCCGAAGCGCGCGAATCGCTGATAGCCAACAGCATTCCGCAGACGGCCGTGGTGAACAGTCGCGCGGCCGCACTGCATCTGAGCTATGACGGCGCGCCGCAGTTTCGCCCGATCGAAGGCACCACGCTGTCGTATGCGTGGAATACCGCCGTGCCGGTGATACGCGTGAGCCCCAATGCGTACTACGCCGTGCAGAACGGCGTGTGGTTTACCGCCGCCAGCGCGACCGGTCCGTGGACCGTGGCGCTGGACGTGCCGGCGGTGATCTATTCCATTCCACCCAGCTCGCCGTTGCACTACGTCACCTACGTCTACGTTTACGGCCATGGCGACGACCAGGTCTATGTCGGATATACGCCGGGCTATTACGGCACCGTCGCCAGCGATGGCGTGGTGGTGTACGGCACTGGTTATCCCTGCGATTCGTGGGTTGGCGACGTCTGGTACGGGTGCCCCACCACGTACGGTTTTGGTGTGGCGTTCGGCTGGACGCCGTGGGCAGGCTGGGGCGTCGGCTTCGCCTGGGGCTGGGCATGGGCTTCGGCCTGGTACGGCCCGTGGTGGGGGCCGTGGAGCTACTGGGGCGGTCACTATCCGGGCTATTGGGGCGGCGCCATAGCGAGGGTCAATATTTATGGCCGCTGGGGCAACAGTGTCGTCGCTGGACACGGCGTTGCCTGGGCCAATCCGTGGACCGGCAATGTTGGGCAGGCCGGGCGCGGCCGTTATTTCAACGAAGCCACCGGCGGTCGCGGCGTGGGTTATGCCGCCCGCAACACGAATGCGTATACCGGCACCACCACCGCGCAGGCCGGTGGCATTCGCTACAACCCGCAGACTGGTCGCGTGGTGGGTGGGCAGGGCGGCGCGGCGGCCAACGCGTATACCGGCAACGCTGCTGCTGGCGGCCAGCGCATCACGTACAACCCGCAGACCGGACGCGTGACCAATCAGGCTGGCGTCGCTGGACGCACCGATGCCGGCGCGGGCGCAGCCGGCGCCTTCCATACCCAGGGAGCCGGCGGCGTCGGCTACGTGCATTACGACCGCGCCACCGGTGAGGTCACCCGTGGCGGCGTGATCGACGCGAACGATCACGTCTACGCGGGCAAGGACGGCAACGTGTACCAGTACGACAAGGAAGGCGGCTGGGAGAAAGTCGACGCACGGGGCGGACTCAATCACGTCCCAGGGCCGGACAGCACCGATACCGATCGTGATCGCCTGGCGCGCAACCGCAGCGCGGAGGGCGCCACATTCGAACAACGCCAGCCACCCGTGGCCGCCCAGCCGCAGTTCGACCGCAGCAATTACGACAACCGCTTTCATGGCGAGATGGGCGGTTTTCGTCCTTCGATGGGGGGAGGGAGGTTTGGGGGTGGAGGGATGCGGGGCGGGGGTGGGCCACGTCGGTGAGTGAGAGCTGTGGCCATGTACCAACCAACAGGTCCAGGGCGCACCGCCGCCCATGTAGGAGCGCACCCTGTGCGCGACCGCTGCGCCATGTCGTTGCCGCGGTGCAGGTTGGTCGCGCACAGGGTGCGCTCCTACACGAGATCAAAACACCGCGATTGCGCGAGCGTTGCGCTCTTGATCTTTGGACCCCTGTGCGGCGGTGAGGGGCGGACGATCAGGCCCGCAGGGGGATCGACAGGGATGTCGATCCCTTTTCGTCGGGGCAGGAGACCCGTCGAAAAGCCCGGCCGACCCTCACGGACTTGCCGGGCTGACAGCCCGGCAAGCGCCAAGCGGGGTGCTCTTTCTTTTGGTTACTTTTCTTTACTCCGGGCATCCTGCCCTCCGCCCTTCGGGCCGGCTTCGCCGTTCACACGCGCTCCTGCGCGTGCGTGGGCAAGCAAAGAAAAGTGACCCGGCGACCGGCAGGTCGTCGGAACCCCGCCGCAGGCGAGGCCGTCGCGAAAGCGCGAGGACCATGCGCACAGTCACTGGATGACCAGCATCGCTGTTGTGAAGCGCTTCCAGCCTTCGCTGGGATGACGAGCGAAAGAGCAGCATCTCCCAAGGCCCACCCCTACCTCAAAATCCCATCCGCCTTCAACTTCGGAATCAGCGTCTGCGCCAACTCCGTAGTCGCCTTGGGGATATTCTTCCGCGCCACCGCCTGCGTGGTCACCGTCCACACCAGCTTCTCCGAGCGCGCATCCCACACGCTGGTTTCCAGCGTGACCACGTCGTATTGCGTGATGTCAGGCGTCGATGCCCAGGCGCCGCCATACCAACCGTAGAAACCGCCATACATCGGGCCGCTGGGAGTGACATTGATCTTCTGTTCCACGCGCTGCACGCGGGTCACCAGCACGGCGGGGCGCCGCTGGCCTTGACCAGATCGCGCAGACCTATCGCGCCTTCGTTACCCGGGGGTATCTGGGTATAGGCGGGCGAGGCCTGCACGCCGGCGGCTTGCAGCTGCTGCGAGAAGGTGTCCTCGAACACGCGTCGCATGGTATCGCTGCGCGAGATGCCGACCACCACCACGTTCGATGCTGGTGGACCCGGCCAGGCGGGATCGCGCCACTGGTTGGTGATGCTTACGTTGGCCGTGCACGCGACCAGCACCAGGCTGGCGACGATGAGAAATAGACGCAGCGGTTTCATGGCGTTGACTCCCGATCGAAAAGTCCACTCTCGCCAACGGGCAACGGGCATTCTGCGTTGGCAACGGTGGAGGCTGTGCGAGGGCCCGGGTTGCAACGGGGCACGGATCATTGCGCCGGGCGCAGCAACGAGCCGAAGGTCAGGTAAATTGAGTTGTGTCCGCCCTGCGCGTAGCCGTAGCCCAGGAAGAGTGGACCCAGCGGCGTCTGGATGCCCAGGAACAGGCTGCCGGCATAGATCAGCGAGTCGAATTGAACCTGGCTCTTGTTTTGCCAGGTATTGCCCGCTTCCAGGCTGGCGCCGATATAGATCGGCGTGGAGAAAACGCCATCCGTCTGGCCCGTACGTCGATACAACACGGCGCGGCCCAGTGCAGCCTGGTTGCCGTACAGCGAGCGCTCCGGGTAGCCGGAAAGATTGAGGAATCCGCCCAGGAAGCTCTGTGTTTCGAAGGTGTTGGTGTTGTTGAGTGCGCTGGACAGGCGTAACCCCAACAGCAGGTGGTAACGGCTGTCGGCGAGGCCGTAGTCGGGTACCCAGTCGGCGATCAATCGCGCCACATCGCCGTTGAAATCGCCATTCAGCCACGGGCGATACATCTCGTAGTCGAAGTTGACGTGGGCGCCACGCGTGGGGAATTGCGCGCTGTCGAGGCTGTCCCAGTCCAGTCCGAACTTGGTCACGGTGTAGTCGTTGGTCTGGCTGCTGGGGAATTGCGGCGTTGGGTAGCCAATGAGCAGGTCGCCGCTGTCGTGGCCCTGGGTGAGGGAGGTGTAGACGCGCCAATAGGACGTCGGCGACCAACCGGTTTCCAGGCCGAGGTAGCGGCGCTTGATGCGGTACTCGGACAACTGCTCGTCGCCATCGTGGGTAAAGACCGGAAAATTCTCGTTGCGCAGCAGCCCGTAAGGCATGACGTAGACCTGGGCACCTTGTCCGAACGGCTGATAAAACTCGCTGCTCAAGCCGCCAATGCGGCCTGCCCACACCGTGTTGCGCCACTCCGCGCCGTAGCGGTTGACGTTGGTAGCGTTGAGTTCGCCCGAGATCAGGTATTCGCTGCGGCCGTTGAAGTCGTCGTCCAGCTGAAAGCCGATCTTGCCGTAGATGGGGCCCCAGGGCTTGTCGGTGGGAACGATCAGAACGCCGCGATCATCGCCTTGCTGATCCAGGCGGTAGTCGATCTGTTGGTAATTGCCGCGTCCGTAGATGCCGCCAATCTGTTCCTCGAGTTTCTTGGGATCGAACGGTTTGCCGACATCGCTGTGCAGGCGTTCCTGTACGTATGTCGCGGTCTGGGTCTGGTGGGCATCCACCTTGAGGAACGCGATCAGGCCCGGATCGAATTGGCGTTGCCGGTGTGCGGCTTCGAAGCTTGCCCATTGTTCCGGGCTCACCGACAGGGCGCGCAACCGCGGTAGCGCGGCTTCTGCCGCGGCCCGGCCGATGGCTATGGCTTGCGCGCCACGGTTGAACTCCGAGGCACTCATGTCGCCCAGTGCCGGACGGATCAGGATGTCATCGGGCTGCAGTGTGTCCAGTTGTCGCTGCGTCTTTTCGGCCATCAACGCGCTTACCATCTGGTTGAGCACCGCGACCGGGTTGCTGAGCTGTTCCCTGGTGGCCAATGGTGAGCCCACGTCGACCACGATCAGGCGCTGCGCCCCCATGCTGCGAATGACGTCGATGGGCACGTTGTCCATCAGGCCGCCATCCACCAGCAACTGGCCATCGACATTGGTTGGCGCAAATGCGCCGGGCACCGACATGCTGGAGCGGATAGAAATGGCCAGGTCGCCCGAGCCAAACACCACCGGCTTGCCCGCGACAATGTCCGTCGCCACGGCGCGAAACGGAATGGGCAACTGGTCGAAATCGTGCACGTCCCACGTTGAAATCAGCAGGCGGCGCAACAGCAGCAACAGCTTCTGTCCCTGCACCACGCCGGCCGGCGTCACGATGCGTCCGTTCTTGTAACCGACCTCGAAATTGAGCAGGTAACGGTAATCCGCATCCTTGCGGTGCATCGGCATTTCTTCGCGCGCCGGATCGTCGGTGAACAGATCGTTCCAGTCGAGCGAGGTGATGATGTCGTGCATCTCCTGCGGGGAGTAGCCCGCCGCGTACATGCCGCCCACGATGGAGCCCATGCTGGTCCCGGAAATGCGGCAGACGGGAATATGTTCACGCTCAAGCACTTCGAGCACGCCAATGTGCGCCGCACCGCGTGCGCCGCCGCCGCCAAGTACCAGGCCAATGCATGGCGTTGCCGATGAGGCCTGGGGCGTCTGCGCCCATGCCGGAAGGCTGCCACACAGCAACAGCAAGGCGATCAGTGCGAGGGGAAAGCGCATTGATGGTCCTATTTCCCTGAACGCAGACGCCTGTGGGCGGCTGCCGTTGCGGCATCCTAAGACATTCCGCTGGCGCGCCGCGTCCGTGTATTTACTTATGTCCCGCGCGCGCTTTGCATCCCGCCGTCACAAAACGGGGCGCCTGGTGGCGTTGGGTACCGGGCGCCGCGCGGCGGCATCGCGCTGGGCGCGACGCCGCCGATGCCGGTTACAGCATGCGCAGCAGTTCCTTCATCAGCGGCAGCCGGCGCACGCGCACGGCGCTGACGCGGAAAACGGCGTTGGCAAGCGCTGGCGCTGCCGTGGGCATGGCAAGGAAGCTGGCGCCGGTGGGGTCGCGATCGCCAGGCACCACGATGACTTCGGTGGTGTCAGGCAGTTGCGCCATGCTGGCGAGCGGGTAGTCCTTCCAGTTGTGCTGCTGAACCTGGCTGTCCTTGTAGCTGATGGACAGATTCAGCGCAGTCGACAGCGCGTCGAGGGTGGCGCCGGCCACCTGCCCCTGCAGGCCCGTGGGGTTGATGACGCGGCCCACGTCCACCGCACACACGGCGCGCTCGATATTGAGTCGGTCACCCTGCAGCGAGGTTTCCACCGCGTGCGCCACGTAGGCGCCGTCGATGTGCCAGCAGGCGATGCCGAAACCGTTGACCGTACGCAGCCAGTTTTTCCACTCGATGCGGTCGGCCACCAGCTTGAGCACGTTGATGAGGCGGCCGGTGTCCAGCGTGCGGCCATCGCCGAGCGGGATCATGCGTGGCTTCGCCAATCAGGCGCAGGCGCGTGACCAGCGGGTCTTCCTTCAGGCTGTGCGCAATTTCATCGACGAAGCTTTCCACCGCAAACGCATTGCTCAGGTGCGGCATGCCACGTGCCGGGCCGCGCAGCATCGCCGAGGGCAGGGAATACCAGTCGTTGCGCAGGTTGGGCACCAGGCCGGCGGGCAACTGGTGTGCATCCACTTCGGACGTCCACAACCGGTTGTCGGCCACGCCACGCTGTGCGAGCGCTGAGGCGCTGGCCATGCGCTGGTTCCAGGTCACGATCTGGCGCTTGCCGTCGAGCGTGGCACTGAACTTGTGGATACAGGCCGAGCGGTAATAGTCCTGGCCCAGATCCTCGTCGCGCGTCCACATCAGCTTGACGGGCTTTTGCACTTCCTTGGCCAACATCACCGCTTCGGCCACATAGTCGTGATCGAGGCGACGGCCATAGCCGCCACCGACGCGCGGCACGCGCACCTGGATCTGCGTAGGCGTGAGGCCAGTGAGGCGTTGCACCACCTTCCATGCCTGCTGCGGTGCCTGTGTGGGCACCACCAGCATGGCGCTGTCTTTCTCGATGTGGACCAGGCAGTTCATCGGTTCGGCGGTGGCGTGCGCCAACCAGGGTTGTACGTAGGTGGCCTCGATACGACGCGCGGCCTTTTTGCTCGCCGCATCGACGTCGCCGTCGTTGCGCACGCGTGCGGCAGGCGTCGCATCCTTGTCATTGACCAGATCCGAAGCCTGCTGCTCGAACCAGGCGCTGCTCTCGTTCTGGCTGCCGGCCTTCCACTGCAGCTTGAGCTTGGCACGGCCCTGCAATGCGGCCCAGGTGTTCTCCGCGATCACGGCCACGGCCGGTGCGCGTACGGTCTGGCCCAGCGGAACGCCTGCCTCCGGCTTGAGCTGCACCACCTTGACCACGCCCTTGATGGCCATGGCGTCGGTGGTGTCCAGCGAGTCGACGCTGCCGTCAGGCCAGGGACAATGACTGAGCACCGCGACCAGCGCGTCACCGACGTAGTTGTCGAGCGCGTAGAGCGCCTGTCCGGTGACGATGGCGCGTGCGTCGACATCGCCGGCGGGCTGACCGATCAAGGTGTAGCGATCGGGCGTCTTCACGCTTACCGGCGAGGCGGGCGGCGCGATGCTGGCGGCGGCCTCGGCCAACGAGCCGTAGCCGAAGCGACGGCCGTCGGGGGCGATGACATTGCCTTCGTCGCAGCGCAGCCGGTCGGCTGGCACGCCGAGGCGGCGCGCCGCGGCCTGCAGCAGCAGCCAGCGCGCCAGTGCGCCGGCTTCGCGCAGGTCGGCCCAGGCCGCGGGAATGGAGTCGCCCAGGCCGCTGGTCTGGTGGCCGTAGGTCCAGTGGGGCTTGCCGTTGTCGTCATCGACGCCCAGGCCAAGCGGCACCACGCTGACGCGGGTCCAATCCGCGTCGAGTTCGTCGGCGATGATGCGCGGCAGCGAGGTGGCCGTACCTGTGCCGGTGTCGGGGTCGCGCGCGCCAATGATCACGGTGCCATCGGCATCGATGCGCACATAGGCGCCCAGGCCGTATAGCTTGTCGCCCAGCAACGCGGGCGGCACCGGTACATCGGCGGCCTCGGCGAAGCGGATGCCCACCACCAGCGCGCCGGCCGTGCCAGCCAATACCTGCAGGAAGCGTCGACGCGAAAGCTGCGGGGTGTTCTGATGGTCGACGCTCATGCGTGGCCTCCATTGGCCGACACGCTTGATCGCGAGGCGCACGCGGGTTTGGCAGCCGCAGCGGCAGAGATTGGGCAACTGGTCGATTTCGTTGTCACTGGGCTGCGAATGACGGTTGAGCAGATCCAGCGAGGCCATCAGCCAGCCGGGCGTGCAATAGCCGCAGCCGATGGCGTCTTCGTCCACAAAGGCCTGCTGCAGCGGGTGCAGCTTGCCGTCGGCCGCGGCAAGGCCTTCCACCGTGGTGATCGACTTGTCAGCCAGATCGGCAACGGCGAGGTGCGTGGCAGAAGCCAGCTTGCCGTCGACCAGCACAAGGTCATAGCCACCGTCGCCGTGCTCACCGCTGTACTTGGTGCCGGTGAGGCGCAACACATCGCGCAGATACCACAGCAACGGCATCTGCGCGTCGCCGGTATGACGGTAGGACCTGCCATTGATCTCCAGATCGACGCCTTCGCGCACTTTCTCGGGCACGATGGTGTTGCTCGGTTGGGGCGTCAGTATCTGGTCTTGCGCGTGCGCCATCGGTTCAGGCCTCCTTCTTTATCCCTGCATTGTGGCATCGCAAGGCCTTGCTTAGGAGGTGACTCGGCTGAACAGGCGTCGCCACACCAGATAAACCGGGACGCCAGCGGCCATGATGAGCAGGCCGATGCCCGTGTTGACCGGGCTGCTGCGCAGGCTCTGCACCATCACCAGGCCAATGGTGGCAATGAAGATGATCGGCAGCAGCGGGTAGCCGGGAACGCGGAAACTGACCTTGGTGCCCTCGTGCTTGCGATACCAGAACAAGGTGCCCACGCCCACCGCGCAGGCGAGCCAGTCGCCAAACGTGGCGTAGTCGAGCAACTGGCCGTAACTGCCGGACCACACCAGCACGATGGCCCAGCCCGAGAGCAGCAGCAGCGCGACATTGGGCGTGCGGTGTTTGGGGTGCAGCCGGGCCACGCTGCGGAAGAACAAGCCATCCTCGCCCATCACCTGCAGCACGCGGGCGCCCGCCACCAGGGTGATATTGCAGAAGCCCAGCGCGGAAATCGCCACGCCCACGGCGATCAGCTTGGCTCCCGCCGTGCCGAACACGCGTTGCATTACGTCGGCGGCTGGGGCGCGGCTGGCCGCGAGTCCCGCGTGGCCAAGAACGGCAAGGTAGGCCAGGTTGACCAGCGCGTAGGCCGCGATCACCAGCAGCATGCCAATGAACAGCGCGCGGGGCAGCGTGCGTTGTGGCTCGCTGACCTCACCGGCCAGGTTGTTGAGGTAAGTGAAACCGGAATAGGCGAACAGCACCGGCAATGCCGCGCCCATGAAGCCCACATCAGCCGTCTGCGGGTCAGTGGCCAGACATGCCGTGGCCGTTCACGCCAGCCAGAAATAGGCCGCATACCACCAGCACCGCTACCGCCAGCAGCTTTAGCAAGGTGAAAAGATTTTGTATCTGCGCTCCCAGGCGCAGGCCAAACAGATTGATCAGTGCGACAAAAACCAGGGCGCCAATCGCCAGGTTCGTGGTGGCGGAGGCGGGCAGGCCGAACAGGGCTGCCGCGTAGCTGGCAAAAATCGTGGCGACGGCGGCGGACGACCCCGAATAGATCACCAGCAGCATGCTCCAGCCGAACAGGAAACCGGCCAGCGGCCCGAACGCTTCACGCAGATACACATAGCTGCCGCCCGCATGCGGACGCCGCGCGCCCAGCTCTGCGTAGCAGAGCGCACCGATGAGGGTAAGCAGGCCTGCACCGACCCACATGAGCAGCAGCGACAAGCCCGATGATGTGCGCGTCGCTACGACGTACGGGTTGAGGAAAATGCCGCCGCCGATGATGCCGCCGACCACGATCATGGCCGCGTCCCACGGGCGGAGGCGGCGTACGTAACCGCCGGACGTCGAGGTGTCGCTCATGGAACCCTGCACGATGAGAGGTGCAGGCGAGCATGGCGGTTGAATCGTGCCTCAGCAAGCCCCGGTCTTGCGCGAAACGGCAAATGCGAAAGCCGGCACTTTGCAGTGCCGGCTTTCGAGTGGTGGTCTTGACGCAGGATCAGAACACGGTGAGGAACAGCGCCAGGTTGGTTACGTTGAGGGTGCCTATGCCTGCACCCGGCTCGTAGCCACCCACGCCCTTGTAGAACCAGTTGTCTCCCGCCTTGATATCGTTGAAGGCCGAGAACGGGCCGTAGCCGAAGATGTTCTGCAGCGGATAGACCTGCGGGTTCCAGAAACCAACGCGACCGTGCGTCGATTGCTTCAGCAGGGCGGCGATGCCATTGAGCTGGGGCGCCACGAAGCTGGTGCCGCCTTCGAAGGTCAGCAGGCCTGGTCCGTCCTGCGAGGAAACGAAGCTGTAGCCGGTTTCAGGGTCGGCGTTCAACGAGATGTCAGGCTCGTTGCGGCCCTTGAAGTTGGCCGGCAGCGTGTAATTGACGCCAAACTCGGGAGCCAGCCACGTCTGGTTCTTCTCGGTCTTGCGGATGCCCGAGGTGAACTGCTGATAGAGCGGCGTCGGCCAGAACACGCTGACGCCACCACCGCCGCCGACCGAGTACACGTTGGCGAGGAAGTTGATGCCGAGATTGGTCTGGAAGTAGTTCGCGATGTAATCCCAACCCCAGACACTTTCCTTGGTGATCGACGCTGTCGGGCCACCGCGGAAACTATAGGTGAAGGGAACCGTCGTGCCGCCCGCCGTGGTGATGAAAGGGTCGGCACCTGGCGAGTCCGCGGTCAGCGGCGGCGGTACGGGGTCGGACGGCAAGCCGCCAAAATCACGTACCGTGTCGTAAGCACCGGAGTCGCCTGCGGTGGCGAACATCGAAATGCCTTGCACGGCGGCTTCCAGGAAGACCTGGTGCAAGGACTGCATATAAGCGGTGTTGGCATCCAACTGCAGGATGTAGAAGATCTCAGGCTCGCCCCAGCTCACTGACAGGCTATCGACCTTATTGTCAGACACGGCCTGATTGAAGATGTCGAAGAAACCGGCATCGGTGTTTGGGGCGTGGTACACGATGATGTCGGCCTGTGGGGCCAGTCCGCCGGACTGTTCAACGTCAAGCGACGTTTCGCCCGAGCCATCGGGGCCGCTCAGTGGTCCGCCGCCATCGACGGGCACCTTCGTGATGCGATTGGGTTTCACCGTCAGGCCGATATCGGCCCAGTAGGTGTACGCGTCAGCCACGACAAAATCAGCAAGGGTGGCGATGCCGATGGTCGAGCCCTTGCCATTCACACCAGCCTTGTACAGCGGGTTGATGTTGTACCGGTTGGCGACGTCGCCAACGGTGAATTCGCCGGGTGTGCACGTTGCGGTCGCATTGCCCGTGCATGGCGTGGTGGCCGGTGCGGCGGACGCGGCCTTGGCCAGTGTATTCACATGGCTGCTGGCCTGCGGTGCATCCAATGCGCTGACGCGATGGGAATGGAAGTGTGCTTCGGAGTTCAGGCCCGACGCGAGCACCAGCGTGCTGGAAAGCGCGGCCGGCAAGGTTAGCGCCGAGTTGGGGCGATGGAAGGTCGATCCATCGCTGGCGCGGTAATCGTGAACGGTTGTCTGGAACGCCTTGTTGAACTGGCCGATCGTGCCGGTCACCTGAATGGCCAAATGATTGGGCAGCAGCTGTACCTGGGTCAGCCCCTGCTGTTTGATAAAGGCTTGGACCCTGGAGATCTCGTCGGCGGTAGCGCCGTAACGATCAGCGAACTGATCGGTGGTGAGGAAGCGGTGATAAGAGGGATTGCCTTGGGTGACCGTGCTGTAGATATAGCTTTCCAGTGCAGCCTGATTGTGCAATCCCAGTACGAGCGTGACGTTAACCGTCTGGCTGGCATTGCTGGCTCCAAGGTCGGCAGGCGCCGAACTGCCCGCGGCCATCGCCACAGAAGTGGCGCCACCGAAGAGCAGAAGACCGAGAGATACCGCGAGCGACTTGCGATGCAACGTCGAGAGCATGTTGTTTCTCCAGGGTAGATACAGCCGAAGCTGCGCGTCGACGATGCCCCTGCGCACCGCCGCGCTTTTCAGCGAGGCTATAAAAGGACGTACCGCGTTCCCCAACAGACCCAGCTCGCCCCCTGAAGACGTACTCGCGCTGGTCCCGGCGAAGCTAGCGCTGCTTGGGCTGGTAGTGAAGTGCCTGCGGTTTCGCATGAAAAAGCGAAAGCGGCTTGGCGCCTCGAATTGATGCCGCAATATCTTGCCGGTATGCCGTATGGCCTATGGGTAAGCGTGGCGTTGATCTCAAAACGAGCGGCGCCGGGCGCAAGCCTTGCTCGGCGGCGCGCAACGCCATTTTTGGGGCCCGATAGCCATTTGCGGCACAATGGGAGGGTTGTGCGTCGTGGGCAGCCCGCTACGACGCCTTGATCCCCCGGAGTCGAAGCAGCCGCCATGACCACCATCAAGCAAGACGATTTGATCCAGTCCGTCGCCGACGCCCTGCAGTACATCAGCTACTACCACCCCGTCGACTACATCACCAATCTCGCCGCCGCTTATGAGCGCGAGGAGTCGCCCGCCGCGAAAGACGCGATGGCGCAGATCCTGATCAACTCGCGCATGGCCGCCGAAGGCCATCGTCCGCTGTGCCAGGACACCGGCATCGTCACCGTGTTTCTCAAGGTCGGCATGAACGTCCAGCTGGGACGCCACGATGTCGCTGGAAGACATGGTCAACGAGGGCGTGCGCCGCGCCTACAACGATCCGGACAACAAGCTGCGCGCGAGCGTGCTGGCTGACCCGGCCGGCAAGCGCACCAACACCAAGGACAACACGCCGGCAGTGATCAATGTCTCGATCGTGCCCGGTGACACCGTGGACGTGATCGTGGCCGCCAAGGGCGGCGGTTCGGAAGCGAAGTCCAAGTTCGCGATGCTCAACCCGTCCGACTCCATCGTCGACTGGGTGCTCAAGACCGTGCCGACCATGGGTGCCGGCTGGTGCCCGCCGGGCATGCTGGGCATCGGCATCGGTGGCACCGCCGAGAAGGCGATGCTGCTGGCCAAGGAAGCGCTGATGGAGCCGATCGACATCCAGGATCTGATCGCCCGCGGCCCGAGCAATCGCGCCGAAGAATTGCGCGTCGAACTGTACGAGAAGGTCAACGCGCTGGGCATCGGTGCGCAGGGCCTCGGTGGCCTCACCACCGTGCTCGACATCAAGGTGAAGGATTACCCGACCCACGCGGCCAACCTGCCGGTGGCGCTGATCCCGAACTGCGCCGCCACGCGCCACGCGCACTTCACGCTGGATGGCTCGGGCCCGGTAATGCTCGATCCGCCGTCACTGAAGGATTGGCCCAAGCTCACCTACGACTCGAGCAAGGGTCGCCGTGTGAATCTGGACACCGTCACGCGCGAAGACGTCGCCAGCTGGAAGCCCGGCGAAGTGCTGCTGCTCAACGGCAAGCTGCTCACCGGCCGCGACGCCGCGCACAAGCGCATGGTCGACATGCTCAACAAGGGCGAGCCGCTGCCGGTCGATTTCCATGGCCGCTTCATCTACTACGTGGGCCCAGTCGATCCGGTGCGCGACGAAGTGGTCGGGCCTGCTGGCCCGACTACTGCCACCCGCATGGACAAGTTCACCGAACAGGTGCTGGCGCAGACCGGCCTGCTGGGCATGGTCGGCAAGGCTGAGCGCGGTCCGGCGGCCATCGAGGCAATCAAGAAGCACCAGTCGGTGTATTTGATGGCCGTGGGCGGCGCAGCGTATCTCGTGTCCAAGGCGATCAAGGCCAGCCGTGTGGTCGGCTTTGCTGATCTGGGCATGGAGGCGATCTACGAGTTTGAAGTGCAGGACATGCCGGTGACGGTCGCCGTCGATTCGGCGGGTACCTCGGTGCACCAGACCGGTCCGAAGGAATGGCAGGCACGCATTGGCAAGATTCCCGTGGTGGTCGCCTGAAGTCACTCCCTCCCCTGCGTGCAGCAGGGGAGGGTTGGGGTGGGGTGTAGCCCTTCAATGGGTTGCGAGGCTTGATTGCAAGAGCTAACCCCCTCCCAGCCTCCCCCTGCGCGCAGGGGGAGGAGCCGAGCGTCAAGGCATGCGCCACGGTTTGGACGTCCAAAATCCATCCCATTGCATTCCTGCTGCTGCAGCGCAACACTCCCCAGATATTTTTCCCGCAACCCTAACTGAGAGAATCGTGACCTCGAATGCCCCCGCGTCGCTTCCTGCAGACGCATCCTGGATCGTGATGAAGTTTGGCGGCACCAGTGTCGCCACCCTGCCGCGCTGGCAGAACATTCTGGAGCTGGTAGCCGGCCGCCGCGCCGAAGGCGCCCGCGTGCTCGTTGTCGTTTCGGCACTCTCCGGCATCACCGACGCACTCAAACAAATGTGCGCACAGGAAGACAAGGGCAAACGCATCGAGGCTGCCAAGGCGATCGCACAGCGTCATTACGACCTGCTCGATCACATGCAGCTGGCGGTTCCCGATACCCTCGGCGCCCGACTGACCGAGCTCGCGCAGCTGGCCAACGATGGCCCGTCGCTGCTGGGTGAGCTGGCCTGGGCGGCATTAGTGCAGGCGCACGGCGAGCTGATGTCCAGCGCGCTGGGCTCGGCGTTCCTCAGCCACAGTGGCTTGCCCACGCAATGGGTGGATGCGCGCGACTGCCTTGCTGCCATCGCCCTGCCCAACCAGAACGAGCGCACCAAGCTGCTTTCGGCGATGGTCGAGACCAAGGCAGATCCGGCGCTGAACACGCGGCTTGCCGCGCTGGGCGATGTGTTCATCACGCAGGGTTTCATCGCGCGTGAATCGCACGGTCGCACCGTGTTGCTGGGCCGTGGCGGTTCGGATACATCCGCCTCGTACTTCGGCGCGTTGCTGAAAGCGCAGCGCGTGGAAATCTGGACGGACGTGGCCGGCATGTTCACCGCCAACCCACGCCAGGTGCCCAGCGCGCGACTGCTGCAGCGTCTCGATTACGAAGAGGCCCAGGAAATCGCCTCCACCGGTGCCAAGGTGCTGCATCCGCGCTGCCTCTCGCCGCTGCGTGAGCCGCGCGTGCCGCTGCTGATCAAAGACACCAATCGGCCGGAGCTGGAAGGCACGCTGATCGGCCCCGAGGTACGCGAGCATGCGCCGAGCGTGAAAGCGATCAGTGCGCGCAAGGGCATCACGCTGGTCTCGATGGAATCGGTGGGCATGTGGCAGCAGGTCGGCTTCCTTGCCGACGTGTTTGCGCAGTTCAAGCAGCATGGCCTGTCGGTCGACATGATCGGCTCGGCCGAGACTAACGTCACGGTGTCACTGGATCCCACCGAAAACCTGCTTGATTCCGACGCGCTTGCCGCATTGGCCAGCGACCTGGCCAAGGTGTGCCGCGTGAAAGTGATTGCGCCGTGCGCGGCCATCACCCTGGTCGGTCGTGGCATGCGCTCCATGCTGCATACGCTGTCGGGCGTACTGGCGGAGTTCGGCCAGCTGCGCGTGCACATGATTTCGCAGTCGTCCAACAACCTCAATCTCACCTTTGTGGTGGATGAGAATGTGGTGGACGAACTGCTGCCGCACCTGCACGAGTTGCTGATTACCGCGGGCGCACTGCGCACGGACGACAGTGCGCTGTTCGGTCCCAGCTGGCAGGCGTTGTACGGCAGCGGTGAAGTGTTGCCGCCGGCGGCATCGTGGTGGCGCGAGGATCGTCGCGAGCAACTGCTCAAGATCGGCGCCGAAGCCACGCCGCGCTATGTCTACCACCTGCCCACGGTGCGCCAGCAGGCGCGTGAGCTGAAGACGTTGGGTGCGGTTGATCGACTGCACTACGCGGTCAAGGCCAATACGCATCCGACCATTCTCAAGGCGCTGGCTGAGGAAGGCTTTGGCTTCGAGTGCGTGTCGCCGGGCGAGCTGAAAGCAGTGATGGCGGTGGTGCCCGAATCGGCGCCGCTGCTGTTCACGCCGAATTTCGCTCCTCGCGAAGACTACGCGTGGGCGCTGACCACGCGTGCCACGCTCTCGCTGGATTCCTTGTACCAGCTGGAAAACTGGGGCGAGCTGTTCCGCGGTCGCGAGGTGGTCTTGCGCCTCGACCTGGGGCGCGGCTTGGGCCATCACGAGAAGGTGCGTACGGGCGGTAGTGGCAGCAAGTTTGGTCTGCCAGTAGAACAGCTGGATGCGTTCCTGCGCCTGGCCGACACCCATGGCGTTACCGTGCGCGGCCTGCATGCCCACTTGGGCTCGGGTATTCTCGACGATGGCCATTGGGGCGAGGTCTACAGCCAGCTGGCCAGCCTGGCCGAGCGCATCGGCAGTGTTACCTTCCTGGATATCGGTGGTGGCCTGGGCGTGCCTTCGCATCCGGGCGAGGCGCGACTGGACATCGCTGCGCTGGACAAGGTGCTGCGCGAGGTGAAGGCGGCCTATCCGCACTTCAAACTTTGGATGGAGCCGGGCCGCTACCTGGTGGCCGATGCCGGCGTGCTCCTCACCAGAGTCACCCAGACCAAGGGCAAGGGCAACGGCATGGTGCGCTACCTCGGCGTGGACACCGGCATGAACAGCCTTATCCGACCCGCCCTGTATGAGGCCTGGCATGAAATCGTCAATCTCACCCGGCTGGACGAGCCGGCCACTGCGCTGTTCCAGGTGGTAGGCCCGATCTGCGAGAGCGGTGACGTGCTGGGCACAGATCGCCGTTTGCCGGAGCCGGAAGAGGGCGACGTGATGCTGATTGCCCAGGCGGGTGCTTACGGCAAGGTGATGTCCTCGCCGTACAACATGCGTGATGAGGCTGAGGAAATCGTTATCGAGTAGGCCCTTCAACTCCCTCTCCCCTGCGGGGAGAGGGTTGGGGTGAGGGGCGGGTGCTCGCGGTAACCTGACAATCAGGGACGTTCAAGGATGAAGCGTCTAAACATGGATCGCGCTCGTGGCATGCGTCAAGGTATGACTGACGCGGAGCAGGCTCTATGGCTTCGACTGCGCAACCGGCAGCTTTCTGGAGCAAAGTTTCGCCGCCAGCATACGATTGATCGTTATATCGTCGACTTCGTCTGTCCGGATGCAGGGCTGATCGTGGAATTGGACGGCGGGCAGCATGGCGAACAAATGATTTATGACGGAACGCGCACGACAAGGCTCGAAGGTAGGGGTACCGCGTGCTGCGTATCTGGAACAATGATGTCCTGAAGAATATGGATGGCGTGCTTGAGGTGATCCTGGAGGCTTTGGCTAGCCCAGCCCCTCACCCCAACCCTCTCCCCTCCGGGGAGAGGGAGTAACGTCCACGGAGACTTGAGCGTGACAACCAACATCCAACCCCGCCTGACCCAGGTATTCCGCTTCGTGCGCTGCAGCTATGCCGACGGCGTGGCCGAGCTGGTGTATGCCTTCGACCATGGCGAGGAATTGATCGAGCGGGTGCGCTTTCCGAATGCACCGGCCATTCCTGCGAGTCATCAGGCCGCTTTCGACGCGGCACTGAAGCTGCTGCACCTGATCGCGGGCGTCAGCTACTACAAGGCCGGCGTGCCGCCGCGCATCGAAGTGACCGGCGGCCCGCTGGATGACGCCACGGCTGATCTGCTCGACGCGCTGTATCTGCATGGCCTGGCCGAGTTTGCCTATCGCAATGGTCTCGATCTGCGTGGGCGCATCGCGTTCCCGCGCGGCAGCTCCGCGCAGCCGGGTGCCAAAAACTTGGGCCTGCCGCGTCGCACGCTGGTGCCGATCGGCGGTGGCAAGGATTCGCTGGTGGCGGTCGAAGCGATCAAATCCATCGGCGGTGATGCCACTGCCGTATGGGTCGGCAACTCGCCGCTGATCGCCGCCTGTGCGGAGCGCACGGGCTTACCCATGCTCAATATCCAGCGTGAGCTGGCGCCGGGCCTGTTCGAGCTCAACCGGCATGGGGCGTGGAATGGCCATATCCCGGTGACGGCGGTGAACTCCGCGATTCTTGCGGTGGCTGGCATCCTCTATGGCTACGACAGCATCGCGTTCGCCAACGAACGCTCCGCATCGGCCGCCACGCTGGAATACGAAGGCCAGCAGGTAAACCACCAGTGGAGCAAGGGTTACACCTTCGAGCAGCTGCTGGGCGACTGGCTGCACCAGCACGTGGCGGCTGATCTCGACTACTGCTCGCTGCTGCGTCCTTATTCGGAACTGGCGGTGACGCGCGCGTTCGCCAGGCTCACGCCTTATTTCGATGCGTTTTCCAGCTGCAACCGCAACTTCAAGTTGCTGGGCCCCAAGCCTGCCGACCGCTGGTGTGGTCAATGCCCGAAGTGCCACTTCGTGTTCCTGGCGTTGGCACCGTTCCTGGCCAAGCCGCGCTTGCTGTCCATCTTCGGCCGCAACCTGCTGGATGACGAGAACCTCGCGCCAGGCTTCGATGCGTTGCTGGAGTATCAGGATCACAAGCCGTTCGAATGCGTGGGCGAAGCTGCCGAGGCGCGCGCGGCCATGTACGCATTGAGCCAGCGTTCGGAATGGCAGGAGGATGCGCTGGTCGCGCGTTTCCGCAGCGAAATCCTGCCGCAGCTCGACGTGCAGGAGCTGGCGCTGGAGCCGTGGCTGCAACCTTCCGATGAGCAGCGTATTCCTTCGCGACTGCAGGCTGCGCTGGCGTTCTTCGCGTGACATCGCGCTCGCCACTGCGTATCGCCGATCTGGAAGAAAAGCGCGTCGCCATCTGGGGCTTTGGCCGGGAAGGTCGGGCTGCCATCACGGCGATTCGCTCGCGTCTGCCACGGCTGCCGTTGACGCTGTTTTGCAGCGAGACGGAAGTGGCGGCAGCAGAGGCTTTCGATCCCTCGCTCGATGTGCGTGGTGAAGAACCTGGCGTGGCGGCGTTGGCCATGTTCGATGTGGTGGTGAAGTCGCCGGGCATCTCGGCGTACAAACCGGCGTTGCTGGCGGCACGCGACGCGGGTATTCATGTCACCTCCGGCACCGCGCTGTGGTTTGCCGAGCAACCCCAAGCGCGCGTGGTCGCCATTACCGGCACCAAGGGCAAGAGCACGACCACGGCCTTGCTCGCGCATCTTGCGCGCAGCCTTGGCGTGCGCACGGCATTGGCCGGCAATATCGGTATGCCGCTGTTGGAATTGCTGGATCAGCAGGCTGCGCTGTGGGCCATCGAGCTCTCTAGTTTCCAGACCGGTGAGGCCGGTCCGTTGGAGCTGGGGGTGATCACCAGCCTCTACGAAGAACACCTGGACTGGCATGGCTCGCGCGAGCGCTACATCACTGACAAGCTCAGGCTGGCGGATGCCTCCCGCCAGTTGCTGGTCAACGGCCTGCAGTCGTCATTATTGGAACGCACGGCGGGACATCCGCACCGTTCGTTGTTTGGCCAGCCCCAGGGTTGGCATGTTGCGGGTGGCTACGTCCGTCGAGGTTCTCAGCCGGTATTCGATACCGGTCTGTTGCGGGCGCCAGGCGAACACAACGCCTTGAACGCCTGCGCCGCGCTGGCTGCGCTGGAGGCCATGGGTTTCGACGCACTGGCGGCCGCGCCATCGCTGGCCGACTTCAGGCCGCTGCCGCACCGACTGCAGCCGCTTGGCGAGCAAGGCGGACATCACTGGGTCAATGATTCCATCAGCACCACCCCGCAGGCGACGCTGGCTGCGTTGGGCAGCCTCACGGGGAACCAGGTCACCGTGATCGTGGGTGGCCACGATCGCGGCCTGGACTGGAGCGAATTCGTCGTCGCCATGAAGGCGCAGGCTCCGCATGCCATCGTGGCGCAAGGTGCGAACGGGCCGCGTATTGCGCTGGCATTGCGTGAGGCCGGCGTCGCCGTGGAAGAAACCGCAAACGTCGTGGCCGCGGTGGAGCGTGCCCGCGCGCTGACGCCTGCGGGCGGCACCATCGTGCTCTCGCCGGGCGCCCCCAGCTTCGATCAGTTCCACGACTATGCCGAGCGTGGCCGTCGGTTTGCTGAGCTGGCTGGCTTTGATGGGCACGATATCGTGGGCATCGAGGGGCTGGGCGTCAGCTGACGTCCATGCGTCCGCACTGGTTGTGGGTCGTACCGCTGCCTGCGGGCCGTTTGCGGACGATGTCGAAGATGCCTGTCGTGTCTTCATGAGGCGTGAACCCTACCCACCGGCGCGGGCGTACACTGGCCTCCTCGCCGCTACCGTGGGTGACTGCCATGAACGAGATGTTTCGTCTGAAGCTTCTGCGTGTCGCCCTGATAGCGCTGGGCATCATCTGTTTGGCCGTCTATCCGCTGATGCAGGTCTGGCCGTCCGGATGGACCTGGCATGAAGGCTATTCGGACTACCCGATGATGATCGTGGGCATTTACGCGACGCTGGGCGTATTCCTGATACGCGCGGCGCGCGACCCGTTGGCCAACCTCAGCCTGATCTGGTTTGCCGTGTGGTCCAGCGTGGTGCACGGCGGCATCATGGCGGTGCAGGCATTGAGTCATCCGGTCCACATGGGACATTTGTGGGGCGACGTGCCTGCGCTGTTTATCCTGGCCATCGTCCTGGCGGTATTGGCGCCGAGGCCTGCGAGGACATAGGGGCGCCCAAACGACAGAGCCACGCCCCTCGCGAGGCGTGGCCTGTCCGTTCGTCAGAACGAGGGCTTACCAGATCTTCACGCGATCAGCCGGTGCCAGGTACAGCGTTTCGCCCGGCTGCGGTTTGAACGCGTCATACCAGCCGTCGAGATTGCGCACCGTCTGTGCGCGGAAACGGCCTGGCGCGTGCTCGTTGCTGATGACGCGCTGACGCAGGGCGGCATCGCGAATCTTCTCTCGCCAGCTTTGCGCAAAGGCGAGGAAGAAGCGCTGGTCGCCGGTGAGGCCATCGATCACCGGGGCGGGCTTGCCGCCAAGTGATTTTTCGTAGGCCGCGTGGGCGATGGTGAGGCCCGACAAGTCGGCAATGTTTTCGCCCAGCGTCTGCTGACCGTTCACGTGCAGGCCCGGCAGTGCTTCATAGGCGTTGAACTGCTCGACCAGCTTCTGACCGGCGGCCTTGAAGTGCGCCTGATCTTCCGGCGTCCACCAATTGGCAAGGTTGCCCTGCGCATCGAACTCGGCGCCGAGGTTGTCGAAGCTGTGGCTGATCTCGTGGCCGATAACGGCACCGATCGAACCATAGTTCGCCGCGGCATCCGCCTTCGGATCGAAGAACGGCGCTTCCAGAATGGCGGCGGGGAAGTTGAGCGCGTTCTGCAGGGGCAAGTTCACCGCGTTCACCGTCTGCGGGGTCATCCACCATTCGCCGCGATCCACCGGCTGGCTCAGCTTGGCGACCTGATGCTCATACTCGTACTTCTTGGCGCGTTCCAGGTTGCCCAGTGCGTCATCGGCGCGGATATCCAGCGCACTGTAGTTACGCCAGGTGTCGGGGTAGCCGACGCTGACACGGATGCTGGCGATCTTCGCCTTGGCCTTCTGGCGCGTGGCGGGCGTCATCCAGTCCAGATGATCCACGCGTTCGTCGAAGGCGGCGAGGATATTCTTCACCATCTGCTCGACTTCCTGCTTGGACGAGGCAGGGAAGTACTTTTTCACGTAGATCTGGCCCACCGCGTCGCCCAGGGCGACGTTGGTGCTGGCGAGGGCGCGCTTCCAGCGGTCACGCTGCTTGGGCGTGCCCTGCAGGGTCTGGCCGTAGAAGCCGAAGCTGAGGTCGGCATAGGCCTTGGGCAGCAGGCTGGCGCTTTCGTTGAGGGCGTGGAAGGTGAGGTAATCCTTCCAGGTCTGCAGCGGCTCGCTGGCGGTCAGTGCAGACAGGCCCTTGATGCCGGGCACCTGCCACACGTCGACGATCTTCTGCTGATCGAGGCCAGCGGCCTTGAAGTAGGTGTTCCAGTCCAGGCCCGGCGCATTCTTGGCGAACGACGCCATCGGCCACGGATTGTTGGCCTTATGGATGTCCTGGCTGTCGACGATGTCTACCTGCGCCTTGGCGATCTTGGCTTCCAGATCGAGGACAGCCTTGGCCTTGGCGTCGCTATCGGCCACGCCCGCTTGCTTGAGCAGGGCGGCGATATAGGCCTGATATTTCTCGCGGGTGGCAACCATGTCCTTGTCGTTGGACAGGTAGTAGTCGCGCGTGGGCATGCCCAGGCCGCCTTGCAGCAGGTAGGGAATGTTGTGCGTGGCGTCGTCCAGACCATGCGAGACGAACAGGCCGAACAGGTGCTCGGTCTCGAAGTTGGTGGCGTTCACCGGATCGACATCGGCGCGCAGGCCATCGCCCAGCACGCGGGCCAGATCGCCCTTGCTGGCAATGGCGTCGATTTGCTTCAGCTCGGGCTGCAGCGGCGTGAGGCCGCGCTTTTCGATGGTGGCTTCGTCCATGAAGGCCGCGTAGTAGTCCGCGATCTTGCGCTCGTTGCTGCCGGCCGGCGCGTTGCTGCCAGCCGCTGCCTTGATCAGGTCCGCGTTGCGCTGCTCGGCCTTCTGGAACACCTGCAGGAAAATGCCCGTGCTGGAACGATCCGCCGGAATCTCGGCAGTCTTCTTCCAGTTACCGTTGGCGTAGTTGTCGAAGTCGTCGCCCGGCTTGACGCTGTGGTCGATGCCGGCCAGATCGATGCCGCTGGGGCTGCGGGCCGGTGCCTGCGCCGCAGCCGGAGTCGCTGGCGTAGCAGCCAGCGCGCAGGTGCTGGTCAGCGCCGCTGCCGTGAGAATCCAACGAAATTGCCGCATGAGCGGTCTCCTGGGGTGGGAAAAACGCCAACGATAATCCCTTGTCCCGCCGGGCGGGGCATGACTTTTGGGCTATGTGCCGCGGTGGCCTCTTTGTAGGAGCGCACCCTGTGCGCGACCGCGGCGCCATGCGGTTGCCGCTACGTAGGGTTGTCGCGCACAGGGTGCGCTCCTTCAACGGGGAGGGCGCCTACCGCTCGTAGCGGTAGTTCAGGCTTGCACGGCTGAACTCGGTGGCGTTTTGCGCCTCGAAGTTCCAATGGCCGTTGAAGTGATAGCGCAGGGTGATGACCTGGCCGGGATCGAACAGGCCCACGCCGTAGCTCAGGTAGAGGCGGGGCGAAAGATATTTGCCAACGGTGAAGGCCGAGCTGCCGTTGAGCGCGTCGCTGCTGCTCACGCCGATGTCGTCGACACCCAGGCGCGAGCCGATGCTCTTGGCCAGCAGGTTGCCGGTGGCCGAGCCCAGCGCCTGGGCCGCCGCACCCACCATGCTGCCTTCGCCGCCCTTCACCTGTGACAGCGGCTTGCCGGTGACCAGATAGGACAGTGCGTCGGACTGCTCCATGACCGGTTGCGAAAACACCGTAAGCACCGGACGCTGCGCGGTGCCGGCGACATACAGGCCGACTTTCTGGCCATCGTCGATGGTAGCGTTGGGGTTGATCTTGCGCATGGCGCGGATATCGAGGCCCGGGTTGTCGATCGGCGTGCTGGCAAACAGCAGCTGGCCACGCTCGATCTGCAGGTTCTGACCGTAGGCCTTGTACGTACCATCCACCTGGATCTGGCCTTGGCCAGTGGTGGCGCGCCCGGGGCGTTCGCTCACCACCAGCTGGCCGTGCAGGTTGCCATCCAGGCCCATGCCAACCAGATGCGCCTTGTCGCCGAGTTTTACGGTAACCGCGGCAGTAATCGGCATCTGCGCGGCTTCTTCCTCGCGCTGCTTGTCGTCGACCACCACCACGTCAGGCGATGCCTTGGTGGCGCCGGCACCCGGCAGCTTGTCCAGATTCACTTCGGCGCTGTCGAGCGTCACCGTACCGGTGATATCGAGTCCGCTGGCGTTGTGACGAACGGCCAGATCGGGCGAGATGGCGACCTTGGCAGAGGGGATATCCACCGCCCGCACGTTGCTGCCCTTCACCGATAGCACGCTCTGCGCGTCGGCTCCCAGCGAGGCGGTGCCTGCCAGCACCAGGCTGCCGTCGCCCGAGCGCAGGCTGCCGTCCAGGCGGAATGTCTTGGCATCGTTGGTGCTGAGCGTGACGTGGCCCTGGTCCAGCTTCAGGCCCATGGCGGGGATTTCCGCAGCGAAGTTGCTGAGCGCGGCCTGGCCGGTAATCGCCGGTTGCGCCAGCGTGCCGGAGAGGCCGAAATCGCCGGCGAGCGTGCCCTTGGGATTGACCACTTCGGTGGTGAATATCTCAAGCAGGGCCAGGTTGGTGGCGTGCACCGAGACGTGGCCGGCCAGTGCCTGCTGGGCACCGCTGATGGTGGCCTGGCCGTCCAGACGTCCATTGTTGGTGAGTCCGGCGTGCAGTTCGAGGTGTTGGCTCGATGGGCTCAATTGCGCGTTGAGCACGAGATTGTCGTAGGTGAGCAGTGGCTGGTCGGTGCGGTCGGCATAGGCAATGGCGCCACGCGCCGATGTGATCGAGGCCGTGCCATTCAACGCGCCTGCGGTATTGCGGCGAATACTGCCGCTGCCTTCCAGCGAACCATCCACCCGCATCGGCACCTTGCTGTTGCTGAGCGCGCTCATCAGCAGGGCAATCGGCAGGTTGTGCAATCGATAGCTGGCGTCCAGGTTGCCTGCCTTGTCCCGCTTGGCGGCGGCGCACAACAAGGGGTCGCCCGCGGTAAGGCACAGCTCGGCCAGGCTCATGGCGCCGCCGTTGTACGACAGCTGCGTGGATTGCTGCAGGCGCCATCGCGGCAGCCCGGCCAAGTCGATGTTGAGGGTGGAGAGCGTGCCGTTCCAGGCCGAACCCTTGAGGCTGCCATTGAGCGCGAGATCGGCAGTGAGCGGTGTGCCGCGCGCATCGACGGTGAGGCTGTGTCGCTCCGCCGTGCCGTCGCCGCGCACACTGACCTGGGTAAAGGCCAGCCCTCCCGCATTCACGCCCGCGGATTGCAGATCGAGCTTGCCGCCGGGTCGGCTGATGTCGGGAACGTTGGCGAGCAAGTGCAGGCTATCCACATGCTGGCCCGCATAGCTCAACGCCTGTCCCTGCAGGTTGGCGTCGACGGCCAGTTTGGGGTACTTGCCGAGCACTTGGATGGTGCCCTGCAGGCGACCGGCAGCATCGGGCAGCCAGTCCGCCAACGTGGCCACGGCCAAGGTAACGGTGATGTTGTTGCTGCTGCCTGGCTTGGCGTCGATGGTGGCATCGCTGCCGCCGGAGATCACATGCAGCGTGCCGTCCACCCCCCCTTCCGGCGGCAGATGCAGCTTGCCGTCGCCGTGCACCGTGCGGTCGCGCAGGCGGCCATCCAGCTTGCGGATTTCCAGCGTGACGTCAGGGCGATTCTGCGGCAGCGTGCCCTGCGAAGCGACATCGAAATCCAGTGAGCCGTCCCATTTCGCCAGCAGATGCCCGGGATCGAACTTGCTGGCGGTGGCTTCCAGCTGCCAGCCCAGCACGGGCTGAAGCGTGAGCACGCCCTTCGCCTGCAGGCTGCCCTGGGCCTGCTTGACGATAAGCGAGTGCAGTTCGATCTGTTGCTGCGTGCCGTCGAGATCAAGCGACACGTCGGCCTGCTTCCCGTCCGCGCCGACGGCCAGCTCGCCGCTGGCGTGGAATTGGTCGGGCGTGCCTTTGGCGCTCAATTGACCATGGCTGAGCAAGCGCTGCCCGGCCAACTCTTCAGGCAGCTCCACGTCGTTCCAGTCGAGGGTCAGGTCGGCCGATAGCGGCTTGCTTCCCAGTTGCACGACGCCCTTGGCGGTGACATCGCCCTTGAACTGCGGCGAGCCGAGGGCCAGCTGTTCGACGGTGAGTGTCTTGAAATCATCACTGAAGCGCGCGCTCAGTGGGTGCAGCAGCAGCTGGTAATCATTGAGCCCCAGTTGCCCGCTCAGCGTGGCGCTGTGGCGGTCGCCCTTGCCGTCGAGCGCCAACGCGAGCCCAGTGAGCGAACTGTCACCCAACAGCGGCTTGGGGTCGAAACGCGGTGCATCCAGGCGTGCTGTCCACGCGTAGTCGCCGCTTTGCGCCAGCTTCAGCTGCAGGCGAGCAGCCATGGGTTGGGTGAGTTGCAGATCGGTCGTGGCCTGCTTGCCATCGCCATGTGCCTGCAAGCTGCCCGCATATTCCGTACCGTTGACGGTCCAGGCGAAATCCGCCTTGCTGTCGCCGCGATAATTGCCTGCGATCACCAGGGTGCCGTCGACGTCGGCGTGGCCGTCCGGCGCTCGCAACGCAAGCTGGCGTATTTCTAAGCCGCGTTGTGTCCAGCTGCCTGCCAGGTCGAGTGAGTTGGCGGCAAGCAGCGTCTGGCCATCCTGGCCGATATGTGCCTCACCAAGGTGCCCGCGATCGAGCAGCATGTCGAATGGCGGCTTCCACCAGGCGTTATTTTCGCTGGGAGGCTCGTTCGGGTTGCTCTTGGGCAGAGTCACCGTGAGGCCGTCGGCATTCAAGTTCAGCACATGCAGGCGCTTGCGCAGCAAGGAGGCCGCGTGCAGTTCGATATGCGCGCGCGCCACTTTCACTTCCAGGCCGCCAGCATCGGCGTAGCGCACACCGGTGACGTCGAGAGGGCCGACCAGGCGACCCTCGGCCGATTGCACGCTGATCGCGCCATGCGTGAGGCCTTCGGCGCGTGCCAGCGCAAAGCGCAGGCCTGACGAAGTGCCGAGCAGCCACATCACGGCCGCGGTCAATAGAAGCAGCAGCGCGAGCACGCCGAGCAAACTCCAGCGCAGCCAGTGACGCCGTGGCTTCGGCGCGGCGGCGGGCGGATGGGCGGGCGTGGCGGCTGTCATCGCGGCGTTCTCATAGATCCGGGCCGATCACGACATGAAGTTCCACGCCGTGTTTATCGGGGTTATCCACCGGTGTGCCCAGATCCACCCGGATCATACCTACCGGCGACAGCCAGCGTACGCCCAGGCCGGCGCCCACCTTGGGCTGGTAGTCGGTGCCGTCGAATGCATTGCCGGCATCCACGAACGCCGCCATGCCCCACTTGGGCGTGAAGTAGTGCTCCACCTCGGTGCTGCCCACCAACAGGTTCTTGCCGCCGATCACGCGGCCGTAGCTGTTCTCCGGGCCGATGCTTTGATAGCCGTAGCCGCGCACCGACCGATCGCCGCCCGCGAAAAAGCGCAGCTGCGGCGGCAGGGCGGAAAAATCGTCCGTCCAGGTCATGCCCCCGGTGCCACGCAGAATCAGGCGGTTGTTGCCCCAGAAAGATTTGATCCATTTGGCATCCGCCGTCACCTGGCTGAAGCTGGCATCGGACAGGAACGAGCCCACCGTGCTGCGCGCGGCAAACGTCAATGACCAGCCGTTGCGCACGAAGATCGGGTTGTCGCCGGATTTGCGCGACAGCGAAATCTCCGGATAGAACAGATTGCTGCGGCCATGGTCGATGCCCGGATCGGTGTCGGGTTCGCCGTTGCGCTGGCCCACGGTGAAGGTGCCATCAAGCGCATGGATGCCGATGGTGCGCACCCATCCGTACCATTGACGTGTCTCGTTCGCCACCAGTTCCAGCGTCTTGGAATGGGATGTGTCGGTATCCGAATCGCGGTAGGTGGCGCCGTAGTTGAAGCTGCGCTGGTTGGGGCCAGGCATGGGGACGGAATAGAGCGTGGAGAGCGTTTTCAGGTTCTGCGCAAGCACCAGCTCGTTTTTCCAGGTATGGCCACGGTCGTTCACCCAGCGACGCTCGGCACCCAAGCGCACGCCAAAGCCGGTATCGGTGCCGAAGAACGGGCCGCCCGTGTAGACGGTGCGCTTGGCCGGTGTCAGCTCCACTTTCACATCGACCACGCCGTTTTTCTTGTCGTCCACGTCGGGCAAGACATTGACCACCGCAAAGTAGTCGGCGCCATTCAAGGCCTGCTGCAATTGCAGCAGCTTGTCCTGCGCAAAGTAGTCGCCAGCCTTGAACGGCACATAGCGTTGCAGAAAGCCGGGGCGAAACTGCGATCCCTCGAAATGCACCTGGCCGAAGCGATAACGCGGCCCCGCCTCCCAGGCCAGATGAACCACGGCGCTACGCTCACCGCGGTTCACATCGACCTGGTGCGTGATTAGCCGCGCGTCGAGAAAGCCATTGGCGGTGAGCGCGCCGCTCAGGGCATCGCGGTCGGCATCGTAGACGCCGTGGTCGAGTGTCTGGCCCTTGAGGTTTCCGATAGTGCGCTGGGCACGACGAATGGCCGGGATCGCAGCCGCGGTCGCATCGAGTTTCAGGTCCACCGCCGTGATCGTCACCGGCGTACCGGGATTCACATGCAGCGTCACCCGCCAGTTGCTGCCCACCGGCTCCAGCTGGCCCTGCACGGTCGATTCGTAATAGCCGTAGGGCTCGAGCGCGCTTTTGGCCTGGTCGATCGCCTGGTTGTAGAGCCGGCGCACCTGCGCCTCGGTCACATCGCGGTTGGCGTACTGCGAAATATCCACACCCGAGGAGACCGCCAGCTTGAGCGGATCGTCCACGCCGTCGACCACCAGTTGCACGCCCGCGTGCGCAAGCAGCGGAGCCAGCAATAGCGGCAGCAGCGTCAGGCGTCGAAGTCGGCGCATGCGATCCTGATTCCATCCTGGAAGTGGCGGCACGCACGTGTTGGCAACACGTGCGCTTCAGAGCTTAGCCGATCGACCATGGAATGCTGATGAATCGTGGCGTAGCGCTCCCGGTTGAGAGCGATATCGGCCGCGATGCCGTTGCAGCGCATCGCGGCTGAAATGGGGGATCAACCCGCCTTGTCGCCCGCCTTGTGTGCAATCCATGCACCCACCACGGCCGACACGTAGGGAATGGCCTGTGCCGCCAGAATGAACATCCATAGCGTGCCTTCGACGTAGTGCGTGCCAAATCGCAGGCCCATGCCTACAACGCAGCAGGCCAGGGCGACCGCCATCAGCATCTCCTCGCGCACCGGCGCGAAGGCGGCAAAATTGCTGCCACCCAGTCGACGGCTCTTGGCGGTCACCACGAACGAGGTCTTCTCGCGCGTGAGGCCGTGCAGGATGCCGCGCGCAATGGCGTGCGACAGGCCCATGCTGGCTAGCGAGGCCATCAGCGTGTCGTACCACCCGCATGGGACGCGGGCGCGGTACAGCACGATGCCGAAGATCGCCTTGGCAAAGAAGAAGCCGATCACCGGAATCAGGAACAGCTGCATCGGCAGGCTGAACAAGCTGGGGAACGCCACCATGCCGGCGGTCCAGAACAGCGCCATCATGGTGAAGATCAGGTGCAGCGCATCGGCAAACCAGCTGAACCAGCCGGTGAGGAAGTGGAAGCGCTGGCCGCCCGAGAGCGGGCCCCGCTTGGTCATCCACTGCCAGCGACCCTTGAGGATCTGCATGGCGCCGAACGCCCAGCGATAACGCTGGCTCTTGTAGGCCTTGAAGTCGGCCGGGGTCAGGCCCTTGCCCATCAGCTCATCGACGTAGACCAGCTCGTAGCCCGCGTGCATCAGGCGCAGGCCCAGCTCGGCATCCTCGCAGATGGTCCATTCCGACCAGCCGCCGGTGCCTTCCAGCGCCGAACGACGCACCATGGTCATGGTGCCGTGCTGGATGATGGCGTTGCGCTCGTTGCGATGGTGCATGCCGATGCGGAAGAAGCCGTCGTATTCCCACGCGGTCATGCGGCGGAAGCGGTTGTGCTCGAAGTCGCGATGCGCCTGCGGGCACTGCACCACGGCCACCTTCGGGTCGTGGAAGTAACCGGTGAGCGAGGCCAGCCAGTCTTCGCGCACTTCGTAGTCGGCGTCGATCACCGCCACCACGTCGGCGCGCGGATCGGTTTCCTTCAGGCCAAAGTTCAGCGCGCCGGCCTTGAAGCCAGGCCACGGTTCCAGGTGGAAGAAGCGGAACTTGCTGCCCAGCTTCTCGCAGTACGCCTGCACAGGCTGCCAGATGGCCGGATCCTTGGTGTTGTTGTCGATCACCAGCACTTCGTAGTTGTCGTACTGAAGCTGGGCCAGCGAATCGAGCGTGACGAACACCATTTCCGGCGGTTCGTTGTAGCAAGCCAGGTGGATCGACACGAACGGCTGTTTCTCCACCGGGTCGGGCGACAGCAGGCTGGCATGGCGTACCCAGCCGCGGCGCCATAGCACCTCGGTGAACTCGAAGCCATTGATCAGCAGGATGGCGAGAATCGCGATCTGGGCCGGAAACAACAGCACCAGCATGGTCCAGTCGATCCAGCTCAGGTAGAAGTTGAACGGCAACGTGGCCGACCAGGTGATGAGGCCGCAGGCGAGTTGGATCAGCGCGCAGAAGAAGAAGCGGCCCATCAGCTTGAAGCGGCTGTAGTGGCGCGCAAACCAGATCATCGGCAGCAGCGCGAGCAGGCTCGCCGCCAGTGCCTTCCACGGCCACGCGGTGTCCTCGGTCACCGGGCCGGTGAACGGGAATTTCTGCTGGCGATCAGCGTTGAACATGCCCCAGTAAGCTTCGGTGCGGCCGGAGAGCTTCTCCTTCCAGGGCTGGTCGAACGCCTCCATCACGTAGTAGTCGATGTTCTCGCGCTTGGCCGTGTTGAACCACTCGCGCAGGAAGATCGCCTCGTTGGACACCGACGGGTCGGCGTACTTGTAGCGGTCACCGTTGGAGGGCCAGCCAATTTCGCCGATCACGATCGGCTTGTTCGGGAACATCGCCTTGAGCGTCTTGTAGCTGCCCAGTGCGTCCTGGATGGCGGCCTTGCGGTCGATGCCATTCCAGTACGGGAACAGGTGGACGGTGATGAAGTCCACATGGTCGGCCAGCTCGGGGTACTTGGCCCAGATATGCCAGGGCTCGGCGATGGACACCGGCTGGTGCAGCGCCGCGCGCACGCGATCGGCATAGGCCATCAACTGCTCGGGCGGAATGTCGTTGCGGAACAACGTCTCGTTGCCGACGATCACCCGGTTGATCGAGTTCGGATAGCGGCGCGCCTGCGCGATCAGCGTCTCGATCTCGTTTTCGTTGTTGTCCAGGCGCCGGTCGATCCACGCGCCGGCCATCACCTTCAGGCCTTCCTGCTCAGCCAGACGGTAGGTCTGCGGGTTCTGCAGGGTCGAGTAGGTGCGGATGCGCGAGGTGTAGTGACTGAGCAGCTTCAGATCGCTGTCGATCTCATCGTCGGACGGGAAGTCGTTCTTCAGCGGGTTCTGGTAGCGCTGGAACGCCGACAGCGCGAAGCCACCGACCGGACCTTTCCAGTCCTCGGGGCCATGGGGCAGGTTGCTCCACCACCACAAGCCGATGTTCATGGCCGCCACGATCAGGGCGAGCAGGATGCCTGCGAGCAGCGGATGCCGGCTGTCGTTCGTGGTTGGTGTAGCGCTCAAAACGATCCCCGTGGCTGCCTCACACGAGGCCGAAAAGCGTAAGGAGCTTAACCATGCCGCGCATTTCGCTCAATAAAGATGGCGAAAGATGGTCAGCCCGAGGTCAGGCCGTGCGTTTTACGCGCGGTTTTTCGAGGGGGATGTTCAAATGCCGTGATGAAGGCTGCTGCTGGCCGGCGGCGGCCGTCGCCCCGGCGAGCCCCTCGCCGACGCAACAACGAGGGGGCCGCCCAGGAAATGGCGAGGTGGCTTACTTCAGCAGCGAACGCAGCATCCAGGCCGTTTTCTCGTGCTCCTTCAGGCGGCCGGTGACCATGTCGGCGGTGCCTTCGTCGCCTGCGGCGTCAGCGGCCCTGATGACTTCGCGCGAGGTATGCGCGGCGATCTCGTGACCCTCCACCAGTTGGCCGACCATGTCTTTCCAGTCCGGCACGCCCGATTCTTCCTTGATGGTGGTGAGCTTGCCGAACTGGCTGTAGGAGCCGGGGGCAAACACGTCCAGCGTGCGGATACGCTCGGCGACCTCGTCGGCGGCCAGCCACAGTTCGTTGTATTGCGTCTCGAACATGGTATGCAGGCTGTTGAAGTGCGGGCCGGTGATGTTCCAGTGGAAGCTGTGGGTCTTGAGGTACAGCGAATACGTATCGGCCAGCAGTTTGGAAAGGTGTTGACCGATCTGTTCCCGGTCCTTCTTGGCGATACCGATGGAAATGGCCATGGCTTGCTCCTTGGAGTGGTGAGAGGGAAGGGGGTGAAAGGGAAGTTGGGTCCAGCCTAGTCAGCCGGCGCATCGCGGGGAAATGAATCCTGCCGATGTCGGCGATAGGTCGAAGCTATCGGTCGCCGTCGGTCACGCGATATCAAGCAGTTGGCAGCGCCTCCCGGTTCGTTCGAGTGATTCGCGGCAAAGTGCCACGCCCTAGGCGACGGCCTGCCGAAGCTGCCATCGCGTCGATTCAAGACGCTTGTAGGGCGGGTCAGCAGCTATCATGTGCGGTCCGATGACACACGCGACCGCATCCAACGCCGCCACGCCCGACGCACACCTGCGTCCCCTGCGCGAGGCGCTCGAACATGTGTCCAGCCGCGACTTTGGCCGCCTGCTGGGCCGTTGGCGCGAGCTCACGCGTCGATTCGACGAGAAGAAGCTGGCCGCGCTGGGCGTCGATATCGAGGCATCGGCCGCCAGGCGTCAGGCTCGGGTCGAGGCCAAGCCGATCATTCGGCTGGACGAATCGCTACCCATCACCGCGCGTGCGGACGAAATCGTCGAGCTGATCCGCAAGCACCAAGTGGTGGTGATCGCCGGCGAAACCGGCTCGGGCAAGACTACCCAGCTACCCAAGCTGTGCCTGGCGGCGGGACGTGGCGAAGCGGGCATGATCGGCTGCACCCAGCCACGCCGGCTGGCGGCGCGCTCGGTGGCGCGTCGCGTGGCCGAGGAGCTGGGTACCCCGTTGGGCGACCTGGTGGGCTTCCAGGTGCGCTTCAACGACCAGGTGTCCGAGCGCAGCCTGATCAAGTTCATGACCGATGGCATTCTGCTCGCTGAGACGCAGGGCGATCCCTGGCTGGGCGCCTACGACACCATCATCATCGACGAGGCGCACGAGCGCAGCCTCAATATCGATTTCCTGCTGGGTTACCTGAAGCGGCTGGCAGTCAAGCGACCCACGCTGAAGATCATTGTCACCTCGGCCACCATCGACACCGCGCGCTTCGCCGAGCATTTCGACGGTGCGCCCATCGTTTCGGTGGAAGGGCGCACTTATCCGGTGGAAGTGCGCTGGCGTTCGGTGGACGAAGTGGCTGCACGACGGGGACAGCGTGCAGGGGATCTGCAGCAAGGCAGTGCCGATCATGTCGCCGCCGTGCTGGACGAGATTACCCATGATGATCCGCGCGGCGATGTGTTGATTTTCCTGCCGGGCGAGCGCGAGATTCGCGACGCGCACCTGTTGTTGTCGCGCCGCCAGTATCGCGAGACGGAAGTGCTGCCGCTGTATGCGCGCCTTTCCGCGGGCGACCAGGATCGCGTGTTCAAACCGGGCAACAAGCGTCGCGTGGTGCTGGCCACCAACGTGGCCGAAACCTCGCTGACGGTGCCGCGCATCCGCTATGTGATCGACACCGGCCAGGCCCGCGTAAAGCGCTACAGCCAGCGCAGCCAGCTGGAACGCCTGCACGTGGAGCCGATTTCGCGCGCCGCTGCCGACCAGCGCAAGGGACGCTGCGGTCGCGTCGGGCCGGGTACCTGCTATCGCCTCTATGACGAGGCCGACTACCAGAGCCGCGCGGCGTTCACCGATCCGGAGTTGCTGCGCTCGTCGCTGGCCAACGTGATTTTGCGCATGCTGGCGCTGCAGCTGGGCGACGTCGAGCAGTTCCCGTTCCTGGAGGCGCCCGATCCGCGCGTGGTGGCCGATGGTTATCGACGCCTGGCCGAAATCTCCGCCATCGACGAGGCCAGGCGGCTGACGCCGATCGGCCGCACCGTGGCCAAGCTGCCGATCGATGTGCAGTTGGCGCGCATGCTGGTGGAGGCTGAGAAGCTGCACAGCCTGCGTGATCTGTTGACTATCGTCTCGTTTCTTAGCATCCAGGACCCGCGTGAGCGCCCGGCCGATGCGCGCCAACAGGCCGATGCGGCGCACGCGGCGTTTGCCGATCCCAAATCCGATTTCGTGGGCGTGCTCAACCTGTGGCGTGAGTACGGCAAGGCCCATGAGGACCTGACGCAATCGAAACTGCGCGACTGGTGCACGCGTCACTTCCTCAGCTTCATGCGCATGCGCGAGTGGCGCGAGCTGCATCGGCAGTTGTTGCTGGTGGTGCATGAGCTGGGTTGGAGCTTGGAAGCTTCTGCTCCCTCGCCCCTGCGGGGAGAGGGTCGGGATGAGGGGGCAACCTCGCGACAAGCTTCAATGGGTAAGGCTGTTGTTGCTGAAAAGAAGCGCGATAGGCGAGGTTCCCGCGAGCACCCGCCCGTCACCCCAACCCTCTCTCCCACGGGACTACCTTCGGGTCGCCCAGAGGGGAGAGGGGGTGAAAGCGATGAAGCCGCCCGTCAGTTCGAAGCCATCCATCGCAGCCTGCTCGCCGGTCTGCCCACGCAGGTGGGGCACAAGGACGAGAAGGGCGTTTATCGCAGCACGCGCGAGCGCCGCTTCCAGGTGTTTCCCGGTTCGGCGCTGTCGAAAGTACCGCCGAACTGGATTTTCGCCGCGCAGATCCTCGACGTCAGCGGGCGCGTATGGGGCATGGCCTGCGCCCGCGTCGAGCCACTATGGATCGAGCAACAGGCTTCGCATTTGCTGCGTTCTGCCTGCCGCGATCCGCATTGGTCGCGCAAGCGCGGCCACGTGGTGGCTTACGAGCAGGTGAGCCTGTTCGGGCTGACATTGGTCGAGCGCCGGCCGGTGACGTTTCAGCAACAAGACCCCGTTTTGGCGCATGAAATCTTCCTGCGCGAAGCACTCGTGCGCTGCGATATCGATGCACGCGCCGATTTCATTCGCGCCAACCAGCGCGTGCTGGAAGACGCCCACGGCATCGAGGCCAAGCAGCGTCGCGAGGGCCTGTTGCGTCACGAGGACGAGCTGGTCGGCTTCTTCGAGGGCAAGCTGCCGCAGGACATCGCTGATAGTCGCGCGCTCGACGCGTGGTATCGCAAGGCGCGTCCGGCCGAACAGGCCGCACTGCGCTGGTCGCTGGACGATGTGATGAGCGGTGGCGCAGGCCTTGATCCACGAGCATTCCCTGCGTCGCTGGATGTGCCACCGCCAGGCATGGATGCCCAAGTGCCGCGGGCGCAGGATACGCAAGAGCGGCCGCAGAAGTATCGTCTGGAATATCGCTTCGTACCCGGCGACGACGCCGACGGCGTCACCCTGCATCTGCCGCTGGCCATGTTGAACGCGTTGCCGACCGCACGTTGCGAGTGGCTCGTTCCCGGCTTGCTGGCGGAGAAAGTGGCCGAGCTGATTCGCGGATTGCCCAAGGCACTGCGCCGCAACTTCGTGCCCGCGCCGGATTTTGCACGGGCCTTCGTGGAAGCTGAAGCGCCGCGAGATGAGCCACTGGGGAAAGCGCTTGCCGTTTTCCTCAAGCGTGCCACCGGCGTCGATATTTCAGCGGCGGAATTTGACACGGTCGAGTTGCCTGCACATTTCCGCATGCGCTATCGCCTGCATGACGAGAACGGCAAGACGCTGGCATCGGGGCGCGATCTTGCCGCCATGCGTGCACAGTGGGAAGGCCAGGCGCGCGAAGCGTTCTCGCGCAAGACCGATGTCGAGCTGACCCGTGAAGACATTGCCAGCTGGGACTTCGAGGAGATTCCTACGCAGGTGCGATCGGCTGGTGGCCTGATGGCCTATCCGGCGCTGGTCGATCTGGGTGAAACCGTTGCGTTGCGTGTGTTCGAGCGCAGCGACGAAGCATTGGACGCGCATCGGCAAGGTGTCGTGCGTCTGCTGCGCAACGCGTTGGCAAGTGACATGAAGCAGGCCCGACGACGTTTGCCGGTGGCTAATGCGCTGGGACTGAAGTACGCGCCGCTCGGCAGTGTCGATGGGTTGCGCGAGGATCTGGTGGAAGGTGGTTTCAGCGATCTGCTCGAACGGCACGCGCTGAATGTGCGCACCGCTGGCGCCTTCGAAGCACTGCATACGCAGGCCGCGCGCGAATTGTTTGCGGCGGCGGTGGAGCGACTGAAACTGGCCGAGCCGATCATCGAGGCGCAGGCTGATCTCAAGCCGTGGCTGCAACCGCCGTTGATGGGGTTTGCGCGGGCCAGCTACGACGACTTGCGCGAACAGCTCGATTCGCTACTCACGCCAGGTTTTCTGCGTGAGCTGCCGACATCGCGTCTGGCGCACTATCCGCGTTATCTCAAAGCGATGCGCCTGCGCGCCGAACGTCTGCGGCAGGATCCGGCCAAGGATCAGCAGCGGCTATTACAGGTGCTGCCGTTCTGGCGCGACTATCTCAAGCATCGCGCCGCGGGCACCGAAGAGCTGGAAGAACTGCGTTGGTTGATCGAGGAGTGGCGCGTGTCACTGTTCGCACAGGAACTGAAAACGGCCGAGCCCGTTTCTGCCAAACGCCTCACCCGCGCGCTGGAGGCTCTACTGTAGGAGCGCACCCTGTGCGCGACAAACGAGCGGAGCGGCGACGCTGTAGCTCGCGGTCGCGCACAGGGTGCGCTCCTACATGCAGGACGCTACGCATACTTGTCGCGCGCCACGCTGCTGGTGTCGTTAGCTGAAAACGGCCGAGCCCGTTTCTGCCAAACGCCTCCCGCGCACTGGAGGCTCTACTGTAGGAGCGCACCCTGTGCGCGACAAACGAGCGGAGCGGCGACGCTGTAGCTCGCGGTCGCGCACAGGGTGCGCTCCTACAAAACGCTGTGGCGCTTACTTGGTGCGCACCATGCTGGTGGTGTCGTTGCAGCCGTCCACCGCCGCCATCCAGTTGCCCATCAGCGAGCGGCGGATGGTCACCTTCGGATTGGTGGTGGTCATGCATGAGAGCCGGCTGGCGTCGGCCTGTTTCCATACCTGGCCATTGTCCAGGGTGAACTCGGTGTGGCCCGTGAAGCCGCCGAACTCACCCTGCACGCGCGCCTGGACCGGGCCGGCTTTTTCGCTGCTGGGGTAGAACACCGGATTGCCGGCCTGGTCGACCATTTTGGTAGCGGCCTTGCCGTGTCCGCTCAACCAGTTGTCGAGATTCTTCAGCTCGTCCGGTGAAAGCTTGTCCAGGCCGGCGGCCTTGAACTCTTCGGACGACATGCGCTGCTGCAGCGGCACGTACTGGTCCGCAGCCATGGCGGCCAGGGGAACAGCGAGGGCGACACTCATCAGCAACGGCAACAGACGGACCAGACGCATGGGGCAATCCTCTCGGGTACAAGGTGAAGAAACGTCGCTGGCGCAGCATACACGGCATGAACCGCCGGTTCATGCGTAGCGCGGGCGGGCGCGCTCCGCTGCACTAGAATGGACGCATGGTTCAAGCCGCCACCCAACCCAGTTCCGGTCTGGCCGAATGGCATCATCGCGCCGGCAATGTGCCGCCCATCCTGGGTGAGGCGCTGGAGGCGTGCGCCGCCCATCCTGTGAATCAGACCCAATGCGTCGATGTGCTCGACCTGCTGGCCATGCTCGGATGCGATGCGCAGACCCAGGCCGCGGCGCTGTGGTTCGAGGTGGCGTGCATCGATCCTGCGTTGTGGGCGCAGCGCGAGCCGGGCTTGCCGCCCGAGCTGCAGCGACTGGTGGATGGCCAGGTGGCAGCCGAGCGCGTACGGGTGCTGCATGCCCAGCACCGTGCCGATCATGGCGCCGAAGGGCTGCGGCGTTTGCTGCTGGCGATCATCCGCGATCTGCGCGTGGTGTTCATCCTGCTGGCGCGGCAGCTGGCGCGCATGCGTGCGGCCAGCACGCTTCCCGATGCGGCGCGCCAATCGCTGGCGCTTCTTACCCAGGACATCCATGCGCCGCTGGCCAATCGCCTGGGTATCTGGCAGCTCAAGTGGGAGCTCGAAGATCTCGCCTTCCGCTACCTGCACCCGGAGATATACAAGCGCATCGCGCGCCTGCTCGACGAGCGCCGCAGCGACCGTGAGGAATTCATCCGCGAGTCGTTGGACGAGCTGCACCGCTCGCTGGATGCCGCTGGTATTCGCGCCGAGCTGGCCGGTCGTCCGAAGCACATCTACTCGATCTGGAAAAAGATGCAGCGCAAGGCGCTGGAGTTTTCCGATCTCTATGACATTCGCGCCGTGCGCATACTGGTCGACAACGTGGCCGATTGCTACGGCGCACTGGGCGTCGTGCATACGCTGTGGCCGCACCTGCCGGGCGAATTCGATGACTACATCGCGCGCCCCAAGGGCAACGACTACCGTTCGCTGCATACGGCGGTGGTCGGGCCGCGCGGCAAGACGCTGGAAGTGCAGATCCGCACGCAGGAGATGCATCGCACCAACGAGCTGGGCGTCGCTGCACACTGGCGCTACAAGGAGGGCGGCAGCGGCGACAGCGAGTTCGAGGCGAAAATTGCCTGGATGCGCCGCCTGCTCGAGCCGCGCCCGGAAAGTAACGGCGATTTGGCCGCGGAGCTGCAGACCGAGCTGCTGGAAGACCGCGTCTACGTACTTACGCCCAAGGGCGAGGTGGTGGATCTGCCGCACGGCGCCACCGTGCTCGACTTCGCTTACCACGTGCATACGGAAGTGGGTCACCGCTGCCGCGGCGCCAAGGTCAACGGTCGCATCGTGCCGCTTACCTTCCAGCCGCATAGCGGCGATCGCGTGGAAGTGCTGACTGCCAAGGTGGCCGAGCCCAGCCGCGACTGGCTGTCGACGCATCATGGTTATCTGCACACCTCACGTGCGAAGGAAAAAGTGCGCACCTGGTTCCGCCGCATCGCGCACGACGCCAACCTGGCGGCCGGCCGCGCGATGTTCGAAAAGGAACTCAAGCGTCTCGCGTTGCCGGCGGCGGACATCGCCAAGCTGCCTGCGCATTTCCATCTCAAGACGCATGACGAATTGCTGGTGGCGCTGGCGCTGGGCGAAGTGGCTCCTGGCCAGATCGCTCGTGTGCTGCAGGAAGCGGCCGCGCCCGCCACCGAACCGCCATCGACGCTTCCGCCTTCGTCTCGCCAGGTGCCGCGCGATCACAGCGCCCTGAGTATCGAAGGCGTTGGCAACCTGTTGACCACGCTGGCGCGCTGCTGCCAGCCATTGCCGGGTGATCCGGTGCGTGGCTTCGTCACGCGCGGGCGCGGCGTCTCGGTGCATCGCGCCGATTGCGTCAGCCTGGCCCGGCTGGCGCGGCGCGACCCTGATCGCGTGATCGACATGGAGTGGGGCAAAGCTTCGGCCCAGGCCTACGAGGTGGAGATCGAGCTGCGCGGTTACGACCGCAAGGGCTTGCAGAAAGACGTCACCAGCCTCATCACCAACGCGAGCACGCACATCATTGCTTCGTCCAGCCGGCTATTTGCCCAGACCGGCGAGGTGGAAATGCGCTTCACCCTGCGGGTGCGCGATTTCGAGCAATTGTCCGGCCTGCTGGCGCGACTGGTCGCGCTGCCCAACGTGGTCGATGCCCGCCGCGTCAGCGTTGGCTGAACACCGCGCGTTGGGGGAAGGGTGATGACGCGGCGCAATGCTAAGCTGCTAACGATCTATACCCCATCTCCATGAGCCCATGAACGGACGCAAAGACCAGCACGACCACGGGTCGCAGGGCCGCACCGAGCCCACCCTGGGCGATCTCGATCATCTGGATACGCCGGCACCCAGCGCGGCCAGGCGTGACGATGGCCTGCCGCAGCTCAACCTGGACCCCGATCAGCGTCGCCAGGCACCGCGACGGCCCGCGCCGCGCCCGCGTCGTCGTGGCTGGTTGATACCGGTCGTGCTGCTGATCGCCATCGGTGCCGGCACCACGCTGTGGATGGAACAAGACAAGTTGCGCGGCCTGGTACCCAGCACCGAGCTGGACGGGGTGCTTGGCCGGGCCGAAACGGCCCTGCAGCAAGGTCACCTGGACGGCAACGATGGCACCAGCGCGCGCGAATTGTTCGAGGCGGCGCGTGCCTTGCAGCCGGACAACGACCGCGCCCGCGACGGCCTGCGCAAGGTCGGCATGGCCGAAGTGGCGCAGGCCGATGCAGCGCTGCAGGCAGGCAAGCTGGACGAAGCCGATCAGGCCCTGGCCACCGCGCGTGAACTGCTCGGCGGCGGTGCTGATGTCGATCGCCTCACGCAGGCACTCGCCAGCGCGCGCAACGGTTCGGTGGAAACCGAGCGGCTGATCGAGCAGGCCCAGCAGGCCTTCGACGCCGGAAAAATCGATGGTGATGACGGCGCCGGGGCCTTGTATCGACGCGTGCTCACCGCCGATCCCAGCAATGCCGTGGCAGTCCATGGCCTGGACAAGGTTGGCGACGCGCTGGCGGGTCAGGCCCACAAGGCGCTGGATGCAGGCAACCGGACTGCTGCATCCGCACTGGTGGACAAGCTTGCTGCGTTGCTACCCAACTATGGCGAATTGCCTGCATTGCGCGCTGCGCTGGTGCAGGCGGACCAGCAGGATAACGGCGCCCTCATCGACGCCGTCAAGCAGGGCCAGGACGCCCTGCGTGCGGGCCGCATTGCCGGTGCCGGCGACGATACGGCGCTCGCTTATTTCAAGGCCGCGTTGGCCATCGACCCCGACAATGCCGATGCCAAGGCCGGCCTTGGCCAAGTGGCGCAGGCGCTGATCGTGCAGGCCAATGCGGCGCTGGATGCTGGCGACGCCGCACATGCCCGCAAGCTGCTCGACCAGGCGGCCGACCTCGCGCCACGCTCGGCTGAATTGGCCGCGGCGCGGGCCCGCATGGGCGATGCACACAAAACCGCAGCGGCCCAGGTTGCTGGCGATATCGCAACGGACAATGGCGATGCGATGCAGCATCCGGTGCTCACGCCGCAGCAGAGCGCCGAACTTGCCCGCACCATCCAGCGCGCTGATGCCGCCGCTCGCGCAGGCAAGATCATGCTGCCGCCCGGCGACAGCGCATACGACCTCTATCGGCAGGCGCTGGCGATAGATGGCAACAACGAAGCGGCCCGTCATGGCCTGGAAACCCTGTCCAACCTGGCCATCAGCCAGTTCAACCAGGCACTCGCCAGCGGCAACCTCGGCGTGGCTAACGATCGGCTTGCGGACCTGGGCGATCTCTCGCCGGGCGATGCCGGCCAAGGCCAGTTGCGACAGCGGCTGGCCGGCGCCTGGATGGATCAGGCCGAACAGCAGCTGCAGGGCGGCGACCGCGCTGGCGCAGCCCAATCGCTGGATAGTGCGCGCAAGCTGGCGCCGGGCAATCCGCGCCTGGCGACGCTGACCGCGCGCCTGCAGCCAGGCTCCTGAGGCATCGCGCATGACGGTGTTGGTGTTTGGAGCCAGTAGTCAGATTGGTCGATTCCTGCTGCCGCGCCTGCGCGCGCGCGGCGAGCGCGTGCTGGCGCTGAGCCGGAAGCCGCATGCCGATACGCCGGGCGTCACCTGGCTGCAGGGCCGGTTGCCGGACGAGGTGTCGCTTCCCGAGCAGCCCGCGACCGTGATCAGCTTTGGGCCGTTGCTGCCCTTGGCCCAGTGGCTTGCCACGGCCGAGCTGTCGTCGTCGACGCGCATCATTGCCACCAGTTCGATGAGTGCCGAATCCAAACAGGCCTCCGACGTGCCCGCCGAGCGCGCCATCTCGCAGAGCTTGCGCGATGGCGAGGCAGCCCTGGCCGCGGCGAGCGAGCGCATCGGCGCCTTGTGGACCGTGTTCCGACCCACGCTGATCTACGGCGCCGGACTGGACAAGAGCCTCACCCCGATCGCGCGCCGCGCGATGCAATGGCGCGTGTTCCCGTTGCCGGCAGGGCACGGCCTGCGCCAGCCCGTGCACGCCGACGATATTGCCGCGGCGGTGCTGGCGGCGCTCGACCACCCCGAGTCTGCCGGGCGCGTACTGCCGTTGGGTGGTGGCGAGCGGCTCACCGCGGGCGAGATGTTTGCCCGCGTGCAACGGAGCCTGCCGGTGACGACGCTGCCGGTACCGCTGCCGGCCTGGCTGCTGCGTACGGGACGCCACGCGGTTCGCCGTTTGCGCGGGCCGCTGACGCGCCTGGAGGCGGATCTAGTCGCCGACAACAGCGAGTTGCAGCGCCTGTTGGGCGTCTCGCCCCGGCCGTTCAGGCCCGATGCTACCTGCTGGACCCCGGCGTCACCTTCCCCGTAGGAGCGCACCCTGTGCGCGACCGCAGCGCGATGGCGTTACCCCCAGTAGTCGGTTTTCGCCCCTTCGGTGGCGCTCATCGCGCACAGGGTGCGCTCCTACAAGAGCCCGCATAGGCCGACGCCAGCCCTCCCATCGCCCCGACCGCGCCACAAACCGCGGTCCACGTTCAGATGCCCGCCGGGCGGCAGGCCCTATGATCGCCCTGCCTTCCTGTTCAGGATTCTCCCTCCTTGGCCTTCTTGACCCGTCTCCGTTCGTTTGCCGCCGCCGCGTGGCCCTGGGTGCGCATACCGTTCTGGATCTGCATGGGTCTGCTGTTCGGCTTTGTGCTGCCGTACACGATGGTGCTGAACAAGCGTGTGCAGGATCGCTTCAACGACCTGGTGTTCGCCGTGCCCACGCGCGTCTACGCCCGCCCGTTGCCGCTGGCCGCCAGCACGCCGATGACGCCCGCAGCGCTGGAGCTGGAGCTGACCTTTGCCGGCTACAGCAACGACGGCCATGGCCAGGTCGCCGGCACCTGGCTGAAGGACGGCAGCACCTACACCATCGCCTCGCGCGGTTACGCCGGGCCCGATGGTGGCGAGCTGCCCAAGCGCATCCGCGTCGCACTGGGCAAGGGGCAGGTGGCCAGCGTCAAGGACGCCAGCAGCGGCAAGCCTCTGGAGCTGGCGCATCTGGACCCGGCCCGCATCGCCACCTTGTACGGTGCGCAACAGGAAGAACGACGCATCGTGCGCCTGCCCGACGTGCCGCCGCTGTTGCTGGGCGGACTGCAGGCGGTGGAGGATCGTGACTTCAAGCATCACTTCGGCATCGACCTCACAGCCATCCTGCGCGCCTCGTTCGCCAATCTGCGCGCGGGTCATACGGTGCAGGGCGGTTCCACGCTGACTCAGCAATTGGTGCGCAACCTGTTCCTCGACCGTGAGCAGAACTTCTCGCGCAAATTCAACGAAGCGCTGATGTCGATTCTGATCGAGGCGCACTACGACAAGAGCCGCATCCTGGAGGCCTACGTCAACGAGGTGTTCCTCGGCCAGCAGGGCAGCCAGGCGGTGCATGGTTTTGCCGCGGCGTCGGAGTTCTACTTCGGTCGCCGCATGGAAGACCTCAAGCCGCAGGAAATGGCTTTGCTGATCGGCATGGTGAAGGGTCCCAGCTACTACGACCCGCGCCGCTATCCCGATCGCGCGCTGTCGCGCCGCAACCTGGTGCTGGACCAATTCGTGGAAACCGGGCTGATCAGCGCTGACCAGGGCGCTGCCTACAAGGCGACCCCGCTGGGCATCGTCAGCAATGGGCAGCTGCCGCATAACCGCTTCCCGGCCTTCATGCAGCTGGTGCGTGCGCAGATCACCAGCGACTTCGACGACGAAGCCCTTTCCCAGGGCAATCTCAGCGTGTTCACCACGCTTGATCCCGCCGCCCAGCTGTATGCGGAACAGGCCATCACCACCACCGCCAACAGCCTCGGCAAGCGCGGTGAAGCGGCACAGGCCGCGGCCGTGGTGACCGAGGCGCAAACCGGCGCAGTGCTCGCCATTGTCGGCAGCAAGGAGCCGGGTGATCAGGGCTTCAATCGTGCGCTGGATGCGCGTCGTCCCATCGGCTCGCTGGTCAAGCCGCTGGTGTATCTGGTGGCGTTGGCCAACCCGCAGCGCTGGAACCTGGGCAGCCCGGTGGAGGATTCGCCGATCAGCATGCGTCAGCCCGATGGCACCATGTGGACGCCCAAAAATGACGAAGGTGATTCCCACGGCCAAGTGCCGATGATCGACGGCTTGGTGCATTCGTGGAACCTGGCCACCATCAATCTCGGTATGAACATTGGTGTGGCGCGGATCAAATCCTTCCTCGAATCGTTCGGCCTTACCGATGTTAATCCCAGCCCGTCGCTGCTGATCGGTGCGCTGGACATGTCGCCGCTGCAGGCCACCCAGCTCTATCAGTACATCGCCGCCGATGGCCATGCCTTGCCGCTGGTTGCCGTGCGCGGCGTGGTCGATGAGAAAGGCCAGACCGTCAAGCGTTATGAAGTGAAGACCGGTCCGGGCGAATACCAGCCGGCGGTGCGGCTGGTGACCTGGGCCATGCAGCAGGTGGCACGCACCGGCACGGCGGCATCCATTGGCAGCTTCGGGCTGGCGTACCTCAATGCCGCCGGCAAGACCGGCACCAGCAACGACATGCGCGACAGCTGGTTTGCCGGCTTTACCGGCGATCATCTGGCGGTGTTCTGGATGGGCCGCGATGACAACAAGCCCAGCGGCTTGTACGGTGCCACCGGCAGCCTGCGCGCCTGGCAAGAGCTGTTCCGCAAGCTGCCCACACGGCCGTTGTCGGCGGCTCCGGGCGACGGCCTGGAGATGGCCTGGATCAATGCATCCGACGGCAAGCGTTCGGAGGAAGGCTGCGAGGGAGCGCGTCAACTGCCGGTGGTCGCCGGTACACTGTCGCAAGATGCCGAGGGCTGCTTCTGGCAGCACGTTGGCAATCTTTTCGGCGGCGGTGACCAGCACCCCGGCGCCGGCTTCCACGGCCCCTACCCGAGACTGATCATGCTGCCTCGCATTCTTCGTCTTTCTGCCCTGCCTGTCGCGTTGTCGGCCGTGCTGTTGGCTGCGTGCACCCAGCCCAGCGCACCGGCGCAGGTCACGCGACCCACCGTTTCCGACGACCAGATGCTGGCGTCCATCCACGCGGCTGGCGAAAAGGAGAAGTCCGTCATCGATGTGCATCCGCTGCGTGACCCGGGTGTGGCCGCCTTGCAGGATGCAGCCGATGGCGATGTCCGCACCGGCCAGTACGCCGCCGCCGCCGGCAAGCTCGATCAGGCCATCAAGATCAGCCCCGATTCGCCGGACCTGCTGCAGGACCGCGCTGAGCTGGCGATCCACCTGAAGGATTACGCCACCGCCGAACAGCTGGCGCATCGTTCGTGGGAGCTGGGTCCGAAGCTGGGCCCGCTGTGCGCCCGCAACTGGCAGACGATTGCCGAGCTGCGTCAGCACGCGGGTGACGATGCAGCTGCGGCGACCGCGAACAAGTCGGTGCAGCAGTGCCACGTGGAAGGCATGCCGCGCTACTGAGCCCCCGTAGGAGCGCACCCTGTGCGCGACCGCGACGCCTCGGTGTTTCGCATCGTAGGTCTGTCGCGCACAGGGTGCGCTCCTACAAATGATCGGATCTGCCAGGGGCGCAGCAGGTCGCGACACGAGGCCCCTGTAGGAGCGCACCCTGTGCGCGACCGCGACGCCTCGGTGTGCCGCTTCGTAGGCTTGTCGCGCACAGGGTGCGCTCCTACAAATGAAAATGATCGAATCCGCAAGGCTGGCTCGGCCAGCCACTTAGGCGCCTCGACGCCGCTCTTCCATCAGGCCCACCAAATTGCCGTCCGGGTCTCGCAGGAAGGCCAGCCAAAGGGTGTGGTCCGATAGCTCTGCCGTCGCCTGCGGCTCGCGCTCGCCCACGGCGCCGCGATTGAGCAAGGCGGCGAAGCTGTCGCCGATATCGGTCACCTTGAAATACAGGATCGAATTCCCGCCGACCGCACCCGCGCCTTGTGGCGTGGACAGCATCAGGCGCACGCCGCCGCTGTCGAGAAAAGCCAGGTTGGTGGCCGGGCGAAACAGGAAGGTGAGACCGAGGATGTCGCGATAGAACGCCAGCGCCTGGTCGACGTTGCTCACGCTGATGGCGATCTGGCCGATGCCGCTGATGGGCGTGGACATGGATGCACCTCCTGCCGGGTCGCCACAGTCTAGGACATTCGCGGCCAGCGCCCGGGTCGGCGATACTTCCCTGATGATTGATCACGAGGATGTTGCGGCGCTGCTGGGTACGGATGGCCCCTTCGCCCGCGAGCTGCCGAATTTCGCCCCGCGCGCCGCCCAGCAAGAGATGGCGCGGGCGGTGCAGCACGCCATCGCCGAGCGCGAAACGCTGATTGCCGAAGCCGGCACTGGCACCGGCAAAACCTTCGCCTACCTGGTGCCTGCGCTGCTTTCCGGCGAGCGGGTGATTGTCTCCACCGGCACCAAAGCGCTGCAGGACCAGTTGTACTTTCGCGATCTTCCGCGCGTGCGCTCGGTGCTGGATGCGCGGCTGAAAACCGCGCTGCTCAAGGGGCGCGCCAATTACCTGTGCCTGTACCGGCTGGATCAGACCGTGCGCGAAGGTGCCACTTTCGATCGCGCGCAGGCTTCACAGCTGGCCGCCATCCGCACTTGGTCCGCGCGGACGCGGCGCGGCGATCGCATGGAGCTGGCCGAGGTGCCGGAGGAGTCGCCGCTGTGGCCGCGGGTGACATCCACGCCCGAAAATTGCCTGGGCGTGGAATGTCCGTTCTACGACGACTGCCACGTGGTCAAGGCGCGCCGCGAAGCGCAGGAAGCCGACCTGGTGGTGGTCAACCATCATCTGCTGTTTGCCGACCTTGCACTCAAGCAGGAAGGTTTCGGCGAGATTCTTCCTGGCGCACACGCCTTCATTCTCGACGAAGCGCATCAAATACCCGAGTTGGCTGGGCAGTTTTTCTCGCAGAGCATCAGCGCGCGACAACTGACCGAGCTGGCGCAAGACAGCCTGAGCGAATGCAACGGCGTCACGGGTGCCATCGGCTTGTTGCTGGAGCCGGTCGAGGCGTTGCAGGATGCCGTGCGCAACCTGCGTTTGGCGATGGACCCGCTGCCTGAACGTGGTCCGTTCCATCAACTCGAGGCCAGCGGCAACATCGGCAACCTGTTGCACGAGCTGCGCGAAGTATTGGCTTCGCTTACCGACTGTCTCGTTTCGCAGGCCGAGCGTTCGCGTGGTTTCGCCAACGTGCACGAGCGCGCGGCGCACCTGAGCGAGCGGCTGGACCGCATCGCCGAGCGCAACAGCGAGCGCGACGTGCGCTGGTATGAGCTGTTTCCGCGGGGCTTTGCGTTGCACGCCACGCCGCTGGATCTGGCCGCACCGTTGCGGGCCATGCGCGAACAGACGCAGGCGGCGTGGATCCATACATCGGCAACGTTGTCGGTCGCGGGAAGCTTCGATCACTTTGCACGCCAGCTCGGTCTGGAAGATCCGCAGACGTTGCATGTGGAAAGTCCGTTCGACTACGCCAGCCAGGCGCTGTGCTATCTGCCTGCGGGCCTGCCTGATCCTGCTGTGCGCGACTACACCGATCGTGTGCTCGATGCCGTGCTGCCGGTGTTGCATGCATCGCATGGCCGGGCTTTCCTGTTGTTCACCTCGCACCGCGCCTTGCGTCGCGCCGCCGACTTGCTGCGCGATCGCGTGCCGTGGCCGTTGTTTGTGCAGGGCACGGCACCGCGCCATCGACTGCTGGAGGAATTCCGCGCCAGCGGCCACGGCGTGCTGCTGGGCGCGGCAAGTTTCTGGGAAGGCGTGGACGTGGCCGGCGAAGCGCTCAGTGTGGTGGTCATCGACAAGTTGCCGTTTGCATCGCCGGACGATCCGGTATTGCAAGCGCGGCTGGAGGCGCTGGAGCAGGCTGGCATCAATCCCTTCATGGGTTGGCAGGTGCCCAGTGCCGTCATCGCCTTGAAACAGGGCGCGGGCCGACTGATCCGGGATGTGCGCGACCGGGGCGTGCTGGTACTGTGCGACCCACGACTCACCAGCAAAGGGTACGGACGCCTGTTTCTCGCCAGCCTGCCGGCCATGCCGCGCACGCGCGAGTTGAGCGACGTACAGACTTTTTTTGCGAACGAGATGTCTTCGTCCGCGTAGCAATCTCACGTGGAGGATCGTGTCATGGCAAAAGTCATCGGACTGGGCGGCATCTTCTTCAAATCCCGCGATCCAAAAGGGCTGAGCGAGTGGTACGCGAAGCATCTCGGGTTGCCAGTGCACGACTGGGGCGGAGCGACGTTCGACGAAGACGAAAGCCGCAAGGGCAAGACGCTGTGGTCGCCTTTTGCGGCGGACACCACCTATTTTGCCCCGAGCACGCAGCCCTACATGATCAACTTTCGCGTGGACGACCTCGACGGCTTGCTGGCGCAGCTGCGCGAAGCCGGCGTCGAAGTCGATCCCCGTGTCGACGACAGCGAATTCGGTCGCTTTGGCTGGATCATGGATCCGGAAGGCACGCGCATCGAGCTGTGGCAGCCGCCGGCCAGCTGATCTTCGTTTTGCCACGAAACCACGGCGGTTTGGCCGCGTGCTGCCCCGGCAGCCGCCTTCGTGGTTGTTCTCATCGTGACTCCAACGTCGGGATCAGCGCCAGCCCAGCCGTCGCGGCAGGGCTGGCACCCGTTATCATGGAAGCACCATGAATCTGCTCGCCATCGAAACCGCCACCGAAGCCTGTTCCGTTGCCTTGATCCACGGCGACGAAGTGATCGCGCGCAGCGAAATTGCGCCTCGTCGACACGCCGAGCTGGTGTTGCCCATGGCCGATACCTTGCTGGCGGAGGCAGGCCTGGGGCGACACGCGCTGAATGTCATCGCGGTCGGGCGCGGGCCGGGTGCATTCACCGGCGTGCGCCTCGGCATCTCGTTGGCCCAGGGCATGGCGCTTGCGCTCGATGTGCCGGTGATCACGGTGTCGTCGCTGGCGGCGCTGGCATTGGAGGCCCCGGAAGACGACGCCTGCATTCTCGCGGTGATCGATGCACGCATGGGTGAAATCTATGCGGCGAGCTTTCGCCGCGACGACAACGGTGGCCTGGTCGCACTGGATGGTGAGCGCGTCTGTACGCCTGAATCGTTAACCCTGCCGCCGGCCGGCGCCTGGCATGTGGTCGGCACCGGGTGGGCCACGTATGCCGACGTGCTGCGAGGTCGCCTCACCGGCGAGCTGCGTTCCGCGGACGGAACACGTTACCCGCAGGCCCGCCACGTCGCCGAGCTGGCCGCGGGTGAATTTAAGGCCGGGCGTGCCAGCGCGCCCGAGCACGCGCTGCCGGTGTACCTGCGCGACAAGGTGGCGCTCACCCTGGTGGAGCAAGGCAAGGCCTGAGTTCCCGGCTCGGCCTGCCAGGGCGGGGCTTCACGCCTTTCACGGTAGTTCTACGGTTTTCCTTCACGTACGCCGGGTGTCAAATGTGGAACCGGTCGACCGGTTCGAGCGTGACGGTCGATGTCCCATCTCGATCAGGGGCCACCTATGTCCACGACAGTCGAGCAAAAAGCATCCGAGGCAGCACAGCCGCCGGCGCCCAAGGGCAAGCCTGCGCCCAACGAGCCGCCATCGGCAACCGATCTTCCGCCGCTCTCGCAGGAGACGTTTCAACTGAGCGTGAAAGAGCGGCAGGCCATGGCCAAGGCCATACGTGACAAGTGTTCGCGACGGGTGCTGGGCGGCTGGAGGGCCAGCAAGCATCGACCCGATCCGATCGATATCCTTATCGAAACGTCGAAAGGCCGCGTCGAGTCGCTGGTGCCCATTCGCTATGGCCGCATGATGGCCTCGCCCTTTGCGTTCTATCGGGGTGGCGCGGCCATCATGGCCAGCGACTTGTCGACCACTGCGGGTACGGGCCTGCACCTGCAGATCTGCGGCGATGCCCACCTGGTGAACTTCGGCGGTTTCGCCACACCCGAGCGCAAGCTGGTATTCGACATCAACGATTTTGACGAAACCACCATTGGTCCCTGGGAATGGGACGTCAAGCGTTTGTGTGCGAGCCTGGTGGTCGCCGCGCGGGCAAACGGATTCTCGGCCGACGACGCGCGGGACATTGCGTGGAACGCTGCGACCGCGTATCGCGAGCATGTGGTCGAGTACGCAGCGATGCCGCTGCTCGATGCGTGGTACGACCATATCGACTTGCAGGCGGTGATCGATCGCATGCAGGACGCGCAGATGAAGAAGCTAGCCTCCAAGAGCGTGCGCAAGGCGATGGAGCACACGGCTCATACCAAGGAGTTCGTCAAGCTCACGGTGGCTGGCGGCTCACCAGTACGTATCCAGGATGAGCCACCCCTGATCTATCACGACCCCTCGTTGCTGGATGACGTGTCCAAGGACGAACGGGCCGCTGCGTTCATGGACTATCGTAGTTCGTTGGCACCGGAGCGGCGCGTACTGCTGGATCGCTTCGCGACGGCGGATGCCGCCGTCAAAGTCGTCGGCGTGGGTAGCGTGGGCACCTATTGCGGCATCGTGCTAATGGTATCGGGCGCCGGCGATCCGCTGTTCCTGCAGTTCAAGGAAGCACGCGCCTCGGTGATCGATCCATTCATCGGCAAGAATCTGTACCCGCACCAGGGGCAGCGCGTGGTGGCAGGCCAGCGGCTGATGCAATCGGCCAGCGATATCTTTCTGGGCTGGACACAGGGTCCGAAGCGGAACTTCTACATCCGCCAGTTACGTGACGCCAAGGTGTCGCCACAGGTCGAGCTGATGAGTACGGCGAATCTGCGTCGCTACGGACGGCTATGCGCCCATACGCTGGCGCGCGCCCACCTGCGATCGGGTGATGCGGTGATCCTTGCCGCCTACCTTGGAAAAAGCGACGCCTTCGCCGATGCGATCACCTCGTTCTCGGTGGCCTATGCCGACCAGAATGAGCGCGACCATGCAGCGATGGTCAAGGCGGCAAGGGCTGGGCGCATCGACGCCGCGACGATTCAATGACACCGCTTGCGCGCGACCCCGGAGCCCCGGGACTCACGTGTGAAGCCAAGGGCGTGTCGAGCGAGGCATGAGCTATCGTTCGCTTCGCTTGCTGCGGGCACAGTGTTCGCAAGGACTGATACGGGAGCACTGTGCGTCATGCTCAGAGAATTCACCCAGACCTTTCTGCTGCTGGTCACCGGGCTGTTTCCCATCATCAACCCGCCAGCCTCGGCACTCATCGTGCTCAGCCTGTTTCCCAATGCCACGCCGGCAGAACGCACCGATTTGGCGTGGCGCATCACCACCAACAGCTTCGCCATCCTGCTCGGATCATTGTTGATCGGCGCCTACGTGCTGACCTTCTTCGGCATCTCCATACCGGTGCTGCGTGTGGCGGGCGGCATCATCATTGGCACGGCGGGCTGGAACCTGCTGCAAAAGCCCGATGACGATGACAGCGACGATGAGGCGCAAGCCATCGATGCCCACCGCCGCACCGGATCGCTTGCCGCCAAGGCCTTCTATCCGTTGACCATGCCGTTGACCGTAGGGCCCGGCTCGATTGCCGTGGCGATCGCACTGGGAACCGGGTCACCTCGCGAGGGCCTTTCTCCGGGCCATATCGGCGGTGTCGGCGCGGCGCTGGTTGCGCTCTGCGCAAGCATCTATGTCTGCGTGCGTTTCGCGGGCGACCTGGAACGCCTGCTGGGTACCGTCGGCACCAAGATCGCCATGCGCCTGTTTGCCTTCGTGATCTTCTGCATCGGCATGCAGTTGCTGTGGCTGGGGCTGTCGGAATTGCTCGCTTCGGTGCCGTGGAAGTGACGGCGTTGAAACAGGCTCGGTCGCAGATGGCTCAGGAAAAGCGCTTCATCAGGAAATAACGCGCGCTCCCCCGCGGATGATCGGCCAGCTCGCCAAAGGTTTGGTAACCCAGCTTTTCGTAGAAGGCGCGCGCCTGGAATGCGAAGGTGTCCAGCCACGCGCCGACACAGCCGCGTTGGCGAGCAATCGCTTCGGCGCGCTGCATGAGATCGGCGCCCAGATGTTGTCCGCGCATGCTCTCAGGCACGGAAAGCAGCTCGACATAGAGCCAGTCGTATACCGTCTTGCCCCATAGGCCTCCTGCCGCAACGCCTTGATCGTCACGCAAGAGAATGGCCAGGGGGCGCGCCTCGGGCGGCGGGCCCTTTGCCAGGTTGTACACAACGAGCGGCGCGGCGATGGCGGCTCGATCGTCCTGGGTGGGTTCTTCGACATGGAACAGTTCTGGCGGCATGGCTCATCCCGTCACTTGGTGGCTCGGCCGGCGGAGCCGAGCGATCAAGCATGTGGCAGGGAACCCGAGGGGGCAAGCACCCAGCGTGCATGCATCGGATTAACGGCGGCGGATGGATCATCTGATGAGTCACAAGACCTTGGGCGACGAACCATGACAAGCGAGCAAACCGACCAGGACATCATCCGGTTCCGGGTCGCCTATAGCGTGGCGGACGCGGCGGAGAAGCTGGAGCAGATTCTGCATGCGCATGACATCACCATCTTCGCGCGCATCGATTTCAGCGGGGATGCCGCGCGCGCAGGGCTGAAGATGCGGCCGGAGCAGATGCTTATCTTTGGCAACCCCAAGGCAGGAACGCCGCTGATGCAGGCCGAGCCGGTGGCGGGGCTGGACCTTCCGCTCAAGGCCCTGCTGTGGGAAGACGAGCAGGGTATTACCTGGGCGGCCTGCAATTCGCCGGACTATATCCTTCGTCGCCATGGGCTACCTGCCGCGCTGGCCGCCAACATCGCCGGTGCGGTGACCATCCTGCGGCAGTTTGCGGAGTGAATCGCGCTTGCCGTCAGGCCACGGCTTCTACGTAGGTCACATCGGCGATCCAGTAAAGCTTTCGGCGCGCGAGCCTCGATGCGGCGTCTTCGTTGCCGAAGCTTCTGGAGCTGTGCCGGATCAGCGAAGGATCAACGTTGCCGAACGTATTGACATTGACCACCGCGTAAACGCGGCCATCGATTTCGCTGGTGACTACCGGCACCACGCCGCAACGCGCACAGGTCAGGAAATCCGCGGTTTTCGTGCCAAACGCATATCGCGACAGTAGCGATGCATCCTTGACGGCGATCTGCAGTGAGCTACCCGGGTTGGACGTCCAAACGCCGCCGTGCCTGGTGCAGAAAGAGCAATCACAGGCACGCGCGGGTATGTCGGTGGGGTCAGGCTCCCAGCTAAGGGAGAAGGCAATATTTCCGCAGTGGCACTGGCCTTGGATAAGCATGTCCGTTCGCGATGGTGAGCCCAAGCCCAAGCCTAAAGCGTTTTCCTCAAAGCTGCCCGATCACCAATTGCACCACCAGACTGCTTATCGATACGGCTGCCCATACACCCAGGCCGAGCAGGATGGGGCGGGCACCGGTGGAAGCCATGCGGCGCAGGTTGGCCGAGAGGCCGATGGCAGTGAGCGCCACGATGATCAAAAACTCCGCCGCCATATGCAGCGCCGGCTGGATCGCTACCGGTACCAGGCCCATCGTGCGCACCGCTGAGGCCACCAGGAACCACAGGATGAACCAGGGGAAGATACGGCGCAGGCTGAAATCGCTGGCGCCCTGTTTCTTCTGTTTCCACGCCGTGGCGAAGGCAAGCACCAGGCAAACGGGAATGATCAGCGTGGCGCGGGTCAGCTTGACGATGGTGGCGTAGTCACCGGCTTCCTTGCTGAAGCTGTAGCCCGCGGCCACCACCGAGGACGTGTCGTTGATGGCGGTACCGGCCCACAGGCCAAAGCCCAGGTCGGAAAGGTGCAGCAGATGGCCAAGCAGTGGGAACAACAGCACCGCCACGAGGTTGAACAGGAAGATGGTGGAGATGGCGAAAGCGGTGTCGTGGTCATCGGGCTTGATGATTGGCGTCACCGCGGCAATCGCCGAACCGCCGCAGATGGCCGTGCCCACGCCAATGAGAATCTTCAGCTTGTCGTGTACGCCCAGCATTCGACCCAGCGCCCACGCCGTGAGGAAGGCCACGGTCATGGTCACCAAGGTTACCGACAGCGATTCGAGCCCTGTCTTGGCGACCTGGTTGAGGCTGAGGCCGAAGCCCAGCGCAATGATCGACCACTGCAGCACCTGCTTGCCGGCGAACTGGATGCCCGGCGTATAGGTGCCACCCGGCGATATCGTGTTGCGCACCACAATGCCCAGCACAATGCCAAACACCGGGCCGCCAATCAGCGGCGCAACACGCCCCAATCCCAGCGCCACCAGGGCAATAAGCACCGCCAGCAGCAAGCCAGGCAGGCGCTGGTGAAGGGTGGGCGGGGCGGCGACGGCGGTGGTGGCATTCATGGCGTTCTCCTGCGATGGCGCTATTGTCCGCCGCGGGGTTCATCAAGAAAATTTTGAATTATTGATTCATGTAATAAGATCTGCTGATGATCAATATCAGCCCTCGTCAGCTCGAGGTGTTCGTGCAGATCGCGCGACTGGGCAGCGTGCGCGCCGCCGCCGAAACGCTGCACCTCACCCAGCCGGCGGCCAGCATGGCGCTGGCCGAGATGGAACGGCAGCTGGACGGCCCGGTCTTCGCACGCGAACGCGGCCGCCTGCGTCTGAATACCCGTGGGCGCGAACTATTGCCGCTGGCGCAGGAGCTGCTGGAGCGCTACGCCGAGTTTGGCCGTATCGGCAGTGGCAGCGCCGAGGAATTGGGCGGTGAATTGCGCGTGGGGGCCAGCAATACGGTGGGCAATTATCGGGTGGGAGAGTTGCTGGGAAATTTTGTGCGAGCCCATCCCCACGTGTCCGTCCGCCTGCGCGTCTCCAATACGGCCGAGATTGTCGCTGCCATGCTTGATCACGCGCTGGAGCTGGGTTGTGTCGAAGGCCCGGTGGCGCATCCTTCGCTGGAAGTGCGGCCCTGGCGCGACGACGCACTGGTGGTGTGCGCCTCGCCCGATCACCCATTGGCACGCAAGCGGCGCCTGCAACCTGACGATTTCGCGGGTGCGCGCTGGGTATTGCGCGAACCCGGCTCGGCTACGCGCAGCCTGAGCGAACGGGCGTTGTCCAACCTGCCAATGGGCGAGACGGTGCTGGAGCTGGATCAGGCTGAGGCGATCAAGCAGGCGGTGATCGCCGGCCTGGGCATCGCCTGCCTGCCTGAGGTGGCGGTGACGGATGCCGTGGGCGCGGGGCGCCTGAGCGTGCTCAAGACACCGTTTCTCGACCTGAAACGCAAGTTGTCGCTATTGCTACACCGGCAGCGCTATCGCGGCACCTTGATCGAGGCGTTCCTGGCGGATAGCGAGCGCAGCTGATTTTTCCGGAAGACGACCGCCCTTCTGTAGGAGCGCACCCTGTGCGCGACAGACCTACGGAGCGGTATCGGCGAAGCTCTGCGGTCGCGCACAGGGTGCGCTCCTACAAAGATCTGCCAGCGTCAGGCCCGAGGCGCTGTCGAGAAGTTCTCGTGGACAGCGAGGGCACCTCGTGTTCCTTCTGTAGGAGCGCACGCTGTGCGCGACAGACCTATGGAGCGGTATCGGCGAAGCTCTGCGGTCGCGCACAGGGTGCGCTCCTACAAAGATCTGCCAGCGTTAGGCCCGAGGCGCTGTCGAGAAGTTCTCGTGGACAGCGAGGGCACCTCGTGTTCCTCCTGTAGGAGCGCACCCTGTGCGCGACAGACCTACGGAGCGGTATCGGCGAAGCTCTGCGGTCGCGCACAGGGTGCGCTCCGACAAAGAGCCGAGGGTCAAGCGGTAATGCTTGCCAGCAGCGCCTCGGCTTCCTCATGCGTCCGGGCACGCAGAATGCGCGAGGCTTGCGCACGAAGCACCCCATGATCGAGCGTAGCCAGGCGGTCACGCACGTGCAGCAGCTGGCTCGGATGCATGCTGAACTCGCATAGGCCGAGCGCCAGCAGCAGCGAGGTGAAGTTGATGTCGCCGCCAATCTCGCCACACAGGCTTACCGGCTTCTTCGCGCGGCGACCTTCGGCAATCACGTAGGAAAGCAGTCGCAGCAGCGCGGGTTGCAGCGGGTTGTAGATGTTCTCCAGCGCGTCGTTACCACGATCGGCGGCCAATACATACTGGGCCAGATCATTGGTGCCGATGGCCAGGAAGTCGGCGTGTTCCAGCAGCGCGCGCACGTTGATGGCGGCGGCGGGCACCTCGACCATCGCGCCCAGCGCAAGCTTTTCCGGCAGGTCGACGTTCTCGCGCTTGAGTTCCTGTCGCGCCAGCTTGAACAGTGTGCGCACGGCAATGAGTTCGTCGGGCTGGGTCACCATCGGTACCAGCACGCGTACCGGGCCGTAGCAGGCGGCGCGCAGAATCGCGCGAATCTGCGTGCTGAATACCGCCGGATAACGCAGCGACAGACGCACGCCACGCACGCCCAGTGCGGGGTTGTCCTCGCCGCGCAGTACCAGGCCCGCGGCATCGGCCTTGTCGGCGCCCAGATCCAGCGTGCGGATGGTGACCGGCAGGCCACCCATGCCTAGCACCAGGTCACGGTAGGCAATGAATTGTTCGTCTTCGCTGGGCAGGCCTTTCTGCCGCAGGAACAGGAATTCGGTGCGATACAGGCCGACGCCATCGGCACCGCGTGCGCGCGCCATGGCAATGTCCGGCGGCATTTCCGCGTTGGCGAACAGGCGGATATCCACGCCATCGCGCGTGCGCGTCGGCGCATTGGCCAGCGTGGCCAGACGCCGGCCCTCTTGCGCCGCCTCGCGCTGCCAGGCGCGGTAGTGGGCCAGGTCTTGTGCGGTGGGGTGCACCACGGCCTCGCCGCGCTCGGCATCGAGCAGAATCAGGTCGTCATCGTGAATGCTCGACAAGGCATCGCGAGCACCCACCAGCATCGGCAGGTCCAGGCTGCGGGCAAGAATCGCGCTATGCGAATACGCACTGCCCGAACTGGCCACCACGCCAAGCAGACCGCTGCCTGCCAGGTGAGCCATATCGGCCGGAGCGATGGTGTCGGCAATGAGGATTTCGCCCACGCGCGCTGCCAGCTTGCGTTCTTCGCGGCTGGTCTGGCGCTGCAGGGCGGAAATGACGCGGCTGATGACCTGGTCGACGTCTTCCTTGCGCGAGCGCAGGTAAGGGTCGTCCATCGCCTCGAATACCGCAGCGAGGCGATCGCGCTGCTTTTTCAGCGCCGCGCCCGGACGGTAGTGACCGATGCGCACCAGGTCGTCCAGGCCGCGCAGCAACTCCGGGTCGTCCAGCAGCAGGCTGTGGGCGTCGATGAATTCGTTGACCTCACGCGCCAGTGCACCGTGCAGTTTGCCGCGCAGCTCGCGCAACTCCTGCCGCGCGGTTTCCAGCGCGCGATGCAGGCGCGCCAGCTCGCTCTCCACCTCGTCTTCGGCGAGCGGACGGGTATCGACTAGGTAGCGGCTGGGCTGGACCAGGCGGGCACGGCCAAGGGCCATGCCTTTCGCTGCCGTGGTGCCGGTCAATATGAGTCTCATGCGCGCCTTCCGTGGTGAAGCGGCCTGCCGTGCCGCTGTTGACGTCGGCATCCGGCCAACGCTTCGAACCCCGCTGTGAAAAGATCGCACGACGCAGCCCACCGGGCCGTGAACACGGCCTCAAGGCGCTGCGTTCTAGCGAGAACTTTTCGCACTCAGGCTCCTTCGTCGAACTTGCGATTGAACAGCGCCACCACGGCGGCGATGGCGGATTCTTCATCCGGTCCTTCGGCACGCACGGTCAGCGCCGTGCCAATACCCGCTGCAAGCATCATGACGCCCATGATGCTCTGCGCGTTGACTTCGCGGCCCTTGCTGACCAGCCAAACCGTCGATTTGAATCCCTGCACCAGTTGCACCAGCTTGGCCGAGGCGCGGGCATGCAGGCCCAGCTTGTTCGAAACGACTATTTCTTGTTCAAGCATGATCGATGAAGATTCCCCCGCGTCCACCGCTGGCAGCGATTTCAGCCAATTCGTCCAATGATTTTTCAGCGTAGTTGAGCACCCGCAGCAGCATCGGGAGGTTGAGCCCCGAGACGCAGCGCAAACGAACTCCCAGCTCGCTCAGTGAGAGCCCGATATTGCATGGCGTGGCGCCGTACAGGTCGGCCAGCACCAGCACCCCTTCGCCCTGGTCGAGTCCGCGGGCATGCAGGGCAGTGAGCATGCGCATCACGTCCGGGTCGGCCTCAGGCGGAATCTCCACCGCCTCCACTTTCAGAGGCAGCTTGGGTAGCACGTGGTGGGCCGCTGAGATCAGCGCCTTGCCCACCGCCTCGTGCGTCATCAGCAATACACCGACGCTCACGACGGCGTGCCATTCCGGTTCAGGGACATCGACAGCATGGCAATCACTCAAGTTCACGATGGAAGGTAAGCACGCCGCTACGCAGCGCGCGGTAATGGGCCGCCAGCTTCTCCACGAGGTACACCGAGCGGTGTCGTCCCCCTGTGCAGCCGATGGAAATGGTGACATAGCTGCGGTCGTCCGCTTCGAAACGCGGCAGCCAGGCGTCCAGCCAGCGCGCAGTATCGGCGAAATACTCAGTAACCAGCGGCTGCGACTCCAGGTAATCGCGCACCGGGCCGTCCTTGCCCGACAACGGGCGAAGGGTGGGGTCCCAGTGCGGGTTGGGCAGGCAGCGTGCGTCGAACACGAAATCCGCATCCAGCGGCAGGCCGCGCCGGAAGGCGAACGACTGGAACATCAGGGTCAGCCCATCGGTGGCCTCGGCGTAGCCGGTGGCGATCAGTCGACGCAACTGGTGCACGTTCATGTCGCTGGAATCGATCACCTTGTCGGCGATCGAGGAGAGCGGGCGCAGTACGCGACGTTCCTCGGCGATGGCATCGGCCAGTGACAGGCCGCCGGCCGACAACGGGTGGCGCCGGCGTGTTTCCGAATAGCGCTTGATCAGCACATCGTCGCGGCAGTCCAGAAAAATCAGGTGCGCATGCACACCAGCCGCAGCCAGCTCGGACAGTACGGCCGGCATGCGCTGCAGGTCTTCCTCGGGATTGCGCACGTCCACACCCACCGCGACGTTGCGGCGACGTCCCTCGGTACCTCGGCTCACCGCCGCCACCAGTTGCGGCAGCAGGGCAGTGGGCAGGTTGTCGACGCAGTAGAACTCCAGGTCTTCCAGCGCGCGCAATGCCACCGTCTTGCCGCCACCGGACATGCCGGTGAGCACGATCAGGTGGATCGCCTCAGGATGATGGATGGTCGGGACGGTTGTCGTGTTGCTCATGGGTCACCACGGAGGCAGCCGGCGCATCTGATGCGCCTGGCGGTCGATAAAGGTCTGGGCCGGGTCGATACCCTTGCTCTTGAGTACGTGGTTGCGCACCGCCGCTTCCACCAGCACCGCAAGGTTGCGGCCGGGAGCCACCGGAATGGTGATCATCGGCACCTGCACCTCGAAGATTTCGCGGTGGCCGATATCGCCAGTCAGGCGCGTGAGGCCGTCGGTATCCTCGCCTTCGCGCAGCGGTTTCAGGTGCACCACCAGGCGCAGGTATTTGGACGGCTTTACTGCCGTGTGGCCAAACATCTCGCGTACATTGAGCACGCCCAGGCCGCGCACTTCCAGCAAGTCCTGCAGCAGCTCGGGGCAGGTGCCGTCAATCACGTCCGGGGCGATCAGGGTGAACTCGGTGGCATCGTCGGCCACCAGGCGATGGCCGCGGCTGATCAGTTCCAGCGCCAGCTCGCTCTTGCCCGAGCCCGATTCGCCGGTGATTAGCACGCCAATGGAAAACACTTCCAGAAACACGCCATGCAGCGTGATCTTGGGTGCCAACATACGCGCCAGGTAGTACTGCATCCAGGTCAGCAGCTCGTGGCCGCGCTTGGAGCTGATCCACAACGGCGTGTTGGTTTCCTCGGCCACCTCACGCAAGTCGGTGGGAATGGCCTGGTCTTTGGTGACGATGATGGCTACCGGCTGGTAGGCCGCGATCTTGTTGATCGCCTCCCAGCGCTGGCGCGAATCCAGCCCATCGAGGAAGTTCAGCTCTTCCGTGCCGATGATCTGGATCTTGTTGGGATAGATGACGTTGAGGTAGCCGATCAGCGACGGGCGGCGGGTGGTGGTCGCAGCCTGTTCGAGCACCCGCGATTCGCCGCGCATGCCTGAAACCCAGCGCAGCGCCATGCGCTCGTGGACACCATCGTAGAGTTGTCGGGCGGTCAGCCGATCCAAGCCAAGTCCTTTGCGCTGCGGGGTTGGGGGCGTCTAAGCCCGTGCAGCTACATGGACATTGTGCCAGTTCACACTGGCCGGCGCCCTGGAAGCTTGAAACCGGAGGGGGAAACGGCCCGCCCTGGGGAGGGCGGGCCGGGCTGGTCAGCCGTATTGGCGCTCTTGGCGCACGTCGCGCTGGTGCTTGTCGCAGATCTTCTCGCGATGCTTGCGCAGCTGGGTGACCAGTTTGTCGAACAGGACATCGATGGAGACGTACATGTCGGCCTCGAGGGCTTCGGCATGCTGGGTGGCACCCGATACGGCGAGCGTACCTTCGGCGCGTTGCTGAAGCTTGTTGACGGAAAGCACGATGCTGAGGCTGAGTATTCTGTCGTCGAGGCGGGTGAGGCGGTCCAGTCGACTGTTCACATGATCCCGAAGGGCCGGGGTGATCTCGATCTGTTGGCCGCTGAGCTGAACTTGCATGTTGCGCCTCCTCTGGTGCTTGCCGCTGGCGCGGCTAGGGTCGATGCGCCGGTCGCGTGACCGTGGCCGACACACCTTCGAAAATCCAGGGTTGTCAGGATGAGTGTTCAGGACTCCTCGCCGAAGGCTGGGTGTTCACTATGCTCTTCTGGTTTATCGGCTGCGTTATGCAAACCTTCACGCCGTGAACATGACAGGTTTCCTTCGGAAGGAACGCCCTCCCAGTATGAGGACGGCTTTTCGGCCGGCAAGTTCCCGGGGCGTTGTGTCGCAGCAGGGGAGAGCCAATGGCGCGTAGCGATCAACCGGCGCGCTGGCGCTCGCTGGAACTGGGAATACGCATGGCTTCGCGGTACTTGGCCACCGTGCGGCGGGCTACCTGAATACCCTTGCGATGCAGTTCCTCGGCGATAGCCTGGTCGGACAGCGGCTTGCGCGCATCCTCGGCATCGACCAGCTTGCGTAGCATGGCCTGAATGGCGGTGGCCGAAGCGCTGCCACCATCCTCGGTGGAGACGCCGCTGGAGAAGAAATGCTTCAGCTCGAAGGTGCCGCGCGGTGTGTGAATGTATTTGCGCGTGGTAACGCGTGAAATGGTCGATTCATGCATACCCACTTCTTCGGCCACTTCGCGCAACACCAATGGGTGCATGGCTTCGGGGCCGTAGTCGAGGAACGCGCTCTGTCGGCGCACGATGGCCTCGGCCACCTTGAGCAGGGTTTCCGCGCGCGACTCCAGGCTCTTGATCAGCCAGCGCGCTTCCTGCAATTGGCCGCGCATCCAGCTGGCATCGGTGCCGCGTGCCTGCGCGATAAGACCGCAGTAATGCTGGTTGAGTCCCAAGCGCGGCTGGCAGTCCGGATTGAGGCTGACGCGCCAGCGACCGGCGTCCTTGCGTGCGTAGACGTCCGGTGCCACGTATTCCACCGGCGTGACGTCGAGTGCCGCGCCGGGACGTGGATCGAGGCTACGGATCAGCACGGCCGCAGCAGCGGCGTCGTCTTCGGTGGTGCGCAGTTTGCGCGCGAGCCTGGCGATGTCATTGCGGGCCAGCAATTCCAGTTCGGCATCGACAATGCGCATTGCCAGTTCGCGTTGCGGCAACTGGGGATCGAACTGTTCCAGCTGCACGCGCAGGCAGTCACGCAAATCGAAACTGGCAACACCGGTTGGGTCGAACCGCTGCAGCATGCGCCGCACGGTTTCCACTTCGGCGGCGCTGGCCTTGAGGTCGGCGGGTAACGCGACGATCAGCGACTCCATGCTCTCGGTGAGATAGCCGTCGGCATTGAGTGCGTCGATCAGCACCGTGGCAATGGTGCGCTCGCGCACACTCATGTGCGTGAGGTTGAGCTGCCACAGCAAGTGTTCCTGCAGGGTCTCCTGCGCAGCGCTCTGCGGCTCGAAGCCATCTTCGTCGGTATTGCTACCGTTGCGGGTGCCATTGCCGCTGCTGGAGAAATCGATGGGGTCTTCGCTGCCGCTATCGCTCCAGTCCGGCGCCTCGGCGTCATCGACCGTGTCGTTGGTGCTTGTGCTGGAACTGCTGCTCGGCAGCGGTGGCTCGATGGGCTCGCGCTCATCGCCGTCGATGTCTTCCGGATTGTCCTCGGAAAACTCCAGCAATGGATTGCTTTCGGCAATCTGACGCAACTCGGCCTCAAGCTCGAGCTGCGACAACTGCAACAGGCGAATAGCCTGCTGCAGCTGAGGAGTCAGCGTGAGCTGTTGATTGAGTCGAAACTGCAGTCCGGGTTTCATACCAGCGTGTCGGATGAGCTTGAACGGCATCCTAACGCTTGGCCGGAGGGTCGGCCATAGGTCAAAGGCGGAATCGCGTACTACCTCTGGTTTATCGCTGTAGCCGTACTGTTACAGGCGGAATTCACGACCCAGGTAGACCTCGCGCACCTTTTCATCGGCAAGGATGTGCGCAGGCGTGCCGCGCGACAACACTTCACCGTCGTTGAGGATATAGGCGCGGTCGCAGATGCCCAACGTCTCGCGCACGTTATGGTCGGTGATGAGTACGCCGATGCCACGTTCCTTGAGGTGGCGCACGATGCGCTGGATTTCACCCACCGAAATGGGATCCACGCCAGCGAACGGTTCGTCCAGCAGCATGTAGCGCGGATGGGCGGCCAGGGCGCGGGCGATCTCCACGCGGCGGCGCTCGCCACCGGAAAGGCTGATGCCCTTCTGATCGGCGATGTGGGCGATTTTCAGCTCGTCCAGCAGGCTCTCCAGCTCATTGGTACGGCGCTTCTCGTCCCAGCCTTCGCGCAGTTCCAGCACGGCCATGATGTTGTCGGCCACGCTCAGACGACGGAACACCGAAGCTTCCTGGGGCAGGTAGCCGATGCCCAGCTTGGCGCGCAGGTGCATCGGCAGGCCGGTGATGTCCTGCTTGTCGAGCTTGATGATGCCGGCGTCGGCTTCGATCAGGCCCACCACCATGTAGAAGCAGGTGGTCTTGCCGGCGCCGTTGGGGCCGAGCAGTCCAACCACTTCGCCTTCGCGAATCGAGAAGGCGAAATCGCGTACGACTTTGCGTGCCTTGAAACTCTTTTGCAGACCTTCAGCGGAAAGCATCGATTACTGGTTCCCGGCCGGCGTGGCTGCCGGCTTGGTGGGCGTCGCCGGCGTGGTGGTCGGCTTGGCCGGCGTCTGGTCGCGGTGTTGCCGGCTTGGCCGGGGCCGCCGCGGGCGCACCCGGCGTGCCAGGCTTCGGCTTGGGCAGAATCACGCCGTGCACCAGACCGTCGCCGCCGGCCTGGCCGGTGATCAGCGCGGTATTGGTGTTGTAGGTGAGCTTGTCGCCATGGAACTCGCCACGACCCTGTTGACGCACCACGGCGTTGCCGGTGAGCACGGCAATGCCATTGATGTTGTCGTAATCGAGCTGGGCAGCGTCGCCCTGCATCAGATTGTTGGCGTCGTCCAACTGTTCGATGTGCGCCGGGTTGCCGGTCACCAGGGCACGAGCCACCTGGGTGTCCTGCATCCAGGTACAGCTTCGCGATGTCACCGGTGAGCTTCATGGTGCCCTGGGTGGCCACCACATTGCCCGTCAACGTCGTGATGGTGTTGGGAGCGTTGTAGCCGTCCACTGTCTTGGACGCGAAGTTCATCGGCTGGTTGCGATCGTCCTGCTTAGCCAGGGCAGGCTGCAGTGCGAAGAGCCACAGGGATAGCAGGCTGAACACCAGCTTGGGACTTGCGCGGCGGAAACGTGCCGTGGCTTTCATCGAACAGCTCCAGATGATTGGTGTTGAGGTTGGCACGCATGCCCACCCCGCTAAGTTTACTGTCGCCTTGCACCATGTGTGCGGGAGCCGCCGTCACCATGCGGTTTTCCTTGGGCCACGCGGTGACGTCCGAGGTGTGCATTTCCGCCGCAGCCGTCGCGCAGAAGGCCGCACGGTGCATGTCCACCGGACCCTGCAGCTTCAACAGCGTGCCACTCTTATCGACCCATGCATACAGCGACTTGCCCAGCCAGGGTGGCACCCCGGGCTGCTTTGAGGGCATTTCGAAGTCCGGGGTGTTGATGTACAGCGACTCGTCGTTCTCGCGGCGCTCCAGGTGCGGGGCGACCATGCTGAAAGCGGGCAGGCCATCCACGTCGTAGGACCACAGCTTGAAATTGGTGAGGGTGTAGCCTGAGCGCGGCGGACCGACAAAGTCGTTGACCTTGGGCGCCGGCGCCAGCCACCAGTACAGCATTTGTGCCGCGCCCGTCGCCAGGCCGACCAGTACGATGGCCACCGGTACGCCGCGGTCGCGCAGGTATTTGCGCAAATTCACCGCCAGCGCTCCTTTTCGGCTTCGGTCTTGCCTTGCGCGTGCAAGATCACGTCGCAGACCTCGCGAGCGGCGCCGTGGCCGCCGGCCAGGCGGGTGTGCCAGTGCGCCTGCTCGACCACCCACGGGTGCGCGTTGGCCACCGCAACGGCCAGGCCGACCATGCGCATCGGCGGCAGGTCGGGCAGGTCGTCACCTACGAAGGCCGCCTGGTCGGGCGTCAGCTGGAGCGCTTCGAGCAACTGCTCGAGGCAGGCGCGCTTGTCGCCCTGGCCCTGGTAGACGTGGGCAATGTCCAGTTCTTCCGCGCGCAATGCCACCGGGTGGCTGATGCGTGCCGATACGATGGCCACCTGCACGCCGCTGCCCATCAGCAGCTTCAGGCCGAGACCGTCATGGACGTGGAACACCTTGGTTTCGTGGCCGTCTTCGGCGTACCAGAGGCGACCATCGGTAAGCGTGCCGTCCACGTCGAATACGACGAGGCGGATCTTGGCGGCACGGGCGAGTACGTCAGCAGGGATGTCAGCCAGATACATGGGCGAGGTCGGCAGAGGGCGGGAGGGCGATACCGTCAAACGTCGGGCGTGCCGGACGGTGTACGCGAAGGGGCGAAGTGAACGATAACGGCCGAACCGCGCGATCAGACCACACGCGCGCGGAGCAGATCGTGAATGTTAAGCGCACCCACCACCTGTTGCTGATCGTTGACCACCAGCAGGGCATGGATCTGGTGCTTTTCCATCAACTGCGCCGCTTCAATGGCCAGCTTGTCGGCCCCGATGGTCTTGGGGCCGCGGGTCATCAGTTCGGCGACCGTCGCACCGCGAAGGTCGATGCCGTCGTCGTCCAGCGCGCGGCGCAGGTCGCCGTCGGTGAATACGCCAAGCAGGTGCCGGTCGGCGTCGATCACCGCGGTCATGCCCAGGTGCTTGCGGGTCATTTCCATCAGCGCCTGGGTCAATGAGGCATCGGGCGCCACCGCGGGGATGCCCTCGCCGGTGTGCATCACGTCGCTGATATGCAGCAGCAGGCGACGACCCAGGCTGCCGGCCGGATGCGAGCGGGCAAAGTCCTCGGAGGTGAAGCCGCGTGCTTCCAGCAGCGCAATGGCCAGTGCGTCGCCCATGACCAGTGCCGCGGTAGTGCTGGCGGTGGGGGCCAGGCCCAGTGGGCAGGCCTCGGCGGCAATGCTTGCGTCCAGGTGCACGGTGGCCTGGTCTGCCAGCGATGAGTGGGTATTACCCGTGATGGCGATCAGGGGAATGCCCTGGCGCTTGATCACCGGCAGGATAAACAACACTTCGTCCGTCTCGCCGGAGTTGGACAGGGCCAGCACCACGTCCTGCGGCAGGATCATGCCCAGGTCGCCATGGCTGGCCTCACCCGGATGGACAAAGAACGCCGGTGTGCCGGTGGAGGCCAGCGTGGCCGCGATCTTGCGCGCCACGTGCCCGGACTTGCCCATGCCCGTGACCACCACGCGACCGGCGCAGCCCAGGATCAGACGGCAGGCGTCCACGAATTCCGTCCCGATTCGCGGCTCCAGGGCGCGAATGGTCGCAGCCTCGGTGGCGATCACGGTACGCGCGCTTTGCACGATGGCGTCGGCATTGAGCGCGTTCTGGCTGGTGGTGGCGACGTGGGCGTTCATGCGTTCTCGAATTAGGTGCCGGAATTCCGCCGCGGCCCGAATGGCTTTGGCTTTACAAGAATTGCCGTTAAATCAGGGCCTTGGGGCTTGGGGGTGGTCTGGCGGCAGGAGCCAGCGCCCACTCGTGTCGTTTCTGCGACAGATGTTTTCCATTAACATGGCATATTCGCATTTTAACGTCATAGTCGACGCTATTGGATTCCCTTGCCTTGGGAATTCCGGCGTTGACCAGAACCTCGCAAGTGGAAAAACCATGGACGCTGCCACCATCCAGGCAATGATCGAACAAGGCCTGCCCGGTGCGCAGGCGGCCGTTAACGGCGACGACGGCGTGCACTTCGAGGCTGAAGTGGTGGCGGAGCAGTTCGCTGGCAAGCTGCCGCTGGCCCGTCACCGACTGGTTTACGCCACGCTGGGTGATCTCATGGGGGGTGCGATTCACGCACTGGCCCTGAAAACCCTGACTCCCGCGGAGGCCGCGGCGCGCCGTTGAGGCTGCCTGCGACTCCCAAGCATTTTCGTAAGGACTTTTGATGGCCAAGATCCTGATCAGTGGCGGCGAGCCGCTTCGCGGTGAAGTGGGTATTTCCGGCGCAAAGAACGCCGTACTGCCGATCCTCGCATCCTGCCTTCTGGCCGATGAGCCGGTGGCAATCAGCAACGTGCCTCACCTGCACGATGTCACCACCTTCATCGAGCTGCTCGGCCAGATGGGCACGCAGCTGGTGCTGGACGACCGCATGAAGATGCACGTCGACCCACGCTCCACCGACAAGTACTTCGCTCCCTACGACCTGGTGCGCACCATGCGCGCATCGATCTTGGTGCTGGGTCCGCTGGTGGCGCGCTTTGGCGAGGCGGAAGTGTCACTGCCGGGTGGTTGCGCGATCGGCTCACGCCCGGTCGACCAGCATATCCGTGGCCTGCAGGCGCTGGGTGCCGAGGTCGTGGTGGAAAACGGTTACATCAAGGCCAGGGCGAAGCGCCTGAAGGGCGCCCGCATCGCCATGGACATGGTGACCGTCACCGGCACCGAGAACATCATGATGGCCGCCGCGCTTGCGCAGGGCACGACCATCATCGAGAACGCCGCGCAGGAGCCCGAAGTGGTCGACCTGGCGCATTGCCTGATCGCCATGGGCGCACAGATCGAAGGCGCCGGCACCTCCACCCTGGTGATTCATGGCGTCGAGCGACTGCATGGCGCCGAATACGAAGTGCTGCCGGACCGCATCGAAACCGGCACCTTCCTGGTCGGTGCCGCCATGACCGGTGGCAAGGTGCGCGCACGCAACGCCCGCGCCGATACGCTGGACGCCGTGCTGAGCAAGCTGGAAGAAGCCGGTGCGCAGATTTCCACCGGCCCCGACTGGATCGAGCTGGACATGCGCGGCCGCCGTCCCAAGGCGGTGAACATCACCACGGCGCCGTACCCGGCGTTCCCCACCGACATGCAGGCGCAGTTCACCGCGCTCAACTGTGTGGCCGAGGGCGTGGGCATCATCACCGAGACGGTGTTCGAGAACCGTTTCATGCATGCGCTGGAACTGCAGCGCCTGGGTGCCGACATCCGCCTGGAAGGCAATACGGCCATCATCAAGGGCGTGGAAAAGATGAGCGGCGCACCGATCATGGCCACCGACCTGCGCGCTTCCGCCTGCCTCGTGCTGGCCGGTCTGGTGGCTGAGGGCGATACCACGGTCGATCGCGTGTATCACATCGATCGTGGTTACGAGAACATCGAGGAAAAGCTCGGCGTGCTCGGTGCGAAGATTCGTCGCTTGCCGTCGTAAGCCCGGGGTTCCCTGCGATAAAAAAAGGCCGCGTCAGCGGCCTTTTTTTATCGCCATCCTCGCGAAAGCGGGGATCCAGTGCCTCCATGGCGCATCAGGGCGAAAGCCACTGGATTCCCGCTTTCGCGGGAATGACGATCAAGATCAGTTGCCGCTCTTGTAGCTCACCAACTGCAATTCCAGATTGCCGCCGTCGCTCTGCGCCAGCTTCACCGGCACCGGATACTTCTGCGGCGCATACCAGGCGGCAAACGCCTTGTCGTTGTCGCTGCGCTCCACGCGCTCGGCCTGGAAGCTGCCGGCGGGGACTTTCACGGTCTCCTTGGCGGCGACCTTGAATTGCTGGTTTTCAACATTGCGCTTGACCGCAACCGGCAGCTCGATCGCTTGCTTTCCGCTGCGCAAGGCCATGCCGATGGCCAGCGGGGTGGTATTGCGATCCACCATGCCCGGCACGCTGGCGTAGGTCATCGGGCCTTTGCCCTCATCCACGGTGACCTGATTGGTGGTCCAGTTCACTTCGGTATGGCGCTGCTTGCTCTTGATGGCGGCGTCCATGTGGTAGTCGTACACGACCGTTTCCGGTACGCCGTTGGTCCAGCGAAAACGTGTCGTTTCGGTGGAGTTGGCGCCCAGCGCGGCCGCCAGGCCCGAGGTGCCGTGGGTCTGGTTGCTGTATTCCCACTGGCCATTGGCTGCCGACTTGAGCGTGACCACAGCTTGGCCAATCACCTCCCCGCCCTGCGAGACCTGATAGGTCGCAGTGAACGGGGTGGGCGTGGCAGCAGCGAAAGCGGCGGTGGTGGAGAGGGCCAGCACCAGGCCGGCAGTGAACATGCGGAGAGAGGTGGTTGGAGTCATGAGGCCGCAGTCTACGTGTTCATCCTGAACGAGTTGTAGGCAGGCGCGAGCAACTCAGTCAACCAATTGGCCGTTACGAAGTTGCAGCGGTTGCGCTTGCGCGTGGCCGTCGAGGGCGATGCGGTCGGGCGGCAGCAGCGCCAACCGGTCTAGCGCAATCAGCCGCAACACCGCAGGCAGCAGTTGATGCTCAAAGGCGAGCAGGCGTTGGGCGAGGGCGTGCTCATCGTCGCCGGGCAGGATGTCGATGCGTGCTTGCGCGATCACCGGGCCGCCATCCAGTTCGGCGGTCACGTAGTGCACGCTGGCGCCGTGTTCGGCATCGCCCGCTTCCAATGCACGACGATGTGTATGCAGGCCGCGGTACTTGGGCAGCAGGGAAGGATGGACGTTGATCATCCGCCCGACCCAGGGCTTCAACGCTTCACCATCGATGATGCGCATGAAGCCGGCCAGCACCAGCACCTGCGCGCCGCTGGCGTCCAGGCGGCGGAACAGCTCGACATCGAAGTCGTGCCGGCTGGGGTAATTCTTCGGGTTGAGCGTGAAGGTGGCAATGCCGGCGTCTTTCGCCAGCTGCAGCGCGCCTGCTTTCGTCTTGTCGCTGCCAACCACGACGAAGTCGACCGGCAGCTCGCCGGCATCACGCGCGGCGATCAGGGCCTGCAGATTGCTGCCGCGCCCGGAGGCGAGCACGGCGACTCGAAGACGGCTGGACATGTGGAGGCGAAACCGGTGTGTTTCTTGTCATCCCGGCGTCGGCCGGGATCCAGTAGAAAAAAGCGTGCGAAGCACACGATATCCCTAACGAGACCGTCATCCCGGCCTACGCCGGGATGACGGTCATCTGGATGACCGTTCTCAGCCGATGTGAACGCGCTCGTCACCCTGGGCGGGCACGATCTCGCCGATCACCGAACTGGCCAGGCCATGCTTGGCCAGCAGCGCCGAGGCGCCAGCGACCGCATCACGCGACAGGATGATGGTGAAACCCACGCCGCAGTTGAACGTGCGCCACATTTCCTCGCGCGCCACGTTGCCTTCGCGCATCAGCCATTCGAACACCGGCGGCAGCACGATGGCGGCGGCATCCAGCTGGATGCCCAGGCCGTCCGGCACCACGCGGATGATGTTTTCCTTGAGACCGCCACCGGTGATGTGGGCCATGCCGTGTACCGGCTGGTTCTTCAGCAGATCGAGCATCGGCTTCACGTAGATGGTGGTCGGCGCCATCAGCGCATCGGCCAGCGTCACGCCGCCAAGGTCCAGCTCCAGCGGGTTGCCGGCGCGCTCGAGGATCTTGCGGATCAGCGAGTAGCCGTTGGAGTGCGGGCCGGAAGAGGCCACGCCCAGGATCACGTCGCCGGCGACAATCTTCTCGCCGCTGAGCAGCTGCGACTTCTCGACGGCACCGACGGTAAAGCCGCCGAGGTCATATTCGCCCGGCGGATACATGTCGGGCATTTCAGCCGTCTCGCCGCCGATCAGTGCGCAGCCGGCCAGTTCGCAGCCCTTGGCGATGCCGCCGACCACGGCCACCGTGGTGTCCACGTCCAGCTTGCCGGTGGCGAAGTAGTCGAGGAAGAACAGGGGTTCGGCGCCCTGTACGAGCACGTCGTTGACGCACATGCCGACCAGGTCGATGCCGATGGTGTCGTGGCGGCCCAGCTGCTGGGCGAGCTTGAGCTTGGTGCCGACGCCGTCGGTACCGGAGACCAGCACCGGCTCCTTGTATTTGCCGGACAGGTCGAAGAGACCGCCAAAACCGCCCAGGCCGCCCATCACTTCAGGACGGGAGGTGCGCTTGACCAGCGGCTTGATGCGTTCGACCACGGCATTACCCGCGTCGATATCGACGCCAGCGGCGCGGTAGGTGAGGGCGTCGGACATGGGGGTAACCCGGCGTGGAGAAACGTCAAATTGTAGCAGTGAAGTGGCGTGGCTGCCGTGGCTGTCACCGAAGCGGGACGCTTTCGATGGACGCTGCCGCCCGGATTGGGCAGACTTCCGGCGTTTCCCACCGGATATCGCTCCCGATGCGTCTGTCCCGCCTGCTGCTCGTCTGTTTCATGCTGGGCTTGGCCCCGCTGCTGTCCGTGCATGCACAGGGGCAGGTGTCGCCGTACACGGTGGTGGTCTCGGTGGCCGATACCAGCGACGCGGCCCGCAACAGCGCCTTCAGCGATGCGTTGGCCCAGGTGCTGGCCCGCACCTCCGGCGGTCAGGACCTCAGCAGCAAGCCCGGCTATGCCGATGTGCTCAAGGGCGCGTCCGGCATCGTGCAGCAGTATCAGTACCAGCGGGCGCCCTCCGGCTTGAGCCTGCAGGTGACCTTTGACCAGGCGGCCGTGCAGCGCGCCGTGCAGCAGATGGGCGTGGCAAGCGCCGGCTCCAAGCCGCCGGTATTGCTGGTGGTGCGCGACGAGGACGGCAGCGTGCTCACCCGCGATGCCTTGGCGTCGCTTACCCAGGCAGTGGCAGCCAAGGGCTACAGCACCATCCTCGCTGACCCGAACAAGACCGGCGATACGCCTAACCTCACCAGCGCCGAGCCCGACCAGCTGGCGACGCTGGCCCGCCAGTACAAGACCGGCCTGATCCTGCTGGGCCAGCTGCGTACCAATGGTGCTGACTGGGTACTGGTGTCCGGGGGTCCGCAGCAGCGCTGGAGCAGTGAGGGCGCGAACAATGCCGCGATACTCACCGACGCCGGCAACGGTCTTGCCGATCGGCTGGGCAAACAGCTCAACGTGATCGGGTCGGCCACCATCGACGGCAAGCTGTGGGTGTCCCAAGTCAATTCCGCCGCGGATTACGCCAACCTGCTCGCCGCCTTGCGTGCCGATCCCTCGGTGCGCCAGGTCAGCACGTTGAGCGCGCAAGGCGATGGCATGCTCTTCGCCGTGAAGGCCAGCCTGCCGATGGATGCACTGTCGGCGAATCTGGCCGCTGGCGGACGTCTGCTGCGTGGTGACGCCCATACTGACGCCGATGCCAGCTTGCGTTGGGTCCACTGAGGGCAAGTTCGCCTTTCACGCGGCGGTGCGGCACACTGCCTAACCCCCTGCGATGAGCCATTCGATGACTCATGACACCTCCCGCCGTTGGCAGATGCTCGCGATCGCCGCGGTCATCGTCTACGTGTTCTGGCTACTGTCGCCGATGCTCATGCCCTTCGCATTTGCCGGCATGCTTGCCTATCTCGGCGATCCATTGGCTGATCGCCTGCAGCGCCTCGGACTCGGCCGCAGCTTGGCGGTAACCATCGTGTTCGTGATGCTGTTGCTGCTCACGGTCGGCGCGTTGCTGCTGCTTATTCCGCTGATCTCGCGCCAGGTGGACAACCTGGTGCAGAACCTGCCGCGCTACGTGGACTGGGCGCGCAACACCGCGCTGCCCTGGCTACAGGCGAAGTTGCACCTTGATCCGCGCGCGTTCGATACCGATCAGTTGATGGCCCAGCTCAAGGAGCACATCGGTTCGATTGGCGGTGTGGCATCCGCCGTGCTGGGCGAGATTTCCCGTTCAAGCCTTGGCGTAGTGCTGTGGCTGACCAACCTGGTGCTGATCCCGGTGGTGGCGTTCTATCTGCTGCGCGACTGGGACCGCCTGGTGTCGTGGATCGATCGCATGCTGCCGCGCTCGATCGAGCCCACCGTCGCGTACCTGGCGCGCGAGGCCGACAACGTGCTTGGCGCATTCGTGCGCGGTCAGTTGCTGGTGATGCTGGCGCTAGGCATTTTCTACGGCGCCGCGCTGACCATCATGGGTCTCTCGGTGGGTCCGTTGATCGGCATGGTTGCCGGCTTGTTGAGCTTCGTGCCGTACCTGGGTTTCATCGTAGGCTTCGGTTCGGCACTGATCGCCGCCCTGGTGCAGTACGGCGACTGGAATCATGTGCTGCTGGTGGTGGGCATCTTCACTGCCGGGCAGTTGCTGGAAGGCTACGTACTGGTGCCGCGGCTGGTGGGCGGAAAGATTGGCTTGCACCCGGTGGCGGTGATCTTCTCGGTGCTGGCGGGCGGCTACCTGTTCGGCTTCCTCGGCGTGCTGTTGGCATTGCCGGCGGCGTCGGTGATCCTGGTGGTGCTGCGCTACCTGAGCGAACGTTATCGGCAGAGCGATCTCTACACCGAAGAAGGTGCGGGAGATCCGGTGCTCGCCGAAGTTGATGTTGTCGTCGAAACTGCGGAAGGTTCGGTGGCGACGGGTACCGTCGTCAGCCGCACCGGCAAGAAGGAAGAAGTACCGCCGCCATGATTCCGCAGTTGCCGCTTGCCCTGCGTTGGCCACGTCGCCAGCGCTTCGAACATTTCCATCCCGGCGCCAACGCCGCCACGCTGGCCGCGTTGGTGCAGCTGGCGAACGTGCCCGGCACGCCCTGGCTGTACCTGTGTGGCCCGGCCGGCAGCGGCAAGAGCCATTTGTTGATGTCGGCTTGCCAGGTGGCCGTCGAGGGCGGTCGCACGGTGCAGTACCTGCCGCTGGCCAGCCTGCGCGACAAGGCCGCCGCCATACGCGGTGTGGCTGGCAGCGAGTTTCTGGCGCTGGACGACCTGGGCGCGATTGCAGGCGACCGCGAGGCCGAGCATGCGCTGTTCGATGTCTACAACCGCGCCAAGGCAGAAGGTGCCGCCCTGCTGTTCGCGGCCGAAGGACTGCCTTCGCAGCTGGGGCTTAACTTGCCCGATTTGCGCTCGCGCCTTGGTGCCTGCCAGCAGACCCTGCTCAAGCCGCTGGACGATGCCGAGCGTCGCGCCGTGCTGCAGCGACAAGCTGCCTTGCGCGGCATCGAGCTGGACGACACGGTGCTGGACTGGCTGTTCGCCCGCTATGCGCGTGATCTGGGTGCCTTGCTGGACCTGCTAGACCGTCTCGACCAAGCCTCCCTGGCAGCGCAGCGGCGCATCACCGTGCCGTTCCTGCGTGGATTCCTGCGTGATGCGGAGCCGCCAGCTCCCTTGTAGGAGCGCACCCTGTGCGCGACCGCGGAGACATGTCGTTACCGCTGTGTAGGTTGGTCGCGCACAGGGTGCGCTCCTACACAAAGACGCCCGGCCATAAAGCGAAGCGGCCGGCCAGAAATGCAAAAGGCGCCCGAAGGCGCCTTTCGTTTTCTCAGCTGCTGCCCACTCAGGCCATCAGCAGTCGCGGCGTTGCATTGGCACCGATGGCATCGACCATCGACTGCACCACATGCATGTTGCCAGCAACGATATTGCCGCTTTCCGGAATGCCGTCGCGGCCGGCGAAATCGCAGTAGCGACCCGCAGCTTCGCGCACCAGCAGGGCGCCTGCGGCCATATCCCACGGCTTGAGGCCGATCTCGAAGAAGCCGTCGTAGCGGCCGGCAGCGGTGTAGGCCAGGTCCAGCGCGGCCGAACCCGAGCGGCGGATGTCCTCGGCCTGGCCAAGCATGGCGCGGGTCATGTCCAGCTGGGCATCCAGATGCGAGCGCTGGCGATAGGGGAAGCCGGTGGCGATCATGGCGCCGCCCAGGTTCTCGCGCTTGCTGACGCGCATGCGGCGGTCGTTGAGATAGGCGCCATCGCCCTTGCTGGCGGTGAACAGCTCGTCGCGCAGCGGATCGAACACCACGGCGTAGACCGGCTCACCCTTGTCCAGCAACGCGATGGACACGCAGAAGTGCGGGATGCCGCGCAGGTAGTTGTGCGTGCCGTCGAGCGGGTCGATCACCCATACCAGCGGACCCTTGCCCATGGCGCCACTTTCCTCGGCGAGGAATGCGTGCGTGGGGTAGGCGCGCTTGAGTTCCTTGATGATCTCGGCTTCGGCAAGCTTGTCGACTTCCGAGGCGAAGTCCATGCGTTGCTTCTCGACGACATTGAGGCCGTCGATACGGTTCATGTAGCGCAGGATGATGTTTCCTGCGGAGCGCGCGGCGCGCACCGCGACATTAACGGCGGGTCTGGGCATGGCTTCGACTTTCAAAAGAACGGGGGTTTCGGCCGCGGAGTCTACCAGAGAGCGCGGCCGGAGACAGTCCGGCTGGGCCGGGCCGCTCGCCCGGGTTTGACAGGCCGGCCCATAGTTTCCAAGCTTTGCGCCCGTTTTGCCGCGATCAGACCCCGCCGATGAGCCCCGAAACCGACCTCGCCGCCCGCATCCGCTACGTGTTGGTGCGCACCTCGCACCCGGGCAATATCGGCAGTTCTGCCCGGGCCATGCGCACCATGGGCTTCAACCGCATGTCGCTGGTATCCCCGCTCCGCTTCCCCGACCGCGAGGCTTCGGCCCTGGCGGCCGGTGCCGACGACGTGCTGGAAGCCGCCGTGGTCAGCGAGGGTCTGGTGGACGCCCTGGCCGGCACCAGCCTGGCGCTGGGCCTCTCGGCGCGCCGCCGCGGCGTGGACCTGGAAGAGATTTCGCCCCGCGAAGCCGCCAGCCGTGCCCTGGCCGCCGCCGCCCGTGGCGAGCAGGTGGCGCTGGTGTTCGGCAATGAGCGCACCGGGCTGGAAAACGAGGAATTGGCCCGCTGTCACGCGATGGTGCGCATTCCCAGCATGGACGATTTCAGCTCACTCAACCTGTCGCAGGCGGTGCAGGTGATGGCTTATGAGTTGCGCGTGGCGTCGCTGGGCGAAGTCGCCGTGCCGGTGCGCGCGGATGCCGAACTGCCGGCCGATGCCGCCCAGATGGAACGCTTTTACGAGCACCTGTCGCAGATGCTCGACGACATCGATTTCCACAAGGGCCGCGCGCCAACCACCATCATGTTGCGCCTGCGCAAGCTGTTCCAGCGCGCGCAGATGGACGAGCGCGAACTGCGCGTGATGCACGGCATTTTTGCCGATGCCCAGCGGATGGCGCAGATTGCCAACGACGCTCTGAAAAGGCCGGAAGACTGAATGTAGGAGCGCACCCTGTGCGCGAGAACCTACCGAGCGGCAACGCGTGGCGCCGCGGTCGCGCACAGGGTGCGCTCCTGCAAAAATCCTTTAAAACCCGTCCTCGTCCACATCAACCTGTGGCACCGGTGTGACCAGCAGCTTGTCGATGCGAGCGCCGTCCAGGTCCACCACTTCCACGCGGAAGCCGCGCCACTCGAACACTTCGCCGGTTTGCGGGATGTGCCCCAGTGCGGCCATTACCATGCCGGCGGCGGTGCGGTATTCGTGCTCCGCTTCGCCGGGCAGGGCGTCCACGTGCAGCAGTTCGCGCAGGTCATCGGTGGACAGTGAGCCATCGACCAGCCAGCTGCCATCCTCGCGCGGCACGATCAGCTGGTTTTCCTCGGTGCCGCTGCTGCCCAGCTGGGTGGCGCCGACAATGGCAGCGAGCAGGTCATTGAGCGTCACCAGCCCCACGATGTCGCCGTATTCGTCCACCACCAGCGCGAGCTGCGTTTCCGCGTCGCGGAATTCCTCCAGCAGGTCGAGCGCGCGCGCGGTAGCCGGCACGTAAAGCGGCTTGGACAGCTGCCCGAAGATATCGGGCTTGCCCTCGGCGAAGCCGCGTAACAGCCGTTTGACCTCGACCACGCCGAGGATGTCGCTTTCGTCGCCGCGGTAAACCGGATAGCGGGAGTAGGGCGTGCTGCGCAGGATTTCGGCGTTTTCCGCATAGCTGGCGGCCTGGTCCAGCCACACGATGCGTGTGCGCGGAGACATCACGCTGTCCACCGTGCGATCGCCCAGTCGCAGCACGCGATTGACCATGTTGTGCTCGTCCCGGTCCAGCACGCCGTGCTCGGCGCTTTCGGCCACCAGCAGGCGTATTTCCTCTTCTGTCGCCACGTCGCTGCCACGCTTGCGCACACCCAGCAGGCGCAGCAGGTAGCCGCTGGAGAAATTGAGCAGCCACACGAAAGGCGCGGTGATGCGCGACAGCACCAACATCGGCATGGCCACGTGGCCGGAGATCACCTCCGGGGCGGATAAGGCCAGGCGCTTGGGCACCAGCTCGCCAATCACAATCTGGATGAAGGAGATCAGCGCAAAGCCCAGTGCCAATCCAATGACCTTGGCGTAAGGCTCCAGCCACGCTTCATGTCCGCCGTGGATGGATGCGGCAATGTGGTCGCCCAGCGCGTCGCCTGCCAGGGCGCCGGTAATCAGAATCACCAGGGTCATGCCCACCTGGACGGTGGAGAGGAAGCGTTCCGGTGACTCGGCATGGCGCAAGGCCATCCGGGCGCGGCGGCTGGTGCGCGCCATGTGCTTCAAGCGGGTCTTGCGAGAGGCCACCAGCGCCATTTCGGAGAGCGCGAAGAAGCCGTTGAACAGCGAAAGCACGATGACGAGCGCGATGGCAGTCAGCATCGGGGCGGCCGGTCGCTAGAGGGGTCGCTTATAGACATGAGACGCAGTGTAAGGCCTAAGCGGCAAAATCGAGGCTCCGCGGGACCGCCAAGGCCCCCAGCGCCTCATTCTAGGGCGTGATGCGGTGCGGCAGGGGCGTCCTGTAACATAGCCGTCATTTCGGCATCCCCGCACCCCATCCCCGCATCCCAGGCAATAACCGCATGTTTTCATTGCAAACGATTTTCGGCAAAGGCGATAAGTTCTATGGCCTGCTCGAGCAGAGCGCCGAAGCGGCGCGCGAGAGCGCCAAGGCCCTGCATGAGCTGGTCACGCGCAAGGATCATGCGCCGGTGATGGCCGCCTTTGCCGCCGCGCGCCAGCGCGAGAAGGCACTTGCAGGGCAGATCAGCGAGGAACTGGTCAATACCTTCGTCACCGCACTCGACCGCGAGGACATCGAGGCGCTGAATTCCGCGCTGTACAAGATTCCCAAGACCATCGAGAAGTTTGCCGAGCGCTACGAGATCGTGGCCGACCGCATGACGGACGTGGATTTCGCCGCCCGAGCGCTGGTGCTGGAACGTGCTGCCACGGTGGTGTCGGAAATGATTGGCGAGCTGCGCCGCGGCCTGCGCATCGACCCGGTGAAGAAGTTGCAGGATCGCCTGCAGACGCTGGAGTCGGAAGGCGATCGCCTGCTGCTCGCGCCGTACCGCACGCTGTACGTGGAAGGCAATGACGCCATGCGCGCCATGCTGGCGAAGGACCTGTTCGAGCTGCTCGAGAAGGCCATCGACAAGTGCCGCGATGTCGGCAACACCGTCTATTCGATTGTGCTGAAGAACTCCTGAGGCACGGCCTGATGATCTCCTTCCAATTGCGCTGCCCGGTGTCTCTCCGGGCCTCTGGCGTTGTGCGTGAGGGTCGTGCATGAGCATTGGCCTTGCCCTGGCCGTGGTGTTCATCGCACTGGCCTTCACCTATATCAATGGTTTCCACGACACTGCCAACTCCATCGCCACCGTGGTGGCGACCAAGGTGCTGACACCGGGTCAGGCCGTGCTGATGGCAGCGGTCACCAACCTGATCGGCGCCTTGTGGGGCACCGCCGTGGCCAAGACCATCGCCGCGGGCCTCATCGATACCCATGTGATTGCGGCCGGGCCGCAATTGCTGATCTGCGCCTTGCTGGCGGCCACCGTGTGGAACCTCATCACCTGGTGGCTGGGCCTCCCTTCAAGCTCCAGCCACGCGTTGGTGGGTGCGCTGGTCGGCGCGGCCATCGCTGCGTCCGGCAACAATTTCGCCTCGGTGATCTGGTGGCAGGACGCTGGCGCGCATTGGTGGCAAGGCAATGGTGTCGTGCCCAAGGTGATCTTGCCCATGGTGATATCGCCATTGATGGGCTTCATCATCGGCTTCCTGCTGATGGGTAGCCTGTATGCGCTGCTGGGCTGGTTTTCCAGTCGTACGGGATTCCTGCGTCGGTTCGGCCGCACGCCCTTCGTCAACAGCTTCTTCGGCAAGGCGCAGATTGTCTCCGCCAGCGCCATGGGCTTGGCGCATGGCATGAACGACGCGCAGAAGAGCATGGGCATCATCGCGCTGGCCCTGGCTGGCGCCACGGCAGCAGGCCAGTTCGAAGGGTTGCCGGCTTGGCTGGGCTTCCTGCGTATCCAGGGTTCGACGGGCGGTGGCTTCAACGTGCCGTCATGGGTCGCGGTGGTCTGTGCCCTGACCATGGCCGCCGGCACCGCCGGTGGTGGCTGGCGCATCATCAAGACGCTGGGTCACAAGATGGTGAAGCTGCATCCCATCAATGGCTTTGCAGCCGAAGGCAGCTCCGCTGCGGTGATTCTCACGGCCTCGGCGTTCGGTATCCCGGTATCGACCACCCACAACGTGTCCGCCTCGATCATGGGCGTGGGCGCGGCCAAGCGCTGGAATGCCATCCGCTGGTCGGTGGTGGAGCGCATGGTGTGGGCGTGGATTCTCACGCTGCCGGTGACAGCAGTGCTGGCCTACGGCATGGTGCGGTTGGCCGCGCTGTTCTAAAGCGTTCTGCAGGTCTTTGTCGGCAGGAGCGCCCTTAAAGGGCGTCTCCGCCAACCGCCACGATCCGCTCCAGCTGGTCGCCCAGCTCGCCCAGTTCCTCGATCAACCGCTTCAGCTCGGTGGCATCGAGCAGTTCGTAGGGGCGGTTTTCGCACAGGTGCAGATAGGGCGAGCCGTCCAGGTCGGCCACGGCAAGGAAGCCTTTGCGCTGCTCCCAGTTGAAGCGCAGGCAGCGGCGCGGATCGGCGCCAGCCAGCGGGCCCACCGGGGTGGAGATGCGTAGATAGCGCCGCCCGGATTCGTCTTCCAATTCGGCGAGATAGATGCCCTGGTGGCGGTCGTGCGGCAGCGTCAGGTCGAAACTGATCAGGTACGGATCGTTGTGACGCAGCTCGTGCATGCTGCCGATATGGGAACGCACGGCTTCAAAGTGGCGCATGGTGCGATGTCCTTGGCAGGCGGTTTGAGCCCCGCTACTGTGCCACGACCCAGTGTAAAGAGCCTGTTGAAGATCACGTATAGCACCATGAATGAGGCCCACGCTCGCATCTACGCGGCCATTGCCGCCATTCCGTCTGGCCGCGTGGCCAGCTATGGGGCCATCGCTGCACGTGCTGGGTTGCCGGGCAGGGCGCGACTGGTGGGCAAGGCGCTGGGCGAAACGCCCGATGGCATGGTGTTGCCCTGGCATCGGGTGTTGCGCTCCAGTGGGCACATTGCCTTTCCATCGGGCAGCCGCGGCTTTCGCGAACAGAGCCAGCGGCTGCGGGCGGAGGGGGTGTTGGTGCGCAATGGGCGCGTGCCGTTGGCCACGTTCGGGCTGGACGCGGATCTGGATCGGGCGCTGTGGGGCATGCCGGGTTAGCGCCGTCTGCTGCGCGCGCGTGGGCGGCCTCGCTCTGTTGGCCTGTCGCGCACAGGCGCGTTCCTACAAAAGGTTGCGGTGCGGTCGGAACCCCAGCGTGCGACGTCCATTTGCTAGCATCTCCGGATGCTTTCCTCTCCCCTCGATATTCTTCAAAGCGTTTTCGGCTACACCCAGTTCCGCGGCCAGCAACAGGCCATCGTCGAGCAGTTGATCGACGGTGGGGATGCGCTGGTACTGATGCCTACGGGCGGCGGCAAGTCGTTGTGCTATCAGATTCCGGCACTGGTGCGACAAGGCACCGGCATCGTGGTGTCGCCGCTGATTGCGCTGATGCAGGACCAGGTGGACGCCCTGCGCGAAGCCGGCGTGGCGGCGGCATACCTCAACTCCAGCCTCGGCGCGGAAGACCAGCGCGAGGTGGAGCGGCGGCTGCTCGCTGGCGAATTGAATCTGCTGTACGTGGCGCCGGAACGTTTGCTCACCGGTCGCTTCCTCAGCTTGCTCGAGCGTACCGAAGTGGCGCTGTTCGCCATCGACGAGGCGCATTGCGTATCGCAGTGGGGTCATGATTTTCGGCCTGAGTATCGCGAGCTGGCGGTGTTGCACCAGCGTTTTCCCGCGGTGCCGCGCATTGCGCTGACGGCCACGGCAGATGACCGCACGCGCGAGGAAATCGTCGAGCGGCTGGCCCTGCAGGAGGCCCGGCAGTTCGTCTCCAGCTTTGATCGTCCCAACATCCGCTATCAGGTTGGCCTGCGCCACAACGCGCGACGACAGTTGATGGATTTCCTCGAGCGCCGCCGCGGCGAGACGGGCATCGTGTACGCGCTCAGCCGTCGGAAGGTGGACGAGACCGCGGCCTGGTTGTCCGAGGCGGGTATCGATGCGTTGCCGTATCACGCCGGCCTGGATGCCGCCACGCGCCATGCGCACCAGCGCCGCTTCCTGCGTGAGGATGGGCTGGTGATGGTGGCCACGGTGGCGTTCGGCATGGGTATCGACAAGCCCGACGTGCGCTTCGTGGCCCACCTGGATCTGCCGCGCAGCATGGAGGGCTACTACCAGGAGACTGGCCGCGCCGGTCGCGACAGCCTGCCTGCCGACGCCTGGATGATCTATGGCCTGTCGGACGTGGTGACGATGAGCCAGATGATCGCCCAGTCCGAGTCTGCCGATGAACGCAAGCGCGTCGAACGGCAGAAGCTGGAATCGCTGCTGGCCTATGCCGAAGCCACGCAATGCCGTCGCGAATTGCTGCTGGCGGCATTTGGCGAAGAATTTCATGGCCCATGCGAGCGCTGCGACAACTGCATCGAACCGCCCAAAACCTGGGATGCCACGGTGCCGGCGCAGAAAGCGCTGTCTGCGGTCTATCGCAGTGGGCAGCGTTTCGGATCGGGGCATGTCATCAACATCCTGCGTGGCGAGGACAGCTCGCGCATGAGCGAACTGGGCCACGACCGGCTCACCACGTTTGGCGTCGGCGCCGACATGGACGAGAAGCAATGGCGGTCGGTTTTCCGTCAGTTGCTGGCGATGGGCCTGTTGGAGGCCGATGCCGAAGGCTTCGGTACGCTGCGCCTTACCAAGGTCAGCCGCGACGTGCTCACCGGTAACCGGTTCGTTCGCCTGCGCGAGGATGCGCGTCCGGCGCGTGCTTCGCGCAAGCGTCGCGATAGCCTGTTGGTGACGGGCGGAAGCCTGGGCGTGGAAGCCTACGAGCAACCGCTGTGGGACGAGCTGCGCAAGTTGCGCACGCAACTGGCCAAGCAGCATGGTGTGCCGCCTTACGTCATCTTCCACGACGCCACCTTGCTTGCCATGTTGCGGGCGCTGCCCTCCGACGAGGCGGAGCTGGGCGCCATCAGCGGCGTGGGTGAGGCCAAGTTGAAACGCTATGGAAGGGATTTTCTGGCGGTGATCAACGCGCAGGAGTGATGCCCAGCTTTCTTCCTCTCCCCGCTGGGGAGAGGATCGAGGTGAGGGGGCGGGTGCTCGCGGTAGTGGTGATTCAGAGCCGGCTCTGGTCCGGCCGCATCGCTAGATTGGCCCCTCACCCCAGCCCTCTCCCCGCAGGGGAGAGGGAGCTAAGCATCAGCCCGCCAGCTTCCACCGAGTCCCGTCCCCTGACACCCTCGAATGCGCCAGGGCCTGCTCAGGAATATATCGCCACTGCGCCAACTCGCCCGGCAAGCGTGCCTGCGGGCAAGCGATGCGAGCGGCAATGAGGGCCGCCTCGGCGGTCTCGTGGCGGCCAAACTCCTGTTCCTCGCACAGCACGCGCCACTGGCGCCCGTGGCGGATGATGCGGAACAGCCCGGTTTTTGAAGGGTAGACGTATTGGGTCAGCATAGTCGGACGATGTTCTACGGCAGATAGTGAATAGCCTGCCTGCGCTCCATGACCTCCCCGTTATCCCGTCGCGACGGTTGCGTGGCGTTCGGCGGGCGGCTCGATGACGGGCATGCTGCCGTTCTGTTGCGCCCGTCATCTGAATCAGCGTGGCGTGAAAACGTTGTTTGCCGCACAAAAAAACGGCCCGCATCGCTGCGGGCCGTTCTCATGAGGCGTGGGACGCGTTTACTTGCGTTGCGCGGCCGTGGCGTCACGGGTGGCGCGGAACTCCGAATCCTTACTCCAATTTGGCCAAGTGTCTGAGTTGGCCAGGTCGCTGCCCAACGTGTAGAGAATCTGCAGATCGCGCGCCATGCCAGTGAACGTCCAGCTCGCCTGCCATTCGTCGGACGGCTGGTGGTAGTGCTTCGCAACGTACTCGTCTTCGGCCGCCTTGCCAGCGGCCAGGCCACCATCGACCCAGTCGTTGCCCGAGCCGAACGAAACGGCGGGCACGCCACGCTTGGCGAAGGAGAAATGATCGGAGCGGAAGAAGTGGCCCGCTTCGGGCTTCGGATCGGCTTCGTAGGTCAGGTTCGACTTCTTGGCGGTATCGGTCAGCTCATCGAGCAGGTCGAGCTTGGCGCTGCCTGAAATGGTGAAGTTGCGTGCCGGACCATGCGGATCGAGCGCGTCCATGTTGATGTCGGCCACGGTCTTGGCCAGCGGATAGAGCGGCTTGGTGGCGTAGTACTCCGAGCCAAGCAGGCCCTTTTCCTCGGCGGTGACATTGAGGAACACCACCGAACGCTCCGGTTTGGGCTGGCTGGCGAAGGCGCGGGCCAGTTCAATCAGCGCGGCGGTGCCGGTGGCATTGTCCACGGCGCCGTTGTAGATCTTGTCGCCGGTGGCATCGGGGGCGCCCACGCCCAGGTGATCCCAATGCGCGCTGTAGATCACGGTTTCATCCGGGCGCTTGCTGCCCTCGATGCGACCCACGATGTTATGCGAGGTGATGACCTTCGAGTCGATCTTGTAGTTGGCCGAGAAGGTTTCGCCCTTGAGCACCACCGGCTTGAACTCACGCGTCTGCGCCTGCTTCTTCAGCGCCTCGAAATCCAGACCGGCCGCCTTGAACAGATCCACCGCGACGTCGCGCTGAATCCAGGCCTCAACCGGCGTATGCACGGTGGCGGGATGGTCACGCACCACATCGAACTGGGTGTTGGTGTTGGAGTTGGCCACGGTCGCCCAGCCATAGGAAGCCGGTGCGGTCTCGTGGATGATCAGCATGCCGGCAGCGCCCTGGCGGGCCGCCTCTTCGTACTTGTACGTCCAGCGACCGTAATAGGTCATGGCCTTGCCGCCGAAGTCACCCACGCCGGTCTCGAAATCCGGATCGTTGATCAGTACCACGGCGATCTTGCCGTGCAGGTCCACGCCCTTGAAGTCGTCCCAGTTGCGCTCCGGCGCCTTCACGCCGTAGCCGATGAACACCAGCGGCGCGTTGTTGATCGACACTGCCTTGGAGCCATCCAGTGCGGAACGCACCGCGATTTCCTTGCCCTGGGTGAGGTCCTCGGTCTTGCCGTTGACGTTGAACGACAGCGCCGGCTTGCCGACGATGTCCGACTGCAGCAGCGGTACGGCCTGCGTCCACTCGCGCTTGCCGTTCTTGAGGTCGCCGCCAGGCTGGATACCCGCTGCCTTGAACTGGGCAACCATGTAATCGATGGTCTTGGTCTCGCCTTCCGTGGCAGGTCCGCGACCTTCAAAGGCGTCGGAAGACAGGGTTTTGACCTCGTCCGACAAACGGTGCGGGTCGATGGTCGGAGTAGTCGATGCCGCGGCGAACAGCGCCGAAGACACCGACAGGGCGAGCAGGGATAAGGCCAAACGCTTCATGGACACCACCGGGTGGTTAAACGAGCCTCGATAGTAGACAGCGCCTGCGCCGTCGGTCCATAGCCGAGCTTGCCGGTGCGGCTCGGTCGGGTGATCCGGCTGTCGGAAAAGCCCTAAAAAACAGGCGTTCCATGCCCGCAATCGTGACTTTCTTCACCCCCGCCTGACTGAAAGTGCAAAAAAACCGCATTTTTTCCGTCCTGCAGCTTGGCGTGATGGGCTGGCATGCCATACATTCCGCATGCCGAGAGGCATTGAACACACCATCATCTTGATGACCACGGGGAAATGTATGGCGAAGGCGCAGAAAGCCGTAGCAAAGAAGAAGGCCGCTCCGAAGGCAGCTCCGAAGACCGCCGCCAAGGCAGTCGTCCACAAGCCGATCAAGGAAGCCTTGGGCAAGTCGGGCCTGGTCGCTCACATCACTGAAACCAGTGGCGTGGTTGCCAAGGACGTGCGCGCCGTGTTGGCCGCGCTCGAGGCAGCTGTGACCGGTTCGGTGCACAAGAAGGGTGCCGGCCACTTCACCTTGCCGGGCCTGCTGAAGATCACCGCTGTCAGCGTGCCGGCCAAGCCGAAGCGCAAGGGCATCAACCCCTTCACCAAGGAAGAGCAGTGGTTTGCTGCCAAGCCCGCCACGGTGAAGCTGAAGGTTCGCCCGCTTAAGAAGCTCAAGGACGCTGCGCTCTAAGCGTAGTTGTTTGAAAGCATCAGGCTCAGGTGCGGCGATTTCGCCGCACCTGTCCTGAGCCGCCAATCGCGACCGTCGATGCAACGGTCGACACGCAGGTCAGGGCGCCGCGCCGCCCACGTTCAATCAATGCCGGTCGGTACCGATCACGTGGCCCGTATCTGGGTCCAACTGCAAGGCCACGCTCTTGCCCGCGGGGTTGTCAGCCTTGGCGGTCCACACGCCGTCCTTGAAGTCCACGTCGCGCACGTGCGTATAGCCTTCGGTAGATAGCTCGGCGCGCACGTCGCCTTCGCTCAACTGCGCCACCTGCTTGTCCGGAAACGCCTTGCCGGTTTTCGGATCCACGCGCACGTCGACACTTTCATCGTTCGCGCTGCGCGCTTTGGCCGTCCATACGCCGTCCTTGAAGGCCAGGTCGTGCACCTTGGTGTAACCCTGCTGTTCGAGCGAAGCCTGAATCTGATGCTGGGTCAGCGCCTGCTGCGCCATGGCGGCGCCGGAGAAACCCAGGGCCAACGCGATGGCCAATGAAGCGATCTTCTTCATGGACGTTCCTCCTGGTTGGGGGAGGTGAGTGTTGTGTGCCGCAAAACAACTCGGCATGAATACAAACGGACCGCGGGCTGAATCGCCATTGCCGCCCAGAACCATTCGGCGCGTGTCATGCAGTCTTCTGTTTCCGTGACACCGGCGTCACGATAGCGACGCTAGTGTTTGGACGATTCGCTCTGTCAACGCGCACGTGAGCTATCGTCCATCGAGGCCTTCGACCATGACCAATCCAAGCGATCTGCCGCTCAACCTCTACAAGGCCAATACCGAGCTTCAGCTGCGCATAAACAAGCTGGTAATGGAAAACTGGAAAAAGTGGCTGGAATTTTCCAATCGCGCTGTCGACGACGGCATTGCCGAGTCGCAGTCGAAAGTGGAGCAGCTACTGAAGGCGCAGGATTGGTCTGCGCTGGCAACAATGCCAGCTGAAACGTTCTGGCGTCTGCTTCAGCAGCGGATGGGCGACAGCACGCTCAACAATCAGATTGCCGCCAATGTGCAGGCGCATTTTGCACAGGGTTTGCAGGAGGCGATCCAGACCTGGCAACAGGACAGCGCCCGTGCGCTGGGAAGTGTGGGCGACGCGGGTTTGGCCAGTGCTCCCTGGAGCGACATGATGGCGCAGTGGGGCAAAATGTGGCCGCAGGCGGAACGCAAGGGGCCCGCGAAGGACAAATGAGCTGTCGCCCGGTGTCGTTGGTGGCGTGCATAAAGCGCTCACGCTCGCTTGACGCCTTTGCGCGGAACCTGCATGCGATGCCGATGCACCAAGCATTCCTGGTGAAACGGCCTAGGAGCGCGTGATGAAAAAGACCGTGTGGATCGTGGTCGCCAATCGCGCTGTGGCGCGGTTATTCAAGGCCACCCAGCCCCTGGGTCCGCTGGAAGAGCTGGACTCGTTCATCCATCCCGAAGGGCGTCTGCAGGACCACGAGCTGGTTTCCGATAAACCTGGACGCGGCTTTGAGCGCTTCGGGCCAGGTCGTCACGCCGAGGATCCCGACACCACGGCGACCGAACAGGAAGCCGCCATCTTTGCCCTCGAGCTGACCCGGTTTCTGAAGAAGGGCTGCAACGATGGCCGTTTCGATGCACTCGTCTTGATCGCAGCCCCTGCATTCCTTGGCGTCATTCGTGAGCGACTGGATGCACCGATGCGTCAACGCGTCATGCTCGAAGTGGACAAGAATCTGGTTCACCTCGACGCTGCCGCCCTGCGCGGCTATCTGCCCGAGCGGTTGTATTCGTCGGTCGGGGGCTGACTACAGCCCGCGCTCGCGTAGAGCGTTCTGCGGCACCCAAACCTGTTCTCGGCGCAAGATTGTGCGACAGGGAGCTTTGCGAGCTGATCTGTAGCCGAATTGTAAGGTTGGCGTCATGATCGGGTCGGGCACAACGCCGGACCGGGGCAGCGTCATCCATATGATTCTCAGGTGGTTTGCGGAAAAGCACCGACCGATATTTTTCGCCGGCGTTCTCGCCGCCTATTTTGCGGTGCTCTACGGTTTCGCTACGCCGCATGGCGACGGCGGGCTGAAAATCGCCGTCCGCATCGCCGCACCACTGCTCGAGTTGGGCCTGGCCTCGTTGGCCTGCAGTGTGTTGGCTCCTCGGGCCGTATTCAGGCAACGCCGACTCGCAAGCGTGTTCTATATCGCCATTCCGCTACTGGTTGTCCTGGTATACGCGACACAGATCTATTCGCTCTATATCTCGGGCAACTTCATCACCGTACTGGCACTTCAAAACAGCGCCGAGGCACGCATCGTCCGAAATGGTTCGATGTATCTGACGTTTGCGCTTGCGCTGGCATGGTGGCTACTTTTTGTGGCGGGTTATTTGCTCGACCGCAAGGTGGCTCCGTTACGTGGCGATGTGCTGCGGCCCGCGCGGACAAATGCGTGGCGTATCGGCCTGTCGGTCATGCTTCTGTTTGGAATCATCAAGCTCTTCGGCGCGCAGCATGAAAGTGGACTGCTCGAGGCCGACTATCGACAAGCGCCGTTGACGGCCTTGGCCCGCAGCTACTACGACGCCAAGCGGCCCGTGGGGGCGGGGCGTGAAAGCAACACCGCGGTGACGTCGGGCTATCCTCTCGAAAAATCGTCGATATACGGCGCCGCGTTGCCTTTCAAAAGCAAGGGCGACATCGATACGCCAGCGAACGTCATCGTGATCTTCACCGAAGGCACTTCCGCGCGCCTGCTTGGGTGCTATGGCGGCACATATCCAGCGCTGACACCGAACATCGATCGACTAGCGCGAGCGTCGATGCGCGTCACCAACTACTACAACCACACCGCAGCCACCTATCGCGGATTGCAGGGTCAAATGGTGTCCGGTTACCCGGCGGCAGGCGGTGACGATGACGCTGGAGCATGGGAAAAGGGTGATAGCAAAGAAGCGCTTTCGTCGGCCCGTTATCGATCCATTTCGATGATTCTGCATGACAACAGCTACAAGACTTATTTCATTTCCCCGCACTACGACACTGTCGGCCTTAATACGCTGCTGCGCACCTTGTCTTTCGACAAGGTCTATTCGTTCGAGGACGTCGCCCGCGATGTTGCCCCGGGCAATCGGTTGTATTTTGTCGAAGGTGCGCTGAGCGACGACGATATCTTCACCGCGCTGCATAACCTCATGGACAAGGGCGCACTCGGCAGCCCCGGCCACCCATTTTTCATGGGCATGTACAACTTCGGTACCCACGCCTTTCTTGACGTCATGCCCAACGGTGAAAAGTATGGTGACGGCTCCAACGCATCACTCAACAAGCTGCACAACTACGATCACGCGCTAGGGAAATTCCTGGATTACTTCTTTACCAGCCCCTACGCCAAGAACACCATCCTGATCTTGACCGCAGATCATGCGACTTACCCGGAGCAACCCTTCAGGTCAGCTGCGGGCAGCGATTATCAGCCGCTTTTCGTCGATCGCATTCCATTGATTGTCTACGACCCCACGCATCAGCTCCCCGCCGTCTATGATGCGCAGGGAAGAACCTCGATTGATTTCGCCCCAACCCTGATGCAGTTGTTGGGCGTCCAGCATGCCGACAACAGCTTCCTCGGCACGTCGCTGTTCGAGCAGAGCAGCGGCTCCATGGGCTTTGCGGCTATTGGCAACGAGTTCTACGCCACCGATGCGGATCGCGCGTATCCGGCGGATGCTATCCCGGCGAAATATGCGAGGCAGTTTTCCGATGAGAAAAAGCGGGTGCAGGCTTATTACCAGCTTGAGCAGGAGAACCGTGTCTCGCCCGCTGCGGCAGGCGGTGCGTCCGTAACCGGTTTCAGCGGCTCGCCCTGAGCTCCCTGCCTGCGGCACAAACGAAAAGGGCCTGCATCGCTGCAAGCCCTTCAAATTCGTGGTGGCCGGGGACGGAATCGAACCGCCGACACGGGGATTTTCAATCGCCAAGTATACGTCCATCGGTGTTCATTGGCGATTTTCTGAAAGGGTGTGCTTTTATAAGTCATTGATTTGGCGTACACAATGATTCACACTAGTACACGGCAAGCCAAGCACAAACGGGCACCAAACGGGCACCAGAAATGGCACGGGTACTATGGGCATAGAAACGGGCACCAAGAATCGCCTGCTGACGACACGCGACCTTACGGCCATGAAGCCGGGGGAATGGTCGGCTGATCCGGCGGCGCGTGGCGCGGGGCGATTGCAGGTGCGCAAGGTGACCAGCGGGGAGTTGGTTTGGTACTACCGCTACACTGCGCCGGATGGCGCGCGGGTACGCCTGCCGCTCGGTAGCGGCTTGTCGCTGGCAAAAGCGCGGCAGCACGCTGGAGAGCTTTCTCAACGGTATCAGTCCGGCGATCGCGACTTGCGCGCGGCGCTGGAAGCCAGCGGCGCGAGGCCGAACGGGAGCGCAAAGACGCTGAGCGTGCCGCCGAGACGGCTGCGGCCTATGAGCAGGCCACGCTGGGCGCCTTGCTTGAAGCCTATGTGGCGCAATTACGACGGGATGGAAAGGCCAGCGCGCGGCAGGTAGAGCGGGCCCTGGAGGTCAATGTCCAGAAGGCATGGCCGAAGCTGTGGGCGAAGCCAGCAGCGGATGTGACAGATGATGATCTGATGACGGTTGTGGCCAAGCTGGCCGATGCCGACAAATTGCGAGGGCGGAAAAGCTGCGTGCCTACCTGCGAGCTGCTTACAGCGCCGCGACGCAGGCAAGACACAACCCCCGCGCGCTGCCCGCGCGCGGCGCCAGGTATCCGGCACAATCCCGCCGTGAATCTATCGCCCATCGAGGGCAACGGTAGCGGGGCGCGTGACCGCAATCTATCCGTGAACGAGCTGCGCGCTTACTGGAAACGCATCGAGGCCGTCCCTGATCCCGATGGTGCCTTGCTGCGGTTCCACCTTTTGACAGGTGGGCAACGCGTTGCAGCTCGCGCGGCTCACCGTGAATGATTATGACCGCGATAGCGAAACCGTCACGATCAAGGACGGCAAGGGGCGCCGCCGTGTGCCGCGTTCCCATATTGTGCCGCTGCTCCCCGATGCACGGGCGGCGATGAAGATCATGCGCGGCATGGGGCTGGGGCCGTACCTGTTCACGGTCACCGACGGTCACGCGGGCGCGTCCTATCACATTCCGCAGCATCGACTTGCCCTGGTAGTCAGCGCAATGGAGAAAGCGGGCGAACTGCCAGGCGGGCGATTCACGCTGGGCGATCTTCGCCGCACTGTCGAGACGCGCCTCGCTGCTTCAAGCGTGAGCCGTGATGATCGCGCACAGTTGCAATCACATGGCCTGGGCGGTGTGCAGGCCAAGCATTACGACCGCCACGACTATGCCGCCGAAAAACGCGCAGCGCTGGAAGCGCTATATCGATTGTTGACAAGCACGGACGCGAAGGTGACGCCGATTAAGCGAAAGAAGTCTGTTAACGGATGCCATCGGTGGTGACTGGATGTCACCAAACGAGGCACGGCGCCGTAAGGATATGCCGCCTGTGGACGGTGGCGACGCACTGTTCTATGTGCCAACCTGCGTGATAGCACGCCACGCACAACCGAGTTGCTGCTCTACTGTGAGCGCACGTTGTTGCGACGCGCATGCAACGTCACGGTAAGCGCGGCGCCCGTGACGTTGCGGCGCATGGCACGTCGGGCGGTGGTCAAGAAGCTTTTGGTGGTTGTTTCAGTATCGCCCCCATGAGCTTTTTTTATTTTCGCAGTTGGATTGGCTTTTTTGGTCGGACGCGAGCCGCCCGAACAAATGCTGTCAATTGCCACGCCACCCTTAACGGACTCTCCGAAACCGCAACTTGTAGCGTTCCTGTGCTTTCTTCGGCCTGGTAGAGAGCCGTCTTTACCCCATATCGCTTCGTACGTTCGTCAATGCACCAATGCACGTGGTCACGATCAGCGTCGCTCACTCTAAGCCCAAGCAGAATTCCCGAGATCGCACTCGGCTTTATCTTCAGAGCCCGCTGCGACCCGGGCAGTAGCAAGCGCCATTCTTTTTCGTATTTCCAGTCAGACGACTTCTGCATCAGCGCATCGTATGACCTACGATCTTCCTGTACTTTAGAGAGGTCGGTAATCTGCGGGTACGAGTCGTCGTACGTGACCTGTTGAAATGCATCGCCGCAAGGTCTTCGTCCATGCGGAACTGAACGCAAAAGCCTTTGTGATCGCTAGCATAGTGCGACCACATCAACGGGTTTCTGGGGTCCTCCGATAGACAGTGCGCGCCGATTTCACGCAAAAGTCTGTCGCGTCCCCCATTGAGCGTCTTTTCGAGTGTGCCGTTCACCACGCAGTCCGTAATGCTGACATTGGTGAATTTGGTACTTCTCTCCCGCTCCATCCTGCGAATATATTTCCGCACCGTTTGCCGGTGCTCCGCCGGTGATTCAGTGTACCGATAGACCATGCTGCCATCGAACGGATCGTTGAAATCTAGCGGCGATGCCAGCCACAGCTCATTTCTAAGGAAGAGGTGGTCGAAGTTCCGGCGCGCGTCCGCTTGTTGGTCTGCTGCAAGATTGGTGTCGTGTAACGCACGGCGTACTTGTAGAGATGCCTTTGCCTCCCAAAGGTTTTCAGGTGCCTTCTGCGCGGGATCGGTGAGTATTTCCAAGCGCCTGGCAAGCTGCAATGAATTCCGCCTGAGTCCGCTGGTATTTATCTAGCTTCGTTTCCGTCACGTGGCAGTTTCCGTACTGGTGTGCGGAGAATTTACCAAGTTTACAGCAACGTGCTCGTAGTAAGGCCGCGCCCGATCATCAAGGATGGCGTATAGCGCCTCCAGGTTGTTCGGGTCAGGGACTTAGCCAGGCGTCGACGTGCTCTGGCTTGATGGGCACGATGCAGCGATCATGGCCGGCTGCCAAAACCTCCGGCGGCGGCTCGTCGGTGATCGCGGCGAACGTGAACAGGTCCGTGCCGTGATCGGCATCGGCGACATGTTCCACAGGCAGGCCACGAGCATTTCCTGTGGCGGCTGCGGATCGAACTCCAAGACGACGTTCTCTTCTTTCTCGCTCCGGCGCCAGCTCCCTGCCCTCCATCCTGTGGCGAGAGACGTTCTCGTAGAACCGGGTCACGATCATGATGCCGTGCCGGTGGCCGAACAGCTTTCCCCAGGCCTTCTTCGAGCTTGTCGCGGCGGCGTTATAGGTGCCTGGGTACTTGCGCTCAGTCTTCTCATTCCAACCAGGCAATCGGCACTGGTAGCGCATGGGAACGACGATGCGCTGACCGTCCTTCTCGATCATCACCGGCGCATAGATGCCCGGGTAGATGCGCGAGTCTGCGGTCCTTGGGCTCCTTGCGCGTGAGGTCGTCCAGGTTGCGCTGCGCACGGCTGATCTTGTCGGTGGCGATGCGCTTGTCGTCGGTGGCTTTCTTGGTGGGCTTCGGGCCAGCGAGGACGTCCTCGGCCTTTTGCCAGACGCGTCCGTCTGGGCATCCACTTCGACGCGGAATCTCTCCGCCTGCTCGCGGTCCGCCCTCGGCCACCAGCTTGGCCAGTTCGAAGGTGTCCTCGCTCGCTGGCTTTCGGAAAGCCTCGCGCATAGCCTTGGGGATCTTCACCCATTGGCCGTCCTTGCGCTTCTCCCAGAACAGCTCGACGAAGCGCTTGATGCTGATGATCGCGCCCCACTCGCGGATGAACTTGTCGTAGTCGGCTTCTATCTGGGCGGAGTAGCACATGAAGGGACCCTCGGCAGGTCAGCGGGCGCAGGATCGGCGCCCCAGCGTTGAGGATGCTGCCACAAAGAGACGGCCCGCCAATGGCAGCGCGTCCAGCGCTCAATTTGTTGCTTGGCGCGTTCCGGGCTAGGGAAGGTTGCGGAGAGTTCGGGACCGTCGTTCAAGCGGCCCTTAGGCCATATGCAGCCGTACCATCGTCCATGGATGGAGCGGGCCACCAGGGCGAATTGAATGCTGGCGACGGGACTTACGATGCGCCCGTGCCATCGATCATCGAGCATCAGGCCTATGATCTTGGGTTGTTCCCATGCGACGACGACTTGCTCGGCCATGCAAGGAGGCTACCGCCAAAGAATCTCAGCACTGGCGACGCACAACCGCGCGCAGAAATCATATCGGTAGAGGCGATTCGGCCGGGGAGAGGGTCGCCGCAGACATCCCCTTAGACTGATTAATTCGTGACCAGCGGAAAGAGCGCTTTTGGCTTCGCGCGTTTTGGAACCAACAAAGACGCTTAGATCGCGTGTGGCAAAGATTTTTCCTCGTCGCTCGCAAAGTGAGATTGGGGCTGGCGCCACCCCACTTATCCACCGATCTATCCACAAGCACGCCTCTTGATTACGCGCAAAGGGCCCGATATGTTCAGGTTGCCAGGCGTGATGATGTTGTGTGCTGCGTTGCGTTTAGACACAACATGTATGGATCGCCAAAAAATAAGGCGACGGTGCTGGAAACACCGTCGCCTTCGACAGCCAGACGCAACTGTCGGCACGTGACCTCTCCGTTAAGCGGGGTCCCCGTGGCATCACGGTACTACGCCCTAAGCGTAGGGACAACCGGGCCCGGATCGTGCAATCGCGTCGTTGCATGAGGGCCTAAATATGGCTAGCAAGAAGCCCGGCAGTGCCGGAAAGCACTACAAGACCCGTGCTACCAGCGGTGGTTACTTCATCTTTCGGGCTTGGAAAGTCGACCCCAAAAGTGGAGAACGCCTCCTTCCACCCCCTGGTAAACGGGCGTGGAAGATTTGGGTACCTTTCGACGATGGCAGTTCGGGCGGTGACCGCAAAAAGTCCCAGCGTTCGGGTAAGTGACTAAATCCAAGGGCCCCCAATGGGGCCCTTGGTTTGCGCGCCCAGTCCCATTGGCAGCGAGTAAGAGGAACTTCCGTCTCACTTCTGGCAGGATCGCATCTCTTGTTAAGGTTTGGCTCGTAGGGCTGACAAAAAAGGGAAATAGGGGGCAGGATGACAACCAGGAAGGCGCCGAAGCGCGTCTATTTGTATCGCGCCGCATTCTCGAAGAATGCTCCACAAGGGACGACGCTTCAGGATCTGTTGACGGCTGTTCTGGGAAAGCTCCCTAAGGCGGGAAATAAGCCGGACCTAAATCAGACTGTCCAGAACTCTGCGCAGCACGGCCAGCTCCGCATCAACCATCATGCGGTACAGGGTGGGGTTCTTGAGCTCAAAATCGTGGCCCTGGCGCCAGGTGAGTTCGCGAGCACAGTGCCTATCTCCCTAACTCCTGCCGCAGCTTCCGAAGGAGCGGCGCAGCCACCGCCGCAGAACGCGTTCAAGGGTGGCGATTTCTTCTTGATTGTGTCCGGGAACAACATCATCGGGGTCGGCGACCATCTGCGGCTGGGTCCTGTTGAGACTTACTTGCGCGTCCTTCTCATGGAGAAATTGCCACATGCTCCTCATGCGGCGGCCTTTGAAATCAAGCCAGTGGCAAGAAAGAGCAAACTGCAGCAGCTCAAGAATGAAGGCATTCGCGAAATCAAGCTAAACACTACGCTCTACGCGGCCACACTTGATGAGGACGAGGACAGCAGTGGTCTGCTCGGTGCCTTGATGTCCGCCGCCGGTGGAGTGCGGGAAACCATCGGCGCTATTCTCAAAAAGGACCAAAGTACTGAGATGAATGAACATCTGGGCGATGTTCAGGTTTCCCTGTCGATTTCGGTAGCGGGAGCCTCCCGAGGTCCGGCGATTGCTCAGATGGCAGTGGAAGACATCGGGCTGAGCCTTGTCTCAGACGGTGAGTTTGTCGGCGACGAGCATATGGAGCCGGTACTTATCACCAAGCGTGGAAATCGGGTAAGCGCCTCGGAGTCCACCACGAGCGAGGTCTTTCATATGAATCGTCGCCAGAACGAGAACTCTTTGAATGATACCGAGGCGTGGGCTACGCTCAGGACATACTATGGCACCTTGAAGAAAGCTGGCGCGCTTGACGAATGATCGCCTGGGGCAGGCTTGTCTATGGCGGGGCATCTCTGCTGGTCGCTATCGCATGCGGCTGGTACGGCGCCGACTGGATTAAGGGCAACAAAGATGCCCTCTCTGCCATTCTGACTGTCTTTTCCATCCTGGGCGGCTTCCTAATTGCCCTCATCGGGCTTACGGCAGATGATCGAGGGCTTAGAGGCAGTACCTGGCGAGCGAAGCACTACAACGTCAAAACGATCCGAATGCGATTGCTTCGGCACCGGATGTTATTTTCCATCTATCTGATCGCCTGTTTTTTGGCTTTCGCTTCCTCGCTGAAACTCCCGCTCTCCGATATACCCCTCATGTGGTTGAACAGAGCCACACTAGGGGTCGCTGTCTTTTCGTTCTTGCTGTCTTTTGGCCTGCCACACAATCTCGCGGTTGAGTATCTAAAGCGCCTGGATCAAGCAGTGACGGATGCAAGGCAGGCCTCATCGTCTCCGACGGAGACCAAGCATGTCGACGACGACCCGGCGGCGCATGGTGGATAGCGAAAATTGGGTGGCTGGCTAAGAGCAAGTCGTGATTGTCGCGCTGCTCACCTGGGCAGGCTGCCAACAGGAAGCGCTCCGATAGGGGGAGAAATGCAGACATCAAAGGATCTGGTTTCTGGTCAGGTCTATACCCGCGCTGAGCTCCAAGAGAAGTTCAACATCCGAGATGCCAGTATCAAGAACGGCATTTTCCGTCCGAAGGGGCATGATTCGATCTGGCTCTTTGTCACTAAGAACAAGACCTCGGATCGGACCCAATATCACGACTCGCTGATTGGCGATGAGCTGATCATGCAAGGCCAAACGATGGGGCGAACGGATGACTGGATCATCCGGCATGACAACCTGGGCCTTGAGCTGCTGCTGTTCTATCGCGATAGCAAGAACGAGCACCCTGGTGCGGGTTTCACTTATGAGGGGTCATTTCGATATCGGCGCCACCACGAATCTGGGCCTGCGACCTTCACTCTTGAGCGGATAGGCCCATCTAAACAATCGCGGAAACTTTGGTGGGAGCTGGCGCTTGAGGCTGTCATTGCTCAGGGTGGGCAAGCCACTCCAACGGACGTTCGCGACTACATCTTACGAGGCCACCCCGATTTCAATGATCGGAACGTGCAGCCAGACTTGGCTGCACTGTCTGTCAATTCGCCATCGCGCACATCCTATGGTCCAAACTTTCGTCCTCGCAGAACCGACGAGGGCAACAAGTACGACCGCCTCTTTAAAGTGGGGGGCGGGAAAGGGGTTCTATTCGAGCTGTATGACCCTAAAGAGCATGGGGTTTGGGAGATTTATCCCGACGTCGCTGCAACGAGCAGCAGCGGGATGTCCGTTCGCCGGTTAGTGGACCCCGCAGCCCATGCTTTGGAGGTCGCAAGTGCGGAGGCCGAAGATCAGGGAGCATTTGAAGTACAAAACATCGACGACGCGCGACATCGTGAGATGGCGAGCATTGTGCGCCGGAGAGGCCAGGCGAAGTTCCGAAAGTCGGTGATCGAGGCCTACACCGGAGTCTGTGCAATCACTGGATGCACACTTCAGGCGATCCTAGAGGCTGCCCATATCCACCCATACTTGGGTGAACAGACGAATGTCGTCTCAAATGGCCTTCTGTTGCGCTCCGACATACATACATTGTTCGATCTAGGGCTCATTTCGGTCGAGCCAGAGACTTTCATTGTGCGGATCTCGCCGGAACTTCAAGAGTCTGAGTACAAGTCGCTAGATGGCATCAAGCTGAAGAGCACTGTTTTGCCTGCGCAGCGGGCAAGTTCGTCAGCTTTGAACTGGCATCGAAGCCGATGCGGGTGGTAGAAGCCTAGGCGCCAAACACGCGCAGACGCGTGTTGATACGTAGGCAGCCCGCCTGCCGAACTGGCACCGGATGCTTGCCTGCCCGCAAGCTTCTGCCTGCGCGCGCTACGTGGCGTCACCAGTCTGCAGCCTCGAACGAGCGTACAACCGTCAATAAGTGAATGCCCGCCTGTTTGATTAGCGGCACCTGTGACACTACGCCGCATACGCCCACTGGCGTTTAGCCCCCCCATTTTCGAGGGGGGAGATATACGCCCACTGGCGTATATATCGGCTGCGAATAGGAAGTTCCGTCACAGCAAGCGACGGAATATGAGTAACGTGGAGAAACAACACGCCATGAATGGACAGCAGCCTCTGGCCGAAACGATTAAAGCCACGCGTGAACGAATCTTTGACCCCCAGAAAGACGCAGCAGAGCTCGTATACGTAGATCTACGCACATAGCAGAAATGAGAGGCTGGCGAGCGCACGATGATGTCTGCCGGTGAGAATAGTTCTTATTGAAAACGAGGAGGCTCACCTAGTTAATTCGGAGTAGAGATGAAGGTGTTTCGTAAGATGATATTAGTAGCAGCGACGCAATCCCCGTCGCCGCTATCGCTCAGGATCAATCGGATATTTTGAATCAGCAGCCTACCCAAGCAACAGTAGAGCCTACTTCCGATAGATTCAAGAGTCGTCTCAGGCCGATCAGGCACAACAAGTTCAGTGCAGATACTACGTCAGCAACTGGAGCAGCGTCAGCAGACGCAGATGCAGCAGCAACAAATTCAACAAAGCAGATGCAAGAGCAGGCCGCGAATTCAACATCGCAATAGCATCCGCGTTCCCAGCAGACGATACACAGGCCGACCCTATAGCGATGGCATGATCTGCAACTCGCAACCCCAATATTAAGAAATAGTCTGCAGGCCTGAGTTACGCACCCAGCTGGGCCAAGCTGCAGCACCCTGACAGCCACCAGAGGACAGATGAAAGAAAACGTCCGATAGCCGCGTGGAGCTCTACTCTCACCGCTTCGAAAAGAGCGCATCTAGAGGATAGCCCGCCTACGCTCGCGAGCTGGCCGAGCAAGCGCTGAGCGATGAGTTACACCATCGTCTGCACCTTCGAAACCAAAGAGAGCTGAGCTTCACCGTATGCGAATGCCTGTCGCTGCCGAAGCGACCCGAAGCGACGCCCTTTGGCGTGAACGGAGCTAACCCAGAAAACCCTACTTATGCCTGCTGAGCTAGCCTTCCGCTAGCTGCGTCCGCCAAAGATTTGTGAGCCTAAACCATGGTAGCAAATCCACTGACCTTTAACGCGAACCGCGCCTGCAACCAAGGGCCTGACCCGGACGCACGATGGGGCTTTGGGTGGGCTGTCGGTGGCAACACTTCTCATCACGGATGTCGGTTACTTCATGCCGGGGACGAAATGCGTCCGCGTGGTGTGGTCCTTTGGCACCCTCTCCACCTATGCCCTTGCTGACTTCCAGCAGGAACCCTAGGCCATGGCGCACCGTCACGATAAAGACCCATCGGTCGCCGTCGCCTTTTTCCTCGCGCTCTCGTACTTGTTATTCGGACACTAGCCTCCATGCTTTCCTTCCTCCTTTCTCCTCGTGGCCGGTGTGGTCCTCGCCATCCTTGGCAGCGCGATGCTGCCGTGCGGTTTTTGAGATCATGGGTTTGGGCCTCATGGCCTTGGTGGAAGCCGTCAAGGGCATGCTCACCTTCTTTTGGGGTGTGCTTGACGGTTTGGCCGCGCTGCTCGGGGACGTGTGGCGTTCGCATACCGCCCGCTTTCACTGGGCGCAGCGCTCGACCAAACCTTCGACGCCACCGGCAGCGCCGCTGTAGCCCGCGCGCTCGCCGCCGGCGGCCACGCGCTGCGAACTCGCCGCCCGCTATACCACCCTCATCCTGGCCTTCGTGGCGCTGCCGGTGGCCTTGGTGGCTTTCCATCCGTTTTGGGCGTTTCTGCCGCTGGGACTGGCCGTGGCCCTGTGGATCAAGCGCCGCTATCACGACACCCGTCGCCCGTACTTAAAGGATTACCCATGACCTTCACCTCCGAGCCCTGCCAAACCACCACGCGCTCATCATCTTTAACGGCTACCGTTTAGCCCCTTCGGTCAACCCCTTTCCACCCGCCTACGCGCCCTGCATCCCGGCCCTCACGGAACCGTTTCGCCGCCTCACCGCCTAGATGGCACGGTACAACGAGCTGGACGGCAACCCCGCCGCATGGCAGCCGTTTGCGAGACGTTTTCCGACGCCAGCGGTTTGCTAGGCACTGCACTGGCACCCTGGCTACGCGGTGGCGCACGTTATCTGCAATTCATCCTTGAGCCTTTGGACATGAAGATGGTGGCTCAGTCGTCTTTATGAATTAGCTCTGCAGCTATCCGGCGCAGGGAACGAGGGATGGGCGCCGGCATCCGTCATGCGGACGCCCATCACGCCAAAGTCAATGACGACTTGTACGGGTTGTTGAGGTTTGGAGCTGGCATCGCTCGCGCGTACTGTTCCGGCGCCCAGGCGCCGATAACGCGAAGGCGGGTGTTGATACGCAGACGGGCTACACGGACGCTCTCGGCTGTCGCGTCGTCTGCAATCTGCAAACACTCGTCAGCGATAGCGTCGGCACCCATCTGGCGCGCTCGCCGGAACTGCTCGCGCAACTCGGTGTCGCCCAGCTGCCATCGCATACTGACTGTGGTCAGCGACGGCATGCTCGATGCAGCTCACAGATGCGACTGAGCGTTTTGCCTTCCGCCAACTGGCCGGTGATGGCTCGCAGGGTGCGGTGACGGGGAAAGGCAGCGGACATGGTGCTCTCCTTCTTGGCGCATTGCAGCCGAGTGTCGAAGGCACGGCTGCACGCTGAAAACCGTTACTTGGCAATGGTTTCAGCAAATTCTGCAGCCTGCAGCCGATCTGATCCATACCCTTAGTCCTTTTTTTCTTGTTTTATTTTGCCCTTAGCTCTTCTTTTTCTTTCCTTCGACACCTGGGTAAGCGATGATCGGCTGCATCGGCTGCAAAGACTCTGGACCCAGTCTCCATATGCGTTTAGCTCGGCAGCCCCCCCTGCCTAGATCAGCTGCACCTTGGCTGCATCAGCTGCCCGACTAGCCCCTCCCTGCTGCGCAGCAATCTCGCCCAGCTCAGCGATCGGACTCCACGCTTTTCACGCTGCCGACGCAACGACGCTTCCGACACACACTTCCACTGCTCTGGATGTCTCGCTGCGCGACGTAGACGCGCGTTGGAGGAAGCTGGTAGCAGCGAGAGTGGACGCGCGCCCTCGCCACTGCACTCGCTTTTTTCCCGGCAGCCGTGTGGCGCGGATCAGTGACGCATCGAGCGCTGCGCGATCCGCTGAGCGCTGTATTCGCGCTCCGTAAAACCCTCCTCTTCGAGCGCCTTGACGACGTCATCAGTGTGATGATGAGTTGATCGAACAGCAGCTCTCGCCTCTCGAACATATCGACCAGGACTTGCGCAATGAGCGACCTGCTCCGGAGAGTCATCTCACGCTTGGATTCAGTCATTGGAAGTAGCGCATGCGGATTGAACTTTGACGTGTCCCGACTGAGGAAGAGCCCTCGCAGAACGCCCGAGCCACGCTCTCCTTCCAACCATGCATAGACGCGATCACCGAGATCCTTCGCATACGAGCTGATGAGCTTTAGCAAACAAGCCAACGTCTCTCGCCATCAACCAGATAGGCCGCGTCGTCCTCGTTACTAGTAGCGAGAAGCTAATAGTGTTCAGCTGCTCATACCCCTTGAAGCCCTTCAGATGAACAGCAGCACCTCTCCCGTGATTAACAGTTTGAGCTAGTTCGAGAGTTGCCTGTCGTCGCGGCTGAACCTATGCTCATCTCTTCAATAGCGAGCACTCAGCGTTCGCGCTCCAGTCGTTGATAGCAACTCCGTCCCCATGCGAAACGACCCACATTATTCTGGCCGAACAGAGCCTGCGCACGTTCTGCATCAAGTCGTTTTACGCAGCCAAATCCGCCCACAGCAGCATCGCAAAAGGCAACCTGCGGCATTCGTCCTGAATCAGCCACGCCAGGCTGTCCAAGAGCCATTCACGAAAAACACGACAGTCCGGGTCGTCTGCCGGCAGCACCCAGTCGAGGAACTCGCTCCAAAGATCAAATCATCCGGTGTCGGTAGCAGCGGCACGGGTGGCGCAAACCGGTAGATGTATGACTACCTTCTGTCCATCATCGTCGGGAGAACACCAGCGGGAGGCCCGGCGCATAATGCAGGCGTTTGACGCGCCGGATGCGCGGGTCGTTGCGCAAAACTCCTCCACCCGGACAGGTTTCTCCTTTTGCCCCCAGCGGCGCGCGCGACTGTTCAGAAATCGCAATGGCACGCATGGTGACCAGCCTTCCATCGCTCACGCACACCCATGCATCAAGATCCTTTACATAGACGTGCTCGTCGGAAAGATGAGCAGCGAATGCTCCAGGTGACAGAAATCGTCCCTGCTTGTCGAGCATCGTGTTCACCCATCCTTTCTCGCCCGCTTCATGCATCGCGGAAACCAGCGATGCCTTGTTATTGGCGCTCGCCCAGCGCTTTTCGATATCGGCAGCAACGTCTTCTGCCGCATCGGGTGGAGCGTGTACTGAATTTGACCAACATCTCCAGCACTGGCTCGTACAGCGACTCTCGGGCATCGGCAATTGGCTTGCACGCGAGAACCACTTGAATCCATCTGTCATAGAACGTCCCAACGCTCTGCGTTCAGATGCTCAAATAGGCCGACCATCCACCGCAACAAAGCCTCGTCTGAAAGCTGCAGCAAGGAGGTCCGCGTACGTTGCCAGTACGTGTCGTCGTCGGGGGGCAGCTTATCTACCGGCATTGACTGGCGGCTCCGGGAGCGATCCCGTGGCGCGAGCATGGACCGCGCAGTCTCGACGGGAATGGCCTCGCCAATCTTCCACGCACACACGAGAGGACACTGCAGGTGCGGCTTATGGTTGCGCGTGCCCGGCATTCGCATCAACCTAACGGCATCGCTCGTCACAGCTATATCGAAGCAAATGTTGGCATCTAGAAGTCGCTGCTTGAGTTCATCTGCTAGCAGCTGCCATTCATCAATGGGCAGGTCGTCACTCAGCGCCCAGTAGATATGTACTCCCCCTCCCGAGCGCACATAGAGGGTGGGGGGTAGGCCAACGCAACTAATGACCTTTACTACGGCGGACTCAGCCTCTTCCAGCGAGTTGTACTTGCGGTCATTCCCGCGTTCATTTGGTACGGCCACGTCCAGATCGACATACAGGGAGCGCTTACTCAGTGCATTGCGCCGCTGCCTGGCTGTATCTGACCTAAAAGAGGCGGTGGAAAAATGGCAGTCCATTCCTTGGCCGTCGTGCAGAAGTGCATGCGAAACCCCTTCGAAGGAGTCATGCCAGCGAACAGCGCCGGCTTGCTTCTTGTCGGCTTTGCCATTGGTCTCAGGACCGGTGAGCATAAAGGTCTGAGTTGCGTACCAACCATCTGCTGGCAGAACGAGTGACAGAAACATCCCCGCATCCACTTCAGTAGCGTCGGCCGGAATGCATGACCATCGAGAAGCCGAGTCGCCTTCTGCTATGACGTTCGGATCTTCATAGTGAATGCCCGCATATTCTTCGTACCAGTTACGGGCATCTAGCACTGTTATGTCCAGGCGTTGAGCCGCTTGCACCGCTGAAATTTCGCGCCTCATGAGTGCAAGGAGCGTTTCGGCGCCGTCGGTTTCGGAGGCAGCGGCGTCGCGCACTTCCCGGGGACTCATGTGTGGCCTCCCAAACCGGCCTGTTCCGCTTGCCGCCTGCCTCCATCTTGGCTAGCTGCGCGTCCAGCGGCGGCTCGGTATTTCCGCATCTCCAGTATGTGCACTGTGCGGCTCATTGCCCGGCTGACGCGCGTCGTACAGCAGCGCTCCGCTTTCCACCGTGCCATTGGCAGTCAGGTGAGAACGAGGGCGGTGATTCCATTGCGACTCGCCCGAAGCATTTCGCTTGCTTCGGAGATCGTAAGCGAGATGCCGACTCGGACGGGTCGGTACCGTCGTTTGGGTGCTGCTGCACCCTGCGCGAACCATCTTTATAGCGGGGGTTCTTTCTCTTGTGGCGGCTCATGGCGCTTTCCCCCGTTGCATGGAAAGAGCTTGCTTCCGCCCGCGTCCAGCCATGGGCGCGCTCCGGCAGGGCGCACAGTGACTCCAGCAGCACATAGCGGCGACGACCAATGGTGAAGGTGTCGAGCAGGCCCGCTTTCATAAGTTCGAAGCCGCGGGTACGGCTGATGCCGCAGGCCTGCAGGCCTTCGATGAGAGGGACAAAGTTCGTTTGTGTGTTCATGGGACAGCACCAGCGCTTGTGTGTGGCAAACGTAGTGCTGGGGCTGCGCTCTAGTCGTCCGCAGGACCTTTCCTTTTCTGAGGAGGTTCTGCGGAGCGCCTGCCGGCCACTGCGGCGCGTATCTCCTGCCGCCTGGCGCGATGTTGTCTGACATAGGCCTGCAGCGCCCTGTCAGGGAATTTCTCGCCGTAACCTGCGGCCTCATAGCAGATGCCAACAATCTCCCAGAAAGGCGATCCGTCAGACATGCATGGTCGCAGGCTATCCGGATATGTCTCGGCCCAGCCGTATTGCGGGGCATGACACCATCCGCGCCGCAGGGCATCGTCAATCCATCCTATCGGCGCCGGATCGCCTGTTTTGTGGCGGGCTGGCCTTGCCAGGATCAATACTCTTGCGCACGGCTTCTCTGAGGGTATCCAGTTGGGTCGCCAGAGCGTCATCTTTTGGGTGCTGTCGCTGGTGCATCGGCTCCAAGAGTATGGCCGCGACACGGCATGGGCGGCGTTCGGCGGGTTGGCCAGCTTGCGTAACAGGAGCGATGATCGACGTAACAATTCGGCCGCCTCCGCCAGCACATCTTTCACGTCATTCGTTGTTATCATGACGTGCAGGCGAATTGAAAGGACGAGCACCACCGCTCGTCAGTTCCTCAATTTGAGCAGCGCTCAGGCCCAGCTTTTTCAGCGCCGAACGTGAGCCTCGCTGAGGTACCCCCAATTTTTCTTCTGACGAGTGGGCAGCCCCTATGGACTGTTGATGCCCCCGTTTTTTTCCTTTGGGGGGTAGGGGTGTTTCGTTGGAGCGGACGGTGCCATGGTCTTACAGCACCTATCCCGCGAGCGCCTGCGCCGCGCGCTAGCGAGGTGACCGTAGTGTCGCTCGATCATGTGGTGCTCACGCGGGCGCATTCGACTGGCGGAAGGTGCAGCCATTGTGCACAGCCTGCGGCGGTTGCGCCGTGGCGAAGGGTGTACCGAAACACTGCCTAGCCGGCACAAACGGGCACCATGCGGGCACCAGCGCCAGAAACAAAAAGGGCCGCGAGGCCCTTTTTCATTTAACCGCTTGTTTTTAATGGTGGCCGGGGACGGAATCGAACCGCCGACACGGGGATTTTCAATCCCCTGCTCTACCAACTGAGCTACCCGGCCAGATTGTCCACAAGCGCGCGTGGCGCTGCGTGGAGCCGTGCATTAAAACGGAAGCGCAGCGCTTCGTCAAGACTTCTGGTCGGGGGCCACATAGCCTTCGGGCTGTTGCACGTCGCCGCCGAACAGGAATTTCTCCATTTCGGTGCTCAGGAATTGGCGAGCCTTGGGGTCGAGCGGGCTGAGGCGGTATTCGTTGAGCAGCATGGTCTGGTGGGCCAGCCACTGCTGCCAGGCCTGCTTGGAAATTTCGGCATAGATGCGCTGGCCGAGCGGGCCGGGCCAGGGAGCGAAATCCAGGCCTTCAGCGTCTTGGCCAAGCTTGGCGCAGTGGATGATGCGACTCATGCGGTGGGACTCATACGTGGGTGTTCAAAGGTCCTGCAGCAGGCTGCGCACGGGGGCGGGCAGGCCGAGGGCGGCGCGGTCGCCGGCATCACACCAGCGCAGGGAGGGATTATCGGCGATGCGCTGGTGCGCTGTCGCCTCGTCGAACAGCAGCGGTTCGACCTGCAGCCGATAGTGGCTGAAGACGTGCACGAACGCGGGTAGGGCGTTTGCGTCATCGATCCGTGCGAACGATTGCGCGATACGCCATGCGCCATCGTGGTCGGTGGCTTCGGGCAGGCTCCAAAGGCCCGACCACACACCTTGCGGACCGCGGCGCTCAAGCAGCACGCGACCTTTCGCATCGCGCAGGATCAGCATCACGGTGTCGCGCGTGGGAATCTTCTTGGATGGCTTGGCGTTGGGCAGTTGTGTGGTCAGTCCGTCGCGCTTGGCTACGCAGGTTTCGGCAAACGGGCACGCATCGCATTGCGGGCGCGAACGCACGCAGAGGGTGGCGCCCAGATCCATGATGGCCTGCGTGTAGTCGGCCGCGCGCTCGCCTGGCGTGAGTGCGTCGGCGTGCTGCCACAGCACTTTCTCCACGGCACTTTGGCCAGGATGGCCATGGATGCCCAGGTGACGCGTGAGCACACGCTTTACGTTGCCGTCGAGAATGGGGAAGCGCAGGCCGTGCGCTTGCGCGAGGATGGCGCCCGCGGTGGAGCGGCCGATGCCGGGCAGGGCGGCGAGTGCCTCGAAATCACGCGGGAGCTCGCCGCCATGCTGCGCCACGCAGATTTGCGCGGCGCGCTGCAGGAAACGCGCGCGACGGTAATAGCCAAGGCCGGACCACAGCGCCAACACCGTGTCTTCGTCGGCCGCTGCAAGGTCTCGTAGCGTGGGTAGCGCGGTGATGAAACGCTGGAAGTACGGAATCACCGTAACCACCTGCGTCTGCTGCAGCATCACCTCCGACAGCCACACGCGATAGGCATCGCGTGGGTGTTGCCAAGGCAGGTCTTTGCGGCCGTGGCGATCGAACCAGGCCAGCAATGCGGCGGCAAACGGGTTCATGGTGTCTTGCTTACGGGCGCAGGTTTGGCCGGTGCAGGTTTGGCTTTCGCTGGTGCGGCAATGCTCGCCGCACCAGCGGGTACATCGGTTCCCGCCTGAATGGTTAGCCCCTGGATACTCAGGTCACCCAGGTCGACCTGCGCGATTTCGGCATGACCATTCCCCGGCGGAACGGCCAACTTCGGACCATCGTCGTGATCCAGTTGGGCCCACCAATTGGCGAGGGCGAGCGGCGGCAGATGCAGGTCGGCATGATTGTCGGGGCCATCGAGCTTCAGCCCAAGCATCAGCGGGTTGCTCTCGTCGGCGGGCACCAATTCGATCGCGGTGACGTAGGTGCCGCTGTCTGCATGATCAAGCTTGCCAGCAAGGTGTGCCGAGGCATCGGCCGCGCCATGCCAACGGGCATCACCGGCGAGTTGCAAGGTCAGCGTGGTGCCATGGGTGAGTCGAAGCGCAATGTTGTCCAGTTGCAGCACGCCTGACTTGATATGTGGCGTCAGCGACAGGCGCAACTGCATCGGCGTGTCCTGCGGATCCTTGGCAGAAAGCGTGATGGCGAACGGATGGCCCGGCGCGAGGCGGCCGGCGTCCACGGACATGTCGCTGAGCAACAGCTGGTTGCCGCGCACAAGACTGCCGCGCGTGATGTGGATGCCAGCATCGATACGCGGAATTTCAGCGGGTGGCGCGGCAGGGCCAGAGGGCAGGTCCCCCAGCCACGACTGCAGCGCGTCCAGGTCCACCCGCGGAGAGTCGATCTGCATCTGCGAGATCACCGTGTCGCCGCGAAACAGCGTGCGCCAGGGCAGAGCCAGCGTGCCGCGTGCGGCCAGCAGTATCGGCATGCTTGCACCCTGCGCGCTCAGCGTGATGCCCTCGAGCTCCAGCGCCGGACGCGGAAACAACGCCGGTGTGGCCGGGCTGGCGAGATTCAATTCCAACCCGGCATTGCGCGCCTGCGTCTGCAGCATGGCGGTGATGCGCTCTGGCTGCAGCATGACGTGCACGGCTACCAGCGCTGCCGCCACCAGCAGCAGCGTGGCGCTGCTGACTATCAGCAAAATGAGTCGGAGCCAGCGCGGCACCGGTCAGCGCCCCTCAGCCCAGGCTCTGCGGCAGCAGGCCATCGACGTAGGCGTCGGCGTCGAATACGCGCAAATCGGTCGCCGTCTCGCCCAAACCCACATAGCGAATCGGCAAGCCGAACTCACGCGCCAGCGCAAACACCACGCCGCCCTTGGCTGTGCCGTCGAGCTTGGTTACGACCAGGCCGGTGACGCCGACGATCTGGCGGAACTGGCGCACCTGGTTCACCGCGTTCTGGCCGGTGGTGCCGTCGATCACCATCAGCACCTCGTGCGGAGCGTCGGCATCGAGCTTCTTCATGACGCGGGCGATCTTGCCCAGCTCGTCCATCAGTCCACCCTGCGTATGCAGGCGGCCGGCGGTGTCGGCAATGAGCACGTTGGCGCCGCGCGAACGGGCGGCCTGCAGCGCATCGAAAATCACGCTGGCGGCGTCGGCGTCCTGGCCTTGGGAAATCACCGGCACCTTGTTGCGCTCGCCCCAGGTCTTGAGCTGTTCCACGGCAGCGGCACGGAAGGTGTCACCCGCGGCGAGGATGACCTGATGACCCTCGTCCCGATAGCGGCGGGCCAGCTTGCCGATGGTGGTGGTCTTGCCGGCGCCGTTGATACCTACCGTGAGAATGACAAACGGCTGGCTGCCGGTGACCGCAAGCGGCTTGGCCACCGGACGCAGCAGCGCGACCAGCGACTGGCGCAGCGCGGCGAGCAGTGCGCCGGCATCGGCGAACTCGCGCTTGTGCATGCGCTTGCGCAGGTCTTCGACCAGGGCGGTGCTGGCCTCGACACCGACATCGGCGGTGATGAGGGTGGTTTCCAGCTCGTCCAGCAGATCATCGTCAAGCTTGGGATGACGGTTGAACAGCGACGTCAGGCCACGTGCGAACGAGTTGCCGGAGAGGCGCTCGCGCCAGCTGCGCTTGACCGGCCCTGCCGCTTCGGCAATAGCCGTGCGTTCGAAGGATTCGTCTTCTGCCGGCGCCTCGGGAAGCGGCGGCGTTTCGGCCAGGGCCTCGTCCAGCAAGGTTGCGGCGTGATCGAGTGAGACGGCGTCCGTGTCGTGCGTGAAACCCGGCGCCGGCACAGGCTCGACCGCGGGGGCGGCGGGCTGGTCCGGAGGCGTCTCTGCGGGTTTCTTCTTCCAGAACTTGAGCATTGCGGCAGCGATTCAAAGACAATGGGCGGCATGCTACCACCCCCACCCGTACTGACTGCTGAGTCGTCACTTCCATGAAGGCCGCCCCGGGGCGCATCCGCATCATTGGCGGCCAGCTGCGCAATTCCCGTCTTGAGGTGCCCGATCTGCCGGGCCTGCGGCCCACCGGCGAACGGGTGCGCGAAACACTGTTCAACTGGCTGGCGCCGGTCATTGCCGGGGCGCGCTGCCTGGATCTTTACGCCGGCACCGGCGCGCTGGGTATAGAAGCGCTATCGCGTGGTGCGGCCAGCGTGCAATTCGTGGAGCGTGATGCCAGGGCGGCGCAGGCCTTGCGCGACAACCTGGCGCGGTTGAAGGCGGCGGGCGGGCAGGTGGCCGCGGTCGATGCGCTCGGGTTTTTGCAGGGCGCGGCGCAGCCGTACGGGCTGGTGTTTCTTGATCCGCCGTTCGCGTTGGACGTATGGGCGCCGGTGGCACAGCGGCTGGAGCAGGGCGGCTGGCTGTCGGCTGGGGCCTGGGTGTACGTGGAGTCGCCGCGGGGTGCGGAGCTGCTGCTGCCGGATTCCTGGGCGCTTCATAGGGAAGGCGCGGCGGGTGAGGTGCGGTATGGGCTTTATCGGCGGGTGTTAGCCGCGCCCTGAAATGTGGACCCCTTCTCCGTTCGGAAGAAGGTGCCGGTCCCACGGGCAGTGCTTCCGATCGCAACGGATGACGGTTCGGAGGAGCGAAGTTTTGAAGGTTGCGCAAGCGCCGCACGCTCTCCTCAACCCCTCTCTTCCACGGGGACTACCTTCGGGTGGCCGAGGGAGCGGGGCTATCGCTAAATCCGCGCGTTTTTAAGCATTCCTGCGGGCTAGGCGAGGATCGCGATCGGGCCTAAGCTAGCCGCCCCTGTCCCCTGTGGTCCGTCACGTGAACAAGCCGCCGGTCAATACGCGCCTCGCTGTCTATCCGGGTACCTTCGACCCGATCACCAACGGTCATGCGGATCTGGTGGCGCGGGCGGCACCGCTGTTCGAGCGCATCATCGTGGCGGTGGCCGAGAGTCCCAACAAGGGCAAGGGGCCGGGCTTCAGCCTCAACGAGCGCATCACCCTGGCCCGGTTGGCGCTGGCCGACCTCAAGAACGTGGAAGTGCGCGGCTTCGACGGCTTGCTCGCGCACTTTGTCGACGAGGTGGGCGCGGGCGTGATCATTCGTGGCCTGCGCGCCGTGTCCGACTTCGAATACGAGTTCCAGCTGGCCAGCATGAATCGCCATCTGATCCCGCAGGCGGAAACGCTGTTTCTCACCCCGTCGGAGCAGTACAGCTTTATTTCCTCCACCCTGGTGCGCGAGATCGGGCGCCTGGGCGGGGACATTTCCGGCTTTGTGCATCCGGCCGTCCAGCAGGCCATGCGACAGCGCTGGCATTAACCGGCAGCCCCCGCACTGCAACACGTCAAACGGTGTCGGCCCGAGCCGCCGTCGTGTATCCTCGCCGGCATCCTGCGGACAGGACAGTCACTCGCCGCGTACCAGGGGCGCGAGAAGGGTCAAGGCAACGGTTTCGCCCTTGCCGTCAACCTCATCACCCGGGGTATCGGTGTCGTCGCATGACGGCTGGATGGTCCAGTCATCCAATGGATCCAACGCCCAGATTCCACCATCCAAGGTGACCATGATGAAGAAGTACGCTCTCCTCGCCGCCCTCGCGCTCACCGGCACGCTGTCGATCACCGCCTGCAGCCAGCAGGAAGAGGCCCAGCAGCCGACCGAGCAGGCCCAGACCGTTTCCAAGCCGTCCGATCCGAACGATTCCAAGGCGTGGAACGCCTACCTTGGCCAGATCGTGCAGAAGAACATGCAGGGCATGACGGCTGACCGTCCGTACCCGTACCTGGTGCCGGCTGGCGACAGCGACGACGCCAACGGGCTGCGTCAGCGCCAGCTCGAGCAGGTGCAGGACACCGTGGCCCGCGGCGTGCTGCCGGGCAACATGCTGGTGTTCGCGGGCCCGGATTCGGCCAAGACTGCCGAGTTTGTCACCGACGCATTCAAGGATGCCAAGCCGGGCGCGTTCAAGGACGTAATCGTGCTGGTGATCGGTGATGCGGCCGACAAGGACAAGGTGTCCACCGCGCTGCAGCCGACCGGTGCCACCGTGCGCTACGTCAACATGTAATTACGACGGCAGCGTCGTAACGGGGCTCGCGGTGCGTCAGTGCCGCGGGCCTTTTGCTTATCTGGGTGGGGGAAAATCCCATGTCGCGGTGACGACATGGTGCTGCGGTCGCGCACGGGGTGCGCTCCGACAGTGGGATCTTGCGGGGGCCTAGCGTGTAAACTCGTGGAATGTCTCTGAAAATCCTCGACACCTGCGTCAATTGCGACGTCTGCGAACCGGTTTGTCCGAACAAGGCTATCTCGCTAGGCGAGGAGTTCTACGTGATCGAACCGGCGCTGTGCACCGAGTGCATCGGTCACTACGACCAGCCGCAATGCATCGAAGTGTGCCCGGTCGAATGCATCATCATCGACCCCGAGCGCACCGAGTCGCATGAACAACTCGAACTGAAGTATCAACACTTGATGGCCGCAAAGGACGACGCATGAGGGTTTCGTTGAACTGGCGTGTGACGCTGCTCGGTTTGTTGCTTTCCACAAGCGTCGCGTATGCCGCCGATAGCCGCCCACCCGTTTCCCCTGCTGCGCCGCCCGCCGCGCATGTACTGAAGCAGCGTCCCGGCCACGCCGGTATCGCCAGTGCCAACTTCCATGCCACGGAGGCCGGCCTCGAAGTGCTGGCCAAGGGTGGCAACGCGTTCGATGCCGCCATTGCGGTGGCATCCACGCTGTCGGTGGTGGAACCGGAAAGCTCGGGCATCGGCGGTGGCTTCATGGCCGTGCTGCATCGTGCTTCGGATGGCCGCGAGGTCTTTATCGACGCGCGCGAAACAGCACCGGCCGCGGTGAACCCCAAGGATTACCTCGACAAGAATGGCGAGCCCAACCGCGATACTGCCCTTAACGGCCCGCTTTCGGCCGGCATTCCGGGCGAGCCGGCTGGCCTGGCGTGGCTGGCGGCGCATTACGGCAAGCTGCCGCTGAAGGATTCGCTGGCCCCGGCCATCCGTACGGCGCGCGACGGCTTTGAACTGGATGGTCGACTGGCCAACGCCATTGGCGAGCGCGAGCAGGACATCCGCCGCTGGCCGGCTTCGGTGGCCAAGTACCTGCCCGATGGCAAGGCGCCCGCGAGGGGGCAGTTGTGGCGCGATCCGGATCAGGCGCACACGTTGGAGTTGTTGGGCGAACACGGTTTCGATGGCTTCTATCGCGGCGAGACGGGCAAGAAAATCGTCGATGCCGTGCGCGCCGCGGGTGGCAATTGGACGGCCAAAGACCTCGAGAGCTACCAGGTGAAAGAGCGCACGCCGATTACCGTGGATTACCGCGGCTATCGCGTGGTGACCGCGCCGCCGGCATCGTCTGGCGGTGTTGCCGTGGCCGAGATCCTCAACATCCTCGCTGGCTATGACCTGACCAAGCTGGATGAGGCGCGCCGCACGCATCTGGTCATCGAAGCCATGCGTCGCGCGTTCCGAGACCATAACGACTACCTCGGCGATCCTGACTTCGTGAAGATGCCGCTGGACATGCTGCTGTCGCCTTACTACGCGGCGGGGTTGCGCATGACCATCCTGCCGGACAAGGCCACGCCTTCGTCGATGCTGCCTGCGAGCATTGCGGTTGATCCGGGCATGCACACGACGCATTTCTCGGTGATCGATGCGGACGGTAATATCGCCTCCATCACGCTCACGGTGAACTACACCATGGGCTCCACGTTTGTCGCGGCCGGCACCGGCGTGCTGCTCAACGACGAGATGGATGACTTCGCGCTGGTGCCGAACAAGCCCAACGTCTATGGCCTGCTGGGCAGCGCCGCGAATGCGCCCGCACCGGGCAAGCGCATGTTGTCGTCGATGACACCGAGCATCGTGTTCGGCCCTGATCGCATTGGTGTGATCGGCTCGCCGGGCGGTTCCACCATCATCACCCAGGTGCTGGAAGGCATCCTCGCCTTCATGGATGGCAAGGACGCTGCCGGCATCGCCGGGCAGAAGCGCTACCACCACCAGTACATGCCCGATCGCGTGGACGTGGAGCCGGGTGTATTCGATCCGGCCACGGCCGACGCGCTGACCCGTATGGGTTACACGTTGAAAGAGCGCAGCCCGTGGGGCTTCATGAACGTGGTGACCTGGGACCTGAAGACCAACAAGGTCGATGCGGCCAGCGATCCGCGCCGTGAGTCCGGCCTGGGCAAGGTGCAGTAACGATGGAAATGTGGTCGCTCATTGGTAACTCGCAGCAGCTTGATGGCGGTGCCATGTTTGGCAACGCGCCGAAGGCGCTGTGGTCGCGCTGGATCGCGCCGGATGCGGACAATCGCATCCCGCTGGCCTGTCGCTGCCTGCTGGTGAAAGACCTGGACGGCCGCAACGTGCTGTTCGAAACTGGGATCGGCGCGTTCTTCGAGCCTGCGCTGCGCGAGCGCTACGGTGTGGTGGAAGACCGCCATGTCTTGCTCGAATCGCTGGCCGAAGCCGGGCTGACGCACGAAGACATCGACGTGGTGGTGCTCTCGCATCTGCACTTCGATCACGCCGGCGGCCTGCTTGCCGCGTGGGAAGCGGGACAACCTCTGCGACTGCTGTTTCCCAACGCGACGTACCTGGTGGGTGCCGAGCATTGGCGTCGTGCGCTGCAGCCGCATCCGCGCGATCGTGCCTCGTTCGTACCGGAGTTGCAGCCGCTGCTGGACGCCAGTGGCCGGCTCAAGCGCGTCGAAGGCGAGTTTTCGAAGACGTTGGGTGAAGCGGTGCGCTTCAGTTATTCGGACGGCCATACGCCCGGGCTGATGTTGGCCGAAGTGGGTGGCGTGGTGTTCTGTGCCGACCTTATTCCCGGCCGCTTCTGGGTACATCTGCCCATCACCATGGGCTATGACCGCTGGCCGGAAAAACTGATCGACGAGAAGCGGGCTTTCCTGGACGACAAGCTGGCGCGCAACGTGCGGTTGTTCTTTACGCACGACCATGACTGCGCCGTGGCGCGGGTGGTGCGCGACGAGCGTGGTCGCTATGGCACGGATGAGGAACAGCGCGAGCTGCGCGGATAGGAGCAGGCATGGGCAGTCGGCAGGGGAGGGAAACCGATATGCAGCAATGGTTGAGACGCGCACTGGGTGCGCTGCTGTTGCTCGGCAGCGTGGGCCTGGTGGCGATGACAGAGCAAGGCCTGCTGGATCATCGCAATGCCTCGCAGCGGCATGGTGGGCAGATCCTCGACCTCGGTGAGGGTGGGCTGGCCGAGGCTGGCCAGCACGGCCACATGGTGCGTGTGGTCGGCCCCGTGCGGGTGGTGGAGGCGCCTTACGATCCGGAGTTTGGCCAGCGTGCGCAGGCGCCCGTGCTGATCCGTCACGTGGAGATGTTCCAGTGGCGCGAAGTGCGCGTTGGTGACGACGTGCACTACGAGTTGGACTGGGTCGACCGTCCGGTGGATTCGCGCCGCTTCGAGCACACCGTCGGTCATACCAATCCCGAAAGCTTCCCCATCCAGGGCAAACAGTTCGATGCGGGGCAAGCGCGCATTGGCGCCTATTCGCTGTCACCGGCATTGCTGCATGCGTTGCCCGGCGGCGATCCGGTGACACCGGACATGAAATCGTTACCAACGAATCTGGCCGCCAGCTTCTCGCTCTACAACGGTTACCTGATGACCAGCGCCAAGCCCGAGCAGCCACGCCTGGGTGATTTGCGGGTGAGTTGGGAGGCGGTGCCGGCGCAGGAGGTCACCGTGTTCGCGCAACTCGACGGGGATCAACTGACCCCGGCCGTGCATGCCACCGATGGCAAGGGCTTCGACGTGCAGGTGGGTAATCGCGACCTGGTCGACGTGGTGCCTGATGTGCCCGAGTCACCGTCGTTTGTCTGGCTGCGCCGCATTCTCGGGTTGGTGGCGGGCGTGCTTGGCGCGCTGCTTTTGTTGCCGGAACGTCGCCGCACTTACCACGACCTGTTGTTGGCCACAGGGGCGGGTGTGTTGCTGGTGGGCGCGGTGGCTTGCGTGTTGTGGCTGGGGACGGACATGGCCGTTGGCGCCGCCTGGTTTGGCGTGGCGCTGGTGGGCTTGGGGCTGGCGGTGTGGCGGATTCGAGTGTCTGCGCACTGAGGCTTCGGCAGGTCGCGCACAGGGTGCGCTCTTGTAAGAGCGCACCCAGTGCGCGACCGAGCTTGCCTCAGTTCGGCCGCTGATCCGCAAACGCGTAGACGTGATCCGCCCACTGGGTGGCTTCGAGGTAGATCGCGGCCATGCGGCGGATCACCTGCGGCTGCACTTCGCCGCTGCGCAGGTCGCCCGCTTCCCACGCGTAGATCTGTTCCAGCAGCGGGGCGAAAGGGCCCTTGCCTTCGAGCAGGGCGCTGCTGATTTCGCGCGCCAGCGGCAGATGCCACAGCACGAAGTCCATCGGTGCTTCCATCAGCGTGTCGAGTAGCGAGAACAAGCCGGCGGTGAAGGCCATCTCGCGCTGTTCGGCGGGCATGTGCTGGGCCAGCTTTTCGCACATGTGCGCGCGGATCAGTGCGGCACGCAGCAGCTCCGGCGGGCGGTCGCCCACGCCGCTGAGCGCCATGGTGTAGATCCAGTTGCGGATGCGCGCAGCGCCGAAGAAGATCGCTGCCTGCTGCACCGATTTGAGCTGGCGCGGTAGCGCGAAGTACGCGGAGTTGACGCAGCCCAGCAGCTTGTAGCTGAGGATGGCGTCGTCACGCACGATCTGGCCAAGCTCGACCGGACCCGGGTTGCCTTCCTGCAGCGCCTTCATCAGTCGCAGCAGGCTCAGGCGATTGGCTGTGAGCACGGGCACTTCGACCGGCTCGGGCTTGAGCAGGAAGCGACCCTGGATCGCCTGCAGCGGCAATTCTTCGCACAGGTGATAGGTATCGTGGTCGTCGACGTGGCCGGCGATCACATGGGTGCCGCGCGCGTGCAGGTATTCGCTGCGCGAACGCAGCGTGGCCGAATCGAGCTTGCTGGCGTCGAGGCGGACGAATTGCACCACCTTCAGCAGCGGCTCCACCGCGGCGTTGAATTCCAGTGCAGTGTCGCCAGCGTCGAGCATCAGCGGACAGCCGCGCTGCGCCATGCGCGTGAGACGTTCAACCAGAGCGACATCGCCGGCGGCTTCGGGCTCCAGCAACACGCCAAAGCGCGGCTGGTGCTGCAGCACGTCGGTGTCTTCCATCAGCAGTTCACGCGTGAGCCGCAGAAAGGTGCGGTTGCCACGAACCAGGCGTGCCAGCGCGCCATCGGTGATGGTGGCCAGCGCGCGCCGCATCAGCAGGGCTTCGTCCTCGGTCTCGTTCTGGAACACGATCTCGTAGGCGAACAGTTCGCGTTTGGCATCCAGCATGGGCAGCCGGATGACGGGCAACGGTTGCTCGTTTCCGGCAGCGCCGGAGGCGTCGTGGGCAGAGGGGATGGCCGCAGCTTCGCTCATGGTCGGTCGATCTGTTGGCGGTGATGGGATGTGGTGGCGGTAGGCGCTGGCAGGCTGACGCGCAGCGCATGGGGGATCGCGCGCGTCGTCATGGGGTTCAAGCCTCGGCCAGGCTTTGCGATCGCAGGCTGGTGCGCAGTTCGCCGGCACGGCCGTAGATGCTGGGTTCGACATCGTTGCCGGTAAGCACGGCGAGCGCCTTGCGCACCTGCTGCAGGCGGATGCCGACGATATATCCATTGCGCTGGTTGAGCTGCTGGCACGCGCGCAGCGATTGCAGAATCTGCTGCCACATCGGCGCCAGCTCACGCGTCGCCTCGGGCGCACCCTTGCTCAACTGCACGCGTTCGACGTCGAGCTGTTCCAGCCGCAGCATGAGGGCATGCTTGTCGGCGCCGGCGCGGTTCAAGGTATCCACATCGGCCGTCTCCAGCGCGCTGCGCTCGGCCTGCAACGCATCGGCCAGTTGCTCCACTGCGAGCCGCATTTCCCCGACCGTAGCCGTCAGGGCTTGGTCCAGTTCGGCTTGCAGTGAGGTGTTCATGACTTGCCGCTGATCTGGCTGTCCAACGACATCATGCGATCAGCGATGCGGCTGGGGTCGATCTTGTAGGTGCCATTGGCCAGGGCCTGGCGAACCTGTTCTACCTTCTGGGTGTCGACGGTAGCGCCGCTGGTCGTGCTGGACGCCTGCTGCAAGGCACGCGCCGAGTCGGTCAGCTGTACGCGATCGTCAGCACCGCTGGTGCTGCCTACGGCGTCGCTGCCGGACGTACCGGTGGCGTTCTGCGCAGAGTTGCTGCCCTGGCCGCTGGGGGCCTGGGGAAGCTTGGGCAATCCATTGTTGGAAATGGTGGTGTTCATGGGGTCCGTTCTCTATGCGGTTTTGGCCCTGTTACTGACAGGATCGGCCGAGTGGCCGCAAACTTTAGTCCATACAAGATTAGGGGGTTACGGCAACGCCTGCACTTGGCCGGGCGCGGTGACCATGGCGTCTACCACCTTGCCGGAGCTGCCATTGCGCACGCGCAGGCGGGAGCCACTGTCTCCCCCGCCCAGTGCTATGCCGCTTGCTCGCACTTCGATGCCATCCAGGCGCGAGATCAGTTGCACCTGGTCGCCCGCGCGCACGGCGCTGCGGCCGCCCAGGGCGCCAGGGGTGAGCACGCTGCCTGCGGCCAGGGCACGCGACAACGAACGCCCTTCCACCTCGCCCATGTCGCTGACATAGCCATAGCCCAGGCGGGTGATGTCGCGCTCTTCGCTACGCACGTCGTCGGGACGGATACCGTCGCCGCGCTGCAACGGCCGCGCGACTACGAACACCTGGCGATAGACCTGCAGCGACACCGGCACGCGCACCGTCCAGCCGTCGGGCTGTGGGCAATGCACTTGCACGGTCATGCGTGGAGTGAGCCGGGTGCCTTCGATCAAGCTGGCGTTCAATGCTGCGCCACAAGGCGCGAGCTTGAGGCGTGGATCGAGCGCGCCGGCCTGGGCCACGACGCGGCTGCCCGGTGTGGCGTATTGATCGTGCAACCAGTGCTCGGCGGCGGCGCGCGCAGCCTGCGCCGGCTCGTCCGCGGCAAACGCGGGCAAGGCCAGGGCGCACAGCAGCAGGGCGGCCAGCGGGCGTAGCGTCATAGGTCGGCCAGCAAGACGTTCAGTTGAGCCAGCAGCGCTTCGCGTTCGGTTTCCAACTGCTGTACGAGCTGGCCGGCCTGGTCGAGCTGGCCGTCGCACAACAACGTGGCGAAGCTGTTGCCGTGTTCGCGCAGGCGCGCACCGGCGGCGGTGAGCGCCGAAGCAGCCGGGTGACCGTCGCGGCCCGCGGTGAGGCGGTGCAGGGTGCGATTGAGCGCCTGCGTGTCGAACCAGCGGCGGTCGAGCGCGGCCGGCTCGTGCAAGGCCAGCTCCATCGCCTGACGCAGCCCCTGCGCGGCTTCGCGCACGGTGAGGCTGAGGCTGGCCGGATCGGTGCCACTTTCGGTTTCCAACCAATCCAGCGCAAGCCGGTGCGCGAGCAGGGCGGCGCGGCTCAATGCCTCCGACTGCCGGCTTGCCTCGGCGGCACGACGATGCCACGCACCCAGCGCGGCCTGTGCGGCAACGGCGCGGGCATGCTGGGCGTCCTGGTTCTTGTGCATGGTGGTGATGCGCTCGTCGACCTGGCGCAGCGCTTCGCTGCTGTCCTGCAACGAGGTTTCGGTCTGGGTCACGCCGCCTTGGGCGCGCTCCAGGCGCTGCAGGCCTTGCTGTACGTCGCCATCCAGTTGCAGCGAGAAGTCGCCGATGGAGCCGGTGACCAGTTCGATCTCGCCGGTAGCCAGGGAGGTTTTCTCGGCCAACTGTTTCACTTCGTCGGCCACCACGGCAAAGCCGCGGCCAGCCTCGCCAGCGCGGGCGGCCTCGATGGCGGCATTCAAGGCGACCAGATTGGTCTGGTGCGCGATCTCCTGCACTACGCCGGTGAGCTTGCGGATCTGCGCCACCTGTTCGGCCAGCTTGCTCTGGTTGCGATTCATCGCCGACAGGGCCGTGCGCAGCAGGCGCAACTGGCCATTGAGTTCGCTGACATGGCGCTCGCTGGCCTCGCCGGTCTGGCGTGCGTAGTCCAGGCCGGTGCTCACTTGCTGCAGCGACGTCGAGATCCCGGCGCTGCCGTCCGTCAAACGGCCGACACCATCGCGGCTTTCCTGCGCGGACTGATGCATGGCTGCCTGTTCGCGCGACAGCTGCTGCGAAGAGGCGAGCACCAGACCCTGCTGCTCCACCGTTTGCAGCGCCACCGCGGCCGGCGGACGCGAGCTGGATGAAGCGGTCAGTAGGGGCGCCAAGGCCTGCGCCACACGGGGATGGCGGGCAGACAACTGCGCCACCCGTGCCTGGTCGCCTGCGGCGGCGGCGCGCGCAAGCTCGGCGAGATGCTGGCTCCAGATCAGACTCATGGGTGAATCATTCCTTCCTGCAGGGTTCGTCCCCGGCATCGGCGGGAAGCATGGAAACTTGAGAAGCAAGCGACGTGCCACGTCTTGCTCACGGCTCGCTCAAGCACGCCTGCGTTGTGCCGATACGCCAGCGGTAACCTGCGGCACGGCCGCCTGGCGAGGAGTACGCATGAGCGGCACGTGGATGGACAAGGTGGAACAGCAGACCCGGCTCGCGGGACACAACCGCGTGGCGATGCTGTTGTTTCGCATGGGTGATGCCCAGCAGTTCGGCATCAATGTGTTCAAAGTGCGCGAAGTGATGCGCCGCCCGCCGATGGAGCGTATGCCCGATGCCCACCCGTTGGTGGCAGGCAGCTGCGACTACCGCGGCCAGACCATCCCGGTGATCGACCTGGCGGTGGCGCTGGGCTACGCCTCGTTGCGCGACGACCCGTCGGCGCACCTGATGGTCACCGAGTTCAGCCGAACCGTGCAGGGCTTCCTGGTAGCCGACCCTCAGCGCCTGGTGCACTGCGAGGGCGAGTCGCTGGCTGCGCCACCTCCGGCACTGGGTTTTGGGACACGCGTCAACGCGGTGACGCGCGTGGATGGCGCGCTGGTCGCCGTGGTGGACGTGGAGCACGTGCTGGCAAGCCTCAACGCCACGCGCACCGAACTCTCCGCGCCCATGCAGCGCATAGCGCGCGTGCACGACCTGCAGCCGCGACGGGTGATGGTGGTGGACGACTCGCTGGTCGCGCGCAATCAGCTGGTGGGTTTGTTCCGCCAGATGGATGTGGAGTGCATCGTGGCGACGGATGGCCGCGAAGCGCTGGAGCGTCTGGAGGAGTTGGCGCAGGCGCCGGATGGCGAGGGCGTGACTCTGGTGGTGTCTGATATCGAAATGCCGCGCATGGATGGCTATGCGTTGACCAAGGCGATTCGCGAGACGCCTTCGCTGCGGCCGTTGAAGGTGGTGCTGCATAGTTCGATCAGCGGCATTTTCAATGAGGCGATGGTGCGCGAGGTGAATGCGGATCGTTTTGTGGCGAAGTTTCAGCCGGATCTGTTGGCGCAGACGGTGTTGGAGTTGATGCCGGAGAACTTTGAGCGGTTTTGAGGTTTTGCTCACTTTCCCCTTGGGAGAGAGGTATGGGGTGAAGGGGTTCGTGACGTTGCATCGTTCGTCATCCCCGCGAAAGCGCCTCCTGCTTTCGCAGGGATGACGGGGAGGAGGGGCGCTTCGCGCCTGTCCGGCCTCCGCAGGGATGACGAGCAAGCGCACGCCACGAAGCGCGCCAGCTTTCCGGCGACAAGAAGTCGCTGTCGACCGCGTCGGATTTCTGACATGGCCGCCCCAAGCAGCCCCGAAAAATCCCCCGTAACCCAGTAACAGCGCGCCCTCCGCGCCATCCCAAAGTTCGTGGCACGCAACTTGCTCAAAGCCTCCCGCGGCCCATCACCGCAGGAGTGAGCATGACTTCTATCAACGACAACCTGTTCGGCTTGCACACCCAGGCGCTCGATCTTTGGCAGCGCCGTGGTGAAGTGCTGGCCAGTAATTTGGCCAATGCCGATACGCCGGGCTATCTCGCCCGTGACGTCGATTTCAAGAAGGCGCTATCCAGCGCCAGTGGGCAGGGCGAAAGCCTGCCGCTCAGCATCACCCAGCCGGGGCAGATCGATCCGAAGGCGCAGGCCAACGATCAGCTGGCCTATCGCGTGCCCAGCCAGCCGACGATGGATGGCAATACGGTCGACACGCAGGCTGAGGAGGCGAGCTTTGCCGCCAACGGGGTGCATTACCAGGCGAGCCTGTCCTTTATCACCGCGCAGATCCACATGTTGCGCACCGCCATCACCGGAGGCCAGAGCTGATGTCGATGTTCAAGATTTTCGATGTGGCCGGTTCCGGCATGGCGGCGCAGTCGCTGCGCCTCAATACCGTGGCCAGCAACCTGGCCAATGCCGACAGCGTGTCGAGCACGCCCGAAGGCGCGTATCGCGCCAAGGAACCGTTGTTCGCTGCCGTGCAACGTTCGCTGGGTAGCGCAAAGAGTGCCGACAGCGACAGCGCGGTGGGCGTGCAGGTGAAAGGCGTGACCGAAAGCCAGGCCGATGTGCAGAGCCGCTACGACCCGGGTAACCCGATGGCCGATGGGGATGGCTATGTGTACGGCAGCAACGTCAACCCCATCGACGAGCTGGTCAACATGATTTCCGCTTCGCGCTCGTATCAGAACAACGTCGAGACGATGAATACCACCAAGCAGCTGATGATCAAGACCCTCGACCTCGGCAAGTGAGCCGGGAGGAGCCATTCGTGACCTCGATTCCCAGTACCAACAGCACCACCAACAACACCAGTTCGAGCAGTTCCAGCTCCAGTAGCTCGGGCACGAGTTCGGCCCTGTCCAGCACCATGACGCAGGCCGATTTCCTGCAGCTGATGACAGCCCAGTTGCAGGCGCAGGACCCCACCAATCCGGTGGACAACTCGCAGTTCGTGTCGCAGATGGCGCAGTTCAGCACGCTGTCGGCCACCCAGCAGCTCGATACCGATCTGAACACCTTCAGCGGCAATGTGACGTCGGGCATGCAGACCTCGCAGGTGCTCAGCTCGTCGAACCTGCTCAATCGTTCGGTGCTGGTGCCATCCAGTACGGCCAGCTTCGACGGTACGGATGCCGTGAGCGGTGCGGTCAACGTGCCCGCGGCGGGCAGCGTCAGCGTGCAGGTGCTCGATGCCAGCGGCAATGTCGTGCGCACCATGCCGATGGGCAACCAGGCGGCGGGCCTCCAGCAGTTCAGCTGGGATGGCAAGGACGACAACGGCAGCACCGTTTCGTCGGGTACTTACACGCTCGCGGCCACAAGCGGCAGCACGTCGCTTGACACTTACGTGGCCGGCACGGTCACCGGCGTGGGCTTTGGCGGCAGCACGGTGGGTACTTATCTGCAGGTGTCCGGCGTGGGCGGTGTGTCGCTCAGCCAGGTCGCCCAGATTCTCTGACGCTTCACGCACACTCATTACGAGGAACCCATCATGGCTCTGAATACGGCGCTTAGCGGTATCAACGCGGCCCAGTCCGATCTCAACGTCATCGCCAACAACATCGCCAACGCGAACACGACCGGCTTCAAGGGCTCGCGCGCGCAATTTGCGGATATCTACGCCGTCTCGGGCCTGAATCTGAGCGCCACCACGGTGGGTAGCGGTACGTATCTGCAGAACGTGGAGCAGCAGTTCACCCAGGGCGATATCCAGACGACAGGACAGAGCCTGGACCTGGCGATCAATGGCAATGGCTTCTTTGCCATCAACAACGGCACGGGCGTCACCTATACGCGCGCGGGCGATTTTCAGCAGAACCAGAACGGCTACGTGACCACCGCCGATGGCTCCAAGCTGCAGATCTATCCGCCCAACGGCGCGGGTGGTTTCGACACCAGCACGTTGACCGACTTCAACTGGAACGCCGCGCAGAGCAACGCGACGGCCACCACGTCGATCACCCTGCCGTCGAATCTGCCGGCCGACGCCACGCCGCCGACCGCACCGTTCAGCACCAGTGATTCGACCACCTTCAACGCGTCGCAGCCGGTGACGGTGTATGACTCGCAGGGCGGCCCGCACCAGGCAACCATCTACTACGTGAAGACCGGCACCAACACCTGGAATGCCAACCTCTACGTCGACGGGCAGAGCGCCGGCACGCAGGCGATGGCGTTCAATACCAATGGCGGACTGACGACGCCGACCAATGGCGTGATGAATTTCAACCCGGTCACGCTGGGCAACGGTTCGGCTCCGCTGACGCTGTCGTTGAACGTGACCAACACGACGCAGTTCGGCACTGCCTACTCGCCCGGTTCGTTCGGTCAGAACGGATTCCAGGCCGGTACCTTGTCGGGCCTTGCCATCGACGACAACGGCATCATCACGGCTACGTACTCCAACAGCCAGAGCACCCAGATCGGCCAGGTAGCGGTAGCCAATTTCGCCAATCCGCAGGGCCTTAACCAGCTCGGTGGCGTCACCTGGGCGGCCAGCACCAACTCGGGCCCGGCGGTGATGGGTACGGCGAACGTGGGTCAGTTCGGCCCCATCCAGTCGGGCGCGCTGGAAAGCTCCAACACCTCCGACACCACGTCGCAGCTGGTGGACATGATCCAGGCGCAGCGTGACTACCAGGCCAACGCGCAGGTGCTGTCCACCGACAACACACTGGCAACGACCTTGTTCAACGCCATCGGTCACTGATAGATCGCCATGGACCGTTCCGTCTACGTAGCAATGACCGGGGCAACGCAGATCATGCGCGCCCAGGACGCGGTGAGCCACAACCTGGCCAACGCCTCGACGGTAGGCTTCAAAAGCCAGCTTTCGGCTTTCCAGAGCGTGCCGGTGCTGGGCAGCGGCACGCCCTCGCGCATCAACGCCGTGGCGCAAGGTGCGGGACAGAGCGCCGCGCAGGGCTCGTCGATCACCACGGGTCGCTCACTGGATGTATCGGTGCGCGGCCCGGGCTGGATAGCCGTCCAATCGCAGGACGGTTCGGTGGGTTACACGCGCGCCGGTGACCTGCAGCTGACCGCTGACGGCCAGCTCACCGACGCGCGTGGCAATGCGGTGATGGGCAGTTCCGGGCCCATCACCATTTCTCCCAGTACGGATATCAGCATCGGCACCGACGGCACCATTTCCACGGTGCCGCTCGGCCAGGGTCCCAATTCGGTTTCCACGATCGACAAGATCCAGCTGGTCAATCCGGACGCGAGCGAGCTTGCGCAGGGAGCCGACGGCCTCATGCACATGGCCGATGGTGGCGCCGCGGATGCCGACAGCACCGTGACGCTGGCCTCGGGTGTGCTCGAAGGCAGCAACGTCAATCCATCCACCGAGCTGGTGAAGATGATCGCGTTGTCACGCCAGTACGACATGCAGGTGAAGTCCATCAAGACCTCCGAGGACAACGCCGATTCCGCCATCAAATTGTTGCAGTCCAGCTAAGCCTGCAGACCTCTCATGGAGTGACCGATGTTTTCTTCCTTGTGGATCGCCAAGACCGGCCTCGATGCGCAGCAGACGCGCATGGACGTGATTTCCAACAACCTGGCCAACGCCAACACCACCGCCTTCAAAAGTTCGATCGCTTCGTTCCAGGACATGATGTACCAGAACAAAGGGCAGCCGGGCGGCCAGACGACCGAGCAGACGCTGTCGCCATCGGGCCTGATGCTGGGCACCGGCGTGCGCGTGGTGGCCAATGAAAAGCAGTTCACCGAAGGCAGCATCACGCAGACGGGCAATTCGCTCGACGTGGCGATTCAGGGTCGCGGCTTCCTGCAGGTGAGCATGCCCGACGGCAGCGTGGCGTACACGCGCGACGGTTCGCTGCATACCGATGCCAACGGCCAGATCGTGACCGCCGACGGCTACCCGCTGGATCCGGCCATTACCGTGCCGGCCAGCACGCAGAGCCTCACCATCGGCAGCGACGGCACCGTGTCGGCGACCACGACGTCCACGGCAACCCCGACCACGCTGGGCACGCTGCAGCTGGCCGACTTCATCAATCCTCCCGGTTTGCAGCCGGTAGGTCAGAACCTTTATGTGGAGACGGCTTCCAGCGGTGCGCCGCAAACCGGACAGCCCTCGCTCAATGGCATGGGTTCGCTGATGCAGGGCTCGCTGGAGTCCTCCAACGTCAACGTGGTGGCCGAGATGGTCAACATGATCGAGACGCAGCGCACCTACGAAATGAATTCCAAGGCGATCAGCAGCACCGACCAGATGCTGCAGGATCTCACCGACAAGATGTGAGCACGCCCATGTCGTACCTACGCCTGCTTTCCCGAGTTTCCGTTTTGCTTGCGCTCGCCGCGCTGGCTGGCTGCATTTCGCCGCCGCCGCGCGACGATCATCAATGGGCAGCCACCATGCCGGTGGAACCGACCTCGGCACCGCCGACCGATGGCTCCATCTACCACGCCGACCAGGGCATCGAACTGTTCAACGATGCGCGCGCGCACCGTGTGGGCGACATTCTCACTGTGACGCTGGTGGAGAGCACGCAGGCATCGAAGAAAGCCACCACCAACACCAGCAAGAAGGACAGCAGCACGATCTCCGCACCGAGCATCCTTGGCCACACGCTCAAGATCGGCGGGCAGACGGCTGACACCAACCTCAACGCCAACCGTGCGTTCGATGGCAGCGGCGACAGCAGCCAGAGCAACCAGCTGAATGGCTCGATCACGGTGACGGTGGCGCAGCGTCTGTCCAACGGCAACCTGCTGGTGCGCGGCGAGAAGATGCTCACCATCAACCAGGGGCAGGAGCTGATCCGCATTTCCGGCATCGTGCGTCCGCAGGACATTCTGCAGGACAACAGCGTGCCGTCCACGCGCGTGGCCGACGCGCAGATTGGCTACACCGGCAAGGGGTCGCTGGCCGATGCGAATACGCAGGGCTGGTTGTCGCGGTTCTTCAGTTCCAAGTGGATGCCGTATTGATGAAAAAGCTGCCTGGATTCCTGATGCGTTGCGCCAGTGTGGGAGCACCCCCTCCCAACCTCCCCCTGCAGGCAGGGGGAGGGGCGAAACGCCGCATGACTCCCTCCCCTGCTAGCAGGGGAGGGTTGGGGAGGGGTTGGGCTTTTGCACTCGCCCTGCTCGCCATCACCGCATTGGTCACGCCCGCGCATGCCGACAAGATCCGCGACCTGGCCCAAGTGGCCGGCGTGCGCAGCAACCAGCTGATTGGTTACGGACTGGTGGTGGGCCTGGATGGCAGTGGCGACCAGACCACGCAGACACCGTTCACTACCCAGAGCCTGGAAAACATGCTGGTGCAATTTGGCATCACTGTTCCGGCCAGTGCGCGTCCGCAGTTGAAGAACGCAGCGGCCGTAACGGTGACGGCGCAGTTGCCGCCATTTGCCAAGCCGGGCCAGCCCATCGATGTCACGGTGGCCTCTATCGGTAACGCCAAGAGCATCCGCGGCGGCGAACTGTTGATGACGCCTTTGCGCGGCGCGGACGGCAACGTCTACGCCATGGCGCAGGGCAGCGTGGTGGTCGGCGGTATCAGCGCTTCGGGCAAGAGTGGCTCGAGCGTGCAGGTGAATATCTCCGCCAGTGGTCGCGTGCCCAACGGGGCGACGGTGGAGCGCAGTGTGGCCTCGTCGTTCGGTGCCAGTGGCGGCGATCTGGTGCTCAATCTCAACACGCCCGATTTCACCACGGCGGCACACATCGCCGAGGCGGTCAATCGCACGTACGGCGCGGGTACCGCGAGCGCCATCGACGGCGGTTCGGTGAGCGTGCGTGGTCCGGTTGATCCAAACCAGCGTGTGGCATGGCTGGGCGCGGTGCAGGGCATCGAGGTAACGCCGGGCGATGCGCCGGCGCGCGTGGTGGTGAACTCGCGCACGGGTACGGTGGTCATCGGTTCGGAAGTTCGGGTGACGCCGGCAGCGGTGGCGCATGGGTCCATCCAGGTCACCATCAGCGAGCAGCCGCAGGTCAGCCAGCCGTCGCCTTTCAGCAAGGGTGGCCAGACGGTGGTAGTGCCCAACAGCGACGTGCAGGTCAGCGAAGATGGCGGCCACATGTTCAAGTTCGGGCCGGGTACCAATCTGGACACCATCGTGCGCGCGGTGAACCAGGTCGGCGCCTCGCCAAGCGATCTCATCTCGATTCTGCAGGCGCTCAAGCAAGCCGGTGCGCTGCATGCGGAACTGGTGGTGATCTGATGGCGATCCCTGGCGATGCCATGAAGAGCGTCAGCACCTGGACCGACCTGTCCGGGTTCAGCGCGCTGCGGCAGAGCGCACAGAGTGATGCCAAATCCGCGTTGCCGGTGGTGGCCAAGCAGTTCGAGTCGATCTTCACGCAGATGATGCTCAAGTCGATGCGCGACGCCAGCCAAGGTGACGGGTTGTTCGACAGCCAGGGCGGTGACGCCTGGCGTGACATGTTCGATCAGCAGCTGTCGATCGAGCTGTCGCAGCATGGCAACGGCCTGGGCATTGCACAGATGCTGACGCGCCAGCTCGGTGGTTCGGCCGATGGCAGCGGCGTCGACAAAGGTACGCTGGCATCGGTAAGCGACAACTGGCGCGATCGCCTGCGCTCGGTCGCCGGGGCCGCCCGCGCGGTGGGCAGCGAAGCGATGAAATGGCTGCCGCAGGATGCGCAGGATTTCGTGCGCCAGCTCGCACCCCAGGCGCAGAAGGCGGCTGAAAAGCTGGGCGTTTCGGTGCGCGCGGTACTGGCGCAGGCGGCGCTGGAAACCCAATGGGGCCAGCACATGCCCACCCACGCCAACGGCGACAGCAGCAACAACCTGTTCGGCATGAAGGCCGGCAATAGTTGGGGCGGCGACAGCGTAAGCGTGCCCACGGTCGAATTCGAGGACGGCGTGGCGGTGCGCCGCCGGGCGCAGTTCCGTTCCTACGGCAACCCGGCGGAGTCCTTTGCCGACTACGCGCAGCTTATTGCGGAGAACCCGCGCTATGCCGGTGCCCTAAACCATGGTGAGGATGTGCTTGGATTTGCGCGCGGTCTGGTCAATGGCGGTTATGCCACCGACCCCGCCTATGCGCAGAAACTTGCCGCCATCGCCAATAGCCCCGCCATGCGCGATGCGCTCGATGCGCAGAAAGTGGCCAACGCGCCGAATCCCTCCGAGTGACGTGTCCAGGAATGACTGATGTCTAACCTTCTCAATATTGGTGCCTCAGGCCTGAGTGCCGCCCAGGTGGCGCTTAGCACCGTCGGCAACAACATCAGCAATATCAACACGCCGGGCTACAGCCGACAGACGGTAGTGCAGAGCGAGACCCTCTCGCCTTCGGGTGGGATGTACACCATTGGCAGCGGCGTCAACGTCACGGCGGTGCAGCGTGCCTATAGCGACTTCCTCACCAGCGCGGTGTGGAGCAGCAATTCCAGCATGCAGGGCGCAACCACCACCAATAACCTCGCCACGACGCTGAACAACGTGCTGAGCGCCAGCGGCAATCTGCAGACCGCGCTCGACAACTTCTACGGCTCTTTCAGCACCGTGGCCAACACGCCCGGCCTGGCCTCAAGCCGCCAGGCTGCATTGGGCACTGCCAGCTCGCTGGCGACGGTATTCAATACGCTGGGGCAACAGCTGAGTTCGCAGCAGAGCCAGGTCAATGGCCAGATCAGCGGCGCGGTCAACAGCATCAACACCACGGCTGCCAGCATCGCCTCGCTCAACACCCAGATTGCCCAGGCCGGCAACAACCCGCCTAACGATTTGCTCGACCAGCGCGACTCGCTGGTGCAGACGCTCTCGGGCTACCTGGGCGTAACCACGTCTACCCAGACCGATGGCAGCATCAGCGTGGTGGCCACCAATGGGCAGGCGCTGGTCAGCGGCGGCACGTCGTACGCGCTGTCCGCTGGCAGCAATGCCTATGACCTTACGCGTACTGATGTGTTCGACAGTACCGGTAGCGACATCAGCAACAAGCTGAGCGGTGGCTCGCTGGGTGCGTTGCTCAATTACCGAAGCACCGTGCTGGACAACGTGCAGAACCAGTTGGGCAGCGCCGCCATCGCCTTGTCCAGCAGCGTGAACAGCCAGCAGGCCAAGGGCCTGGATCTCAATGGCGCGCAAGGCGGCGCGATGTTCAGCGTGCCATCGCCGACGGTGCTCAACAACAGTGGAAACAAGGGCACCGCCAGTGTGTCCGCCAGCATCAGCGACGTATCGCAGCTGGGCTCGTCCGATTACGTGATGAGCTACAACGGCAGCAGCTGGCAGATGCAAACCACCAGCGGACAGAGTGTGGCGCTTACCAGCAATCCGGACGGCACCTATTCGGCCGGCGGCATGACCTTCAGCGTGTCCGGCACCGCCCAGGCTGGCGATAGTTTCGAGATCCAGCCCACGCGCCAGGCCGCCAGTGGCCTGAGCGTGGTGATGACCGATCCCAGCGGCATCGCCGCCGCTGCCGCGCTTGCGGTCACGCCGGCCACTGCCAATACCGGCAGTAGCAGCATCGGCTCGGTGACCGTGCAGGACCCCACCAATACCGCGCTGCTGAGTTCGGCCACGCTGAGCTTTCCTTCCGCCACCAGCTATCAGGTGACTGACAGCTCGGGCAATGTGTTGTCCAGCGGCAGCTACGCCGCGGGGCAGACCATCAGCGCCAATGGCTGGAGTGTCACGCCGTCGGGTACGCCCAAGGCCAACGACAGCTTCACGATCGCGGCCAACAGCAATGGCCTCAATGACACCAGCAACGCGGTGTCGTTGGCCGGGCTTGCCGATGCCGGCGTGCTCAATGGTGGCAGTACGTCGGTGATTCAGTCGTATGGCCAGCTCACCACGCAGATCGGCACCGTGGGCAGCCAGGCGCAGACCAACCTCACCACGCAGACCAGCCTGTACAACCAGGCGGTGTCTTCGCAACAGAGCGTGTCGGGCGTGAACCTCGATGAGGAGGCGGCCAGCCTTGTGCAGTACCAGCAAGCCTATCAGGCATCGGCACAGGTCATCTCCACCGCGCAAACCATCTTCACCAGTCTGATCACCGCGATTCAGACGGCCTAGGAATAAACGCCATGCGCCTCTCCACCAGTTGGATGTACCAGCAGTCGATCAACAACATGATCAGCCAGCAGAGCGCGTTGGCCACCTCGCAGAACCAGGTCAGTACCGGTCTGCGCATCAATGTGGCCTCGGACGATCCGGCAGGCGCGGGGCAGGTGGTCAGCCTCAATCATGTCATTGCCGCCAACAACCAGTATTCCAGCAATATCGACAGCGCCACGACCAGCCTCAATACCGAGGCCAACACGCTTACGTCGATCAATACCGTGCTCAACAACGCACGCACGCTGGCGTTGCAGTCGATCAACGGCACCTATTCGAACACCGACCTGAACAGCATCGCCAGCCAGCTCACCGAGATCCGCTCGCAGCTGGTGCAGATGGCCAACAGCACCGACACCAATGGCAACGCCTTGTTTGCGGGCACCAGCACAGCAACCGCGCCATTCCAGGTGGGCGCCAATGGCGCGGTGAGCTATGTGGGCAATAACGGCCAGCAGGCGACGTCGGTGGGTTCGGGCCTGCAGATACCCACGGGCGACGCAGGCGCCGGGCTGTTCATGAACATTCCCACCGGAAATGGCTCGTTCGAAGCCAGTGCCGGCGCCAGCAATACCGGCACGATGCTGGTGGGTTCCACCAGTGTGAGTGACCTCGCTGCGTGGAACAGTGCCAAGGCAAGTGGTGGCGGCAACTACACCATCAGTTTCGACGGTAGCGGTAACTGGACGGCAAGCGATGCGAGCGGTAACCCGGTGCTTGATTCCAGCGGTAATCCGGTGGGTGGCAACTACCAGGATGGTGGCTCGATCAGCTTCAACGGCATGTCGATCAGCATGAGCGGCACGCCGGCAGCCGGCGATACGGTAACCGTGCAGTCCGGTGGACAGCAGGATATCTTCAGCACGCTGACCAACATGATCAATGCGCTGCAAAGCGGTGGCAGCAGCACGCAGATCAACAACGTGATGAACCGGCAGCTCGAATCGCTCGATCAGACGCAGTCGTCGATCAGTGCCACGCAGGTGTCGGTCGGCGGCCGGCTCGACACGCTGCAGCAGCAACAAAATACCTATTCGGACCTCAACGTGACCTACCAGACCGCGCTGACGGATGTGCAGGGTGCGGATCCGTATACGGCCATCAGCAATCTATCGCTGCAATCGACGGCGCTGCAGGCTTCCCAGCAGGTGTTTGCGTCGGTGAAGTCGATGAGCCTGTTCGATTACCTGAAGTAATCCCGCCTTGATGTCGTGCCGATACCAAAAGACGCGCCGAGGCGCGTCTTTTGGTATCAAGGTTTAAGCCGCCGCTGGCTGCCCTCAATCGGGCAGCCATGCGTTGCGCCAGCTGATGAGGTGCTCTCCTTCCAGCATCCAGTTGCGCTTCACTTCATCGCGCAGTGCATCGCCCATGCGGGCCGTGGCATCCAGGTCAGCCAGATGCATGCGGATGGCGTCCATCCAATCTTTGTAACGATTGCGCACGCGGGTTACCGGCAAGTCACCGCGATAGCTGACGATATCGCTGCACACCACCGGAAAGCCGCAGGCGCCGTATTCGATCAGCCGCAGGTTGCTCTTGCAGGCGTTGAAGACGTTGTCTTCCAGCGGCGCCAGCGCGAGATCCAGATCCAGCGCGGCCAGCTTGGCCGGATACTGCTCGATCGCGATGCCCTCGTGGAATTCATGCACGTACGGTCGCAGTTTTTCCGGGCACATGCCGAGGAATACCCATTCCACTTCGCCGGCAAGATCGCGCACGACATCGGCGATCAACTCCAGGTCGCCTCGATGACCAGCGCCGCCGGCCCAGCCCACGCGTGGCTTGGCCGACTTGCGCCGCTTGCTGGTGAGGTTGTTCCACCAGTGGCCAGGGAGTCGATTGGGAACCACGCGAATATCGCTGTGCATGCCGGCGAACTGTTCGGCCAACGGCGCCGAAGACACGACGAAGCGGTCGGTCAGCGACACCGCCTGACGAATCGACTTCAGCATGTCTTTCGGCATCTGGTGATAGTGCGCGCTCTTGAGCGGCAGGTTCGGCAGATAGTCGTCCAGCTCAAACACCTTGAAGGCGTTGCTGAACTGGTCGTAGCTGCGCAGAGCCTTGAGCTGGCCCTCGGTGATCTGCCGCTGCAGCACCATCGCCGAAGGTGCGAATCGTTCCATCGGTACGGGCGTGAGGTGGGTAAGGGCGATCATGCCTTCCGCAAGGCCCGCGCGCTGCATGGCCAGAAACGGCTGTCGCACCCGGTAATGGCCGCAGCCGTCCGTGTCGGCGGCCACGCAGAACAGGCGAGGCAACAGCGGTTGGTCGAATGGCTGCCAGGCATGATGGCGGGTGTGGTCAAGGTCATAGCCCTGGCCATCGAGGTTGAGATTGCGGTTGTACGCAGGGTCGCGCGCCAGCTGCGGCAGCCACTTGCGGTACATCGCGCGCTGCTCGCCTTCGAAGCGCTCGATCTTGGCATCCATCGCGGTCTTGTCGACGGTGTTCTGGCTGACGCTGCCCTCGTGCATCAGGCGTGCGTAAGGTGTCCACACGGTGAGGTAGCCCGCCTTGTGCGCCTTCAGGCACAGATCGACATCGTTGTAGGAAACCTTGAAATCCTGCTCGTCCAGCCCGCCAACGTCGTCGTACAAGGATTTGCGGATCATCAGGCAAGCCGCTGTCACTGCGGTGTAGTTCTGGTCCACCTGCAGGCGCTGCATATAGCCAGGCGCATCCACCGCCTCGCCGATGAAGGCATGATCGGCCGGTCCGCGCAGGCCAAGCACCACGCCGGCGTGTTGAATGCGGCCATCGGGATAGTGCAGCTTGGCGCCCACAATGCCCACTTCTGGTCGTTGCGCATGGTTGAGCAACGCCTCGATCCAGTCTTCCTGCAGCACCGCCGTGTCATTGTTGAGAAGGATCAGGTACTCACCGCGCGCCTGCGCCGCGGCGAAGTTGTTGATGGCCGAATAGTTGAACGGATGCGGCCAGCGCAGCACGCGCAGCTGCGGGTTGTTCAGCCGCTCGATGCCGTCGAGATAGACGCAGGCAGCAGGATCCTGGCTGTCGTTATCGACGATCAGCAGCTCATAGTTGCGATAGCTGGTCTTGGCCAGCAGGCTATCCAGCAAGCCGTTGAGCATGGGCAGCTGGTCGCGGGTCGGGATGATGATCGATACCGGCGGCTGTCGCGCGTGCGTGTATTGCACCCGGTTGATGCCCGCGACCGGGCCGGGGAGCACGTCATGGGCAACGCCGAGCCGATCCAGATGTGCCGACACCACTTGCGCCGATTCGGCGATTACGGCGGAAGAGGCCAGCCATTGCGCAAAAGGCAGCGCGGCATGATGCAGCACTTCGGCGATGTGGCCCACGGCCGGCAGCCCGTAGCGTTCGATGACTCGAAACAGAAGATCAACGTGCGCCAGCGCGGTAGGCGCAGCGGCAAAACCATCCAGTTCCGCGAATGCAGCGTGCTCGATGGCGAAGCCCGATCCCACGTAAGGGTAGCTTCGCAACAGGTCCAGGTTGATATCGGGCTTGAACACGGGGTCGCCATGCGTGCCGTTGGCGATGCTGTCCTCATCCACGTAGCCAAACTTCATGTGCTTGTCGTGGGAGGCGCGCTCGGCTATGAGCAACAACATAGGCTCGGCAAGCTCGTCGCCGGCGGTGATGGAAACAATCCAGTCCACGTCGGCGTTCAACAGCACATCGTTCAGAGATGCGATGTCATCGCCGCTGGCGACATGGATAAGGGTGGGTTGAAGGTACTGCTTGCCCAGGCTTTCCAGCGTGCGTTGCACCGCCGCAGGGTCATTGGCCTGGTCGACCACCACGACGATGGATCGAAAGGACGCTTTTAGTGTGTCCAGGCGTTCCTGGAACGCGCTGGTCTGATCATTGACCTTGATGGTTGACCGCATCCGCTGATAACCGTCCAGCGCATGAAACGCTTCGTCGTCGAGTCTTTTGAGCAGCTGCTTGCGTTCGGACTGAACCCAGGTGTCACCGAGATCGTCGTGGCGCGCGTAGATCTTTCTGAACAGGGAAGGGAAGTGCTTGCGCTGCCGGGTAGATATGCGTTCCTCTGGCGCACCCTGAATCCATACCTCGGACGTGCGCTCTGGCACGTGGACGAAGGGGAAGTGGGTCGCGAGCCTGAGCAGCAATTCCCAATCCACCAGCGCCGGAAGCGATTCGTCGAAGTTGCCGGTGCTTTTCAGCATGTCCAGCGGATGCGTCCAGTTGTTGATGGTGATGAAATTCTGGACGAACAGGCTTTCCTTGGAGAACGTCTCCGCGCTCTTGCTGGGAACGGATTCAACGCGCCCGTCCGGCAGCTTGATCATGTAGCTGGTGTCGGTGTAAATCACGCTGCCGGGATGAGCGCCGTGGGATTGGGCGTGTATGGCGAGATGAGACGGCAACAGGATGTCGTCATCATCCAGGAAGGCCACGTGGCTGCCTCGGCACAGGGACAACGCGATATTTCTCGCGGCCGAAACACCCCTGTTTTGACCGGGACACACGTAGGTAATGTCGAGGTTGAACTCCCGCAGCAAGTGTTCCACGGGTTCGCCAAAGTCGTTGGCGACAATGACCTCAAAGTTCTTGTAGGTCTGGCTGGCCAGGCTCTCCAGCGCACGCTTCAGGAGGATCGGTCGGTTGTAGGTCGTGAGAATGACCGAGAAGAAACATCCCTGGGTTGTGCGGTCTTGCATGGAGAGTATCCACCTTGGGTTCGATATCGCTTGATAGTGAATAAGCAGCCAGTCGCGCCGAAAAGCTCAGTGGAAGTCCGCTGATTTTTTGACGCTCTTCGGCGTGCGCACGCGCAAAACGGTCGTGGCTGCTCGCTGCCCCGGTTGCTGCAAGCTCTATGCCACGGGAATTTGCTGGTTTTCCCGACAAACAGGGCCGGCGCCGCTACTGCAGTTTTTGTAGACGGCGATGTAGCGCGCGGCTCCTTGCATCGAGAATTCGATGCGGGTGCGGAGTGTCACGGTGCCCCAGCGATCGTGCGCGAGGAGTGCGGGCCAATCAGGCAGGCACCTTGAAGGCGCGCTGTGTGCTCGCGATCCGCGTCGGTTTCTCGTCGGCCACCGCGAATGTGAACCGGGTCGCCTTAAGTATTCCCCGATGGAGCCGAAAAGCTCACCGAGGCGGATGGCATTGCCAACGAGCAGCTTTGCCGCCGGTGTTTAGACGCCAATCAACCGGTCAAACGTCACCGGTTACGCAGGAGAAAGTCATGTCTCTCGTTATTAATACCAACATCTCGTCGCTGATGACGCAGAACAACCTGAACAAGTCGCAGAGCGCCTTGTCCCAGGCAACCGAGCGCCTGTCGTCGGGTCTGAAGATCAACAGCGCAGCCGACAACGCCGCCGGCTTCGCGATCTCGCAGCAGTACACCACCCAGATCGGTGGCCTGAACCAGGCCAGCTCGAACGCCAGCGACGCCATCAACCTGGCACAGACCGCCGGCTCCGCACTGGACCAGGTCACTGCCAACCTGCAGGCCATTCGTGACCTGGCGGTGCAGTCGACCAACGGTACCTACACCGATTCGGATCGCGCCTCGATCAACCAGGAAGTGTCGCAGCGCTTGCAGGAAATCACCCGCATCGCCAACCAGACCACGTTCAACGGTTCGAACGTGCTCGACGGTTCGATGCAGACCAAGACCTTCCAGATCGGCGCCAACGTCGGTCAGACCATCAGCGTGAGCCTGGGCACGAGCGTCAAGGCCAGCGCCATGGGCCAGGTGGCGGAAGTCACCTCGGGCGATATCGGCACCATCACGTTGAAGTCGGGCGACCTGACCGTCGGCGGCACCGCGGTTGCTTCGGGCACCTACACGGCCTCGACGCTTGCTGCAGCCATGCAGACGGCGGGTGGCACCGGCGTCACGGCTGCGGTGGGCACCGATGGCCAGATCAAGGTCAGCAACGTTGCCGGCAGCGGTGCGGTTGCGATTGGTGGCACGGCCGCTACCACGCTTGGCCTGCCCAGCAGCGTCGCTGCAAGCGGCTCGGCTGAGACCACGAACGCGGGTTCTGCCCTCACCGGCCTGCCGGATCTGTCGTCGGAAGGCTTCAGCATCAATGGCACGTCGATCAACCTGTCGGGCGTATCGAGCATGCAGGACCTGTCGGACGCGATCAATGCGGCTGGCGTTTCCGGCGTGAGCGCGGCGGTCAATTCTGCTGGCAATGGCATCAACTTCTATTCCAGCAGCGCGATGAAAATCGGTGACACCGGCGGCAACATCATTGGCACCAATGCCACCGATGCCAGCACCGGTTCGACCTATGCTTCAGGTTCCGCGGCCAGCACCGGCGGCTCGCTTGCTTCCGGCAACGTGCTCACGGTGGACTCGGCCAACGACCTGATCTCGCGTATCGACGTGGCGCTGACCACGGTCAGCAACTTCTCGGCACAGCTGGGCGCGGTGCAGAACCGCTTCCAGTCCACCATCTCCACGGTGCAGGCGCAGACCACCAACCTGCAGTCGTCGCAGTCCACCATCCAGGACGCAGACTTCGCGTCCGAGACGGCCGCACTGAGTCAGGCACAGGTCTTGCAGCAGGCGGGTATCTCGGTGTTGGCGCAGGCCAACTCCAACCCGCAGCAGGTGCTTAAGCTGTTGCAGTAACAGCAGTTTGCCTGGCCGCACCGCCCCTCGCGGGGCGGCCAGGTGTCGGATTTCCGTCGGGTTGTCGTGGACAACCCGACGGAGGTTTGAAGAGTTGCCGTCAAAGACCTCGCCTGAAGAGGTTTTTGCCAGCCGCTCGAACTCTGCGCCCGGCAAAACCCACCAAAGATTCAGAGAGATCAACCCATGACGACATCCAGCGCGACCTCCGGCAGCAGCCTCAGCTCCCTGCTTGGCGCCCTGAGCGGAACCAGCACCGGTTCAAGCGCGGCCTCGGGCAGCAGCTCGACCAGCGGTACCGGCAGCTCGATTCTCAGCGCGGCAGGCATCGGTTCCGGACTGGACGTCACCTCGATCGTCAATGCGTTGGTGGCCGCGCGCCAAGCGGCACCGCAAAGCGCCATCACCAACCAGACCAATCAGCTCACCTCGCAGCAGAACGGTCTGACCCAGCTGAACTCGGCACTCTCGCAGTTGCAGGCGTCGCTGACCTCGCTTTCGCTGACCAGTACCTACCAGAGCTTCAACGCCACCCTGGCTTCCACCACGGGTGGTTCGAGCATTGGCACGGCCACCACCTTGAGCAGCGCCCAGCCGGGCAGTTACTCGGTGGCGGTGAGCCAGCTCGCCACGGCGCAGTCGCGCGTCAGCGGTGCGGTGGCAAGTGGCCAGGCGGTCGGTGCTGGCAATCTGACCATCTCGATCGGCTCAAAATCGATGACGGTGGCGGTGTCGGCCACCAACAAGCTGTCCGATATCGCTGCCGCCATCAACAGCTCGTCCTCCAACCCGGGGGTCAATGCATCCATCATCAATGGCGTCAACGGCCAGCAGCTGATTCTTACGTCGCAGAAAACCGGCGTGGCCAATGCCTATACGGTGAGTGCCGATTCGACCAGCAGTGCGGGCCTGCAATCGGTGGCCAGCGCGCTCAATACGCCCGGCAACAGCGAGGCGAGCGACGCCAAGCTGACCATCAACGGCATTGCGGTGGATAGCCCGTCCAATACCGTGTCGGGCGTGCTCGATGGGGTCAGCCTCAACCTGACCTCGACCGGCACCAACCAGCTGACGGTTTCGCAGGACACCACGGCGGCGCAAACGGCCATCCAGGGCTTTGTCACCGCGTACAACAGCTATGTCTCGACGGCGAGTTCGCTGACCAGCTATACCGCGTCGAGCAGCACCGCCGGCGCGTCGAGCGGCACGGCAGGTGCATTGCTCGGCAACGCGACGATGACGGCGGTGCAGAACCAGATCAACGCCGTGCTCAGCGGGGCAGTGAAGGGCAACAGCATCGGCACGTTGTCCAGCCTGGGCATCACGCGCCAGGCCGATGGCACGCTGAGTGTCGACACCGATACGCTCAACAGCGCGTTGACCAGCAACCCCAACGCCGTCGAAGGCCTTTTCAACAGCACCAACGGCTATGCCACCACGCTGGGCAACGCCCTCAGCACGTTCACGGCCACTTCCAGCGGCATCATTCCGGCGCAGCTCACCAGCATCCAGAACTCGCTGACGCAGCTGTCGACGCAGCAAACGTCGTTGAATGCGCGCATGGCGGTGTACCAGCAGCAGTTGCAGCAGCAGTACACCAATCTCGACACGATGATGTCGTCGCTGAACAACACCAGCAGCTACCTGACCACGGCGTTGGCGCAGCTGACCAATTCAAACAGCAAGAGCTGAGCGAGGGAGTGCAGCACTCATGACCTACGGCTATACCCGCAACGCCAGTGCGATCTATCAGGACACCAATGTTCGTGGCATGGTCGATGGCGCCGATCGACATCAGCTCACCGGCATGCTGTACGACGGCGTGATCGATCGCATCGGCCTGGCGCGCGGTGCCATGCAGCGCCGGGACGTGCCTGCGAAGGGTATGCATTTGTCGCGTGCCCAGGCCATTCTGGCCGAATTGCGCGGCAGCCTGGATCATGCCGCGGGGGAAAAGCTTGCCGGCCGCCTCGACGCGCTTTACGACTACGTCAGTCGGCGACTGCTGCACGCCCAGCTCAATGACGATGTGCGTGCACTTGACGAGGCCATGAGCCTGTTGACCCCCATTCGCGATGCCTGGCGCCAGATCAGAAGCACCTATCTGGTCGGGCAGAAGCCGATGGCAGGGGTAGCGGCGTGACCGCAGTGCCGGCCACCGAGGCGGTGCTGGAGGTCAGCATACGCCTGCTCCAATCCGCACGGGCCGGTGCGTGGGACAGCATGACTGCCGACGTGACGCAGCGGGAGAACCTGCTGCGCGCACTGCCGCTGTCCGGCGAGAAGGTGCGCGAAGCGTTGGAGACGCTGCAGCTACATAACGAGGAAATCCGGGCGCTGGCCAGCAACGCCCGCGATGCCGTGAGCCAGCAGTTGTCCGAACAACAGCGCAACCATCGGGCGCTGAACACCTATCTTCACAACGCCGAGCGCTGACTCGCCTTTCCACACCGTGGCTAGCCGCCAGCGCGCATAATCCGTCGGCGTTCGCCGTCGCGTCCGGCGTCCATCCAGCGAGGAACTGATGCAAGACGATTCCTGGCAAGCGTTTTCCGAGCGGGTCAGCTATGACGACGGCCTGCATGTGAGCTGTGCGGCCATGCCGCAGCCACTGGCCGAATTGCAGTTGGCCGGCATGCGCGAGCGCAACCTCAGCGTGCTGAGCACGCTGTCCGTGTTCAGCGAGCGGCGCGTGGATGCCTCGGACGACGAAAGCCCGGTAGCGCAGGATGTCCAACGCCTGGACAGCAAGCTCAACGTACTGATGGCGATGCTGGATCAGTTGCTCCAGCGCGGCGCCGAGTTGCCGCCGCGTCAACTGGTGCGTTTCAACGCCGTGGGCGCGCTATTGCCGCGCGAACTGTGGCCGGCGTCTGCAGCCACCGCGCTGCTGCGACTGCATTTCGATGGCTGTCTGGCACTGCCGCTGGAACTACCGGCACGACTCGTGCAAGAGCGTGATGAGTGTCACATTTTCGTGAGCTTCGAAACGATCGATGAAGTGACCGCTGACGCACTTGAGCGACTCGTGTTCCGCCATCACCGACGCAAAGTGGCAGGTCGGCGGCAGGTAGGCGGCTGACAACACCTTGGCACGCCGCTGATGGCCCAATGCGTTATGTGACGTCCATCACGCTACGAAAAGCCGACACGAAAGTTCTTTGACGCAGCTCTCGCTCGGGTGCCGTTCCAGGTCACCTTTTCCTGCGCCAGTACCTCATGTTTTTGCCCAATAGATTCAGTGACATGTCGCATACCCTTGCGGACTGCGCGAGGGCGTGCGCTTGCATGTGACGCATACCGACACCCGCGTGCCACAGGCACCGCCAGAAATACCTGTCGTGCTGGCCTTCTTCTTGCTGAATTACCCATGAGAACGACGACGGATTGTCGACACATAAGCGGCGCAGTCCAGGGTTCAGGGGTCCACAGATGAAGCAGCACGCACGAGAGTCAGGCATGGGCAAGTTCGATGTTTTGGTGGTCGAATCCGATCACCGCAGGGCGGAATCAATTGTTTCAGCGCTTCAGTTTCTCGGCTACCGACCGCAGCGCGGGGAGGACTGCGCGGACGTCGACGAATCGACCCATGCATGGCGTGCGGTCTACGTCGGCAAGGTGGTCGACGACGCGCAGGCCGAAGGGCACTTCGCTCTGCTTGGTGCCGCAGCCGCCCATGCGATGGTGTTGCTGGCCGACGATTCGAGCTGGATGCCCCGGCTGGGCGCAAATTCCTCGCCTTTCGCTGCCCGCCTGGGCATCGTCGAATTTCCGCTGCGTTACGAACAACTCGCCGAAGTCTTGCGCGGGCCGCAGCTTCAGGCGCCCGCACGTCGTCAGGAATTGCGGCTGGTGGGTGGCTCCGCGCCGATGGCCCGCATGAACGCGCTGATTCGCCAGGTGGCGCCGTTCGATTCCAGCGTGTTGGTGCTGGGCGAGTCCGGCACCGGCAAAGAGATGGTGGCGCGCAGCATTCACGAGTGCTCGCAGCGTCGCGACAAGCCGTTCGTGGCCATCAACTGCGGCGCCATTCCGGCCGAGTTGCTGGAAAGCGAACTGTTTGGCCACGAGAAGGGTGCGTTCACCGGCGCCATCAGTGCGCGCAAGGGTCGCTTCGAATTGGCCGAGGGCGGCACGCTGTTCCTCGACGAGATTGGCGACATGAGCCTGCCGATGCAGGTGAAGTTGTTGCGCGTGTTGCAGGAGCGCATGTTCGAGCGCGTCGGCGGCAATCGTACGCAGCGTTGCGACGTGCGCATCATCGCCGCGACCCACCGCAACCTGGAAGCGGCCATTGCCGATGGCCAGTTCCGCGAAGACCTGTTTTATCGCCTCAGCGTATTTCCGCTGGAGATGCCTGCGCTGCGCGAGCACCTGGATGACATGCCGGAGCTGGTGGCCGAATTCAATCAGCGCCTGTCGCGCCGCGGCCTGTCCAGCGTGCGCTTTAGCGCCGGTGCGTTGCACGCGCTGCATGGTTATGCGTGGCCCGGCAACGTGCGCGAGCTGTACAACCTGGTGGAGCGCCTCTCCATTCTCTATCCGCACAGCGAAGTGCGCGTGAGCGACCTGCCGGAGAAATATCGCGGCCAGCAGGTGGTGGAAGAAGTGCGTGGCGCGGCGTTGCTCTCGCTGATGACCGGACACTCCACCGTACTGCCGGAACCCATGACAGTGGTGTCTACCGATTCGCTGGTGCTGCTGCCGGAAGGTGGACTGGACTTGAAGGATCACCTCGCCGACATCGAGGTGGGCTTGATCCGTCAAGCGCTTGACGTCACCGGCGGCGTGGTGGCGCACGCGGCGAAATTGCTACGCATGCAGCGCACGACGCTGGTGGAGAAACTTCGCAAGTACGGCCTGCAGCCCAGTTTGCAGGCCTGAAGACGCGCCGTTTTTGCATGGCATGGCTTGTGCATTTGTAGCCTTGATAACCGTCACGCGTTGGAATTCCGTCATGAGCCAGATCGACGTCAACAACCTGCTGTCGCAGATGCGCCAGCTCTCTTCCCAGGTGAAACCTGCCGAGCAGTCGTTTACTGCAGCGACGCCCGTGCAGACGGATTTTTCCAGCCTGCTCAAGCAATCCATCTCGTCGGTTGCCGACACGCAGATGGAAGCCGGTCGCCTCGCCGCCGGTTTCGAGCGTGGCGATGCCGGTGCCGATCTGGGCAAGACCATGGTTGCCGTGCAGAAGGCAGATCTCTCGTTGAACACCCTTTCGCAGGTGCGCAACAAGCTGGTCGATGCCTACAACAACATCATGAACATGCCGGTTTGACCGGCCCGCTGACGACGCCCCCGCGCCCCTACCGTACGAGCAGTCTTCATGGCCGATAATGCCCTCGCGACCACCGACGACAAGGCCGGTTCTCGCCTGGACCTCAAACAACTTGCCCGCACGCCCGCATCACGACAGCTGCTGTTGCTGGTCGGCGTGGCGGCCGCCGTCGCGCTTGGCGTTGGCGTCGTGCTGTGGTCGCGCGGGCCAAACTACGGCTTGCTCTATACCGGCCTGGAGCAGAAGGACGCCGCCGCCGTTACGGAGGCGCTGCAGGCCTCCAACACGCCTTACACGCTGGGCGCCGATGGCAATTCCATCATGGTGCCGGCGTCGGACCTTGCCGCCATTCGCCTTAAGCTTGCCGCGCAGGGCTTGCCGCAAGGCAGCGCGGCCACCGGCGCCGCGCCTGCCGCCGATTCACCGTTTGGCATGAGCGACCTGGCCGAGCGCACGCGCTATCAGCAGATGCTGGAGACCGATCTGGGCAGCACCATCGCGGGCCTGCAATCGGTGCGTGCCGCGCGCGTGCATCTGGCGCTGCCCAAGCCATCGGCATTTATCCGCGACAGTCACGAAGCGAGTGCGTCCGTGCTGGTGACGCTGTATCCGGGGCGCCAGCTCGACGCCAGCCAGGTGGCTGCGATCGTGCACCTGGTGGCATCGAGCGTGCCCAACCTCGATCCCAAGCAGGTGTCGGTGGTCGATCAGCAGGGACAGTTGCTCACCAGCCTCGATCCGAACAGTGCCAGCTCGGTGGGCGATACGCGGCTGCGGCTGGCCACGCGCATCGAGAACACCTATGCGCAGCGCATCGAAGAATTGCTGACCCCGTTGGTGGGGCAGGGCAAGGTGCGTGCGCAGGTGTATGCGGATCTCGATTTCAGCGAAACCGAGAAGGCCACCGAAACCTTCGACCATGAACATCCCGCATTGCGCAGCGAGCAGACCAACAGCGAACAGCGCGTGGGTGAATCAAGCGACAGCGGCGTGCCCGGTGCACTGAGCAACCAGCCACCCAATACGGTGGCGCAGCCTACCGCGGCGCGTCCGACGGCGGGCAAGACGCCCGGCAAGGCCGGCGCGAACGCGACCACGGCGCAAGCCGGCGGTCCCGGCGAAACCACCAGCAGTGCCACGCGCAATTACGAACTCGACCGTACCATCAGCCATGTCAGCGATCCGGCTGGGCGGCTTGCCCGCATCACCGTGGCCGTGGTGGTCGACAACAAATCCGTGGCGGGTGACAAGGGCAACAAGAGCGTGCCGTTCACGCCACAGGAGCTGGAGCACCTCACCACGCTTACCCGCAATGCGGTGGGCTACAACGAGGCGCGCGGCGACAACATCAGCGTGATCAACCAGCCGTTCCATCAGGACGTGAACAACGATGCCCCGCCGGCGTCGCCGCAGTTCTGGGAACGCCCGGGCATGCTCGACCTGATCAAGCAGGGTGCCGGCATCCTGGTCGCGCTGCTGGTGGCATTTGGCTTGTTGCGGCCGCTGCTGCGCGGACTTACCCGTGCACCGACGCCGGGCCGGGGCCTGGCCGTGGCGCAGGAGCCGATCCCGCAGACCATGTCCGTTCGCGTCGACGACAAGGACGACGACGATGACCTGCTGCGCCTGAGCGTGCCCTCGGCCATGGCCTATGAGCAGCGCATTGGTATGGCACGGCGCATGGTCAGCGAAAACCCCAAGCAAGTGGCGCAGGTGGTGAAGAGTTGGGTGGGCGAAGATGGCAGTTAAGTGCTCGCCCACGTTCACGGCAGCGGCGCGGCTTTGTAAAGCCGCCGCTTGGCCGATAGGCGCCACGCATGCCGCACGATTCGTCGCGGCAGATTTTTCGGGCAAGGCGAAGCCATCAGGCTGGTGGGACAGATCATGAAGTCAGAGTTGCAAATCGGCGGCGCGCAGCGCGCGGCCATTCTTCTGCTTACCTTGGGTGAGCAGGACGCCGCCGAGGTGCTCAAGCATCTCAGTGCGCGTGACGTGCAGGCCGTGGGCACCGCCATGGCTGGCCTTACCAACGTGTCGCGCGATCAGGTCGAGCTGGTGCTCGGTCGGCTCAACGAAGACATGGGGCGCCACACCTCGCTGGGCGTGGGCACCGAGGAATACATCCGCAAGATCCTCGTCAACGCCCTGGGTGAGAGCAAGGCGGGCGGCCTGATCGATCGCATTCTGCTGGGCCGTTCCAGCAAGGGGCTGGAGTCGCTCAAGTGGATGGAAAGCCGCGCGATCGCCGAGATGATCAACCAGGAGCATCCGCAGATCATCGCGCTGGTGCTGGCGCATCTGGAGCCCGATCAGGCGGCTGAAGTCATCGGCTACCTGCCGCCGCGCGTGCGCAGCGATGCGGTGATGCGTATCGCCACGCTCGATGGGGTGCAGCCGCACGCGCTCAACGAGCTGGACGAGATCATGGAGCGCCAGTTCTCCGGCGGTAACACCAAGAAGCTCAAGTCCGCCTCCGTGGGCGGCCTCAAGGCCGCAGCCGACATCCTCAACGCGATGGAATCCACCCGCGAAAACGAGCTGATGGCCGCCATCCGTGGCCACGACGCAGGCTTGGGCGGGCGCATTGAAGAATTGATGTTTGTGTTCGAAGACCTGGCCGAGCTGGACGACCGCAGCATGCAGACGCTGTTGCGCGAAGTGCCTACCGCGCGGCTGGTCACCGCGCTCAAGGGCGCCGAGCCGGGTGTGCGCGAACGCATTTTCGCCAACATGTCCAAGCGTGCGGCCGACATGTTGCGCGACGATCTTGAAGTGTCCGGTCCGGTGCGCCTGAGCGAAGTGGATGCGGCGCAAAAAGAAGTATTGGGTATCGCGCGCAAGCTGGCTGATTCGGGCGCGATCAATCTCTCGGGCACCGGTGACGAGCTGGTGTCATGAGCGCCGTATTGAATCGCGACAACCTGATCGGTTTCGAGCGCTGGCAGCCGCCGGAGGTTGGCGTGCCGCCGGTCGAGCAGCCTGCCCCGGTCGAGCCGGTGGCGCAGCCTACCGTGCGCGACCTCGAAGCGATCGAGCAGCAGGCGCGCGAGGAAGGCTACGCGGCTGGCCATGCCGAGGGTATGTCCGCCGCACGCGATGTGGTGAACACGCGCATGGCCCGGCTCGATGCGCTGCTGGAGGCCGCGGCGCGTCCGCTGCGCTCGATGGACGAACTGGTTGAGCTGGAACTGGCCCGCCTGGCGATGACCGTCGCCCGCCAGGTACTGGCCCACGAACTACGTACGTCGCCCGACCTGGTGGTGGAAGCCGTGCGCCAGGCCGCGCTGGCGCTGCCATCGGCAACCGGCAAGCTGCGTGTCCGCTTGCATCCGGAAGATCTGGCCCTGCTGCGCTCGCTCGATGTGGCCGAGTCCCACTGGCAGCTGGTGGGCGATGGCATGTTGCAGCGTGGCGACTGCCTGCTGGAAACCGAGCGTTCGCGACTGGATGCGCGCATGGAGACACGTCTGGCCGCTGTCGTTGACGCCGTGCTCGGTGCCGAGGCGGAAGACATCGATGCCGACGCCGACGAGGTGCGCGGATGAATCCGCCAACCGGCCATTCGCCCACGGCGTTATGGCAGGAGCGGCTCGAGCGCCGCCGCTTAGCGTGCCGTCAACGCGCGCACGCTCACCGTGGAAGGCCGCCTGCGCCGCGTGGTCGGCCTCACCCTGGAAGCCGAAGGCTGCGAGGCGCCGCTGGGCGCGCGCTGCATGGTGACCACCGCTGACGGCAGCGAACTGGATACCGAAGTGGTCGGCTTTGCCGATGAACGCCTGCTGTTGATGCCGGTGACCGAGATGCACGGCGTGCTGCCCAATGCGCGCGTGCGTCCATGCGCACACACCAGCGGCCTGCCGGTGGGCATGGCCTTGCTGGGTCGCGTCGTGGGCGCTGATGGCGTGCCGCTCGATGGCATGGGCCCGCTCGACGTGGACGAACACGCCACGCTCAAGCGCGAGCCGATCAACCCCATGTCGCGCAAGCCGATCGACACACCGCTGGATACCGGCGTGCGCGCCATCAACGCCTTGCTCAGCGTGGGACGCGGCCAACGCCTCGGCCTGTTCGCCGGCTCCGGCGTGGGCAAGTCGACCTTGCTGGGCATGATGACCCGCTACACCGACGCCGATGTGGTGGTGGTGGGCCTGATCGGCGAGCGCGGCCGCGAAGTGAAGGAATTCGTCGAGCACACCTTGGGCCCGGAAGGGCGCGCGCGAGCGGTGATTGTTGCCGCACCCGCCGATGCGCCGCCACTCAAGCGCCTGCGCGGTGCGCAATACGCCACGGCGATTGCGGAATGGTTTCGCGATCGTGGTCAGCGCGTACTGCTGCTGATGGATTCCATTACCCGTTACGCGCAGGCACAGCGCGAGATTGCCCTCGCCATTGGCGAGCCACCTGCCACCAAGGGATATCCGCCGTCGGTGTTCGCCATGCTGCCGGCCCTGGTCGAGCGCGCCGGCAACGATGCCGAAGGGCGCGGCTCCATCACCGCCTTCTATACCGTGCTTACCGAAGGCGACGACTACCGCCACGATCCCATCGCCGATGCATCGCGCGCCATCCTCGATGGTCATATCGTGCTCTCGCGCGACCTGGCCGAGGCCGGCCACTACCCGGCCATCGACATCGAAGCGTCGATCAGCCGCGTGATGCCAGCCGTGGTCAAGCGCGAACATCTGCGCGCCGCGCAGCGTTTTCGCCAGGTGTATTCGGCATACCGCCAACAGCGCGACCTGATTGCCGTGGGCGCCTATCAAAAGGGTTCCGATCCCCAGGTCGACCACGCCATCACCATGTGGCCCCGCCTGCGCGATTTCCTGCAGCAGGAAGTAGACGCGCCGACCACGCTGGAAGAGGCCATCGCCAGGCTGGAAATGCTCACCGCCGGAGGCACGCCGTGAAGTCACGCGCGAACCGCCTGCAGCCGGCTGCCGATCTGGCCCGCGAACGCCAGGAACAGGCGATGCAGAAGCTGGCCGAACATCAGCAGCGCGTCGCCAAGGCCGAGCAACAGCTTGCCGAGCTGGAGCGTTATCGCCTGGAGTACGCCGACACCTCGGGCGGCGTCAGCGTGAGTGCACTGCTCAATCGCCGCCAGTTCGTCGAACGCATCGACCAGGTGATTTCCGCGCAGGCTGTCGAAGTGGCGCGACTCAACCGGCAACTCGATTTGGCGCGCGGCCACTGGCGCGACGCGCATGCGCGCGAACGCGCCCTCGGCAGCGTGATCGACACCTATCGCGAGCAGGAACGCAAAAGCGAAGAGCGTCGCGAGCAGTCCGAAATCGACGAACGCATGCAATATCGCCGACCCAACAACGGGTGGTCGTGATGAAACGCCAGCGGCATACCTTTAGGGAGATCAACCCATGACGTCTTCCGTCGTGCTTGCCGTGAACACGGCACCATCGCCCGCTACGGCATCGGCTACCCCCGCTTCGGCTGTATCGTCTGGCGGCAGCCACAGCGATTTCAAGCGCCCCTTGCAGGAAGCCCATCAGCAGGCAAAGCGGACGACTTCGTCCAGCCATCCGTCATCGACGTCCGCATCGGCGACATCACCCTCGCCCAAGGGAAAGGCATGGTCGCCCCATGCAGCGCAGGATCAGGACAAGGACGACAGCAAGTCGACCAAGAACGAAGCGTCGGACCCCGCCACCGCGATGCTTGCGTTGCTTGGCCAGAGTGTTCCGGCCATGACACCTGCGGTCGCCGCAGCGACGCCCACGGGTACAGCCGACGCCCCGTCGGCGACAGGCATTACCGCCGCCGCCACTCTGCCTGGACAACTTCCCGGCATGACGCCTTTGGGTACGGCCACCGCGGCAGGTCCGGCAACCGAAGGCGATGAGGCCGGCGACGACATCAGCGCACTCGGCGGCGTCAAGGACAACGCCCTATCGACGGAAGCCAGTGACGCCGATGACGATATTGCCACTGCGCTGGCCACTGCCGTCTCGGGCAGCGCCAAAGCCGATCCCCTGGCTGAGGCGACCACCGGCCCCGCCACGCAGAGTGATCACGACAACGCGCTCGATGCACTACGCGCGTTGACCGCCGCACCCACCATGCAGCAACCCGTTGCCGCACAGGCCGCCGCGCCCGCGCATGCCTTGGCCGTCAATGCCCAGGTCGGCACACCGACGTTCGGGCAGGAGCTGGGCCAACAGGTCGCCTGGCTCGGCGGTCAGGACGTGAAACAAGCCCGCATCCGCCTGAACCCCGAAGACCTCGGCCCGCTCGACGTCAAAGTGAGCGTCACGCAGAGCCACGTCGACGTGAGCTTCATCGTGCAACATCCGCAAGCCGTACACGCCGTCCAACAAACCCTGACCCAGCTCGACTCCATGCTCGCGCAGCATGGGCTGACACTGGGGCAGACACAGGTGGGGCAGGGTGGAAGTGGCCATGCATCGGGGCAAGGGGCGCCGTCGGGATCCTCGGCCAGTGGTGATGCGGAGTCGGCTGATGGTGGGGCGGTTGCTTCGGTGGAGTCGGCAGTGGTGACTGGGGTGGGGTTGTTGGATACGTTTGCGTGAGGTGAGGGTGGGGGGTGTTGTCACCGCATCGCTTTGAGGTGAGGGGGTGATAGTCATCCTGACCAGAACCGGACTAGCGCAAAGCTTCCAGCTCGTCATCCCTGCGAAGGCCTCACAAGCGCGAAGCGCGCCCCCGCTCGTCATCCCTGCGAAAGCAGGAGGCGCTTTACAACAGCGAAGCTGGTCATCCAGTGCCTCGGCTATCGGTTGTAGCGTTGTCGCCAGCATGCCGCCTACGCAGCGGGCGTTTCGATCGACTGCCTTCGCTCGGGTCACTTTTCTTTGGGTGTCTACGGTTGTTGTAGGAGCGCACCCTGTGCGCGACCGGGTGTGCCTCAGGTTGTAGCGTTGTCGCCAGCATGCCGCCTACGCAGCGGGCATTTCTATGGTCTGCCGACGCTCGAGTCACTTTTCTTTGGGTATCTACGCTTGTTGTAGGAGCGCACCCTGTGCGCGACCGGGTGTGCCTCAGGTTGTAGCGTTGTCGCCAGCATGCCGCCTACGCAGCGGACATTTCGATGGTCTGCCGTCGCTCGGGTCACTTTTCTTTGGGTGTCTACGGGTCTTGTAGGAGCGCACCCTGGCGATAACGCCACAATCAGGCGAAAAGTCACTGGGTGACCAGCTTCGCTGTTGTAAAGCGCCTCCTGCTTTCGCAGGGATGACGAGGAAAAACAGCTCGCTCCGACGCCAACAGTCACAGGGATGGCGAGCCAGTGCGCCCCCATCCCCCGGATGCCAACCTTCCGACAACCGCCGCCAACCCGCCACGACCAAACCCCGTCACGCGTCAATAAAGCGCCACCATCCCCACGCCAAATCCCCGCAAACCCAGCAACCCCAACGCCTTCTCCCGATGGCATGGCGTTTGCAAACACCAGTCATGAGCTACTCGCGTCGAGTGGTCGAAGCACAGTGACTGATAGGGATTGAGACAGGCATGGCTCAGAACGAGCAAGTATCGGAAGCCCCCGTTTCCAACGCGAAAAAGGGCTCGTCCAAGATGGTGATGGTCATGGGCGTGGCCGTGCTGGCCATGGCTGGCGTGTGTGCCTATGTGCTGATGGGCGCGCGCGGTGCGCAAGGTGCCACGGCGGCTGCTCCCGAAGAAGCGAAGGCAGTGATGTCCAAGCAGGAGCAGTACCTGCCGATGGATCCGCCGTTCGTCGTGAATTTTCGTGATGACCAATCCATGCGCTTCCTGCAGGTGGGCGTCAGCCTGATGTCGCACGACGCGGCGGCGCTGGCGGCGGCGAAGGATGCCGATCCGGTGATTCGCAATGCGCTGGTCATGCTGTTCAGCAGTCAGGACTACACGATTCTCAGCGACGCCGCCGGCAAGCAGAAATTGCAGGCGCAGGCGTTGGCAGCGGTGCGCAAGATCGTCGGTGAGCGGCTCGGCCGCCCTGGCATCGAAGCGCTGTATTTCACCAGCTTCGTGATGCAGTAACCGACAGGCGACAGTCCATGAGCGATTTGCTTTCACAGGACGAAATCGACGCGCTGCTCAACGGCGTCGAGGGCGGCGCCGTTGAAACAGGCAATGACGAGCCGGTGCCGGCGGGCACGGTGATCTCGTACGACTTCACCCAGCAGGATCGCATCGTACGCGGTCGTCTGCCGACGCTGGAAATGGTCAACGATCGCTTCGCGCGCTTCTTCCGCACCGCCATCTTCGGCGTGCTGCGCAAGACCTGCGAAGTGTCGGTACTTGGCGTGCGAATGATCAAGTTCGCTGAGTATGTGCATGGGCTGGCATTGCCGAGCAATCTCAACCTGGTGCGCATCAAACCGTTGCGCGGCACCGCGCTGGTGGTGATGGAGCCGCGCCTGGTGTTCACCGTGATCGACAACTTCTTCGGCGGTGATGGGCGTTACCACGCGCGCATCGAGGGTCGCGATTTCACGGCCACCGAAAATCGCGTCATCCAGATCATGCTGGCCGAATTGTTTGCCTCGATGGTGGAAGCCTGGGCACCGGTGCTGCCGTTGAACTTCGAATACATGAACTCGGAAATCAATCCGCAGTTCGCCAATATCGTGAGCCCCACCGAAACCGTGGTGGTGTCGCGCTTTCACGTGGAACTCGATGGCGGCGGCGGCGAAATACATCTGACGCTGCCCTACGCCATGGTCGAGCCGATTCGTTCGCTGCTCGATGCGGGCGTGCAGAGCGATCGCGTGGACCGCGACGATCGCTGGGCCGAGAACCTTCACGATGAAGTGCTCGATGCCGAAGTGGAGCTCAGCTCGCTGTTGCTGGAAACACGTTTGAGCATCGGTGAATTCCTGCAACTGCGTCCGGGCGATGTCATCCCCGTCCAACTGCCCGAGCTGAGCACGATCTTCGCTGAAGACGTGCCGGTGTTTCGTGGCCGCTATGGCCAGTCCAATGGCCGTAACGCTGTCCGTTTCCACGCCCCGACTGGCCGCCGCGAAATTCGCCTGTCGACTGAATCCCTCTCGGAGAGTCTCCCCGCATGACCACGTCCAACGAAGCAGCCGTCGCCACCCAACGCGTCGAATTCGACCAGCTCAACAGCCCCGGTAACGAAGGCGCCGAGGTGAATCTCGACATGATTCTCGATGTGCCGGTAACGCTGGCCATGGAGGTCGGTCGCACCCGCATCAGCATTCGCAACCTGCTGCAGCTCAACCAGGGCTCCGTGGTGGAACTGGACCGCTCCGCCGGCGAGCCGCTGGACGTGTTCGTCAACGGCACGCTGGTGGCGCACGGCGAGGTGGTGGTGATCAACGAGCGCTTTGGTATCCGCCTGACCGACGTCATCAGCCCCGCCGAGCGCGTGCGCAAGTTGCGGTGACCGACATGTTGATGCTTGCCTTGGTTGCGCCGGTTGCTGCGCCCGATCTCAATGTCGGTGGCGAACTGGTGCGTGTATTGCTGAGCCTGTGCGGCATTGTTGCGCTGATCTTTGCCGCGGGTTGGCTGAGCCGACGCCTGCAGGCGCGGACCACGCCCGGTGGGCGTCGCCTGCGCTGCGTGGAGACGATGGCAGTGGGCGCGCGTGATCGCCTGTTGCTGATCGACGCCGATGGCAAGCGTCTGCTGATTGGCGTGGGCCCCAGTGGCGTGCGCACCTTGCATGTGTACGACGGTGCGGCCTCGACGCCGGAGACGCCCGGCGCCAACCTGCCGCCGATGGGTTTTGGCGATCTGTTGGCCCGCTGGAAGCGCACCCCATGAAGACGATGCGCTGGTTGCTTCTGATCACTCTCATGCTGTCGCCGATGCTGGCCTGGGCCGCTCCGGCCATGCCGGCGATGCCGTCCATGCCGCAGATGCCGTCGTCGCCCACGGGCATTCCCGTGCTGACGGTGCAGAACGCGCCGGGCGGCGCGCAGAATTGGACGCTGTCGTTGCAGATGCTGGCACTGATGACGGTGCTGACCATTTTGCCGGCCGTGCTGCTGATGATGACCTCGTTCACCCGCATCATGGTGGTGCTGGGTTTCCTGCGTCAGGCCCTGGGTACGCAGTCCACGCCGTCGAACCAGATTCTTTTGGGCTTGTCGTTGTTTCTCACGCTGTTCGTGATGTCGCCGGTGCTCAACCACGCTTACGCCGACGGCGTGAAGCCTTATATGGACGGCCAGATGAGTGCCGAGCAGGCCGTGCCTGCGGCGGCAGCGCCGTTCAAGCGCTTCATGCTCGACCAGACGCGTGAGGCCGATCTACAGCTATTCACGCACCTGGCCAACGAGCAACCCTACGCGAGCAAGGAAGACGTGCCGTTTCGCGTGGCCATGCCGGCGTTCGTCACCAGTGAGTTGAAGACCGCCTTCCAGATGGGCTTCCTGCTGTTCATCCCGTTCATGATCATCGACCTGGTGGTGGCCAGCGTGCTGATGTCGATGGGCATGATGATGGTGTCGCCCACCATCATCTCGCTGCCCTTCAAGATCATGCTGTTCGTGCTGGTGGATGGGTGGACGCTGCTGCTTGGTACGTTGGCGGGGAGCTTCTACACATGACGCCCGAGTCGGTCATCGAATTTGGCCAGCACGCGCTTTATGTGGCGATGATGGTGGCCGCGCCGCTGTTGCTTACCGCGTTGCTGGTGGGCCTGGTGGTTGGTGTGATCCAGGCCGCCACGCAGATCAACGAAATGACCCTGAGCTTCATCCCCAAGGTGATCGCCATGGCCGCCGTGGGCCTGATCGCCGGGCCGTGGATGTTGCGCACGCTGGTGCAGTTCACCCGCCAATTGATCGAGAGTCTGCCGGGGGCGGTGAAGTGACCACCGTCCAGCTGGCCGAGCTGCAGCGCCTGATAGGTTCGCTGATGTGGGCCATGGGGCGCGTAGGCGGCTTGTGCCTGATGGCACCGGTGTTTGGTGATTCGGTGGCGCCCAAGCGCATCCGCCTGGGCATCATGCTGGTGCTGACGGCCGTGCTCGCGCCGCTGGCGCCTACGACGGTGGACCCGATGACCGCCGATGGCATCACCATCATGATCAGTCAGGTCCTGATCGGCGCGGCCATTGGCTTTGTGCTGAAGCTGGCGTTCGAAGGTGTGTCGCTGGGCGGCCAGTTGGTCGGGCAGAGCATGAGCCTGGGATTTGCCGAAACGGTCGATCCGCGCGGCGGCGGCAGTTCGCCGGTGATCAGCCAGTTCTATCTGCTGATGGTGACCTTGCTGTTTCTGGCGATGGACGGACATTTGCGCCTCATTGCGCTGCTGGCGGAAAGCTTCCACACGCTGCCTCCCGGCCAAGCGACCATCGGGCCGGAAGGCCTGCATGCCGTGGTGGGGTTTGCGGGCCAGTTGTTTGGCGGCGCCGTGCGCGTGGCGTTGCCGGCCATGACGTCGTTGTTGCTGGTGAACATCGGCTTCGCTGCGATCAGCCGCGCTGCGCCGGCCATGAATCTTTTTGCGGTGGGCTTTCCCATCACCGTTACGTTGGGCTTTGTGGCGCTGTGGCTGTCCATGCATAGCCTGCCCAGTGCGTTCGAGTCGTTGCAAAACAGCGCCTGGACGCTGATGCACGAACTGGCCGGTGGCTGAGGAAACCACGCCATGGCCGAGAATGACGATCAGGAACGCACCGAACAACCTTCAGAAAAACGCCTGCGTGAAGCACGCGAAAAAGGCGACATTCCCCGCTCGCGCGATCTGTCGGGCGCCGTGGTGGTGCTGGCTGGCGTGGCCACGCTGATCAATGGCGGCCAGCAAGCGTTGGAGCACGTGCGGAAAATCTACGGCCTGGGCTTGACCTACAGCCGTGACGCCTTGTTCAGCGACGAGCTTTCCACCCGCATCCTGGGCCTGGCCATGCACGAGGCGTTGGCGCTGTTCGCACCGGTGGCGATGGCCACCATGCTGGCAGCGCTGGCTGCACCCATCCTGCTCGGTGGCCTCAATTTCAGCACGCAGGCGCTGGAGCCGAAGTTCGAACGGCTCGACCCCATCAGCGGGCTTGGCCGCATTTTCGCCATGCGCGGCCTGGTCGAGCTGGCCAAGTCGCTGGTCAAGTTGTTGCTGATAGGTACTGTGCTGGTGCTGGTGCTCAAGAGCTGGCAGACCGACCTGATGACCACCGGTCGCAGGGAAGTCGGCGCCGGCATGGTTATGTCCTTTGGTCTGCTGGGGCATGCCGCACTGTTGTTCGGCTCCATCCTGGCGCTGATTGGCGGCGCCGATGCGCTGTACCAGAAGTTCGACCACAGCAAGCGCCTGCGCATGTCGCGCCAGGAACTGAAGGACGAGTCGAAGGAAAGCGACGGCAACCCCGAACTCAAGGGCCGCATTCGCCAGATGCAGTTCCAGATGGCGCGCAAGCGCATGATGCAGGAGCTGCCCAAGGCCGACGTGGTGATTACCAACCCCACGCATTTTGCGGTGGCGCTGCGTTATGACGACGGTCGCATGGGCGCGCCGCGCGTCATCGCCAAGGGCGTGGACGAGTTGGCCCAGCAGATTCGCATGGTGGCCAGCAGTCATCGCATTCCCCTGGTGGAGGCGCCGCCGCTGGCACGCGCGTTGTACGCCACTACTCAGCTCGATCGCGAAATTCCGGCGTCGCTGTATATCGCGGTGGCGCAGGTGCTTGCCTACGTATTCCAGCTCAAGCAGGCGGCGGTGCGCGGTGACGATCCGCCGCCCAAGCCCAAGCCCGAAGTCGATCCGGACCTGATGGGTCCCTACAAGTTCTAAAGCAAACACTCTTACGGAAACCGGCATGGCCTCTGCTAGTGCAATTGATAGCCTGAAATCGATCGGACGCCGGGGCATCGGTGCGCCGGTGGTCATGCTCGCCGTGCTGGCGATGGTGATGCTGCCGCTGCCGCCGTTCGTGCTCGACGTGCTGTTCACCTTCAACATCGCGTTGTCGCTGGTGATCCTGATGGCGGTGATCTACGTCACGCGGCCGCTGGAGTTTGCCGTGTTCCCGACCGTGGTGCTGCTGGCCACGTTGCTGCGCCTGGCGCTGAACGTCGCCTCCACCCGCGTCGTGCTGCTGCACGGCCACGATGGCCCTGGCGCGGCGGGCAAGGTCATCGAGGCGTTCGGCGAGTTCGTCATCGGCGGCAACTTCGCGGTCGGCATGGTGGTGTTCGCCATCCTCACCATCATCAATTTCGTGGTGGTGACCAAGGGCGCCGGGCGCATCTCCGAAGTGACCGCGCGCTTCACCCTCGATGCGATGCCCGGCAAGCAGATGGCGATCGATGCCGACCTCAACGCCGGCCTGATCAACCAGGAAGAGGCGCGCGACCGCCGCCAGGAAGTGCGCGAGGAAGCGGACTTCTACGGCTCGATGGACGGTGCCACCAAGTTCGTGCGCGGCGACGCCACGGCGGGCATCCTGATCCTGCTCATCAATATCGTGGGCGGCCTTTTCGTCGGCGTGATGCAGCATGGCCTTTCTGCTGGCGAAGCCGCCAAAACCTACACGCTGCTGACCATCGGTGACGGCCTGGTGGCGCAGATGCCGGCGCTGCTGCTGTCGATCGCCACCGCGGTCATCGTCACCCGCATGTCCAAGTCGCAGGACATGGGCAAGCAGCTGATCGGCCAGCTGTTTGGCCAGCCGCGCGCGCTCGCGGTGGCCGGCGTGGTGCTGGGCGTGATGGGCCTGGTGCCCGGCATGCCCAACGTCGCGTTCCTGCTGCTGGGTGGCTCGTGCGGCGGCGCGGCGTGGTTGATGATCAAGCGCGATCGCGAAGCCAAGGAAAAGCTGGAGCAGGCAGTGGTCGAAGTGCCTGCCGCCGGCCGTGCCGCACCGAGCGACTGGAGCTGGGCTGGGAAGACGTGCGCCAGCGTCGATCCGCTTGGGCTGGAAGTGGGCTATCGGCTGGTGCCGCTGGTGGATACGCACCAGGGCGGCGAGCTGCTGGGTCGCATCAAATCGGTGCGCCGCAAGCTGTCGCAGGAACTGGGTTTCCTGGTGCCGCCGGTACATATCCGCGACAACCTCGACCTGGCGCCCAACACCTATCGCATCACCCTGGTGGGCGTGCCGATGGGCGAGGCCGAGGTGCACAACGATCGCTGACTGGCGATCAACCCGGGCCGCGTGCAGGAAGGCCTGCAGGGCATCGCACGCGCGATCCGGCGTTCGGTATGGAAGCGCTGTGGATCGAACCTGGCCAGCGCGAACAGGCGCAGACCCTGGGCTACACCGTGGTCGATCCGGCCACCGTCATCGCCACGCATCTTTCGCACATCCTGCAGGGCCACGCGCACGAACTGCTGGGCCACGAGGACGTGCAGCAGCTGCTCGACCGCCTGGCGCAGACCGCGCCGAAGCTGGTGGAAGACCTGGTGCCCAAGCGCCTGTCGCTGGGCGTGGTGGTGAGGGTGATGCAGAACCTGCTGGCCGAGCGCGTGCCCATCCGCAATATGCGCAGCATCGTCGAATCCTTGGCGGAGCACGCAGGGCAGAGTCAGGATCCCGGCGCACTTACCGCCGCCGTGCGCGTCGCGCTGGGGCGGCAGATCGTGCAGGAGATTACCGGGCTCGGTACGGAGATTCCCGTCATCACGCTGGCACCGGAGCTTGAGCAGATTTTGCTCGGCTCGCTCGCCAATGGCGGCGTGGCCGGCGCGGCAGTGGAACCGGGCCTCGCAGACCGCTTGCAGCAAGGCGTGGCCGAGGCTGCGCGCAAGCAGGAAATGAGCGGCGAACCGGCTGTGTTGCTGGTCGCACCGCAGTTGCGGCCATGGCTCGCACGCTTCACTCGCCACGTGGCACAGAACCTGCACGTACTGGCCTACAACGAGGTGCCAGACAACCGAAGAGTGCGGTTGGTGCAGGCACTGGGGCGATAAAAACAGAGAGTCGAGCATGGAAAGTCGGGAACTGAAAAACCAGCAAGCCGTATCTAGCGCCGACTCCCGTTTGCGGAGCAAAGCATGAAGATCAAACGTTTCGTGGCAGCCGACATGCGCCAGGCCATGCGCGAAGTACGCGAGGAGCAGGGCCCGGATGCGGTGATTCTTTCCACGCGCCGGCTGGACGAAGGCATCGAGATCATCGCTGCCGTCGATTTCGATGAGGCGCTGGTGCGTGAAGCTGCGCGTCACGGTGCACCGTTGCAGGTGGAGTCGCACACCCCCGCGCCCGCACAGGCACCGGCCGCTTCTGCCGACGTCGTTCCGATGACGGCGCGTCGCAGCGACGTTGTTCCGCCGCCGCTGCCGCCAGTGTCCCGTCACGATGACGGCGTTACCGTCACGTTGTCGCGTGCCACGCCGCCGCCCATGGCACCGGTAGCATCGGAGGCCGTTGTCGCCAAGGCGCAGCCCGCACCGGCGTCCGCCAAGGTATCGCCGATCGAGGCCGACAGGCCCGACACAGCGGGCGATTCGTCGGCATCGATCCATCCCTTGCTTGAACGCGCCATGCAGGACACCGCTCGCGTGCGCGCCGAACTAGGCAGCCTGCGCGATCTGCTGGAGACGCAGCTTTCCAGCCTCGTGTGGAACGACATGGAGCGCCGCCAACCGATGCGCGCCCGCGTGCTGCGCGAAATGACCCGCCTGGGCATCGAGCCCGACGTCGCCCGCCAGCTGGTGGACGACCTGCCGCCCAACATCAATGCCGAACAGGCGCGCTACCTGCCGCTGGGCATGTTGAGCCGCAGCCTGTCGGTGAGTCGGCGCGACCAGTCCGAACGCCACGGCGTGACCGCGCTGGTCGGCCCCACCGGCGTGGGTAAGACCACCACCATCGCCAAGCTTGCCGCGCGTGCGGTGATGCGCCATGGCGCATCGCAGGTTGCTCTGGTCAGCACCGACCACTACCGCATCGGCGCCGCCGCACAGCTGGAACATTACGGTCGCCTGCTCGGCGTGCGCGTGTATCCGGCCTACGACGCGGACAGCCTGCGCCAGGTGCTGGAACTGCTGCGCGGCTGCCATACCGTGCTGGTCGATACGGCTGGCCTCGCCGGCGGTGATCCGCGTCTGGCCGAGCAGCTCGAAGTGCTGGGTCACGGCGGCGACCTGCGCGCCTGCTTGGTGCTGGCCGCCAACGCACAGGCACCGTCGCTGGATGAGGCCGTGCGCGCCTACCTGCCGCTCAAGCCTCATGCCTGCATTCTCACCAAGCTCGACGAGGCGCCCAGCCTTGGCGGCGCGTTGTCGGTGCTGATCCGTCATCGGCTCGCGCTCGACTACATCACCGACGGCCAGCGTGTGCCCGAGGACATTGCGACCGCCGATGCACGCGTACTGGTGTGCCGCGCCGCCCAGGTACTCAAGGGGCAGGGCGCGGCAGCAGACGATGAAGTGATGGCGGAACGTTTCGGACTGGCGGTAGCTAACGCATGAATAGCGTGTTCGCAATGAATCAGGCGATAGGGCTGGAAGGCATGCTGCGCGCGTTGGCCGAGCGGCATGGCAACAAGGCACCTGTCCACGATCAGGCCTTCGGCCTGGCCAGTCCGCCCGTGCGTCGGCGTTGTCGCGCCATTGCAGTGGCCGGCGGCAAGGGCGGGGTGGGCAAGACCACCATCTCGGTCAACCTCGGCATGTCGCTGGCGATGGCTGGGCACGAGGTGATCCTGCTCGATGCGGACATGGGCCTGGCCAATATCGATGTACTGCTGGGGCTCACGCCCACGCGTCACATCGGTCACCTGCTCGACGGCAGCTGCACCATCGACGATCTGTTATTGCCCGCCCCGCACGGCTTGAAAGTGGTGCCTGCCGGTTCGGGTACGCGACGGCTGGCGCAGCTGAGCAACAGCGAGCACGCCGCCGTGATCCGCGCCTTCGACGACCTCGCGGTGCCGCCGGATTACCTGCTGGTGGATACCGCCGCGGGCCTGTCCGACAACGTGGCGATGTTCGCGGCGGCGGCGGATGACGTGGTGCTGGTGGTTTGCGACGAGCCGGCCTCGCTCACCGACGCCTATGCGGTGCTCAAGGTGTTGAGCCGCGACTTCGGCGTTCGTCGTTTCCGCATGGTGGCGAACATGGTGCGCAACGCGGGCGAGGCTCGCGCGCTGCATCAGAAACTGGCCCGCGTGTGCGACCGCTTCCTCGATGTGGCACTGGAATTCATGGGCATGGTGCCGCAGGACGAACGGCTCAGGCAGGCCATTCGGCGGCAGAGCGCCGTCGTGGACCTGTGGCCGGCCAGCCGGTCGGCACAGGCATTCAAGCAATTGGCAGGTGCGGTCGATACATGGGGTGAACCCGAGCGACTGGCGCTGGATCGCATTGCCTTCTTCAGCAGGCAGGCCGCAACAGCGACCGGGTGGTGAGATGAACGTGGCTTCCGAATATCTGCAACTGCAACGGCAGAGTGCCGACGAGCTGGTTCGCCAGCACGCGCCACTTGTGCGACGCATCGCCTATCACCTGATGGGCCGATTGCCGCCGAGTGTCGATGTGGCGGACCTGATCCAGGCCGGCATGATCGGTCTGTTGGAGGCTGCGCGAAATTTCACCACTGGGCGCAACGCGAGTTTCGAAACGTTTGCGGGTATCCGCATCCGTGGCGCGATGCTCGACGAATTGCGACGCACCGACTGGACGCCCCGGTCAGTGCACCGAAAAGTACGCGAGATGGCCGAAGTCGTACGCCAGATCGAGATAGAAACCGGCGCCGATGCCGAGGACGCCGAAGTGATGCGGCGACTGGGCATGGGACCGGAGGAATACCACCAGGCGTTGGCCGATGCGGCCAGTGCACGGTTGCTCAGCCTTTCCGTGCCCGACGACGCCGAAGGTGGCGCGGCACTGGATGTGGCTGATGCGGACAGCCTCGGACCGCAGGACAGCGTCGAACGCGCAGGCATGCGCGAGGCGTTGATCGAGTCGATCGGAGGCTTGCCCGAACGCGAGCAGTTGGTGATGTCGCTGTATTACGAAGAGGAAATGAACCTCAAAGAGATCGGCGCAGTACTTGGCGTCACCGAATCGCGGGTATGCCAGATCCATGGCCAGGCCATCGTGCGACTGCGTGCGCGCATGACCGGCTGGCGCGAACACGCTTAGCAATACCCCAACATTCCCTGAGGCTTGGCGCACCGGACCGCACGGTGCTAGCGGAGAAAGTGGTTTGGACAAGAATATGAAGATCCTGGTGGTGGACGACTTTTCCACCATGCGGCGTATCGTGCGCAACCTGCTGGTGGAGCTGGGTTTCAGCAACCCGCTGATCCAGGAAGCCGACGATGGCGAGAACGCGCTGACCATGCTGCGCGCCAACGCGTTTGACCTGGTGGTCACCGACTGGAACATGCCCAACATGACCGGCATCGACCTGTTGCGCGCCATTCGCGCCGAGCCCTCGCTGAAGGGCATGCCGGTGCTGATGGTCACGGCGGAAAACAATCGCGACCAGATCATCGCTGCCGCCCAGGCTGGCGTGAACGGTTACGTCGTCAAGCCGTTCACCGCCGTCACGCTGCAGGAAAAACTCACCAAGATTTTTGAGCGGCTTGCCGCCAGCGGAGCCGCCGCATGAACGCACAACCCTCTCTGATGACCGGCGAAACGATGCCGCCCGAGCTGCACGATTTGCTCAACAGCGCCGATGGCGCCGCGTTCGAGCAGGCACTGGATGTGCTGGTACGCCAGCGTGAGCATCGCCTGTTTCGCGCGCTGGGTTTGCTGGCGCGCGACCTGCACGACGCCGTACGCCGCCTTGGTGGCGACCTGGCGCAGGAAGGCGTGCCGGGTAGCGTCGCCGATGCGCGTCAGCATCTGGAAGACGTGCTTGAAATGAGTTCGCAGGCGGCGCACCGCACGCTCGATTTCGCGGAGCGCATGCGTCCGCAGGCCGAGGCCGTGGCGCAGAACGCCAGCGCCGTGCTCGACGGCACGCTGCCGGGTGATGTCGCGCACGTGCTGGCCGAGCAGGCCGCCAATTTTGCCAACGAGTGCCGCGATGGGTTGGGCGATTTCGTCGTGGCGCAATCGTGGCAGGATCTTTCCGGCCAGCGCATCAAGAAGGTGGTCGGCTTCATCAGCAGCGTGGAAAACTCGTTGCTGGAACTGGTGAGCCTCACCGGTGCGCTCGCGGGCGAAGCGGCCGTGGGCCCGGTCAAGGTCACCAGCCAGGACGAAGCCGATCGCCTTTTGAGCGAGTTCGGTTTCTAAGCATGGACGCCGCGTTCGACACGGAGCTGCGCGATGCATTCCTGGTGGAAGCCGGGGAAATCGTGCAGCGCCTGGGGGACCAGCTGATCGGGCTGGAGACCTCGCCGCGCGATAGTGAGCTGCTGAATGCGGTGTTTCGTGCGTTCCACACGGTGAAGGGCGGTGCGGGGTTTCTCGCCGTCGACCCGATGGTGCAGCTGTGCCATCACGCTGAGGATCTGCTCAACGTCGCGCGCATGGGGAGGGTGTTGATCGATGCCGAACGCATGGACGCCCTGCTCGAAGCGCTGGACCTGCTCAATGACATGCTGGCCGCCCTGGCCGGCGGCAGCGCCATGGCGATACCGCCGCCGGCGCTGTTGAAGCGCCTCACGCCTGGGCCTGCCGCCGCAGCGACGCCGGCTCCCAGGCCGTTAGCACCGCCGCCGAGCGACGGCAGCATCGATGATTCGGAATTCGAAGCGCTGCTGGATAGCCTCTACGGCACCGATGGCGCCCCCGGTGCACCGGCGCCCGCTTCCATTGACTCGGGCAGCATCAGCGACGACGAATTCGAAGCGCTGCTCGACAATTTGCATGGCAAGGCTGGTGCACCTGTCGCGGTGTCCGCCGTTGCTGCGTCGCCGGCGTCGTCAGCCAACATCTCGGACGATGAGTTCGAGGCGTTGCTGGACAATCTGCATGGCAAGGGTGCTGCACCGGGCGCACTCGTCGCCGCACCGGCTCCGTCGGCACCGGCCGCCGCTCCCGCGGCACGCAACGCGGCACCCCCACCGGAAGCTACCGTTCGCGTGGATACTGCTCGCCTCGATGCCCTGGTGCATCGCGCGGGTGAGCTGGTGCTGGTGCGCAATCGCCTGCTCAGCCTCGCGGCCAAGCACGGCGACGAAACGCTCGCGCTCGCTGCCAGCGAACTCGATCGCGTCTCCGATGCGCTGCAGACCGCCGTACTCGGCATGCGCATGCAGCCGGTGGGCCGCCTGTTCCAGCGCTTCCCACGCATCGTGCGCGATCTCTCGCGCCAGCTCGGCAAGGAAGTGGAACTGGTACAGGAAGGCGAGGGCACCGATCTCGATCGCAGCCTGGTCGAATCCTTGGCCGACCCCATGGTGCATTTGATCCGCAACGCGCTGGACCACGGCCTTGAAATGCCCGATGAGCGCGAACGCGCGGGCAAGGCGCGCAAGGGCAAGGTAACGCTCTCGGCCAGCCAGCGTGGCGAACGCATCGTCATCACGGTGGCGGACGATGGTCGCGGCATGAATCCCGACGTGCTACGCCGCAAGGCGGTGGAGAAGGGCGTCATCGACGAGGCACAGGCCTCGCGTCTCAGCGAAAACGAATGCTATGAACTGATTTTCCGTCCGGGCTTCAGCACCGCTGCCACGGTGTCCGATATCTCCGGGCGTGGCGTCGGCATGGACGTGGTGAAAACCCGTGTCGCCGAACTGGGCGGCACGCTGCAAGTGCGCTCGCAGCTGGGCCGCGGAAGCACGCTGGAATTGGCCGTGCCGCTCACGCTGGCGATCCAGCGCGTGCTGATGGTACGCGTGGGAGCGCGTCTGCTGGCGCTGCCGCTGAGCAACATCGAAGAAGTATTCGAGCTGGCGCCCGGGCAGGAGCAACGCCTGGATGGCCGGGTGGTCGCGGCACATCGCGGTCGTGCGCTCGCCCTGGCCGACCTGGCCGGCTGGGTGGGCGTCACCGGCCCGTCCGGGCGCCACGTGGTGGTGCTGCATATCGGTCACATGCGTCTTGGTTGCCTCGTGCACGACGTGCTGGGGCGCGAAGACGTCATGGTGAAACCGCTTGGTCCCCTGTTTGAAGGTGTGCCTGCCGTAGCAGGCGCCACCGTTACCGGCGATGGCCGTCTCGCGCTGGTGATGGACCTGGCCGGCCTTGCCGGCAACGACGGCCAACTCCTTCCCTCCCTGAGAGTAAGCGCCTGACATGGACCTGGTAAGCCTTATCGGTACGATCCTGGCCTTCGTGGTGGTGATCGTCGGCACCATCCTCAAGGGCTCCAGCGTGGGAGCGCTGTGGAATCCGGCGGCCTTCGTCATTGTGTTCCTCGGCACCATTGCGGCGCTGCTGGTACAGAACCAGGGCAAGGCGCTCAAGCAAGCGTTGAAGATGTTTGGGATGGTGTACAAGCCGCCGAAACATCAACCCTCCGACCTGATCAGTCGCATCGTCGGATGGAGCGAGATCTCGCGTCGCCAGGGCCTGCTGGGCCTGGAGCCGCAGATCGAATCCGAAAGCGACACCTTCACCCGCAAGGGCCTGCAGCTTTTGGTCGATGGCAGCGAGCCAGACGCCATTCGTGGTGTGCTGGAAGTGGAAGTGGAGGCGCGCGAGCACGCCGACCTTGCCGCGGCCAAGGTCTATGAGAACGCGGGTATTTACTCCCCCACCATGGGCATCATCGGTGCGGTGATGGGCCTGATGGCGGTGATGCAGAACCTCGCCGACCCGAGCAAGCTCGGGCACGGCATCGCTGCGGCCTTCGTCGCCACCATCTACGGCGTGGCGCTGGCCAACCTGCTGATGCTGCCGATGGCTTCGCGCCTGAAGGCGCTGGTGCACAAGCAGACGCAGATGCGCGAGATTCTGGTCGAAGGCCTGGTATCGATTGCTGAGGGTTCCAATCCGCGCCAGATCGAGGCCAAGTTGCAGGGCTACCTTCCGTGAGAAGGAAAAAGCACCACGAAGATCACGTCAATCACGAAGCATGGGCAATTCCCTATGCCGACCTGATGACGTTGTTGCTTGCCTTCTTCGTGGTGATGTATGCCGTCTCGGTAGTGAACGAGGGCAAATATCGTGTGATGTCCGAGTCGATCATCGAGGCATTCAACGGTTCCAGTCATGTCATCGCGGCCATGCCGCAGTCGCGCGCGCGACCGCACAACGTCGACCCCGCCATTGCCGCTCCACCGGGCCAGCCTGGTGCGGCCACGACGCCACTCACGGTGCCGATTCCCCAGCGCCCGTCGCCCGCGCGCGCGCTTGATCTGCGCGAACAACGGCAAGCCATGCAGCCGACCATGTCCGAGCGGAACCTGCTGCTGATCCGTGACGAGGTGCAACGTGCACTGCAGCCGCTGATCGACAAAAAGATGGTGGTGGTACGCAAGACCACCACGTGGCTGGAAATCGAACTTCGCACCGACATCCTGTTTCCCAGCGGCGTGGCCAAGCTTTCCTCGCCGGCCGATGGCGTACTCAACCAGATCGCCGACATTCTCAAGCCGTTCGGCAACCCCGTGCGCGTCGAGGGCTATACCGACGATCGCCCGATCAACACGGCGTTGTATCCCTCCAACTGGGAGCTTTCCGCCGCACGCGCCGCCAGCGTGGCGCGTTTGTTCGCCGAACAGGGCATCGACCCATCGCGCTTGGGTATTGTCGGCTGGAGCGAATACCGTCCCAGCGCCGACAACACCACCGAAGACGGCCGTAACCACAACCGTCGCGTGCTGGTGGTGATCCTGAGCGACGAGAGTGCGCCCAAGCGCTTCTACAACGATGCCGACCACATGGGGCAGGTTGCCGAGGGCGGCGATACGCCATCCCCGGCGGCTGCGGCATCGACAGCCGCCACGCCGGTGAGCGCGGCCATCGTCGCGCCGGCCGCGGCAAACGCCAATGATGTGCCCATCAACAAAGTCATTCTTGCCGGGCCCTCGTCCGAAGCACGCGACCATGGCGGTGCTTCCGCGTCGACGCCGGGCGAGACGGTGTCCCATGCCGCTTCGGGCACCATCACCGTGACCGCGGCGCGCCCCGTCTTGCCGGAGCGCAGCCCCTGATGTTCGTTCCCGTTCTGCCCGTTGCGCCGGCCCATGCCGCGGAGTCGATGTCTTGACCGATACCCACACCCTCGCCACCCAAGGCCGCTGGCTATCGTTCCGCATCGGTGGGCAGCTCTATGCGACCCCGCTGGCCCAGGTGAGCGAAGTCATCCGCGACGGCGAGCTGACACCCGTGCCCGGTGCCGCATCGGACCTTATCGGCATTCGTCATCTGCGTGGCCGCATCGTGCCGGTGCTCGATGGCCGCCGCCGTCTCGACCTGTCCGACGTGTTCGACGGCGATGACGCCGACGTGCGCGTGGTGATGCTCGCTTACGGCGCACAGTTGGTGGGTTTGCGCGTGGACGCGGTGGGCGACCTGATTTCGCCAGAAACGAAAGACGTGGCACCACCGCTACCGGGCGGCACCCCGCGCGAGGATGATCCCGTGCACGGCGTGCTGCCCTGGCAAGGCGGCTTCGTCGCCTTGCTGGATGTGCGGCGTTTGTGCCGGCTGCCGCTGGAAACCGAGGCAGCCTGAGAGTTGAGGCGAGTGGGCCTTCGTAGCATCTGGAGCTTGCTGTGTTCCAATTCTTCGACGTCTGAAATGGCATCGCGACTTCAGTCGATCACGGCAGATGGAGTCCTTATCCCCGATGCGCCTTCAACCCACTCGCAGGCTTGCTATTTGTTTTTGATCATGGGGTCCGTGGTATCGCCCTTAATGGACACTGGGCCGGTCGAATAAGGGTTGCCATTAATGGCGGCGTTTAGCTGGTAGCTCCACTCCCCCTCTGTCGTCGCATCGTAGTGGGAGTCGCTGATGGTTATTTCCTTGCCGCCATCGATCAAAAGTGGGGTGCCGAACAACCCGGCGGGTGGAGTATCTATCCACTGGAAGCCGGGAGGGTTGCCAGTGATCGAATTGAACGTCCCCCCGGACGCGTCGCTCGTCAGTTTCCATCTGATGATTTGCTGACTCCCGTTTTTATGGATGTGGTTCGTATTGTCCTGCTCACAGACGTCGAGCACCGCAGGGGTCTTCGTGGTGTCGAGAGTGACGTCGAGTGCGGTTTCCGGGGTGATTGCTTCGTAGGTTTTGGTGTCCACGGCGGGCTCCTTTGATAAGAGGTTGGGATTGCTATTGCACGTGCCTGCGTTGCCATTCCCCTGTTCGCTGTCCTCGACCTTACTTGCGAGGCTTCATGCTGTTTGCCGCTACCAGTTTTTGCTGGAACGCGAGATTCACCGGATAGTCGATTCGCTCTTGCTGCAATACGTTTTCCAGCGCCAGATCGCGGTAACCGCTGTTCCACAATTGTCGTATCGCCGGTTCTGCGTCAGCCCTTCTGCCAAGCGCCAGTAGTGCCTCGATCTGCAATGCGAGCAGACGGGGATCGTCAAGGCCATTTTTCTGGGTCCGGATCGCTTTCAAGGCCTCGTTGCGCAATTGCTGCGTGAGCTGCGGGTTCTGGGCTACTGCGGCAAGGAGCAACTTCGCACTTACCACGGCCAGCAGGGTAGATCGATCATCAGGTTGCTTGGCAAACAGCGGCTCTAGTATCTGTAGCGAATCCTGTGACTGCGTGCGTGCTACGTCGGCGTGGCCGGCGACGCGTGATTGTTCCGCCTGTTCAATCTTGGCCTCGGCGAATTCGCGCTGCCAGCTGGTGTTGGCGGGGTCCTGCTTTGTCAGGGCGATGAAGATCGCCAACGCCCGCGCGGTGAGCGCACTCGCTGCGGGAAAATCGCCGTTCAATCGTCGTAGTCGACTCAGTTGTGAAGCATAGAGGGCGGCATCTTCCTGAAAGTCGGTATTGTTCGGATCGATCGTCGTCAACTGGGTGGCAATGTCGACCGCCTGTTGCATATCGTCCATACCGATCTCGATATTGCCAGTCAGGGCAAGCGTGCGTCCCAGGATCGCGCGTACGGTCAGCACGTTGTCGCGCTGGTTGTTGTCCTTGGGATTGCGCGCGGCCAAGTCGGACTCGATGGCGTTGTCGGCGGCGTATTGCGTGATGGCTGTAGCGAGGTCGCCTCGCAATAGCGACAGCTTGCCAAGATTGTTGTGCGCCAGGCCAAGATACGCCGCCCACACGGTGTTATCGGGCTTGGCTTCAACTAATTGCCGCATCAGTGGCAGCATGTTCCGGTACTGGCCTTCGGCTTCGTCGAGCCGACCCTGTGCCTCGAGTACATGACCCATATTGTTTACGATCGTTGCCAGCTGAAATTGCAGTTGGGTGTCATTGGGGGCATGCGCGTATGCACGTTGCAGAATCGCTTGGGCCGATGCGAAACCTTGTTGGGCCGCGTCCAGTTGGCCCTGGCGCCAATGGGTCATGCCGATAAACGCCCAGATATTCGCGGAAGCCAGTTGCCGTGCCGTGTCTTGCGGAGCCGCATCCGCCAGTGCTGTCGCTATCATCAGCGCGGCTTGGTAGGACGCCATCGCTGCTGGAAGGTGGCCCTGGTCGAGGCGGACACTCCCGATCTTTTCCAGTGCCTTGGCACGTGCTTCCAGTGCTTCGTCAGTGACATCAGTGTTCGGCAGGGATTGGAAGTAGCTCATCGCGTGATCGTCCACCGCTTCGAGAATGTCCAGCCGTGACACTTGTTGCAGCTTGTCGTTGAGGTCGCCCAGCATGAAGCCGACCAGCTCCTCTGCCTGCTTCTGGCGTCGCTCGGCGGTGTTTCGTGCAATGACCGCGGTGATCGCTAGCGTGGTCGTGATGGCCATGATGATTAGCGCCACCGCTGCCAGGGCGGTCATGCGCCGCGTGCGACGCTGCAACTCACGCCGTTTCAGCGCATCGAAGCCGATATCGAGCATGCCTGCGATCAGCTTGAGCTTGGCGTTGGTTTTGCCGTCCTTGCCAGGACGCGCATCGGCAGCAATGGGCTCGGTACGTTCGTGAGCCAATGCGTTGTCCGTGCCGAGGCGATAGCGCAGGGCGGGTGCAAAACATTCCTCGGCTTCGCGGCCCGGTAGCTCGCTGGCGTTGGGCTCGCCATCCACGATCAGGCAGAACACGCGCTCGCTTCGCCCCAGTCGCTTGAACGCCAATACCTCCTCGTTGACCCAGCGCGAACCTGCCGATCGCGGCGAGCAGATCACAATCAGATTTGCCGATTCGCGGAGCGCCTCGTTGACCATGCGGCCGAGATCGGTGGCGCTGGCCAGTTCATCGCGGTCGCGGAAGATGGGCGCGAGGCGACGCGGAATGATTCCGGCGGCCGTCTGCGTGCCGACAAGGCGAGAAGGGATGCGATAGGTTTCCAGCGCCTTGTGCAGCCAGTCGGCCCAGGACTTGTCCTGGTGGCTATAGCTGATGAAGGCGCGGTACCTGAAAGTCGGCACCGTCGAGGCCTGTGTCATGGCGAACCGCACTCCCGCACGAGGTCACGCATTCCCTTGCAGGAAAGTCCTCACTCTCTGGGCGGTTGCCTGCTTGCGTCGACGTGCATCCCCTGTCGACGGTTTCAACCGGCGAAGCATACTCCTTATGAGTATGTTGTTTGATTCGGCGTTGCTTTGCCTGCCAAGCAAGGACCGTACCCAGGCTGCGGGTCGGTGGCCGTCTTTACCGCCAAGCGGCCGGCGACGAAAAGCTTAGTGCTGCTCTTCCGCGGCGTCGTAGACGCTGGCCAGCACCGCGGCGGCCGCCGCGTAGAGGGTCGCCGGCACGTCCTGGCGCAGACGCAGCGACGCGAGCAGGGCGGCCATCTGTGGATCGTGATGCAGCGGAATACCCAGGGCACGTGCACGCGCCAACAGCGTTTCCAGCGATTCGGGCGGCAGGCTCGGTGTCGGCGCGGTATCGCTGGGGCCAGCAAGGCGCAGGGTGACGCGTCGTCGGGCGGGAGGAAATGGTGCGCTCATGCCATGGTCTTCAGCAGGATGGCGCTATGCGGGCTGGCCGACTGCGGCAGGCCCTGCTGGCAGCTGAGCTGGTCGAGGATCAGGCCGCTGGCGGAAAGCTGGTGCCGCAACGCGGTGAATTGCTGCTCGAGGCGGCGCACGGTATCGGCGCGCTCAGCCCACAACCGAACCGACAGACGCAGGTCGCGCAATTGCAGTTCTCCCTGGACCGGACCCAGTGCCGGCAGATCCAGCGCAAAACCCAATGTCCACCCCGAGCCGCCTTCTGCCCCAGGTTGCTGCTGCAACTGCAACTGCAGAATGTCCCGTCCGGCTTCGCCCTGCAGGGGAATTTCGATCATCCACGCCGGCACCGTGGTGGCTTCGAGCTGCGCCACTTCCACGCGGGCCAGCGCGGCGTGTACCTCGCCGTGCAGGCGGCTGAGCAAGGTATCGATATCGATGTCATCGCTGAGCAGCTCCGGCGGCAGCTGCACTCGAGGCTGCGCCTGCGGTCCACGTTGCTGCAGTGGCGGCGGCGTTTCGCTGCCACCGGACGGTGCGCGGCGCGCGGGCAGGTAGTCGTCGAGCAGGCTGGCCAGGCGCAGCAATGCGCCTTTCCAGTCCTCCTGGCTCAGCACAGCCATGTCCACCTGCGACTGTGCCAGCTGTGATTCGAGGAACAGCCCGCTACGGTTGATGGCTTCCTCCAGCCCTTCGCCACGGGTGATTTCCGCAGGGGTGCGCACGCCATGTTCCAGCAGGGCGAGTGCCGGGCGCAGATAGGCCGGCAACTGGCGCAAGGCAGGGCGCTGGGCCAGCGCATCGAGCGTGGCCAGCAACGGCCCGTATCCATTCTGCTGCGGCAGGCGTTCGCGCAGCGCCACCTGCGTGGCCGGCTCGGGTGCGTTTGCGCCCATCACTTCCAGCAGTGGTTCGGCACCCAGGGTGAGCACGCGCACCTGAAATTGCGACGGCAGCTGGCCGCGCGGCGGCTCGGCTTCCACCGTCAGTGCGCCGATCTGCAGCACGAGCAGGCCATCCGGGTTGATCCCCAACGGACGCGCGGCAAGCACGGTGCCGATACGCCAGCTCTCCGCCGCACTGCCGGAGGCAGCGCCGGCCCAGGCAAGGGCAGCGAGGCTGGTGGGTTGAATGATCAAGCGTAGCTCCTTGCGGCGAGGCGACGTGCGCGCGCCCCTCCGTGCCATGGTCATCGGCGGCTCGGCAAAGAACTTGAGAGCCCTTTTGCCGGATTCGTCACAGCATTGCGGGCGTCGGCATCCCTAAAGCCATCGTGAGGCTTGCCGATAAACATTCCGAAGACGCTCGCGGGGCGCAGTGAGGACGGACGCAATGGGCAGCAAGACGGCACAACGCAAGAACGAGGCGCGCGTCGTGGCGCTGCCTGCCGATTTTCGTCTGGCCGAGCTGGCCATCGTCAAGTCCGAACTGATTGAAGCCTTCGACGCGCCCGCCGTGCAGCTCGATGGCGCTGCCGTGGAGCGCGTGGATACCGCGGCGCTGCAGCTGCTGGTGGCGTTTCGTCGCGAAGCGGCGGCGCGCGGCCAGCGGCCGGCGTGGCTGGGCGTCAGCGCGGCGATACGCGATGCGGCTGGGGTACTCGGCTTGGCACAGGCTCTGGAATTGCCGGCAACGATGCCGGCCTGAAACTGAGGTGGAAGATGGCAAAGATTCTTGCGGTGGACGATTCGGCTTCGATGCGCGGCATGGTGGCCTTCACCCTGCGTGGCGCCGGTCATGACGTGAGCGAGGCCGAGAACGGCCAGCTGGCGCTTGACCAGGCCCGTGGTGGTCGTTACGACCTTGTGTTGGCTGACGTGAACATGCCGGTGATGGACGGCATCAGCATGGTGCGCGAGCTGCGCACGATGCCCGAGTACAAGGGCGTGCCGATTTTGATGCTGACTACCGAGTCGCACACCGACAAAAAGATGGAAGGCAAGGCCGCTGGCGCCACCGGCTGGCTGGTGAAGCCGTTCGACCCTGAGCAGCTGCTGGCTACCGTCAAGCGCGTGCTGGGCTGAGGCCTTTTAGCCTCTCTCCCCGTGGCGACCCGAAGGTAGTCCGTGTGGGAGAGGGGGGATAAGGGTACGGGGCTTGCGCAACCTTCCGCGTTTCGCTCCGCCCGCACCCTCATCCGTTGCGACCGAAGGGAGTCCCTGTGGGACCGACCCCTTCTCCCAATGGGAGAAGGGGTTCCTTCAATGAAGCGATTTTGAACCGGTTCCACAGAGAAGCATCCCCATGAGCAAAACCGCCCTGGCGCAGTTCCAACAGGTATTCATCGAGGAGAGTCTGGAAGGGCTCGACACGATGGAATCGTCGCTGCTTGCGCTCGATGACGGCGGCGATGGGGAGCTGGTGCACACCATTTTCCGTGCGGCGCACTCGATCAAGGGCGGTGCGGCCACCTTCGGCTTTCCGGAGATGTCCTCGTTCACCCACGAGGCGGAGTCGCTGCTGGACGAAGTGCGCGGTGGCAAGCGCGCCATCGACAGCGCCATCATTGAATTGCTGCTGCGCACGGTGGACTGCCTGCGCGGGATGTTTGCGCGTGCCCAGGCCGGTGAGCCACTCAACGATGCGGTGGCGGAAGGCCTGCGCAACGAGCTGGCGATGGCGATGGGTCGTGGCGTGTCGGTGAGCGACCTGCAGGCGCGCCGATCCGAAGATCAGGCCGATGCATGGACCATCCGTTTTCGCCCCCACGCGGGCATGCTGGCCGGCGGCAACGAGCCGCTGCGCCTGATCCGCGAGCTGGCCGGCCTGGGTGAGCTGAGCGTCACGCCGGAGCTCGATCGACTGCCCGCCACGCTGGCAGCGATCGAGCCCTCCGAATGTCACCTCGGCTGGACCATTGAACTGTCGGGGCCGGTGAAGCGTGCAGATATTGCCGCGGTATTCGATTGGGTCGAGGACGAATGCGACCTGGTCATCGAGGCCAAACATGTCGTGGCCGCCGCGGCACCCGCAGCGGCACCTGTCGCTGTCGTGCCAGTGGCCGATGCAGGCGCGGCGCGTGCGCAACGCGACAGCAGCGCCGAATCCAGCTCGGTGCGCGTGTCGATCGACAAGATCGATTCACTGATCAACCTGGTGGGCGAGCTGGTGATTACCCAGTCCATGCTCGACACCTTCCGCGAAGGCGATATCGATGCCGCGCGACTGGCCACGCTTGAACAGGGCCTGGCGCAGCTGGCACGCCATACGCGTGAGTTGCAGGAAAGCGTCATGGGTATCCGCATGCTGCCCATTGGCTCGGTATTCAATCGTTTCCCGCGCATGGTGCGCGACATCAGCCAGAAGCTCGGCAAGCAGGTGAAGCTGGAGCTGGTTGGCGAGCAGACCGAGCTGGACAAGACGGTGCTGGAGAAAATCGGCGACCCGATGGTACACCTGGTGCGCAACGCCATCGATCATGGCCTGGAAACCCCGGAAAAACGCCGTGCAGCGGGCAAGGGCGACCTCGGCACGCTGAAGCTCCAAGCTTCGCATCGCGGCGGCAACATCGTGGTGGAAGTATCCGACGATGGCGCCGGCCTCAATCGAGACGCCATCGTGGCCAAGGCGGTGCAGCGCGGTTTAATTGCCAGTGGCGAGGGCCTGAGCGACGAAGCCGTTGCCGACCTGATCTTCCAGCCGGGCTTTTCGACGGCGGCTGTCACCACCGATCTTTCTGGCCGTGGCGTGGGCATGGATGTGGTTCGCCGCAACGTGTCCGACCTGGGCGGCACCGTCACCATTCGCAGTGCGCAGGGCAAGGGCAGCGTGTTCACCATCACCTTGCCGCTGACGCTGGCGATCATCGATGGCCTTACTGCCGCTGTTGGCGACGAGCGCTACATCGTGCCGCTGGTGTCCATCGTCGAATCGGTGCAGCTCAAGGCCGACGCGGTGCGCAGCGTGGCCGGTGGTGGCGAGCTGTTCCGCTTCCGCAACGAATATCTGCCGGTGGTGCGCTTGCATGAAGTGTTTGGCTGCACCGACGCCGTACGTGCCATCGATCAGGGTCTGATGGTGGTGGTGGAAGGCGACGGCAACCGCGTGGGTCTGTTTGTCGATGGACTGATCGGTCAGCAGCAGGCCGTAGTGAAATCACTGGAAGCCAATTATCGGCGCGTGCAGGGCGTATCCGGCGCCACCATCCTGGCCGATGGTTCGGTGGCCCTCATCGTGGATATCGCAGGCCTCGTGCGGCTGCAGGGTCGACGCAAGGCCGCCTGATCCAAGCCCCGGCAGCGGCGAAGTAAAGGGGCGCCGCATCCTCAACAGCATTCACACCAGCCGCGACAGGAAGCCGCGGCCGCTGGCCTGCGGCCGGTGTCGAGCAGTGCAGGGAATGAATCCGGGCAATCGCATCCTCGCCCTATTTCATTCTGAAGGTTTTTCCCATGAAGTCCCCGCTGACATACATCGATCGCCTCGGTCTCTCGGCCAAGGTATGGCTGGTTATCGCCTTCGTGGTGGCTGGTCTGGTGACACTTACCGTCATTTCTGCGGTGGATAGCCGCCGGCTGCAGATGGAAGCGCGCACGCATGCGCTGGCCGACGAGGTAAGCACGGCCACGGCGCTGCTGGACAGTTACCACGCGCGTGCCGCCGCCGGCGAATTCAGTGACCAGGAAGCGCAGAAGCGCGCCCTGAAGGATCTTTCGGCACTGCGCTGGAACGAAGGCAAAGGCTACGTTTTCGTGTTCGATTCGAACTACGTGATGCGCATGCACCCCATCATGCCCAAGCGCGTGGGCACCAACATCGAGAACGACGCCGACGTCACCGGCAAGCACTTCTATCAACAGATGCTGGCCTCCGATCGCAAGAACGGCTACGGCGCCACCGAGTACATCTGGCCGATGCCTGGTACCAAGGACAACGAGCACAAGATCACCTACACCGCCTGGTACAAACCGTGGGATCTGCACGTGGGCGCCGGTGCGTACTTCGTCGATATCGATGCGCAGTTCCGCGCCATGCTGGAAGGCAGCCTGTTGCGTGCGCTGCTGGTCGGCCTGCTGGTGATCGGCGTGGTGTGGCAGTCCATGCGCAGCATTCGCTTCAGTATTGGCGGAGAGCCGGCCTATGCGCTGGCCATGGCGGCGCGCATTGCCGACGGCGACCTCAGTGCCAAGGACGCGTCAATCACCTTCGCACCCGGCAGCCTGCTGGATGCCTTGCAACGCATGCGCACCAAACTGGTGGAAATCGTCCGCGAGGTGCAGCAGGGCTCGCAGGTGGTGTCTTCGGCCGCGCAACAGATTTCACGCGGCAACGATGATCTTTCGTTCCGCACCCAGGAGCAGGCCTCGAGCCTGGAAGAAACAGCCGCCTCGATGGAGGAGATGACCTCCATCGTCCGCCAGAGTGCCGACAACACGGGCCACGCCGACCAGCTGGCCCGCAGCACGCGCGCCCAGGCCGAGCGCGGTGGTGAAGTAGCGCTGCGCACCAGCAGCGCCATGCGTGAGATCGAGGCGGCCAGCCGCCAGATCACCGACATCGTGCAGCTCATCGACGAAATCGCCTTCCAGACCAACCTGCTGGCGCTCAATGCCGCCGTCGAGGCCGCGCGTGCCGGTGAGCAGGGTCGTGGCTTCGCGGTGGTGGCCGGCGAAGTGCGCAACCTGGCCCAGCGCAGCGCCAGCGCTGCCAAGCAGATCAAGACGCTGATTGGCGACACCGTGGAGAAGGTGCAGGCGGGCTCGGCGCTGGTGGAGGAATCGGGTCAGGTGCTCCAGGGCATCGTGGGCAGCGTAAAGCGGGTCACCGACATCGTGGCCGAGATCGCCGCGGCCAGCCAGGAACAGTCTTCCGGCATCGATCAGGTCAATCGCGCCGTGATGCAGATGGACGAGGTGACCCAGCAGAACGCCGCGCTGGTGGAAGAGGCCGCCGCCGCAGCCCGTGCCATGCAGGAGCAGGCCGACGAGCTGGAGCGGCAGATCCGCTACTTCCACTTGGATGACAAGGCTCACACACCCGCCCGCGCAGCTCGCTCCATGCCCCAGCGCCCGCCAACCGTAGCCGCCAGCGTCCTGTAGGAGCGCACCCTGTGCGCGACCGCAGCGCAACGTCGGTACCGCTCCGCCGGGCTGTCGCGCACAGGGTGCGCTCCTACAAAAAGCCTGTAGTTACCGGCGAACCCCGCTCAAGTTTCCCCCCTATCAGCCGATCCAGATTCCGAAAGGGGGCCCAGCACGTGGGCCCCGATGACGAGGCAAACCATGTCCGACAACATCCGGAGCGAGGCGCTCCAGTCGCAGTACCTCACCGTCAACCTCGCGCACGAGGAATACGGCATCGACATTCTGGCGGTGCGCGAGATTCGTGGCTGGACTCCGGTCACACGCATCCCCCAGGCACCGCACTACGTGCTTGGCGTGCTCAACCTGCGCGGCGCGATCGTGCCCGTGATCGACATGCGCCTGCGCTTTGGCCTTGAGCGCGAGGACTACAGCGCCACCACCGTCACCGTGATCGTGACGGTCGCCGGACGCAATTTCGGCGTGGTGGTGGATGCGGTGTCCGACGTGCTCGACGTTACCCCCGATGCGATCCGTCCGGTACCTGACATGGGCACTGCGGTGGACACCGAATACCTCAAGGGACTGACTTCCACCGGCGAGCGGATGGTGTTGCTGCTGGACGTGGACAAGCTCTTGCAGCCGCACGATGCGCAAATGCTGGAGGCCGCGCTGCCCGCTGCCTCCGATGTCAAAGCCGTCGCCTGACCGAATTAGCCGGAAGTGAAACCATCATGAAGAAGTTCACACTGAAAGTCCCCGAGCTGTCTGTCCGCAACCGCATGCGCGTGGTGTTTGGCCTGCTCGGCCTGATGCTGATCGGCGGCGCAGTGATCGGCCTGGGCTCCATGCAGTTGCAAAACGACGGCATGGGCAAGATCTACGAGGAAGAAATCGTACCGACCCAGCTGGTTTCGCAGATCACCGCGCACCAGCTGATGTCGTTCATCCTGTTGGGTGAGTCCAGCTCGCTGGTCGGCAAGCCGGATCAGGTGAAGGCCAAGCTGGCCGAGTACGACAAGCTTCAGGCGGAGATGGAAAGTCTCAAGAAACAGATCGCCGCCATTCCGATGAGCGACAACGTCAAGAAGCACTACAACGACTGGACGTCGACCGACGCCGATTACACCGATGCCAAGAGCTCGATGGTCGACGCGCTCAAGCAGGGCGACACGGGCGCCAACGATCTGCTCGAAATGCAGGTTCGCCCCTTGCTGATGCAGCGCCAGGATTCGCTCGCCAAACTCGTGGATGCACAGCGCGCCGATGCCAAGGACATCTTCGATGGCCAGGTGTCGCGCTATCACCTCGTTCGCATGGTCAGCCTGGTTGCGTTGATCGCGGGCTTGCTGATTGCCGGCATCATGGCCGTGCTGCTGATGCGCTCCATTCTCAACACGTTGAGCCGGGCCGTATCGGTGGCGCACGCCATCGCCTCCGGCCGACTGGGTCACCGCATCGACACGCACAGCAAGGACGAACTGGGCGAACTGCTCGATGCGCTGCGCACCATGGACGAGCGTCTGAGCAGCATCGTGGGTGAAGTGCGCCACGGCGCCGGCTCGGTCAGCTCCGCCGCGCAGCAAATTGCACGCGGCAATGACGACCTTAGCCAGCGCACGCAGGAACAGGCCTCCAGCCTGGAAGAAACCGCCTCGTCGATGGAGGAGATGACCTCCACCGTCAAGCAGAACGCCGAGAACGCCAGCCACGCCAACCAGCTTGCCAGCGCTACGCGCCGTCAGGCGGAACATGGCGGCGAAGTGGCGGCGCAGGCCAGCACGGCGATGCGCGAGATCAACGACTCCAGCCGCAAGATCTCCGACATCGTCAGCCTGATCGACGAGATCGCCTTCCAGACCAACCTGCTGGCGCTCAACGCGGCGGTGGAGGCGGCACGTGCCGGCGAACAGGGCCGCGGTTTCGCGGTGGTTGCCACCGAGGTTCGCAACCTTGCCCAGCGCAGTGCCGGTGCGGCCAAGGAGATCAAGGGCCTCATCAACGACAGCGCCGAAAAGGTGCGCGTGGGTTCGTCGTTGGTGGACCAGTCCGGCAAGGCGCTGGCCGAGATCGTGGACAGCGTGAAGAAGGTGACCGACATCGTGGCCGAGATCGCGGCAGCCAGCCAGGAGCAGTCGGCGGGCATCGACCAGGTCAACCACGCCGTGCTGCAGATGGACGAGATGACCCAGCAGAACGCCGCGCTGGTGGAAGAGGCCGCTGCGGCCGCCCGTGCCATGCACGAGCAGGCCGGCGAATTGGCTCGTCAGGTCAGCTTCTTCCAGTTGGGCGACGACTCGGCTGAGCCGGCGACGGAGAAGGCCCGTACCAAGACCGTGATGGCCGAGGCCGAGGCCGTGTTCGCGGCCGTGCGCAACACGCCTGCCGCTGGTCGCCAGCCGCGCACGGCCGAAGCGGCCGACGCCGGTAGCTGGAAGGAGTTCTGAGCATGAGCATGCCCGCCACCCTCGATGGCAACACCGCAGTGGCGGGCATGAATGGTCCGACGCTGGGCGATGGCGAGTTCAACTTCCTGCGCACCTTCGTCTACGAGCACTGCGGCATTTCGCTGGGTGAGCATAAGCGCCAGCTGGTGCAGGGCAGGTTGTTGCGCCGGCTGCGCGCGCTGAAGCTGCGCGATTTCCAAAGCTACTGCGAGCTGTTGCGACGTGATCCGCAGGGCGAGCTGGGCGAGTTGGCCAGTGCCATCAGCACCAATGTCACGGCGTATTTTCGCGAGTCGCACCACTTCGACCTGCTTACCAACGAATTGCTGCCGCGCTGGCTCGCCGAGAAGAAGAGCGGCGGTCGCCTGCGCATCTGGTCGGCCGGCTGCGCGACTGGCGAGGAGCCGTACACGCTGGCCATCGTGCTGGCCGAGGCGCTGGAAAAGCATGGCGGCAACGTCGATGCCAAGATCCTTGCCACCGACCTGTCGCCGCAAGCGCTGGAAACCGCGCGCAAGGGCGTGTATCCGATCGAACGCCTCGAAGGTGTCAGTGCCGAGCGTCGCCGCCGCTGGTTTCTGCGCGGTGAAGGCGAGTACGACCAGTACGCCTGCGTGCATCCGCGTCTGCGCGAACTGGTCAGCATCCTGCCGTTGAACCTGCTGCACGACTGGCCGATGCAGGGGCCGTTCGACGCGATTTTCTGCCGCAACGTCGTCATCTATTTCGACAAGCCGACCAAGCAGCGGCTGTTCCAGCGCTATGCCGGTCTGCTGCCCGAGGGCGGCTATCTGTTCCTTGGCCATTCCGAGTCCATGTACGGGCTCAACGACAATTTTGACCTGATCGGACGCACGGTCTACCGGAAGCGCAGTGCATGAGCGTCCCCGCCGTCAATTTTCCAACGGGCGCAAGCTACGACCCGGCGCGCATATTGCCCGGCTTCGAGCACTTGCGTCGCTTTTGGGATCCTGCGCATGCCTGCGTCACGGTGAAGGTGTTGCCTGGCGAATTTTATGTAAGCCGGCAGGAGGAGATGATCTCCACCGTGCTTGGCTCCTGCGTATCGGCTTGCATCTATGACACGCAGCGCGGCATCGGCGGCATGAACCATTTCATGCTGCCCGAGCCGATCGGCGAGCGCGGTGCCTGGGCCGATACCGTGGGGCGCGCGGCGCGCTACGGCAACGACGCCATGGAACAGCTCATCAACGCCATTCTCAAGGCCGGCGGCCAGCGCGCGAACCTGGAAGTGAAGGTGTTCGGCGGCGGCCGGGTGCTGGCCACCATGACTGACATCGGCCAGCGCAACATCGCCTTCGTCAAACGCTATCTGGAAGCGGAGCGGCTGGCCGTGCGCGCGGCCGATCTGGGCGACGTGCATCCGCGCCATGTGCAGTTTTTTCCCACCACCGGCAAGGCGCGCGTGCGCCAGTTGCGCGGCCGTACCGACGCGGTGCTGGTCGACGGCGAGCGGCTGTATCTCAAGCGATTGGCAAACGATCCGATAAAGGGAGATGTGGAGCTGTTCTAGCGCGCTTGCGCCAGCACAGCATCACATGGGCAGTATCCGGCGCCGGCACGGGCCAGCGGGCGTGGTTGCGACCCGTCCACACCGCACGACGAAGGCGAGACTTAAAGGCGATGGAAAGAGTACGTGTCCTGGTGGTCGATGACTCCGCACTTGTGCGGAAGCTGCTGTCGACCATGCTTTCGTGCGATCCGGGCATCGAAGTGGTGGGCACGGCGGCTGACCCGCTGATCGCTCGCGACAAGATCAAGCAGCTCAATCCGGATGTGCTCACGCTCGATGTGGAAATGCCACGCATGGACGGCATTACCTTCCTCGAGAATCTCATGCGCCTGCGTCCGATGCCGGTGGTGATGGTGTCTTCGCTGACCCAGGAAGGCGCGGAGGTCACCCTGCGCGCGCTGGAGCTGGGCGCGGTGGATTTCTTCACCAAGCCCGCCAACGACCTCGCCAGCACCTTTGCCGAAGGTGCGCAGGAAATCTGCGCCAAGGTGAAGCTCGCTGCATTGGCACGGCCACGCCAGCGCACCGCCGTGCGCAAGCTCGATGTGCCACCGCGCCTGACCGCCGACGCGGTGCTGCCGCGCGCCCAGTCCGCCGGCACGCGTGGCGGCAGTCCGATCATTGCGATTGGTGCTTCCACCGGTGGCACCGAAGCCATTCGTGTAGTGCTGGAGGCGATGCCACCTGACGCACCACCGATCGTCATCACCCAGCACATTCCGGCGGCCTTCAGTGGTCCGTTCGCCGCGCGCATGGACTCGTGTTCGGCCATGCGCGTATGCGAAGCGCGCGACGGCCAGCCGATCCAGCAGGGCCACGCGTATATCGCGCCGGGAAGCCAGCACCTGCTGGTGATGTGGGATGGCGCCAAGTACGTGTGCCGCCTGCACAACGGTCCGCCGGTGAATCGCCACAAGCCGAGCGTGGATGTGCTGTTCCGCTCCATGGCGGCCAGTGTGGGCAGGGCAGCCGTGGCCGTGTTGCTCACCGGCATGGGCGACGACGGCGCGCGCGGCCTGCTGGAATTGCAGCAGGGCGGTGCGCGAACGCTGGTGCAGGACGAGGAGACTTCCGTGGTCTGGGGCATGCCCGGGGCCGCGTGGAAGCTCGGCGCCGCCGGCGAGAAATTACCACTCGATCACATTGCCGCGCGTCTGCTCGCGCTGGCACATCAACCCATTCCACGCGCCGCTGTCGCGGCGCCCTGATCTGCGGATAAGCCCATGGATGTCATTCTCTCTTTTCTACGCGTTCGCCCGGTCATCGGGCTGGGTGCCAGCGCTGTCGCCCTGGTGCTGACCCTGCTGTGGCCGTCGGCCTGGCTGGCGCCGGTGCTGATCGTGCTGCTCGCTGGCGCGTGGATCGTCGAGCTGCGCCGCACTGCTCCCGTCGGGGAGCCGGTCATCACCGCCTCGCTGGAGCACCATGCCCCCGTGCGCGAAGCGCTCGAGGAAGTGCGCAGCTCGCTGGTCGATGAGCTGGGTCACGCCACGCGTGAGTTGCATCAGGCACTGGATCTGCTGCGTGATGCCGTGTCCGAACTCGGCGGTGGCTTCGATGGCCTGTCGCGCAAGACCGGCATGCAGCAATCGCTGCTGCGCCAGATCATCGACGCCCAGAACGAAGGCGTCTCCGTGCAGGACTTCGCCGCGCGCACTGGCGACCTGCTCGAGCACTTCGTCGGCATGGTGGTGCAGATGTCGCGCGAGAGCCTGCGCATCGTCTATCGCATCGACGGCATGGCCAAGGAAATGGACGCGGTGTTCGGCCTGCTCAAGAACGTCAACACCATTGCCGAAGAAACCAACCTGCTGGCGCTCAACGCAGCCATTGAAGCGGCACGCGCTGGTGAGTCGGGCCGCGGCTTCGCGGTGGTGGCCGGCGAGATCCGCAACCTGGCCAGTCATTCCAACCAGTTCAACGAACAGATCGGCAGCCACGTCGAGCGCGCCCGCACCGCCATGGAGCAGCTGCGCGGCTTGGTCGGCACCATGGCCTCGCAGGACCTCAACGTGGCGTTGTCTGCCAAGGGTGGCATCGACGCCATGATGGCGCACGTCACCGAAAGCGACGCACGCACCAGCGCCGTGGCCGACCAGGTGGTCGAGATCAACCGTGGCCTGGGCAGCGACGTTTCCACCACCATCCGTTCGCTGCAATTTGAAGACATCCTCAGCCAGCTGATCAACCAGACGCGCGTGCGCCTGGTGGAGCTGCAAGAGATCACGACCGAATGCACCCGCGACATCGAAGAGCTGGCCTGCAGCCCGATCGACGCCGGCCTTCTTGCCCAGCGCGCCGAACGCGTACGCAGCCGCCTGGCCATCCAACGCGAGAAGGCACGCCTGCGCTCCCGCGGCCCGGCATTGCAGAACTCGATGGATGCCGGCGAGATCGAATTGTTCTGAGGAATCGACCATGAGCCTGACCGTCCACCACGACCCCGAACAAGACTGCGTCACCCTGCAACTGGGCGAGCGCTTCGACTTCAGCGTCCACCGCGATTTCCACGACGCCTGTCTGGGCGGGCGTGCTGCGCGTAGTTATGTGATCGACCTGGGCGAGGTGTCCAGTATGGATAGCTCTGCATTGGGCATGTTGATGTTGCTGCGCGAGCATGCCGGCGCGGATCGCGCGGAGATTCGCATCGTCAACGCGGATAGTGGGTTGCGGGGGACGTTGCGTGTGGCGGGGTTTGATAAGTTGTTTGTTCTCCACTGAGACGGTTGTGATTCGTCTCCGCTTCGGAGTAGCAATCGGGGCGATGGTAGGGAGGGGCCGCGGCGACGCTCCATTGTTCGTCATCCCTGCTTTCGCAGGCATGACGAGCGGTGGCGCGCTTCGCGCTTGTCGAGCCTACATAGGTAGGACGAGCGCGCGCGCTTCGCGCCTGCCCAACCCCACTCACTATTCCCGCGTTGCTGCAGCAGTCTTCCCCCCGACCGCCCCAACCCCACGCGCCCCCCGAAACACCCGCGAAGCCTCATTCGCCCTTGCAATCCGCTCCGCATCCAACGGATGACTGGATACATAACGCAGCGACTCGCCGCCCCTAAGCTCCGGATGCGCACGCTCCAGCGCCTGCATCGCGTGCACAAACGCCACCGGGTCGATGCCCTGTTGCGCCATGGCACGAAACGCAAAGTCATCGGCGTCTTGTTCGAAGCGTCGCGAGTAGTGGCTGCTGATAAGAAAAACCGGGATGCCCGCCGAGAGGCCGCCGATCGACGTCACATCGCCCATCAACATGCCGGCAACAATGAACGCGCCCGAGCTGCGCAGTACCTGGCGCATCATGTGATGACCCGCCTGATGCCCGAGTTCGTGCGCAATGACGGCGACAAAGGCCGGGTCGTCCGGTATCGCCTTGGCCAGGGCATCGGTGAATACGATGGTGCCGTCGGGCAGGGCGAAGGCATTCGCGCCGATGGCGGGGGCTGAGTAGAAACGTAGCCGCACGGGTGGCAGGCCTGGTACGCCGTTGACGAAGTGCCAGAATTCCGACTGCAGATGCGCCTGACGTTCCGGGCTGAGCCCTGTGGGCAACAACACACGGCCTTCCAGCGCCGCGAGCGACTGCTTACCCATCGAGGTTTCCAGCGCGCGTGGCATATGGTCGGCGATGCGATCGGCGGCCCACGGCAATCCGTACTCGAACAGCGCAAGCAACGACGCCACCACCACGACCACACCCATCAGCGCCGCCATCCAGCGACGCTCCAGCCAGTCCACCAGTTGCTCCAGCCGATGATGGCGCACAAACCAGTCCGCGGGCAGCAGGTCGTGATCCACCTCCAGGTGGCCACCATCGGCGAGGCGCAGCACAAACGGGAGGCCGGCAACCCGTGCGCTGGGTTCGACCGAGTCGAACGGCGCGCTCCACTCCCGCCCCCGTTCGGGAGTGCGCCAGTGCAGCGTGCCGTCCTCACGCCACACGGAAACCCGTGTGGCGTGACTGGAGCACCCGTCGAAATAGACCGCCGGGATCATCGTCGTCAGAGACCGATGTCGATACCCATCAGGCTATCCATTTCGGTTCCGGTGGCACCGACCTCGCCCTGCGCAAACGCGTCACGGACAAAATCGCTGAGGTCGCCGTCGCCCACGATGGCCAGGTGGTCCGCGCGATAACGTGCCAGGCGAATGCGCGCCCACGGCACCGCCAGGCCGATGGAGCAGACGATGGCCAGTGCGTTGGTGAGGTAGATGCCAAGCATGGGCCAGTACTCCAGCGTCGAACTGAAGCTGTACTGGCCCAGCCGCGACTGGTTGTAGAGCAGATTGGTCATACGCACGTGCGTATAGGTCCAAACCCCCAGATACATTGGAGCCATGCAGGCATAGACGCCTGCAATAAACGGCAGCGGGCGGCGCTTTCGGATCGAACTGCGCGTGTCCCTTCACCATGCTGTAGATGACCAGACCAAACAGCGTAGCGGTGGGTATGAACCATGCCAGCGATACAGCGGCGGCCTTCAGGTAGGTCTTGTAGTAGTTGTCGATGTCCGCCTTGAAGCGAAACGACTTTCCGCCGAAGTGGTGATGCTCGGCCATCCACTGCTGTTGGCCGCCCTTGATCCAGGGATAGATGCCGATGACGGCTGCCAAGGCCAGCAGCAATCCCATCACCGGGTGCCCGCCCACTGTGAGCACCGCCACCAGGATCATCGGGATGCCCATCAGCAGATAGACCAGCAGATACCACTGATAGGCTCCGCCGTAATCGCTGGTGAAGTAGAAGCGCAAGCCGCGCCACGATGAATAGCGGGCGCGAAACATCAGGCTCTTGACGATCATCCAGGGCATGAACGCGCCCACCAGCAGCGCCGCACCCAGTTGCAGCGGCTTGGAAATATGCCCGGCAAACGCATAGAGCGCAAAAATAAGCGCTGTCAGCAGACGCCCTTTCAGTATCGGCAACGGTCGAGCCAGATATTCGAACGGTGTATCGGCAAGCCTGGTACTCGAATACATGTAGCGACGCGTGCGCACGGTGGCCCAGGCCGAATAGATGCCCAGCGTGACCAGGCTCAGCGCGACGTTGACGATCCAGATGCGGAAATAATCATTGGCGTTGCCACGAAATTCCAGGTGGCGTGTGCCGCGGTCGTAGCGGCTAGGTGCAGCATCCATCTCGGGCAGGTACACGCCCGAGGCCATGGTCTCGTCATGCATATCCTTGGATCCCCTTTGCCTTGAGTGCTTCCCCCCGGAAGCGGAGGAAGCATATCCGAGAATTAGCCGTCCAAAGGGATCAAGAACTTACGTTTGTGCAGGTGGCTGGATACTGACGTCAGCTACTCAAGTCGCTCTCGGGCGCAAGTTGAAGTTCGACCACCTCCGCCGAGCTGACCCCGTTACGTCCATCAAACTTGGTCCGGTACATGGCCTCGTCGGCCTGACGCACCAATTGCTCGAAGCGCACGCTGGGCCTGGCCGCCGCCACGCCGATACTCGCCGTGACCGGAATGAACTGGTTGTCGATGCGGGCGTGCGAATGGGCCAGCGTGTGGCGCAGTTTTTCGGCCAGCTCCAGCGCCTGGGCAAGCGTGGTGTCGGGCAGCGCCAGCACGAACTCTTCGCCGCCATAGCGGCTGGCCAGGCAGTCAGGGCAGTCGGTCAATTTGCGCAGGATAGCGGTGACGTGCCGAAGCACGGCGTCGCCGGCGTCGTGTCCCCACGTGTCGTTGATCTGCTTGAAATGATCGAGATCGAAGATCAACAGCGCAAACGGCTGGCCACGTTGCATGCAACGGGCAAGCGAGGCCCGGCCTTCGGCGACGATGGCGCTTCGATTGAGCAAGCCGGTGAGTCCGTCGGTGCGCGCCGCGCGGCCCAGGTCCACCACCAGCCGCTCGGTGATCAGTTGCAATAGCGCAAAGTACGAAGCCAGTCCGGTGAGGATGCCAAGCACGTAGGTGGCCGCAATGGAGGAGCCGGCCTTCATGAAATCCTGACCGGCACCCGGTGCCAGCGGCATGAAAAGACGGCCAAAGAAAAAGGCGGCGTTGACCAGCATGATCGCCGCCGCGATGCGGCAACTGGTGCGGATTTCCCGCTCGCCGTGACGCAGCAGCAGGTAGGCGTTGGCCACGCTGAAGATCACCGCCTGAAGGCTGCCCAGCACCACGCGCATGTGCAGGTCGGGCGTCACGAAAGTGAGCCAGGCGCTGAGGGCGGTGTAGCACAGCACGAAGCAGAGCAGCCATCGCCAGCGCAGCGGCTGGTCGACATGCTGGGCTATGCCCTTCAGCAGGGCGGCATTGGAAAGCACGACCAAACCGTTGCCGAGCACGATTGAGTAGACGTCGGGAATCGACTGACGCAAGCCGATCAGCAGTATTCCCGCCGTGCCAATCCACAGGGCAGGCACCCATATGCGCAGCACGGTCTGGTTGTGCAGCACGGTCATCAGCGAGGTAAAACCGATCGAGGCTCCGATGCCCATCACAAGGCTGGCGAAGGTCAGGGTCGGTATGTCCAGGTGCATGGCGCTCCCTTGTGCCGTCGTTTCCGTGTTGCCGCGCAAGTGCGGAGGGCTTTGGCCGAAGCCCGCGGAACGACGTCAGCGTTATTGGTCGATAGCGTATCGGCTGAAAGCCGAAAACCTGAACTACGTCACAAAAACGAGCTTAAGGGAAATCGCCGGCATAAAAAAAGAGGCCCCTTGCGGGGCCTCAAGTAAAGCAAAAGTTGAAAAGGGGCTTTACCAGGTACGCACGTCGGCCACGCCGACGGTGTAGGACTGCATCTCGGGGTCGAAGCGGAACAGGCGGCCGAGGTCGAAGTCCACCGACTGGCCCGGACCGATGTTGGTGGTGCCGGCCGGCCAGCCCTTCTTGGACTGGATGACCTTGCCGGCCCCGTCCTTGGCGTCGATCGAGATCTGCGCGGCAGCAGCCTCGGCACAATGGTTGACCAGCTGGCCGCTGAGGCTCATGCGGGCGGCTGCACCGGCGCCGACAAGCTTCATCTTGAAGTCCTGCACGGCAAAGTCGGTGGGGGCGCAGGCCGCGTGAGCAGCCAGCGGAGCGAACAGGAACAGGGCGGAGGCGATTAGGGTCTTCATAAGCGGAGTCCGTCGATGGGGTCAGGTCGGAAAGAGGAACGACATGACAAGCATCGGCGGTTCTGCCGGATTCTTTAGCCCTGGCCCGGGCTTGCGTTCAGCCTGATCAGTCGACCCCGGTGTGTTCGATGAACCACAGGCCGGCAAACAGCTTCGGATCGATCGAATAGCCCTCTGCCGCCCGCGCGAACAGCCAATGGCCCGCTTCCTTGCGGGGCACCTCGTGCACCACGATGTTCTCGGTCTCGTCGCCACCGCCCGGGCCCACCTTCTCCAGCCCCCACGCGCGGACGAAGGTGATCATCTCGGTGCTCATGCCCGACGACGAAGGACCCTCGTGCACGAACTCCAGCCGCTCGCAGCGATAGCCGGTTTCCTCCTCCAGCTCGCGGCCGGCGGCCAGCAGCGGATCCTCATCGGCATGGGCGTGCAGGTCGCCGACGAGTCCGGCCGGCATCTCGATGGTGTTCTTCTGGATCGACACCCGGTACTGCTCGACAAACAGCACGTTGTCCTCAGGCGTTACCGCCAGGATGATCACCGCGCCGCCGGGATTGTTGCGTTCGGCAAATTCCCAGCGGCCACGCTTGCGCAGGCTGAGCCACTTGCCGACAAAAAGGGTTTCCACCGGTGCGTTGGCGTCGGCGGGAATAGGGCTGTCTGGATGATTCATCGGCGTGGCATGCAGGCGGTGAGAGTCCCGCATGTTGCCGTGCCCATGTGGCAGCTACAACCTCGCGCTGTCATTTCGCTGCGGCGCTCACCACCGGGCGAGGACGAATCCGCACCGCCCAGGCCACGCCCGCTATCAGCAAGGCGATGCCCGCAAGCGTGAGTGGCCCCGGCGCGCGACCACGCAGCATGAAGGCATAAGCCAGGGCCGCCAGCGTCTCGAACACGATCAACTGCCCTGCCAATGCGGTGGGCAGTCGTTGACTCGCGGCGTTCCAGCACAAGGTGCCCAGCCAGGAGGCAAAAAGCCCAATCGCAGCCATCAGCCCGATAAAGCGCAGCGGCTGTGGGCCAAAGGGCATCGCGAATGGCGTGCCAGTTACATGCAGAAACAACCACAGCAGCACATAACCCGTCAGCGCGAGCGGCAGCGTGGCGACACCTTGCGCGGTCGCCCAGGTGCGTGGGTTGCGATCCGGATGGTGGCGCAGCCAGTCCGCGTTGCGCAGCGGATACCAGGTCCAGCAGGCCACGGCGCCGCACGCCAACAGGGCACCCCGTGCATAGCGGGATAGGTCCACCGGCGCGTGCAGCCCACGTGCTATCAATTCATCCTGGTTGACGCAAGCAAGGCCAGCGCCGATCAGCAGCAGCGATGGCGCCAGCCACCGCCAGGGCAGTTGCCCATCGCGTTGCGCATCGCGCAGGTTGGCGCTGATGGCGATCACCACCGGCAGCGTGCCAATGATCATGGTGGGCAATGGCGCGCCGGCCAGCTGGATGGCGGAGGCCAGGCACAGGTAGTACAGCAGGTTGCCCACGGCGGCGAGTTTCAGCGCGGCCATCCAGTCCGCTCGGCCCAGCTGGCGCAGGGCGCGCCGGTCCATCCACGCCAACGGCACGGCGATCAAGCCGAAGGCAAGGTAGCGGCCCACCGATTGCAGTGCCGCCGGGTATTCCGGCAGCAACAGCGGGCTGATGAAGACCAGCCCCCACATCAGGCCGGCGATAAGTGCGTAGAGAATGCCTGTCCACATAAGGCGAGCGTGGCAGCTCGGATAAGCGCCGTCTTGTACCAGATTGCGGCAAGGCCCCTGTAGGAGCGCACCCTGTGCGCGACCGCGGCGCAATGGCGTCACCGCTCCGTTGGCTTGTCGCGCACAGGGTGCGCGCCTACAGGGCCCTTAACGCCGCAGCGCTCGCTGATACCTCGCCGGCGTCACCCCATATCGTCGCGCAAACGCGCGCGTCAGATGCGCCTGATCTGTCAGCCCTACCGCGGCGGCCACCTGCGCCGGCATCTCGCCCGTCGACAACTGGCGCTTCGCCTCGGCCAGACGCAACGCCATCAGCATCTGCTGCGGCGTGGCGTGATGCTGCGCCTGGAACTGCCGCAGAAAATGAAAGGGGCTAAGCCCGGCCACCGTCGCCAGCTCATCGAGCGTAAGCCGGCGCGACAGGTTCGTATGCAGATAATCGATCACCGGCGCAAAGCGCACAGGGGCCCCATCCACTGCCTTGCGGGGCACTTGGGCATGTCGCCGGAATTGCGTCAGCAGTTCGAACAGCAAGCTGTCGAACGCCAGCGGTTCGCGTGCCAGCCACAGTGCGTCCAGCAACGCGGTGACACGGCGGGCGCCAGGCAGGTCTTCGCGCACCACGTCGCCGAACCACCAGCCCGGTTCGCCGGTGATATCCGCCACCGCTGACGGTTCGATATAGACCATGCGGTAATGCCAGCCGCCCGCTGTTTCGGCACGCCCGGTATGCAACTCGTCGGGGTTCATCATCACCACTGAATCGGGCGGCGCCAGATGATCCGCACCGCGGTAGCGAAAACGCTCCACGCCCGACTCGATCGCGCCCAGCCCAAAACCATCATGCGTATGCGGATCGAACGCATGACGCACGATGTGCGCGCGGTAAAGTTCTACGCCCGTGCGGTGCGTGGCGAGGCGAAACTCGGCCTCGTCCCGGCGGGAAGAAAACTGGTCAGGAACGCCTTGCATAAGCCCATGCTACCCCCAGGCCGCCTCTGTAGGAGCGCACCCTGTGCGCGACCCACTCTTGCGACGCCTACCCAACCAACGCCTTCAACCGATTGCGCGTCAGCGGCCCAAAACGCAGTCGCTCACACAACGCGTCGATAGCCGCCGCCTCGCCCTGCATGCGCCGCAACGCGTCGGCTGCCGGTGACACCGGGGCGTCCAGCGCAATGCGCGTCAGCCGTCTATACATCCGCGCGGCCTCGGCATGTTCGCGCAGCTTGGCCGCACAACTGGCCGCGCCGCGCAGGCGCAGGAACGGCACTTCATCCACCCGATCAAGCAGTGCATCGAGGCTGCCGAAGTGCGCCAGCAGTGCCGCGGCGGTCTTGGCGCCAACGCCGGGTACGCCCGGGATGTTGTCCACCGCGTCGCCGCACAACGCGAGATAGTCCGCCACCTGGTGCGGGTGCACGCCCAGTCGTTCGTGCACGCCGGCCGGTCCCCAGCGCATGCCGCGGGCGTAATCCCACTGCTCGTCGAATTCGCCCAGCAGCTGCCCGAAGTCCTTGTCGGCCGACACGATGACGCTGCGAAAACCGTGTCCGCGCATACTCCACAGCGCGCTGCCGATCAGATCGTCAGCTTCGTAGGTGTGGTCGAGCAGCACCGGTACGCCAAGCGCCAGGGTCACCTCACGGCACAGTACGAACTGGCGTTCCAGATCCGGCGGCGGCAGTTCGCGATTGGCCTTGTACGAGGGGTAGATGGCATTGCGAAACGAGGTAGTCAGCGAGGCATCGAACGCCACCGCCAGGTGCTCGGGTTTCACCCGTTCCAGCAGTTCGCAGAGGAAACGGGTGAAGCCGTGCACGGCATTGACCGGATGGCCATCCGCATCGTGGAACTCGTCGGGCATTGAATGCCAGGCGCGAAACACATACAGGCTGCCGTCGACAAGGTGAGCAGTAGGTTGATTCACGGCGTCCATGTGCTGACCACGTCGGCAAGGGCAGGGCGCTCGCGATCGGGAACCTCGATCTGCGGCGTGCCGATGTGCACGAAGCCGATCACCTGTTCGTTGTCGGCCAGCCCCAGGATGGCGGTCGCCTCGCGGTCGTATGCGGCCCAGCCGGTAAGCCATTGCGCGCCAAAACCCAGCGCTTCGGAGCCGAGCAGCAGGTTGTAGGCAACGCAGCCGGCGCTGAGCTGCTGCTCGATCACCGGCACCTTGCTGTCGGCATCGATGCGGGCAACGACTGCCACCACCAGCGGCGCGAAGGTGTAGCGCGTGCGCTCTTTCTCGCGCTTGGACTCGGGCAGGTCCGGATGCAACTGCAGCGATAGCGTCGCCAGTTGCTCGCCGAACGCGAGCTTGGCGGCGCCCTGCAGCAGTATCAGGCGGAACGGCTCCAGCTTGCCGTGATCGGGCACGCGGATCGCGGCCTCCAGCAACGCCTGCAACGCGGCGCCTTCAGGTGCCGGCTCGCCAAGCTGGCGGGAGGGGGCCGAATGGCGCTGTAGCAGCAGGGAAAGGGGATTGGACATGGCGGAGTCTGGCAAGGCAAACGTCCATGCTAATCCGCCCCGCGCCCATAGGCGAATGCGCGCCGTCTCATCCCGCCCTGGATCAGACGTTTACGGCGAGCCGAAACGATCCAGGCAACAGCGCGCCCACGGTGGTTTCCTGCACGTCCCCATGGAGATTGCCCAGCCACACGGGCATGTCTTCACGGCACAGTTCGGACATCACCTGCCGGCAGGCTCCGCAGGGGCTGATCGGACCTTCCGTATCGCCAATCACCGCCAGGGCCTCGAAATCCCCTGGCTTGCAACCCGCCGCCACGGCGCTGAACAGCGCGGTGCGCTCGGCGCAATTGCACAGGCCATAGGACGCGTTTTCCACGTTGCAACCGCTGAAGCGGCGCCCGTCGCGGGTGATCACGGCAGCGCCCACCAGGAAGCGGGAATAGGGTGCATAGGCTTGTTCGCGCGCCTGGCGCGCCATCGTCAACAGGACATCGGAAGCAACGAGCACGGACATCGGGATCTCCATTGCGTGACCCCGTAAGTTCGATGGCGTGGCATGCCTTCGATCCTGGCGGTGGGTCAGTCTAACCCGCGCATGCCGAGAGAAGGCAAGAGGGGCTGTGGTGGCTCGCACGGCGGGGCATCGGCTACGATGCCACGACCTCTTCGCTGGGAAGTGCACGATGCCGATCACCGTGGCTGCATTGCGCGAAACCGCCGCCGGCGAACGCCGCGTGGCGATCACACCCGAGATGGCGAAGAAACTGCGCGGCAAGGGCCTGCGCGTGCTGCTGGAACGTGGCGCCGGTGACTCGGCCGGCTTCCCGGACAACACCTATGCGGATGTCGAATTTGCCGATGCTGCCGGAGTGCTTGCGCAGGCCGATCTATTGACCTGCGTACTGCCGCCCGACGACAGCGTGTGGCCGCAACTCCGCGAAGGCACCATCGTGGTGGGGCAGCTTCGCCCCTACGGCGCAGCCGCGCGAATCGTGGCGATGGGCAAGCGCCGGCTCACGACGTTTGCGCTGGAACTGCTGCCGCGCACGACGCGCGCCCAGGCCATGGACGTGCTCAGCTCGCAGGCCGCGGTGGCCGGCTACCGCGCCATGTTGATTGCCGCCGAGGCGGCGCCCAAGTTCTTCCCCATGCTGACCACGGCGGCCGGCACCATTCGTCCCTCGCGGGTGCTTGTCATAGGCGCTGGTGTGGCTGGCCTGCAGGCTATCGCCACGGCGCGCCGGCTCGGCGCGCAGACCGAAGGCTACGACGTGCGGCCCGAAACCCGCGAGCAGGTGGAATCGCTGGGCGCGAAATTTCTCGACCTGGGCGTCAGCGCCGCTGGCACCGGTGGCTATGCGCGTGAACTGTCCGCAGAAGAACGCGCCGCGCAGCAGCAGGCGCTGGCCGACCATCTCAAGGCGGTGGATGTGATCGTCACCACGGCGGCAGTGCCCGGCCGGCCGTCGCCAAAAATCCTCACCACGGCCATGGTCGACGGCATGAAACCGGGTGCGCTGATCGTCGACCTCGCCGCCGAGGGCGGTGGCAACTGTGATCTGACCCGGCCCGGCGAGCGGGTGGAGCACAACGGCGTGGTGATCCTTGGCCCGCTCAACCTGCCGGCCGGTGCCCCGCTGCATGCGTCGGAAATGATCGCGCGCAACATCTACAACTTCGTCGAATTGCTGGTGCAGGGCGATGCGCTGGCGCCCGACTTCAATGATGAGTTGATTGCCAAGAGCTGCGTGACACGCAATGGCGAGCCGCACTTCCAGGGCTAGCTGGCAGGGTAGTTATCAGACAAGAAAAACCCCGCCTGGGCGGGGTTTTTTCCTTAGTGCCTCGGCGGGCCACCCGGCGGCGGCCCATGCGGGCCCGGCTCACGGAGCGGCGGCGGCCTGTCATGCATTTCCTCGTGCCACTGGCGCAACAACTGTTGGCGCTGATCCGGCGGCAGTTGCTGGAAGTGCTGGAATGCTGCATGCAGCCGTTCGCGTTCCGCCGGCGGCAGCTCCTGGAAGCGACGGCTGTTCTCGCTGGCCTGCTCGCGCTGCTCCGGGGTCATCTTCTGCCACTGATCGATGCGCTGGCGGATCGCCTCACGCTGCTCGGGCGGCAGTGACTTCCACTGTTGTGCTCGCTGCAACATGCGCGCCTGGCGCTCGGGCGGAAACGAATTCCACTTGTCGGCCAGCGGCGCCAGGATGTCGCGCTCGGACGGCGTCAGGCTTTGCCACGGGCGTGGTGCCGGCGGCGGGCCTCCCGGCGGTGGGCCTGCAGGAAATTCCCCAGGCGGTGGACCGTTCTGTGCAAAACCCGTTGAAGCGATGCCGCACAGCCCAAGGGCCAAAAGCAGCGGCATGAAGATACGACTTCGACGCATGATCACCTGCTCGCCTGGCTATTGCCGTTCTTGGCCAGCCAACCATAGAAATCCATGTTCTGGTACAGCGCAGGGTCGGCCGCCGCGGCATCGGGCGGCAGGTCGCCATCGGCATCGACGGCCGGCGTCGACATGGCGCCCACCGGCGAGCTGCTGGTGGGCCCCTCAGCCGGGGACGACAGGATCAGCGCGGCGAAGGCAATGGCCGCAAACGCACCTGCCGGCAGCAGCAACTGCAGCAGGCGATGGGCCAACGACGAGCCATCGGCGCCAGCCAGTGCCGAACGCCGCGAGGCGCGCAGGCGAGCAGCCGTTGCCGGGTCGACTTGGCGCGCAGCCTCGCGATAGAGTTCGCGGGCGCGGCGTTCGAGGTGGTTAGTAGGCGCATTCATCGCCATTCCTCCAGTTGGCCGCGTAGGCGTTGCAGCGCACGCGACAGGTGTGTTTTTACGCTCCCTTCCGAACAGCCCATGGCCTGGGCTGTCTCCGCAACGTCCAAACCTTCCAGCACGCGCAGCATGAAAGCTTCGCGTTGCCGCTGTGGCAGCAGTTTCACTGCCGCCGCCATGTCGGCGTACGACTGTGCATCATGCAGCCGTTCCAACGGACCCGGCGAGTTGTCGGCGGGCTCCCACATCGGCAGCTCGTCGCCATCCTCGTCGCGCCCGCCCAGCCAACCCACCATGATCGAGCGCACCTTGCGGCGACGCTGCAGATCCACGATGCGCCGGCGCAAGATGCCCCAAAACAGCGGCGTCCATTCCTGGGCAGGCTTGTCGCTGTAATGCTTCACCAGCCTGAGCATGGCGTCCTGCACAGCATCCAGCGCATCTTCCCGATGGCCAAGGTTCAACTCGGCCATACGGAACGCACGCCGTTCCACTTGCGCCAGGAAGGCATCCATCGAGGCAGGCACCGCGCGGATGTCTTCGGTCAGCAGCTGGGCTTCCATCGAGGAAACGGCGCTATTCATGGCGTCATTGTCCGCTTCGCCGGCTTGGGCATCCTCGGATTCCATCGGTACGTCCTTGTGCATCAACGCTCAAGGCTCGCACGGGTTGACCCACGCCCGTATGATGCGTGGACAACGATGTCCTGGCGGGGAGGGGTCATGATCGACGGTTTCCTGGCACTTTATATCTTCATGCTGGCCGCATTCACGGGTTACGAGATCATCGCCCGCGTGCCGGTGATTCTCCACACGCCATTGATGTCCGGTTCGAACTTCATTCACGGCATTGTGCTGGTGGGCGCCATGATAGCGCTAGGCCACGCCCAGACACCTTTTGAGATCGCCATCGGCTTCGTGGGCGTACTACTGGGTGCCGGTAACGCCGCCGGGGGTTACGTCGTGACCGAACGCATGCTGGAGATGTTCAAGTCCAGCAAGCCCGCTGCCGGCAAGGAGGCCAAGTGATGGCCTGGCTGCCGGTGGTGATCAAGGCCTGTTATTTCCTCGCTGCTCTTCTGTTCATTCTTGGCTTGAAACGCATGAGTTCGCCGCGCACCGCGCGGGGCGGCATTCTGTGGGCGGGTGTGGGCATGCTGGTGGCGGTGATCGCCACGTTCGCCCTGCCGGACATGCAAAACCGGGGGCTGATCCTGGCCGCCGTGCTGATTGGCGTGGCCGCGGCCTGGTGGTCCGGGCGGCGGGTGGCGATGACCGCCATGCCCCAGATGGTGGCGCTTTATAACGGCATGGGCGGTGGTGCAGCCGCCGCCATCGGCGCGGCAGAGCTGTTCAGCTATGCCGGCAGCGCAGTGACGCTGCTCGACGGGGGACAGTTCACCGCCAATGGCGCGGATACCCCGGGCACGGCCCAGCTGGTACTGGCTGTGCTGGGCGCGCTGATTGGCTCGGTGAGTTTCTCCGGCTCGCTGATCGCCTTTGCCAAGCTGCAAGGCTGGCTGGACAAGCGTTTCGTATTCCCCGGCCAGCGGGTGGTGAACCTGCTGGTGCTGGCTGGCGCTGTGGTGCTCGGCGGCATGATCGCCAGCGGCCAGCTGACCATGCCGTTGATCCTTGCGTTCTTCGCGCTGGCGCTGCTGTTCGGCCTGCTGATGACGCTGCCCATTGGCGGCGCCGACATGCCGGTGGTGATCTCGCTGTACAACGCGTTCACCGGCCTGGCGGTGGCCTTCGAAGGCTTCGTGCTGCAGAACGAGGCCATGATCATTGCCGGCATGGTGGTCGGCGCGGCCGGTACCTTGCTGACCCAGCTGATGGCCAAGGCGATGAACCGGTCCATCGGCAATGTGCTGTTTGGCAGCTTTGGCGCGGCCGCTGGCGCCGAGGCCCAGACCATTGGTGGCAGCCAGAAACCGATCGAGGCCGCCGACGCGGCGGTGATGATGGCCTACGCCGAGCGCGTGGTGATCGTGCCGGGCTACGGCATGGCGGTGGCGCAGGCGCAACACAAGGTGTGGGAGTTCGCCAAGCTGCTGATCGAGCGCGGCGTGAAGGTGAAATTTGCGATCCACCCGGTGGCCGGGCGCATGCCCGGTCACATGAACGTGCTGCTGGCGGAGGCGGGCGTGCCCTACGACCTCATCGCCGACATGGACGACATCAACCCCGAGTTCCCCAATACCGATGTGGCCCTGGTCATTGGCGCCAACGACGTGGTGAACCCGCTGGCCAAGACTGACCCCACTTCGCCTATCTACGGCATGCCCATCCTCGACGTGTCGGCGGCCAAGCAGGTCATCGTGGTCAAGCGCGGCAAGGGCACCGGCTTTGCCGGCATCGAGAACGCGCTGTTCTATGCCGACAACGCGCGCATGCTCTATGGGGACGGCCAGGCCGCTGCGGGGCAGCTGGTGGCGGAACTAAAATCGGTCGACGCGTAGCGCCGCTCAGGCGCCAGGCTTGCTCGGGCGTGCGTTGCGCATGGCCACCAGCGCGGCCACGCCCGTGCCCAGCGCGTACCAGACATCGTCCCCAGGTGACTGGCCGATCTGGGCCAGCTGCAGTAGCAGGTGGAAACCTGCCGTGCGCATGCTGTCGATCAGCCCCATGCCCATCAGACCGGCGATGCGTGCCGCCGCCGTGAGCAGGTTCACATAGAGCGCGGCGGTGAGCGTGGCCAGCGCGGCAAGCACCGCCGCATGGCGACCCGCCGGCCGCACCCAGCCGCGGACGGCCTTGCCCAGCAACCAGCCCACGAGGATCACGGCCCAGGGCAGCGGCCGCTGCAGGTAGAGGGTGGGAACCATCCAGACCGCACCGGCGGCCATACCCAGCATGAGCGCGCTGATCAGGGCGAACAGCGACGAGAAAGCGACCCGTATGTTCATGAAAAGGCGGGCAAGGGCTGGGCTGCGGACACGGGATCTTCTCGGGCGTAAAACCTCCATCATAGCGCGGGAAACCGAGCCACCACCCCTTGAGATCGGCTCGTTCTGGCCTGATGTGTGCAAGCGTGCCCGGCCATCAACCGGCATAATAGACAGCTTCGCGCGACTTCTTGCCGCGCCCAACGATGAGATTTGGCAGGATCGGCATGAGTGGTTTCAGTCTAAGCAGCGAACCTTTCACCCTGGAGCGCGACTGCCAGGCAGTCATGGTGCCGCAGGGCGAAACCGTGAGCCTGCCAGCCGGCCAGATCGGCTATATCACCCAGGCCCTCGGTGGCAGCTTCACCGTATACGTGGAAGGCAACCTGTTCCGCATCGCCGGCAACGACGCCGATGCGCTGGGCAAGGAGCCGCCGCCCGCGATTGAGCTGGCCGTGGATGCCACCGATGCCGACGTCGAAAACCTGGTGTGGCAACAGCTGCGTACGGTGTTCGACCCGGAAATTCCCATCAACGTGGTGGAGCTTGGGCTCGTCTACGACGTGAGCCTGGAGCAGCTGGAACCGGAGCGCCGCAAGGTGTACGTGAAGATGACGCTGACCGCGCCCGGTTGCGGCATGGGCGACATCCTTATCGACGACGTGCGCACCAAGCTCGAACTCATTCCCACCGTGGCCGAAGCGGACGTGGACCTGGTGTTCGATCCGCCGTGGAACCACTCGATGATGTCCGACGCCGCCAAGCTCGAAACCGGCATGCTCTGATAGAGCAGCCCGTCTGCTGTTGTAGGAGCGCGCCCTGTGCGCGACAAACCTACGCAGCGGTAACCACACGGCTCCGCGGTCGCGCACAGCGTGCGCCCCCCAAATGATGTCCGACGCTGCCAAGCTCGAAACCGGCATGCTGTGACCGATCCGACGGCAGTTGTAGGAGCGCACCCTGTGCGCGACCGCGGCGTGACGTCGTTTCCGCTATGTAGGTTTGTCGCACACAGGGTGCGCTCCTACAGGTGCGCGCCTGATCCATATCAACACGCTTGTGCCCGGGTGAGGCCAGACTGCGTAACGCAGTCTGAATCACCACCTGGAGCATGCATGTTTCCCGAGTTTCGCGACCTGATCACCGAGCTGAAAGGCCAGGATCCGCATTTTTCCCGCCTGTTCCACCGCCACAACGAGCTGGACCAGGAAATCAAGAACATGGAGACGGGCCTCGCACCCGCCGCTGACCTGGTCATCGAGCAGCTGAAGAAAGAAAAGCTGCATCTCAAGGACCAGCTCTACAGCATCCTGCGCAAGGCATCGATGGCCTGAGCGCGTCGCTCCATGCATGCCGTGTCGTAGTGGCGCGGCTTTCCCCACTTAGAAAACTTCAAGGGGCGACATCATGTCGTCGACCACACGTCGTACATCAACTGTTGGACGCAACGGCAACGCCGTCGCGGCGAGCGCAGCTTTAAAGCCTGTTGCATCACCTGCAGCCGTGTCGCTGGCCAAAGAGCGCGAAGCGGTAGACAGTGCCATCGCATCTGCCCAGGCGCTGGTGGCCGATGGCACGCAGGATATTCTCGAGCACGCGGCCGGCCAGAGCGCCGATACCTTGCAGAGCACCGTCAAGACTATCCTCGACGGTCTTTCGCCCGATGATGCCGCGCGGTTTCGCAGCCTGGTACTGGAAGGTGACCCCACTCTGCGCAACGGTACCGCCGTACGCCACCCTGACGACGAGCTCTCGTCGGGCTGGCGCAAGGGCGATTACCCCTACCGCAACAAGATGTCGCGCCGAAATTACGAGCGGCAGAAATACCGGTTGCAGGTCGAGCTGCTCAAGCTGCAGATGTGGGTGCGTGACACCGGCCAGCGCGTGATCATCCTGTTCGAGGGGCGTGATGCGGCAGGCAAGGGCGGCGCCATCAAGCGTTTCATGGAACATCTGAACCCGCGTGGCGCGCGCGTGGTGGCATTGGAAAAGCCGTCCGAATCGGAACGGGGGCAATGGTATTTCCAGCGCTATATCCAGCACCTGCCGACCAGGGGCGAAATCGTGATGTTCGACCGCAGCTGGTACAACCGTGCTGGCGTGGAACGCGTGATGGGCTTCTGCACGCCGCAGGAGTACGACGAGTTCATGCGGCAGGTGCCTGAGTTCGAGCGACACCTGGTCACCAGTGGTATCCATGTGTTCAAGTTCTGGTTCTCGGTGAGCCAGGCCGAGCAACGGCGACGCTTCGCCGAGCGCAAGCTGCATCCGCTCAAGCAATGGAAGCTGAGCCCGGTGGACCTTGCGTCGCTGGACAAATGGGACGCCTATACGAGTGCCAAGGAGGCCATGTTTGCGCATACGGATACAGCCGATTCACCGTGGATCGTGATTCGTTCGGACTGCAAGAAGCGGGCGCGTCTCAATGCCATGCGCCATGTGCTGAACCGGCTACCGTACGCCAACCGCGATACCAAAGTGATTGGCCTGGCTGATCCGTTGATTGTGGGGCGCGCACTGTTTGGCTGAGACGCTTCAGTACCCCCGAAACGAAACAGGCCCCGGCAGCGATGCCGGGGCCTGTTTGTTCATGCACGACGAAGCGATGTCAGCCGTTGGCTTCTTCGAAGCGATTGGCGTCGCGGTTCTTGCGCACCTTGGAAGGATCCCACACGCGGCCGTTCATGGTGATGTACACGCCGTCGGGCAGCGTCTGCACGGCGGCTACGGCGCAACCGATGTTGAACACCGCGTCCGAACCCTGGAAGCGTGCCGGGTTGAGCGCGCCGGTGAGCACGATCACCTTGCCTTTGATATGGGCCAGCTCGCGAGCGGTTTCCACCATGGTGTCGGTGCCGTGCGTCACCAGTACGTGGCGATGCGGCTGCGCCTCGATGGTGGAGCGCACCAGTGCGCGGTCTTCCTCACCCATGTGCAGGCTGTCTTTGCGCAGGATCGGGATCACGTCGAACTGGAACGCCACGCCGAGCTGGCTGAGGATTTCGCCAATCTGCGGTGCGCCGATCTTGTAGTCCGACTTGTCATCGAAGTAGATCTTGTCGATGGTTCCGCCGGTGGTGACGATAGTCAGATGCTGCATGGTCGGGAGCCGCAAGATGGGGAGGCGCGCATTTTAGCCGTTGAAGCCGGTTCGTGCTCAGTGGGGCCCCAACAGCAGGGCGGTATCGGTGGCTTCGGTAGCGGCCAGGCGCAACAGGCCGTGTCCGACGAAGCGGCGCAACGCCGCCCCGGTCCGGGCTCGGCCAAGCGGCGCCAACCAGCGGTCGTGGCGTGCCAACAGGGCCGCCGCCGCGCAGCGCGCCAGGGTGATGGCCAGGCCGCGTGCGCCCGCTTCCAGCGCCTCTCGCTGTCCGGCATGGCGGTGTAGCTGGGCGGTCGCCGCTTCCATTGCCGCGTGGATCTGCTGGCGCGCATGGGCGTCGATACTCCCGGCCAGCCAGCCCTCGATGGCGGTGCGCAGCGCGCCAATGTTGTCGCCGGCCAGCGCGCGCAGGCTGTCCAGCGACAGCACGTTGGTGGTGCCTTCCCAGATGGCGTACACCTGGGCGTCGCGCAGCAGCTGGGGCAGGCCGGTGTCTTCGATGTAGCCGGCGCCGCCGAAGCTTTCCAGGGCTTCCGAACACAGCTTCACCGCCATCTTGCCGGTCCATAGCTTGGCCAGCGGCGTGAGCAGGCGCAACAGGGCGGCTTCGTGTGGCTGCGCGCTGCCATGTTCCACGCGACCGAGCAGGTGCGCCACTTCGAAGGTGAGCGCAAAGGCCCCTTCGAACTCCGCCTGCATGTCGGCCAGCGTTTGTGCGTGCAATGGCTGTTCGATCAGTGGTTTGCCAAACGCCTGGCGTCGCGTCGCATAGTCGCGTGCCAGTGCGATGGCGCGGGCCATGCTGGCCGTGGCACACACCGCGTTCCAGGTGCGTGTGATGTTGAGCATCGGCGCCACCTGGCGCACGCCGTTGGCCAGCTCACCTAGTGGCCAGGCCGCCAGGCCGTCGAGATGGATTTCCGCGGTGGGCAACTCGTGCGTGCCGAGCTTGTCCTTGAGGCGATCGATGATCAGCTCCGGCTTGCGCCGGTCGCCGTCCATGGTTTCCACGTAGAACAGCGCCAGCGCGCCCGTACCGGGACCGGCGCCTTCGGGACGGGCCAGCGCCAGCGCCACCTCGCCCACTACGGCCGAGCTGAACCATTTGCGGCCGTAGAGCCGCCACTGGCCGGAGTCGTCCTTGCGTGCCACGGTTTCCGTGTTGCCAACGTCGGATCCGCCGGTGTTCTCGGTCATCCACTGGCCGCTCAACCAGAAAGTGGTGGCGTTGCGGCCGAGCAGATGCGGCAGGGCGCGTTCCATCAGCGCCTGGTTGCCCGAAGCTTTCAGGGCGGTGGCGGCGCCGTCGGTCATCGCCAGTGGGCAGGTGTAGAACTCGCTGGCCAGGTGATACAGGTAGACGCGGGCAAATTCCTCCAGCCGCGCATGCTCGCTGGCTTCATGGCCGGCGGCGAGCACGCTGTGAGTGGTGGTGATGTGCGGACCTTCCTGCCAGGTCTGGGTCAGTTCGATGCGATCGACGCGGTTGCCCCAGGCATCCCACTGCGTGAGTACCGGTTTGCGCCGGGTGGTGTGGGAGGCGCGCTGCCATTGCCTCTGGGCGTAGTCGCCCAGGGCTCGCAGGTCGGCATCCAGCGCACCGCGTCGTGCGGGTGGCAGCGCGCGGTCGAGCATGGCTCGCAGCAGGCGATCTTCACGATACGGGTGAGCGAGCTGCGGCGGATCTTGCAGGAAACCCATGGTCGGCTCTCGACGGATCGGTAGTGCCGAGTATAGGCGCGCCACGCTGTTCTCACTCGGGCTGGATCGCGCCGAAATCGACGAAATCCGCATGCTCGCCGTTGATGTAGAGGCGCAATCCACGATGCGGGTAATCGCATACATCGTGTTGCAGCCGCTGCCCGGCCACCAGCAGCACCAGCGGCTCGTTGCCGGTATTGGTCAACACGTGTGCCGGCCCGTTGCGAGCGAAGCCGAGGAAATCGCCGGCGCCGATGTCATGGGCATGGTCGTCGATCAGCGCAGTGCCACGACCGGACAGTACGTAAACGCATTCTTCCTCGTAGAGATGCCGGTGATACTCGCTGGAGTCATGGCCGGGCATCAGTTCGATGCGATGAAAGCCGAACTGGGTGAGGCCGGTGGCATCTCCCAATGACTTGCGATGACGTATCGCATTGGGATTGAGCGGATGCACATTGACGGTGGCTTCCATCGCTTCGATATCGGCCGCTTTCAACAACTGACGGGGAGGCTTGGTCATGGACAAACCTGGCAAGGCGACAGGATGACGTGGAGGGACTCCGCGCCGTTGGGGCACCGCATGGCGGTCTCGGTAGCGACTTTGGGCAGCCGCTTACGGCTTGGTGAATTTGAAGAGGAACCTGTCCGTGTTGCCGCGGATGGATGGATCGCGGATGCCAAGGGTGTGGTTGTCGGCCGGATTGCGCAGCGCGTCGCTTTCGCTGTCGAGGCGGAAGCCTGCCGCAGTGAGTTCGGCTTTCACTGTCGCAGGATCGATGCGGTGCAGGTCATCGGTATGCGATACGCCACTGCCCGCCGCTGCCGCATGGTCGAGCACGATCAGCACGCCGCCGGGCTTCAATGCGTTGAACAGGGTGCGATCGAGGCGCGTGATATCCGGCGAGCCCATGAAGGGATCGTGCAAGTCATGGTAGTTCTGCGAGGTAAAGATCAGGTCCACCGGCTCGGGAATCGTCATGGCTGATATCGGTTGCACCAGTACCACGACGTTGGCGTACGGCGCGGCTCCTGCAAAGCTGCGCAGGCTCTGCAACCCCTTGGGAGCGGCTTTGTCCATTTCTGTCGGCTGCAGCGCGTAGACCTTGCCATGCGGGCCGACGATCTTGCTGAGGATGCGCGTGTAGTAGCCCGATCCAGGCATCAGGTCCACCACCGTGTCACCAGGCTTGACGCCAGCGAACCCCATCACCTCGACAGGCTTGCGATGAACGTCCTGACTACGATCGTCGGCGGGCCGATGCTTGTCGGCGACGGCTAGCGCAACAAAACTGGGCAGCGCGATTGCCGCGGTGAACGGCGCGGCGACCGTGAGCAACATCGTCAGCACGAGCAGCAAACGCATTTTCATGGCGTGACCTCGTTGGTGGGTGTTCGCATTGTTCGCGAGTTGTATCAGTGCACGTAGTTGAGCGCTATCGCCGGCGTGATCGAGGAAGCCGTGCGGTGCGTGGCGGGAATCACTCGCACGCCGAGCAGCAGGCCGATGTTGGGTGTCCAGCTGTATTCGAGCGCGGGTGCGAAGCCAAGCGTGCTGCTAGAGCCCGAACCCAGCGGTGTATCCGGCGGAAAGGGATCGCCATGGCTGGCGACCTCCTGCCCGCTGACGCGAGTGCTGCCGTTGTGGCTGTAGATGAGGTCCAGTGCCAGTACCCAGCGTCGCGTCATGCTGTATTCCAGCGAGGCATCAGCGGATACGTTGTTGCCTGGCCGCGCGTTTCCGTGGAAGCCTGCATCGGTGCCGTACACGCTTACGCCATTGACACCCGCGCGACTGGAAAAGGCGGCGGAGACATTGAAGCGCAACCGCAGGATGCGACCGTTTGGCAGCCATAGATAAGTCTGCGAATTGATGCCGATGCTGGTGGTGTAGACGCCGCTGCCGAGGCCGTTGGCGGGCCGGTTGCCAAGCCGGTCATATGCGCCAGTGGGCAGCGTTTCCTGCAGCTGGATGGCCACGGTGGGTGCCCAGCTGCCTTCGTGGAACTGGCTGATGCGGTATTGCGCCTGCAGCGTCAGGTCACCGACCTGGACGCCGTCGCTGTTCGGGCCGTTGCTGACGCGGTTGTAGCCAAACACGGGAATGACGCCGACGGTGAAACGGTCGGCGAGGCCGTAGTTCACGTAGGTGCGTGAGCCGAAGCTGTCCACGCCGTGCGAGCTGATGTCATAGAGATAGGGCTCGGCCAACAAATGCCCTGGCGGCAAGGTCTCGGCGGAATTGGCCAGCATTGGGCCGGTCCACCACGCGTTGTCGCGCCCCTGGGGGACGGTGGGCGATTGCTCCTGGGAGCAAGCCGGCAGGGGCGCGACAAGCGTGAAGACCAAACCAAACAGGCAAAACCCAACGACGCGCCGCATGAGCGTCAAAGACCTGGAGGGGACTTGTGCCGGTGAGTTCATGAGGTGCAAGCTAAGCCCGAAAGTGGTTGCCTGAAATAGCCACTTTTATGTCATCGAATATGACCACTTTGGAGTCATCCGCGATGAAACACTTGTCCGCCAGTTTCGTACCTCCGGTCGCCATGGATCCCGCCAGCGGCTCGCCGATGTATCAGCAGCTGTCGGACTGGTTCCGGCAGGCCATCATCAACGGGCACTTGCGGCCTGGGCAACGCGTGCCTTCCACCCGCAATCTTGCCGGTGAGCTGAAGATCTCGCGCATTCCGGTGCTTGGCGCGTACGAGCAGCTACAGGCCGAGGGCTATCTGGAAACCTTCAATGGCGCGGGCACCTGCGTGGCCCGGTCGATTCCTTCCGACCTCATCGTGCACGCAAAGGCGAACAAGCCGCGGCTGCTCCGTCAGCCCGCCGAAGCGCCGGCGGCCCGGCGTATCTCGCGACGGGCGGCGCAGATGCGTGCACCGGCGCAGACATGGTTGACCAACCTGGGCGCGTTTCGTGTGGGCTTGCCCGCGCTGGATCACTTCCCGATGGGGCTTTGGTCGAAACTGGTGAGCCGGCATGCCCGCAACCTTCCCATCGAGGCGATGATCTACGGCGACCCGATGGGCTATCTGCCGCTGCGCGAGGCCGTTGCCGAGTACCTCGGCGCGGTGCGTGCCGTGCGTTGCGATGCCTCGCAAGTCATCATCACCACCGGCTCGCAGCAGGGCTTGCAGATCTGCGCGCATGTGCTGTTCGACAACAACGACCCGGTGTGGATGGAGGAGCCGGGCTACCCCGGCGCGCATCAGGCGTTGCGTACGGCAGGTGCGCAGTTGATACCGGTGCCGGTGGATGGCGAAGGCATCGACGTGGCCGAGGGGGCGCGCCTGGAGCGCAACGCGCGTGCCGTGTACATCACGCCGTCGCATCAGTTTCCGCTGGGCACCACGATGAGCGCCACGCGACGGATGCAACTGCTGGATTGGGCGGCACGTCAGGGCGCGTGGATCATCGAGGACGACTACGACAGCGAATATCGCTTCGGTGGCCGACCCATGGCTTCGCTGCAGGGATCGGATGCGAGTGAGCGCGTGATTTACCTCGGTACCTTCAGCAAGGTCATGTTTCCCGCGCTGCGACTGGGCTACAACCATCGAGGGTCGGCGCGGCAATCCAGTCGTTTGGTCGCGCCGGTTTTTTCCCGACCTCATGACCGTCGAGGGCGATATCGGGGCGCGCCATCTGATCGGCCGGTACAGTGAGGCCGTGGTTGAAGTGCCGCTGACCGGCACTGCCGCGCTCACCGACATCGACACGCCGGAGGCGCTCCAAGCCGTGAAGGCGGAGCTGGAAGGGACGTAAGCCATCTCAGCAGATTGCCGCGGCATTCTAAATCCACGCGAAACGGCGAGTCCGGAATGACCGCCCGGCGACCGATTCACCAACTGGCAACCCTTCCCCGCTAGCGTTGGCGCGTTCCTCTGGGGAGAGGCTTCTATGATCGGCCTTGGGCGAGTTTCTGTATTCGCCGCCGTAACGGCGGGCATCCTGATCGCGGCGATAGGCGCCGCGCACGCGGCGGGCGCGTTTGCGGTCGGGGCATGCGGCGCATACGGCTACGGCTACGATTATCGCAAGGTGACGGACGCCCGTGCCGCGGCGATGAAGAAGTGTTCGGGCAACGCCTGCAAGGTCGTCGGCGATATCCGGCGCGGCTGCGCGGCGCTGGCGGTCGACGCCAAGCACCCGTGCGGCTCCTATGGCTGGGCGCTGAATTCGCACCTCGGCAAGGCCGAGAACATCTCGCTGCGCCGCTGCTTTGAACTCGGCGGCCGCGACTGCGTGGTGCGAGCTTTTGCCTGCGATGAGAAGGGCTGAGCGGGTTCGGCTGAGTCGCGGCGCCTAGTGGAGCGGATTTGACATTCGCTACCCGCGAGCCGCGAACTCCGATAGCGAATGTCAAATCCAAAAGCTCCACTAGAACTTATAGTTGCTAGTGGTCCTTTGATTCTAACATTCGCACGAGAGCCTGCCGAACCCGGATGCGAATGTTAGAATTGGACCACTAGGGCCCGGCAGCACCCTTCGCCAGCGCTTCAATTGCGCCGGCCAAGGCCTTCACGGAGTTGCCGGCTTGCTCGGTAAGGCCGTGCCGCGAGGCTAGCCACGGGGGCTCGTTGTAGGACAGCCACGTGTTCCCGGCCGCATCCTCCCAGGCGAGCGCCTTCAACGGCAGGTCAATTCCGATTGTTTGCTGCAACTGCATCAAAGGCGTACCGCCTTTGGCATTGCCGAAGATAAGAAGTTCGGTGGGCCGCAATGTCAAACCGACCGTTCTTGCGCCAGCCGCGTGATCGATACGAGCGAAAATCGTCAGGCCCTTGGCCTTCGCGGCGGCTTCGAGTTGATCGACCGTGACTTTAACGTCGTGCCTGCTCGGGACCGTCGTCAATCCGCTGTCGGTCATCGTCATCCCTCCTGTAGCCGTTCGCGCGAAGGGCAGGCAGACCTCATTCCGATCAATTCCGCGCGGCGACGCTGGAGATACTCTGCGCCCTATCAGCGTCCGATGTCACGATGACGGACGGACGTTTTTCGATCTTCGGGCCCACGTCTGCCTTGAACATGCTGACCAGTCAGTCCCATTCGGTATTATGACTACAGACGCGGCGGGAGCGATGGAACATTAATACCGGGCGTTGAGGCCGAGGCGCAGATACAGTCCGCTGCGGCCGAAGGAATGCGCCGCCCAGCCGCCGGCCGCCGACCATTCCAGCGCGTCGATACGGTAGCCCGTGACATTCGCGCCAAGCCGCAGCTCTCGATAGTCGGTGCACCAGAACGCCTGGGTCTCCGGACCGATGAAGAAGGGCTCGAAGACCTTCCAGCCGATGGCGGCGCGCGCCGATCCTATGAGTTCGATGGACGCGATGGAGCCGTCGAGCGCGATCATGGTCGCCGGACTCGGCTGGTTCAGACGTCACCCGCGACCTGCGCTCCGCCGTAGAACCCCCGCAGGCGGCTGCCGGGATCGTACGGGGTGAGCCGATAATCCTGGACGACGGGGCCGGCGTAAAGGTCGACGGTGAATCCGTCGCGCGTCGTTCGCCAGCCGGGCAGGGCGGCGGCGGATACCAACGTGCCCTCAATATCCGTGTGCAATCCGCCGGAGGGATAGGTGTAGAGGCCGCCGTTGAGAAGGATCTTGAGTGTAAGGCCACCCGTATTCAGCCCCGCTGGCGACCATAACAGGCCGCCATCCACAAACGCGCTGTCGCGCCACAGATCGGTACCGGCGAACAGAAGAAAAGAAGGATTATTCGGCCCATCGCTACCGGCCTGGGCCGCCGCTGCACAAAGCACCATCATCGTGGCGGCTCCGGCTGTGCCGAAACCCCTCGACATACCCACTGAGGCCGCTCCGCTCGGTGCGTCTCACAAACGTCCGCCGCTCCATCCACCTATCGACGCCTTGGGTTTAAGTCGAGAGCACGTTGCGACTGGAAGTTGTATATGCCGTGGCGGTTGTAGCGCCGGGCGGCCCTGCAAATCGGGGATAGGTCGAGGCGTTGCGCGGCGGTATATAGTCGAACCGCAATCCGGGACCGCCCGATGACCAGCGACGTTTCGACCTCTTCGCCGTTGCCTTCCGCCGACGAGGCCGCGCGCTCACGCCGGCGGCTGGCGATCGGCTTCCTCAATGGCGCCCACGCGCTCGATCACTTCGTGATCCTGATCTATCCGACGGTGGTCATCGAGCTGGCGGCGATCTCCGGCCGTTCCTATTCCGAGCTGATTGCGCTCGGGACCGCCTCCTTCATCGCCTTCGGATTGTTCTCGCTGCCGGCGGGCTGGCTCGCCGACCGCTGGAGTCGCCGCAACATGATGGCGACGTTCTACATCGGTTGCGGGCTGTCGCTGATCGGCGCCGCGTTCGCGCCGTCGCTCTACGCGCTCTCTGTGGCACTGTTCGCGCTCGGCGTCTTTGCCGCCATCTATCATCCGGTGGGCACCGCGATGCTCATCGAGAACGCAACCCAACGCGGTCGCTCGCTCGCCTTCAACGGCGTCTGCGGCAATCTCGGCGTCTCGCTCGCAGCCGGCATCACCGCCGCCCTGACCGCGGCGTTCTCCTGGCGCGGCGCCTTCCTCGTGCCGGGCCTGATCTGTATCGCCGCCGGCGTCGCCTATCTCTGGATGGTTGCCGACGAGAGGCGGCACGCGGCCGCGCGCAGCACGTCGCCCGACGTTGCCCTTTCGGCGCCAATCGCCGCGACGATTTTTGGCCTCTTTGTAGTGGTCGCGCTCAGCGCCGGGCTGGTGTTCAACACCATATCGGTGGCGTTGCCCAAGATCGTCGACGAGCGTATCGGCAACGACATCTCGCTCGTGGCCGTCGGCGGCTTGACGACGGCGGTGTTTCTGTGCGGCGGGTTGGCGCAGATCGCGGTCGGCCGGCTGGTGGAGCACATCCGGCCGCACATCCTTTTCGCCGCGATGGCCATCATGCAGTTCACCGGCGTGGTATGGGCGGCGTATGCGACCGGCGCCGTGCTGCTGGTGGCGCTGGCCTTCACCATGGCGGCGATCTACGGCCAGATCACGGTCAACGACCTCGTCATCGCGCGCTACACCGCCGATGCCTGGCGCGGGCGCGTCTATGCGGTGCGCTATTTCCTCACCTTCATGATCTCGGGCGCCGCGGTGTCGATGATCGCCATCCTGTACGGCCGCGGCGGCTTCGGTCTCGTGCTCGGCGTCACCGCGTTCGTGGCGCTTGGCTTCCTGGTCGCGGCGCTGCTGATCGCGTTCCTTGCCAACGGCGTCGAAAAGGCCCGGGTGCCGCAGACGGCGCCGGCGGAGTGAGGCGCCATTGCCGGCCGAGGGGCGGGCCGGCAGCGGCCGGCCCGACGACTAGGCTCCGCGAAGCGACCGACCAGCCTAAGCGGAGGCCGGGTGGCGTGCCGCGAGCGCCATCGCGATCAGCGCCGCTCCGCCGAACAGCATGTTGATGCCGACCAAGAGGCCGAGCGCCCAGACCGCCGTTTCCGGCAGCCCGGCAAAGATGATGCCGGCAAGGATGAGGTCGATAATGCCGCTCACCAGCATCCAGCCCCAGCGGCCCGTCAGCTGATTGCGGTGCTCGATGGCATACATGATGGAGACGATGCCCTCGATAAAAAAGAAGGCGATCAGCACCAGCGTCAGCGACAGCGTTCCGGTGATCGGCCACAGCAGCAGCACGACGCCGGCAGCGATGCCGATGATCGCCGAAATCAGCGACCACCAGAAGCCAGGCACGTGCCGCGCCCAGAATGTGGTGAACAAGCCGACGACGCCGCTGATCAGGAACACCCAACCAATAATGATCGTGAAGGCGAGCGTGGCGATCGGCGGCAAGGCGATCGCCGCAATGCCGAGGATGACCAGAATGATGCCTTCGGTCAGAAACAGGCCCCAGTGCTCGTGGATAGCTCCGGCGAACGCGCGTCCCATCCGCTCGGCATTCTGTTGGTCCATTGTCATCGTTGCCTCCCTTGAAATTGGTCACCGGTCGTTGGGGTGCCGCGGTGACCCCTTGGTGAAGAAACTTAGGAACGTCGGCATGAAGCGTCGAACCGACAGGGAAGTTCCCCGATCGCGTCAAAGCTGGACTCTTACATCAATACGTTGCCTTGCATAATAGCGGAACGGCACCTATGTGTCGGCGGATTTAATCGATCAGCGCAACACCTTCTAATCTTACGAGGTGAGGAGGTGTGCCATGGTGACGTCGCGGATTTGGTTCACGGAAGCGCAGAAGGCCGAGCTGTGGGAGCGATGGAAGAACGGGCAAAGTGCTGCGGCCATCTCGCGGGCGCTGGAAAGGAAGAACAAGACCGGCGTCGAGCGGATCGTGGTATTCCATGGAGGGATCGTGCCGACGCCGCGCCGGAGAGCCTTAGCGGCACTAAGGCTTGAGGAACGTGAAGAGATTTCCCGTGGCATTGCGGTGGGTCGGTCGATCCGGCAGATCGCCCAAGGCCTCGGCCGGGCGCCATCGACGGTAAGCCGGGAGATCAGGCGCAACAGCGGCAGTCCGGCCTATCGTGCAAACCGGGCTGATCGGCGTGCCTGGGAGCGGGTGTTGCGCCCCAAGCCTTGTCGTTTGGCGCTGTACAGGGAGCTACGATGGCGCGTGGCGCAAAAGCTCGCGCTGCAATGGTCGCCGCAGCAAATCTCCGGCTGGCTGAAGCAGGAGTTCTCAACCCACCAAGACATGCAGATATCTCACGAAGCGATCTATCGCAGCCTTTTCATCCAGACCCGCGGCGTGCTGAAGAAGGAGCTGACGGGGACTGTCATGAATTTTTGTGTGTGAGGCCATAGTGATGGAAGGCAAGGGAGCATCATATGGCAATCGAGAAAGACCTGCTGGACCAGCTTCTGGCCGGCCGCGATCCGAAGGATGTATTCAATAAAGATGGGTTGGTCGACGAGCTGAAGAAGGCGCTCTCTGAGCGGATCTTGAATACCGAGCTCGACGAGCATCTGGACGATGACAGCGTTGAGGGCAAGTCCAATCACCGCAACGGCTATTCTAAGAAGTCGGTTCTGACCGGCACTTCGAAGATGACGCTGTCGGTGCCGCGGGATCTGGCAGGAACATTCGATCCGAAGCTGATTGCCAAATACCAACGTCGGTTCCCGGATTTCGACAACAAGATCATCTCGATGTATGCGCGGGGGATGACGGTCCGCGAGATCCGTGGCCATCTCGAGGAACTCTACGGCATCGACGTTTCACCCGACCTGATCTCGGCGGTTACCGACGCGGTGCTGGACGAGGTTGCGGAATGGCAGAACCGGCCCCTCGATATCTGCTACCCGCTGGTGTTCTTCGATGCCATTCGGGTCAAGGTCCGCGATGAAGGCTTCGTGCGCAATAAGGCGATCTACATTGCGCTGGGCGTTCTACCGGACGGCACCAAGGAGATTCTGGCATCTGGATCGAACAGACCGAGGGCGCCAAATTCTGGCTACGCGTCGTAAACGAGTTGAAGAGCCGCGGGGTTCAGGACATTCTCATCGCCGTGGTCGACGGCCTGAAGGGTTTTCCCGAGGCTATTAATGCCGTTTTCCCACAGACAATCGTTCAAACCTGCATCGTCCACCTGATCCGCCATTCCATGGATTTTGCCTCCTGGAAGGATCGCAAGAGCCTGGCGCAGGCGTTGCGGACTGTCTATCGCGCGGCCGATGCTGCTGCTGGCCAGGCCGCTCTCGACGCCTTTGCGCAAGGTCCTTGGGGCGCAAAGTATCCGGCAATCGCGCAGAGCTGGCGCCGCAATTGGGAGCTCGTGATACCATTCTTCGCTTTCCCCGAAGGCGTGCGGCGAATTATCTACACCACAAATGCCATCGAGGCGCTTAACTCTAAGCTGCGCCGCGCCGTCAGAACCAGAGGACATTTTCCCTCTGACGACGCCGCGACGAAGCTGCTATATTTGGTTTTGAACCATGCCGCTGCGGAATGGAAACGACCGCCGCGCGAGTGGGCTGAGGCAAAGACCCAGTTCGCCGTCATGTTCAACGAGCGATTCGTGAACTCATGACGGATAACCGGCCTCACACAGAAATACTGACAGTCCCAGCTGACGGCGCAGTTGCGTACTGCGCGGCGGATGCGTCGCCCCAAGAGCCACAACGCGAAGAGTGGACAGGGGCATATCCTCGATATGGTCTCCATCCGCGAGCGGCCCGCCGAGATTGAGGATCGCGCCGTGCCGGGGCATTGGGAAGGAGACCTTCTTACCGGAGCGAACGACACGCACATTGCCACCCTCGTCGAGCGCAATACCCGCTTCACGATGCTCGTCAAGATCCCCCGCAAGGACACGACGACTGTTGTCGCTGCGCTTGCCAAGCACATCGGCAAGCTGCCTGATGAGTTGCGACGCTCCCTGACCTGGGATCAAGGCAAAGAGATGCATGCCCACAAGCGCTTCACGGTTGCCACCAACCTCCAGGTCTACTTCTGTGATCCGCGCAGTCCCTGGCAGCGCGGCTCAAACGAGAACACCAACGGCCTGCTGCGTCAGTACTTCCCGAGAGGAACCGACTTCTCGCGCATCTCTCAGAGTTATCTGAACGCGATTGCTCTGCGGCTCAATCAACGTCCGCGAAAGATCTTGGGCTTCCAAACGCCAGCCGATAGACTACAAGCGGTGTTGCACTGACCGGTTGAACGCACAGTCTGACTAGCGACGTTGACGCCTTTCCGGGCTCCGTCGCGGGACGGCCACGGATACGATGGGTGACGCCGGATGTACGCGCACCTCCTCGTTCGTGGCCGTTAGCATTTTTAGCCGGGCGCCCGCCCTTGTCCCCACGACGCCGACACCCCGCCGAGCCGCCGTCATAAGGGCTGTAATAGTCCGCCGTCATGTGCTTGAATCATCGAGCGAACGAGCGGGGGACGCGCTATGGCTATGGCGGATACGGCCATTGATTTCGGCCTGCTGACCGGCGCTGGCGCCCCGGTCCGCGCCTACAGCGCCGGCGATGTCATCTTCCGGCAGGGCGACAAAGCCGAGGAACTGTTCGTCGTCCAAAGCGGAACCGTCGAAATCCGGCTCGGCAATCGCTTGCTCGACACCTTACCGGAACGCAGCATCTTCGGCGAGATGGCGCTGATCGATGGCGCGCCGCGCAGCGCCACCGCGATCGCGGCGACCGACGTCAAGCTCGTTCCCGTCGGCGAGAAGCAGTTTTTGTTCCTGGTCAGCCGCACGCCATACTTTGCGCTCAATGTGATGCGGGCGCTGGCACGGCGGCTGCGCGCGACTAACAACGCGCTCTAGGGCATTGATCCGGAAAAAGCCTGCCCTCGGACTTGTTCCGACGGTGGAAGCCGGTTTTCCGAAAAGATCATGCGCCACTAAGAAAGCGCCACTTACGCCTTCAATCGCCCGATCAGCGCCATGGCGGCCGCCGGCGCGCGAATTTTGCCCTCGTGGATGACGTAGGCAAACACGTCGCGCGGCGCGGTTCTCCGCGGCGCGGACGCCGCATCGACGCGCGGCAGGTCGTCCGGCGCTTTGCCTTGCGCCCACAACCGCAAGCGGCCGGCCCAGGCGTCGATCTCCTTCGCCGGGTAGGCCGTCGGGATCGTGTCCTGGCCTTTCTGCAAACGCGCGTAGACGAAATCGCCGGTGACGTCGGCGATGTTCGGATATTTGGCGTGGTCGGTAAACACGACCGGCGTGGCAAACTTGCGCAACAATGCAATGAATTCCGGCGTGCGAAAACTGTCGTGGCGGACCTCGACGACATGCCGCAGCCGCTTGCCCGCGGCCGTCGCCGGCAATAGCTCGAGGAACTTGCCGAAATCGGCGGCGTCGAACTTCTTGGTCGGCGCGAATTGCCAGAGCAACGGACCGAGCCGCTCGCCAAGCTCCAAAACGCCCGAATCCAAAAAACGCTTGATAGAGTCGCCGGCCTCGGCGAGGACGCGACGGTTGGTGGCGAAGCGCGGCCCCTTGACCGAAAACATAAAACCCTCGGGCACGGCGGCCGCCCACTTGCGAAAGCTTGCCGGCTTCTGCGAGCCGTAAAACGTGGAATTGATCTCGATCGATGTGAGGCGGCTCGCCGCATAGGCGAGCTCTTGGGCCTGCGCCAACCCCCTCGGATAGAAAACACCGCGCCACGGCTCATAATTCCAGCCGCCGATGCCGACGCGGATTTGACCGGATAGGCCCGTCATGTCGCCGTCACGCGCTTGCGCCATAGTGCCCTGGCAACCGGCGGCGGTTGAGTTCCACGCCGTCGCCAGCGGCCACATGAGCCGGTGACGCCGGATGAACGCGCACCGTTTCATTCGTGGTCGTTCTTGTCCAATCACGTCTGATCCCGAACACCCCCGTAAACGACGAAGGCCCGGGATTTGGTCCCGGGCCTTCGCATTTCCGTCACCTGAGGCGTGGACTAGAAGTCCATTCCGCCGCCAATCGAAGTCGGCTGTTGCCGACTTCGATCACTTCAAGATCTTGTGGCGGCGGTCTCGATGCGCCTCAGATTTCCTTAGAAATCCATCCCGCCGCCAATCGAAGTCGGCTGTTGCCGACTTCGATCACTTCAAGATCTTGTGGCGGCGGTCTCGATGCGCCTCAGATTTCCTTAGAAATCCATCCCGCCGCCACCCGGCGGCATGGCCGGCATGTTGTCCTTCTTCTTCGGCAGTTCGGCGACCATCGCCTCGGTGGTGATGAGCAAGCCGGCAACCGAGGAAGCACCCTGCAGCGCCTGGCGCACGACCTTGGTCGGGTCGATGATGCCCTTCTTCACCATGTCGACATATTCGCCGCCCTGGGCGTCGAAGCCGTAGCCGTAGGTGCTGTTCTCCAGAATCTTGCCGACGATGACGGAGCCGTCCTCACCGGCATTGATGGCGATCTGGCGGGCCGGAGCCGACAGCGCTTTGCGCACGATGTCAACGCCGTGCTTCTGGTCCTCGTTGTGCGTGCGCACTTTCTTGAGGGCCTCGGTGGCGCGCAGAAGCGCGACGCCGCCGCCGGGCAGGATGCCTTCCTCGACCGCGGCGCGGGTCGCATGCATCGCGTCGTCGACGCGATCCTTGCGCTCCTTGACCTCGACCTCAGTCGCCCCGCCGACCCGGATCACCGCAACGCCGCCGGCGAGCTTGGCCAGCCGCTCCTGCAGCTTCTCGCGATCGTAGTCGGACGTGGTCTCCTCGATCTGGGCCTTGATCTGCGCAATGCGCGCCTCGATGTCGGCCTTTTTGCCGCCTCCGTTGACGATCGTGGTGTTCTCCTTGTCGATCATCACCTTCTTGGCTTTGCCGAGCATGGCCAGCGTGACGTTCTCGAGCTTGATGCCGAGGTCTTCGCTGATCGCCTGGCCGCCGGTCAGGATGGCGATATCCTGCAGCATGGCCTTGCGGCGATCGCCGAAGCCCGGCGCCTTGACCGCCGCGACCTTCAATCCGCCGCGCAGCTTGTTGACGACGAGCGTCGCCAAAGCCTCGCCTTCGACGTCCTCGGCGACGATCAACAGTGGCTTGCCGGTCTGCACGACGGCTTCGAGCAGCGGCAACAGCTCATTGAGCGCCGACAGCTTCTTCTCGTAGATCAGGATGTAGGGATCCTCCATCTCCACGCGCATCTTGTCGGCGTTGGTGATGAAGTAGGGCGAAATGTAGCCGCGGTCGAACTGCATGCCCTCGACCACGTCGAGCTCGGTCTCGAGCGATTTGGCCTCTTCGACCGTGATCACGCCTTCATTGCCGACCTTCTTCATCGCCTCGGCGAGGAAGCGGCCGATCTCCTGATCGCCGTTGGCGGAAATCGTGCCGACCTGGGCGATCTCCTCGTTCGAGGTGACCTTCTTGGAGTTCTTCTTCAGCTCCTCGACCACGGTCTCGACCGCGATGTCGATGCCGCGCTTGAGGTCCATCGGGTTCATGCCCGCGGCCACCGCCTTCGAGCCTTCCTTGACGATCGCGGCCGCGAGCACGGTCGCGGTCGTGGTGCCGTCACCGGCGATGTCGGAGGTTTTGGAGGCAACCTCGCGCACCATCTGCGCACCCATGTTCTCGAACTTGTCTTCGAGCTCGATCTCCTTGGCGACGGTGACGCCGTCCTTGGTGATGCGGGGAGCGCCGAACGATTTATCGAGCACGACGTTGCGGCCCTTGGGGCCGAGCGTCACGCGCACCGCGTTGGCGAGAATGTCGACGCCGCGCAGCATCTTGTCGCGCGCGTCGACGGAAAATCTGACTTCCTTGGCAGCCATTTGAATTTACTCCTGTTTTTTTGGTCCTCATCCTGAGGAGCGCCCGCAGGCGCGTCTCGAAGGATGCAGGCCCGTGATTCTTCGCCCTCATCCTTCGAGGGCCGCTACGCGACCACCTCAGGATGAGGAATGTTTGGGTTACGCGGCCTTCTTCTTGGCCACCGGCTCGTCGATGATGCCCATGATGTCGGACTCCTTCATGATTAGGAGCTCCTGGCCGTCGATCTTGACCTCGGTGCCCGACCACTTGCCGAACAGGACGCGGTCGCCGACCTTGATATCGATCGGGATGAGCTTGCCGGCCTCGTCACGGCCGCCGGGGCCCACGGCAATGACCTCGCCCTGTGAGGGCTTTTCTTTGACAGTGTCCGGAATGATGATGCCGCCGGCTGACTTCTCCTCGGCATCGATGCGCTTGACGACAACGCGGTCGTGAAGCGGGCGAAACTTCATGGTGTCCTCCTAAGCAATTGACTGGACTGTACTTTGTTGGATCGAGCGGTCTCCTTAAGTCCCCTCGGCCGACCGCCTGGGTGCGACATAGGGCGGCAAATTTTGGCTCGCAAGAGGCCGCTGAAATTTTTTTAGCACTCATTCGGCGTGATTGCCAACAAGCCGGAAAAATATTGCGCAGGCGCCCCAGGAAACTCTCTTTCCACAAAGTTCTATGAATCCTCAGGCAGGTCGGCGGTCGGGCTGTTAGCAGGGACGGAAGAATGCTGCTAGTGCCTTGAAAGTAAACAACTTCTTCATTTTTGAGGCTTGCAATGGAGGAGCGAGTCTCGAAACAATCCCCCTGTTGGGACGGAGGGCAAAATGGGTTCGAAAGAGACTTGGGTTTCGCGAGACTTTCGCGGGCAGCTCGAAGGCTACGGATTGACCACGGCCAACATCCTCTACCGCCGGCCGGATCATCCGTGGCTGTTACAGACCTATGTCTGGCAGGACTACGATCTTTGCCCGAGGTTTCCGGAGTTGAACAAATTCCTCAATTTCTGGCTGGAGAAGCTCGAGGGCCCGCTGCACTCGGTCACGGTGGCACATGCGCGCTTGATCAAGCCGGCCGAGATCCGCGCGGTCGACGGCGAGTTCCGTTTGCACTGAGCTCTCCTGAGACGCCGCCCGTCGCGGCAGATGCCAATGGCCTGATCTTATTTCCGCTTTCAGAGCACAGCGGACGTGGCCGCACTTGCTACGGGTTTGCCCCGGTCGCGAATGACCTAGCCTGACTGGCGACGTTGACGCCTTCGGGCTCCGTCGCGGGACGGCCACGGATACGATGGGTGACGCCGGATGTACGCGCACCTCCTCGTTCGTGGCCGTTAGCATTTTTAGCCGGGCGCCCGAGCTTGTCCCCCGTCGCCGAAACCCCGCCGAGCCGCCGTCATAAAGGCTGTAATAGTCCGCCGTCATGTGCTTGAATCATCGAGCGAACGAGCAGGGGACGCGCTATGGCTATGGCGGATACGGCCATTGATTTCGGCCTGCTGACCGGTGCTGGCGCCCCGGTCCGCACCTACAGCGCCGGCGATGTCATCTTCCGGCAGGGCGACAAAGCCGAGGAACTGTTCGTCGTCCAAAGCGGAACCGTCGAAATCCGGCTCGGCAATCGCTTGCTCGACACCTTACCGGAACGCAGCATCTTCGGCGAGATGGCGCTGATCGATGGCGCGCCGCGCAGCGCCACCGCGATCGCGGCGACCGACGTCAAGCTCGTTCCCGTCGGCGAGAAGCAGTTTTTGTTCCTGGTCAGCCGCACGCCCTACTTTGCGCTCAATGTGATGCGGGCGCTGGCACGGCGGCTGCGCACGACTAACAACGCGCTCTAGGGCATTGATCCGGAAAAAGCCTGCCCTCGGACTTGTTCCGACGGTGGAAGCCGGTTTTCCGAAAAGATCATGCGCCACTAAGAAAGCGCCACTTACGCCTTCAATCGCCCGATCAGCGCCATGGCGGCCGCCGGCGCGCGAATTTTGCCCTCGTGGATGACGTAGGCAAACACGTCGCGCGGCGCGGTTCTCCGCGGCGCGGACGCCGCATCGACGCGCGGCAGGTCGTCCGGCGCTTTGCCTTGCGCCCACAACCGCAAGCGGCCGGCCCAGGCGTCGATCTCCTTCGCCGGGTAGGCCGTCGGGATCGTGTCCTGGCCTTTCTGCAAACGCGCGTAGACGAAATCGCCGGTGACGTCGGCGATGTTCGGATATTTGGCGTGGTCGGTAAACACGACCGGCGTGGCAAACTTGCGCAACAATGCAATGAATTCCGGCGTGCGAAAACTGTCGTGGCGGACCTCGACGACATGCCGCAGCCGCTTGCCCGCGGCCGTCGCCGGCAATAGCTCGAGGAACTTGCCGAAATCGGCGGCGTCGAACTTCTTGGTCGGCGCGAATTGCCAGAGCAACGGACCGAGCCGCTCGCCAAGCTCCAAAACGCCCGAATCCAAAAAACGCTTGATAAAGTCGCCGGCCTCGGCGAGGACGCGACGGTTGGTGGCGAAGCGCGGCCCCTTGACCGAAAACATAAAACCCTCGGGCACGGCGGCCGCCCACTTGCGAAAGCTTGCCGGCTTCTGCGAGCCGTAAAACGTGGAATTGATCTCGATCGATGTGAGGCGGCTCGCCGCATAGGCGAGCTCTTGGGCCTGCGCCAACCCCCTCGGATAGAAAACACCGCGCCACGGCTCATAATTCCAGCCGCCGATGCCGACGCGGATTTGACCGGATAGGCCCGTCATGTCGCCGTCACGCGCTTGCGCCATAGTGCCCTGGCAACCGGCGGCGGTTGAGTTCCACGCCGTCGCCAGCGGCCACGATGAGCCGGTGACGCCGGATGAACGCGCACCGTTTCATTCGTGGTCGTTCTTGTCCAATCACGTCTGATCCCGAACACCCCCGTAAACGACGAAGGCCCGGGATTTGGTCCCGGGCCTTCGCATTTCCGTCACCTGAGGCGTGGACTAGAAGTCCATTCCGCCGCCAATCGAAGTCGGCTGTTGCCGACTTCGATCACTTCAAGATCTTGTGGCGGCGGTCTCGATGCGCCTCAGATTTCCTTAGAAATCCATCCCGCCGCCAATCGAAGTCGGCTGTTGCCGACTTCGATCACTTCAAGATCTTGTGGCGGCGGTCTCGATGCGCCTCAGATTTCCTTAGAAATCCATCCCGCCGCCACCCGGCGGCATAGCCGGCATGTTGTCCTTCTTCTTCGGCAGTTCGGCGACCATCGCCTCGGTGGTGATGAGCAAGCCGGCAACCGAGGAAGCACCCTGCAGCGCCTGGCGCACGACCTTGGTCGGGTCGATGATGCCCTTCTTCACCATGTCGACATATTCGCCGCCCTGGGCGTCGAAGCCGTAGCCGTAGGTGCTGTTCTCCAGAATCTTGCCGACGATGACGGAGCCGTCCTCACCGGCATTGATGGCGATCTGGCGGGCCGGAGCCGACAGCGCTTTGCGCACGATGTCAACGCCGTGCTTCTGGTCCTCGTTGTGCGTGCGCACTTTCTTGAGGGCCTCGGTGGCGCGCAGAAGCGCGACGCCGCCGCCGGGCAGGATGCCTTCCTCGACCGCGGCGCGGGTCGCATGCATCGCGTCGTCGACGCGATCCTTGCGCTCCTTGACCTCGACCTCAGTCGCCCCGCCGACCCGGATCACCGCAACGCCGCCGGCGAGCTTGGCCAGCCGCTCCTGCAGCTTCTCGCGATCGTAGTCGGACGTGGTCTCCTCGATCTGGGCCTTGATCTGCGCAATGCGCGCCTCGATGTCGGCCTTTTTGCCGCCTCCGTTGACGATCGTGGTGTTCTCCTTGTCGATCATCACCTTCTTGGCTTTGCCGAGCATGGCCAGCGTGACGTTCTCGAGCTTGATGCCGAGGTCTTCGCTGATCGCCTGGCCGCCGGTCAGGATGGCGATATCCTGCAGCATGGCCTTGCGGCGATCGCCGAAGCCCGGCGCCTTGACCGCCGCGACCTTCAATCCGCCGCGCAGCTTGTTGACGACGAGCGTCGCCAAAGCCTCGCCTTCGACGTCCTCGGCGACGATCAACAGTGGCTTGCCGGTCTGCACGACGGCTTCGAGCAGCGGCAACAGCTCATTGAGCGCCGACAGCTTCTTCTCGTAGATCAGGATGTAGGGATCCTCCATCTCCACGCGCATCTTGTCGGCGTTGGTGATGAAGTAGGGCGAAATGTAGCCGCGGTCGAACTGCATGCCCTCGACCACGTCGAGCTCGGTCTCGAGCGATTTGGCCTCTTCGACCGTGATCACGCCTTCATTGCCGACCTTCTTCATCGCCTCGGCGAGGAAGCGGCCGATCTCCTGATCGCCGTTGGCGGAAATCGTGCCGACCTGGGCGATCTCCTCGTTCGAGGTGACCTTCTTGGAGTTCTTCTTCAGCTCCTCGACCACGGTCTCGACCGCGATGTCGATGCCGCGCTTGAGGTCCATCGGGTTCATGCCCGCGGCCACCGCCTTCGAGCCTTCCTTGACGATCGCGGCCGCGAGCACGGTCGCGGTCGTGGTGCCGTCACCGGCGATGTCGGAGGTTTTGGAGGCAACCTCGCGCACCATCTGCGCACCCATGTTCTCGAACTTGTCTTCGAGCTCGATCTCCTTGGCGACGGTGACGCCGTCCTTGGTGATGCGGGGAGCGCCGAACGATTTATCGAGCACGACGTTGCGGCCCTTGGGGCCGAGCGTCACGCGCACCGCGTTGGCGAGAATGTCGACGCCGCGCAGCATCTTGTCGCGCGCGTCGACGGAAAATCTGACTTCCTTGGCAGCCATTTGAATTTACTCCTGTTTTTTTGGTCCTCATCCTGAGGAGCGCCCGCAGGCGCGTCTCGAAGGATGCAGGCCCGTGATTCTTCGCCCTCATCCTTCGAGGGCCGCTACGCGACCACCTCAGGATGAGGAATGTTTGGGTTACGCGGCCTTCTTCTTGGCCACCGGCTCGTCGATGATGCCCATGATGTCGGACTCCTTCATGATTAGGAGCTCCTGGCCGTCGATCTTGACCTCGGTGCCCGACCACTTGCCGAACAGGACGCGGTCGCCGACCTTGATATCGATCGGGATGAGCTTGCCGGCCTCGTCACGGCCGCCGGGGCCCACGGCAATGACCTCGCCCTGCGAGGGCTTTTCTTTGACAGTGTCCGGAATGATGATGCCGCCGGCTGACTTCTCCTCGGCATCGATGCGCTTGACGACAACGCGGTCGTGAAGCGGGCGAAACTTCATGGTGTCCTCCTAAGCAATTGACTGGACTGTACTTTGTTGGATCGAGCGGTCTCCTTAAGTCCCCTCGGCCGACCGCCTGGGTGCGACATAGGGCGGCAAATTTTGGCTCGCAAGAGGCCGCTGAAATTTTTTTAGCACTCATTCGGCGTGATTGCCAACAGGCCGGGAAAATATTGCGCAGGCGCCCGAGGAAACTCTCTTTCCACAAAAGTTCTATAAATCCTCAGGCAGGTCGGCGGTCAGGCTGTTAGCAGGGACGGAAGAATGCTGCTAGTGCCTTGAAAGTAAACAACTTCTTCATTTTTGAGGCTTGCAATGGAGGAGCGAGTCTCGAAACAATCCCCCTGTTGGGACGGAGGGCAAAATGGGTTCGAAAGAGACTTGGGTTTCGCGAGACTTTCGCGGGCAGCTCGAAGGCTACGGATTGACCACGGCCAACATCCTCTACCGGCGGCCGGATCATCCGTGGCTGTTACAGACCTATGTCTGGCAGGACTACGATCTTTGCCCGAGGTTTCCGGAGTTGAACAAATTCCTCAATTTCTGGCTGGAGAAGCTCGAGGGCCCGCTGCACTCGGTCACGGTGGCACATGCGCGCTTGATCAAGCCGGCCGAGATCCGCGCGGTCGACGGCGAGTTCCGTTTGCACTGAGCTCTCCTGAGACGCCGCCCGTCGCGGCAGATGCCAATGGCCTGATCTTATTTCCGCTTTCAGAGCACAGCGGACGTGGCCGCACTTGCTACGGGTTTGCCCCGGTCGCGAAAGACCCT
>CAWAMF010000001.1:762500-1877468 GCA_963783075.1 uncultured Gammaproteobacteria bacterium | reverse complement strand
ATTGGCCGGCAATCGCGGCGTCCAGCTCAATTCGCGAAGCTTGGCCATCGCCCACTCAATGTATGGATCATGTGTTGCATTGTATGCATCACAACGGACAAGTCCACCCCGAACCCGCCATGCCAAGGGCACCGTTCGTTTTGGAAACGGAGGCTGCAATCAGGAAAGGCCGGCCGCGCCGTCATCCCCACAATGCGCAGCCATAGCCGCCATCCCCTACGGGATCACGACGGGACAACCCTGACCCACGAGACACGCCATCCATGAGCATCCCCCGCCGCACGTTCCCCGCCCCGGTCGCCCACCTCGATCAGCGCGATGCGCGCCGACGCATGCTCGACGACGACATCTGCGTACACATCTTCACCTCGTCCTCGGTGATGGTCGGGGTGTGCCTCACCGTGGTGGGCATTCTTCGGGTGGTGATCACGCTGCGCAGCGAGGATCTGCTGGGCGACGACCTGCTTGCCATCAACGCGATGGTGTATCTGCTGTCGGCGGTGTTGTCGTACGGCGCCTTGCGTACCCGCAGCCGCACGCGCAATCACCGACTGGAATACACAGCGGATGGCGTGTTCATCGCCGGCATGATCTTCACCGTCATCAACACCGGTTTCATCACCTGGGCCATGACGGTCGGCTAAGCCATATGAATCGCACACGACGACTCCTTGCCAGCGCCATCGCGGTGGCCGTACTCGGCCTGGCCAGCCTATCCATGGTGGGCGGCACGCAACAGGCCCACGCCGATGGCGCGTTCTACAGCTACGAGCCAGACCAGGCCGCCGGATCGCCCGGCTCCATCATTCGCCTGGAACCCATGGACGGTGCGCCGCTGGGCGCCAGTGCGTACCGCGTGCTGTATCGATCGACCGGCGTGCACGGCGAAGCCATTGCGGTGTCCGGCATCATCGTGGTGCCCGCGGGGCCAGCGCCGACAGGCGGCCGACCCATTGTGGCCTGGGCGCATCCGACCACCGGCGTGGTGCCGCGTTGCGCGCCGTCCGAAGCGCGCTTCGTGTTCCAGACCATGATGGGCCTGCGCGATATGGTGCGACACGGTTACATCGTCGCCGCCACGGATTACCCAGGGCTGGGCACCGAAGGCCCGCATCCTTACCTGGTGGGCAATAGCGAGGCACGCGCGGTCATCGACGCCGTGCGCGCGGCGCGACAGGTGCCAAATGCGCAAGCCGGCGACCGTTACACCGTGTGGGGTCATTCGCAAGGTGGCCAGGCTGCGCTATTCACCGGCATGCTCGCCACCAGTTATGCGCCCGAGTTGCACCTGCTTGGCGTCGCCGCGGCCTCGCCTCCGACGGATCTAAGAACCCTGCTGAGCGACGATGCCGATACCGATGGTGGCCGCAACGTCACGGCGATGACGCTGTGGTCGTGGCAACGCGTCTATGGCGCGCCGATCGACAAGGTGGTTGAACCCGCAGCGATGCCCGCCGTCGACGCCCTCTCCAACGAATGCATAGAATCGGTGGCCGACATGGTGGAGCGCCACTATTCGCAGCGCCCGCTGGAGAAGCAGTTTCTTGCCGTACCCGATGTCACCGACATCGACCCATGGAAGTCGCTGCTGGCGCAAAACGAGGCGGGCACGCTGCCCACCGACATTCCCGTGTTGATCACCCAGGGCGCAGCCGATCAGCTGGTGTTGCCCAAGGTGACACGTGCCTATGTGCAGCGACTTTGCAGCAACGGAAGCCGCGTGACCTATGCGGAACTACCCGGCGTACGGCACGGCTTCGTCGGAAGCGACAGCGCGCTGCAGGCGGTCGACTGGATGAGCGATCGTTTCGAGGGCAAGCCAGCGCCGAGTACCTGCTCCGCAACGCTGCGCTGACCCCACTCGATGAACGACCAAAGACCCGGATGTCCGTCAGGCGGACATCCGGGTCTTTGCTTACTTTGACGTGCAGCCGCGCAACACGGGACGGCTGGGATCTACGCTGGCATCGTACAAATCGCCGCCGCGTCCCTTGTTCCACCAGGTAACGAAGCCCGCCTGGTAACGCACCCCATCGGCGGACATGGTGCTTACCAGCAAGGTCGGCACGCCCCGCACCGGCATCAGCGCGAAACTCTGCCCATTGCGGCCATTGAGATAGGTGACCTTGAAACTCTTGCCGCCTGGGCAGCAGTACACCGCGTCAATCGCCCGAACAATGGGAACCTCGGGCACCAGCAGCGGCCCGGCGAAGGCCTGTGCGCTCACCGCCACGGTGGCCGCCGCCAGCCAAAGCGAAGGCCGGCGGTGACGGCGAGACATATGCTTCGGGTTCATCGAATGCAGCCTCCGGGCGACGGGTGAAGATGCACATGGTGGTGCAGCGTGCCAATGCCGGGTTTCCACTTGCCACGAGGCTTTGCGAGAACGAACGACGGGTTTTTCGGCAAGGCAGCTCACGGCAGCCATGCGATGCTTTCGGCCATCTGGCGATGACAAGCGCCGTCGACAAAGGCAGGCAACCATGAAGCACACCGCAGGCAAGACACTAAGCATCGGCATCACCGGGTGCCTGCTGTTGGCCACCTCGGCGCTGCATGCGCAGGTGGCGAGCTTCGATTGCCGCAAGGCCGCTACCGCCAGCGAACGCGCGGTGTGCAATTCGCCCGAACTGGGGCGCAAGGACGTTACCGTGGCGGCTTACTACCAGCTGCTGCTCCGATTGAAACCAGCAACGGCAGGCATGGCCTATCGCGAGTTCGACGACAGTGTTCGCGCCGCGCAACGTCAGTGGCTACAGCACGACCGCGATGCGTGCAACGGCGACAACGCATGCCTTCAACGTGCCTATGACCGGCGCATCGATGCGCTGCTCAAGACATTCGACACCCAGGCCGCGCTCACCTTCGGACGCACTTTTGACTGACTGCCCATCGGCACCGTGTGATTTGGAAAGGCACGTGCATTAAGGAAAACCGGCTACGGCGTGAATGCCTAACATGGGATGACAGGTGCAGGCGCACCCCAAGCTATCGATCACACGTTCCCGTTCCGGCAACCGGCCAGGCACACACTCATGAAGAAAGCACTATTCATCGGCGTCATCCTCGGTGCCGCCAGCACGTTTGGCTGCGCCACGATGGCTCAGCAAGGTCCCGTCGTCGACATCGGCAATCGCCACGGCAATCTGCGCCAGGCGCAGGAAAACATCGTGCAGGCCTGGCAGTTGGTCAGCGACGCGCAGTACGACAATGACGACCGCCTCGGCGGCCATGCTGGCCGCGCGAAGGAGCTGCTTACCGAAGCCAACGAAGAGCTTCGGCTAGCCGCTGACGTGGCCAACGAGCACGAGCGCTAATAACAAGAAGAGGCGACCACCGGCACGCCTGGCACCTGGCGACATGTGCCAGGCGTTTCCGTTTTCGCGCGCTGCTCGACGAAGTGATCTGCCTGACGATACGTCCGCCTGCCGCGATCGGGGCAGTGCAATCGTCGGATGTATCCGTTCAACGCCTGCCACGCGCAACCCTTTGTCAGGCCGTTGTCATTGAAGGCCGCAGTGATTGGATCTGATAGCAGGCAGACCGCCGTCGCATGGACGTGAACCATCGCCCATGTGAACGTCCACCGCGTCGTCACCCGTACGGCGATTCGACAATCAGCGTGCGAATGCGAAAGCAGCCTGGACGCTGGCTCACGAGAATCCCTACGCATCGAAACCACGACTGCGTCCGGAGTATGACCATGGAAAACGAACAGATCGGCCTCGTGTTGTGCTCGCATTGCCGGCGCTGTTACGACGAGTCTTGCGGCTGCCCATCGGCAGGCGTGGCAGCCGGTACGTCCTGGGAAGACGTGCCAGAGGATTGGCGCTGTCCTGACTGCGGCACACCCAAGTGCTACTTCGAGTCGGTCGACATGATCTATGCACGCGCCATCTCGCTGCTATCGGCTTACTGACCTGCGCCGTCACCAAAAAAAGCGCGGCGCCTCACCGAGACGCCGCGCTTTTTTATGGTCAAGCGGCGAAACACCCTTCGCCGCCTGCATTTTCTCAAAGGCGTGATGTCGCCTTCGCAACGGCCAGGCCATGCCGCTCGAGAATGGCATAGAGGTGCTGCCACCAGCAGCGTCGGTCCACTTCGTTGGAAGACGCTGCACCCAGCAATGCCAGACAACTGAAGGCCTGCCATAGCTCCGCGGAGGACGCGCCCTGCGCTTTCAGCACCGTTAGCTTGTTGTCCAGGTCGCAGAAACGGGACAGCTGACACGGTGCAATATCAATCGACTTGCTCATAGGTGGTTCCGGAACAAAGGTTTCCGCAGCCTACGAACCGGGTGTCGCGCGCACTTGCCAAATGAAAGCCTTTTTATCGATTGCCACGATGCATGTAGTCGCCGAGTGGACGGCCTGCCGGCGTGGCATTGTGTAAACCCTGCTGCAGAAGTGAAAACCGGAAGAACAGCGAAGGTGGACCATGCAGTCTCAACGCAAGAGTGAACTTGCGCGAGGACGGTGTATGCCCTGGTACATGATCTTCAGCGGCGACCTGCTCATTGGCTGGTCCATGCTCGAAGCACGCGATCGCTCGAAGACGACCGCATTTGGTCGCTTCGTCGCCTCGCATCTCTATTGCGCCGTGCAGCCCGACTTCATGGCGCAGCGCGAGGACGATCAGGTGCTGCTTGGCTTGCACGTGGTCGGCGATGAGGGCGCGCTGCAGGCATACGCCGTACATCTCGCCGACTACAGCGACCACGGCGAAGGCATGGAGATTGCCGTCTACGGCATTACCGAGCCGCCCTTCGAGCGCCTGTTTCCTTACTGCTGACACACCATCGTTGCGGATTTGCCACCCCGTTTCGTAAACGCACGAACCGCAGGCCATGGCTTGTGGCGGCACGCACCGGCCACACCCATAATTCTCGTACTTATCCTCCGGTATCCTGTTCCATGGGATGTATCGGCCATCCAGTCGTCAGGAGCGCTGCCTTGCAGTTCCGGCATTTACGTTACTTCGTGAAGATCGTGGAGGCGGGAAGCTTTTCCCGCGCCGCTGCGTTGATTCACATCGCGCAGCCGGCACTGAGCAAGCAGATTGCCGAACTGGAAGACGAGTTTGGCGTCGTCCTGCTTCACCGCAGCGCACGCGGCGTCACGCCCACCACTGCTGGCGAAGTGCTCTTTCGGGAATCGCTCAAGCTTATTCGCCAGGTGGATGACCTGCCCGACATCGTGCGTTCCTCGCACGGCGATATACAGGGCGTGGTGTGTTTCGGCATGGCCTCGACCATGGCACCGGCGCTCACCGGCAGGATGATGGAAATCTGCCGGACCATGCTGCCGAAGGTGACGTTGCGTTTCGTCACCGGCGACAGTGAAACGCTGCGCGAGAAAGTGGCAGCGCAAGCCATCGACCTGGCCATCGTGTTCGAGAACACGCCAGAAACCGGCTTCACGCGCGAGATGCTGTTCCGCCAACGCCTTTACCTGGCCGGTCGCAGACAGGGTAACGAGCAAGCGTCGATCACGCTGCAACAGCTAAGCAAACTGCCCTTGATGCTGCCCACGCCCACCAACGTGCTGCGCAAGGCGGTGGAGCGAGAGTTCGCGGCAGCGAGCCTGCACGTCGACCCCATTGCCGAATCGGATCTGTTCGAGGTGGTGCTTTCCGCGGTGAAGACAGGACTGGGCCACGCCATCCTGCCCAAGGGCGATTTCTCGGACATGCCCGGGCACCAGGACATCATTACGGTGCCGATTGAGCCTGCCATCTACCTCACCGCCTGCCTGATCACCACACGCGACAAGCCGCTGACCCGCGCCGCGGCAGCCATTGAATCGCAGTTGCTTGGCTTTATCCGCAGCCAGGTCGGCGAGTCCGCCTTCATGGGCGCGGAATGGGTCGATAGCCAGCCATAGCCGGCCGTTATGCCCGCATAGCGAAACAGTATTTTCTTTCGGCGGCGCTACCCCGCAAACTTTGCTGCATCGCAATAGCGGGCGTTTACCACCCACTCCTCGAGACCGGCCACCCCAGCCGTTACCCGAAACCCGGTTCACGTATTCCCACTTGCCGCCACGGCAGGAACGGAGAAGTCATGTCCATTGCCACCAAACAACGGCTGTCGAACAAGGAATTCGCCGCCAAGGCTAAGCTGGCCACGCATGCCCTGCTGAACCGCTGCGCCGCCCAATCCGACTGGATGGAGCGCGACCTGCCGGCCGACCCCTCCTGCGTTCGCGCTCGGGCCTCGCTATGGACGCACAGCGATGACACCCCAGTCAGCTGGGCAGCTACCACGCCGCTTTCCACCTATACGGTTTTGCTGCTGCTCGACAACGCCCGCCTGTCGCTGCAAAGCGACACGCACTCGCTGGCGGAGCGCGCCTGCGATGCCGGTTCGTACTACGTCAGCTGCCCCGGTGACACCGTGAGCGTGCACTGCCCCGGCCCATGTCGCGCGCTGCATGTCGCCGTGCCGGTGCAGCTGTTCTGGTCCGGCGCCGATGACAACTTCTCATGCTTCTCCATGGGCCCGGCACGCGACACCTTGCTGCTGCAGCTGGCCCGCACGCTGCTGGAAACCCAATCTGGCGCACGCGAAAGCCAACTGAGCACTCAGCTCATGGATTTGCTGGTCGACCGCTTGCGCCACCTGCGGGCGCAGGTCGGCCCCACTGCGGCCGTCCGCAAGAGAACGGTGCTACCTCATTGGCGTCTGCGCAGCGTGGACAGCTACGTGAAGGCCCATCTATCGGACACCATCACGCTCAACGACATGGCCGCCGCCGCAGGTCTGTCGCCCATGCACTTTGCCGCGCAGTTCCGCGCCGCTACCGGCTACCGCCCCCACCACTACCTGCTGCTGTGTCGCATGGAGCGCGCCAAGCAACTGATGGCCGAGGTACCTCGCTCGATGCTGGACATCGCGCTGGAAGTGGGCTTTCACACCCAGTCGCACTTCACCACCGTTTTCAAGCGGCTCACTGGCAAGACGCCACGCCAGTGGTGCGGTGAAACGCTGCATTCGCGGCAGATGTGATTTCTCGCCCGATCCCCGGCATGGATACGCTGGCGGATCGTGCATGAAGGCATGCAGCTATTTGAGCGCCGCTTCGACAATGGCCATGTCTTCCTCCGTCGTGCCACCGCTGACACCGATGCCGCCGAACACTTGATCCCCTTCCTTGAGCGGTATGCCACCGCCCATGGCCGAGTAACGGCCACCAGCGACCGCGAGCAGCGGGAAGAGCGGCGCACCGGGTTGCACCATGGGAACCAGGTCGGCGGTTCGCACCTTGATGAGTGCCGACGTGTACGCCTTGCGCTCGGAAAGCTCCAGCGAAAACAGCGGAGCGCCGTTCATCCGATGCTGAAGTACCAAGTTGCCGTGGATGTCCATCACGCTGACAGCCACCGGCACCTTGGCCTTGGTGGCCGCGGCCTCGGTGCGTTCGGCCAATGCCTTGGCGGTAGCAAGCAGGTCCATACGTCTACCCTCGTTTGAACAGGTGAATGGAGCGTCGCGGCTGTCAGCGGGGAATCTGGCCCACGTAGTCGCCCAGCCGGTCTTCCGCGTCTCCCGGCTTGTGGAAGCCTTTGGCAAACAGGTCCTTGATGCCCGCTTGCGCAGCGGGTCGGCCGAGGGATCCGATGCATGCGTCCCAACCTGCGCCCAGCTCGACGTCGGGCGCCAGGGTGGTGTTGACGAGGCGCTTGGTGGTTGCGATGGCCCACTTGTCGAATTTCGAGATGCGCATGGCCAGCGCTTCGACGAATGCATCGAGCTCGGCATCCGGAAACGAGCGGTTGACGTAGCCATAGGCCTCCGCCAACTCGCCACGGATATCTTCCGAACTCAGCAGCACTTCAAGCGCGCGGTTGCGACCGATGAGCCGTGGCAACCTGGCCATGGGGCCGCCGCCCGCCACCATGCCCACACCCACCTCCCATTGCGAGAGGATCAATTTTTCGCGGCTACCAAAGCTCATGTCGCAGGCGAGATTGAGTTCGCTGCCATTGCCTGTCGCCCTGCCCCGAATGAGGGCGATGGAGGCGACCGGCGCGCGCGGCAGGCGCGAAAGGAAATCGGGCCATGGTGGTAGCCCAGTGGGCCCCGCCGGCATGGAGGTGAGATCTTCGAGTTTCGCCGTGAAATCCGAATGATTCAAAAAATAGCCGTCCACCGCGCTATCGAACACCACGACCCTGACGTGCTCGTCGTTTTCGATGTCATCGATGATGCGCTGGAACTCGACCACCATCTGCGGACCCATGACGTTGATCGGCGGATTGTCGATGGTGACACGCCAATAACCCGGCGATCGCTTGGTCAGTCGAAGCTGTGCGGTATGCGTTTTCGCGGTCATGGGGGACTCCGTCGCTGGCATGTGCGGCAAGGGTCCATATCTCACACCAACGCCCTGCGTGTACCAGTGGACGAAGGTATCGCCGACACCAAGGTATGGGTGCGCGGGGCGTGGCTGAAACAACCCATGGGAAGCCCAGGGAGACACCTTGGTGCAATGGCGATCGCGTTGCTGCCCGCCTAACATCGCTTCCCTATGCTTTGTGCCTTTAACCGACCAGGCCGCCGCCCGAACAGCAGTGGCCAACTGCCAGGAGCGAGCGATGCGAAATTCTCAAACCCAGGGCGACCCGTCCATCGGGACGCCGCGCAAAGTGTCGTTCGACATGAGCCTGGAGCTTGTCGTCGTCCCCGTCTCGGATGTGGATCGCGCCAAGCGCTTCTACGGCGACCTTGGCTGGCGACTCGACCTCGACTACAAATCCGGCGATGACTATCGCGTCATCCAGCTCACGCCGCCCGGATCGGCGTGCTCGGTCATCTTCGGAAAGAACGTGACCAAAGCCGCGCCCGGCTCTTCGCATGACCTTTACTTGATCGTTGCCGACATTGAGCTCGCACGCAACGAACTGCTGCGTCGCGGCGCACCAGTCAGCGAGCTATTCCATGACCCGGGTGGCGTGTTTCATCATGCCGTCGGCAAGGGGCGCGTCGCCGGACCGAACCCGGAGCGGCGAAGCTATGCGACGTTTGCGTTCTTCAGCGACCCAGATGGCAACGGCTGGCTGCTTCAGGAAATCACTGCACGACTTTCCGGCGACGTGCAGATCGACGATCCCAGGTTCACGGCTGAAGTGCTCAACGCCATCCATGGCGGACCGCCCGCACTTTCGTGATGGCCGTTGCTTATCGCAGCTTTCCGCGTTAACGCAACGCATCCACCAGCAAGGGGAACGCGGCCGACGTCGTCGTTGACTTCGTAGTACAGGTGATAGCCCGGAAATTGCTGGCGCCCATCAGCCGGGCAACTGATCGGTCCGTTACCAGGCGGACAGCTCGGTGCATGGATCGGCCCGCGCGATGTGTTCTTTGTCACGGCGGTGTTGCTTGCACTGTATGCCGGTCTCATTCACTGGACGAATCGTCGGCCTGCTTGAGGTGCCGTAGCACGATCATCAAACTCATTTGAAGAGAGCCAGCAGAGCCTGCGCACCCGCCGTCGACGACGCCGGGTTTTGCCCGGTCACCAGGCGGCCATCAGTGATGGTGAATACCTGCCAGTTATCCTTCTTTTCGAAGATGCCACCGAGTCTTTTCAGCTCATCTTCGACCAGGAACGGCACCACATGAGTGAGCTGAACTTCTTCCTCTTCGGTGTTCGTGAATCCGGTCACCCGTTTGCCTTTTACCAGTGGCTCACCCTTGTATTTGACGTGCCTCAACACGCCAGGCGCATGACAGACAAGTGCGATGGGCTTGCCGCTGTCGTAAAACGACTCGATCAGCTTGATCGAAACCGGATCTTCAGCAAGATCCCACATGGGGCCGTGACCGCCCGGGTAGAACACGGTATCGAAGTCTTCTGCCTTTACCGAGTCTAGGCGAACGGTGTTGGCCAGCACTTTCTGGGTGGCCCCGTCGGCCTTGAAACGCGTCTGCGCAGGCGTCTGGTTATTCGGGTCATCGCTCTTGGGGTCGATAGGCGGCTGCCCGCCTTTGGGTGAAGCCACTGTCACCTGGACGCCGGCATCCGTGAACACGTAATAAGGCGCGGCAAATTCTTCGAGCCAGAATCCGGTCTTCCGTCCGGTGTTTCCAAGTATGTCGTGCGAAGTGAGTACCATGAGAATCTTCATGCCTTATCCCTCATCCAATGCTCGATGAATTGATCGCCTGAGAAGCCGCCTGCTCGATCGGCCGGCCTTCGACACTGCGCCGAATCGTGCATGCCGTCTATCAAGCTTTGGTATCGATTTTCTTCCCTGAGCGGCTAGATGGTCGCTCCACAGCAGGCGCTAACACTTTCGTCTGATGGATTTGTCGCGCCAGATGATTTGTCATCACACGACGGACGTGCCAACCCTGATGGTTTTGCCGCGTCACCGTAAACACAAGCTCATCCACGACATACAAGCGAGGATCGGCCATGAAACACCAGAGCAAGCTCACGATCGCCATCGGCGCAGCAGCATGGGTCGCCCTCCTCTTGGGCGGCACGGCCCTTTACGCGCAGAGCAAGCCCAATGCTGGCCCTGCCAGTGCCAGCGACAAGTATTCGCTCGTGTCGCCAAGCGGCGTCGCGTTTGCCGAGTTCAAGGGCTATGAGGACTGGTCGGTGGTTTCGTCCGCGCGAACGGATCAAGTGCTCAAGGTAATCGTTGCCAACCCGATCATGATCCAGGCGTACAAGTCGGGTATTCCGGGCAACGGGCAACCTTTCCCGGAGGGCTCCAAGATCGCGAAGCTGCAATGGAAGTTCAAGCGAAGCACCGAGGCGCCCTTTGTCGTGGACGTGCCGGATGTGTTTTCGCAGGCTTTTCTCATGGAAAAAGACAGCACACGGTTTTCGAAAACCGGCGGATGGGGCTACGCGTTGTTTGACTATGACGCGACACACGACACGTTCACGGCCGACCCCACCGGCGTTTCTGATTGCGGCAACGCTTGCCATGTGAAAGTGTCCGCAAAAGACCGCATCTTCCACCCTTATCAGAAACGTTGACGCGCAACGCCGAATGTCCTGCGTGCGCGTCGTTTACGGCTTTGCTTCAATCCGGGTTCGCTGAGATCAGCGCCGCCTCGACGGCTTCGTTGGCTTGCACGGTCTGCTTGCGTGGAGCGCCCGCCCAGTGAATCGCCGACGCGATCACTCCAAGCGCCAAACCAAACACCACGATGCCTGACCAACCAAAGCGGGTCATCAGCCACCCGCTGACCATGGTGCCGATGGCGCCGCCGAAGAAGGTGGCGGTCATGTAGAGACTGTTGATGCGACCCTGTGCTTTCGGATCCACGGCGAACGCGCGCGTCTGGTTGGATACCAGGCCGGCCTGCACGCCAATATCCAGCACGACGACGCCGATCACCAGGAAAACAAGGGATTTGTCCGCGCCGGAGAGCAGCAAGTAGGCAAGCGTAACGACGCCGATACTGGCCCCCACGACGCTGCGCGTGCCTAGCCGATCGGAGAGCTCGACCACCCAGTGAAGCGGCAAACGCGCCGGCCGCGCCGATGATGCCGAAGCCGCCCGCCCACGCGCTGCCGAGGTGCCACGGCCCGTTCGCAAGAAGTGCCGCCAGGTTCACCCAGAAGGCGTTGAAACACGCCCACAACAACGCCTGGATGATCATCGATTCACGAATCGGGCGATTGTCCCGCGCCAATGGCCAGAGCGAAGCAAGCAGGCGTCCGTAGGAAAGATTCGTCGATGGCACACCCTGCGGCAACAGCGAAGCGGCAGCAATGAACACCGGAATCATGAACGCTGCTTCCACCGCGTAGACCGCGCGCCAGCCGTACGCCGCACCGACGACGCCGGCGATGGTGCGCCCCACGAGGATGCCAACCATGATGCCGCTGACTACCGTGCCAACCGAACGCCCGCGCTCACTCGGCAACGACATGACGGCCGCAAAGGGCACCAGCTGCTGTGGCACGCAGCTGACGATGCCAAGACCAAAGGAAGCTGCCACCAGCGCCCCTATACCCGGCGCCATCGCCGCCGCCAGCGCGAAAGCGAAGGCCAGCGCGATCTGAGCCAGCACCAGCTTGCGGCGATCGAAGCGATCACCCAGCGGCAACAGCAACGCCAGTCCGGTCGAGAAGCCCAGCAGCGCCGCGCCCGCGACGAAATCGACGGTGGTCAGGTCGACCCGCAGGTCCGCCGCCACCAACGGCAGGATCGGCTGGATGCAATAGAGGTTGGTGATCACCGCGCCGGCGACGATCGCCATCATGAGGATCTTGCCGCGCGACGCTACGGCAGGTGCCTGTGGACTACCGGATGGGGTGGACAGACCGCGCACAGCATTCTCCTTGGATGGCGATCTCCCTTGTCTGCAGCGACATGCCGCGACCCGGGATTTGAGGGCCGAACGTTAACCGCCTGCATTTACAAAGAGAATCTGTCACGATCAAGAATCATCCTTCCAATATTTGAGAGGATCCATGAATCGCCTGGAATCCATGTCCATCCTTGTCGCCGTCGTGGATTCGGGCAGCCTCTCGGCGGCCGCGCGTCGGCTGGGCATGCCGTTGGCCACGGTCAGTCGCAAGGTTGGCGAACTGGAATCGCATTTGAAGACGCGGCTGCTTCACCGCACGACGCGCCGACTGTCGCTGACGGAAGCCGGCGAATCCTACGTGGCCGCGTGCCGGAAGATTCTTGAGGAAATTGGCGAAGCCGAGCGCGCTGCGACGGGTGAATACGCCTCACCCAAGGGCGAGCTGGTGGTCACCGCGCCGGTCGTGTTCGGGCGCCTGCACGTGGTGCCGGTGGTTGCGGAATTCCTCGCGCAGTATCCGGAAATCGATATCAGCCTCGTGTTCACCGATCGCGTCGTGCATCTGATGGACGAAAACACCGACGCCGCCATCCGCATCGGCGAATTGCCCGATAGCACGCTGATGGCGACCGGCGTGGGCACGGCCCGCCGCGTCATATGCGCAAGCCCCGCCTATTTGGCAACGCATGGCGTGCCGGCCAAGCCACGCGACCTCGCTGCGCATGAATGCATCACCTTCGAGGTACTTGCCTCCAAACGCGCCTGGGCCTTCGAGTCCGGCAAATCGGAACTGTCCGTGCCGGTTCAATCGCGGCTTGCGGTCAATACGGCGGATGCCGCTATCGAAGCGGCGATACTCGGCTTGGGATTGATACGTGTGCTGTCCTACCAGGTGGCCGACGCCATCCGTGACAAGGCGCTTTGCGTGGTGCTCGACAGTTTTGAGTCGGCCCCATTACCCATCAATCTCGTGCACAAGGGACAAGCCCCCTTGCCGCTGAAGCTGCGCGCTTTCCTCGATTTCGTCACGCCACGCCTGCGCGCCCGTACGTCACGCGAACTCGTTGGCGTCACGACGGCATGAGAACTATCCAGCCATAAAAAGCAAAACCCCCGATGGCTCGGGGGTTTGCAAAGTAAAAACGAACGGCGAAGCTCCGTTGGTACGAATCAGAACGGAATATCGTCGTCGTCGAAGCTGTTGTTCTGCACCGGCGGCGGCGAGGATTGGCGCTGCTGCTGACCGCCGCCGTAGTTGTCGCCGCCACGAGCCTGGCCACCGGCGTAACCGCCGCCGCCAGCCTGGCGCTGCTGGCCGCCACCACCGCCGCCCTGCGAACGCTGGAAGCCGCCACCGCCACCGCCGCCCGCGCCAGCACCTTCGGTGCCGCCGCCAAGCATCTGCATTTCGGCAGCGATGATGTCGGTGCTGAAGCGCTCGACGCCGTCCTTGTCGGTGTACTTGTCGGTACGCAGCGAGCCTTCGATATAAACCTGGCGACCCTTCTTCAGGTATTCGCCGGCAATTTCAGCCAAGCGACCAAACAGCTTCACGCGGTGCCACTCGGTCCGCTCCTGCTTCTCGCCGCTCTGCTTGTCGGTCCAGCTTTCGGACGTTGCGAGGCGGATGCTGGTGATGGCCGTGCCATTACCGGTGTAGCGGGTTTCCGGATCGGCGCCGAGGTTGCCGACGATAATCACTTTGTTGATACCACGTGCCATGAATGGATTTCCTCTGGGAGCCGGCGCTGCGTTCTAGGGCAGTCAGCGCCGGGAAGGGTGGATACGAGCGGTTATCATAACCTTGCCGCCCCCCAAATACAGTCGCCAGGCCGGACAGACTGCCCGGCGCAAGCGCTCCGAGACGGCGCCAAGCCACCGTCCCATCCTGCCCCAGGCCGCCGCCTTTAGTCCGTTACAAGCGGGTTCGTCCCATCCCCTACCGCTCAACAGGGCTTGGTGGGCCTTAGCGCATGGTCGTCGGCAAATCGGTATCCGCTTCCAGTTGCGGAAACCGCCGGCGCTCCATGCGTCGTATGGCGGCGTGCATCCATGCCATGGAGCCTGCGACCACCAGAAACATCAGCATGAAGCAACTGGTCCAGATACCGACCAGGTCGTTCAGCGCACCGAACGCAATGGGCAACACGAAGCCGCCCAGGCCGCCAATCATGCCGACAACGCCGCCCACCGAGCCCACATGGGAGGGGTAGTAAACGGGGATGTGCTTGTACACGGCGGCCTTGCCCAGCGACATGAAAAAGCCCAGCACGAACACCAGCGCGGTAAACAACACCAGGCCGACCATGGCGTGAAAGGCAATATCACCCTTGATGCCTTTCACCACGTATTGCGTATCGGGATAGGACAGCACGAACGTGCAAAGCGTCGCCACGCCAAAGGTCCAGTACATCACCCGCCGCGCACCCACACGGTCGGACAGCCAACCGCCCACGATGCGAAACAGGCTGGCCGGGATCGAGTAGCAGGCAGCGATCAAGCCCGCCGTCTTCACATCCATGCCGTAGGCGCCGATGAGATAGCGCGGCAGCCACAACGACAACGCGACGAACCCGCCAAACACAAAGAAGTAGTACAGCGAGAAACGCCATACCTGCAGATTCTTCAGCGGCTCCATCTGCGCGGCGAACGACATCGGCTTGGCGCCGGTACGGCGTCGCTCAGCCAGCGACGGGTCGTCCTGGGACAGCAGATAGAACAAAATGGCGGTGACCGCCAGGCCCACCGCCCAAACCCTGGCCACCATGCCCCAGCCGGCGGCCACCATCACCATCGGTGCCAGCAGCTTGGTTACTGCGGCACCGACGTTACCGGCGCCAAACACGCCCAGCGCTGTGCCCTGGCGCTTGGCCGGGAACCAGGTGGATACGTAGGCAATGCCCACGGAGAACGAGCCGCCCGCGATGCCGACAAACAAGGCGGCCAGCAGGAACTGCGGGTAGGTCCTTGCGTAGCTGAGCATCCAGGTGGCGACCGCGCCGCATAGCATGACGAGGGCGAGCACACGTCGGCCACCGTACTGGTCGGCCCAAATGCCGAGCGAAAGTCGGATCAACGACCCGGTGAGTATCGGCGTGGCGGCAAGCAGACCGAACTGAGTGTCGCTCAAGCCAAGCTGTTGCTTGATCTGGATACCAATGATCGAAAAGATCGTCCATACCGCAAAGCATACGGTGAAGGCGAATGTGCTCAGCCACATGGCCCGCTGCTGCTGGCCGCCGGTAATGCTGTCGTGCTCCATGATCATGCTCCCTAAGAAAAACGCCGCCTTCCGTGCCTCTGCTTAGCCCTGATCTGCCAAGGCCTCGATCTCGTCCAATCCTTCCACGCCGTAGCGCTCCAGCAAGCTCAGCAAATATTCCTGTAGCTGGCGCTGCCGTAGCTGCAGCTCCAGATAGTCCGAGATGCGTTCGCGTACTGATTCGAAGGGCAATGCGTGTCCCTGCTCCATCGCCTCGACCGATACCACGTGATAACCCCAGCGCGATTCCACCGGAAACGCCGCCAGGCCCGCGTGGAGGCGAAATATCTGCCGATCGAATTCGGGCGTGGTTTGACCCCGCTCCAACCAACCCAGGTCGCCGCCGTCGGTACGCGAGGGACAACCCGAATAACGGTGCGCCATATCGGCAAACAACGAGGGCTGGCTCTTCAGTTCGACAATCAGTTTCTCGCCACGCTGGCGTGCATCCAATCGTGCGGCGGTATCGTGAGGTGCCGCACCAAGAAGAATATGGCTGACACGAATACGATCCGGCGATCGGAAACGCTCCCGGTTCTGCTCGAAATAGCGCCAGCAATCGGCCTCACTCGGCACCCGATCGACGACCTCGCGCTGTAGCAAAGCCCGTATGCGGGCTTCCTCCAACGTCTCAACACCTGAAGCGGACGCCGCCGCGTCGAGGCCGAGCCTTTCCACCTCGTGACGCAACAACGCGCGCACCATCAGCGCACGCGCCGCCTCGGCTCGCGATTCTGCCGGCGTCGCCGCTCGGTGGTGCTGCATCTCCTGTGCGATCGCGACTTCGTCGATCGCGGCATGACCCACCCGAAGATTGCAAGGCGCCGGCTGCCCCATGGAACGTGGACTGTCGCCCGCCGTCGATTCATGCGCATGGTGCTTCGCAGCCAGTGAATCGGCAGGAACGATGGACAAGGAAAGCGGAACGGGCTTGACCATGGCTTACACGCGCCGTCCGTGCTGGATCGCCGCCGGACGATGGCTGACCACCTGATAAGGGCGCCGCAAATAGCCAACAGGAATACTCCACACATGCACAAGCCGCGTAAACGGGGCGACTAGAAACAACGTCATCCCGAGAAGTACGTGAGCTTTGTAGACCCAGCTCACGTCGGCGACGAAATCGGCAGCGCCCCAACGGAAAGTAACAATATGCTGCGCCCACTCACCAAGCTGCATCATTACGGCGCCGTCCATATGGTGCGTCGACACGCCGATCGTGCACAGCCCAAGCACCAGTTGAATGAACAGCAGAATCAGCACCAGCGTGTCGCCCTTGGTGCCGGTGGCCCGAATGCGGGCGTTACCCAGTCGGCGAACCAGCAGAATGCACAAGCCGACCAGGCACAGCAGTCCAAAAACCCCGCCCACCGCCATCGCCAACAATTGTTTCTGCGGTGCGGTGATAAAGGTCTCATACACGCTGTGCGGCGTCAGTAGACCGACCAGGTGTCCACCCAGAATAGTCAGCACGCCGATATGGAACAGGTTGCTGCCTAATCGCATGCCGCGCCCGGATAGCAGTTGGCTCGAACCCGTGCGCCAGGTGTACATGGCGCGGTCGTAGCGCGCCCAGCTGCCAATAAAGAAAACAGACAGCGCGATGTATGGATAAAGCTGGAAGGCAAATTGATTGAGATAGTTCATGGGTGCACCGTTCTGCTGACGTCGGGCTGGACATGGCGAGCCCCGGTTGGTGAGCAACTCTCGGCGGGCGCCTCGGCGCCAAAGCGCACGGCCTCTTCTTCCCATAGGCGGTCCATGGCGTCAGGCGTATCGTCGCGTTTTTCCTGGCTCGCACTCCGCCGCAGGACATGCAGATCCACCTTGCCATCAGCCTGCGCCAGCAAGAGTTCAAACAACACGGCATAGGGGCTTTGCCGTTCCAGGGAGCGCGCGGCGAGCAGCCCGACGATGTGGCTGATGTGGCTCAACCAATCGCGCACCTCCTCGATCGGGCGATGCGCCAGGTACTCAAGTACCAGCGGGAGATAGTCGGGAAGCTCCTTTGCGGCCAACTCGAACCCGTTACGGCGATAGGTCTCGATCAAGTCGACCATCGCCTGGCCGCGATCGCGCGATTCACCGTGGATGTGCTCGAACAGAAGCAGGCTCATCGAACGGCCACGGTCGAAGGTGGATAGCCAAGCGTCCTGCGCCGACATGACATCGGTGCCGAGCAGTTTTTCCACGAAACTGGCCAGGTCGCGCTGGCTGCTTTCGGACAGGCCTGTCTGCGCCGTGGCTGCCAGCAGCTCCTCGCGATGCTCCCACCATTCGTCGCGCGGATAGTCCAGCAGTACGCCGATCAACTTGAGCGCGCTCATGCCGGAGCCCCGTTCTTGTCCTTCGGTTGGGGTCGCACCACCTGCGTGGTGGTGCGACGACCGCCAAACAGATCGGCCGCGCTATCGCCACTGCATCCGTTGCCAAAGCTGAAGCCGCAACCGCCGCGCTCACCGAACGCATCATTGGCGTATTCGCGGTGACCCGATGGCACCACGAAGCGATCCTCGTAATTGGCGATACCCAGATAGCGATACATGTCCTCGGCTTGCGCCGCGGTAATGCCGGCCTGTTTGAGTACGGCATGATCCTCAATGCCATCGACATTCCAGGCGCGTCGCCAAGCGCGCATGGCCAACATACGCTCCAATGCGCGTACCACGGGGGCCTCGTCGCCAGCGGAAAGCAGGTTGGCCAGATAGCGTACGGGAATGCGCAGTGAGGCCACATCGGGCAACTCGCCATTCATGCCCATGCGGCCGCGCTCCGCGGCGGACTGGATCGGCGAGAGAGGCGGAACGTACCAAACCATCGGCAAGGTGCGGTATTCGGGATGCAACGGCAGCGCCAACTTCCAGTCGATCGCCATCTTGTAAACCGGCGACGTCTTGGCCGCTTCCAGCCAGTTATCGGGAATGCCCTCTGCGCGCGCGGCCGCGATGACCTGGGGATCGAACGGGTCGAGAAAGATATCCAGATGCGCCTGATATAGGTTTTTCTCTTCCGGTACCGAGGCAGCCGCATTAATGCGATCAGCGTCGTAGAGCATTACGCCCAAGTAGCGGATGCGGCCCACGCAGGTTTCCGAACACACGGTGGGCTCCCCCATCTCGATGCGCGGATAGCAGAAGATGCACTTCTCAGATTTGCCGCTCTTCCAGTTGTAGTAGATCTTCTTGTATGGGCAGGCCGAAACGCACATGCGCCAACCGCGGCATTTGTCCTGGTCGATCAGGACGATGCCGTCCTCCTCACGCTTGTAGATGGCACCACTTGGGCAGGCCGACACGCAGGCCGGATTCAAGCAGTGCTCGCACAGGCGCGGCAGATACATCATGAAGGTCTTTTCGAAGGCGCTGTATATCTCCTTCTGGATGGCGTCGAAGTTGCGGTCCCTGGCACGCTTGGCGAACTCGGTGCCGAGGATTTCCTCCCAGTTCGGACCCCAGTGGATTTTCTGCATGCGTTCGCCAGTAATAAGCGATCGTGGACGTGCCGTGGGTTGGTGTTTGCTGTCCGGCGCTTGATGCAGGTGCTGGTAATCGAAGTCGAACGGCTCGTAGTAGTCATCGATCTGCGGTAGATCGGGATTGGCGAAAATCTTGGACAGCAAACGCCAGCGCCCGCCCGCCCGCGGCATCAAGCTTCCGCTCGCGGTACGAATCCACCCGCCATTCCACTTCTCCTGGTTTTCCCACTCCTTCGGGTAACCAATGCCGGGTTTGGTTTCGACATTGTTGAACCAGGCGTATTCAACGCCTTCGCGTGATGTCCACACGTTCTTGCAGGTGATCGAGCAAGTGTGGCAGCCGATGCATTTGTCCAGGTTAAGGACCATGGCGATCTGTGCACGAACCTTCATGGCGACACCTCCGTGTGGGAAGACGGCACCGGTTCGCCATCAAGCCAGTCGACTTTGTTCATCTTGCGCACGATCACGAATTCGTCGCGATTGGTGCCCGTGGTTCCGTAGTAGTTGAAGCCATAGGACAGCTGGGCGTAGCCGCCAATCATGTGGGTTGGCTTGACCACCGTACGCGTTACCGAATTGTGGATGCCGCCACGCGTACCGCTGACTTCAGAGCCCGGCACATTGATGATGCGTTCCTGTGCGTGATACATCATGGCCATGCCGTTCATCACGCGCTGGCTTACCACTGCGCGCGCGGTAATCGCACCGTTGACGTTGAACAGCTCGATCCAATCGTTATCCTCGATACCGGCGACTCGGGCATCGTCTTCACTGAGCCATACGATGGGGCCACCGCGCGACAACGTTTGCATGATCAGGTTGTCGCTATAGGTGCTGTGGATACCCCACTTTTGGTGCGGGGTGATCCAATTGAGCACGATTTCCTTATTGCCGTTGGCCTTTTTTCCGAGCAAGGGCGCAATGGTCTTGGTGTCAACTGGCGGGCGATAGCCCATGAAGCCCTCGCCGAACGCGCGCATCCATTCGTGATCCTGATAGAACTGTTGACGGCCCGTAATCGTTCGCCACGGAATGAGCTCGTGCACGTTGGTGTAGCACGCGTTGTAACTGACGTGCTCGTCCTCGAGGCCGGACCAGATCGGCGAGGAGATGATCTTGCGCGGCTGCGCCTGGATATCGCGGAATCGAATCGCCTCGTGTTCCTTGCCGACGGCCAGATGCGTGTGGTCGCGCCCAGTGAACTGCTCGAGCGACTTCCATGCCTTGACCGCCACATGTCCGTTGGTTTCGGGCGCCAGATGTAGCACCACCTCGCAAGCATCAATGGCGGTACTAATTGAAGGCCGCCCTTGGCTGATGCCTTCCTCGCTTACCAAGCGATTGAGCTGGCCAAGAAAGGCAACCTCGTCCCTGGTATCCCAGTTCATGCCCTTGCCTCCGTTGCCGAGTTTGTCGAGCAACGGACCCAGCGAGGTGAACTTCTTGTACAGATTGGGATAGTCGCGTTCGACTACGACCATCGATGGCATGGTCTTGCCCGGGATGGGATCACACTCGCCTTTCTTCCAGTCGCTGACGCCGAGCGGCATCGCCAGTTCGCCTGGCGTGTCATGCAGGGTCGGCACCAGTACGAGATCTTTTTCGGTGCCCAGCACGCCGGGTGCCATCGCGCTGACGGTGCGGGCGATACCCTTGAATATCTCCCAATCGCTGCGCGACTCCCACGCCGGGTCCACCGCTTTTGAAAGCGGATGGATGAATGGGTGCATGTCGGACGTGTTGATATCGTCCTTCTCGTACCAGGTGGCCGTAGGCAGCACGATGTCCGAGTAGAGCGCGGTGGTGCACATGCGGAAGTCGAGCGTGACGAGCAGGTCGAGCTTGCCTTCGGGCGCCGCGTCGTGCCACTTCACTTCCTCCGGCTTGATCGCGCCCCGTTCGCCCAGGTCCTTGCCTTGCAGACCATGCCGCGTGCCCAGCAGGTGTCGCAGCATGTACTCATGACCCTTGCCCGAGGATCCGAGCAGGTTAGAGCGCCATATGAAAAGGTTGCGCGGGAAGTTCTGCGGTGCATCCGGATCGGCATACGCAAAATCCAGCTTGCCTGCCTGCATCTGTTGGACGGCGTACTCGGCAGGCGCGATACCCGCCTGGTCCGCCTCACGCACGACATCGAATGGATTGCGGTCCAGCTGCGGTGCGCTCGGCAACCAGCCCATGCGCACGGCGCGAAGATTCATATCTACCAGCGCGCCGGTGTATTTGGACGGATCGGCCAACGGCGAGAGGATCTCCTTCACCTCCAGTTTCTCGTAACGCCACTGGTCGGAGTTGAAATAGAAGAACGACGTGCCATTCATCTGCCGCGGCGGGCGACTCCAGTCCAGCCCGAATGCCAGCGGCAGCCAGCCGGTTTGCGGACGAAGCTTTTCCTGCCCCACATAATGGGCCCAGCCGCCGCCGGTTTGGCCGATACAGCCGCACATGATCAACATGTTGATCAGGCCGCGGTAGTTCATGTCGTTGTGATACCAGTGATTCATCGCGGCGCCCACGATGATCATGCTGCGGCCATGCGTCTTGTCGGCCGTACGGGCGAATTCACGCGCAATCTCGATCACATCGCCACGCGGTACCCCGGTGATGCGTTCCTGCCAGGCCGGGGTGCCGGGTACATCGTCGTCGTAACTGTTGGCCACGTTGACGCCGCCAAACCCGCGATCGACGCCGTACTGCGCAAGCTGAAGGTCATAGACGGTAGCGACCGCCCATTGCTGACCATCGGCCAGCATGAGCGTGCGGACCGGCAGGTGACGTTCGAGCACATCGTCGAATGTGGATGCGGTCCATTGCGCATGTTCGACACCACCGAAGTACGGGAACGACACCGCCTCAATGCCGTCGTGGGCATCCTTGAAACTCAGCTGCAGGCGAGTGGCCTCCCCGATGCTGTTCTTCTCCTCGATGTTCCACTTGCCCTTCTCGCCCCAGCGAAAGCCGACCGAACCGTTGGGCACCGTGATGGCGCCCGTGTGCTCGTCATAAGCGAGCGTTTTCCACTCAGGATGGTTGCTCTCACCTAGGCCACCGAGGTCGCTAGCCCGCAGATAGCGCTCCGGCACCAAGCGGCCATCGGCACGGCGCTCCAGACGCACAAGCAATGGCATGTCGGAGTATTGACGGCAATAGTCGGTGAAATACGCCGAGGGCTGGTCGACATGGAATTCCTTGAGAATTACATGCCCGAAGGCAAACGCCAGCGCGGCATCGGTGCCCTGCTTGGGGTGCAGCCAATGATCAGTGAGCTTGGCTACTTCGGAGTAGTCCGGCGTGATGGCTACCGTCTTGGTGCCGTTGTAACGCGCCTCGGTGAAGAAGTGCGCATCCGGCGTGCGGGTTTGGGGAACGTTGGAACCCCAGGCGATGATGTAGCGGCTGTTGTACCAGTCCGCCGATTCGGGCACGTCGGTCTGCTCACCCCATACCTGCGGCGATGCCGGCGGCAGGTCGCAATACCAATCGTAGAAGGACAAACAGGCGCCACCGAGCAATGACAGGTAACGCGCACCGGCGGCATAGGAAACCATCGACATCGCGGGGATCGGGGAGAAGCCGATCACACGGTCGGGCCCATGGTATTTGACGGTATAAAGATTGGAGGCCGCGATAATCTCGTTCGCTTCGTCCCAGGCAAGCCGAACGAACCCGCCCATGCCACGCCGGGATTTGTAGCTCTTGGCCTTCTCCGCATCGCGCACGATGCTGGCCCAGGCATCGACCGGCGCCATCGTCTTTCTCGCCTCTCGCCACAGGCGCAACAGCGTGCCGCGCACCAGCGGATATTTCAGCCGGTTGGCGCTGTACAGGTACCAGGAATAGCTGGCGCCACGCGGACAACCGCGCGGTTCGTGATTAGGTAGGTCCGGCCGCGTCCGGGGGTAGTCGGTCTGCTGCGTTTCCCAAGTGACCAGGCCATTCTTGACGTAGATCTTCCAACTGCATGAGCCGGTGCAGTTCACGCCATGGGTAGAGCGTACGATCTTGTCGTACTGCCAACGGGCGCGATAACCGTTTTCCCAATCCCGGCTTTCGTCCGTGGTCACACCATGGCCGTTGGCGAAGGTGTCGCTGGTGCGCCTGAAGAACTGCAAGCGGTCGAGTAAGTAGCTCATGAAAGTTTCTCTTGGCGAGAACGCGGGTGATCTTGTCGGTTATCCATACCGCCGCAAATCTCAACAGCGGATCTCAGCGCCGCGCCGGAAGTACCACCACCAGGTAACGAGCACGCAGCTCACGTAGAACGCGATGAAGGCATACAGAGCCATTTCAGGGCCGCCCGTCAGCGCGATCGAACTGCCGTAGCTCTTGGGGATGAAGAAGCCGCCGTAGGCACCAATGGCCGAACTGAATCCGATGGTGGCTGCGGATTCAACGCCAGCCTGGCGTATTGCCGCATCCTTGCTGATGCGCCCACCGGAGCGTTCGGCAAAGCGCTCGTGCAGGGTGCGGAAAATCACCGGGATCATGCGGAACGTTGATGCGTTACCAATGCCGGTCATCACGAACAACACCAGGAAGCACGTGAGGAAGCCGCGGAAATCACCGCCGAGGCCCGCATGCGGGAGGAAATGCAGCACGCCGAACACCCCGGCGATCATCAGCACAAACACCCAGAAGGTCAGCAGTGCGCCGCCAACCCGGTCGGCCATCCAGCCACCCACGGGGCGCGCCAATGCGCCCACCAAGGGCCCGAGGAATGCGTACGACATCGCACTGACGCCGGGGAACTGCGTCTTGATCAGCATCGGGAAACCGGCGGACAAGCCGATGAAGGAGCCAAAGGTGCCCAGGTACAGCCAGCACATCAGCCAGTTGTGTTTGCGGCGGAAGATGGTCGCCTGGGTCGCAAACGACGACTTCGCCGTGGCCAGGTCGTTCATGCCAAACCAGGCAGCGATGGCGCAGACCGCAATAAACGGAACCCAGATATAGCCGGCGTTTTGCAGGAACAGTGCGCGGCCGTCCGCCGCATGCTGCGGGCCACCAGCGATGGAGCCAAAGACAGCCGCGCCGATCACCATGGGTATCACGAATTGCGTCGTCGACACGCCGAGATTGCCCAGCCCGGCATTCATGCCCAGCGCGGAGCCCTGCTTTGACTTGGGATAGAAGAACGAGATGTTGGACATCGACGAGGCGAAGTTCGCCGCTCCCAATCCACACAGCGCCGCGATGGCCATAAAGTGCCAATAGGGCGTGCCCGGGTTCTGCACGGCGAAACCGAGCCAGATGGCGGGGACGAGCAGCGACGCCGTGGATAGCGCTGTCCAGCGGCGTCCGCCGAATACGGGCACCGCGAAGGAATAGAAGATGCGCAAGGTGGCGCCCGTGAGCCCAGGCAACGCCGTCAACCAGAACAACTGATCCGTGGTGAAGTGGAAACCCACCTGTGGCAGGTTGACGGACACCGCGGAGAACATCTGCCAGACGACGAATGCCAGCAGCAGGGCCGGAACGGAAATGACCAGATTGCGCCGGGCAACGGCGCTGCCCTGTGCGGACCAGAATGATTCGTCCTCAGGACGCCAATCCTTGATAACGGCGCCTCCGCGTAACGGGGACTGCGATCCTTGCTTGTTCACTGCTCGCTCCTTTGATGGTTGCCGGCGGTGGTCACTGAAGACACGCAACGGGTAACCCGCGCCGTTCCTAGGCGGAATGGTGGGAGCGTAAGCGGCCATCTCCTGATGGCCTTGACGCCGGTCAAGACGACAATGAGCCCGGATTTCACCTACGGGCGAGATTGGCTAAAGACGGCGTTTTGCGGGCTAACTGACGGCTTCGCTTGGCGGTCGATGTGACGTTACGCCGCGTCGACGCACACTGTCCCGAACATCAACCTCGAAGCTCAGCACGACTTCCACGCCCGTCTCAGTGGTGAGAAAGAACTCCAGTCCTTTGCGACGGGGCAACTGCTTTGCGTAGTCGTCGATCGATGCCTCCGGAAGCACAAATCGCCAGCTGCCGCGATCAGCCACCATCAGTGGCTGATCGCCCTGTCGAAGCGACCAGCGGAAGACACCTGCCTGACCGGGAAGCCATGTTTCACTGCATAGCGCCTCGCCTTGGCGCAAACGACCAAACTCGTCTTCATCGATACGCAGCCTAAGGCGCTGGGTGTTGATCTGTAGCTTCATTGAGATCTCTTATCCCGGATCAGCCAATCAATCCTGATGATCGCTGTCCGTACACAAGGAGCAACCTTCGCTCCAGACGCTGCTGCCATCGTCGTAATGCTCCTGCTTCCAGATCGGGCTGCGGTGCTTCACCGCTTCGATCACCCGGCGACACGCACGAAAGGCTTCGTCCCGATGCGGTGTGCCGGCAGCAGCCACCACCGCTACGCCGCCCACGTCGAGGCGCCCCTTCGCGTGAGCCACATACAGCCGAAGTCGCGGGCCGAACTCCGCTTCCACCTGTCCCAGGATGTTGGCGAAGCCAGAGAGCGCAAGCGCATCGTGCATGTCATAGCTGACGCCGGTGACGACGCGACCATGGTTGAGGTTACGTACCCGGCCCACGAACAGAGCCAATCCGCCGAAGCCAGGGTCGCAGACGGCCGCCAACGCCGCCGCAGGATCGAGCCCAGCCTCAGCAATATCGACTACGGCACAATGATGTCGAGCATGCATCGTTAGCCTCCGCTGACCGGTGGCAATACCACGACGCGACCATCATCAGGCAGCTTTTCATACTGCCGTAGCATCGTGGTTTCGCTGGCAAAAGCGGATACCTGGAGCAAGCCCTGGCGGAAATTGGGCCAGTGCGTCACGCCATAGCGGGCTAGCGCATCACGCAGATCAGCCACGCATGCGTCGTCGGCCATGTCCAGCGTTACGACGGCACCGGGCTCATAATCCCGGAATGCACCAAACAGACTTACCGTGACCTTCATTGGCATGGTCCTCCGGACCCCAACAGTGCTTGCAAGTGGCCTAGGCCATAGACGTCGACCAAGGTTCCGGCAGCCAATTCCATGGTCTGCTCGGGAACCACAATCCAGGCGTCGGTCGTCAACAATGGCTGGATGCGAAACGATTCTTGCCCTGTTAGAACCTGCGCCTGCAGGCATCCGCCCGCCCGTAGCTCGACACGACCTTTCAAGTGAAATCGCAACATGGCGTGCTTGCCGTATGCGGCTGCTAGTGGGAGTTTCAGCGGTCTCTCGGGGGGCATGCCAAGCATGGCTCGCCACGCCGGCTCGACAAAAAAACGCAAGCCGATCGCGCTGGATACCGGGTTGCCCGGCAGCCCAAAAAACAAAGGGCCCGAGTTAAGCCGCGCGAACAACAGTGGCTTGCCGGGACGGATGCGTACCTTATGGAACAGAACCCTCGCGCCAATGCCAAGAAGTGCACCCGGCACGAAATCGTGGCGCCCCATCGAGACAGCACCCGTGCTCAGAATGGCGTCCGCGCCGACAGCCAAAGCCTCGCCGAGCGCATCGACAAACGACAAAGGATCGTCACTCACTGTGGCCTGATAGACCACCTCCGCACCCGCGTTGTGGGTTCGCAAGGCAAGGAATGGGCCGTTGCTGTTGCGGATCTGGCCCGGCTGCAACGCCTGTGTGGGGTCATCCACCAACTCGCGCCCCGTATTGAGGATGGCAACGCGCGGTCGCCGCACCACGGCAATTCGATCGACTCCCAATGACGCCAGCAAGGCCACGTGCTGGGCGTGGATCAGCTCACCTGACGACATGAGCGGCATTCCCATGCGCACATCTTCACCACGCCGCCTTACGTGCTGGCCACTTGATACGTCGGCCGCCAACCGAATACGAAGCGGATAGCCTGCTTCGTTGCGCTCAAGCACATCGACCTGTTCCACCGGCACAACGGCATCGAGACCTAGCGGCAGGCCGGCGCCGGTCATGATCTCCCATGCACCGCTGGTCGCCACGGCCTGCGCATCACCCGCCGCCTGCGAGCCGGCCACAGAAAAAAGCGCACCAGCGGCCAATGATGCGCCGCCGGTGCAAAGTGCGAAGCCGTCCATCGCGCTGTTGTCGAAAGGCGGCAGATCGCCGTTGGCGACGACTGCTTCGGCGAGTATGCGACCGCCAGCTTCGGATACTTTGCACATTTCCGTCGCGAGTTTGCGCGACTCGCCCACGATGAGCGTCAGTGCCTCTTCATAACCGATCATGCGTGTGACGCTCCGTCCATCATGGCCAGGGCGTGGGCCAATACAGACGAAAGAATGTCCATACCTTGATGGACCGCCCGCGTGCCGCCCGGCAACGCCACGACCAGCATGCGTCCCACCTGCACCGCCTCGGCGCGACTAAGCCAAGCCAGCATCGTATGGCGACTACTTTCACTGCGAAACATTTCAGCGAGACCCGGCACGACGCGATCGGAAACCTTGCGCAAGGCTTCTGGTGTCAGATCGCGTTCGCCCAATCCTGTGCCACCTGTGCACAGGCAAAGACGTACGCCTTGATTGGCCAGTACAAGCAAACGGCCAGCCAGCGGCTCGATGCCATCGGGCAATACCAGCACTTGTGCGCCAAGCCGCTCCAGCCACTGGCGCAGGACTGGGCCCGAACGATCGGCATAGACACCCGCATGGGCGCGGTCGCTCAAGGTGATGATGGCACTGGCCACGCCGCCCAAGCGGGGGATGTCATGCGGCCGGTATCGCGTCAGCGCTTCCTCATCGATACCCTGTGGATGAAGCCACAGGCCGCTCTTGCCACCTTCTTTGAACAGCAAGCGGATACGCCCGATGGACAATGCGGGCTCGACCGGTTTGGTCAGGTCATACAGCGTGAGCAAAGCGGCATGGACACCTGCGAGGGCTTCCCTCTCTACCCCGGTACGTGCCTCGGCGGCCACTTCGCAATACACACGAATGGCTTTTCGTGTGGAGCGAGGCTCACAGCGCACTCGCACCAGTTCCAGCGGCAGCGGGTGGCATAGCGGCATCAGTGTCGACGCCGATTTGGCGCCCTGGATTCCTGCGATCTCCGCCATAGCCAACGCGTCCCCCTTGGGCAAACGTCGCTCGACGATCAGGGGGTAGGCATGCGCACCCACCGCCAACTCACCGATCGCCACAGCGCGCCGGTGCGTGTGACGCTTATGCCGGAGGTCGGCCATATGGAAGGCTGTGGGTTGCTCCATCGCAGTCATCCTCCAATCGATGCCAGGTGCGGTGTCAGGCCGGTCATTCCCTCGTGCAAACGATGCCCGGCGGCCTTCAGACCCAGTTGAGCGGCGATGCGCTCCACCAGCACCTCGTGGTCGTCATCCGATTGCACCAATGGCCTTAGGGGCACGCCCATCTCGCCGAACAGGCACAGCCGAAGTTCGCCGCGGGCGGTAACACGCAGGCGATTGCAGTTGGCGCAAAAACCACTTGAATACGGCGCAATGATGCCAATGCGCCCGCGATAATCCGGGTGTGCGTAATGTTGCGCCGGACCGCTGTCCGCGCCTCGTGTTTGTAGCTGCCAGCCGTCCTCCCGCAGCTGTCGCTCCAGCGATTCGGCGCGCAGGTGATGCCGTTCGAAATACGCACGATGGGTGCCGGTAGGCATCAGCTCGATGAAGCGCACAGCGATGTCGCGCTCGCGCAAGTAAGTGACCCATGCGGGCAGCTCATCGTCATTGAGACCCTTGAGCAGCACCACATTCACCTTCACCGCATCGAAGCCGAGCGCCAGGGCCTGCTCGATGCCAGATGTCACGGCGGCATGACGATCATGCCCCGTGATGGCGTGAAAGCGCTCCGGCTGCAGGCTGTCCAGGCTGACGTTGAGCGCCTGAAGTCCTGCCTCTCGCCAGCTACGCACATGCCGGGACAAGGCGTAGCCATTGGTGGTGAGCGCAATCTGGCGGATGCCGGGCACCGCGGATACGGCGGCGATGATGGAAGTGATATCGCGCCGCAGGCTGGGTTCGCCACCAGTCAGGCGGATCTTTCGCATGCCCAACGTGGCGAAAGCACGCACCAGCCGCCGTACTTCATCCAGGGTCAGAAAGCCCGCCCGGCCCTCGCCCTGATAACCGTCGGGCAGGCAATAGCTGCAGCGGAAGTTGCACACTTCCGTAAGCGACAACCGAAGGTACGGGAACGAACGCCCGAAACGGTCGATGGGGACCACGCAATCACTCCTTTCCAAGCCGGGAGACCGATCTGTTTCCTGATCGACCTTGGTGGCTCATGGCCACGGCCCCGGCGCCCTATTCCCCTTGAGGGGAACTTAGGCAGCGGGGCTGGGAGTGCCGCGTCCATACGCGCACTCAAGGAGTGAAGCCTAGCTAGGTGATGGCGGCACACCCTGACGCATGTCAGAAATCGGTGACAACGGCGCGTGACGTCCAGGGGACGTGACGGATCAGACACCGCTGATAAAGCGGTACCCCACCCCTGGCTCCGTCTTGAGCCAGCGCGGGGTAGCCGGGTCGTCGCCCAGCTTCTGGCGCAGCTTGCCGACCACGATGCGCAGGTAATGGCTGTCGTGGGTGTGGGTGGCGCCCCAGATATCGCGCAGCAGCTGTTGCTGCGTCACCACCCGGCCGGCGTGGCGCAGCAGCAACGCCAGCACGGCGTATTCCTTGCGGGTCAGCGCCAGCGGGGTGCCTTGCAGGGTGACCTCGCGGCGGGCCAGGTCGATGACCAGATCGCCGTCGTCGTAGCGCTGCGGCGCTTCGGGCTCGCCGGGGCGGGCCCGAAGCATCGCGCGCAATCGTGCCATCAGTTCCTGGATGCCGAACGGCTTGGTCACGTAGTCGTTGGCACCAGCGTCCAGTGCCTTCACCTTCTCGCTCTCGGCGTCACGCACCGATAGCATCAGCACCGGCACCTGGCTCCACTGGCGCAGCTCGGCCAGCACATCGTGACCTTCACGATCGGGCAGGCCGATATCGAGGATCACCAGGTCGGGCGAGCGCGTAGCCGCCAGCGCCAGGCCCTCGCCTCCGCTGGCAGCCAGCAATACCTCATAACCCTCGGCACGCAGGCCGATGTCGAGGAACTTGCGGATCTGCGCCTCGTCATCAATGACCAGAACGCATGGGACTGCGGCGGACATGCTCAAGGTTCTGGCGGCGCCGGTAACGGCAAGGTGATGCGAATGGTGGTGCCTGAGCCCTCGCCGGGCAAGGCCTCCACGCTACCGCCATGGGCGCCGATCATGCCGCGGCAGATGGCGAGCCCCAGGCCTGTGCCCTGTGGCGCACGATCACCGCGCGATACCGAATAGAACATGTCGAAGATGCGCGCCCGCTCGTCCTCTGGAATACCGGGGCCGCGATCGGTGACATCGATCTGCACTTGTTCGCCCTTGGTGCGCACCACCACGCGCACCGGCTCGCCCGGCGGTGAGAAGCGTGCGGCGTTCTCCAGGATGTTGAACAGTGCCTGCTCGATCAATGCCGGGTGCACATACAGCAGCAGCGTGCTTTGCGGCAGCACGGTATCCAGCTTGAGGTCCGGAAACAGTTTGCGCAGGCGCGTGGTGGAAGCGGCCACGATCTCGGCGACATCAGTCCAGTCGCGGTTGAGCTTGAGCGTACCGTGGCCCAGCTTCGTCATGTCCAACAGGTTTTGGATATAGCGATCCAGTCGTTGGCCTTCGCCTAGAATGGCTTCGAGCAATTCTCGACGTTCGCCCGGCGGTAGCTGGTCGCCATAGCTGGCCAAGGTGCCGGCCGAGCCGATCATCGATGCCAGCGGCGAGCGCAGGTCGTGAGATACGGAGGAAAGCAGCGCGTTGCGAAGCCGCTCGGTTTCGCCTTGCACGCGCGCACCCTCCAGTTCCTCGGCGAGCCGGGCACGCTGTAGTGCCTGGCCAATGTCCTGCACCATCGCCAGCGCGAGACTGCGCTCGTCGGGCGCGGATTCACCCTGCCCCGGAGGAAAGCGCAAGGCGGCGACGCCAAGCTGGTTCTCTTCACTGCCCAATGGCAGCACCCAGCAGGGTGCGGCGTTGAGCGTGTCGGTGTGGCGGCCGGCTTGCTCGGCGTGCTGCTCGCTCCAGGTCGCGGCAGCAAGGTCCTGCGTGGTGAGCGGGAAGTCACGCGGCGCCGATGCCACCACCCGCAACACCTGGCTGGCATCGCGCGCGAGAATGGCCGCGTCGCACCGCAAAGCATGGGCCAGTGCCGCCGCACCCACGGTACGTATGCCGGCGGCATCGGTACTGGTGGAAAGGCGTTGCCCCAGGGCCAGCAAAGCACGCGCATGCGCGTGCGCCGCGCGCATCGATTCCACCTGGCTGGCCAGCTGGGTCGCCAACCGGCTGCACACCAATGCAGCGACCAGGAACAGGCACACCGCCAGCACGTCGTCGAAGTTGGAAATGGCCAACGTGTACCGCGGCGGTGCAAAGAAGAAGTTGTAACCGAGGAAACACGAGATGGCCGTATAAACCGCCACGGCCATGCGCGTACGCACCGCCACCACCAGCACGGCGGTAAGGAAGATCAGCGAGAGATTGGCCACCGACAGGTAACGGTCGGCAATGAACGACAGGCCAAACGCCACCAGGGTGGCAAGCGTGGCGTAGATGTACTCGCCGCGTCGCCCTGGGCCACCCGGCATGCGCAGGCGCAAACGTGATTTCGCCCGTTCCGCCGGCGTGGCGATGATGGTGAGTTCCAGATGCGCGCCCCGGCGCAGCAGCAGCTGCGTGAGTGAACGCCCCAACATGCGCGCCAACGGCCGCTCGCGCGTACGGCCAAGGATGATCTGGCCAATACCCTCGCGGTCGGCATGCGCAATCAATTCGTCCGCAATGGCATGGCCGCGCAACACTACGGTTTCGCCGCCGAGCCGTCGCGCCAGCCGCATGGCCGAATCGAGGCGCTCTCGCCTGCCCTTGTCCAACGTGCTTCCGGTGTCGACAAAGGCCACGCTCCACGGCGCCCCTCGCCGTTCGGCGATGCGGCGCGCGACACGCACCAGATATTCGCTCTGCGAGTGACCATCGATGGCGGCCAGCACGCGGCGACGTACCGGCATGACGCCGCCACGCGCCAGCATGTGCTCGCGCAGGTCGCTATCCACGTGACCGGCGACGGTATCCACCGCCAACTCGCGCAACGCGACCAGGTTGGTGGGTGAGAAAAAGGCATCGAGCGCGGCGGCGGCCGTCTCCGGCACGTAGACCTTGCCCTGCTTGAGACGTTGGATCAGTTCGCGCGGCGGCAGATCCACCAGCACGATGTCGCGCGCGCGATCGAGAAAGGCGTCCGGCACTGTCTCGCGCACGGTCACGTTGGTGATACGGCGCACTTGGTCATTGAGGCTTTCCAGATGCTGCACGTTGAGCGCGGTATAGACCTCGATGCCCGCGTCCAGCAATTCGGTGATGTCTTGCCAGCGCCGGTCGTGACGCCCACCAGGAAGATTGGTGTGCGCCAGCTCGTCCACCAGGATCACATCCGGACGCCGCTGCAGGGCGGCATCCAGATCGAACTCCGTAAAATCCCGACCGCGATAGTTCACCGTACGGCGCGGCAACTGCTCGAGCCCCTCGAGCAGTGCCGCCGTTTCGGGTCGACCGTGGGTTTCCACCAGGCCGATCACTACATCCACACCCTGCCGCTTCAGCTCGCGTGCGGCCGACAGCATGGCGTAGGTTTTCCCCACGCCAGGGGCCGCACCCAGGAAAATCTTGAGGCGTCGACTGCGCTCCTCTTGCACGGTATCGAGCAGAGCGTCGGCGCGAGCTTCGCGGGAAGGTTCAGACATGCGGTCCCTGCCGTGGGTGAAGGGTCACTACGTTATGCCTCAATGGCCATCCAGCGCCAGATTGAGCTTAAGCACATTGACCCGCGACTCGCCCAGCACGCCAAACTGCCGACCGCTAGTAGCCAAGGTCACCATGGCTTGCACCTGCGCCACGCTCAACCTGCGAGCCTTGGCCACGCGTGGCACCTGGTAGGCGGCGGCGGCGGGCGAGATCTCCGGATCCAGCCCGCTGGCCGATGCCGTAACCAGGTCCACCGGCACCGCTGCGGTATTGCCCGGATCGGCGGCACGCAGTGCCTCGATCCGCTGTTTCACCGCATCGGTAAGCGCTGGGTTGGTGGGCCCCAGGTTGCTGGCGTTGGAGCTGGCACCGTTGTACGCCTGGGGCGTCGTCGCCGACGGACGACCCCAGAAGTACTTCGGATCGGTGAACGACTGGCCGATCAGCGTAGAGCCGATCGGCTTGCCGTCTTTCTCGATCAGGCTGCCGTTGGCCTGTGAAGGAAACAACACCTGGGCGAGCCCGGTGACCGCCAGCGGATAGGCGATGCCGGTGATCACCGTCATCAACAGCAACATCACCACCGCGTTGCGCAACAGCCTGCTCATATCAAGACCTCAATAGTGAAGGATCGCGTCAACTAGCGCGGTCGTCTGATGGTTCTTTGTGCCGCCGTCGTAAGCGGGGAAATCGTAGGCATGCTCGTAACGAAGTTCAGGGCGAATTTCCAGATCCTGCGACACCCAGTGGGTCATGCCGATCGTGTGGCTGGTGTAACGCGTGGCAAAGCCCGTGCGCTGACCCTGCTCATCGTTATAGAACTCATTGCGGATCGAGATCATGTTGTGTGGGTTCAGCTCTATATTGAAGTAGTTGACGATACCGAACGCGGGGTTGTGGCCGGTTGGAAAATTCGGTGCCTCTCCCAGCGGGTAGCCAGGTACGCCAATCGGAGCCCCCTGCTGATCGCGCACATAGATGCGATAGGCCTCGGTCAGCATGTGCACATCGCGGCTGAAGCGATGCCCCCAGGTCATCACGAATTCCTGCAGGTTGTTATAGGTCTGCTTGTCGTGGTTGTAGGACTCCACGCAGGGATAGAGCATGTCGTTATTCGAAGCGGAGACCCAACGCACGCAACCCTGAACGCTCAGCCGGCTCGTGCTGTCCCAGAATGCGGAGTCATCGCCGCCATGGATGCCAAACTGCACCGTCCACTGGTCATTGAGCTTGGTCGTCGTGATGATGCCTGTGTTGGTATACGCATCCACCGTGTAGAGGATGGAGTGCGTCAACAGATAATTTTGTGGCGAGAACTGTGCCTCAATGTCCGGGATCGATAGATAGCGCCCCATCGTTATCTGCATACCCTGAGCCACCCAGGGAATATACAGATCGACATACCAGATCATCGGATCGTTGCCGTAAAGCTTGCCCGGCAAGGGGCTGTTCGAATTGGGATGGTTGAGCAGTTGGTCGCTGGTGACACCCTTCATGGTGGTGAAGTGATAGTCGTACCCATACAAGTCGTCGAAATGAAAACCCCAGTCCAAGTGATCCGTCTGCACCGTATCGGGCAAGCGCTCGATTCGGAGTAGCGCCTGGTCGAACTCGACACGGTTCGGTCGCGACGCATAAGAGAGTGGATAGTTGCTGAAACTCGATGAGCTGATATTGGCCGAGGGATTGATCCAGCCGTAAACCTCAATGCGGTTATCCTGCATCCAATGGCCGACTTTGGTGCAGGCGAGCGCTTTCTCCAGCGGATACTGTGAGTTTGTGTCGGGCACACCAATCGGATTGTCGACGCCACCGAGCTGCCACTCCGAGGATGGGAATGGCATCGAATCGAACGGGGACTCCATCGCGCGGCGCGCGGGAGCGGGCGCGTTCGGATCGGCCGGCAGCGCGTCCTCGCGATAAGCGGCGGCGAATCGCGAGAAGAAGCCCTGCGAACAATCGCCACTGCCCGTCGCCGGTGCAGAAGGCGTGACCTGATTAAGGTTAGCCGCGGCGGCCACGTCGGTGGTCGACACAACATCATCGGTCGAAGCCATGGCCTCGGCAGCCGGGGCCATGGCAAGCAGCAGAGCGAGCGAAAGAACCTTCTTCGAAACCATAAGTGTTCCTGCAAACCGGTCCGGGTGGACCGTCCTTTTCTTGTGGGTAGTGGGGTGTCGATGCCCTCCGGCATCGACGTCAGATGCCGGCGTAGCCGCCGAGCACGTAATCGTCTTGTTCGCCAACTGACGATTCGTTGTTTTTCGGTTGCGGCTCTATTGCCGGTGGACGCGGCGTCAGTGGCAGGGCAATCACCACGGCGCAGTCGGAATCATCGGCTGACAGGCGCAGCTCCATATCGGGGTGGGTGTCATCGGGGAGCGAAACGGAAAGCTTCAGTATCTGCATGATTGCAACCTCGCCTCAGGCCAGTCCGCACAGGACCAGCAGCATGTCGATCAGCTTGATGCCGATGAACGGCACCACGATGCCACCCAGGCCATAGACCAGCAGGTTGCGTCGCAGTAGCGCGCCCGCACCCAATGCCCGGTACTTCACTCCCTTCAGTGCCAAGGGGATGAGAAAGATGATGATCAGCGCGTTGAAGATCACCGCCGACAAGATCGCGCTCTGCGGCGTCGCCAGCCTCATCACATTGAGCGTGTTCAGTGCCGGATAGGTGGTGGCGAAGGCAGCCGGGATGATCGCGAAATACTTGGCAATGTCGTTGGAGATCGAGAACGTGGTGAGCGAACCACGCGTGATCAACATCTGCTTGCCGATCTCCACCACCTCGATCAACTTGGTGGGATTGGAATCCAGGTCGACCATGTTGCCGGCTTCCTTGGCCGCCTGCGTGCCGGTGTTCATGGCCACCGCCACGTCGGCCTGGGCCAGCGCCGGCGCATCGTTGGTGCCATCGCCGCACATTGCCACCAGGCGGTTTTCGGCCTGAATCTTGCGGATCAGCTTGAGCTTGGCTTCCGGCGTGGCTTCGGCGAGGAAATCATCAACGCCAGCCTCGGCAGCAATGGCGGCCGCGGTGAGCGGATTGTCGCCGGTGATCATGATGGTCTTGATGCCCATCTTGCGCATTTCGGCGAAGCGTTCGCGGATGCCGCCCTTCACGATGTCCTTCAGCTCGATCACGCCCAGCGCAGTCGTTGCCTCGGTCACGATCAGCGGCGTGGCGCCGCGACGTGCGATGTCTTCCGCCATGTGCTTGACCAGCGGCGGCAGGTGGCTGCCGTTTTCTTCGAGGTAACGTTCCACCGCATCGAGCGCACCCTTGCGGATGATGCGATCGCCGATGTTCACGCCACTCATGCGGGTCTGCGCGGTGAACGGTACGAACTCGGCACGGCCCTCTTCGAGCTGACGCTCACGCAGGCCAAAACGTTCCTTGGCGAGCACGACGATGCTGCGGCCTTCCGGCGTTTCGTCGGCAAGCGAAGCGAGCTGCGCGGCGTCGGCCAGCGTGCTCTCCTGCACACCCGGTGCAGGCATGAAGGCCACGGCCTGGCGATTGCCCAGCGTGATGGTGCCAGTCTTGTCGAGCAACAGCACGTCGACGTCACCAGCGGCTTCCACCGCACGACCCGACGTGGCGATCACGTTGGCGCGGATCATGCGATCCATGCCGGCAATGCCAATTGCCGAAAGCAGCGCGCCGATGGTGGTGGGAATCAGGCACACCAGCAGCGCCACCAGCACGGTGATGGTGATGGGGTTGCCCGCACCCGTCGCCTTCACGCTGTAGATGGAATACGGCAGCAGCGTGGCGCAGGCGAGCAGGAAGATCAGGGTGAACTTCGCCAGCAGAATGGTCAGCGCGATCTCATTGGGCGTCTTGCGACGCGAAGCGCCTTCCACCATCGCGATCATGCGGTCGAGGAAGCTTTCACCCGGGTTGGCGGTAATGCGCACCACCAGCCAATCGGACAGCACCCGCGTGCCGCCGGTCACCGCGCTGCGGTCACCGCCCGATTCACGGATCACCGGTGCGGATTCGCCGGTGATCGCGCTCTCGTCCACGCTGGCCGCGCCCATCACCACTTCGCCATCGCCAGGCATCTGTTCACCGGCTTCCACCAGCACGTGATGACCCACGCGCAGCTCCGACGACGGCGTGAAGGTGATGCCTGCATCGCGATGCGGGCTCACCAGCTTCTTCGCCATCACGTCCTTGCGCGAGCTGCGCAACGCGGCGGCCTGTGCCTTGCCGCGACCCTCGGCCAGTGCCTCGGCGAAGTTGGCAAACAGCAGGGTGAACCACAACCAGATGGTGACCCAGAAGATGAAACTGGTCGGCGCTTCGCCGTGCCCGGTCAGCGCCTGCACCCACAACAGGGTCGTCAGCACGCTGCACACGAACACCACGAACATCACCGGGTTGCGGAACTGCAGGCGCGGGGACAGCTTGCGGAACGAGTCCGCCACTGCCTTCAGGATCAGGTCGCGGTCAAAGCTGCGAACCGCGTGAACTTCTGTATGCATGGTCGTCATGAATCAATGTCCCGTAGGCTTCAATGGGCCGACATCAGGTATTCGGCGATCGGCCCCAGCGCGAGCGCCGGTAGGAAAGTCAGCGCGCCGACCACGATCACCACACAGGCCAACAATGTGATGAACAACGGCGTGTGGGTGGGCAGCGTGCCGGCCGAGGGCGGCACGTGGCGCTTGGCAGCCAGCGAGCCGGCCATGGCCAACATCGCGATCGCCAAGAGGAAGCGCGACAAGTACATGCACACCGAGAGCAGCACGTTCCAGAACGGCGTGTTCGCTGACAGACCACCAAACGCACTGCCGTTGTTGTTGGACGCGGACGAGACCGCGTACAGCACTTCGCTGAAACCATGTGCCCCTGGATTGGACACACCCGCCACACCCGCCGGCGTCAGTACCGCAATGGCCGTGCAGATCACCACCAGCGCACAAGGCACGAGCACGGCGAGGCTGGCCATCTTCATTTCATGCGCCTCGATCTTCTTGCCGAGGTATTCCGGCGTGCGTCCTACCATCAGCCCAGCGATGAACACTGCCACCACCGCAAAAGCGAGCATGCCGTACAGGCCCGAACCGACGCCGCCAAAGACCACTTCGCCCAGCTGGATCAGCCACATCGGCACCAGCCCGCCCAGCGGCGTAAACGAATCGTGCATCGCGTTCACCGCACCGCACGAAGCCGCCGTGGTAATGGTGGCGAACAGGCCACTCGCGGCGATGCCGAAGCGGGTTTCCTTGCCTTCCATGTTGCCGCCGGCCTGAAGCGCCGAGGCGGCCTGGTCCACCGCCAAGCCATGCAGGGCGGGGTTGCCGGCCTGTTCGGCACCAATGGCGCAGTAGGCCAGTGGAACAAAAATCAGCAGCATGGTGGCGAGAATCGCCCACCCTTGCCGCCGGTCACCCACCATGCTGCCAAAGGTGTAGCAGAGGCCGCCGGGAATCAGGAAGATCGCCAGCATCTCGATGAAATTGCTGAAGGGCGTCGGGTTCTCGAACGGGTGCGCCGAGTTGGCGTTGAAGAAACCACCACCATTGGTGCCCAGCTGCTTGATCGCGATCTGCGAAGCGGCCGGCCCCATCGGCAAGGTCTGCGTGGTGATCTTCGACTCGTGCGTGACGTCGTTGCCCGCGGCATCCTTGACCGGGTTGCCGGCAGCGTCCTTCACCGTCTCGGTCATGCTGGTGACCTGCGCCACCGGTACATCCACATACGACTTGAAGTTCTGCACCACGCCCTGCGAGGTGAGCAACAACGCCATCAGCAGCGAAAACGGCACCAGCACATAAAGCGTGCTGCGGGTCATGTCGACCCAGAAGTTGCCGACGCTGTCCGAGCTACGACGCGTGAAGCCGCGCACCACCGCCACCAGCACGGCTATACCCGTGGCGGCCGACATGAAGTTCTGCACCGCCAGGCCCAACATCTGGGTCAGGTAGCTCATGGTGCTTTCGCCACCGTAGCCCTGCCAGTTGGTATTGCTGATGAAGCTGATGGCCGTATTGATGGCCGAGTCGGGCGTCACCGCGCCGAACTGTTGCGGGTTCAGCGGTAGCCACTGCTGCGTGCGCTGCAAGGCATACACCGCCAGCATGCCGACCATGTTGAACACGAGCATAGCGATGGCGTAACGGCGCCAGCTCATCTGCTCGTCGGCGCGAACGCCCGACAATCGATAGAGCAAGCGCTCCACGCCACCACCAAACCGCGTCACGCGGTTCGGCGTATCAGCGAAGGCCAATGCCATGTAGCTGCCCACCGGCTTGACCAGCACCAGCAGCACGGCCAGGTACAGCACAACCTGGAAGAAATCGTAGGTGGTCATTCAAACCACTCCGGCTTGAGCAGCGCCACGCACAGGTAGCCCGTCAGGGCCACCGCGATGACGGCAGCCACGATATAGATGACATTCATGGGTGAATCTCCCGCAGAGCAACGCGAGCAAAGGGAAAGCCGCCGCCGACAGGCGACGGCAGGCAATCAAGGGCGTCGGCCCAAGCGGTCGCAGATCATCAGAAAGCCAAGCGCCGCCGCAAACAGCACGAACGAAAACAGGAGGTAGATGACATCCATGGGGGTCCGACTCACCGTGTAGTTAACGGTGCTAGTGTCGGAATTGCCGCATAAGAAAGGGGTAGCGAATCCCCTGGGGCGCGTATAGAAGCCGTAAAATTTTGCCGCGACGGCGCCGCCACCACTAAATTCGCCCCTCCCCCTGCATGCAGGGGGAGGCTGGGTGGGGGTGCTCTTTTTTCAAAGCGCCCAAGGCAAGAGCGCTACCCCTCCCCAACCCTCCCCTGCTCGCAGGGGAGGGAGGCGTGGCTCACGCCGTCGTCGCCTCGACTTCCACTACAACGGGCAACTGGGCCACCGGATAACCCGCCGTCTCCCAGGCATCCAGCCCACCCAGCAGCGGGCGAACGCGTTTGTAGCCATGATCCATCAGCGCCTTGGCCACCACCGCTGCGGAAGCTTCGTTCGGGCAGGTGCAATAGATCACCAGTTCGCTGTCGATCGGCACCGCGCCCATGATGCGATCGACGCTTTTCACATCAGCCAGCAGCGCACCGGGAATCACTCGGGTATCCACCATGCGCGCCGCCTCGGAACGTACGTCGACGATGGCCGGCATCGGGCCGATGGCAATCGCCTGGTTGAGTTCTTCCACGGTAATGCGCGCCATGCGCAACGTGCGTATCAAGCGATGGCGCTGCCACCACTTGGCCACGATATACAACGCCAACAGGCAACCCAGCAGCATCAGGGCGACACTGCCCGCACTGGCCAGCCCATTGAGCAGGTAGTCGATCTGGTCGGCAAATACATAGCCCAGGGAAACGGCCACGCCCACCCACAGCAGTGAGCCCAAGCCGTCGAACAGCGCAAAGGGCGCCGTCCGCAAGCCCAGCGCGCCCACCAGCGGCGGCGCCACCGTGGAGAGGCCCGGCACAAACTTGGCCAGCAGCAACACACTACCTCGCCAGCGCTGGAAGCGCAGCTCGGACTGCTTGACGCAGGAATCGGGTGACAGCGATATGCGGCACAGCGTGCGCATTACGCCGCCGCCGAAATAGCGGCCCGCGGCATACCAGGCGAAATCGGCGATCAGGCAGGCTGCCACCGCCACCAGCACGACGCCAGCCAGCGGCAATCGATCCGCCGCCGCCAGCGCACCAGCCACGATCATGGTTGGTATCGCGGGAAGGGGTGCGCCCGCCTGTTCGACGAGCACATTGATAAAGACCAGCAGCAGGCCGTATTGGGCGATCAGCTCGATAATGTGATGAGCCATGACCAGTCACCTCGTCCGGCCGGGAATCGGCCGGCATCAAGCGCAGCGTGAGGATCATTGGGGCGGGCGCGCCAAAACGCAATCCGTACCGGCGCGCACCGCCAGTGCCTGCTACCACGCCAGCCGGTACGGCCTCAGTAGCCGATCACCTCGCCATCCTTGCGCATTTCTGTAGCTCCCCAGTACACGTGCTGCCGGGGATCGAACATGATCGCCTCATACCCACCAAAGTTGCCGGTGCCCGGCGCGATCTTGTAGCCCCGTCGGGCAAGCTCGGCCTTCACCTGCGGGTCAAAGCCCGACTCCATCTCGACCGTGCCGATACCCTGCGACGCCTCCCCGGTGGGCTCCGCATTACCGTAGTGGCGCCAGCGCGCGGCGTCGCCAGCGTCCTGCACATTCATGTCGAAATCGATCATGTCGGTCAGTATCTGCGCGTGGGCCTGTGGCTGCATGTCGCCGCCCATCACCCCGAAGGCCATGAACGGCTGGCCATCCTTCATCACGAAGCCGGGAATGATGGTGTGGAACGGCCGCTTGCCAGGGGCATAAACGTTGGCCGCCTTGGGGTCGAGCGAGTAGAGCTCGCCGCGATCCTGGAACATGAAACCCAGCCCGTCGGCGACCAGGCCTGAACCCATGCCGCGATAGTTCGACTGGATGATGGAGACCATCATGCCGTCCTTGTCGGCCGTGGTGAAATAGGTGGTGTCGCCATCGAACAGCTTCGGGTTGCCTGGCCCGATATCCGGGTTGGCATGATCCAGATGCACCAGCTTGCGACGCTGCTCGGCGTAGGCCTCGGAAATCAGCCCGCGCATCGGCACATGCACGAAGCGCGGATCGGCGTAGTACTTGGCCAAGTCCTCATAGGCGAGGCGCTTGGCTTCCAGCATCGCCGTCAGTGCATCCGCGCTGCCCACGCCCATCTTGCGCAGATCAAAACCCTTGAGGATCTGCAGCATCTCCAGCGCGGCGAAACCCTGGCCATTGGGCGGCAGTTCGTAGACGTCGTAGCCACGATAGTTCACCGACTGCGGCGTCACCCATTCGCCGTGGTAATCGGCGAAATCCTGATAACGCAGATCGCCGCCAATGCGCTTGAAGTAGGCATCCATGGTGTGGGCCATGGCGCCCTTGTAGAACGCATCGCGGCCGCCCTGGGCGATCTGCGTGAGCGTGCGCGCCAGGTCGGGATTGCGAAATACCTCGCCTTCGGCGGGTGTGTGGCCGTCGATCAGGTAGGTATGGCGCGCGTTGTCCAGTTCCTCGATCAGGCCGTGATTGCGCTCGAACGAGGCGAAATTGCCCTTCCAATACGCGGCCACCAACTGGGTAACGGGAAAGCCGTCATTCGCATAAGCAATCGCCGGGGCAAGATCGTCGGCAATGGGCAGCTTGCCGAATTTCTCGTGCAGAGCAAACCACGCATCCACCGTGCCGGGCACGGTGATGGGCAGCGAGCCCACGGCTGGGATATGGCTCTTTGCCGGCATCCCTGCCTTGGTATAAGCGGCCTTGACCTCGGTCGTCATCTTCGCCAGGTCGCGCCCCTTGGCCGATGGACCGGAGCCGTTGTAGCCATAGAGCTGGCGGGTCTTGGGGTCCCACACGATGACGAAGCAGTCGCCGCCGATGCCATTGAGCACGGGCTCCATCAGGCCCAGCGCCGCGTTGGCGGCAATGGCGGCATCCACCGCGCTACCGCCCTTCTTCAGAATGTCGATGGCGGCCTGCGAGGCCAGCGGTTGCTCGGTGGCGGCCATGCCATGTTGCGCGATCACCGGCGAACGCGAGGCCCATACATGGCCCGAATAGCGATCGCCGCGACCGATATCCGCAGCGATAGCAGCACTTGCCAGCACGCCGGCGGCTGCCGCCAGCAAGGTGAGCACGGGCACGCGCGAAGAACCGGGTTTGGCCATGTCGAGGGTCTCGAAGGTGAAGGGTCAGGGCATCGTTGGCCGGTGGTTCGTCTGCCAATGCCACCTGAGCGTCCCTAATTACACCTTCACCCTGGCTCGCGCCAAGCCCGGCGGCCTAGCTCCCGCCAGCGGCCTCCGCAACGACATGGGCCGAGGCACCGCCGCGCAGGCGGCGCTCACCCACCAGCACCAACGGTAGCCACAGCAAGGTCATTGCCGCCGCGCAAAGAAATACCCCTTCAACCCCCAACCAACCCAGCGCGATGCCACCGACGGCGCCGCCCACAAAGGCACCCAGGAACTGGCTAGTGGAATAGGCCCCCATCGCCGCGCCACGCAACTGTGCGGGTGCCAGCCGGGAAACCAGGCTCGGCAGCGCCGCCTCCAGCAGGTTGAAGGCGGAAAAGAATACGGTTGCCGCCACGCCCAGCGCCGCCAGGTGATCGCCCGACAAGGCAAAACCCAGCAAACCCAGGCCAATCGCCACCACGCACATCGCGACAATGCGCAGGCTCTGCGCCACCTCGCGCATGCGGTGCAGGCAGGCGCCCATCACGAAAGCGGCAATCACCATCACCGGCAGATACAGCTCCCAGTGCCGGTTCACTGGCAGATGCAGGCGGTCGGCCAGCAGCAATGGCAGGCCCACGAAGCTCGCCGTAAGCAACATGTGCAGGAAGAACACCGAGCCGTTGAGCACCAGCATCTGCCCGTCGCGCAGCATGCCCAATACGCTGCCAAAAGCTGCCGAAGCCGGCGCCTTCTGCCGCTCCGGTGTCGGCACGATCAGCCACAGCAGAATCAGCGCGGCCAGCGCCAGCAGCGAGGTGGCGCCAAAAAGCCCGGAAAGGCCGGCAACAGCCTCCAGCGGCGGCCCCAGGATCAGCGCCAGCAGGAACGCCACACCAATGGATACGCCGATGATGCCCATCACTTTCCCGCGGTTTTCCTCGCGCGTCAGGTCCGCCGCCAGTGCGGTGCCCGCCCCGGCCACCGCGCCCATGCCCTGCAGCGCACGGCCAATCACGATGCCCAGCAGGCTGTGCGAACTGGCCGCCAGCAGGCCACCGGCAGCAAACACCAGCAGGCCGAAGGTGATGGCCGGTTTGCGTCCGATACGGTCCGAAAGCAGCCCCAGCGGGATCTGCAGCAATACCTGGCCCAGCCCATAGACGCCCAACGCCAGCCCAATCAGCAACGGCGTGGCATCGGGCATCTGCTTCGCGTAAAGCGAGAACACCGGCATGATCAGGAACAGGCCGAACAAGCGCAGGCTGATCACACACGCGAGGGTCAGCGCACTGCGTCGTTCGAGTGGGGAGAGTTTGCTCACCGAAGGGTTCTTGTCATGACGGGCTATCCCGACATTATACGTTCGAGGCCACAAATCGAACCGTGGCCGCGTGTCGCGGCGCATTCTTGCGCTTTTATCTCTTTATAATCGCCCTACACGACGCCGCGACTAGCTCATGACCACGACCCAAGCCGACACCAGCCGTTCCGCCGACTTTGCTGCCGTACGAGGGCTTGCTGCCGGGGACATGCAGCGTGTCGACGCGCTGATCCGGACCAGGCTGTCCTCCGACGTGGTGCTGATCAACCAGATCGCCGACCACATCATTGCCGGCGGCGGCAAGCGCCTGCGTCCGATGCTGCACGTGTTGGCGGCCGGCGCCGCCGGTTACCGCGGCGACCAGCACATCAAGCTGGCTACGGTGATCGAGTTCATCCACACCTCCACCCTGCTGCACGATGACGTGGTGGACGAGTCGGATCTGCGCCGCGGCCGCAAGACCGCCAATGCCTTGTGGGGCAACGCCGCCAGCGTGCTGGTGGGCGATTTTCTCTACTCGCGCTCGTTCCAGATGATGGTCGAGCTGGATGACATGCGCATCATGCGCATCCTGGCCGACACCACCAACACCATCGCCGAAGGCGAGGTGCTGCAGTTGCTGAACATCGGCAACGCCGACGTGGACGAGGCCGCCTACCTGGCGGTCATCGAGCGCAAGACTGCCGTGCTGTTCGCCGCCGCCACCCAATTGGGCGGCCTGCTGGGCGGGCTGCCCGACGACCAGATCGCCGCGCTGCGCCGCTACGGCATGGAACTGGGCTACGCCTTCCAGATCGCCGATGACCTGCTCGACTATGTCAGCGATGCCGGCACCCTGGGCAAGAACATCGGTGACGACTTGGCCGAGGGCAAACCCACGCTACCGTTGATCTATGCGTTGCAGAAAGCCGACGCCGAACAGCGTCGCTCACTGCGTCACGCCATTGAGCACGGTGGCCTGGATTCGCTGGACCACATCATCGCCTCGATCCGCGATTCCGGTGCGCTGGAACGCACGCACGAACGCGCGGTGTTGCATGCCGATGCCGCACGCGACGCATTGCGTGTGCTGCCCGATTCACCATGGCGCGATGCCATGGCGACGCTGGCGGATTATTCGGTGCAGCGCAGCTTCTGACGTTGACGCCAAGAGCGGGTCGCGCACAGGGTGCGCTCCTACATAAGCGAGTTCTTGTAGGAGCGCACCCTGTGCGCGACCCGGCCTGAGACAGACTTACGGCGTGCCCGTAAACGCCCCATGCAACCAATCGCGCATCAGCCGATAGCTACGCTGCGCTGCACGTTCGTCATAGGCGCAGCCTTCCGAGTGCTGGTCCGTCTCGGTAAAGCAATGCACCGCATTACCCAACACCACGAACTGCCAGTCGGCCTTGCTGCCACGCATCTCGTCCATGAACTTGTCGGCATCGGGCATGGTGCCCTTGTCGTCCGCACCGTTCATCACCAACACGCGCGCCTTGATCTGCTTGGCCAGTGACGGATCATCCGTCTGCAGCCCACCGTGGAACGAGACTACGGCCGCCACATCCGCACCACTGCGAGCGAGGTCGAGCACGGCCGAACCACCGAAACAGAAGCCTATGGCCGCAAGCTTGGTCAGATCGATGGGCGCGTCCTTGGCCTGCGCCTTGAGTTGGTCCAGCGCCGTATCCACACGCTTGCGCATCAACGCGCGATCACCATACAGCGGCTTCACCGCCGCCTTCGCCTGGTCGTCGCTGGTGGGACGCACTTTCTCGCCGTACATATCGGTAACGAGGATGACGTAGTCCTTGCCGGCGATGCCGTCGGCCTTCTTGAGCGCAAGGTCATTGATGCCATACCAGTTCGGCACCATCACCAGGCCCGGGCGCTTGGTGGCAACCGCATCGTCATAGACCAGCACGCTGTGGAAGGTCGTACCGTCCTGGGACCATTCCACCGGCTTGTGCACCATCTTGGCCTGCGCCAGCGAGGCCGCTCCACACAACATGGCGGCCAGCAGATATTTAGAGATACGCATCGGTTTCTTTCCCCGTGGGTGATGAATCAGATACTCGGTCGACGCGACATGCTGCGCTGGGCAGGCACGGTGTTCAAGCCTTGCATTGACCGATGGGATGACAGGGAAACTGTTGCGCAGTTGGGATGAGACTTCGCCACGCAAACAGTTTCCACCCTCCGAGCATCAACCGCATGGCATCTACCTCCTGAGGGACGACAACCGTCGGCGCGCGCAGGAAAGCGAGCCGCAACACGTCCACCGCGCGAACAATCGATGGTCGTAAAATGCTGCGGGTGCAGCTTGATTTGCATCTCCGCCTGTGAGCAACTCGCAAGAACTTACGGATTCCGGCGATAGTTCGCCATCCCGAGGATCAAGCGATGACACAACGGGTGCAGCACCCCAAGCCACCTCAGTACACCTCCACTTTCCTGGGCCTGCTGGCCGGGCTGACCGGCGGCAACGCTGCTGCTTCGGGCCTTCAGCAACGCAACGCCCTGGACACGAATGCCCTGTTTGAGCCTTCCTCACTCTATGTCGAAGGCGGCTGGATAAAGATGGTTGGGGGCAACATTCGCATCTATGACGCCGTGGGTACCGCCCAAAGCGGACGTCCCGTCACTACGGGCAGTCGAAGCGCCCACTACCTGGGTCGTCCCAGCATGGGCCTGTACACCCTGAAGTTCAAAATCGGCAATGACGTGGACTGCACGCTCGACAGTCGACCCTCGGTAGCCATCGATAATCCCACCGGCAGCGAATGGGTCGGTCGCTACCAGTTGAGCCGCCTGACCATGGATGTGCGTCAGGACAGCGCGACCTGTTCCTATGCCTTTCATCTCGGCAAGGGCAACCTGCGTCTGATCGGTGGCTACGTGCGTGCTGATGCATCCCTGTACAAGACGACGCAGGTCGATACGGGCACGCTGCCGCCTGGCACTTACGGCGTACTGCAAGTAGACGGCCGCATGCACGGGCGTCGCTGGGGCCTGGCCTACGAGATTCCCGAATACGCCATGCGCGCGGTGCTGCTCTACCAGGACAGCATGGCGCTGAACGCCAAAGGTGACCAATATGTCTACCTGCCCAATGGCATGCGCCTGGGCGGTGCCGCCCGCTTGAACACCGAGCTGCCGAAAACCTGGCAGCTGGACATGCAGTCGGGCATACGCGAAGGGTGGTTGGCCATGCTGTCGGTGAGCTGGCAACAATGGAGTCGCGTGCAAGGCATACCAGTGCAATCGTCACTGGGCAACGGCCTGACGGCGTACTTCAAGGATGCATGGACCTACACCGCAGGTATCGGCCATAGCTTCACGCCGCGACTGTCGGCAAGCGCGAACCTGAGTTTCACACAGGGGGCCGCCAGCGCGGACAACAACCCTTCCGGCTTTATCGCACTGCCGTATACCGATGCCTGGACCCTGGGTCTTGGCGGCAAATACAAGCTGACCGACAACGTCAACGTCAAAGCCGGCGTATTCGCCACCCGACTCAAAGGAGGGACCTACCTCAACGGCGGCGTATACAGCCGCGCCACCGAAGGTGGCCGCTACGACGCTTCCTGGCTATACACCACCGGCGCATCGCTGACCGTGGCGTTCTAGACCACGACGATTCAACGCCCCGCTGCGTGCCCCGCCAGCTTCTGCTTGATCGGCGCCAGGCGATCCAAAACTCGTACGCCCAGTCCCCGCGCCGCCACCAGCGCGGGAGATTGCCAGGCATAGACGCGCGCCAGCGCGTCGAAGCCGAATGCATCCAGGGTGTCGGCACTGCGCCTGCGCCGCGAATAACGACGCAGCACGTGGGTAGCGGCAATATCCCGACCTGCGTCGCGCGCCTCGATCAGCGTATCGCGCAGTTCCGCCACGTCTCGCAGACCCAGGTTCACGCCCTGCCCGGCCAGCGGGTGCACGGTATGCGCTGCATCGCCTAGCAAGACGAAGCGGTCGGCCTGATAGTTCTGCGCCAGCTGTAGCTTGAGGGGAAACGCTGCACGCGGCGTGCTGCCGGTGATGCGCCCCAGCCGGAAGTCACTGGCGACACCCAGCTCATCGAGGAACGCCTCATCTTCCAACGCCATGATGCGTTGCGCCTCTTGCTCCGGCAGCGACCACACGATGGAGCTGCGCCCATCAGCCAGCGGCAACAGCGCGAGCGGGCCGCTGCTGAGGAAACGCTGCCAGGCGGTGCCCTCGTGCGGACGCTCGCTGCTGACATGCGCCACCACCCCGCGTTGGGCGTAATCGCGGCCCTGAGTTTCGATACCGGCCATGGCGCGCAACGGCGAACCCGCGCCGTCGGCGGCCACCAGCAATCGTGCAGCGAGGGTATCGGTTTCGGCACCACTCAGCGCCAATTGCACGCGATCTTCCAGCACCTCATAGCCATGGACCTGCGCCGGGCAAAGCCGACGCACACCCGCCGTTCCCAAGGCCTGCCACAGGCGCCACTGCACGAGATTGTTCTCGACGATGTAACCAAGCAGATCTCGCCCTTCGGACGCCGCATCAAAATCGATGGACGCGCCAGTGGCCGCATCCCATACATGCATATGCGCGTACGGGCTCGCGCGCGAATCGCGGATGGACGTCCAAACGCCCAGATCGTGCAATAACGCGATCGACGACGGCGCGAGACCCACCACGCGCAGATCCACTTCGTCCTGCGCCGACCATGCACCCGGCGCGCGTGCTTCGACCAATGCGGTGGCGAACCCCGCACGCGCCAACGCAAGCGCGGCGGCCGCACCCACCATGCCGCCGCCGACTACCACCACATCCAGCGCAGGCCCACGACGACGCGCGGTCTCGCTACGCGAGCTGGTCAGCGTGCTCATGGCAGTCGCTCCAGTACCGCTCGCGGCGGCTCACCACGAAAGCCCATGCCGCGCCGCGCCATCAAACGCTGCAGTGGTGGCACGCGATCGAACGCCAGCATGGCCATCGAACGCAGCGGACCAAGCAAAGGCAGCGGCAAACAGGCCAGCCGTACCAGGCCATGACTCATGGTCATCGTGCCCTCGCGATCAGGAACTCGGCGGGCGACGTAGTCGGCGAGCAGTGCTTCGGCGCCCGGATCGGCGGCACCAGCCACCAGCTCGGCCAACGTCAGCGCATCGCGCAGGCCCAGGTTGAAACCTTGCGCACCGATGGGGTGAACCGTTTGCGCCGCATTGCCAACCAGCACCGCCCGCGGCGCCACCAGCTCGCGTGCGGCGACGCGCTGGATCGCATAAGGATGCCTCCGCCCAGGCCGGCTCAAGCGCCCCAGCCGCCAGCCGAATCGCTGCTGCGCCAAGGCGACGAAGCCGTCGTCATCGAGTGCAGCCACCGCATCGGCCTCTTCGCGGGGCACGGTGAGCACCAAACCACAGCGACGCCCGGCGAGCGGCAGCAGCGCGACCGGGCCGTTGTCCGAAAAACGCTCGTAGGCACGATGCCCGTGGTCGCGCTCCGGCGTCACGGTGCATACAAACAAGGTCTGCCGGTAGTCGTGCTGCTCGGCGGCGATGCCGATGCGCTCGCGTACGAACGACGCCGTACCGTCGGCACCCACCAGCAATGGCGTATCGATCTCAACCGTACCCTCCGCCGTACTGATGCGCGCACGCCAACCGTTCGGCAGGGGTTCCAGCGCCTCCAGCCGCGCCGGTGCCAGCCGCCGCAGTCGCGTGCACTCGTCGAGCCGACGCAGCAATGCAGCGCCTAGCTCGCGGGCTGGCAAGGTCCAGCCCAGCGCGTCGACACCCTGCCGTGCGGCGTCCATCCGCACGCTGCCGAACTCGCCGGCCCGTGTGACGTGGATGTGACGAATCGGTGTCGCCTGTGCCACGGCGTGCGGCCACACACCAATCGCCGCAAGGCCATTGACGGTGGCGCGAGCCAGCGCGAGGTTGCGCTCGTCGTAACTGGGCTGCTCGCCGATGCGGGGCGCAGCCGCCTCGACCATGACGGCGTCCACGCCTGCCGCATCGAGCGCGATAGCAAGGCTGGCTCCCACCAGGCCGCCGCCAATGATAAGGACCGGCTGCATTCCGACATCCAGAGATGAAGCGGTCTGAGACGAAGTGGTTGGGGACGATGCTGGAGTCATGGCGCCGAATGATACGCGCTGTGGACGTCCAGACCCCAGCCCGGCCAGGCGCTGATCGCGGGGCAATTGCGATAGACTTGCCGTCTGCGCTTTGCGTAACACTTGGAGCAACTCATGGCTATGACGCGAACCCAGCGGTGGGTCATCTTCCTGGCACTCGCCTTGGTGATGGCCGTGACCCGCATTCATCTCTCGCTGTTCAATCACGATGTGCGAGATGCGTCCTGGGCGGTGTTCTTCCTCGCCGGGTTCTGGCTGCGCGGCTCGGCGCGCTGGGCGTTCCCGCTGCTGATTGTCGAAGCCGTATTGGTCGACTACCTGGTGATCCGCGGCCAGGGCCAGGATTTCTGGAGCCACTACTGCGTGTCGCCCGCCTACTGGGCCCTGATTCCCGCCTACTTCAGCCTGTGGCTGGGTGGCAGCGTGCTGGCTCGCTATCAGCGCGGACTGCAGGTGTCCACGCTCGGCATGGCCGTAGTCGCCCTGCTGGTCAGCGAGGCGGCCTGCTATGTCATCTCCAACGGCAGCTTCTATTGGATCAGCGCGAACGTGCCGCAGCCGCGCAGCTTCAGCGCATGGTTTGAGAACATGGGCGACTGGTACCTGCCCTTCCTCACCACCACCGCGTTCTATGTCGGCATGGGCGCCCTGCTGCATGTGCTGGTGATCCAGCTGTCACGTACGCTCGGCCATGCCGCGCCGCGCGATCTGCGTTCCTGAGGTCGCTTGTGGGCAATCGCCTTTCGAAGATCTATACCCGCACGGGTGACGATGGCAGCACGGGACTGGGCGACGGTTCGCGCGTCGCCAAGGATTCGCTGCGGGTCGGCGCCTATGGCACGGTCGATGAGCTCAACAGCACGATCGGCATGGTGCTGGCCGCCGACGGCGTGGATGACGCCGTACGCGAAGTGCTCACGCAGGTGCAGCACGACCTGTTCGACCTTGGCGGCGAGCTGTGCATTCCCGGCATGGCGATGGTCGAGGACCGCGACATCGACCGACTGGAACAGGTACTCGATGGTTTCAACGATCCGCTGCCGCCGCTGAAGGATTTCATCCTCCCGGGCGGTGGCATGGCGGCGGCCTGCTGTCACCTCGCACGCACCGTGTGTCGCCGCGCCGAGCGCGAGGTGATCGCGCTGGCCCGTGTGGAAGACGTGCGCCCGCAGGCACAGCGTTATCTCAATCGACTCTCCGATCTGCTGTTCGTGATCTCCCGTGTGCTGGCCCGCGCCAGTGGCCACGGTGAGGTGCTATGGCAGCACGAGCGTCGCCGCAAGTCGTCCTGAGAGCCGGTTGCATGCTGCGGCTCTACACCCATTCCAGTTGCCTGCAGCACGACCCTGGCGCCGACCAACCCGAATCGCCAGCGCGACTTCGCGCCGTGCTCCAGGCACTGGACCAGGACCGTTTCGCCGCGATCGATCGCATCGAGGCACCCCGGGTCACGCGTGAGCAGCTGCTGCGTGTGCACACGGCCGAGCACGTGGACCGCATCCTCGCCACCAGGCCGCATAGCGGCACCATCCGTCTCGACGAAGACACCCTGATGTCGCCCGGCTCGGTAGATGCCGCTCTGCACGCTGCCGGCGCCACCGTGGCAGCCGTTGACGCCGTGATGGCGGGCGGCGGGCAGGCTTTCTGCGCGGTGCGGCCGCCCGGCCATCACGCCACGCCTGAGCGGGCCATGGGTTTTTGCCTGTTCAACAATGTCGCCGTGGCAGCCGCCCACGCCATCGCCCAGCACGGGCTCAAGCGTGTCGCCATCGCCGACTTCGACGTGCATCACGGCAATGGCACGCAGGATATTTTCGCCAACGACCCCCGCGTGCTGTTCATCTCCAGCCACCAGATGCCGCTGTACCCGGACACCGGGCGCGAGGAAGAGCGCGGGGCTGGCAACATCGTGAACGCGCCGCTATCTCCCGGAGCGGGTTCCTACGAATTCCGCGAGTTATGGGACAGCGTGCTGCTGCCCCGCATGCAGGCTTTCAAGCCGCAGCTCGTGCTGGTATCGGCCGGCTTCGACGCGCACCGCCTCGACCCTCTGGCCGACTTGCGTCTGGGCAGTGAGGACTACGCGTGGATCACCGAGCGCCTGTTCGATCTCGCTCACACCCACGCAAATGGCCGCCTGGTCTCCACCCTTGAGGGCGGCTACAACCTGCAGGCGCTGGCCGCTTGCGCCGCGGCGCATGTGTCTGCGCTGATGGAGTGATCGCGCCCAGGCGCATCATCCCGCGACGAAGTCCAGCGCTACCGAGTTGATGCGATAGCACAGGCCGGTCGGCTTGGGGCTGTCGGGAAAGACATGTCCAAAATGCGAATCGCTTTTGACCGGCGAAGCGACCAGCTGAGTCCGACAACCAACACAAACGTACGTACCTGCGGCCTTGTGCCGACAGCACCCGCCACCGAAACGCGGCTCGGTCGCCGAATAACGGCAAACGGCGTATTGCTCGCAGTCAGTTCGCAACGCCACTAGGCATCGGTCCTTATCGGGGTGGCACTGACTCACGCCGAAACCCTCCTTGTCATATCCAACTGCCGTCCTTGAAGGCTTTCTGATAGCTTTACGAGCCTTCCCAGCCGACAGACTGCCATCGTGACGCTCAAGCTGCCTTCGCGCCACCTGCCCCCGCGCCGCCTGCTGGCGGTTGCTGCCGCTCTCGCCCTGTTCGGCGGCCCGGTCGAGGCCCAGTCGGCGCCTGACCAGGCGGAGCCACAACCCGCCGTGCAGCCGGTAGCCGTCAAAGAGAAGCCGATCCCCAACTGCCCGCTGGGCGCGTTCCGCTGTTCGCCCCGACCGGTCAACTTCAGCATGTGCCGTCCCAACGCCATGCTCGATTTCTACGACCCGACCATGAGCAAGGACAGCTCGGTTCGCGACACCTCCAATACTTATGTCGTCGCCCAGCGCGTCGACAGCTCCAACCAGTCGATCTATCACCTGGAAGGCGACGTGAAGGTCGATCGCGCCGACCAGCGCATACAGGCGGATGTGACCGACTACAACGACGACACCACCGATTTCGATGCGCGCGGCAACGTGCGCTACCAGGAGGTCGGCCAGCTGGTGTCCTCCGATCACATGCGCGGCAACCAGGATGCCAGCACCGCCATCGCAGACAACGTCAGCTATCAGATGCTGACCAGTCGCGGCAACGGTGTCGCCACCCAGGGCCAGATGCTGGATGACCAGCGCAGCCGCTACCTGGTTGCCACCTATTCCACCTGCGATGTCGGCCACCACGTCTGGGAAATCCATGCCAAGGACATCCGCATGGACAAGGAAACCGGCGAAGGCACGGCGCACGACGCAGTCATGTACTTCGGCGGCATTCCCATCTTCTACTCGCCGACCTTCACCTTCCCGATCAACGATGAGCGCAAGAGCGGCTTCCTGACCCCGTCGGTGGGCAACACCAGCCGCGGCGGCTTTGAGCTCAGTACGCCCTATTACTTCAACCTGGCGCCGAACTATGACGCCACGCTGGACCCGCGTATCTATACGGATCGCGGCGTGATGCTGGCGGGCGAGTTCCGCTACGTGGTGCCGGGCAGCACCGGCCAGATGAATCTCGAATACCTGCCCAACGACCGCGGCGAGACCGACCCAGGCTCGCTGCAGAACACCCAGGGCTCGGACCGCTACCTGTTCAAGCTCAACGACCTCACGCACCTGTATGGTCCGTGGAACTTCACCACCAGTATCAATCGCGCCTCGGACTCCGGCTACCTGCGCGACTTCGGCAACGACTTGTACACCGCGTCGATCGGCACGCTGACCTCCAGCACGTATGTCGTGGGCGGCGGCATGTGGGGCAAGACTTACTGGAACGCCCAGTTTGGCGCGGACTATTACCAGAACGTGGACCCCGACCTGCCCGATACCGTGGTGCAGTACAAGCGCTGGCCGCGTGCCCACTTCAACGTAACCATGCCGTTCAACAACTGGCTGGAAGCCGGCGCCGATGCCGAGGCGGTCGCATTCCGCAAGGACAACGTGGTCGAAGGCAACCGCCTGGATCTCTACCCCTATATTGGCGCGGACTTCCAGGGCGCGGCCTGGTTCGTCAAGCCCAAGGTAGCCTACCGTTACACGGGTTACGAGCTTATTGGCAACTATCAGCAGTACGGCTACTCCGGTCTGCTCACGCAGGGTCAGAGCTCGCCTTTCAACACCAGCTCCCCGAGCCGGTCGCTGCCCGTAGTCAGCGTCGACAGCGGCCTGATCTTCGACCGCAACACCTCGCTATTCGGCAGCAGCTACACGCAGACACTCGAGCCGCGCCTGTATTACCTGTACGTACCCTACCGCGACCAGAACAATATCCCGCTGTTCGACACCAACCTGATGTCGTTCGACACCTGGCAGTTGTTCACGCCCAATACCTATTCGGGCGCTGACCGACAGATCAATGCGAACAACCTCAGCGCGATGCTGACCACGCGCCTGCTCGACGACAACGGTGTGGAACGCCTGTCCGCCAGCTTCGGCCAGATCCGCTACTTCACGCAGCAGGAAGTACAGGTTCCCAACAGCAACACCACGGTTCCCGTCCCGACCAATTGGTCGGGCTCGGACTACGCGGTCGATTTCAGCACCCAGCTCAATGACGACTGGCGCGTGACCTCGCAGTACCAGTGGAATCCCAATACCGACCTCACCGACCTGGGCGCCATCACGCTCGAAAAACGCGTTGCCGACGGCGGTATTTTCAATTTCTCGTATCGCTACCGTCGCACGCCGGGCAGCACCCTGCCCTTGCTGGAACAATATGACGCTTCGCTGGTCTATCCCCTCAACGACCGCTGGAAACTGTTGACGCACTGGACCTATTCGGTGCTCGACAAGAAGACCATCGAGGCCCTGGCCGGCGTGGAGTACGACAGCTGCTGCGTGGCGCTGCGCCTGATCGGGCGGCGCTATGTGAACACGTACGACTACACCACGGCGGTAGGCTCGAGCAACACCGCCATCATGTTCGAAATCGAGTTCAAGGGCATGGGCCAGTTCACCGGCGAGTCGGAAAACGCCCTGCGCAATGGTATTCTTGGTTATCAATAACTTCCCTATCGCCCTTGGCGATCGAAGGCCCCCGTCTGATGAAGCAGCCCCTCGCGTTGTTCCTGCTCGCGGTCGCCACCGCGACCGCCATGCCCACCCATGCCCAGTTGCTGCCCCAGGCCGCCACGGGCAACCAGCCGCTTGACCGTATCGTGGCGGCGGTGGACGACGGCGTGATCCTGCAGAGCGAGCTGAACGAGGCGGTGCGCTCGGTACAGCAGCAGTACGCCAGCAATCCCGGCCAGCTGCCCCCGATGGACGTGCTGCAGCGCCAGGTGCTGGACCGTCTCATCCTGATGAAGCTGCAGGTGCAGCGCGCCGACGACCAGGGCATCCGCGTCTCCGACGCCGATGTCGACCAGGCCGTCAATGCCGTGGCCCAGCAGAACAAGATGACGCCCGAGCAGCTGCGTGCCGCGGTGGAGCAGGAAGGCTCCAGCTTTGCCGCTTTCCGCAAACAGCTGTCCGATCAGCTGGTGGTGCAGCGCCTGCATGACAGCGTCATCCGTGACCAGGTGAACATTACCGACAGCGAAATCAATAACATGCTGGCCAGTCCGTCCTACAAGGCGGGCGAAATCCATCTGTCCCATATCCAGATCAGTCTGCCGACCGGAGCCAGCGCCGCAGACATCAAGGCTGCCCAGGAGAAGGCCGCGCAGGCCATCGCCGCCATCAATGGCGGCATGGACTTCCACGCCGCAGCCATCCGCTACTCCGACGCCCAGGACGCCCTCGAGGGCGGCGATCTGGGTTGGCGCCGCATGGATGAGATCCCGCCGGCGTTCGCCGATGCGGTGGGCAACATGAAGCCGGGCGACGTCAGCCCGGCCATGCGCGGCCCCACCGGCTTCCATATCCTCAAGCTGATCGAGCAACGCCAGCCCAGTCGCCAGGTGGTGCAGGAGTTCCATGCCCGCCAGATCCTGATCAAGCCCAGCGAGCTGCTGACGCCGGAGCAGGCCCACCAGAAGGCGCAGGATCTGTACAACCAGATCGTCAACAAGCATGCGGACTTCGCCAAGCTGGCCAAGGAAAACTCCAAGGACGACACCACCGCCAACAATGGCGGTGACATGGGCTGGTTCATGCAGGGCGACTGGGGCACCATCATCGGCCAGCATGTCGGCGAGCTGAAGGACGACCAGGTCTCCGAGCCGTTCCAGAGCGAAGCCGGTTGGCACGTCCTGGAGCGCCTGGGAACCCGCCAGAGCGATCGCACTGACGAAATGGCGCGCAACCAGGCCCGTCAGGCCATTGGCAATCGCAAGGCAGAACAGGCTTATGACGACTACCTGCGCGAAATGCGTTCCAGTGCCTACGTGAACGTCCTGGTGCCCGAGCTGCGCGATCCCAACCAGGCGCAGCAGGGCAACAAGTCCTCCTGAGGTCCCATTGAACAGCCATGCCCTGCCCCGGCTTGCCGTCACCGCGGGTGAGCCGGCGGGCATCGGTGCGGAACTGCTGATCCGATTGGCCGCCAGTCCGCTGGCGGCCAATTTCGTTGCGGTGACCGATCGGAACCTGTTAGTGCGCGCCGCCCAACGCTGCGGGCAGGCCATCGAGCTGCTGGATGACGATGACGCGCCGTTGCATGAGCGACGCCCCGGCACGCTGCGTGTCCACCACGTGCCGCTGGGTGCCGAGGAAGTGCCCGGCCAGCCCGATCCACGCAACGCACGCCACGTGCTGGCCACGCTGGCCGAAGCCGCCGATGGCTGCATGGCCGGGCGCTACGCCGCCGTGGTCACGGCGCCACTGCAGAAGTCGTCGATCAATGAGGCCGGCATTCGCTTCAGCGGCCACACTGAATTCTTTGCCGAGCGCGTCCACGCCGACGTGGTCATGATGCTGGCCAGCCCTGAGCTGCGCGTCGCCCTTGCCACCACCCACCTGCCCTTGTCGGCCGTGCCCGGCGCGATCACCCGCGACACGCTGGGCCGGGTGCTGCGCATCGTCCATGCTGAATTGCGCGACAAGTTCGGCCTGGCCGCTCCGCGCATTGCCGTGCTCGGCCTCAATCCGCATGCCGGTGAAGGTGGCCACCTGGGCCGCGAGGAGATCGATACGATCATTCCCCTGCTGGACAGCCTGCGCGACGAAGGCATGCAACTGCTCGGTCCGCTGCCTGCTGATACTGCGTTCGTACCCGCCCAGCGGGAGCGCTACGACGCAGTGCTGGCGATGTATCACGACCAGGCGCTACCCGTGCTCAAGAGCGAAGCCTTCGACCGCACCGTCAACCTCACCCTGGGCCTGCCCTTCATCCGCACCTCCGTAGACCATGGCACCGCCCTGGACCTGGCCGGCACCGGCCGGGGGGATCCGGCCAGCCTGATCGCGGCGGCCCGCATGGCGCTGGATCTGGTAGCACGTCGCACCGCCAGCCAGCCCACCACCCTCCTGCCTGGGCGGCACGAGGGTGGATCCCTAGCCCAAGGAACCTCATGAACGCCCGCCCCAAGAAAAGCTTTGGCCAGCACTTCCTGCACGAGAAGCGCTATATCGAGCGCATCGTCAGCGCGATCTCACCTCGTGCGGACGATTTCGTGGTGGAGATCGGCCCCGGCGAGGGCGCGCTGACCCTGCCGCTGCTAGCCGCTGCAGGCAAGCTCACTGCGATCGAACTGGATACCGACCTGATCCCCGATCTGAAGGCCCGCGCTGCGAGCGTGGGAGAGCTGAGCATCATTCATTCGGACGTGCTCAAGGTGGATTTCACCGCGCTGGCGCATCGCCATGGCGTGGAGCGCCTGCGTGTAGCCGGCAACCTGCCCTATTACATCTCCAGCCCCATACTGTTTCACTGCGTCGAGCATGCCGCGGCCATCCAGGACATGCACTTCATGCTGCAAAAGGAAGTGGTCGACCGCATGGCGGCCGAACCGGGCAGCAAAGTCTATGGGCGCCTGTCGGTCATGCTGCAGCTGGTCTGCAACGTGGTGCCGCTATTCAACGTGCCGCCCGGCGCATTTCGGCCACCACCGAAGGTGGAATCGGCAGTGGTACGGCTGGTGCCACTCGCGCCCGATCAGCTGCACGACGCCAATCCGGATCGACTGTATGCCATCGTGAAGGCGGCGTTCGCGCAACGTCGCAAAACCCTCAGCAACGCGCTCAAGCACGTTATGGACGCCAACGCGATCATGGCCGCAGACGTGGATCCCAAGGCGCGCGCGGAGACGCTGTCGCCCCACGACTATGTGCGCCTGGCCAAGGTCACCATCGACTGATCCCGTGCTGTCTGCATGTTCAGCCCGTCGCAGGCATGCTTCACCTATGCGCGACGTCTACCCTTACAATCGCGACATGAACGAAAGATCTTCCTACACGATCGACGTGCAGGTCGAACCCCGCTTTGTCCCCGATCAGTCTCGTCCCGGCGACAACCGCTACGTATTCGCCTACACGATCACTCTGCATAACGCAGGCGACATGCCTGCTCGCCTGCTGACGCGCCATTGGGTCATCACTGACGCCAATGGCAAGGTGGAAGAGGTTACCGGCGAGGGAGTTGTCGGCGAGCAGCCGTGGATTCGTCCCGGCGACGAGTATGAATACACCTCCGGCGCCGTACTCGAAACCGCCGTGGGCGTCATGCAGGGTAGCTACCAGATGCTGGCCGACGACGGCACTCATTTCGAGGCGCCGATACCGCCGTTCACGCTGTCCATCCCACGTACGCTGCACTGATGGCTACGTATGCAATCGGCGATGTGCAGGGCTGCTATCCCGAACTCCAACGCCTCCTCGATAAGCTCCGCTTCGATCCCTCCAGCGACCGCCTGTGGTTTTGCGGCGACCTGGTGAATCGCGGCGGCCAGTCGCTGGAAACCCTGCGATTGATCCACAGCTTGCGCGAGCAGGCCGTGGTGACCCTGGGCAATCACGACCTTAGCCTGCTGGCTATCGCCCAACGGCGGCCCGAGGCCCAGTCCAAGGTCAACCCGGAACTGCGTGAGGTGTTGTTTGCCGATGACGCTCCCGTGCTGATGGAGTGGCTGCGTTCGCAGAAACTGCTGCATCACGACGAACAGCTCAACTGGACCATGGTGCATGCCGGACTTGCCCCGTCGTGGACACTTCGCCAGGCACAGCGTTCCGCGCAGGAAATCGAGCGCGAGCTGGGCAGCCCACGCCACCCGCGCCTGCTCAAGAACCTGTTCGGCAATCGTCCCGCCGCGTGGAACAGCCGCCTGCAAGGCATCGAGCGCATGCGCGCCTCGATCAACACACTGACACGCATGCGCTATTGCGACGTGCAGGGCCGCATCGATTTCGAAAGCAAGGGCATGCCGGGCACGCAAAAGCCTGGCATGTACCCGTGGTTCGAAGTGCCCGGCATGCGACGCCGCGACACCCGCTTCGTGTGCGGCCACTGGTCGGCGCTGGGTCGCTTCGCGGGCATGGGCATCCATGCGATCGATACCGGCTGCGTGTGGGGTGGCCAGCTCACTGCGCTGCGGCTGGATACCGAGGAGCCGCAGTACATCACGGTCGACGCCGAGCCCTATCGCAAGCGCCCACCCGGTGGCGGCGACTGACCTGGCTTGTGTAGGAGCGCACCCTGTGCGCGACAAGCCGACAGAGCGGAGACATCCGGTTTTCCGGTGAAAACCCGCAACCGCGGGTGAAGACGTAGCGCTGCGGTCGCGTATAGGGTGCGTTCCTACAGGGAAGGCCGGAGCCCCCAAAAAAAACCCCGCCTAGGCGGGGTTTTTCATCAGGTCAGCTGACCGTGGCAATGCTTGTACTTCTTGCCTGAGCCACAGGGGCACGGGTCATTGCGACCGACGCGCGGGCCTTCCTGCTGCGCTGCCGGCGGTGCGATCATGCTGCCCGCCGCCAGGGTCTCGGCATCTGCGCCCAGTGCACCCACGGGCGCGCCGCCGCCACTCGCCAGCATCTGGCGCTGCAGGCGCTCGGCCATCCGCTGCTGCTCGGCTTCCATGGCAGCGACTTCTTCTTCGCTGCGCACGCGAACGCGCGCCAACATCTGCACCACTTCGGTCTTGATGCGATCGAGCATGCTGGAGAACAGTTCGAACGACTCGCGCTTGAACTCCTGCTTGGGCTGCTTCTGCGCATAGCCGCGCAGATAGATGCCTTGACGCAGATAATCCATGCTCGCCAGGTGTTCCTTCCAGGCGTTGTCGACCACGCTCAGCATGATGTGCTTTTCGAGCTGGCGCATCGTCTCGGCACCGAGCTGCTGCTCCTTCGCCTTGAACAGTTGCTCAGCACCTTCACGCACATGCTCGAGAATCATCTTGTCGTCGATCTCATGCTGCTGCTCGATCCAGTGCTTGAGCTCCAGCGACAGGCCGAATTCACTCTCCAGCTCGCGATCGAGACCGGCGATATCCCACTGCTCGTCGATGCTGTCGGCCGGCACGTGGCGGCGCACCACATCGGTGACCACGTCGTCGCGCACGTCGGCGATGGTGTCGGAGACGTCGTCCACTTCCAGCAGCTCGTCGCGCTGGCGGTAGATCACCTTGCGCTGGTCGTTGGCGACGTCGTCGAATTCCAGCAGGTGCTTGCGGATGTCGAAGTTGTGCTGCTCGACCTTGCGCTGCGCCTTCTCGATCTGGCGGCTGACCATGCGATCTTCCAGCGCATCGTCTTCCTTCATGCCGAACATGCGCATCCAGCGGCCAACCCAATCGCCGGCGAAGATGCGCAGCAGGTTGTCCTGCAGCGACAGGTAGAAGCGCGAGGAGCCCGGGTCGCCCTGGCGGCCCGAACGGCCACGCAGCTGGTTGTCGATGCGACGCGATTCGTGACGCTCGGTACCCACGATGTGCAGGCCACCAGCGGCGAGCACCTGCTCGTGACGCTTCTTCCAGTCAGCCTTGGCCTGGGTACGATCGGCGTCGCTCGCACCTTCCGGCAGTGCGGCTAGCGCCGCCTCGAGGCTGCCGCCCAGCACGATGTCGGTGCCGCGACCAGCCATGTTGGTGGCGATGGTAACGGAGCCCGGCGCGCCGGCCTGCGCCACGATGTGTGCTTCGCGCTCATGCTGCTTGGCGTTGAGCACTTCGTGCGAAATCTTGTCCTTTCGCAGCAGATCCGACAGCAGCTCGGAGACTTCGATCGAGGTGGTGCCCACCAGCACGGGCTGACCGCGCTTGTGACAATCCTTGATGTCCTCGATCACCGCCTTGTACTTCACTTCCTGGCCCAGGAACACCATGTCGGCGTTGTCCTGGCGGATCATCGGCTTGTGGGTCGGAATGACGACTACTTCCAGGCCGTAAATCTGCTGGAATTCGTAGGCCTCGGTATCAGCCGTACCGGTCATGCCGGACAGCTTCTTGTACATGCGGAACAGGTTCTGGAACGTCACCGTGGCCAGCGTCTGGTTCTCGCGCTGAATCGGCACGCCTTCCTTCGCTTCCACCGCCTGGTGCAGGCCATCGGACCAGCGACGACCCGGCAACGTACGGCCGGTGAATTCGTCGACGATCACCACCTCGCCATCACGCACGATGTAGTCCACGTCGCGGTGATAGATCGCATTGGCGCGTAGCGCTGCGTTGAGATGGTGCACAACAGCGAGGTTCGAGGAGTCGTACAGGCCGCTGTCGGCCGCAATGACACCCGCCTCGCGCAGCAACTCGTCCGCGTGCGACATGCCCTCTTCGGACAGGTGAACCTGCTTCTGCTTTTCGTCGACGAAATAATCGCCGGCGGAATCTTCCTTTTCCTGGCGGATCATCTTGGGGACGATCTTGTTCACCGCGATGTACAACTGCGGAGAATCCTCGGCCGGGCCGGAGATGATCAGCGGCGTACGCGCTTCATCGATCAGGATCGAGTCCACTTCGTCGACGATGGCGTAGTGCAGGCCGCGCTGGTAGCGCTGGTCCTTGCTGAGCGCCATATTGTCGCGCAGGTAGTCGAAGCCGAATTCGTTGTTGGTGCCGTAGGTGATGTCGGCCGAGTACGCCTGATGCTTGTCGGCGTGATCCATGCCCGGCCACACCACGCCCGTACTTAAGCCCAGAAAGTCGTACAGCTTGCCCATCTGGCCGGAGTCGCGGCGAGCCAGGTAGTCGTTCACCGTCACCACGTGGACGCCCTTGGCTTCCAGCGCGTTCAGATACACCGGCAGCGTGGCGACCAGGGTCTTGCCCTCACCCGTGCGCATTTCGGCGATGCGACCGGAATGGAGCACCATGCCGCCAATCATCTGGACGTCGTAATGGCGCATGCCGAGCACGCGCTTGGCGCCTTCACGGACGACGGCGAAAGCTTCCGGCAGCAGCTTGTCCAGCGACTCGCCGCCGGCGACGCGCTGCTTGAATTCCTCGGTCTTGGCGCGCAGCGCCTCGTCGCTCAGCTTCTCGAATTCGGATTCCAGCGCGTTGATACGGGCTACATTTTTGGAGAGCTGGCGCAGCACGCGTTCATTGCGGCTACCAAAAAGGCTCGTCAGGGCACGATTGAGCATCGATCTTCCGGATCAGGATTCATGAGCCGCCCGCCCAGGCGAACCCGGGCAGGACGAAAGGATTGATGATACTAGGGTCGGCGGGCTATCCCAAACGCCACCACGCCGCAGACGCCGGTCGGCGCCAACCACGCCTCGCCGGCCTTGAAGCCGGTCTGGCAAATTCCCCCGATCATCGTCCCAGCATTGGAGTGGCGCCAGGCGCCAGGGCTTTCAAGGGCGGTCAGGCCGCGTTTGGGCGCGCCGCTCAGCGGTGGTTTTTCACGAAAGCCAGCGGGTTGACCACGCGGCCCTTGTACCAGACCTCAAAATGCACGTGCGAGCCGGTGGAGCGACCGGTCGAGCCGGCTTCAGAGATGACGTCACCCACGTGCACGCGCTGCCCAGGCCGCACCTCGAGCATGCTGTTATGGGCATAGCGGGTCATGTAGCCGTTACCGTGGTCGATTTCGATGACCTCGCCGTAGCCACTGCGCTCGCCCGCATAGGTGACCATACCTTCGGCCACGGCGTGCACTGGCGTGCCCTTGGGCGCGGAGATGTCCAATCCGGTGTGGTACGCGCTATGCCCACTGAACGGGTCGGGACGACCACCGAAATAAGAGGAGATATAACCCTCGACCGGCATCCCAGTCGGCTTGAGATTCGATTCGATCTTGGCGTCAAGCAACAGGCTCTGCAGCGCGGACAACTGCGCCTGCTGGCTGTCGAACTGGCTGGTCAGCTGATCGATGCTGGCATTGAGCGTCTGGGGCAGCGCATAGCTGCTGTCGGCCGAGTCCTCGACACCACCGACGGCGGGCTGTTCGTCGAAATTGAACTCGCCATCGTCGAGCTTGCCGACCTGGGTCAGTCTCTCGCCCAGGGCGTTGAGCCGGGTGGACTGCGCCTGGAGCTGGCCGAGCTTGACGGCGAGCGCGTCAATATCGCGCTGGGCGTCTTTGCGCACCCCGCCCAGCTGCTGATTCTGCTGCTCGACCTGTTGGCGCAGATGACGGATTTCCGATAGTGCCCGGTCGCGTGGACTGGCCACCACCATGGCCACCGCTGCTCCCAGGCCGGCACAGCCAAGCACCGCAGCCGCCGCCATGCCCACCAGTCGATAGCGCAAGCGCCGATCGGCGAGATTCAGGGTTTTCGGCACCTTTTTGGTGCGTGACACAAGTATGATCTGCATGTTTTTACTACGTCGAAGATGTCGGCATCCATGCAGCGCGACGCTCCACCGCCTTCCCGCCGCACCGGTTCCGGACTAAAGCCCGTCATCGAGTTCGGCCCTATTGCCTCGCTGGCTCGCAAAGCCCGTGAGCTGGATGCATTGGATCGTGCACTGCGCCAGACGTTACCGTCACCACTCCGAGAACAGGTTCGCTTTGCCAACCTGAAAGACGGCCGCCTCATTTTTCTGGCTCCCTCCCCAGCTCTGGCCGCGAGGCTGCGCCTTCTCCAGGCACAAATCCTCTCGACCGCACGCGCCGTGGGCACGTACGCCAGTTCAGTCACCGTGAAAGTGGCCCCCCCACCACCGACAGAAATCGTGCCGGATTGGTCAAAACCGCTTTCAAAAGCCGCTGCCTCTCACTTGAGAGCCGCCGCGACCTCAACCACAGACCCCGAATTACGGGAACTGTTCCTTGGGCTGGCGTCCGTCGCCGAAGAATCTGATTCCCGCCAGGAAGAACAGAGCTAGCCGCTGACGGCTTTCTCACTTCCCCCTGACGCCATTGCCGTACTTCCCCCACGCCGACCCGGGAGTCGGCGTACTTGGGTTTATACCATGCCCCCACGGACCTGAAAGACAGAGATGTCATCAGAACGTGAACAGCTGCCAATGGAAGGCGGGAGGTATATCACAAAACAAACGGCCGCGTCCCGAGGGCGCGGCCGTTTAGTTTGTTCAGGTTTGACGCGGACTTACAGCGTCAGATGGCCTGCGCGGGGTGCGCATAGGAGATCGGCGAGGTGGCCGGATCGTCCGCAAAGCTCACTTCTTCCCATGCGGTGGCGTCAGCCATCAGGGTGCGCAGCAGCTTGTTGTTGAGCTCGTGACCCGACTTGTGCGCGTAGTACGCGCCCACCAGGCTGTGACCCAACAGATACAGGTCGCCGATGGCGTCGAGGATTTTGTGCTTGACGAACTCGTCCTCGTAACGGAGGCCGTCTTCGTTCAGCACGCGGTAGTCGTCCAGCACCACGGCGTTGTCCATCGAGCCGCCGAGCGCGAGGTTGTGTTCGCGCAGCATCTCGATATCGCGCATGAAACCAAACGTGCGTGCACGGCTGACTTCCTTCACGAACGAGGTGGTGGAGAAATCGATCTCCGCCTTGGAGGTGCGCTTGCTGATGATCGGATGGTTGAACTCGATCGAGAAGCCCACCTTGAAACCTTCGAACGGTTCAAACGTGGCCCACTTGTCGCCTTCTTGCACCTTGATCGGCTTCTTGATGCGGATGAAGCGCTTGGCAACGTTTTGCTCTTCGATACCCGCGGACTGCAGCAGGAACACGAAGGGACCGGCGCTGCCGTCCATGATCGGCACTTCAGGAGCGGACAGGTCGACGTAAGCGTTGTCGATGCCCAGGCCTGCCATCGCGGAGAGCAGATGCTCTACCGTGGAAACGCGGACATCGCCATTGACCAGCGTGGTGGAAAGACGCGTGTCACCGACGTTGTCGGGACGAGCGTGAATTTCAACCGGCGGGTTCAGATCGGTACGACGAAACACGATGCCCGTATTCGGGGCAGCGGGGCGGAGCGTCATGTACACCTTGTCGCCGGTATGCAGACCGACGCCGGTGGCGCGAATGATGTTCTTGAGCGTACGCTGCTTGATCATTTTTTTGGTACCTGTAAGGGGCAGCAGCCAAATTAGGGGAGCGATGCTAACACAGTCTTAACCTGTGAAAAGCCAATTCGCCCCGCACACCCTGTTCACCCTTTCATGTTCCTTTCATTCACGAGTGATTTCCACTCATGGGGTTCACAGGAATTTTCCTAATATCTTCAACAACTTAATTCGAACGCAGCGCCCCGCCACCGGGACGGGATCCGGTAGCGGGACGCTGAACCCGCCTGGAGTCACTTCCCGGCGGGTCATGCGCCATCCCTGAGGCATGGTCGTTGAAGCCTTGCTCACTCAAGAACGAACGCCGATCAGCGTCTGTCGGGCTACACGTCCCTTGACGAAAGCCCTCGCAACTACCGTTTCACCTGAGCGAAACGGTTTGCGATTTGTCACTGACAAGTGAAATCGGCGTTTTGTTCAATTTTTCTTCAAATTATTTGCCTTGTCAGCTTTATCAGTCGGCCTGACGGCGCAGAAAGGCCGGGATGTCGAGGTAGTCGAAGCTTGGATCGGCGCTCTTGGCCGACGCGGTGGCTTCCACCCGACTGCTGGTGACCTGTTCGGGCTGGGCGTAATCGACCACTTCATTACCCGTACCGGTACGCAACACCACCGGACGCGGACGCTGGCGCATTTCCACCTGCTGGGTCACCACCGGGCGGATCGGCTGACGGGCCGTGGCGCGGTTGAGGCCGGTGGCTACCACGGTGACGCGGACGTCGTCCTGCATTTCCGGATCGAGTGAGGTACCCATGACCACGGTGGCGTCTTCGCTGGCGAAGTCATGGATGATGCGACCGATCTCGTCAAATTCGCGCATGGTCAGGTTCGGACCGGCCGTCACATTGACCAGGATGCCGCAGGCGCCGTTCAGGTTGACGTCTTCCAGCAGCGGGTTGTTGATGGCGGCTTCGGCCGCAGCCTGGGCACGGTCATCGCCACGGGCAGTGCCCGAACCCATCATCGCCATGCCCATTTCGGACATGACGGTGCGCACGTCGGCAAAGTCGACGTTGATCAGGCCTGGGGCGGTGATCAGGTCGGCGATGCCCTGCACGGCGCCCTGCAGCACGTCATTGGCTGCCTTGAAGGCGTTGAGCAGGGTCACTTCGCGGCCGAGCACGGAGAGCAGCTTCTCGTTGGGCACGGTGATCAGCGAATCCACGTGCTGCGAGAGGTCCTCGATGCCCTTGAGGGCCACCTGCATGCGGCGACGGCCTTCGAACGGGAACGGCTTGGTGACCACGGCCACCGTAAGGATGCCCTTCTCCTTGGCCAGCTGAGCCACCACCGGCGCAGCACCCGTACCCGTGCCACCGCCCATGCCGGCGGTGATGAACACCATGTCCGCGCCTTCGAGCATTTCCTCGATGCGCTCGCGATCTTCCAGGGCAGCCTGGCGACCCACTTCCGGGTTGGCGCCGGCACCCAGACCCTTGGTGACATTGGCACCCAACTGCAGGTGCGTACGCGAGCCACAGCTCTTCATGGCTTGCGAGTCGGTGTTGGCGACGACGAATTCGACGCCATCAATGTTTGCATTGAGCATGTGTGCCACGGCATTACCACCACCGCCGCCCACGCCGATGACCTTGATTACTGCGTTCGGTGCGAGTTTTTCGATGAGTTCAAACATTTCCCGTCCTCCGTAGAGCATCGTTGTCGTTGTAACCGCGGGCGCTAACGTTCCCTGTCGCCCCGAGGTGGCGGACGAACATCCATTCGTCCTTGGCTAGGCCTCATGCCCTGCCCAAATCAAAAATTCTTGGTAATCCAGCCACGCAACTTGTCGACCAGGCCGCCCACGCTGCCGCCGGTCTGGCCGCTCGCGCGCATGCCGCCGGCGCGCGCGCCATGCAGCAGCAGGCCCACGCCGGTGGAATGCAGCGGATTGGCCACGACCTCACCCAGGCCGCTGACGTGCTGCGGCACGCCGATGCGCACCATCTTGTGGAAGATCTCCTCGGCCAGCTCCAGCGCGCCTTCCATGCGGGAAGCGCCGCCGGTGAGCACCACGCCAGCCGCCACCAGGCTTTCGTAACCGGAGCGGCGCAGCTCGTCCTGCACCATCTCGAAGATTTCCTCGTAGCGGGCCTGCACCGACTGCGCCAGCGACTGGCGAGCCAGGCGACGCGGCGGGCGATCGCCCACGCTGGGCACCTGGATGGTTTCTTCGGCATGGGCCAGCTGCGCGAGCGCGCAGGCGTACTTGATCTTGATCTCCTCGGCATGCGCGGTCGGCGTGTGCACGCCGTACGCGATATCGTTGGTGACCTGATCGCCGCCGACCGGCAGCGACTTGGTGTAGCGGATCGAGCCCTGCGTATAGATGGCGATGTCGGTGGTGCCGGCGCCGATATCCACCAGGCACACGCCCAGCTCGCGTTCGTCGTCAGTAAGCACCGACTTGGCGCTGGCCACGGCGGAGGGCACCAGCTCGTCCACGGTGAGACCGCAGCGCTGGATGCACTTGCTGATGTTCTGCACCGCTGCCGCGGCACCGGTGACCAGGTGCACGCTCGCTTCCAGGCGCACGCCGCTCATGCCCACCGGCGAGCGGATGCCATCCTGACCGTCGATGCGGTATTCCTGCGACTCCTTATAGAGAACCTTGCGGTCGGCCGGAATCGCCACCGCGCTGGCGGCTTCCAGCACCTGGTCCAGGTCGCCCGGCGTCACTTCGCGATCACGGATGGCTGCGGTGCCGTGCGAGTTCTTGGTTTCCAGGTGGCTGCCGGAAATCGAGGCGTACACCGAGCGGATGTCGCAGCCCGCCATCAGCTCGGCCTCTTCGACCGCCCGCTGGATGGAGTGAACGGTGGATTCGATATCGACCACCGAGCCGCGCTTCATGCCGCGCGAGACGTGCGTGCCGATACCGATCACCTCGATCGGTTCGCCCGGCTCGTACTCGCCCACGATCGCCACCACTTTCGAGGTGCCGATATCGAGGCCGACCACCAGCTGTTTATCGTTCTTGGTCTTCATGTGCGGGGCGTGCCTCCAGCGTTCACAGCGCTCGCCTGCGGCGGCCATCGAACGGCAAATCCATTGGTGTAGCGAAGATCGGCATAGGCAAAGCCCTCGTTATGGCCGGCCATCAGCTGCGGGTAGACATCGAGAAAGCGGCGCAGGCGGCGACCGGCCTGGTCGCGATCGCCCAGGACGATTTGCGCGCCGCTGTTCGTGGTGAGACTCCAGCTGCCGCGATCGGTAAGCGCGACACCGGTGATTTTCAAATGCGTATTGGCGAAGGCCTTCTGCGTTTCGGCGTAGAAGCTCACCACTTCGGCCAGGCGTGCATCCGGGCCGCGCAGGTCCGGCAGGTCCGCATTGGCCGACACGTCCGGCACGTCGAACACCAGGCCCTGGCGGCTGATCAGCTGTTTCTCGTTCCAGCGCGCGAACGGCTGGCGTTCGTAGATGCGCAGCACGAGCGTGTCGGGCCAGCGCTTGCGCGCCTCCACCGACTCCACCCATGGCAGCGCCGCCACGGCCTTCTGCACGCCATCGAGATCGAGCGCAAAGAAACCCTTGCCGAGTCGCGGCATGACGACTGCGCGGAGTTCGTCCGGCGTCACATGCTTGAACTCGGCTTGCACCGTCAACTGGGTCACCGGCCAACGATTGGCCGCAAACCATCCGCGCAGCACGCCGACGATCGGCAGCGCCACGAGCGCGATGGCCAGACACCAGGCAACGAGGCGAATGGTTCCCCTCACACGCCCTCCCGGAAGCTCGTTTCCAGCACGCGCCAGCACAGGGTCTGGTAGTCGATGCCCGCCACCGCAGCGGCCTTGGGCACCAGCGAATGCGAGGTCATGCCTGGCGCGGTGTTTACTTCCAGCAGCCAGTTGCGACCCTGCTTGTCGCGCATGACGTCGACACGGCCCCAGCCGGAACAGGCCAGCGCGTCGAACGCCTGCAGCGCCAGCGCCTGCATCTCGCGCTCAGCGTCTCCCTGCAGGCCCGGGCAAAGGTACTGGGTGTCTTCGGCGATGTACTTCGCGTTGTAGTCGTAGTACTCGCCCTTCGGCACGATGTTGATCGTCGCCAACACCTGACGACCGAGCACGCCGACGGTGTACTCGCCGCCCTCGATCAATGTTTCCATCAGCAGGTCGCCGGGGTACTTCTGGGCGAGTTCGACGGCGGCGTCCAGATCGCTTCTCGTCGAATACGCGCGTAGATACCGACACTGGAACCTTCCCACGCCGGCTTCACGATCAGCGGGAAGCCAATTTCGCGCGCGGCAGCATGCACATCCGCGCCGCGCGGCAGCGCCTTGAAACGCGGCGTGGGCAGACCGAGCGACTGCCACACCAGCTTGGCGCGGATCTTGTCCAGCGACAGCGCCGAACCCAGCACGCCGGAACCGGTGAACGGAACGCGCAACGACTGCAGCGCGCCCTGCAACTCGCCGTTCTCGCCGCCACCGCCGTGCAGAATGTTGAAGACGCGGGCGAAGTGGCCGGCGCGTACCGCATCGAGCAGCGCCGGAATGCCATCGATAGCATGCGCGTCCACGCCCCGCGCCTGCAGCGCGGCCAGCACGTTACGGCCCGAGTCCAGCGATACCTCGCGCTCAGCCGAGCTGCCGCCCATACCACGGCGACGCGGCCAAACTGTGCGGGATCGGTAATCGTCTTGCTCACTTGTGGGTCCTCAGGTTGCCGGCGTTCGCCAGCTCCACCGCCGCCGCGCCGATATCGCCGGCACCAAGCAGCAGCAACAGGTCGCCGTCGCGCAATAGCGCCGGCAGCGTGTCCTTGAATTCACGCGGATGATCGATCAGCACCGGATCGACCTTGCCGCGCGCGCGCACTGCTCGTGCCAGCGCGCGACCATCGGCACCGGCAATCGGCGCCTCACCGGCCGCATACACTTCCGTCAGCACCAGCACGTCGGCTTCGGCCAACACGTTGGCAAAATCGTCCAACAGGTCGCGCGTGCGGCTGTAGCGGTGCGGCTGGAAGCCAACGACCAGTCGGCGATCGGGCCAGCCGCCGCGCGCCGCCGCAAACACGGCAGCCAATTCGCGCGGGTGATGGCCATAGTCATCGACCAGCAGCGCGGTTCCTTTATCCAGCGCGATCTCGCCGCGACTGTGGAAGCGACGACCCACGCCCTGGAAGCTCTGCAGCGCGTGCGCAATGGATTGCGCCTCCACACCCAGCTGCCAGCCGATGGTGGCGGCAGCCAGCGCATTGAGCACGTTATGGCGACCGGGCAAATTGAGCTTGACGTGCAGCGCTTCGTTGCGGCCGGGCAGCCACAGGTCGAAATGCATTTCGAAGCCGTGCTGCGAGAGATTGCTCGCGCGCACGTCGGCGTCCTGCGTGTCGATGCCGTACGTCATCACGCGGCGCGTGGTGGATTTGGCCAGCTCAGCCACTTCCGGATCATCCACGCACAACACCGCCAGGCCGTAGAACGGCAGGCGATGCAGGAAATCGTCGAAGGCTTTCTTCACCTGGGCGAAGTCGCCGTTGTAGTTCTCCAGATGATCCGCGTCGATATTGGTGACGGCGGCAATCACCGGCGACAACATCAGGAACGAACCGTCAGACTCGTCTGCCTCGGCCACGATGTACTGACCCGTACCCAGCCGCGCATTGGCGCCGGCCGCGTTGAGCTGACCGCCAATCACGAAGGTCGGATCGTAGTTCGCCTCGGCCAGCACGCTGGCGGCGAGACTGGTGGTGGTGGTCTTGCCGTGAGTGCCGGCGATGGCGATGCCACGGCGGAAGCGCATCAGCTCGCCCAGCATCTCCGCGCGCGGCACCACCGGGATACGCGCGGCGCGCGGCTGCAACCAGTTCGGGGTTGTCCGCCTTGATCGCGCTGGAGGTCACCACGACGTCGGCGTCGCCGATGTGTTCGGCGGCGTGGCCCACATGCACTTCGATGCCCAGCTCAGCCAGGCGCTGCGCGGTTGGCGAATTGGAACGATCCGAGCCGGACACGGCATAGCCGAGGTTATGCAGCACTTCGGCAATGCCGCTCATGCCAACGCCGCCGATGCCGATGAAATGCACGCGACGGAAGGTGGTCATCAAATCTTCGTGGGCGAGCAGGCGACGCGGCGTCATGCGGCCACCTCCATGCAGGCGCGCGCGATCACGGCGGCCGCGTCGGGCTTGGCCAGCGTCCGCGCGGCTTCAGCCATCGCGATCATGCGGCCGCGGTTTTCGAGCAGCGCTTCCAGGCGCTGCGCCAACTGCTGTACGTCCAGATCTTTCTCCTGCATCAACTCAGCCGCACCCGCCTCGACCAACGCCTCGGCGTTGCGGGTCTGGTGGTCATCCACCGCATAAGGGAACGGCACCAGCACGGCGCCCAGGCCTGCGGCCGTCAGCTCGGCCAGGGTGAGCGCGCCCGCACGGCACACCGCGAGGTCAGCCCAGGCATAGGTACCGGCCATGTCTTCGATAAACGGCACGATCTGCGCTTCGACGCCGGCCTTGGCGTAGGCCTCACGCGCTTCCTCGATGCCGCGGTTGCCGCATTGGTGCAGCACGTCGGGTCGCTGTGCCGGCGACAGCAACGCCAGCGCCTGCGGCAGCGCGAGATTCAATGCACGCGCGCCCAGGCTGCCACCCAGCACGAGCAGGTGCGGACGGCCATCGCGGTTCGCCATGCGCTCGCGCGGTGCGGGTAGCGAGGCGATGGCACCGCGCACCGGGTTGCCCACCCATTCGGCGCCCGGCAGCGCATCACTGAAACCCGCCAGCACGCGTTCCGCAAAAGCGGCCAGCTTGCGATTGGTGAAGCCGGCCACGCGGTTCTGTTCGTGCACCAGCAGCGGGCGACGCATCATGCGCGCAGCCACACCACCGGGGCCGGCCACATAACCGCCCATCGACAGCACGCTGCGCGGCTTGACCCTGCGCAACGCAGCTAACGAAGCGAGCAACGCGCGAGCCAGCATCAGCGGCGCGAGCAGGCGTGTCTTCAGCCCTTTGCCGCGCAAACCGCCGACCGGTACCGTAATCAGCTCGATGCCGTGCGCTGGCACGACCTTGGTCTCCATGCCGCCTTCCGCGCCCAGCCACACTACCGGCACGCCCTGCGCGCGCAGCGCTTCGGCCACGGCCAGGCCGGGGAAGATGTGACCGCCGGTGCCGCCGGCCATGATCAGCACGGGCGCGCTCATGCGGTCACCGCCTCGCGCGCAGGCGCGGTTGCCACAGCGGTGTTGGCGTCGGGCACGGCATTGGCCGGCAGGCGTGCCGCCATCTGGCGTGCATCGACAGCGCGATTGATTTCATAGGTGGTACGCAAGAGCACGCCGGCCATCGCGCAGGTGAGCACGATGGACGAACCGCCGTAGCTGATCAACGGCAGCGTCAGGCCCTTGGTCGGTAGCGCACCAAGGTTCACGCCAATCGACACCATGGTCTGCGCTGCCAGCATCAGCGAAATACCCGACGCCACAAACCCGGCAAAGCGCTGGCCCATCTCCATGCCCTTGAGGCCGATGTAAAGGCCGCGCCCCACCGCCAGCGAAAACAGGCCCATGACCAGCAGGATGCCGGCAAGGCCAAGTTCTTCCGAGATCACAGCGAAGATGAAGTCGGTATGCGCTTCGGGCAGGTAGGACAGCTTGAGCACGCTCGAACCCAGGCCTACACCGGTCCATTCGCCACGACCGATCGCCATCAGCGACTGGGTAAGCTGGAAGCCGTCGTTGAACGGATCGGCCCACGGGTCGATGAACGAGGTGAGGCGCCGCATACGGTACGGCTCGAACTTCGCCACGAACCACAGCAGCGCCACCACCGGCAGGCCCATGCCGCCGAGGTACACCGGCTTGGCGCCACCGAGCCAGATCATGCCGATGGTCACCGCAATCATCAGCGTGGCCGAACCGAAATCCGGCTGTGCCAGCAGCAACAGAACGAACAGGCCCGCCACCACGATCGGCTTGAACAGGCCCCAGAAACTGGTTTCCACGCTCTCGCGATGGCGCACCAGATAGCTCGCCGTGTACACCACGAGAATCAGCTTCACCGCTTCGACCGGCTGGAAGCTGGTGATCAGGAAGTTGAGCCAGCGCCGCGCGCCGTTGATACGCATGCCGATGCCGGGCACAAACACCAGCAACAGCAGCAACACAGCGCCGCCCAGCAACAGATAGGCGTTCTTTTCCAGCAACTTCAACTCGGTGCGCATGGCAACACCGGCCAGCACCAGACCGATGCTGAGAAACAGCAGGTGGCGCTTGAGGAAGTAGAACGCGCCGATGTGCTGGCTCTCGGCCACCGCGATCGAACTGGAAGCGACCATCACCACGCCAATACTGGCCAGACCGACGAGCGCGACCAGCAGCGGCATGTCGAAACTGCCGCGTGGTCCCTGTCGTCGTTTGGCCTGGGTGGCGTCAAAGAGCATGGTTAGCGCACCTTCAAGGTGGCAAGGCCAATAAGCACCAGCACCACGCTGATGATCCAGAAGCGCACGATCACTCGGGGCTCGGGCCAACCCTTCAGCTCAAAGTGATGATGGATCGGTGCCATGCGGAACACGCGCTTGCCGGTCATCTTGAAGCTGGCGACCTGGATCATCACCGAGGCGGTTTCCATCACGAACACGCCGCCCATCACCAGCAGCACGATTTCCTGGCGCACGATCACCGCGATGGCAGCCAGCGCGGCGCCGATGGCCAGCGCGCCGACATCACCCATGAACACTTGCGCGGGATAGGTGTTGAACCACAGGAAGCCCAGGCCCGCACCGGACAGTGCACCGCAGAAGATGGCCAGCTCACCGGCGCCAGGAATCGACGGGATGCCAAGGTATTCGGAGAACACCTTGTTGCCGGCCAGGTAGGCAAAGATGCCCAGCGCGCCGGAGACGAGCACGGTCGGCATGATGGCAAGGCCATCCAGACCGTCGGTGAGGTTCACCGCGTTGGAGAAGCCCACGATCATGAAGTAGGCGACCACGATGAACATCACGCCCAGCGGCAAGGCCACCTGCTTGAACAGCGGCACGTATAGCGCCGTCTCGGCGACCGGCAATGCACCGGTTGCCTGCGGGGCGGTGTAGTAGAGGAACAGCGCGGCGGCGAGGCCGAACACCGACTGCCAGAAATACTTCCAGCGCGATGCCAGGCCGCGGCTGTCCCTGAGCACCAGCTTCTTGTAGTCGTCGTAAAAGCCGATCACGCCGAATGCGAGCAGCACCGCCAGCACCAGCCACACGTAGCGATTGTGCAGGTCGGTCCACAGCAAGGTGGAGATGGCCACCGCCAGCAGGATCATCACGCCACCCATGGTCGGCGTGCCGGCCTTGGACAGGTGCGTTTGCGGGCCGTCCTTGCGCACCACCTGGCCGGCCTTGAGATCAGCCAGCTTGCGGATCAGGAACGGACCAAACAGCAGCGACATCGACAGCGCCGTGAGCGCGGCCATGATCGTGCGGAACGTGATGTACTGGAACAGGTGCAGTGCGGTGAAGTGCCGTGCCATCCAGTCTGCGAGTTCAAGCAGCATCGGATGCGCCCTCCCCTTTTCCCTTGTTGTCGCGAAGTGCGGCAACCACCTGATCCATACCCGACGAACGCGAGCCCTTGATCAGGCAGGTCACGCCGCCGTGCAGGTGTTGTTTCAGTGCGGCGGTCAACGCCGCCTTGTCAGCAAAGTATTCGCCGCGCTCGCCGAACGCCTTGACGGCCGCCGCGCTCAGCGGACCGACCGCAAACAATCGGTCGATGCCACGCTGATGCGCGCGCTCGCCGATGCCAGCGTGCAGTGTTGCGGCGTTGTCGCCCAGCTCGGCCATGTCACCGAGCACCAGCCAGCGTTCGCCATCGGCCAGTGCCAGCGTGTCGATGGCAGCGCCGACCGACCCCGGGTTGGCGTTGTAGCTGTCGTCGATCAACGTCCAGCCATCGGGCATGCGTTCGAACTGCAGGCGACCGGCCACACCGGGCACTTGCTCGAGGCCTTCCACGATGGTGTCCAGCGGCACTTCGAGCGCCAGCGCAATCGCGGCGGCGGCCAGCGCATTGGCAATGTTGTGGCGACCGGCCAACGGCAGCTGCACTTCGGCGTCGCCCTGCGGCGTGCTCAGCACGAAGTGCGAGCCGTCCACGCGCTGGTCGAGAATGTCCGCGCCTATGTCGGCCTTGTGGTCCAGCCCGAAGCGCAACTGGCGACGCGTGCCGGCCAGACCTGCAAAGAAGCTGGCGAACGCGTCGTCCGCATTGATGATTGCCACGCCGTCGACCGGTAGTGCCTGGTACAGCGCGCCCTTGGTCTCGGCGACGCCTTCCACGCTGCCCATGCGCTCAAGATGCGCGGGCGCAATGGTGTTGACGAGGCCGATATCGGGCCGTGCGATGGCAGCGAGATAGGCGATGTCGCCCGGCTTGCCTGCACCCATTTCCAGCACGGCGAACTGCGTGTCCTGCGGCATCGCCAGCAGGGTCAGCGGCAGGCCCAGCTCGTTGTTGTAGTTGCCGGCGTTGACGTGGGTGCGGCCGTGACGCGACAGGATCGATGCCGTCAGCGTCTTCACCGTGGTCTTGCCGTTGGAACCGGTGATGCCGATCACGCGTACGTCGCTCTGCGCACGCACGGCGCTAGCGAGGTCGCCCAGCGCAAGCATGGTGTCGTCCACCAGCACCTGCGGCAACGCCGACTCCACCTTGCGCGTCACCAGTGCAGCCAGGGCGCCACGCGCCATGGCCTCGCCAAGAAAATCGTGCCCATCGACACGTTCGCCCTTCACTGCGACGAACAGGTCGCCCGGCTGCAGCTTGCGGGTATCAATGGCCACGCCAGTGACGTCCATGTCGGCGCCCAGCAGACGGCCCCGGGTCCACAAGGCAATGGCGCTCAAACACATCATGCGCGTGCCTCCAATGCGTCGCGCGCCACCGCCAGATCGTCGAAGGGACGTTTGCCGGTGGCGCCTTCCTGATAAGTCTCGTGCCCCTTGCCGGCGATCAGCACCACGTCGCCGGCGGTGGCCATGGCAAGCGCACGATGAATAGCAGCGGCACGATCACGCTCGACCGTGGCCAGATGCGGTTGGCGCAGGCCCGCCACGATCTGCGCCACGATAACGTCGCCGTCTTCGCCGCGCGGGTTGTCGTCGGTAACGATGATGGTGTCCGCCAGCCGCTCGGCAATCTCGCCCATCTGCGGCCGCTTGCCCGCATCGCGCTCACCACCGCAACCGAACACGCAGATCAGGCGGCCTTCGCAATGCGCGCGCAGCGCGTTGAGCGCCTGCTCCAGCGCATCGGGCGTGTGGGCGTAATCGACCACCACCAGCGGCAGTGCAGCGACACCGCCCAGGCGGTTCATGCGGCCATTGATCGGCTCGAGCGCTTCGACGGCGGCGACGACACGCTCGAACGACTCGCCCAGCGAGCCAAGACAGGCCACGACGGCCAGCAGGTTCGCCACATTGAAGCGACCCAGCAGACGGCTGCGGATGACATGCGTGCCCCACGGCGTCTGCAATTCGAAGACCAGGCCCTCTGCCGAGGTGGAAACGGCGACGGCGCGGATGTCCGCAGCCGCATCGCCTTCCGCGCTCAGACGCAGCGCGCGCACATCGGCAGGCAGACGAGCCACCAGCGAACGGCCAAACGCATCATCGATATTGATGGCAGCGGCTTGCAGCGACGGCCATGCGAACAGCCTGGCCTTGGCTTCGCCATAGGCATCCATGCTGCCGTGGTAGTCCAGATGATCGCGCGTGAGGTTGGTAAAGGCAGCCACTTCGAAGGCGACCGCGGCCACGCGGCCCTGCTCCAGCGCATGCGAGGACACTTCCATCGCCACATGCGTCGCCCCTTCCTCGCGGAACGAGGCCAGCAGGCCCTGCACGCTGATCGCGTCCGGCGTGGTGCGCTCGCCCTCGCTGATCTGACCATGCAGGCCGGCGCCCAGCGTGCCGATGGTGGCGGCGCGGTGGCCCAGGTGCTCCAGCGCCTGTGCCAGCAACTGCACGGTGGACGTCTTGCCATTGGTGCCGGTGACGCCGATCACGTGCAGCGATTCGGACGGACGTCCGAAGAAGCGCGAGGCGATCTCACCCACCTTGCCGTGCAGGCCATCGACCCACAACACCGGCACATCCATCGGCGGCGTGTCGTCGACCGGCGCCTCAGCCAGCACCACGCGAGCACCGCGGGCCACCGCACCCGGCGCGAAGGTGATGCCATGGCCGCGCGTGCCACGCAGCGCGAAGAAGGCATCGCCGGGACGCACCTGGCGTGAATCCAGTGCGAGGCCCGAAACGACGATATCGCCGGCGTCGGGGACGTCGGCGATGCCATGAAGCAACTGGTCGAGGCGATGGCCGCTCATGGCGTCGCCCCCTCGATCGGTGCGTCATCGACGGTCTCTACCGCCGGCTGCTTGGTGCCGGTCAAGCCACTTTGTCCCTGCAACGGTCCCCCGACATACCAGCGACCGATATTGTCGGGTGGCACGTCCATCAGGCGCAGCGCGCCATCCATGACCTTGGCGAATACCGGGCCGGACACCAGCGCGCCGTAGTAACTGCCTTTCTTGGGGTTATCGATAACGACCACTGCTGCCATGCGCGGATTGGACGCCGGCACGATGCCAGCGAAGGCGGCGCTGTAGTTGTTCTTCGAATAACCGCCGGCGCTGGCCTTGTGCGCCGTACCGGTCTTGCCGGCCACACCGTAGTTGGGAATCCACGCGTACGGAGCCGCGGTACCGCCCGGCTGCGTCACCGACACCATCATCTGCACCAGTTCGTTGGCGATCTTGGGATCGATGATCTGCTTGGCTTCGTTATCCGAACCCTTGACGAAGGTGGGCAGATGCATCACGCCGTTATCGGCGATCGTGGCGTAGCCGTTCGCCAGCTGCAGCGGGGTCACGTTGAGGCCGTAGCCATAGGCCAGAATGGCCTTCTCCAACATGCCCCAGCTCTTGCCCGGCTTGAGATAACCGGAGGCTTCGCCAGGAAATCCGCTATTGGTGCTGTTGCCGAAACCAAACGCACGATAGGTGTCGTACATCAACATGGTATCCAGCGTCATGGACACCTTGGCGGCACCGATGTTGCTGGACTTGGCAAGGATGCCGGTCGGCGACAACAGGCCGTAGGCATGCGTATCGCGAATATCGTGCGAGATGTAATAGAAGTGGCCGTTGCCGGTATCGACCAACGGGCCCGTCGGCGTGTACTTGCCGCTGGACAGCGCAGCCGCCATCACGAATGGCTTGATGGTGGAGCCGGGCTCGATCACGTCGGTCATCGAGCGATTGCGCCGCGACGACGGATTGCTGCCACGCAACGCATTTGGGTTGTAGGTGGGCCAGTTGACCATGGCCAGCACTTCGCCGGTGCGCGTATCCAGAATCACCATGGAGCCGGAGTCCGCATCGGACTGCTCCACGGTGTTCTTCAATTCGTTATAGGCGAGGAACTGAATGCGGCGGTCGATGCTCAGCGTGATATCACGGCCCGGTTGCGGCGCGCGCACCAGCTCCACGTCCTCAACCACATGGCCCATACGATCGCGGATCACTCGCTTGGCGCCCGGCTTGCCGGCCAGCCAGTCGTCGAATGCCAGTTCCAGGCCTTCCTGGCCGTGGTCGTCGATATTGGTGAAGCCAAGCACGTGCGCTGTCACCGGACCGGACGGATAGAAGCGGCGGAATTCGCGCTGCCCGTTCACGCCCGGCACGCCTAAGTCCAGCACCACCTGCGCGGCATCGGGCGACATCTGGCGCTTGAGGTAGACGAACTCGCGCTCCGAACGCTGCGACAGATACTGCTTGAGCGAATCCGCGTCCATGCCGATGGCGGCGGCCAGCTGAGGCAGCTTGTCTTCGTTGTCGAGCACCTCGGCAGGGTTTGCCCAGATCGACACTACCGGCGTCGACACCGCCAGCGGCTCGCCGTTGCGATCGAAGATGGTGCCGCGCGATACCGCGATGGGCAGTTCGCGCAGGAAGCGTGCATCGCCCTGGTTCTGATAGAACTCCTTGCGCACCACCTGCAGGTCGAATGCGCGAGCCACCAGGCCCGCCGAAGCCAGCCCAAGCACGATCCCCACCACGGCCACGCGACGGCGGGAGCTGGGTGCCGCGTTGCGACGACGGGAGGGGGCGACAGCGTTACGCGGGCGCGGATTCATCGACGCACCAGCTGGATGTCTTGCGGCTTGGGATTGACCATGCCGAGCTGCTGGCGAGCCTCGTCATCCACGCGACGAGGCTCGGCCCAGGTGGCCTGTTCCAATTCCAGCTTGCCGTACTCGATGTTGAGATCGTCGCGCACGTTCTGCAGGCGGGTCAGCTCAACGAACAACACGCGGCTCTCATGGCGCGTCCACACCACGGCAATGGCGCTGGATAGCGCCGCCGCGAGCAGGATGAGCATGAAGATGCCACCCAGGACTTTCATCCGAGCTTCTCCGCCACGCGCAGCACCGCCGAGCGGGCACGCGGATTGACGGCCAACTCGGCGTCCGATGGAAATTGGGCCTTGCCCACCGCAGCCAGCCGCGCCGGCGCCGCCTCCACCGGCGGACCACGCCGACTGCCCTGCACGCGTCCAGAGTGGTCGCGGATGAACAGCTTGACTGCACGGTCCTCCAGCGAATGGAAGCTGATGATGGACAGGCGCCCGCCCACCTTCAGCAACGACAGCGCGGCATCGAGCCCGTGCGCCAGCGCATCGAGCTCGCCATTCACGCGGATGCGCAGCGCCTGGAAGCTACGCGTGGCCGGATGCTTGCCCGGCTCGCGACGACCCACCACGCGCTCGATCAGCGAGGCCAGCTCGCCGGTACGGGTGATCGGGCTTTCGGTGCGGTCGGTGACGATGGCGCGGGCGATCTTGCGGCTGAAGCGCTCATCGCCGTAGTTCCACAACACATCGGCGATCTCGCGCTCGCTGGCCTGGGCCAGGAATTCGGCGGCACTCTCGCCCTGCGTGGTGTCCATGCGCATATCGAGCGGCGCATCGGCCATGAAGCTGAAGCCGCGCGCGGCTTCGTCCAGCTGCGGCGACGACACGCCCAGGTCGAGCAGGATGCCGTCCAGGCCGCCGGCGGTTTCGTCCCACTCGGCCATGCTGGAGAAATTGGCGTGACGGATCGATACGCGCGGATCGGCAGCGAACTCGGCCTGCGCGGTGGCGATGGCCTGCGGATCGCGATCCATCAGCAGCAGGCGACCATCGGGGCCCAGGCGCGACAGCACGGCGCGGGCGTGACCGCCGCGTCCGAAGGTGCCATCGAGATACCGCCCGCCTGCCTGCACGGCGAGTCCCTCCACTGCTTCACCCAGCATCACCGGGATGTGCACTAACCGCTCGGCCATGCCGCGCACTCCCGCTCCCGTCCCGTAAACACGCCGCGCCGCCACCGTTGCCGGTTACAGGCGCAGCTCCGCCATCTCGTTGGTGATCTCGTCTTCGCCGATGGTCTGGCGGATCTTGGCCAGGTGAGCCTGTTCGCTCCAAAGCTCGAACTTGTTGCCCATGCCCAGCAGAACCGCTTTCTTTTCGATGCCCGTGGTGGCGCGCTGACTGGCCGGCAGCAGGATGCGCACGGCACTGTCGGGCTCAACCACAGCCGCGGCGCCCACCAGCTTCATCTGCATGTCGCGGTGCGCTGCCTTGACCTTGGAAAGCGCGTTGACCTGGTCGCGCACCTGCTCCCACTCCGCGTACGGAAACAGCCAGAGGCAGCCCGACTCGAAGGGGTTGTAGGTGATCACCAGACGATTGGCGCAGGCCTCCGCCACCAGCTCCCGATACGCGGTCGGGATGGCCAGCCTGCCTTTGTCGTCAACGGTGATGGCGGTTTCGCCCTGGAACACGGTCGATAGACTCCACGAATTCCCACGATTTCACACAGGAACCCACGATAGTCTCGCCCCCTGAGACTGTCAAGGGAATTTTGCTTGTGAATCAATGAGAAAGGCGGTGATCTGACAGTATTTCCAGCCCTTTATGAGGAAACACCCCAAGGTGTTTGAAAGGCTAGGATTTTTTAAAAACACCAGGGCACTTTTGAAGCGCCACAGGGGCGCCAAAATCCGCACAGGATGAATCACCCGTTCACACCCGCCGCTACGCACCCGCCACCGTCATATCGGAGTCGATATGACGGTGGCGGCGGTAGTGAAAAGAGGCGGAGTCGGCCTATAAGCCGGGTTCTGTACGTCTTGCGACGCGACAGTCATTCCTCTCGGCCTGGCGTCACCGCCAGGCTCCAGCAACCTACCCGGGAACAACGCGGGCCGCGTTATCGTTCCCCTATTCGGTCTTGCTCCAGGTGGGGTTTACCGTGCCATGCGGCGTTAGCCCCGCACGCGGTGCGCTCTTACCGCACCCTTTCACCCTTACCACGCACATCCGAGGATGCCGTTCGGCGGTCTGCTCTCTGTTGCACTGGCCGTCAGCTCGCGCTGCCCAGGCGTTACCTGGCACCTTGCCCTATGGAGCCCGGACTTTCCTCGATGCGCTTGCGCGCGACGCGACTGTCCGGCCGACTCCGCCAGCCATTGTAGTGGAATGTGGGACTCAAAACGGCTGAGAAGTAAAAACGCGCATCCGTCCCATGTAGGAGCGCACCTTGTGCGCGACCGCGGCGTGCCGACATCACCGCTCCGTTGGTTTGTCGCGCACAGGGTGCGCTCCTACAAAATGCCTTGCGCGCTAACCCTCATAGAGAAGCTTGCGCGGTGCGCCAGTAATCGCCGCCGCCAGCTTGGCCGCCTTCGCGGGCGGCAATTCCTCGCGCAACAGGGCGAACACGCGCCGCCCTTCCGCCTCGCGCGCATCGGTTTCCTCGCCACGACCGGCGACAAGAATCACGTGCTCGCCGCGCTGTTGATTCGGATCGTTGGCCACTCGCGTCGCCAGCTCGCCCAACGGCTCGCCGAGTACCGTCTCAAACAGCTTGGTCAACTCGCGTGCGAGCACACCCTCGCGCGCGGCACCGAAGATATCGCGCATATCGGCCAGGCTCTCGGCGACGCGATGCGACGACTCATAGAAGATAAGCGTGCGCGCATCGCCCGCAAGTTCCTGCAAGCGCGAACGCCTGGCTGCCGCCTTGGGCGGCAGGAAGCCTTCGAACACGAAACGATCACTGGGCAACCCAGCCACGGAAAGCGCCGCAATGGCGGCGCAAGCGCCCGGCACCGGCGCGCAGCGGATGCCCGCAGCACGCGCCGCACGCACCAAACGGAAGCCGGGATCGCTGATCAATGGCGTACCCGCATCGGAAATCAGCGCCACCGATTCGCCGCCCTGCAGGCGCCGCACGATCGCATCGACCACCTCGCGCTCGTTGTGCTCATGCAGCGCCACTAGCGGCGTGCCAATGTTGTAGTGCATGAGCAGCGGGCGGCTGTGGCGTGTGTCCTCGGCCGCAATCACCGCGACAGAGCGCAGGGTTTCGATGGCACGCGCGGAAAAGTCGTCGCGATGACCAATCGGGGTGGCTACCACCCATAGCTGCCCGGGCTGAATCTGTGACATCTTGCCGTTTCCTCCGCCGCGAGGCGGCAATCCAATGGGCTATCATCGCCCATCCGCCGACCATGTCGTCAAAAAGCTCGAAGGGATTTGGCCATGCGCTTGACTCGCGCCGCAGGCATTGCCCTGCTGATTTCACTGGCACTGAGCGGCTGCGTGCCGCCATCGACACAGCGCTCTCCCGCCGAAATCGCGGCAAGCCAGCAGGCTGATGCCCTGGTGCAACAGGGCAAGTTCGACGACGCCGCGCAGGCCTACCTGGCCCTGGCGCAAACCTCCGGCAACCGCGATCACTATCAGTTGCTTGCGGCCGAAGCCTATCGCCAGGAAGGCCAGCTCGATCGCGCGGCCCCGTTCCTGGGCGAGATCCGGCGCCAGCGCCTCAGCGGCGATGAGCTGCCTCGCCTGGATCTGCTGCAGGCCGAGCTGGCCCTGAAGCAACATGACGCCGCGCGCGCCCTGCAGCTCACCACCCAGCCCAATACCAGCGTGCCGCCTGCCCTGCAGCTGCGCCTGCTCGAACTGCGATCGCAGGCCATGCAGCAAACCGGCGATTTTTGGGGCGCCGCGCGTTCGCGCGTGGAAATGGACAGCCAGCTCACCGGCCTGGACCAGACGCAGAACCGAAAGGAAATCGTCTCGCTGCTCACCAAGCTGGGCGTCGAACCGCTGAAGCAGCGCGCGGCGGCCATGCAGCCCAGCGATCGCATGTTGCCGTGGGTGAACGAGGCACTGGCCCAGCTGGGCGTCGCCGTGGCCCATACCGCCCCTTCGCTGGAACAGGAAGTCGGCACGATGATCCCGGGTGAGGGCGCCAGCGTGCGCGAGGGCTACAAAATGCCCGCACATGTGGCCTTGCTGCTGCCCGCCACCGGCAACCTTGCCGCGGCCAGCACCGCCATCAGCGAAGGCTTCTTCGCCGGTTACGCCGACGCCACCCGCAACCATGCGCCGCGTCCGCAGATACGCACGTACGACAGCGGCGGCACGCCGGCTGGCGCCATCAAGGCCTACCAACAGGCAGTTACCGACGGCGCGCAGCTCGTCATCGGTCCGCTGACACGCGGCGAAGTCTCCGCCCTGTTCGGCCTGCCCGACCTGCCGGTGCCGCTGCTCGCGCTCAACCATCCTGACGACAAGAGCCTGCCCGCCAATGGTGTCAGCGAATTCGGCCTGCTGCCTGAAACCGAGGGCGCGCAAGCGGCTGACCACATGGCGGAAGGTGGCATCACCACCGCCTATGTAATCGCCAGCAGCGACGATTTCGCGCAGCGCGCATCGAAAGCCTTCAAAGCCGAGATGGAAGCCCGTGGCGGCAAGGTGGCCGGTATGGCCAATCTTGCCGGCAGCGGCGTCAACTACGCCTCGACCATCAGCGGACTGGGCATGCCCACCGACAGTGGCGACGCCAGCAGCACCAACAACAGCGGCGTATTCATCAGCATGCGTCCGCAGCAGGCACGACTGCTGTTGCCGCAGCTGAAGCTCGCCCGCGTCAGCCTGCCGGTGTTCGGTACCTCTCATATCTACGGCGGCGTGGATGACGCCGGCGCCAACCGCGACCTGGAAGGCGTCGAGTTCTGCGATGCGCCGTGGTTGTTCGATGTGCAGCCGGGCTTGCCCAACCATTCCGATATCGCGTCGCAGCTGCCTTCGGCGCGCGGCACCTCCGCGCGCCTGTTCGCCTTCGGCATGGATGCGTGGAACCTCGCCCCTTATGTCGACTGGCTGCGCGCCCACCCCGGCAGCTACCTGCCCGGCGCCAGCGGCCAGCTCACCGCCGACCAGTTTGGCCGCGTGCGCCGCGTGCTGGTTTGGGCCAAGTTCCAGGACGGTCTGGCCCGGCCGCTCAATGGCAGCCTGCAGATGGATAGCGCGCCCGCACTGGCGCCGCCAGCCGACGGTGGCCAGCCCGCCCCGAGCAACCCACCTGCGGGCCAGACCGACAGCCAGCCCACGAGTCACTGATGCGCGCCGCAGGCGCGATCTTCGAGGAGCGCGCCTGCACCGAGCTGCGACGCGCCGGCCTCAAGCTGCTGGTGCGCAACTATACGACGCGCTTTGGCGAACTCGACCTGGTGATGCTTGACCGCGATACGGTGGTGTTTGTCGAGGTCCGACACCGCCTGTCCAGCCGCCACGGCGATGCGGCCGCCTCGGTCAATGCGGGCAAGCGCATGAAACTCATTCGGACGGCCGAACTCTGGCTTGCCGATCACCCCCAGCACGCCAAACGGGCGTGCCGCTTCGATGTCATCAGCTACGACGGCCCCGCGGACCTTGCCACCATGGCCTGGTGGCGTAACGCCTTCGACGCAAGCTGAGCGCGGCTGACCTGCGGTCGATTGCCCGCCTGTGCGTTAGCCCACCTAAATCCATATCACGCGCGACGCCGCTCGAAGGTTTCACGAGAGCGTCATACGTGCGCCCTAGGCTGCGATGCCATCGAATGGTCGTGGCCTGCTTCGGCGAAGACGGTCGAAGGAGGTGGTATGAGTGAAAAACACAGGGCGTGGTCTGCGCTGTTTGCCGAGAAAAGCGCATCGCTCAGCAGTTATTTCCTGCGTCGCGTCGCGCACCGCTGGGACGCACAGGATCTGGTGCAGGAGGTCTACCTGCGCCTGTTGCGCATCGGGCCTGCCGACGCGGCGAACATTCGCGACCCCGATGCTTACCTGTTTACTGTCGCCGCCAATCTCGTGCGGGAGCACGCCGTGCTTCGCCAGCAACTTCCGCTGGGCAGCGACAGCCTGGAGCATGTGATGGAGCAACTCAGCGCGCCGTCCAATGTCGAAGCGGACATGGATCGCGAGCTGCGCCGCCAGCGTCTTGGCGTACTGATCGAGCGTCTTTCTCCCAAGTGCCAGGCGGTACTGTTGATGCACTATCGCGACGACATGTCGTATCGCGAGATCGCCCAGAACCTGTCCATTTCGACCAACATGGTCAAGAAGTACATCGTGAAAGGTTTGGCTGCGTGCCGGCAAAGGATGGCCGACTATGAATAACTCCACGGCATTTGATGCCGCGCGTCGCACGCGCCGCATCAGCGAGCAGGCGGTGGCCTGGTATATCGAGCAGCAAGAGGACCTGAGCGAGCGCCAGCGCGTCGCCTTCCTCGACTGGTTGCGCGCATCCCCCGAGCATGTCGCGGAATACCTTGCCGTGGCGCAGATGCATGGTGATTTCAGGGCGGCGGCCCTGAAGAACCGGCGCGCTACTGAAGAACTGATTGAACGAGCCACGCGCGAAGACCCCGTAGTCATGTTTCCGCGACTCCTGGATGCGAAACCAGGCGGCAAAGCCGGCCCGCCGTCGCGGAAGCCGCGCATCGGCCAAACGCTGCCCCGCCTGGCCGCAGCCATGGCCGCGGCGATAGTGCTGTTGCTGGGCGGATCGCGCTGGCACGCCTGGGACAACCTGATCGACCAGAGCTATGTGGCAGGCACAGACAAGCTGCAGTCGGTCACGTTGTCCGATGGAACGCTGGTTCAGATCAGCAAGAACAGCCGTATCGACGTGCACTTCGATGCACACCAACGGCGCATTGAAGTCATCCGCGGCAATGCCCTGTTTGACGTGGGCAAGGACCCAGCTCGCCCGATGCTCGTGAGTGTCGGCGGCCATGTATTGCAGGATATCGGCACCGTATTTGACGTCCGGCGCGAGTCGGCCAGCGACATACTGACGGTGCTTAGTGGGCGCGTTCGTGTATGGGACGCCAAACCCGCGCCACCGGCGGGCGGCAACGTTCCCCCAAGCACTTCGCAACCCGGCGGCGCCACTGTCGCGGATCTGATCTCCGGCCAGCAAGTCGAGCTGAATACGTCAGGTGCGGGGCCGGTTCGCCCCGCCCAGATGGCGCAGGTCACCTCCTGGCTACCTGAAGATATTCAGTTCCGACACGAAACCGTTGCCGATGTCGCCAGGCGATTCAACGCCTACACGACCAGGCCGCTGAAGATCGAAGGCGCGCGAGTCGCCGACATGCGCATCAGCGGCGTATTCCATGCCAACGACCCGAAGGCATTCGTCGCCTATCTCGCAACGTTGCCCGACGTTCGCGTTGAACAGAACGCTGACGGCGTACGCGTTGTCGCCCTGCCCACGCATGGCGATACCAAGGCGGCGCGGCTGTAAGAAAAAATTCATCAAAGTCGCGGTACCCACATACCGCGCAAATGGCTCCTAGATGGGTAACGGCAAACATGAAGCGCCTTGAGCGCTGCATTTGCCAAGACGTCTAACCCACCAAGGCTCTGCCCGATATGCGTAATCGTCTTGCTCTTCACATCGCTCTTGTTCTCGCAGGAAGCGTCCCACTGTGCGCCTTTGCGGATACGCCAGCAGGCGCGCCGCACACCGTTGCCATCGCAGCCATGCCGCTTGTGCAAGCGTTGAATCGCTTCTCGCGGGAAGCCGGCATACAGATCGTCTACAGCTCCGAGGTTGGCGATAGCGTCCCGAGCCCTGGTGCGGACGGCGGCCTGCCGCCCGAACAACAGCTGCGCCAGTTGCTGGCGGGAACCGGCCTTTCCTATCGATTCATCACGACGAACACGGTGACGATTGTCCCGGGAAACGTGTCGACCCATGCGGGCAGCCCGGCCCCCGCTGCGGTGATGACGGCCGGTAGCACGGGGTCCAGTCCGGCCAGCGGTGTATCAACGACATCCAGCGATGGAAAATCCGCCAAGGATTTGGATCAAGTAGTCGTTACGGCGCGTTCGGGCGTGGATGTACGCACCAAGGCCCAGACCAGTTATTCCATCACCACCATCGACGAAGACCGCCTGCGCATGCAGGCCCCCACCAGTGTCACGGAAGCGATGAAATCCGTGCCTGGCTTCTGGGTGGAATCCTCCGGCGGAGAAGCCAGCGGCAATATTCGTGCGCGCGGCATTCCGGTGGACGGATACGGCTCGGTAAACCTGCTGGAAGACGGCATTCCCGTGCAGCATGACCCTGCACTGGGCTACCTCAATGCCGACCAGGTGTTCCGCCTCGATGAAACCATCGATCATATCGAAGTGGTGCGCGGCGGCCCGTCGTCGATTTTCTATTCCAATGCACCGGCTGGCGCGATCAACTTCATCCCGCGCCAGGTCGGCGATGCGGCTGAAGGTCTCATCAAATATACGGTGGGCAATTACGGGCTGAATCGCCTTGATTTCTGGTACGGCACGCCGATTGGCGATGGATGGAAGCTGAGCACGGGCGGCTTCTACCGTATTGACAATGGCATCCGCAGCCCGGGTTTCAACAACGACAATGGCGGCCAGTTGCGGGCCACTCTGTCGCGCACTTTCGAGAACGGCGACATCAGTTTTGATGTGAAGCACATGGACGACAAGGTCGCGCTCGATCTTGGTATTCCCATGTACCGAAACGCGGGCGGCGATCTCGTCGCGGTTCCGGGCTTCAACGGAAACTACGGCACCCTGGCCGGCCCGGAGACAGAGCATGTGTCGATGCTGCAGGGCAATGGCAGCCTCTACAACTTCGACAACAGCCTGGGCACGGACGTCAAACGCACCCAGTTCACCGTGAAATTCAACTACAACCTTGGTGACGACTGGAAGCTCGCGGAAGATCTGCGCTACAGCGATACCGACACCACCCGTAACGGCGTCTATCCGAATGCGGTCGAGACGGCAACGGATTTCCTGGCCTCGGTGAAGTCCAGGATTTCCCAGTACTACCCCACGGCTACCAGCGCCCAGTTGCAGTATGTCAGCACGAATCAGGCGTTCAACAACGCCAACCAGAACGGTAATGGCCTGGTCATCGTGGGCGGCCTGCGTGGCATCACCATGCCGATGAACGAGTTCACCAGCGATACCCGCCTGCTGCGGAAGTTTGAGATCGGCAATCAGACCCACGACATCACACTCGGTTACTACTACGCGCACTTCAACCAAAGCTTTGACCGCTATTCGTCAAGCGTGCTGCTCGATGCCTCCGACAATGCCCGCCTGCTCAACCTGGTGGCGTTGAATGCAGCCGGCAATCCGGTTGGCTCGCTCACCAACAACGGCATCTATAGCTACGGCTATGAGTGGGCGCATTCCAGCGGCACGTCCAACACCAACGCCTTCTACGTCTCCGACGAGTGGCAAGTCACCGACCAGTTGCGTATCGACGGTGGCGCACGCTGGGAAAAAGTGAACACCACGGGCTGGACGGAGCTTCCGGCGACCGTCAACCTCGGCACGCCCGAAACCTCACAGATACTTACCGGCAGCGGCCAGTTCGCCAACTACGACCACAGCTTCAACAAGCTGGGCTGGACACTCGGCGCGAACTATCAGTTCGACGACCATCAGGGTGTGTTCGCCCGTTACACCTCAACGTTTCGCCTGCCCAACCTGAGCTCGTACATCACCACGCCGACGGCCACGCCGATCACCCAGACCATGGTGCTGCCGGAGATGGGCTACAAGTTCAGCAACCGCTACATGGACGCCTACGCGACGCTGTTCTACACCAAGTACAACAACGTCAGCTTCAGCAACTACGTATTCAATGTGGACACGGGTGTCTCCACCCCGGAAACCGGCTACGCCAACACCGAAACCTATGGCCTCGAACTCGAAGGTACGTTCTATCCCACGCGCTGGTTCGATGTGCAGTACACCGCGACATTGCAGGACCCGAAGTACAAGGGACTGAGCTATACCACCGTGGTAGCGAATGCACCGGTGCTGCTCAATTACGACGACGACCAGTTGATACGCGTACCCAAGACCAGCTTTCGCATCGTCCCGGGCTTCAACCTCTTGAACGACAAGCTGCGCGTGCAGATGACCTACGAATACGAAGGCAAGCGATACGCTGATACGGCCAACTCGGTGGTGCTGCCCCAGTACCACACGATTGGTGCCAGTCTGCGTTACCAGGCCACACCCGAGCTGTCGTTCTTCCTTTACGCCGACAACCTTAACAACTCGCTCGGGCTGACCGAGGGCAATCCGCGCTCGGGTGAATTGGCCAGCAGTGATGCCGGTGCAAGCGTGTTCATTGCGCGCCCGCTATTGGGACGCTCGTTCCGTGCATCGGTGATGTACCGGTTCTGAAGTCTGGAAGCACCGCCCTGTGCACTGCCCCTGGCGGCAGTGCACATCCAGCTCGGTTATCCCGCTTCTTGAGGATTGCAGCATGAATGAACTTCCACGCCGTTTCATGACCACCCTTGCGCTGTGGCTGACCGTGGCTGGCTTGGCCCAGGCTACCGATGCAGCACCCGATCTCGTTCTGCACGGCCATCTGAAAGGCAGCGACAATCAAACCTATCGCAGCGTGCCGTTCGATGTGCCTGCGGGAGTCAATCGCGTGACGGTGCAGTTTGACTACACCGGCCGCGCCGAACACACCACGATCGACCTTGGCTTGATGGGACCGGGCGGCATGAAAGGGCCGGACGGCTTCCGCGGTTGGAGCGGCGGCAGCAAGCAGCTCTTCACGGTAAGTGCGACGGATGCCACGCCGTCGTTCCTGCCTGGGCCCGTTCATGCGGGACGCTGGAACTTGCTGCTCGGCATTCCCAATATCCGCCCGACTTCCCAAGCCGACTACACGGCCAAGATCTGGTTCGGTCACCCGGGCGATCCGGCCTGGCAACCCGCGGTACTCAATCTGCCGTTGCGCCAGGATGCCGGCTGGTATCGCGGCGACCTGCACATGCATGGCGCGCACAGCGACGGTAGCTGCACCAGCCAGAGCGGCAATCAGAAGGTGCCATGCCCGCTGATATTCACGGCGGAGCAGGCGGTCAATCGCGGCCTGGATTTCATCGCCCTCAGTGATCACAACACGGTGTCGCAGGCGAACGATATCCGCGAGTTGCAACCCTACTTCGATCACCTGCTGATGATTCCGGCACGCGAGGTGACCACGTTCCAGGGACATGCGAACTTGTTCGGCACTACCGACCCTGTGGATTTTCGCGTGAGCGATGCCGCGGTGCGTGACTGGAATGCCTTGCTGCATCAGGCGGCAGCCTTGCACGGCGTGGTCTCGATCAACCATCCGATTCGCCCGAATGACGGAACCTGCATGGGCTGTGGCTGGACACCCAAAGGCGCCGTCGATATGCATCTGGTGCAGGCGGTTGAGGCAGTCAACGGTATCGATGCCATGTTGCCCGACTCCGGTATCCCGTTCTGGCAGAACCTGCTCAACCAGGGCTATCGCCTCACCGCGATTGGCGGCAGCGACAACCACGATGCACGACGTACCCTGGGCCTGACCGGCGGGTTGATCGGCACGCCCACCACCGTGGTGCATGCCCCTGAGCTCTCCATGCAGGCGATTATCGAAGCGATCCGCGCCGGCCATGTATTCATTGATGTCCAAGGTAGCCACGATCGCCTGCTCAACCTGACGGCACGGGTTACCGACAAGACGGTGCAGATGGGCGACGCACTGGCCGCGCCAGCCGGAAGCACGGTGCATCTGGCCGCCAGCGTCGGCGCCTCGGTCGGCGCCCACGTGGAGATTCTGGTCGATGGCAAGGTGTTGCCATCAGGCGCTGACCTCACGATCCGCAGCACCTCGCAGACCGTTTCGCTGGACTGGCCAAGCGACGGCAAGAAGCATTGGATTCGCGCCAACGTGCGCGGGGCCGGCGGTGAACTGCTGTTGGTGGGCAATCCGGTCTACATCAACGGATAAGCCGTGCCCTCGTCTTGGGGTACGCAGAGCAACATTTGTCCACGGAATGAACATGAATCGTCGGGCACACTGCCAGCCAGTGTCGCCCGGCGGCGACGCAAGCCATGGGGGCACCATGCTTCGCGCACTGGTCAAGGTCGGTAAATGGGCGGCCTTCGTCGTCCTGGTGTTTCTGTTGTCCCTGCTGGCCATACGCGCCTGGGACTCGCAGCGTGGCGATCCATTGGCACCCTGGCAGACCTTCGTGCCCGACGAGCTCTCGCCCTCACAGCTCGATGACACCGATTGGCCCGGCTATTTGGCGGCCGAGCAACGCGCGTTCGACGAGGTGAGGACGGAGGTCACGGACAAGCTCACGCCGGATGAACGCGTGGCCACGAATCGCTACTTCGACGGCGCCTCGATGTATCCGGGGCGCTTCGACCATGACTGGAACCGCTCATACGTACTGGAGCCTGTAGGGCAACCCACTGGCGTCGTCGTTCTGATTCACGGCTTGACTGATTCGCCATATAGCCTGCGCGATATCGCGGAGCTGTATCGCGCACATGGCTTTGTTGCTATTGGCCTGCGCGTGCCGGGGCACGGCACCGTGCCGGCCGGGCTCACCAAGGCGGATTGGCCACAATGGCTCGCCGCAACGCGCCTTGCCATGCGCGAGGCGCGGCGACGCGCTGGCCCGAATCTGCCCATACACATGGTGGGCTATTCGAACGGTGGCGCGCTCGCCGTGAAATACACGCTCGATGCCTGCGAGCATAGTGATCTCGCGATGCCGACACGACTCGTGTTGCTGTCACCCATGATCGGCGTGACGACGTTTGCCCGCTTCGCGGGGCTTGCCGGATTGCCGGCGCTTTTGCCGCGATTTGCGAAGGCGGCATGGCTGGACCTGTTGCCGGAATACAACCCGTACAAATACAACTCCTTTCCCGTCAATGCCGCACGCCAATCGTATTTGCTCACCCATGAGATTCGCGGGCAGGTACTTCGCATGGCACGCGACGGGCAGCTTTCCAAGCTCCCGCCCATTCTCACTTTCCAATCCGTCGTCGACGATACGGTGAGCGCCTCTGCCGTGATGCGCACGCTGTACGCGAACCTTCCCCAGAACGGCAGCGAGATCGTGCTGTTCGACGTCAATCGCGATCATCGCTTCGACTCGTTGCTGAAGCCCAGTTCGCGCATGGCGCTGAGTCGCCTGCTGCCGCCAGGGCCTCAGCTCTATCGGAGTACGGTGATTGGCAACGCCGCGGAGAATGATGACCACATCGCCGCCCGCACCGCTGAGGCGGGCCAGACCACTACCACCGCCACCGCCCTGCCCTACCTCTATCCCGACAACATCTTTTCGCTGTCGCATATCGCGCTGCCGTTCCCTCCCAACGACCCGCTCTATGGGACCGACCCGGACACTTCGGAAAACTTTGGCATCCGCCTTGGCACGGTGGCGCCGCGTGGCGAGCGCGGCGCACTGATCCTCAGCATCAGTGATGTGCTGCGAATCAGCTCCAACCCGTTCTATCCGTACGTTCGACAGCGGATTGAAGCGCTGCTACCGGACGGGACGGGGCAAGTACCCGCGAAAACCGGCGTACCGGCTGCGCTGCCGGCGAACTGAATCGCCTCCGACACGCGACGGAGAATGGGATACTGGGCCAATGAACCTTCCCGACAGCTTGCTCCACGCATTGGCCACGCACTTTCCCGGCAACTCGCTGGCTACGGGCATGGCGGAACGCCTTGCGTATGCCTATGACAATTCGCGTCGCAACGCCTTACCGGATGCAGTGGTGTTTCCTACCGAACACGCGCAGGTGGAGGCGTTGGTGCTTGCCTGCCGTGAGCACCGGGTGCCGGTGATCGGACGCGGACGCGGCACCAATACCACCGGCGCCACGGTGCCGGTGGATGGCGGCGTGGTGGTGAGTTTCGAGCGCATGAATCGCATCGTGCGTATTGATCCGGACAATCGACTGGCGATCGTGGAGCCGGGCGTACTCAATGGCGATTTGCAGCAAGCGCTGAAGCCGCATGGTTTCTTCTGGCCGCCCGATCCTTCCTCGTCGCCCTGGTGCAGCATTGGCGGCAATCTCGCCTGCAACTCTGCCGGGCCACGCACAGTGAAGTACGGTAGCCCGCGCGAAAACACCTTGGGTTTGCGCGCGGTGGCGGGCACCGGCGAAGGGTTTCGCTGCGGCACCTATACCAGCAAGGGTGCCACCGGCTACGACCTCACCCGCCTGCTGATCGGATCGGAAGGCACGTTGGCGCTGATCACCGAGGCCACCCTCAAGCTCACGCCCAAACCTTCCGGCCTGCGCACCATGCGCGCCACCTATCGCGATGTGGGCGCGGCAGCGCGCGCGGTGGCGCGGATCATGGCGCAGCCGGTGACGCCGTGCGCGCTCGAGTTCATCGACGACGTGGCGCTCAAACTGGCGCGCGATTACGGGGGCGACGTTGTGCCGCTGGCCGGTGCGATGCTGATGGTAGAAGTCGATGGCGAGCCCGATACGCTCGCGGGTGCCATGGAAGCCGTGTCGCGCGCTGCGCGGGGTGATGGCCTCGAAGACCTGCGCATTGCCGAGACGGCGGAAGAAACCCAGGCGCTCTGGTCCGCGCGCAAGGCCCTGTCGCCCGCGCAACGCACCATCTCGCCCAACAAGATCAACGAGGACGTGGTGGTGCCGGTCAGCCGCTTGCCCGAGCTGGTTGATGGCATCAAACGGTTGTCGAAAAAACACGATGTATTGATCGTGAGCTTTGGCCACGCCGGCAATGGCAACCTGCACGTAAACCTGCTGCCTCGGGATGAAGCCGAACGCGAGCGCGCGCATGCCTGCCTCGCGGAAGTATTCGCGCTGGTGATCGAGCTGGACGGCACGCTGTCCGGCGAACACGGCATCGGGCTGGTGAAGCGCGAGTTCATGCCGCTGGCGTTGCAGCCGTCCACGCTGCGCTTGATGCGTAGCGTGAAGGCCGCGTTTGATCCCGAGGGAATTCTCAACCCCGGCAAGCTGCTGCCGGCCTGAGATTTTTTGTAGGAGCGCACCCTGTGCGCGACAAGCCGACGGAGCGCTAACAGCGACGCTCCGCGGTCGCGCACAGGGTGCGCTCCTACAGTGCTAGATGGCGCGGTTGGCAAAGATCAGGTGCAGACCAAACAGAACGAACACGGCCCCGCGAAGCCATCGATCCAACGCGACAGCCGCAAATAACCGCGACGCATGGCTGGCAGCGCAAACACGCGGGCCACCAGGGTGAACCACAGCCGCATCTGACGCGCACCGTGTGAGCGGCATTTGATCCGGAGGGGATTATCTACCCCGGCAAGCTGCTACCGGCCTGAGACTTTTTTGTAGGAGCGCACCCTGTGCGCGACAAGCCGACGGAGCGCTAACAGCGAAGCTCCGCGGTCGCGCACAGGGTGCGCTCCTACAACGCTAGATGGCGCGCTTGGCAAAGATCAGATGCAGGCCGAAGAGAACGAACACGGCCCCCGCGAAGCCGTCGATCCAACGCGATAGCCGCAGGTAACCGCGGCGCATGGCCGGCAGGGCAAACACGCCCGCCACCAGGGTGAACCACAGCAGGGTTTCGGCGATGACCATCGTCCACAAGCCCCAGCGTGTGCCGGCACTCACGTCGTTGCCCAGGAAAGCGGAGAACACGCTGCCGAAGTAGATCACCACCTTGGGGTTGGACAGGTTGGTCAGCAGGCCGGCGCGCAGGGTGGCCCAGTCGCTCTGCTGCAAGACCTGGCGAGGTTCGTCGGCAGAGGCCGGGGCACGCAGCGCGCCGCGCAGCATCTTCACGCCCATCCAGGCCAGGTAGAGCCCGCCGGCCACGGCAATGAGCCGCTCCAGCCAAGCCACCTGTTGCAGCAGTAGTTGCAGGCCCGCCAGGGCCAGCGCCGACCACACGACCACGCCCAGGGTGATGCCCACCACGCCGAACATGGCCTGGCGGCGCGTGCGGCTCACGGCCGTCTGCGACACGAAAAAGAAGTCGGGACCCGGGCTCAGCAGGGCTACCAGGTGCACCAGGGCGATGGTCAGGAACAGGCTCACATGATTCTCCTCACGAACGGGACCGCAGTTTTTCGCGGCGGCGCAGCTTGTCGCCACCGCGATCGGTTCCTCTAGGCTGCCCTATTCTGGCACGGCCTTGGGACGCCCTTGGCCCTCTGCAGGGGATCACCGGATCGCCGCGACAGGCCGCGTTTGCACCAGGCCTGCAAGGAAGAGCGTGTCTCCGGCCCCACCCGATTGCCACCGTTTCAACCATTACGACACGCTGATGAGCCTGCGACTGCGCCTGATTGCAATGAACTTCCTGCAATTTTTTGTATGGGGGTCATGGCTGCTTACCATCGGGGCCTACTGGTTCCAGACCAAGCAATGGTCGGGCGCGCAGTTCGGTGCCATTTTCTCGACGATGGGCATCGCTTCGCTGTTCATGCCCTCGCTCATGGGCGTGTCGCGGACAAATGGATACGTGCCGAGAAGCTTTACGGCCTGATGCATATCGGCGGCGCCATCGTGCTGTTCTGCGTGCCAATGGTGCAGTCGCCGGGACTGATGTTCTGGGTCATGTTGATCAACATGATGTTCTACATGCCCACCATCTCGCTCTCCATTGCGGTGGCGTATAACGCGCTCAAGAGCGACGGCAAGGACATCGTCAAGGATTACCCACCCATCCGCGTGTGGGGCACGGTGGGCTTCATCGCCGCGCTGTGGACGGTGAGTCTGCTGCACCTGGAAACGTCCTCGGGCCAGTTCTACGTGGCCTCCGGCGCGGCCGCGCTGCTGGGCCTTTATGCGTTCACGCTTGCCGGCCTGCCCGCCTCGCTTCCAGCGCAAGCCAACCAATCGCTGCTCGACACGCTGGGGCTTACCTCGTTCTCGCTGTTCCGTGACGCGCGCATGGCGGTGTTCTTCTTCTTCGCCATGCTGCTGGGTGCGGCGCTGCAGCTGACCAACGCCTACGGCGATACGTTCCTGCACGACTTCGCCAAGATGGATGCCTACAAGGACCTGGTGGCGGTGCGCTACCCGGCCATCATCATGTCCATCTCACAGATTTCCGAAACGCTGTTCATCCTGGCCATTCCGTTCTTTCTGCGCCGCTTCGGCATCAAGACGGTGATGTTGATCAGCATGTTCGCCTGGACATTGCGCTTTGGCCTGCTTCGCCTATGGCGACCCGGGCCCGGGCCTGTGGATGATCGTGCTGTCGTGCATCGTCTACGGCATGGCCTTCGACTTCTTCAACATCTCCGGCTCCCTGTTCGTGGAGGGCCAGAGCGACCCGTCGATTCGCGCCAGCGCGCAGGGCCTGTTCATGCTGATGACCAACGGCATCGGCGCGGTGCTGGGCAGCTCGCTGAGCGGCCTGATCATCGAAGCGTTCTTCACGCACGCTGATCAGAGCAAGGACTGGCACGGCATCTGGCTCACCTTTGCGCTGTATTCGCTGGTGGTGGCCGTGTTGTTCATGGTGTTGTTCAAGCACAAGCACCATCGCGCCAGCGTGGCTGGCGCAGCCGCCAACAGCGTCGCGCACTAAGAAAACCTAGCCACCGTCACCTGGCAACACATGCTCGACCACCAGGCGGCTGCGGCTTTCGTCCAGCTCGCCGTTGTGGTCGAAGTGCAGTTCAACCACCCAGTCATAGACGTCTTCCGGCCACGACTTGCGGTCGATGATGTGCTTGGCCTTGCCGCCCAGCGCATCGATCAGCTTGTCGATATGGCCGTGGTGCCAGGCAATCAACACTACGTCGGCGTTGTTGTCCTGGCGTAACGCGTTGGCCAGCGCATCGACCTGATCGTCGGCAAAGGGCTGCTCGATCGCTACCCCCAGATGCTGCGACAGCGGCGTCAAGGTGAGTCGCGGGCGCCAGCTTTCCATGCTGTCCTTGGTGGCGATCAGGCGATCCGGTGTCAGGCTCTCGCTGCCCTGCTGCCATGGCGCGAAATACGTGGCGTAGGCCTCGGCGCGCTGCTCGCCGCGAGGGCTCAAGCCGCTGCCTTGCGACGGCTTTTCGGCATGGCGAACGATCAGCACCGTGACATCGCGCAGCCCATGATTGGGCTTGGGCGCCTTGGCAGTGTGGTGCGCCAAGGCCAGTGCCGGCAAGCAGCAAAGAATCAGCAAAAACTTTCGGATAAACATGCAGATGCGCCCTGTCTCAGCAAGCTGCGGACACTAGCATGTGACCGCGTTGCGAGGGCTAGCGGTGGATGAACGGCTGACGTGTTCAAGGAGCCCGCGCGGCTCGCAGGTACAATGGCATGATGAAGATCGGCCCCTATTGTATTGACCCGCCCGTGGTGCTCGCCCCCATGGCCGGCGTCACCGACAAACCGTTTCGCTTGCTGTGCAAGCGGATGGGCGCGGGGCTGGCTGTGTCGGAAATGACCACTGCCGATCCGCGTCTGTGGCAAACGCGTAAATCACTGCGCCGCATGGACCACGCCGGCGAGCCCGAGCCCATCAGCGTGCAGATCGCTGGCTACGACCCGACCATGCTGGCCGAGGCCGCACGCTATAACGCCGACAACGGCGCGCAGATCATCGACATCAACATGGGTTGTCCCGCCAAGAAGGTGTGCAACGTATGGTCCGGATCGGCATTGCTGCAAGATGAGCCGCTGGTGGCGCGCATCGTCAAGGCGGTAGTTGACGCGGTCGAAGTACCCGTGACGCTGAAGATCCGTACCGGCTGGGACCGCGACAACAAGAACGCACTGACCATCGCCCGGATCGCCGAGGACGCCGGCATTGCGGCCCTGGCCGTCCATGGCCGCACGCGCGCCGACAAATACGAAGGCGAGGCCGAATACGAGACCATTGCCGCGGTGAAGGCTTCCGTTCGCATTCCCGTACTCGCCAACGGCGACGTGGTGACGCCGCAGCAGGCGAAGCACGTGCTCGACGTCACCGGCGCCGACGCGGTAATGGTGGGGCGCGGTGCGCAGGGGCGCCCCTGGATCTTCCGCGAGATCTCGCACTTCCTCGCTACCGGCGAGACGCTGCGCGAGCCCGCGCCGCATGAGGTCGGCACCATCCTGGCTCACCACCTGGAACAGCTCTACGCGTTCTACGGTGAGCTGCAGGGCGTGCGCATCGCGCGCAAGCATCTGGGTTGGTATGCGAAGGATCGGCCAGAGAATGCGGCATTCCGCAACGTGGTCAATCGCGCGGAAACGGCGACGGAGCAGTTGCAACTGACGCGCGATTACTTCGCTGCGCTGGTGGCGGGCGAGCAACTGGCCGCCTGATACGCCAGCTTTCCTTTGATGTAGGAGCGCACCCTGTGCGCGACAAACTACGGGAAGAACGCCTCGGCGCCGCGGTCGCGCACAGGGTGCGCTCCTACAGGAAGGTCATGCGTGGCGTCGCAAACCCTTACGCGCAGGTCTATAGCATCATCGATGCTCGCTATCGGCTGCATCCTTTCATGGCTCGCCCTCCCCGGATCCTGTTCGCCCGCTTGCTGCTGCTCTGCGCATCGCTGCTGCTGACCGGTTGCGAAGCCACGCTGTTCGCGGGGCTCAACGCCACCGACCAGCACAAGGGTGTAGTACAGCAGCGCAATATCGTTTTCGACGCCGAGCATCGGCTCGCGCTCGATGTGTACGCGCCGGAGCATGCACAGCACGCCCCTGTCGTGGTGTTCTTCTATGGCGGCAGCTGGGTACACGGCGAACGCGCGTGGTATCGCTTTGTCGGCACCATCCTGGCAGCGCACGGTGCGCTCGTAGTCATTCCCGACTACCGCAAGGTGCCGCAGGTCATGCTGGACGGCTTTATGCAGGACGCGGCCAACGCCGTGGCCTGGGCGCGTGGTCACGCCAGCGAATACGGCGGCGCACCGGACGATATCTTCGTCATGGGCCACTCCGCCGGTGGCCAGATCGCCGCGCTACTCGCCACCGATCCGGCGTGGCTCGGTGCGCATGACATGCGTCCGACCGATCTGGCTGGCTTTATCGGCCTGGCTGGCTGCTACGCCTTTGTCCCCGTCACCGCGAAAGATCAGGACATGCTCGATGCGTTCGGCACCACCACTGCCGAGCAACGTCGCGCCGAGCCCATATCGCACCTGCGCGGCGCCGAACCGCCCATGTTGCTGCTGCAAGGTACCGCCGACCACGAAGTAGAACCTTCCAATGCGACTGCCTTGAACCGGGCCGTGCTGGCGCAGCATGGGGAGGTGACGCTGAGGCTGTACTCCGGTATCGGCCACGAGGCGGTGCTGTTCGCGCTGTCGCGCCCCATGCATGGCGACGCCCCGACGCTGGACGATGTGCTGGCGTTTATCCAGGCGCATCCGTGGGCGCGCAGCCACGGCGACCTCTCCTCGACACCTGCGGGTGTACCGTGACGTGGTGAGCTCATCGAGCCGAGCGCAGCCGCTACCGTGAACAGCATTGCCACTGGTGAATTTCCCTACATCCACGGCTTCTCTTCCGAGGAGCAATCGCGGCTGATGCGCCAGGCGCGGATGTTCGAGACCAAGCTGTTCAGCGGCATCGACTACAGCGAGGCCACACGCCTGCTCGAAATAGGTAGCGGCGTGGGCGCGCAGACCGAGATTCTGCTGCGACGCTTTCCCAATCTGCACGTCACCGGGGTGGATCGATCCGAGGCCCAGTTGGCGGCAGCCGAGCGCAACCTCGCCGAAACCGCGTGGTGCAGCGCCCGCTACACCCTGCAACTGGCCGACGCCACCGACCTGCCTTTTGCCGATCGCAGCTTCGATGCGGCCTACCTGTGCTGGGTGCTGGAGCACATGCCCAGCCCCGCCCGCGTGCTCAGCGAATTGCGCCGCGTGCTGAGCCCGGGCTCGGTGATCTATGTCACCGAGGTGCTCAACAGCTCATTCTTCCTCGACCCCTATTCGCCGAACCTGCTGCGCTACTGGATGGCCTTCAACGACCACCAGTACGACAGCGGCGGCGACCCGTTCATCGGCGCCAAACTGGGCAACCTGCTGCTGGCCGGCGGCTATCGCGACGTATACACCGAAGTGAAGAGTTTCCACCTCGACAATCGCCAACCCGGCAAGCGCAAGCAGATGATCGAATTCTGGGAGGAAGTGCTGCTCTCGGCGGCCGAGCAACTGGTGGCGACCGGGCAGGTCGACATGCCCACCGTCGAGGGCATGCGCCAGGAAATGCAGGCCGTGCGCAACGACCCTAACGCCGTGTTCTTCTTCGCCTTCGTGCAGGCGCGCGCGACGGTTTACTGAATCGCCTGGGGCAAGACCCGTCGTCGGTCGGCGGGGCTTCCGTGTCGTGCTCCCTGCCCTCAGGACGTTGGTGGCGCTGCCCGTCCCGGACAGCCCGCCGCTCATCCCTGTAGGCGGGCCGCTCATCACCGCGCCCTTGTTGCGTCCAACAGACAGCGCAGAGTGGGGCTATCGATACGAGGGGCTCATGATGAATCGTCGCGAATGGCTTAAGGCTACGCTTACCCTGCCGCTGGTTCCGCTCCTTGCCTCACCGGTCTTCAGCGCGGCGAAGGCTGCTACCAGCGCACTCTCCGGGTTGTATTCACGGGTGCGTCCGGGCCAGCCGGGCTGGCCGTCACCTGTCCAATGGGGGCGACTGAACCAGGCCGTGGGCGGGCGCCTGCAACGCGTCCGCTCGCCATTCGAAGGTTGCGCTACCAACGATGCCGCGTGTCAGGAAGCGTTGGCCCAGATCAAGAACCCCTATTACATCGGCGACCACGTGGGCTGACGCAAACCTGCGGCTGGGTCGACGCGTGGACCTCCATGCCGAGCGCCTACGCCGTCGGCGCGCGCACTGTCGAAGACGTCGTTGCGGCGGTGAATTTTGCGCGCGAGCACAAGCTGCGCCTGGTGGTCAAGGGCGGCGGACACAGCTACCAGGGCACCTCGAACGCGGCGGACTCGCTGCTGATCTGGACGCGCGCGATGCGCGCCGTCACGCTGCACGATGCTTTCGTCGCCAGCGGCTGCGCGGGCAAGTCCGACGCCGCAACCGGCGGTGAGCATCGGCGCGGGAGCGATCTGGATGCACGTCTACGATGCGGTGACGACCCAAGCGGCGGCCGCTATGTTCAGGGCGGCGGCTGCACCACGGTGGGCGTGGCCGGGCTGATTCAAAGCGGCGGCTTCGGAAGCTTCTCCAAAAACTACGGCATGGCCGCCGCGCGCGCTGCTCGAAGCCGAAGTCGTCACCGCGTCCGGTGGCGGTGCAAATCGCCAACGCCTGCACGAATCCAGAGCTCTTCTGGGGCATCAAGGGCGGCGGTGGCGGCAGCCTTGGCGTCGTCACGCGGGTTACGCTCAGGACCCATGCGCTGCCCGACTATTTTGGCGCCGTGTTCACGACCGTCAAGGCCGCGTCCGACGGCGCGTATCGGCGCCTGATCGCGGAGTTCGTGCGCTTCTACCGCGAGGCGCTGTTCAATCCGCACTGGGGCGAGAGCGTGAGTTTCGGCCGACAACACGCTGCACCTCGGCATGGTGTTCCAGGGCCTGAGCCGGCGAGCGGGCCACCGCAGTGTGGCAGCCGTTCTTCGCCTGGCTCGCGCGGCGCAAGGATTTCAGGTTCGTGACGCAGCCGCTGATCGTCTGGCGCTGCCCGCGCGGCACTTCTGGGACGCGGACTACCTGCGCAACACGCGCCCGGGCCGTGGTCGCCGACGACCGAGCCGGCGCCCCGCGCGGACACGTGTTCTGGGCCGGCAACCTGGCAGGTCGGGCCAGGTTCTGCATGGCTACCAATCCGGCATGGCTGCCGGCAACCCTGCTCGATCGCAGATGAGCAGCGACATTGGCGGACGCCTTGTTCGCAAGCACCCGGCGTTGGGGGATGTCGCTGCACTTCAACAAAGGCCTGGCCGGTGCGCCTGCCGATGCCATCGCGCCGGCGCGCGACACGGCCATGAACCCGGTGTGCTCGACGCGTTCGCGCTCGCCATCACCGGCTGGCGAGGGTGCCCCCGCCTTTCCCGGCATGCCGGGCGCCCAGCCCGATCTCGTTGCGGCCCGGGCGCGACGCGACCGCCATCGATCATGCGATGCACGCGCTGTTGCAAGCCGCTCCGCGAGCCGGGTCCTATGTCTCAGAAAGCAATTATTTCGAGTCGCGACTGGCAAACCTCGTTCTGGGGCAGCAACTACCCGCGGCTGGCCGGCGTGAAGCAACCTACGACCCCGACGGCCTGTTTTTCGTGCATCATGGCGTCGGCAGCGAGGACTGGAGCGACGACGGCTTTACCCGCCAGCAGTCCGCCTGAGCGCGCTCCATTGGGCCGCTGGAGCGGCATCGCGCTTCAACGGCCGCTGCGACCCCGCTGCGTTATGCTGCGCCTTCGGCAGCAGCCTGCAGGCGGCTTTCGGGTGTTGGCTCGGCCCTTCAGATGGGCCGCAAAGCCGTCCAAATGGCTGAATCGGCATGAAATCGTCATGTCCTGCTCGCATGCTGAGGCTGCAAAACGGGGACACCCCGTGTATCATGCGCCACCCCATTCATCTCTCTATCCGTAAGGAAGGATATAACCCGCGATGAGCAACTTCCTCTTCACTTCCGAGTCGGTTTCTGAAGGCCACCCGGACAAAGTCGCCGACCAGATCTCCGATGCCGTCCTCGATGCGATCATCGCGCAGGATCCGCGTGCGCGCGTGGCCTGCGAAACGATGGTGAAGACGGGCGTGGCAATCGTCGCCGGCGAGATCACCACCAGCGCCTGGATCGACCTGGAAGCGCTGACCCGCAAGGTCATCGTCGATATCGGCTACGACTCCTCGGAAGTCGGCTTTGACGGCGAGACCTGCGGCGTGCTGAACCTGATCGGCAAGCAGTCGCCGGACATCAACCAGGGCGTGGACCGCAAGAAGCCGGAAGAACAGGGCGCTGGCGACCAGGGCCTGATGTTTGGCTACGCGACCAACGAAACCAAGGACTACATGCCGGCTGCCATCTACTACTCGCACCGTCTGGTGGAGCAGCAGGCCAAGGTCCGCAAGAAGAAGAATTCGCCGCTGCCGTGGCTGCGCCCGGACGCCAAGAGCCAGGTCACCCTGCGCTATGAAGACGGCGTGGCGACTGCCATCGACGCCGTGGTGCTGTCGACCCAGCACGATCCGAGCGTCAAGCAGAAGGATCTGATCGAGGCCGTGCGCGAGTACATCTTGAAGCCCGTGCTGCCGGCCAAGCTGCTGCACAAGGGCACCAAGTTCCACATCAACCCGACCGGCAAGTTCGTCATCGGTGGCCCGGTGGGCGACTGCGGCCTGACCGGCCGCAAGATCATCGTCGACACCTACGGCGGCTGGGCCCGTCACGGCGGCGGTGCGTTCTCGGGCAAGGATCCGTCCAAGGTCGATCGTTCGGCTGCGTATGCCGCCCGCTACGTGGCCAAGAACATCGTGGCCGCCGGCATTGCCGACCGTTGCGAAGTGCAGGTGAGCTACGCCATTGGCGTGGCCGAGCCCACATCCATCTCGGTCACCACCTTCGGCACCGGCAAGATCGCCGACGAGAAGATCGAAAAGCTGATCCGCAAGCACTTCGACCTGCGCCCGTACGGCATCATCAAGATGCTCGACCTGGTGCACCCGATGTACCAGCAGACCGCCAGCTACGGTCACTTCGGCCGCACCCCGTACGAAGTGAAGGATGCCGACGGCAAGACCTACACCGCGTTCTCGTGGGAAAAGACCGATAAGGCCGAAGCGCTGCGCGTCGACGCCAAGCTGAAGTAAGCCACGCTTGCTTCACACGTAAAACGGGCCGCTGATGCGGCCCGTTTTTTATCTACGTGTCTTGCCTGGTAGGAGCGCACCCTGTGCGCGACAGGCCTCCACCAAAACCGCGCGATACGGTGTGCACGAGGCGCTGCGGTCGCGCACAGGGTGCGCTCCTACAGAGGATGCCCAGCACTTTGCTGGCTGGCGGGCCATGGCGATGCAAATGGTCGAGCCCAGCCCCTCTGAAAGAGCTGAAGTAAGCCTGGCTTGCCTCAAGCGAAAACAGACCGCTGATGCGGCCGGTTTTTATCCGCGCGCCTTGCTCGGTAGGAGCGCACCCTGTGCGCGACAGGCCGCCACCAAAACCGCGCGATACGGTGTGCACGAGGCGCTGCGGTCGCGCACAGGGTGCGCTCCTACAGAGGGTGCCCAGCACTTTGCTGGCTGGCGGGCCATGGCGATGCAAATGGTCGAGCCCAGCCCCTCTGAAAGAGCTGAAGTAAGCCTGGCTTGCCTCAAGCGAAAACAGACCGCTGATGCGGCCGGTTTTTATCCGCGCGCCTTGCTCGGTAGGAGCGCACCCTGTGCGCGACAGGCCGCCACCAAAACCGCGCGATACGGTGTGCACGAGGCGCTGCGGTCGCGCACAGGGTGCGCTCCTACAGAAGATGCTCAGCGCGCCGTGCTGACGTAAAAGTCGATCCCAGCCCCTCTGGAGGAGCTGTGGTCGGCGGACTATTTGTCCGGCGAGGCGCCCACTGACGCCACCTTCTGAGCGCGCGACGTGACGGCAGGACAGGTCACGCCCCTCTTGCGCGTGCAGGTGCTGCGGGCCAGCGCATCGCTCTTGCTGCGGCGGTGATGCACACGCCCGGCGGGCGTGGCGTCGGCAACGGCGGTGGCCTTACCTGCGGCGACCCCGGAGGCGCGCCGCCCCTTGGCGAGCGTGGCGGCGGCGGGCACGGCGGCAGCCTGTGCAACCAGCGTGCCTGGGGTCTCGCGGTTGTCGAAACCGTCATCCAGCAGGCGCGCCATCAGCTTGTCGCGGGTTGCCGCGGTACGACCGCCCAGCACCACGCTGAAGAGACGGCGACCGTCCTTGACGGCGGTGGACGCGAGATTGAAACCCGAGGCGTTGGTGAAGCCGGTTTTCAGGCCGTCCATGCCCGGGTACTTGTCCATCAGGTTGTTGTGACCACGCACCAGCCGCCCGCGGAACATGAATTCCTCGGTGGAGAAATAGTGCGAGTACTGCGGGAAATCCTTGTACAGCGCCATGGCCAGCTTGGTCATGTCGCGCGCCGTGGTGGTGTCGCTCGGGTCAGGCAGGCCCGAAGCATTCGCGAAATGGGTGTTGCTCATGCCCAGGCGCGCGGCCTCGGCATTCATCAGCTCGACAAAATGGCTTTCGGTACCACCCAGGCCCTCCGCCATCACGGTCGCGGCATCATTGGCCGACTTGGTGATCATGCCCAGCACGCAGTCTTCCGCCGAGATGGTCTGGCCGTTGCGCAGATCGAGCTTGGTGGGCGCCTTGGAGGCAGCCCAGGAAGATACCGGCAGCTCCTGATCGGCCTTCAACGTGCCGGCCTGCAGCGATTTGAAGGTGAGATACAGCGTCATCATCTTGGCGAGCGAGGCCGGATGATTGGGTTCGTCTGGGTTGACCGCGGTGATCACCTGCCCGTCGGACTCGCTGACCACGATGGCCGCGTAGCCGGCATGAGCCACGCCCATGAAACCGCTGGCAAGACACAGCAGCAGGGCAAGCAGGCTTTGGCGCCAGGATGCTCCCCTGGCCGGCGTTATGGACTGAATGGCCACCCCGATTCCTCGCTTCCGGCAACCCGCTTGACCCGACATTGCAGAACCTGAACTGCAACCCCATCGCTACGGGCATCGACAATACTTGAATTAGCTAGCATAAGTCCATGTTTCCACGGACGATAAAACAGGAACGGCGCCTTAGGCGCCGTTCGAACTTAGAGTTCACCGTGAAGGTTTTGTCTACGCTTCAAGGGAGTTTGCCCTCAAATGCCCGAAGGCGAAAGGCTTTTTTGCCTCAAGCAAAGCCATTTTTTTCTGTAAGCCGCCTCATTGCTGCCATCAAAAAGAAATCTGCCAGACGCCCCATGCGCGTTACCGGCGACGACCGCGACAGGCGCATCACCTAGAATGGGCGGATGTCACTTATCCAGCTGCAACGCGTCGACTTCAGCATCGGCGGCCCCCTCCTGCTCGAACACGTCGACCTCTCCATCGAGGCGAACGAGCGCGTCTGTATTGTCGGTCGCAATGGCGAAGGCAAATCCACCCTGATGAAACTGATCGCCGGCGAGCTCAAGCCGGACGATGGCGAAATTCGCGTGCAAGGCGGCGTTGTGGTCGCACGCATGGCGCAGGAAGTACCGCAGGACACCGCCGGCAGCGTGTTCGATGTGGTCGCCGAAGGCCTGGGCGATCTTGGCCATCTGCTCGCCCGCTATCACCACCTGCTCGCCGAAGGCGACATGGATGCGGCGGGCGACGTGCAGACCTTGATCGATGCCGGCAACGGCTGGGATCTGGATCGTCGCGTCACCGACGTACTGACCCGCCTCGAACTACCGGCCGAAACCGACTTTGCCGCCCTGTCTGGCGGCATGAAGCGCCGTGTGCTGCTGGCACAAGCGCTGGTGCGCAAGCCCGACGTGCTGTTGCTGGACGAGCCCACCAACCATCTCGACGTGGAAGCCATCGACTGGCTGGAAGGTTTCCTGCGCCAGTTCGACGGCAGCATCATCTTCATCACCCATGACCGCAGCTTTCTTCGTGCGTTGGCCACACGCATCGTCGAGATCGATCGCGGCCAGCTCACCGATTGGCCGGGCGACTACGACAACTATCTGCGCCGCCGCGAAGAACGCCTGCACGCCGAAGCGCAAGCCAACGCGCTGTTCGACAAGAAACTCGCGCAGGAAGAAGTGTGGATTCGCCAGGGCATCAAGGCGCGCCGCACGCGAAACGAAGGCCGCGTGCGGGCCTTGAAGGCGCTGCGCGTGGAGCGTGCCGAGCGTCGCGAGCTGTCTGGCAATGTACGGATGACAGCGGCCAGTGCGCAGTCGTCCGGCAAGAAGGTGATTGACCTGGAACACGTGCACCAGTCGTATGACGGACGCGTGCTGATTGAAAACCTCAGCACTACCATCATGCGTGGCGACCGCGTGGGCATCATCGGCCCCAACGGTGCAGGCAAGAGCACGCTGCTGAAGATCATGCTGGGTGAGCTCGCACCGCAGCGCGGCCATGCCGCGCTCGGCACCGGTATCCAGGTCGCCTACTTCGACCAGCACCGCGTGCAGCTCAACGACAAGCTCAACGCGCTGGACAACGTGGCCGAAGGCCGCGAATACATCGAGCTCAACGGTGGCCGCAAGCACATCATCGGCTACCTGCAGGACTTCTTGTTTTCGCCGGAGCGTGCGCGCGCGCCGATCACCCGACTCTCCGGTGGCGAACGCAACCGTCTGCTGCTGGCCAAACTGTTCGCCCAGCCATCCAACCTGCTGGTAATGGACGAACCGACCAACGATCTCGATGTGGAGACGTTGGAGCTGCTGGAAGAATTGCTCACCGAATACCAGGGCACGCTGCTGCTGGTGTCGCATGACCGCGCCTTCCTCGACAACGTGGTGTCGAGCACGCTGGTGCTGGAAGGTGAAGGCAAGATCGGTGAGTACGTTGGTGGCTATAGCGACTGGGTTCGCCAAAAAGCCACGCCCGCTGCTGCACCAACGGCCTCCGGCAAAACTGCCAGCAAGATGGCCGCGCCTGTCGCCCCGGTCGAACCCAAGCGCAAGCTCAGCTACAAGGACGCACGCGAACTCGAACAGCTGCCGCTGCGTATCGAAAAGCTGGAAGCCGATATCGCCGTGCATAGCGAGGCCATGAACGACCCGGCCTTCTATCAGCAGGAAAACGTCGCCATCCTCAAGGCCAACGAGTCGTTGGCCCGCCTGCAGGCCGAGCTCGATTCCGCCTACGCACGCTGGGCCGAGCTGGACGCGTAAGTCGCTTCGCGGACAGGCGGCGAAGTTGCCTGTCCGCGACATTCAACCGGTGTTCTGCAAACCCTGCGACACACCGTTGACGCAAGCCACCAACGCAGTGAGCAGCGCATCGTCACTCTCCCCGCCCTCGCGCCAGCGCTTGAGCAGATCGACCTGCAACAAGCTCATGGGATCGATGTAGGGATTACGCAGGTCAATGGATACGGCAAGACGCGGCTCATTCTGCAGCAGGCTATCGCTGCGCCGAAGCCGCAGCAGCCAGTCATGCGTGCGCTTGAACTCTTCGCGAATCGAAGCAAAGAATGACTCATGCAGCGGGCCAGCCAGGCGCGAGAACGCCTCGGCAATGCCCAGGTCGCATTTGGCCAACACCATCGAGACGTCATCGAGCATGTTGGCGAAGAACGGCCATTCACTGGCCATTTCGATCATGTCGTCCACGCCATATTCGGACGCACCAAACTCGAGCGCCGTGCCCAGGCCATACCAGCCCGGCAGAATCGAGCGACTCTGCGTCCAGGCAAACACCCAGGGAATCGCGCGCAGGTCCTGCACGCCACGCATGCTGCGGCGACGCGAAGGGCGTGAACCCAGCGTCATGCGCTCGATCACATCGATGGGCGTGGCGGCGCGGAAGTAGTCCACGAAGTTCTCGCGATCGACGAAATCGCGGTAGTGCTGTCGACTGCGCGCTGACAGCTTGCCCATACGCTCCCGCCACAGCTCTTCACGCGGCTCCTGCGTGCGTGGCCGCAACGAGGCGCGCAACACGGCACTGACGGTCTGCTCGAGATTGCGCAGCGCCAGCGCGCGGATACCGTACTTGCGGTGGATCACCTCACCTTGCTCGGTGATGCGCAATACGCCAGCCACCGAGCCACGAGGTGAGGACATCAGCGCCGGTGCCGTACGCGCGCCACCTCGACTGGCCGAACCGCCGCGTCCATGGAAAAACGACAACTGGATACCCGCAGCCGACGCCACTTCGAGCAACTCGACCTGCGCGCGTTGCAGGCCCCAGCGCGACGCCAGTGTGCCGCCGTCCTTGCCACTATCGGAGTAACCCAGCATCACCCACTGGCGACCTCCACGCGAGGCCAGATGATCGCGATAGACCGGATCGTCAAGCAGCGCACGCAAGGTATCCGGCGCGTTGGCGAGATCATCGACGGTTTCGAATAGTGGTGCGATATCCAACGGCACGCGACCTTCGTGCTCGAGTCCGCCGTAACGCGCCAGGGCAAGCACAGCCAACACGTCCGCAGCCGAACGCGCCATGCTGATGATGTACAGGCCAATCGCCTCGGTGCCGTAGCGGGTGCGCGCGTCGCCCAGCGTGGCGAACACGTCATGCAAGGCGACCACGGCGGGTTCGTCATGGGTACTCAACGACTGCTCACCTCCAGCGTACGGCCGCAGCGTCTGAGCACGCGAGGCGGCATCCCGTTCCGCCCAATCGCTGTCGTTCAAGAGCAGCGCAAGCGCATCGTCGTGCATGCGCGAATCCTGCCGCACATCCAGGCGCGCCAGATGAAAACCGAACGTACGCACGCGCCAGATCAACCGCTGCACGGCGTAGGCGCCCGCATGCAGGCCACGATGATCGACCAGGCTGAGCGCAATCATGCGCAGGTCGTCGATCAGCTCGGCAGAAGAGGTATAGCCTTCCGGATGATTGTCCTCAAGCGTGGCTTCCAGACGCGCGCGGATGATGGTGAGCAGGCTTCGGTACGGCATATCCGCATGACGAGGCCGCACCTTCGCCGCCGCCTCGGGATAACGCACGCGATAATCGAACAGCCGGCGAGCGAGCGCGCTGTCGACATCCACGCGATCCTCAGTCTGGCTCAACAGACGCGCCAGACCCGCGATGTCTTCCATGTAGTGCTCAAGCACGTGTACACGTTGGGTGGACAGACTGGTGGCGATCGTGGCGGCGCCGACATTGGGGTTGCCATCCATGTCGCCCCCCACCCAGGTGGCAAAACTCAGCAGACGCGGCAACGGCACGGCGACGCCATAAACCGTTTGCAAGGCATCAAACAATGATTCGTACAGGGCCGGCACAATGCGATAGATCGGGTTGGCCAGATAGAAGCCGACGTGGTGGTGCTCGTCCTGCACGCTGGGGCTGATCGGCGAGGCCTCCGCCGTTTGCCAGCTGGCGTTGAGCGCCATGAAGATGCGGTCGTCGTCTTCCTTGCGTTCCTGTGGTGTGCGCGTGGGGTCGAAATTGTCGACCAGTGCGCGCACGATGGATTGCTCCTTCTCCAGCAGCGAGCGCCGCACGGCCTCTGTCGGGTGCGCGGTGAAAACCGGTTCCACTTGCAACCTTTGCAGCCACTCCATCAGCTCGGCTGCCGCCACCCCCTGCTCCTTCAAGTGCATCAGCGCATCGAGCAGGGACTCCGGCTGCGGCGCGCCGCCCTCGCGCTGGTAATCGCGGCGGCGGCGGATGCGATGGATACGCTCGGCGATGTTCACCGCCTGGAAATAGGCAGCAAAGGCGCGCGCCAGCGATTCGGCATGGCCGGTATCCACGCCTGTGAGCAGGCTTGAAAGCGCGTCCAGCGGCGCGTTTTCCTGGCGACGCTCGATCGCCGCCATGCGGATGCGTTCGACCTCGTCAAGGAAGGCGGGTGAGATCTGCTCGGCAAGCATGATGCCGACCAGGGTGCCAAGGCGGCGGACGTCTTCGCGCAGAGGCGCGTCGTGCGGGGCGAACTCAGGACTGCGGTGCTGGTTCATCGATGCCACGTTGCGGATGTCTGGACGTCCAAGACTACCCGAAGCCATTAGCGATTTGTGCACCGCGGCAACGCTTCGGATTGGCTCATCGAAATCAGGATACGGGCACACCCTTGGCTGGCCGAGCGGCTGTCGATGCGCAGCTACGCCACGGTGACCAGCCACTGTCATGCCCCTCGGCCCGGCGACCACGCTCGTGTCGCATGAGGCTCTGACACTCGCCATCCCACTGGATCGGCGCGATATCGCCCGACGTGCCACCGGGCCACCTGAACAAGCCCCCGCGAAACTGCCGCCCGGCTGCCGTTATACTCAGCAGTCCCGTCGAGGGGCGCTGCGACCGTGGGACCGGTGAACGTCGAGATTTCCGTTCATCTATCCGGCCAGGCTCGACGGATTTTTCCTGTAACGGCGCCCGGTTAACGATGCGACTTCCCCGTCGCAACACCCGGAGCTACGCCATGAACGCAGTTACGAAAGACAACGCCACGCAGGACTTCAAGGTCCGCGATATCTCGCTCGCCGATCTGGGCCGCCGCCGCATCCGCATGGCCGAGGAAGAAATGCCGGGCCTGATGCAGATCCGCGCCCGCTACTCCAAGGAAAAGCCGCTCAAGGGCGTGCGCCTGTCCGGCTCGCTGCACGTCACCAAGGAAACCGCCGTGCTGGCCGAGACCCTGCGCGAGCTGGGCGCCTCGGTGCGCTGGGCTTCGTGCAACATTTTCTCGACCCAGGACGACGTGGCAGCCGCGATGGCTGCCGGCGGCCTGCCGGTGTTCGCCTGGAAGGGCGAGTCGCTGGAGGAGTACTGGGAATGCACGCTCGACATGCTCAGCCACCCCGGTGAGCTCGGCCCGCAGCTGATCGTCGACGACGGCGGCGATGCCACCTTGTTCATCCACAAGGGTGTCGAGTTGGAAGACGGCGACAACTGGGTCAACACCCCCAGCGGCAACCATGAAGAGCAGGTCATCAAGGACCTGATCAAGCGCGTGCACGCCGAGCGTCCGGGTTGGTTCAAGAAGGTCGCCGCCGAGTGGAAGGGCGTGTCCGAGGAAACCACCACCGGCGTGCACCGTCTCTACCAGCTGGCCGAAGCCGGCAAGCTGCTGGTGCCGGCGATCAACGTCAACGACTCGGTGACCAAGTCCAAGTTCGACAACTTGTACGGCTGCCGCGAGTCGCTGGCCGACGGCATCAAGCGCGCCACCGATCTGATGGTGGCCGGCAAGGTGGCCGTGGTGTGCGGCTACGGTGACGTGGGCAAGGGCTGCGCCCATTCGCTCAAGGGCTTCGGCGCTCGCGTGATCGTCACCGAGATCGACCCCATCAACGCCCTGCAGGCGGCGATGGAAGGCTTCCAGGTCACCACCATTGAAGAGACCCTGGGTCTGGGCGACATCTACGTCACCACCACCGGCAACAAGGACATCATCACGCTCGAGCACATGGCGGCGATGAAGAACAACGCCCTAGTGTGCAACATCGGCCACTTCGACAACGAGATCCAGATGGATCGCCTGAACGCCGCCAAGGGCGTGTCGCGCGAGACCATCAAGCCGCAGGTGGATCGCTACACGTTCGAGCAGACCGGCCGCAGCATCTACATGCTGGCCGAAGGCCGCCTGGTGAACCTGGGCTGCGCCCATGGCCACCCGAGCTTCGTGATGTCCAACAGCTTCTCCAACCAGACGCTGGCCCAGCTTGACCTGTGGGCAAACAAGGACTTCTACGACAAGACGGTCTATCGCCTGCCCAAGAAGCTGGACGAGGAAGTCGCTCGCCTGCACCTGGAGCAGATCGGCGTAAAGCTGACCAAGCTGACCCCGGAACAGGCGGCCTATATCGGCGTGCCGGTGGACGGCCCGTACAAGCCGGACCATTACCGCTACTAAGCAACGACCGATTCGGTCGATGTAACAAACAGAAGGGCCGCCTCAGGGCGGCCCTTTTTGTTGCGCTTATTGTCACTGCGCACGCGAGCCTGATCGATCGTCGATGACCATCAAGCGTACCGGTCGTCCGCCAGAAAGAGAGCTTACGCGTCGCCACTCCGACCTAATGCCGAGAGGCTTCTCGGCACGATCAGCCTGTGCATCGGTGTTACCGGAATCATGTACAACCCTCCCAGAACATTCTTCCCATGGACCACCGTCGTAACCGTGATGACACGGCATCCGGCAATGATTTCACTCCGATGGACAGACAAGCTGACCGTCAGGTGTTTGTCATCGTCACAGAGCAATACTTCTGAAGAATGGGCTTCAACGAAGGTGAAGATCCCCATCCGATCGCCAGGTCGATAATCGCCCTCAGGCTTGAGCCTGGAGATGTCACTGAAGCTCCCCAGATCCTTGAGGCCAAACCACCGAGCGGCACGGTTACGCATCGACATCAGCCTGTTCAGCCATCGGGGCGTCGCCGTAAATATCGCCAGGTACCACCCGAAGGCCGTCTGTGCCGAGTCGTTGACCGTGATGGACCACGCGTCATGAAAGTTCGCCCCGGGCAGATAGGTTTCGATGAGACTGGGATGAGGAGCTTCGCTCTTTCTCGGAATTACACCCTTCTTGGCAGTCCGCATATCAGCCCCATAAGAAAACCCATTGCACCCGCAGCCGGTCCAGCCTGGGACCTTGGCTATTCCGTCAACGTGCCCCTGGCCCACAGCCCAGCGCGCCCATCAACCCATGCAAGGCGGGCACATGCATCAACCAGGGCGCGGAAATCGTCAGCACGCCGGCAAGCAGAATGAACATCGCCGCGACACGCCTGGGCGTCGGCTGTTGCAGCCAACGCCCCACCCGTGCTCCCGACCAGGTGAGCGGCAACATCACCGGTAACGTGCCTAGCCCGAACACCGCCATGGTCAGCGCGCCATCGCGCGCACTCGCCTGCAGCCACGCTGCCGCCAGCACGGTTGTGCTCAAGCCGCACGGCAACCATCCCCATAGCATGCCGGCCGCAAACCGGCGCCCTACCGTATTGGCCGGCAGCAAGCGCTGCTGCAGCGGCCTCAGCCATCGCCACACGCGCGCGCCAGGACGGGCCAGCACATCGAGGCGGCCACGCCGATCGAGCAGACGCAGCGCCGCGACTACCAGCACCGCACCCACCGCCATGCGCATGACTGTCGCCAGCCCACCGAACTCGAACAAGCTGAGCAGCCCATCGCCCACGCCGCCTACGATGGCCCCGGCCAACGCGTAGCCAGCCACCCGCCCAAGATTCAACTGCAACGCCGGGCCCCAACCCGCACGCGGTGACCACACCGAGAAGCCCGTCGCAATGCCGCCACACATCGCCGCACAATGCACGCCGCCTAGCAGGCCGGTGAGCACCACCGCGGGGAGTGCCAGCGCGTTAATCGCCATGGCCGGTCTCAGGTGATTCACTGCGCGCGTCGAACGACGCGCGAGGCTGCGTGTCATCGCTCAGGATGTCCAGCGCCGGCGTCTCCATATCGTCGAACTGCCCCTTGCGCACAGCCCACACGAACGCACCGATGGCAGCGACGAGCAGCATCAGGCTCAACGGAATGAGCATGAGCAGGATGATCATGAGGTTGACTCCGGCATCGCTACCCGCATCAAGCGCAAGGCGTTGGCGGTGACGATCAGCGAAGACACCGCCATGCCCAATGCCGCCACGGCGGGTGTCACCTGCCCTGCAATCGCCAGCGGCAGCGCCAGCAGGTTGTAGCCGACGGCCCAGGCGAAGTTCTGGCGAATGACGCGTTGCGTGCGGCGAGCCAGCTCAATCGCCGCGGGGATACGCAGCAGCGACGGCGCGGTCAGCACCATGTCGGCGGCGCGCTGCGCCAGTGGAGCGCCTTCACCCATGGCCAGCGAAACATCCGCACCCGCCAACACCGGCGCGTCATTGAGCCCGTCGCCTACCATCGCCACGATACGTCCCTGCGCCTGCAGTCGCCGTATCAGGACAAGCTTGTCTTCCGAAGATTGCCGCGCATGTGCCTCGCCAATATCCAGCTCACGCATGAGCCGTTGCACCGGTTCCAGTGCGTCACCGCTCGCAAGATGAATCCGCAGCCCAAGCCGGCGCAGCTTCTCTATCGTGTCCCGCGTATCGAGCCGCAGGCTTTCCTGCAGCCGGAAACGCGCAACGGCGCGTTCGCCATCGCCCAACCACAGCTGGCCGTCGTCCTCGCGGTTCGCCGCGAAACCTGCACGCCCCATCCTCCAGGTCTTTCCACTCACGCAACCGGTCAACCCCTGCCCACTTACCGTGCGCACATCGCTCGCCTGCAGTGACGTGCGCACGCTGGCGAACGCCGCAGCGATAGGGTGACCGCTATCTCGCTCCAGCGCCGCGGCAATTGCCTGAGCATCGGCCGAGGTCATGTCACCGAACGACTGCACCTCGCGCAAAGTGGGCTGGACCTGGGTGAGGGTGCCAGTCTTGTCAAACACGATGTCGGTGGCCTTGGCCAGGCTGTCGAGGCCGTCGGCGCGAATGGACAAAACCCCAAGCCGTGCCAGGGCACCATGCGTGGCTGCCAGGGCCGCCGGCACCGCAAGCGACAAGGCGCAGGGACAGCTGATCACCAGCAGCGACAGTGCCACCTCGAAAGCCCGTGCCGAGTCGTGCGCGCGCCAGCCTAGATAAACCAGCACGGCCGTCAGTAGCAGTGTCACCACGAACCAACTGCCGACCCGGTCAGCCAAGCGCGCGATCGGTGGTCGATGGGCCTGTGCCTGTTCAACCAGCCTCGCCAGCTGCGACAACCGGGTGGCACTACCCACCCGGGTCACTTCGACGCGGGCAGGCGTTTCACGGCACACCGTGCCCGCATAAACCGTCTCACCCCGTAGCTTGCTCACGGGACGCGATTCACCGGTAAGCAACGCCTCTTCAAACATCGCTTCGACATCCAGCAGACAACCGTCAGCCGGCACCGATTCCCCTGCGGCAACACAGGCGACATCACCCACCTGCAAGGCAGTCAGCGGCACTGACTCGCGGCCACCATCGGCGCGCTCGCGCACGGCCAGCGTGGGCCGCGCACGTGCCAACGTATCCACCTGCGAACTGGCGATGCGTCGCGCGCGCTGCTCCAGCATGCGAGCGGCCAGCAACAGGAATACGAACATCGCCGCCGCGTCGTACCACACCAGCGCACCACCTCGTACTGTTTCGACCGCGCTGGCCAGGTAGGCAAGCAAGGTGGAGCTGGCGATGAGGGTATCCATCCCAAGGTGCCGCTGGCGTACTTCGCGCCAGCAACCGGCAAGGAATGGCCAGCCGGCGTAGAACACCACCGGCGTGCAAACCAGGAAGGTGATCCAGCGGAAAAAGTCACGCGTGGAGATCGCCATATGATGGCCGAAGTCCAGATACAGCGCTTCGGACAACATCATCGTCTGCATCGCGCCGAGCCCGGCGATACCCAGGCGCAACAACCAGCGACGACGCTCGACGACGCGTTCGCGCTCGCGCACGGCGCCGCTGGCGAGATATGGCCGATAGCCCAGCATGGCCAGCCGTTGCAGCAGTTGCGACAGACGAATGCGCGAAGGGTCCCAGCCGATACGGATACGCCCAGTGACGGCGTTGGCGCTGCTATCGAACACACCCGGCTCACGCTGCAACGCGCGATCAATCAGCCACGCACAGGCAGCGCACCGCATGCCATCGGTAAGCAGCGTGATTTCGAGCCCGCCTCCCACTGGAAAGGCGTGTTCACGCAGGAGGTCTTCGCGATCCCAGCCATCGAGGTCTGGGGCGTCTCCTACACGCGAGGCAGCGACACTGCGGAAGCGATAGTAGTCGCCCAGATCGGACTGGCGGATCCATTGCGCCGCAGCCGCACATCCGTGGCAGCAAAACCCCTGCGGGTTTCCTTCGATGTCCAGCAGCACCGGACCGGAGGGAAGGGCTTCGCCACAGTGATAACAGGCCTGGAACTTGGGCCTGTTGGCGGGATCAACAGCGCAGTCCATGTTACGGATTCAGGCGGATGGACCGTGCCTGTGGCATCCAGTGTCCATGAAGCAGCCATGCGGCATTGTCGGGCGCCAGCTGTACGACCCAACCCTGGGCGCCATCCAGCGATCCGACGCCGCGCCAGCCCAGTTCGCTGGGCGCCAAGTGATAAGTACGGGTTTCCCTTGCCGAATCGGGCGACGTGAGGGTCAGCGTGAGCTTGCCGCCACGCGGGAAGTCACCGTCCATTGGCAGCGCCTCGATCATGTCTCCCTTTATCCGAAGCACCAGGCCTTGCGTTGCCACGTCGGTGGGAACGCTCAGCGGTTCTGCCGAAACGAGCATTCTGCCTACATGCGTCGTCTTGCCGACGGTTTCCATGTCTTCGCGTCCCGGACGCACCGCCGCGAACAGCAGTGCGAAACCAATAACCACTGATGCGAGCGGCAAACCGATCAGCATCCACACCATGGGCTCACGCCAGGTACTGTTTGTGCGATTCATGGGCTTGGTCCAAAGAAGCTGCTGTTGATGGTGACCTGCGCATCCACATCTACGCCACGCACCTGGAACTGGACCGCATGGCGGCCAGTCACCGCGGACGACGCGCTCACCGTGACCGGCACCGACACGACCTCGCCACCTTCGGCCTTGATCGTGGCCGCACCATCGCGCAGGCTGATGCCCGGCATATCGGTGGCGCTGACATCGATAACAAAGTGGCGCGGCTGCTGGTCCTTGTTGACCAGCTTCAAGGTGTAGCTGTTCTCGATGCGGCCGTTGCTGGCCTGGCTGTACATGGCGTTGCGATCGCGCAGCACCTCGGCGATCAACGGACTGCGGTGGGTGACGCCATAAAGCCAGCCACCCATCAACGCCAGCAACAGGCATCCGTAAACGATGATGCGCGGCCGAAGCACCCGCGCCGGCTTGCCGTCGATCTGGTTCTGCGTGGTGTAGCGGATCAGCCCCTCGGGGTAGCCCACCCTGTTCATCACCTCGTTGCAAGCGTCGATGCAAGCGCCGCAAGCGATGCACTCGTATTGCAGGCCATTGCGGATATCGATGCCCGTGGGGCATACCTGCACGCAAATGGTGCAGTCGATGCAATCGCCGAGTTGCTCCAACGTGAACTTTGGCAGCGGCTCAGCAGCCTCGCCGGTGGCGGCAAGGGCGATGGTGCCACCCGCCTGCGCGCGATTATCGGCTGCCGACGGGTGCTGACTGGCGCGAAACACGTAATCGTAGGCCGTTACCTTGTCGATCAGGCCGCGTGCGCGTTCCAACACGCTCTGCAACCCGCGCTTGCGCGATCCACGTGGCTCGCCGCGCATGGGATCATAGGCAATGATCAGCGTATTGCGATCGAACATCGCACTCTGGAAGCGCGCGTAGGGGCACATGTACTTACATACCTGCTGACGCAGAAAGCCTGCGTTGCCCCAGGTGGCGAAGGCGTAGAACAGAATCCAGAACGTTTCCCAGCCGCCCCAGGCAAATGGCGTGCGCCTCGCAAGGTCTGCAATCGGACTGAAGAAGCCTACGAAGGTAAACCCGGTCCATAACGCAAACAGTGCCCAGAGCAGGTGGCGTGCCCCTTTGCGCAGGAGCTTTTCGCGATTCCACGGACCGGCATCGAGCTTCATCCGCTTGTTGCGATCGCCTTCGCACCAGCGCTCGATCCAGATTGACACTTCGGTCCATACCGTCTGCGGGCAGGCGTAGCCGCAGAACAGGCGTCCGGCCAGCGCCGTAAAGAAGAACAGCGCCAGTGCCGCGATGATCAGCAGCGTGGACAGGAACAGGAAGTCCTGTGGCAGGAACATGAAACCGAAGATATGAAACTTGCGCGCCGGTAGATCCAACAGTACCGCCTGCTGCCCGTTCCAGCGCATCCACGGGAAGAAGTAGTACATGCCAAGCAGCCACACGACAGCAGCCACACGAAGTCGATCGAATCGACCTGACACCTCGCGGGGGTAAACCTTGCGCTCGCTGACGTAGTAGGAGCTGCTTTCGTCGTCGACGACATGCAGCGGAATACGACGACTCATGACTTGCTACCGGTACGGAATCCGCGCCGCGTCTGCCCGGAGGGGCGCGACAGGATCCACGTGAACAGGCTGGCCGAGGCCGTTGCCAACCAGATCAGGAAGAAGCCCAAGGTGTAGCCAAGTTCGCGACTGAGTTGCAACGAGGGAAAGGTCATGTGCTGCAAAACCTCGGGGTCGACGTAGGCAAAGAACACCATCGTCACCACGCCGGCTACGAAGAAGCTCGGCCACAAAATGGCGCCGACGCGCTGCAAGCATGCAGGCGTCGGCTCCTGTTCCGAAGGGTTGGCAGCAGGCAGACTCATTATTCCGCGATGACCGCGCCTGCCGGAGGCGGCTCCTTGTGCGGCGACAGCGTCCAGACATAGGCACCGACCAGTCGCGTGCGGGTATCGCCCAGTAACGGCTTCCATGCGGGCATGGCACCCTGACGACCTTCATTGAGGGTCTTGTGCAACGATGCCTGGCTACTGCCGTACAGCCAATAGCTATCGGTCAGATCCGGTGCGCCAACCACTTGGTTGCCCTTGCCCTGCGGACCATGGCAGGCCACGCAGATCGCCGCGAACAGTTTCTCGCCACGCTCCGCTGCATCCCTGGGCTGATCGGGTCGGGACAGCGACAAAACATAGGCAATCGTGTCATCCACCGCGGTAGCACCGCCCTGGGCTGTCAGTGTGGGACCCCATGCCGGCATCACCGCCTGGCGACCATTCTGGATCGTGTCGAGAATACGATTGGGCGTGCCGCCCCAGTGCCAGATGTCGTCGGTTAAATCGGGGAAGCCCGTAGCGCCCTGGCCCGTGGAGCCGTGACAGGCCGTGCATCGATTGATGAAAATGGCTCGACCGATCGAAACCGCGCCAGGATCCTTGGCCAGTACATCGATAGACTTGCCCGCATAGAGTTTGAGCGCGTCGTCGAGTCGTGCGTCTTCGGCTTGGGTTTCCAACGCCCACTCCGATTTCGAACTCCAGTTGCCGTAGCCTTTCAGGTGGCCGACGCCGTACCAGACGAGATAACCGACGGCAAAAAAGATCGTGATGTAGAAGAGGTTGATCCACCAGCGCGGCAGCGGCTTGTTGTATTCGGTGAGATCGCCATCCCACACGTGCCCCGTTTCATCCGGCTTCGGATCGGTCGGCCGCCGCTTGGTATTGCTCCTGAGCAGCCATACACAGCCGACCAAATTCAGCACCGTGATGGCCAGTACGTACCACGTCCATGCGGAAGTCATGCCACTTCCTCCTTGTCATCATCCAGCGGCATCTGGGCAGCCGCATCCAGCGCATGCTTGTGATCTGGCCTCCAAAGCCAGATGCATCCGCCCACGAACAGCACCAGCAAAGCAGCAGTAATCAAGCCAGGCACCATGTCATTCGGCTCCCTCTGCTACTTTCATGTCCGCTTGCGAAACGTGAGTGCCCAGGGCCTGGAGGTAGGCGATGACAGCATCGAGCTCGGTCTTGCCTTCGACGGCAGTCGGGGCCGCAGCGATATCGGCGTCGGTGTAAGGATCGCCAATGCGCTTGAGTGCACGCATGTGTTGCGCCACTTCCGCGCCATCAAGCTTGGCCTTCGCCAACCATGGATACGCCGGCATGTTCGACTCAGGAACGACGTCGCGTGGATTGTTCAGATGGGCGCGATGCCAGTCATCCGAGTAGCCACGCAGACCCACGCGGGCGAGGTCCGGTCCGGTGCGCTTGCTACCCCACTGGAATGGATGGTCATAGACCGATTCCCCCGCCAGCGAGTAGTGACCGTAACGCTCCGTCTCGAAGCGCAAGGTACGCACCATCTGCGAATGGCAGTTGTAGCAGCCCTCGCGGATATAGACGTCGCGCCCTGCCAACTCCAGGGCGGGATATGGTTTGATGCCCGGCAGGGGCTTGATGGTTTCGGCCTGGAACATCAGCGGCACGATTTCCGCCAGGCCGCCGAAGGACACGGCCACGGCGACCAGGATGGCCATGAGGCCGATATTTTTTTCAATTTTTGCGTGTGTATGGCTCATGTCTGTTCCCTCAGGCACGGGCATCGGAAACGTCGGGCGGCAGCACCGGCTGGGGAGCCGTGCTGGCTGCTGCCAGGCGGAAGGTCTTGAACACGTTCCAGCCCATGACCAGCATGCCGGACAGTACGATCAGCCCACCGCCAAGGCGGAACAGGTAGTACGGCTTTGTGGCGTTGAGCGCTTCGACGAACGAGTAGACCAGCGTGCCGTTCTCCGGATCGGTGGCACGCCACATCAGACCCTGCATCACACCGGCAATCCACATCGAAGCGATATAGACGACCAGACCGATGGTGTGCAGCCAAAAGTGAGTATCGATCAACTTGATCGAATACATCTTCGGCAGGTTCAACAGGCGCGGCAGCATCGCGTATATCGAGCCGATCGAAATCATCGCGACCCAGCCGATGGCGCCGGAGTGCACGTGACCGATGGTCCAGTCGGTGTAGTGACTGAGCGAGTTGACCGTCTTGATCGACATCATCGGCCCCTCGAATGTGCTCATCATGTAGAACGAGAGCGAGACGATGAGGAACTTCAGGATGGGATCGGTCCGCAGCTTGTACCAGACACCCGACAGGGTAAGGATGCCATTGATCGCACCACCCCACGACGGCGCCAGCAGAACCAGCGAGAACACCATGCCCAGCGACTGCGCCCAGTCGGGCAGCGCGGTGTACTGCAGATGATGCGGACCGGCCCACATGTACACCGCGATCAATGCCCAGAAGTGCACGATCGAAAGGCGATACGAGTAGATCGGTCGGCCAGCCTGCTTTGGCACGAAGTAATACATCATGCCGAGGAACGCAGTGGTCAGGAAAAATCCCACGGCGTTATGGCCGTACCACCATTGCACCATCGCATCGACCGAGCCCGAATAGATCGAGTACGACTTGAACCAGCCAGCAGGAATGGCGAGGTTGTTGACGATGTGCAGCAACGCGATGGTGATGATGTACGCGCCGTAGAACCAGTTGGCGACGTAGATGTGCTTGACCTTGCGCTTCGCAATGGTGCCAAAGAACAGCACCCCATAGGCCACCCATACGATGGTGATCAGGATGTCGATGGGCCATTCCAGCTCAGCGTATTCTTTGCCTTGGGTGAGTCCCAACGGCAAAGTGACCGCAGCCGCCACGATAACCAGCTGCCACCCCCAGAACACGAACGATGCCAGCTTGTCCGACAGCAAGCGTACGTGACAGGTGCGCTGCACCGTATAGAGACTGGTGGCGAACAGGGCTGCAGCCGCCGAACGCGAAAATCACGGCATTGGTATGCAGCGGCCGCAGGCGTCCATAGCTGAGCCATGGCAAATCGAAATCGAGGCCCGGCCAGTACAGCTGGGCGGCGATGATGACGCCTACCAGCATGCCGACCACACCCCAAACCACGGTCATGACGGCAAATTGCCGTACGACCTTATCGTTGTAACTCCCCTCGCCCACCATGAGGCCCACTCCTAGGCATGACTAAACGGGGCAAGTCTGGGGGCGGGCCGGGGGCATCCATTTGATCCAGATCAAGTTAAGGCCGGTAGGCACCTGACGCGCTTTGTCGCAGGAGATTTCTCACGACCATGTGAGACCCTGGCGCCACAAGGCATCTCTATATCGCGAGAAAGAGATATATACTCTTGGCACGCCAATCCACGGACCGTCGCGATGCCATCCATCAGCTTTGAGTTCTTTCCACCGAAGACCGACGAACAGCGGACTCAGCTCGATCAGACCGCCAACCTGCTCAAGCCGCTTTCGCCCGAGTACGTGTCAGTGACGTTCGGTGCCGGCGGCTCGACCTTGAGCTACACCGGCGAAACCGTGCACCGGTTGCATAGCACGCACGGTTTGAATGTCGCGCCGCATCTGTCCTGCGTGGGTGGTACCAGAGCCGAGCTGGCGGAACTGCTGGACAGCTATCGCGCGGCGGGTTATCGGCGCATCGTGGCGTTGCGCGGCGACCTGCCCTCAGGCATGGCGACCCCAGGTGACTTCCGCTACGCCGCCGAGCTGGTGCGCTTTATTCGCGAACATTCCGGCGATCATTTTCACATCGAAGTGGCGGCCTACCCCGAAACACATCCCCAGGCTGACGATGCCCTGGCTGACTTGCGTCACTTCAAGGCCAAGGTGGACGCTGGCGCGAATGGGGCGATCACCCAGTATTTCTTCAATGCGGATGCCTATTTCCGTTTTGTCGACGACGTTCGCCGCATGGGTGTCGATGTGCCGATCGTGCCAGGCATCATGCCAATCTCCAATTTCTCGCAGCTCAAGCGCTTCTCCGATGGCTGCGGCGCCGAAATTCCGCGCTGGATCGTCAAACGCATGCAGGCCCATGGCGACGATGCCGCCTCGATCCGTGAGTTGGGTGCCGACGTGGTGGCGCAACTCTGTCGCCGCCTGCTCGAAGGCGGTGCGCCGGGGCTGCACTTCTATACCTTGAACCGCGCCCGCGCGACGCGGTTGATCCTCGACCGGCTGCACGGTTAAGCGACGCGGGCGAGCGTAAGCTCGTTCGATGATGCTGCGCTGGCTACTGCTGATGCTGTTCGTGTTGCCGCTGAGCGCACTGGCCCAGGACGGCATTCATCACTGCATCGGAGCCGATGGCAATCCGTTGTTTACCGATCAGACCTGCGCTGCTCTCAACGCAAGACCCGTGGCGGCGCCGCCGGCCTCGACACCGGCCCCGCAGGGAAACCTCGTCCCCACGGCGGCCACGCCCGCGCCGATATCGTGCGCCACCACGGTGGCTGAGCTGCGCCAAGGCATGCTGCAGGCGTTTGCTGCGCGCAACCCGAACCGGCTGGCTGGCTTGATGCTCTGGAACGGGTACGGCCGTGACGCCGTGGTCGCGGATATCCGCTCTTTGGGCAGCCTGATGCAGCGGCCACTGCTGGATATTGGCGAGGCCGAGGACGAGCCGGCCGCACCCTCCCAGAGCAGCGACGGCGACAACGCCAGCCTGATGTCGGCGGCCCCTCCCTCGGCGCCAGGCGCCGGCGAGCAGCTCGTGGTTCGTACGGCTTCCGACGATGGCAGCGGCGCCTCGCGCACAACGCGTTTTGACGTGGTACGCCGCTCTGGCTGCTTATGGCTGCGCGGCTCCGGCTGATACGCCCCCGCATCCTCGCCTTCCGGCTAGCCGACTGTTCCCGCCGCCGCGGGTTATCATGTCGCGATTTTGTCCCCGGAGAATCGACATGGCGCAGCAATACCCCGACTGGATCTGGCAGAACGGTGCCATCAAACCCTGGCAGGAAGCGACCACCCACGTGATGGCGCATGCGCTGCACTATGGTTCGTCGGTATTCGAAGGCATCCGTAGCTACGCCACGCCTGATGGCGCGGCGATTTTTCGCCTGACGGATCATCTCAAGCGCCTGTACCAGTCGGCCAAGATCTACGACATGGTGGTGCCGTATTCGCAGGACGAGCTGGCGGACGCTTGCCGCGAGGTGGTGCGCAAGAATGGCCTCAATGCCGCCTACCTGCGCCCGGTCGCCTACCGTGGTCTCGGTGGTTTTGGTCTGTCGGCCGAGACGCCGATCGATGTTGCTGTCGCCGCGTGGCCGATGGGCCCTTACCTCGGCCCCGAGGCGCTGGGAAACGGCATCGATGCGTGCGTATCGAGCTGGCAGCGCTTCGCGCCTAACACCATTCCGGCGGGCGCCAAGGCAGGCGGCAACTATCTTTCCGGTCAGCTGATTGCACGTGAAGCGCGTCGCCTCGGCTTTGGCGAGGGCATCGCCCTGGCATCGAGCGGCCTGCTCAGCGAGGGCGCTGGCGAAAACCTGTTCCTGGTGTTCGACGGCGTGTTGCATACCACGCCGGCCAGCGCATCGATTCTTGCCGGCATCACGCGCGACACGCTCAAGACGCTTGCGCAGGAAGACGGTATCGAAGTGGTCGAGCGTGATATCCCGCGCGAGTACCTCTACCTGGCCGACGAACTGCTGATGTGCGGCACCGCGGCTGAGATCACGCCGATCCGCTCGGTGGACGGCAAGCAGATTGGCAATGGCAAGGCGGGACGTGTCACCCGTCGCCTGCAGGAGCTGTTCTTCGGCCTGTTCAGCGGCAAGACCAGTGACCAGTGGGGTTGGCTGGAGCCGCTCTGAGGTTCGACAATGCTTCCTCCTGCCGGCGCACGCCGGGAGGAGGAAGCGTCAGGGCGACTCAGGAAAACACGATGCTGGCGATTGCGCCGTTCGCGTCAGTGCGCGGACGCATCGATACATCCCAGCCATAGAGTTCGCACAGCCGGCGCACAATGGCCAGGCCAAGGCCGGCACCACTGCCACCCGCACCTTCACCGCGAACGCCGCGCTGGAACAGCCGCTCTGCGTCTTCGGGCTTGATGCCCGGACCGGTGTCGATGATCTCGATCCGCTTGTCCCCCACCACGACCGTGACCTTGCCCTCAAGGGTGTACTTGATGGCATTGCCGATGAGATTGGTGAGAGCGACCGACAAGACCGAGGCCGGCGCATTCACATTGACCGACTGCTTGACCAGCAGCTCCACTTCCAGCGGCTTGTCGCGCATCTGCGGGCGCTGACTTTCAATAACGTCGCTGGCGACCTTGCCCACATCGGTGGTTTCACCACGCGTCGGGCCGCGGCGTTCCGCACGCGACAGCAATAGCAGCGCCTCGATCAGCTCGGTGGCCTGACGCGATGCACGCTCGATGCGCTTGAGGCGCTCGCGCAATTTGTCGGTGAGGTCGGGCGAGCCTTGCAGCAATTCGGTGGTGCTGGAAATCACCGCCAGCGGCGTGCGCAACTCATGGCTGACATCGGAATTGAATTCGCGGTCGCGCTCAACCATGGCGGTGAGCCGATGCGAGTATTCATCCAGTGCAAGCGCCAATTCGCCCACTTCGTCATCGGCGAAATGCGGCGCCAACGGCTCGGCCTTGCCGCTCTTGCGGAAATCGCGCAAGCGACGCGCCAAGTCGCTGACCGGCTTGAGCACCTTGCGCGATAGCCACAGGCCCAGCGCGAGCGACAACAGGCCAAACACGAACACGGCGCCGATCACACTGACCAGCAGCTGCTGCTTGCCAAGCTCCTCGCGCGACACGTCGTAGCGAATGAAGCTGATGATGCCGTTCTCGTGGAAAACAGCCAGTTTGTAGTGATGACGCTGGCCGTCCTGTTCGGTCTCGTAGATGTCGTGCACGCCATTGGACAGGTTCTGCCAGGCCAGCGGCGCCTTATACAAGGTGCGATCGCTGAGCACCGTGCCGGTCAGCAGGCGAGAGCCCGCCGGCTCGCCTGGGTGATCGTGGGCTTGCTGGTTGGCCCAGTGCGCGTCGTCCATCAGGCTGGCGTTGACCAGCTGATCTTCCACCCGCGCACGGATGTTCAGCGCTGCCAGCGCGAACAACGCGCTGAGGCCAAAGCCGAACAGCGCGAAGGAGACGACCAGGCGAAACCTGAGCTTACGCCTGGACCGCATCCGGTTCGACCATCCGATATCCAATACCGTGCCGCGTGTGGATCAGCGGCTTGTCAAACGGCTTGTCGATGGCTGCGCGCAGGCCATGAATATGCACGCGCAGCGAATCGCTGTCGGGCAGCTCCTCGCCCCATACGCGCTGCTCCAGGTCCTGGCGGGTCACCACCGACGGGCTCGCCTCCATCAGCGCCTGTAGCAGCTTGAGGCCGATGGGATTGAGTTGGATCGACTTGCCCTCGCGGGTGACCGTGAGCGTGTCCAGGTTGTAGGTGAGATCACCCACCTTGAGGACGCGACTCTGCGGACCCTTGCCGCGACGCGCCAGCACTTCCAGGCGCGCGGACAGTTCCTGCAAGGCGAACGGCTTGGTCATGTAGTCGTCGGCGCCGGACTCGAAGCCCGTCAGCTTCTGCTCCAGGGCATCACGCGCCGTGAGCATCAGGATAGGAGTCTGCTTGTGCGCCTCATGGCGCAGCTTGCGCGCCACATCCAGGCCGTCCATGCCAGGCAGGGTCAGATCGAGCACGATCACGTCGAAGTCATGCACCACAGCCAGGTGCAGGCCGGTGACGCCGTCGCCGGCGAAATCGACCACGTGGCCCCGATCTTCCAGATAATCGCCGATGTTGGTCGCGATATCGCTGTTGTCTTCGATCACCAATACGCGCATGCGTCCTCCATACGCAGCCGGCATAAGGGCCGACTGAGGTGGCAAGCTTAACAAGCTTGCGCGGTAGAAAGGGGCCCCGCCAGCCCCAAAACTGAACGGACGCAGGCGTCGGGCAAGAAAAAAGCCCAGGCGCGCCGACTCGTCGTCGTTCGCCTGGGCCCAAGCTACTGCCCCGATACCGTAATCTGCTGTCACCGGACCTTGCGGTTGAAGTGCCGAGCAAATTGCAGTGGAACCTTTATAGGGGTGCCACGGTTAGACGGCAGTTAACCCGTACTCACATCGGCGTTAACTAGTTCTTGCCGCCCCTGTACGTCTGCACTTGCTGCGCGTCCTGCATGTATCGCTGTGCGTCCCCGTTTTGCTGCTGCGTCTGACGGTAGGTCTGGCAAACCGTCTTGGGAATATTGGAACCCATCGGCTTGACCTGCTCGCAGATTTCACGATCAGCGTCGTTCTTGGTCAGGATCGCATTGACCTCGGACTGGTTGTTGTACAGCTCCACTTTGGACGCCGAATCCATCGCATCGACTGTACCGAATTTGTCGTACAGCGACTGCATATTGCTGAGGTCGCGATCAACCGTTGCCTGCCCGGTCTTGTCAACGAATTCGAACCGTCCACCCGGCGCCATTTGCTGACGAACGTGATCGGCCACCGCGGCGAATTCGTCCTTGGTATTGGCCTTTACGTCAGGCTTGGCTTCCTTCGCCTGTACTGCTGCCACGTGCAACAGAACCACCATCGCCGCCGTCAACGGCAGCCAAAGTTTACGCTTCATACCTTTCCTCCCAACCTGCCCACACCCCCCCTCGGGGCGCGCCTTGCAGGAACGCCCGATGGTAAGCGGTCGTGGCCTATAGTCAAAGTGCCTAAACCAAGGCTTTTTGTTCAGGATTCGGCCATGCCGACCTAGCCGCCACAGCCATTGTGGAATGGCCCCGGAATACCCTTGCACACGTTCTGTACCTGCTGCATGTTTTGCTTGGTGTTCTTGGTGTCAGTTCGTTCGCGCTCCATATCGCTGTATGTGCGACAGATCGTCTTGGGAATATTGGAGCCAGTGGACTTTTCCTGATCGCAGATCTCGCGGTCGCCATCACGGCGCGTGAGAATGGCGTTGACCTCGGACTGGTTGTTGTATAGCTGGATTCTGGAAGCGGCATCCATCGCATCGACCGTACCAAACTTGTCGAACAGCGACTGCATCTGAGCAAGGTCCGTGTTGACCGTGGCTCGCTCCTGGGTGTTGACGAATTCGAATCGACCGCCCGGCGCCATCAGTTCGCGGACATGATCCGATACGGCGGCAAACTGGTCTTTGCTATCCGCCTTGACGCTAGGCGTTGGATCGAGTTGTTTGGCCTGGAGGGAAAGCGTAAATACCAGGCTCGATACAGCCACAGCCACCAGCAAACAGGACCGGCTCTTCATGGCAATTCTCCCTGTCCCGCCGCACCCCCGCGGAGCACCCCTGCAGGACTGCCCGATCCTAACTACAAGAAATTGCTGGGCAAAAGTGCCTTAAGTTCTATTCGGCGCGCTTGGACCGGCGCCGCGCTTTGCTGGTCTTTATACCGCCGGCCTCCGTCTCCAGCAGCTGAATGATCGACCCGGCCACGTCCACACCGGTGGCGGCCTCAATGCCCTCCAGCCCCGGTGACGCATTCACTTCAAGGATGAGCGGGCCACGCTTGGAGCGCAGCATGTCGACGCCCGCCACACCCAGGCCTAGCGCCGCAGCGGCTTGGACGGCGATACGCCGTTCATCGTCGCTCAGCGACGCCTCGCTGGCGCTACCGCCGCGGTGCAGATTCGCCCGAAATTCGCCCGGGCTGGCATCGCGCTGCATGGCCGCCACCACCTTGTTTCCAACCACGAAGCAACGCAGATCGCTGCCTTTGGCTTCAGCAATGAATTCCTGCACCAGGAAATTGGCGTAAAGACCGCGGAAGGCTTCAATGACGCTCTGCGAGGCACTTTTCTTTTCCGCCAGCACCACACCGGTGCCCTGGCTGCCTTCGTTGAGCTTGATCACATGCGGCGGATCGCCAAGCATGCCAAGCACGTCGGCGGTGTCATCCGGGTTATCGCCGAACACCGTCACCGGCATGTCCAGGCCCTGGGCCGAGAGGATCTGCAGGCAGCGCAGTTTGTCGCGTGCGCGCAGTACGGCGTCGGAAGAATTGGGTGTGTACACGCCCATCATTTCCAACTGGCGCAGCACCGCCGTGCCATAGAACGTGCTGGTTACACCGATGCGCGGAATCACCGCATCGATGCCTTTCAGCGCCTTGCCCTTGTAGCGGATGGACATATCGCCAGGCGCAATGCGCACATAGCAGCGCAGGGGATCGAGCACGCGCACCACGTGCCCGCGCTCGCGCGCCACCTCGATGAGGCGTTGGGTGGAGTAAAGGCGGGTGTTGCGAGAGAGAATGGCTATCTTCATGAAACACCCGTGGCCCCGACCACCAGCGGTCGCGGCTGTGAATAGGAAAGCGCAGGATCCACGGCGAAACGACCGTGTAGCGCGGTGCGGCCCAGCAGCATGGGGAAAAGCATATGCCGCCGATCGGTCAGGTTGATGTCCACCGGAAAATGCTGTCCGGCCAGCCATACCTCGGTGCGAATGAACCAGCGCAGAGTGCGTCGGCCACCGGTATCGGTCACCGCGCGTCGGTCCAGCGCCGGCGTTTCGCACGACGCACTGACGCGATGGCGCCCACCGACGTTCACATCAAAACGCAACCAGGTTTCACCTTCACGTTCGAAGGTCTCCAGCGCATCCACGTGCAGCGAGCTACTGCGCGCACCGGTGTCGAGCTTGACCTTGAGCAAGGGGATGCCGAGTGTCGGCAACGCCAACCGCTCCCGCCAGCCGAGGGTGATCACATCCGCCATTATCAGCGCACGCCGCAGGATTACGTGAAAGGGAGCTCGGGTGGGGGAGAGCCGGGTTGGAGCGGGTGAAGGGAATCGAACCCTCGTCAGTAGCTTGGGAAGCTACAGCTCTACCATTGAGCTACACCCGCAGCGCCCGGCGATGGTAACCCGGGACTGCGGACTTTTGAAACCGTTCGCGCAGCCCAACACGGGATGAACCGGACATGGCGGCCCGCTGAATCACTCGGGACAACAAGCCCATAAGGTTATTGCCCATGGAGGATCGCCGGTCCGCATAATGCGTGCGTCGGCGCGCCATGGCTCTCAAGCGTTTTATGGACGACGAAACCTGCCCGCGCGACGCCGTCGCGCCTTGCTCCGGAGAACTCGATGCGTGTGTTTCCTGCTTCCCTGACGTCGCCGCGTAGCTGGCGATGGCTGGCAGCGGCCCTGCTGGTGTGTGTCAGTGCCCTGGTACAGGCACAGGATCAACCTGCACCGGGCGATAGTGGCGCGGGAGATCCGCCCTCCCGCGTGGCGCGATTGTCCTACCGCGAGGGTGATGTCGGCTTGTTGCCGGCCGGTGAGAAGGATTGGGGCGATGCCAGCCTCAACCGTCCGCTGACCACCGGCGACCGGCTCTCCACCGGGAAAGATGCGCGCGCCGAACTCGAATTGGGTGGCGGCACACTGCGCATCGCCGACGATTCAGACTTTGGTTTCCTCACGCTCAACGATCAGCTGGCCCAGGTCGAGCTGACCCAAGGCACGCTCAATCTCAATGTGCGCGGCCTGGCTGAAGGCCAGAGCTACGAAATCGATACACCTACCGTCGCCCTGGTGCTGGATCAGCCGGGCACGTTTCGCGTGGACATCAGCGACGATGGCAAGTCGACCCGCATCCTCGCGTTCGACGGACGCGCGTCGGTCTACGGCGAAGCTGGCGCTCAGCGCACCATCGCTGCCGGCCGCAGCTACGAAATCGCCGATTCCTCGCTCAACAACGTAACCATCAGCGACATCGATGGCGGTGACGACTTCGACGCCTGGTGCAGCAGCCGTGACCAGCGCTACGAGCAGCCGCAGTCGAGCCAGTACGTTTCCAGCGACGTCGTCGGTGCCCAGGATCTGGACCAGTACGGCAACTGGCAGGCAGACCCCGAATACGGTCAGGTCTGGTACCCGTCCAACGTGGGCGCGGACTGGGCCCCGTATCGCGATGGCAATTGGAGCTATATCGCGCCCTGGGGCTGGACCTGGGTGGATGCATCGCCGTGGGGCTTTGCGCCCTATCACTACGGTCGCTGGGCCTATGCGCGCGGCCGCTGGGGCTGGGTACCGGGGCCGGCGTCGGTGCGTCCGGTGTACGCGCCGGCCTTGGTCGCCTTTGTGGGCGGCGGCGGGTTTGGCGTATCGGTGGGCGTGGGTGGCCCGGTGGGCTGGTTCCCGCTGGGGCCGGGTGAAATCTACAACCCGTGGTATCACGCCAGCCGCGGCTACTACACCAACGTCAATGTCACCAATATTTATGTGCGTGGCGACCGCAACGTGGTGATCAACAACATCAACAACCACTACAACTACTTCCAGAACGGTCGCCCGGCGCCCAACGAGCGCTACTTCAACCAGGCTGCGCCGCACGCGTTTACGGCCATGTCCGGTCAGGATTTCGCCGCGGCCCGCAACGCGCGAAACCACATGGTGGCTGTGGATCCCCGTCGTTTCTCGGCCGCTGCGGTGATGCCGCGTGGTGCCGGGGTACCCCCGGCGCGCGCCAGCTTTGCGCCGCCACGACCGAGCACCGCCCGCGCCCTGCCGGCCGGCGGCTTTCAGCGTGAGGTAGTCGCGCGCAACGCGCCGGCAGCGGCTTTCGCTGGCCGCCCGGCAGCCGCTGGCGTGCGTGGCCCCCAGGGTCCGGGCAACGTGCGCATGTTGAATGTCCAGCCCACCGGGAATCGCCCGGCCGGCGTGCCGACGGCGGAGCGAGCCGCGCAGGTCGATCGAAACAACGCGCCAGGGCCGGCCATGCGTCAGCCAGCCGGCCAGGACAATGAGCGTGCCGCAGTACGCCAGGGCGAGCTGCCCTCTTCGCACTTCGCACGTCCGGCCGACAACCCTGCCGGGGCCAATCGCCCGGCGCCGAGCAATCAGCCGCGACCGGGCGTGAGCTACATCCCCAGCGCCGAATCCGACCGGGCCCGGAACCAGCCGGCAACACTGCCACAGACGCCGCGTTTTGAACGCGCGCCGGCTGGCGAGCCGCCGCAGGACAACGCGCAACGATTCCAGCGCGAGAACGCCGCGCCGCGTCCGGCCGAAGTCCAGCAGCCGCGCGAAGTGCAGCAGCCGCGCAATGCCGAGCCGCAGCAGGGCAACCAGGGCCCGCAACGTGGCTACGAGCCGCCTCGCGGTAATCAGCCCCAGCAGCCCCAACAGCAGCGCCCAGCCCAAAATGGCGAGAAGCCGCACGAATCGTCCGAGCACCACCCGCCGCCGCGCAAGGATGACCAGCAGCACTGACGGCGCCACATCAGGTCAGCACAAGAAAGGCCCGGCTCGCGTCGGGCCTTTTTTCATGGCGCACCGGCATCCTGAGCGGTAGCCGCTACAATGGCGCAATGCACATCACGCTCAATGGCAGTCCGCGCGACTGCGCCCCCGCCACGACGGTGACCCAGTTGCTGCAGGACGCCGGTTACGGCACCCGCCGCGTCGCCGTGGAAGTGAACCACGAGATCGTTCCGCGCAGCCTGCATGCCAGCCACGCGCTGGCGGACGGCGACCAGGTCGAGATTGTCCACGCCATCGGCGGCGGTTGATCGCCGCGCTTTCCGCCTCCACGCGACGCTGGCAAGGCGTCGCCCGCAGACCAAGACATGACGATGAATACCAAGACGTTTGATTCCGCCGATCCGCTCGTCATTGCCGGCAAAAGCTACGGCTCGCGCCTGCTTACCGGCACGGGCAAGTACAAGGATTTTGACGAAACCCGCCGCGCCACCCAGGCGGCTGGTGCCGACATCGTGACCTTGGCGATCCGTCGCGTGAACATCGGCCAGGACGCCAGCCAGCCCAACCTGCTGGACGCCCTGCCGCCCGAGGAGTTCACCCTGCTGCCCAACACCGCCGGCTGCTACAACGCGGTGGACGCGGTGCGCACCTGCAAGCTCGCCCGCGAGCTGCTGGACGGTCATACGCTGGTGAAGCTGGAAGTGCTGGGCGACCAGCGCACGCTGTTTCCCGATGTGGTGGAGACGCTCAAGGCCGCTGAAATACTGGTGGCCGACGGTTTCGACGTGATGGTGTACACCAGCGACGACCCGATCCTGGCCAAGCGCCTGGAAGACATCGGCTGCGTGGCGGTGATGCCGCTGGCCGCGCCGATCGGCTCGGGCCTGGGGATACAGAACCGCTACAACCTGCTGGAAATCATTGAGAACGCCAAGGTGCCGATCATTGTCGACGCCGGCGTGGGCACCGCTTCTGATGCGGCAATTGCCATGGAATTGGGTTGCGATGGCGTGCTGATGAACACCGCTATCGCGGGCGCACAGGACCCGGTACTGATGGCGCATGCGATGAAGCTGGCGATTCAGGCCGGTCGCGCGGCGTTCAAGGCAGGCCGCATTCCGCGAAAGCGCTTCGCCTCGGCCTCCAGCCCGATCGACGGCACCATCGGCTGATCGACTCGGCAAGGCTCCGCTATCTCTACTCCTCCCCCTGCGATGCAGGGGGAGGTTGGGAGGGGGTAAAGCTCTTAAGCCAAGAGCACCCCTCCCCAACCCTCCCCTGCTTCGCAGGGGAGGGAGTCACTACGTTTACGGAATCGCCATGACCGACCACGACGACGCCCACAAGCCCGAGTACTTGCGCCGCAATCGCCGAAGCCGGAAGTCTCCACATCTCTACTCCTCCCCCTGCAACGCAGGGGGAGGCTGGGAGGGGATAAAGCTCTTAAACCAAGAGCACCCCTCCCCAACCCTCCCCTGCTTCGCAGGGGAGGGAGTCACTACGTTTACGGAATCGCCATGACCGACCACGACGACGCCCACAAACCCGAGTACCTGCGCCGCATCCGCAGCTTTGTCCTGCGCGAAGGCCGTATGACGCCGGCCCAACAGCGCGCGTTCGACGACCACTGGGCCCGCTATGGCATCGACTACACCGGTGGTGCGCAAGACTTCACAACCCGCTTCGGTCGTACCGCACCACTGGTGCTGGAAATCGGCTTCGGCAACGGCGAAGCGCTGGCGTGGGCCAGCGAGCACGACCTGGCGCGCGATTTCCTCGGCGTGGAAGTGCACGGCCCCGGCGTCGGCCGCCTGATGAACGCCTTGGCCGCGCGCGACGCGGGCAATGTGCGCCTGTACAAGCACGACGCGGTGGAAGTGCTTCAACATGAGATTCCGGCAGGCACGCTGGCCGAGGCACGCATCTGGTTCCCCGACCCGTGGCATAAGAAGCGCCACAACAAGCGCCGCATCATCCAGCCCGAATTCGTGGCACTGCTGGCCTCGCGTATGGCACCCAACGGTCTTCTGCACCTGGCCACCGACTGGCAGGCCTATGCCGAGTACATGCTCGAGGTGATGGAAGCTGCCGCCGACTGGCGCAATGCGATTGCGCCCGGCGAATACGCTGAGAAGCCCGAGTGGCGCATTGAAACGCACTTCGAGCGGCGCGGGCTCAAGCTCGGGCATGGCGTGTGGGATCTTTTGTACCGCAAAGCGTAAGGCCGCATTTGCTCCCTCTCCCTTGGGGGCCTGATCCGCGTCGAACCTCAGCCACGAATCCTTTGAATACGCCGTCATCCCCGCGAAAGCGGGAGGCGCTTCACAACAGCGAAGCGGGTCATTCAGCGCCTTGGTCGGTGGTTAACGACGCAAGATTCCTGCTTTCGCGGGAATGACGGGCAAAAAACAGCCTAGCTGGGACACGACGCGTGCAGGCCTAGCAGGGGGAGGGAATAAAAGCACCGCTCCTTATTGACGACGCGGTTCACCAGTCGTCGTGATGACCCGCTTATACTTCCGACTCAAACAGGGACGAGTCAATGCAGGCGTGAAGCTCCCACTGCCCATTCATATGCATCGCCAGGGCGCCCGGCAAAGGGACGTTCGCTAGTGGGTCTGTCGCTTACCCCCGAAATGATCCTGGTACTCGGGCTGGTGGGCTTCACCATGCTGATGCTGGTGCTGGAGTGGATTCGCGCCGATATGGTGGCGCTGCTGGTGGTGGTGGTGATTGGCCTCACCGGCCTGATTCCCTCCGATCGCGTGTTCAACGGTTTTGCCGGTAACGCCGTTATCGCGATCATCGCGATCATGATCATGGGCGCCGGGCTCGACCGCGCCGGCGTACTGACGCTTACCGCCAGCTTCGTGATGCGCATGGCGCGTGGCGTGGAGTCACGCCTTGGCCTGGTGATCAACCTCGTCACCAGCCTGTTCAGCGCAGTGATCCCGAGCCAGGCCCTCGCCGCGCTGATGATCCCGGTCACCAGCCGCCTCGCTGCGCGCACCGGTGTACCGATCTCGCGACTGCTGCTGCCGATGGCGTTCTGCATACTCACTGCCACCAACACCACGCTGATCGCGAACTCGCCGCTGATCGTGCTCAACGACCTGGTGGCCAGCGCCAACGCCAACCTGCCTGCGGGCGCGCACACGATTCCGAAGTTCGGCCTCTTCAGCGTCACCCCGGTCGGCCTGGTGCTGGCGCTGACGGGCGTCGGCTTCTTCTATTTCTTTGGCAAGAAGCTGCTGCCCGAGCGCGAGGACGAGCGCCTCAAGGTGACGCCCGGTCGCACCGAGAGCTACTTCGCCGACACCTATGGCATCGCTGGCGAAACGGCCGAACTCACCGTGACCGCGGAAAGCCCGCTGGTGGGCATGAGCATTGGCGAAGTCGAACAGCTCTATGGCGCGCCACTGATCCTCGCCATCAAGAGCGGCAACGACGCGCGCATGGCGCCGCCGGCCGACCACGTCATCTGGGTCGGTTCCGTATTGGGTGTGCTCGGCTCGCGCGAACAACTCAACCAGTTCGCCAACAATCAGCTGTGCAAGCTGTCACCGCGCATGCGCCAGTTGGGCGAGCTGTTCAACCCTACGCGCGCCGGCATTTCCGAAGCAGTAATTCCGCCCAGCTCGCGCTTCCTCAAGCAGACCGTGGGTGACCTGCGCCTGCGCAAGCGTTACGGCATCTCGGTGCTCGCGGTGAATCGCGGCGATCAGGTGTACCGCGACGACGTGCGCTCGGTGAGCCTGCGCGCAGGCGACACACTAGTGCTGCATTCGAGCTGGCGCGACCTGGCACTGGCCAGCGAGGACAAAGACCTCGTCGTCGTCACCGACATTCCGAAGGAAGAACAGCGCCCTGGCAAGATTTGGCAGGCGGTAGGCTTCTTCCTGCTGGCCAAGTGCCTTGCCCTGTTCACCCACCTCGACCTTTCCGTCGCCATGATGACCGGCGCCGTCGGCATGCTGCTCACCGGCGTGCTGAACATGGATGAGGCGTACAAGGCGATCAACTGGAAGACCATCTTCGTCACCGCCTGCCTTATTCCATTGGGCTGGTCGATGGACGCCACCGGCGCCGCCGCGTGGCTTGCGCAGGAAGTGCTGCAGCACCTTGGCCACACCTCGCACTGGGTGCTGCAGCTATCGCTGGCGATACTCACCCTGCTGTTCTCGCAAGTGATGTCCAACGTCGGCGCCACCGTGATGATGGTGCCCATCGCCATCAGCGTCGCCGTCGCCACCGGCGGTAACCCATCAGCCTACGCACTGATCGTCGCCGTATCTTCCTCCAACACCTTCCTGCTCAGCTCCGGCCACCCCGCCCTGATGATGGTCGCCGGCCCCGGCGGCTACCGCGGCAAAGGACTTCCTGCGCGTCGGCCTACCGCTCACCGCGATGGTGCTTGGTGATTACGTTGGTGGCGATTAATTTGATGTATCGCTAAAGGCGCAACGCCTAAGTTATTTCCCACATCACGTCAAGGTGATGGATCACAAAAAAGTCGCTCGCCCTAGCGACTTAGCTCAAATGTGCTACCCTTGCTTACGTGTACCTTAAAGGCTCGAAGGTGCGCGACTCAAACAGGGGAGCCCCAGGCAGATTTCCAATCTCATCTCTTCAGAAGAAGAGGTGCAGTGGCTTTGCGGGGGGCGGCACAGCTGGATGAGCAATCGCCGCCTAGACAAACGGAATTAGTCGGACACCGTATGCTACGAATGGATATTGCAGGGTCCTGCGGCATTGCTGCAGGCGCGTCAACTGTAGCGATTTACCTTCTCTACAAAGTCGCCGAACCGCTGGGCCTTATCGACCGTCCCGATGAGCGCAAGAAGCATTCGGGGAATATCCCACTAGTCGGCGGCCTGGCGGCCTTTATCGGCGTGCTTTTGGGCGCGGTCTGCTATGGGGGCTTCCATTCGTTCGGACACTCCTTGCTGGGCACTGCCGCAGTGCTGGCACTGATCGGGGCGCTCGACGACCGCCATAACCTGCGCGTTCGTGTCAGGCTGTTCGTGCAGGTCGCCTGCACCCTGACCATGATCGGACTCACTGGCGTTTACATACACTCGCTGGGCCACTTGTTCGGACACGAGTTGGCACTGGGGCCACTGGGCATCCCATTTACGGTCGTGGCGGTTATTGGCCTTGTCAACGCCTTCAACATGATGGACGGCATCGATGGTTTGGCAGGCTGTCTCACGCTCGTAAGCATCGCGACCATCGTTGTTTTCGACGGCCAAGCGCATCTGGATCACGCCAACGCCATGCTGGTGCTGTTGGCATTCGCCACGCTTCCTTATCTGGCTGCCAATTTCGGTTTCGCGGGACGCAAGATATTCCTTGGCGATGCGGGAAGCACGTTGATCGGGTACATCCTCTCGTGGACCTTGATCAAGCTAAGCCAGGATGACATTTCGCGCCTTTCGAGCGTAGACGTCTTGTGGTGTGTAGCGCTGCCGGTTCTCGACACGCTGGCGGTCATGGTGCGCCGAATACTTGACCGGAAGTCGCCATTCAAACCTGATCGCGGCCATATTCACCACATCCTGCAGTTAGCCGGCCTTGGGCCACGGATGACGTTATTCGTTCTCATCGCATGCGCCGTTACCCTGGCTTTCATTGGTGCTCTTGCGCGGAGGCTACAGCCGGGCAGCAACCTTCTGACGTTCTCGATGCTCACCGTTGTGTACATCGCGATCGTTACGAAGGTCTATCGCCGACTGATGGCACGCGCACAGAACACCTCGATCCCCGTACTCGGCGCCCAGCAGCCATACGCGTCGGACACCGCCCCCTAGGCCACACGCGGCGACCACCACCTAACGGCAAAACGCCGGGCAGCTATTGAGTTGCCCGGCGTAAGCGCAGTTATGCAGGCTCGCCTAGCAATTCCTGGTAAACATCCATCGTGCGCTTGATGACGATTTGCTCGTCAAACTCGGCGAGCGCCTTGGCGCGCGCCGCCAGCCCAAGACGCTTGGCCAGCGCAGGCTCATCTTGCAAAATCGCGATGGCATCGGCCAAGGCAGCGGCATCACGGGCAGGTATCAGCAGCCCATCGACCTGGTCCGTCACTACCTCGCGGCATCCAGGCACATCGGTGGTCACCAGCGGCAACGCACATGCGGCTGCCTCAATCAGAGACTTCGGCAAACCTTCGCGATAACTGGGCAACACCACCATATCGACCGAGGCAAACAGGGCAGGCATATCATCAACATGGCCCAGCCAGTCGACCAGGCCCTCATCCACCCACTCCTGGATCTCGGCAGACGAGATGGCTGCTGGATTACCCGGGTCAGGCGTCCCCGCAATAAGAAAGCGAATGGCACGCCCATCTGCAAGCAGCTGGCGTGCGGCCGCAATGTATTCCGCAATGCCTTTATCCCAAAGCAGGCGCGCAGCGAGCAACACCCTCAACGGCTCTGTGGGACGATTCGCGGATGCCGCCTGGAAACGACTGCAATCCACGCCCGAACCTGCGATCAGTCGAATGCGCGATCGGTCGACCAGCTTGACCTGCTCAAACATCGCGACGTCATCAGGGTTCTGCAGAATAAGACGAGCGGCGCGTCCACCCAGCGCCAGACGAAGCAGCCCTCTGACCAATGGGCGGAGCATGCGCGCCCGCGTGTCATTACTCGTGAATACGTAACCCAGGCCAGCCACTGCATTCACCCGAACAGGCACGTTTGCCAAACGCGCCGCCAGCGAGCCGTAAACCGCACACTTGATGGTGAAGCCGTGAATGAGCTGTGGCCGCTCTGCCCGTAATAGCTGCGCAAACCGGCGAAGAAAATCGATTTCACGCAATGGATTGAGGCTACGGCGGTCAAGCGGTACCGACTGCCAGCGTACGCCGAGGTCGCGCAACCGGTCGCCATATGGTCCCGGTGGCGACACCAGGAGCACATCGTACCCTTCCTTATGCAACGCGAGGATCAGCGATCGCCTGAAGTTGTAGAGATACCAGTCCGTATTGGCAAAAAGTACGATCTTGCAGCCCTTGGCCATGACACCGTCTCGCATATCACTTCACCCACTACAAAACATTCCAGCGTCCGCCATGCCCTGCCGATTGCAGGCCGATCGCATCGGATGCGTCAGTCAATGACGTTCTCTCGAACAGCCGTCACCACCAGTACCTAAGGCGTGCGACAGCCCGACGCATCACCGTTGCGCGCGTAGAACACGCGCCCATGGCCCGCTTCCAGACGAACGCTCCCGGTTATCGTTGCGCCATCGACGTCCGAGTAGACGTCCGTGACCGGCACCGATAAGGAACCCGATCCCGGCGGGGCAAACATCGCTAGACCCTCGCTGTAGCGACGAACAACGGCGCCATGCTGGGCCGTCGCCGGACCGCATGGGTCACCGATCTGCCGATCGAAGCCCTTGAAATCAGGCTGATAGCCATAGGCATCGTCCTTGCGCGACACATAGATGGCCGTAGTAGGGCCAGCCATCGTCAAATAATTTGCAACCGCTGTTTCAATCGAGCTGCAATCAGTGTTGTCGAGCTGGTAGAGCAGATACATCCACTTCCCACTGGCCTCGACATAGCTGACGAGCTTCGCCAGCAAGAGAGACTTGCGCGCGTCACGCAATGCCAGCTGTGCGTGTTCGTCGAGGATGCCGTCTACCGATTGCACCATACGCTCAATGATCGGGGACGCAGGATCGTCGCCGTCGGGCGACAAGTCGGGAATATGGTTGACGACCACTTTCACCCGTTGCGCGTGCAATAGATCCGCGGTGCGTTCAAGCCACCGAACCTGATCTTGCGCGTAAACCATGTCATAGGAAGCGGGTCGGTAGCGCTGGACAAACCGACCGGATGCATCCCTAGCCCCACATACGCGCCCGTCGTTGTGGAACTGGAAATTATCCAATGCAACCGCGTTGGTACCTGCTGGACGATTGAGGAAATTGGCCACCTGCCAGGCAACTACGTCGGTATTCGTAACATCCAAGGTCACATTGGCGTCGCCATACATCGTCGCCGGCGTTGCGCCGTCACAGGTATAAGCCACCCACGTGGGATGGCTGGCTGCCCAATAGTCCAGGCCGCGCTTGGCATCCGGATCCCGCGAATATGGAAAGTACGCACCAAGCACGACGCCAAGGGACTCCTGCGTAAACGCCGCATCAAGCGAGGGACCCGTTGCCCCCCAAACGAAGACGTACTGGTTCGCGTGGCCCTTTATCTCTGAGTAGGTCACATGACTATCGAAAGTCAGGAATTTTTGTGGCTGCTCAGCAAGGGCTCCCATGGAAACGCCAAGAGCGAGCACACCAAGGACACCGGCACCATGCCGGACCGCTCCACTCAGTCGACGCCCCCATTCCGAGGCCGATTCGGACCACCGGAAATGCCAGGGGGAAGCAGAACATACGTAGCCTTTCAATGCGAAAGAAGCGTGCATCGGCCTTTCCTTGAGTTGATTGCTGTCATTCGCGTCAAGCGTCGATCGCCAAAAACTAAGCCGGACGAGCCTGGTTCCACGCCTGAAACATGAGAACGTCCCAAAGCCTGTACTGCTCATTCACCCTCCCGGCAACATGGTCTGACCACATGCGTCGTATCGGCCCAGGATTCAGATAGCCCTCTTCGCGGAGCCGGCGTTCATCCAACAAGGCCTCAGCCCAATCACGCAACGGCCCTCTCAACCAGTCCCCAATGGGAACCCCGAACCCTTGCTTTGGCCGCTCAATCAAAGCCTCCGGCACATACTTGTAAAGCACCTGCCTCAGGATCCACTTACCCTTCCCGTCACGCATCTTTTGCGACAGCGGCAAACGCCAGGAGTATTCGAGCAAGCGATGATCGAGAAGTGGCTCGCGCGCCTCCAGGCTAACCGCCATGCTGGCTCGATCTACCTTCACGAGAACATCGTCGGGAAGGTAACTGACCGTATCCGTGTACATCATGCGCTCGATACGAGCGTCCAACGCCGCGGAACGCTGGGGGTCTGTCAATGCCGTCGGTGGTTCGCCGGTACAGCCAAGCACGAGATCGGCCGGCTGCTCCCAATGGGAAACCATGCGCCTATACAAGGCATCCGGAGATGGCATCGACAGCAACATCGCGAGGCGCTGCACCGTATCCTTGTGATGCTTTGCTCGCCGCGATGCCGGCAAGAGGGGAGCACCAACCCGCATCAGACCTGCACAGAATCCAGCGGTTTCGCGCAACAAGGCCGCCGCACCTCGGCGAACCGGCGAGGGAATGCCAGTCACGGATCGCCAGAGATCCTCGCACTTCGCGTAGCGGGTATACCCAGCGAACAGCTCATCACCACCATCACCGGACAGGCTCACGGTCACGTGGCGCCGCGCCATCATGGAGACAAGATAGGTGGGAATCTGCGATGAATCAGAGAACGGCTCATCGAACATCGTCGGCAACAACGGAACGACATCCAGCGCGTCCTTCGCCGTTACATAGAGTTCGTGATGGTCGGTGCCAAGATGTGTGGCGACTGCCCTTGCGTGCCTAGCTTCGTCGTACGCCTCCTCGTTGAAGCCAATGGAGAAGGTCTTGACCGGCTGACTGGCCTGCGCCTGCATCAGCGCCACGACAAGCGACGAATCAACGCCCCCTGACAGGAAGGCGCCAAGCGGAACATCCGCCTCCATGCGAAGGCCAACGGCATCGCGCAACAGGGTATCCAGCCCGGCAATGGCCTCATCATCGCGAAGGCTCAGGCGATCTCGTACGCCCGTCTCAGCGGCTTCCCTAGCACTCCAATATACCTTCAGACACTGATCGAGTGCTGCGTTATCCGAGGGATGGCGAAACACGGCGGCATCCAGGCTGAGGATCGAGCCTGGCATCAGCTTGCGAATATTCTGATAGATCGAATGGGGCGCGGGGATGTAGTTGTGACGCAGCTGCAGAGCCAGTGCCTCGCGATTGACCGAACCGCTGAAGCCAGGAACAGCGCGCAGGGCCTTCAGTTCCGAGGCAAATACGAAAACCGACCCGACCCAGCCAAAGTACAGCGGCTTTACGCCAAGGCGGTCACGGGCGAGCGTCAGCGCCTGCGTTTTACGGTCCCACAAGGCGAATGCGAACATGCCGATGAAGCGCGTCAAGGCTCCTTCCACCCCCCAATGCTCGATGGCCGCCAGCATGACTTCGGTATCGGAATGGCCCCGAAAGTTGAAACCTGCCGACAACAGTTCCGGGCGAAGGCGATTGTGGTTGTACACCTCGCCATTGAACACCATCACGTAACGGCCACTAACCGACGTCATCGGTTGATGACCTTCTGGGGTTAGGTCCACTATCGCCAGGCGCCGATGACCGAGCCCAATGCCTGCCGCCCCATCGATAAAGTGACCATCATCGTCAGGCCCGCGATAGCTGATGGCGTGCGTCATCTTCCGCAAGACGTCTGCGTCATTCCCTGCACCAAGGCGATGCCCTGCGTCCCAAAATCCAGCAATGCCGCACATGTTATTTACCAGAGCCTTCAATCAATGAAGCGTAGAGCTCTACGTAGCGGCGATTCACGGCCGCCATCGAAAAGCGATCGACGATGCGCTTGCGAGCATTCTCGCCCAATGCGAACCGCTCGGCAGGTTCCAGCCTGGCAATGCGCGCCCAACCCGCAGCAAGTGCCGCGGGATCCCGGGGGGGCACCACTACACCGGTATCACCGATGATCTCTGGAACATCCCCGACATTGGTCGCCACACAAGGGACCGCACATGCCATCGCCTCCCCAATGGCCATAGGGAACGCCTCACCGCGAGAGGACAATGCAGCGATATCCAGCGCCGCGTTGACGTGACCGATGTCAGTACGTCGCCCACACAGTCGAACACAATCGCGCAGGTCAAGGCCGTCAATAAGTTCGCCTAGCGACCTGTTGTTCGCGTCGGCACCCTCGCCCACGAGCACGAACCGAGCAGCGGGCTCCTGATCCAAAAATATCCGGGCCGCGCGTAAGAAGTTTTCGTGATCCTTAACCGGGTGAACTCGCGCGACCAACCCAATCACAAAGTCATCGGACGCCAGTGATAATTGGGTCCTGATTCTTGCACGCGCGGAAGGGTCGGGTTTCAGTGCTTGTACATCGAAGCCATTTGGGATGACCTGAGTACGAAGTTGCTTGTAGCCAAGGGCTTCGTGCTGCAGAGAGCTCACCGTCGAACAATAAAGGACCTTCTCCGGATAGCGGGACAGGAACGCTCCTCCCCGTATCAACAACCGGATGATTCGTTTCTCCCGATGAAGCTCATAAAGAGAATGATGTATTCCCCAGACATGGGGAATACCGAGCCCTGCAGCAGCCAGCGTGGTCGCGATATTGCCGTGGTACATCCAGCCATGGATCGCATCCACTCCTGATCTGACGATAATGCCGCGTAGCCGGCGCAAATCACGCAACCTGGGTGCGCTCGCCCGCATTCCCAGGTGATGCAGATTGGCCGAGTTGGCGACACGAGAACTCAGCGTGCCGGCCTGACCTAGAGCAATCACCGTGTGCTCGACGCCAAGCCCTCGCGAGCCTTCAAGAAATCGACACAGGACAGTTTCCGCGCCTCCCGTGTCGAGGCCGGTAATAACGTGAGCGATCTTCATCGAAGGTACTTTGAGCCTCCCGCGGAATGCAGACCAAGATGCAGACTTAAGGTCGAAGAGGTCATACGGAACAGGACGGAACCGTGTTCTGGAAAAGAGCACGGCCTTCAACCGGGCCACCTTGATCTCCCTTCTGCTCGCCAAAGCTACGCGTAGCCGAGACCACCGAGCGCCCCTCGTCAATGCTGAGTCGTGACCTAGACTTACGATAGACAAGCCACAACAGGAAAAGAAGGAACAGATTGTCGATTGAGAAAACGAAATCGAGGGAGCCTGTGTTGAGCGGTAACGCCGCCACGTAAATCACCACCATAAGGTAGCCCGCCGCCTCAAGCGTTTTCTGTCTACCCTCAAAACGTCTCTGCATGAGACGCATGAGTACGCCAAATCCGAGCCCCCAGACGACCGGGCCGAACAAGCGAAAATCCATCCACATCTGCCCGATCAGACCAGGCGGAATGTCTTCTGCGTCCGCCCCCGCAAAAGCTTTCGTTGATATACGAACGATGCGCTCGGGAAGTACCGCCTCCTTGTCAAAGCCGAGGGTCCCGAGAGGGATTCGCCTCAATACGGACAGCAAGTGATCTACGCCCAGCCGCGGGGGCAGATCCAAAAACAGGAAGGTGGCCCAGGACGAGTCGAGCGAGATACCAAGATAGGAAAAACCCGTCAGGATCGCGCCACGTGCGTCCGTTGCCCTAATGGCCGTCAAGGTGTCTGCCAGATCGCGATTGATGCTGATGGAATACAGCACGGTCTTGCCATAAATCAGTACAGGCATGAATACCAAGAACATCAGCGCGATCGATTTCAGATACCAGCGCTTGTTTACAGTTACCAACGCGAAGTAGATGAGCAGGATATTTAGCGGAAGCGAACGCCTTGAAACGGTCATCAACGAGAAGCCGACCATCGCGCCAAAGGCCAGAATAAGGCCCAACCTCCGCTTCTTGCCTTTCAGCCACCCTGCTACGGACAGAACCGGGATGATCGATAGAACGGAGAAGGTCGTTGTGAGCGCGAACAAGTTCGCGTTCAAGAAGGTGCGGGCCACGCCGCCCCCCGTCCGATAGGCCGCCAACGTCTGATACGCCCCAATCAGCGATCCGCCGTCCATTTCCCGCAGCAATAGCGCCGAACTGATAGCGCCCGCCAACATGACCGCCCCGAGTCGCCACGGTACGACCTGTACGCTCCTCGCGCGACTTACAGTCTTCGCCCCATTGACGCGCCCGCGAAAGCTGAAGTAGGCGAAGTACACCGAGCCTACGAAGAGGAAGCACAGAATCGCGGACAGGCAGATGTATTCCGGGGAGATGTACTGATAGATACGGTTGAAAAAATCGTTGTCCGTATTAGGAATACCTGAACGCCGCTCGATGAGAAGCGGAATCACGACGCCCGGAATCGTATTCTGCAGGGCGAAGATCAAGAAGAAGACGCTAAGGAGGTCAACACCTGTGTTCTTGGTACGCCTGCGTTCGAAAAAAAACAGAAGAAGATTCAGCAGAAGATAGACCAGGGATGCGATGATCATAAATCGATCCCGATATCCGGCCCTGTCGGGCACGAACGTTGTTCGCAGCAGGCAATCATTGATGCCACAAGCTCCATACTTTTCGTTGGCGATCTCGGCGTTCGCGCCGGAGGCGCCGCTATACCGTCGATTGTTCTCAGGGCCGGCTGCATCGTTCAGCGTTCCTGAGTATCAAACGACAGGCCATGAATAAGATCGCCCGTTGCTCCGATCAACGCTTCGCATCCGAAGTGACTCACGACTCTTTCCCGAGCGCTATCAGACACGGCTTTGCCGTCGCCAGCCAACCGATTGCAGAGCATTTCGATACCCGTAGCCAACGCCCGAGGATCTTCAGGCGGAACGATCACTCCCGTTTCGCCAACGAGCATGGCGCTGTCTCCCACATCAGTGACGACGCACGCCCTACCGCAGGACATGGCTTCTGCCACTGCGTTTGGGAATCCCTCTCCCTTTGACGAGGAGATAACCATGTCCAATGCACTGTAAGCGGCAGGCATATCGTCACATGCGCCAGCCCAGATCAAATGCCGCACCAGCCCGAGTTCCTCGGCCAAGCGTGCAAGTTCTGACTGGTAATTCCCGGCACCATCACCCACGCAAACAAACCACAGATCGCCAAGAGCGTTATCCAGCTGTGCCACTGCTCGCAGGAAATTGGCGTGATCCTTCATGGGATCTAGTCTGCCCACCAAACCGATAAGGCGCCCGGAAGCGGGAACGCTCCACCTGTCCCTCATTCGCTCGCGACCAATCATGTCGAAGCGAAAACGGGAGGTATCGATTCCATTGGGAATGACCTTCGTCTTCTCACGGGGAAATCCCCGTTCTACGTGATACTCCAAGCCAGCGGACGAGTTGGCGATGATCAGCGCTGCCATGCGTGCGAGGCGACATTGCGCCCAGAATGTCAGACGCGAGAGCCAGTCGTAATGGACCAGATCGATGTTAGAAGCACGAACGCCCCACACGATCCTCGTACTGGGTCGCCAGGCACGTGCGAGTAGCGACAACATGTTGGGGACGGGCAGATAGCCATGGACAACATCCGGCCGACGCCCAAGAATCATTCGACGAAAGCGCCAAACGAATCCCAGCAGGTCCCAGCGCCCACGCTTGGCCAGGTCAATGACCGGAACGCCCGCCTGCTCAAGCTCGTTCTGGAAGGCACCGCCTGCGTAGAGGCAGGCTACTTCGACACGCCAGCCTTTTCGGTGCAACCCGGACGCCAGCAGGACGAGCTGCCGCTCGGCGCCACCGCGGGCGAGCGAACGCGTGAGGAAAAGTACGCAAGGCTTTTTTTCCACTTCAAGCCCGCCCCATGTGCGTGAATGTCCCACAGGCTGTATCCCTACGCGCGACCATCAACGCTCCCCACCTTGGAAGGCTGACTGTCACGAATGCAATGTTCCTCCAGCACCTTTGACGCAAGAGCTTTCCACGATTGAAGGATAAGGTCGGCCGCATATTCATCACGCACTCGGCTGGCAGCCTTGGCGAGCTGCTCACGCAGGCCAACGTCCGACATAAGCTCACCCAGCGATGTCGCCATGGCCTGGGCACTTTCGCGTGGAACCAGACGGCCGTTTACACCGTCCTGGATCAGTTCGGCTGGCCCGGTTTCGCAATCGAAACTGACGCATGGCAATCCTGTTGCCATGGCCTCTAGCAGCGCGTTCGGCATGCCTTCGTAGCGAGACGACAATACATACATATCTGCCTGCCTCATCAATTGATGGGGGTTTTCGGCAAATCCTGGCATCAGCACCCTTTGCTGCAGGCACAATTTCGCAATCTGCGTGGTGAGAGCTGCACGTTCCTGCCCCTCGCCCAGGATCATCAAGTTCCATAGCGGATGATCTGCGGCGAGTAAGGAAAAAGCCTCGATTAAAAGGTCATAGCCCTTCTCGTTGCTCAGGCGTCCCACGGCAATCAACCAGCGCTCGCCCTTTTCCCGAGGCAGCTGTGCTCCATCGGTAATGGCCAGTGGACCACCGTTATCCCTGCCCAGTTGGGACACCGCATTGTGGATGACAGCCACCGCCTGGCCCAATCGTCCTTCGAGATCTTCAGCCCCACGCCGGGTCTGCGCCACGACGGCTGCAGCGCGGCGGTACAGCGGCCGGAACAACAAGCGCCACATGCCGCGAGGTGGTTGTCTTTTTATATAGGTGCGCTCGGAGACAATGACCGGCCGGCCTAGACCACGCGTCGCGAGCAGTGTCAGCAGATTGGTGGTCGTCATGAAGCTGATGACGACATCAGGGTGGCTGGCTACAAGCGCAGCCCGCAGCCTGCGGACACGCTCGACATTGCGGAATATGGCGATAAGTGCGCCGGAGGAAGGCCTTACCAGATCTAGATCAACCCGCACGATCGCTGGATCGAGCGCATACGCATCACGCTCCCCATTGCTGAGGGTAATCAGCGTGATGTTGGTGCGATCGGTTGCCCAGGCGTTAGCAAGCGCCGCGAGCACGCGCTCCGCCCCACCGCCGCCCAAGGAGGAGATGACGAACGTCACTCTCATTTGCGCCCATCCACCGTAACGAAGCGGCCAATAATCGCGGGATTGACGCCGAATTCCGAATCACGAAGCGCAGCGCGAGCAAACGCCACGTGATGATGGACAGTGCGGAACCCATCGCCGCACCAAGCGCGCCCAGCCTTGGCACGAGGAAATACGACGACACGCAGTTCAGGGCAATACCGATCAGGATGAAGAAGGTCGCATGCCTTTGATACTTCGTCATCGAGAGCATGAAGCCGACCTCGCCCATCGCTGTCACCACGCAATAGGCGCAGAGTAGAACCAGCATGGGTACGTAGGCCGACACGAAGTCGGCCCCAAACAACCCCAAGACCCAGCGCCCAACGATCACGAAGAAGAGCGATGCAAGCAGTGCGCCAGCGAAACCCAGGCGTGCAGCTCGGCGGGCAATAACCTGCAAGCCCTTCACGTCGCCGGCGTCGAATCGCTCAGCAATCAACGGCGCGAGCACGACGTTGGTTGCCTGTAAGCCGTAAAGCGCAAAGCCTGCGATCTGTGCCGCAGCGTAATAGGCACCGACCTGTGTCGTGCCGGTCAACGCGCCAAGCAGAAGCACGTCGAGTCGATTTCCCGCGACCACAACAATGGACATCAAGGACAAATGAGCGCCCACGCGGGTCCAGGTGCGCAGCTCGTACTCCGGCCGCACTGCACGATTGGGTGACGGCCAGATCCGAGAAAGATGCCACGCGGAAGCGATCAGCGCGATCAGTGCAGCCAGTGCGCTGGCCAGCATGGCACCAGCTGCATCCAAAGCCTGGCGAGCAATGAGCGTCATGCAGCCCAGCAGCGCAAAGAACACCGCCGGCCTCATCACGTTGACGTAGATGCCAGAGCTCACCGCCCGCTTGAACGCGCGATGCAGCGCCCCGCTCTGCTGGAGCTGGGTCAACACCGGCATGGTTGCGAATGCGATGTAGAACGTCAGTGACCAGGCAGCTTCGTGCTTCGCGCGTTGCCCGTACACCACCAGGCAACCGACCAGGCCGATCAACGTACTCGCACAGAACACCAGCGTACCCACGCCCAGCCGCAACCCGCGCGCCTTACCCCACTCACCACGCAGACAGTAACCGGGTAGAAAACGCACGACGCTGACATCCTGGCCCATCTGGGCCACCACCGACAGCACGCTGATCCAGCTGAGCGCGAGCGCAAAGATGCCATATTCGGCCTGACCGATAAGCCGTGCCACTACGAAATGCGTCACCAGCCCGAAGCCGGCACCGGCCACCTGCACAACGAATGCGCCGGGTACGCCTTTCTTAAGCAGCTTAAGGCCGGCGGAATGCGCGGCAGCTATGGGCGGCGCGTGGTTGAGCTCGGTCCCTACCTCAACGAGTTCCGACTGCATCAAGCGCAACTCCACAGCGAAAGGCGAGCGCACAGGCATCGGCCACCATGGCTGGCGAACTGCAGTGCCAGAAAGAGCCGCGTAGACTTAACCTGATTGTTCATGTTCCCCCCCGTGTACTGTGGGTGCCGAATATGCCATCCGCATATCCGGCATCCCCGCTGCTTCAGGCCAGCTGATTCATATACCAGGACATGGAGAGCTCCAGCCCCTGAGCCACACGATGGGCAGGCGTAAAACCCAGCTGGATGCGCGCCTTTTCGATGTCGGCGAGACTGTGGCGGACATCACCCTGGCGGAACTCACGGTGCACGGGCTTCAGCTTCTCCAGGTGCGCGTAATGCGGCAACAGGTTCAAATGAAGCTGTGCGTACAGTTCGTTGAGCGTGGTTCGGTCGCCGACAGCAACGTTGTAGACCTGGTCGAGTGCCTCTGGATTCTGCGCCGTGGCCGCCAGCAAATTCGCCTGCACTACGTTGGCGATGTAACAGAAGTCACGACTCGTCTCCCCATCGCCGTTGATGAAGACCGTTTCGCCTTTGATAAGGCTGGCGATCCACTTGGGAATCACGGCGGCGTAGGCGCCATTGGGATCCTGCCTGGGCCCGAAGACGTTGAAGTAACGAAGACCTATGGTCTTAAAGCCATAGCAACGAGCGAACACCCTTGCATAAAGCTCGTTGACGTACTTGGTTACCGCATAAGGACTGAGCGGATTGCCAATGCAATCTTCCACCTTGGGCAACCCCGGGTGGTCACCATAGGTCGAACTGCTCGCCGCGTAGGTGAAGCTTTCCACACCCGCGTCGCGCGCCGCGACGAGCATGTTGAGATGCCCCGTGCAGTTGGCGTGATGCGTCGCGAGCGGATCTTCGATGGACCGAGGTACGGATCCAAGTGCCGCCTGGTGCAACACGTGATGCACACCCGCACAGGCCTCCTGACAATCGGTAACGTTTCGAACATCACCCTTGATGAAGCGGAAGCGGAGCCATGCCTCAGACCCGACAATGCGCTCAACCTCATCCAGATTGCGCTGATGACCAGTGGCGAAATTGTCGAGACCCACGACTTCCTGGCCAAGCGCCAACAGGGTCTCAATGAGATTGGATCCAATGAAGCCCGCTGCGCCGGTGACAAGCCAAAGCTTGCGCGAGGCGTTAATGCGCGCCCGAAGCTCGAGGGGCAATGCGCCAACCAACGGGTTCATCACAACCTCCCGTCGGCAGCGCCACGTGGCAGCACGTACTTCACGTCGTAGACCACCGAAGCCGCCTTGCCCAGTCCTCGAATGGCCCCCACGCCCATATCCACAAACTGTTCATGCCCCACCGCCACAACTACGGCATCGTAGGTGCCCGGAGTGAGCTGCTCTATGGGCGTGATGCCATATTCGTGCTGTGCTTCAGCTACGTCGACCCAGGGGTCATGCACATCCACAACAGCGTTGTATCCCTCCAAGGCCTGCACGATATCAACCACGCGCGTATTGCGCAGATCCGGACAGTTTTCTTTGAAAGCCAAGCCCAACACAAGCACGCGCGCATTGACTGGGTTAATGCCCTTCCGGACCATCAGGCGAATCACTTCGTTCGCAATGTAAGGACCCATGCCGTCATTGGTGCGGCGGCCAGCCAGAATCACGTCCGGGTGGTGCCCCACTTCCTGCGCCTTGTGCGTGAGGTAGTACGGGTCCACGCTGATGCAATGCCCGCCGACCAGTCCAGGCCGAAAAGGCAGGAAGTTCCACTTGGTGCCGGCAGCCTGAAGCACCTCAAGCGTATCAATGCCAAGCCTATTGAAGAGCATAGCCAGATCGTTGACGAGTGCGATGTTCAGATCACGCTGCGTGTTCTCGATGACCTTGGCTGCTTCGGCGACCTTGATACAACTGGCCTTGTGCGTGCCTGCTGTGATGATGCTGCCGTAGAGGGCATCCACGAAGTCGCCCGCTTCAGGTGTGGAACCCGATGTCACCTTGAGGATCGTCGTTACGCGATGTGCCTTGTCGCCCGGATTGATGCGCTCCGGGCTGTAACCCACGAAGAAGTCTTCATTGAACTTCAGTCCCGAAACCCGCTCGAGGATCGGCACACAGATTTCCTCCGTGCACCCGGGATACACCGTCGATTCGTAGACCACTACGTCGCCGAGCTTGAGAGCGCCACCCACTGACTCGCTGGCGCGAACCAGCGGCGTCAGGTCCGGTCGCTTGGCAGCATCGATCGGCGTGGGCACCGTCACGATGAAAACGTTGCAATCCCGGATGTCATCAAGCGAGGCACTGTAGCGTAACGACGTCTCGGCAAGCTCAGTGGAAGGTATCTCCAAAGTAGCATCGCGCCCGTCCCGCAATTCTTCGACTCGAGATGTACGAATGTCGAACCCTACCGTATCGAATCGCTTGCCGAATTCCACAGCAAGAGGCAAGCCCACGTACCCCAGCCCGATGACGGCAATCTTCGCTTTATCCAAGTCGTGCATGATGCTTTCCTAGCTCCTTCCATGAAAGTTGGCCGGCGTAAGGCGCCTTAGTTGGCCGTCTTGTATTCGTAGTAACCGTAGGAGTAGTAGCCGGAGTTCCGGCGCTCCACAGCATTGAAAACTGCGCCCTTGAGGGTTACGCCGTTCTGCTCGAAGCGATGCTTGGCCAAGGCAATTTCGCGCGACTGGTTCAGCCCGAAACGCACCACCAACAGACTGGTACCAACGTGTTGGCCAATGATGGCCGCGTCCGTCACCGCCAAGATCGGCGGCGTATCGACGATCACCAGATCATATAGAGGGGAGAGCTTCGCAAGCAGGTCACGAAAATTCACGTGCATAAGCAGCTCGGAAGGATTGGGCGGTGCCTTGCCACGTGCGATGAATTGCAAACCATCCACGTCAGGCACTGTGCGCAACACATCCTCGAGCTGCAACTGGCCAGAAACAAGCTCGGACAGTCCACGCTCGGCGCCACCGCCTATGACGGTGTGCAGGGCACCTTTGCGCAGGTCGCCGTCAATAACCAATACGCGCTGCCCGCTCTTGGCGATGACCGCCGCAAGGTTGGACGAAACGAAGGTCTTACCTGCGCCCGGGCTTGCGCCGGAGATCATCAGAATGTTGTTCTTTGCCTCCATGCGGGCAAAGTGCAGGCTTGTACGCAGGCTACGCAGCGCTTCGACGGCGAGATCCGCAGGCGAGTTGACGGTCAGCAGCTTTTGCTTCCCGTCTGCACCGCGACGACGACCACGCATAAAGCTTTGGTGCTCCAACAGGCTGCTTGGAATCGATGCGTAAACCGCCAGACCAAGCTCCTCAATGGCTGACGGATCCTCAACGCCACGACTCAGCATCTGGCGCACGAAGATGAAGCCGATGGCAAGCAACGCGCCGAAGAAGGTACCCCCAATGGCGATGAACGTCTTCTTTGGCCGAACAGGCAACATTGTGTTTACGGCAGCCGCGTCCACCACGCGCACATTGCCGACCGTCCCAGCCCTTGCAATATCGAGCTGTTGAGCCTGATTGAGTAGAGCGGTGTAGGTCGCGTTAAGCACCTGGACATCACGCGTCAGTCGCAGCAGTTCCTGTTGAGTGTCCGGCAAGCCGCCCACCTGCTTCTCGATGCCATCTTTCTGGCCCTGCAGCTGGCCGACCTGCTCAAGCAATGCCTTGTAGGCCGGGTGCTCAGGCGTGAACCGACGCTCCATGTCCGCCTGCTGCATACGCAACTGCTGGATACTCGTCTCAAGGGCCACTTCCTGGTCCAACAAGCCCTTGGTCTGCAGTGTGATATCCACCGACCGCGCCTTGGTCTGAAACGCGTTTAGCGCACCCTGTGCCTTTTCCAGATCCTGGCGAACCCTTGGTAGCTGCTCACGTACGAATTTAAGGCTGTTCGCGGCCTCGGCGGAGTTTCGCTCGACGTTCTGTTGAACATAGGCACGACTAATGTGATCCAGTAGCGCTCCCGCCTTGTCGGGATTGGCGCTGTTGTAGGTCAGCTGGATTATGCCGGAGTCCTTGCCCTGCTCTGTCGCCTGAACATCGATCTGCAGCTGGCTAACCACAGCCAAGTCACGATGGTGCGTGACGATGAATCGTGTTCCGGGATTGGCCTTCAACTCGCGGACCAACAGATCGAATCCATGCCCGGATGCCGGCTCACCGACTCGCCCGGCCAGGACCTGTTCGCCATCATTCCAAAGTGTGTATGTGCCGTTCTCGCCGGCGACCAAGGCGAACGGTACCTCCTCGAAGCGTGCCGGCACCTTCAACTGGAAGACATCCAGTTGCGATCCGCCCCAGTCATAGCCATTCATGCCCATGCGCGGAGGCGCCACGCCATCGGCCAGAGACGCGAGGTATCGGCGCGCAAGATAGCCACCAATCACTGGAAAGCGTTTTGGCACCACCTCAACTTCCAGGCCAAGCTCTTGCGCGGCCTTGCCGATGACCGAGCGCGATGTTATCAGCGCAATCTCGGTCGTCGCTTCGGAGCTGGATGCCCCCAGAGTCTGCGTGATGGCGCTCAGGCCAGGCAGGTCAGGGACCTTCTGCTCCACCTGCACGACCGCGTCGGCCTGGTAGATGGGCGTCGCCAGAACCGCGTAGGCGACGCTAATAACAAGGCACACGCCGGTAACCACAGCGACCAGCCATTTGTTATCGATCAACGTTCCGAGCAGGTCTCGCAGATCGATTTCTTCTTCTTGCGACACAGTGTTCTGTATTGCGGCCATGCTTGGAGGATCCGTTACCAATTCAATTAAATGGGCGAAATCGAAGGTGGCCGCTTGTCAGCCCCCTCGCTTGTGCAGGCATTTGCCTACTTCGGGCTCTCGGAACTCGATAGATACGGTATCCAGTGCTGGACACCACGTTCGATCAGGTCATACACGTGTTCAAACGCCTCGCGGCTCTGTCGATAAGGATCGGGGATATCGCCGCCTCGGCCCCATCGGTCCAGCAGCATCACCTTGCCACTGGCTTCAGGAGCCATGCGCATCATGCCCGCCACATGCTCACGCTCCATCGCCAACACCAGATCGGCGTCACGCAACATTGCTGAAGTGATCTGGCGCGCCTGATGGGCGCTGCCGTCAATGCCATGTTCGCTGAGCAGCTGCAAGGCTGTTGCGTCCATGGGTTTACCCACGAGCGCACCCAGACCAGCGCTTTCAACGGATGCACCGTTGGCACTGAGGCGATGACGGAGCAGGTATTCGGCCGTAGGACTACGGCAGATGTTCCCCACGCATACGATCAATATCCTTCTGAACACGGTACTCAACGACTCTTGCGAAATGCACCCACTGCCATGGTGCATCACCCAAGCCGTGATACTCCCTCAGTCAGTCCCCTGTAACGAGCGCGGCTTATGGTGTTTGCTGGGGCTTGTCGTCTTTGTGGCTGAGAACCCTCACCACCGCTCGGTGGCTATCCATCCCCAGTGCCAGTCAAGCCGACCCCTTCACAAAATCGTGCCACAAGGCTTGCGTTCAGCTTACAATCATATCCCACAACCGTGCTGGTCGTCACTGATCCGTACCGTGGAAATGCACGTTCATTTTCCGGTAAGGTTGTGTTTGGATTTAAGTTGCCTTCGCCACACAGGGGAGTTCACGTGAAGAAATTTGTTGCAGTAGTTCTCATGACCGGCCTGATCGGTCAGTCCTTTGCTCAGACGGCGCCGCCGGCGCCGGCACCTGCTCCCGCAACGGGCGCAGGTACAGGGGCTGGTGCAGCCGGCGCTGGTGGTGCTGCTGCCGGTGGTATCGCCGCGGGCACGGCTGTTGCCATTGGCGCGGGTGTTGCCGCCGCGGCTGCGGTTGCCGCTGCAGTTGGCGGTGGCAGCAGCAGCCATGGCAACAACAGCACGCCTGCTGGCGTGGGTGGTGGTGGCAGCGGTGGCACGGGCGGTACTGGCGGTACGACCGGCACCACTGGCACACACTAAGCCGTTTCCTGCTTATGAAAGATCCGTGCTGGATTAGTCCGGCACGGATGTTTTTTGCCTGTCACTCTAGAAAGCAGAAGTCATGAAAGCACGTAGAGCAGTGGCCCTGGCTGCCGCAACCGTCCTGTTGCACGGTTGCATCTGGGCGCCGGGACAGCACATGTCCACCAGCGCCATGATGCGCAGCACTGATGAAAATAGCCGCGTCGAGATCGTTCCGATCACGCCCAAGCTCTTGGCCATGGATAAGGCAGCAGACGATGCTCGTGCCTTACCCGAGGCACTGGTGTCGTATCAGCCCGAGTCCTATCGCATTGGTGCGGGCGATTCCCTGTACATCACGGTATGGGATCACCCTGAATTGACCTCGCCCGCCGGCCCGCAGCAGCAAGCGCTGGCCAACGGGCGACTGGTGCGCTCTGACGGCACGCTGTACTACCCCTATGTGGGCGAGCTCAAAGTTTCTGGGATGACCATTGAAGACCTGCGCAAGGCCATCAGTGACAAGCTCGCCAAGTATGTGGAAAAACCGCAGGTCGACGTGAATGTCATCGGCTATGGTAGCCAGCGCATCACGTTGCAAGGTGCATTTATCAAGACCGACCCGCAGCCGATTACCGCCGTTCCCACCACACTGGCTCAGGCGATGGGCGTCGCGACTATCAATACGGAACAGGCAAACCTCTCCGGCTTGGTACTGACCCGTGACGGACGTGATTACCACATTGACTACGATGCCCTGAGTAACCGGAATGGCATGGCGCCGGACGTTTACCTCAAGCCAGGCGACCGATTGTACTTGCCCTACAACGATCGTCAGGAAGCCTACGTTGTCGGCGAAGTGATTCGCCCGCTTGCTATCAGCTTCAAGACCACCGACCTGACGCTGACCCAGGCACTGGGGCGCGCCGGCGGCCTAAATCCGAATTCATCCAAAGGCAACGCGGTATACGTCATCCGCGGCATCGCGGATCTGGAAAAGACCAAGGGCACGGTCTATCAGCTTGATGCCCGCTCGCCTGACGCGTTTATTCTGGCCGATCAGTTCAAGGTGAAGCCGGGCGATGTGGTGTTTGTGGGCCCTGCTGGCGTGACACGCTGGAATCGCTTCGTTTCGCAGCTGTTGCCGCTGACCAGCATTCTCAGCAACGCAGCCAACGCCCAATACGATCTCGGCCACTAATGTCGTTGTGCAGCTCGCCCGACTGCCGGCATGCGCCGGCCTTGGCGCTGCCGCGCGTCTGCGCGCAGTGCGACGCATTGCGTCAGGGTGACGCGTGAGTACGTGGTGCTCGCGCATGCCGTTGCTCATGGCAGGCAGCGCGCTGCTTGCCTTGTCCGCCTGCACGGACGTATCGCGCGGAACCGTCGACTCGATGCGGCTGGCGTGGCGTGGACAGCCCAAGCTTGCCCCGACGGCACAAGAGGTATCGGCGAAACCGTTCTATCAGATGCGCGCAACCACCGCCAAAGGTGACGCGGTGCTTATCCTAGGTAACGTCGATGGTCGTCGCCAATTCTGGTACGGCAATGATGGCGGCGTTGTCGTGTTGCAGGACGGCCACGTGGTGCAGACCATCGGCCTGGCCCAGAACCTTGATGGCAGCCGTGTAGCAGACGCGCACGATCCATTTCGCACCGGGCTACAGAACCTCCGTTCGCCGCAAACCTATACGCGAGAAGACGACTGGTCACCAGGCTACCGCTATGGCGTCCACGTTGACGCCACGCTGACTCCGTCGGGCAGTACGGATATCGACATTCTCGGCGCATCGCATCACGTGCTGCTGGTGACCGAGAAAACGACGGCGACAGCGGCAGGTTACAACGCGAGCAGCCGCTACTGGGTCGACCCCGCTGACGGTTTCATATGGATGAGCGAGCAGCAGGTCATGCCCGGGCTCACACTGAAGCTGGTACAGCTGCGGCCTTATCGCGGGGCGACACCGTGATGCGGCGGCGTGCCCTGACCACAGCCCTGTCGCTGTTCGCACTTTCGTGCCTGGCTGACTTTGCCATGGCGACCCAGGTCGAAGTCCGGGGCGCCGTGAGCTCACCCGGTGCACGGCAACTCCCTGCGCGCGCGCGTCTGAGTGATGCCGCGCTTGCCGCCGGCGTGCAAATGGACGCCTATACGATGGGTGCGGCGTGGCTGCGCCCATCTCTCCTGGTCGAACAGCAGCGCCTGCGCGCCGGACTTTTGTTCGACGTCGAGAGCGTGAATCGCAACGCGCTCAAGAACGATCGATCTGATCTGGCTGAGCTGAGCGCATCACTGGGCTCGTGGTTACAAACATTGCCCGCCACGGGCCGTCAGGTGGCCTTGCTCGATCCGCGCGCCGTGGAGGTAACCCCCACAGCGAATCGGCCGGTCGCCGATGGAGACGTTCTGTACTATCCGCGTCGCTCCACTTTCATTCGCGTAGTGGGCGCAGTGAAGCAACCCTGCGAGTTGCCCTTGGTAGCGCTGCAGGATGCCCGCCTGTATCTCGAATCCTGTCCTGCCTCACGCCTAGCCGACGCCGACCGGGTCTTTGTCGTGCAGCCGGATGGCCGCGTCTTCGAGCAAGGGGTTGGCCTGTGGAATCGCAGTCAGCCGATGCCGCTGGCACCGGGAGCGGTGATCCTGGTTCCGCTCAATGAAAGCAGCCTGCGCGATGTCGCACCGGACCTCAATGCCGAGTTGGCCGCATTTCTTGCCACGCAGCCGCCAGCTCAGTCGGAAGAGCATTGATGAGGCATCCACGGACACGACGCTCTTACGGGCGTGAGGCTACATCGTTGACTTGGCGTCGCCGCTGCGGCTGCCTCTTACCGTTAGCTGGTTGCTTGCTGATGGGCACTGCCTATGCTGATAACGCACCCACGCAGGGCGATTTCGGTGGCGCGGGCCTATGGCAGACGCCCACCGCGCGTATGGCCGACGAGGGCGAAGTGGCGCTCACCGCTAGCGCGGTGCAGCCCTATGACCGCTACAACGTATCGCTGCAGCCATTGCCCTGGCTCGAAGGCATTTTTCGCTATACGTCGATCAACAACCGACTCTATGGCCCCGAGTCTCTCAGCGGCGGCCAGAGCTACAAGGACAAGTCGATCGACGTGAAAGTGCGCGTTTGGACTGAAAGTCGGTTTCTGCCGGATATCAGCATCGGCGCGCGAGACGTGGGCGGCACGGGCCTTTTCTCCGGCGAATACGTGGTTGCCAACAAGCGCTTCGGTCCTCTGGACGTCAGCCTTGGCATGGGCTGGGGTTATGTGGGCGGACGCGGCGATATCCACAATCCGTTCTCCATCTTTGGCTCGCAGTTCGATACGCGGCCCGCCGCGCAAGCGGGCGGCGGCGAGTTCAACAGTTACTCCTATTTCCGTGGGCCAGCCGCACTTTTCGGCGGCGTGTCATACCAGACGCCCTGGCATTGGTTGGTGCTGAAAGCCGAATACGACGGCAACGATTACAAGCACGAACCGCTGAGCAACAACCAAAAGCAGAGCTCGCCGATCAACTTTGGTGCGGTTATTCGTCCTACCCACAACATCGACCTCAGTGTTGCGCTCGAGCGTGGTAACACGGTGATGTTCGGCTTTACGTTGCACACCAATTTGGCCACCGGCAACGGCCCGCCGAAGTTGCTCGATCCGCCGCCGCCCAAGCGCAGTGCCGTTGCATCAAGCAATGCGCCGGAGCAGGTCAACTGGGCCGATGTGGCGCGCGAGCTGCGTGACAACGCTGGCATCCAGGTGACTAGCATTACCCGTCGCGGCAGTGAGGTGGTCGTGGCCGGTGAACAGGAACGCTATTCCTACTCGGCCAAGGCCATGGGTCGCGTGGTACGCGTGCTGGACAACCAGCTTGGGCCATCCGTTGACTGGTTCACCGTGGTGTCGCAGCAGGAAGGCCTGTCGACCGTCGAGACCAGCGTGCATCGCCAGCGTTTTGACGAGTTGATCGATCACGATATCGACCTCACCGAGTTCCGTCTGAGCACGGAGCAGAACGCCCCGACGCCGCGCGACGAGGAGGTGCTTTACCTCGCCCCGCTCCATCGCGTCGATCAATCGTTTTCGTTGAATTACGTGCAGAGCCTGGGTGGGCCGAACGCCTTCCTGCTCTACCAGATTGCCGCCACCTACAACATCGACTACCACTTCACGCCAAACTTTTGGTGGAGCGGCGTGGTGAGCGCGAACCTGGTCAACAACTACGACAAGTTCACCTACGACGCGCCCAGCGAACTGCCGCGCGTGCGCACCGATGTGCGCGAGTACATGACCAGTTCGGACCTCACCATGCCGGTCTTCCAGCTCACGGGCTCGCGCCAGTTGGGCAACGATCTGTATGGGCTCGCCTATGCGGGCATGCTTGAAAGCATGTTTGGTGGCGTGGGTGGCGAGGTGTTGTATCGCCCGTTCGGCGAGCGCTGGGCCATTGGTACCGACGTCAACTGGGTGAAGCAGCGCGGCTTCGACCAGGATTTCTCGTTCCGCAGTTATCACGTGGTTACCGGCCATGTCACCGGCTATTTCGACACGGGCTACAAGGACGTGACGGTCGCGCTGAGCGCGGGACGCTTCTTGGCGGGTGACTGGGGCGCGACGCTCGACGTGTCGCGCGAGTTCCGTAATGGCGTGCGCATGGGCGCTTATGCCACCCGCACCAACGTCTCGGCACAACAGTTTGGCGAGGGCAGTTTCGACAAGGGCATCTATATTTCGATCCCGTTCGACCTGATGCTGCCCCGCTCCACTATCAGTACCGCGAACTTTGTGTGGGATCCGCTGATCCGCGACGGTGGCGCCCGCCTGAGCAAGCGCTACACGTTGTACTCGCTCACCAATGATCGCGATTCGGACAACTTCAACGACAACCTGGATCAGATCACGCAGTAAGGCGGCCTTGCCGCCTTACTGATGGTGTTCATTCGGCGAGATAGACGCTCTCGTCTTCCAACCGCACCGGTACCGCGCGCAAATGCTCGCCCCGGCAAGGGCCGCCCACACAAAGCCCGTCATCGTCGTTGAACGAGGCGCCGTGGGCGGCGCAGATCAGCAGATGGTCCTTGATCAGGAATTTGCCCGGCGCCCAGTCGAGGCGGCGGCCGGCGTGGGGGCAAATATTCATATACGCGCGCACGCCATCGGGACGGCGCAGCACGATCAGGTTTTCTTCGCCGTCGCGCAGTACGGCATCGACGGCGATCGCGCCGCCTTCGGGAATATCGTCCAGTCGGCAAAGCGCCTGGTCGGGAATCGTTGTATCCATCGGCACTTGCCTCTTTGGCCCTAAGGCCCCATCGTTACGCTTGTAAGTCCTTGATTTTACCACACGGATTTTTAACACATGCGTTTTTCGCTACCCATGCCGCGTCGCTCCCGCCATCCGCTCATCCGTGCGCTGTCGCTTGTTATCGGGCTGGCCGTGGTGGGCGTATTGATGGTGTTCGGTCTGGTGGTGGCCAGCGTGTTGCTGGTCGGTGGCGGCTTGGTGTTTGCCGTTCGCCAATGGTCGCGTAAGCGCGCCACGATGTCTTCCACGGGTCGCCGTCCGCATCAGCCGGAAGTGATCGAAGGCGAGTATGTGGTGCTGAACCAGTCGCGTCACGCTGCGCGCTGAGTTTGTTTAGCCCGCTTTTGTAGGAGCGCACCCTGTGCGCGACAAACCTATGGAGCGGTGACACCGTAACTCTGCGGTCGCGCACAGGGTGCGCTCCTACAAGGGTTCGTGGCCAGCGCAAGATCCGGATGGTGGTGAGTTGGGTCCAGGATTAGGCTGACCCCATCGCATCACGGATGCCGTGCCATGAATGCCCGACAGCTCACTGATCTCACGCTGGAACACGTCCGCTCGCTGGTCGAGCAGGCCGATGAACCGCCCACCCTGCAGGTATTGGCCGACGCGGCTCAATTGAGCCCGGGCCATTTGCAGCGCGCCTTTCGACGGCGCTATGGCATGAGTCCTGCCGAATATCATCGCGCGCGGCGCTTTGGTCAGCTCAAGACGGCGCTGCGCCAAGGGGCAGCGGTAACCGATGCGGTGTACGACGCCGGCTTTGGTTCCGGCAGCCGTGTCTACGAACATAGTGATCGCCTGCTGGGCATGACACCCGCGAGTTATCGCGCGGGTGGCGCGGGCGCGGACATTCGTTACACCACCACGGACACGCCGCTCGGGCGCCTGCTCGTAGCTACTACATCGCGCGGCATCTGCTCGGTGACACTGGGTGATACGGACAACGAGCTGAAGGCGCGCCTGGCGGACGAATTCCCCAAGGCCACGCACCAACGTGTAGATGCAGGGCGCGAGGAGTGGCTCGATGCTGTCATTGCGCGCATTGCCAGCGAGTTGGGCTGGAGTGAAGCGGATGCGCCTGCCCTGCCTCCACTCGATGTCGCTGCCACGGCATTCCAATGGCGCGTATGGGAAGCGCTCACGCGCATACCCCATGGCGTGACCAAGAGCTATGGCGAACTGGCTGCGGAGCTTGGCGTACCTAAGGCTGCGCGCGCCATCGGTCGCGCCTGCGGCAGCAACCGCCTGGCGTTGATCGTGCCTTGCCATCGCATCGTGCGCGAGGACGGTTCGCTGGGCGGCTGGCGCTGGGGCGTGGAACGCAAGCGGGAGCTGCTTGCCGGTGAACAGCATGACGTAGCCCGCGATGCGAGGCGCACCGCCGCCGCGTGATGTCTTGGCGACTTGAGCGACGCTCAACACTGCCTTGCACAAGCCTCGCTTCCGCCTGCAGGCCGCCCGGATTACCGTTGTGGTGTCTGTAAACTATGCCGAGCATCCGACCCGCGATGTGTTCCCCGCGCAGCCCATGACCGACACGACCACCACAACCGCCGTTGCCGCGGCACCCGCCCCTGTTGCCAATGCGCACGTGATGGTGCCGCTGGCGCTGTTCGCGCTGTACATCATCTGGGGCTCGACTTACCTGGGCATCCGCTACGCGCTGGAAAGCTATCCGCCTTTCCTGCTGGCAGGCATCCGTTTTCTTGGCGCGGGTACCGCGCTGTTTGCGTTTCTGCGACTGCGCGGCGTGGCGTTGCCGACAGCGCGCCAGTGGCGCAACGCGGCGGTTACCGGCGTGCTGTTGCTGGGCTTCGGTAACGGGCTGGTGTGTTTCGCCGAACAACATGTGAGCTCGGGCATTGCCGCCGTGGCAGTGGCCAGCATGCCGCTGTTTGCTGCGCTGTTTCTCAGGCATGTATGGCGAGTGGCCGACGCGACGGGAAACGCTTGGCCTGGTAATCGGCTTTATCGGCGTGATCGTGCTGAATTTCGGCAGCGGCCTTTCCGGCTCGCGCCTGGGCGCCATCGCGCTGTTGGTGGCTGCGATGAGTTGGGCATTCGGTTCGGCATGGAGTCGCCGCCAGGATATGCCGGCTGGCCCGATGAACACGGCCGCGCAAATGCTCTGTGCCAGCGCGGCGCTATTGCTTGTCGGCTATGGCAGCGGCGAGCACTTGCCGGCACACCCTACCGCTCGCGCAACCGCCGCCGTGGTCTATCTGGCGGTATTCGGTTCGATCATTGCGTTCAGCGCATATCTGTATGTGCTCAAGCACGCACGTCCTGCGCTGGCGACAAGCTATGCCTATGTGAATCCACCGGTGGCAGTGTTGTTTGGCGTGATGCTGGCGGGTGAAAGTGTCGGGCCGTACGACATCACGGGTATGGCGATTATTTTGATTGGCGTGGGTGCGATTACGTTGGCGCGACTGAGGCGACAGCCTGCGAGTGGTCGTTGAGTCGGAAGCGAGTCTTGTAGGAGCGCACCCTGTGCGCGACAAGCCTACGGAGCGATAACGACCTGGCCTTGCGGTCGCGCACAGGGTGCGCTCCTACAGTGGGTGGTGGGAGCGCAGGTTTTCGCCTGCGCTCCGTCTGCATTACAACTCGCGTAGTGCCGTGGTGACCGGCAGGCGCGCGGCGCGCATCGCGGGGAACACGCCGCCGATGAAGCCGATGGCCAGCGCCCACTTCAGCCCTGTCCACATCAGCTCGGGCGACACCTTCAGCTCGAAGCTCAGCTTGCCGACCGTGCCGGCCGCCAGCGTCGATGCGCTATAGCCGTTGAACAGCAGCCAGGCGAGCACGCCGCCGAGCACACCGCCGATCAGCGCCAACAGCATGGTCTCCAGCATCACCGCCACGACCACCGGCAGGCCTGGAAAGCCGATGGCACGCAGTGTGGCGATTTCCCGAGCACGCGCCGCCACCGCGGCAAACATGGTGTTGAGCGCGCCGAACATGGCGCCAATAGCCATGATCAAGCCCACGGTGATGCCGATGACGCGGATCACCTTGGTCATGCCTTCGGATTGCTTGCTGAAGTAATCGAGCGTGGTGCTTACATCGATCTTGAGCTGAGGGTTGGCTTCCAGCGCCGCCTTGAATCCTTCATAGGCGTTGGGATCGGTAAGTCGAACCATCACCGACGCGCGGCTGCTGCCGCGACGATACGTGTCGGCCACCACGCTGGCGTCGCCCCACACTTCCGAATCCATCGCGTCGCCGGAAGAGAACAAGCCCACCACAGTCCATTGCTGACTACCCAGCCGGATCGTGTGGCCTGGCACCAATCCGTCGAACTCCTTGGCCGCACCCTTGCCGACGATCAGCTCGCGCATACCCGGCTGGAAGTTGCGCCCTTGCACGATCTTGACGTTGGGACGCACCGCCCATGCCTGCTCGCCTACCCCGCGCAGCTGCACGCTGCCTTCGTCGTCGGCGTTGCCACCCTTGAGCGGCAGGTTGGCGGCAACGACGATTTCGGGTGAGGCGATCGGCTGACCTTTGGCATCACGCGCAATGCCCGGTGCCTGCGGAATCAGCACGACGCTGTCGTGATCGAGCACCGACATCACCTCCGATGCCGATGAACCGCGCATCACGATGGCGGTGTCGGCGCTGCCAGTCTTGCGCAGCGTTTCCGCATAGCCCTCACCCATCGCCAGCAACGCGACCAGCACGCCCACGACACCGGCAATGCCGATCACGATCACCGCGGATGAACCAAGGCGTTGTCCCAAGGTGCTGATGCCGACGCCGGTCACCGACGCGGCCTGCCGCCCGCGACGCGTGAACGCCATCCAGGCGATAAAGACGACCAGCAGCGCCACTACTCCGTACCAGGGCAGCACGATCCAGACGGCGAGCACGGCGGCAATCAGGAGCAACAACAGGATATTGGTCAGTACATTCATGTCGCTCTCCTCAGCGTCCTGCCAATGCATCGACGATGTTCAGGCGCATCGCACGCACTGCCGGCAATGCACCCACCAGCAGGCCGATGCCGATCATAAGCACCACGCCAAACACCCAGCTGTTGGCACCCACGCTGGGCAGGTTCAACATGCCACCGCTGCCTGCGCTCACGAAAGGAATGATCAACGTCGCCAGCGCGAGTCCGATCACACCGCCAATCAGCAGCAACAACACCGATTCGGCCAGCACAATGGCGAGCACGGCATGGTTGGAGAAACCAATCGTCTTGAGCACCGCCAGCTCGCTGGTGCGCTCACGCACGGCCTGCATCATGGTGTTGCCCGAAAGCAGCAGCAGGGTGAAGAACACGGCGCCCATGATCGAGCCCACGATCAGGCCGATGTCGGCCAGCTGCTTCATCCAGCTGGCGGTAGCGGCCTGCTCGGTCTGCGTGCGGGTCTCGTGGTCGGAGTTGGCCGAGATGGCATCGATGGCCTTGGCCACGTGATCGGCCTGGTTTACGTCGGCCACCCGCGTCACGTACCAGCCCACCGTGCCGCGGTTGAACGGCGTGGTCTCGTCGAAATATTTCCAGTGCAATAGCAACATTTGATCAAAGAAGGCGCCCGACTTCTTGTCCTTCGAATGCAAGATGCCAACCACGTCGAAGGTCCAGTTCTTGCTGCCCTGGTGGTTGGGGAAAATGGTCGACTGCAATGGAATCTTGTCACCCACCTTCCAGTTGAAGCGCTTGGCCAGCGTCTCCCCAACCAGGACGCCGGTGCGGGTGTCGTCAAACGCCTTGCGTTCGGCGGCGCTCACTTCGATCTCGGGATAAAGATCGATGTAATTGGGTTCCACTGCGAAGCTGAAAACCTGGTTGTGCGGATCCTGATACGCGCCACCAAACCAGTTCGCATACGTCACCATTTTCACGCCGGGCACCTGCGCGATCTGCGATTCAAGCGATTGCGGCAAGGTCTGGATGAAAGACAGTTTCGAGCCCGTCTGCAGGCGCTGCGCGCCGTTGGCGCTTTGCCCCGCCTGGTTGAACGAGGTGCGCACCGCATCGAGCATGCCAAACAGCAGGAACGCGGCGATGATCGATATCAGCGTGAGTATCGTGCGGGCTTTGCGCCGAAACAGCGCCGCCCAGATGAGATGGAGATATTTCATCGTCGCATCCTCACGCCAGTGCCTGTTCGACCAGGGTGCCCTTGTCCAGATGCAGGGTATGGTTGGCGTACTCGGCCGCCTTGGGATCATGGGTGACCATGACGATGGTCTTGCCGTGCTCGCGATTGAGCACGCGCAGCAGACCCAGCACATCTTCCGCCGACTGGCGATCCAGATCGCCGGTGGGCTCGTCGCATACCAGCAGCGTAGGGTCGGAAACGATGGCGCGTGCAATCGCCACGCGTTGCTGCTGACCGCCGGAGAGCTCGCTCGGCTTGTGCGTGGCGCGCTCATCCAGCCCCACCAGTTGCAGCGCGATGCCGGCATTCTTGCGACGCTGCGCGGACGAGAGCTTGGTCAGCAGCAGCGGCAACTCGACATTGCGCTGTGCCGAGAGCATCGGCATGAGGTTGTAGAACTGGAACACGAAGCCCACGTGCGACGCGCGCCATTTCGCCAGCGCGCCCCCACTGAGCTGGTCGAGTCGCTGGCCGGCCACGGTGATGCTGCCGCCGGTGGGCGTATCCAAACCGCCGATGAGATTGAGCAAGGTGGTCTTGCCCGAACCCGAAGGACCCATCAACGCGAGGAAGTCGCCCTCGGCGATATCCAGGTTGACGTGGTGCAGCACTTCCACTTTCTGCTTGCCGCGCTCGTACACCTTGGAGAGGTCGCGGGTTTCGATCAACGTGCCCATGCTTGTGCTCCTTAGTCGATTGGCGTGGCATCGCCCAACGCGATGCGCTCGATCACGTGCTGCGGTTGACTCACCCGCTCATTCCTTTGGCTTGGCTGGCAGCGTCACGCGCATGCCGTCCTTCAATTCCGCCGGTGGCGATACCACCACCGTGTCGCCCACTTCCACACCCGATGGCAGCAGGCGCAGCTCGCCTTGCCCCGATCCCTCCGGCGCCACCGAGCGCTGCTGCACTGTGTCGCCATGCACCAGAAAAACCATCGCGTGTCCATCGCGCTGGACGATGGCGGATGCCGGCACCAGCGAGCCTTGCGGCAGCTGCACCGATCGCTGCGCCTGCTTCTGTTCCAGGAACGACACGCGCACGCCCATGTCCGGCACGATGCGGGCGTCCTTCTGCTCCAGCGCCACACGCACCTTCACCGTTGCCTTGCCGCGATCGGCGGCCGGCACGATGGCGATGACGTGTGCACTGATCTTCCAATCCGGGTAGGCATCGAGCACCGCTTCGGCAGGCATGTTCGGCTTCACGCGACCGATATAGGCCTCGTTGACGTCCACTTCCACTTCCAGCGAATCCATATCAACGACGGTGCCCACGCCAGTGCGCGTGAAACCACCGCCCGCTGAGAACGGCGAGATGATTTCGCCAATCTGCGCGTCCTTGGTGGTGATGACGCCGTCGAACGGCGCACGGATTACGCAGTAGTCGAAGTTGACTCGCGCCTCCACGACCTGGGCATCGTCCGAAGCGGCGGTGCGTTGTTGCGAGACCAACTGCGCGCGGGTGGTGTTGACCAGGGTGCGCGCCTGTTCGGCGTCCTGCTGGGCCACCAGACCTTTCGTCGCCAAGGTTTCCTGGCGCACGGCATCGCGTTGGTTCTGCGTCAGCTGCGCCTGGTACTGCGCCACCAGCGCGTGCGCTGCGTCGGCGGCGGTGCGCGCCGCATCCAGCGCGGCCTTGTATTGCGCGTCGTCGAGCGTGGCAACGATCTGGCCTTTCTTGACGTGATCGCCTTCTTCGATCAACACCTGGGTCAAGGTGCCGGTGATCTGTGCGGACACCGTGGCTTGCCGCCGCGCAGTGACATAGCCGGTGGCCTGCAGCACAGCGCCCGCCGCCGCATTACCTGCAGGCGACTGGGCTTGCGCGGTCTGTACCTCAATAGCGCGCGTGCGCGTCAGCAGCCAGCCGCCCAGGCCGGCCAATACCAGCACGACGACGATGCCACCCACGATCCACGGCCAACGGCCCGGTCCCTGGCCATGATCTTCGCGCTGGTGCTTCTCGATGCGCAGTTCCTTCAGTAGATCCGCGTTCGCCACAATCACTCCCTGCCGGCCCCAGCCGGTTGCACGATGCATCACACGATGATGGAGGGGCCGTACCGCGGCCAGAGCGCCCCATCAGCCATTGGCAATGACAGCTGTCACCCGGCCGTCCAGGGATACTCTGAACCCTTTTGCGCAGCCCGGGCGGTTGTACTCGCAAGCAGCGGCGGAAAAAAGCTGACATGGCAACTGACTGGCACCCGCTGCCTCGGGTGCTAATCTTTCCCCATGTCATACGCCATCACGCCCCCTGCCATTCCGAGCCTGCCGATTATCGGCAGCGACCAGCGCTTTCCCGTCCGCCGCATCTTTTGCATCGGCCGCAACTACGCCGAGCACGCCCGCGAAATGGGCGCCACGGTGGACAAGGACACGCCGCTGTTCTTCTGCAAACCGGCCGATGCCCTGGTTACCGATGGTGCCGACGTGCCCTATCCGCAAGCAACCAGCGACCTGCATCACGAGGTGGAACTGGTGGTGGCGCTGGGCGCCGGTGGCCGGGATGTGCCGGTGGACCAGGCGGCCGGGCTGATCTGGGGCTATGGCGTCGGCCTGGACCTGACCCGTCGCGACTTGCAGGCGGTAGCCAAGGCCAAGAGCCACCCGTGGGATGTCGCCAAGGCGTTCGACCACTCCGCGCCGATGTCCGCCCTGCGCCCCGCTGGTCAGGTAACGCTCGACGCTGACACTACCCTGACGCTCAGCATCAATGGCGAGCTGCGCCAGGAAGGCCGGCTGGGCGATATGGTGCATGGCGTGGCCGAGGTCATTGCCACCCTGTCCACGCTATTCGAACTGAAGGCGGGCGACTTGATCTTCACGGGCACGCCGGCGGGTGTTTCGGCACTGCAACGCGGCGATCGCTTCCATGCCGAAGTGACCGGGGTGGCCACGCTGGACGGTCGCGTCGCCTGACTTTGTGAAGATCTTGCGGACGCGTCGTCCTGTCGCGTTCACGCCAAGCTGCGCTAGAGTTCCCTCGCCATCCAGTCGAGGGAGTGAAGCATGAGCATGATCAAAGAGTTCAAAGAATTTGCCATGCGTGGCAATGTGATCGATCTGGCCGTCGGTGTGGTCATCGGCGGCGCGTTTGGCAAGATCGTCACCTCGCTGGTCGACCAGATCATCATGCCGCCGATCGGCTGGCTCACCGGCGGCATCGACTTCTCGCAGATGAAGTGGGTGCTCAAGCCGGCCGACAACAGCGACCCGGCACACAAGATTGCCGAGGTGGCGATTGGCTACGGCACCTTCATCAACACGCTGATCCAGTTCATCATCATCGCGTTCGCCATCTTCCTGGTGGTCAAAGGTATCAACAAGCTCACCCGTCGCCAGGAAGCGGTGCCGGCCGCGCCGCCGGCCGACGTGGTGCTGCTCACCGAAATTCGCGACCTGCTCAAGTCCAAGCCGTAACCCGCGATTCGCAAGGGCGTCGCATCGGTGACGCCCTTGCCCGGCCAGTCGGGTTTCCCATGACTTCTGGCCTAAGCGCATCCCCCCGGGCACGCCATAATCGACGTTTCCGCCCGAGGAGTTACCCATGCGTCGCCTGCCGCTTTCCCTGCTCGCTGCGAGTCTGATGCTTGCCATCGGCACTGCACAAGCCGCCACCCCGACCACCATCCCCGCGGTAGCCGTAAAGACGGCCGAACAGCTGCGCGACAAGGCGATGAATGACAACACGGGCTACCAGATTGTCGAATCACTGACGACGGAAGTGGGCCCGCGCCTTGCCGGCAGCCCAGCCGATCAGCGTGGCCGCGAGTGGGCCATCGCGAAGTTCAAGTCACTGGGCTTTGACAAGGTCTACACCGAGCAGGTGAGCTATCCGCTGTGGGAGCGCCGCAGCGAGCACGCCGAGATCGTCGCACCGTTTCCGCAACCGCTGGACCTCACCGCGCTTGGCTACTCGGCTGGCACGCCCAAAGGTGGCCTCACGGCGGAAGTGGTGAAATTCGACAGCCTGGAAGCGCTGCAGAAAGCCGATCCGGCCAGCGTGAAGGGCAAGATCGTCTATATCGACGCGCGCATGCAGCGCACCAAGGACGGCCATGACTACGGCATGGGCTCCTCCATCCGCATGGGCGGCCCGGTGATCGCTTCGAAGATGGGTGCCGCAGCGTTCCTGCTGCGCTCGGCCGGTACCGACGCCAACAGCCGCACACCGCATACCGGTGTCACCGGTTTCAAGGATCCGAAGGAAGCCATCCCGGCGGCGGCCTTGTCCAACCCGGATGCGGATCAGCTGACGCGCGTACTGGCCTATGGCAAGCCGGTGAGCATCAAGCTTGACCTCGACTGCGGTATCACCGGCACCTATACCGGCGCCAACGTGATCGGCGAATTCACCGGCAAGAAGTACCCGGACCAGGTAGTTGCCATTGGTGGTCACCTTGATTCGTGGGATCCGGGCACCGGTGCCATCGATGATGGCGCGGGTGTGGCCATTGCCATGGCAGCGGGCAAGCTGATCGGCGAGATGCCGCAACGCCCCGACCGCACGATCCGCGTTATCGCCTTCGCCAACGAGGAGATGGGACTGTGGGGCGGTCGCGCCTATGCGGACAAGCACGCCGCCGAAGTGAGCAAGTTCCAGCTGGGCACGGAATCGGATTTCGGCGCCGGCAAGGTGTGGCGCATGAGCGCCAGCGTGAAGCCGGAAGCGCGTGCTGCCATCGAGCAGATCGCGCAGGTGTTGTCGCCCATCGGTGTGGCTTATGACGCCAAGATGCCGGGCGGCGGTGGTTCGGACCTGTCGCAGATGCATGGCAAGGGCATGGCCGCGCTGTCGCTGACCCAGGACGGCACCTACTACTTCGACTATCACCACAACGCCAACGACACGCTGGACAAGATCGACCCGAAGGAGCTCGCGCAGAACGTCGCCGTGTATGCGACGTTCTCGTACATGGCCGCCCAGGCCAATGGCAACTTTGGTTCGGCACCGGGGGCGTTTGCCGGGGACGGGGCGGAAGAGTGATATCGACTCAAAGCTAAAAAGAGGCGGCCCTCTGGCCGCCTTTTTTTGCCCTTTGTAGGAGCGCACCCTGTGCGCGACAAGCCTACACAGCGGTAGCGACATGGCGCCGCGGTCGCGCACAGGGTGCGCTCCTACAAGGGCTGTTACCCTGGCTCATTGGCCTCGCGCTTGCTCGGCAAGTTCCCGTAAAAAAGGCGGCCCTCTGGCCGCCTTTTCTTTCTGTAGGAGCGCACCCTGTGCGCGACAAGCCTACATAGCGGTAACGACATGGCGCCGCGGTCGCGCACAAGGTGCGCTCCTACAAGGGCTGTTGCTGTCGTCGCTGGCCACGCGCTTGCGCGACAATTTCCCATGGAAAAGGCGGCCACCTCGCCGCCTTTTCTTTTCTGTAGGAGCGCACCCTGTGCGCGACAAGCCTACGGAGCGGTAATGACATCACGCCGCGGTGCGCTCCTACACGGAATGCTGTTGTGCCTCGACCACCACGCGCTTGCGCGAGAAGCGTTCGTGCAGGCGATCCAGATACAAATAGATCACCGGCGTCAGGTACAGCGTCAGCACCTGCGACACCAGCAGGCCGCCGACAACGGCGAGGCCCAGCGGGCGTCGCGTTTCGGCACCGGCGCCCAGGCCCAGCGCAATCGGCAAGGTTCCTGCGAATGCCGCCATGGTGGTCATCATGATGGGGCGGAAGCGCACGTGACATGCCTCCACGATCGCTACTGCCGGGGCCGTGCCTTCGTTGCGCTGCTTCTCCAACGCAAAGTCGATCATCATGATCGCGTTCTTCTTCACGATGCCGATCAGCATCACGATGCCGACGAACGAGAACAGATCCAGCGGCGCACGGAAAATCATCAGCGTGAGCAGCGCGCCCACGCCAGCGGACGGCAAGCCCGAGAGAATCGTCAACGGGTGGATGAAGCTCTCATAGAGGATGCCGAGCACCAGGTAGATCACGAACAGCGCCAGCACCAGCAGCAGGCCCATGCCCTGCATCGAATCCTGGAATGCCTGCGCGGTGCCCTGCACGCTGCCGGTGATCGATGGCGGCAGGTTCATGGTTTTCATGGCGCCATCGATGCTGGTTACGGCCTCGCTGAGGCTGACACCCGGCGCCAAGTTGAACGACACCGTCACCGCCGGAATCTGGCCCTGGTGGTTGACCGTGAGTGCTTGCGGCTTGCGCTCGAAACTGGCCACCGCATTGAGCGGAACCAGCGTGCCCTTGTCGGACGTGACGTAGAGCTGAGATAGCACGTCCGGGTCGTTCTGCAGCGCGTAGTACACCTGCAGGATCACCCAGTACTGCGAAGCCGAGCCGTAGATGGTGGATATCTGGTTGGCGCCAAAGGCCGAACCCAGCGCTGTCTGCACCTGATCCATGGTGAGCCCAAGCGTGGCGAGCTTGTCACGATCCACGTTCACCACCACCGATGGACCGTTGAGATCGAGGTCGCTGGTGACGTCCTGGAAGCCGGGCAGCTTGCTGAAGGCAAGCATCACCTTGCCGGACCAGCTGTAAAGCGCATCAGTGTCGATGGATTGCAGCGTGTACTGGTACTGCGCCTTCGACTGGCGACCACCCACCTGGATCGATGGCGGGTTCTGGATGTACGCGCGCAAGCCCGGCACCTGGGCAAACTTCTTGCGCAGCTCCTGGATGATGCCATTGGGATCGAGCTCGCGCTCGCTGGCCGGCTTGAGTCGCAAAAGAATGGAGCCGTTGTTGGTGGTGGTACGCGCACCACCGCTTCCCACCGACGACATGTAGCCGTCGATATTCGGATCGGCAGCAACGATCCTGGCCAACTCCTGCTGGCGCGCCGCCATGCCGCTGACCGAAATGTCATCGGGCCCTTCGACGTTCACGTTGAGCTGGCCCGAATCACCGGCCGGAATGAAATCCTTGTCGACCACCACGAACAACAAGCCGGTTAACAGCAAGCTGCCGAAAAACACGCCAAGGATGGAACGCGGGTGCGCCACGGCCCAGCCCAGCGAGCTGATATAGCCTCGGCGCACGCGCTCGAAGCCGCGATCGAACCACAACACCACGCGCGCCTTTTTCTCGTGCTCGGCGTGCTTCAGGAAGCGGCTGCAGAGCATCGGCGTCAGGGTGATCGAGACGAACCCGGAGATCAGGATGGCAACACTCAGGGTCACCGCAAACTCATGGAACAGGCGACCGACGATGCCGCCCATAAACATCACGGGCAGGAATACCGCTACCAGCGACAGCGTCATGGAGAAGATGGTGAAGCCGATTTCGCTGGCGCCCTTGAGCGATGCCTCATAGGGGTCCATGCCATCTTCGACATGACGCACGATGTTCTCGAGCATCACGATGGCGTCGTCCACCACGAAGCCGACCACCAGGGTCAGCGCCAGCAGCGAGAGATTATCCAGGCTGTAGCCCAGCGCGAACATCGCGCCAAATGTGCCCACGATCGATACCGGCAAGGCGAGGCCGGGAATCAGCGTGGCCGAGGCATTGCCAAGGAACAGGTAGATCACCAGCACCACCAGCACGCCAGCCAGCAGCAGGGTGAACTGCACATCCTCCACCGAAGCACGGATCGATTCGGAGCGGTCGTAGAGCACGCCCAGCTTGATCGACGGCGGCAGCGTAGCCTCGAAGGTTGGTAGCACCGCGCGGACACGGTCGATGGTGGCCACCGTGTTCGACCCTGGCTGGCGCTGGATGGCCAGGATGATTGCGCGGTCACCGTTGTACCAGCTCGCCACCTGGTCGTTCTGTACGCTGTCTTCCGCCTTGCCCAGATCGGCGAGACGCACGGGAGCACCGTTGCGGTATGCCACGATGATGCGGTTGTACAGGTTGGCGCGCTGCAATTGGCCGTCCGAACGAATCTGCAGCAACTGGCGGTTGCCGTTGAGCGAACCGGTGGCCAGGTTGACGTTGGCGTTGGCCACTGCGTTCTGCACGGTATCGATGCCGATGCCACTGGCAGCGAGCTTCTGCGGATCGACACTGATGCGCACGGCATACTTCTGCGAACCGTACACATTCACTTGCGCCACGCCATCGATCATCGACAGGCGCTGGGCGAGTTGCGTTTCTGCGTAGTCATCGACCACCGACAACGGCTGCGTCTTCGAGCTCAGGGTGAGGTAGATGATGGGCGCATCGGCCGGGTTCACCTTGCGGAAGGTCGGCGGCGTGGGCATGGTGGTGGGCAGCTGGCGCAGTGCTGCCGAAATCGCTGCCTGCACGTCCTGCGCGGCGCCATCGATGCTGCGATCCAGTTCGAAGGTCAATGTGATCGAGGTGCCGCCTAATGCACTGGTCGAGGTCATCGACTGGATGCCGGCAATGGTCGACAGCTGGTTTTCCAGGGGCGTGGCCACGGCGGTCGCCATGGTTTCAGGCGCCGCACCAGGCAGGCTTGCGCTCACCGTGATGGTGGGAAAGTCGACGTTCGGCAGTTCATTGACCGGCAGCTTCGGATACGCCGCAACGCCGAACACAAGCAACGCCACCATCAGCAGCGTGGTCATCACCGGCCGCTGGATGCACAGTGCAGGCAGATTCATACGCTACGCCCCGCCACTCAACTGGCGTCCGTCACGACGCGCACGTGCGCGCCATCCACCAGCAGCAACTGGCCGTCGGTCACCACCCGCTCGCTGCCATCGAGTCCCTTCTCGATCACCACCTGTGCGCCACTGGTGGCCCCGGCGGTGACCATGCGTTGCTGCACGGTGCCGTCAGCGTTGGCCACGAATACGAAGCTGCCCAGGGGCGAGTTCTGCAGCGCCACCACCGGTACCGTCACCACGTTGGTCAGCCGCGTGGTGGGCAGCAGCACCTCGACAAACTGACCCGGAGTCAGGCCATCGTCATTGTTGTGGTAGCGCGCCTTGAGCTGGATGGTGCTGGTAGTGGGGTCCACCGCGTTGTTGATGAAATCCAGCTCGGCCTGCATCGGCGGCGCCTTGGTGCCGGGAATGCTGGCCGTCACTGGCACCGAACCGCGCCCCAGGGTGGCCTTGATACCCGCCAGCCCGGTCTCGGGAATCGAGAAGGTAATGTGGATGGGACGGATCTGGTTGAGCACCACGATCGACGTATCGTTGGCTGACACCTGCGCACCCGGATAGATCAGCGGCGCACCAGCGATGCTGTCGAACGGCGCCTGGATCTGCGCGTAGCTCAGTTGCGTGCGCGCGAGCTCCACCGCCGCCTTGTCGGCTTTCACCGAGGCGCTGTAGATGCCTTCGTTGGCCTTGTAGGTGTCGTAGTCGGACTGCGCCACGTAGCCTTTGCCGAGCAGCGGCTGATAGCGCTTCAGGATGGTCTTGGCGTTGTCGAGCTGCGCCTGGTCCTTCGCGAGGTTGCCCAGTGCCTGATCGAGCTGCGCCTGCAGCAGGCTGGGATCGATACGGATGATCGTCTCGCCCGCCTTGACGTGTCCGCCCGGCTTGAACGATAGCGCCTGCAGCTGGCCGCTGATGCGCGCCTGCACATTGACGGTGGAATACGCCTCGGCGCGACCAATCACCTTGAGCGTCAGGTCGAGATCACCGCGATGCGCATTGGCTACTTTCACCGGCACCGCAGACGGCATCGCGGGGCTTTTGGCGGACGCACGTTCGCCTCCGCGGAACAGCGGTACAGCCACCACCGCGGCGGCAACTGCTGCCACGAGCAGCACGAGTTTCTTGCGGGACATACGCTGCATGGGTTCTCCAACCATCGGCCGCCTGCGTGGCGCCGGCTGCAGCGCCGGGGCACCGCCATGTCGGTAGCGATGTCTATCACTAGGGTTGCCGGCATCACCTCCCGACGTGCGCAGCATCGTCCATTGTGAAGCAGTGCCCGCCGTTACCCGCACGACCGACAGCACTTGGCAAAGCCTGCGACATGCGGCAGGCGTTGCACTGTGCGATAGCTGGATGACCGCGCAATGACGCCATGCGCGGACGCCGCGTGCTAGGGCTCGCCGTCGTCCGGCGTGGTGCCGCCGTCGAGTGCCTGAAGGTTTTCCTTCATGCGATTGAGCACATCGAGTGCCTGCTGCAGCTCCGGCACGGTGATGCCCTGGGTGGCATCCTTGCGCACGCCCTGGGCGATCAATTCCATGTCGGCGATGACCGCGCGCGACTGATCGGTGACGTACAACCGCCAGGCGCGACGATCCTTGGGGTCCGGTCGACGCTCGACAAAGCCCGCGGCCTGTAAACGGTCAATGACACGCCCTACGGCGATAGGCTCCATTTCCAGCAGCTCGGCCAGCTCGGTCTGGCGCAGCCCTTCGCGGTAATACAGCATCTTGGTGGCCCGCCACTGCGCGCGGGTCAACCCGAATTTCACGGCCCGTCTGTCGAAGTGCTTGCGGAACAGCAAGGTCACATCGTTGAGCAGATAGCCAAAGGAGATGTCTTCCGCCTTAGTCATAGATGTGCAGTCGGTTCGCGCAGGCCAGGAGTTGGGTCAAGCATACGTCGCAAATATCTCACGAAGCCATGTCCATCGAAATCGTCATTGCCGACATCACTCAACTGGACGTGGATGCCATCGTCAACGCCGCCAACCCTAGCCTGCTCGGCGGCGGTGGCGTCGATGGTGCCATCCATCGTGCCGCGGGGCCCGAACTAATGGAAGCCTGCCGCGCCCTGCCGCAAATACGCCTTGGCGTACGCTGCCCGACCGGCGAGGCGCGCGTCACCCCGGGCTTCCGCCTTCGGGCTCGCTACATCATTCATACCGTGGGCCCAGTCTGGCACGGCGGCAACCACGACGAACCCGCGCTGTTGGCCAGCTGCTATCGGCAGAGCATGGCACTGGCGACTGCGCATGGGGTGCATTCCGTGGCATTTCCTGCCATCAGCTGTGGCGTCTATGGCTATCCGCCCGAACGGGCCGCGTCAGTGGCGCTGCACAGCCTCCGCCATGCCCAACCAGCAGAGGCTTCACCGCACATCCTGTTGTGTTGCTTCAACGCGTCCATGGCGGCGATCTGGCAGGCCGCCCTCAACGATGCAGATTGAACGGGTACAACGGCGGCAACGGTGACGCACTGACGCCATCGTCTTCCCGACGCCAGGCAAAACCCTCGCGAAATGCAGCTGCCAGCTGGTCACCCAGTCCGGCCTGCCGTTGTCCCGCATAGTGCTGGCGCTGAAGGGCGGCAATGGCCTCGCACTGCGGCGCCGATGCCAGCGCGTGTGACAAATCACCCAGGTTCTGCAAGCTGGACCGTTCGCTGCGAGCCCAGGCAAGCAGTGCGTGGGCCTGCCTTGCCGCGTCATTGCCCTTTGCGGCCGCCAGGAAGGCCGCGCGCCATTGCGATGACGATGCCACGCTGGGTTCCGCGCTTTTCCCCGTCGATACGACGCGTACGCCTCGCCGACGCCAGACCAACCACGCCACCACGCTGACCACCCACAGGACCAGACTGCCCAGGGCAACCCAGCGCCACGGAATCCCCGCGGCCGGTGCCGGGACCACGGGAGACACGGCTGGCGTCACCGCCCTGGAGGTCGCGGCCGGCGCGGGCGCCGTTACTGGCGCACCAATGGCCGGCAGTACATGGAAACTCTGCGCGGGAATGCGGGCCACTTCGACACGATCGGTGGCCACGTTCCACCAGCTCAGCGTGGTCTCCGGAATGGTCAGGGTACCGGTACGGCTGGGCACGATGGCAAAACCCTGCTGGCGACTCCCGACCAGCCACTGGCCGTTCACGCGCGTGCCGTTGACTGGCTTGTCCGGATACACCGTAGCGCCATCGAGCGCCGGCAGGCTGAGCGCCGGCAGCGCCTCATACGGCAAGCCGGTGGCCTGGACGCTCATCACCACGTTGAGCGCCTGCCCCACGCGCAGGTCGCCATGCGCAGGGCCGCCATCGAGACTCAGGGTCAGCTCGTGCGCCGGCAGCCATGCAGCATGAGCCGCCTGGGCCGGCGCGGGCCGTACGTCGATCGACACCGCAGGCGAGGAAGCCGACACCGGCGTCGCGTTGCCGAAGAACGCGTCGGGGTCGTTCATGTCGACCATGTCGCCCTGGAACGCCACCGATGGAATGTCCAGATGCCCTTCGCGCTGCGGCGTGAGCGCGTAGCGGCGCTCGATGACGTTGTAGCGGCGCCCGCCACGCTCGGCCTGATAGTTGATCTCGTCACCCAGGCGGCGCACATCGACGCCAGCCAGTTGGGGATCTTCCAGTGCGCCGTTGGTGAGGTTGGCGGTGAAATAAAGCCGCTCGGTGTACACCAGCTGCTGCCCCACGTAGCCACTCGCCGGCTCGACGGTCGCGTCCACAAAGACGTCTTTACGTCCGGACGCCGACGCGCTTGGGATCGGGCGCTCCCACTTCCAGCTGCAATGGCTGCGTGGTCCCGCCGGCAAAGGCCATCGCAGGGATGGTCAGCGTGCCCGTGTGCAGTGGCCGCAACGCGATGCCAATGGTTAGCTGGGCCGAACGGCTGCCGTTGACGATGCTGATGCTGGTGTTGCTGGAGGTGCCAAGCACGGCGAAGTCTTTCGACAACACACCAAGGTCCGGCGCCGCGGCCATGCCGCCGCCGTTGACGCGCAGATTCAAGGTTACCGTTTCGCCCAGTTCGACCTGGGTGCGGTCAAGCGTGGCTTGCACGTCGGTGGCGAGCGATAGCGCCGGCCACAGGCAGACGATGAACCACAAGAAGGCAAACAGGTAGCGCGGCTTCACTGCGAATCGTCCTCCGGCGCCATGCCGCCATGGCGCTGCCGGTACTCGAGATCGAACTTGCGACGCAGCAGGGCGCCCGGATCGTCGGGGACGCGTTGCAACGCTTGCCGCACGTCGGCAGGGAGCTTCGATTGCGCATCGTCTGGCGCGACGACGCCTAGCTCATGGGTCTGCGGTGATTTCTGCTGACCCGGCGTGCCCAACGCCTGATCCATCTGCTTTTGCAGCGCCTGTTGCGCCTGCGCTTGGCGGGCGCGCTGCTCGGCCTGCTGCTGCGGCGTCTGTGGCTGGGTTCCCGACGCATCGCTGGGCTGCTTGTCCTGCTCCTGGTTGTGGCCCTGGGCGTCCTTGTCGTTGCCACTACCCTGAGCGCTGCCCTGACCGTCCTGCGAGGGTTTGCCCTTGCCGTCGTCCTGCTTGTCGTCCTTGCCTTTTTGACCCGCCTTGCCCTGAGCGTTGTCCGGCGGCGTGGTCGACTTGCCCTGTCCCGCCTTGCCCTTGTCGTCTTGCGCGCCCTTGTCCTGGTCTTGCTGCTGCTGTCGCTGCTTGTGCAACCAGTCTTCCACGGCTTTGCGGTTGGCTAGCGCATCTGCGTTGGCAGGGTTGGCCTTGAGCGCGCGATCGTAGGCATCCAGCGCGCCCTGGTAATCACCCTGCTTGGCCAACGCGTTACCCAGGTTGTACTGCGCATCGGTACCCGGTGAAGGTCGCAACGCGGCGGTCGCGGCGGCATAGTCGCCTGCCCGATAAGCGGAAGCGCCGCGCAACAGCGGATCATGCGCCAGTTGCTGCGCGTCCTTCGCCCGCCCCTGCTGCAGCGCAGTGGCGGCCTGTTGATCAGGGCGTTGCCACAAGTCGCTCCAAGCACTGGCCCGCGCAGTGCCAGGCATGCCAGGCAGCAACGCCAGCGCCAGCAGCACCAGCCAGCCGCGGCGGAACGTCATGGCAACCAGCGGCAGCAGCGGCAACAAGAGCCAGGGGCCGCGATCCTGCCATTCGTCGCTCTGCTGGTCGCTGGCCAATGTCGCGGCACCGTCGGCACGTAGTTCCCCACTCAACGCATCGATATCGCTGTGGTCGTCGGTCATCGTCACAAAGCGGCCGCCGCCAGCCTCGGCAAGCGCACGCAAGGCATCGTCATGACGGCGCGCCATGACCACGTCGCCTTGCGCGTCGCGCACGAAACTTTCGTCGGCCAGCGGTACGGGCCCGCCCTGCGTAGTGCCCACGCCGAGTACGGAAACACGCACGCCCTCCGACAGCGCCTTGCGCGCGGCGGCCTGCGCGGCTGAATCAGCGTCGTCCGTCACCAGCACCAGAGAACCGCCGCCGACTTTGGCGTCGTGGATCAATGCCACGCCACGCTCGATCGCCTGTGCAGCGTTGTCGCCATCGGCAGGCATCGTATCGGGCGCCAGGGCATCCAGCAGATCGTGAAGACTGCCGGCATCGGTGGTGAGCGGCGCCACCACGAAGGCCTCGCCGGCATAAGCGATCAAGCCGTTGAGGCCATCCTTGTTGGCAACCAGCAGGTCACGTGCCTTGTAGCGCGCACGATCCAGACGGCTCGGCGCCACGTCGCGCGACAGCATGTGCTGAGACAGCGACAAGGCCACCACCTGGGCAGCACGCTTGGCATACAACGGCTGGGCGACACGACTCCACGTCGGCCCAGCCATGGCCAGCGCAGCGAGGATCCAGCTGGCGACCACCACAAAGGAAGACAGCCGCCGTCCACGCTCGCGGCCCAACAGCAGATGCGGCAATAGCTCGGCATCCACCAGTCGCGCCAGCTCCTCGCGCGCGACGCTGCGGCGCGAGGCCAGTGCCAGCAGCAGCGGCAACGCCAACAAGGCCAATAGCCACAACGGTCTCAGAAAATGAAATTGCTGCCACACGTCGGTCATGCCATGACTTCCCGGCGGCGTTGGCGCGGGGCCAACGCGATCAGCCAAGCCAACGCACCCAGCGCAAGCGGCCAGCGGAATAGTTCGTGGCGGGGGCGCAGCGACGGCCCCTGTTGCGGCATCGGCTCAAGAGCATCGATGGCACGATACGCATCGGCCAACTGGTTCGAATCGGTAGCGCGGAAATAGCGACCACCAGTTTGCGCGGCCATGGTGCGCAGCATCCCCTCGTCCAGGTCTTCCGAAGGATTGATGGTGCGCGTACCGAATACATCCGGGATACGCATTTCGGTGGCGCCCACACCAATGGTGTAAATGCGCACACCCGCCGCCTTGGCGGCATGCGCGGCATCCAGCGGCGCGATGCTGCCGGCGTTGTTCACGCCATCGGTGAGCAGCACCACCACCCTTGCCTGCTCCGGCAGCGGCGCGAGCCGCTTCACCGCCACGGCAATGGCGTCGCCGATGGCTGTTTCGGTACCTGCCAAACCGACCGCTGCACCCTGCAATTGCGCGCGCACGGCGTTCAGATCATAGGTCAACGGCGTCACCAGGAAAGCGCGACTGCCAAATAGCACCAACCCCATCTCGTCACCGCTACGACGCGAGATGAAATCGCCCGCGATGGCTTCGACGGCACCGAAGCGGCTGATCGGTTGGCCGCCAAGCTGCATGTCGTCTGTGCGCATGCTTCCGGAAAGATCCACCGCCAGCATCAACGCGCGCCCGCTGCGCTGCTGCGCCTGCGGGGGTCCCACCCACTGGGGCCGAGACGCGGCGACCAGCAGGCATAGCCACGCCGCCACCAGCAGCCACCAACGCCAACCACCCTCGCGCTTGCCACCGGCCACGGCCAGCTGCAGGCCCGGGTGTGGCAAATGCAGGGCCTGCCCAGGCTCGGCCCTGCGCAAAGCAAAACGCAACAACCAGGGCAGCGGCAGCAACACGGCAATCCAGGGCCAGGCGAACTCAAGCATGACTCGACTCCGCGATGGCAGGTCGAGCCGTAGTCACCTTCCGCGCGGCGCGATGACGCCAGGCCAGCCGCAACCAGTGACGGGTCGATGCGACGGTGGCCTCGATATCGAACGAGGCGCCGGGTCGATACATGGCGTCTTCGAGTGTCATCAGACGATCCAGCGTCGTTGTATCCACCGGAATAATCGCCAGTGTGTGCCGCCATTCGTCGCCATGCCGGTGGGCTGCTCCCGCGTCGTATCGCAACGCGCCACGACGCAGTAGTTGATGCAGCCCAGAGGCGAGCTTCTGTGGCTCATTGCGCCACTGCGAGAGAAGCGCATCCACTTCGCCCAGCAAGGCGGCTTCGAGCAGACGGCGCGCGTGCCGTTTTCGCCATAACCAAACCGCAAGCACCGCCAGTGCCAGCAGCAGCACGGCAACGCACCACCAGCCAGGCGCCGGCGGCCACCAGGCAGGAGCAGGCGGCAAATGAATATCGCGCAGTACCGGGCCCGTTGCCGCGACCGTGGCCGATGGGAACGTCATCGACGCACTCCCGGCGCCAGTAGCGCAAGCGTGGCATCAAGTGGATCAGCCGCCGTATCGATAGTGCGATGGGGTATGCCCAGGCCTTGCGCGACGCTGTTCAGGGCGGCCTGGCCGGCACCGAGCCGCTGCTGGAATTCTCGCCGCTGACGCTCACCGAACAGCGCGACTTCACGGCGCTCGCCATCGTGCTCGAGGGGATAGCGCCCGGGCGGCGGCATGGACAGCTCCAATGCATCGGCAACCACCAGCACGCGAACCGCCGCTTTACCGGTGAGGTCGATCAGCCGGCCGCGTGCCGCTTCGTCACAACTGAGGCCATCGCTGATCAACAACACCCGGTTGGCCCCGCGCATCAGGCGACTGGCGCGCAGCAACGCTTCCGACAGGTTTTCGCCTTGCGCACGCGTGGTCGGCCCGTTCCACTCGGCCAGCGCACCACAAATACGCCAACGCACCGCGAGCACCACCTTGCGGGCGCAGCAGGCGATCACCGCCGCCAAATTCCATCAGGCCCACGCGCTCACCCGCGCGCACCACGTACCAGGCAGCGAGCGCCGCAGCGCGGGCGGCTTGCACCGACTTGAAGCGCACGCGCGTACCAAAACGCATGCTTTCATGCGTGTCGAGCAGTATCAGCAAGCGACCTTCACGCTCTTCCTGAAACAGCTTGGTATGCAACCGGCCACTGCGTGCGGTGAGCCGCCAGTCCAGCCGACGCACATCGTCGCCCGGCTGATAGATGCGCGATTCGGCGTAATCCATGCCACGACCAAATAGACGGCTGGACTGCTGGCCGGCATGCATGGCGCGGCTCTCGAGGCGTGGCAACGCAGCCTTGGCCACGCGCGCGCGCAGCATCACCAATTCGGCCAAGCGAACGCGCGTGCGTCCGTCGCCGTCGTCAGGTCTATTCACCACAGCGTTCACGGCAGCGGCACGAGGTCCAGCACGCGACGAATCACCTGATCGCTGCGCACGCCTTCGGCCTCTGCCTCGTAGCTGAGTAGCACGCGATGACGCAACACTTCATGCGCGATGGCGTGCACGTCTTCCGGCAAGGCGTAGTCGCGACCGGCCAGCCACGCATGCGCGCGGGCGCAACGATCCAGCGCAATGGTGCCGCGCGGACTGGCGCCCCACGCGATCCAGCGCTTCAATTCCGGCCCGTAGGCGCCCGCGTTGCGGGTAGCCAGCACCAATTGGGTCAGGTATTCCTCCAGCGCCGGCGCCATGTGCACGGCCAGCACGGCATCACGCGCGCTGAACACATCGGCCTGGCTCAGGCTGGGACGCGGTGCTGGCGCCGGATGCAGGCTGCGGCGCGCCTGCTCGCGCGCCAGCTTGAGAATGGCCAGCTCCGCCGCAGCATCGGGATAGCCGATGGTTACGTGCATCACGAAACGATCCAGCTGGGCCTCCGGCAACGCAAAGGTGCCCTCCTGCTCGATCGGGTTCTGCGTGGCCATCACCATGAACATCTCGGGCAAGCGCCAGGTACTGCGCCCCACCGTGATCTGTCGCTCGGCCATGGCTTCGAGCAGTGCCGATTGCACCTTGGCCGGCGCGCGGTTGATCTCGTCGGCCAGCACGATGTTATGGAACAGCGGACCGCGCTCGAACTCGAAGCTGCCCGATTGCGGGCGAAACACGTCCGTGCCGGTGAGGTCCGCCGGCAGCAGGTCGGGGGTGAACTGCACGCGGTGGAAATCCGCCTCGACATAACCGGCCAGCGCCTTGACCACGGTCGTCTTGGCCAGGCCGGGAGCGCCCTCCACCAGCAAATGACCGTCCGCGAGCAACGCCACCAGCAGGCAGTCGATCAGATGCGGCTGGCCAATGACGCTGCGTCGCAGATCGTCGCGAACGTGCAGAAAAGCCTCTTGCAGGCGGGATACAGGCTTGGCCTCGGGCATGTCCATCGGGGATTCCGTCATGATTTAGCGTCATCTAAGACCGTGGGACGCGCCGGAAGTTTAATCCTCGCGACCTTGCCCGAGCGCTCTGGAGGGTCTCGAACGAAAAAGGGCGGCCGAAGCCGCCCTTTCCGAACTCTCGGCAAAACCCGATTACTGCAGGCTTTCGCTGAGGATACGCGGCGTCACGAAGATCAGCAGTTCCGCCTTGTCGCTTTCACGCGAGGTGTTGCGGAACAGGATGCCGATACCCGGGATATCGCCCAGACCCGGCACCTTGGTCGCGGTGTTCTGCTTGGTGATCTCGTAGATGCCACCCAGCACGACTGTCTGACCGTTGTCGACCAGCACCGAGGTGTTGATCTCGCGGGTATCGATGGTCGGCACCTGACCACTGCCTGGCACCGTGATGTAGGAGTCCAGCGCATCCTTCTTCACGTTGATCATCAGGTACACGCGGTTGTCGGCGGTGATGGTCGGCGTCACCTTCAGCTCCAGCACCGCGTCCTTGAACTGCACGGTGGCGGTGCCGCTGCCCGCGGCGCCGGTAGCGCTGTTCTGGTAGGTGACGTAGCCGATTTCCTGACCCTGGCGGATCACGGCTTCCTGCTGGTTGGCCGTAATCACACGCGGGCTGGAGATCACTTCACCACGACCTTCGGTCTGTGCGGCGGACAGTTCGAGATCCAGCGCGTAGTTCTTGCCCAAAATGCCGATACCAAAGCTTCCTGCGGGGCTCGTTACCGGCAAGTTGACGTTGACACCGCTGGCGGTGCCCGCACCGTTGGACGTGGCACCGGTCGAGAGCACCTGGCCGCTCGGATTCGTCTTCGAACCCTGCACACCAAACTTCGCACCAAGGTCACGCGTGAAGTTGTCAGTGGCGATCACGATGCGCGACTCGATCAGCACCTGCTGCACCGGCTTGTCGAGTACGGCGATCAGCTCGCGCAACTGGCGGATCTTGTCAGGGTTGTCGTTGATAAGCAGGGTATTGGTGCGCTCATCGAAAGACACGCTGCCACGCGAGGATAGGAAGCCATGTGAGCTGTTGCTGCTATTGCTGCTGCCGCCCTGGCTCTGCAGGCTGCCCTGGGTTAGCAGCTTGGCGATGTCCTTGGCCTTGCCGTAGCTGATCGGCACATAGTCAGTCACCAGCTGGGCATTGTCCTCGGCCTTCATGCGGGCGTCGGCAATATTCTGCTCGTACTTGGCCAGCTCTTCCTGCGGCGCAATCCAGATCACGTTGCCGCTCTGGCGCTTGTCCAGGCTCTTGGCCCGCAGCACCACATCCAACGCCTGATCCCAGGGCACATTCACCAGTCGCAGCGTGACGCTGCCGCCCACCGTGTCGGATGCCACCAGATTCAGGTTGGAGATGTCGGCCAGCAGCTGCAGCGCCGAGCGAACCGGGATGTCCTGGAAGTTGAAGGTGACGCGGTTGCCGCTGTAGACCGGATCCTGGCCCTTGGCCAGCTTGCCGTCAGCTGCCGCCTTGCCGGCCTTCTTGGGCGCAATCTCAACCACGTATTGGTTGCCGGTCTGGTAGGCCGAGGTATCGACCTGGCCCTTGGTGGCAATCTCCATATGCGCGCCACCACGAACACCGGCCTTGGTGACGATCGTCTGCACCGGCGTGGCAAAGTCGAGCACATCCAGGCGCTGGGCCAGGTTGGCCGGCAGGTTCACGTGATCCATGTCGACCACGACCTTGTCGCCCTGGTGCTTCATGTCGGCATTGGCGCCGGCACCACTGAAGTCGATCAGGATGCGGCCCTCGCCATTGGGCCCGCGACGGAAGTCGATGTTGGACACGGAAGGCCCGGTCGCCATCGACGGCAACGCTTTGGACGGGTCGACAGTGGCCGCCGTGGTCGTTGTCGCCGCGTCGGTACCGTTGTTCACGGTCAACACCAGGCTGTTGCCCTCGACGCGCGAACGATAGGTGGAGTCACGCAGCAGCTCCACCACCACCCGTGTCCGCCCCCCGGCCGACACGGCGGATACTCCGGTGGTCGAGCCCTTGTTGATATCGACATGTCGCGGCGCGGCATTGTCAGTGTCGGCGAAGTCGACGGCGATGCGCGGCGGGTTGCCGGTCGTGAAGATCTTCGGTTCAGGCACCGGACCCTGCGCGAAGTTCAGATGCAGCTCGATGCGGCCTCCCGGCAGCGTGTCGTAGCTGATCTCCTTCAGGGTGCTGGTGGCAGCCGCTGCGGCGTTCGACCAGACGGCGCCGAGCGTCAGCAAGCCCACGACCACATAACGGCTAGCGTGGCGCATCACACGGCCCCGAACAGGTTTGATTTGGTTGGTCATTGCATCAGCCCCTGTGTTTCTCATTTCTCGCCGAGCGCGATGCTGGCGGGACGTTCCATCCAGCCACCATTTCCGTTGGAAACCAGTTCCACCAGGTCGATGTGGTCATCGCTGATCGCGGTGATCCGACCGTAGTTCTGGCCCATGTATTCGTTGCGATGGACCCGATGGATGACACCTCCCGGGTCCTTCACCAGCACTTCGGTGCCACCGCCGGTGCCCACCGTGCCCACCATTTTCAGGCTGTCCAGGGCGAACATTTCCAGCGGCTCCTTGGCACGATTCTCGTCCGGGCGCGGACCATTGTTGGCGTTGCCCTGCTGCAGTTCGGCCGTGCTCGGACTAAAGGGATCGCGACGATCCTGGTCGTTGTACTGGAAGGTCTCGAAGGTCTTGATCACGGGCAGCGCCGGAATAGGCGCACCCTTCTTGTGCTTTTCCTGGTCGACCCAGTCACGCAGATCGGACATGCCGCGCGTACACCCACTGAGTACCAGTGCAGCGGCGAGCACCAGCAAGAAACGCATCACGCGGACGGGCCGGATGGCAGCCAACTTGCTCATTTCTGGCCCCCTGTCTTCGCGGCCGGTTTGCCGTTCCCCGGCTTGCCATTGGTCGACTTGGCATTGGCCTCCTTGGCCGCAGCGCTCTCGTCATCGTCCAGGTAGCGATAGGTCTTCACCGTGCCTTGGAGCACGAGCAGGCCATTGGATGCCACCCGAGCGCCCTTGGCGTCCTTGGCGTCCCCGCCCTTGGGCGTCAGCGAAACGTCGTGCAAGGTCAGAATCACCACGCGGGGCAGCGAGGCCACGCCGCTGATGAACGTACCGAACTGGTGATAGGTACCCACCATGCGCAGCTGGATTGGCTTCTCGGCGTAGAAGTCCTTCGGCGATTCCGGACCGGGCTGGAACAGCTCGGTTTCCAGGCCCGCCGAAAGGGCCGTCTGCGAGATATCCACCAATAGTTCAGGCATCTCGGTCTTGCTGGGCAGCTGGCGAAGCAGCTGGCGCAACATGTCCTGCATTTCATCGAGCTGCTGCGTCAGTGCTTCCAGATTGGCCGACTTGGCCTGCTTCTGGGAGAACTCCTGCTTGAGCTGCTCTTCCTTGCCTACCGCTTGTTCCAGCGCGCTCTGCTGGTCGCTGACGTAGAGATACCAACCGAAGAACACCACCAATACAAAAACCAGCGCAGTGAAGAAGACCTTGATCGACTTCGGCCAGCCACCGATGTTGTTGCGGTCGAGGTTTTGCAGGTCGCGAAGGAAGGTCATGGCTTGGCTCCTCCGTTACCTTGGGGGCTCGTCGGATTGCTTCCCGTGGAAACGGTGGCAGCCGTGGCGGGCTTGGCCGGCTGAGCCTCTGACGGCTTTGCGGCAGGCAAGACCGGCGCGTGATCGCCGTCGGTAGCGTCGTCGCCGATTTCGTCCGACTTGGGTCGGCTCAGCGCCACATCCAGGCCGAAGGAGTACGGCATGCGCGAGTCACCGTGCGTGTTTTCGGTCTTGCGCAGATCGGCATGCCCCATCCACTGCGACGCTTCGATATTGCGCATGTACTCGGCCACGCTGGCGTTGGACTGCGCCACGCCATCGAGCGTCATCGAATCACCGGTCTGCTTGAGGCCACCCAGGCGCGCGCTGGCCGGAATGGTTTTCACCAGTTCGTCGAACAGATGCACCATTTGCGAGCGGTTGGCCTGCAGCTGTTCGATGATCTGCTTGCGTGCCAGCAAGCGCGAACGCACGGTTTCAAGATCCTTGATCTTGGCGATGCGTTCATCGAGCTGCTTGATTTCACCTTGCAGGTACGTGTTTCGCTCGGTCTGGTTGTCGATGCGCTGATCCATCCAGAACGCCCAGACGAACAACACCAGTATGGCCGCCACGAAGGCTGCGGCCAGTTGCAGGAAGAACTCGCGTTCGCGCTGCTTGCGGCGGTCGACGCGCCACGGAAGTAGGTTGATATGTGCCATCAGTCGAAGCTCCTCAGCGCGAGGCCGACCGCAATCATCAGTGCGGGCGCGTCCTGCGACAGCGACTGCGCCTGCACACGCGGCGACAGCGACATGCGGGCCAGCGGGTTGGCCACCACGCAGGGCACGCCGAGCTGATCCTCGAGCATCGGGCCGATGCCTTCGATCGAAGCGCATCCGCCGGCCAGCACGACCTGGTCCACCTTGCTGTATTCACTGCCGGCGAAGAAGAACTGCAGCAGGCGGCTGATCTGCTGCACCAGCGACTCCTTGAACGGCTCCAGTGCCTCGCTCTCGTAGGAGTCCGGCAAACCGCCCTTGCGCTTGGCGCGGCCGGCTTCCTCGTAGGAAAGGCCGTAGCGACGCATGATCTCGTCGGTGAGCTGTTTGCCGCCGAACACCTGCTCGCGCGAGTAGATGGTGCGCTGATTGCGCAGCACCGACAGCGTGGTCATGGTGGCGCCGATGTCGACCACGGCGACCAGCGCGTCGCGGCCCACATTGAGCTGGTCGGCCACCATCGCGAAGGCGTTCTCCATCGCGAAGGCCTCGACGTCGACCACCCTGGCGGTAAGGCCGCCCAGGTCCAGCGCGGCCACGCGCATGTCGACGTTCTCGGTGCGCGAGGCAGCGAGCAGCACATTATTCATTTCCGGGTTGTCGCGAACCGGACCCAGCACCTCGTAGTCGAGGCTGACTTCCTCGATGGGATACGGGATGTACTGGTTGGCCTCGACCTGGATCTGGCCTTCGAGGTCGTCCTCGGACAGCTCACTTGGCATCGGAATGATGCGAGTGATCACGGCCGAGCCGGCCACCGCCGCCGAGGCGTGCTTGAGCTTGGATCCGGATCGCGCCAACGCGCGTCGGATGGCCTCGCCCACCGCCTCTACTTCGACGATGTTCTTTTCGACCACCGCGTTGGGGGGCAATGGCTCCACCGCGTAGTGTTCCACGCGATAGCGGCCACCGGCCTGGCTGAGCTGCAGCAGCTTTACGGCAGTCGAACTGATATCGACGCCAACAAGCGGCGGCTTCTTGGGTGTAAAGAGCCCCACGTTTTTCCCCCTTGCCCCTGTGCGCCCGTACCAGTGACTGGCAGGTGCGCGCCGGCATTAAAACCAAAAATTAATGTATTAGCAATGGAATACGAGCTTTTTCTCGACACATTCGCGTGACGGCATCCACAGTTGGGCAAACACGTCGAATGGCCTGTTTTTTGCTGTGACGCCTTCGGTTCATGCCGGAGATACTGCTACATCTATACTCTGTCTTGTTTTGACTCACGTCTCGCAAACACCCAAATCATGCAAATTCTTAAGCGGTTGCTGCGCTGGATCCTGGTCCTGGCTTTTACAGGCTTGCTACTGGGCGTTGCGGCTGTTGGCGTGGCGTACTGGCTGATTTCCCCCCGACTCCCCTCGGTGGATGTCCTTAAGGACTACCACATGCAGGTGCCCCTGCGGGTACTTACCGCCGACGGCAAGCTGATCGCAAGCTTTGGCGAGACCCGGCGCATTCCCATCGCCATCGCCAATGTACCTGAGCGGCTCAAGCATGCGGTGCTTGCCGCCGAGGACGCCAGCTTCTACCAGCATCCCGGGGTGGATTGGCACGGCATCGCCCGCGCCGGCTGGCACGTCATCACCTCCGGTGGCGACAAGGGGCCCGGTGGCTCGACCATTACCCAGCAGGTGGCGCGAAACTTCTTCCTCAGCCCGGAAAAGCTCTATTCGCGCAAGCTGACCGAGATCTTCATCGCCCTGCGCATGGAGAGCGAGCTGACCAAGGACCAGATCCTGGAGCTCTATCTCAACAAGATGTTCCTGGGCCATCGCTCCTATGGCGTAGCGGCGGCAGCCTCGTTCTACTACGGCAAGACCCTGGACCAGCTGAGCGTGGCCGAATGCGCCACCCTGGCCTCCACCTTCCAGCTGCCGTCGGTGGTCAACCCGCTCAACAACCCCAAGCGCATGATTGCCCGCCGCAACTGGGTGCTGGGTCAGATGCTGGAAAACCACTACATCAGCAAGGACGAGTACGGCCAGGCTGTCGCCGAGGCCAACAATGCCTCGCCGCATGAGCCAACCATCGAAGCGGATGCCCCGTACCTGGCCGAAATGGTGCGCCTGCAGGTGCTCGACCGCCTGGGCAATGACGCCCTCACTGAGGGTTATGTGGTGAAAACCACGATCCAGAGCAGCCGCCAGCAGGCGGCGGTGGACGCGGTGCGCGCAGGCCTGGTTGACTACGACCACCGCCATGGCTGGCGCGGCCCCGAGGCGCATCAGGAGCTCGCCGCTGACGCTGGCAACGACGATTTTGATCGCGCACTGGCCGGCTACACCGATATCTCCGGCATGGATCCGGGCATCGTCACGGCCGTCTCGGCAAACGAAGCCAGCATCTACCTGCCCAGCCGCGAGCAGGTGACGCTCGGCCTGGACGCCATGAGCTGGGCCCGCCCCCGCATCGACGACACCCGCGTCGGCGCGGCGCCCAAGAATGTGGCCGCCGTGCTCAAGCGTGGCGATATCGTTCGCGTGTCGCGCGATGAGAAGGGCCAGTGGCAGCTCACCCAGATCCCGGGCGCCCAGGGGGCACTGACGTCGATCAATCCGGAAGACGGCTCGCTGCAGGCACTCGTCGGCGGCTTCAACTTCCTGCGCAGCAAATTCAACCGCGCCGTGATGGCCGCCCGCCAGCCGGGCTCGAGCTTCAAGCCGTTCATCTACTCGGCCGCCTTCGAGCGAGGCTTTACGCCGGCCTCCATTGTCAACGATGCGCCCCTGGCCCTGCCTGATCCGTCGCGGCCAGGCGGCCTGTGGACCCCGTCCAACGATGACGACAAGTTCGACGGCCCGATCCGCCTGCGCGAAGCCTTGGTCCAGTCCAAGAACCTGGTTTCGGTGCGCCTGCTCGATGCGATCGGGGTGCGCTATGCGCGCGACTACGTGACCCGCTTCGGCTTCACTCTCGATTCGCTGCCCGCCAACCTGTCGATGGCCCTGGGCACCGCCTCGGTTTCGCCGATGAGCATGGCCCGCGGCTACGCCGTGTTCGCCAACGGCGGCTACCTGGTGACGCCGTACTTCATCAGCGAAATCGATGACCGCGACGGCAAGCCGGTGTATACCGCCAACCCTGCCCGCGCCTGCCGCACCTGCGCCGAGCGTCTGCTGGATACGCGTCCGCCTGGCCCGCCACCGCCGGCGACCAGCACGCCGGACAACACCGCGGCAGCCGCCAGCACGGTCGCTCCGTCCGCCTCGGGCAGCGTGGCCGGTGTCGGCGATGCCGTGCTGCCGGCCGATGCCCACGAGGGTGCCCATCCACCGGTGCTGGCTCCCCAGGTTATCGACGTCCGCAACGACTATCTGATCACCTCGTTGATGCAGGACGTGATCAAGCGCGGCACCGGCTCGGCCGCCATGGCCTTGGGCCGCGATGACCTGGCCGGCAAGACCGGCTCCACTAACGATCATCGCGACGCGTGGTTCGCCGGCTTCAACGGCACCCTGGTCACCACGGTGTGGGTGGGCTTTGACGACTTCAGCTCGCTCGGCAAGGGCGAGTTTGGCGCCAAGGCGGCGCTGCCGATCTGGATGTCCTACATGGGCGCCGTCCTGAAGGACCAGCCGTCATCGGTCTTGCCGATGCCGCCGGGTATCAGTACGGTGCAGATCGACCGGTCTAGCGGATGGCCCGCCGGTGCGGGAGATCCCAACAGCATGTCCGAGATCTTCAAGGTGGAGGACGTGGATCGCTTGCGCAACCAGGCCAACCAGCAGCAGGAGGATCAGGACCAGCAGCACGCCTACGACATCTTCTGACAAGCCGGGATCCAGTTCCCGGCGCCCGCGTTCGCTACCGGCGAACGCCAGCTTTCCGGAGGAATGAGGCATGGCACGAGGCGAACACCATCGCATCCACGCGCAGGACCGTCTTCAGCGCAACCGTCAGCGTGTCGCCCAGGAAGCGGCGCGGCTGATGAGTGAACACGGTATCCGCGACTTTCATCACGCCAAGGTCAAGGCCGCCGAGCGGCTTGGCATCCTCGAAGCACAGGCCTTACCGCGCAATAACGAAATCGAAGAAGCCCTGCGCGAGCACCAGCGCATCTTTCACGCCGACAGTCAGCCAGTACTGCTGCAGGAACGTCGTGAGGCCGCGATAGAAGCCATGCGCTTCCTGGAGCGCTTCGAGCCGCGACTGGTCGGCGCCGTACTCGACGGCACCGCCGATTCCCACTCCGCCGTGTGCCTGCACGTGTTCTGCGACACGCCGGAAACGGTGGTGCTGTTTCTGCAGGAACGCGGCGTGCCCCTCACCCAGCAGACGCGACGACTGCGTGTTTCGCGGGACGAGCAGGAAGAGTATCCGGTGCTGCTTTTTGCCGCCGACAATCTCCCCTTCGACCTCACCGTGCTGCCACGCAATGCGCTGCGGCAACCTCCACTGGATCGCATCGACGAAAAGCCCATGCGCCGCGCCTCACTGGTGGCCGTGGAAGAACTGCTGGCGACGACGGACGAAGAAGACGAGTTCGAACGGATGCTGTCGTCCGCATTGCGTTGAAGAGCAGATTGCGCGGGCTTAGCCATAAAAAAAACGCCCCGGCATGACCGGGGCGTTTTTTTCAGCGACAGCAGCAGTGCTTAGCGCTTGTCTGCCGACACGTAGTTGCGCACATCCGAACCGGTGTAGATCTGGCGCGGGCGACCAATGCGCGAGCCTGGGGTTTCGTGCTGCTCGATCCAGTGCGAGATCCAGCCGGCGGTACGCGCGATGGCGAACATCACCGTGAACATCTCGGTCGGAATGCCCAGGGCCTTGTAGATGATGCCCGAGTAGAAGTCGACGTTCGGATACAGCTTGCGCTCGACGAAGTAGTCGTCCTTCAGCGCCGCCTCTTCCAGCTTCATCGCCACGTCGAGCAGCGGATCGTTGACACCCAGCTCGTTGAGCACCTTGTGGCACATCTCGCGGATGATCTTGGCGCGCGGATCAAAGTTCTTGTAGACGCGATGGCCAAAGCCCATCAGGCGGAAGTTGTCGTTCTTGTCCTTCGCGCGCTTGACGGCGGTTTCGACCTTATCGGCCGAGCCGATCTCCTCGAGCATCTTCAGCACCGCCTCGTTGGCGCCGCCGTGTGCCGGACCCCACAGCGCCGTGATGCCGGCGGCTACCGATGCGTACGGATTGGCACCAGTCGAACCGACCAGGCGCACGGTCGAGGTGGACGCGTTCTGCTCGTGATCGGCGTGCAGGATGAACAACAGGTCCAGCGCCTTGGCTGCGACCGGGCTCATCTCCAGCGGCTCGCTCGGCACTTCGAACATCATGTGCAGGAAACGATCAACGTACTCGAGGTTGTTGCGCGGATAGCGGAACGGCCAGCCGATGGAATAGCGATAGCAGGCGGCGGCGATGGTCGGCATCTTGGCGATCAGGCGGATCGCGGCCAGCTTGCGGTCGTCGGCGTTATCAACGTCGATGTCGTCGTGATAGAAGGCCGACAGCGAAGCCACCGAAGCGGCCAGCATCGCCATCGGATGCGCGTCGTGATGGAAGCCCTTGAAGAAGTCCTTCAGGGACTCGTGCATCATCGTGTGATGCGTGATCTGGTGCTCGAACTCGCTGAATTCCTGCTTGTTCGGCAGTTCGCCATTGAGCAGCAGGTAAGACACCTCAAGGAAGTTGGACTTCTCGGCCAACTGCTCGATCGGGTAACCGCGATACAGCAGCACGCCCTCGTCGCCATCGATGTAGGTGATCGCGCTCTTGGTGCTGGCCGTGCTGCCGTAACCCGGGTCGTAAGTGAAATGGCCCGTGTCCTTGTACAGCGTTCCGATGTCGATGCATGCGGGACCGAGCGTACCGCTGAGCAGGGGCAATTCACTGCTGCGGTTGGTCGACTCATCCACCAACTTGACGATCTTGGAATCGGACACAGAAACCTCCTTCACGTATGTCATCGCCGGCGTGTCGCGATAGCGCGAGGCCGGCGAGGTAGGGTTGATGTCGCCTTGGGGAAATTACTGCGACACCGCAGCGGGCATTATCGCACATCGATTCGCCGGCATGCCCTAGCGAATGGTCGGATGACGGACGCAAAAACACACGGGGCGAGCCTTGGCTCGCCCCGTGCGATATGCATGTAAACGCTACGTCACCGTAGCGTCACAGCAAGCGTTACCGCGCGATTACTTCTGCGCGTAGCGACGACGGAACTTGTCGACGCGACCGCCGGTGTCCAGCGTCTTCTGCTTGCCGGTGTAGAACGGATGGGAATGGCTGGAGATATCCACCTTGATCAGCGGGTACTCGTTGCCGTCTTCCCACTTGACGGTTTCCTTGGTGGCAATCGTGGAGCGCGTAAGGAACGCGAACTCGGACGAGAGGTCCTGGAACACCACCTGGCGATAATTGGGATGGATATCGGGCTTCATGACTGACTCAAAGCGGTGGGCGAAAGAGCGGCATTTTAACTACAGACCCGGACCATTGGCAAGTCTGTCAGTGACTTGGCCTGGCGGGGCGCATCAGACGGGCCGTTCAGGCCCCCAACGCGCGGCGCACCATGGCCCCGAAACGGCCCTGATCCACCTCCATCACGATGCGCGCATTGGCAGGCTGCCCCAGTCGACCGGTCCAGTCCACCACGGTGGCGCCGCGGGTGAGCCGGCCGTCCATTTCCACTGCCACGTGACGCGATTCGCTGCGCGTGACCATGTCCGGATCGATCGCCACCGCCATCGCCAGCGCATCGGCAGCGATGACGCCACGACGGCCACGCTTGAGATTGAATGCACGCGCAGTGCGGAACACCTGCTCGAAAAACACCGCGCGCTGATCGCCCGCCGCCAGCCAACCGTCGAATTCCTCGTCGGTGAAGGCATGCCGCAGCACCACTTCCCAATCGACCAGGTCAAACGAAGGGAACGACTCGAATACGACGTGTGCCGCTTCCGGATCGAAGCCGATATTGAATTCGGCGGGGATCTTGCCGGTGTTGCCCAAACCGGTCACCGCGCCGCCCATGATCACCAGGCGCTTCACGCGCTGCGGCAAGCTGGGATCCAGTCGCACCGCCAGCGCCAGATTGGTCAGCGGACCCAGCGCCACCAAGGTCAGGCCTGGCTGTTCACGCGTAAGGCGCAGGATCGCCTGCACGGCATGCTCATCGGAGGCCACCGCCCGGGGTTCGGCAAAGCCAACATCGCCCAGACCATCGGTACCATGCACGTGTACGGCATCTTCCTCGGGCATGCGCACCAAGGGCGTCGGGCAGCCAGCGAAGATCGGTGTTGGCGCGCCTACCAGGTCGACCAACGTGCGCGCATTGCGCACGGTGTGCCCCAGGCCCACGTTGCCGGCGGCGATGGTCAGCGCGCTGACGTCGGCATGCGCGTGCGCCATGAGGATGGCGAGCGCATCGTCCACGCCCGGGTCGGTATCGATCAGCAGTTGCGGCTTGCTCATGGTGCGTCGTCGTTGGGGTCGAACCAGCTAGCTTAGAAGTTTGCGCGCCGCAGTCAAACCCCGGCGGCGCTCATGCGTGTACGTAACGCGCCGCGCCGCCGATCCAGCGCACGATCAACTGCTCGGCCTGCTGCGGATGCTGCGCCAGCAGATGCGCTCCCACTTCCTGCACTGCGGGCAGCAGATGCGAATCGCGCGCCAGGTCGGCAATACGAAAACTCAGCTGGCCGGTTTGTCGCGTGCCCAGCACTTCGCCGGGGCCGCGTAATTCCAGATCTTTCTCGGCAATGCGAAAGCCATCGTTGGTTTCGCGCATCACTTGCAGGCGTTCGCGCGCCAGCTGACCTAGTGGCGGCTGGTAGAGCAGCACGCAATTGGACGCCACCGCGCCACGCCCTACCCGCCCACGCAGCTGATGCAACTGCGCCAGGCCGAGGCGCTCGCTGTTCTCGATCACCATCAGGCTGGCATTGGGCACGTCCACACCCACTTCGATCACGGTGGTGGCCACCAGCACAGATAGCTCACCCGCCTTGAACGCATCCATCACGGCCTGCTTGTCCCGGGGCTTCATGCGGCCGTGGATCAGGCCGATCCGGCAATCGGCAAGCGCGGCGGAAAGCTCCGCATGGGCTACCTCGGCCGCTTGTGCGCGCAGTTGCTCGGACTCCTCGATCAGCGTGCAAACCCAGTAGGCCTGGCGACCTTCCAGACACGCCACATGGATGCGCTCGATCACTTCCGCGCGACGCGCGTTGGAGATGGCAATGGTCTGCACCGGCGTGCGTCCGGGCGGCAGTTCGTCGATGGCAGATACATCGAGATCGGCATAGGCACTCATCGCCAGCGTGCGCGGAATGGGCGTCGCGGTGAGCACCAGCTGGTGCGGCACCAAACCCGACTGCCGATCTGCACCCTTGTCACGCAACTCCAGGCGCTGCTGCACGCCGAAGCGATGCTGCTCATCCACGATGACCAGGCCGAGCTGACCGAACGCCACGCCCTCCTGCATCAATGCGTGGGTGCCGATGACCACCGGCGCGCCGTCAGCCACCCGCTGCAACGCCTGCTGTCGCGCCTTGCCGGTCACCTTGCCGGCCAGCCAGGCCACCTCGATACCGAGCGGCGTCAGCCAGTGACGGAAGTGCTGCAGATGTTGCTCGGCCAGCAGCTCGGTCGGCGCCATCAACGCCACCTGCTGGCCGGACTCCACCGCCGCCAGCGCCGCCAGCGCCGCGACAATGGTCTTGCCACTGCCGACATCGCCCTGCACCAACCGCAGCATCGGCTTGGGCTGCGCAACATCGTTAGCGACTTCCTCGCTGACCCGCTGCTGCGCACCCGTAAGACCGAACGGCAGGCCCGCCAGCAGGCGCGCGCGTAGCTGCCCGGTGCCACGCAGGCTGGGCGCATGGCGTCGACGCACAGCCTCGCGCATGCGCTTGAGGCTCAGGTGCTGGGTCAGCAACTCCTCGAAGGCCAGTCGCTGCTGCGCGGGATGCCGGCCCGCAGTGAGTTGGCCCAGGTTGGCGTCCGGCGGCGGGCGGTGCACATAAAGCAGCGCCTCGCGCAGCGAGGTCAGCCCATGGGCCTCGCACAACGCGGGCGGAATCAATTCCAGTTGTGCCTCTGGCGGCAGCAGCGCCAGCGCCTTGGCGATCACCCCGGCAAGCCGCTTCTGCCCCAGGCCTTCGGTCGTTGGGTAGATCGGGCTGAGCAGCTCATCGACCGTGGCCAGTTCGTCGCCGACGAGCCGCTGGTACTGCGGATGCACCATCTCCAGCCCCTGCGAGCCCTGGCGCACTTCGCCGTAGCAGAGCAGGCGTGTGCCCGGCTGCAGTTGATCGGACTGGCTGCGGTGAAAATGAAAGAAGCGCAGCACCAGGGTCTGCCGCGAATCGTCGCTGATGGCCACCCTGAGCTGGGGGCGATAACGAAAGCCCCGCTCGACTGCCTCGATCACGCCCTCCACCTGCGCGCGTTCGCCTGGGCGCAGGTCGGTGATGGCGGTGACGCGCGTCTTGTCTTCGTAGCGCAGCGGCAAGTGGAACCACAGATCCTGCACCCGTTCCAGCCCCAGTCGCGCCAGCGTCTCGGCAAGCGCAGGCCCGACGCCCGGCAGCGCCGACACAGGGGTGGCGCCGGGATCGGCAGGGGGCGTGGCAGTGGCGCGTACGCTGCGGGACGGCATCAGTGAAGCCTAACCGGGCACGGTTCCATCGCGCAGCGGGCGGCAACCCGTCCCCTGTCGGCGCAGGAACCGCCGCAGGCTCAGTCGAGCACCATGATGGCGTCGACTTCCACGTCGGCCAGCTTGGGTAATGCGGAAACCTCGATGGTGGAGCGCGCCGGATACGGTGCCTGAAAGTACTCGGCCATGACGCCATTGACGTCGGCGAAATGGCCCAGGTTGGTCACGTAGATGCCGACGCGCACGATCTTGTCGAGCGAACCACCGGCCGCCTCGGCCACTGCCTTGAGGTTGTCGAACACGCGGCGAGTCTGCGCAACAATGCTGCCTTCGACCATGTTACCTGTCGCCGGATCAAGCGGAATCTGCCCGGAGAAATACACGGTGTTGCCGGCACGCACAGCCTGCGAATACGGGCCGATGGCGGCGGGAGCCTTGTCGGTGGCGATGATGCTGCGGGACATGGGGATCCTCTGTGCTCGATGGAGAAAGCGCAGAGTGTAAGTCCGAGTGTCATCCAGGCATGCCCCGCCAGCTCGCATGGCTACAGCGGGTAGCGGTAGGCGCCGCTGACCACGCCGGTGCGGCGCACGCGACGGATCACTTCGGCCAGATGCTTGCGGTTCTTCACTTCGAGCGCGAACAGCAGCGTGCGCCGCCGAAGCATCGCGCTCGACGTATTCCACGTTCTCGATATTGGAGTTGGCCGCCGCGATAGCCGCAGCCACCGTGGCAAGCACCCCGGGACGGTTGATGACTTCGATGCGCAGCTCGGCGCGGTAGTCGCCCTGCACGTCGCGGTCCCACTCGATCGCCACGCAACGCTCGGGCGACTTGCGCAACTCCACCACGTTCGGGCATTCCACGCGATGCACCACGATGCCCTTGCCCGAAGACAGGTAACCGATGATCTCGTCGCCCGGCAGCGGATGGCAGCAATTGCCGAAGCTCAACACGCCGCGCTCGGCGCCGGTGATGCGGATCTTCTCCGCCGCATGCAGCGACTGATGCGACATCGCGAGGATTTCTTGCCGCGTGCCGCCACCAGCTGGCTGGCCACCAGATGCGGCATGCGATTGCCCAGCGCGATGTCGGAAAGCAGTTCTTCCAGGCGCTTGAGCTTGGAGGTTTCCAGGAAACGATCGAGCACCGCCGGCGGAATCGCATCGAGACTGGTGCCCAACGCATCGAGCGCGCGATCGAGCATGCGATGACCGAAGTCCACCGCATCCTCATGCTGCAGATGCTTGAGGTACTGGCGAATCGCGGTACGCGCCTTGCCGGTAACCACCGACTCCAGCCATGCCGGATTGGGCACCGCCGACGGCGCGGTGATGATCTCCACCAACTGGCCCGATTCCAGCCGCGTGCGCAGCGGCAGCAACTTCTTGTCCACGCGCGCTGCCACGGCGTGATCGCCCACGTCGGTATGCACGGCGTAAGCGAAATCGAGTGCGGTGGCGTTGCGCGGCAACGCAAGGATGTCGCCGCGCGGCGTGAACAGGTAGACCTCGTCCGGGAACAGGTCGATCTTGACGTTCTCGATGAACTCCGCCGACGAGGCCGTATTGGCCTGGCTGTCGGCCAGCGAGGAAAGCCACTCGCGGGCACGTGCCTGCGCGCTGTTCGCCGGGCCCGAATCGGTCTTGTAGGCCCAGTGCGCGGCCACGCCGCGCTCGGCCACCGATCCATTTCGGCGGTGCGGATCTGTACTTCGATCGGCGCACCGAACGGCCCCAGCAGCACGGTGTGCAGCGACTGGTAGCCGTTGGCCTTGGGGATCGCGATGAAATCCTTGAAGCGGCCCGATCCACCGGCTTGTACAGGCGTGCACCGCGCCCAGCGCCATGTAGCAGCTCATGGCCGACCTCGACCACCACGCGGAAGCCGTACACGTCCATCAGCTGCGCGAAGCTTTTGTGCTTGTTGCGCATCTTCGAATAGATGCTCCACGGCGATCTTTATGCGGCCGACGACCGTCGCGCGGTGATGATGCTCGCGCCTCATGCGCGTGGACAGTGCAGGCTTCGATCTTGCCCATCGCCTCGCGCCGGTTGCCCAGCGCTGCGCGGATGCGCTTTCGCCGATCACGCGATAGCGATCGGGATAAAGCGCGCTGAAGCCCAGGTCCTGCAGCTCCGCCTTGAACTTGTTCATGCCCAGGCGCTGGGCGATCGGCGCGTAGATTTCCAGCGTTTCGCGGGCGATGCGGCGGCGCGACGGCGCTCCTTGGCGCCCAGCGTGCGCATATTGTGCAGGCGATCGGCCAGCTTGATCAGGATCACGCGAAGGTCCCGCGCCATGGCCAGCAGCATCTTGCGGAAGCTTTCCGCGTCCGCCTCCTGGCGACTGCTGAAGCTCATCTTGTCCAGCTTGGTGACGCCATCGACCAGTTCGGCCACGGTTTCGCCGAACTCGCTGGCGAGCTCGACCCGGCTTAGCGCGGTGTCTTCCAGCGTGTCGTGCAGGATGGCCGCGATGATGGTCTCGGCGTCCAGGCCCAGTTCGGCCAGAATGCCGGCCACGGCGATCGGGTGGGTGATGTAGGGCTCACCGCTTTTGCGAGCCTGACCCTCGTGTGCGCGGGCCCCTACCTCGTATGCACGGATTACGCGCGCCACCTGCGGTTCGGGCAGATAGGCCACGCGCTCCTTCAACGCCAGCACGTACGGCGGCAGCGTCGAGGAATCCAGGGGCGAGGAGTCCGCGACGACGGGCATGGATGTTCGGTCCCCGCTCAGGCGACCGCCTCGCCGCGTTTGACGGAGGCGAGGGTGGCGGCAATGACGCGCAAGCAGACCAGGCCGGATGTACCGGCTCGCGCTGCTCGCTGTCTACAGCCGCCGCCTTCCATCAGTCATCTCCGCCCTTGGAGAGGTCATCGTCCACCTCGGCAGCGGCCCACTCCAGCGCCTCGCGCTCGGCGCGCTCGCGCTCGGCCTTGTCGATCTCGTCGATGGTGGCCTGGTCGATACGGCGGTCGGCGATTTCGCGCAGAGCCAGCACGGTGGGCTTATCGTGGTCGGGATTGACTGCCGGCTCGGCACCCTTGGACAGCTGGCGGGCGCGCTTGGTCGCCATCAGCACCAGTTCGAAGCGGTTGTCGACTACCTGCAGGCAGTCTTCGACGGTAATGCGGGCCATCTGAAATCCTTAAAGAATAAAGCGACTTATCACCTGTCAGTGTAGCCAGCGGCCGCTTTGCTGGCAATGCAGCAAGACGTATGATGCACGGCTCAGGCGACCTGCAGCTCAGCCCACCGACCTGGGTGGGGCCTGTACATAATAAAAAACTACACAGTACAATATTGTACTCCCTTGGCCCCCCCCCAGGACTGTCGCCACCGATGCCGTCCGCCCTTCGCTCATTTATTCCACGCAGCCTGCCGCTGGTGGCACTGGCTCTTTTGGCCGGCTGCACGATCGCCAAGCCACGTACCGACGATCCGTACGAAAAGTTCAACCGGAAGGCCTACGCCTTCAATGACTCGATGGACAAGGCCGTCATCCGGCCCGTCGCGGTGGGTTACCGCAAGGTGACCAATCCAACCATCCGTCGCTGCGTCAGTGATTTCTTCACCAATATCCACATGCCAATCACGGTGGCCAACGACTTGCTGCAGGCCCGGCCCTGGCAGGCCGTGCAGGGCAGCGGCCGCTTCCTGGTGAACCTGACCCTGGGCATTGGCGGCTTCTTCGACCCGGCCAGCCAGCTCGGCATCCCGCTCAACGAGACCGACTTCGGCATCACGCTGGCGCACTGGGGCGTACCGGACGGCCCTTACCTGATGCTGCCGTTCTTCGGCCCGACCACGGCTCGCGACGTATGGCGCCTGCCGGTCGACGGCTATTTCTTCGATCCGCTGAGCTACTACGCGCGCAACAACCATTACGAGTACGGCCAGGAATACATTCCGCAGGTGCTGTACCTGGTGACGCTGCGCTCGTCCGCGATCGATGCCGAGAGCTTCCTCGCCTCGGCCTATGATCCGTACGCCTTCATCCGCGACGCGTATCGCCAGCAGCGCATCTATCAGATCTATGACGGCAACCCGCCGACTGACGTGATTGAGCAGATGCAGGGCCTGAAGGACAAGAACTTCGATCCCGACCAGCTGCTGGACGAACAGCAGAAGTGGGAGAACAAGCAGCCCGTGAAGCCTGCGCAAAACCCAACGCAGAATCCGGCCAGCTAAGCGCGGGACAGCCCGATTCACCCACGAAAAAGGGGCCTTGAGGCCCCTTTTTCGTGTCTACCCGGAAGCAACGACTCAGGCCATCAGGCCTTCCACCTCACAAACGCTGGCCAGCAAATGCATGCCCTCAGGCATGTTGCGCACGGAAAGCTTGCGCCCCCGCTGCGCTGCGCCGGCCAGCACAGCCAGCACGCAGGCCAGGCCCGCGCTGTCAGTACGCGTCACGCCGGCCAAATCGAGCGTGTGGCGATCATCGCGCTCCACCGCTGCGGTGAGGGTGTCCAGCGCCGACGCCGCATTGGCAAAGGTCAAAACACCGGACACGCACACGCTGCCGGACGCACCGTCGTCGACTCGCACTGGCGCTGGCACGGCTGCCATCACTTGGTGGTCCCGGTGTCCTTTTCCATCGTCTCCAACGCCTTTTCACCCTGGGTCTCAAGGTTGGTAATCAGCTGATCCATGCCGACCTTGCGGATCTCGGCATCGACCTGATTGCGGTAGTTGGTAATGTAGGAAATGCCTTCGATGATCACGTCGTAGGCCTTCCAGTTGCCATCGCGATCCTTGCGGAACGCGTAGTCGACAGCAATGGTCTTGCCGTCGTCCAGCACCACCTGGGTACGCACGATAGTGCGCTTGTCGTTGAGGTCACCGTTGAACGGCAACACCTTCACACGACCGCGGGTGTAGTCGAGCAGGCCTTCGGCGTAACGATGGGTGATCGAGTTGTAGAACGCCTTGGCAAAACGCGAGCGCTGATCCGGGCTCGCTTCGCGGGCATGCTGGCCCAGCACCAGGATCGACGCGTAGTCGATATCGAAGTGCGGCAGGAACACGTTGTCGATCACGCCGATCAGCTTGTCGTGATTGTTCTTCAACTCCGCCTGGTGGCCATCGATGGCCCTGGCCAGCTCATCGGAAATGGCCTGCACCACCTGGGGCGGCGTCTGCTGGGCGCCGGCGGTCGCTGCAGCATCCTGAGCGAATGCGGGCGCGGCGATCACGCTACCGAAGGCGATGGCGGTGGCAAGAGCCAGACTGCGCAACATGGGGAAACTCCTAGATTTGATCCGTTTTAAATATCGGGACGCGAAGCGCCAGCTCAATGCTTGTCGCCGCTACCGGATTTGTCGGTGCCGGCATCCTTCTTGGCGTCGCTCGACGAGCCACTGACCAGGAACTTGCCGATAAGGTCTTCGATCTGCATGGCCGACTGGGTCAGCACCATCTCGTCGCCATTCTTCAGCATGTCCGGCGAGCCGCCGGGCTGGATGGCAACGTACTGGGTGCCGATCAAACCACTGGTGAACACCGCGGCGGCCGAGTCGTCAGGGATCTGGCTGTACTTTTTGTCGATGGCCAGGGTCACATCCGCGTCAAGCTTGACCGGATCGGCCTGAATCGACTGCACGCTGCCAATGGCCACGCCAGCCATCTTGACCGGAGCCCCGACCGAAAGTGCACCAATGTTGGTGAAGCGCGCCTTGACCTGATAGCTGCCGCCCAGATTATCCGCCACGCCGCCCGCACCGAAGAACTTGCCGAGCATCTCTTCCAGCTGTTGCGCCGGACGGGTGAGCGCCAGCGTGCCGCCATTGGCCACGGTTTTCTGCGAATGACCGTACTGGACACCCACGTACTGATCGCCCAGCAGGCCGCTGGTGAAGATGGTGGCGACCGAGTCGTCGGGAATCTGGTTGTAGCGCTGGTCGATGGCCAGCTTCACATCGGCCGTCTCCTTGCCCGGATCGAGCACGATCGACTGCACCTGGCCGATGCGCACGCCTGCCACCTTTACCGGTGCACGCTCCTTGAGCTGGCCAATGTTGGCGAAGTGCGCCTCGACGGTATAGCTCGGGCCGCGACTGGTATTGGCCACCGAGGTGGTCTGGGTGGCGAGATAGCCGAGCGCGGCAAAGCCGAGCACGATGAACAGGCCGGTGCCGACGGCATAGGATTGTCTCTGGCTCACGGCACGATCCTCAATGAAAGATGGGTTGATACGGTCATGGCGTTCACATCAAGAAGGCGGTGAGCACGAAGTCGAGCGCCAGGATGGCGATCGACGAAGCAACCACGGTACGGGTGGTGGCATAGGCCACGCCCTCGCTGGTCGGCGGGGTGGTATAGCCCTGGAACACGGCGATGAGCGACACCACGATGCCGAACACCACGCTCTTCCACAGCACGCCGTTGATCACGTCCTTCACCAGGTCGACGGTGGCCGTCATGTTCGACCAGAACGTGCCGTTGTCGATGCCCAGCCAGCTCACGCCCACCAGGTGGCCGCCGAAGATGCCCAGCGCGCAGAACACGCAGGTCAACAACGGCATCGCAATCACGCCGGCGAGGAACCGGGGCGCGACAACGTAGGCAATCGGATCGACCGCCATCATCTCCATCGCGGCGATCTGGTCGGTGGCACGCATCAGCCCGATCTCCGCGGTCACCGAGGTACCTGCGCGGCCGGCAAACAACAGCGCCGTCACCACCGGGCCCAGCTCTCGATAGATCGCGATGGCCACCACCGTGCCGGTGGCCGAGGTGCCACCGAAAATCGACAGCACGTCATACAACTGCAGGCCCAGCACCATGCCCACGAACAGGCCGCAGACCATGATGATGATCAGGCTCATCGCGCCAACGAACCACAGCTGACGCACCGTCTCGCGCACATGACGCATGCTGCGCGGGATGGCCGCGAGAATGCGCAGCAGGAACAGCGCGCAATCGCCGATCTGCGCCAGCGAGCGCAGCACGATATTGTCTCGACTCATCGGCACGCTCATGCGTTACCCCGGCCTTCATTGCCGCTGGGAAAACCGAGCGAGGTGGCATAATCGCCCGCCGGATATTGGAACGGCACCGGGCCGTCCGCCTCGCCACCGAAGAACTGCCGCGTCCACGGTGAGCCGTCATCGGCAATCGTCTTTGGATCGCCCTGCGCCACCACCTTGCCGTTGGCAATGAGGTAGATGTGATCAGCCACCTGCTTGATCGCTTCCAGCTCATGGGCCACCAGCACGCTGGTGATGCCAAGCGTCTCATTGAGCGTGCGGATCAGCTTGAGTACCTGGTTAAGCGCGATCGGATCGAGGCCGACGAACGGCTCGTCGTACAGGATCAACATCGGATCGAACACGATGGCTCGGGCCAGCGCCACACGGCGCGCCATGCCGCCTGAAAGCTCGGAAGGCTGCAGTGCCGCGGCGCCACGCAGGCCCACCGCCTGCAGCTTGGTCAGCACGATGTTGCGGATCAGCACTTCCGGCAATTTGGTGTGCTGGCGCAGCGGAAACGCCACGTTCTCGAACACGTCGAAATCGGTGAGCAGCGCGGAATTCTGGAACAGGTAACCAATGCGCTCACGCAGCTCGAACAGCTTGTCGCGCGACAGCGTCGAAACGTTCTGACCGTCGACCACGACCTCGCCCACGTCGCCGCGCATCTGGCCGGTGATGTGCTTGAGCAAGGTGGTTTTGCCGGTACCGCTGGGGCCCATGATTGCGGTGATCTTGCCGCGCGGGATGTCGATATCGAGCGCGTCGAAGACTTTCTTGCCATTGAGCACCGTGGTCAGGCCACGGACGCGCACCAGGGTGCTGTCCTCGGGCTTGGCGCTAACGGAGTCAGTCATGGGCGATGCTGCGCTTGGGAAAACGGGCACGTTAGCTGAATACGCAGGTGAAGGCCATGGACCGAATCACGCAGCACTCAGGAATGGCTAACAAAACAGTATCTTGCGGATGGACGGCGCGCCAGGAACTTGCGATGCCGCCGCGTCCCTCAGCGTTCAAGCCAGCAATTGGGCAATCAGCGTCCCATGACGATGCCACTGCAGGCTGCTGCGCTGGCGCACCGCGCGCACGATGGCCTGCAGGTCGCCCAGGGCCACGTCGAAGTCGTCGTTGACGATGATGTAGTCGAACTCGTGCGCGTGGGCGATTTCCTCGCGCGAGTTGTGAAGACGGCGGGCGATCACTTCGGCGCTGTCCGAACCGCGACCGCGCAGGCGTCGCTCCAACTCGGCGCGCGACGGCGGCAGGATGAACACACTGACGCAATCGGGTTTGCTCTTGCGGATCTGCCGGGCGCCCTGCCAGTCGATCTCCAGTAACACGTCGCGGCCCTGCTCCAGCAACTCCGCCACCGTGGTGCGCGAGGTGCCATAGAGATTGCCATGCACTTCGGCGTGCTCCAGGAAGATGCCCTCGGCGATCTCCCGTTCGAACTCGCCGCGCTCGACGAAGTAGTAATGCCGCCCGTATTGCTCGCCTGGCCGGGGCGGGCGGGTGGTGTGCGAAATCGACAGCGAAATAGCCGGCTCGCGTTCCAGCAGTGCGTTGACCAGGGTGGACTTGCCCGCGCCCGACGGTGCGGCCACCACGAACAGGGTGCCTTCGACAGTGGCTGGCGCGGTCGCGTTCATTCGATGTTCTGCACCTGCTCGCGCATCTGCTCGATCAGCACCTTCAGTTCCACCGCGGCATTGGTGCTGCGGGCGTCAACCGCCTTGGAACCGAGCGTATTGGCCTCGCGATTGAATTCCTGCATGAGGAAATCCAGGCGGCGACCCACGGGCTCTTTCATGCCCAGCACGCGTCGCGTTTCAGAGATATGCGTAGCAAGCCGGTCCAGCTCCTCATCCACATCGCTGCGGGTGATCTGCAGCACCAGCTCCTGCTCCAGGCGGCCCGGATCGGCCGGCTGCTTGATATCGGCCAGGCGCGATTCCAGACGGGCGCGCAGGCCTTCTCGAATCTGCGGCATGAAGCTGCGCACGTCGGCCACGATGCGCTCAATGGCATCCAAACGCTCGACCAGCAGCTCGCCCAGCTTGGCGCCTTCGCGTTCGCGGGTGGCGGTGAGTGCGTCGAGCGCACGCTCAAGGGCCTCCAGCAACGCGGCCTGCAGCACTTCGGGCTCCACTTCGGCCTGCTGCATGACGCCTGGAAAGCGCAGCAGCTCGGTGAACTCGATGGCCATGCGCGGAAAGCGCGCCTCGAGATCCAGCGCCAGCTCCGAGAGGCGGCTGAGCATGCCGGCATTGACCTGCAGCGAGTCGCCACGCGATTCACCACGCAGGCGCACCGTCACGTCCACCTTGCCGCGCGACAGGCGAGCCGCGATGCGTTCGCGCAGGGCCGATTCGAACACGCGAAGCTCATCGGGCAGGCGCGGGCTGAGCTCGAGATACCGGTGATTGACCGTGCGCAGCTCGCAGCTGAGGTTCCCGGCGGGGCCGGTGGTCTCGGCGGAGGCATAAGCCGTCATGCTGCGGATCATTGAGGGCCTGCGGATGTCTGGAAAGGCGCAATGGTAAACTCTCCGGCCTTGCCTTGCCCAATTCCCAGGCCACTTGCCCCATGAGCCCTCAAAGCCGCCCCAGTGGCCGCGCCAGCGATCAGCTGCGCACCGTCACCATTGAACGCCACTTCACCCGCCACGCCGAAGGCTCCGTGCTGGTCAGCTTTGGCGATACCCGGGTGCTGTGCACCGCCAGCATCGAAGACCGCGTGCCACCGTGGCTGCGCGGCAAGGGTGAAGGCTGGATCACCGCCGAATACGGCATGCTGCCGCGCGCCACCAATACCCGCATGCAGCGGGAAGCCGCGCGCGGCGGCCAGGGTGGCCGCACCATGGAAATCCAGCGCTTGATTGGCCGCAGCCTGCGTGCCTGCGTTGATCGCCAGGCCCTGGGCGAACGCGTCATCACGCTCGACTGCGACGTGATCCAGGCCGACGGGGGCACCCGCACCGCGGCCATCACCGGCGCCTATGTCGCGCTGGTCGACGCGGTGAGCTTGCTGATGAAGCGCGAGAACCTCCGCCGCAATCCGGTCATTGGCGCCATCGCCGCCGTGTCGGTAGGCATCTACCAGGGCGTGCCGGTGCTCGACCTGGACTACGCCGAGGACTCCAACTGCGATACCGACATGAACGTGGTGATGAACGACGGTGGCGGCTTTATCGAGGTGCAGGGCACGGCCGAAGGACATGCGTTCCGCCGCGATGAAATGGACGCCCTGCTCGCCCTGGCCGAAAAGGGCGTCGGCGAACTCGTTGCCGCCCAGCGCGCCGCGCTGGAACTAGCCTAAGCCAAGGAAGACACGCATGAGCCGCATCGTCCTGGCTAGCAGCAATGCCGGCAAACTGGCTGAATTCAATCACCTGCTTGCCGACAGCGGGCGCAGCTTCGTGGCGCAGTCGGCGTACGATGTGGAGGACGTCGAGGAAACCGGCCTCACCTTCGTGGAGAACGCCTTGCTCAAGGCTCGCCATGCGGCACGCATCAGCGGCCTGCCCGCGCTAGCCGATGACTCGGGGCTGTGCGTGGACTACTTGCACGGCGCGCCCGGCCTCTACTCGGCTCGGTACAGCGGCAATCACGGTGACAACGCGGCCAACAACGCCAAACTGCTGCGCAACCTGGACGGCGTGCCGACCGAACAACGCAGCGCATTTTTCATGTGCGTGCTGGTACTGCTGCAGCACACCGACGACCCCGCTCCGCTGATTGCCGAGGGCCGCTGGTACGGCCGCGTGCTCACTGAGCAACGCGGCACGCATGGCTTCGGTTACGACCCCTTGTTCCTTCCCGATGGCGAGACGGTGAGCGCTGCGGAAATGCCGCCGGGCCTGAAAAATCGCATCAGCCATCGCGGCCGGGCCTTGGCGCAGTTGCGCCATCGCCTGGAAACGCCGCAGCTCTGACCATGTCCCTGATCGCACCGCCGCTGTCGCTGTACGTCCACATGCCGTGGTGCGTGAAGAAGTGCCCGTATTGCGATTTCAACTCGCATGGCCTGCGTGGGGATCCGCCGCCGTACGCAGCCTATGTGGACGCCTTGCTGGCGGACCTCGACGCCGACTTGCGGGATTTCGGCGCGGCCGCCAGTGCCCGCCCGGTGCAAAGCATCTTCTTCGGCGGCGGCACGCCCAGCCTGTTTACCCCGGAACTGATCGACCGTTTCCTCGATGGCGTGCGCTCTCGCCTGCCTTTGGTCGAAGGCGCCGAGATCACTCTTGAGACCAATCCTGGCACGGTCGAACATGGCCGTTTTGACGGCTATCTGACGGCAGGCGTAAATCGGCTGTCGTTCGGCATCCAGAGCTTCGATGACGACAAGCTGCGCCGGCTGGGGCGCATCCATTCGGCAAGCGAAGCCGAGGCGGCAGTGAAGTCGGCCCAGGACGCCGGTTACAGCAACATCAACCTCGACCTGATGTATGCCCTGCCGCAACAGGCGCTAGAAGGCGCGTTGGCGGACATCGAACGTGCCATGGCGCTTCAACCCACGCACGTCTCGCATTATCAGCTCACGCTGGAGCCGAACACGGCGTTCGCGGCCAATCCTCCGCCATTGCCGGACGACGACCATGCCTGGGCCATGCAGGAGGCCTGCCAACAGCGCCTGGCCGAGGCGGGTTATGGGCAGTACGAAGTATCGGCCTACGCCCAAACGGACCGACGCTGCGTGCACAACCTCAACTACTGGCGCTTCGGCGACTACCTGGGCATCGGCGCCGGCGCCCATGGCAAGGTCAGCGATACGGATACTGGTTCGGTGCGCCGACGCTGGAAGACCCGCCACCCCAAGGCCTACCTGGCAGCGCCGGGTGGCCACGAACGCATCGGTGGCGACGCGCCGGTGGCTGCGGATGAGTTGCCTTTTGAATACATGCTCAACGCGCTGCGCCTGATCGACGGCGTGCCGATGTCCGATTTTGCCGAGCGCACCGGCGTGCCTGCCGAGCGGATCGCCTCGGCCCTCGCGGCCGCCCATCAACGGGGCTGGCTGGCCGACAGTGCCACCGAGCTGCGCACCACCGCGCTCGGCCAGCGCTTTCTCAATGACGTGATAAGCGGCTTCCTCGACTGACGCCCACCTTCGTTGCCGAGGCAACGCCGAAACCCGTGAATGCGGGATCACGGCTATCCAAGAGTCGGCGACTGCGTGATGGCGCGAAGAAAATTTCGCACGATGCCTTCGACGCTGTTCGAGGCAGACAGTTGTATGGGGTCAGCCATCACCGTTCCATCGGGCCGATGCAGATGTGCCGGCGACAGGATGCCGGGATGTTCGACGGGAGCCGTGTCCAGGCGCCACAGTTCACCCATCCAGCGCCATTCGAATGACCAGACGTCGAGCGAGAGCATACGCACCAGCGCATCCACGCCATCGGCGCTGTGAAACGCCAGCCCATCGGCATGCAACTGCATGCCCTCTTCGAACGCGGCGGGCAGTGCGCCCGTCTCCTTTAACGCCTCGGCGAGCGCAGCCAGCCCGGTGTGGGGTGGCGCAGGCCGTGCAGGCTCACCATTGGCGACACCGCAATGCCAGTGCAGCGCCTTCTGCAGGGCGTCCTCGTGCTCGCGCATCAGCTGGGCGGCGAGCCATGCTTCGTAGCTGGGATGCTCCGGCAGCAGGCCCTCGCGCACGCCAGCGATGAGTTCGCCCACATCGGCGAACATGGTATTCATTAATAAGCGCTTGCGTGTTTCGCGCACGTCATACATGCGTCTGGCTAGCTCGGCGATGTCGACAGCCAACTGCGGTTCCACGCGATCAAAAAATGAATCCATGCGCACTTCCTTACATGCCGTGGTCGCCACCGGCCGCGCCGTCGAGGCGCACCATGTCCGGCGTAATCTCTGAAAACGCGAGCACCTGCCCGCCGAATTGCTTCGCAAACGCCTCGGCGGCGCCGCGCTCGGCAAAGCTGGCCAGGGTAGGGCCCATGCTTCCCTTGCGTCGCGAGCCGCGCACGTAGAAGGCATGGGTGGCGTCGACCCAATGTCCGTGCGGGCTGTCCCAATCGGCCTTTGCCATGTCCTGGGTGTAGGCACCGGATATGGCGCGCACCTGCTCCGGCGCGCGGATCAGTGAAAGCAGCTCCAGCGTGTCGCAGAAGAACGCGGTATCGCCATCGGCGTAGCGGATCTGTCCCTTCGGGCCGCCATAGTCGGCCAGCATCATGCCGTCGAGTTGGCAGTGCGCATCGGCAGTCGGATCGATCGGGCCAAGCGTAGCGGGCGACGGCGCGCATGCGCTCAGCAGGAAGCCAAGCGCGATGGCAGAAATGCATCGTGACGAACTCATCGAAATCTCCATAAAGCCAAACCCAGCGGCGCCACGATCCAGGCGGCCATGGCGCCATACAGCGTTGCCGGCGCATTCCAGCCCTGAGGCAACAGCGTGCCCAGCCCAAACGCGCTGCGCAGCGCGTCGGCGCCGAACACATTGATCACGCGAAAGACATCGGCCGGGTTGAGCAGCAAGGCATAAGGCGCCCACGTGGACGCATAGCGCCCGGCCGAGGCCACCAGCACGCCCAATAGGGAAAGATCGAAAACCAGTACGAAGCCGAACCACAGGGCGATCGCCGCGCCCGTGGCGCGGGCGCGATCCCGCGCGAGCGTCGATACGAGCACGGCCATACTGAGAAAGGCCAGCCCAAGCAGCCAAGCACTACCGACGAAACGCAGATAGAGCAGCACAGACGGCCCATCCAGCATCGGCGCCAGCGGCACCAGCGCGGCACCGAAACCGGCGAACGTGGACACCCCCAGGGCAGCGGCAAGCCCCAGGTACTTGCCCATCAGCAGTTCCGCCCGCCGCACCGGCAACGACAGCAGTAGATCGAGCACGCCGCGTTCGCGCTCCCCCACCACCGCATCGAAACCCAGCAATAACGCGATCAACGGCACCAGATAGATGGCCAGGCTGGTCAGGCTGGCCACCGTGGCGGCCGTACTGCGCAGTCCAATCGCCCCGCTCTGCGCCCCCCCGAAGTAGGCGATCAACAAGGCGAACGCGGCGAATACCAACGCCACGGCAACCACCCAGCGATTGCGCAGGCGATCGCGCCACTCCTTGACCGCAATGGCCATGACCAGACGCCATTGCCAATCCACGCCTCGGTGACGGCTCATAGTTTCCCCTCCCTTGCAGGCGTGCCACGCAGATGCTGCAGGAAGACATCTTCCAGCGTGGCCTCTGTGATGGAATAGTCGAGCAAAGCGTCGGCCAGCCAGGCAAGTGTCCGCAAAAAAACGATTCGTCGGCCCGGCGGCAGGGCAAGCTGCAGCCTTCCATCCGGTTGCCTTGATGGCTCAAATCCCGCGGCGACGAGGGTGCCGAAGACGCGTTCGACGGCGTCCCCACGCGGAGAAACCTGCACCGACGCCGGCAGTTTGGCCGCGGCGGTAAGGGCCGCCACCGTGCCTCTCGCAACCAGCCTGCCTTCCGCCATGACCAGCAAGCGGTCCACCCGCGATTGAATCTCGGCAAGTAGATGCGAGCTTAGAATCACCGTCATGCCGGCGGCCTTGAGCTGCCCCAACAAGTCGTAAAAGGCATGGGTCGCCTCCGGGTCCAGACCATTGGTGGGTTCGTCGAGCAACAACAGCCGCGGATTGCCCAGCAAAGCCTGCGCAAAACCAAGGCGCTGACGCATGCCCTTGGAATATTCGCGCACGGCCCGGTGCATGGCCTGACCCAAGCCAACCCGATCGAGCAGGCTGGCGCAGCTGCGCGGATCGGCAAACTTCAGGCGCGCGAAGAACTGCAGCGTCTCCAGTCCGCTCAGGTTGTCGTATAGCGCGACATTTTCGGGCAGGTAGCCAATGTCACGACGCACGTCACGAAACCATTTGCTGCCGGCGGTCTCGCCAAACAGACGGATCTTGCCTTCGTCGGCGTTGATGATGCCCAGCATCATCTTGAACAAAGTGCTCTTGCCGGCGCCATTGTGGCCGACCAGCCCAATCACCTCGCCCTTACCGCACGACAGGCTTACTCGACTGACGACGGCGGTGCCCCCATAACGCTTGCCAACGTCGGCAAGTTCAACGACCGGTGTGTTCAAGCCACTTGCTCCAGTCAGTGTGGTGCGGCCGCATCGCCGGATGCGCGTCGATAATGGTGGCCACCCGAAGGATGGGAAACTGGCGGGCGGCCAGTCCCAGCGCCTGCATGGCAGGGCTGCTGTCGAGCAGCTTCACGAACGGAAAACGAGAAACCAGGCGATCGGTCAGCTCGTTCGCCTCGAACGGGATGTCGCCATAGCCATTCGCATCGGCGTCCCAGCCAAGGTAGTTGCTCCAGTAGTTGCCTTCACGCAGCCCCCACTGCACGTCACGCGTGGCGACGTAGTTCACTTGCTGGCCGTTGGCGATGAAGTCGTTGCCATCGACCTGGTTGTTGATGGAACCGGCCCACAGATGCACGCCGACCGCGTTACCGATCACGAGGTTTCCGCGAAGATCGACGTATTCGGCATCGTAGACAAACAGGCCAACGCCGTTGTCGGCGGAAATGTTCCCGGCAAAGACAGAATCCTGGATCGTGCGAAGCATGATGCCGTGGCCGGCGTTACCCCAAGCGATGTTGTTGCGCACCACCAGGTCACGCACCTCCATCAGGGCCAAGCCACCGAGATTGTGGAAACTCTCGTTGCCCTCCCACAGGTTGTGGTACGAGTTCATGTAATGGGTGCCGTAGCGAACATCGTGGATGCGGTTTCCGACGAAGCGTGCGTGATGGGACACATCGACATAGATGCCATCGCGCACAAAGCTGATGTGATTGCGTTCGATCGCGGCGCCCTCCGTGTTGTAGAGCTCGATGCCGTTGCCGCGTTGCGACGAAAGCTTCTCGCGCATGCCGGTGATCAGGTTGTCTTGAACACTTACCGCATCGCTCTTTTCAATCCATAAGCCGAACAGCACGTGGGCAAAATCACAGTTGCGAACGATCGCCCGATGCGAACCAGGCTGGATGTAGATGCCCGCTTGCTGCGCACCGAGATCGTCGCCACTGTCCCGCACGATCAGTCCCTCGATACGCACATCGGGCGAAGCGACACGAATGACGTCGCCATGATCACCGCCGCTTACTGTTGGGTGATCGATGCCAACGAGCGCCACCGGCTTATCGATGGAAATATTTTCGACGTATTGCCCGCGCTCGATTTCGATGACGTCACCCGACGACGCCCGTTCGATGGCCACGCCGATGCGTTCCCCAGGATGCACGCGGATCGTCGCTGCCGACGCCGAAATGGGGGCAAGGCAAAACACCATCAGGGTGACCCACCGCCTCATTCGATCATCTTGAACGGGATGAAACGACCGTCACGCCCGATAGGCGTGAGCGGAAGCCCTGCCTTGACGCGACGCTTGCGCTCAAGACTCAGTGGCGGACAGGCGTAATCGTCGTGGTATAGCACCATGCAATCGAGGCACTGCATGCATTCGGTTGGGTCGATGCGCCCTTTGGCGTCGATCGCCTGCGACCCGCAGCCCACCGCGCAGGCCTTGCACGTCGTGCATTCGGCCTTGCGACGCAGGCCAATAAAGCGGTACCGCGAAGGCAGCGCCAATGCCGCACCCAGCGGGCAGAGGTATTTGCAGAAGGGCCGCTCCATAAACAGCGACGCCGCCACCAGCACCGACCAGAACAACACGAAGGGCCAGCTTCGGTTCCACACGTGCACCATGAAGGTGGTCTTGAACGGTTCCACTTCAGCAAGGCGTTCGGCCAGTGCCATGGAATGGAAGGACGCGGCGACCAACACGAGAAATACCGCATATTTGAGCCGACGCAAGCGATGGTGCCAGCGCGACGGCAGCGCGAACTGCCAGCGGCGAAGCCCGAGGCGACCCGCGCAGCGATAAAGCAGTTCGCTTAGCGCGCCATACGGGCACAGCCAGCCGCAGAATACGCCGCGCCCCCACAGCACGATGGTGATCGCGATGAACATCCAGAATAGGAAGATGAGCGGGTCACTTAGGAACAAATCCCATCGCCAGCCCTCCAATGGCGCATGGATCAGCGTCAACAACTGCACAACCGACGGCTGCGCCAGCTGCGCGAAACCGACAAAGCCCACCGCCACCACCCACGCCGCGATATGCGGCCACAGGATGCGGCGCTTGTCGTTGCGTCGCGAATGGGCCGCCCAACGCATGTGCAATGCGTAGAACAGCGCAACGAGCACAAGCAAGCCGGCGAACGTGGCGATCGTGCGGGCCCTAGCCCGCCAGATCTTTACCCATCCTGGTATCGGCGCCTGGACGATGGGCCGGCCTCCTTCCAGATAACGCGATGGCAACCAGTAGTCCGCGTTGAAATTGGCGAAATCGGCCGTGCCGTGATCGCCACCATGTTTGGATAAAAGCGCCAGCTTCCACGGGTAGGCCGCAGAAAACGACGAACCACGCAGGATAAAGATGCCGGACTCGGCATAGACCGGTGCGCCCGGGACCTCGATGCGATACAGGGTGCGGTAATCGGCATCCGTGAATTGGTAGGCGTCGGCATCCTGCACGACCTGGATACGATCGTAGATACCGCCGCGCACAAAGGCCGAACCCTTGAACGACGAACTACCGCTGCCGATGATGAAAATCGCATGATCGCCACGCTTCAAGTCGCCCGTCAGCCGCCGATACCCTTCTTCGCCCAGCACAGCCTTGGCCACGGCCGGCGCATCGAGATCGCCAAACCACAAATCGATAAAGGGTTCCAAGGAATGCGGCGCGGCTACCTGTTCCGGCATAACCTTGAGATGGCCGATGCTTCCCTCGGCCACCAGGCTGGCCCAGTCGCGTGGCGCAGTCACATCCGTGAAGCGGGCCTGCGGGCGCGCGACCGCATGGATCAGACCGACCTGGCGCGCCACGGCGTAACTGCCGCGCCCCACCATCTGGTTCTCCGCCAGCACGGTGACGGTCGCGCCGCTGATGGCATCCATCGCCACGTTGGCCCCGTCGGCGCGACCTAGCTCGAAATGCGCACCGGCCGGCTTGCCGACGTACTGGTCCACGAAGCGCTGAAGTGTATCTTCGGGGATGCCGGCAAGCAGAATGGGTTCGCTATGCCTGAGGATAGAGACACCGGCAATCCGCCCCTGGGCATCCATGCCCACCAAGGTAACGACGGGTTTGCCCGAGTAACCGACGATATCGGGTGTGGTGTCAGTTGAGAGGAAGACATAGCCCACGACCTCCTCGGGTCCATCGCGGCCGTGTAACCCCTCGACATACGCCGGCTGTCCCTTGCGCAGCGAGAAGTGGTCGGCCTGCGGCAAGACGCTACGGCACGGCGCGTACCGACACAGATCTGGGCTGGCGAACAGCCCCGCAGGTAGCTCAGCCTCATACGAGCCGGCGTACGCATGGCCAACACCAAACAACAGCCCTAGCCAGAGCGAGGCCCACAGCAATGCTGTCAACGCCCCTGGCCGTTGACCACAACATGCGGCGTCATGCGCGCGGTCGAAAGCTTGCATGCCCGTCGCGCGCATCGTGACTACTTGACCCGACCGACCATGTAGTCGACCGCCGCCTTCACCGCCGCATCGTCGAGGCTTGGGTTGCCGCCACGCGCCGGCATTGCGCCCTTCTGGCCCGAGAAACCCTCCAACGCATGCAGGTAGAGCACCTCCTTGCCTTGGGCTATGCGCGGCTCCCAGTCGGCTTTGTTGCCCAGCACAGGCGCACCAACCGCCGAGTTGCCGTGACACATGACGCATGTGCCCTGATAGGTCTTTTCTCCCGGCGAAGGCGCCGCTGGCGCAGCTGCAATGGCGGGGCTCTCAGGCGTGGACGGGTTAGCGCCGGCCGCCGGCGAAGACGGCGTCGAAGCGTTGTCCGCGGCGCCCTGTCCACCGCTGCATGCCACGAGAAACATCAGCGCCGAAGAACAAAGCGCGCCACTCAGAAGTCGGCCATTCATCGAATGATTTCCTTGAAGACAAACACGCATTTGCGTCGCCAACGCATGGCGTTTCACGACGAGTCGATGATGAGAACAGGACGCCATGGAAGTGACCTTGATTTGCGTCAGCAGCACGCACTGCGACGGCGCGTGCCGCAAACAGCGCTCGCCTGACTTACGTCATTTGGCCCGATTTATCCGCCCTCTAGAGTCGACGTTGTTCTGAACCGGACACAAAAACGAGGAAACTGGGATGAATGGAAAAGACACGAACGGCGAACTTCTTGCCGCCGATCCGGGCCGCAGAAAATTCCTTGGCAACACCGCCCTTGCCGGGCTCGCCGGCACCGGTGCGGTGCTTGGCTTGACGGCATGCGGCGCGCCGCAACCGACGGCTCAGGGCGCTAAGGCGGCAGAACCTTCGCCGGCCACGGCGGCGTCCGACAAATACGAGGTGGCGCCAGGCAAGCTCGATGCCTACTACCTTCTTTCGTCGGGTGGTCATTCCGGTGAAGTGCGCGTGCTCGGCTGCCCCTCGGGGCGCACCATCAAGCGGATTCCCGTTTTCAATATCGACCCGATGGTGGGCTGGGGTATCACCAACGAGTCAAAAGCCATCATCGGTACCCGTCCGGATGGTCAGCTGAACTACTGGACAGGCGATACGCACCACGTGCACGGCTCGTACGAAGATGGCATGTACGACGGAAAATACTTCTGGGTCAACGACAAGTTGAATGCCCGCGTCGCCCGCATCCGCGGCGACACCTTCGAGACCGACAAGATCGTCGAGCTGCCTAATGTCCAGGGCCAGCATGGCCTGTTCCCGGACAAGCGCGACCCCGTCGACGCTTCGATCAACCACACCACGCGCGTATTCGCCGGTGCCGAATTTCATATCCCGCTGCCAAACGACGGCCATGACGAAGAGTCACCGGACAAGTACGGCTGCCTGTTTAGCTGTATCGACGCACATAGCATGGAAGTGCGCTGGCAGTGCCGCATCGACGGCAACATGGATCTCGTCGCCACCAGCTATGACGGCAAGTTCGCCGCATCCAACCAGTACAACACCGAAGGCGGCGTGCACTACGAGGACATGATGTCCGCCGAGCAGGACGCCTGCGTGTTCTTCAACATCGCCCGCATCGAGCAGGCGATCGCAGCGGGCAAGGCCACCACCATCGGCACATCCAAGGTGCCGGTGGTGGATGGACGCAAGGCCGCCAATGCCGATCCGAAGACCTCGCTCACCTGCTACGTGCCGGTGCCGAAGAATCCTCATGGCGTGAACGCCAGCCCTGACGGCAAGTACTTCGTGTGCGCGGGCAAGCTGTCGCCCACCTGCTCGGTGATCGATCTGTCGCTGGTGGCGAAATGGTTCGACGGCGAATTGGCCAAATCGCGCGACGCGGTGATCGCTGAGCCCAACATCGGCCTGGGCCCGCTGCATACCGCCTTCGACGGTCGCGGCAATGCGTACACCACGCTATTCCTCGACAGCAAGATCGCCAAATGGAGCGTCGAGGCGGCCATCGCCCAGTTCAAGGGCGACGCCAATGCGAAGGTCGTCCTCGATACCGTCGACGTGCAGTACCAACCCGGCCACGGCTATTCCTCGATGGGAGAAACACGCCAGCCCGATGGCCAGTTCTTCAACTCTGGCAACAAGTTCTCCAAAGATCGCTTCCTACCGGTGGGCCCGCTGCACGTTGAAACCGAACAGCTGATCGATATCTCCGGCGACAAGATGAAGCTGATCCACGACCACTCGGCCTACTCCGAACCGCACGACGGAATCATCGTGCGCGCGGACGTCATCAAGACGCGCCAGATCTATGATCTGGATGAGTTCCCCAACGCGGTGAAAACTAAAGAAGACAGCACCATCGAGCGCAACGGCAACAAGGTGCATATCAAGCTGATATCGCAGGCACCGGCGTTCTCGATGCGCGAATTCACGGTAAAGAAAGGCGACATCGTCACCATCACACTCACCAACCATGACAAAGTCGAAGATCTCACCCACGGTTTTGGCATACCCAAGTACAACATCAGCTTCATCGTCAACCCGCAGGAGACCAAATCGGTCACCTTCGTTGCCGACAAGCCGGGCGTTTTCTGGTGTTACTGCCTGCACTTCTGTCACGCGCTGCATCTTGAGATGCGCTCGCGCCTGATCGTGCAGGGTTAGGGTCAGGCACCTTGCGTGGAGCGCCACCGGGACAGGTGGCGCTCCCGGGCCTCAGGTGCCATGCGTACAGCCACTTCGATACCTCATGCGGCTTCCTAAGTCTCCGCTGGCCGCACTGGCCGCCAGGGGGCGGCGGCACGAGCTGGCGATTCGCATCATGCTGGTGCTGGCGGCTGCATTGCTGCTTGCCGGGGCGCTCCTGTGGCTACGCTGTCCCCGTCTGGTCCAATTCGAGTATCTGGTGTTTGGCACCCGCGCGCGCATCCAGTTGCTGGCTCGCAATGACGACGATGTGGCGGCCGCTCAACAGGATATCGGCCGTCTGTTTGTCTACGACCATCGCACCTGGCATCCATGGGAGCCCAGCGAGCTGACCCGGCTCAACGATGCATTGGCCCACCGCAGGGCCTACCGGGTGCCAGCCGATGTTGCCGACATGATCCGCCGTGCGCAGGGCGGCTTTGCGCAGAGCGATGGCTTGTTCAACGCCGCCGCCGGCAGGCTGATCGGCCTATGGGGCTTCCATACCAGTCGTTACCCCGTCCAGACGCTCGCGCCATCGGCGGAGCAGATACGCGGGGTGCTCGCGGCGCACGCGGATATGACCAATATCCATGTGAGCATGGATGGCACGATCAGTGCGTCCAATTCGGCGGCGTCGCTGGATCTCAATGGCCTGGCCGAAGGCTATGCAGCGGCCCAGGTTCAGCTGCTGCTGACCCGTCACGACATACACCATGCGCTGATCTATATCGGTGGTTTCGTGCTGGCGATGGGGCGTCATGGGGATCGCCCCTGGTACGTGGGCGTCGGCGCCCCCTCCGGGGTGTTGGGCCATGTCGAGCTTGGTGATGGCGAGGCACTGTCGTCATCCGGCGACTACCAGCGCCACCGAGCCTCTTCGCCGGACCTGGGCCACATAGTCGACGTCCGAACTGGCTGGCCGCAACGCACGAGCGGGGCCGCCAGCGTCATCAGCGACGATCCCGTGTTTGCTGACATCGCCGCGACGGCGCTGATGGTGGCGGGCCCGGACGGCTTCGCGCGCCTAGCCGAGCGGATGCACCTGGACTGCGCGCTTCTGTTGGGCCACGACGGCGTGCTCTACATCACCCCCGGCATGCTTCAGCGGCTGCACACGGGCGCGGCGCCCCCCATCATGCGCAGCATTCCACGGCCGACATCCAACTGCCGCCATGCCGATGGCCGAGGCGGAGAGGTGGTGCTGCCCACCGGGCTCTAGCCCTCGCCTCCCCGCCACAGGCCCGGCTGGCCGAAAGTTCTACCTTCGGGCGTATCTCGGCGCCTGGCTACCGCTAGCTCAACTGTCATGTCCGGTTTCTTGACTGAATCCACCGTCCGGCCGATGGCGGCCGGGTCCCAACCCCCTTAGACTCAGCCCATCTCCGGGGGGAACTGACAGGGTCTGTCATGGATGTCGAACAGCAGGGTCGACGTCAGCCGTTTGCATCTGATCGGGACCATCGTCCCGACAATGCCGGTTGGCCGTCGCGCGCGCGTCGTCTGATCGAAGAAACGCACGCCCTCTGCGCCAGTTGGCTGGAGGCGCCGATACGCCTGTGCCTAGGCGATATCGAACAGCGCTTCTATGCGCTTGCCGAACGCTCGCGCAACAACCTGGAACAACAACAGTACCTGCTGAGTCGCCAGCTGCTGCAGCAGCAACGCATTACCCTCGAGCGTCGCTTCATGGAAGGCGTGCGCGACCACTTCAGCCGACTCGGTTCGGCGCCGGTCGTGGCGGAAGAAGCAGAGGCACCGCGCCGTCCACTGGAATTGCTGGACCAGACCGAGCACGAGCAGACGGTGGCGCTGGACAAGCTGGTGGCACGTGGCGAAGCTCGCCACGGCACGCCGCTGTTCGAGCTGGGCTACCGTTTCGCCGTACTGATCGGCCATCCGCCGCTCGAAGGCGAAAGTCTCCCTTTGGGTCCGCAGGCACTTGCGGTCTCCTTTCGCGATGCCGGCAACCCGCTGGGGCTGCCCGTGGAGCATCGCCTGCTGATGCTGCAGAGCTTCGACACGGCTGTCGTGTATTCGCTGTCCTCGCTCTACGAGACGGTCAACGAACACCTGCGCAGCGATGGCATCCTGCCGCAGCTGCGCGCCTTCCCCACGCCGCCGCGCATTCAGATGGAACGGCAGCCACGCGGCCCGGTGGCAGAATCCGCTCCCGCCAATGCAGACCGTAACCCCGTGGCACCGCCGGCTACGCCGATCACGCCCGGGACGCCACGCAGCGACAGCATTGCTGTGCTCGACAGCCTGCGCGAAATGCTTGCTCAGCATCGCGCCGGCCAGGGCTCGTTGAGCTATCCCGCCGGTGCGCGTGCCGCCACGCCAGAAGAACTGCAGCTGGCGCTCGACGCCTTGCAGCTGCACGTCACCGATGTCACCGACCAGGCCCAGCGCGAGCTGCGCAGCGCCAAGGCGTTGCGCGAGGAACTGCTCACGCAGCTCAACACGGGTAAACCGGCCGGTGCCGGACAGACGCACCTCACCGACGAACAAGGCGACACGGTGGAGTTGGTTGCCATGCTGTTCGAACAGATCGGCGGACAACTCCAGCGCAATGGCAACGCCCATTCACTGCTGGGCGACCTGCAGCTGCCTTTGCTGCGCATGGCGGTGGCCGATCAGGGCTTCTTCAATCAGCGCGAACACCCCGCGCGCAAGTTGCTGGGGATGGTCGCCGAGGCGGCGAACGACTGGCTGGACGGCCCGGACGGCGATGCTGACCGCTCGCTCGCCGCCAAGCTCAACCAGCTGGTGGAACGCGCCCGCCGCGAGCCGCCCAGCACCGGCCTCTACACCAGCCTGCTGGCGGATATCGAACATCATCTTGGCCTGCTCAATCGCAAGGCGCAGATCGCCGAGCGTCGCCAGGTGGAAGCGATGCAGGGCCGCGAGCGCCTGGAGCAGGCACGCCACCGCGCCGCCGAGCTGATGGCCGAGCGATTCGAACGCTGCAATCCACGCGGCCTGCTGCGCACTTTGCTGGAGCGTGCCTGGTCCGACGTGCTCGCGCTTACCCTGCTGCGCCACGGCGAAGACAGCGAAGCGTTTGCCTCGCGGCTGCGTATTACCGATCAGCTGCTGGGCCAGGTACCCGTCACCGATCGCAGCCTGCTGCTGGCGGAAGTGGAATCGGGCCTGCAGCAGATTGGCATGCACGTGGAGGAATCGGTCCAGGTCGCACAGCGGCTGCTGGGCATCCCGGCCACATCGCCAGCTGCCAACGAATCGGCCACGGTGACCGAGCTGGCGCTCAAGCTGAAGCAACATCAGCGGCTGGGCGAACACTCATCGCCCGATGCACCCGCCCCCGAACCGCCGCGTCCGCCCGCCCCACCGTTGGAGCCGCCGGAGCAGCGCATCCATCACCGCCTGCGCCAACTGCCGTTCGGCTCGTGGTTCGAGTTCATCGAGCCGTCCAGCGGACGCGTCACCCAGCGCAAGCTGGCGTGGTATTCGCCGGTATCTGGCAACAGCCTGTTCGTCACCCGCCGCGGCCTGCGCGGTGAGGAAATGACGCTTGAGCATCTGGCCCACGAAATGGCCTGTGGCCGGGTGCGCGAGATGCCACCGGCCCGCGACAACCTGCTCGATCGCGCCTGGCAGGCCCTCACCAGCCATCTTCGCCAGGTCACCCGGCCACACCCGACGAGTTCACGGAGCGGGGCGTGATCGACGTGAACGAGAACATCACCTCCATCGACCAGCGTCGTGCACTGCGCAAGCGAGCCAATTTCACCGCCGTCGTCACCGACGTCATCAGCGGCCAACCCATCGGCCACTTGGGCAATCTGTCATCCAACGGCATGCTGCTGATCAGCGCCCATCCGCCGCGCAGCGAAGCCATCTACCAGGTAAGCCTGTCCCTGCCCGGCCTGGGCAGCTCCCCGCAGACCATCGAGGTGGGCATCCAGGAGCAGTGGCATGAGGCGGCGGCCAGCCCGGGGCAGGTGTGGTCGGGGTACCGCATTGTGGCTATCGCCGATTCGGATGCGGCGATGCTGGATGCCTGGTTGGAGCAGCCGGGGCACGGGTAGGTTGGCGTGGGACGCCTCAAGGGGGCGTCACTCTTCTCGCTCGTCATCCCTGCGGAAGCAGGAGGCGCTTTCGCGGGGATGACGAGCTAAAACACCAGATGTTAAGCAAACGCCTATATAGCCCGCTGGCACCCGCCCCCCCTCCGCGCCATCATGCGTACTCCCCCGGCCACACCCAGAGTGTCGCCTCCACCCGCCTGCCGAGCGCTTGCGCCGCAGCCACAGTCAGGAGTTGCCATGCACGATCGTCTCGCCCCGCTCTATCCCCAGCATCTGGCCACGCTGCGTGAACGTGCCGACAAGGCACTCGCGCTGGGCGGGTTTGACCATCTGGTGATCGCCGCGGGCGTGCCGCTGCGCAAGTTTCTTGACGACCAGGACTACCCGTTTGTCGCCAACCCGCATTTCCGCCACTGGCTGCCGCTGACTGACACCCCAGGCAGCTGGATCGTCCATACGCCCGGCCACAAGCCCAAGCTGATCTTCCTGCAGCCAAAGGATTACTGGCACGTGGTGCCGGATGCGCCGAGCGGCTATTGGGTTGAGCACTTCGATATCGAGATTGTGCGCAACGCCAACGATGCGGTGTCGCTGTTGCCGGGTGGGCAGACCCGCCGCGCCATCATTGGCTCCGAATGTCCCACCGTGCCGGGCGCGGAGGCTAACAATCCGCAGGCGGTGCTGGATTACCTGCATTGGCACCGTTCCTACAAGACGCCTTACGAGCTGGAGCTGATGCGCGAAGCCAGCCGCATCGGCGCTCGCGCGCACCGCGCCGCGGAACAGGCTTTCCGCGCGGGCGAGAGTGAGTTCGGCATTCATACGGCCTACCTCGCCGCGGCCAAACAAATCGATGCGGAGCTGCCCTACGCCAGCATCGTGGGCATCAACGAGCACGGTGCGGTGCTTCATTACACGCACTTTGATCGCAAGGCGCCGGCACAGGGTCGCTCGTTCCTGATCGATGCGGGCGCCAGCGCTGCCGGTTATGCCAGCGATATCACGCGCACGTATGCCGCTTATGGTCACAGCGAGTTTCAGGCGCTGATCGACAGCGTCGATGCCGCCCAGCAGGCTTTCGTGGCCAAAGTACGTTCGGGGCAGAGCTATCCGGAACTGCATGTCCACGCCCACCACGTGCTGGCCAACGTGCTGCGCGAGCACGGCATCGTTCGCATGAGTGCCGAAAGCGCGGTGGCATCCGGCGTCACCTCCGCGTTCTTCCCGCATGGCCTGGGACACCCGATCGGCCTGCAGGTACATGATGTGGCAGGTTTTCAGCAGAACGAACGGGGCGGCGCCATCGCTCGCCCGCCGGGCCACCCCTACCTGCGCATGACCCGCGTGCTGCAACCGGGCATGGTGGTCACCATCGAGCCCGGCCTTTATTTCATCGACATGCTGCTGGATGAGCTGCGCGACAAGCCGTTCGCCGGCGATATCGATTGGGCCAAGGTCAATTTCTTCCGTCCCTACGGTGGCATCCGCATTGAAGACGATGTGGTGTGCACCGAGGGCGCGCCGGAGAACCTCACCCGCGACGCCTTTGCTCTGATCTGACGCGATGGGGGGCATTTCGCCCTCCGGTCGACGGCCTGCCGAGATTATCCGACGGGCCGTCCAGATAACCCCTACACGAACACCCTTCGTCTACACCACGCTTTTTCAGCGTCTGCGGCTATCGACCGCTGCGTCAACCATCCGCACGACAACTTCACATACGTTGCGTATGCTCGCCTCTAGGTACAGCAAGGGGCTCATCGCATGTCCATGCAGACCGCCGGCTCGGTATCGTCCGATACGGTTCATGCTGACGCGCCACGCCGCCCGCTGCGACGACTGGCCCGCGAACTGATTCTGTTGGTACTCGCCAAGATAGCGCTGCTCACCTTGATCTGGTGGGTGGCCATAGCGCCTTACGCACGTCCGGATACCCGTCCTGCCGCGATCGAGCATCTGCTCGCACCGGCTGCCGCTTCCTCCACTTCGCACGCAGACAGCCCATGATCATCGACTCCGATGTCGTTACGCTCTCACGCATGCAGTTCGCGCTGACCGCGCTCTATCACTTCCTGTTTGTACCGCTCACGCTGGGTCTGGTGTGGATGCTCGCCATCATGGAGAGCGTCTATGTGATGACGGGGCGCGAAGTCTGGAAGCGAATGGTGCAGTTCTGGAGCGTGCTGTTTGGCATCAACTTCGCCATGGGTGTTGCCACTGGCGTCACCATGGAGTTCCAGTTCGGCATGAACTGGGCCTACTACGCGCACTACGTGGGTGACGTGTTTGGCACGCCACTGGCCATCGAGGGACTGATGGCCTTCTTCCTCGAAGGTACCCTGGTAGGCCTGTTCTTCATGGGCTGGGACCGCATCTCGCGCGTGGCGCATTTGCTGGTGACCTGGTTTCTCGCGCTGGCCACCAGCCTGTCCGCGTTGTGGATCCTGATCGCCAACGGGTGGATGCAGAACCCGGTGGGCTCAGCCTTCAATGCCGAGACGATGCGCATGGAAGTCACCTCTTTCAGCGAAGTGTTCTTCAATCCGGTGGCGCAAGCCAAGTTCGTGCACACGGTGAGCGCGGGCTACGTGATGGGCTCGATGTTCGTGTTGTCGATCAGCGCCTGGTTTCTGTTGCGCGGGCGCAATGTGGATTTCGCCAAGCGCTCGATGACGGTCGCGGCCAGCTTTGGTCTCGCCGCGGCACTGTCGGTGGTGGTGCTGGGCGATGAGTCGGGTTACGCCGTCTCGGAAAACCAGAAGATGAAGATGGCCGCCATCGAGGCCATGTGGGAAACCGAACCGGCGCCGGCCTCGTTCACCTTGATCGGCATCCCCGACGTGGCGAACCACACCACGCATTACGCCTTGCGCATTCCGTGGGTGATGGGCCTGATCGGCACGCGCTCCATCGACAAGCCGATCCCGGGCATCGCCAATCTGGTGGAGGACACCAAGAGCAAGATCGGCACGGGCATCCAGGCCTATGACGCCATGCTGGTGCTGCGCGAGGACCGGAACAATGCGCAGGCCAAGGCAATTCTTGCCGCGCACGACAAAGACCTGGGCTACGCGTTGCTGCTCAAGCGCTTTATCGAAGATCCGCGTCAGGCCACACCAGCGGATATCCAGAAAGCCGCCGACAGCACCATTCCCAATGTGCCGGTGCTGTTCTGGTCGTTCCGCATCATGGTGGCCTGCGGCTTCTATTTCATCGCGCTGTTCGCCTTCTCGTTCTGGCTGTCCAGCAAACGTCAACTGGAAACCCACCGCTGGTATCTGAAGCTGGCGTTGTGGAGCCTGCCGTTGCCATGGGTCGCGGCGGAGCTTGGCTGGATCGTGGCCGAGTACGGTCGCCAACCCTGGGCTATCGAGGGTGTACTGCCCACGGCGCTGGGCGTATCCAGCGTGACGGCTGGCCAGGTGTGGACCTCGCTGGGTGGCTTCGTATTGTTCTACAGCGTGCTGGCAGTCATCGACGCGGTGCTGATGGTGAAGTACGCACGCAAGGGTCCGGATGGGCTGGGCCTGTGGCCCGTGAGCTCGCCGTCCCCCCCACCGCCACGCTAGCTGCGAAGGCCTGAGGAGAACGCCATGTTCGACTACGAATCCCTGCGCGTGATCTGGTGGGCACTGCTCGGCGCCCTGCTCATCGGCTTCGCCATCATGGACGGCTTCGACTTCGGCATCGCGGCACTGTTGCGCGTATTGGGCCAAACCGACGAGGAGCGCCTGGTACTGCTGGAAACCATCGAGCCCACCTGGGAGGGCAACCAAGTGTGGTTCATCCTGGGTGGCGGCGCGGCTTTCGCGGCGTGGCCGATGCTGTATGCGGTGTCGTTCTCCGGCATGTACCTGGCGATCTTCCTGGTGCTGCTCGCCTTCATCATGCGGCCGGTGGGTTTCAACTTTCGCAGCAAAGTCCACGATGCGCGCTGGCGCAGCCTGTGGGACTGGGTGCTTACCGCCTCCGGCGTGGTGGTGATGCTGATTTCCGGCGTGGCCTTCGGCAACCTGTTCCTTGGCGTGCCGTTTCAGTTCGACGGCAACCTGCGCATGACCTGGCATGGCAGCTTCATCGAGCTGCTGCATCCCTTCGCGCTAGTCGCCGGCCTGGTGTCGCTGACCATGCTGCTGGCCCACGGCGCTTGCTGGGCCGCCTATAAGGCCGATCAGGTGATCGCGACGCGTGCCGTGCGCGTGGCGCGCTGGACCACGCTGGCCTATGTGGTGTTCTACGTGCTCGCCGGTATCTGGCTGGCCTACGGTGTGCCCGGCTACGCCATCGTCGGCCCGGTCGTGACCGACGGCGTGTCCAATCCGCTTTATAAGCAAGTGGCCCACGGCAGCAGCTGGTTCGCCAGTTACATGCAGTACCCGTGGTTCTGGCTGGCGCCTGTGCTGGGTCTGCTGGGTGCCATCGGTGTACAGCTGACGGTGGCAAAGAAAGGGCTGGGAGGCTTTCTCTTCAGCAGCCTGATGGTGGCCGGCACCATCCTGTCGGCGGGCTTTGCGCTGTTTCCATTCCTGCTGCCCTCCAGCATCGACCCGCGCTCGAGCCTCACCGTGTGGGATGCCTCATCCAGCAAGGGCACGCTGGCGCTGATGCTGGGCGCCACGGTGGTGTTCCTGCCGATCATCATCATCTACACCAGCTGGGTATTCCGCGTGCTGCGCGGCCGCGTGACGCTGGAACACGTGCGCCAGTCCGGCCACACCTACTGAGAGAGGAACGACGCCATGTGGTATTTCTCCTGGATCCTCGGCCTCGGCCTCGCCTGCGCCTTCGGCATTCTCAATGCGATGTGGTACGAGGTGCATGCCTCGGATGAGGCGCACGAGCGCAAAGAACCGCAACCACCCGCCGGCTGAAACGAAACCATGTAGGAGCGCACCCTGTGCGCGATCGCGGAGCCATGCCGTTACCGCCCCGCAGGGTTGTCGCGCACAGGGTGAGCTCCTACAAGGGACGCGAGGCCAGCAGTGCCTCGATGTCCTCGGCATCTTTCGGCACGCCGTCAGTAAGCACTTCGTTGCCATCCTTGGTGATGGCCACATCGTCCTCGATGCGAATACCGATGCCGCGCCACCGTTCTGCCACGCTGGCATCGCCAGGCGGCACGTAGATGCCCGGCTCCACCGTCACCACCATGCCTGGCTCGAGCAGTCGCGGCTCGCCATCCACGCGATAGTCGCCCACGTCGTGTACATCCAGGCCCAGCCAGTGGCCGGTCTTGGCGGGAAAAAAGCGTTTGTAGCTGCCTTCGGCGATGGCGTCGTCGGCGCTGCCCTTGAGCAGCCCAAGCGCGCACAGGCCTTCGGCGATCACGCGCACCGCGGCCTCGTGCGCAGCGCTGAACGCGCGGCCCGGCAGTACTTCGTCGATAGCCGCCAGCTGCGCCGCATGCACCACCTCGTAAAGCGCACGCTGCTCACGGCTGTAACGACCGTTGATGGGAAATGTGCGGGTGATGTCGGACGCATAGCAGTCCACTTCAGCACCGGCGTCCACCAGCAACAGATCACCATCACGCAACACCGCACGATTGGCGGTGTAGTGCATCACGCAGGCATTGGCGCCGCTGGCCACAATGGGCGGAAACGCCGGCACCGCGCCGCGACTGCGCATCACACGCAGGATCTCGGCTTCCGCCTCGTATTCATGCCGGCCTGCCAGCGCAGCATGCATCGCTGCCAGGTGCGCATCAGCCGCCACAGAGGCCGACGCACGCATCAGCTTCAGCTCGCCGCGCGACTTGTACAACCGCAGGTCGTGCAGCAGATGGCCCAGGGCCACCAAATCCTTGGGCACCACGCCGCCGCCGCGCAGCTGGCGTAGTCGGCGCATCCAGCCGAGCAGGCGTGCATCGAACTCCGGCTCGCGGCCGAAGTGGCAATAGACGCGCGCCCTGCCCTCGATCATGCCAGGCAGGATGTCATCGATGTCATCGATGGGAAATGCATCGTCCATGCCGTGTTCGCTCACGGCGCGATCGGTACCAATCGATTCACCGTGCCAGCGCTCATGCTCCTCGTCGCGCTCACGGCAAAACAGCACGGCTTCGCCATGCTTGCGCCCGGGCAACAGCGCGAGCACGGCGTCGGGCTCGGGAAACCCCGAGAGGTAATGCAGGTCCGAATCCTGCCGGTACGGCCAGTTGGCGTCTGCGTTGCGCACGCGCTCGGGCGCCGCGGCAATGAGCATTACCGCATCCTCGCCAGCCATGCGCATCAGCTGGCGGCGGCGACGCGCATATTCCTCGGCCGAAATACTCAATGCACGGTATCGCTGTTGGGTTTGCTGCGGCCGGCACATTCGGCGAACAGCAGCATGGCGCCCATGCGCACGAACTCATGCACTTCGATCAGCGCGTCTTCGTCCTCACCCTCGTCGCCAAAATCGAATGCCGAGGAGGCGATGGTGGCCAGGTCACGCAGGATTTCCTGCGCCTCTTCCGACAGCTTGCCGTGTGCTTCGGCGCCCGCCAGCCCGAACCCGCCCAGGAAACCGCGGCACCAATCGACCAGCGATTCGGCGCGTTCTTCCAGGGGGCGGTCATCGGCCGGCAGCAGCGGCTCGAAGCCCAGCTCCGGATCGTCCAGCTCGGCCTGGCTCTGCTTGAGCAGGCGGTCGAGCACGGCCTGGTTGGCCGGTGAAGGCTTGTCCGCTCTCAGCATCCAGGTGCAGCGTTTCAATCACCGACTGCTTGCCAAACTGGCCGCCGCCCGCCAGGAAACCGCACAACGAACCATGCAATTCGCTAGCCTCGACACCCAGCTGCAGGCGGACGATGGCGTCGTCCAGTTCGTCGTAGCCGATCAGCTCGCTCGGGGTCATGGCGGTACTCCTTTCTAGGCAAGCAGCCAGTTTAATGCAGCCTCTGGGAGCCTGCTGTTTTCAGCGGGCCTCCTGCTATAGTTTCGGCCCATGAGCGCGCCCGAATCCGTGAAGCCTGATCCCGTCAAGCTAGAGCTAGCAGCCCTGGGCGTACAGCTCGATCGGCTGCTCGACATGGTGCGCAGGCTTACCGAGGAAAACCGGAGCCTGCGGCATAGCCAGGAGCAGCTGGCGAACGAACGGGCAGGCCTGATGGCACGCAACGAGCAGGCGCGCAGTCGCGTCGAAGCAATGATCCAGCGATTGAAGGCGCTAGAGACCAATGGCTGAGAGCAGCGTGAGCCCCCCCGCCAACGAACCGGTTGCATTGCGACTGGTGGATCGCGAGTTCCTGATCGCCTGCGCGCCGGAAGAGCGCGAAGGCCTGCTGGAATCGGCCGCCTACCTCGATCGCAAGATGCGCGAATTGCGTGCCAACGCCAAGGCACCGGGCTTCGATCGCCTGGCCGTGCTGGCTGCCATCAGCGTCACGCACGAATTCCTGTCATTGCGCAAGCAGCACACTGGTACTGATCAGAGCGTGACTGAAGATCTGGCCACTTTGCGACGCAAGCTTGAGTCTGCCCTCGACGCACACGTAAAATAGCCTCGGCGTTTTCTGCGGTGTGCGCCAGCACACTCTTACATTTGCCTTGTTCCTAAATACGGCCCCGGGTCGGCTTTTCATCGGTTGTTGTGCATGTCCGCCGCGTGCGGAAAGCCTTGAGACCATGTAGCTCTCCCACCTGATCCATCGTGGATCAAGGTCGTTCGGTGGGCAGCGGCATCGCGGTTAACGCCACCTCATTCCCCACCGTACGGCGCCCACGGGCGCCGTACGGGCCAGGGTCGCTCGCGCAGCACGTTCGCGGGCTCGCTTTGCAGGAGACGCGAACGTGGACGCCACCGCCCAGCGACGCGAACTACGCCAGCAGCTGGCTGAACGCCGCCGCGCACTTACCCCGGCACAACGCATTGGCGCCGCCCAGGGGCTGCGTCGCAGCCTGGAACAGCTCCCCGAGTACCTCACCGACGCCCGCGTGGCCGGTTACTGGGCCTGCGACGGCGAATTGCCGCTCAATCTGGTCATTCCACCCCTGGCTACCCGTGGCCAGCAGTTCCTGCTGCCCGTGATAGGTCCGAACCACCGGCTGCGCTTTGCGCCGTGGCAGGCCGGGCAGGACGTGCAGGCCAACCGCTACGGCATCCCCGAGCCGGTGGAACCCAAGGAGCTGCTGGAACCCTTCCAGCTCGATCTCGTATTGGTGCCGCTGCTCGCGTTCGATCGCAACGGTAACCGGCTGGGTACCGGCGGTGGTTACTACGACCGAGGTTTCGCCTTCCTGCAGGAACAGGCACGCCCTACCGAGCCGTTGCTGGTAGGCATAGCCTATGGCTTCCAGGAACTGCCGTTGATCGACGCGCAAGCCTGGGATGTGCCACTCGACTACATCGCCACCGAGCATGAACTGATCGACTGCCACGCCTCCGGGGAAGATGGAGAAGCCCACGCATGACTGCGCATACCCAGTATTGGCTGATGAAGTCCGAACCGGACGCATTCTCCATCGATGACTTGAAGCGCAAGAAGCAGGAGGCTTGGGACGGCGTGCGCAACTACCAGGCGCGCAACTTCATGCGCGATGGCATGCGCGTGGGCGACAAGATTTTCTTCTACCACTCCAACTGCGCCGAGCCGGGTATTGTCGGCATCGCCGAAGTGGCTACCGACGCCTATCCCGATCCCAGCCAGTTCGATCCCAAGAGCAAGTACTTCGACCCGGCCAGCTCGCGCGACAATCCGCGCTGGGCCTTGGTGGACGTGAAATTCGTGAAGAAGCTCAAGCGCGTCATTCCACTCAAGGAGCTGCAGGTCGATCCTGCGCTGGTGGAGATGGCCCTGGTGCGCAAGGGCAATCGGCTGTCGGTGATGCCGGTAGGCGCGGCTGAATGGCGCCACATCCTGACGTTGGAATAAATCTTTCCCACTTACCGGAACGCATGACATGAGCAACGCCAACGAGAAACGCCAGGCCGGTGAAGCCGCCATTCGCTATGTCGAGGACGGCGCCATTGTCGGCGTTGGCACCGGCTCCACGGTTGCCTATTTCATTGATGCGCTGGCCGATCTGAAGGATCGCATCCAGGGTGCGGTGTCCAGCTCGGAGCAATCCACCGCGCACCTCAAGCGCCTGGGCATTCCAGTGCTCGATCTCAACGCAACCGGGCCGCTGTCGCTTTATGTGGATGGCGCCGATGAGTGCGATACGCACAAGCGCCTGATCAAGGGCGGCGGCGCCGCGCTGACGCGCGAGAAAATCGTGGCCGAGGCAAGCGCCACGTTCATCTGCATCATCGATTCGAGCAAGCAGGTCAACCTGCTCGGCAAGTTTCCGGTACCGATCGAAGTGATTCCGATGGCGCGCAGTCTGATCGGCCGCGAAATCGTCAAGCGTGGCGGCCAGCCGGTGTGGCGCGACGGCGTGGTCACCGACAACGGCAACTGGATCATCGACGTGCATGGCTGGCAGATCGTCGATCCGGTGGCGCTGGAGGCCGACCTCAACCAGCTTCCCGGCATTGTCACCGTGGGCCTGTTTGCGCGCCGTGCGGCGGATGTGGTGCTGGTGGGCGACAAGGTGATGTGAGCTCTTCACGCCTCTCCCCTCCGGGCGACCCGAAGGTAGTCCCCGCGGGAGAGAGGGCCGGGGTGAGGGGCCAATCTTGCGATAGAGGTAATTCGAAGCGGTCTCTGTAGAAACTCCTCCGCGAGCACCCGCCCTTCACCACCTTTAGGTGGCTCACCTCAATCCTCTCCCCGCAGGGGAGAGGAAGCTAAAAGCTAAAACGCCTCCCGGGAAACCGGGAGGCGTTTTAGTTTCAACTGATCAAACAATCATCATGGCCATGCATTCACCAGATTGGCCGCATTGACCGTGCCGATGCCGGTCGCGAAATCCCAGCCGGTGCTCGTGCCATAAGCCTTCGCATAGCTGCTGGTGGAGGTCGACAACACACCATTGGTGCCCGACGGGCGATAGCAGCCGTGCGTGCCCGTGCAGTTCACATCCATGTCGCCCTGCGTGACGTCGTAGAAGACGCAGCCGCTGCCCACGCCGTTGCCATTGCTCGAATTGCATGACGTGCTGCCGCTGCTGCCATATTCCGTAGCCGCCAGCGAGTACAGCGTCGGCGCCGGGTTGCCCACGCTGGCGCCGATCTTCTGGTTCACCAGTGCCTGGATGCCCGCCATGATCGGCGAAGCAAACGAGGTGCCGCCTGCGCCAGCCCAGGCACTCGGTGCGCCCGTGCAGGCCACGCCGCCGCCGGCCGTGTTGGTGTAGCAGTAGACGTAGTAGTGACCCCACACGCCGTTCGCAGCGAACAGCGAAACATCGGGAATGTCACGCACCCCATCAGCCGGATTGCCGAGGAAGCCCGACTGCCACGACGGCTTGGCCGTGCCCGCGCAGGTACCGCTGACCACACCACTGGTGCTGGCCTTGCCACTGGCGCAGCCACTGGGACCACCACTGCCCGACGCGGTGGTCAGGTAGTACTCCTTGCCGGTGGCGCTGTTGCAGAAGCCGCTGGTGCCATAAGGCGTGCTGTAGCCGCTCTTGCCGCTGATGAGCGCGCTCGCGCACGAGTCATTCCACGGAATTTCCGGGATGTATGACAGCGCCGAACCGTAGGTGGAACCGTTGGTCGAGCTCCAGTACGTACTGTTGGTACCGGCATACGTGTCGCCGAAGTCAGTACCGCCGACCGCCACGTTGTACGGCGTCGATGCGAAACCGCTCACAGCGATGCCATGCGTGGCCTTGGCCTGATCGGCGTCGCAGCTGGCCGCGCCCTCATCACCAGAAGACACGTAAACCGACACGCCTTCCGCCGCTGCCTGCTGGTAGGTGGAGATGTATGCCGCGTTCGCGGTAGCACCATTCTCCGCCTCACACTCGCCATAGCTCACACTCATGATGGCCGGCGGCGTGCCGGAAGCATTGATGAGGTTCTGGATCGCGATCAAGCCACCGAAGGTGGTGGACGTATCCTTGCAGGACGCCAGTTCGAGCGTGGCGCCCGGCGCGGCAGCACCGGCCCATTCCACATCAAGCTCCGCCTCGCCATCGTTACCCGTAACAACACCCGGATTGGTGCAGCTGCCAGGATGTACCTGGGTGAAGGTGGCTGCCGGCAAACCGAAGGTCGAACGGAACGTGGTGATGTCGGCCGTCGAATACACGTTGGTGTCTTCGATGAGAACGATGGTCTGCCCCGTGCCCGTGATGCCCGCGTTGAATAGCGGCGTGAAGTTGTAGATCTTCGCCAGATCAGCCGGCACTACCGCTTGATACGTGCTGCCGCTGCTAGTGAAGGTGTAGTCAGAATGCTGCTTGAAGTTGGTATGCGGACGGAAGTCGTTGAGCGACACCACACCCTCAACGACCGACGCGAACGCCGCCGGAATCTGCGGATCGGTCATGTTCGCGATGTGATCAGTATCGGCCACGCGCAGACGATGGATCTCGGTATTGAACGCATGGCGCACGAGGCCAGCATTACCCGTGATATCGATCATCATGCCACTGGGATACACCTGGTTGACGGTGAAGCCGTGCGACTTCAGCCAGCCGGTAATCGCATCGATATCCAGTTGGGACACACCGTATTGCTGGCCGAATTCATCCGAGGTCAGCCACTTGCGATAGTTCGGCGAACCCGGCGTCTGCTGGTCATGCATGAACTGCTGCAACGCCTGCTCGCGATCGGCAGGACGCTTTAGCTGGATCAGGATGTGATCCAGCGGCAAGCTGTCGTTGGCCGGGCCACGATCGTTTTCTGCCGTGGCGTAAGGCGACACATTGCCTGGCACCGTCACGCGATCGTTATCGTTTGCAGCTTGCGTGACGAGGGGCTTGGACAGCAGCCCAATCGTGGCCGCATCAGCATGGCCCGCGAAAGCCGTGCCCAATCCCGCCGCCATCAACGCCAACAACATTTTCGCGGCGCGATAATCGCGCCTGGATATCGGTTTGAATCTCACGTTAGTTCCTCCCAAAGGTTTCGGAAAACCCATCGGACGCACGTCACCAGCGCTCCCGATGTCGGCAGCGTCCGATAGATCCACGCAAGAAATTGCTTGCCGCCTCCCCAAACGACCCGACCATGACAGGCCGGAGCAGCTCGACCAGCGTACGCGCCCGAATGCTGACGACCAGCTTTCAAGAGGCGTGAAATATGTCAGTTCGATGAAAAACCGAGCACCTTGTCACATTGGCAAATTATTTCGGCCAATGATTATTTGCGAATGAGCGCAAGACCAAATCGATGCGTCGCGAATATCAGAGGCATCGTGCGAGCCTCGAAGCAGTTCGAGCGCTACACCTTCGAACTGGCCTCGCGGTTGTCGATCGACTCATACGTCACGCCAAGGACGATGCGTGGCAACGCCGACCCTCGATGCAGCGTCCCGACCTGATCGATCAGTGCCTTGTCGGCAAGCGTCATGCGATCGAGCATGCGCAGGTGTTGCAGCCAGCTTTCGATAAGCAGCACTTCGCGCCAGATCTCTTCGTCATGGAGATCGCGAAACATTCCCCAGTAGCGCCCGCCGTTCCGAAGCCGCAGATGGCGTAATGACGAGGCCAGGGCAAGGAATTCATCCGCCTGCTCGCTCGGGATGATGTACTCGATGCTCATCACGACATCACCCTGCTCATGATTAAAGGCAAGGTGCGGCGCCACTACCGCGCCACGCGCCGCTAGCGACATGCCCGCGGCATCCACTTGTGGAAACTGCGAGTGATAGAGCAGCAACACCGACACCGCCTGCACGATCGCGGCGGCCATGATCGCGCCAGACACGCCCATGGTTTCGGCCAGGTGCCCCCACAGGAAAGAACCAATCGCCAGGCCCGCGTAAAGCGCCGTCTGATAAAGGGCCAACGCTCTTCCTTTCACCCAGTCCGGCACCAGGATCTGCACATTGGCGTTGTACTCGGTCAGTGCAGCGATCCAGCAAGCGCCCCCTACACCTAGCGCCGGCAGAAGTGCCCAAAGCGGCCCCGCGTAGGCCACCAACACCAACGTGACAGCTAAAGTCGCGCCCGCAGCGCTGATCAAGCGACTGGAACCGATCCACTGACGCAAACGTGGCACCAGCACACTGCCAAGAATGGCGCCCACGCCCAGCGTGCCCAGCATGTATCCGTAAAGTGCAGCGCTGCCATCGGGACGTTCGCGTGCCACCAGTGGCAGCAAGGCCCAGATCACGCTCGCGGCAAAGCCGAACATGAAAGAGCGCAGCATGGCCAGGCGCGTCACCGTCGAATTCCAGGTGAAACGCATCGCCGACACCACGCCTTCGCGGATGCTCTCCGGCGGCAGCGTTCGCTCGGGCAGCACGTGTCGCCACTGCCATAACGCAATGAGCAAGCCGACATAGGAAAGTGTGTTGACCAGGAATACCCAGCTCGGCGCCAGCACACTGAGCATCAAGCCGCCAATGGCCGGGCCCACGGCACGCGCGACGTTGTAATTCACGCCATTGAGCAACACCGCTGAAGTGACCATGGGACGCGGCACCTGCTCGCTCACCGCCGATTGCCACGCAGGCACGGTGATGGCGCTGCCCAGCGAAATCCATAACACCGCCAGGATAAGCGCGGTGGGATCGAGATATCCGAGAAAGGCGAGCGCGGTGAGCAAAATCGCCCCCGACATCTCCACCGCCTGCCCCACCAGCATGATCGATCGCTTGTTGTAGTTGTCGGCCAGCACGCCGGTGGCAATGGACAGCAACACCAAGGGAGCCGCCGACGCCACCTGCACCATCGCCACCATGATGGGCCCCGCGTGGGCCGCGGTAATCACCCATGCGACGGCGACCGATTGCGCCCAGGTGCCGAGATTACCCAACAGATTGGCGAACCAGATATGGCGGAATACCGGCACGCCCAAGGGAGCAAGAAGGCTGGACTCCCGGCCCTCTGCCGGCTTGGGGGCGGCGTCAACCTCGGGCGTGGTCGATTGCAGCATCCGGAGGGAGGCTCTGGTGGTGCGGAGGGGGGCTCAAGAGTCGGGGGTGGGGTGTTGGGGGGCTGTGAAGGTGGGACTGGGCGAGTTGATAGGAAATAAAAAAACCCACGGTGAGGCCGGCCCTGGCTTGATTGGAGGGTGGAATCGTTCGCTCCGCCCTCGGGCTCGCCCCTCCGCGCTGCGGGAACAGCGCTGCGCTATCCAAATGTGTCGAAGGTAGGCCGCTTCCTGTTCCCCAACTAAAAACAAAAGGCCCGCGGTTAAGCGGGCTTTCGTATGGGTGGCCGGCTCACTCATGCACCGAACAATTACTGGGAAGGTCTCAGTGATGAAGTCGGGGCCACGCCCAGCCCGTCCAAGTATTTCCCTGGAGAAGGTCGCGTAGCGCCAGCTGCCCGGCTCTGCCAGCTCGGCGTGGATCACGTCGCACAGAATCGCTGTAATGGTCTGCTCGAATCGTTCCTGATCGCTGCCGGCTCTTCGAGCTCGACTTCCTCGTCCGGGCCTGTGCCTGTACATCCATGCTGCCGGCTTACCTCAAACTCGACGCCCTCATTGCCAGCCGGGAATAGGGATGCGGGACGGCGGGGCCATTAGGGAGGACGGCCGCGAATCGTGTGTTCTTGTGATTCATGGCGCCTTGTCCGGCCTTTGTTATTTAGCGCGTCGCGCTGACTGCACGCTCATCTGCAAACCACGGGCTGGTCCGGTTCACGATGTGGACCACGGACAACATCACCGGAACTTCGACCAGGACCCCCACGACGGTCGCCAGGGCTGCGCCTGACTGAAGTCCGAAGATGCTGATGGCAGCGGCCACCGCGAGTTCGAAGAAATTGCTGGCGCCTATCAGTGCGGCTGGTCCTGCCACGCAATGCGGCACCTTCAGCCAGCGGCTTAGGCCGTAGGCGATGCCGGCGTTGAGATACACCTGGATGACGATGGGCACCGCTAGAAGTGCTATCACGACAGGCTGAGCGGTGATCGCTTCGCCCTGGAATCCAAACAGGAGTATCAGAGTCGTCAGCAAGGCGCCGATGGACCATGGGTCGAGGCGCTTCAGCGTTCTCTCCAAAGCGGACAACCCTGGCCCGCATAACAGACGGGTGCGCCACAGCTGAGCCGCAACGACGGGCACGATGATGTAGAGGAGCACTGAAAGCATCAGCGTAGGCCACGGCACGGCTATCGAGGCCACGCCCAACAAGAGAGCCACGATAGGTGCGAACGCAACAACCATGATGGCGTCATTCAGGGCCACCTGAGCGAGGGTGAAGTTGGGCTCTCCCCCACACAGCCTGGACCATACAAACACCATCGCGGTGCAAGGCGCTGCTGCCAGCAGGATCAATCCGGCGATGTAGGAGTCGTGCTGACTCTCAGGCAGCCATGCCGCAAAGACGTGGCGAACGAACAACCAGCCAAGTAACGCCATCGAGAAAGGCTTGATGCCCCAGTTCACCAAGAGCGTGATGCCTATGCCTCGCGCTTGCCCGTGCACGCTCGACAGTTGCGTGAAGTCCACCTTGATGAGCATTGGCACGATCATCAGCCAGACGAGCACGGCTACCGGCAGGTTGATGTGCTGCACTTCAAGCGACGCCAGGAGTGCGAAGAGGCGCGGGAAGAAATGACCGAGCGCAATGCCCACAACGATGCATGCGCCTACCCAGACGCTCAGGTAGCGCGCAAAGAAGCCCATAGGCGCCTTTCGACTACTGCTGTCGACTTCAGCGCTCATCGGCTAACCGCTCGGTCTTGCCGATGCCCCGTAGCTCGCTCTGCATAGCCACGCGATCGAGCTTCTCTAGTGGCAGTGCCAGGAGCAACTCGATGTGCTGGCGGAGCATCATCCAAGCGCTCCGGAATGCTCTCCTACGAGCTTCTTCGGTGCCTTCGATGCTTACGGGATCAGGTACTCCCCAGTGCGCCGTGACAGGCTGTCCTGGCCATATGGGACAGATCTCGCCTGCGGCGTTATCGCAGACGGTAATGACCATATCAATGCAGGGCGAATCAGGCTGCGCGAACTCATCCCAGCTCTTGCTGCGTAGCGTCGCTTCATAGCCAAACTCACGCGCCATCTCTGCTGCGATGGGCTGAACCTTGCCGCTAGGGAAGCTGCCAGCGCTGTACCCTTTGAAGCGATCCTTGCCTAGGACGTTCAACAGCGCTTCGGCCATGACACTGCGAGCCGAGTTGCCTGTGCACAAGAAGAGGACGTTGTATTGCGGAGTGTTCATGGGGTCTCAGCAGCAGCGGGTGGTATTCGCAGGCGCGCAGCTGTCTGCGCTTATAGGCGAAGGGGCGCAGCAGGCTGCCTTCGAAGGTTCCATCGACGCTGGCGAGCTGGTGTATGTCGTCGCCTCACCGTGTGTCCGGAAGCTCTCCCAGCGGACTCCCTGCGGGTCTTCAGCCCAGAACTTGTCAGAGTGGGCGTAGCAGCAAGTCGTACCCTTCTCGGCGAGCGTTACTGCGTCAGCGGACTGTAGACGCACACCGATGGTGGTGAGCTCTTGATCGTCATCCGCCTGAAGTCCGAGATGATCTACACCAACTTTTCGGCCGCGCTGGGAGATGGCGAAGTTGACTCTCGGGTCATCGAGCATCCACTTGGCGTAATCGTTCTTCACCACAACAGGGCTCGTACCGAAGAGCGTCGTGTAGAAGCCGATGCTCGTGTCGAGGTGTTCGACGTTCACATGGACGTGAAACCTTTTCATGGCGTCCTCCTGGGAGCGCACGTGGCGACTGGAGAGCAGCCCTCGGGGCCACCAGAACCCGCACAGCAGTTCTCCGTGAGAAATCCGATCAAGGAGTTCATCTGCCCGTAGTTCGCCCGGCATTGAATGACTCGCCCGCGACGCTCATCGGCAACCAGCCCCGCGCGTCGAAGGATGTGTAGGTGGTTCGTCAGGGTGGCTCCGGGGAGGTGGGTCGCCGTAGCGAGCTCGCCCACCGACATCCCCTTGTTCCCTGCTTCCACCAATAGGCGGAAGACATGAAGTCGGTGCTCCTGGGCTAGAGCACTGAGGCAAGTGACTGCGCTTATTGGTTCCATATTTCCAGAATCATGGAAATATGAGAGAGCGTCAAGTGCTCCCCGAAATGTCGGCCAGGAGGCCCCGAGGCGAGCCTCGCGAGCGTCTGACAGCAAAGGGCCCATCAGTTCGAGATCTGCATCGACTGGACAGTCGTGGCCGCCCAGTTGGTCACCTTGGATATACACAGGACGCCCGTGAAGGGTCGACATGTGATGCGCACGATCCGACGCATCGACAACGTGCTGACGAAGAGTGGCTTGCACGTCTGCCGCGGAAGATACCGACCGGAAGCAACTGCGAAACGCGAGGTCGGCGAATCTAGCGAGATGCTGTGCCTCGCGATAATGACTGGTACGCACAGAGACCGCGACTTCGCCAACGTGAGGTACGGGTAGGTTGCGTCGGCAATGGAAGATGCCGCGCTTGAGAGTCAGGTGGGAGCGAAGCGGGAGCGTCTTCGTCGTTCAACCGGTTTCCCGCTGGTCTCGGGACGAGCCCCGTATGCCTTGAAACTCTTGTGCCAAGCCAAAAACAAAAAGGCCCCGCCGAAGCGGAGCCTTGATGTGGCTGGGAGACTAGGATTCGAAAGGTTCGAAGCCAGTCACCAAGAATCAAGGCCTTATAGAGCTCGAAAGCTGTTTTGCGGGAACATTGTGGGAACGTTGTGGGAATACGGCAAGCAGATTTTGGGGACCAGTACCCAACCTCAGTACCCATCGTGCATACAGATTCCTAAAGAAATAGCTTGCAGTAAGTTTTTGCGATGCCCAGGATGGGGCCTTTGCGGTGTGCTGCAATCAGGACTCACCAAGGGACGATGGCCACTGATCAGAGGACCGTTCCGCCCTGATCACCCCACCGACAGTGACGGTTGAGTCCTGCCCGGCCGAGGAAGGCAATGTCGAAGAAGCGTGTCAAGAACCTGCCCCTTAGGATCACCGTGATCGTCATCCTGACAATCGGGGGCTTCATCTTCCCGTTGCTCTTTCTCTTTGCTGGCTTCATCGCGTGGACCATCATCGACGAAATCCGTAATATCGGGTACCGCCGACGAGAACACGGACTATCTCCGGCGCTTCGCGACCTCTAACGATCCGAACTGGAAGAAGTATTGGCTTGCTCAGTGCGAATCTCCGGCGGAGACTGCGTTCTTTGACGCGATCGTTGCCTTCTATGGGCTGGAGCCATCGGAAGGTGTCCTGCGCAAAGGAGACGTGACCCTCGAGCTGCAAGCGGAGATCATTCCCTATCGGGTCGACTTTCTCGTGAATGATCGTCTGGTAGTTGAAGTGGACGGCGCCGCCTACCACTCCCCACCCGAGGCGCGGGCGAGAGATGCGGTGCGAGACGAGAGTATGCGCGCGCAGGGCTATACGATAGTACGCCTTCCGGCGAAGCTCGTATTCACCTCACCAGAAGAAGCCGTTCGTCTTGTACAAGCCGCCTTTGTGACCCTGCCGTCCGTCATGCCGGCCCAGTCCGTGAGTGTCATGGAGCGCGTAAGTCGCGCCACCAAATCGTTCTCTGATGGGCTCGATCGAATGAATGAGGTTGCAATCAACTATAGGCCGCTGGTTCCTCCGCCGCCGATCGAAGATCTTGAGTTCCATCGGATCTTGAGCAGGCGGGTTCGTGATCGAATGGCCAACTACAACCGTTACTACTCCGGATTGGGGGGCATTGCATGGTCCACCGCGAGTTCACTCCAAGGGGACCTGGTCGACAGGGAGGAAGAGAAAATTCTACGGAAGGAGTGGGGCCGCAGGTCGACAGGCGGCGGCCCGGATTCAGAGGCAAGCATCGCAGCCGCGACTGCCAGGTGCGAGGCGGACGTGGCGCACTTTAAGAGATCTGCCCGAAATCACTTCCTTGACGATGAGGTCGAGTTCTAACGAACCACTGGTTCATCAGTTCTGTCAGTCCCTCGCAGGCACTCGATAGCTGCTAGCCGACGATCCTCAACGCCCGACCACGACTGATCGAGTATCGGTCCATCAGGGTCACCTCAAGGCTCCCATCTGCCCGCTCCCAGCGCTTGTGAGTCCCGCCGGCCATGCGATGAGTGAGCTTGGCCACTTGCACATCTCGGTACTCTCGGTGTCGGGTCTGGCTGAGGATTATCGCGTAGCCCCCATTCGCCTGTGTCCCACACCCGACCATCGATCCAGGCCTTGCTCCTATCGCCTGCCTAAATTTCCTAAAGAAATTGCTTGTAGTAAGTTCTTGCGATGCGCAGGATGTACTTCCAATACAGCAAACAGGGAGCGACCTCATGGCAAACAATGGGTCGGAAGCAGTCTTTGCTCTTATCGACATCAACGGACATCGCCGAGTGCCGCGGAAGATCGCTGGTCGCGATGGCAGATTTGGCTATGCGGTTCACCCCATAGGCAAGGGCAATGACGTATCGGCCGCCACCTACACAGAGGACGAGAAGTCGATGGTGCAAGCCGTGGTGCTGCACGACTGCGGTGTACGAGCGGTCGCCATCGGCGGCCCACAAGATGGCCAGGTCAATACAGTTGGCCTAACTGGACGGGTAATCCGTGGCTATTGGCTATGTCCGAGTAAGGCCGCGTGGGTTGCCGGCGCGAAGGTGCGGCCTGTCAATGAAGGGGCAGGAAGCTGAGCTGTGGATCATTCGACCCGGAGGGTCTGCACCAAGTGTGGTGGAACCCGCTTCAATAGCTGGAGCCGCTGCATGGATTGCCGCAACCAAAGAGCACGCACGCGAGAGTTACGCAAGGCTGCGAATGGCGGCCGTCACACGCGTAAACAGTGGGAAGAGCTGTTGGCCAGCAGCCCCGGATGCGCTGAATGTGGACGCCAGTGGGAGGAGATTCCCCGACGTCCCGACAGCCGCTATCAGTTCACCTGGACCAAGGGGCACAAGATCCCGGTTCTGCATGGCGGAAGTAACGACATTACCAACATTCAGGCGGAGTGCTACCAGTGCAACTTTCGCAAGAATGCCGGCCCAATAAAGCTCGACGCTCCGGGCCAACGGTAGCAAGGGACCGGCGCGACGCGCCGGCCATCGCCAGATCAACCCGTGATGAGAGGGATTTTCAATGATGATCGAGGCAAAGGAACTTCGCTGGTACGTCCGCATATCATTCGGCCTGATCACGGCATCGGCCCTGAGCGGGATCATCCTGGTGACGTGGGCCGCCATTAAAGTGTTGCTGCGATAACTCAAAGGCACGCGAGAGGTACGGGATATGTCCATGACTGATGACGAGCGCTGGGCACTGGTGCGCCAGACACAAGATGAGCTCATTGCGACGACCCGGGCGATCAACCGCGAGCTGTCCGAACCCATGTGGCGTCAGATGGCCAAAGCGGGACTGGTTATCGTCTGCGCCGCTGCATTTCTTACAGCTCTTTCGGCCGGCATGAAGATAGTGTCTGACTATTTGGGTCACTGACCCCTCAAATCCGCCAGCCCCTCACAGACACTCGATAGCTGCTTGCCAACGATCCTCAGCACCCGGCCACGGCTGATTGGGTATTGGTCCATTCGGGTCACCTCAAGGCTCCCATCAGCGCGCTCACGCTCCCAGCGCTTATGGGTGCCGCCGGCCATTCGGTGGATCAGCTTAGCGACCTGCACGAGCCGATACTCTTCTCGCCAATCAGGCTGCAGGTCGGCCCGCAAGCATTGATCGACTGCCAGCCAGGCCGATACGACGTCGAGCGGGTCAACCTCGCGCAGCCGAAGGTAAGCCCATGTGACCTTGGCACGTTCCGCTGGGGACTTCCCGGTCAACCGGTACGCCTCGGTAGGGGCGCCTGCGATGGCATAGAGCCTCCGAACCCCAGCCAGGGCGGAACGTAGAGCCGGCTGCTCGTAATGGGCTGCGACCCAGGCTCGGGCTTGGATGCGATGTGGACGCAACTCAGCTGCGCTGTAGCTGCGTTTCACGTAGCTACCGTGGCGCCGGTGAAACTCAATGTGCTTGCGACAGTAGAGCCGGTTGAGACCCTCGCCACGATCTGCCGTCGTTCGATGGCGGCACGGGTAGATGCGGCAGATCTCGTAGGCGTCCTGCGGGCCTGCAATCCGCTCACGGAGTTTGGCGATGCGTAATTGACGCTTCCCGGGGTTAGTCATCACGTGTACTCCTCACATCCACGCTTGATTACGCCCCCCACTAGTAGGTAGTCCCCAAGTGATTGCTTAGAGATACCCCTGAGCAAACCCTTGTTGATGATCCCTCCATCTCCACTATCCCAGGAGCCCCAGTGATCTCATTGAAGGCTCTTTCCATCACAGCCTTCGCTGTCAGTCCATGTGATGAAGCCACCAGTACGCAGTCGTGAATGGGGAGAGCAACGATCCCCTTCGTCTTCAGCTCCAGCAGCGCCCGGATAAGGATCTGGCTCTCTTGGTACATATAGCGAAGGCCACGTGCTGAGCCGAACAAATGAGCGATGGGCGCATGGTGGCGAGCGATGGCGTAAAGGGCGCGCTCGAATTTCCAATGCTTTGGCAACAGCGCGACGGGCACCCCTTGGAAAGCGTTCGCGGGTGAGTCATCGCATAGCAGAGCGTTGATGATCTGCTTTACCTCGTCCCGATAGCTCTCCAAACCCCTGACGGCGTACAGATCACCAACTCGCGGCTCAACTCCAGCCTCGGCGTAGGCCATCCGAAGAGCCGACTGTGCGAAGTCCAGCGAGACAACCTCCTGGTCATCGATGGTCAGCCCGGCGCACCTTTCGCTACTCGGTAACTGCTGCCAGAAACCGCCATTTAAGCGCCCCCCGGGCCCTCAAATGAGCCGTTGTTGAAAATGCGCTTCAAGAACCGTCGACCCGTATCGACCTTGTCCGCAAAGGCATCGTCGTACCAAGAGACATTGGCCGCAGCGATCCAGCCGTTAATCTCGTTCATCTCACTGCGGAGCCGAGCAACCAAAGGGGTATCTGGCAGGGTAAGCTTGTCTGCCTGGAAGACCACCTTCCTGTTGACGAATTGTTTGCGCTTGGCAGATCGAAGCTCCAAAGGCGCCTTGCGAAGCATGGGATCACGCGAGAAGTCGCTATAGCTGAGCCCTAGTCCTCCGACCTTCGCCCCGAAAGAGGCGCTGGCTCGACTGGTCGTCCGGCGCCCACCTTTGGATTGCTTATCGCCCAGTTGGAGGTCCAGCAGTGCGACCTTGGGGAAGCAAGGAATTTCACCAATGCCGGGAAGCGTTCTGTCTCTACTGAATGGCGCACGACGGCTGCTCGGCGCCAATGCTGACTTGGACATTTCCCACGATGAGCCAGCCCTCTGGCTCTTGGATGTGATTGGTACGCCAAAAGCGCACACCAGCGCCGATACAGCTCGTTCGTGGATCGCTTGATCCAGGGGCCGCCGCGCCTTTTGACGCTCTTCAGCCGCTGCAATGGCCTCAAGAACCTCGGCCACCAATCCCCGTGCCTCATCTGTGACCGCAATTCGCGCCGGGTTAAACATTCGCTCGTTGGGTCGATTCTGGCTCTTCAACTACCGCCACAAAACTTCAACCTGAAACTGACACCCCTCACGCCAGCGCGCACGAGGGGCAAAACGCAGGACTGCAGGGCTTACTGGGGGTTTACACCAGGCTCGTAAAGGCTTCGCCCGGCGCCGGAGTAGGCATCGTAGACATGGGCGAAGGTGTCCGCAAGTTTTTGCGCTTTGAGCTCTTTGGTGTACGCAGGGGGCAGCTTACGGAGCTCCAGCTTGATCGCCTGCATCACACCCTGCGCGGGTCTGTTGCTTCTCGCGCCAGTCCAGCACCAGCTTCTCGCGCTTGAGGGTCTCCAACAGCTCTCTGCAGGCGGCCTTCACCTCGCCCTCTTCCTTCTTAGTGAGGCTGGGCGCCGGCTTGGTAAGGATGTCGAATAGCGCCAGCTCCTCCTCGGTAAGCCCTTCGGCGACCGCCCGCTTCTCCTCCTCGGTCAGCTCATGCGCGAACTCGACGAGCTCCTTGAACAGGTCCTCGATATTCTTGCTGCCTGCGTTGTACGCATTGATCAGCCGCTCGAACTTCTCAGCAAAATCCACCCGTGAGTGGTTCTGCTGAAGCATCTGCGACAGCTTGCCCTCGATGAGCCGTCGAAGCTTCTCCGCTTCGGTATGCCGCCGCCCTCGGGCAAATCTGTCCTGCAAGGCGCCGAAGTCGATCTCCGAAAGGTTGATCAGCGCCTCGGGGCGGGCCATTGGACCGATGTGGTAGCCCTCGGTGGCTATGGAATCGTTGAGCAGTTCCTCGACATCCGACATCACCGCCGAGATGTCCGGCTGCTCGGTCTCGGCGCGAATCTTCGCGGCCAGGTACGTCACCAGCACCGCCATCGGCGCCAGCTCGTTGGCCGCAGGATCGGGCAGGATGGCCTTGAATAGACGCGCCACCCGATTCGACAGTTGCAGGTATTGCTTCTTGCTGGCATCAGTTTGCAGGATGCCTTCCACTGCATCCTCCATAAAGCCGATGCGCGCAAACCCTGTCGAAGCCACGATGGCATCAAGGTTAACCCCACGCTCCTCACAGAACCCATGGGTCGCTACCAAGGCATCCCTGAGGGCTGCCACAAGCTCTTCCTTACCGAGGATGGGCTCTTCCTGCCCCTTGCCCGGCGCAGGCCTCGCGTACACCGCCAAGGCGTTTTGCAGGGCGCGGAAAATGCCCACGTAATCCACGATGAGCCCGGACTCTTTCCCGGGCGCCACGCGGTTGGCACGCGCGATGGTCTGCATTAGCGTGTGCGCTTTCATCGGCTTGTCGAGGTAGATGGTGGAACAGGTCGGCACGTCGAAGCCGGTGATCCACATGGCGCAGACAAACACCAGACGCAGCGGATCGTTCTCGTTCTTGAACTTCTCCGCGAGGTCTTCTTTGAGCATACGCTCACGGTGCGGAGTGATGTCCAGCCCCTTTGTCCGCAAGTCTTCCACCTCGTTCTGACCCTGCGAGACCACCACGGCCATGTCGGTGTCGCGCATCAGCTTGTAGCGTTCGACCAGTACCGGCGACACCTGGCCGTGCTGCGCCATCATCTCCTTGTCGAGCTTGGCCAGTTCGGCCTGCCAGATGGCGCGCACCTTGTCGAACATGCGTACGGCTGTGGCCTTGTCGATGCAGACCATCATGACCTTGCCGCGATAGCCACGCCCGGTGAAGTGTTGCACCAGGTCTTCCGCAATGGCCTGCAGGCGATCCTCGCGGGTGATGATGTGGTATTCGCGGGCAAACTCCCGCTCCAGCTTCTTCTGCTGCGCTTCGTCCAGTTCTGCCGAGTCGAGCAATTGCTCCAGGTCGTCTGTTGAGCTTGTTCGTTGGTGAGCTGAACCTCGGGGATACGGTTCTCGTAGTACAGCGGCACCGTAGCCCCGTCCTCGATGGAACGGGCGAAGTCGTACACGACTCACATAGTCACCGAACACGTCGCGAGTGCGTTCTCCTCACCCTTCATCAGCGGCGTCCCGGTAAAACCGATGAAGCCGGCGTTGGGCAGCCCGTTGCGCATGTTGAGCTGGCGAAGATGTCGTACTGGCTGCGATGCGCCTCGTCAGTGATGGCGATGATGTCCGAGCGCTCCGACAAGCACCGGATACGGCTGGCCAGGCTCGCTGCGAAACTTCTGGATCAGCGTGAAAATGTAGCGCTCGTAATCCTGTCAGTAGCTCCGCTGAGGTGCTCACTGCTAGTCGGCCCGCACATCCTTCTCGGCGTCGAGTGGCGCCCGGTGGCTTGGAAGGTCTTGCTAATCTGGTCGTCCAGCTCCTCGCGATCGGTCACGATCACGAAGCTCCAGTTGCCCGGCAGTTTGCGCAACACCTTCTGGGTGAAAAACACCATCGACAGCTACTTACCCGAGCCCTGCGTGTGCCAGAACACGCCCAGGCGTTTGCCGCTCGGCGGCACCGCTCGCGCGCAGCTCCACCAGTCGGGTGATGGCGTTGTTCACACCGAGGAACTGGTGGTTCTTGGCCACCTTCTTGACCAGGCCACCCTTCACCTCCTCGAACACTGTGAAGTTTTCCACGTAGTCCAGTAGGCGCGCGGGTTCGCACAGGCCACGTAAGGCAACCTCCAGCGATACCTGACGGGGTGGCGCCGGCTCGTCTTCCTCCAGCACCCGCTTCCAGTCGAAGAAATGTTCCCACGCGCTGGTTAGCGTACCAACGCGAGTGTCCAGCCCATTGGACAGCAGGATGAATGCATTTGGGTGAAACAACTGGGGGATCGACTGGCCCCGGTAGTCACGCAGGTTGTCGTCGTAGGCGCTCTTGAGCGGTACGCTGGGCCGCTTTAGCTCGATGAACACCAGCGGCAATCCGTTGACGAAACCCAGCAAGTCGCAACGGCGGCGGTACATGTCGCCAGCCACCCACATCTGCGAGGTCAGGAAAAAGTCGTTGTTGTGCGACATGGTCCAGTCGATCACTCGCAGCGTTTCCACGACCTGGCCGCCGTGCTCGTCGGGGATCGTGACCTTCACGCCGTCTTTCAGCAGTTGGTACAGCTCACGGTTCGCGTACACCGCGATCTGCTTGGAGCGATCTTGCGCAAGTTGCTCGATGGCCTGTTCGTAGGCCTCAATCGGCAGGCCCGGATTGAGTCGTTCCAGCGCGGCCCGCAGGCGGCGCAGCAGAATCACCTGATGTTCGTTCTCGCGCCCTTCGGTCCCCAGAGGGCCGAAGGTTTCGGTAAAGAGGTTCCTATAGCTCCAGCCGAGCTCTTGCAGCAGCTCAATCGCAGGCTGTTCGACGAGCTCCAATTCACCATAGGTGGCCGACACTTCCCTGATGCCGGACACGGGAGTCATGCGGCGGCCGCCTCTGGGATAGGCAGTTCAGACACGTCCAGCTCGCCAGAGATCAGCTTGGGCAGGAGAAGGTCACGGGTCACACGGAGGCTTTCGTTCTGCCGCACGAGATTTCTGCACAGACTCAGCATTGGATCGCAGAGTGCTGCCCACGCATGCTGCATCTCTTCAGGTGCCAGCAGCACAAGGAACTGTCGGAAATCGCGCAACACTATTCGAGGGATGGCCACACCCGAAACGTATCCCTTCATCCGACTGACAACATCCGGCTGTCGCAGGTACATACGCGAGCTGGTTCGGTAACATGCGACCGTTGGGCCGGAGGATCGCAATGGAAGAGAGGACCACAATGTCTTTCTCCTCATCAACGACAAACGTGTGCTTCAAGTAACTGCCGTCTTTAGCGATCAAGACGTCATTTAGTCTTGGCTTGCAGTCGTTCCGCACCAGTTCTTCATACTCGCTCTCGTCGATCTGCCGACAGGTGGCGATATTGATTCCCCAGTCGTGCATATCCTTGACCGACGCCATCGGCTTACCGACCTCGATTGATTTTGGACTACGGTGCGAGCCGTCGGTGATTCGCACACAAACGTCCTCCATGCGGACGGCTTCCCAGCCCTCCGGCACCGGCCCGAGCTCCGACTCAATCATCCGTACACTTTCATGGCCCGGGAAGCGGAACCGCACAAACCACTCCTCATAGATACGCCGCGCCATCTCCTCCAGTATCGCGATGCGCCGCGTGTTATTCTCGATCAGGTCGTCGTAGGCGGAAAGGATTGAGGCGATGCGGCGCTGTTCTTCCAGATCAGGCAATGTCGGCAACTGAAGGTTCCGAATATCCTTCATGTTCAGATGATGAACAGTTGCCCCATTGGATAGCGACTGAACGCGCCCCTGAATCTCGTCTCCGAGCATCAGGTAGACGAGATACTCGGCAAGCACCTTGCGCCTATTGGGACGAATCAATACCGTGCGCTGCCCCAAGCAGACCTTTAGACACCTAGGGATGATCGCCACATTACCCACGGGTGCCTCACGCGCCAAAATGAGGTCACCCGCCTGCGGCTCCATGCGTTGCGTCCATGTTTTGTAGGTCTCATCGGACACCCTGTTGACACCATCAAGAATCAGACGCCCTCGACCGATGTTCGGCGTTCTAATTGAAGGATGGCCTTCGGACTGAGTAGGTGCAGTCTTGTGCTCGCAATCAATGATTGCCTCACAGACATCGCTGAGTACGATCTTCGAATTCGCTAATGTCATCGCGTAGCCTCAAGCATTCTTGAGACCGCGTCTTGAATAGTTGCCTCTAACTCTCGGCCCTGAGTGGTGAGGAACGTCAGTTCCTCGTTTAGCCCCTCTAGCCGCTCGGCAAAATCGAAATCGTCTGCTACCCGATCCTCCACGCCCACGTATCGCCCTGGATTCAAGCTCCAACCCTGAGCCTCTATCTCTTTCAGCGAGGCTACCTTGCACAATCCAGCCACATCCGCATAGCGCAGCTTGGGGAATCGCCCGTCGAGTGTCGCCTTGCTACCCGCCTCGAACTCCGGCTTCTCGCCGCGGTACAGCCGCACGATGTTGGCGAGGTACTCGATCTGCTCCTCGGTGAAGTCGCGATCGCGCGGGTCACCTGGCGATAGATGTGCGCGGGCATCGAGGAACAGCACTTGGTCGCGCGCGCTTGCCTTCGTGCGCCTTGGCCTTGTCGAGGAACCACAACGTGCACGGTAGGGTGACGGTGTAGAAGAAGTTCGGTGCCCACGCTGACGATCACGTCCACCGCGCCGCTCTCGATCAGCTGCTTGCGGATCTCCAGCTCGCTGCCGCGCGCGTCGCCGGCCGAGTTGGCCATGACGAAGCCCGCGCGACCCTTTTCATTCAACGCCGAGGCGAAGTAGCTGAATCCACAGGTAGTTGGCGTTGTCCGTCTTGGGCAGGCCCAGCGGAAGCCGCGGGTCGCCTTGAGCCGATCCTTGTCCACCCCGGAGACGTTGAAGGGCGGATTGGCCATCACGAAGTCGAAGTGGCCCACGCTCTTGTGCGGGTCGTCGTAGTAGCTGTTGGCCTCGCTGATCTCGCCGGACAAGCCATGCACGGCCAGATTCATCTTGGCCAGCCTTACTGTATCGCTGGCCTTCTCTGTGCCGAAACGCTGAGCTCGTGGCTGGCGTCGCTTGTGGTGGCGCTCCACGAACGCTGCAGACTGCACGAACATGCCGCCGGAGCCGCAAGCGGGATCGAAGATGCGTCCGTGGTAGGGTTCGATGATCTCCACGATCAGCCGCACGATGCTGGTGGGCGTGTAGAACACGCCACCCTTCTGGCCCTCCTTCATGGCGAACTTGCCGAGGAAGTACTCGTACACCTTGCCGAAGGCGTCACCTTCTAGATCAACCGGCGCCAGCAGGCGCAGCAGCTCGACCAGGGTAGGGTTGGGCAGATTGTTGTAGCTGCGCGGCAGTACGCCCTTCAGGTCGTCGTTGTTGGCCTCCACCAGTGCCATGGCGTTGTTGATGGCCTTGCCGAGGTTATCGCCTTCGGTGAGGGTGCAGAGGTAAGAGAAGCGCGCCTCATCCGGTAGATAAAGCACACCCTCGGCTTGGTAGTCGTAAGGCTCCAGGTCGTCTGGCTCCAGCCCCTTGGCGGTGAGCCTGACCTGCGCCTCGGTGAAGCGCTTGTCGGCATAACGCAGGAAGATCAGCCCGAGTACGGGCGTGGAGAACTCGGAGGGCTTGAGGCCGGTATTTGCCCACAGCTGATCGGCTGCGGCCCAAAGGCGGTTCTCAACTGCGACTAGATCGGCTGCCACTTACTTCTTACTCCTGCTATCTGTCAGACAAGTATCCGGGTTGCCTTACTGACTGTCATGCCTCAAGACGGCCCATGAGGTTGCGCACACTGCTCTTGTGCCACTTCCCGCCACGAGGAGTAAGCATCCCTCGCTCGTTTAGGGCAGCCGCCACCGCGCCAAGGCTGACTACGCCCTCTTCAGCTAGCGCGTCGAGTACGGGCTTGAGATTGCGTGCATGACTATCCGCAAAGCTACGGATGGCTTCGATACTGGCAGCATTCCCCTGCCCTGCGCGTCGGAGCGCAGCCGCTCCATTGGGGTTACCCAAACGCACCCCTCGGGCCTTCGCAGCCGCCAGTGCCTCCTTAGTGCGCCTGGAGATAGCCTCCCGCTCCTGTTGCGCCACCAACGCCATGATGCCCACGGTGAGGTCATTGGCATCGGGCATATCCGCCGCAATGAACTTCACCCCGCTATCGCGCAGAGTGAGCAGGAAGGCCGCATTACGCGAGAGTCGGTCCAGCTTGGCGATAACCAGCGTGGCCCCAGTGACCTTAGCGAGGTGCAGCGCCCTCGCCAGCTCAGGGCGGGTGTTGACCTTCCCGCTTTCGATCTCGGTGAAGGTGTCGATGATGCGGCCGTTCCGCTGCTGGGCAAAGGAATCGATGGCCGCGCGCTGCGCCTCAAGCCCGAGTCCGCTGGTGCCCTGGCGGCGTGTGGAAACTCGCAGATAACAGACGATCTTCATTGGTTAACCATAGTACAAAATCGCCTTACGTTCGTTACTCCATCTTGTACCAATACTTTGAACCGGTCAAACTGCACCAGGACCTAAGGAGAGGACCGGATCTGATGAAGAGCCAAGCTCAAGCCGATGAAGCCTATTCGGAAGATCGAACGCTACGCATTGAGCTAAAGCGAGAGCTGACAAGCTTTGGCAACGAGCACACATATCTCGGAGAGCACGAGGGCGAGCTGATTGACTCGGAGTCAGGCGTGCACGCAGGACGCTCTCGAGTGTTCATCGTCGATCTGGAAGGTGCCGAAGAAGTCGGACTAGGCGCCCTGGATGTCCTCGACCTAGACGGTGCAACAGAGCCGTACCTATCACTGATTGGCCACGAGGCCGGCAATTTCAGCCCCGCTGTGATGCGCTTGCTTAATGAGGAGTTTGCGTACAGCCGCAACATGCTGATCATTGATCGAGTAGAGCTGCTTCCCTTCTACCGTGGACGAGGCCTTGGACTTCAGTGCATGAGGACCTTCCTTCGCCATATGTCCATGGGATGCCGTATCGCGGCAATCAAACCGTACCCTTTGCAGTTCGAGGCTGGGGCCGCACGCTCGGAGAACTGGAGCGATGGGTTGCAGCTGAGCTCTCTCACCAAGAGCAAGCGCAGCGCCCTTCAGCGCCTCAAGAGTCACTATAGCCAGCTTGGATTCCAACACGTACGAGGAACCGACCTGATGATCCTGGACCTACACGCAAGGCCCCTACCGGGGGGTATCCACGACTCCGACTTCGTTTGATACCCCAACGGAAATTTTTGACAAAAAATACGTAGCTGGCTCAGAGAACCACTCAAGACATTCGAGCTTCGCTATAGCCTCGTACGTGTTCGATATCTGCATGTCTTTCAGCGCATTGCCTTCGCCGTGGCTGAGGCACCGAGTAAGGTGCAGAAGTAGAGCCAAAGGCAGAACTAACAACAGCTACTCGGAGCACGGGTAAATGAGCAGATTCTCTCCGCACTTCAACCACGCACCCCGCGTATTCGAAGCTGCCGACCAGTTCAAGCAACGCTGTCTAATGGAGCAGCGTTCACTTCTATTGGATGGCCATACCCTATGGACGGCCGCCCATTTTGAAGAGCTCACAGATAACTACGTCAACCAGCCTGACATAGGCGATGGTAATTTCTATAGCAAGCTCACTGGACAGTTGGCTCTATGCGCTCCTGGGGCCGTTGCCTTGATGGCAGAGCTCTTCTGGATCGTGCAGCTGGCCCCAACAAATCTGGCTCCTGCATACAAGGCAGACAGAATTAAGTACATCTGGGATATAAATCCGCCAGGACCATTCCCAACGGATTCGCCTTTTCTTGCCCCAGAAGTCCTATCCGGACTGGGAAGCGCTGGACCGGGATACAACCTATATTTGTGGATGGAGATGGTTTTCGCTATCGAAGCGTTTTCCGACCTCATCTCCAAGGAACAAACTGAACGCCACTCATTATTGGAGGACGGCCAAGCGTTCTCTAAGTGGCTGGATGGCATCCCATCGGGCAAAGGCCGTCAGCTGTACCACACTCTGTGCCACGTGTTCTTCCCCGACATCTTCGAGCGCATTTTCAGCCAAACGCATAAGTTCAAAGTCGCGCGCGCACACAAGATATGGAGCCCCGCATTGGGCAATAGCCGGCCGGCAATGGACGCGGCTCTACTTGAGCTACGCAAGCGATTGGAAATGCAGTACCCAGGCGGGGTGGACTATTACGAGACGCCAGTCGGGACACTGATGAAGCAAGCTGCGACGCCTCCTAAAGATTCCACCGAAGGGAGCTTGGCAACGAGCGAATCAGCGATTCGGACGTTGTCGACTGTAGAGGAAGAAAGTCCCGACTACGATAGTGACGTCGATTCGGGCGCAGCACCGTCGCCACGAACGGCTACGAACCTCATCTTGTACGGCCCACCAGGCACCGGCAAAACATACCGCCTTCAGGCTCAAATGAAGGCTGTCTTCGAGGAAGGTGACGAATACGACTTTGTGGCTTTCCACCCCAGTTACGCTTACGAAGACTTCGTTGGCGGCCTTCGACCGGTAGCTTCGCCCAGCGGTGGCGGTATCGCGGTCACGTTCCAGAAAGGGCCATTCCTGACGATCTGCGAAAAGGCGCATAGCGATCCAACCACGCAATACACGCTTTTCATCGACGAGATCAATCGAGCTAACGTCGCCAAAGTCTTTGGTGAACTAATTACCCTGATTGAACCGAGCAAGCGCGTTATTGCTGGCAGCAGGCCGGATGAAAAAGGAACCTGGGTTACTCTGCCTGGGTTAAACGAGCGACTGGGAGTACCGGACAATCTCAACATTGTCGCAACAATGAATACTGCGGATCGCTCGATTGCGATGATGGACATCGCGCTGCGGCGGCGCTTTCGGTTTCAGGAGTGTCCGCCAGAGCCGCACCAGATTGAGCCCGCAACAGTCGGCGCCATCGAATTGCCCAGGCTACTTCAACGCATTAATGACCGACTTGAGTACTTACTTGATCGCGACCACCTTGTTGGTCAGGCCTATTTCATGGGCATCCACACCTTTGAGAAGCTCAAAGAGGTGCTATCCCAGCAGATTATCCCCCTGCTTGAGGAATACTTCTTTGAAGACCTTGAGAGAGTTCGGCTGGCCCTGACCGGAACCAATAAGGAAAGCGTGTTCTTCAAGTCTCGCCCGCTATCCCCGACAGAACTTTTTCCAGGGGCGAAACAAGTGGTCGGCTCCGAAGTACTGCGCGCATTCTCAGTTAGCGATGCATCGTCCTGGACTGAAGCAGACATCCTGGGTCTTTACGGCGCTGCTCAGGCTGCTCCAGTCTCACCATCCGAATCAACCGACACCGAAAGCACCTCATTCCCAGAACGCGTCGCGACCTGATGGAACGCCTACGCGTCATCTCCGTGCTGGAGCATGAGGTCATTCCCGTGGCAGACGGGGCTGGCCCAGTAGTCGGTGCCAAGGAAACTGCGTGGATCAGCGAAGCCGAAGCGTCGGCGCTCTTATCACTAAATCGTCTTCGCAAGGGGTTTTGTGAGCAGGTAGCCGGCGGTGTGAAGCTTGCTCAACTTTGCGGCATCGTGCGATTGCCATCCTGCGTGCTGGAGATTCTGCCAAAGTTGGGCATATCCGATACCCGGAAGGCGAACGAACTGGATAGGTCGCGCGCCGCGCTACTCAATATGCTTCATCATGCGCGCCAGATCACCATGACCAACGTTGGTGCAGTACCGCAGCGCACCGTCAACGCCCCGCTTCTTGATGTCTTTATCGACACCTTTTTGGGTTGTGCTCTGGAACAGGCACGACGGGGACTCTTGGCCCGCTACGTAACGCACGTGGATGATCTGTCAGTCCTGAAGGGGCGACTTCATATACACGGCCACATAAGGCGCAACCTCACTCGCCCCCACCTGCTGCATTGCGAGCACGACGAGTTCACGGGCGATAACGCGTATAACCGAGCGATACGTGCCACGCTCAATATCTGTCAAAGCTGGGGGAGCCACCCTTCCACCCGGCGTCGATGGTTCGAAACGCATGCCAGATTTGCCGGCATCACTTCTATCTCGATGACTGCAGCTGACGTTGCTCGACTGCCCCGCAATCGTACGACTCGGCGCTATGAGCCCGTTTTAAAGTGGTGCGAATGGTTGCTGTCCATGAACAGCCCCTCGATGAGCGCGGCAGTAACAGATGCACCAGGCTTACTGTTTGACATGAACAAACTATTCGAGGCCCATGTAAGCCGACTTGAAGAGGTGGCGGCTGGAGAAGCGTACGTAGTCAGCACGCAAGGCCCCAAACTGGCACTAGCCACATCAAATGGCGAAGAGGCGTTCGAATTGAAGCCAGACGTAATCATTTGGCACCCCGCTTCGGATGGAGTCCCCACAAGAATTGCCAGAATTCTTGATGCCAAGTGGAAGCGGCTCGATCATCAAGACCCTCGGTGGGGCGTCCAGCAAACGGATATTTATCAGCTCTTGGCATACGCCATACGCTATCGGTGCCGCCATCTGGAGCTTGTTTACCCAGCTCCCAGCGACAACCTCATCGAAAGCGATAGGGCGCCATCCTTTGAGATCATGGCACCTGGGCTCGACGAGAAAATCGAAGTTCGGATCAAAACGGTCTCCGTATAGGAGCCGCCAGGGGTGTAACTCCGAACCCAGCCAAAGTACCCTCTCAAAAGTTCGGGACGAAACATTTCAGCTGATCAAATAGCGACCTCCGGCCACTCGACTTTTGCAATAGCCTCATAGAGTTTCCTCAGCGGCATGTCCTTTTTATAGACACGCCGACTCGTTCCCTGCCCTTCATGACCGGTCAGTTCGTCGATGATCGGCTCCGATACATCTGCGGCATAGAGCTTGGTGGTCACGCCGTGCCGGAATGAGTGGTAGTCGAGGGCTTTCTCATAGAGACCAATCTGACGTCGATAGCGAGTCCACCACTGCGAGAACGAGTGTCCACGCTTTTCAAAGGTCCCCAGGGACAATTGTGGAAAGATCGCGTCACCTGGTGCCGGGGCAATGGCATCCACATACTCCAGAAACCCAAGCTCGATCAGCTTTGGATGAATCGGCACTCGACGTTTTGACTGGTCGTTCTTTACCTGCTTCGTTCCCTCATCGTTGATATCGAGATAGATGATGTCGTCCTCTTGGCGAACATCTTCCCGTGCGAGCTGCGCGAACTCTTCAAGCCGATTCCCGTGGTATAGGCCAAGCAATGGAAGCCAGTACTTGTCATCCTTGATGACACATGTCCCCGGCTTACCCCGGCTCGCCTTCGATTTGCATCCAGTCCACACGGGTGATTCGAAGAGCCGCTTGAGCTTGTCGCCCTCCCACATCTTCCGCTTCTGATTTGCACGCCCCTTCATTGGGAAGTCGAACCGTGGGCTGGATTCGCGCCCTCATACTGGCCGCGCTTGATCAGGTGCGTAAAAAACGTGCCCAATGCCGCAAAGTGACGCTTCAACGTCTTCATCGCGAGCCGCTCTAGATCTTCATCCTTGGTCGACTCCGCGATCTCCATAGGAGTCATGCCTTTCCATCGGGCTGCCTTTCCGTACATGGCGGGCAGCGCACGCAGGAGGTCGTACATCTGAGCTAGATGACGTTTTTTGTATGCCTGAACAGGCAGATCACCACAAAGCCGCTCAAACATGCGGTATGTGTTCTTGTTCTGCAGAACTGTTTGCGGCCGCCAGTCAGATTCGGTGGTCATGAACTCAATGAACCCGGGTAGGAGATCCGACAGCTTCGGACCTTCTAAGGGCGCCTCTAACGAAGCCAAGGGGACAGGAGCGCTAACTGGCGCCTGAGCGGACACCTCAGGCGTGATGCCAAACTGGAGATGCCTGCGCGACTGCTCCAGACCCTGAATCCGCACTTGAGCGAGGCCCAAGGTCAGCTCAGCACGCCGCTCTTGGGGTATCCCAAATTCGGCCATTACGTCATCCACCCACTCCTCGATTCCAGGTGTGTGTCGACGCGCCAGGTCACGTCGCGCATCCGCGAGGTCAAGATCAACCTGCTCAAGATCAGCAGCGAGCACATTCCAGCCCTCGACTGCATGGGCGTAGACCGGGCGGCCCGCCGGAGTAGCGATATGGCGTTGCCTGTCATTCTCAATGACACGAAGGAGCTCGCGTCGGAGCACGCTCTGTAGATCAACCATAGAAGAGAGGGAAGCCATCAACCGCACAAACTTGCGGTCGAGCATCCTAGCGAGGTATTGCGCCTCGCGATAGTCGCTTGTGCCCAGCGGCAGGCTGATCTCCAAGCGTGAACCTGGGATGCGTCGCCGATAGAAAAAGCGTTGCCGCTTGAGAGCTATGTGGGAACGTTGTGGGAACAATGTGGGAACACCGTCGTCGTTCGACCGGCTTCCCGCCGGTCTCGGGACGAGCCCCGTATGCCTTGAAACTCTTATGCAGAGCCAAAAACAAAAAGGCCCCGCCGAAGCGGAGCCTTGATGTGGCTGGGAGACTAGGATTCGAACCTAGATAAACGGAGTCAGAGTCCGTTGTCCTACCGTTAGACGATCTCCCAAAACCCTGCGGAGCGGTGCGCTCTGACTTGGTGCACCGTACCGTCGAAGCAACTCTCCGAAGAGAATTAGCGCTTCGAGAACTGGGTAGCGCGGCGGGCCTTATGCAGACCGACCTTCTTGCGCTCGACCTCGCGGGCGTCGCGGGTCACGAAGCCGGCCTTGCGGAGCGGCGACTTCAGGGTTTCGTCGTACTCGATCAGGGCGCGAGCGATACCGAGACGGATCGCACCGGCCTGACCGGTGATACCACCGCCGGCGACCGTCACCTTGATGTCGAACTTGTCAGCGGCTTCGATCAGTTCGAGCGGCTGGCGCACGATCATGCACGAAGTCTCGCGACCAAAGAACTGCTCGAGGCTCTTGCCGTTGACGATGATCTCGCCTTTGCCCTTGCGCAGGAACACGCGAGCGGCGGAGGTCTTGCGGCGGCCGGTGCCGTAATTCTGCTGGATAGCCATGATGGTTCCTTAGAGTTCCAGCGCCTGCGGCTGCTGTGCGGTATGCGGATGCTCGGCACCGCCGTACACCTTGAGCTTGCGGTACATCGCGCGGCCGAGCGGATTCTTCGGCAGCATGCCCTTGACGGCGATTTCGATGACGCGCTCCGGATGGGTAGCGAGCAGATCCTTCAGACTCGTGGTCTTCAGGTTGCCGACATAGCCGGTGAAGCGGTGGTACATCTTGTCGTCCAGCTTGGCACCCGTGACGGCCACCTTCTCGGCGTTGACCACGACGATGTAATCGCCGGTGTCGACGTGCGGGGTGAACTCCGGCTTGTGCTTGCCACGCAGGCGGCGGGCGATCTCGGTCGACAGGCGACCGAGCGTCTTATCCGTAGCATCAATCACGAACCAATCGCGCTTGACGCTTTCCGGCTTGGCGCTGAACGTTTTCATTTCAGAATACCTAGTCTGCCGCCTCATGGGCGGTACACGTAATCGGTGGAACAAAGGCGCGAGATGATAACGGAGTTTTCATCAATCGCGCAAGCCCACCGACCGGCGGGCTGCGAGCTGGCGATGATAGCATGATCGCTATGGCGCTTGAAAAGCCCCCCCATGCTCGAGAACAACATATCGCTGCCCTCGCCGACCAGTGCGTGCAGTGTGGATTATGCCTGCCGGTGTGTCCCACGTATGCCCTGGATGGCAACGAAGCCGAGTCGCCGCGCGGGCGTATAGCCATTGCTGCCGCGCTCGCGCGGGGTGCGGCCGAGCCTACCGCCGAGCTGCGCGAGCACCTCGATCACTGCCTGGGCTGCCTGAACTGCGAGCGTGTTTGCCCGGCCAACGTCAACTACGGCGAGTTGCTGGTGGAAACGCGCGCGCTCACCGGCCCATCGCCAAGACGGCCGCGCGAACTGCTCGCCCTGCTGAAACAGCCCACTCTGCTGCGTCTGGCGGTCAGTGCAGGGAGTGCCACTGGCCTGGCGCGATGGAAAACACGGCTTGCGAACCGCCTGCCGGCCCATTCGGCCTGGCGCGCCGCACTGGATACCTGGGCGGTGGAGCGCGACGACGTGCTACCGCCGCCGCGGGAGCACGCAGGCACCGACCGGCCCGTCATCGCGCTGTTTCCCGGCTGCGTGGCCAGCGTGGAAGACGCCAGGGCTGAACGTGCCGCCGTTGTCCTGCTACAGGCAGCGGGTTATTCGGTAAGGCGCCTGCCAGCCTTCTGCTGCGGAGCTATCGATCTGCATGGCGGAGAAATGGCCACGGCCGACCGGCTGGCCGAGCGCGTGCGTGAGGCGTGGCTATCGTCGGGCGCCGCGCAGCTCATCACCATTACACCCGGCTGCCTGGGCACACTGCGCCGCGCCTTGCCTGACGTCACCGTGGCCGACCCGGTCACTCTGTTGGCTGCGCGCGCCGAACGCCTTGCATTTCGCCCCTTAGCGCGCCGCGTCGCGCTGCACCTGCCATGCACCCAGCTCAATGTGGCGCGCAGTGAGACGGCGCTGCAGAGCCTGCTGCGCCAGGTGCCCGAACTGGATGTCGCCGTGGTGCCCCGCCCCCCGCACTGCTGCGGCGCGGCGGGCTCACACATGCTGGAATTTCCCGAGCGCGCTGCGCGTCTGCGCGAAGGCGTACTGGGACAGATCGCCACCTTGGCGCCGCAGCAGTTGTTGTCGTCCAATATCGGCTGTCGCCTGCACCTCGCCGCAGGCATGGACGCCGACGGTCGACGCTGGCCGCACATGCACCCGCTGACCCTGTTGGCGCAGCAACTGGAGATTTCGCCATGAACGCACGCACGCTTTCCCCGCTCGACCGCCTGCTCGCGGGCATCGAGCGCGCCCTGGAGACCGTGGCCGGCGCACCGGAAGCTGCCCGGCCCTCCCCGGCCGACGCTTTCGACGAAGCCGACATGGACGACGCGGAGCGCCGCCACGCCGCTGGGCTGATGCGCATCAACCACACCGGCGAGGTCTGCGCGCAGGCGCTTTATGACGGTCAGGCCGCGCTGGCACGTAGTGAAGAGAACCGTGTGCATCTTCAGCACGCGGCAGACGAGGAAACCGATCACCTGGCGTGGTGCGCCGATCGTCTCAAAGAACTCGATAGCCGCCCCAGCCTGCTCAATCCACTGTGGTACGCCGGCAGCTACGTGATCGGCGCAGCCGCCGCGCTGGCGGGCGACCCGGTGAGCCTGGGCTTTGTGGTGGAGACAGAGCGCCAGGTGGAAGCGCACCTGGAGGAACACCTCGACAAGCTGCCGGTTCAGGACGAGCGCTCACGCGCGGTGCTGTCACAGATGCAGGCGGATGAGGTGCGCCATGCGCACGAGGCCCGGGTGCGTGGCGGGATTGACCTGCCGTTTCCGTTGCCTGGCTTGATGCACCTGAGTTCGATGGTGATGAAAGCGGTGGCGTATCGGGTTTGATCGACGACGCCCCTGTAGGAGCACACCCTGTGCGCGACAAGCCTACGAAGAGGTAACGCCATAGCACTGCGGTCGCGCACAGGGTGCGCTCCTACAGGGAGTCCCCTGAAAAAAACCCGCCTTTCGGCGGGTTTTTCGTTACATCAGGTTGCGGCCGTGGAAGAGCTCTTCGATCTCGCGGCGCAGCAGCGATTCGATGCGCTGGCGTTCCTTGAACGAGAGATCGTCGGCATGCGCCTCGAACAGATACGTATCAAGGTCGAAGTCCTTGATGTGCATCTTCGTGTGGAACATGTTCTCTTGGTACACGTTCACGTCGAACATCTCGTACTTCTGGCGGATGTGCTTGGCCAGATAGTCCTGCACCGAGTTGATCTTGTGGTCGATGAAGTGCTTCTTGCCCTTCACGTCACGGGTGAAGCCGCGCACGCGGTAGTCCGCGATGACGATGTCCGACTCGAAGCTGTCGATCAGGTAGTTCAGGGCCTTCAGCGGAGAGATCACGCCGCAGGTGGCCACGTCGATATCCGCACGGAAGGTCGCGATGCCGTTGTGCGGATGCGTTTCCGGGTAGGTATGGACGGTGATATGGCTCTTGTCCATATGCGCCACCACGGCACCGGAGATGGTGTCGCGACCCAGCTTCTCTACCACCGGCTCCTCGGAAATGAGGATGGTGACGGACGCGCCTTGCGGATCGTAGTCCTGGCGTGCAATGTTCAGGATGTTGGCACCGATGATCTCGGCCACATCCGTCAGGATCTGGGTAAGGCGATCGGCGTCATACTGCTCATCGATGTATTCGATGTAGCGTTGACGCTGCTCTTCGGACACCGCATAGCAGATGTCGTAGATGTTGAAGCTCAACGCCTTGGTCAGGTTGTTGAAGCCCTGCAGACGCAGGCGGGGAAGGGGTTTAACCACAACGACTCTCCATGGCCGGGCGACGTGGCCAGCAGTAGAGGCGGGTTAGCGACAAGGGTCCCCGCTGGAAAAATTGACGCGAAGGCATAAGCTTCCGCGACCCTTGTGACCGGATCGCGACAAGGGGATCGCGTCCGAAAGACCGTGAAGTATGCGGCAAAAAAAGAGAAAACTGAACCTTCGGCAGGTCATGTTAGTTTGCCATAATGCCCGGAGGGGGGAAGGATTGGACACTCGGGGGCCGCTTGCGGGCCCCGTCTTGAATCTACGGGACACAACGTGGCGCAACTTAAATATCAGCTACAACAAGCTTTTGAACGTTCCCAAGCGCCAGCCAACTTTGCCCCGGACCCGGCATCGATGGAGCGCTTCCTGGCGCTTTGTCACCGGCGTCGCTATCCGGGCAAGACGGCCATCATCCGTCCCGGCGATCCGGCCAACACGCTGTACTACATCATCGACGGCTCGCTGGCCGTGTGCACCGAGGACGAACAAGGTCGCGAGCTGATCCTGGCGTACCTGAGCCGTGGCCAGTTCATCGGCGAAATGGGGCTGTTCGTGGAGCAGGCCCAGCGCGAATCCATGGTGCGTACCCGTACCGCCTGCGAAATGGCTGAGATCAGCTACGAGCGTTTGTTCCAGCTGATGGAAGGACCGCTGCGCGAGGAATGCCCGAAGATTCTCTTCGCCATTGGCGCCCAGCTGACCAACCGTTTGCTGCGCACCTCGCGCCAGGTCAGCCGCATGGCCTTCATGGACGTCACCAATCGCATTTCCCGCACCCTGCTGGACCTGTGCCAGGAACCGGACGCCATGACTCATCCGGAAGGCACGCAGATCCGCATCTCGCGCCAGGAAGTGAGCCGTATCGTGGGTTGCTCCCGCGAAATGGTGGGCCGCGTGCTCAAGCAGCTCGAGGAGCAGGGCATGATTGACGTGGCCGGCAAAACCATCGTGGTGCGCGGCACCCGTTAAGTTCGAAAATATACGTCCGTCATCCCAGCGCGGGCTGGGATGACGGGCGGAGATCTGCTGGCTCAGCCCTCTTTCGCAGCCCTGCGCGCTGCCGGCGCCCGCTTCGAGACCTTCGCCCCATAGACCATGTACACGTCCGCCCGCTCGTAATGCGAGCCGGGACGCGTGGAGGGTTGCATCACAAAGCCCGCCTGCTCGTACATACGCAACGCCGTCTTCAGCTGGCTGTTGGATTCCAGGAACAGCTGCTTGCCCTTGCGCCGCTTGAATTCGGCAATGGCCGCGTCCAGCAGCTGGCGCCCTGCCCCCAGGCCGCGAAAAGTCTCGTCCACGCCCATCTTGGAAAGCTCATAGACCCCGGGCGACTCCTGCAACAGCGCGCAGGTGCCGATGACTTCGCCGCCCAACACGGCGAAGAAGATGGCACCGCCCGGCGCAAGCACGTAGGTTTCCGGGTCGCCGAGCATGACCCGATCGATATCTTCGATGCGGAAGTGGCGCTCCAGCCAAGCCGCATTGAGCCGGTAGAAGTGCTCCTTCAGGGCCGGCCGGTACGGCACGATCTCCAGCTGCGCCGACTTCAACGCGGCATGCTGGGCCAGGATGGTGGCGACCAGCGGCCGTTCGCCCAGCGCTTTCTCGGCGGCGGCCAGAGCGGCCAGCAACGCAGCGCCATCCTCGCCCAACGACGCAATGACGCCCCGCCGCACTGCCACCCAGGTCGGTCCCAGTGCCGTCAGCGCGCTGCGCCCCTTGGCGGTGAGCATCAACAGGCTACGGCGGCCGTCTTCTACATCCTTGCGACGCTTGACCAGCCCAGCGCGAACCAGCTTGTCGGCAAGTTGGCTGACGGCGGAATGCGTCTGGCCGATTGCCGTCGCCACGTCACTGACGGTGGTTTCGCCGTTCTCCCATAAATAGCGCAGTACCGGAAACCAGCGCGATTCGATGGAGGCGCCGCAGGCGCGGTAGACCTCGTCGGCCGAGGCGTAGAAATGATCGCTGAGGGCCTTGAGTCGGCTACCCAGCGCGAGTTCGCCGAGGGATGAAAGGTACATGGGACCCGCCTTCGGGTAATTGCGTTAGTGCTAACGTAATTACCCGAAGGCGATGATGCAAGGCAGTTTCGTGCTTTTTTGTAGGAGCGCACCCTGTGCGCGACAACCCTACGAGGCGGCGACGCCGTGGTCGCGCACAGGGTGCGCTCCTACAGGGGTGGGTGATCGCGGGCTAGAACCAATCGACCCGGGTGACGGTGCGTCCCAGCGCCTTTTCCATCTTCTTGCACAGCTTGGGCGTGCCGTTGACCAGCACCGCCTCGGCGGCCGGCTTGAGCATCGGCACGTCGATCAGTGCATCGCTGTAGGCCACCTGCCATTCGCGCACGCCCAGCGTGGCCAGCTGCGCCGGCTTGCGACGGCCTATGTTGTGCAGCTTCACACGCATGCCCAGCAGGCCTGGTCGCAGCTGCGAGGCCAGCACATCGACATCTGATAGCCCCAGCTGCTCGAGTATGTGGCTGACCAGCACATACTCGCAGCCAGTGACCACGATGACACGGTCGCCCGCAGCCTGGTGGCGACGCAATGCGTGCAAACCGTCACGGCTGAACTGGCGGGGGCGACGCACCAGACTGGCTGCGAAGGCGTGAGCTGCGACTTGATAGCGTCGCTCGTTCAGACCGATCAGGCCGACATGCACCAGCGAACGCGCGGCCAGCGTGCGTGAGAACGGCACCGTCAGGGCCATCCACGGCAAAGCCAGCAAAGCCGCGAGCTTGCGCAGCAGCGAACGCTGGAACTGGTGGCGCATGAACAGCGAAAACGCATCGCCGTGAATCAACACGCCATCGAAATCGAACAGTACGGTGCGCGACGCACTCGTATCCGGCGCTGCCGCCGGCATGACACTGGATTCCCCTGTGGACATGGCTTACTTCGCGGCGAACAAACGCTTGAGCTCGCTGCCCGGGTCGCCAGCGCGCATGAAGGCCTCGCCAACCAGGAAAGCGTTGATGCCGGCGTCGCGCAATACGGCCACGTCTTCGGGCGTATGAATGCCCGACTCGCTGACCAGGATGCGGTCGTATTCCATCAGTTGCTGCAGTTCCAACGAGGTGTCCAGCGAGGTCTGGAAGGTGCGCAGGTTTCGATTGTTCACGCCGATGAGTGGCACCGGCAGGGCCAACGCGCGCTCCAGTTCCTCGGCATCATGCACTTCGCACAGCACATCCAGGTCGAGTTCCGCGGCCAGCAGCGACAGATCCAGCAAGGCCGCATCGCTGAGAGCTGCGACAATCAGCAGGATGCAGTCCGCGCCGATCACGCGGGCCTCGTACACCTGATACGGATCGATCACGAAATCCTTGCGCAGCACCGGCAGCGAGCACGCCTCGCGCGCCTGTTGCAGGAAGTCCTCGCTGCCGTGGAAAAAGTCGCGGTCGGTCAGCACCGAAAGACAGGCCGCACCGCCGGCCTCGTAACTGCGCGCGATCTCCGCCGGATCAAAATCAGTGCGGATCACACCCTTGCTCGGGCTGGCGCGCTTCACTTCGGCAATCACCGCCGGCAGGCCGGCGTCGATCTTGGCTTCGATGGCCGCGGAAAAACCGCGGGTTTCCGGGAGGTCCGCGACGCGCGAGGACAGTTCCACCAGCGGCAGCCTGGCGCTGCGCTCGGCGACTTCTTCGGTCTTGCGGGTGAGGATGCGCTGGAGAATGTCGGTCATGTCGAAAGCTTGCAAGGTCAGGGCATGAAGAAGGCGTGAGTGTCAGGCCTTGCCTGACAGACGCCGCGTGGTCGCCACGAAGGCGTCCATTTTTGCACGGGCGGCACCACTGGCAATGGTCGTGCGGGCCAGATCGATACCCGATGCAATGGAGTCGACCACGTTGGCGGCGTAAAGGGCAGCACCCGCGTTGAGGCACACGATATCGTGCGGCACGCCGCGGCGGCCCTCCAGTGCTTCGAGCAGCATGGCCCGCGACTCCTCGGCATTTTCCACACGCAGGTTGCGACTGGAAGCCATAGCAAGGCCGAAATCTTCCGGCTCGACCTCGTATTCGCGCACCTCGCCGTCGCGCAGCTCGCCCACCAGCGTCGCGGCGCCCAACGAGATTTCGTCCATGCCATCGCGCCCCCACACCACCAGCGCATGCCTGGCGCCCAGCGCCTGCAGCACGCGTACCTGGATGCCCACCAGATCGGGATGGAACACGCCCATCAGGATGTTCGGCGCACCGGCCGGGTTGGTCAGCGGCCCGAGGATATTGAACAGCGTGCGCACGCCCATTTCCTTGCGCACCGGTGCCACCACCTTCATCGCCGGATGATGATTGGGCGCAAACATGAATCCGATGCCGGTTTCCTGCATGGATTGCGCCACCTGGACCGGCGGCAGATCGATCACCGCGCCGAGCGCCTCGAGCACATCCGCGCTGCCCGACTTGGACGACACGCTGCGCCCGCCATGCTTGGCAATGCGCGCACCCGCCGCTGCGGCCACGAACATCGACGCGGTGGAAATATTGAAGCTCGACGCACCATCGCCGCCGGTGCCCACGATGTCGACGAAATGCTCGTGCGCCGGCAGCTCCACCTTGGCCGACAGCTCGCGCATCACGCGCGCCGCACCGGTGATCTCGCCCACGGTTTCCTTCTTCACGCGCAGGCCGGTGATGATGGCCGCGGTCATCAGCGGACTCACTTCGCCACGCATGATCTGTCGCATCAGCTCGATCATCTCGTCGTGGAAGATCTCGCGATGCTCGATCGTGCGCTGCAAGGCTTCTTGCGGCGTAATCGTGACCCGTCGGCCCACCGGAGACGTGCTGGAGACATCGTTCATGCGGCGAGCCTCAACGGCAAGCCGAGGAAATTGCGCAGCAGGTCGTGGCCGTGCTGGGTGAGGATCGACTCGGGATGGAACTGCACGCCCTCGACGTTCAGCGTCTTGTGGCGCAGGCCCATGATCTCGTCGATCGAGCCATCGGCGTTTTCCGTCCACGCAGTGACTTCCAGGCAATCGGGCAATGAGTCCTGCTCCACCACCAGCGAGTGGTAGCGCGTCGCCTCGAACGGGTCCGGCAGACCAGCGAACACGCCCTGGCCGCGATGGCGCACCGGCGACGTCTTGCCGTGCATGATCTGCTTGGCGCGAATCACCTTGCCGCCAAACACTTGGCCAATGGCCTGATGGCCCAGGCACACGCCGAACACCGGGATCTCCCCCGACAGCTCGCGCAGCACATCCAACGACACGCCCGAGTCGTCCGGCGTACCCGGCCCCGGCGAAATCATGATGTGCGAAGGCCGCAGCGCACGGATGCCAGCCACGTCCAACGCATCGTTGCGCACCACCTTCACCTCCTGTCCCAACTCGCCCAGGTACTGCACGAGGTTGAAGGTGAAGCTGTCGTAGTTGTCGATCATCAGCAGCATGGAATGGCCAACTCGTTGATTGCAATAAAAAATTCGTCGCAGAGCAGAGCGTGCCGAAGCTGGGGCGAGTAGACGCCGGGCCACGGCCGCGCGATGCCGGAAAGTGCATTGTGCTCAAAGCGGCGCCGCGCTGCAGCAAGCGCGTGGCTGCTGCCCTATCGAAATGGCCGCCTGCGTACCAGAATCAAGCCGCGTCGCGAGGAGCGAGCGATGAAAATCGCCATAGGTTTCAAAGCGCATTCGGGTTGGACGACCGCGGTCGCGCTCGGCCTGCGGGACGACCATCCCTGGCTGGTCGAACGCCAGCGCATGGAACTCGTTGAAGCGCGCGACGCGGCAAGCACCCGCCAGCCCTATCACGCCGCCGCGGGACTGCCGCCAGACGAGGCGCAGGCAGTGGTGCAGCGTGGTGTCGAAGCAGCCCGTCGCGTGGCCGTCGAGCGAGTCGACGAATGGTTGAGACAACTGTTCATCAGCGGCCATAACATCGCCGGCTGCGCCGTACTCACCGGGTCATCCATGCCTGCATGGACGACCGAACAGATACTCGCGATGCACCTTCGCATGCACAAAGCCGAAGGCGCGCTGTTTCCCGATGCGCTGGCATCGGCCATTGCCGCGTGCGGCATACCGCTGGGACTCGTCCCCGAGGCAGCACTGGCCGCGCTCACGCGATCATCGTGCCCATGGCTGGACGACGTCGCCACGCTCGGCAAGTGGGCAGGGCCGCCTTGGGGCGCCGACCAGAAACATGCAGCCCTGGCGGCCCTGATGACATTCGGCTCACGTTTGTCGTGAGGCGGCCTGGGACGGCAGCGTTACCGCTGCGGAGGCAGCGACGGCAAATGCCACACCTTCTGCAACCGCGCGTATTCATCCTGCGGCAACAGCACGAAGACAGGCTGATCCTGCGGCTTCAGCCAGGCCAGCAATTGGCGCATGGCCGATTCGGGCATGGCTGTGCAGCCGGCGGTGGCGTCGGTGGGCGATCGCCATACGTGGGCAAAGATGCAGCTGCCTGCACCCGCCTGACCCTGAGCGTTGTGCTCGATGACGAAGCCGACCTTGTACAGCTGGTCGCCATTGAGATGCAGATCGCGCCGCATCGGCTCACTGGAACCGGCAATACCTTTTTCCCCGACCTCACGCTCATCCACGATGCGGTTGTAGTACGGCGAGCCGCTGACATCCATGCAGTAATCGGAAACCTGTAGCGCGCGATAAGGCATCTGCGTGGAGGTTGTCGATGCATAGCCGAAGGTTTCGCCGATGCGATACACACCCGCCGCACTGCGGCCATCGCCCTCGTGCTTTTGTGGGCCCTGCGCCTGCGCGCCGTTCAAGCCCAGTCCCCAGGCGGCACCGGCACTGCCAATGGTCACGGGTTGCGCCTTGTCGATCGGCTGCCACGCACTACCCTTGCGCTCATACGCGTGCAGCACGCCGTGATTGGTGTTCCAGTCGGGAATGACCACCAGCACCATTTGCCGTGATGTACGCCAGGCGGTATCGGCTTCCGCCGCCAAGGCGTGACCACCGGCGAACGCGCTGAATGCGGTGATGATCAGCGATACGGCAAACAGTCGCGAAGACCGATGCCATGACGGGTGACAGCGGTGGCGCGCTTTTGTAAGAACAGACATATCAGTCGATCACCTTTTCCTGTTGCATAAACCGGTGTTTGCCATGCGCCACTCAGGGCCGAATGCGCACGATGCTGGTCATACGGTCGATATAGGAATGCTGGCCATCCAGCAGCAAAGGCAACAGAGGCGTGGCGGAGACGGCATTGAGTTTGACCTGCCGCATCGCGCCGCTGCCGTCGCGATAGCTGATGCCGCTGGTGTCATGGATGACATACGGTTCGCCGTTGAATCGCCCGATCACCATCATCACGTGGCCCGGGATATAGACCAGGTCGCCTACCTGCAATGCATTGACTGCCTTCATGCGCGTATCTCGGCTGTCCTTTGCGTTGAAGGTCTGATGCGCCAACACCGGGCTTACCGCCTGCCGGCTGGTATCGCGCGGCATCTGCACACCCATGCTGCGATACACATCCGATACGAAGCCGCTGCAGTCGCGGCCATCGTAGGCGTGGCCCCAGCCATAGCGTTCGCCGAGGAACTTGAAGGCCTGCCGAAGGATGTTGGCTTCAGTAAGCGGCAGATAGTGATCCGTCGTATCGGTCTGCCGCTGCAGCAGCGCGGGCGAGAGCGCTAGCCCGCCGGTTGCTGTACGTACCGGCAGCTCGATGACATACGACGTATAGGGCGACTGTCCATTGACGGGCTGATCGGCGGGGTGGGTGACATCCACCGGTACGGCAACTCCCATGTCCAGCTGTAGCTGCGACACGGCGGGCTGTTCGCGCGTGTAGACGGTTTGGACGCTGGCACCCGTCACCACGCGCTGCGGCGCCTTGGCCACGTAGCTAAAGACCTGCTCGGGGGTGCCCACGGCTACGTTGTCCGCGCGCGTCCAGGCCGCGTATCGCGGGCTCTCCACAAACAGCCACTGGCCGTCGCGGCTTTCGTGCACGATGACTACGGGGGTGCCGGGAAACTCGGCAGTCTCCTGGAAACGATCGATGTCTTGGTCATCGTCGGACGTAAACACGCGCACGTCGGTGGGAAAACTGCGTAGCGCTGCGCGCTTCACCACCAGGCCGTAACGCGCGGGCTGCTCCGCCGGCACGCGGTCGAGTGCGCGCTGATCGACGATCTGTTGTAGCTGGTCCGCGGGAACGCGTACGCCTTGCTCGTCGTACAGCGGCTTTTCCGGCAGTTTCGAGATTTTTCCGATCCAGTCGAGCACCTGCGCACGCGTCAACGTCGTTGGCAGCGTGTGCAGGTCGCGCATGGACGGATCACGCTGGAAAAGCGCTGTGTTCTGCGCCGTGATGGCGGTGGCATCCAGCAACACGCGGTCAGGCTGAGCCAGCTGATGAATCCAGAAGTCCGCCGTGAGCATGGCATCGTCGTTGATGCCAATGACGCCCGAGGACGGCACGGGAAGCGGATCCTGGCGCGCAGCCACCGGAGCAGCGCCACAGACGGCAACCAGACACAGCGCAGCAAACGGGAACCAACGCATGGGCAAGCCTTACTTCGAAACACGGCTCAGAGCATATCGCCTGATGGCTCAGCGAACACGCCGCGGCATCGACCGCGCCAAACTTGTACGATGCCCGTCACTATCCTGGGGAGGACTGCATGGACATGTTCGGTACTTTGGGCCGCGCCCTCGCGCTGGCCATGGCACTTGGCAGCAGCGTGGCGTGGGCCCAGCAGGACCCGCCGGTCACTCTCGATACCCATGTGGATATTCCCTTCGCCTTCATGCATGACGCCCGCTTCGATGCGGCCAGCTCCAGCGTGCTGCGGGTCGACCTGGACAAAATGGAACGCGGCGGCCTGAATGCGGCGTTTTTCATCGTGTATGTGCCGCAGGGCCCGCTCACGCCCGCCGGCTACGCGAACGCGGTGGCGCAGGCGCAGCGCAAATACGACGCCATTGCGCTCATGCTCAAGACCTATCCCGATCGCATCCGCCTCGCCACGACGCCGGAACAGGTACGCGCGAACCGTGCTGCGGGCAAGCTTTCGGCCATGATCGGCGTGGAGAACGGCTATTCGCTCGGCCACAACATCAAGAATCTCGACGCGGCCTATGCGCGCGGTGCGCGGTATGTCGGTCTCGCCCACATGGGTCACAACGACCTATGCACCAGTTCCACGCCGGAGGCGGATCTTGGCGATCCGCCGCTGAGCGACGCCGGCATCAGCGACTTCGGCCGCAGCATAGTCAAGCGTGCCAATCAGCTGGGCATCATGGTCGACGTGTCGCACTCCTCCGATGCATGCGTGCGTGATGTGCTGGCCTTGTCCACGGCACCCATCATCGCCTCTCATTCGTCGTCGCGTGCGCTGATCAATCACCCGCGCAATCTCTCCGATGACTTGCTACGCGCCATTGCGGCCAAGGGCGGTGTGATCCAGGCGGTAGCCTACAAGGCATTCCTCAAGCTCGATCCGGGCCGCGACCTGGCCGAGAAGGCGCTGCAGGTGCAGGTGGCCAAGCAGGCGGGGGACAAGACCTACGACAGCGAGAAGCACGACTACCTGCCTGCCTATATCGAGGGCTTGCGCCGCATCGATGCGGTCTTCCCGTTGCCCACCGTGGACGATTTCGCCGCGCACATCAAACATATGGTCGATGTGGCGGGCATCGATCACGTGGGCATTGCCTCGGACTTCGACGGCGGTGGCGGCATCACCGGCTGGATGGATGCGTCACAGACGCGCAATGTCACCGCGGCGCTGCGCCGCCAGGGCTTCAGCGACGACGATATTGCCAAGTTATGGGGCGGCAATTTGCTGCGTGTATGGGGCGAAGTGGAGAAACATGCCGATGCCAAGCACTCGGCCGGTTGACCGGAGCACCATGACCCGTCGGTTGCGTGCCGCGATCTGCGTCGCGGCGCTGTTGCTGGCGGCGCATGCGGAAGCCGACTCGGCACCTAGTCTGTCTCCGGCAAGAACGGCCGCCGAAGCCGGGCTGGTCGATATCCGCCAGCTGGTGCCGGATGTCGCCGAGGACATCAAATACGCCGGCAGCGACAACTTCGTCGGCGCGCCGGTCGATGGTTATCTCGCGCCCAAATGTTTGCTGATTCGCCCCGCAGCCGAAGCGCTGGCACGCGTCGAACATGATTTGCGGCCGCAACACCTGCGCCTGCAATTGTTCGACTGTTATCGCCCCGTGCGCGCGGTGAAGCATTTCGTGCGCTGGGCCGATGACCTTGCCGACCAGCGCACCAAGGCCGCGCACTACCCCGAGCTGGACAAGCGCGCGCTCCTGGGTGATTACATTGCGCCGGTGTCCGGCCACAGCCGCGGCGCGACGGCGGACCTCACCCTGCTTCGCTGCGACGCCAACGACACGCATTGCGCGCCGCTGGATATGGGCACCGATTTTGATTTCTTCGGACCTCAGGCCAACACGGATTCACCCCAGGCCACGCCGGCGCAGCATGCGAACCGGATGCTGCTGAAGGCGGCGATGGAGCATGAGGGCTTTCGCAATTACGCGATGGAGTGGTGGCATTTCACGCTGGCGAACGTGTCGGTGCCGAACGTGATTTATGACGTGCCGGTGGAGTGAGTATGCATTCCGTTCGCGGCAACGCGGCCTCACAGGAACGACAACGCGGGACGCGTCGCTCTTTGGCGGCGAGGGAGCGTGAGGGCTTTCGCACACGCGACGGAGTGGTGGCATTTCACGCTGGCGAATGTGTCGGTGCCGAACGTGATTTATGACGTGCCGGTGGAGTGAGTATGCATTCCGTTCGCGGCACCGGGGCCTCACAGTAACGACGACGCGGGACGGTCGCGCACAGGGTGCGCTCCTACAGGGACCAGGCTGCCTTTTGTAGGAGCGCACCCTGTGCGCGACCCAACGCGCCTCAACGGCCAGGCTGTGGAAACGCCAGCACATCCGAGGTGTAGCTCTCCACTACCAGGCTGAAAGGGCGATTGGCCTGGTCGTACAACACGGCGCGGTGCTGCAATACGTGGTGCGGTATCGGCAACGTAGCAGCCGTGCCGGATGACACCGGTGCGCCAGTCTCCCAACCCTGCGGCAGCGGCGACCACAGCAGGTCGGCCGACAAGGTCTGGCGACGGAAATGCAGCGGTTGCACCACCTTGCCGAACGGCGTGTCGCTGCTGTCGAGCTCGCGATTCATCGCCTCGGTAAGCCGGGAAGGCACGTACCAGTTGTCTGCCTCGGACAGCACATGGCCACCGCAGACGAGCTGCACGCGACGGTAGCGCACGGCTTCATTGGCACCGATCTCAAGCTGCTTGCGCGCATCTTGCGGCAGTGGCTTGTCCACGCCTTGCACGCGCTCGGCAACGACTTTGGCTTCGGGCGCGAGATGATGCGCGCCGCACCAGCGCTCCAGCGTCAGCGTGGCACTGGGGTGGCTGAGCAGGTCCGCATTGAGCGATTGCAGCAGTGCCAGCACTTCCACCCGTGAGGTGAAATCATCTCGCCAGGCTGGCGGCGCATCCTGCGCACCGGCCGGAAGCGCCACCAGCAGGCTGCCGGTGAGGCCCAGCGCGCACGACAGCGCGACGCGTCGAGGCGTGCTCACAAACCTTTCGCCGCCTGCGCCACGGCGCGGAACAACGCGCGACCCTTGTTCATCGTCTCTTCCCACTCGGCGGAAGGATCGGAGTCATAGACGATGCCCGCGCCGGCCTGCACGTGCAGACGGCCATCCTGGATCACCGCCGTGCGAATGGCGATGGCGGTATCGGCATCGCCCCACCAGCCAATCCAGCCAATGGCGCCGGCGTAGATGTTGCGCTTGTACGGCTCCAGTTCCTGGATTATTTCCAGCGCGCGGATCTTGGGCGCACCGCTCAGCGTGCCCGCGGGGAAGGTGGCCTTGAGCACGTCCATATAGCCAAGCCCCTCGCGGAATGTACCCTGCACCTGCGACACGATATGCATCACGTGCGAGTAGCGCTCCACCACGAACGACTCGCTCACTTCCACCGTGCCCGTTTCGCTGATGCGGCCCACGTCGTTGCGGCCCAGGTCGATCAGCATCACGTGCTCGGCGCGTTCCTTGGGGTCCGCCAACAACTCGGCTTCCAGGGCGAGATCTTCTTCCTCCGTAACACCGCGCTTGCGCGTGCCGGCGAGCGGGCGCACCACTACCTTGCCGTCCTTCAATCGAGCCAAGATCTCCGGCGACGACCCGACGATCTGCGTGTTGCCCAGGTCGACGAAGTACATGTAAGGCGAAGGATTGAGCGCGCGCAGCGCGCGATACACATCCACCGGGCGTGCGTTGAAACCCACGCTGAGGCGCTGGGAAGGCACCACCTGGAAGATGTCGCCGGCGCGGATGTATTCCTTGGCGCGCTCCACCATCGCTTCGAACTCCTCCTTGGTAAAGGAAGACTTGAAGTCGCTTTCGTCCAGTGCGGTGGACTGGCTGGTCTGTGGATACGACACGCCGCTCTGGCGCAGGCGATAAACCAGCGCATCGAGCCGGCGTTGCGCCTGCGCATAAGCGTGCGGCTCCGATGGATCGGCGTGCACGATCAGGTACAGGCGACCCTTGAGGTTGTCGAATACCGCCACTTCCTCAGCCAGCATCAGCAGCACGTCGGGCGTACCCAGCTCGTCGGCGCGATCCCACTGGGCCAGGCGCGGCTCGATATAGCCGATGGTCTCGAAACCGAAGTAACCCACCAGGCCGCCGCTGAAAGCAGGCAGCTGCGGCAGGCGCGGCACGTCGTATTGCTTGCGCAGGTTTTCGATTTCGCCCAGCGGATCGGCCACGTGCCGGCGCTCGGTCACCTCACCGGCATCCTCCACTTCCAGCTCGTGCCCGCGAAAGCGGTACACGCGCCGGGCCGGCAGGCCGATGATGGAATAGCGTCCCCAGGTGGCGCCGCCCTCGACCGATTCGAACAGGAAGGTATACGGGCCGTCGGCCAACTTCAGGTACACCGACAGCGGCGTGTCGAGGTCGGAAAACACCTCGCGCACCAGCGGAATGCGGGTATGACCCTGGGCAGCCAGTGCGTCGAATTCGTCTCGGGAGATCACGTAGGGGAGTCCGGATGGCCAAGCTTGAACGGCCATTGTAGGGGCAGCCTCGCGTTTCACCGATATCCACGTACGGCTTGTTCCCCCGGCGCCGCGAGCCTACCCTTGCCAGATCAGTGCACAACGCGGCACTCGCAGGGGAATCGAAGGGTATGGATCACCGTTGCCTGGTACTTTCCGGCCGCCTGCTCGACGGGCAGGACCCCGCCACCGTCCACGCCCGCATGGCGGCAGCCTTCGGCATGGAGCTCGGCGGCTTTCGCGAACGTGTGTTCGAGCGTGCCCCGCTGATTATCCGTCGCGGCCTCGACGCCGACGCCGCCGACGCCCAGGTAACCCAGCTGCGGGAAATGGGCGTGGAGGCCGATGTATGGCCCGATAACGCTGCCCTGGTGTGGTTGCGACGCGACCAGCAGATCCGCGGCCCGCTGCCCGAGCAGGCGCTTGCCCGCTATGCCCAGCCGGGGGACCAGTGGTGCCACGATGGTGGACAGAGCTGGTTTGCCTGGCAGCCGGCATCGGACGGTGGCGCCGTCCCGCCGCCGCTGCATTCGGCGCAAGATGCCAGCAACGAGGCCGGCCACGAGCCGCCGCCGCTTCCGGCATCGGTTGCCACCGTCGCGCCGGCAAAGTCCCCGCTGTCTGCCATCGCCATCGTCGCCGCCCTGTTCGGTTTGCTGGCGCTGCTTTGGCGCCCGTTGGCGCCGCTTGCCGTGTTGCTCGCGCTGGGCGCACTGCTCTACCTCTATCGCCGACCGCTGCTGCGCGGTCGCGCCTTTGCCGTGGCAGCCTTGCTACTGAGCTGCACCGCCCTGTTTCTGTGGATGCAGCGCCCCGCCCCCACGCCGTTGGCGCAGCCCTATGTGCCACGGCCGTTGCAGCCCCTGTCGGCAAGCGCACCGCCCATCACGGCGGGGACCGCGGTGCAGTGCGTTGCCACCACCGCCACGCCCCAGAATGACGAAGACCGCTTCCTGCTGACCGGCCAGCGCCTGCTGACCGGGCGGGCGCAGCGCAAGGGCGATACCTACGTCGCCGAGGCAGCTGTCTCGGTGGACAGCCAGTGCAAGCCAAGCGCCCTGCAGCTCTACGTGTTCCACCACGGCGTCTTTATCGGCACCGCGCTGGAAACGGCGGCCTCGTTGGCCACGACCCGACTCACCGATTTCGATCTGACCGACGACCAGCACCTGCGCATCACGCTTGCCCAATGCACCAGCAAGCCGGGCGATTGCGCCGCGACCACGGTCAAGCAGATCGCGGTGATGCCGGGAGGCGGCGGCTGGACGCTGGGTGAAGTGAAGTAACCACGGCGATTTTTTGTAGGAGCGCACCCTGTGCGCGACAAACCTACGAAGCGGTTACATTGCGACGCCTGTCGCGCATAGGGTGCGCTCCTACAAAAAGGCAACGGCGGTTACAGCCGCTGCCGCGGCATGCCGTGCAGCTCCAGCGTAAACGCCACGCCGGTGCCATCTTCCAGATTGCGCGCCACGGCCACGCCGCCGTGTCGCTCCGCCACCAGCCGCACGACGTAGAGCCCCAGGCCCAGATGCGGCGCATCGCCCGGCGTGGCCTTGTCGCGCAGGCTTACCAGCGAATCGAACAGCCGCCCCTGCATGGCCGCGGGCAACGGCGGGCCCTGGTTGGCCAGCTCGATCTCGGCGCCATCACCTACCGCACGCAGGGTCAGGCGGAGCCATCCGCGATCGGGCGTGAACGACAGGGCGTTGTCGAATAGTTTGTCGAGCGCCTGGGCAATCAACTCGGGTGCGCAATGCAGATAGAGCGGCGCTTCGGGCAGCACGCTCTCCAGGCGACGCGTACCCGCCAGCGGACGATAGGCCTCGGTGCAACCGCGCACCACCTCCACCAGATCGACATCCTCCGGCTCGGCGGCGGCAATGGCGCGCTCCATGCGGCTGGCTTCGCTCATCGCGCGTACCAGCGCGCCCAGCCGCGCCACACCATCACGCGCGCGCAGCAGGTAGGGTTGCGCATCCGGCGGCATGGCGTTTTGTGCCTGCAACGCGTGCTCCAGGTTGTCCAGCGAGGACTTCACGATCGCCAGCGGCGTGTTCAACTCGTGCGACAGTTTGGAGGCCAGCGTGCGCAGGTAGTCGGTATAACCGCCCACGACCTCGAACAACCGCTCGAAGCTGCGGGCAAGATCGCCAATCTCGTCGTCCGCACCGGTCATCGGGAACGGGCCGTCCAGACGTCCATCGTTCAATTGCGCCCGCTCGGCCGCATCGCGCAGGCGGCCTAGCCGAATGCTCAGTCGCGTGGCGAAAATCAGCAGGATCGCCCCCGCCACCAGCAACACACCGAAACTGGTGAGCAGCAGGCCGAGCAACGCGCGATTGGCCAGCAACGGCACCGCCCGGCTGGCCTGTTCCAGCAGCAGCACGCCGCGCACTTGCCCATCGCTTTCAATCGGTACGGCCGCCGCCAGCACCACGCTGCCACGCGCCTCGCCCTGCCGCCACAGCGTGGCGGGCTTGCCGTCGGCGGCCTCGCGCACCTCGGCCACGTCCAGGCGCGGCACGTCCTGCATCCAGGGCTCGGCATCGCCGACCTGATCGGCCAACAATGAGCGATACACCTGGGCGGCGAACCAGCCGGGCTGGTCGGCCGGTGCGGTCGCGGGCGTGACGAGATGGCCCGTTTGCGCCAGAAGCCAGCCTTGCGGCGCCAGCACCCGGGCCTGCACGCCATCGAGCGCAAGCTGCTCCAGCTCCTTGGATAGCACGGGCGAGTACGTCGCCAGTGGACGGCTCTGCACCGCCTGCGGATCACCGCCGCTGGCCGGGTCGTAGATGGCCAGCCCAAGCGCATCCAGGCCCAGGCTGCGCGGCAGGCGCAGCTCCACGTGATAGCTGCTGCCGTCCTCCTGCCACTGCGCATTGATCTGTGCGGGCAGGCCATCGGCCGGCGGATCGAGCGGTCGCGCGGTGACCGGGCCGGGTGCTGCGCTCGCCAGCAGGTAACGCCGCGACTGCGCGCCCTTGCCCAGGCTCAACACGAGGTGATCGGCGTTCATCGCATTGGGATCGCCAGCATCGGCGCGCGTGCGCCGCGGGCTGCGCACATCGGCGTACAGGTAGAGCCAGTCGGCATCCTCGGCCAGCAGCAGCTTGCCGCGCTTGTCGAGCGCCTGACTCCAAGGTGTAAGCGGCGCCCAGTCGTCGCCATAGCCGTCGATGGTGATGGGATTGGCCGCCTCCTGTACGTACCACACTGGCCCGGCGGGCGGCAGCGGCGCGTCGGTAACCACCAGGCTGCGCGCCATCGCGCGCGCCGACGCGGTGAGTGCCTGTGCCTGGCCCTCGCGCAGCAAGGTCTCCATTTGTCGCACGTACAACCACCCCGCTACCGGCAGGGCCAGCGTGCACAGGGCGACGAGCAGCAGCTTGCGGCGCAGGGTCATGGGGCGACGATACCGAAAACGCAGCTCAGTGCTGCGTTTTGGCGGCGGCTGGTGGCGCGGAGCGATTCACCGTGTAGCTCGACTGTTCCACCACCTGCCGGAACAGCGCCAGCAGTTCTTCCTTCTGCTTGTCGTCATGCGCGAGCGTCATCGACCAGCTGAAGCGAATACCGGAAGCCAGGCCCGGATCGCAAAACACCACCACGTCATCCTTGTGATCGGTGCCTTCGTATGACACGCCGCGACAGGCCAAGGCCTTGTTGTCGAGCGCGAAGACGCCGGCCTTGCCGCCTGGATCGCGATCCAGATAATGGTGTCGATCATCCTGTACCTCGGCTTCCAGCGAGGACAATTTGGACGGCCAAACGTTGAGCACCATCACGCGATCGGGCTCACCGGTCCATTCGCCCTTGTAGAGCACCTCGTTCACACCGATGGCCTGGGCATAGACGCAGCAATCCTGCGTCCAGCCATCGGGCAACTCGGTGTGAATGGTCCAGCCCGGTACGTCGCCATCAGCCTTGCCCGATACCAGCACCGACCTGTCGTTGGCCGCACCCGCGGCGTGTACCGCGAACGAAAACAGCAACAGCACCCACATCCAGCACAAACGCTTCATTACGGCTTCCATCGATAGCCCACGCCATGCACCGTCTCAATGGCATCGAACTCTGGCGCCACCGCGATAAACTTCTTGCGGATGCGCTTGATATGCGAGGTGATGGTGGCGTCGTCCACTACGAGCTCCGCCTCGCGCATCAGCTGGTCGCGATTCTTCACGTGGCCGGGGAAGCGCACCAGTGTGTGCACCATCCAGAACTCGGTAACGGTGAGCGGAATCTCCTCGCCATTCCAGGTGATGCGCATGCGCTCGGATTCGAGCTTGAGCGGGCCATGCTCCATCACCGTCTCGCTGCTGGCCGGCACCTTCAGCGATTCGATGCGGCGAAACAGCGCCGCAATGCGCGCCGCCAGCTGGTGCAGGCTGGTGTCCTTGCTGAGGTAGTCGTCTGCGCCCAGGCGCAAACCTGAAATCACGTCAAAGTCGGAGTCGCGGGCGGTGAGGAAGATGATCGGCAGCGTGGCCGACTTGGCGCGCAGCTCGCGGCACAGGTCAAAGCCGCCTTCCGGCTCATCGCCCAGGCCGATGTCGATGATGACCAGCTCCGGCAGCCGCATGGCGAACGCGCTGGACGCCTCCTGCCGCGAGCCGTAGCCGCGCGTCTCGTAGCCGAAGCGATTCAGCGCCTCGACATAGTTGGCGCGGATCAGCGGCTCGTCCTCGACGATGGCGATACTGCGGCCCATGGCTTACTCCGGTTAGGCAATGGCGCGCAGCGTGAAGCGTGCGCCGCCGGTGCGCAAGCCGTTGCCGCACACTGCCCGCGTTTCGCCATTTGCGGCCGGCGTGGCGCCACAGCTTATTTGTCCTGGCGGGACAATTTCTGCAGATTGCCGACGGTCACGTGGCCAGCCCAGCCCTGGAATAGCTCGGCGGCATACCCATCCACCCGTTGCGCCACCTGCCAGACCGGCTGACGGCTCGGACAGAAATTGTTTTCCCTTCCGCCAATGTCCCACGCGGCCTCGATCTGGAACGCGTCCAGTCCAGCGATACACACCTCGACCCCGAACGCCTCATGACGCACCAGCACGTCGCGCTCTCGCTGGAAACGACGCTCGGCCCGGCGTGCCGCCACGTCGTCGCCATAGGTGCCCAACATGGACTGGTACAGCGCATTGGCCCGCGCTTTTTCATCATCGCTCGCCTGCGCCAGGGCAGACTTGAGCACGCCAAGGTAGACCACGTCTTTACGCTCGGCCGCCAGTGCCAGCCACGCCAAGCCGCGGCCCCGGTCCAGCGGCGCGTTGTCGCCCCTGGTGTAGCCCACGCCCAGCAGGAACTGCGCCTGCTTGCTGCCCCAGCGTGCCGCCTGTTCCAACGCGGCCACACTCTTGGCCTGATTGCCGTTGGCCAGGGCGCGGCGCCCCACGCAGTAGTAATAGCTGCCCGGCAGGAAACGCTCCACCCCACGGGCGCAATAGGACTGACCCACCTCGGCCAGGGTGCTGTCCTGTCTAAAGCCAAAATCGAGGGAACTTGCGTCGCGTAAACGGCTTGGGCGAACGCGGCGGCGAGTGCCCGGAACGAGGCCAGAAGGCCATGGGCAGCGCTCTTGATCATCACGAAGCTCCCTTTCGCTGGACGGAGGCCTGGCCACTTTTGCGCACATTCTTACGATTGGACGCAGGAAGGCCTGTCAGGCCGATGGCCGATCTTGCCCGCGTCCTGCCATTTTCGGGTCCCGGCAGGCGCAGCCGGTACTCGCCAAATGGAGTCGTCTATCAAGGAGTCACCCATGCACCCCTCCGGCCAACCCCCTGTCGATCCCAACGCCGAGCTGCATAGCTTCGAGCCGCTGCGGGTGGTGCTGGCGCTGGGCGCGCTGGTGCTCGGTCTGGTCATGAGTCTGCACTGAGCCGCCTTCTCATGCATCGCGAGACCGCGCCGAATATCGGTTTCCTGTTACCCGCCGTGGAAGGCATGGAGGTGGCTGGTGCGCATGGACGCGCGCCAGCCGCCGGGGCCGATGAATGCGGCCGTGCGTGGCAACGTCTTTAAGTATCTCGTCCAACCCTGTGGGCACGTTCCTTCCCCGCTCCGGCGGGGATTTTTTTTGCGTACAGGAACAATCTTGCGCACCGCGGGAACCAAATCGGCAAACGCCGGTCCTATATCCCGGTAGCCGCGGATTCTTGCCGTGGATTCGAGGCTACCTGTGGTCTCCTCACACGTCGTTCCGACGAACTTTTCCCGGCGCGGATTGCGCCGGGATTTTTCTATCTGGCCCCGGCATTTGCGCCGATTCAGGCCCGCACGGCATCCAGGTTCTGATGCATGGCCTCGATCACGGCTTGGTAATCAGGCGCGTTGAAGATGGCCGAGCCGGCGACGAAGGTGTCGGCCCCCGCGGCAGAAATCTCGCCAATATTGGCCGCCGTGACGCCGCCATCGATCTCCAGGCGAATATCCCGACCACTCTCATCGATGCGGCGACGCACTTCGCGCAGCTTGTCGAGCGCGGAGGGGATAAACTTCTGGCCCCCGAAGCCTGGATTGACGGACATCAACAGGATCAGGTCGAGCTTGTCCATCACGTAGTCCAGCCAGCTCAGCGATGTGGCCGGGTTGAACACCAGGCCGGCCTTGCAGCCCGAATCCTTGATCAAGCCGATGGTGCGATCGACGTGCTCGCTCGCCTCCGGGTGAAAGCTGATCACGCTCGCGCCAGCCTTGGCGAAGTCCGGCACGATGCGATCCACCGGCTTGACCATCAGGTGCACATCGATCGGCGCGGTAATGCCGTAATCGCGCAGCGCCTTGAGCACCATCGGGCCCATGGTGAGGTTGGGCACGTAATGGTTGTCCATCACATCGAAATGCACCCAGTCGGCGCCGGCGGCCAGCGCCTTGGCAGTGTCCTGACCCAGCCGCGCGAAATCGGCGGAGAGGATCGAGGGGGCGATGACGTTGGATTGCTTGCTCATATGGGAAGTCCTTGTAGGAGCGCACCCTGTGCGCGACTAGCCTACGAAGCGGTACGAGGAATCTCTGCGGTCGCGCACAGGGTGCGCTCCTACACGTCGGCGCCGAGTCTACTTGAAGCCGCGCTCGGCCTTGATCCGCTCGTAGGCCGCGTTGATCTCGCTGGCGCGCGATTCGGCCTGCTTGCGCATGGCTTCTGGCAGGTCGCCAAGGCGATCCGGATGGTGTTCGGAGATGAGCTTGCGATAGGCACGCTTCACGGCCCGGTCATCCACGCTGCGCGAGATGCCCAGCACGGTGTACGGGTCGGGACCTAGGGCATTGCGCTGGGGCGGCACGTATCCGCCATTGCCGTAATTGCTGTAGCCCTGCCCGCGCGAGCCGCCGGTGGCGTTCCAGGCATAGCCCTTCATGGCCATCAGTGCCATCAGCTCCATGTCGCTCACGCGCAGCGCAAACGCCAGCTGGCGCAGGATTGCCATTTTCTCCGGCGGCGGGTTGCCCTCGGCCAGCACGGTTTCGATGACCACGTCCAACACCGGGAACGCGTGGTCACGACGCAGGCCCACCCAGCGGCGCAGTTCCTCGATGGCCGGGGTGACATTGAATTCGGGCTGCTTGCCGGCGTTGAACGCGGTAATGGCCAGCTTGCGCTGCTCGTGCTCCAGGCCCATGCGCTGCATGACGCGCTCGGCCACGGCGATTTCCGCCTCGGACACGCGACCGTCGGACTTGGCCACCGCCCCCAGCAAGGCGAACAGCGGACTGATATAGCCGCCGGCCTGGGGCGTGACGCGTCGGCGCTGGCCCTGGCGCAGGCTGTCGATAATGAAGCCGGTGATGCCGCCGACCACGGCGCCGGGCAGGCCGTGACCGAAGATCAGGCCGAACAGGGCGAACCAGAGGGTCCAGGTGAAGGTCATGGCTTGCCTTGTTGTGGTGGCGTCTGCGCGCTGTACCAGCGTGCCAGTTCATCGAGGTCCGCGTCACTCATGGGACCGATCGCGGCGCGCATCAACGGCACGTTGCGGCGGCCATCGCGGTATTGCCTGAGTGCTTCGCGCAGGTAATCGAGCTGCTGGCCGGCCAGATTGGGTGCACCGGGAATCTGCGCCATGCCGGTTTCGCCGTGGCAGGCCGCGCACAGGCCCAGCCGTGCCGGCTTGACCGGCGCGGCGGCAACAGCCGGCCCAACGATGGCCAGGGCCAGCGTGAGGGCGAGAACAAAGCGGAACGACAGGACCATGGGCGGAGCCGGGGCTCAAAAAGCGCCGATTCTAGCAGCCGGCGCAAGCATGGCCCGGTGGCAACGCGCCGCGCCCGCACCTCCCGCACAGGCGTCACCCGTTACAATGCCGGGCTTGATCGCCGGCTCTCGGTGCAGCGCCGGTATGCATTCTTGCCGTTCTGGGCATCCAGGTCGGCCACCAGGAGCGAACGAACGTGCCCACCACCCTGCTGCAATCGAACCTGCCCGGCCTGGAGCTGATCCATCGCGGCAAAGTGCGTGACGTTTATGCGCTGCCGGAAAATCGTCTGCTGATCGTCGCCAGCGACCGCCTGTCAGCCTTCGACGTGGTGCTGCCCGACCCGATTCCAGGCAAGGGTGAGATGCTGACGCAGATCTCCAACTTCTGGTTCGGCAAGACCGAGCACCTGGTGCCCAACCACCTGCTGCACACACCGTTGAGCGAAGTGCTGCCCGCCGGCACCGACCTGAAGCTGTACGAGAAGCGCGCCGTGGTCACCCGCCGCCTGAAGCCGGTGCCGGTGGAAGCCATCGCCCGCGGCTACATCATCGGTTCGGGCTGGAAGGACTATCAGGCCACCGGCTCGCTGTGCGGCATCAAGCTGCCCGCTGGGCTGAAGCAGGCGCAGCAATTGCCCGAACCCATCTTCACGCCGTCGACCAAGGCCGCCGTGGGCGACCACGACGAGAACGTGAGCTTCGATGCCGTGGTGGCCGCCGTGGGCGCCGACCTGGCCGAGCAGGTGCGCGAGGCGACGCTGTCCATCTACAAGTGGGCCGCCGCCTATGCCACCGAGCGCGGCATCATCATTGCCGATACCAAGTTCGAGTTCGGCACCGACGAAAACGGCAAGCTCTACGTGATGGACGAAATGCTCACGCCCGATTCCTCGCGTTTCTGGCCGGCCGACTCGTACCAGGTGGGCATCAGCCCGCCGAGCTACGACAAGCAATTCGTGCGTGATTATCTGGAAACACTGGACTGGAACAAGCAGGCGCCCGGACCGCACGTGCCCGCCAACGTCATTGCCGGCACGTCGGCCAAGTACGCCGAAGCGCTGCAGCGCCTGGCGGGTATCACGCTGGACTAGAGAATCCTTCTCCCCACGGGAGAAGGCGCCGACAGGCGGATGAGGGTCCGGGCGAAGCGCACGTTTGAAGGTTACGCGAGCACCGCACCCTCTCCCCAACCCTCTGCCGACGGGAGAGGGGCTAAGTCATCGGCATCGCCGCGCACTCCGCAAGATTTGAAGAGGCTCCAACCGACATGCAGCACTGGCTGGATAACTACAGCGCCGATCATCAGCATCCGACCAATCGCATCCTGCATTGGGTCTGCGTGCCGCTGATCCTGTGGTGCGTGATTGCGCTGGTTTGGACCGTTCCGGTACCGGCGTTCCTGGGCCGGCAAGGCTTCTGGGCCGTTGGCATGCTGGTGCTGGCCTTTGCCTGGTACTGGAAACGTTCGCACCGCCTCGGAGCAGCGCTGCTGGTTGCCCTGGCGTTGCTGGCCTTGCTCACCGAACTGATTTATCGCCAGCTCGGGCCGACGTCACTGCGCATGCTGGCCGCCGGCGTGTTCGTGGTGGCCTGGATCGGCCAGTTCGTGGGTCATGCGATCGAAGGTCGACGCCCGAGCTTTCTCACCGACCTTGCTTATCTGCTGGTTGGCCCGGCGTGGCTGATGGATAAGCTGCTTCGTCGCGTGGGCATGTAGCACCTCTTCACATCGTCACCCCGGCGCGCGCCGGGGTCCAGCGCCTTGGCCACAAAGGCACTGGATTCCGGCTTTCGCCGGAATGACGGCCAACTCGTTCGCCGTAGATAGGATTTCCCGTGACCCTGCTTACTCTTCTAAGCACCCTGCTTTGGTGGGTGCTCTACAGCAGCATCGGCGCGCTGTTCTTCGCCATTATTGCGTGGAGCGTGCTGCGCTGGATCGAGCGCTGCCCGGTAGTGTTCAACCGTGCCTACCTTGCCTGCCTGGTGTGGAGCCTGATCAGCCTGCTGGTCATCACCGGTGTGGCCATGCATGAAGGCCACGTGCGGCCGCCGTTTGCGCCGCTGTTCAACTCGGCCTTGCTGCGCGGCGCGCTGGTGCTGGATATGGTGATTGGCGTGGTAGTGCTGTGGCGACTTATTCCACGCATCGATGCACGACGCATCCGGCCGACCAGCGCGTGTATGGCGGTGGCGGTGATCATGGCGGTGAGCGTCGGGATTGCGACGAGTTTGGTGGATTAGCTTCCAGCGTCCTCTCCCCTGCGGGGAGAGGACTGAGGTGAGGGGTGGGTGCTCGCGGGACGGGCTCAAAAGAGCCCGCTTGTACAGAGCGGGATCGAGGGAAAAAACGCGGCTCAGTACCCCGTCTTGCGATTCGCCTCGCGCACCGCATCCACAAACTGCCGGAACGGATGGTCGGTAATGGCGACCAATCCGATATGCGCATTCTCGCCATCGAGCAGGCGACCAGTCACCGGTTGGTCGACGTACTGGAACCAGTGCGCGCCCACGATGGAAGGGTCGGCCGCCGCCGCCGCGATATAGCGCGCATAAGCCTCGCCGCGCTGCTGCTCGGTCCACACGGGCACGACACCCTTGCCGAACGGGCCGCGATCGTCGGAGCCGAAATGGAACTCGGTGATCAGCGCGGGCTTGTCGAGCTTGGCGAACGCGGCGGCGTCGAACGCGTGCTCGGGCACATCCGCGTAGGCGTTGAAACTCACCACGTCGCAGTACTGCGCGCATGAAGCGACGGCTTCGGGCGTTTGCACCGCAAACCTTCCGCCAAGGAACAGGTGATGCGGATCGTGCCTGTGGATCGCCTGCGCCACGGTGCGGAAATACTGATCCGCGTACTCGCGCAGCCATGCGCTGTAGTCGTCGGCAATGGCCGGATGGGTGTCATCTGGATTGGGCGCGGCAAAGTTGGTGGCGTTCAACGCATCCCAGGAATCGAGCGTGATGCCCCAGGCCGCAGCAAGCTTCGCCGGCGTACCGTATTTCTTTTTCAGCGCGCCGATGAAAGCCTGCTTGGCCGGACTGCGCGCTTCACCACGCAAGCTGCCCTGCGCCAGACCCCAGCGACCCTGCGGGCCTTGCCCGGCCCAGGCCAGTTCGTTGTCGGCAAAATAGCCAAGCAGCCAGGGGTCATCGCGCACGTCCTTGCTCGCCTGCGCGGCCGCAGCCTCGGCCGCCTGGGCGAACCGCGGGTCGAACGGGTCGGGCATGCGGCCCCAATAGTCGTAGCCGCTGGAGACATTGCCGAACACGCCGGCGATGTTCACCGAGCGGGTATAGGCCAGATGATGCGTCTGCGTCAGCGCCTCGTCGCTCCAGTTGCCCAATGTGTTGAAGCCCCAGTCTTCCAGCCGCTCGACGGTACGTGCGCGCCAGGCCTGGCGCCAATGCCGGCCATCGGCCAGAAACAGGTTGGCCGAGTAGTAATCGAACCAGCGGCCGTGGTGATAGCCGATGCCGGCCGATGCGGTCTGGTCGCTGATGGACTTCGGATCGCTACCGTAGAACGGCGCCCAGCGCCCACTATCGCGCGGCAAGTCCTTGAACATGAACTCGCGGCCTTCGATATAAGTGCGACCGCCGTCGTCGTCGACCAGGTTGACGCCGAGTGAGAAGAAGGCATGGCCTTCGGGCGTCACCAACTGCCAGCGCCCATCACGATGCTCGGTGCGAAACCAACCGGTGGGCTTGAATGCCGCCACATCGGTACGGCCGCCGTAACGGTCAAAGCCCTTGCGGGCGACCGGCGCAACGGGCGCCGCGTCCTGCTTGAACTTGTGCCGCCCGCCGCGCAAGGCGTCATCGGAATCGATCTTGCCGGCCCACTGGCCACGCGTGTACTGGCCCCACGCATCGACGATGCCGGTATAGGCGTCGCGCAAGTCGTGGTCGCCACGCGAGGTTTCCAGCTTGCCGAATAGCAGGGTCTGCGGCGCGCTCGGTGCTGGCGTACCAAGCCGCACGGCCTTCACATGGGCGAGGTTGAGCGAACCTTCCACCGTGGTCGCCAACAGGATGCGCTTGCCGCTTTGCACATACGGCATGGGCGGCCCCGCCTGCATGCCCATCATGCGCGGCGAGGTGGCGTGCAACGGCACGACCAGGGTTGCCGGCGGGCCCGCCGGCACGGGAATGGTCGCGTGCAGATGCTGGCCGTTGCCGACGCCATCGATATCCACCGTCAGCGTCACTGCCCAGGACATGGCGTTCTGCATGTCCACATGCAACGCGCCTTCCCTGGACCAGTCCCACTCGCCCTGGCTCAAGGACACCACCAGCTGCGGCTGCGGTGACGGCTGGAACGTATAGCGTTGCAGCGACAGGCCGCCTACGGTCACCGGCGCACCGACGGGCTCGACATGATCGAGCGCAGTTTGCGTCGTGGGCGCCGTGCTATGGCTCGCGATGGCTGGCGTTGTTGCAGCGACGTGGCTTAGATCGGCCCTGTCGGTGTCACTGGCCTTGTGACAGCCCGCCAGGGCCAGCAGGCAAGACAGGGCAAGCGGAGCGATCCGTCTCATCAGCGGCTCTGCACGGGAAATTGGCAGCAGGCAGTATGCCTGCCTCGACTGAAGGCTGCCTTGCTGCAAGGAGTGAGTGCGGCGGCGCAAATTCATGCCGCCCTCCGCTGCCAGGCCCGCCACGCGTAATACACCGGCACACCCATCAGTATCAGCAACAGGCTCATGCCGGCGTCGCCAGGCGAATGAATGGTGGTAGCGACGATCACGCCCAGCACCGTGCATACGAACAGCAACGGCAGTAGCGGATAGAACGGCACGCGATACGGCGACGGCTCGTTCCTGAAACGACGCCGGTACCAGAACAGCGTGGCGATGCCGAACGCATGCGACAGCCACTCGCCGACGGTGGTGTAGTCCAGCAGTTGGCCGAAGCTACCCGACAACACCAGCACGATGGCCCAGGCGCCCAACACGGCCAGTGCCACCTGCGGCGCGTGCGAGCGCCATCGATGCGCCCTACGGCACGGAAGAACATGCCGTCCGCGCCCATGGTCTGCAGCACGCGGGCACCACCGGCAATGGCGATGCTGCAATAGCCGAAGGTGGAACAGGCGATGCCCACCGCGATCAGTGTCGCGCCGTGCTCACCGAACAGCTTGCGCATCAGGTCGGCCGCTGGCGCCTGACTGGCCGCCAGCCCCGCATGACCCAGCCCCGCCAGGTAGGCAAAGTTGACCAGCACATAGCAAACCACCACGCCGCCCAGGCCTAGCCCCAGCGCGCGCGGCAGGGTTTTCTGCGGCTCGCGCACTTCGCCAGCCAGGTCATTGAGATAATGGAAGCCACCGTAGGTAAACAGCACCGGCAGCAGGGCGCCAAGGAACGCGCCCGGGGGCACCGGATGTGCGGTGTCCGGCGCCAGCACCGTGCCCAGGTGCCCGTGCGCCAGCACCACGCCCACGATCACCAGCAGCGTGATCGCCGTGAGCTTGAGCAGGGTGAACAGGTTCTGCATGCGCGCGCCGGCCTGGATGCCGAAGAAGTTCACGCCGACGATGAAAGTGATGGCACCCGCTGCCACCGGCTTCACCCACAGCAGCGGCAAGCCAATGGCCGAACAGAAGTAATCGGCAAACGTGGTAGCCACCGCCGCCACGCTACCCGGGTAATTGATCAGCGCCATGGTCCAGCCGAACAGGAACGCCGGCAGCTGTCCAAACGCCTCGCGCAGATAGATATACACGCCGCCCGCTTGCGGCCGCCGCGCGCCCAGCTCGGCGTAACAGAGCACCCCCGCCAGCGTGAGCAGGCCACCCACCGCCCACAATGTCAGCAGCTGCGCACCTGAAGAGGTGCGTTCGGCCACGGTGGAAGCACTACGGAAGATGCCAGCGCCAATGACACCACCGATCACGATGGCAGCTGCATCCCAGGTGCCCAGGCGACGCAGGTAGGCGGGTGATGTTTCGTCAGTCATGGTGCGCAACAGCATCCTTGGGCACAGGTACGAAGGACGGACCATAGCGCGAGTGGGCCATCCACTTCGACATGTACTTGCAACAATCGATATTCCCGACAGTTTTCCACCCGACTCAGTAGTTCTTCGCTAGCGCGGGTCCGGCGGGCGGGCGCAAAGTGCCGTTCTCCCCCATCGCTGCATGCCGGCCTGCGCAGGACTCGGCAACCCCTTGAAGGAGGCGTCATGAGTACTGTCGCAAGCGCTGTCCGCCCCGAAGACGACAAGATCCTTGGGCCGCTGCTGGAATGTGATCGTGAACTGGTCGCCGCGGGCAAAAAGATTTCCGTGTTGAAGGCCATCGGCTGGCCGGCGGATATGGAAGCCACGTTCCTGGCCAGCTACGAGCGCGGTAACCCGGTGTTGCCTCAGCCACCCGTGAAACAGGTGGACCTCCGCAGTGAAATGGCAACGCTGAAGGCCATCATGGCCAAGCTCGACCGTGGCCACCCCATTGGCAACTGGTTGTTCAAGACGACGTGGAGCTATCTGACCGCTGCCCAAATGCTGATGAACGTCGGCAAGGAAGAGTTCACCCGCTGCTCCACCGCGTTGTATGGACGTCCAGACACGATCTATCCCAGCCAGACCGCCAACGCGGTAGACGCGGCGAACGACCTGCTCGCGATCAGCGACGACCTGGCCGGACGCGAAGGCGTGCCGCCAGTGCCGGCCGACATTCCGGCCGAAGAATTCGCCCGGCGCCTGCGCGAGCGGCTCGGACCGTTCTTCGACAAGGACAAGGTGGAGGTCATACTCAACCCGGACATGCCGTCCAAGGCCACTGCTGGCAGCAAGAGCATCAACCTGCGCTCAACGGCCTTGTTCTCGGCGCTCGATCTGGAACAGCTCACGGAGCACGAAGCCTTCGTGCATACCGCCACGTTGCTCAACGGCAAGCACCAGCCGTATTTCAAATCGCTGGGGCTCGGCGCGCCGCGCACCACGCGCATCCAGGAAGGCCTGGCCACGTTCTCGGAGATCATCACCGGGGCGATCGACCTCAACCGTCTGCGTCGCATCGCGCTGCGCGTGGTCATGCTGGAACGGGCCCTCAACGGCGCGGACTTCATCGAAGTGTTCCGCGGTTTCCTCGATGCCGGGCAGACGCCCACCGAAAGCTACCAGAGCGCAGCACGCATCTTCCGTGGCGGCGACGTGCGCGGGCGCATCTGCTTCACGAAGGACGGCGCCTATCTCGAAGGCGTGATGATCGTCTACATGTTCATCCGCAAGGTGCTGCAGGCCGGTCATGCGGAGATGCTGCCGATGCTGTTCGCCGGCCGCGTCACCACCGCTGACGTGATCACGCTCTCGCCGTACATGCAGAGCGGCCTGATCGCGCGTGCCGTCTATGTGCCGCCGTGGGCACGCGACACCCAGCGCGTGCTGTCGCTGATGACCTTCTTTACGGCGGCACAGCGGTTTCGGCTCGATACGGTGGAACTCGACCGCTTCGTACTGTATGAGGACGAACTCATCAACGAGAGTCTGCAAATTCCCTGGCAATAAGGCCAGCAGCGCGACCGGCCTGCACGCGGGCAGCGATTTCATGGTTGACTGTGCGCCCCGCCGCCAGTCCGTCGTGCCGTGTCGCCCTCGCCCCGCAAAATCATCCACGTGGACATGGATGCGTTCTACGCATCCGTGGAGCAGCGCGACGACCCGGCGCTGCGCGGCAAGCCCGTGGTGGTGGCATGGCGCGGCGCGCGCTCGGTGGTATGCGCTGCCAGCTATGAAGCGCGCACCTTTGGTGTACGTTCGGCCATGCCGGCGGTACGCGCCGAGCGGCTATGCCCGCAGGCGATCTTCGTGCCGCCCGATTTTGGTCGCTACAAGGCGGTGTCGCGGCAGGTGCGCGAAATTTTTGCACGGCACACCGATCTGATCGAACCCTTGTCGCTGGACGAGGCCTATCTGGACGCCACGGTCACCCATACCGGCCTGCCCTCCGCCACGGCCACGGCCGAAGCCATTCGTGCCGCCATTCGCGAGGAGACGCAACTGACCGCTTCCGCTGGCGTGGCACCCAACAAGTTTCTTGCCAAGATCGCCTCGGACTGGAACAAGCCCGACGGGCTGTTCGTGATCCGACCGCATCAGGTCGAGGCTTTCCTCGCACCGCTTCCAGTGGGGCGCCTGCCGGGCGTGGGCAAGGTGATGGAAGGCCGGCTGGCGGAGCTTGGCCTGCACATCGTAAGCGACCTGCGCGGCCGCGCCGCCCACGAGCTTGAGCGGCAGTTCGGCCGCTGGGGCCGGCGCCTGCACGAGCTGTCGCTGGGCATCGACGACCATCCCGTACAGCCGGATCGCCCGACGCTGCAGGTATCGGCCGAGGATACCTTCGAGCGCGACCTGATCCTGCAGGAACTTGCCCCGCATATCCACCGCCTGGCCGAGAAGGCTTGGGCAGCGCACCAGCGCGAAGCGCAAGGAATCGCGCCCCGGGTGGCCCGCACCGTGGTGCTGAAGCTGAAGACAGCGGATTTTCACACGCTCACCCGCAGCCTTACCCCCTCTGCCCGGCCCGAATCGGCCGTCGAGCTGGCACGCATCGCCTGCGCCCTGTGTGACCGCGTGGCGCGCCCTGCCGAGAGCCGCTACCGCCTTGTGGGCGTGGGCCTGGCTGGATTTGTCGACGCCGACAGCTTCGCGGCGCAGCGCGATCTTTTCGGCGCACGATCCTTCGACTGAACGAAATAGCCCAAGCCGCCCAAACAAATTTGTTAAATGGGCCTTTACTCTCCCGCGATTTCCTGAAACATTTGGGTCGGGGAAACAACGGCAACGCCCCTCCCTATAGACGTTTAGGCGCCTATAGCGGGGTTCCTTTGCCTATCAATCGGGGAGAGAACATGCAGTCCAACTACAATCGCCTTTCAATCGCGGTACGCCTGGCCCTGTCCGTCGGCCTCGTTTCGACAGCAGCGGTAGCACAGGCACAGGACGCAACGAGCAAGGATGCCTCGACCACCCAAGGCCCTGCCGCGCAGGCCCAGAGCACCACGGAACAACCCAAGCAGAGCAGCGCAAAGACGTTGACTGCCGTGTCGGTGACCGGTTCGCTCATTCGGCGCGTGGATGCGGAAACGGCCAGCCCGGTCGTGACGCTCGATCGCAGTGCCATCACCAACAACGGCAGCCCCACCCTGGGCAACGTGTTGCAGCAGTTGCCCAGCATTGCGGGTAACGCCACCAACAGTCAGAACAACAGTAACGGCGGCGGCGTGGCAAGCCCGACGCTGGAAGGCGGCGACGGCGCCGCGCGCGTCTCATTGCGCGGCCTTGGCACCGATCGCACCCTCGTACTGGTGGACGGCCAGCGCCTGGCCAACGCCGACCTCAACATGATTCCGCAGAACATGGTCGAGCGTGTCGACGTGCTGGCCGAGGGCGCCTCCACGGTCTACGGCTCGGACGCCATCGGCGGCGTGGTGAACTTCATCCTGCGCAAGGACTACACCGGCGCCGAACTCACCGCCAACGACGGTATCTCCAGCCACGGCGACGGTCAGCGCCATGGTGCGCAGTTCACCGTGGGTGCCAGCGGCGACCAGGGCAATATCGTTGCCGGTATCGACTACAACAAGCAGGACCCGATCGTCGCCACGCGCCGCAGCTTCTCTGCGTATCAGCTATCGCTGTACAGCTCCGGCCCGCAGATTTCGGGTTCGCACACGATTCCCAGCGGTCGCATGCAGGTGCCACCGGGCTCCCAGCCAGCCAACTCGGCGCTGCAAAGCTGCGCCAACAGTTCGGGCACGCTCGACCTCACGCTGGGCAACGGTAACGGAAGCAGCCTCAACAATTACCGCTGCTTCAATGGCTCCAGCGACGTCTACAACTACAACGCCTACAACTACATCCAGACCCAGAGCGAACGCACCAATTTGTTCGTGCTGGGCAACTACAAGTTCAACGATAACGTCACGTTCTTTGCCGACGCGTTCTACAACCACACCAACTCGTCTGGCCAGGACGCACCGGCACCGACCAGCGTGAGCGATGGCTGGAGCGTGGCGGCCAACAATCCGATCAACCCATTCGGCGTCACGTTCGGCAATCCGAATGACGGCGGCAATTTCATGAGTACGCGCCTGACCGGCCTGGGCACGCGCCTGCACACGTATACGACCACCAACGAGCAGATCAATACGGGTCTGCGCGGCAACTTCGGTCAGAGCACGTGGATCTGGGATGCCAGCATCGACTACGGTCACTCGCATCGCGTGCAGACCGACTACAACGAAGTCAACATACCGGACTTCCAGGCGGCTATCGACGCCGGCGCCAATATCTTCAACCAGGCCGACCCGGCGGTAAGCGCGCTGCTGCGCAAGGGCGTGGACAATCCTGTCTACACCATGACCAACACCATGAAGCAGGCGCAGGCCAATGCCTCCGGTGAGTTGTGGGATCTGCCGGCAGGTGCCGTCCAGCTGTCCGCCGGCGCGCTGTACCGCAAGAACACCATGAACTACGACGTGACCTCGGACGCAATCCTCGATCCGACCACGGGCACCTGTACGGTGCTGCAGGAAGCTTGCGGCTCGCCCGCCAGTGGCACCATCAACGTGAAGGAGCTGTACGCCGAAACGCTGATTCCGCTGCTTTCCGAACAGCCCTGGGCCTACGCACTGAACATCGATCTGGGTCTGCGCACCTCCAACTACAGCACCACGGGCACCACCACCAACGGCAAGTTCGCCATCGAATACCGCCCCATCGCCGACCTGCTGGTGCGTGGCACGGTCTCGCAGGTGTTCCGCGCGCCCAACCTCGATGAACTGTATGACGGCCGCACGATTGCCAACCCGACCATCAACGATCCGTGCGTCAACCTGTCGGCCTCCACGCTGGCGGCCCATCCGAACGCGTGCCAGTACGTCATTCCGGGGACCAACAACAACCTTTCGCAGCAGATCACTGCCTACTACTCGGGCGCGACGCCCGTCGGCACCACGCTAAAGCCCGAACATGGCAACTCGTTCGACCTTGGCCTGGTCTATTCGCCGAGCTGGCTCGAAGGCGCATCGACCACGGTCGACCTGTGGCGCGTGACCTTGAGCAACCTGTTGACGGCCATTCAGGCCCAGACGGTGCTCAACTCCTGCTACGCCAATGACAGCAGCCCGTACTGCTCGTACATCAACCGCTACAACAGCAGCAGCTCGCTGGCCGGTGGCATCAACTACGTCAACACGCCGGTCGTGAACCTGGGCAACCTGAGCACCAGCGGCGTCGACTTCACGTTGAACTACGTGATTCCGCATTTCGATGTTGGCACCGTGGATCCTGGCCACTTCAAGACATCGTTGAACACCACGTATGTCGATACGTACAAGAACGATGCCACGCCGGGCCAGCCGGGCGCGGAAACCATCAACTACGCGGGCACCTACACCCAGCAGTTCGGCAACATCAGCCGCTGGCGTGCAACCTGGACCTTGAACTGGAACCTCGGTGGCTGGAGCGCCCAGTGGCAGACGCGCTACATCAACCATCTGTCCAACCTGACCAGCTACGCCGACACCGGCGCCGCTGTGGCGACGCCGATGGGTGGCGTGGCGTATCACTCGATCCAGGGCGGTTACGAGTTTGCGAAGTATCACACCCGCATCGACCTGGGCATCGACAACCTCAGCGACAAGATCCCGCCGCTGGTGTACCAGAACGGCCTGAACTACAACGTCGATACGGCAACGTACGACACGATTGGCCGCTACTACTGGGCACGTGTCACCGTTAAGTTCTGATCGATAGCAAGAAGGTGGCCGCAACCTGAGGGTTGCGGCCACTCGCTGATAAGATCAGACGATGAGCGAACCCGTTTACCCGTCATCGCAGCAGCTGGTCTCAACCATGGTCGCCGCTTACAACCATGGCGACATGTCACGCGTACTGGCCCTTGGCCAATTCGTTGCCGACCTGGATACCGCTGACGATACGATATTGCTGCTGCTGGGTTTTGCGCAGCAATCGGCAGGCCACTACGTAGAGGCCGTCGCCGCCTTCCGACGACTGACGACTCGCCGGCCCAACGTTTCCGAATACTGGAACAACCTCAGCATCGTGGCCCGCCAGGCGGGCGATGTCGATATGGCCGAACAGGCCATGCTGAAGGCCCTGAGCCTCGCCCCCGAGCAAGCAGAAGTCCATTACAACCTTGGCCTGCTGTATGCGCAGCAGGAACGCTGGCTGCTCGCACGCGAAGCCCTCCTGCAGGCAGTGAGCCTCGCACCGGACTTTGTCGAGGCGCGACTGCAGGCAGCTTATGCATGCCATTTTTGCGGCGATACGCGGGGCGCCGAAGTCACGCTTGCCGGCGCCACCGACTGGCCGCCGCAACCGCTCGATCAGGCTCTGATCCTTGCCACCATATTGTCGAGCCTGGGCCATCAGGCGACGGCGTTTCGCGCGCTCGATCAGGCCCTCCTGCCCGAGGGAGCACAGCGAGCATCGGCGCAATGGCGTATCGCCGCGTTGCGGGCGTCGCTCTACGAACGCAGCAACCAGATCGATCAAGCCATTGCAGAGCTATCACCGCTGCCCTTGGAATGGCTGCAGTCGTTGCCTGCGCACGAACAATCCCTGCGCCAGGCCGGCCTGCAAGTGCACGCGAGTCTGGTGGCACGCCGGGGCAACCTGGAGCACGCCGCAACGCTTTATCAGCAGCTGCAAAACGAAGGCAACGACATCCAGGTGCTGGCCAGCGCCGCCTTCAGCCTTGCTTCGATCAGGGACAAACAGGGACGCCGTGATGACGCATGGCAGGCACTGGAGGCGGCGCACGCCAGCCAACTGGAGTTTGCTGCCGACTTCGTGCCCGAGCTGCTGACCGCGGGCAGCCAGCCGCTCGACATGGTGACCGGGCAGGTAACCCGTATCGAATGTGATCGGTGGGCGCCGTTGCAGGCACCGCGCAGCGCGCAAAGCCCTGTGTTTGTCGTGGGCTTCCCACGTTCCGGCACGACGCTGCTGGAACAGATGATCGACGCGCATCCTGATTTTCGTTCCATGGACGAGCGCGCTTTTATCTATGAGCTGATCAAGCGCATGCAGCTCAATGGCCAGACCTATCCAAACGATCTCACGCGACTGACGCAGCCTAACGTGGATCAGCTTCGCGATATTTACGCAGATATGGTTCGGCAGGTCGTGCCGGATCTCGGCCAGCGCCAGCTGGTCGACAAGAATCCGCTCAACATGTTGTGCCTGCCCATGATTGCGCGACTGTTTCCGGAGGCGCGCATCATCCTGTGCCTGCGGCACCCGTGCGACGTGTTGCTTAGCTGTTTCATGCAGCCATTCCGCTCGCCTGCCTTCATGGTGCTTTGCTCGTCGCTCGAGCGTCTTGCCCGTGGTTACGTCGACGCGTTCGAGCACTGGTATCGGCATGCCGAAATCTTTGCGCCCCGCATACTGGAATGGCGCTACGAATCGGTCGTAACGCGTTTTGACGAACACGTCGCGCGGCTGGGGCAATTCCTTGAAGTAAACGATGCATCGCCCATGGCGAAATTTGCCGAGCACGCACGCAACAAAGGCTTTATAAGCACACCAAGTTACACGCAGGTCACCCAGAACATTCACAGCAAGGCCGTGAATCGCTGGCACGCCTATCGCGAGAAATTCGAGCCGGTGTTGCCGATCCTGCGTCCGATGATGGAACGCCTGGGTTATAGCGACTGACGTCATCACGCGTGCGGTGCCACGCGTGAACGCATCTTCACGAAAAAAATGGCATTCACGCGCAATCGCGACAACTTGCGAGACCGGCGCATGGATACGAAATTCCGCAGATGCAGCACGCGCGCGATTTTCGCGATGACATGACGCGACGCGTCGATGCTTCTTTGCGTTTCCCCGGCCAAAACGCAGCTTTTTTCGACGCGCATGCAGATGTCAATGACATCACGAATGTGCTCACGCACGTGCGTCAACCGTGATCGAGTGCGCAGTTCGGAGCACGTCATCGTTCCATGGTGTTTCTTCAGGGGAAGCATCAAAAGCAATCGTTGAGATATGCCAACAACTGTCAGTTGTCGGCATGTGGGGTGAGTTGTTGTTGGAGATCACCGACCCATGAATCGTCATGGGCGGAACCGATGGCTATTCGCGTACCTTGGGAGAATTTCAATGCGAGCAAAACTGACGCTGGCGCTTCTCGCTGGCCTTGTCGGCGCTACCGCGCTACCCGCTGTTTGTGCTGCCCAGTCCAACAGTGCTTCCGTGCAGGCTCCAAGCGAGCTCGTCAGTCCGCTTGAAGCGCAGGCGCGTGATAGTTGGCGCGAAGACATCGCGCACGTCGCCACGCCTTCGGAAGGTTGCTTCCAGGCCAACTATCCCAGCGTCATCTGGCATCAGGTAGCGTGCAGGGAAGTGACCCCGCGCGTTCGTCCGCAGCCGCGCTGGCACACGTTCGGCGCCACGGAAACCGCCGGCAACGGCAACGACTACACCTTGCAGACCACCTCGCTGATCACGCAGACGGTTGGTAGCTTCCCGACTGTCACCGGCGTGACCTCGGAGAAGGGTGTGGGCGTCGCAGCCTACGGCGGCGGCGGCATTCTCGGGGCAAACGAGTACTCGCTGCAGATCAACTCCAGCTTTGCCAACACCACCTCCGCCTGCAAAAGCCATTCGGGTTGCACCGTTTGGCAGCAGTTCGTCTATGCACCGGACTACGAAACGCAAGGCGAGGCCGCCGTATTCATGCAGTACTGGCTGATTGGCTATGGCAGCAGCCGCTGCCCGAGCGGCTTTGAGAGCGATGGCGAGGGCGACTGCTACAAGAACAGCGCCGCAGCCACCGCGCCTGATGTAGTAGCCACGCAGCTCGGCAATGTGAAACTTACCGGCACGGTTTCGTCCGGCGGCAATGACACGGTGGTGTTCACCAACGGCACCACGGCCTATAGCTCCAGCGGCAAGGACAGCGTGCTGTACCTGGCGCAGGTGTGGAAAGAGTCGGAGTTCAATGTGGTCGGCAATGCCGGCGGCTCCGAGGCGCAGTTCAACAGCGGCTCGTCGATTACGGTGAAGGTGGCCGTAAGCGATGGCTCGACCACGGCGCCGTCCTGCGTGGCCGACTCGGGCACCACCGGTGAGAGCAACAACCTCAACCTGGGAAGCTGCACGACTGCAAGTGGTTCGGCACCTTCGATTCAGTTCACCGAGTCCAACTGACGGCGCTTCAGTGCCGACCAAGGCAGGTGCCGGGCACTAGCCCGTCACCTGTCTTGATGACGCCAAACCCACGGTCTCGACGGGTAACGCGCCCGAGTCCGGATCGGGTACCCTGCACGCTTTCCGAGCGATGCTGACGGGAGGCGCCATGCATTTCGAAGTGCCCAGAGTGCGCATGCACTCCTTTCGGGAATTTCTGCAGCACTATCTGATGATCGTGCTCAGCATCCTGACTGCGCTTGGACTGGAACAGTGGATCGAGCATGCGCATCACCAGCATGCCGCCGAATACGCCAGCGCGCAGATCGACCAAGAGTTGCGCAGCAACCTCGATGACATCCAGACCTCGCTGCAAACCAACGCCAAGAAACTCGCACCGTTGCGGGCCTTGAACCAGGCTATCGGCGACGATATACGCAACGGTCTGTCGGATGCGCAGATCAACCAGCATATCCAGCGGATGAAGGACGGCTTCATCCTGAGCGTCAACTGGCCCACGTTTGCTACCCAGGCCTGGGACGTCGCCGTGGCCAACCAATCGGCAACCTGGATCGACACCAGCCGCCTGCGCAAATACTCGGCCGCCTACGCGGCGCAGCGCGAGACAGCCGCCTGGGTGGGCCACGACGCCACGCTTTCGCTGGACGGCCCTCGCATGGTCGCATTGCGCACCCGTATCCAGCTGGGCAAGGAGGTCGACCCGCTCGAGTTCCTGGGGGTCTTGCAGCAGATGGTCAACACGTCCGCGGAAATGGGTTATCACCTGCAGGAAACGGCCAGCCCCATCAAGGTCGCCTTGGGCAAGCCGCCCAAGCAATGAAAAAGCCCGGGCATGGCCCGGGCTTTTTCATGGAGCGCCGTTTCAGTTTTTCTTCTTCGGCATATACAGGTCGGTGATGGTGCCTTCGTAGATTTCAGCGGCCATGCCTACCGATTCACTCAGCGTCGGATGCGGGTGAATGGTGAGGCCGATATCGGCCGCTTCCGCGCCCATCTCGATGGCCAATGCCACCTCGGAAATCAGGTCGCCCGCATGCGGACCGACAATGCCGCCACCGACCACGCGATGGGTTTCCTCGTCGAACAGCAGCTTGGTGAAGCCTTCCGTGCGATCGATGCCGATGGCGCGACCGCTGGCTGCCCAGGGGAACTTGCCCACGCCGATCTTGAGGCCCTTTTCCTTCGCCTCGCGTTCGGTCACGCCAACCCAGGCGATTTCCGGATCGGTGTAGGCCACCGACGGGATCACGCGCGCATCGAAATGGCTCTTCATGCCGGACACGACTTCCGCGGCTACCTTGGCCTCGTGCGTGGCCTTGTGCGCCAGCATCGGCTGCCCCACCAGGTCGCCGATGGCGAAGATATGCGGCACGTTGGTGCGCATCTGCGTGTCGACGTTGATGAAGCCGCGATCGGTCACGGCCACACCAGCCTTGTCGGCACCGATCTTGTTGCCGTTGGCCGAACGCCCCACCGACACCAGCACGCGATCGAACAGCGACGTCTCGGGAATACTCTCGCCTTCGTAGCTGACCTCGATGCCCTTCTTGGTGGCCTTGGCGTCCACTACCTTGGTCTTGAGATGCACGCCCTTGAGCTTCTTGCCCAGGCGCTGCGCCAGCGGCTTGATCAGGTCGGCATCGGCACCCGGAATCAGCTGGTCCATGAATTCGACCACGGTCACTTCGCTGCCGAGCGCGCCATACACCGTGGCCATTTCCAGGCCGATGATGCCGCCGCCGACGACGAGCAACTTCTTGGGCACGTCCTTCAGTTCGAGTGCGCCAGTGGAATCCATGATGCGCTCGTCGTCCCACGGGAACGTCGGCAGCTTCACCGACTGCGAACCGGCGGCAATGATGGCGTTCTCGAAGCGGATCAGCTGGGTGCCTTCGGCCGTCTTTACTTCCATTTCGTTCGGCGACACGAAGGTGCCCACGCCCTGCACCACGCGCACCTTGCGCTGCTTGGACATGCTGGCCAGGCCACCGGTGAGCTTGTTGACCACCTTGGTCTTGAAGTCACGCAGCTTGTCGATGTCGATCTTCGGCGCGCCGAAGGTGACGCCATGGGCGGCCATGGCCTCCGCTTCATCGATTACCGCGGCAGCGTGCAGCAGCGCCTTGGACGGGATGCAGCCCACGTTGAGGCACACGCCGCCGAGCGAGGCGTAACGCTCGACCAGCACGGTATCGACGCCGAGGTCCGCGGCGCGAAATGCGGCGGTGTAGCCGCCAGGGCCTGAGCCGAGTACGACCAGCTTGCAGGTGATGTCGGCCGTCTTGCCGGATGCGCCGGCAGCCTGCGGCGCCGGAGCGGCAGCTTTGGCTGGCGCGGGCGCAGGCGCTGCGGCCGTCGGTGCAGGCGCAGCGGCAGCGGCTTTTGGCGCATCAGTCTTCTCGGCGGCAGCGCCGGCGGTCTCCAGCACGGCAATCACCGCGCCTTCGGACAGCTCGTCGCCCACCTTCACCTTCAATTCCTTGATCACGCCGGCGGCGCTGGAAGGAATCTCCATGGTCGCCTTGTCCGATTCGAGCGTGATCAGGCTCTGTTCCTTGGCGACCGTGTCGCCGACCTTCACCAGCACCTCGATCACCGGCACGTTGTCGTTGCCGCCGATGTCGGGGACTTTGATTTCGATGGTGCTTGCCATGGGGGGATCCTTGGAATTCTTTTCGCTACGCATGAAGGTTCGGACAAGACCGCCCCCTCACCCCAACCCTCTCCCCGAAGGGGAGAGGGAGCAGTGGAGCTGCGTCAGAGCAGCAGGCGGCGGATGTCGCCGAGCTGGGTGGCGAGGAAGGATGCGAAGCGCGCGGCGAGCGCGCCGTCGATGACGCGGTGGTCGTAGCTGAGCGACAGCGGCAGGATCAGGCGCGGCGCAAATTCCTTGCCGTTCCACACCGGCTTCATCGCAGCCTTGGACACGCCCAGGATCGCCACTTCGGGCGCATTGACGATCGGCGTGAACGCCGTGCCGCCGATACCGCCCAGCGAGGAGATCGAGAAGCAGCCGCCGGACATTTCTGCGGGGCCAAGCTTCTTGTCGCGCGCCTTCTTGGAGATTTCGCCCAGCTCGACAGCAAGGTCCATCAGGCCCTTCTTGTCGCAATCGCGGATCACCGGCACCACCAGGCCATCGGGCGTATCCACCGCGATGCCGATGTGGAAGTACTTCTTGAGAATCAGCTTCTCGCCGGTTTCATCCAGCGATGCGTTGAACTGCGGAAATTTCTTCAGCGCCGCGACCACCGCCTTGATCTGGAACACCAGCGGGGTGACCTTCAGATCCTTGTTCTCTTCGCCGAGCTTCTTGCGGAAGGCCTCCAGCTCGGTGATGTCGGCATCTTCGTGCTGGGTGACATGCGGAATCATCGCCCAGTTGCGCGCGAGATTAGCGCCCGAGATCTTCTGGATGCGCGACAGCGCCTTTTCCTCGATCTCGCCGAACTTGCTGAAATCGACCTTGGGCCACGGCAGCAGGTTGAGCCCGCCACTCGTCGCCACTGGCGCGCCGGTAGGACGCGCGCCCGAGGCCAGCGCATGCTTCACATAGGCACTGATGTCTTCGCGCTGGATACGGCCACTGCGGCCAGAACCCTTGACCTGATGCACGTCCACGCCAAGCTCGCGCGCAAAGGCGCGGATGGCCGGGCTGGCATACGGGGCATCGCCCGGCATGACGATGCGCGAATCGAACGGCGGACGCACGCTGGGCGGCACGTCACCTTCGGGCGCGTTGCCCGGCAGCACGCTGCGGCCGCCGATGGGCGCGGGCTTTTCTTCCACCTGCGGCGCGGCGACCTTGGCCGGTGCAGCGGCTTGCGGTTCCGGTGCAGCAGCGGGAGCGCCGCCGGCAGCCTCGACCATGGCAATCAGGCTGCCTTCGGACAACTCATCGCCGATCTTGACCTTCAGTTCCTTGACCACACCCGCGAACGGCGCCGGCACTTCCATCGTCGCCTTGTCCGATTCGAGCGTGATCAGGCTCTGGTCCTTGGCAACGGTGTCACCCACCTTCACCAGGATCTCGATAACCGGCACGCCGGCGCTGCCGATGTCGGGGACCAGCACCTCACGCACGCCACCGCTGGCAGCCGGTGCGGCGGCCGCAGGGGCCGGGGCGGGAGCAGGTGCGGGAGCTGCCTTGGCGGGGGCTTCAGCCTTGGCCGGCGCGGACTGCTGCGGGGCCGGAGCGGCGGCTTCGCTGTCCACTTCGATGATGGCGATCAGCGTGCCTTCGGAGGCTTCGTCGCCCACCTTGAGCTTCACTTCCTTCACCGTGCCCGCAAAGGGTGCCGGCACTTCCATGGTCGCCTTGTCCGACTCCAGCGTGACCAGGCCCTGTTCCTTGGCCACCTTGTCGCCGGGTTTCACCAGCACTTCGATCACCGGCACATTCTCGCTGCCGATATCGGGAACGCGTGCTTCTTTGAGGTCGGCCATGGTTTCTCCTACGGATGGCGATGGCGTGCCGTGCGGGGATGACGGCCGCGTAAGGCGTCAATCATAACGAACGAGACCCGTTTCCGGATGCTTTTGGATCGTTTTAATCCACCATTCGCATACGTATGCATGGGGTTTGGGCCGCCTTCTGGCCCCGTTTCAAGCCGTTCGCGCCGACAACGGCCCATGCACCACCGTCAACTCGCGCTGCGGGTACGGGATGCTGATGCCCTCGGCGTCGAAACGTTCCTTCAAGGCGCGCAGCAGGTCGGCCTGGGTGGCCCAGTTATCGCCGCTGCGGGTGTAACCGCGCAGCACCAGCACCACCGCGCTGTCGCCCAGGCTTTCGGTCCACACGCCGGGCTCGGGATCGGTCAGGATGCGGGCATCCGCGGCATACAGCTGGCGCACCAGGTCCATCGCCTCGCCGATGCTGTCCTTGTAGCCAATGCCGACTTTAACTTCGAAGCGGCGGGTGCCACGGCGGTTGAAGTTGATAATGGCGTCCGAGCCGATCTTGGCGTTGGGCACCACAGCCTCGCGGTTGTCCGGCATGACCAGCAGCGTGTACATCAGGCTGACGCCTTCCACGGTGCCATCGATGCCACCGGCATGGATGAAGTCGCCCACACGAAACGGACGAAACACGATCAGCAGCACGCCCCACGCCAGGTTGCTCAACGAACCTTGCAGTGCCAGGCCAATGGCCAGGCCACCGGCACCCAGCGCGGCCACCAGCGGCGCCGAGGGCACGCCAGCCTGCTGCAGCGTCATCACAATCAGCATGGCCACCAGTACGCCATTGATCAGGTTGCGCAGGAAGCCACTGAGGGTTTCATCGACATTGGCGCGACGCATGGCGCGGCGAGAAACGTTGGCCACGCGCGCGGCCAACCACAGGCCGACCAGCAGCATCACGATGGCGAGGCCCAGGTTGATGAGCGTGGTGATGGTGCGTTCTGAAAAATGCAGGCGCGCAAGAAGGTCGTGCATGGACAAGGACTCGTGCGTGATGAGCCCACGAATGCTAGCAGTCCAACTATCAAGGTTCTGTTGCGCCCAGGGCGCGCCACGCGCAAAAAAACCGCGCCAGGGGAATGGCGCGGCTTGAGGGTGGGCCGTGCCCGGGAGCAGTGGCCGATGGATCAGTGCGCGGTATCGCCTGCGGCGGTATGCGCATGATCCGTGGCTGTAACCAGCTTCTTGTTGTTTCGGTTGTTGTACGTCAGCAAGGTCAAGCGCGAGCCATCCTGCAGGCGAAACTGCATTTGCCGTTGCAGTTGATCCAGCGAGGTGAGTCGCGGACATAGCGCGGCGGCACGCTGGTCGAGCTGGTCGGCGCGTGCATTCACTTCCTTGTCGATGGTGGCGTCGAGCGAATTGGCCCGCGCCTCCAACGCAGCGACCTTGCCCTGGTCGCCGCTGAGTGCCGCCTTCACCGCCGCGCCCGTGACCTTGCCCACCAGGTCGGACACGGATGACTGGATGCTGCCCTCGATCACATCATCCATGCCGTGCTGCTTCCACACGCCCTTGCCCAGCCCATCGTCGATGCGCGCAAGCGCCAGGCGATGGTTCTGGTCGAGGCGACCGACAATGTCCTGTCGCTCGTCGTTGTTCTCGGCGAAGGTCAGCAACACCGTGCGCATCGCGGCAAAACCAATGTTGACGCCTTCGCGTGCAATACCGGCCACTTCGGGCAGCAACGCGCGCACCTGCGTCTCGTAGGCACGCAGACGCGTTGCATCATCAGCGGAAACCACCACGTCGTGGCCGTCCACCCGCAACTGGCCGTTGTGCATGAAAACGCGCTCCGGGCGACCAGACACGTTCTGGAAGTCGATGCCGTCGGCCATTACACGCACGTCGTAATCGGTCGAGTAGCCGCAGTGGTCGTCGTTGATGTGGATATCGTGCGCCTGCGCAGCGCCGCCGAGGGCCATGCCAGCCGCCAGCGCCCAGGCCAACCATGTCTTGCGCATACCGGTGCCTCCCCAGGTTGCAAGCCGTGCGAGCCGCCGCGTGGCCTCCATCACACGATGCGCCGCGGCACAGGGCCGGGCATGGGCCAGGTGTCATGCCCTGCCATCGGTCATGGCCCTCAGCCCTGGTTTTCCACCGGGTGGTTTTTATGCCGCAGTGCGCATAGGCAACCTTGTCGGCAACCGCTAAGTTCGACGTCAGGGTTGACCATGTGGGGGCGTGGGATGCGGGATGGGTGTGATGCCATCGTGGTAGGCGCCGGCCTGGCTGGGCTGGTGGCTGCCACTGAGCTGGCTGATGCCGGCAAGCAGGTGCTGGTGCTGGATCAGGAACCGGAACAAAGCCTGGGGGGACAGGCGTTCTGGTCATTCGGCGGTTTGTTCTTCGTCGATTCGCCGGAACAGCGCCGCATGGGTGTGCGTGATTCGCACGCCCTGGCGCTGGCCGACTGGATGGGCACGGCCGCGTTCGACCGTGCCGAGGATCACTGGCCCCGGCGCTGGGCCGAGGCTTACGTGGACTTTGCCGCGGGTGACAAGCGCAGCTGGCTTCACGCCATGGGTATGCGCTGGTTTCCTGTGGTGGGCTGGGCTGAGCGCGGCGGCCATGGCGCCGTCGGGCACGGCAACTCAGTGCCGCGCTTCCACGTTACGTGGGGCACCGGGCCCGGCGTGATCGAGCCCTTCGTGCGCCACGCGCGCCAAGCACAAGCCAAGGGCCTGCTGAAGTTCGGCTTCCGCCATCGGGTCGATGAACTGATCGTGGAGCATGGCGCGGTGGTCGGCGTTCGCGGCCAGGTGCTGGTCGCCGACGGCGTCGAGCGCGGCAAGCCCAGTTCGCGCGATGAAATGCAGGCGTTCGAGCTGCGTGCGCAGGCGGTGATCGTGGCCTCCGGCGGCATTGGCGGCAATCACGCCCTGGTGCGTCGAAACTGGCCCGAACGACTGGGCCCGCCACCCGCACACATGCTTTGTGGCGTACCCGCCCATGTGGACGGCCGCATGCTCGGCATCAGCGAAAGCGCAGGCGCCAACCTGATCAATCGCGATCGCATGTGGCATTACGTGGAAGGCATCGAAAACTGGAACCCGATCTGGCCGATGCACGCCATCCGCATCCTGCCGGGTCCTTCATCGCTGTGGTTCGATGCCACCGGCAAGCGGCTGCCCGGCCCGCTATGGCCGGGCTTCGACACGCTAGGCACGCTGGAACACCTGCGCGGCACCGGTTACGACTACAGCTGGTTCGTGCTCGATCAGCAGATCATTCGCCGCGAGTTCGCCCTCTCCGGCTCGGAGCAGAACCCCGACCTCACCGGCAAAAGCTGGCGACAGGTCGCCAAGCGCGCCATCGGCAAGGGCGCACCGGCGCCCGTGGAAGCGTTCAAGCAACATGGTCGCGACTTCATTGTGCGAGACACGCTGGAAGAACTGGTCGCCGGCATGAATGCACTGGCGGGCAACGAACTGCTCGACGTGGTCCAGATGCGTCGCGAAATCGAAGCGCGCGACCTGCAGTTCGACAACGCCTATGCCAAGGACGGACAAGTGATGGCCATCCATAACGCACGCCGTTATCGCGGCGACAAACTGGTACGCGTGGCCAAGCCACACCGCTTGCTCGACCCGTCCAATGGCCCATTGATCGCAGTGCGCCTGAACATTCTCACGCGCAAGACGCTGGGCGGCCTGGAAACCGATCTCGATGCACGCGTGCTTGGCCTCGATGGCCAGCCACTACCGGGCCTCTATGCGGCCGGTGAAGCGGCCGGCTTTGGCGGTGGTGGCCTGCATGGCTACCGCGCCCTCGAAGGCAGCTTCCTGGGCGGCTGCCTGTTTTCCGGACGCGTCGCAGGACGCGCAGCAGCGAAGGCGGTGGCATGAGCGAGCACGCGAAACCACGCATCGCCATCTACGGTGCCGGCAGCGTCGGCGGCTATCTGGGTGGCCGTCTGCATGAGCACGCGCGTGTGACCTACATCGGTCGTCGCCGGGTGATCGACGCATTGCGCCTGCGCGGACTGGCATGGAGCGACCTGCAAGGTCAGCGCGGCCACATCCCGGCACGGTCGCTGGATCTGCAGATCGATCGATTCACCGCCGCCAAGGCGAACCTGATCCTGGTCACCGTGAAATCGTCAGCCACGGAAGCCGCCGCGCGCGAACTCGCCGGCGTCATTGCGCCGGGCGTGCCGGTGATCAGTTTCCAGAATGGCCTGCACAACGCCGAGATTCTCCGCGCCGTGTTGCCCAAGCATCCCGTGCTCGCCGGCATGGTGCCTTTCAACGTGCTGCAACGGGGGCCCGGCATTTTTCATCAGGGCTCCGCCGGCGAGCTGATGGTGGAATCGAGCCCGGCGCTGGCGCCGTTTCTGCCGCTGTTTGCGGCGGCCGGGCTACCGTTGTCCGTGCGCGAAGACATGCCTGCCGTGCAGGCCGCCAAGCTCCTGCTCAATCTCAATAACGCGGTGAACGCGCTGTCCGGCCTGCCGCTGCGGGAAGAACTGTCGCAGCGCGCCTGGCGGCTGTGCCTGGCGATGGCCCAACGCGAGGCGCTGGCGGTGTTTGCCATTGCCGGCATTCGCCCGGCGCGGCTTACCCCGTTGCCGCCCGGCTGGTTGCCGCGCGTACTGGAAATGCCTGACGCGTGGTTCCGCCGTCTCGCATCGCGCCTGCTGGCTATCGACCCGCTGGCGCGCTCGTCCATGTGGGAAGACCTCGAGGCCGGCCGGCCCACCGAGGTCGACGCCATCAATGGTGAAATCGTGCGGCTGGCTGCCATGCATGCCACCCAGGCGCCGGTCAATGCCCGCCTGGTGGAGCTGATGCGCGATGCCGAACGCCAGCGTCACGCATGGCGCGCCAAGCAACTGCTGGAAGAATTGCGCGTTGCATAACGCCCGCACCCTCCCCTTGCGAAAGGGGAGGGATGCTGATGCCTCAGTGCGATCCCGCCTCGTATAACTCACGCCGCAGGTTGTGCAACGACATCGTTTCCCAGGCGGCCACGACTACCAGCAACAGTGTCGCCAACGCTGCCAGCGACAGCACGGACAGCTTCGTCGCCGGCCATAACAACGCCAGCAGCAAAGCCACCCCGATCAGATGCGACAGCGGAAAATGGGTGTCATTGACCGTCATCTTGAACAGCGCATTGCCCAGCAAGTACAACACCGGCCCGCCGATCAGCACAGCCACCTGCGGCACGCTGGCAATGATGTGCGGGTGACTCACGCTTAGCTCGTCACCCACCGCACCCACCACGATGCCGGCCACGATCAGCAGGTGCAGATAGGTGTAACCCAGGCGCGCGGTACGGCCCGGATCGGCCGACTCGCGAATCGAACGGTTACCGCGTTCGGCGCCAATGTCGAAATAGATCCACCACATCGCCACGCAGCCGACAAAGGCAAACACGAACGCCATCCACGCATCCAGCGTGCGTGCGCCATCGGCGAAACTGCTGCCGGTCACCACCACCGATTCACCCAGTGCAATGATGACGAACAAACTGCAGCGCTCGGCCATATGGCCGCCTTCGACGTCCCACTCGCTGGTGCTGGAACGCCCCAGCCCCGGCACATAAAAAAACGTGGCCGGCCCCAGGTACTCGATGGCGAGCGCAACCGCCCAGCAGGCCAGGCGAGCCTCTCCGCTGATCAGGCCGCCGCAGATCCATAGCACCCCGGAAATCACCAGCCATATCGCGATGCGATCGAAGTTGCGGCGTGCCGCCAGCGGCGAATCTCGTAACGCCCACAGCATGAAACACGTGCGCCCCACCTGCATGAAGACGTACGCACCTGCAAACATCAGCCCGTGTCCATCGAAGGCCTGAGGCAATGCGGTGGACAACAACAAGCCGGCAAACATCAGCGCCAGCAGCAATAGACGCACCGCCAGGCGCTCGGGATCCAGCCAGTTGGTGATCCAGCCGGTGAAGATCCACACCCACCACACGGCCAGAAACAACAGCAGCACATGCAGCGCGCCGAGCATGCTCAAGTCACGCAGCAGCGTGTGGGAAAGCTGGGTCACCGCGTACACGAACACGAGGTCGAAAAACAGTTCGATATTGGTGACCTTGCCGTGCGCTCCGGCCTGGCGCAGACGCAGCAGACTGGGGCTGCTCACCCTGCCCGTATGAGGCACTTCTGACATGGTGCAGCCTCCCTGGAGTCTCGCTCGTTATCGCACGAGGGGCAGCACCGTGGCCATCTTCCTGCCGCTCAGTCGCGGATGGCACTCACCTTGCCATCGGCCACCACCACGGTAACGAATCGATTGCCCACGTGGTACTGCCACTGCTCACCGGCAGACTCGGCACGCGCTGACTTGCGCGCCGTGCCGCCTCCCTTCGTGCTGGATGACGCCTTGCCCCGCCCCTTTGTCGTTGCCGTGGCAGTGCCATGCGCCTTGTACGCCGGCTTGCCCAGCAACTCGACCACGCGAGCCGCGCTATCTCCCACCACCAAGACCTGGCTGCCAACCCGCAGCGTGCCGCTGCCCGCATGGGCCGCGAACGCAGCCATAAAGCAAATCAAACCAAGCGTTCGACGCATGAGCACTTCCCTGTCTGCACCCGCACGGCAGGTGCGGCTGCACTCACCTTAGCGATGAGGCCAGGAAGCCATGCATACGCGAGGGCCGTGCGTCGCTGTAGGACGCCAGCCCGCCAGACCGTGGCTGTCAGCGCGTGCGGTCCTCGATCACGGCGACCTTGCCGTCGATGATGGTAACGATGACGACATGCCCGTTGTCGCGCATGTATTGCCAGCGCTCGCCCTGGTAACCGCCAAAGTCGCTCTCAACCGGCTCCTTGAAATCGGGTTTGCCCAGCAGCTGCATGGCGCGTACGGCGCTGTCACCCACAGTGAGCACCTGGCTGCCGATGCGCAGCGTGCTGCTGGCGTGCGCGGCCAGAGTCAGGGACAACAGCAGCAAGACCAGATAGCGACGCATGGCGAACTCCTTGTCGATAAACGGCGTAAAACCCCGAACGATCCATCATGTCGTGGCGATGGCGCCGGACGTCAAGCAGGACGAACGGCACCCTGTAACCCAGCGGCAGACAGGGCCTGTGGCAGCCGCCTTAACGTATCCGGGGCACCCTAAACGCTTTCAACCATGCGTGGTGCCGGCCAGGCAGTGCATGTCCCGGTGGATGCCATGCAAGCGCGACAGCTGCAGGCTGAGCACGCGCGCGGACTCGTCCGTGGCGTGAGCCATCTGCTGTTCGAAGCTGTGCAGCAGCGAGCATTCGTTGCGAGCCAGGCAATGCACCCAGGCGGCGTCCCGATTGGATGCAAAACCGGTGGTCACTTCCGCCAGGGCACTGCGCACGGCGCCGGTCAAGGTGCCGTGGCGGGCCGGCATGCGACCGCTGGCATGCACCTGCGCCTGCAGGTCGCCAATCAATACGTCGAGGGTCTGCAGGTTCTCGGTCAGCAGGGCTTGTAGCCCCGGTTCGCGCACCTGGGTCAGGGCGCGGCGGTACAGATCGCGATCGTCGATGCCCCGGCGGATCAGGGCGTTGTAGTGAGGTAAGTGAGCATGCGACACGAGGTCGCCTCCTGAACTCCGGGGACTGCGTGATCCATGCTGGTACCTCGCCACTTAGCGTAGGGTTAATCCCGACAGAACCCCGCCCCACCGCTCAGCCCGCGTTCTACTGCCCCACCTGAACCAAGTTAAGCGGCTGGCCGCCGGAACTCCGAACGCCCTCTTGCAACTCCGCCAGTCGCTGAACGGCTGGGCACAGCGCCTGGACCTGGGGCGCCAACGCCTGCATCCGCTGCTCCAGTCGTGGGCGCAGCTGGGTGGCCAGTTCGGTGGCGCTATCGCGCAGATTGGCCGCGGCCTGCAGGTCACCGCTCATGGCTGCCTGAACAGCCTGCTGGCCCAAATCGTTGGCCAGCAGCGGCATCAGGTCGGCCGCCAGTTGGTCGGCATACTGGTCGGCAAGGTTGCCTTGCCAGTCATGGGTACTGTTGCTGGCGGCGATGCGCTGCTTGAGCTCGTCGGCCCGGGCCGCGACGCGGCGGTCGAGTTCTGCGCGCGTATCGGCCCCCAGCGAAAGGCGGGCGCCTTCGTCATGCACCGCCGACGCCAGCAGATCCACGCCCTGGGTGGCTACCGCCTTGACCCGCGGCGCCAGCGCGCGCAACTCCCGTTCAAACAGGGCAAGCCGGTCCTGGTCCTCGGGCTGCAGCCGCACGGCGATCCCGTCCGTTCGCAGGCTGCCGTCACGCAGTTCGACCTGTCGTGGCATCGGCTGCGGGCGGTCGAACCATAGATGGTCCGGCGCCAGGGTGAGGTCGTAGCTGCTGCTGGCGTGGCAGGTAGTCGCCAGATCCTGTGCACAAAGTGCCAGCGGAAGCAGCAGGAGCGTCAGGCCAAGGGGCAGATGGCGGATGCGCATGGCAGATCCAGTCAAAGCAGTGTGGCAGCGATAGCGGCTGGTGCCGCAACCGCCGCTGAATTCACTTGCTTAGGGGGCGCGACCGGAATTGGGATCGCACCTTTGGTCGACCCAGATACCAGGCCAGCCACAGCAACACCGGCACGGCCAGCGCGCGTAACGACAGCGAAACCATGAAGGTGCGGCGCACATGGGCGAAGGCAGCCTGGTAAGCCGCGTCGAGCGGAGTCTGCGCGTTGGTCAACGCAATGGCGTTGCTGAAATCGTGCCATTGCGAAAACGACGCGATGCCCCCTATCAGCCCCCACGCAAGCGCCAGGGCTACCGCCGCCACCTGCAGTGCCGGACGCGCCCAGGCCTGGTGAAGAATGGCGCCAGCGCAGATCACTACCGTCACAAACGCGGCAGTGAAAAAGCCCACGTCCCAGGCCAGCATGCGGTGCAACTGCGATGTGGCGTCGTCACCCAGGGTGGCATGTCCGCGCAACGCATCCCACAGGTGTTGGGCATGGACGGCGTTCTGGAGGCATCCAAACGCGGCCAGCAACAGCATCAGCCACACCAGGATGCGCCATGCGGCGAATCCACCCGAACGGGCCTCGCCGCGCCTTACTTTAAGTAGCATCAGGAAGAAACCTTCAATGTGTTCAAGTCAGCCAGCACCTGGGCGGAATTCCTCTCCGGATCCACGTCCTGATACACCTTGGCGATCTTGCCTTGCGGGTCGATCAGGAAGGTGGTGCGGCGCGCATATTTGAAGCCCACCGTGGAAGTCAGCACGCCATAGGCTTGCGCGGTCTTGCTGTCAGCGTCGGACAGCAGCGGGAACGGCACGTGATACTTGGCGGCGAACTCGGCATGCGACTTCACATCGTCCAGGCTCACGCCCAGCACATCGGCACCGGCCTGGCGCAGCTTGGCGACGTCATCACGAAAGGTGCAGACCTCGGCCGTGCAGCCAGGCGTGAAATCCTTTGGATAGAAATACAACACGACCCAGCGGCCGCGATGATCGGCCAGCGTCTGCCACTTGCCGCTCTGATCCTGCAGGTGGAAATCAGGTGCCGCCTGGCCCACCTGCGGCAACGTCGAAGGCTCATCGGCATGGACGGGCACGATAGCCGCCAGCAGCAGAACCCCTATCCATATCAGCAGCGACAGTCGACGCATGCAGGCACTCCCAAGCGATGGCAACCGGTGAAGTGTACGCGTTGCAAAAACAAAGGACGCCATAAGGCGCCCTTTGCCCGCGGAAAACAGCCCCCGTTACTCCTTGGTGATGGAGAACGCACCCACCGAGATACCCAGGTTGACGCCTTCGCCACTGCCATGCAGCGCCAGCGAGGTGGTGCCCTTGGTCAGTACCTGGGCCTCGCCGCTCTTGCCTACGCCGGCCTCGGCACCTGCCTGTGCATAGTCGCCAAACACGTCATCGATGCTGCGCACGTGGGTGATATCACCCTTGCCGTTGTCGATGCGGTACTTGCCTGCGGTCAGGCCACCGCCATTGACGCTGATCTTCACCTTGGCGCGCTGGCCATTGCTGCACACCACCGTGCCACTGCCCGATGCGTGCTTGTAGATCACCGACCAGCCCGAAATGCTGAAGCTCAGATCGCACTTCACCTCGGCGTCGGCTGCCTGCGCCCGGGTGACCGGCAGCGCTGTCATCGCACCGGCGCAAGCCAGCACCAGAGCGGCCATTCCAAATGTACGCTTGATCATCGTCTTCTCCTTAACTCGTGAGTGGGGCTTCAGACAGCGACTGTCATTGTGAACAGCCATCCTGAACGTTTCGGAATACGCGCTCCCGTGCCTTCATCGTGGGCCAAGCGTGTGAAGGTGGCGTGCAGGATTCCTCGAAGGGGACCTCACGTGCCAGAAAACAATGGCTTCTATCGCCGGTGGTGTGGCCATGCCGATGACCATGGCGGGCCTGCCCGGACGGGGGTACGCTGGCAGCAAGTGGCCGACCGAGGCGTCTGGTCCGCTTTGGTGCCCAGAGGAACCTCATGCCCAAGTACTCGCTGGTTGGTTATGACGGCTCAGCGTCTTCGCAGCAGGCGTTTCGTTTTGCGGTGGACCTTGCCCGTGCCTGTGGCGGACGGGTGCGCGTGGTTTCGGTGCTGCAGGTGACCGAGGGGAGCGCCGATACCTGTGCATTGATGATTGCCGACCACGGCGGCCGCCGCTGTTCGGACCTGCTTGAAGAACTCAAGCGCCTGGAGCCGGATGCGGACACGCTCATCGATGCGGAGGTGGTGCGCGGCAGCCCCGGCGACGCGCTGCTCCAGCAGGTGCGACAGCACGGCGTGGACCACGTCGTGATCGGCCATACCGAGCGGGGCGCGCTGGCGCGCTGGTTGCTGGGCTCGGTGTCGGGCGAAGTGCTCCAGCGTGCCCATGTGCCGGTGACCGTGGTCCGCTAAAGCCTCCCGCGACCCCAGGGTCGGCACACGTTAATCCGGCGGCGCCGTCAGGTCGTATGCTGTTGTCACAAATTCGACATGCCAGGTCGGCGCCTTCCCCGTGAAGTCGCGCCGGCCAAGGCCCGCACAGGAAATCCCGCGTGAGCTACGCCACATCGTTGCCCTGGACCCTGGACAGCTTGGACTTCAGCCGTATCGAGATCTCTCGCGTACGCCAGAACGAGGATCTGTTCTTCCTGCTGTGCAGTTCGTCTTTCGTGGAAAGTGGCTCGGATCTGTACACGCACAACCTGGTTGACCACTTTGCCGGCGACGAAGCCTTGCAGACCTGGCTCAGCCAGCACTGGGAACACGAGGAGCTGCAGCATGGCCGTGCCCTCGCCGCCTACGTGAAAACCGTCTGGCCGGAGTTTGACTGGGAGCGTGGCTTCGCCTCGTTCTGGCAGGAATACGGCGCGGTGTGCACCGCCGAGCAACTCGAACCCAGCCGTGGCCTGGAACTGGCGGCGCGTTGCGTGGTGGAAACCGGCACCGCCAGCCTCTATCGCGCGCTCAACGACATCACTGATGAGCCGGTGCTCAAGCAGCTCACCGGCCATATCAAGAGTGACGAGGTACGCCACTACAAGCACTTCTACCAGCACTTCCGGCTGTATCGGGAGCGCGAGGGTTTCGGTCGCTACAAGGTATTTCGCGTCATCCTGCGGCGGGTCAACGAGATCAAGAGCGAAGACAGCGACATCGCGCTGCGCCACGTGTTCAACCAGTGCTATCCGCAGTACAAGGGTAACGAAGTGGAATTTCGCCGCGTCACTGGCCGCGCCCAGGGTTTGCTGCGCCGGAACATTCCCGCCGAAATGACCGTGAAAATGCTGCTCAAGCCGCTGGATCTTCCTGCGCGGATGCAGAGCGCGATCGAGAAGCCGCTGGCGAAGATCGCCGAGAAACTGTTCCTGCACTGAGTCGTCATCCCGGCCCGGGCCCGGATGACGAACAGGCTCTTACTTCGCTGGCCGCGGCGTCTCTTCCACTTCGCGCGGCTTGCCTTGCTGCGGCGAGTCGAGCTTGGCCAGGTCCACCGGGCGAATCTGCTTGATGAAGCACGGCGCATCGGCCGAACCGGTAATCACGCGATCAAACTTGACCGACACCTCACTCGCGCTGGAGGTCAGCCCGATGTGGTTGGTGAATTCCAGGTTGCGGCACTTGCCATCCAGGTCCAGCAACCACGCTTCGTTGGGGCGGGTATAGACGGCCAGCGCGTTATCGCTGAGCGGCTCCCACGACCACAGGTTGAAATAGTGGAAGCTGTTCACTGGCGCACCCGCCGCGGTGACATAAACCTGCTCGCGTGCCTCCATGCGCGCGGTGTAATCCTTGCCAACGCGAGTGCAGCCGGCAACCGCGGCGGCTACGGCGATGGTGGCGAGGATGTGCTTGACTGCCATGATGTCGATCTCCGTTGTTGCTGCCCGTCCAAACGCTTGAGCAGGCGGTGCGTGGACGCGGTTATTTCTTGTTGGGCTGCTTGGCGACGGGCTGCCACTTGGTCGGATCGAAGCCGCCCACTTCGTACACCAGCGTTTCTTTTTTTTCGCCGTCCTGCAGGGTCACGTCCATGGTGATTTTCTTGGCCTTTTCCAGCTGCGCGATAAAGGCCTTGTCGTCGCTGAACAGCAGCGCCGGCTCGCCGGTACTGGGCGCGAACGCCTTGATGCTGCCAGGCTTGCCATCGAAGGTAGCCTTGATGGTACAGGTGGCCTTGCATACGAAGCCGTGGCCGCTACTGAACAGGAAAGCGTTCTGGCCCCAGGCGGTGTGGCGACGCAGCACCATGCGCACACGATCGTCACCCGAGGGTTGGCTGCTGTAGATGGTGGCGGTGGACTGCGTGCCTCCTTCCATCGGTGACACTTGGTACAGCCAAAGCCCGGCGAGGCGGTTCTTCTCGCTGTTCTCGGTGTAGCGCTGCTCGATCGCCGGCAGGCTTTGCTGCACTTCCTTGGCAGCCGCACTGTTGGGGTAACGGCTGACAATTTCCTTGCCCATGGTCACCGCCATCTCATCGTTGCCGATGCGCACCAGCTGACGGTAGGTGTCGAGCTTTTGCGCTGATTCATCGGCCGGCGCCGCGGCCTGCTGCGGCGCCTGGGCCTGATCACCGGACTGCGAGCAACCGGCCAGGACCAGCGCTGTACCGAAAGCGGTGGCGGCGAAACGAAGGCGCGACGGGTTCATGGGCAAGTTCCGGTATCTGGAAAGTGTCTAGAGTGGATCGGGTAGGCGGCGGCGCGCAACCTTCCGGCGAGAGGGTCGTTCACGCGCCCACCGGTGCATCACCGAAGCGTTCGCGTAGCTGGGTTCGAAAGCGACGGCTGCACGGGACAATGGCGCCGTCACGCATGGTCAGACGGGCATCGCCGGTATCCAGCGGCTCGATCTCGACCAGGTAATCGAGATTGACCAGATAGCTGCGATGCACACGCACGAAGCGCTGCGGATCGAGCCGCTCCTCGATACCTGCCATGGTGGCGCGCAAGGGGTAGTCGCGGCTGCGCATATGCAGGTTCACGTAGTTGCCCGAGGCCTGCAGCCATTCGATCTCGCGCGCCGCGATCAGGAACTCCTTGCCCAGTTTGCGTACCAGGAAGCGCTCGGGCCGATCGACCGGTTCCACCGGCGGGCCTTCGTCCGGTTCGGCCAGTAGCGTGGCCTCGCCTTGCAGGCGGCGAAGCACGAAGCCATACAGGCAGATCGAGCCGACGAAGATGAAGTAGGTGCGAAAGTCCTTCAGGTACTCGTAACCCAGCTGCACGGGCCAATTGCCGAAGTCGTAATGAGCACCGCCCAGTGCGTAGGCGAGCTTGCGCAAGCCCACCATCGCGCCGACATGGATCAGGCAAAAGGGAACTGTCAGCAGCAGATGTACCTTAAGGCTCTGCCGCCAACTGTCGAAACGGAACGGCCAGCGGCGCGTCGCCAGTGACACGAAAGGGGCCAGGGCCAACAGTGCCACGCTGCTGCTGATCTCCCAGATCCACGGCTCAATGGCCGCCACCTTGTGCAGGTCACGCACATGGTCGAACCAGGACACCATGCCGTTGAACACGGTGTTGAGCGCCATCACGACGACCCAGATACCTATCTCGAAGGGTCGCCGCCAGCGCTCAAACTTCCTGATGTCGAACCCGGGCCGTGTCGTCATGGGGGCGATTCTACGTGGCCGAACGGCGATTGCCGCATGCCGTCGGTTCCGTGCGGCCCTTTCGTCCCTTGAGGCCGGCGATCAATACACAGGCCGCTTAGCCGACAAGAGCCAAGGCCTGGCCTATCAGGTCTCGCTGCCCAGGCTGCAATCGAGATGCTCCACGCGACGGATATCACCCAGCCACACGTAGCAATTCCAATACGGAACATCCGGTCGCTCAAGCCGTACAACGCCGTTGATGCCCTCGTTGTCGTCCTCGTCGCGGAACACCTGAACATTCGGACGAGCACAAACCACGCCGTCGTAGCTGCGGCCATCATTAAGCAGCAGTACCACGTGCCCGTTAGCCGGAAGCTCCCTCACCAGCGCCTCCAGGTGACGGATCTGCGCGGGATCGGTGTAGACGTTTTCTGCAAGCCTGCCCATGCGGTAAATACCTCGCTCGCTCAATCTTGCGAAGGGCACGCTAGGGCGAAGGGCGGCAAGGACGGGTCAACGAGAAGGGACGCAGGTGTGAAATGCAGGCACTTTGCCTACCCGGTTCAGCCGCCGATAATGCTGGGGCCCTTGCCTGGATTCTCCCGATGGATGCCTCCCCCGCCTTGACTCCGGCGGATTCGCTTCGCTCGCACCCGGCCTTCGTGCACTTCTGGTTCGCACGCATTTGCTCGAGCTTCGGGTTTCAGATGCTATCGGTTGCAGTGGGCTGGCAGGTTTATGCCATCACCGGACGCGCGCTGGATCTGGGACTGATTGGACTGGTGCAGTTCTTCCCCTCGGTGATGCTGGCCTTGCCCGCGGGCCATGTGGCCGATCAGTTCGATCGCCGCCGCATCGTGTTGCTGGGACTACTTGCCGAATGGGTGGCCATCATCGTGCTGGCGGCCATCAGCCTGGCGCACCTGGCCCACGAAAGCGGCATTCTCGCCCTGGTGTTCATGCTTGGCGTGGCAAAGGCGTTCGAATTTCCTGCGCTGCAATCGATGTTGCCGGCGCTGGTGCCGCCATCCATCCTGCCCCGCGCCATGGCAGCGAGCGGCTCGGCGGGCCAGGCAGCCATGATCATGGGGCCGGCACTGGGCGGGTTCCTCTATGTCGCCGGCCCCGGCACGGTGTACGTGGTGTGCGCGGTGCTATACCTCGTAGCAGCGCTGCTGATGGGCCGCCTGCGCTACGAGCACACGCCGCCCCGCCGCGAGCCTGCCACCCTCAAGACCCTGTTTGCCGGCGTGCATTTCATTCGGCGGCGTCCGGATGTGCTGGGCGTCATCTCGCTGGATCTGTTCGCCGTGCTGCTGGGCGGCGCCACCGCCTTGCTGCCGATCTTCGCCAAAGACATCCTGCACACTGGCCCCTGGGGCCTGGGCCTGCTGCGTGCCGCGCCTGCCGTGGGTGCATTGCTCATGTCACTTTGGTTGACCCGGCACAGCATGGAACGCCGCGTCGGCCCGATCATGTTTGCGTGCGTGGCCGGCTTCGGCGTGGGCACGTTGGTGTTTGCAGTGTCCACCACGTTATGGCTCTCGCTCGTCGCGCTATTCGCACTGGGTGCGTTCGACATGGTGAGCATGGTGATACGCGGCGCGCTGGTGCAGCTCGATACGCCCGACGACATGCGCGGACGCGTAAGTGCCGTGAATGCGATCTTCATCAACACCTCCAACCAGCTGGGCGAGTTTGAATCGGGCCTGCTGGCCGCCTGGCTGGGCGCGGTCAACGCAACCCTGATTGGCGGTTTTGGCACACTGGTCGTGGTGGGCCTGTGGATGCTGATGTTTCCCACGCTGCGACGACGTCAGAGCCTGCGCGCCACCCCTCCTGAGCCCGTAGCGCCAACCGGCACTGAAACGATCTAAGACTTCGCCGCATCGTCTTGACTGGCGTCATGGTTGCGGCCGGTCCCCTCGCTAGCATGCATGGTCCACGCACGACCGAGAGCCAGGGAATGAATGTCGATGTCGTCATTGTCGGGGCAGGCCCGGCGGGTTTGTGTTTCGCCAGGGCCTTGGCCGATACCGGACTCAGTATCGTCGTGGTCGAGCGACAACCGGTGGAGATGCTGAGCGACCCGGCATTCGATGGACGTGAAATCGCACTGACCCAACGCTCCGTCCGCATTCTGCGCGACCTGGGCATATGGAACCGGCTTGGCCCTGCGGACATCTCGCCGCTGCGCAGTGCACGCGTCCTCAATGGCCATTCGCTGCATGGATTGGATGTGGCACCGGTCGACTCAGGCAACGAGGAACTCGGCTTCCTGGTACCCAACGACTGCATTCGTCGCGCGGCCTACGCGTCGATCGAGCACGAGCCACGCATTACGCTGATGGGCGATACCCCGGTAAGCGCCATCTCGCTGGACAAGCACACGCCTCAGTTGCACTTGTCCAATGGCACGGTGCTCAATGCCCGGCTGATCGTCGCCGCGGACAGCCGCTTCTCCCAGCTTCGCCGTGACGCCGGCATTCCGGCCGACATGCATGACTTTGGCAAGACCATGCTGGTCTGTCGCATGGCCTTGGAACAGCCACACCATCAGCAAGCGCTGGAATGGTTCGACCATGGTCAGACGCTTGCCCTGCTGCCGTTACAGAACAACGAAGCGTCCATCGTGCTCACCCTGTCCGCGCAGGCCATGAAGAACATCCTGGCGCTGGACGACGAGTCGTTCAACGAAGAGATGCGTCGCCGCTTCGATGGCCGCTTCGGACACATGCACCTGACCAGCACCCGGCACGCCTATCCGCTGGTGGCGGTGTACGCACGCCGCTTCATCGCCCCGCACTTCGCACTCATTGGCGACGCGGCCGTAGGCATGCACCCGGTCACTGCCCATGGCTTCAATCTGGGCCTGCAAAGTGTGGAAACGCTATCGAATGTGGTGCGGCAGGCCTGCGGCAATGGTGAGGACATTGCCTCGGCGCGTGTCCTACAGCGATACCAGCGCACGCACCGCCTCGCCACCGCACCGCTGTATCTCGCCACGTTGGCCATCGTGAAGCTGTATACCGATGACAGGCCGCCGGCCCGCCTCGCTCGCACCGCGCTGTTACGGGCCAGCCAGGCGATACCTCCTTTCCGCCTCAGTCTGGCGCAGCTACTCGCGTCCGGCGATCGCGGTCGGTGCTCGGCCAGCTGAACCGTATAAAACCCAGGGAAAACGCGGCGGCTGCCGCGGATGGATTGTTTACACACCACTCACGCAGGTGCTGGCACGGTTCAAGCCTGTTAACGCGGAGATAGCCATGGCCAGGCAATACGACATTGAAAGCAGCGTCAATGGTGTGCGTGATCGCGTACGCCACTATGCGGACGAAGCCGCCGATCGAGCCACCGAGCTGGCCGAGCGTGGACGCCAGGCGAGCCGACGCTTTGGGCGCAACCGTAATGACTACAGTCGACGACTGACAAATGCGGCCGAGGATTTTGCCGACGAGGCGAATTATCAGTACCGCCGCCTGCGCCGTCACGTGACCCGTCACCCCGTTGCCACCACCGCCATCCTTGCCGGCACCGTGGGTGCGTTTTTCCTGCTGCGGCACCTGTTCCGCGGCCAGGACGACGATTAATCATCGCCACTCTCTTGTAGGAGCGCACCCTGTGCGCGACCGCGGCGCGATGTGGTTTCCGCCATGTAGGTTTGTCGCGTACAGGGTGCGCTCCTACAAAAGAACCGAGCAAGCAAAAGAACTGAGCAAGCATAAAAAACGCCGCGATAAACGCGGCGTTTTCTTTACAACCAGTTGCATTGCAACCGGTTACACCGTCAGCGGATTGGGCTTGTCCGGATCGAGCTTGTAGGTCTTGATCGCACGTGCCACATCCTTGGCGTTGACCTTGCCGTCCTTCGCCAGCGCGGACAGCGCCGACAGCGCGATCCAGTAGCGATCGACCTCGAAGAAGCCACGCAGGTGCTCGCGGGTGTCCGAACGACCGAAGCCATCGGTGCCCAGCACCGTGTAGCGCATGCCATCGGGCATGAACGCACGGATCTGATCGGAGTACTCGCGCACGTAGTCGGTGGCGGCCACGGCCGGACCCTGACGGCCCTGTAGCAGACCGGTGACATACGGCACGCGCTGCTCGGATTCCGGGTGCAGGCGGTTCCAGCGCTCGGCGTCGAAACCATCACGACGCAGTTCGCTGAAGCTCGGGCACGACCAGATGTCGGCGGTGACGCCGAAGTCCTTCTCCAGCAGCTCGGCGGCAGCGATGACTTCGCGCAGGATGGTGCCCGAACCCAGCAGCTGCACGCGCGGCTCGCCCTTCTTCGGCTTGCCGGCATCCTTGAACAGGTACATGCCCTTGATGATGCCTTCCTCGGCGCCCTGCGGCAGATCCGGGTGGCTGTAGTTCTCGTTCATCACGGTGAGGTAGTAGTACACATCCTCCTGCTCTTGCAGCATGCGGCGCACGCCATCCTGCATGATCACCGCGACTTCATACGAGAACGTCGGGTCGTACGACTTGCAGTTGGGGATCGCGCCCGAGAGCAGATGTGAATGACCGTCCTCGTGCTGCAGGCCTTCACCGTTGATGGTGGTGCGGCCGGCGGTACCGCCGATGAGGAAGCCACGCGCGCGCATGTCGCCAGCGGCCCAGGCCAGGTCGCCAATGCGCTGGAAGCCGAACATCGAGTAGTACACGAAGAACGGCAGCATCGGCTGGTTGCTGATGCTGTAGCTGGTGGCCGCGGCCATCCAGGCGGCCATGCCGCCGGCCTCGGAGATGCCTTCCTGCAGCACCTGGCCCTTCTGGTCTTCGCGGTAGTACAGCAGCTGGTCGGCGTCCTGCGGGCGGTACTTCTGGCCGAACGGCGCGTAGATGCCGATCTGGCGGAACATGCCTTCCATGCCGAAGGTGCGGGCCTCGTCGGCCACGATCGGCACGATGCGCTCGCCGATCTGCTTGTCGCGCAACAGCAGGTTCATGCCGCGAACCAGCGCCATGGTGGTGGAGATCTCGCGCTCGCCGGTGCCCTTGGTGATCTGCTCGAACGCTGCCAGTTCCGGCGCCTTGATTTTCAGATCCGAATGGCGGCGACGCTGCGGCAGGAAGCCACCCAGCGCGCGACGGCGCTCGAGCATGTACTGCACTTCCGGCGAATCCTTGCCCGGGTGGTAGTACGGCACGTCGGCCAGCTTGTCGTCCGTCACCGGAATATTGAAGCGGTCGCGGAAGTGGCGCACGGCCTCGGCGTCCAGCTTCTTCTGCTGATGGGTCGGGTTCTGCGACTCACCGGCCGCGCCCATGCCATAGCCCTTCACCGTCTTGGCCAGGATCACCGTGGGCATGCCCTTGGTGTTCACTGCCTGATGGTAGGCCGCATAGACCTTGTGCGGGTCATGACCACCGCGATTGAGGCGCCAGATGTCGTCGTCCGACAGGTTGGCCACCATCTCGCGCGTTTCGGGGTACTTGTTGAAGAAATGCTCGCGCGTGTAAGCGCCACCGAAGGCCTTGCACGCCTGGTACTCGCCGTCGACGGTTTCCATCATCAGCTTGCGCAGCACACCCTTGGTGTCGCGCGCGATGAGCGGATCCCAGTAGCTGCCCCAGACCACCTTGATGGCGTTCCAGCCGGCGCCGCGGAAGACACCTTCGAGCTCCTGGATGATCTTGCCGTTGCCGCGCACCGGGCCATCAAGGCGCTGCAGGTTGGCGTTGATCACGAACACCAGATTATCCAGCCCTTCGCGGCCAGCCAGCGAGATGGCGCCGAGCGACTCGGGCTCATCGGTTTCGCCGTCGCCCATGAAGCACCAGATCTTGCGATCGGTCTTGGGCATCAGGCCGCGGTGTTCGAGGTACTTCCAGAACTGCGCCTGGTAGATGGCCTGGATCGGGCCCAGACCCATCGACACCGTCGGCACCTGCCAGTAATCCGGCATCAGCCAGGGATGCGGGTACGACGACAGGCCGCGACCGTGGCCAGCCACTTCCATGCGGAACAGGTCGAGCTGGTCTTCGCCAATGCGGCCTTCAAGGAACGAACGCGCGTAGATGCCCGGGCTGGAATGGCCCTGATGGAACACCAGGTCGCCCGGGTGATCGGCACTGGGCGCGCGCCAGAAATGATTGAAGCCCACGTCATAGAGCGTGGCCGACGAAGCAAAGCTGGCGATATGGCCGCCCAGCTCGCCGGGCTTGCGGTTGGCGCGCACGACCATGGCCATGGCGTTCCAGCGAATCAGTGTGCGGATGCGCCACTCCATCGCCGCGTCACCGCCCATCTTCGCCTCGTTGCCCGGCGCGATGGTGTTGACGTATTCGGTGGTGGGGTTGAACGGCAAATAGCCGCCAGCCCGACGGGTCGAATCGACCATCTTCTCCAGCAGGTAATGCGCGCGCTCAGTGCCATCGTGACTGATGACGGCATCAAGCGATTCGAGCCACTCCTGGGTTTCGGTGGGGTCGAGGTCCTGGTGGAGGATATCGTCGAGCTGATCCATGGGGAGCTTCTCTCTCCGCGGCGCCGGGGGGATGGCGCGGCTGTAGGTGGGCGTCTCCTGCGTGGGAGACGGGGAACCGTCCGAGTTTAGCTCCGGCGCGGTTTTTCGCCAATTGGATCGAGACAATACGGGGGCGCATGGGCGTGGGACGAACGGTCCCTGGGTTCAGAGAATGCCTCCCCTCGAACCGCTTATCCCGTGATCATTGGGATCCAGTGACTTGCAAGGTGCTGAAAGCGCTCGGTTCCGCGTGCGTACCATTCTGGCGCTGGGGACTTTGCGTCTGGTTGCAGCGTCATGGCCAGGGTGCCGCCTACGCGGCGGGCGTTTCGATCGTCTGCCGACGCTCAAGTCACTTTTCTTTGGGTGTCTACGCTTGTTGTAGGAGCGCACCCTCTGCGCGACCGGGTGTGCCTCAGTTTGTAGTGTTGTCGCCAGGGTGCCGCTTACGCAGCGGGCGTTTCGATCGACTGCCGTCGCTCGGGTCACTTTTCTTTGGGTGTCTACGTTTGTTGTAGGAACGCACCCTGTGCGCGACCGGGTGTATCTCAGTTTGTAGCGTTGTCGCCAGGGTGCTGCTTGCGCAGAGGGCGTTTCGATCGACTGCCGTCGCTCGAGTCACTTTCTTTGGATGTCTACGGTTGTTGTAGGAGCGCACCCTGTGCCCGACCGGGTGTGCCTCAGGTTGTAGCGTTATGGCCAGGGTGCCGCCTCAACCGAGCGAGACAGTCACTGGATGACCAGCTTCGCTGTTGTAAAGCGCCTCCTGCCTTCGCAGGGATGACGATCAAGAGCGCGCTTCGCGCTTGTCCTGCCTTCGCAGGGACAACGAACAAGGGAGGGCTTCGCGCTAGCGCAGCCTTCACAGTGATACCCCCTCGATGCCACCAAACAGAAACGGGGCCCAAAGGCCCCGTCTCCAACACACATCTATCCCACCCCAACAACTCAGCTGCGCTTCTCACCCTGAATCGCGCGAATCTGCGCATCAACCGCAGCAATCGCCGTCATGTTCACCACACGGCGCGGCGTCGCGGCCGGTGTGAGGATATGCGCCGACTTGTTGATGCCCATCAGGATCGGGCCAATAGCCACGCCATCGGTCATTACCCGCACCATGTTGTAGGTGATATTGGCGGCGTCGAGGTTCGGCATCACGAACAGGTTGGCGCGACCACTCAGCGTGGTGTTGGGGAAGATGCGGTGGCGGAGCGTCTCGTCCCAGGCGGTATCGGCCTGCATTTCGCCGTCCATGTCCAGCTTCGGCACGCGTGCCTTGAGAATCTCGCGCACCTTGCGCATCTTCAGCGCGCTGGGGTTGTCGTGGCTGCCGAAATTGGAGTGCGACAGCAACGCCACCTTCGGCTCGATGCCGAACAGCTTCAGGCGATAGGTGGCCTGCATGGTCGCTTCGGCGATCTGCTCGGCGGTGGGATCGCACTGCACATGCGTATCGAGGAAGAACCACGCGCCCTGATCGTTGATTACGCCGGTCATGGCCGAGGTGCACTGCACGCCCGGGTCCAGCCCGAACACGCTGCGCATGTAGCCAAGCTTCTTGTGGAAGCGACCGACCAGCCCGCTGATCATCGCATCGGCCTCGCCACGCTCGACCATCAGCGAAGCGATCAGGGTGGGACGCGAACGCAGCAGGTTCTTGGCGGCAGCCGGCGTTACGCCACGACGCTCGGTCAGAGCGTGGTACTGCTGCCAGTATTCATTGAAGCGCGGGTCGTCGTTGATGTTGGTAAGTTCGAAATCGACACCTTCGCGCATGCGCAGCCCGAGGCGCTCGATGCGCGTCTGGATCACGTCCGGGCGGCCGATCAGGATCGGAAATGCCAGGCGCTCGTCGATCACCGTCTGCACGGCGCGCAGCACGGTCTCTTCCTCACCCTCGGCGTAGACCACGCGTTTGCGATCGGCACGGGCGCGCTCGTACACCGGCTTCATCAGCAGGCCGGTGCGATAGATGAACTGGCCAAGCTTCTCGAGATAGGCCTCCATGTCCACGATGGGGCGCTTGGCCACGCCCGAATCCATCGCCGCCCGAGCCACCGCAGGGGCCAGCATCACCAGCAGGCGCGGATCGAACGGACGCGGAATCAGGTAATCCGGACCAAACGTCGGCACGTCGCCGCCATAGGCGCTAGCCAGGTCGCCGGCCTCCATGCGCGCCAGCGCGGCGATGGCGCGCACACAGGCAAGCTTCATGGCCTCGTTGATGCCGGTGGCGCCCACGTCGAGCGCACCGCGGAAGATGTATGGGAAGCACAGCGCGTTGTTGACCTGGTTCGGGTAATCCGAACGGCCGGTGGCGATGATGCAATCCGGTCGCACGCGCTTGGCGTCTTCCGGCGAAATCTCGGGATTGGGGTTGGCCAGGGCCAGGATGATCGGACGGTCCGCCATGCTGGCGACCATCTCGGGCTTGAGGATGCCGCCCGCGGAAAGGCCCAGGAAGATGTCCGCGCCGTCGACGACCTCGGCCAGCGTGCGCTTGTCGGTATTGCGCGCATAACGCTGCTTGTCCGGATCCATCTGGTCGCGGCCGGTGTAGAGCACGCCTTCGCGATCGAACGCGATGATGTGCTCGGGCTTGAGGCCCAGTGCCACCAGCATGTCCAAGCAGGCAATGCCCGCGGCGCCGACGCCGGTGGTGGCGAGCTTCACGTCTTCGATCTTCTTGCCGACCACTTCCAGCGCATTGATCACGGCGGCGCCAACAATGATCGCGGTGCCGTGCTGGTCGTCGTGGAACACCGGAATCTTCATGCGCTCGCGCAGCTTGCGCTCGACGATGAAACATTCCGGCGCCTTGATGTCCTCGAGGTTGATGCCGCCGAAGGTTGGCTCCAGCGAGGCGATGATGTCGACCAGCTTGTCCGGATCGCGCTCATTGATCTCGATGTCGAACACATCGATGCCGGCGAACTTCTGGAACAGCACGCCCTTGCCTTCCATCACCGGCTTGCCAGCAAGCGGACCGATATCACCCAGGCCCAGCACCGCGGTGCCGTTGGTGATCACCGCCACCAGGTTGCCGCGTGCCGTCATTTCGCTGGCGGCGTTGGGATCTTCCACGATGGCTTCGCAGGCATAGGCCACGCCAGGCGAATAGGCGAGCGCGAGATCGCGCTGGGTCACCATCGGCTTGGTTGCGGAGACCTTGATCTTGCCCGGGGTCGGAAAGCGGTGGTACTCGAGCGCAGCTAGACGCAGTTCTTCAGGGAGGGCCATGGGATGCGTTGATCGAATGAGAGGGGAATCAGGGCCGACACGCGGCATTTATGAATGGTAACACCGGCAGCCATGCCAGCCGGACGATGCGCCACCGCATGGCATGGCCAACGTTCACCTGCAGACGCCGGCCCGCCACTTACAAACTCAACGACAAGGTCTCCGCCTGCACCTTGCCCATGTGAATACGATTGACGAACAACGAGAACGCGAGCTTGCCCGCCAGGCCGTGTACGTGTTGCATCCACGGCGGCAGCCAGCGCGGAGGCAAGATGTCACCGGACTCGAAATGCGGTTGCAGGCTGATGACGTCGTGCAGCGCCAGCTTGCCCGCGAACAAATGTCGCAACATGTCCAGACGGCGTTGCTTGAGGGCCCAGCGGAAAAACGTGTGCACGGCGAGCAGGCCAGAGAGGTACACGTTGTCCTTGGCGAACGCAGCGCCACCGGTCAGCGGCACCCCGCGAAACACGCGTTGGGCCGAGTGGAAACTGTCGGCCGGACTCTGCCCGCGCTGGCTGAAGAACTGGTAGACCTCGACGAAATCCGCGCCGTTGAGCGCCATGTCGATGGCCAGGATGCGCAAGCTGATGCGCTTCAAGCGCGAAATGTCGATGGCGCCGGACATCAGCTCCGCAAATACCGCCAGGCCTTCCTGGGTCGCGGTAACGCGCGGTGACGTACGCCCCAGCGAGGCCAGCAGAGGTTGTGCGCGGCCATTGAGCGCGGTGAGCGAGTGCACGAAGGCTTCGTGCGCCAGCAACTGGTGCCGATCGTATTCGCTGAACTTGGTGCCCCCGCGCAGGCGGATGCGCGTGGCCCCGGCGGCTGCCTTCGCGGTCAGTTCGGGGTCCACTTCCACGGCGATCTGCCCGGCACCGAAGAACTCGTCGAGCGTGTGGCGCAAGTCATCGCGCAGGCGGTCGGCAGGAATGCTGATGTCGGTGTCATCGGCCAGCAGGTCCGAGCCCAGCTCATCGGAAAGTTCCACGAAGTAGCGCGCCGCGTCGAGATTGCTGCGATCGCTGCCCGGGATGGCATCGCCTGGCCGGCCGTAGAGCACGATCGACGGTGCGGTGACACCGTCCGTTCCGACAGCCTCGAGCATTTCCGCCGCAATGCGCCACGACTCGGCGGTACGGCACAGGTATTCGCCGATGGGGTTGTCGTAGCCGGCCTGACGCTCGATGGCGGCCAATTCGGCGCGCTCGGCGGAAAGATCGGGCGCGTGGTAGGTCACCTCGGGCAGCGTGTAGTTGCCCTTGCTGTAGGCCGCAATCATGCGGTCTTCCAGCGAGGCGGGCCACGCCACCGTAGGCAGGATACGAATGCCTTTCACCGCTGCCAGCAAGCGCTGATCGAGATCGGCATAGCGCTGCATGCCCGGAGCGACACGCGATTGCACCGCGTTCATGCCGGCCTCCCGCGCAGGGCATCGATGCGATGGATCAGGTCGGTGGCGACGGGATTGGGCTTGAACGCGCTGAAAATTCCGCGCCGTCCGGCCGGCATGAAACTCACGCTCTTGCCCAGCCGCGAGGATGCGCTGCGCAGCATCAAGGTGATGCGAGGTGGGTTGGTCATGGTGGAGGCGTTGACGTTGATGACATCGCGCAAGTCGATGCGCGTGGGCTCGCCGCGGTTCTTCACCAGCAGGCTATCGCCATCCAGCCAGACCTCGTCAACCAGGTCGAAAATGATTCGCCTGAACAATATGAGCCCGAAGACAGCCATGCATACCGGCATGAGCAGCGAGGGCCATAACTCGGCCGTGTGCTCCTTCAAGCCAATTCCGCTCCACATGACGACGAAAATCGCGAGGAAACCGAACCATAAGGCAGGAAACACCCGCTTGTAGAAAAACGTGGAAGGCGACGAAAGCCGCTGCATGCCCGCACCCCAGCAGTGATGCCCCGATAGTAGTGCTTTCCGGGGCGGCCGCCGCAAGCGCGGCGTCACGTTTTATTCGCGATCACGCGTGCCGCGATGCCCATGCGGACGCTCCACCGGGCGACCACCGCGCTGCCGGCGCAGCTTGGCCTCCAGCGTGGTCGCCTGTTCTTCGCGCTCGTCCCGCAATTTCAGGTAGTTGCGCCAGCGCTCCGCCGACAAATCGCCGCTGTCCAGCGCCGCCTGCACGGCACAACCCGGCTCGCTGCCATGGCCACAATCGGCAAACCGGCACTGCTCGGCCAGTTCGTCGATATCGGCGAACAGATCCAGGTTTTCCTCGCCGGTGAGCTTGAGCTCGCGCATGCCAGGGGTGTCGATCAGGCACCCCCCGCTGGGCAGTTGCAGCAGGGCGCGGTGGGTGGTGGTGTGGCGGCCGCGGCTGTCATGGCTGCGCACGGCCTTGGTCGCCATTTTCTCGCTGCCCAGCAAGGTGTTGGTGAGGGTCGATTTGCCGGCACCCGACGAACCGACCAGCACGGCGCTGTCGCCTGGCTGCAGGTACTGCGTCAACACCGCCGCGGTGGCCGGATCCTTGCCGTTGATGGCATGGATCGGCGTGCCCTCGGGCAGGCGAGCGCGCAACGCAGCCAGCAACTCGTCGGCATCCTCGCGGGTATCGAGCTTGCTCAGCAGCACCACCGGCTGGGCACCGGAACCCTCGGTCAGCGAGAGATAGCGCTCGATACGGGCCGGGTTGAAGTCCCCGTCCAGGCCGGTGAGCACCAGCACGTAATCGATATTGGTGGCGATGATCTGCCGCTCGTAGCGCTCGCCGGCCGCCGCTCGCGACAACACCGTGCGGCGCGGTAGCACGGTGACGATATGGGGCGGCTTGCCGGGCTCCAGTTCCACGAAATCGCCCACCGAGGGGCGCTCGGCCGGATCAAGGTTGCGCTTGAGGAAATGGCCTGCAGGCTGGGCCCCGAACAGGGTCTCGCCATCATGCAGCTCATAGCCCGCGCGATGCTGGGCAACCACACGCGCCAGGCGCCGTCCCTGGGCGGGTAGAGCGTCGCCGCGCCAGCCAATGTGGCGCAGTCGCTCGATGATGTCGGCTTCGGTCATGGGTGCTGATTATGCCTTGCCCGCGCGAAGCCCGACACAACGCCCTTTTTCGCCCCTTTTTGGGTTCCCACCTGGCCTCCCTACGCTGTTAGCATGCGGGCATACCCCGGCGCCAGGCGTCGGCGACAACGAAGAATGAAGGACGCTTGCGTTGGCCTCGATCAAACCCAGTGCGCACCTGGCGGACGTGCGCTATGAAATCCGTGGCGCACTCACGCGACGATCGCGCGAGTTGGAGGCGGCCGGCCTGCCCATTATCAAGCTCAATATCGGCAACCCCGGGCGCTACGGCTTCGAGACGCCGGCCCACCTGCGCGAGGCCATTGCGCGTCATTTGCATGACAGCGAGGCCTACGGCCACGAGCAAGGCCTGGAAGAAGCCCGCGAAGTCATCGCCACGCAACAACGGCATCGCGGAGCGCAGGGCGTGGAGGTCGAGCGCATTTTCATTGGCAATGGCGTCAGCGAGCTGATCGACCTGAGCCTGCGCGCCCTGCTGCAGCCGGGCGACGAAGTGTTGCTGCCCAGCCCCGACTACCCGCTGTGGAGCGCAGCCACCATCCTCAACGATGGCAAACCACGCTACTACCGCTGCCTGGCCGAGCATGGTCATCTGCCTGATCCGGCGGAAATCGAGGCGCTGGTGAGCCCGCGTACGCGCGCGCTGGTGCTGATCAATCCGAACAATCCCACCGGCGCGGTGTATCCGCGCGAACTGCTCGAGCAGATCGTCGCCATCGCCGCCCGCCATCGCCTGCTGTTGCTGTGCGATGAGATCTACGACGAAATCCTGTACGACGGCACGCCATTCCAGCCTCTCGCCGCAGTGGCGGGCGACCTACCCTGCGTAAGCTTCGGCGGCCTGAGCAAGGTGCACCGCGCGTGCGGTTATCGCGTGGGCTGGATGAGCCTTTCCGGTGACCCGGCACGCAGCGCCGACTACCGCGATGCACTGCAGCTGCTGGCCGCACTGCGCCTTTGCGCGAATGTCACTGCGCAATGGGCCGTGCGGCCTGCCCTGCAGAGCGCGCCCACGATCAATGCATTGACGGCCCCTGGCGGACGTCTGCACGAGGCCCGTCGCGCGGTGCTCGAAGGCGTCGCGGCCAGCGAGTTCCTCGACATCGTGTCGCCGGCGGGTGCCTTGTATGCCTTCCCGCGCGTGCGCGCCGATCGCCTCGCCGATTTCGACGACAACGCCTTCGCGTTGCGCCTGCTCGAAGAGGAATCGGTGCTGGTGGTGCCCGGCAGCAGCTTCAACGTGCCGCACAGCCGCCACCTGCGCCTGACCCTGTTGCCCCAACCCGACCAGCTGCGCGAAGTATTCGAACGCATCGAGCGTGTGCTCACCGGCATGGCGAAGGCGCAGAAGCCCCGCACCGCTGCTGTTGCCTGAGCGCGGCACCGACGTGTTGAGCTATCTCGCCCTGGGCGATTCGTATTCGATTGGCGAGGGCGTTGCGGTCGATGGCCGCTGGCCCGCGCAGCTGGCTGCGCGTCTGCGCGATACAGGTGTGGCGCTGGACGAACCTACCATCGTGGCGACCACGGGCTGGACCACGGATGAGTTGGCGGCCGCGATGGACGCTGCGGTTTTCGCCCCGCCGTACGATCTGGTCAGCCTGCTCATTGGCGTGAATAACCAGTATCGCGGACGTGACGCTGAGAATTATCGCGACGAGTTTCGGTTGTTGCTTGAGCGGGCCATTGCATTGGCAGGGCAGCGGGCCTCTCATGTGCTTGTGCTTTCGATTCCCGACTGGGGCGTCACGCCGTTTGCAGGCGCTAGTGATCGTGATGTCGCACGTATTGCGGTGGAATTGGACGTCTATAACGCCATAGCCTGTGAAGAAGTTGGGCGCTGCGGGGCGCACTGGACGGACATCACCGGAATCTCCCGCCAGCACCCTGATTTGCTGGCTGAAGATGGCCTGCATCCTTCGGCGGAGCAATACACGCTGTGGGCGGAAGTGGCCCTGCCCGCCGCCAAAGCCATCCTCCTGTAGAAGCGCACCCTGTGCGCGACAGGTTTTCGCCATTTTCAGGGCATTAACGTCAGCCTGCTCCAGGCTCGTCATCTCTGCGATGCCGGCCTAGCGGGAACACCCTGAAAACGAGGCCAGCCGGGTCGCGCACAGGGTGCGCTCCTACAAAAAGCAGCGGCGCCCCACCCGCAACCCTTCTGCAACCATTTCGCCATCGTGCGGTGACCTGCCGTGGGCATGCTGGCATCCCGGTAACCACCGGGAGACATTGCCATGGCGACCTTCCACTGCCGCAGCGCCTTTATCTCCGACGTGCACCTGGGTACACCAGACTGCAAGGCGGGCTATCTGCTCGATTTCCTGCGCAAGCTTCGCTGCGAGAAGCTCTATCTCGTAGGCGACATCATCGATATGGAAGCATTGGCGCGCCGTCACTGGTGGCACGCTGACCACGGCGCCGTGATTGCCGAAGTGCTGGACCTTGCCCGACGTGGCGTTGAGGTCACCTATATCCCCGGCAATCATGACGCCCCGGTCCGTGGCCTCGCCGGGCAGACCTTTGGCGGGATCAAGATCGAGTTGGATGCGGTGCACGAAGGTGCCGATGGACGGCGCTACCGCGTCAGCCATGGTGACGAATTTGATCCGGAGCACATCGGGCGCACATGGATGGCGCACCTGGGGGAAGTGATGCATCGCTTCATCTGCTGGACCAACCGCCGCGTGCACGCCATGCGACGCCGGATGGAGCTGCCTTACCTGCCGCTCTCGATCATCGTGAAATCGCATATCGGCAAGGCGCTGGCGTACATCCGCGCCTATGAGGAACGGGTGGCCAACGATGCACGCGAGCGCGGCTTCGACGGGCATATCTGCGGCCACATCCATTTCGGGCATGTGCGCGATATGGATGGCGTGCTGTACCTCAACGATGGCGACTGGGTGGAGCACTGTACGGTGCTGGTGGAGGACCATACCGGGGCGATGGAACTGATCCACTGGAGCGAGCAGCACGCCCCGTTGGGCCGGGCCAGTCGCGAGCTTGTGCTGCCCTCAGCGGCCGCCGCCCTGGCACTGGCACCACTCACCCGCCACCAGCTGGATGTCGGCGAGCTGCGTCCCGCGGCTTGAATGAGGCGGATGCCGACGGCATATGGGGGGCGTACAATCCGCCCTCTTTGCCGGAGTTCTCCATGTCCATCGACAGCGCCACCCGCGAACGTATCGAATCCCTGCTGCACGACCACCGCGTGGTGCTGTTCATGAAGGGCACGCGCCAGCAGCCCATGTGCGGCTTTTCCGCCGCCGCCACCAACACGCTCAATGAGCTGGTGCCGGAGTACCACACGGTCAACGTGCTGGAAGACCCGGAAATCCGTGAAGGCATCAAGGCTTACGGCGACTGGCCGACCATTCCGCAGCTGTATGTGGGTGGCGAGCTGGTGGGCGGCGCCGACATCATTCGGCAGATGTACGCCAGCGGCGAGCTGCACCAGCTGTTTGGCGCCGAGGCGCCGGATCGCACGCCGCCTGAGATCACCATCACCGACAAGGCCGCGGAGGCCATCCGCCAGGGCACGGCCAGCGCGCAGGGGCTGGCCCTGCACCTGGAAATCGGTCCGGACCACAGCGCCGGCTTTCAGCTGGCCCCGGGAAGCGACCACGACATCGTGGTCAGCTCCAACGGCATCGAGGTGCATTTCGACCCGGGCAGCGCCCAGCGCGCCAAGGGCATCGTGATCGACTGGGTCTCCACCGTGCAGGGCGAAGGCTTGAGCCTGAAGTTCCCGGGCGCGCAGGAAATCGGCTCGCTCACCGTGCAGCAGCTTAAGGCCCGCCTGGCCACCGGTGACATCACCCTGGTAGATGTCCGCCCGGCCCACGGCCGCGCCCAGGCCGCCCCGCTGGCCCAGGCCCGCGTGCTGGAAGACGAAGGCTACGACGCCCTCGCCGCCCTGCCCAAGGACAGCCCGATCGCCTTTATCTGCCATCACGGCGTTTCCAGTCGAGGCGTGGCCGAGCGCTTTGCGGCCCACGGCTTCACCAAGGTCTACAACGTCGAAGGCGGCATGGACGCCTGGGCCAGCGAGATCGACTCGTCGGTGCCGCGCTACTGAGCAGCAACCGGACGTCGTAAGTCCCCTGATGAAAAGGCGCCCGCTTCCCGGGCGCTTTTTTTATGCGCTCGCTCGGTGCTCAAACGCCGAGTCCGTGCGCGCAGCTACCTGCGCTATCCACGTACAAAATATTCAGCTGCCATTTATATTTATAAAGGCCAAGGCGCAGAAATTCGCGAATTTGTCACGATCTATTCGTTTGTTATTACGATCAGAATGCCAACTTGCGCAAATTATCGGCTTCATGGCGAAAAATCACAGCGATAGGCGTAATTGATTACGCATTACCAAACTGTAACATTCCGTTCAGTTTGGTTTTCCCACCACGTTCTTGCGGCGACACGAAACCGTTGTGCGCTTCGTAAGTTCCCCGTAAGGTCGTACGGCACCGCTGGGAACAGGCCGCGTCAGCGCCTATCCATAGTGTCGGGGAGCAATTTTTATCCTGTTGATTCAACTGCTTCGGATACGAAGCGGGTGGGATCGGCTGGCCTGAAAAATTGCAGCCATTCTTTGGAATTCGGCTCTCGCGGCCGGTTCCTGCGCCGAGGAAAAAGTCATGCCGTGGAACCTTGATGTGCTCGCTCGGTCTCGCGACGAGCCCGTCCGAACGGCAGTCAGTACAGGCTAGCCCGTAGCCCGACGGGCCATCGCCCTTTGCCGCCGCACACCCATTGCCGCGGTGGGCAGCTTTTTTTGGGGACAGACCTTGTCAATCGACCCGTGCCTGGCACGGCCGGTGGCGTGCGCCTGCGCGCCAGATCAGGTCTTTTTGTTGAGTGGTATCACTTGCTTCAAGGGGATTGAATGTTTATCGATCGATTTGCCTCTCCGGCCCGCAAGCCGGTTATGCGTCGCACCGCGATCGCGCTTGCGATCGCCGCAGGCGTTACTTTGGCCAGCCCGCTTTTTGCACAAAGCTCCACCGGCTCGATCTTTGGTACCGCGCCGGTGGCTGCTGGCGAAACCGTACTCATCCAGAGCGACGGCGGCCTTAGCCGCGAAGTACCGGTGGATGCCAACGGCCGCTACTCGGCGGCGAGTTTGCCGCTGGGCACCTACAAGGTCAGCCTGAAGAAGGACGGCGCCGTTGTCGATTCCCGCACGGGCGTCACGCTGGTGGTCGGCGCCGGCACCCAGGTGGCGTTTGCCGCGACGACCGCGGACAGCGCCAAGAGCCTGGGCGCCGTCACCGTATTGGCTAACGCGCTGCCCGCCATCGACGTGAGCCAGGTGGATTCGCGCACCGTGATCACCGCGGACCAGATGTCCAAGCTTCCGCTGCAGCGTTCGGCCGAAGCCATCGCCACGCTCGCTCCCGGTGTGAACCAGGGTAGCGGCTACTTCACCGGCAGCACGGGCCAGGCGCTCAACTCGTTTGGCGGCTCCTCCATCGCCGAGAACGCCTATTACATCAACGGCTTCAACACCAGCGACCCACTGCATAACTTCGGCGGTCTGACGCTGCCCTATGGCGCGGTGGATCAGGAGCAGGTGCTGACCGGTGGTTACGGCGCCGCTTACGGCCGCTCAGACGGCGGCGTGATCAACCAGGTCGGCAAGCGCGGTACCAACGACTGGCAGTTCGGCGGCCAGATGCTCTATCAACCGAGCTGGGCGCAGAGCAACCCGAACAATTATTACCTGACCAACGGTCAGCTCTATCGCTATCGCCAGGACAACAACAACCAGTCCACCTACACATATGACGCGTATTTCGGCGGCCCGCTGATCAAGGACAAGCTGTACATCTTTGGCGCGGTCGAGGGCTATCAACAGCAGAACGGTATCAACGTCGGCTCGACCTCCACCGGTACGGTGAAGAATTACTCGTATTCCGATCCGAAGTGGTACGGCAAGATCGATTGGAACATCACCGACAACAACATCCTCGAGCTGACCGGCGCTTCCAACAAGACCGAATACAGCGGCAACGTCTACGCATACAACTATGGCGCCGGCCCGAGCAAGGGCTCGTACGGCGACTACCTGGGTCCGGATGTGGCAACCAAGAATGGTGCCGACATGTGGGTCGCCAAGTACACCGGCTACGTCACCGACAGCCTCACCGTCGATGCGCTGTACGGCAAGATGACGCAAACCAACTACAGCAACTCGGGCGGTGGTCCAGATTCGCGCATCATTACCGCCGAATACCAGAACCCGGCCTACAACGGTGGCATTCCGATCGTCGGACCGCAGACGTCGGGCTCCGTTTCCAATCCCGACGCCCACGACAAGACCACCAACTACCGGCTCGACATCAACTACAAACTCGGTAGCCACTCCATCACGGCGGGTATCGACAACCTCAACGTGTCGTCGTACGACATCGGCAACGTCGAGCCGGGTCCGGGCTATTCGTGGGAGTACGGCCAGGGCGATCCGGATCTGCCGATCAGCACGCTGCCAGGCGCCGGCGTGGGCGCCCCGGGCGGCAATGGCTACTACGCGGACAAGTACATCTACACCACCGGCGCCGCCGTGGTGCACGTGAAGCAGCGCGCGCAGTTCATCGAAGACCAGTGGCAGGTCACCGACCGTCTGTTGGTCAACCTGGGCCTGCGTAACGACCAGTTCACCAACTACAACCCCGACAGCGTGCCTTACATCCGCCTGGGCCGGCCGAACTGGGCGCCGCGCCTGGGCGCAAGCTGGGATGTATACGGCGACTCCAGCCTCAAGGTCTACGGCAATGCGGGCCGGTACTACCTCGACGAGCCGACCAACGTCGCGATCCGCGGCGCGGCCGGCAGCACCTACACGCGCCAGTACTTCACCTATACCGGCATCGACCCGGCCACAGGTGCACCCACGGGTCTCACGCAGATTCCGCAGGACGTGTATCCCGGTGTCTCCGCCGACAATGAGTACGGTGTGCCGCCTGACCCGAAGACCGTCACCAGCAGCAACGTGAAGGCCGAGTACCAGGACGAGTACATCGCGGGTGTCGACAAGGCATTCGAGATGTTCGGCGAGAAGTGGACGGCCGGCGCCAAGGGCACCTATCGCGTGCTGCGCAATGACCTCGACGACGTCTGCGACTACCCGACCTTTGGCGCGGTCGGTGCCTCGCAGGGCTTCGACCCGGTGGCGGCTGAAGGTTCGGGTTGCTACATCATGAATCCGGGTCGCACGGCGGACATCAACGTGCCGCTGGCCACCGGTGGCTACGGCACCATGGTGGTGCCGTGGTCGGCGCTGGGCATGCCTTCGCTGCTGCGCAAGTACGTGGCGCTGGATACCTACCTGGAGCATCCGTTCGACGGCAAGTGGTATGGCAAGCTCATGTACACCTGGTCGCACAGCTACGGTAATACCGAAGGCTCGGTGCGTTCGGACATCGGCCAGGAAGACGTGTCGCAGACCGTAGACTGGGACAACAAGGGCGTGATGACCTACGCCAATGGCGACCAGGCCAACGACCGCAGGCACCAGATCAAGGCCTACGGCTACTACCAGATCACGCCGGAATGGCTGGTCGGCGGTAACTTGCAGGTTCTGTCCGGTACGCCAGTGGTCTGCCTGGGCTATTTCGGCCCGCAGCAGGACGACCCTTACAATTACGGATCGTCGTACCACTTCTGCGGGCCCAACGGCACGCCGTCTGCTCCAGGCTCCAGCGGTCGCACACCGTGGACCGAGATCCTCAGCCTGAACGCCGAATACCGTCCGGATTGGGCACAGCACAAGCTGGCGTTCTCGGTGCAGGTCTACAACCTGTTCGATCAGCAGCGCGCCACCGAGCTATATGGCACGTCGGAATCGGGCCCCGGCCAGGCTTCCGCCCTGTACAAGGTGCCGCTGTTCTACACGACTCCGCGCTACGTGCAGTTCGGCGTCAGCTACGACTTCTGATCCAGGACATCCCCAAGGGAGTCGATGGACCGCTCCTCTTCAACGCTCCCCCGCAAGGGGGAGCATTTCTGGTTCAACGCTTTCGGGATCCCGGCCCAAATCACCCTTCCGTTACCGATGCAGGCACACCTGCTCCCGACGAACCAGGCGGCACGGGATGTGCCGCCTCTTTTTTTGGGCACGTCAAGTAACCGTTTGGTAATGAAACTTGCCGCCATCCCTTCGCTAACAGGCTTACAAAGGCGCCTGTTAGCATGTCGGCACTGAACCACTCACGTGCCCTATGCGTATTCTGCTGGTCGAAGACGATTCCCTGGTTTCCGACGCCATTACCCGTGGCCTGGTGGGCAGCGGTTATGTGGTGGACGCCGTGCCTGATGCCGAGTCTGTCGCGAGCCGGCTGGCCGATACCCATTACGACCTGGCCATTGTGGACCTGGGCCTGCCCGGGGAAGACGGGCTGTCGCTGGTACGCCGGCTGCGTCGCACGGGCAGCTCGCTGCCATTGCTGATCGTGACCGCACGCGACGGACTGGATGACCGTATCAACGCGCTCGACCTGGGTGCGGATGACTATCTGGTGAAACCGTTTGCGCTGCCTGAGCTTGCCGCGCGTTGCCGCGCACTGATTCGTCGCGCCACCGCTGCGGCCGCCAACGAGATCGTGGTTGGTGGCCTGCGCATCGACCTGGCCGGGCGCCGCGCGCTCAATGCCGCGGGCGAGGTGCTGGAGCTGACCCGCCGCGAATGGTCCATCCTCGAATGCCTGGCTCATCACAGCGGACGCGTGGTGAGCAAGGACCGCCTCACCCAGGCCATCACCGGGTGGAGCGAGGACATCTCAGGCAACGCCATCGAGGTTCACGTGTCGCGCCTGCGCAGCAAGCTGGGCGGCTCGGCCACGGTGCGCGGTATTCGCGGGCTGGGTTATCGCCTCGAAGATGGTTAGTCGCAAGAAGCGCCCAGCCAGCGTCCATAGCCGGCTGCTGAGCTATCTGCTGGCACCACTGTTTCTGTTGCTGGTGGCTGGCGTGGCGGTTGACCACCATGTCATCGTCAGCCCGATCCATAGCGCGTTCGACCACTCGCTGTCGCGCGCGGCGCTGGCCATTGTGGCGCGCATCCATCCCGCAGCGGACGGCCAGCCACAGGTGGGGCTGCCGCAGCATCCGCCACCGCCGCTACGCGCGATGGCCGACGAGCATTTTTTCTATCGCGTGAGCCTGCCTGATGGAAGAACCATCGCTGGCGTACCCGATCTTCCACTGACGCCAGACAGCCAATCGCCCGACGGCTTCAGCTACACCAACATCAATTACCGGGGCGAGCCGGTGCGCCTCGCCAGCTATCGCACCAGCGAGACAGGCTCGCCGCTGACCGTGACCGTGGCGGAGACCCCGCTTCGACGTGATCGGGCTGTGCATCGCCTGGATGTGGCCTTTCTGATCAACGACACCATCCAGATGGCCGCCGTGCTGTTCATCGCACTGATCGGCATCCGTATCGCATTGCGCCCCTTGCAACGCCTGAGCCGGCAGATCGCCGGCCGGCCGCCGCAGGCGCTGTCGCAACTGTCTACCGACGAAGTGCCCACCGAAGTACTACCGGTGGTGGAGTCGCTCAATACCTTGCTGGGTAGAGTGCGCGATTCGGTGCTTTCGCAGCAGCACTTCCTGGCCAATGCCGCCCATCAGTTGCGCACGCCGCTGACCGGCCTCAAGGCGCAGCTGGAAGTGCTAAGCCGCGACACCGCCGGCAGCCCGCTGGAGGAACGCATCGTGCTGCTGCAGGGCGGCGTGGATCGGCTGGCGCATACCGCCAACCAGCTGCTGACGCTGGCGCGCGCCGAGCCTTCCGCCCATCGCGCCAGCCATTTCACTTCGATCGAGCTGCCGCGCCTGGTCGGCGAGGTGATCGACGGCTCGCTCGACCGCGCGCTGGCCCATGGCATCGACCTTGGCGCGGATAGCCAGCCCGCGCAGGTCACCGGGGTGTACTGGCTGCTGCATGAGCTGCTGATCAACCTGATCGACAACGCCATTCGCCACACACCGGCCGGCGGCAATATCACCATTCGCTGCGGCGTCGAAGACGGGCGGGCGTTCCTTGAGGTGGATGACAGCGGTCGCGGCATCCCCCTGGCCGAGCGCTCGAAGGTACGCGAACGCTTCTACCGCGGGCCGGGCAGCACCGCAGACGGCTGTGGCCTGGGCCTGGCCATTGTGGACGAGGTGGCGCGGGTACATCGGGCGCAGCTGAGCATCCATGACGGCAGCTCGGGCGCGGGCACCCGCATGCGTATCGACTTCCCCGACGCCACCTGATGTTCAAAGTGCCCTCAGCTGGCACTTTGAATTTGCCCCTTTCACCCCCACAGTGGGGGGCACCCTTTGTCAGGAGTTCCCCGTGTCCATACCCAGTGCCGTCAAGAGCACGCCAATCGGCAGCCGTCAGCAGTTGACCGATTACCTGGCTGCGGGGGAGAAACCACGTGACGCGTGGCGGATCGGCACCGAGCACGAGAAGTTCGGGTTTCTTACCGATACCCTGCGCCCGCCCACCTTCGAAGGCGATCGTGGTATCCGCCAACTGCTGGAGACGCTTGCCACCCGCTACGGCTGGGATGTGGCCCGTGAAGGCGACAATCCGGTGGCGCTTTCGCGCGACAAGGCCTCCATCACCCTGGAGCCGGCCGGCCAGCTGGAGCTGTCCGGGGCGCCGCTGGAGACCATCCATCAGACCTGCTGCGAAGTGAATTCGCACCTGGCGGAGGTGCGCTCGATCGCCGAAGACCTCGGCATTGGCTTCCTCGGCATGGGTTTCCAGCCGAAGTGGCGCCGCGACGAGATGCCGTGGATGCCCAAGGGTCGCTACAAGATCATGCGCGAGTACATGCCCAAGGTCGGCAACCTCGGCCTGGACATGATGACGCGCACCTGCACCGTGCAGGTGAACCTGGACTTTGCCAGCGAGGCGGACATGGTGCGCAAGTTCCGCACCAGCCTTGCGCTGCAGCCGATTGCCACCGCGCTGTTTGCCGACTCGCCGTTCACCGAGGGACGTCCAAACGGCTATCTCTCCTACCGCTCGCATGTGTGGGAAGACACCGACCCGAACCGCACCGGCATGCTCGACTTCGTCTTCGACGACAGCTTCGGCTACGAGCGCTATGTCGACTACATGCTCAATGTGCCGATGTACTTCAGCTACCAGGACGGCCATTACGTTGACATGGCGGGTCAGGACTTCAAGAAGTTCATGAGCGGCGACGCGCCCGCCCTGCCCGGCGTCAAGGCCACCATGAAGGACTGGGCCGACCACCTCACCACCGCCTTCCCCGAAGTGCGCCTCAAGCAGTACCTGGAAATGCGCGGGGCCGATGGTGGCCCGTGGAACCGCCTTTGCGCGCTGCCGGCTCTGTGGGTTGGCCTGCTTTATGACGACGATGCGCTGCAGGCGGCGTGGGACCTGGTGAAGGACTTCACCCGCGCCGAGCGTCACGCCCTGCGTGATGGCGTGCCCAGGCAGGCACTGAAGCTGCCATTCCGCCAGCACAGCGTGCGCGAACTGGCTGCCGAAACGCTGAAGATCGCAGCGCACGGCCTCAAACGCCGCGCCCGCTTGAACAAGAGCGGTGCCGACGAAAGCATCTTCCTCGAGCCGATGATCGAGATCGTCGAGTCCAACCAGACGCCTGCGGAGCGCAAGCTGGAGCTGTTCAACGGTGCCTGGGGCGGCACGGTGGATCCGGTGTTCAGCGAGTTCGCCTACTGAGCAGGCCGATGCTTCCAACAGCACTACGGCGGGCCCTGTCGTGATACAGGGCCCGTTCGTTTCCGGACTACTGCTTGGCGCCTCCCTGATTGTCGCCATCGGCGCGCAGAACGCCTTCGTACTGCGTCAGGGGCTGTTGCGCGCGCACCGCTTCCCGGTCGCGCTGTTTTGCGCCGTGTCCGATGCTTTATTGATTGGCGTTGGCATTGCGGGACTGGGCATCGCCATCGGCCAGCATCCGCAGGCGCTGGCCGTGGTTGCCTGGATCGGCGCGCTCGTACTCGTCTGGTACGGCATCCAGGCTCTGCGTCGTGCCTTTCATCCTCATGCGATGACGGCGGATACGCATGGCATCTCGGCGCCCATGTGGCAGGTGCTGGCCACTTGTGCAGGCTTCACCTGGCTCAACCCGCACGTCTATCTCGATACCGTACTTCTCATCGGCAGCCTCGCCACGCCCTGGCCGCCGCTATGGCCACGCACCCTGTTCGGCGTAGGTGCGGCCACCGCCTCGTTCGCCTGGTTCTTCGGACTTGCCTATGGAGCGCGCCTGCTTGCTCCGCTGTTTCGCAAGCCACTCGCCTGGCGTGTGCTCGATGGAGTGATCGCATTGGTGATGTGGAGCATCGCGGTGAAGCTGGTGTTGCCGTACCTGCAGCACGGCTGACCGCCGCGCCAGCCCAACAAAAAAGGCCGGCGATGCCGGCCTTTTTTGTATTTCGTTGGCGAAGAATTACTTCTTCTGCGGTGCCTGCTTGAGGCCGCGGTCGATCAGCATCGGCTCGACGCTTGGGTCCTTGCCGCGCCAGTCGTGATACAGCTTGCCCAGCTCCACGGTGTTGCCCTGCGAGAGGATCATCGCGCGGAAGCGGTCACCGTTGTCGCGGGTCAGGCCGCCGTGATCCTTGAACCACTCGAAGGCATCGTCGGCCAGCATCTCGGTCCACAGGTAAGCGTAGTAACCGGCGGCGTAGCCGTTGCCCCAGATGTGCTGGAAGTAGCTGGAGCGGTAGCGCGGCGGCACGTAGCTGAGGTCGATCTTGGCCTGGGTCAGCGCGTCCATCTCGAACTTGTCCGGATCCTGCTTCGGCGCGTCGGCGCTGAGACTGTGCCAGCTCATGTCGAGCAGGGCGGCGCCGACCAGTTCGGTCATGTCGTAGCCCTTGTTGAAGGTGGCGGCCTTCTTGATCTTGTCCACCAGCGCCTGCGGCATCGGCTCGCCGGTCTTGTAGTTCTTCGCGTAGTTGGCGAAGATCTTCGGATCGGTCGCCCAGTGCTCGTTGAACTGCGACGGGAATTCCACGAAGTCGCGCGCCGTGGCGGTGCCCGACAGCGTCGGGTACTGCGAGTCGGCAAAGATGCCGTGCAGGCCGTGGCCGAACTCGTGGAACATGGTGATCACGTCGTCGAACGACAGCAGCGCCGGCTGGCCCGGCGCCGGCTTGGTGAAGTTGGCGACGTTGAAGATCACCGGCTTGGTGCCCAGCAGCTTGGACTGGTCGACCAGGTTGCTCATCCAGGCGCCGCCGTTCTTGTTGTCGCGCTTGAAGTAGTCGCAATAGAACAGCGCCATCGAGGTGCCGTCCTTGTCGAACACTTCGAACACGCGCACGTCCGGCTGCCAGATCGGGATGTCCTTGCGCTCCTTGAAGGTCAGGCCGTAGAGCTGGTTGGCGGCGTAGAACACGCCGTTCTGCAGCACGTTGTCGAGCTCGAAGTACGGCTTGATCTGCGACTCGTCGAGATCGTACTTGGCCTTGCGCACCTGCTCGGAATAGTGGTTCCAGTCCCACGCCTCGACCTTGAAGCCACCCTTCTGCTGGTCGATGACGGCCTGGATGTCCTTGGCCTCGGACTCGGCGCGCGCGGTGGCGGCCGGTGCGAGGTTGTCCATGAACTTGATCGCCGCTTCCGGCGTCTTGGCCATCTGGTCTTCCAGCTTCCACGCGGCGTAATTCGGGTAGCCCAGCAGCTTGGCCTGCTCCGCGCGGATCTGCGCGATGCGCGAGATCAAGTCACGCGTGTCGTTGGCGTCGCCCTTCTCGGCGCGATTCCACGAGGACTTGAACAGCTCCTCGCGCGTGGCGCGATCATTGAGGTTCTGCAGCGCCGGCTGCTGCGTGGTGTTCTGCAGCGGGATGCACCCACTTGCCATCGAGCTTGCGACCCTGCGCGGCTTCGGCCGCAGCAGCGATGTCACCGTCGTTCAGGCCGTCGAGCTTGGCCTTGTCGTCCACCACCAGCGCGCCCGCCTTGGTGGCAGCCAGCAGCTTGTTGGTGAACTGCGCGCTCAGGCCGGACTCTTCCTTGTTGAGGTCCTTCAGCTTGGCCTTGTCAGCTTCGGAAAGCTTGGCGCCACCGTGCACGAAGTTCTTGTAGACCACTTCGACCAGGCGCTTGGATTCCGGATCGAGCTTGAGCGAGTCGCGCTGGTCGTAGACCGTCTCGACACGCTTGAACAGCTTGTCGTTCAGGACGATCGCGTCCTGGTGCGCGGCGAGCTTCGGCGCTTCTTCTTCCTGCACCTTCTGCAGCGTGTCGTCGGTATTGGCGCCGCTGACGGCGTCGAACGCATGCATGACACGGGTGAGCAGCGCACCGGATTTCTCCATCGCCACGAAGGTGTTCTCAAACGTTGGCGGCTCCGGGTTGTCGGCGATCTTGTTGATCTCCACCAAGTGCTGCTTCATGCCTTCTTCGAAGGCCGGCTGGTAGTCGCCGTCCTTGATCTTGTCGAACGGCGGCGCCTGGAACGGCAGCGAGCTGGGCTCGAGGAAGGGGTTCACGGCACTGACCTCGGCAGAGGGCGCGGCAGCGCTGGCGGCCTTCGCCGGCGCGGTGCTCGCCGGAGCGGGCTGCGCAGCCTGCTTGGCCTGGTCGTTGGACTGCTGCGAGCAGGCAGCCAGCGCGATGGAGGTGGCAATCACGAGTGTACGAAGTCGGAGCATCGGGGGTCCCCATGTGAGCGGTGAAACAAACCTCGAGGGTAACCACAGCCAGGGACAGGTGCCAAGGGCTGGAAGTCGTGGCCTCGGGGTTTAGGGACCTTGCGCGCGATAACCCGTTGGCGGGGCGACGACGCAGCGGTGCGCTCCTACAGGTCAGGCTTTGCGCATGTCGCGCAGTTGCCAGTTCGGCCCGATCAGCAGGTTCAGCCGCTGCCGCACGATGCTCATGGGTAGATCGGTGACCAGATCTACATCGATGCGCAGGTCGCTGACACGGGCACTGACGGTCGCCGCAGGATCGGTCACCCCCAGCGTGGCGTCGACCTCGTCCGGGTCGTCCTGCAGGGCGCGCCAGCGTTCAAACAGCTCGGAAGTGCGCACGGCATTTTGCAGTGCAGCAGCAAAATCATCCGGTCCGGCACCGTCGTAGCTCAATGATGGTTCCGAACCACGCGCGTGAGCCAGGTCGGCAATGGAGAGGTAGTAATGGCTGCGAATGGACATGACGGCTCCTTCCTCGGTGACTGGCGCATGCAAGCACAGGCCATGTGAAATCACTCCATGATCGCGCCCATGTCCAGCTGAGATGCGGCGGCGTGGGGCGGCATGCCATGCGGCAGCACGCCCAGGCACGGCGCCGGCAACAACTGGCGCAGGGTCGCCAGGTTCTCGTCAATCGCCGCCATCTCCGGATCGATCAGGTTGCCGATCCAGCCCACCAGGCGACAACCGTCGGTGGCAATGGCGCGCGCACTGAGCAACGCATGATTGAGGCAGCCCAGCCGCAAGCCCACCACCAGGATCACCGGCAGCTGCCATTGCCGTGCGATGTCTGCCGCCAGCAACCCTCGCGATAGCGGCACCAGCCAGCCGCCCACGCCTTCGACCAGCACCACGTCATGGATATCGCGCAGTCGCTCGAAGGCTTCCCACAGCGGCGCAAGACCAATCTCGACGCCCTCGTGGGCGGCTGCCAGATGCGGCGACACCGGCTCGCGCAGGGCAATGGGATTGATCCACTCGTAGGGGACCGGTGCGCTGCTTGCCGCCTGCAGCGCCAGGCCATCTTCGTTGCGCAGCCCTTCGGCGGTCTCAAAGCAGCCACTGGCCACCGGCTTCATGCCGCAGGCGTTCAACCCTTGCGCACGCAGCGCGTAGAGCAGCGCGCAGGTGGCATGGGTTTTACCCACGCCGGTATCGGTACCGGCGATAAAGAAAGTCGACATTTCACGTCACCCCTGATGACGATTGAGAAAACACCAGCCCGACGTGCCGTCGCCACCAGAAGGGTCGATCAACGCACCCCGGCTGGCCAGGCGCATAATACGGGCTTTGCCGACAGGGCTGATGTCATGTTTGAAGTCACCACGCAGGCCTACGCCAGCAAGCGCGAACACTACGAGGACCTGTGCAGCCAGGCGCGCGGCCTGCTCCAAGGCGAACCCAGCGAGATCGCCAATGCCGCGAACTTCTCCGCGCTGATCTATCACAGCCTGGCCGATCTCAACTGGTGCGGCTTCTATCTGTTCGACGGCACCGAGCTGGTGGTGGGCCCGTTCCAGGGTAAGCCCGCATGCATTCGCATCGCGCTTGGCCGTGGCGTGTGTGGCACCGCCGCGCAAACGCGCACCACCCAGGTGGTACGCGACGTCAACGAATTCGACGGGCACATCGCCTGCGACGCCGCTTCGCAATCGGAAATCGTGGTGCCCCTGGTCAACACCGACGGCAGCCTGTTCGGCGTGTGGGACGTGGACAGCCCCGGCATCGCGCGCTTCGACGCTGAAGACCGCGCTGGCATGGAAGCACTGTGCGCGGTCTTCATGGAAAGCGTGAAGCGCTAAGCCTCGATGCGCGGCGTGCGCAGCAAAGTCATCACGGTCTCGCGCGCCTCGTCCACGCCGGTGGGTGCCGACGAAGAGAATATCTGTGCGGTCGCCTGCGTACCCCCCGCTGCCAATTCCTTGCGCAAGGACAACAGCGCCTGCGCCGCGTGGCTGCGCGAGACCTTGTCGGCCTTGGTCAGCAGCACATGGCACGGCAGGTGGGTGGCAAAGCAGAACTCCAGCATCATCCGGTCAAATTCCTTCATCGGATGACGGATGTCGGAGATCAGCACGATGCCCCGCAAGCTGCGGCGCTGATGCAGGTAGGCATCAATCTCCAGCTTCCAGTGGTCGCGTAATTCCGGAGGCACCTTGGCGTAGCCATAGCCAGGTAGGTCAATTAGACGCACCTCCAGCGGCGGCTGGCCCTCGCCCTGCGTCAACGGCGGCAGCGAGAAGGCCACCATCTGCTGGGTGCGTCCCGGCGTCTTGGAGGTGCGTGCCAGACCGCGATGGCCCGTCAACGCATTGAGTGCGCTGGACTTACCCGCGTTGGAGCGACCGGCGAACGCCACCTCGCCACCACTATCGTGCGGCAGCTGCGAGATTCGATGGGCGGCCAGCACGAACTGGGCGCCTTGCAAAGGATTTGACATGGTTTGACCGACTAAGGTGGCGCGGAGATAATCCGGGAGTTTCTGCCAGTTGCGGACGTGCAGGTCTGTGCGAGCCGTGCAGCCATAGCAGTTTTTCGGGAGACAAGTGTATGAGTTTTCGGCCCGCCGGTTTTCGGCCCGCTGTTGTTGGTTATGCCGTAGCCCTCGTCTTCGCGCTGTCTTCTAGCGTGGTTCTCGCCCAGGAAGCCAAGGCCCCGGCCGCAGCGGCCACCGCCGCCGCACCTGCCGCTGCCGCCGAACAAGCCGCCGCCCCGGCCGCCGAGGCCAGTGCGGCCCTCAAGCCGGGCGATGCCACCGCCGGTGCCGGCAAGGCTGCCGTTTGCGGTGCCTGCCATGGCATGGACGGCAACTCCAGCGATCCGCAGTACCCGAAGCTTGCCGGGCAGCACGAGTCGTACATCGTCCACCAGCTGACCAACTTCAAGAGCAGCAAGCGCCAGAATCCGATCATGCTCGGCTTCGCCTCGTCGTTGTCCGAACAGGACATGCGCGACGTTGGCGCCTACTTCGCCACCAAGTCGTCGCTGCCGGGCGTGGCCGACCAGGCCCTCGTCGAGCAGGGCCAGAAGCTCTATCGCGAAGGCGACACCGTCAAGGGCGTGCCGGCCTGCATGGCTTGTCACAGCATCGACGGCCGCGGCAACCCGGGCGCCATGTACCCGCAGCTGACCAGTCAGCACGCGCAGTACATCGAAGCCACGCTCAAGGCCTGGCACGACGGCACCACCTGGGGCGATGATGCCCACGCCCAGATCATGCCGGGCATTGCCAAGAAGCTGGACGAAAAGGACATCGCCGCTGTGGCCAGCTATATCGAAGGCCTGCACGCCGCTGAAGGCGCAGGCGCATCTGCCGCCAAGTGATTGACTTGAACACGCCGGCCGGTGGCCGGCGTGTTCGTTCCAAGCCATGTCCAGAGTACCGAGGATCATCATGTTGAAGCGTTTGTCGTTCCTGTGTACCGCCCTGCTTGCGCTCGCCGCCTGCAGCAACAACAACGACAACGCCAGCTCGGCGCCGCAACCGGCACCCGCCGCCAGCGCGCCCGTGGCACAGCCGCCGGCCGCTTCAACTGCCGCTGCGCCGGCTGCCGCCAGCACTGTCGCCCCCGCCGCTGCCAGCACCGCCGCTGCGGCGGTAGCACCTGCCGCACCGCCGGCCGCCCCGTTCGTCGATGACGGCAAGTGGGTCGAAGGCAAGAACTACACCCGCATCGAACCGGCCCAGCCCAAGCTCACCAACACCGACAAGATCGAAGTGGTCGAGGTGTTCTCGTATGGCTGCCCGGCCTGCAATCAGTTCCACCCGGTAATGAACAAGCTGGTGCAGGAGCTGCCCGCCGACGCTGTGGTGACCTACCTGCCGGCCTCGTTCATGCCGCAGGAGAACTGGCCGATGCTGCAACGCGCCTACCTCACCGCGCAGGCACTGGGTGTGGCCGACAAGGCAAATGACGCCATGTACGACGCCGTGTGGAAAAGCGAAGAGCTGAGCGCCATGGCGCCCGGCGGCCGCGGCCTCAAGCCGGCCTCGGCGCTGCCCACGATCGATGATGCCGCCAAGGTCTACGCCAAGTTCGGCGTTGATCCGAAGGATTTCGTGGCCACCGCCAACTCCTTCACCATCAACACCAAGGTCAAGCGCGCCGACGAGCTGGTGAAGTCCTACGGTGTGGAAGGCACGCCCACCATCATCATCGATGGCAAGTACCGCCTCGACCGCGGCACCGCTGGCGGCGATGAGCAGACGATTGAACTGGTGAAGTGGCTGGTGTCCAAGGAAGCGGCTGGCAAGTAAGCGCCGCCCTTTCGCCACCGACATCCAACGCCACCTAAGAGTACCCACCCATGTTCAAGCGTTTTGCCCCCCTGCGCGTGCTCAGCCTGCTGGCCGGCCTGCTGCTGGCAAGTGCCTGCACGGCCGGCTCCAATGATCCGGTGCCATACACCGACGGCGCCGAGTACATCACCATCGCCGGCCCTGCCCATCGCCTGAGCGATGCCGGCAAGGTGGAGGTGGTCGAGGTGTTCTCCTACGGCTGCGTCCATTGCGCGCACTTCGCGCCGATTGCCGACGAGATGCGCAAGCAGTTGCCGGCCGGCGTGGTGTTCAAGCTGATGCCCGCCGCGTTCAACGACGAGTGGCTGCCTTATGCCCGCGCGTTCTACGCCGCCCAGAAGCTGGGCGTGGTGAACCAGACGCACCTGGAGCTGTTCAAGGCCAAGTTCGACGACCACTACCCGGTCTCCACGCTGGACGAGCTGGCCGATTTCTACGCCAGCCATGGCGTGAATCGTGAAGAGTTCCTGCGCATCGCCAGCTCGGAAGAGGTCACCGCGCAAATCCGCAAGGACGCCGCCCTGATCCAGCAGTGGCAGGTGGATGGCACGCCCACCATCGTGGTCAACGGCAAGTACCGCAGTGCGAACGTCAAGACCCTGGACCAGCTGTCCGCCATGACCCAATGGCTGGCCAAGCGCGAGCTGGCCGGCAAATAAGGCCGAGTGAACGTAGGGACTTGCCCCGCGTTCACGCCAGCATGGGCATCCTTCCGGGCCAGACCACCGCCACGATGGCGGTGGTTACCCCTTTGCGACTACGCTGCCCGCCCGATGACCCGCGCCGATCCCAAGCCCCCCGCCGCTCCTGAACGCCGCCTGCGTCTGTTGAGCTGCAACATCCTGGCCGGCGCCAGCGTCCAGCGCTACAGCGAATACGTCACCCGCAGCATCAATGCGGTGCTGCCCGGTCGCAGCAAGCTGGAAAACCTTGATCGCCTGGCCGAGGTGCTGCCGCAATTCGATGTGATCGGCCTGCAGGAGGCCGACGCCGGCAGCCTGCGCTCCGGCTTCCTCAACCAGACCCGCTACCTCGCCGAAGCCGCGGGGATGCCGTTCTGGAGCCATCAGCCCAACCGACCCATGGCACGCCTGGCCCATTCGGCCAACGGCCTGATCAGTCGACTGGAGCCCACCAGCGTGCTGGACTACCCGCTGCCCAGCCGTATCCCTGGCCGTGGTGCCCTGCTGGCGCGCTTCGGCGAAGGCCCCGATGCGCTGGCGGTGATGATTGCCCACCTGTCGCTGAGCGCGCCGGCGCGCGCCAAGCAGCTGGCCTTCATCGCCGAGGTGTTGCAGGACTATCGCCATGCCGTGCTGATGGGCGACCTCAATACCGATATACGCAGCGCCGAGATGAAGCACTTGTTTGCCCGCTCCAGTCTGGTCGGGCCGCCGCAGGCCACGCCGACGTTCCCGAGCTGGAAGCCGCGCAAGGCGCTGGACCATATCCTGACTTCCGAGGCGATCCAGCTCGACAAGGTCTGGGCGCTGCCGCAGGCGTTTTCCGATCATCTGCCGCTGGCGGCGGAGATCCGCTTGCCCGACCATGTCGCACCACGCACCCACCGACTACGCCGATGAAGCGCTTGCTGCTCCTTCCCCTGCCCTGGCTATTGATGCTCGCCGTTGGCGCCATCGCCGCCATGCTGCGTTATGGCCTGATCGAATCGGCCGACGTGGCACGCATATGCGAGGCCACTCACGACATCAGTTGCGACCTGCGCCACCTGACCGTCACCGGCTTCATCACCGGCAACATTTTCGGCTGGCCCATCGGCATCTTCGGCTGGGTGGCCATGGCGGCGGCCTTGCTCGCCTTGCGCTGGCAGAAACTGGCACTGGCCTGGCTCGCCGCGGCCACCGGCTTGTTTGCCGTGATTCTGTACTGCTTCATACCCGGCGCCCTGGCGCTATTGATCGGCTGCCTGCGCATGGTGCGCCTGCAGGCGACCGGCACGCCGCCAGTCGATCAAGACCGCGCCGCCGATGGCCAGGTTCACGCCCAGCCATAGCCACGCCGGCGGGCTGAGCCCGATCTCCTGCACCACTGCCATGGCCGCCAGCAGCGGTATGACGCAGGCCAGGAAGCGCGCCTCCACTGAGGGCAACACGGCGTCCCGCACGTCCAGCATCGACACCAGCAGATAGCCGAGCGCCGGCGGCCAGAACATGCCCAGCGGGAAATCGCGATAGCGGCCGTCGAAGGCCAACAGCAGGCCGTAGAAGGCCAGCGCAAACATCCAGAAAAAACGCACTTGATGGTTGGGCGCCTTGGCCGCCGGCAGGCCACCCAATCGCGCAGCCACCCAACGAGCCAGGCCGATCGCAGTGATCAGCGCCAGCAGGCAGACTGTTCCGCAGAACACCCATTCCAGTTGGTTGCGACAGGCGTACCACATCTGGCGGAACTGCCAGGCCATGGCGGTACCGCTGGCGAAGCCGGCCAATATCAGCGCCAATCGGCTGCGCGAACTGCGCCATTCACGGCGCCACAAGCCGGCCAGCAGGAACAGCACGGCGCCCGCGCCACCCGTCCACCAGCCCAGCAGCCAGCGCGGCTCCTCAACCACCGGTCCCTGCATGGCGAACTTCGGCTGCGCATTGCCGTCGAAGATGCCCCAGTAGCCACCCACCGTGCCTTCCTGCTGCCGCTTCCACGGCTGGTCGAACGCTTCGATCACGTTGTAGGGCATGTCCACGCTGCCGGCGTAACGGAGGAACTCGCGCAGATAGCGCGCCTCGTTCACCAGGCTGGCGGCGGCGCCGCGGCGTTGCTTGCCCTCGCTGGGCCAGCCGGTTTCGCCAATCATCACCGCGCGCCCGGGGAAACTCGCCTTCATGTGGGCATAGACCTCGGCCACATGCGCCAGCGCGTCTTTCGGCTCGACGGGCGCGTCCTCCCAGTACGGCAGGATGTGGATGGTGATGTAGTCCACCGCGTTGGCCATCTGCGGATAGTGCAACCAGAACTCCCACACGTCGGCATAGGTGACCGGCACATGGGTGTCATGGATCGCGTCGCGCACCTCGTTCACGTAGGCCGCCAGTGCCTTGGGCGATTGCTCGCCACGCAGCAGCACCTCGTTGCCCACGATCACACCGCGCAACACTTCCGGGTAGGCCTTGGCGGTGGCGATGCCCAGCTGGATCTCGTGCTCGTTGCCCGCCGGATCGCGACCGATCCAGATGCCCATCAGCACTTTCATGCCATAGCGCTGGGCGATCTGTGGCACCGCATTGAGGCCGAAGCCTTGCGAATAGGTACGCACGCAATCGAAGCGCTGCGACAACGCGCGCAGATCGGCATCGATGCGATCGGGGCTGACAAACGCGGCCGGATTGAGCGGCGTTTCGCCAGGCTTGCGGAACGGCGCGTAGGACACGCAGGCGATATGCGCCGTAGGCGTGTCAGGCAACGCAACCGGACGACCCATATTCCACCACCAGAACCCGCCACCTAGTGCCGCGGCGATCAGTACCAGCCAGGCAAGCGGCGCTACACGGGATAACGGCGAGGGGACTGGCGACATGCGCTTCCTGGGAATGCGCCGAATGCGGCGCCTGATGGGCGGGGGATTCTATCAGGCCGACCCGCCCCTTCATGTGTGTACGCTGCCGCACGGTGTTTCACGCCACGCTCAGCGGCCGTTGGCCATGCTGCCGGGCTCCGCTGCGCGCCGTGCCCGTGGAAGCCGCCAAGTACACTGTGCCGGGATCGGCATTGAACAAGCCCCAAGGAGTTGTCATGTCCTCTCACGCAGCACCGCGGCGCTACGCCCGCCGATTGCTTATCGTGATAGCCGGCCTGTGGCTGGCCGCCGGTGCCGCCTTTGCGGCAGAACCTACCGACACCCAGCGCGCGACGTTCAAGCAGGCGTACGCCGCGGCCCAGCAGGGCGGTGACGGCTGGCGCGGGCTGGCCAGCGGGCTGCAGGACTACCCGCTCTACCCGTATCTGGAAGCGGCCGCGCTGACCCACGACATCCGCGAGATCGACCGTGCCCGGGTGGAGGATTACCTCAAGCGCAATCCGGGAATGATTCCGGCGAGCGATCTGCGCCGCGACTTCCTGACCGAGCTGGCGCGCCGCCAGGACTGGGACAACTTCCTCGCGATGTACCAGCCAGGCCTCGGCGATGCGCTGACCTGCAATGCCCTGCAGGCGCAACTGGCCAAGGGCGGCACGCTCGACTTCGATCGCGATCTTGCGGCGTTGTGGGCCAAGCCCAAGCTGCCCGGGGCCTGCGATGCGGTACTGAGCGCCGCACACGACCAGGGCCTGCTCACCACGCAGCGCCTGTGGGACCGCATCGACCGCGCCGCCGACGCCAACCAGCCTGGCACCGTCGCCACCCTGGCCGACTGGTTGCCGACCGACCAGGCGTCATCCGCACAGCGCATCGCCACCGCTCTGCGCGACCCCGCAGCCGCAGTCACCGCGGCCGGGCAGTGGCCCGATACGCCACGCGATCGCCAGGCGGCCACGCTTGCGCTGGAACGACTGGCGCGTCGTCAATCGGTGACCGCCGATATCGCGTGGCAGAAGCTGCAAAGCCACTTCACCTTCACTCCCGAGCAGCGCGACCGCGTGCTGTACGCACTGGCGTTGTTCCATGCCACGGATTACGACGAGAACGCGCTATCACGACTGATCGCGCTGCCCGCTTCGGTGCAGACCGATGTAAGCCGCGAGTGGCGCGTGCGTGCGGCGCTCGCACAGCAGGATTGGAAAGCCGTGCTCGCCGCCATCGATGCAATGCCGCCGACGCAGCAGCAGGATGGCGAATGGCGCTGGTTCCGCGCCCGCGCGCTGACCGAGCTGGGTCGCGATGCGGAAGCCCAACGCATGCTGACCGCGCTGGCGCAGGAACCCACCTTCTTCGGTTTCCTCGCCGCCGATCGCCTCAACCTGCCCTACGCCATCTGCCAGCTCACGCTCAACGGCAGCCCTCAGCGCCAGCAGGCCTTGCTGGCCAATCGCGGCCTGGTACGCGCGTTTGAACTGTTCGCGGTGGACCTGCCGCGCCAGGCGCGTCGCGAGTGGACACAGGCGCTCGATGGCGCCGATCCGGACACGCTGAGGCAGGCAGTGGATCTCGCCTATCGCCGCGGTTGGTATGACCGTGCGGTGTTCACCTTCAACACCGGCGATGCCCTGCGCTACTACGAGCAGCGCTTTCCGCTGGCCAGCCAGGACGGCGTGGTGTCCCAGGCGGAACAGTCGGGCATCGATCCTTCGTGGGCCTACGCCATCCTGCGCGCGGAAAGCGCGTGGATGCCCGATGCCCGCTCTGGCGCCGATGCACGCGGCCTGATGCAACTGCTGCCGTCGACGGCCGCGTTGGTGGCCAAGCGCAATGGCCTGGACTGGGGTGGCGGCGACACGCTGTTCGATCCGGTCGTCAACATCAAACTAGGCACGCGCTATCTCGCGCAGATGGCCGATCGCTTCAACGGCGCGCCCTGGCTGGCCAGCGCTGCCTACAACGCAGGTCCGGGCAAGGTCGATCAATGGCTCGAGGCGCGCGGCACACTGGCGCCCGACCTGTTCGTCGCCACCATTCCCTACAAGGAAACCCGCGAGTATGTGGCGCGCGTGATGTCGTTCGCGGTCATCTACGATTGGCGCCAGCACGGCAACGCCGTGACGCTGTCCGAGCGCCTGACACCGATTGGTCAAACTTATCGCCTACCCGATAGCCACAGTCAGCGTAAGCTGGTGACTTGCCCAGTGGCCGCCACGCCTGCCCCGGCAGAAGCGGCCACTGCCGCCCCTGCCAGCAGCATGCCGCCGCCGGCCGCTGCCTCATCCAGTGGCACGCGTTGACTTGGAGATTCGTTTGACCCGGAAAGCACAGCAATTGGTCGTACTCGGCGGAACCGGCTTTGTCGGCAAGCAACTGCTGCCACGACTGGCCGCCGATGGCCATCGCATCCTGCTGCTCTCGCGCAACCGCGAGCGCCGCCGCGAAATGGGCGTGCTTCCGCATGTGCGCATCCGCAGCATCGACATTTATGACGGCAATGCGTTGCGGCGACAGTTCGAAGGCGCCGACGCCATCATCAACCTGGTCGGCATCCTCAACAACACGGGCGATCAGAGCTTTCAGCGCGCCCACGTAGACCTGACCCAGCGCGTCATTGCCGCCTGCCAGTCGACAGGTGTGTCGCGCCTGCATCACATGAGTGCGTTGAAGGCCGGTCAAGGTTTGTCGCAATACCTCAAGACCAAGGGCGAGGCCGAAGCGCAGGTACGCAACTCGTCGCTTGACTGGACCATCTACCAGCCCAGCGTGATGTTTGGCGCAGGCGGTGGGCTGGTCAGCCGTTTCGCGGACTTGCTGAAGCAGATGCCGGCGCTGCCATTGGCGCGTGCCTCTTCCCGCCTCGCACCTACTTGGTCGGGTGATGTTGCCGAAGCCATCGTTCGCTGCGTTGGCGACGACAAGCTGGGCGTCGATCGCAGCTATGAGTTGTACGGGCCCGAAGTGCTCACGCTCGGCGAGATCGTGCTCAAGATCCGCGACACTCTTGGCCTGCGCACACCCATCATCCCGCTGCCCGATAGCCTGGGCCGCCTGCAGGCGCAATTTGCGGAACTGCTTCCAGGCAAGCCGTTTTCGCTCGACAACTTCCGCACGTTGCGGACGGATTCGGTGGGCAAGGTGGATGGTTATGCGGCGCTGGGCATCACGCCGCAACCGTTCTCGGCATGGCTGCCGGTGTTGTTGCATGCGCCAGCGAGGACGCGGCGGTTGGCGTTGGCAAGGACGCGGTGAGGTTTGTTGGCCTGAGTCGTGTGACTGCGCGCTGGTTGTCACGTGACGGCCAGCGTGCTCGCCTGCGGCGCGCTTCCGACCTCCTGCCGGAAGCCGGGTTACTTTTCTTTGCTTGCCCACGCACGCGCAGGAGCGCGTGTGAACGGCGAAGCCGGCCCGAAGGGCGGAGGGCAGGATGCCCGGAGTAAAGAAAAGTAACCAAAAGAAAGAGCACCCCGCTTGGCGCTTGCCGGGCTGAGAGCCCGACAAGTCCGTGAGGGTCGGCCGACCCCCTGCGGGCCTGATCGTCCGACCCTCACCGCCGCACAGGGGTTCGGGAGATCAAGAGCGCAACGCGTGAGCGATTCGCTGCATTGCTCTCCTGTAGGAGCGCACCCTGTGCGCGACCAACCTACACCGCGGTAACGACACCACGCCGCGGTCGCGCACAGGGTGCGCTCCTACAGGGCGGCGGTGCGCTTTGGATTTTCGGGTCCCCTATGGCGCGGCGGGCGGGCGGGCGGAGGAAAAGCCCGCAGGGTGGCTCGCAGGGATGCGAGCCAGTTTGGCGTCAGGGCATGGATGCCCTGTCGTCAAACCTCCTTAACCCGCCCGCGCACCTGGAGGGCGTTAGCTCGGAAGGCGCGCCATCGGGGTGGCCTCTTTTGGTTACTTTTCTCTGGCCACGCAGAGAAAAGTAACCCGGGCCGCGGCAGCGGCTCGGAAGCCCGCCGCAGGCGAGCCAGATCCCGTTACGCGGCAACCAAGCGACCAAGCACTGGATGACCCGCTTCGCTGCCATGAAGCGCTTCCAGCTTCGCGGGGATGACGAGCAGAAGACCACCCCACCCCATGTCAGAATCCCCCTCATGCGCACATACCTCGTCGGCGGCGCCGTCCGCGACAAACTACTCGGCCGAACCGTCTCCGATCACGACCACGTCGTGGTCGGCGCACGCCCTGACGATCTGCTCGCACAGGGCTTTCGCCCCGTGGGCAAAGACTTCCCGGTATTCCTGCACCCGAAAACCGGCGAGGAATACGCGCTGGCGCGCACCGAACGCAAGACGGGCCACGGCTATCATGGCTTCGCTTTCCACGCCGATCCCAGCGTGACGCTGGAAGAAGACCTCGCGCGGCGCGACCTCACCATCAATGCCATGGCCGAAGCCGAGGACGGGTCGCTGGTTGATCCGTTCGACGGCGCGCGCGATCTCGAGCAGCGCCTGCTGCGTCACGTGTCGCCGGCTTTCATGGAAGACCCGGTGCGGCTGCTCCGCGTGGCGCGCTTCGCGGCGCGCTTCGCACCGCTGGGCTTCACCGTGGCACCGGAGACGATGACACTGATGCAGCAGATGGTGCGCGATGGCGAGGTCGATCACCTGGTACCCGAACGGGTATGGCAGGAGACCCGCAAGGCGATCGGTGAAGCGCAGCCATCCGCATTTTTGCGCGTACTGCGTGAGTCAGGCGCGCTGGCGGTGTTGTTCCCGGAAGTGGATGCGCTGTATGGCGTACCGCAGCGCGCGGAGTTTCACCCGGAAATCGATACCGGCGTGCATGTGGAAATGGTGCTGGACATGGCCGCGCGCATTGCCCCGGGCAACGACGTGGTGGGCTTTTGCGCGCTCACCCACGACCTGGGCAAGGCGCTGACGCCCGCGGACGTGTTGCCGCGTCACGTGGGGCACGAACATGCCGGGGTAGCGCCGCTGCAGCGGTTGATCGCTCGCCTGAAGGTGCCGACCGAGCACGCCGTGCTGGCCGAGCAGGTGTGCCGCGAGCACCTCAATGTTCACCGGGCCTTCGAGCTGAAACCTGCCACCGTACTGCGCCTGCTTGCCTCGCTCGACGCGCTGCGGCGTCCCGAGCGGCTGGCGTTGTTTCTGGCCGCCTGCGAGGCTGACAAGCGCGGCCGGCTAGGGCACGAAGATGACGCCTATCCACAGGCGGCTTACCTGACGCAAGCGCGGGAGGCGGCGGCCGGGGTCAGTTCGGAGCCGTTCGTGGCCAAGGGACTGCAGGGGCCGGCCGTCGGCGAGGCCATGGCGGCGGCCCGGGTCGCGGCGATCGCGGCCTTGCGCCGGTCTCCCGCCTGAACAGACCTTGGCACGGAAAGCCTGACGGAAGACAGCTGTTACTAAGGTAGCTGACTCAGAATCGCCCGCGATGCCATGCGGGCTCCCCCGCGTGTATAAAGACGGGTTGCCTGCACCGCACAGGGTGGCGCGGCATCATCTTTCCTTTTGTTTGTCCGGAGCTCTCCGTGCCGATTGCACCCAACCCGACCTCACCGCTGCGCCAGCGCTTTCGTCCTCTGTGGTGGCTGGCCATCTGTTACGTACTGGTCGGGGCAGTCACGCGCATCGCGCTGCTGTTCATGGCTGGCGGCGGCGTACCGCACAACCCGCTGTACTGGGTGTATGCGTTCGGCGTGGGCCTGGTCTACGACCTGATCGTTTTCGGCTACGTCTCCTGGCCGCTGGTGCTGTTTCTGTGGCTGATGCCGCCGCGTGCCTACGTGTCGCGCGCGGGCCAGTGGGCGCTCTATGCCCTTGCTGCGATCCTGCTGTTCTGGCTGATGTTCGTCGGTGCTTCGGAACTGGTGTTCTGGGGCGAGTTCGGCACGCGCTTCAACTTCATCGCGGTGGATTATCTGGTCTACACCACCGAGGTAATCGGCAACATTCGCGAGTCGTATCCAATGGGCACCTGGCTCAGCCTGCTGGCCCTGGCCACGCTGGTGATCGTATGGATCAGCCGACGCGGCCTGCGCGCCAGCGATACCGGCACACGCTTCCTGCAGCGCGGCAAGGTGGTGCTGGTGTGGCTGTTGATCACGGTGATCACGGCGGTGGCGTTCAAGGGCACCTACAAGGACCGCACCGACAACAACTACGTCAACGAGCTGTCCGGCAACGGCATCTACGAGTTTTTCGCGGCCTTCCGCAGCAGCCATCTCGACTACTCGCGCTTCTACCGCACGCTTCCCGACGACGAAGCATTCAAGCGCGTGCGCGAGCTGATCAAGACACCCGAGGCCACGTATGTCAGCGGTGATCCGCGCGATCTCACGCGCGAGATCCGCCACACAGGCCCGGAGAAACACCTCAACGTGGTGCTGATCAGCGTGGAGAGCCTGTCGGCCGATTTCCTCAAGGAATTTGGCAGCAAGCGCGACATCACGCCCAATCTCGATGCGCTGATCGGCCAGAGCATGTTCTTCGACAACCTCTACGCCAACGGCACCCGCACGGTGCGTGGCCTGGAGGCGTTGTCGCTGTCGGTGCCGCCGACGCCGGGCGACTCCATCGTCAAGGCGCACAACAACGAAAACCTGTTCTCGGTCGCCGACGTGTTCAACGACCGCGGCTACCAATCGGACTTTGTCTACGGTGGCTACGGCTACTTCGACAACATGAACTACTTCTTCGCACATAACGGCTATCGCACGGTCGACCGCAATGACATCGGCAAGAACGACGTCATTCATCACGAGAACGTGTGGGGCGTAGCGGATGAGGATCTGTATACGCTCGCACTGAAGCAGATGGACGAGGCCAACGCGCAGGGCAAGCCGTTCTTCCTGCACATCATGACCACCTCGAACCATCGCCCCTTCACCGTGCCGGCCAACCGCGTACCGCAGAAGAACGGCACGCGCGAAGCTGCAGTGGCGTACACCGACTGGTCGATCGCCGACTTCATCAAGCGCGCGCAAGCCAAGCCGTATTTCGACGACACGGTGTTCGTGATCACCGCCGACCATTGCGCCTCCAGTGCAGGCCGCACCAGCGTACCGATCAACCGCTACCACATTCCGCTGTGGATCTATGCGCCCAAGCACATCCCGCCGCAGCGCGTGACGCGCCAGATGGCGCAGGTAGACATCATGCCCACCGTGCTGGGCCTGTTGAATTTCAGCTACCGCAGCCGATTCTTCGGCGCCGACATCTTCCAGCTCGAGCCCGGCCGCGAACGCGCCTTCCCTGCCACCTATGAAAAGCTGGGCTATCTGCATGGCGACGTGCTGACCGTGCTCGAACCGCAACGCAAGCTCGAACAGCTACGCCCCAACTTCGAGAACGGCGACGCCGTGCCGAACACGCCGATGGACGAGAGCCAGGTCGACGATGCCACGGCGTACTACCAAATCGCGGCGTTCCTGTTCAAGCATGGCCTGATGGTGAAACGTCCCGAGGACAGCACGCCGGTACAGCCCGAGGCAGAAAAGTAGCCGTGCCGATGGAGCCTTTGGCTGCTGCACTCTTCGGATCCGACAGCCAAACGCAGATGAAACTACAACCGCTCGCCCTGATCAGCCTCAAGCAACGCTGCCGGCAGCGGCACCACGTCCATGCCGCGTGCGAACAGCATCGCCTGGAAGCGTTCGCCCATCTGGTCGGGCATGGTCAGCTTTTTCACTTCCTGGGCAAGTCGGTAGCGCGCCGATTCGTCGGGCGCGTCGTCATAGGCGGCCTCGAAGGTTTCCTGCAGGCCGCTGCCAATCAGTAACTGTGCCTGCGACAGGTATCCGGCGACGCCGAATCCGGCGCTGTTGCCGGCTTCGGCCAGTGCGGTGAAGTCCACCGACGCGGTGAGGTCGTTGAGGCCGGGAAGATAGAGCGGGTCGTTATGCGAGCGATGCCGGTAGTACGCGCGGAGGGTGCCGTCATCGCGCTCGGGCAGATAGAACTCCCGTCGCACATAGCCGTAGTCGACAAACATCATCAGGCCGGCCGTGAGCGAACCTGCAATCGCCTGCACCCAATAGGGCAGCTGCGGCAGGATTTCCGAACGGTAACCGTCGACGAAGTCGGCCCCCATGTCGCGCTCGACATGGCGCACCGCGCCGGACACCAGCGCATCGGCAGGGCGATCCACGCGCATCAGGCGGCCTTCGCCATCGAGCGTCACGTGCTCTTCGTAAACTTCGCCAGTGCGCATCACAAAACGCGTGGTGGGAAGCGCATCGATCACTTCGTTGGCGAACAGCACGCCACGCCAGTCCTGCTCGGGCGGGCGATCGATCCAAAGCACATGAGCGAACAGGTCCGACGGCAATGCCTGCAGAAGACGTTCGCGTTGACGCTCGCGCAGGTCGGCGCTGGGTTCAAGAATCAGGTAGCGACGCGGCAACGTGCCGACGGCAGCGAAGGCCTTGAGCGCAGCCTCGGCAAAGGCACCGCTACCGCCGCCCAGCTCGAGGAAATCCGCGTTATCGCCCAGCAATTCAAACACGGGGTACGTCGCATTGACCACGCAGCGCGCAAACAACTCGCCGAGTTCAGGTGCGGTAATGAAGTCGCCGGCCTCGCCAAATTTGGTCTTGCCGGCGCTGTAGTAGCCCAGGCCCGGCGCATAGAGACAGCGTTCCATGTATTGCGAGAACGGCATCGGCCCGTGCGCGGCAATTTCCTCGCGCAGGCGGGTCACTAGGCGGTCGGAATGGTCGCGCTCGTCGGCGCCGGGTTCGGGGAGTCGGGAGGACATGCGCGTTGCCTGCAGGGAAACGCGCGAAGGATAACCCATGCCCCGCCGTGGCCACGTGAGGGGGAAGGCCACGGCGGGGACATCGGCCCAGCTGACTTAGAAATCGAAGTCCTTCTGCAGGCTCAGGAACACGCCTACGGCGCGGACCGAACTGCGGCGCGCCCACGCCCACGCCGGTGCCGCTGCGCAGCTCGTAGGTGCGATCCAGCGCATTGATCAGCGCCAGCTGCGCTGTGGAACTTGCCGGTGCTGTCGAAGTTGAAGTCGTGCGAGACGCTGAGGTTGAGCTGGAAGTAGTACGGCAGCGACAACGCCGTTGGGTACTTCGCCGTCCTCGCGCAAGCCGCTGCCGAACAGGTAGTCGGCGCCGATCTTGGTGCTGTCGGTGAAGGCATAGTTGATGCCGCCGGACGAGGTCAGCTTCTGGTCGTGGTCGAGGTGGATGTAGTTGTCCGCGATATAGGCCAGATCATCCGGACGCGAAATTGTACTGGCTGGTGATCACGTCCTTGCCCATCGCACGGCTGTAGGCAAAGTTGAAGTACGCCGTCACCGGACCGTTGCTGTAGTTCACGCTGAGCTCGGTACCGCGAATACGACCGAGCCGATAGTTGAAGGTGGAGTACACCAGCGCGGTGCCGAACTGACCTTCATCCTGCAGGCGACTCACGTCGCGGTAGTACGCATCCAGGCCAATCGTCCAGTTCGAACCGATGTTCTGCTGCACGCCCAGGTCGTAATAGTTGGAGCGCTCGGCCAGCGGCGTGTTGTTGCCGTAGTTCTTGCACCGCATTGGTGGTGTTGGCGAACGCATCGATGTCCTTGGCGGAAATCAGCTCATTCGCCGGCGGCGTGAAGTAGCGCGAGTAGCCCGCATGCACCGTGGTGCTGTCGGTGGCCTGCCAGACCACGCCCACGCGCGGACTGAGCTGGCTTTCGGTACGGAACGCCTCGTACTGGTCGCCACGCAGGCCGTAGTTCAGCGTCCAGTTGTCGCCAACGTTCCATTCGTCCTGCACGTAGGCTGCCCAGGTGCGAGCGGTGATCTGGGTCGCCGGTGAAGATATTGAACGGCACCGTGCTGGCCTGGCTGCCGTCCGGATTGGCCGGGAACACCAGTGAATTGGTGTTGGTGGTGGCCTGGTCGAAGTTGCCGTACAAGCCGTAGCGCAGCGTATGCGTGCCACCCCACGGCGTGGAGAAATCGGCCTGCAATGTGCTGGCACGGTCGCGTCTGATTGATGTCGGCGGCCACGCCATTGAACATCAGGTCACCGATGTCATCGGGCATGTACTGCAATCCGCTATAACGCTCGCCCAGCGATACCTGATACGCGGTTTCGCCCAGCTTGCCCTGCAGCGAGAGCACGCCGAAGCGGGTCTGCTCGTTCTGGCGCTCATTGAGGTCGGCAGAGTTGAAGTCGACCGTATCCAGATAGCCAAACTGCGGCTCCTGATTCGGATTGTTGGGAATCTCGAAGCGGTTGTTACTCGCGCCGAACATGAAGCTGATGCGCGTATCGTTGTTGATCAGGTAGCTGATATCGCCAAACGCCTTCACCTGGTTGGTGTGGTCGTGGATCGGCGTGCGGCTGGACGTCGGGTTTTCGATGCCGACGTCGTTCTCCAGATAGTTCGCCGTGAGGAAGTAACTCCAGCGATCGTTGCTGCCCCAGATCGAAGCGTTGGGGTTGATCGTGCCGAACGAGCCGCCAGTGATGCCGACGCTGCCGCCATTGCCCAGCGACGAGCCGCTCTTGGTGGTGATATCCACCACGGCGGCCGTGCGCTCGCCGTACTGGGCCGGCAAGGCGCCGTCGAGCAGAGTCACGCTCTGGATGGTGCGGGCGTCCAGCGCTTGCCCGAAACCGGAGATCGATTCGGGAAGAATCACGCCATTGATGCGGTACTGCAGGTTGGCGTGGTCGCCACGCACGTGCAGCCCGCCATAGGAATCCTGCACCACGCCCGGTGCCTGCAGGATCACCTGGTTCAGCGGCGTCGAATCACCCAGCGGCAGCGCCTGGATGGCCTTCTGGTCGATGACGTATTGGCTGCTGCCGGTGTCCGGCGACAGCGAATTGCGGGCCTGGTCGAGCGCTGCGGTCACCTCCACCGGACCAAGCTGCTTCACCTTGGGCTTGTTGCGGGTGGCACTGGTCGTGCCGGCACCATCGCCGCCGGTATCGCTGGTAGTGGCCGTGCTGCTGGTATCCGAGGGCGGACTGGTCTGGGCATACGCCGCCGGTACGGCGCCGAGCGCAACAGCAAGACTCAAGGCAAGCAAGGAACGTTTCATCGGGTTTCCTGAAAAGGGGGCGGCGAGTTATTGTTTTTCGATACGTTATAACATTGCCATTCTAACCCGGCGGGCGCCTGCCCCAGAAGTCATACCTTGCAGCGCAACAACCTGCGCTCGTCCGCCGGGCTCAGCGGGCTTTCACGGCGTCCGCCTAGACTGGTGTTCCACGGCATCTGCCGTTCCCAGTGAGCGCAGGACCATGACCGAGCCCACCTCCCAGCTTCCGGCGGTCATCACCGACCACAGCCGTGTCACCCAGGCGATCCTGGACTTCGTCAGCCAGATTCCGGACAGCAAGGTGGCGGGCGCCCGGAATCCGGAAATCGAGGCGCGTCGGCTGGCTGCCCGCGCCGCCCAGCGGGCCGCGCTCACCGCCGGCTCGCTGGCACTGCCCCCGGGACCGCTGGGCTGGCTCACGGTGCTGCCGGAGCTGATCGCGATCTGGCGGATCCAGGCCCAGATGGTCAGCGACATCGCCGCGGCCTATGGCCAGCACTCGGAACTGGGTCGCGAGCAGATGCTGTGGTGCCTGTTTCGCCACACCGCCGCACAGGCGTTCCGCGACCTGGTGGTGCGCGTTGGCGACCGCCTGCTGTTTCGCCGCATTGGCTACAGCGTGGCCGAGCGCGTCGCCAAAACCATCGGCGTCAAGGTGACCCAGCGCGCGGTAGGCAAGGGCATCTCGCGCTGGCTGCCGGTGGTGGGCGCGATGGGCGTGGGCGCCTATGCCTACTACGACACCGGACAAGTGGCGCGTACGGCCATCGCCATGTTCGGCGCGCCCTTCAGCACCGATGAAACACCGTCGGAAGACGCCGCCACCACCGACAAGGCCGCCACCTGATGACGCCCCTCGTGCTTTGCGGCAAGCTCGCAGCCCAGTCGCGTCACGCAGGAGCCCACGCATGAATCCACGCCACGAACGTCCTGTTGCCCTCATCACGGGTGCCGGCAAGCGAGTGGGCGCGGTGATCGCGCGCACCCTGCATGGCGCCGGCTACGACCTGGCGCTGCACTATCGCCACTCGGCTACGGAAACCGAGCTGCTGGCAGCTTCGCTCGAACGCCAGCGCAGCGACAGCACTTTCACCGTGCAGGCCGAGCTGGCCGACCTCGATGTCTTGCCCGATGTCGTGCAACGGGTCGTCAGTCGCTACGGACGGCTCGACGCCTTGGTCAACAATGCCTCGGCCTTCTATCCCACGCCGGTGGGAACGGCGACGCCCGCGCAGTGGCACGAGCTGTTCGCTTCCAACGCACAGGCACCATTCTTTCTCGCGCAAGCAGCGCTGCCCGCCTTGCGCGACGCGCGCGGCGCCATTGTCAATCTGGTGGATATCTACGCCGAACGACCGCTCGCCCAGCATCCGCTGTACTGCATGGCCAAGGCAGCGCTGGCGGCCATGACGCGCTCACTCGCGCTCGATCTCGGACCCGACGTGAGGGTCAATGGTGTAGCGCCCGGCGCCGTGCTGTGGCCGAGCGACGGCAAAGCCTATGACGATCAGCAGGCCATGTTGGCGCGTACGCCGTTACAGCGCGCCGGCTCGCCCGAAGACGTGGCCGGCGCAGTGCTGTGGCTGCTGCGCGACGCCCCGTTCGTGACGGGACAGATCATCCGCGTGGATGGCGGGCGAACGTTGTCGGTGTAAAGCGCCCCTCCCTGCCTGTGTAGGAGCGCACCCTGTGCGCGACAAACCTACACAGCGGTAACGGCATGGCTCCGCGGTCGCGCACAAGGTGCGCTCCTACAGTAAAAACATCGCCACACGACCTACGCGCCGGCCCCTCTCTTTTGTAGGAGCGCACCCTGTGCGCGACAAACCTACACAGCGATAACGGCATGACTCCGCGGTCGCGCACAAGGTGCGCTCCTACAGCAAAAACATCGCCACACGACCCGCGCGCCGGCCCCTCTCTTTTGCAGGAGCGCACCCTGTGCGAGACAAACCTACGCAGCAGCAACGGCATGGCTCCGCGGTCGCGCACAAGGTGCGCTCTACAGTAAAAACATCGCCACACGACCCGCGCGCCGGCCCCTCTCTTTTGTAGGAGCGCACCCTGTGCGCAACAAACCTACACAGCGGTAACGGCGTGGCTCCGCAGTCGCGCACAGGGTGCGCTCTTACAGCAAAAACATCGCCACACGACCTACGCGCCGGCCCCTCTCTTTTGTAGGAGCGCACCCTGTGCGCTACAAACCTACGCAGCAGCAACGGCATGGCTCCGCAGTCGCGCACAGGGTGCGCTCCTACAGGGCGGAGCGCCGCGCGGCCCATGCATCACCCGTTCCGTCGTTTGTAGGAGCGCCGCCTTACTTCTTCGGCTTGAACGCCTGCTCGAGCATGGCCTGGTCAAAGCCGTAGCCCACCTGGCCTTCCTCGGCGTAGTTGTACAGCGCCGCCGCATAGATGCCCTGCAGCGAAGCCTGGATCAGGCCGAGCAAAGTGAGGCCGATGGCAGCGACAGCGAAGGCGATGAAGATCGCCGCAATCGACTGCATCGCGAACGCGCCGACGATTAGCCCACCGGCTACCAGGATGGCCAGGAACATCAGCAGGCCAAACACCACGCCGATGCCGGCGTTACCGATGATGTTCTCGCCCCAGGTGCGCTTGAGCAGCTCGACGCTACGGCTGATGGCTTCGGTCGGTCCGACGTCCTGACTCGCCAGCACCGGCACCACCAGGAAGGTGGCCACCGTCCAGGCCAGGCCAAGGAAACCAACCACCAGTCGGCCGATCAGGCCCAGCCGCTCCTGCACGATGCGCAGCACCAGGCCCACCGTGGCAGCAATCACCGCGTAGCCGAAGATGCTCCCCACGCGCTCGCGCGCCAGCGCAAACCCGGCGGCGAAACTGGTGGACTCCCCGCGCAACCGCATCAACGCTGCGCCGGCCAGCGCGGTGTTGAAGAAAATGATCACGAAGTACTGCACGAGGTAGAACAGAAACAACGCGACATAGCCGCCCGTGGATAGCGCGTGCTCATGCGTGTCGCCTGCCGCTGCTACGGCAAAGCCGATGGGGATAAGAAAGCTTGCCGCCACCAGCAGGCAGCAGATGCTGGATGCCAGCGGAAACATCAACAGCGATTTGTCCGAACGCAATACCGCCGCGCTGGCCTTCATCAGGTTCCAGCTACGCGAAAACCGACCTGCCATAAATCTACCTCCGTGTGATGGACTGGGACGTTCTAGCCGCCGCCTCGCACAGGCGACAGCACTTTGATCAAAGGGGTTCGGGCACCAGCGGCTCGCTTGCCACCGGAAATGCCTCCCACAGCGCTGCCATAGTCTGGCCACTTACCGGATGCACCAGCTGCGGCGCAATATCGGCCACCGGTTTGAGCACGAATGCATGACGCAGCTCTTTGCGAGGAATATCCAGATGGCCCTCGCCCTGCCGCACCAGATCGTCATACAGCACGATATCGACATCGAGCGTGCGATCGGAAAAGCGCGGCACTTCGCGACGCCTGCCGTGGCGATCTTCCAGCGCATGCAGCCAGTCGTTGAGTGCTTCGGGCGAAAGTTCGGTATCCAGCCCCACTGCCAGGTTGATGAAGTCGGCGCCGTCGAAACCCACCGACTTGCTGCGATACGCAGGGGACACCGCCAGCTCGCCGAACCGCTCGCGCAATTCGACCAATGCCGCGTTGAGATAGCGCTTCGGCTCCCGATTGGAGCCTAGGCTCAGGTAAACGCGTGCCATGCTCAGGGATGGGTACCGCGTTCGATGCGTACGCCCACTGCCTTGGCACCACGCACCGCGCCAGGCTTGGACAACTTCAGCCGCACCCATGAAACATCGAACTCTTCGCGAATGATCGCCACGCAACGCTCGGCCAGCGTCTCCACCAGGCCGAAGCTGGAAGCACTGACGTAGTCGATCAGGCGCTTGGACACGTCCTTGTAGTTGAGCGTAAGGGCGATGTCGTCACTGGCCGCGGGCACGGTGTTGTCGAACGCCATTTCGATGTCGAACGAAAGGGTCTGACGCACGCGGCGCTCCCAGTCGTAGATGCCGATGACGGCATCGATGCGCAGGTCTTCAATGAAAACGATATCCATGCCGTTAGCGTACCGGATGGAGGCCCTTGTGTAGGAGCGCACCCTGTGCGCGACAGGCAGGCAGAGCGGCGACCCTGTGGCGTTGCGGTCGCGCACAGGGTGCGTTCCTACATGGATAGGCGGCTATTGCGCGGGGGGCAGGCTTTCCAGATCCCAGCGGGGGTACACCTGCACTGAGGCGTCCTGATGCTGACCGGCCGCCAGGCGAATGGCACCGGCCAGCGCGATCATCGCGCCGTTGTCGGTGCAGAACGCCAGACGCGGGAAGTACACCTTGAAGCCATCCTTCTCGCCTGCCTTGGCGAGTTCGGCGCGCAGATGCCGGTTGGCGCCCACGCCGCCAGCAATCACCAGGCGCCTGGCATCACTGGCCTGCAGGGCACGGCGACACTTGATGATCATGGTGTCGACAATCGCTTCCTCGAAGGCGCGGGCGACGTCGGCGCGCGTCTGTTCGCTCTTGTCCGAGTGCTGCCAGGCCAGCAGCACCTGGGTCTTCAGGCCCGAAAAGCTGAAATCCAGCCCCGGACGGTCGGTCATCGGACGCGAGAAGCGAAAAATACCGGGCCTCCCCTGCTCGGCCAGTTTCGCCAGCGCAGGACCACCGGGATACGGCAGCCCCATCATCTTGGCGGTCTTGTCGAAAGCTTCGCCCGCCGCGTCGTCCAGCGTGTCGCCAAGGATGCGGTACTGACCGATGCCCTTCACTTCGACCAGCATGGAATGACCGCCGGATACCAGCAGTGCCACGAACGGCGGTTCCGGCGGGTCATCCTCCAGCAGCGGCGCCAGCAGGTGGCCTTCCATGTGATGCACGCCAATGGCCGGGACGCCCAGCGCCCAGGCCATGGCACGGGCGGCCGAAGCGCCTACCAGCAGGGCACCCACCAGCCCCGGGCCGGCGGTGTAGGCTACGCCTCCCAGGTCGGCTGGCGTCAGACCGGCTTCGGCAAGGGCTTCACGCACGAGCGGCAGCAATTTGCGCACGTGATCGCGGCTGGCCAGCTCGGGTACCACCCCGCCGTAGTCGGCGTGGAGCTTGATCTGGCTGTAGAGGGTATGTGAAAGCAGGCCGCTGCCGGGCGCACTGGGTTCCCATCGCAGCAGGGCTACGCCGGTCTCGTCGCATGAAGTCTCGATGCCCAGAACCGGCTTATTTGCCGGCGAGTTGTACTGGGGCTTTGAAAATGCTGTCGTTTCCACGTTATACTTCGCGGCTCACCGTATTCCACCGGCTCGTTAGTGCGGGCCAGTCTAACACTTGGAGTTTCCATGCCCAGCGTAAAAGTCCGCGAGAACGAGCCGTTCGAGCTTGCCCTCCGTCGCTTCAAGCGCACCTGCGAAAAGGCCGGCGTCCTGGCCGAAACCCGTAAGCGCGAGTTCTACGAGAAGCCGACCCAGGAGCGTAAGCGTAAGCGCGCAGCTGCGGTCAAGCGCCACCTGCGCCGCCTCTCGCGCGACGTTTCGCGCAAGACCCGCATGTACTAAGTCTGTCGTCCGCCCCGTGCGGACGATGGGTTGCGGGCGCCTCGGCGCCGCGACCCGGGTTAACCGGCAGCTGGCGCGTTAATCCGCCGCCGCTGTTCTTTGCCCTTACACTGGCCGGCGTTGCCCTGAGCAACGCTGGCTTTGTGTGTTTCTGAAGGAAAGGCCATGACCCTCAAGCAGCAGCTTACCGAAGACATGAAGACAGCCATGCGTGGCGGCGAGAAGCATCGCCTGGGCGTGATCCGCCTGATGCTGGCGGCCGTCAAGCAGCGTGAAGTGGACGAGCGCATCGAGCTGGACGACATCCAGGTGCTGTCGGTGCTGGAAAAAATGCTCAAGCAGCGCAAGGACTCGGTGACCCAGTTCGTGGCAGCCAGCCGCGAGGACCTGGCCGAGATCGAGCGCGGCGAAATGGTCGTTATCGAAACCTATCTGCCGACCAAGCTCAGCGACGAGGAAATCGATGCACTGATCACCGCCGCCATGGCCGATACCGGTGCCTCGTCGGCCCGCGACATGGGCAAGGTGGTTGCGGCCGTCAAGGAAAAGGCCGCCGGCCGCGCCGACATGGGCGTGGTTTCGGGCCGCATCAAGGCACGCCTGGCCGGCTGATCACGCGGGTTTCACGCGCAGCCATCCGAGCGTCACCGCGGCCACCACCGTGGTGACGCTCGTCGACCCCAAGTGACGCGCCCTGCCCGTCGCATCGTGCACGCGACATAGCACTTGCCGCTGCACCTTCTTCACGCAGAGCCACCTACAAAGCGGTACTCAAATCGGCAGCGTTGCCGGTTGCCACCCCTTATTCGGGAGTACTGCATGCTCAAGTGGGCCATCATTCTTGCCATTGTCTCGCTGGTCACCGGCTGGCTCGGCTTCGGCACCGTTTCCGGCGTCACCGCCACCATCGCCAAGGTGCTGTTCGCGATCTTCCTGATCCTGTTCCTGCTGGCCTTGCTGGCCGTGATGGGTGTGATCCACGCCGCATAGCGCTACCCCACTCGCCGCGGATGTCGCGGAGAGTGGAGAGTGGAGGGGGAATCCCACCATGTCAGTCGACGATGCGCTCCATGCGCCTGTGATCGGGCACCCGCGTTTCGCCATGAGCCAGACGTGAGCGTCGCTCGCTGACCACTTTGAAACCCGCGCGTCGATACAGAGCCTCGGCGCGCGGGTTGCTCACCGCCACATCCAGTACCACACGCCGACGTCCAACCTCGCGCGCCGTGCCGATCAACTGATCGATCAAGGCACGCCCCACGCCCCGGCCACGCAGCTCCGGTACCACCCCCAGATGCGCCAGGTAGTGCATGTCGCCATTGGGCGGCCGGATCAGCGACTCCACTCGCAACCCTCGCGTGATGACCGCCACGCCTTCGCGCGCGCCGTAGTGGCCAAGAATCTGCCGGGCTGCCGCCAGTGTGAACGCCCATTTGCAGTCGGCGCCGTAGCCTGCCCCAACCGCCGCCACGTGGCCGTCGACAACACCGACCCAGTGATTGCGCCAGCCAAACTCGCCCGCGCCATCCACAAAGCAGCGCTGCAAGAATGCCAGTGCGTCCGGGCTGCCGCGGGTAGAAAACACATAATCAAACGCTGCCGGACCTGAGCTGTAGATCAGCGGCACCGCCGCCGACGCATCGTCCGGCCCGGCCCGCCGAAACTGCACGCGCAGCCCCGACCGGGCCATCCCAAGGATATTTCCCATAACGCCCCCTGAGCCCCCCGGCTCCGTGCGAACAGCATAGGGCAAGCCGTGTGTCGCGCGCAGTCGACCCGCAGCGCGGCGCACCCTCACCCTCTACACTAGCGATCTTATGCGCGGACGTATTCCTGACAGCTTCATCGACGAACTGCTTGCCCGCGTCGACATCGTCGACGTGATCGAGCGGCGCGTGCCGCTGAAGAAGGCCGGTCGCGAGTGGACCGCCTGCTGCCCGTTTCACAACGAGCGCTCGCCCTCGTTCTATGTCAGCCCCGCCAAGCAGTTCTTTCACTGCTTTGGCTGCGGCGCGCACGGCAGCGCGCTGAAGTTCCTGATGGACTATGAGCGGCTGGAGTTTCCCGATGCCGTGGAGGAACTGGCCCAGTCGGTCGGGCTCACGGTGCCCCGCGAAGGCGGCAACGACCACGCGCCACGCGAGGACAAGACCGACCTCTACGCCTTGCTCGACGCTTCGGCACGCTGGTACGAAAACGAACTACCCAAGAATGCCGACGCGCAGGCCTATTGCCGCAAGCGCGGACTCGACGCCGACACCATCCAGCGCTTCCGCCTCGGCTGGGCGCCGGCCGGTTTCGATGGGGTGATCAAGGCCCTGGGCAGCAGCGACAAGCGCATGCAGTTGCTCAATGAAGCAGGCATGGTGGCCAGCAACGAACGCGGACACCGCTACGACCGCTTCCGCGAGCGCCTGATGTTTCCCATCCTCGACAGGCGCGGCCGCGTGATCGCCTTCGGCGGCCGCATTATTTCCAGCGCGCCGCCTGCGCCCGAAGGTCAAGAAGCGGGCACCCCTGCCCGCACTTCTCAACAGGCTCCGGGCCCGAAGTACCTCAACTCGCCTGAAACGCCCCTGTTCCACAAGGGCCGTGAGTTGTTCGCGCTATGGCAGGTGAAGCAGGCCAATCCCAGCCTCGCCCGCATCGTGGTAGTCGAAGGCTATATGGACGTGATTGCCCTGCACCAGGCTGGCCTGCCCATCGCGGTGGCCACCCTGGGCACGGCGACCACACCCGAACACACCGAGGTGTTGTTTCGCGCCGCGCCCGACGTGGTGTTCTGCTTCGATGGTGACCGTGCTGGCCGCGCGGCCGCGTGGAAGGCGTTGGAATCGGCATTGCCGCGTTTGCGCGATGGACGCCAGGCGTACTTCCTGTTTCTGCCCGACGGCGAAGATCCCGACACGCTGATCCGGAAGGAAGGCAAGGATGGCTTCGAGCAGCGCATGAAGGCCGCCACGCCGCTGTCCGAATATTTCTTTGGCGAACTGGCGCATGACGTGGACATCGCCAGTCTCGACGGCCGCGCGCGACTGGCCGAGCGGGCGCGCCCATTGATCGCCAAGCTGCCCGATGGCGCCTTCCGCGACCTGATGGCGCAGGAGCTGGAAAAACGCACCGGCGCACGCGCGCTGCTCGAAGCCGATCCCTCGGCGCGGCGAGCGGTGCAGCGTCCCGCTGTCGTGCAGCGCTCGCTGGTGCGCAGCGCGATTGCCTTGCTGTTGGCACAACCGGGCGTGGCCGATCAGGTGGAGCGTCCGTACGGCTTTCTGCGCATGGACAAGCCGGGTGTCGAGCTGCTGGCCGAACTGATCGACATGGCGCGCTCACGCCCCGGCATCAATCCGGCCATGTTGGTGGAACATTTCGCCGAACGCCCTGAGTACCAGCATCTGCAAAAGCTGATGGCGGCGATGACGGTGGGCGAACCGGAAGCCCAGCGCGCGGAATTCTTCGACGCGCTGGCGCGCATGGAACAACAGGCGGTGATTCAGCGCCGCGACTGGCTAACCGCGAAGAGCCGCGAAGGCGCACTGGAACCTGCGGAGAAAGCGGAGTTGCGCGAGCTGCTGGCGGCGCGGGCGCCACCAGCAAAGACGGCCTGATGCCATTCTTCGTCCCCCACTGGGCGGCCCGAAGGTAGTCCCTGCGGGAGAGAGGATCGAGGTGAGCCACCTGAAGGCGGTAAAGGGTGGGCGCTCGCGACTCGGTTGAAAAGAACAGGGCTCTAACCACCTCTTCCGCAAGATTACCCCTCACCCCAAGCCTCCCTCCATAGAGGTGAAGGAGCATTAAGGCGCCCTGCACTGCCGCAAGCGCTTTGACGCTTTCGTATGGGATCATCGACCCTTCTTGAGGGCATGGGGAACGCACCCGGGCATGGATGGTGATGGAACTGCTTGAACGACTGGTGACCCTGTTCGCCGAGAACGGCTACCTCGCGGTATTCATCGCGTTGCTGCTGTGCGGTGCGGGCATACCGCTGCCCGAGGACATCACCCTGGTGGCCGGTGGCGTAATCGCGGGCCTGGGCTATGCCAGCGTGCATGTAATGTTTGGCGTGGGCATGGCCGGTGTGCTGGTCGGCGATGCCGGCATGTTTCTGCTGGGCCACCATTATGGTGCACGCATCCTGCAGTGGCGGTTCGTGGCGCGCGTGCTGACCCCCGAACGCTACGCCAAGGTGCAGGAAAAGTTCGAGCGCTACGGCAACCGCATGATGTTCATCGCACGCTTCCTGCCCGGCATGCGCACCGCGGTGTTCATCACCGCCGGCTCCACCCATCGCGTGTCATTTCTGCGCTTCTTCCTGCTCGACGGCGCGGCGGCGCTAATCAGCGTGCCGCTGTGGGTTTACCTGGGCTATTTCGGCGCCGACAACCACGAGTGGTTGGCGATGTGGATTCGTCGCGGCCAAAACGGCCTGTGGCTGTTCAGCGGCGTGGTGCTGCTGGCGGTGCTTGCGCTGTGGTGGCGGCACCGGCGACGCGTGGCTTGCGGGTCGGCCGGGTCGCGGTAACTGCTGCGGTCGGGTTAGTCGCGGTCGGCGGTATCCCCATTTCGTTATCTCCATTCACCGTCGTCCCTGCGAAAGCAGGACAAGCGCGAAGCGCGCAGAACGCCCGGAGGGCGGCCCCGTAGGGCGAGCGTAGCGAGTCATCCAGCGACTGTTCGTCCTGGTTGTGGCGCTATCGCCACAATCAGAGCGAAAGTCACTGGGTCCCTGCTTTCGCAGGGACGACGCCCAGGGGCGCGCTTCGCGCTTGTCCGACCTTCGCCAGGATGACAGTAAGAGAAAATGCCAGACCTCACTATTGATCGGGTGAACCGTGCGTCGCTGCCACGTCAGCCACATCCTGCCGGTTCCACCACCCCCCTCCCAACGCCTGAAACAACGCAACCGTATCGGTGAAGCGCGCCGCACGCGCCTGTACCAGCGCGAGCTCGGCCTGCTGATAGGTCACCTGCGCATTGAGCAGGGCAACCGTACTGATGTCGCCCAGCGTGTGCTGACGTTGCGCAATGGTCAGGCTGCGCGCAGCCGCCTGCTCGGCACGCGCATTGGCCGCCATGGCCTCCGCGTCCGATTGCACCGCGTGCAGCGAATCGGCCACGTTTTGCAGCGCGGACATCACCGTGCTGCGGTACTGCTCGGCGGCCTGCCGGTAGGTAGCCTCTGCCGCGCGCTGGCGATGCTTGAGCGTCCCTCCGTCGAAAATCGGTGCGGTAATCGCCGCTCCGATATTCCAGAAGCCGGTGCCCTTGCCGAACAGGTCGTGCATCTGGTCGGCGGCACTGCCGCCATTGGCACTGATCTGGATATTCGGCAGGCGATTGGCAAAGGCCACGCCAACTTGCGCACAGGCCGCGTGCAGCTGGGCATCCGCCATGCGCACATCGGGTCGCTGCTCGACCAGTCGCGCCGGCAGGCTCATCGGCAGGTCCTGCGGCAGTTGCAACGCATCGAGTTCAAAGCGAGCCGACACATCCTGATCCGGGGGCCGGCCAGCGAGCACAGCGAGCAAATCACGCTGAAGCGCCAGCTGTTTTTGCAATGGCGGCAACGAGGCGCGCACCTGTGCCAGCGCGGCTTCCTGCGCGGCGATACCGCTGTCCGCCAGGTCGCCCAAGGCCAGTTGGCGGCGGTTGGCATCGAGTATCTTCGACTGGCTCTCGATCATGTCCTGCGTGGCCGCGATCTGCGCGCGCAACGACGCCTCGCCCACTGCCGCGTTGACCAGGTTGGTGGTGAGGGTGAGATACGTCGCCTCCAGCTGGAAGCGCTGCGCATCCGCCTGGGCCACCAGCGATTCCACCTGACGCCGGTTACCACCCCATAGGTCTGGCGTGTACGAAATGCTCAACTGTGCCGTGGTGAGGTTATACAGCGTGGCATTGGAAACCACGCCGCTGGAAAGCACCTGGCCGGTCTTCTGTCGCGTCGGGTCCACGCTCGCAGTGACCTGGGGGAAGAAGGCGCCTTGCTGCGCTTTGACGTTCTCTCGCGCGACCTGCAACGCCTGCTGCGCCGCCGCCACATCAGGATTGTGCTTGAGCGAGTCTTCAATCAGCGCATTCAACGGCTCGGAGTGGAACAAAGTCCACCACTGCCCGGGAATATCCATGTCGCGCACAAATTGCTGCGCACTGCCGCCCGGCGTGGAAGCTTCGGCCGTGCTGATGGGCGTTGCCGTCGGCGCATAGTCCTGCGCCTGCGGTGCTGCCGGGCGCTTGTAGTCGGGGCCGACGGCACAGCCGGCCAGCGCAAAGCCAAGCGCCAGGGTAAGCAGGCAACGCGAGCAACGGCGCAAGTCGTGCGAAAAGGTTTTCATCATTACAGCTCCCGCGTCGGATGCGGACGATGCTTGCGACGGCGTCGATCAATGAAACGCTCGGTCGCGAAATAAAAGCCCGGCAGGATAAACAGGGTCAGCAGCGTGGCGATCGGCAGACCGCCCACGACGACCGTGGCAAGGCCGCGCTGCACGTCAGTGCCAATGCCCGTGGCGAGTGCGGCGGGAAGCATGCCTACGCTGGCGACGGTGGCTGTCATCAACACCGGCCGGAAGCGTTCAGTGGCACCCTCAAGCACCGCATCTATAAGCGAATGCCCATGTTTGCGGACGCGATTGATGTTGGACACCATGATGATGCCGTTCTGCACCGCCACACCAAACAGCGCGATAAAGCCCACTGCCGTGGCGATGTTCAGCGTCTCGCCACGCAGGTGCAGCGAGATCAGACCGCCCACGGCGGCAAGCGGCACCACCGCCAATACCAATACGGCCTGGTGCAGCTTGCCGAATTCAGCGAACAGCAACACCGCCATGATCGCCATCACCAGCGCCATCACCACCCCCAGCCGCGCCTCTGCACGCCGCTGATTTTCGAAGGTACCGGCCCATTCGAGGCGGTAGTTCTGCTTGTCGTAGTGAACCTTCGCGTCGATCTGCTGCTGCGCGTCGGCGAGATATTCGGACAATGCACGGTCGCGGTTTTCGATACCAATGGTGATCTGCCGTAGCCCTTGCTCATGCGCGATGGTGCTCTCGCCGGTCTTCAGGCTGATGGCCGCCACCTGCTTCAAAGGCACCTGGGCACCGCCGGCGGAGGTCAACGGTAACTGGCCGATGGCCTCGACGCTGTTGGCGACGTCGTTGGAGACACGCGCAGTCACATTGTAGATGCGGTCGCCCACATACACCTGCGTGATAGGCGCACCACCAATAGCCGTTTGGATGAGACTACCGACGTCGCCGATACTGATGCCATAGCGCGCGGCGGCATCGCGATCGGCCACGATGGCCAGCTGCGGAATCGGCGGCTCCTGAAAGATCGACGCTTCGGCCGTGCCGCGTACGCCTCGCAACACCTCGACGATTTCGCCGCCGACGTGACGCAGTTCATTCAGGTCGTCGCCGTAGATGCGAAGCACCAACGGGCTGTGCGCGCCGCCGATCATGTCGTTCTCGCCATCGACGATGGGCTGACTGATGCCCACCGAGATGCCCGGTATCTGCTGCATGCGCGCATTGAACTTGCGCAGGAACTCCGCCTTGCTCTCGCCGTTGGGCCAGCTGTTGTAGGGCCTCAGGCCCACGCCGGATTCGACGTGCGACGGCGTCCATGGATCGGTGCCCGTGTCGTTGCGGCCAAGCTGGGTCACGATATACGACACCTCCGGAAATTCCCGCACGGCCCGGCGCAGCTCCGCCGTCATGGCGCTGGCCTTGTCCAGCGAAAGGCCCGAGGGCATCTGCACCTGCAGCCACAGCGAGCCCTCGTCCAGATCGGGAAGGAACTCGCGACCAATCGTGGCACCGAGCAGCACCACGCTGGCGAAAGCCACGCCAGCCACGGTGTAGACCACCGGCAGCTTGCCGAGCAACCGCCGCAAGGTCGCCGTATACGCTTTCTGCAAACGCTCCAGTGGCTTGTTGTGGAAAATCTTGCGCGGCTTGCGCAACGCGATATAGGCCAGGCCCGGCGTGAGCGTCACCGTGCACAACAACGCCGCCAACAGCGCATAGCCCACCGTGAAGGCCATCGGCCGGAACAGCTTGCCTTCGGCATGCTCGAACGCGAACAGCGGCAGATAGGCGGTAATGATGATCAGCGTGGCGAAGAAGATCGAACGCCCGACATGCTTGGTCACCGTCATCACGTCGTCTTCGGTGAGCACCGCGTTGGGCTTCTCCTCACGCCGCCGCAGAATCGCCTCTGTCACCACGATGGTGCCGTCGACAATCACGCCGAAATCGATCGCGCCCAGCGAGAACAGGTTCGCCGGCATGTGCGTGAACTGCATCAGGATGAACACCGTCACCAGCGACATCGGAATCGCCACCGCCGCCACCAGCGCGGAGCGCGGGCTGCCCAGGAACAGGATCAGCACGATGCAGACCAGGCCGACGCCTTCCATCACCGTGTGGAAAACTTTTTCCTTGGTCGCGTTGACCAGGTCGTCACGATCGATGTACGGCACGATGCGCACGTCCTGTGCCGCCAGCTGCTTGTTGAGCTTGTCGACCGTGGCGTGGATGCCCTCGAGCACGCGCGACGGGTTCTCGTACTTGAGCAGGTCGACAATGCCCTCGATGGTGTCGGGGTTGTTGTCCTTGCCCAGGATGCCCTCGCGCACCTGATGGCCGTACTGCAGCTTGCCAAGGTCGCGCACCAGCACCGGCACGCCGTTGTTCTGCGTGACCACCACGTCGCCCAGATCCTTCAGTGTGTGCACCATGCCGATGCCGCGCACGATGTACGACTGATCGCCACGCGTGATGCGTCCGCCGCCGGCGTTGGCGGTGTTGGATGAAATGGCACTCGTAACCTGGTTGACGCTGACGCCGTAGTGCAGCAGCTGGGCCGGATCCAGTTCAAGCTGGAACTCCTTGGTAAAGCCGCCAAAGACATCCACGTTGGCGACCCCGGGAATTTTTTCCAGCGCAGGGACCACCACCCAGTTCTGGATTTCCGATAGCTGCATCAGGTTCTTGCTGGTCGATTCGAGCGTGTAGCGATAGATCTCGCCGGCCGGCCCGGATACCGGATCCAGACTCGGCGTGACACCCGGCGGCAACGTCACCTGGCTGACACGCTCCATCACGCGCTGGCGCGACCAATAATCTTCGGCGCCATCCTTGAACACCAAGGTGATCAACGAGAGGCCGAACGTGCTGCTGGAACGCATGCTCACCAGCCCTGGCGTACCGGATAGACCACGCTCCAGCGGTGTGGTGATCTGTTGTTCGATTTCTTCCGCGGCCAGCCCCGGCACCTGCGTGGTGACCTGGGCGGTAACGTCGCTCAACTCGGGGTACGCCTCGATCGCCAGCTGGGTCCAGGAGTAGTACCCAAAGCAGGCGACCAGGATGGTCACCACGATGAACAACATGCGCTTCTGAAAACAGAAGTGGAAGATCGCATTAATCATTGAGCAGAACTCCGCCCTTCACGACCACGCGATCACCAGCCTTCAAACCCTTCACCACACGAGCGCCAGCCGTTTCGTCGTAGCTGAGCTCGACGGTGCGACGCTGGAATGCCCACGGCGACACTTCGACGAACACCGTGGTGCTGTCGTTGTTCATCAGCAGCGCGGATTCGGGCACGAACAGCTGGGCCGGCTGCGGCACCGCAATGCTGGCCTTGGCGAACATGTTCGGCTTTAGACGTCCATCGGCATTGGCAAACGCCACCCGCACCATGTCGCGCCGCGTATCCGATTGCAGCAGTGGGCTGACAAAACTCACCTGGCCGTGGAATACCTCGTCCGGGTAGGCCGACAACGTCGCATCGACCGCCTGCCCCTTGGCGATATGTCCAACGTCGCTCTCAGGCACATTGGCGGTAATCCACACCGTACCCAGATCGGCAATCGTCATCAGGGCCGCGGTGGCGTCGTTGGCATAGGTGCCAGGGGCTACCGACAGCGCGGTGACGTAGCCACTTGCCGGCGCGGTGATGTTGATCGTGCGCGACGGCGCAGTGGCGCCTTCGGCGCTGAGCGAACGCAAGCGCGTTTGCGCGCGGTCGGCCTCGGCCTGGGCCTGGTTGTACGTACTCTGCGCGGCTTCCAGATCCTTCACCGCATTACCGCCCGCCTGCTGCACGCCGTGGGCACGATCGAGCGCCTTCTTGGCTAGCGCCAGCGCGTCGGCGGCCTTGGTCACGTCCGCATAAGCCTGCGCCATATCGCCCGATTCGATCACTGCCAGCAGCTGGTTACGGGTGACATGGTCACCCAGTCCGACTTTCAGCTCGGCGACGCGGCCGGTCAGTGGGGTCAGCACGTTCGCGGTTCGGGCCGGGTCCGCCTCCACGGTGGCGGGAAACACCATGGCATGCGGCGAGGTACGCATTTCCACTGGCGCAATCACCAGTTCCTTGCGCAGCGGGGACTGGTCGGGCACGCGCAACACGCCGTGGTCTTCCACGAAGGCGGCAGGCGGGGACGGGTCGTCGGCATGGCGTGCGCAAGCAGCCAGCGACATCGTTGCGGCCATGGCGAAAAACAGTTGGGACAAGCGGTACGACATGGGGCTTCCCCTGGCGAGTGGCATGCATTCGCCCGCCATGGCCACACGGCCATGGGGCGGACAATACGAGGGGGTTCGCAACGCGGCTCGCCAGGAGCTGCAGCGCATTACCCGCCCGCGGCTGACCGTTGTCGGCCACCGCGTGCGGAATCACTCGTCAAAGAGTGCGCGCGAGAGGGTCGATAGGATCAGCGGTGAATAACGGAATCAGTAGATGGGTCCGGATCCAAGGTGCCGATGCTCCTTTACAGAATGAATACGATATCGGGTGAGGCTTACGTCAGGTCGTCACGGGATCGCGTACCAGGCGCCCCTGCAACAGGCCGGCGCGCTCCAGCGGCAGATAGGCCAGCGCCGCCAGATGCGAGTGCACCCGCTTCAAATCACGCAGGATGCGCAGGTAGACGTCGCCACCCCCGCCGCCGTCGCGACGCTCGCGCAAGGCCTGGATATGCCGCTCGGAGGCCTCGTTCTCCAGCCGCCACAGCGCCTCCTTGCGCGCCATCAACTGCTGGGCGGCGCGCAGGTCGCCGCGCAGGAACACGGTCAGGCCCAGGCGCAGGCTTTCCATCACCTGCGTGTGCATGGCCGCAAGATCTTGGATGTCGTCCGCCGAGAAGTCCTGCCCGCTCAGCGCGCGTCTTGGCGGCAAACTCCATCAGGTTGTTGGCGGTGATGTCGCCGATGTGCTCGATGTTGATGACGAAGGCCAGAATCTCCTGGCTGCGCTCGCCGTCCTCCTCGTTGAGCGCTTCGCCACCAAGATCGGCGAGGTACTCGCGAATGGCCACGCCCAGACGGTCCAGCGATTCGGATCCATACGACTGATCGCAGCAGCACGCGCGCGGTCGTCCTTGCCGAAGACCTCGACCAGGCCCTTGAGCATGCCTTCGACCATGTCTGCCATGCGCATGGATTCGCGCACCGCATTGGCCAGCGCGACGTTGGCCGATTCGAGCGCGCCCTCATCCAGGTACTGCGCCACACCCGGATCGTTGGGCTTGGGCGGCTCCGGCAGCAGTCGCACCAACAGGCGTGCCAAGCTCTGCACCGGCACGATGAAGATCAGTGCCAGCGCGAGATTGAACGCCGTATGGAAATTCACCGCGATGCGCGCCGGCGAGGCACCCAGCGGCGCCAGCCAGTGCGGCAACAGCGACAGCAACGGCAGACACACCAGGCAACCAAACGCCCGCACCAGCAGGTTGCCCATCGGCAGGCGACGCGCCACCGGCGTATGCGCCTCCATCAATGCGGGAATGGTGCCGCCAAGGTTCGCGCCCAGCACCAGCGCCAGCGCGCCGGGCGCATCCATCACGCCGGCATTGGCCAGCGATACGATCAACAGCACCACCGCCACGCTGGAATGACAGGCCCAGGTGAGCATCGCCGCCACCAGCATCGCCAGCACCGGCTCGCTCGCCAGGCTCTGCAGGATCGCCCGCAGCACCTGCGCGTTCTCCACCGGCGCCATCGCGCCCACCAGCAGATGCAGCGCCAGCAGCATCAGGCCCAGGCCGATGGATACGCGGCCGATGTTCTCGTAGCTTACGTCATCGGTGCGGCGATGGATGGCGAAGCCGATCAGGATCAGCACCGGCGCCACGATGGAGATATCGAACGACATCACCTGCACGATCAGCGTGGTACCGACGTTGGCACCCAGCATCACGGCAAGACCCGGCGCCAGACCCGAGGAAGCCGCTGGCCGCAAACGAGGTGGCCATCAGACCCGGTGGCGGTACTGCTCTGCAGGATCGGCGGTGACGCATACGCCAAAACCGAACGCGGCCGGACGATGACCGAGATAACGACCCATCCAGCGACGCAACGCGCTGCCGTAGCCACGCAGCACGCCGCTGGTGACCATATGCGTGCCCCACAGCAGCAGGGCGACGTAGCCGGCGATATCGAGGAGAGCGAAGGTGCCTTTCATGGCTTGCCTCCTTGGTGAGCGGACGCATCGAAGCGTCCGCACCTTCCCCGCGGGAGTTGGTGGACTGGATAACTGGCGGCGGTCCCAGCGCCTTCGTTGCATCGGATGCTCGCCGACGCGAGCACTGGCTGCGTCACCGGCAATGCGCATGCAAGGACGAACTCGAGGCCGTGACGCTGGCGCTCACTCGCCGACGTCGTTACCTCACAACCAGCGTCCGTAGCGACGGATGTAAACCAGCTTCATCAACTGGGTCAGCACGCAATACGTCAGCACCGTCAGTGCGAGCCAGCCGAAGTACACGCCCGGCAACGCCACCATGCCGATCTTCGCGCCGATGCGCCGTGTACGGCACCAGCATGCCGATGATGATGATCGCGGTGGTCAGCGCCAGCACCGGTGCCGCGGCCACGCTCTGCAGGAACGGAATCTTGCGCGTGCGGATCATGTGCACGATCAGCGTCTGCGTCAGCAGGCTTTCGATGAACCAGCCCGACTGGAAGAACGCCTGGTGCTCGTTCGAATTCGCGCCGAACACGATACCACAGCAGCAGGAAGGTGGTGATGTCGAAGATCGAGCTGACCGGTCCGATCCACACCATGAACCGGCCGATGTCGCCGGCGTCCCACTTGCGCGGCTTGCGCAGGTATTCCTCGTCCATGCGATCGAACGGAATCGACATCTGCGAGATGTCGTACAGCAGGTTCAAGCACCAGGATCTGCAGCGGCAGCATCGGCAGGAACGGCAGGAACGCGCTCGCGACCAGCACGCGAGAACATGTTGCCGAAGTTCGAGCTGGCGGTCATCTTGATGTACTTGATGATGTTGCCGAAGGTGATGCGGCCTTCGATCACGCCCTCTTCCAGCACCATCAGGTTCTTTTCGAGCAGGATGATGTCGGCCGATTCCTTGGCGATATCGGCGGCGGTATCCACCGAGATGCCCACGTCCGCCTCGCGCAGCGCCGGCGCGTCGTTGATGCCGTCGCCGAGGAAGCCGACGGTGTGGCCCTGGCGCTGCAACGACTTGACCACGCGCGCCTTCTGCAGCGGCGACATCTTGGCGAACACGGTGGTGCGCTTCGACCAGCGCATCGAGCTCGTCATCGTTCAGCGGCTCGATGTGCTTGCCCTGCAGCGGAGTGCTCCACGTCCAGGCCGACCTCGCGGCAGATCTTGCGCGTCACCACCTCGTTGTCGCCGGTGATCATCTTCACTTCCACGCCGTGCTGATGCAACGCGGCGATGGCGGTGGCGGCGCGTATCCTTCGGCGGATCGAGGAAGGCCAGGCAGCCCACCGCGATCAGATTGGCTTTCGTCGGCCACGCCATAGGCGCGCCCTGCCGGCGGCTGGCGCTTGATCGCCACCACCAGCACGCGCAGGCCGTCCTCGTTGAGGCCGGCGCGTCATCGCCTTGATCTCGGCGCGCAGCTCGTCGGTCATCGGCAAAATCTCGTCACCCGCCTTGCGCATACGCGCAGATCGACAGCATCTCCTCGACCGCGCCCTTGCACACCAGCAGATCGTGACCGTCGCCGTTGCCCAGCACCACCGACATGCGGCGGCGCTGGAAGTCGAACGGAATCTCGTCGACGATGCGGTAGTGCGCCGCCGTCTCTTCGAGATCGCGATGCGACAGCACGGCCTTGTCCATCAGGTTCTTCAGGCCCGTCTGGAAGCGGCTGTTGAGGTAGCCGTATTCGAGCGCCTCGTCGGACTCTTCGCCGTACAGGTCGAGGTGACGCTCCAGCACGATCTTGTCCAGCGTCAGCGTGCCGGTCTTGTCGGTGCACAGCACGTCCATCGCGCCGAAGTTCTGGATCGCGTTGAGGCGCTTGACCACCACCTTGCGCTTGGACATCGCCAACGCGCCCTTGGCCAGGTTCGCGGTGACGATCATCGGCAGCATCTCCGGCGTCAGGCCGACCGCCACGGACAGCGCGAACAGGAACGCCTCGCAGCCAGTCGTGCCCTTGTCAGTCCAGTTGATCAGCGAAGACGATCGGCACCATCACCGCATGAAGCGGATCAGCAGCCAGCTGACGCTGTTCACGCCGCGGTCGAAGCTGGTCTGCACGCGCTGACCGACGATGGTGCGCGCAATGCGAACCCAGGTAGGTGCGCGAGCCGGTGGCGACCACCACGGCCGTGGCGGTGCCGCTGACCACGTTGGTGCCCATGTAGCACACGGTCGGCAGGTCGAGCGGATTATCCGGCGCGCCCGCGCTCAGCTCGTCGGACGCCTGGACATGGGCCGGCGCGGACTTCTCCACCGGCAGCGATTCGCCGGTAAGAATGGCCTGGCTGATGAACAGATCCTTGGCCGAAACCAGGCGCAAGTCCGCTGGCACCATGTCGCCAGCGGCCAGATGCACGATGTCACCCGCCACCAGCTCGCCCACCGGCACTTCGATGCGCTCGCTGTGACCATCCGATGCCCGGCGCGTCACCGTGGCGGTATTGCGCACCATCGCCTTGAGGTTCTCGGCGGCCTTGGACGAACGGTATTCCTGGGTGAAGCTCAGCAGCACGCTGATGCCCACCATCACCGCGATGATGATCGGGCCAGTGAGGTCACTCGCATCAGTGAATAGCTGCACGGCGGCGAGCACCAGCAGCACGATGATGAAGGGGTTCTTGAACGCTCGCAGCAGTTGCGCCGACCAATGCGGCGGCTTCTCGTGCGACACCTCGTTGGCGCCATCACGATCCAGCCGCTCGGCGATCTGCTCCTCGTTAAGGCCAGCTGCGCTGGTATCCAGCGCAGCGTAGAGGGCCTCGTTGTGGCGGAACGCTTCCTGCGCTACGGCCACGCGCACGGGCGCGGCTGCGACTTTGCTCGCCGCCTTGCCGGTGACGGTCTGGGTGGAGTGCTTGAACATGACTCGCTTCCGTGAAATCGGTGACACCTGCAGCGGACCAGCGAGCCGGCGGGATCATCCCGGCGTGACGCCAATACCTGCCCTACGGCCTTCGTCGCAATCGCATCCACGGGACTGGCGGAGGCCAGCCCTTGCGCGGCAAATCGACCCTGGACGACGAGGGCTTCATTAGTGACTGGATACCAGCTGCAGATGACGAGCTGCTTGCGGCGCAGCATGTTCGTGCCAGCGAGCGGCCGGACGGCCACGACTGGCATCGGCCTTCCAGTGCATATCGAGCACGGCCGGGCCCTGCGTCTCATGAAGCGGCGCAGGCACGGTGATGGTCCAGGAACGGCGGGAATCACCACGACGACCAGACAACAGCTGGCCACCCGCAGTGCGCAGACGGAAAAAATCGCGAAGGAGCTTCATAGCCCATCTCCTCGGTACGGCGCCCACAGCGCCGTCAGGGATGGGCCGGACTTCCCTAGTCTAGGAAAGCACCGGCCGACCGCAGGCGGTCGCCGCAGGCAATCAGCTTGTTTTGCAATGCCGGCACCCGATGCTCGCGGATGTCGACGTTGCGACTAGGGTAAACGTCCATATGCCTTGGTTTGGTAGGACAGGGAGCCAGCTGGCGCAGGGTGCGCCCGGTGGCGCGCGTATTGTCTTGCTGCGGTGCGGGAGTGTCAACCCGGTGACAGTGGGTTTGGGCTCGAAAGTTGCTACGCGTGAAGGGGTTGTGGTGCTGAGTCAAATAGGAATTCGCGCCGCTACACAGCCGCTTCACGACGATGCTGGTGACTCGAGCCTTTGGCTCGCTCTCCTCTTCGGGGGAGGGTCGAGGTGAGCCACCTGTAAGGTAGGGGTGCTCGCGGCGACGCGCCATTGCTCGCGTTCGTCATCCCTGCGAACATCAAATTGCTGCCGTAAGACCAGTCGCGCACAGGGTGCGCTCCTACAGTGGTGGTCCGAGTCCGCTAAACGGAGCGCTCAAACACCACACCCTGATGCTGCACCAACGGCTCCATCACCCAATGGTCCACCAGCAAAAACGCAAACAACGCCATCAAATACACGATGGAATAGTTGAAGACCTTCATCGCGAAAAACTCATCCGGCGGATTGAGCAAGCGCACGGCGTAATAGAGGAACCCGAGCCCCAACACCACTGCACCGCCCAGATACACCAACCCGCTATACCCCGTAAGCGCCGGCAACAACGTCACCAGCACCAGCAGGATCGTGTAGAACAACACATGCCACCGCGTGAACACCACGCCGTGCGTTACCGGCAACATCGGCACCTGGGCACGCGAATAATCATCGCGACGAAAAATCGCCAGCGCCCAGAAATGCGGCGGCGTCCACACGAAAATGATCAGACACAGCTGCAACGCAAACGGATGCAGCGCACCGGTCACCGCGGTCCAACCCAGCACCGGCGGAATCGCCCCTGCGAGGCCACCGATCACGATGTTTTGCGGCGTGGCGCGCTTGAGGTAGGCGGTGTAGATCACCGCGTAGCCGATCAAACCACCGAACGTGAGCAGCGCGGTGAGCGGATTGACAAGCACCATCAACACCACCATCGACACGGCACCCAACGTCAGCGCAAACACAAGCACCTGGCGTGGCGTGAGATGACCCGTGGCAAGCGGACGATGCGCGGTACGCGCCATCACCTTGTCGATGCGTTGATCAATCAAATGATTGAATGCCGCAGCGGAGCCCGAGGCCATCCAGATGCCCAGCGTGCCAAACACCAGCGCGCGCCACGGCGGAACGCCGGGCACGGCCAGGAACATGCCGATGACAGCGCAGAACACCAGCAGCGCGACGACGCGCGGCTTGGTCAGCTCCATGTATTCGTGGAAGCGGCTGGTCATCGTCAAAGGTGTCCGTTAGAAAGAAACATGGCGTCGTCGTGACGCTTTTGCGTGCGTGCCAGCGTCGCTAGCAACGTGAAGAGCAGCAGCGCCGCCACACCATTGTGCGCCGTCGCCACCGGCAGCGGCAGGCCAAAATGCACGTTGCTGATGCCCAGCAAGACCTGGGCGACCAAGACCACCGCAATGGAAAGGCCTTGCGTGCGCAGGCCGCGACGCGACACGCGATGCGACAGCCAGGCGAGATAGCAGAACACCACCAGCGCGCCGATGCGGTGGGCAATCTGGATGGCGCTGCGTGCGGCCATGTCCAGCACGCCACCTTCGTAGTTCACGCCGATGCCACGCCACAGCACAAAGCCTTCACGGAAGTCGGTGGGCGGCGCCCACTGGCCCAGACACTTGGGGAAATCCGTGCCGCAGGCCAGGGCGGCGTAGTTGGACGACGTCCAGCCGCCCAACGCGATCTGCGCCAGCAGCAACACGATGCCCAGCGCCACGAGCTTGCGCAGCCCCGCGTAGCTGTCGTCGCGCGCACTCACACCAGCGAAGCGCAAGGCGGCATAGGCCAACAAGGCGAACGTGGTGATGCCACCCAACAGGTGCCCCATCACAACGATGGGCTTGAGCAGCAAGGTTACTGTCCACATGCCCAGCATGGCCTGAAACACCACGACCGCAAGCGCCAGCACGCTGATGCGCCATGCGCCGGGACGCTTGAGGCCAATCGCCGCAATCAATGGCAGGCCGATGGCGACTATCGACAGCAGCAGCGACCAATGATGCTCACCTTTCATGTAGAGGCTCACACCTGCCGCCGCGAAGATCGCGCCAACGATCACGGCATGGCGCGCCCACCGTCGTCGCCAGCTGGCGATCAGCGCGAGCGCGAATACCAACGTGCCCAGCGTGCCGGCAAGGAAGCGATGTACCTGTTCGCGCCAGGCCTTGTTTGTTTCGAACGGGCGATCAGGGAAATCCTGGTTAGCCTGCGTGATCTCATGCTGGTGTTCGGGCCAGCTCACCTGGCCATAGCAGGTCGGCCAGTCCGGGCACGATAAGCCGGCGTTGGAAAGGCGTACGAAGGCGCCAAACATCACCACGCCAAACGCGAACACGGCGGCAAGCAAGGCCAGCCCACGCAGCACCTTGAGGGAACGGGCGGTCATCAACGAATCACCTTCTGCAGATCCTTGCGCAGGCCAGTGGGATCAAACCCGGCGGGATAGAGCGACAACGCCGTGCCGTCGGATTCCACGAGCAACGCAGCCACGCTGTCGGGCGCCATGGGACGGAACGCTGCGAGCCGCCCCTGGCGGTCATCGCCCAGCTGCCAGTAGTTATCCATGCCCGAGCTGGCGGCGTTGGCCGGCGGCGTGCCGACATACAGCAAGCGCAGGCGCGGCGCGTTGCGGTTGAGCGTGATGCGCGCGGCGGCCATCTTGGTGAGCACATCCAGGCATTGCGCAGCGCAATCGGGGCCAGCCAGCGCAATCAGGGTGAGTTGCGGTTCACTGGCGCGCCATGCCCACGCCTGGCCGTTGGCCATGGTCACCTGCAATTGCTCGGTGGCGAAGTTGCGTTGCGGCTCGATCGACTGGCCATAGGCTTTGCCGCTGGGTTGCCAGCCAGTGAGTGTGAGCAAACCGGCTGCAATGATGGGCGCGGCAAACACCAGCATGACCAGCAGCAGTTTCAGACGGCTGGCACGCAGCGCAGCGGGATCAGGCTTGTTCATGACTTGTCCAACGGTTTCGATGGGCGACGGCGATGCAACACCAACAGGATCACCACCGCCGCCACGGCAAAGGTGAACCATTGGAAGGCATAGGCGCGATGCCGCGCGGGCGGCATCGATGAGAAATCGAGCATGTGTTCGCGCACGTAGATCGCAGCGGGATCCGCGTCCAGCGCCAACACCTGCGGATACAACTGGCTGCCGAGATCGGCGGACACCTGCGACAGCTCGAGATAGATCGTGATCTTGGGCCAGTGCGACTGGCGCACCAGCGCATTGCCGCCCATCTCAAAGCCCACCCCGGGCGCGGGCAGGTACAGGCCGTGCAATGTCTGCTCGCCCGTCGGTAGCGGGGGCAATTGCGGCGCCTGGCTGGTGCCGTTCCCGGGCAGAAAGCCCAGGTCGACCAGCAGCAGGCGATCAGCGCCACGCGGACGGAAAGGCGCATAGACTTCCACGCCGCCGCGCTGGTCGTGCTTGGGATTGTCGAGCATGTACAGCCGATCAGCGACGTACTGACCTTGCACGCTGACGCGCGCAATGGCGTTCGTGGGGGGCGTTGCGGCCACCGTGGCAAACGGCTGGACAGGTGCCGAATCCGCCGCGGCATACCGTCGCAGAAGTTGCTCCTTTTCGTCCGCGCGATGCAGCTGCCACGCACCTAAGCGTATGAACAACAAGGCGCCGGCCACAGTAAGCAGCAGCGCAAACCAGGACGGGCGGCGCAGCCACTTCACGCGGAGGCACCACGCACGGCCGCTATACTCCGGATGTCTAAAGCGTTCGGACCAATCACGTGGAAACCATCTACAAATATGCGCTGGTGATCCTGCTGCTGGTGGTAATTTTCAATCTCGGTCAGGCACTGTTTTTCATGATGACCGACAAGGATGGCAGCAAGCGCACGGTGTGGGCGTTGACCCGCCGCATCGGGTTGTCGGTGCTGCTCATCCTGATGGTGGTACTTGGCATCTGGATGGGCTGGCTGCACCCGCACGGCGTGGGTCAGTAATTGTAGCGTTACGCTGCCGCGGGCGCCTCGCTTGCGACAATCCGGTTCCACAAAAGCCCGCCACTTGGCGGGCTTTTGTTTTTCTGCCCTTCCTGTAGGAGCGCACCCTGTGCGCGACAACCTCACGGAGCGAATACAGCATGACGCCGCGGTCGCGCAGGGTGCGCTCCTGCTGAAGACGAGCAAACAAAAAGCCCGCCGAAAGGCGGGCTTTTTGTTGCAGCGCAGGAGCGCCTCAGAGGATGTAGACGAACATGAAGAGGCCCAGCCACACCACGTCGACGAAGTGCCAGTACCAGGCCACTGCTTCGAATGCGAAGTGATGGTCCTTGGTGAAATGGCCGCGAGCTACGCGCAGCCAGATGATGGCCAGCATGATCGTACCCAGCGTCACGTGCATGCCGTGGAAGCCGGTGAGCATGAAGAAGGTCGAACCGTAGACGCCGCTCTGCAGCGTCAGGTTGAGCTCCTTGTAGGCCTCGATGTACTCGTGCGCCTGGAAGTACAGGAAGGTGGCGCCCAGCAGTACGGTGAAGCCCAGGAACAGCAGGATCTTGCCGCGATGACCCGCCTTCAGCGCGTGATGCGCGATGGTGATGGTCACACTGGAGCTGAGCAGGATCAGCGTATTGAGCAGCGGCAGGCCCCACGGTGCCACCGTCTGGAAGTTACCGCCGACGCGACCCGGACCGCCGCCGCCGCCAGCACCCCATGACGCGGCGTAGTCGTTCCACAGGAACTGGTGGGTCAATACGCCGTGTCCTTCGCCGCCCAGCCACGGCACCGCGAACATGCGGGCGTAAAACAGTGCGCCGAAGAAGGCACCGAAGAACATCACTTCGGAGAAGATGAACCACATCATGCCCATACGGAACGAGCGATCCACCTGGCTGTTGTAGCTACCGGCCAGCGACTCGCGGATCACCGAGCGGAACCAGCCGAAGAACATCAGCAGAATGCCGACGAAGCCAACCGTCAGTACCGTCTTGCCAAAACTCGCCTCACCCGGCGGTGCGTTCAGCCAGTGCGCGGCACCGAACACGGTGACGAACATGACGACCGCAGCCACGATGGGCCAATAGCTCTTGGTCGGAACGTAATAAGCGTCTTGCTGCTGACCCATGGTGAGATCCCCGTGGATTTCTCTTGTTTACTTCCGCCCCCGCCGTACGGCACGGGGAACATCAACCCGCAACACCTCACCGGCGCCACGGAGGAATACAACCGCAGAACGCGTCAGGAGTACTGCAGTCCCTGCAGGAGCGAGAGCAGGAAAATCACCACTGCGATGGCGCCAAACACCATGACGGTGCGTCGCACACCCTTTCGGCGTGTTTCCTCGATCGTTCCTTTCGACAACTGGTTCATCTGACTCGTTTCCTGCCCGCCCCGGCCAAGGCCGGAGCGGTGATGCATGTATCAGTCTTCGTCGTGGCCGTGAGCCAGGTCTTCGGGGCGGATCACCGGCGGCACTTCGAAGGTGTGGTGCGGCGCCGGCGACGGCACCGTCCACTCCAGGCCCCTGGCGCCTTCCCATACACGGTCGGTGGCCTTCTTCTTGGAGAACCACACGGCGTGGATGATCACGCCGAGGAAGATCAGCTGCGAGGCGCCGAACAGGAAGCCGCCGATGGAGCTGATCATGTTGAAGTTGGCGAACGCGACGTTGTAGTCGGGGATGCGGCGCGGCATGCCGGCCAGGCCCAGGAAGTGCTGCGGGAAGAACAGCACATTCACCCAGATCACGCTGTTCCAGAAGTGGATCTTGCCCCACATCTCCGAATACATGTGGCCGGTCCACTTCGGCAGCCAGTAGTACGCGGCCGCGATGATCGCGAAGATCGCGCCAGTCACCAGCACATAGTGGAAGTGCGCCACCACGAAGTAGGTATCGTGATACTGGAAGTCGGCCGGAGCCAGCGCCAGCATCAGGCCGGAGAAGCCGCCGATGGTGAACAGGATCACGAAGGCGATCGCGAACAGCATCGGGGTCTCGAAGGTCATCGAGCCGCCCCACATGGTGCTGACCCAGTTGAACACCTTCACGCCCGTCGGCACCGCGATCAGCATGGTGGCGTACATGAAGAAGATCTCGCCGCCCAGCGGCAGACCCACCGCGAACATGTGGTGCGCCCACACGATGAACGACAGGAAGGCGATGGAGGCAATCGCGAACACCATCGCCTTGTAGCCAAAGATCGGCTTGCGCGCGAAGGTCGGGATGATCTCGGAGACCAGGCCAAAGGCCGGCAGGATCATGATGTAGACCTCGGGGTGACCGAAGAACCAGAAGATGTGCTGGAACAGCACCGGGTCACCACCGCCGGCGGCATTGAAGAAGCTGGTGCCGAAGTACTTGTCGGTGAGCAACATGGTCACCGCACCGGCGAGCACCGGCATCACCGCGATCAGCAGGAACGCGGTGATCAGCCAGCTCCACACGAACACCGGCATCTTCAGCAGATCCATGCCCGGCGCACGCATGTTGAGGATGGTGGCGATGATGTTGATCGCACCCATGATGGAGCTGATACCCATCAAGTGCACCGCAAACACCACGTAAGCCAGCGACTGCCCTGCATGGACAGCGGCGGGTACATCGTCCAGCCACCGGCCGGGCCGCCGCCTGGCAGGAACAGCGTGGACAGCAGCAGCGCGAAGGCGAACGGCAGGATCCAGAACGATAGATTGTTCATGCGCGGCAGGGCCATGTCCGGCGCACCGACCATCAGCGGAATCATCCAGTTGCCCAGGCCGACGAAGGCCGGCATCACCGCGCCGAAGATCATGACCAGCGCATGCATCGTGGTCATTTCATTGAAGAAATACGGCTGCACCAGCTGCATGCCGGGCTTGAACAGCTCGGCGCGGATCACCATCGGCGAAGCTGCCGCCGATGAAGAACATCAGCAGCGAGAACACCAGGTACAGCGTGCCGATGTCCTTGTGGTTAGTGGACATGCACCAGCGCACGAAGAAGTTCTTGGGCGCGCCGTGATGATCGTCGTGGTGATCGTGTGTGGCTGCGTGGGCCATGCCTTACACCTCTACCTAAAAATGCGGAAACTGTGAACGGGCTGATTGCTCAGCCCTGATGGCCCTGGGAAACAGGTGCGTCGGTGGCCTGCGCAGTGGACGGCGCGGCAGCAGTGGAAGCCGCCGCCGGGCGCGGCAGGCTGCGCCGGCTTGTTCGCCTGCGCCTGCTGGTCCGCCAACCACTTTTCGAATTCTGCCTTCGGCACGGCCTTCACCACGATCGGCATGAAGCCATGATCCTGGCCGCACAGCTCAGCGCACTGGCCGCGGTACTCACCCGGTTCCTTGATGTTGGTCCAGGCCGCGTTGACGATGCCCGGAATGGCATCCATCTTCCAGCCCAGCGCCGGCACCCACCAGGAGTGGATCACGTCACCTGCGGTGATGATGAAGCGGATCTTGACGCCCACCGGCACGACCAGCGGCTTGTCCACATTGATCAGGTAGGTGTTGTAGCCATCCACCTTCACGGCATTCGGGTCCAGGCCCGAATTCAGCTGGCGCGTCTCGTCGCTCTCGCGGTCGAGCTTGGACATGAAGCCGACCTTGTCGATCGCCTTGCCCTTGTAGTCGACGTAGTCGTAACGCCACTTCCACTGGTAGCCGGTGACCTTGACGGTCATGTCCGAGCCGGTGGTATCGGCGAAGGTGCGCAGACCGCCGGTGGCGAGGTACGCCAGCACGATCAGGATGATCACCGGAATGGTGGTCCACACGATTTCAAGCGTGGTGTTGTGCGACCACTTCTCGGCCACCGCGCCGCGCGATTTGCGAAAGCGGAACATGGCGATGAACATGGCACCGAACACCAGGATGCCGATAACGACGCAGACACCCAGGGCGACGTTGTTGAGGAAGTACGGCTCCGAGGACCACTCGGATACGCCCCGCGTCATGTTCAACTGTCCTGGCTGCGGATTGGCGAACGCCACGCTGCCGAACATTGCGAGAGCGAAGAGTGCGCATGTCGCGACTACCCGCTTGATACCGCCACCGCCAGATGTCATGTCTTGCACCTTTGTTGAACCTACCTGCGCTGTTGGTTGAACTCCGCCAGCAGCACCATGAGTTTCCTTGACAGCTCGGCACGTTCCTCTTCAGCGAGGAATGCCCCGATTTCCAGCTCTCTTCCGTGCGATGTCAACAGCAAACGCCCCCTTCCCCCTACCGACCGCAGCTGCACACGCACCCAATACGTCTGAAAGCGCGCACAGCGCCGACCTGGCAGGGATTGCACCTCCAGCGACGATTCGTCGAGGGTGATGCGCTCGCTGTGGTCGCCGGCCCGCCAGGCTACGCCCAAGGCGAAAGCCACCGCGGAAGACTCGACCAGGGCAAATAGCGGGGCAAATACGTTGCCCTGCCACGCACCCAACCCGGCTGTCGCCAGTGCCAGCGCCGCCAATACTCCGATCAATCGACGCAGATCGCGGCGGCTAAGGGCGCGATTGGGCTTGAGCCACATCGTCACGCACGGCAAACCGGCACCAGCTGGTCGAAGCACGATCATGAGGATCCGGCGTGCCTGGAACGCAGGAATAATAGGCTGCGATGGTGTCACTGAGCAAGAATGACGCATCTGCTTGATTTGAAGCAGGGATGAACAAGGTTTTGCGGGAAAGCTCCGGGACTCGATATGCGCTTTCGTTGCCCATACATAGGTGTGCGAGCAAACAACACGCGCCGATTCACCGCTTCATCGCCTGCGGCAGGTTGTCACACCCCCAGCCAAAGTGGCGACGGCGGGTCGACCGCCGGTCATCGGAACGGACTCGCAAGCAGACCTTCCGCTGTCATTGCACCGCAACACGCCGTACGGATGCGTGCGCCTCACCCCACGCGTACAATCCCGCGATTCCCCGCCCCGCTATTGCTTCGGCTAATTCTGTGACCCAACCCATACTCAGCCCCGAACTCCCTACCGGCGTCGAGCCGGCCCGTGCGCGCATTACCGCCGCGTGGCTGCGCGACGAAACCGAAGCGGTCAACGACCTGCTTGCCCAGGCCACCCTGCCACCGGCCGAGCGCGAAAAGGTGATCGACCTCGCCGCCGAGCTGGTATCGCGCGTGCGTACGCGCGCCAAGGACCAGAGCGCGGTCGAATCCTTCATGCGCCAGTACGACCTGTCGTCGGAAGAAGGCGTGCTGCTGATGTGCGTGGCCGAAGCCTTGCTGCGCATTCCCGACAAGGGCACCGCCGACAAGCTGATCCGCGACAAGCTGGGTGATGCGAACTGGAAGAAGCACCTGGGCCAGAGCGAGTCGTTGTTCGTCAACGTCTCCACCTGGGGCCTGATGCTTACCGGCAAGCTGGTGACGCTGTCGGAAGAAACCCGCCACAACTTCACCGGCGCGCTGCGTCGCCTGGTGGGTCGCGCGGGTGAGCCGGCCATTCGCCTGGCCGTGCGCCAGGCCATGCGCATCATGGGCCACCAGTTCGTCATGGGCCGCACCATTGGCGAAGCGCTGGATCGTTGCGCGCAGAAGGAATACGCGGTGTACCGCTATTCCTACGACATGCTCGGCGAATCGGCGCTCACCAGCGAAACGGCCGAGCGCTACCAGCAGGATTACCGCAACGCGATCGCCGCGATTGGTTCGCGCGGTCCGTTCGCCAACCACACCGATGCGCCGTCGATCTCGGTGAAGCTGTCCGCGCTGCATCCGCGCTACGAAGTGGCCAAGCGCGAGGTTGCCCGCCGCGACCTCACTGCCAAGCTGCTGGAGCTATCGCAGCTGGCGATGAAGCATGGCATCGCGCTGTCGGTCGACGCTGAAGAAGCCGATCGCCTCGAACTGTCGCTCGACATCATTGGCGAGGTGTTCGCGCATCCGTCGCTGCAGGGCTGGAACGGCCTTGGCATCGTGGTGCAGGCGTATTCGAAGCGCACCCCGTTCGTCATCGACTGGCTGATCGAAACCGCGCGCGCCAGCGGCCGTCGCTGGTATGTGCGCCTGGTGAAGGGCGCCTACTGGGACGCCGAGGTGAAGCGTGCGCAGGAAAACGGCCTGGCCGGTTATCCGGTGTATACGCGCAAGCCGAACACCGACGTGTCGTACCTGGCGTGCGCACGCAAGCTGTTCGACGCGGGCAGCGAGCTGATCTACCCGCAGTTCGCCACGCACAACGCACACACCATTGCCGCCGTGTTTCACACCGCGCAGGGTCGCCCGTTCGAATACCAGCGCCTGCACGGCATGGGTACGGATCTCTACGCCGAAGTGATCGGCAAGCAGAACCTCAACGTACCCTGCCGCGTGTACGCGCCGGTCGGCACGCATGAAGACCTGCTGCCTTACCTCGTGCGCCGCCTGCTCGAGAACGGCGCCAACACCAGCTTCGTCAACCGCGTGGTCGACGAAACCCTGCCGGTGCGCGAACTGGTCGCCGATCCGTGCGAAACCGTGCGCTCCTTTGCCTCCATCCCCCACCCGCGCATTCCGCTGCCGGTGAATCTCTACGGTGAACTTCGGAAGAATTCCATGGGCGTCAACTTCTCCAACGACAACGAACTGAAGGCCCTCGCCGAGGCGATCCAGAGCAAGAACGGTCCGTGGACCGCCGAGCCGCTGGTGCCGGGTGCCAAGAGCACGGGCGCCACCGTATCGGTGACCAATCCGGCCGACCGTCGCCAGGTGGTGGGCAGCTATGTCACCGCCGACAGCGCCACTGTCGACAAGGCGCTGGCCAACGCCGTCGCCGCACACCACCACTGGGATCGCCTGCCGGCCGCCAGCCGCGCCGCCATCCTCGAGCACGCCGCCGAGCAGTTGGAAGCACGCCGTGGGGAATTCATCGCGCTGTGCGTGCGCGAGGCCGGCAAGAGCCTGCCCGACGCTATCGCCGAGATCCGCGAGGCGGCTGACTTCCTGCGTTACTACGCCACCATGTCGCGCCGCCTGTTCGGCCATCCGGAACAGCTGCCTGGCCCGACGGGCGAAAGCAATCAGCTGTTCTTGAACGGCCGCGGTGTGTTCGTGTGCATCAGCCCGTGGAACTTCCCGCTGGCGATCTTCCTGGGCCAGGTCAGCGCCGCGTTGGCTGCGGGCAATGCCGTGATCGCCAAGCCGGCCGAGCAGACCAGCCTGATCGGCTACGCCGCCGTGAAGCTGCTGCACGAAGCCGGCGTGCCCGCTGACGTCCTGCAGTACCTGCCGGGCGATGGCGCCACCGTCGGTGCCGCGCTGACCCGCGATCCGCGCGTGTCCGGTGTCGCCTTTACCGGTTCCACCGAAACCGCCTGGGCGATCAACCGCGCACTGGCTGCACGCAACGCGCCGATCGCCGCGCTGATCGCCGAGACCGGTGGCCAGAACGCGATGATCGCCGACTCCTCGGCCCTGCCCGAGCAGATCGTCAAGGACGTCATCTCCTCCGCCTTCCAGTCCGCCGGCCAGCGTTGCTCGGCAGCGCGCGTGCTGTTCGTGCAGGAAGACATCGCCGACAAGGTCAGCGACATGCTCGCCGGTGCGATGGCTGAGCTGAAGGTGGGTGATCCGGGCCAGCTTCAGCACCGACGTGGGTCCGGTGATCGACGAGGACGCCAAGAAGATCCTGGTCGACCACGCCGCGCGCATGGACAAGGAAGCCAAGAGGATCGGCGAGGTGACGCTGGATCCAGCCGCCACCGGCAACGGCACCTTCTTTGCGCCGCGTGCGTACGAGATCCCCTCGCTGTCCACGCTGACCCGCGAAGTGTTCGGTCCGGTATTGCACCTGATCCGCTGGAAGGGTGACGAGCTCAACCAGGTGGTCGACCAGATCAACGCCACCGGCTACGGCCTCACGCTGGGCATCCACAGCCGCATCGACGACACCGTGGAGTTCATCCAGAGCCGTGCGCGCGTGGGCAACTGCTACGTCAACCGCAACCAGATCGGTGCAGTGGTCGGCGTGCAGCCGTTCGGCGGCGAAGGCTTGTCGGGCACCGGCCCGAAGGCTGGCGGCCCGCACTACCTGCTGCGTTTTGCCGGCGAGCGTACGCTCACCATCAACACCACGGCCGCAGGCGGCAACGCCTCGCTGCTGACCATCGGCGAGTAATCGCGATCACGGGCCGGCGCCAACGCGCCGGCCTGTCCGCCTGGCGGGAGATTTCATGCGGCATGCCTTGCTTCACGCAACGATGCTGGTGGCGGCATTTCTCGCCGCACCCCTGCATGCCACCCAGGCCGGAGACGACCAACAACGCTTCGAGGCCACCCTGCAACTGGGTCCCTCGCCGAGCGTGCGTTACCTGGATGCCGCTGGGCGTTCCATGAGCTACAGCGCGTTCGTCCAGCAATTGGGCGAAGGCAAGAACTACAGCAGCACCGCCGACAGCCACGCCAACATGGCCGTGCTGCGCGTCGCTGGCCCTGCGCCGGGGCACAATCACATTCGCATGGCATTCGGACGCGGCGATGTGTTTCCGCCATTCCAACTGCCCGCCGTGCAGGGCGACACGCAACGCCTGAGCGCGCTGCGCGGCCGCTACACCCTGGTGAGCTTTTTCTTCGCCGAATGCGCCCCTTGCATTGCCGAAGTGCCGACACTCAACGCTTTTGCACGCCAGCATGGCGACATGAATTTCATTGCGATCACCTACGAAGACGCCGCCACCGCCCAGCAGTTCGCCACCAGGCATGGCCTTGCGTGGCCCATCGTGCACGATGGGCAGGCTTTGATAGACGTGATCGGCATCAGCGTCTATCCCACCCTGATGCTGCTCGATCCCGAGGGCCGGGTGACGGGCGCGGCCGTCGGCGTATCCATGGACGATGTCCCATCCAAGCGCCTCGCCGACCTCAACGACTGGATCGTGCAGTGGAAGAAGCCTTTGCCTGCGCCCAGGGACGTGCCAATCGCTGAGCACGCCACTTCGGCGCGGTAACCATCAAGCGCCGGAGACGGTTTCAAGGTGCCTGACTGCAGTCCGGCTGAGCACAAGCTCGAGCGCGGGATCCTCCACCGGCTGGCGCAGCAACATCTCGCAATCGCGCTCGTAATGGTTAGACACGCGCCACGGCAACTCACGGCCCTGGCGGGGTAGTACCGGCGCGCCGCGCTGGACATAGCCCGAGTTCAACGAGGACATGATCGACGCCTCCTGCCTTTCGCCAGGCGGGGCACGCGGGGTGACCACTTCGACGTGCTGCTGGTGCATCCAGGCCAGCAGCCGGCAGAGATATTGCGCCGCAAGATCCGCCTTGAGCGTCCACGGTGCATTCGTATAACCAAAGACGCAGCCGAAGTTGGGCGTGTCCTGCAGCAGCACGCCCTTGTAGGTCACCAGTTCGCCCATCACACGTTGCTCGTCGTCCACCTGCAGCGTCATGCCGCCCAGCGTCTGCATCTCCAGCCCCGTGGCAGTGACGATGATGTCCGCCAGCAATTCTTCACCCGACTGTAGACGAACGCCGCGCTCGGTGAAGCTGGCAATGCCGTCGGTGGCAACGGATGCCTTGCCGCTCTTGATCGCCTCGAACAGATCCGCATCGGGCACCACACACAAGCGCTGATCCCACGGCTGGTAGTCGGGCGTGAAGTGGCGCATGTCGGCATCTGCAGGCAGATGCTTGCGCACGCCGGCGATGAGGAATGCACGCACTTTGTCCGGCCAGCGACGCGCCGCCTTGTAGATGAGTCGCGTAAGGAAGATGTTGCGGCGTCGCGCGAGCCGAAACACCCACGCCCTGGGCAGAAAGCGTTCGAGCACCGCGGAAATCTTGTCGAAGCGTGGCAGCGACAGGATGTAGCTTGGCGAGCGCTGCAACATGGTGACGTGCGCGGCATCCTTGGCCATGGCCGGCACTAGCGTCACGGCGGTGGCGCCGCTGCCGATGATGACGACGCGCTTGTCGCGATAGTCCAGTGCTTCAGGCCACTGCTGGGGATGCACGCGAAGGCCGCGAAATTGCGCTTCACCCGGAAAACTGGGCAGATAGCCACGATCGTAGTTGTAGTAGCCGGTACACACGATCAGGAAGCGACAAGTGAATGCGCTTGCTTCGCTTCGCGACTCGTCGAGCACGTGCACCGTCCAGCGACGCTGCTGGTTCGACCATGACGACGAGGTAACCTTCAGGCCGTAACGGATCTTTTTGTCGACGCTGTACTGCTGCGCCGTCTCCACGACATAGCGCCGGATGGATTCACCATCGGCCATCACATCGAGCGCGTGCCAGGGCCGGAACGCATAGCCGAAGGTGAACATGTCCGAATCGGAACGCACGCCGGGATAGCGGAAGAGATCCCATGTGCCGCCGATCTGCGCACGACGCTCGATAAGTGCCACGCGCAGCTGCGGATGTTCCATCGCCAGATGGCAGGCCATGCCGATGCCGGAAAGGCCGGCACCGATGATCAATACGTCGCAGGCGGGCGATACGTCCTGGTCCATGCGTCGTTCCCCGTGGCACCACAGCGGATGAGCGTCGCTAGCTTACGCCCGACGCTGCCGGTGCCCACAGGTCCGCGCCGGATAGGCTCCGGTCCGTGGCAGCGATTACGCAGCTGCCCGCCTTGCCTGCACGTGACAACCCAGCGCGTACCCGGCGACGACACCGGCCGCGGCGGCCAGCAGGCCCGTCATCCACGCCAGCGGATCGGTGAGCACGAGCCAGAACTTCCATTCGGCCGACTGCGCCATGCAAACAAAGGTGATGAGCACGAAAGCGATACCGAACCAGCGCGACCAGGCGCGTAACATCGCTTCGTTCCGGGGCTGGCGACGGATAAAGGCTTGCTTGGACGACATGGGGAAGGTTCGCTTGCGCACCACCAGCGATGCACGGGTAAGCCTAGGGATGCCTTCGGCTCACTAACATCAGATAAATCTGATAATTGAAGGCGAGTCCCACCTACGCCGGGGCGCCAAGCCCAGATCAATACGGCGTGGCTTGGATCAAAGCCTTCTCTGCCTTGCATTGCGGGCTGGACTCGACCGCATTGGCTTGCCGGTAGGCATCGAGCTCGTGCCGGGCGTCGGCCAGGCTGGCCTGGAACGCGGGCGAGGCATGCAGCACCGCCACCACGGCCGCGCCGTTCATGGTGCCGGCCTGGATCGCACTCAGATTGTGCACGCCACACACCACGCGGCTATCGGCAAAGGCGCGGGCGCGCAGCAGCAGGTCGGTGGCACGGTCCGGTGCCAGCTCGGCGAGCACCAGCCCCACTGCCCAGCCGCGCGTGGCATGGCCGGAGGGGTAGTCGAAGCTATGCGCCAGCTGCAACGTGGACTGGCAGGTGGCGCCCGGGTCGATCAGGAACGGCCGCTGGCGCTGGTTGGCCTGCTTGGCCGGCCCGGTGGAGGCATCGGCGGCCTTGCTGGTGTGGTCGACCAAGGCCGCCAGCTGCGGCAGGCGGGCAGCATCCAGCGGCACGCCCATGGCACAGCTGAAATCCGCCATCAGCCTGGGAGTGGCGTAGTCCACGTCCTGCTGGGCCAGCGTCCAGCGCGGCGTGCCTTCCAGCGAGCGGGTGTCGCGGAAAACCTGGCGGTCGGCTTCATAGCGCGCGGAACCGGCCTTGGGCGCGGCCGGCAGCAGCACTGCCGTCTGCAGGTCGGCGACCGGCGCGGCGGTGCCGGAAACCGGCGCCTTGGGCGAGGTCTGCACGGGCGTGCAGCCGGCCGCCAGAACCAGGGTCAGCAGCGATGCCAGCGGTAACAGTCGACCGGAAACAGGTGTCACAGCGCTCTCCTTGGTGCATTGCACGAAGCGGCTGGGCCGCCACACATGATATAGATCAAGTCTGCGCAGGGTTTATCCGGCGCCCAAAGGGGTGGGAGCAAGCACGATGACGTCCGTTGCCGAATCGGCCGACCATCCAATCGAGGATTCCACGGTTTCGCCAGCTGGCGCCGACCCGCGTTATACCGCGGCCGAAACGTCGCCGAACATCTTGGTGCACCTGACCCAGCTGGCACTGGCCCGCGGCATGCCCTGCGACGGCTGGTTTGCTGGCACTGGCCTGCAGCGTGACCAGCTCAGCGACCCGACCCTGCGCATTTCCTACCGGCAGGCGCACATGGTGATCCGGCGCGCCTTGCAGGCTACGGGCGAAGCTGGACTGGGGCTGGCAGTGGGCAAGATCCAGACGCTGGGCAGCTTTGGCCTGCTTGGCCTGGCCATGATGACTTCGCCAACCTTTGGCGACGCGATGAATGCGGGGATTGCCCATCACCGCATCAGCGGCAGCCTGCTCGACGTGAGTTTCGAGGCACTCAGCGCGCGCGAAGTGGCATTGGCCGCCTGGCCGCGCTTCAACGATGTGCTGTTGTTGCCGTTTCTCTGCGAGGAGCTGTTTGCCAGTTCGCTGGCGATTGCGCGACAGCTGCTTGGCGCAACGTTCAGCCCGTCGCGGCTGGAAGTAACCTACGCGCGGCCGGCCAACGCGCAAGCCTATGCTGATTACTTTCAGTGCGAGCTGGTGTTCGGCGCGCGCTTCAACCGCATCGTGCTGGACGTGCAATGGCTAGACCACCCGCTATCGACGCATAACCCGTTTACCTCGCAGCAGGCACTGGCGCTGTGCACGCAGCAGTACGACGCCAACGGCATGCAACAGGAAATCGTCGCCTCGGTCGAGCGCTTGCTGCGCAGCCACCTGCGCCAGCAACCAAGGCTTCCCGATGTCGCACGCATGCTCAACATGAGCGAGCGCTCGCTGCGACGGCGCCTGTCTGAAAGCGGTCGCATCTTCCGCGAGATCCACGATCGTGTGCGGGCCGAGCGGGCCCTGGAACTGCTGCATGGGGGCGCCCTGAGCGTCGCCGAAATTGGCCAGGAGATCGGCTTCAGCGACCCACGCGAGTTCCGGCGCGCGTTCAAGCGCTGGACCGGCATGCCGCCGCGCAACGCCCGGCAGCAGGCGGCCTGAGCCCACGACAGCTTCGCTATCAGGACTGTCACCGTCGCGCCCTGATTTGAAAGCTTGAAGTCATAACAAGAATGACTATCATTTGCGGCCATTCCTTGCTGCGCGGGGCCTGACTGGGTCGCCGCCTTCTACTTTCAAAAAGGCTGCCCGCATGTCCGCCCCATGGTCCAGAAGCGCTCTTCTGGTAGCGATCTCGTTTGCCTTGTGCCACCCGGCTTTTGCCGCCGATCAGACCGATCCCACGCCAGAGCCGCAAAAGCCCACCAAGCAGAACGACGCAAAGGGGCTTGAGGCCGTCAACGTGGTCTATTCGACCACCAAGACGGAGACGCCCACGGTCGATATTCCGCAATCGGTCAGCACCATCACGCCCGATCGCATGGCCCTCTATGGCGTACAGGGGCTGGACGAAGCGGTGCGCTACCTCGCTGGTGCCGTGGGCGGCAGCTACGGCGCCGACCCGCGCAGCGACTGGATCCTCATTCGCGGCTACGACCCTGCCAAGTTCCTGGACGGGCTAGCGCTGCCCAACGGCGACTGGACGGCCGATTCGCGTATCGAGCCCTACGGCCTGGAGCGCGTGGAGGTGAACAAGGGCCCCTCCTCCGCCATGTACGGCCAGCTGCCGCCGGGCGGCATGATCGACATGACCAGCAAGCGGCCCAGCCTGGATGCACCGCACGAGATCGAGGCGACGGTGGGCAGCTTCGGCCAGCGCCAGCTGGCTGGCGACACCGGCGGGCAGCTCGACAGCGACGGCAAGTGGCTATGGCGCGTCGTGGCCCTGGCTCGCAACGGCGATTCAAACATCAAGCACTCGCAGGACGATCGTTATTACTTCGCCCCCAGCCTCACCTGGAAGCCCAGCGACGACACCTCGCTGACGTTGCTGGCGCGCTACCAGCGCAGCCTTTCCGATGGCGTCGGCGGCTTCCTGCCGTCGCAGGGCACGCTTTATCCGAATCCGAACGGCCAGATTCCGCGCGACGTTAATCCCGGCGAGCCGGGCTACGACTACTACCACAAGACCGACGAATCACTCGGCTATCAGTTCACCCATCGCTTCAACGACGTGTGGTCGTTCCGCCAGGATCTGCGTGTGCAGAATGAAACGGTGGACCATCGTTCGATTGGCAGCCTGGGCCTGCAGAACGACCTGCGCACGCTCAATCGCTACAACTATCCGCTGGTCGACCAGGCCCACGTGTTCGCGGTGGATAACCAGGTCGAAGCCAAGCTCGAACAGGGCGAGGTGCAGCACACTGTGCTGATGGGCGTGGACTATCTGCACAGCCACAACGACTACAGGTCTGGTTTCGGCACCGCCCCCTCCATCGATATTTTCGACCCGGTCTATGGCGCGCCGATTCCGCCGACGCCTTACACGTTCCACACCAATAGCCTGCTGGAGCAGTTGGGCGCCTACGTGCAGGACCAGATCACCTGGGGCCGCTGGGGCGTGGTGGCCAGCGGCCGCGAGGATTGGGTGACCAACCGCGTCGACGACCTCATCGCCGGTACGCAGACCAAGCAGAACGACTCGGCGTTCTCCGGCCGCCTGGGCGTCAACTACACCACCGACATCGGGCTCGTGCCCTATGTGGCCTACTCGCATTCGTTCAAGACGACGGTAGGCACCACCTTCGACGGCAGCGCGTTCAAGCCCATCACCGGTGACCAGTACGAAGGTGGCGTGAAATACCAGACGCCGGACGGTCGCTCGCTGATTACCGCGGCGGTGTACCAGCTCACCCAGAAGAACGCGCTGACGGTCGACCCGGATCATCTGTTCTTCTCGCTGCAGCAGGGGCAGACCCGGACCCGCGGCTTCGAGCTCGAAGCCAACGTGGCGGTGACCGACAACTTCGGGATGACGGCCGCCTATGCGTATACCGACGCCAAGGTCACGCATGCCAACGATGCCACCCTGGGCAAGGAGGTCGCGCTGGTGCCCAAGCAGCAGACCTCGCTGTCGGGGGACTACGACGTACACGAGGGGGCACTGGCGGGCCTGGGCTTCGGCGGTGGCGTGCGTTACATCGGCGCGCACTACGGCGACGCCAACAACCTGTTCCGCACCGGCGGCTATGTGCTGTACGACGGCCATGTGCATTACGACATGGATCGCTGGCGCTTCCAGCTGACCGCGGCCAACCTGTTCGACCGTACCTACATCACCGCCTGCAACAGCGCCGCCTGGTGCTATTACGGCTATCCCCGCGAAGTGACCCTGTCGGCGCGCTATCGCTGGTAAGCCGCCCTCGCCGGGCCACCCTTCCACCGAGGGTGGCTCGGCGGCCGGTCACGCTGGCCGAATTGCCCCCCATCCCTGCAGCTTGCGCCCTTCCCGTAAGGCCAGTATTCCCTGACAGTGGTGCGTCATGCCGACAGCCGCTACTGGGGAGTACGCGACCATGCGCAAAATCGCTCTTACCGTCATCATTCCGTTGCTCCTGGCCGCCTGCGGCCATGAGGCGCCGCCGGCCCAAACCAGTTCCGACGTCTCCTTTGAGTCCAAGCTGCAGCAACAGCTGCTGGATGCCAAGCCAGGCAGCGTCATCGATATTCCAGCCGGCCATTACCACCTGCAGCGCGGCCTGAGCCTGCGCACCGATGGCGTCACCATCAAGGGTGCCGGCATGGACCAGACGGTGCTGTCGTTCAAGGGACAGGTAGTGGGCCCGGAGGGCCTGCTGGTAAACGCGAGCGACTTCACCATCGAGAACCTGGCACTGGAAGACACCAAGGGCGATGCCCTGAAGATCAACCAGGGCAAGAACATCACCATCCGCGGCGTGCGCGTGGAATGGACCGGCGGCCCCAAGACCACCAACGGCGCCTATGGCCTGTATCCGGTGAAGACGCAGAACGTGCTGGTCGAGGACTCGGTGGTGATCGGCGCTTCCGATGCCGGCATCTACGTGGGCCAGTCCAACAACATCATCGTGCGTCGCAATCGCGCCGAGTACAACGTGGCCGGCATCGAGATCGAGAACTCGGTGAATGCCGACGTGTACGAAAACACCGCCACCAACAACAGCGGCGGCATCCTGGTGTTCAACATGCCCAACCTGTCGCAGGCGGGCCATAGCACGCGCGTCTTCAAGAACAAGAGCTTTGCCAACAACACTGACAACTTCGCCGCCAAGGGTGCGGCGGTGGCCAGCGTGCCGCGCGGCTCGGGCGTGGTGGTCAACTCCAACGACAAGGTGGAGATTTTCGACAACGACATTGCCGACAACCAGACCGCCAACGTCATCATCTCCAGTTACTTCTCCACCAACTACTACAACAAGAAGGGCGTTGCGGCCGAGTACAACCCGTACCCCAAGGGCATCTTCATCTACGACAACCGCTTCAAGGGCGGCGGCGATTCGCCCGACGGCATCAAGCTGAAGACGTTGAAGACCGCCGTGTTCGGCCTCAATGGCAAGTTCCCGGACATCCTTTGGGACGGCTATATGGATGAGAAGACAGTGGTGAACGGCCTGCCGCCGGCTGGCGATCGCTTCTGCGTGCAGAATGGCGATGTGGGTGTGGTCAATATGGATGGCCCGCACGATTACAAGAGCCCCAGCACCGACACCAAGCCTTACCAGTGCACGCTGCCCAAGCTGTCGCCCGTGGTGCTTGATCCGGAACCGAAAGCCTGAGGTAGTTGTGTCGATGAAGTTCTGTCTTCGTTTATTGCTGTTGTCGCTGCTGTTGTTGGTAAGCGCCTGCCAGCGTGGCCTTGACCCGGTGGCCTTCCATGCTGATGGAAGGCCACCGAAGTTGAGCGACTGGCACGTGGTGGAAGTACGTGCCGGCAAACTGGTGCTTAACCAGGGCGTGGTGCCGTACGACCTCAACACGCCGCTGTTCACCGATTACGCGCACAAGCTGCGGACGATCTGGATGCCCAAGGGCGTGTCGGCCAAATACGATCCGACCGACACCTTCGATTTTCCGGTGGGTACCGTCATCAGCAAGACTTTTTATTACCCGCGCGGCGCCAGTGGCACCTTCACCGACGTGCAGCGCACCTATGACAGCTCGCGCGACTTCGCTGGCGAAGGCCTCGATCTGGCCAACGTGCACCTGGTGGAAACGCGCATCCTGGTGCGCCGCGAATCGGGCTGGGCGGCGATTCCCTATGTGTGGAAGGACGACCAGAGCGACGCCGAGCTCGCGCGTACTGGCGCGGTGATTCCGCTCACGCTGGTATCGGAGAACGACGCCCGCGAAGACTTCAACTACGTGGTACCCGACGAGAGCCAGTGCTCCAGTTGCCACGCGCAGGATTGGGTGACCCGCCAGATTCATCCGATCGGCCCCAAGGCGCGCCATCTCAATCGCGACTATCACTACGCGACGGGCGAAGAAAACCAGCTCGAGCACCTGATGAAGGTGGGTTACCTCACCGGCGCACCTGCACCGGCACAGGCACCACGCAACGCGAACTGGATGGACGATCACGCTTCGCTTGATGCGCGTGCCCGCGCGTACCTCGACATCAACTGCGGCCATTGTCACAACCCGAAGGGCGCGGCCAATACCACTGCCCTCACGCTGGATGTCACCGCCGCCGAAGACCGCCATGTGGGCTTCTGCAAGCCGCCGGTAGCGGCCGGACGCGGCACCGGCGACCATTTTTTCGATATCGTGCCGGGATCGCCGGCTGACTCTATCCTGCCGTATCGCATGGAGTCGGCCGACCCTGGTGTGATGATGCCCGAGTTGGGGCGTAGTACGGTGCACCGGGAGGGGGTTGCACTGATCAAGGCCTGGATCGCGGCGCAGTCGGGGGGCTGCGTCGCGGTTCACTAAGGGATGCAACACGCCGCGGCCCACGGGTCGCGGCTTTTCATATCTAGGGGAGAAACTGGTGATGATGATTCGTCAACGTCCGTTGTCCGTGTGCTTGCGCCACGTGTTGTTTGGCGGCGCCGCACTATTGCTGGGCAACTTGCCCATGACTGCCTTTGCCGACCAGACGCCGGCTACGCCGCAGAGCGCCACGGCACCGGATACCAGCACCAAGCCCGCTGATCCTGAGAAGGCCAAGCTGCTTGGCAACGTCACGGTGACTGCGCAGAGCCGCACCCAGGAAGTGCAGTCGGTGCCGATTCCGGTTCAGATCGTCACCGCCAAGCAGATCGACACGCTGGCGGCGACCGATCTCAGCAAGATGGATATCTTCGTGCCGGGCCTGGTGATCGACGCCAGCCAGCCGACGCAGCCCACCTACGAACTACGCGGCATCAGCACGAGCAACTTCGGCATCGGTACCGAATCGGCGGTGGGCGTGTATGTCGATGGCGTGTACGCGGCGCGGTCGGGCGGCTCGCTGCTGGCCTTCAACGACGTCGCGCGCATCGAGGTGCTGAAGGGCCCTCAGGGCACGCTGTTTGGCCGCAACGCGGCAGGCGGCGCCATCTCGATCGTCACCAACGAACCCACCGACACCTTCGAGGGCAAGGCGCGCGTGCGCATCGGCAACGATGGCCGTCGCTACGCCGACGCGTTGCTGAATATCCCGATCAACAAGGACATGGCACTGCGCGTCAGTGTGCTCGACAACCAGAGCAACGGCTGGATCACCGACCAGGCCAACGGCCAGCACTACGGCAAGGACGATGACTGGGGTACCCGCACGGTGTTCCGCTGGAACCTTGGCGACAACACTCGTTTGCTGCTGTCGTGGGACCACGAAGAGCTCAACCAGCCGCCGGAGCCGGCGATTGGCCTGGTGCCGCTGACCAACGACACCAACCAGCGCGCGCCGTTCCCGGCTGACCCGTTGACCTATCTCAACCCGCTGCATGCACCGCTCTACAACGACACCATCGACGCGCAGGAAAAGCGCCGCTTCGATGGTGTGACCTTGTCGCTCGACCACTCCTTCAGCTGGGGTGAGCTGGTGTCGACCACCGCATGGCGCGGCTTCAACACGCTCAACCGCGGCGACTACGACGGCACCGATCACGTGGTGACCTATCTGGACACCGCCAATATCGAGCACAACAACAGCTGGTATCAGGAGTTCAAGCTGTCGGGCAACAACGACCTGTTGGATTGGGTCTCCGGCGTCAGCTACTACCAGGAGCAGGCGCGCCAGACCAGCCAGACCAATATCAACACCAACAGCCTCGATACACTGATTCAGAACGCCTACGGCCTCGGCACGCCACTGACCGATCTGAGCCAGATGCTGCCTGCGCAGTACAACCTGCTAGGCGATCCGTGGCGCGAGGCGATCAGCAACGACGGCAACTTCAAGGCCTATGCCGCGTTCGGTGACGTGATCTGGCATCTCAGCGAAAAGTTCGATCTCACCACCGGCCTGCGCTACACGCGCGATGAGAAGGACTTCAGCTGGTACAACATGCCGCGCAGCGCGCCGCAGTTCGACGCCACCATCGCGGCTCTCAAGCAGGCGGGGATTTATCAGACCCTGCCGTTCATCGATCAGCTGGTGCTGGGGGCCGTCAGTGGCAATGTGATCTTTCCCAATGCCGTGGGCGTGCCGGTATCGGACAGCAACACCTGGAACAACTTCAGCCCGCGCGTGGTGGCCAGCTACAAGTTCACGCCTGACGTGATGGGTTATTTCTCCATCACCCGAGGCTACAAGGCCGGTGGCTACAACAGCGTGGAAGTGGGCTCGACCTTCGCGCCGGAGACGGTGACCAACTACGAAGCTGGCATCAAAACGCTGTTCCCGGACCAGAACCTGCTGCTCAACGCCTCGGCGTACTACTACCGTTACAACAACATCCAGACGTTGGCGCTCGATCCGACCAGCGCCTCTTCGCTGCTGCCGACTTACATCGTCAACAGCAGCGACCAGGAGGCCAAGGGCCTGGAGCTGGAGGCGCAGTGGCAGCCGATTGACAGCCTGCGCCTGAGCTTCATGGGCGCGTACATCAACGACACCTACCGCAGCGCCACCGCGCCCGATGGCACCAACCTGAGCGGACAGCCCACTGGCACGCCTTATCTGTCCGCCGCCGCCTCGCTGGCCTACACGTGGCATCATGTGGCCAATGGCGACCTGGAATTCGACCTGTCGCAGGCCTATCGTGGCAAGACCCGCTGCAACTCCGATTCGCAGGTGCAAGGCTCGTGCGACGTGAGCCCCAACTTCCAGATTGGCACCAGCCAGCAACGCACGGACGCACGCCTGGATTGGCACGCGCCCGGCGATCGTTGGGGCGTGGCACTGTATGGCACCAACGTCTTCAACAAGCGCTACGTGACGGGCGTGAACAACATCAGCACCACCGTGCTTGGCACCCCGTTCGCCAGCATCTCGCCGCCCCGCATGTGGGGCGTGGAACTTCGCGCGAAATTCTGAGGCGACATGAAAGAACCCAGCCCGTCACTCCATGCCACCCTGCTCCGCCTGCGCCAAGCGCAGGCGCGCGATCCCATGCCGTCGTGGGACGTACGCGCCGCCCGCCTGCGCACGCTGCAGAAGTTGCTCACCGACCAGCGCGAGGCCTTTGCCCAAGCCATCAGCGCTGATTTTGGCCACCGGCCGGGGGAGGAGACCGAGCTACTGGAGATCTATCCGAGCCTGTCCAACCTGCGTTACTCGCTGGGCCGCGGTCGTCGCTGGATGCGGTCCCGTGGCGGCTCCGCCAACCTGGCGTTCCTGCCGGCGCGCATCAAGTTGATGCCGCAGCCGCGCGGCGTGGTCGGCATCATCGTGCCGTGGAACTATCCGCTGTTCCTGGCGGTGGGCCCGCTGATCGACGCGCTCACCGCCGGTAACCGCGCGATGCTGAAGATGAGCGAATACACGCCGCGCTTCTCGGCGTTGTTCGCCGAGCAGGTGGCGCGCTATTTCAAGCAGGACGAAGTCGTCGTGATCACCGGCGATGCCGATGTCGCGCAGGCGTTTTCGGCGCTGCCGTTTGACCACTTGCTGTTCACCGGCTCCACCGCTGTCGGCCATCATGTGATGCGTGCCGCCGCCGCCAACCTCACGCCGGTGACGCTGGAGCTCGGTGGCAAGTCGCCGGCGATTCTTGGGCCAGGCGCACGCATGGAGGTGGCCGCCGAACGCATCATGTTCGGCAAGCTGATCAATGCGGGGCAGACCTGCATTGCCCCCGACTACGTGCTGGTGCCGCGCGAACGCATGGATGAATTCGTGGCGGCGGCACGCACGGTGGCTTCACGGCTTTATCCCGACCTGGGAACGCAAGGACAGTACGCAACGATCATTTCGGATCGTCAGTACCAGCGGCTGGCCAAGCTGCGTGACGATGCCGTGGCTGCCGGCGCACGCGTCGAACCGCTGAGCAACGCGCAGGACGCGCCCTCAAAGCGCCTGCTGCCACCGGCGATCCTGACCGGGGTGAATGACGACATGCAGGTGATGCAGGACGAGATCTTCGGCCCGCTGTTGCCTGTGCTGCCGTACGACTCGCTGGACGAAGCCATTGGCTATGTGGCATCGCGTCCACAACCGCTGGCGCTGTATCTGTTCGAGCAGAACAGTGCCACCGTCGACAAAGTGCTGGCGCGCACGCATGCCGGTGGCGTCACCGTCAACGACACCATCTACCACATCGCCCAGCACGGCCTGCCGTTCGGCGGCGTCGGTCCTTCGGGTATCGGCGGCTATCACGGCGAAGCGGGTTTCCGCACGTTCTCGCATATGAAGCCGGTGTTCCATCAGTCGCGTTTCAATGGCGCCGCCCTGCTCAACCCGCCCTATGGGGCGCGTTTCCGCCAGGTGCTCAAGCTGTTGCTGCGCCTGGGCTGAGTTCCGGTTTGCTAGCTTGTGCCGGCGTCGCCGATGGCGCGCCGGCTTCCTGCCGGATCATCGGCGGTTGCGCTGCAGATTGGCCTGCGAGTTGGCAATAATCGCCTGCATCGCCTTGCGTGCCGCCTCAGGTTGTTGGCGCAAGATGGCATCCAACACCTTCCGATGATTCGGCAGCGGCTCCTTGAAGTTGCTGGCTTTGCGCGAAGAGCGCATAAAAAACGATTCGAGCGCGGACTCTATGACCGAAAACAACGAGTGGAACAGCTCGTTGCCGGTGGCGTGCAGCAAGGCATCGTAGAAGCGCAGATCGGCCGCGGTCCAATCATCCAGGGTCTGCGCCGCCGCCATGGTCTTGAGGGCCCCGTCAATGGCGGCCAGCTGTGCCGGCGTGCGGCGGCGCGCGGCCGTCGCGGCGGCGGCAGGTGCAATGACTTCGAGCATTTCCACCAGCTTGTCGAAATAGTCATCGGTGGGCAGCGAGGCGAAACGCCAGGCGAGCACATCAGCATCGAACTGGCTCCAGCATCGCTCTTCAAGCACACGAGCGCCGATGCCTGCGCGCGACTCGATCAGACCTTTGACCGAGAGCACTTTCAGCGCCTCGCGTAGCGCCGTCCGGCTGACCTGCAGGCTCCCGGCCAAGGCTTCCTCGCGCGGCAACAGATCCCCGGGCTTGACCTTCCCGCCGACGATGCGTTGCCCAAGCTCGTGCACGACATAGCCATGCAAACTACGGACAACGCCGGATTTCTTCATGATGGCTCTAGCCCCTGGCCTTATCGGTAATAGATATGGTCGTCCACCCGGCGCGCAGCGCCCGCGCGGAAACGCACCTGCCAGAGCTGACGCATATCGTCATCGGCTTCTGGATTTCCTTTTGTCTGGAACCGTACGCAGCCGTGTGAAATGACTGGCCATGCTGGCTGCCACGACGCGCATGACGGCGGGCGGATCGAGCGTCGGGTCGTCAAACAGCATTTCCAGCGCCGCATAGGCCATGCCGTCGGACACGCGGTTGATCAGCTCCAGTTGCTTGATGTCGACGTCGGGAAACGCCTCGCTCAGCCATGCGGTGACTTGCGTGACGATCTCCCTGGCCGAAGCAAGCCGCACATCCTGAAGCATGGGTATCGCCCGTAGCGCGCGCATGATCCAGATGCCGCCCGTTGTTTCACAGGTGACCCGATACGTTGCCAGCAACAAACCGGCCAGCGCATCTTCCAGTTCTTCCGCCGTGCCGTGAAACGCGGCCGGTGAGACCCATTGAGGGATAAGCGCGTTCTGGCGATCCATCAGTCGACGGCCCAGCTCGTGCAGCAAGGCGTACTTATTGGGGAAGTAGCGATAAAGCGCCGGTGGCGACAGCTTGGCCCGCTCGCACACCAGGTTGGTAGTGAGCTTCTCGAAGCCCACGTCGGCGAGGACCTGGGCGGCGACCTCAAGCAGATGTTCGTAGGTCTCCGTAGCGCGAGATTGAGCCGGCATCATCTTCGGCGTCAGTTTGATCTTGGGCGGCTTGGCGACACGGGAAGGCATAGGTCGAGAGCGTCCTGGGGAGGGGTTGCAGGAATTATAGCGATAACTATATTGTAGCTAACGCTACCTTATTGGATCTGGGTCAACGATGCCAACCGCCGTGCAGACCGCCGCGTCCTCCAAGAGCGAACGCCTTGTACTGGCGATCGACCTGGGCACGTCCGGCTGCAAATGCGCCCTGGTGGGATTCAACGGTGAAGTGCATGCCTGGGCGTTTCGCGCTGTTCCATTGCACCTGGTCGGTGAACACGGCGTCGAGCAGGATCCGCAAGACTGGTGGCAGGCATTTCTCGGCGCTGCACAGGAACTGCTCGCTACCAACACGCAGCGCCGACAGCAGGTGGTTGCCATTTGCTGCTCATCCTTCGGCGAGTGCACGGTGCCGGTGGATAGCCAAGGGCAGCCCCTGGCCCGCGCCATGCTCTGGTGCGATATGCGCGGCGCCGATGCCATTCGTCGCCGCGCGCGCGGTGGCTTGCTCAATATCCAGGGCTATGGCCCGCTGAAGCTGGCCCGCTGGTTGCGGCTGACGGGTGGCGTGCCGTCACTGTCCGGCAAGGATTCCGCAGGCCATATCGCGTGGCTGCACGACCACGACAAGTCGGTGGTCGAACGCACCTACAAGTTTCTCAACGCGCTCGATTTCATGAACCTGCGCCTGACCGGCCGGTTTTGCTCCACCTATGATTCGGCACTGACGACGTGGGCGACCGACAACCGCGATCTTTCCCGCGTGCATTACGACGCCGGCCTGCTGCGCGTGCTTGGCCTGGACCGCGACACACTGCCGGACCTGGTGCATTCCACCGACGTCATCGGCCAGCTTGTACCCGCAGTTGCCGAGATACTGGGGCTTTCGCCCGACACCAAGGTGGTCGCCGGTGCGGTCGACAACTCCGCGGCGGCGATCGGCGCGAAGACCGTGCGCGACGGCGAAGTGCACCTGTACCTGGGCACGTCGTCCTGGCTCGGCGCGCACATGCCGAAAAAGCGCACCCACCTTGGCTCGTTCATCGCCTCGTTGCCTTGCGCGCAGAAAGACCGCTATCTCGCCATGGCCATGCAATCGGCGGCATGCGGCAATCTCTCGTTCCTGCGCGACCGTATCCTGTTTCACCCTGACGAACTGCTGCGCGATGAAATGCGCGCGGACGTCTATCAGGTGCTCGACCGCATTGCCGACCGCGTGCCGGCGGGATCGCGTGGCCTGATCTACATGCCGTGGCTGCTCGGCGAGCGCACGCCAGTGGATGACCGGACGCTGCGCGCCGGCCTGTTCAATCTCTCGCTTGAACACACCCGCGAAGACGTCATTCGCTCCTTCCTCGAAGGCGTGGCACTGAACACGCGCTGGATGCTTGAGCCGATGTTGGATTTCGTCGGCAGCTCACGAGGTGATTGCGTGACGGTGGTCGGCGGCGGCGGTCAATCGGATGTGTGGTGCCAGATGATGGCCGACGTAACCGGCATGGTCATCCAGCAGCCGCAAGCGCCGATCCAGGCCAATGCGCTGGGCGCCGCCTTTATTGCGGGCGTCGGTTTGGGCGAGTTGTCGTTCCATGACATCCGGGCGTTGAGCCAGAACCAGCGACGATTCGAACCGGACAGCACCAAGCGAAGCATTTACGACGATTGCTTCGGCACCTTCAAGGAATTGCACAAGCGGCTTGCACCGCTCTATCGCAGCCTCAATCAAGATCGGAACCCACCACGATGAAATTCCAGGGCATTCGCCAGCGCGTGGTCGACATGAGCGTGATGTTGGCCGATCACGGCTATTTCGCCGCCACCGGCGGCAATCTGGCACTGCGGGTAGACGACGAGCATATTGCCGTTACCCCCTCGGCGATCGACTACTACCAGATGGGGGCCGCGGATGTGTGCATCCTCAGGCTGCGCGATCTGGTCAAGGTGGACGGCGATCGCAAGCCCTCGGTGGAAACCGGCATGCACGCGCAGATATTGCGCGCACGCACCGATTGCCAGGCGAGCATACACACGCACCAGCCTGCGGCCAGCGCATGCACGTTGCTGGGGCAATCCCTGCCGGTGCTTCGCCTGGAGCATCGCGCGCTGCTCGGGCCCGAAGTGCTGATCGTCGGTTACGCGCCGTCCGGCACCAGCTGGCTATCGAAGAAACTGGCCCGAAAGCTTCGCCCGGACATTCAGTCCTACCTGCTTCGAACACATGGCGCCATTTGCTGTGGCTCTAGCGCCGAACAAACCCTGCGCGCGATCGTCGCGCTTGAAGCATTGGCCGTTGATTACCTGCGTGACCGCATTGCCAATCGAGCGGATCAACCCTTGGCGCAGCAGGCTGTGCTGCTGAAGTTGATCGCGACGCTCGATGCCCATCCTGTCCAGGAAATGATTGTATGAACGCCAAACCCATATCCCTCGCGCCCCCCGCTGGCAGCGCCGTCTCGCAGTGGCCGGATACCGATGAGCTTTACCGCCGCTTCGACACGCTGGTGAAGCAACCGATCCGGCCGATCCGGCGCGACGCCATGGCCAAAGTGCTCGACTATTTCGAGCAGCGTTGCCAGGCCTCGAAGCGCCTGGCCGAAGAGGCCAAGCGCGTCATTCCCGGCGGCGTTCAGCACAATCTCGCGTTCAACCATCCGTTCCCGCTTGCCGTCAAAGAGGCCCGCGGCGCCCATATGGTGGATCTGGATGGCAATCGCTACATCGATTTTCTGCAGGCTGGCGGCCCGACCTTGCTGGGCTCCAATGATCCGAACGTGCTTGCCAAGGTGCAGAGGCTGCTGGAGGAGTGTGGCCCGACCACCGGCCTGCTGCACGAGTACGAGGTAAAGCTGGCCGAACTGGTGTGCGAGCTCATGCCTTCGGTAGACATGCTGCGCATGATGGGGTCGGGCACCGAGGCCGTCATGGGCGCAATCCGCCTGGCGCGCGCCTATACCGGCAAGAAACGCGTCATCAAGATTGGCGGCGGCTATCACGGCTGGAGCGACCAGATGGTCTACGGCATGCGCCTGCCCAACACGGGGCGCATGGAAGCCATCGGCATTCCGCGTGGGGCGACCGCTGGCACGCAGGAAAGCCTTCCCAACGACCTGGCGGCGATTCGCCGAAAGCTGCAATGGAATCGCCTGCGCGGTGGCACCGCCGCCATCATCGTGGAGCCGTTCGGGCCCGAGAGCGGCACGCGGCCAGTCAGCAAGGACTTCAACGCGCAGGTGCGCCGGCTCTGCGATGAATTCGGCGCCCTGCTGATATTCGACGAAGTCGTCACCGGCTTTCGCGCCGGCCTCGGCGGCGCGCAGGCGTACTTCAACGTCAAGCCGGACCTGACGGTGCTCGGCAAATGCCTTACCGGCGGTTACCCGATGGCCGGCGGTATCGGCGGCAAGCGCGACGTCATGATGATGCTGGTCGGTGGCATCGGCACCACCACCAAGCGCGCCTTCGTCGGCGGCACGCTTACCGCCAATCCGCTGTCGTGCGCTGCCGGCTACTACGCCCTGCAGGAAATGCAACGGACCGATGCAGCGGTGAAGGCCGGCCGTGCGGGCGATCGGCTGCGTGAGGGCCTGGAGAAAATCATCGAACGGCTCGGCCTGCCCTACGTTGCCTACAACATGGGCTCCATCGTCCACCTGCAGACCTCCGGCGTGATGCTGCTGGATACCAGCAACCTGCTCAAGCTGGCGCGGGCGAAGAACGAAGCCAAGCAGCGCAAGCACATGCTGGAAGAGATGGGCGCTGCCTATACCGCGCACGGCCTGATTACCTTGGCCGGCAGCCGCATCTACACGAGCATGGCCGACACCGACGCAGTGATCGACGATGCACTGAATCGCTTTGAAGACGTGCTGAGGCTGGTCTGATGACCGCGTCTCTGTCGAACCTGCTTGAGGATGCCTGGCACCGCCTGGACGGCAAGCATCTGCTCGGCATCGGCGCCAGTGTTTCCATGCGGCTTCCCGGCACGCAGGACATGCTGGTGGGCATGCCCGGCAGCGAGCCGCTGCGCGTACCGATGACGGCGGGCGAAGAGAGCGCGCATACCTTGCATGCGGCGATCTACCGGGCACGCCATGACGTGGGCGCCATCGCCATCGGCGGCGGCACGTACGGCCGCTTCCTCGGCAACTTCGGCGGCCACCTGCCGCAGGTGTTCGACGAACAGGCGCGGCATCTGGGACGTACCCCGCCGCCCTTGCCACGGGTGGGAAACAACATTCACGGCGACGCGAAGCGATGCCTGGAAACGGGCGGCAATGTGTGGGTGTGCGGCAACCAGGTACTGGTGTTTGGCGCTACTGCGCAACGCCTGGTGCTGAACGCCGAACTGCTGGAGAAGTGCGCCAAGGCCTATGTGCTGGCTACCGCGACGGGCCTGGCCATCCACACCCTTCCCTGGTGGGTATGCAGGATCGCCAATGGACGCCTGAAGAAGGACCAGCGACGCGCCGAAGCACGCTTCGCCCAAGGCCTGTTGCCCGAAGAAGTGAAAGGCTACTGAGGTGACTGGCATGCAGCGACGTAAATCAGGCTTAGCGATGGCACGCCCATGACGACATCGGTCTCGATTGATTTTCGACGCTCACAGATCGTTGCCGCGCTGGCCGTGGGTTGCGTCGCGCTGATGATGCTCGGACTGCAGCCACTGTTGCTTGGCCACCTGGTCGAGCAGCAACGCGTTTCGCTCGATGGCGTCGGCCTGGTGGCGATGGGCGAAATTCTCGCGCTGGGCGTCGGCGTCATTCTTGCCGGAAAGCTGTATTCGCTGCGCCACCTTCATCTGGTAGCCGTGCTTTCATGCCTGGTATTGGCCGCCCTCGACCTCCTTACCTTGGCGGTGCGCGGAGATCTGCCGTGTCTCGCGGTACGTATTGCAGCGGGGCTGGCGGAGGCCAGCCTGTTCTGGATTACCACCGCAGTGATGGTCCGCACACGCCAACCTGATCGCCTGGCCGGCATCTTCCTGACAGCCCAGACGCTCGCACAGGCCGGCGTGGCGTTCGTCCTCGCCAAGGTCTCGCTTCACTTCCTCGGCTGGGGCGAGGGATTCGTGGCGCTTGCCGTGGCATCGCTGCTGCTGTTGCTGGTGGTCAGATACCTGCCAAAGCAGGTCGGAACACATACGGACGCCGTAACGCCGTCGGTGGTCTCGCTGCGCGGCTTCTGGGGATTGCTGGTGCCATTCGCCCACCTGAGCGCAGTGGGCACGCTGTGGGCCTACCTGGAACCGCTGGGAAAGGCGGCCGGCATCGCTACCGAAGATGCCGACGTGCTGGTTGCCCTGGTGCTGATCATGCAGATCGTCGGCGGCAGCGTGGCATCCATCGCGGTGCGCCGGTGGCGCGTGGCGCCCGCCATCGTGGTGAGCGCAGTTGTATTTGCGTCCATCGGCCTGGCGCTGCATGGGCTGCCTTATCACAGTGTTTTTGCGTTTACCGCGTTGTGCGGATTGTTCGGTTTCGTATGGCTGTTCCAGATGCCATTTCATTACCGACTTGCGTTCGATATCGATCCGAGCGGCCGTGTGGCGATGCTGGTACCGGCAGCACAGCTGCTGGGTAGTGGATTCGGGCCGCTTGCGGCCTCGTTTGGCGTGCGTGGCGATGACGTTCAGCACATACCGCTGATCGCCGGGGGACTCGCCATGTGCGTGGTGTTAGCGCTGTTTGGTGTCAACTATCGCGTTCTTTTTCGGCATCAGCGTTTCGGGGTTTTACCCGATAGAGAACGCATCAAATAAACGATAAGCATCGACCTTCAAAGGCGTTGCGATGATTTGGGGTGGGGGAGCTATGCCGATACAAGAACGTGCACTTTCCAAGTGCCTGCGCCACGCGCTTTTCAGCGGCGTTGCGTTGCTTTTATGCGCCCCATTGGCGGCCACCGCCGATGGCACCGATCAAGATGCGAGCAGCGTCGCCTCGCCCGCAAAACCGCCGGCCGACAAGACGGCGCCGGATCAGTCCAAGGCCAAGACGCTGGGCAACATCACGGTGACGGCCCAGAGCCGCTCGCAGGAGATGGAGCAAGTACCCATTGCGCTGCAGATCATCACGGCCGACCAGATCAATCAGCTGGCCGCGACGGACCTGAGCAAGATGTCGGACTTTGTGCCGGGCCTTGGTGTGGACGGCAGCCAGCCGACGCAGCCGCACTATTCGCTGCGTGGCATCGGCACTGCAGATTTCGGCGTGGGCACGGAGCCGGCCGTCGGCGTATACATCGATGGCGTCTATGCGGCCCGATCGGGCGGCGCGTTGCTGGCCTTCAACGACATCCAGCGCATCGAGGTGCTCAAGGGCCCGCAGGGCACCTTGTTTGGACGCAATGCCGCCGGCGGTGCGATCTCGATCGTCACCAACGAACCGAGCGACAAGTTCGAAGGCAATGCCACGGTGCGTTTTGGCAACGACGGCGAGCGCTATGCCAACGCCTTGCTCAACCTGCCCATCAACAAGGACATGGCGCTACGTGTAAGCGTCGTGGACAACCAGAGCGACGGCTGGATCACCAACCAGGCCAACGGCCAGCATTACGGCAAAAACGATGACTGGGGTACCCGCATGGTGTACCGCTGGAACGTCACGCCCGACACGCGCGTGCTGCTTTCCTGGGATCACGAACGCCTCGACCAGCCGCCGCGGCCGCAGATTGGCATCGTGCCACTCTCCAATGATACCAACGAGCGTCCAGCGTTCCCGCCCGACCCAGCAACGTTCCTCAATCCGCTTCGCGCGCCGTTGTACAACGACGCGATCACCGCTGGCGAGACGCGTCACTTCGATGGGTCCACGCTAGTTGTCGATCACGACTTTTCATGGGGCAGTTTCACCTCGACCACGGCGTGGCGGTTTTTCAAGACCTACAACGACATGGATAACGACGGCACCGATCATGTCGTGAGCTATCTCGACACCGCCAACATCGAGCACAACAACAGCTGGTACCAGGAATTCAAGCTGTCGGGCAGTAATGACGTGGTGGACTGGGTCTCGGGCGTGAGTTTCTATACGGAACAGGCCCGCCAGACCAGCCAGGTCAATACCAATACGGATAGTCTCGATACGCTGGCGCAAAACGTCGACGGCGTGGGCTTGCCGCTCACCGAGATCTCGCAGGGCCTTCAATCCTTCGGGCTTCCGTACAACTTGCTCGGCGATCCGTGGCGTGAGCAGATCAGCAACGACGGCAATTTCAAGTCGTATGCAGCCTTCGGTGACATGATTTGGCACCTCAGTGACAAGCTCGACCTGACCACCGGCGTTCGCTTCACCAAGGATGACAAAGACTTCTCCTGGTACAACGCGCCGCGCCAGGCCACGGCGTTCGACCAGACCGTGCAGCAGCTGCAGACCAACACGCTCTTTGGCGTACCGATCTACGATCTGCTTCCCCCCGAGGCGCAGCAGGCGTTGACTGCGTTCGGCAGCAACGTGGTCTTTCCTCAGGCCGTGGGCATTCCCGTCCAAGCGCACAACTCCTGGCACGACGTGAGCCCGCGTGGCGTGCTCAGCTACAAGTTCACGCCCGACGTGATGGCCTATGCATCGATAACCAAGGGCTACAAGGCCGGCGGCTACAACAGCTTGTCAGTTGGCTCGCTCTACGCGCCGGAACACGTGATGAACTACGAGGCCGGCATCAAGATGGTGGTGCCGGAATACAACCTCCTGTTCAACGCGTCGGCTTATCACTATCGCTATTCGAACCTGCAATCGAACGTGCTCAACCCCAACAGCAGCGGCTCCGGCGTGCCGTTCTACGAGGTCAGCACCAGCGACCAGCAAGCGAACGGCCTGGAATTTGAAGCGCAATGGCAGCCCGTCGATGGCCTCCGCCTTAACTTCAACAGCGCATTCATCGACAGCACGTATGAGAGTGCCGTCTCCACGTCGGGCGTGAGCCTGAATGGGCAGCCGACCGGCACGCCCTACTTCTCGGCGACCACTGGTTTCGACTACACCTGGCATGGTGTGTTCAACGGTGATCTCGAGTGGAACATGCAATATGCCTATCACGGCCCCACTCGCTGCAATGCCGATTCCGGCATCCAGGGTTCGTGCTACAGCACACCGGCGTTCACCATCGGCACGTCGCAGCAACGCACGGACTCGCGTCTTGACTGGCACACCCCGAATGGTCAATGGGGCGTTGGCCTGTACGTCAACAACCTGTTCAACCAGCGCTACGTGCTTGGCGTCGGCAACGAAACGACTGATGTCTTCGGCACCCCCTACGCCACCATCACGCCGCCGCGCACTTTCGGGATCGAGTTTCGTACGAAGTTCTAAGCCGGTTTGAGAAACAGAGGGTGGCGCCTGCGGGCGCCCCCTCAAGCATCGCCTTGTGACCACAACCTCTGGGATTTGCCCCAGGGGCTGCTGGCCCTTTGCCCAGTGTCCGGCCCGTTGAACGTGCACGGTGCCGCACTTTGAATTGCATTTGTTCCTTAAGGAGCCAGGAAATGAATATGCGTGGAACCCTTGCGGCCTGTGTCATGGCTGCCCTGCTGAGTACATCGGCCTGCACCTCGGCGACCGGCACGGCGCACCCGATACCCCGCATCGAACACACCGATGGCAAATATCGGCTGATGGTGGACGACAGCCCGTTCCTGATCCTGGGCGGCCAGATTCATAACTCGTCCACCGGCAATCCGGAGGACCTGGCCAAGGCGATGGACGTACTGGCAGGCATGCATGCCAACGTGGTTGAAGTGCCCATCTATTGGGAGTCCGTCGAATCTGAGCCCGGCAAGTACGATTTCAGCACCGTCGACACGACGCTGCGCGAAGCGCGCAAGCGCAATCTGCATGTGGTGTTCCTGTGGTTCGGCACGTGGAAGAACGGCGAGAGCCACTACACGCCCGAGTGGGTCAAGCGTGACAGGCAGCGTTTCCAGCGCGTCATTGGTTCGCATGGCGAAGAAACTGCCGTCCTCTCGCCCATTGGCGAGGCTTCGCGCACCGCTGATGCGACCGCGTTTGCGGCATTGATGGGCCATATCAAAACCGCGGACCAGGCAGCGCGAAGCGTGCTGATGGTGCAGGTGGAAAACGAACCGGGCCTGATCGGCACGGATCGCGATTACAGCCCTGCCGCCACGCACTTGTATGACGGTGCGGTGCCGGCGCAACTGGTCGATTATCTGCGTCAGCACCAGGGAACCCTCACCACAAGCATGAAAGCTGCCTTGAAGCTGCCTGATGCAAGCAGCACCGGCACGTGGAGCCAGGTGTTCGGCAACCTCGCGCCGGAAGCGTTTTCAGCATGGTATGTGGCCAGCTACACCGACGCGGTTGCCAAGGCCGGCAAGCAGGCCTATGCGCTGCCGATGTATTCCAACGTCTGGCAGATCGAAGGCGTCGAGCGCGGGGGCCGCTGGCCCAGTGGTGGCGCCACCGAACATGTGCTGGACATCTGGAAGGCCGCCGCGCCGGCCATCGATATTCTCGCGCCCGATATCTACTACCCCAAGTTCTACGATGTCAGCGCCGTCTATCGTCGCGCCGACAACCCGCTCTGGGTGCCCGAAGTCAATTTCAATCCGTACTTCGTCGGATTTGCCTATACGGTGCTGGGTGATTTCAACGGCATCGGCTTCAGCCCCTTCGGCATCGATGATGTCGCCAAGGGCGGCGACGCAGCCGCCATCGGCATGATGTTCGCCGACACTTATGGCGTGCTTGAACCCTTGCTGCCGCTGATCGCGCAGTACCAGAACACCGGGCACATCCACACCATTATCCAGGGTACGGGCAATGGCGAGGACTGGAATTATTCCATCCCGCTGGGTGGACGACTGGCGGCCAACGTTGAGTTCACTGTCCCGTACACGCCGGACAAGGGCCGCGCGTCGGGCATGATCATCGAGCTGGGTCCGCGCGATTTCCTGGTTGTCGGCCACGGCTTCAAGGTGACCTTCCGCGAGCTCGACGGGCCGCTGCGCGATGCCGAGTTGCTGTCGATCGAACAGGGCACGTTCGAGGGCAAGCAGTGGGTGCCCGCACGCCGTTTGAATGGTGACGAGCGGCATGTGGAACTGCCGGAAGCGTCAACGGTGCTGCGCGTGGAGGTCAATCAGCCCTAGTGCGCCACTGATCTTGAACGTCGATATGTGCAGCACCCACCTGATGTGGTGACGACGTGATCCGGACGTATCCGGATCACGTCGACTACACCAGCGTCTTGATCCACAACGACCCACATCCCACGTCGGAGAACGCCGCATGGCCGTGACTCGTCGCCAGTTTCTTCAAGGCATCGGCGCCTTTGCCGTGCTCGGTAGTTCGCTGCCCACGTTCGCCAGCCGACTGGCTGGGTCGTCGGTTGCCCGAAGACAGGCCGATGGACTTGCGTCGGCCGGCGAAGGGGTATCGCGCTATGTTGATGTGTTCGTCGGTACCGGTGGACACGGTCATACGTATCCCGGTGCAACGATGCCTTTCGGCATGATGCAACTCAGCCCCGACACGCACGATGTCGGCTGGGATGCCTGTTCGGGTTATCACCAGGGCGATGGCTCGATCATGGGCTTCTCCCACACCCATCTCAGTGGCACGGGCGACAGCGACATGCTCGATGTGCTGGTGATGCCGGCCCAAGGCGCCGTGATGTTGCAGGCAGGCGGTCGCGGCTTGCCGGACAACGAGAACTATCACTCGCGCTATGACGCCGCAGCGGGTAACCAGCCGCAACTGGCAGACGGCAGCACCGGTCATCCAGGCAGCGGTTACCGCTCGCGCTACGACCGGGCTTCGGAACAGGCAAGCCCGGGCTACTACCGAGTCCACCTGACCGACCACGACGTCCAGGCCGAACTCACCGCAACGCTGCGCGCCGGCTTGCATCGCTATACCTTCAAGGGTGACGGCGATGGCCACTTGCTGGTGGATCTGGCACACGGATTTCACGAGAAGCCCAACGTTCCGACCGTCGTCAGTGATGCCCAACTGCGCCTGGTGGGTAACGACACATTGGTAGGTGGGCGTTGCGTCCATCGTTGGGCCAAGGGCCGATACATCTATTTTGCGATGAAGGTGTCTCGGCCTTTCTCGCAGGCGACGCTGTATTCAGAAGAAGCCGCATTGCCCGATGGCACCAAGGAAGCGCATGGCACGCATCTGAAGGCGGCGCTTCATATCAAGGATGTCGCCAGCTCGCCGGTGCTGGTCAAGGTCGGCCTTTCGGCCGTCGATATCGAGGGTGCATTACGGAACCTGGACGCTGAAATTCCTGACTGGGATTTCGAACGGGTACAGCAGTCGGCAGCGGACGCCTGGGAACGCGAACTCAGCCGCATCCACGTGCAAACTTCGTCGGCATCCACGTTGCGCGTCTTCTACACGTCGCTGTACCACACGATGTTGGCGCCCACGTTGTTCGACGATGTCGATGGTCGTTATCGCGGTATGGACCTGGCGATACATCAATTGCCGAAAGATCAACACAACTACAGCACGTACTCGCTGTGGGATACGTACCGCGCCCTGCATCCGCTGTTTACGTTGTTCCAGCCCGACCGGGTGCCCGATCTGGTCAACGGACTGGTTCGCATGGCGGTCGAGAGTCCCGCCGGCCCGCCGGTCTGGCCGCTGCAAGGCGTAGAAACCGGCTGCATGATCGGCTATCACTCGGCCGTGGTGATAGCCGAGGCGCATGCCAAGGGCTTCAAGGGCATCGACTATGCGCAAGCATGGCCGGTCTATCGCAAGCGAGCGATGGATGACGATTATCACGGCCTTGCCTATTACCGCAGGCTTGGCTACATCCCCAGCGACAAGGAAGGCGAGGCGGCCAGCAAGACGCTTGAATATGCCTACGACGACTGGGCCGTGTCGCGGATGGCTGAAGCCGTCGGCGCTGATGGTGATGCGCAGGCGCTTCGCCAGCGATCACGCAACTACCGGCATCTGTTCGACAAGAGCACCGGCTTCATGCGTCCGCGCGCCGAAGACGGCCATTGGCTCGAACCGTTCGATCCACGTGGCGTGGGGCATTCGTCGCGCTGGCGTGACTTCACCGAATCGAACGCGTGGCAGGGCACCTTTCTCAATCAGCACGACCTATATGCCTATATGAACCTGTTCGGCGGCCAGCAGGCTTTCGAACGCAAGCTCGATGAGCTGTTCAACACGAGTTCCGAAGTGCTTGGCGATGCGGCACCGGACATCGCCGGCATGGTTGGACAGTACGCACACGGCAACGAACCAAGTCATCACATGGCTTATCTCTATGCCTATAGCGGCGCGCACTACAAGACCCAACATCGCGTGCGCATGCTGATGGACACCATGTACACAGCGGACCTTGATGGTCTGGCCGGTAACGAGGACTGCGGCCAGATGAGCGCATGGTATGTGATGAGTACGCTTGGCCTGTATGCGGTAGACCCGGTCAGTGCGAATTACGTGTTCGGCAGTCCGTTGCTGGACCACGCCGAAGTGTCGCTGACCGGCGATCGCAGCCTGGTTATCCAGACCGTGGGCAATGGACCGGACAAGCCTTACATCCACTCGGTCACCTGGAACGGCAAGCCATGGACGCGTAGCTGGATCAGCCACGCCGAGCTCGCTGCCGGCGGCACGCTCGAGTTCCACATGGCCAGCACACCCAACAAGCAGTTTGGCGCGGCCCTTGCGGATCGTCCGCCAGCGTTTGGCATGGATGCGAGCGACACGAGCCACATCGACGTGGGTTGATGGCGTCGACGACAACAATGCAGTGAGGACGGGTTGGCATGCCTAGCGTAAAAGCAGACAAGATCATGGCCGTGGGTCGTGGCATGAAGTGGGCACTATGCCTTGGCGTGGCGCTGGTGTACGGGCACGCTTCGGCGCAAGTTGCCACTACGCATGCGCTGGGCGTCGAAGGCGGCAAGTTGATGCTGGACGGCAAGCCGTTCCAGATCATCGCCGGTGAAATGCATTACCCACGCATCCCTCGCGAGTACTGGCGCGCACGCCTGCAGATGGCCAAGGCCATGGGCCTGAACACCATTACCACCTATGTGTTCTGGAACGCGCACGAGGCGGAGCCGGGTCACTATGACTTCTCCGGTCAGAACGATGTCGCCGAGTTCATTCGTGAGGCGCAGCAGGAAGGGCTGTACGTCATTCTTCGCCCTGGTCCCTACGTATGCGCCGAATGGGAATTCGGTGGGTTCCCTGCTTGGTTGCTCAAGGACAAGGACACCAAGGTTCGTTCGACAGATCCAGCATTCATGCAGCCAACGCAGCGTTGGCTGCATCGGCTGGGCCAGGAACTGGCGCCGCTGCAACTGGCGCGAGGCGGCAACATCATCGCCGTGCAGGTCGAAAACGAATACGGCAGCTTCGGCAAAGACTCTGCGTATCTCGAAGACATTCGCCGCAGCCTCGTCGACGGCGGATTCAATGCATCCCTGCTGACCACCTCGGATAGTGCCGATCAGCCGGCATCCCTTCCCGGCCTGACCAAGGTGATCAACTTCGGCGTCGGTCACGCCCGCGCGAAGTTCGATCAGCTACATCAGTGGCAGCCGGCCGGACCCTTCATGGCAGGCGAATACTGGGTGGGCTGGTTCGACTACTGGGGCGGACCGCACCACGTCGCCGATACGAAGAAGGCCGCCGAGGAGCTGGCGTGGACGCTCAAGCAGGGCTACTCCATCAACCTCTACATGTTCCACGGTGGCACCTCGTTTGGCTGGATGAACGGCGCCAATTGGGACAAGGGAAACTATCTGCCGTACGTCACCAGCTACGACTACGACAGTCCGCTGGATGAAAGCGGGCGACCCACGCCCAAGTATTACGCGATGCGCCAAGCGATTGCCGACGCCACCGGGGCCGCCTTGCCGCCGGTGCCTGCGACCCCAGCCACGCAATCCATCCATGACGTGAAGCTTGGCGAATCAGTTTCGCTATGGGAGACGTTGCCCGCGCCCGTGACCTCTCACGAACTCAAGAGCATGGAGGAACTGGGGCAAGCCTACGGCGACATCCTCTATCGAAAACGCGTGGAAGCCGATGCTACAGGCCAATTGCGCATCGATGGCTTGCACGACTATGTGCAGGTCTACGTCAACGGCAAACGCATCGGCACGCTCGATCGCCGGCTCAAGCAGGACCGGCTGCCGATAAAACTCACCAAGGGCGACACGCTGGACTTGCTGGTGGAGAACTCCGGACGCATCAACTTCAGCGAGAAGCTGGTCAACGAGCGCAAGGGCATTCTCGGCGACGTAAGCCTGCACGGTCATGCACTGCTCGACTGGCAGATCTATTCGCTGCCTTTCACCGACAGTGCCTCCTTGAACTACCAGCCCGGTCCCTGCCGACATGCGCCCTGCCTCTATCGTGGCGCGTTCGATGCACCGATATCGGGCGATGCTTCGGCAGATACGTTCTTGGACACTGCCGGCCTGGGTAAAGGCTTTGTCTGGCTCAACGGACATCCGCTGGGGCGTACCTGGAAAATCGGCCCGCAACGCACCTTGTACGTACCCGGTGCGTGGCTCAAGCCCAAGGACAATCAGCTGGTGATCCTGGACCTGCTGGTGGAAGGTCAACCCGTGTTGAATATGGTGAACCAGCCGCTTCTTGGAACGACGATCGAGCACGTGCATTGAGGCATCGCTTGATGCCTCTCAAAAAAACCTTTTGCGCATCACTCGGGAAAACGCCATTCCATTTCATCTACCGTGGAGAGAAGTCGATGAGTCGTTCCATGCATGGCCTGCTATGTGCTGTTGCTTCAGTCGCTTTGACTTTCGTGCTCTATGTCGCCGCCATTCCGGCTCAGGCAGAAGAAGCCGCCCCGGCGCTGCCACAGATGGGCTTCAACAACTGGAATTCCACGCATTGCCGCGATGAATTCAATGAAGCAATGATCCGCGGCATCGCAGACAAGTTCATCAGCCTTGGTCTGCGCGATGCAGGCTACCACTACGTCAACGTCGACGACTGCTGGGCCAACTGGCAACGCGACAAGGACGGCAATCTGCAGGCCAATCCGCAGCGCTTTCCCAGCGGCATCAAGGCGCTGGCCGACTACATGCACGAGCGCGGCCTGAAATTCGGCCTGTACTCGAGTGCTGGCGTATCCACCTGCGAGCCGCTGAAGGAAAACCGCGGCTTCCCCGGTGGCCTCGGCCACGAGAAACAGGATGCCGCGACATTCGCTTCGTGGGGTGTGGACTATCTCAAGTACGACAACTGCAACAACCAGAAGATCGATGCCCAGCAACGCTACACGGCGATGGCCGAAGCGCTGCGTGCCAGTGGTCGGCCGATTTTCTTCAGCATGTGCGAATGGGGAGAGAACAAGCCGTGGCTGTGGGCAGGCAAGCCGCCGGTCGAGGCCAGTTCGTGGCGCACCACCGGTGATATCAGCGACAGTTACCGCTCCATGCTGAAGATCTTCAAACAGAACGTGGTGCTCGACAGCTACGCCAGCCCCGGTCACTGGAACGATCCGGACATGCTCGAAGTAGGCAACGGCGGCATGACCGATGTCGAATACCGCAGCCACTTCAGCCTGTGGTCGATCATGGCCGCACCGCTATTGATCGGCACCGACCTGCGCACGATCAAGCCCGAAGCGCTGGAAATTCTGCTCAACCGGGATGTAATCGCCGTGGATCAGGATCCGCTCGGCGTGCAGGGCAAGCAGGTGCGCGATGCGGATGGCATCCACGTCATCGTCAAGCCGCTGAAAGATGGCAGCGTGGCCGTGGCGGTGTTCAACGAAGCGCGTAGCGCACGCGACGTCACCGTGGCGGCCAGCGAGATAGGTTTGCAGGCCAATGCCACCTATAGCTCGCGTGACCTTTGGGCGCATACGCAGGCACAGGGCGACGGCTCCATCAAGCTTCGCCTGCCGGCACACGCTACCGCGATGTATCGCATCAGCCGCTTGTGAACAGCGACGAGCGCACCTACCCATAAGCGCGCACGCGACATGCTGGCGTAAAAAAAAGCCCCTCGATGAGGGGCTTTTTCTTGCATCGTTCCGGTCCGCGGCGTACCGCGATTAGAACTTGTACTGCGCCGAGAAGCTCAGCAGGTTGCCGTAGTCGTCCGAGCTGCCGATCAGCGAGTCGCCGGTCGGGCTCAAGGTGTTGATACGCGCGCTGTTCACGAAGATGTGAGCGAACGACGCGTTCAGCACCAGGTGCTCGCTGGCCTTGTAGCCCATGCCGACGGACACCAGCTGACGGGTGCCATCGGGCACGCGCGGATCGCGGGTCTCCGTGACGGTCGGCGTGGTATCCAGCGCGATACCGGCGCGCAGGGTCACCTTGTCGTTGAGGTAGTAGTCGCCGCCAACGGCCACGTACCAGCTGTTACGCCAGTTGAACGCTTCGTTGCTCTGCGGCTGCGCCGGGTTGGCGTAGTTCACCGTGAGGTTCTTGAACACGTCCCACTTGGTCCAGGACACATCCATGCCCAGGCCGAACTTCTCAGCCTGATGCCAGTAGCTGGCGGTCGCCACGGCCGGCGTGGTGAACGGCGCGGTACCTTCGGTGTGCTGGAACGGCGTACCACCCAGCAGTGCGCTGGCAACCGGCAACAGCGTCTGCACGTTGGCCGGCACGGTGAAGTTGGCGGTGCCTTCGAGCGTGTGCGAGATCTTCGAGCGGTAGTCCAGAGCCAGCCTGTCGTTCGGGGTCAGCTTCCAGTACGCGCCCAGCTGCCAGCCGTAGGCCCAGTCATTGCCCTTGATGGTGGCGATACCGTCCGAGCCCGGAGGCACCAGAGCATTGGCGAGCCCCGGGCCGACCAGCTGCGACACCACGCCGTTGTAGTTGATGGCGCTGGTCAGCGTCGCCGAGGTCTTCTGCGCAATGCCGCTCACGCCCAGCGCGAAGTTGTCGGTGACGTTGTAAGACGCCGACAGGGTGCCGTCGAGCGACTCGAACTTGGACTTGATGGCGCTGTAACGGCCTTCCCAGTTCTGGTCGTACTCGGTCTGGAAACCGAACGGCACGGTGAAGGCCGCGCCGACGTGCCACTTGTCGTTCAACTGCGTCTCGAAGAAGAACGCCGGGACCGGCATGGTGGTGCCGGCGTCGCCGCCGTTGCCACCCGTGATCGGGCGACCCTGGGCATCGGTGGCCGAGCCACTGAACTTGGTGCCGAAATTGATGGCGGTGACGTCCGCCTGGAAATACGTGCCCTGCAGGTCGCTCATGGCAGCCGGATTGTTGGCCACCACCGAAACGTCACCACCGGCGGTTGCGGAGCCGGCATAGGCGCGGCCCATGGCCGCTGCGCTGTCTTCATGCAGCTGGAAAGCACTCGCTTGGGCACGCTGGGGAGCGGCCAGGGCGCCCAGGACGGCCAGACTCAGCGCGGCAAGCGTGAGCGGACGACCCGCACGTGAAAATTGACGGAAACACATCTGCATCAGGTAAGGCTCCTGCTTATATTGGTTACGGCTCGGGTCTGGCGGGGGGCCTGACGTCCGCCCTGCTTTCATACGTGCGTTTGACCCCGGGCCGGGCACTGTGCCGGCTCGGTGCAGGCCTTGCAAGTGCATTCGCAGCAAAGTTCCCCGTGGATGGAAGCGCATTCTTGGCGTTCGCTGGCGTTGACCGAAGATGTCCCGTCTGGCGGTCTCCCACGACGATCACGCCATGGGCTGTTACCCTTGCCACTTGCGCCAGCTAGTGCGCCCATCCTCCTGATTCACGCCGACGGGTGTCGCCATGCACTGTTTTGTCTATGCCAGCCTGCGCAAGCCTGATACCTATCTATGGCTGCGCCACCGTGATGACGTCGCGTGCATCCCCGAGTCTCTGGCGCTGATGCTTGGCGAGTTGCGCTTTACCCTCGAGGTGGAGCTCAGTGGCGATCGCAAGCTTCCCATCGAGGACGCCGCGCTCGTGATGGAGCATCTGCGCGAGCAGGGCTGGCATCTGCAGATGCCGCCACAACAGACGCTGGCCGCAGCCAACCATCCGGATTACAAGACCGCACCGCACGACCCGAACCGTGATCGGCGATAAAGCCTTCGCCATACGCCGCCGTTAACACCCGATTACCGTCTCGATTTGTAACGATTCCTATACTCGCGCCCATGGCCTATTCAAAAACGCGTCGCCCGCCCCCGTTCCTGCAAGCCCTCGCCTGGTTCGTGCCCGGTTTGATCGCCACCGCGATCGCCGCGTTAGGCGCGCACCCTCTGGCCCTGATTCCCTTGCTGCTCGCCAATGCGCTGACCATGGCGGCGGTGTGCCACGCGATCGGTTTTGATCCCGAGCCGCGCTTTGGCCGTACCGTGCTACGCCGCGGCGCGGCCTATCTGGTGATGTTCACCGGCTACGTGGTGCTGGTGTTTCTTTTGGTCGCCTGGCCAATGCTCAAGCTCAACCAGGCGCCAAGCCTGGGCGCGGCGCTGATGCTTGCCGGTGCCCTGGTGATTGCGCTGGCGGCGCTATGGCGTGGCTGGCCTGCATTCGGCCTGGTGTATGTGTGGGATGACGCCTATCCGGCGCAGAGCGACGGCTCGTGGATCTTTACCGCCACCGCTCGCAGCCTCGCGTTTGGGCGCCACCTGTCACGCGAGGAACGCTTCTTCACCCATTTCCTGCCGGCCGCCTTCTCGCTGCTGGTACTGGCCTTCGTCGCCATTGCGCTCACCGGACTCTATGGGGTGTTGCCATCGGAGCTGCGCACCGCTGCCCTGGCCATCTACGGCGTGGTGCTGATGCCGCTGGGCTGCCTGGTGATTGCCAATCGCACGCTGCGCGCGTTGCTGTGCGAAGGGCGCAGCCAGGCCCGCCAACCCGCTGCGGGCGTCATCGATGTGCCGCCTGCGCCTGTCCCGGTGCCCAAGCCCGCGCCGCGGCTGAGCGAGGAAGAACGCACCGCCGGCACGCCCGAACAAGCGCAGGCCCTGCTGATGGCCACGCGCGAGGGTGATATCGAGCGCGCGCTGGCGCTGGTGGAGGCCGGCGCCGACCCGAACACCGCACCCGCCAACGGCGAGCGCGACCAACGACCGGTGTTGATGCTGGCCGCACTGCTGCCCGATATGCGCCTGCTGCGCGCGTTGATCTCCAAGGGCGCCGACGTCAATCGCGCCAGCGGCGGGCTGACGCCCTTGCTCGCCGCCACGCGCGACAGCTGGCACGGCCGCGCCGAAGCCGTAATGACTTTGCTCTCCAACGGCGCCAGCCCGCTCGCCACCGACGCGGAAGGCAACACGCCGCTGCACGGCGCCGTGCTCAGCGGCGAACCGATCGTGGCAGCCATGCTGCTGGACGCCGGCGCGTCGATCAATGCGCTCAACAAGGCCGGCCTCAGCCCGCTCGCCATCGCTTGTCGCGCTGCCAACTGGGCGGTGGCGAAATTCCTGCTCGAACGCAGCGCCAAGCCCACGCCCGCGGACGGCGAACCTGCGCTGGTCGCCGCTGCGGGTGTGGCGGACGACGACGTCGAGGGCGTCAAGCTGCTGCTCAAGCACCGCGCTGCAATCAATGCCGTGGATGCGCGCCATCGCAGCGCGCTGATGGCCGCCGCCGCCGAAGGCCACGAACAAATTGCCCGCACCCTGCGCACTGCAGGTGCCGATGTCACGCTGGTCGATCGTCACGGCAGCACCGCGCTGATGGAAGCCGCCCGTGCCGGCGTGGTCGGCATCGTGAAACTGCTGGCCGAAGCGCAGCCCGACGCCCGTGTGCGTGACAGCCACGGCCGCGATGCGCTAACCCTGGCCTGTCAGTCACCGCATGCCCATGCCGACATGGTGCGCGCCCTGCTGGCGCTTGGCGCCGAACCCAAAACCGTCGGTGGTGACGGCCGCAGCGCGCTCGATCACGCCGCCGCCGCAGGACGCTGGGATCTGGTCACCCTGCTCGATCCGGACACGCCGCTTCCCGCCACGCTGAGCATGGACGCGTTGCCCGAAGGTGCCGACACTCCGGCCCACCTGCTCGATGCCCTGCGCTTCGGTCACTGGGCCATCGTGTCCACCTTTGTTGCACGCGTGCGCGAGTGGCCGCAGTCGCAATTGGCACAGCTTTATCTGGATCTGGCTGCGCCGGGCCAAGGCGCCGCGCGCCGCTGGCTGCTCGATCACGCGCTCGATCCCGAAGCCCGCCTGCAGCCGCAGCTGGTGGATGACGCCGATACCGCCGAGGGCCACGAAGCGCAATTGCCGCCGCTCGGCCGCCGCCTGTTCGACGCCCTGCTGCAGCAATTGCCCGCCGCGACTGAAGCCGTAGAAGACTTGTTGCAAGCCAGCGCGACGCCGGCGGGCGCGGGCCTGCTGGCGCAAACCCTGCAGCGACTGGAAGACAGCGCACAAGGCGCTGCCTTGCCACTGGTCATGCTGGAGCGCGGCGCCGACCCGTTTGGTCCGGATGCACGCGAGCGCACGCCCGTCCACCTGGCGGCTACTTACGGCCACAGCGCGCTGCTGCAGGCGTTGCTTGCACGTGGCTGCGATCCCAATACACGTGACAGCAGCGGCCGCACGCCGCTGTTCGCCGCGCTGGAACATGGCGAGCGCGCGCTGCCGCTGGTACGCGCGCTGGTCGCGCACGGCGCCGACCCCGAGGCGATCGACGCCAACGGCGAGACGCCGCACGGCTTGTCGCTGGAGCACGGCGCGGTCGAGCGCTGGATGAACTGGAATGACTGGGCACGCCCCGCTCGCCCGTTGCGCGCCGACGACCTGCCGGTGGCCGCTACAGCCGGTGCAGTCGGCGCAGTGGACCGCCTGCTGGAGCTCGGCTTTGCCGTCGACACGCCCGACCACCAAGGCGCCACCGCGCTGTTGCACGCCTGTGGCGCCGGCCAGCGCGACGTTGCTGCGTTGCTGCTGGACAAGGGTGCCGATGCAACGCTTGCCGCTACCAACGGCATGACGCCGTTGGCCGCTGCGGTCAGTGCGCGGCGCGAACCGCTGGTAGCCCTGCTGCTGCAACAGGGTGTGCCGGTGGACCAACGCCTGCCGGGCGAGGCCACCGCATTGATGATCGCCGCGGCGATGGGTTATCCCGAGATCGCCGAACAACTGCTCGAAGGCGGTGCCGATGTGAACGCGGTGGATGCGCGCGGACACGCCGCGTTGCACGCTGCCGCCCAATACGGCTTCGACCATAACGACAGCCTGCGCGCGCGCCGCCTGTTCGACGCACTGCTCAAGCGCGATGCCGACGTCAGCCTCGCCGACAAGGAAGGCAAGACGCCGCTGCTGTTGCTGCTTGGTGCCCACCTGCGCCCGGGCAGCGATTGCGACCCCACCCACATTGGCGCGCTGGTGCCGGTGTTGCTGGACGCTGGCGCCAAACTGGAACATGCCGACCAGCGCGGCGTCACCGCGCTGCATGCCTGCGCCATGCATGCCCTGCTGGCGCCTGCACGCGTGCTGTTGGCACGTGGTGCCGACCGCCAGGCAGCCGATGCCTTCGGCCGCACCGCTGCCGATGTGGCCAGAGCCATTGGCTATATCGATATCGCGCACGAACTGGCCGCACGCACCAGCGGCGCGGTTCCCAATGTGCGGCAGATGTTGCGGCAGCCGGCGCAACCGGCGGACTGAAAGCCAGCGCTTTTACGCGTGCTCGCGTCGGGCCGGCCTGCGTGAAAACAGGCCCCGGCGCGGTTCACGCGGCATCCCGGCGGCCCTGGCGGCGCTTTCCATCAGGTGCCGGGCAGCGGGTTCCGGACGTGACGGCAGTTGCCGCCACGCGTGTACTACCGACGGCAAGGCGATGTGGTCCACGCGCGGCACGTGCGGCAAGCCGCCGAGCACACTGACGGCGCTTCCCGTGGCGCTACGTGGCGTCCACATCGACGGCCACCGATTACCAAACAGCACCACCAACGGACAGCCCACCGCCGCGGCAAGATGCGCCGGCCCGGTATCGACCGACACCATGCTGTGCGCCACATGCAACAGAGCACGCAGATGACCCAGTGGCAGGCCACCCTTGGGCGCGATGACTTGCGGATGCCCCGCCGCCGTGCTGATCGACGAGAGGTATAGGGCCTCCTCCGACGAACCGCACAGCAGCACATGCGCATCGGGCATCGCCGCGACAATCGCGCGCGCGAGCGCAGCCCACCGCTCGACCGGCCACGACTTGTCATCGTCATGGGCCTGGCGCACGCCATTCCAGCGCATCGTGCGCTTGTTGGCAGGCTGTAGCAGCACCAGCGGACGTTCCTGCAGACCACGTGCGGCAAGCCACGCCTGTGCCTCGCACTGCTCTGCCATGGTCGGCAGCAGCCTTGGCGCGGCGGACAAGCCCTCTTCCGCACAGGCGATATCGCCAAACGCCGCGGGCGTGTTGTCCGCAAAGCGCATCAACCAGTCTGCCCAATGCTCATCGGGCAGCAGCGGCGTGTCTTCGATAAAAACGCATTGCTCCGGCGCGATGCCTGCCACCGCGAGCATCGGCCGCACCTTGGTGCGCGTGCGCACATCAGGTTCGCAGACATAGAAAGGCGACTCACGCATGCCACGCAACGCCAGCGCGGTGCGCAAGCGCTGCGGGTTCAGCCATAGCGCGCCGTTCTGGCTGGTGAAGTGCCTGACTTCGGCGACGTCTTCACTGCCTTCGTACAGCACACGCGAGCAGTCGCCCAGCGATACCAGCCGGCAGGCGCCGCCGTAGCGACGGCGCAGCTTGTGCAACAGGGGTTGCAGCAGGATGGTGTCACCCAGCCGTCCAAAACGGATGACGACGGGATGGATAGCGGCGCGCTGGTTCATTCTCGAAAGACTGGCGTCGGGCAAACCCGATCCCGCAGATGACCCACCCCCCGGCGGCACGACCTGCGAGCGAGCACCATCTTTCCTTATCCGAACCGAAATGAGTTACGCCGACAACGTAAGATGTGGCGGCCTCTTGCGGCGGCGCAGCAAACGTCACGCGTGCCACACGAACGACTGAAACAATCATGTGTTTAGCCGTCCAGGACTCAGCGCGTCACATCTTCATCGCCCGGCGTTACACCCGTGGGCTTGTTGCGCACGCGTCTTGGCTCAGGCTCGGCATCGGCCTGATACAACTGATCGAGATCGGCCAGCGCCTCGCGGGTGGTTTGCACGATGCGTGCGTCGTCGTCGTAAACCAGATACTGGCGCTTGAGCAGTTCCGCGTCGTGCCGACGGAAACGCTCCACCCGATCGGCCGCCAGCTCGGCCGGCGTGCCCAAGGCTTCCAACGTCATGCGCGACATCTTGAGGCTGGAGTAAAGCGTCTCGCGAACGGGAAGGTCCACGCCCAGGTCCATCAGGCGCCACGCGTGCTGACGATTGCGTGCCCGCGCGACAATCTTCAAGCCCGGATACATCTGCCGCACGATGCGCGCGGTGCGCAGGCTATCTTCCGGATCATCCGTGGCGAGCACAAACACATCGGCTTGATCGGCCTGTGCCGCGCGCAGCAACTCCGGACGCGCGGGATCACCGTAGAAAAGATTGCTGGCGCTGCCGAATCGCTGCACCAGGTCGATCTGCTCCACCGAGTGATCCAACGCCACGAACGAAATGCCCTGCGCGCGCAGCACGCGAGAGACGATCTGGCCCATGCGCCCGTAGCCGGCGATGATCACGCGCGGCGAGTCAGCCACGATGGTGTCGAACTCGCGCGTTTTCTTCGGCTTGGCGCTGAACATTTTGCCGTACACCGTGACCAGCAGCGGGGTGATGGCCATCGACAACGTGATGGCCAGCACTTGCAGGCCATGCTGCTCGGCCGTGATGAGGTTTTGTTCGCGCGCCAGCTTGAGCACCACGAACGCGAACTCGCCACCGCACGCAAGCAACACTGCCAGGCGCATCGCATCGCGGCGATCCAACCGGCCAATCACGCGTCCCAGCGGCACCAACAAGGCACCCTTGATCAGCATCAGCACCACCACCAGCAACGCCACGCGTAGTGGTTGATGCAACAGCAGGCTGATATTCATCGACATGCCGACGCTGATGAAGAACAGCCCGAGCAACAAACCCTTGAACGGCTCGAGGTGCGATTCGAGATCGTGTCGGTATTCCGAATCGGCCAGTAGCACGCCGGCCAGGAATGCACCCAGCGTCGACGACACCCCCACCACTTCCATCAGCCACGCCGTGCCCAATACCACCAGCAGCGCGGTGGCGGTGGACACTTCAATGGTGTCGGCCTTGGCGACAAAGCGAAACACCGGGCGCAGCAGATAGCGGCCGCCGACCATGACCGCAATGATGATGCCCACTGTGCGCGCCACCGCCATCACGTCGAAACCGTGCTTGGTCGATGCGCTGGCCAGCAAGGGCACGGCGGCGATCAGCGGAATGGCGGCAAGATCCTGGAACAACAAAATGGCGAAGGCCTGGCGACCATAGGGCGTGCCCGCTTCCTTGCGTTCGGCGAGAATCTGCAAGCCAAAGGCGGTGGACGACAGCGCGAGACTGGCGCCAACGACGGTCGCCGCGTTTACCGTGAGACCGAACAGGTAGTAGCCCGCCACGCCAATGACCAGACTGCTGGCCAGCACCTGCAGCAAGCCGGTGCCGAATACCTGGCGTCGCATCACCCATAGTCGCTGCGGCGACAACTCCAGGCCAATGACGAACAGCATCAACACCACGCCGAATTCAGAGATGGTCGCCACGCCGGCCGTATCACTGATGAGGCCCAGCTCCTGCGGCCCGATCACGATGCCCGCCAGCAGATAGCCCAGCACCGAACCCAGCTTGAAGCGCTTGGTCAGCGGTACCGCGATGACCGTCGCCACCAGGAATACCAGCGCCGTCTCCAGAAAATGGTGGCTATCCACTCGCGCGCTCCATTCGGGGAATTCGCATTATCTCACGATGCCACTCGAGCCAGCCGCATCCAGGGTGGGCGGCAACGCGTCCAATTGGCACTACACCGCCGCCGGCAAACTCTGCCATTGCTGGGCAAGAATGACCGACAGGCGCTCAACTGCCGGTGACGGCTCAGCGTCGGCGCGGTGCAGGCAGAGCCCGAGCGAACCGAGCGGCGGCAGAGTCGATTCGTGCGGCGCCAGCGCGCGCACGCTTGGCGGCAGGCCTAACGGCGTGCGGAGCGAAACACCCAGCCCCGCCGCCACAGCCGCCCAGATACCCGCCAGACTGGCGCTGGTGAAAGCGATGCGCCACGGGATATGGGCGTGATCGAGCGCGGCGGTTGCCGCGGTGCGCATCAGGCAGGGTGCTTCGAGCATCACCAGCGGCAACGGTTCGCCCTCGCCAGCGGGTTTCGCAAGCTCACTCCCGGCGGCGGCGATCCAGCGTAGCGGTACCTGGCCCAGGCGTTCGGCATGGGGCGTGGTCACACCGGCATCCCATGCCAGCGCGAGATCCAGCCGACCCGATGAAACGCGCTCGATCAATTCGACGTTGCGTGCAATGCGCGCTTCGATGCGCACACGCGGGTGCGCGCGTGAAAAACGCCCCAGCACCTCGGGCAGCAACGCCTCGCCAAAGTCTTCCTGCAGGCCCAGGCGCACCCAGCCTTCCAGTTCGGTGCCGTGCAAGGCAGCGGCCGCCTCGTCGTTGAGATCGAGCAGGCGCCGGGCATAGGCCAGCATGGTTTCACCGGCCTCGGTAAGCGCCATGCCTCGCCCGAATTTGCGCAGCACCGGCGTGCCGGCCTGCTCCTCCAGCTTCTTCAGCTGCGCGCTCACCGCCGAGGTGGAGCGGCCCAGCCGATCAGCCGCCCGCGCAAAACTGCCCAGCTCGATACCGGTAACGAAGCTGCGCAAGACATCCAGATCGAAATTCACGCGACGCATGGGGATAGTCCTGTTTTGGTGGACATTAAGTCCCATATTTTCCGATTTTCAGAACGATACTGTCCGCCTTAGCCTAGCCATGGTCAAGAACGCAGGAACGAAAAAACCCATGTCTACTGTGTCCGACATCGGTCAACGAAGTTTCGGCGATATCGCGCCAACATTCGCCGAGCTCACCGACCAGGTGCTGTTCGACCGCATCTGGCAGGACCCCGCGCTATCTCCCCGCGATCGCAGTCTCGCCACCGTGTCGGCGCTGCCTGCGCTGGGTCGCACCGAACAACTGGCATTCCATCTGCGCCGCGCCCGGGACAACGGCATCGACTTGGCGAGCCTGGCCGCCCTGATCACCCACCTGGCCTTCTACGCCGGCTGGCCGGCAGCAGCGTCGGTACTGCCATTGCTGCGCGCGCTGGCCACCGAGGAGCCCGCGCCATGATTGCCATGCAATACAGCTTCACACTGCCCGCCGACTACGACATGGCCATCGTTCGCCAGCGCATCGCCAGCAAGGGCCATTTACTGGACGACTTCGACGGCCTGCACTTCAAGGCCTACCTGCACGCCAGCCGCGACAACGCCGCGCTATCCACGCGCGAAAACCTGTATGCACCTTTTTACCTTTGGCGCGACAGCGCGGCGATGCAGCGCTTTCTCGGCAGTGCCGGCTTCGCGCAGCTCACCCAGGCATTCGGCTGGCCGGCGATTCGTTGCTGGCCGGTATGGGATGCCTATCTGTCGCCAGAAGCGCAACATGCCTCGCTGGCCTCACGCGAGCTCGACACCATCGCGCCGTACAGTTCCCTGGATCTATTACGCCAGGACGACCACGCCTCGTTGCAGCACGATATCGAGCGCGGCGCGCTGGCCGCAGTGAATGCCTTCGAACCCACCACCTGGACACGCGTGCGCTTTCGCCTATGGGGCGAGCCGCACCCGTCGCTGGCCGCGGACCATCGGCAGCTCTACCACGTCGGCCACGTGTCGCAACCCAAGCCTCGCAACGCATAACTTCCTGGAGCCATCCCATGCCACTCGTACGCATCGCCCTTCGTCGCGGCAAGTCCCCGCAACATATCGCCGCCATTCGCAACGGCATCTATCGCGCCATGACCGAGGCCTTCAATGTGCCTCAGAACGACCGCTTCATTCTCGTGCAACAGCACGAGCCGGAGGAGTTCGACTATGACCCCAACTATCTGGACATCGCACGCTCGGATGATCTGGTGATCATCCAGATCGCGTGCAACAACACGCGCACAGTGGAGCAGAAGCAGGCTTTCTATAAGCGGACCGTGGAGTTGCTGAGCGCGGAGCCGGGGCTGCGGCCGCAGGATGTGTTTATCAATTTACTGGAGACGGCCAAGGAGAATTGGTCGTTTGGGAATGGGGAGGCGCAGTACGCGTGATGGCTTGCCGCTCTTGTAGGAGCGCACCCAGTGCGCGACAGGGCAGTCCTCATTTCATCGGTGCTATCGGCGGATGCTTTTGACTCGTTGTCCCTGCGAACGCGGGAGCGTGCTTGCAACAGCGAAGCTGGTTATCCGGTGGTTTTGCTCTCGGTTGTGACGTTATCGCCACGACCAACGCGCAAGGGCGCTGGTTCTCTGCTTTCGCAGGGGGGACGAAAACGCTCAGCGTTCCCGCGGGTACCTAACCCTCGCCCCAGTCCCCAAGTGGTCAGCGAAAGCAAACCACACCTACTCCCCCCGCAACCACCGCGCCGCATCAATAGCAAAGTACGTAAGGATCGCATCTGCCCCCGCCCGTTTGAACGCGACCAACGATTCAAGCACCACCGCCTTCTCGTCCAGCCAGCCATTCTGCGCCGCCGCCTTGAGCATCGCGTACTCACCACTCACCTGATAAACAAAGGTGGGCATGCCGAAAGCATCCTTCACGCGGCGCAGCACATCGAGGTAAGGCATGCCGGGTTTTACCATCACGGCGTCGGCGCCTTCGTGGATATCCAGCTCGATTTCGCGCAAGGCTTCGTCGCTGTTGCCCACGTCCATCTGGTACGTGTGCTTGTTGCCTTTGCCCAGGTTGCCCGCAGAGCCCACGGCATCGCGGAAGGGGCCGTAAAATGCCGAGGCGTACTTGGCCGAATAGGCAAGGATGCGCGTGTGGATATGGCCGGCTTCTTCCAGGGCATCACGGATCGCGCCGATGCGGCCATCCATCATGTCCGACGGTGCCACGAAATCCATGCCGGCCTCGGCTTGCGCCAGCGACATCTTGATCAGCGCTTCGATGGTCGGCTCGTTCATCACGTAGCCGCTGTCATCGATCAGGCCGTCCTGGCCATGCGTGGTGTAGGGATCAAGCGCCACATCGCCGATCAGTCCGAGGTCGGGATACTTCGCCTTGAGCGCACGGGTGGCACGCTGCATCAGGCCCTGCGGATTCCATGCTTCGCGTGCGTCTTCGGTTTTCACCGCCGCGCCCGGCGAGGGGAACAACGCGAGCGCGGGAATGCCCAGGCGCACGCACTCGCCGCCGAGCTTCAACAGCTCGTCAACCGACAAGCGTTCCACGCCCGGCATGGACGGCACCGGCTCGCGCTGGCCTTCGCCCTCGATCACGAACGCCACCATGATCAGGTCGCTGGGCAGCAGGGTGTGCTCGCGCATCAGCGCGCGGGAGAAAGCATCGCGGCGCATGCGACGCATGCGGATGGCGGGGAAGCTCATGGGCGGGTTCTCGGGCAAGACATTCGCCTATTTTAGCGCCTCGCGCCCTTCCTGCTGTCGCGGGCAGGTTGACGCGGCGGGTGAGACGGGCAAACCGCACCATGCATGAACAGCCCATCCGGCGAACACCCTGCTGACACGTTTGCCAGTGCAGTCTTGCTTCGCTTGCCACCCAAGGAGCCCAGTCCATGAGTAAACCCGCCGCCCGCCACCACTGGCCACTGGCCGCCGAAGCCCGCTATCTGGGACCACACGAAGGCACCGCGCCAATCGACGTCACCGTGGTGCTGCGTCGTCGTGGCGACCATCCTGCGCCGGCAGCGTGGCCGCATCGCCCGCTGTGGAAGCGCGAGGAGTTCGGCGCACATTGGGGAGCCGATCCGGCGGATGCACAAACCGTGCGTGGCTTCGCGCAGCAACACGGGCTGCAGGAGACGGGCTGCGAATTGCAGCGACGGGTGATGCATCTGCGTGGCACGCCGCAAGCCCTGCAAAACGCCTTTGGCGTGGAGCTTGGGCGCTACCAATTCGATGATGGTGGCCCGGAGATGATGGGCTGCCGCGAAAAACCGGCATTGCCGTCGAACCTCTCGCCAGCGGTCATTGCAGTACTTGGCCTCGACAAACGCCCCGTGGCGCGTCCGCACTTCCGGCGCCCGGCGGCGACGCCTTCGGTGACCTACACGCCGTTGCAGCTTGGCCAGCTATACGACTTTCCCGCCAACACCGATGGCACCGGCCAGACGGTGGCGGTGATCGAGCTGGGTGGTGGCTTCACCCAGGCGGATTTCACGCAATACATCCAGTCTCTCGGCATCAGCACGCCACCCACCGTGACCGAGGTATCGGTGGCAGGGGGCACCAGCCAGCCGGGCGGCGACGCCGATGGCGAGGTAATGCTGGATGTGGAAGTGATTGGCTCGCTCGCACCCGGCGCATCCATTGCGGTGTACTTCGCGCCGAATACCAATCAGGGCTTTTACGAAGCCATTTCACAAGCAGCCCACGACACGACGAATCATCCCTCGGTCATCTCGATCAGCTGGGGCGGTCCGGAAGACGGCTGGGATGCAGCGACGCTCGCTGCCATGGAGAGCGCCTTGCAGGATGCCTTGGCGCTTGGCGTCACCGTCACCGTGGCCTGCGGCGACAGCGGCTTCACCGATGGCGAGAGCGATGGCAAGGCGCATGTGGACTACCCAGCGTCGAGCGTGTATTCGCTTGCCTGCGGCGGCACCAAGCTCACCGCCAGCGGCACCACGATCAAGAGCGAAACCGTGTGGAACGAGCTGTCCAGCAATGAAGGCGCCACCGGCGGCGGCGTCAGCGCCAGCTATGCGTTGCCCACGTGGCAACAGTCGTCCAACGTGCCACAGGGCACCAACGGCTTTGTCGGGCGCGGCGTGCCTGATGTGGCTGGCGATGCCGACCCCACCACGGGCTATCAGGTACAGGTGGATGGCCAGGACGAAATCATCGGTGGCACCAGTGCAGTGGCGCCGCTATGGGCTGCGCTGGTAGCTCGTTTCAACCAGCAACTTGGCCATAGCCTGGGCGATCCACATGCCGCGTTCTACGCCATCGGCACAACGGCATTCAACGACATCACCCAGGGTACAAACGGCCTGTACAAGGCCGCCAAGGGATGGGACGCCTGCACCGGCCTGGGCACGCCGAAGGGTAAGGCGCTGCTTGCCGCACTGGTGGCCATGCCATCCAACGGTAATGGATCGGGCACCTCAGGCACCGACTGACGCAAGCCTTCAAGGGCGCTCGAAGGTCCCTTCGAGCGTTCCCCGCGCCAGCAATTTCCCGTGGAGCGCGGCGACCAGTTCGCTGCGCTGCGCGCCGCGCGCCAGACCCGAGCGTTCGCCCAGTGCAAACAACTGGAACACGTAGCGGTGAGGGCCATGCCCCGGTAGCGCGCGCGGACCGCTGTAGCCGAGTTGCCGAAACGTGGTGAGGCCAAGCAGGCAGGTAGCCGCCCCTTCTGAACACAGGATGCCCTCGGTAAACCCGGTGACAAAAGGATCGATGCCTGCGGCAATCAGGTGCACGAACGGGCGCCGCAGCGGTGCATCGGGGTCTTCCATCACCAGCACCAGCTCCACCGTGCCCTGCGGTGGTTGCGACCACCGCAGCGGCGGCGACACGTTGTCGCCTACGCCTTCGCCGGCGTAGCGTTGTGGAATCGTGCTGCCCGCGGTAAACGCCGTGCTGTGGAGCTGCAGCGGAACCTCGCCGGGCTCAGCTGGCAACTCATGGCCGAGCAGATGCGCCGCACCCGCGCGGCGGCCGCGCAGCAGAACTCCAAGAAAGCGTGCAATCACAGGTATGCCTGCCAGCGGGCGCCAAGTCGGTTAGGAAACCACAGCCACCTGCCGCACTCCAGTGCCGGGCGGAAACGAGCTTACGGCGGCATAACGCATACAATGGCCTTCCTGCTCGCCCGGCCCATTCTGATGACTGAACCCGTCCGCCTCGCCAAACGTGTCGCCGCCATGACGCAGTGCTCACGGCGCGAGGCCGAAATGTATATCGAAGGCGGCTGGGTGCGCGTTGATGGGGAGACGGTGGAAGAACCGCAGTTCAAGGTGCTTGAGCAGCACATCGAGATCGACCCTCACGCCCAGTTGGAGCCGCCCGAGCCGGCCACGCTGGTGCTGCACAAGCCGGCCGGCGTGACCAACGAGCAGGCGCGTGCACTCATCACCCTCGAGAGTCACGCCACCGACGATGCCTCTGGTGTGCGCGTGCTGAAACGTCACTTCGCCCGGCTCGAATCACCCGCGCCCTTGCCCGATAGCGCCAGCGGCCTGGTGGTATTCACCCAGGACTGGCGCGTGAAGCGTCGCCTGGAAGAAGACTTCGAGCGCATCGAGCAGGAAATTGTCGTCGAGGTCGCCGGCAAGATCGCGCCGAACGGCCTGGCCCTGCTCAATCACGGACTCAAGTTCGACAACTACGCACTGCCTCCCATCAAGGTGAGCTGGCAGAACGAATCACATCTGCGCTTTGCCCTGAAGCGCATTGCACCAAGCACGATCGAACGCATGTGCCATGCAGTCGGACTCAAGGTGCTGGGGCTCAAGCGCATTCGCCTGGGCCGCATCCCCATGTCACGCCTTGCGCCGGGGCAATGGCGCTACCTGACCAGCAGCGACCGGTTCTAATCGTTCGTCCACGCGGGCGACCACCCCATCCAAGGACGCTCCATGAAACAGGCATTGAGGACGTGCTGTACCATGCTCGTGCTGCTGGTGCTGGCTGCGTGCGCCGGTAGCGAACCAACTACCACCGACAGCGGGCGCGCCAAGGCACTGCGAGCGCAGCTCGATAACGAGATGCCGCGGTTGTTGCGGGAGAACGGCGTGCCGAGCGCGGCGATCGCGCATATCGAGAACGGCAGGCTGATACTCGTCGCGGCCTATGGATCGCAAAGCCCAGGCGTGCCCGCAACCGATGCCACGCTCTATAACGTCGCGTCGCTGACCAAGCCGGTGACGGCACAGGTCATTTTGCGTCTGGTATCGCAGGGGAAAATCTCGCTCGACGAGCCCATGGCCAACTATTGGCTCGACCCCGACATCGCCCATGACGAACGCGCCAAGCTGCTGACGCCGCGCCTTTCGCTCAGCCACCAGACCGGCTTTCCCAACTGGCGCCGCATGACCGGTGGCGTATTGACCTTCAAGCACACGCCGGGCGAGGCGTACGGCTACTCCGGCGAAGGCTTTGAATACTTGCGCCGCTTTGCCGAGAAGAAATTGCAGACGCCGTTCGAAACGTTGGCAGAAACCGAAGTGCTGCAACCGCTAGGCATGAACGAAACGGCCTATACCGGACGTCCCTGGTTCCAAGGCCGCATTGCCGTGCCCACCAAGGCAAACGGCGAGGTGCTGGAGCCTGAAATCGCCAAGGAGGCCTACGCCTCCGACCAGCTCTACACCACCGCGCGCGACTACGCGAAGTTCATGCTGGCCGTGCTCAATGACACCGGCATGACCTCGGCTGTCGCCCGCGAACGCATTCGCATACAGGTGGCCGAACACCCGCCCAAATGCACGCCGGTGAAGGTGGCCGGCTGCCCCGACCAGCAGGGCTTTGGCCTGGGCTGGGAAGTGATCCGCTTTGGCGACGACACTTACCTGATGCATAGCGGTTCTGACGAAGGCGTAGCGACACTGGTCTATCTCAGCCTCAAGGATCACACCGGTACGGTGCTGCTCACCAATAGCGACAACGGCATGAAACTCGTGCTGCCACTGTTCAACCTGATAGGCAGCGACCCCACCTTGGTCACTTGCATGCGCAACGAAACCTGCTGACGCCTGGCACAGGGAAACCCGGGATTGTCCGCATACCGCTTTCTCACGCTAGACGGTGTCCGGATCGCCTACCGCACAGCCGGCCAAGAGAACTGCCCGCCCGTGGTGCTGATTCACGCCTTTGCCAGCCAATCCATCAGCTGGGACAGAACCGCTGCGGCACTGGCCGCCAATGGCTATCGGGTCATCGCACCGGACCTGCGGGGTCATGGTCGCAGCCAACGGACAGACACCTATGCGCTGGACGACTTCACCAGGGATCTCGCGGCGCTGCTCGGTGCGCTTGGCCTCCCCCCAATGCGACTGGTCGGCCATTCGCTGGGTGGACACCTGGCCTTGCGGCTGGCGATGCACATGCCGAGCCAGGTGAGTCACCTGGTGATCGAAGCCGCACCCGTACCACCGCGTGATGACCACGAAGCCGCTGCACTCGCAGCCAACCAGCCAGTGCCCTCATGGCGCCGGTCACTTCGGCTGTTGGGCATCAAGCGACTGCTGAAGCTGATGCTGCTGAGGCAATTCGACTTGCGCGCATCGCGTAGCGTGTTGCACGAGTTGAAATCGCCGATGCCGAACTGGTGGCGCCAGCTCGCTACGATCACCTGCCCTTGCCTGCTGCTGGCCAGCCATGACGATGGCGCCTTCAGCGAACGCCTTGACCTGCTGGCCACACGTCTTCACTACGCAAGCATCCGTCGATTTGGCAACGGTCATCATCTGCATACGGAACACGCGACAGCGTTTGCCGAAACAGTTATGCCGTTCTTGGCCCGGCCGAGCATGGGACTGCGCGAAGTCGCCCAGCCCTATTGATCGCAAGGCTGGCGCGAACTTGGCAACGGCCACCGGCAACGCACCTGGACAACTAACCTGAAAGCCGCCAAGCCTCTGCGCACTCTGAACATTCCCGGCGGAAAAGCCGGCTATGATCCCAGCCTCGCATTGCTCCTCAGGGGAACCGGAGCAACGCGGTCACCGGGCAGCAAGTCGCAACCCACCAACGACCAGGGGATCATCGCGATGTCGAGCATTATCGACTTTCTTGAAAAGATGGGCGGTGACGCACAGCTGCGTCACGCGTCGCCGGACGACATCGCGCAAGCACTGGCCGAGACGCAGATAGATTCGGCGCTAGGTGCAGCCATCATTGCCAGGAGCACCTCGCAGCTCTACGCCCTTATGCGGCAGGGTCCTCTGTTTTGCATTCAGACGACTCCCGGCAAAGAAGACGAAAAGGAAGAAGAGGGCGAGGAGGACGAAGAGCCGGCCGCTCCGCCGAAAAAGAAAAGCGTCCGGACAGCACCCGCTGCCTGATCATGTTTCGGTTCGGCACCATGGGCCGACGGTTTCTTTTGGGTGCATGCCTGCTCCTTGGCCTGTCAGTGGGTGTGGCCATGGCGGCCGCGCCCCAAACGGCGGGTCTGTCGCAGCTGCTCGATCGCGCCGATAGCATCAAGACTTCCAGCCACGACGAGTTCACCGGCCTGCTGGCCCAATTGAAACAAGACACCGGTGGCCTAACCGCTGCACAACAATGGCATCTGCGCTACCTCGACGCATGGGAGGTTGCGTACGAGGGCAAGTACGACGCCGCTGAGCCGTTGCTGCGATCGGTCATCGAACAGTCACCGGACAACACGCTGCGCTATCGGGCAACGGCGACGCTTATCAACATTCTCGGCATCGCCCATCGCTATACGGATGCGTTTAGCCAGCTGAGCCTGTTGCTCGATCAGCTGCCACGGATGTCCGACAACGAAGCGCGCTACCAGACGCTGGCGGAAGGTGCGCAGTTTCTGTCTTCGGCAGGCCAATACGATCTGGCCACCCGGTATGCGCAACAGCTTCTGGACGACCCCGCCTTGCAAGGGCACGCCTGCCAGGCAATGTACCTGAAGCTTCATACGAAACTTCGCAGTGGAGACACGCGTGGCCTGGGATCGGAATTTCCCAAAGGCATCGATATCTGCCTCAAGGCGGGTGAACACCTCATCGCCAATGCCGTACGCGGCGACGTGGCCGACCTCGATATTCAACAGGGTCGTACCGATGAAGCCATCACACTACTTCAGCGCAACTACGCCGAGATAAAGAGCGCGCGATATCCAGCGCTGATAGCTAGGTTCGACGCCCTGCTTGCCAAGGCCTATCTGCACACCGGTGATGCCGCTCGAGCCAGGGCATTTGCGCTGGCGACCATCGACGATGCCGTCAAAAGCCAATACGGCGAATCGGTAAGCAACGCCTATGAAGTGCTCTACCGCGTCGAAGCGATGCAAGGCAACGCGCGAGCCGCCCTGGACTATCACGAAAAGTACATGGCCGCAGACAAGGGCTACCTCGACGATGTCCGTGCGCGAGCGCTCGCCTACCAGACCGTCAAGCAACAATTGCAGGCCAACAAGTTGCAGGTCGATGGGCTGAACAAGCGGAACCAGATCCTGCAACTGCAACGTGCGCTTGACCGCAAAGCCGTGGAAACCAGCCGCCTCTACATAGCGCTGTTACTGAGTGTGGTGGCGTCGGTTGTGCTCTGGCTGCTGCGCATCAAGCGTTCGCAGCTGCGTTTCAAGCGGCTAGCTACCCGCGACAGCCTCACCCATATTTCCAGCCGCCAGCATTTCGTCGATGAAACCGAGAAAGCCCTGCGTCAGGCAACGAGATCCGCTCGTAGCGCCTGCCTGATCCTGATGGATCTGGATCATTTCAAGCAGGTCAACGACAACCATGGGCATGTGGCCGGCGACCTGGTGCTCAAGCGCGTCGTTGCCGCCTGTCAACACCATCTGGGTCGCAATGACATTTTTGGTCGATTGGGTGGCGAAGAGTTCGCCATCCTGATGCCCGATTGCGCCGCCACGCAGGCGCGTGAACGGGCCGAGCGCCTGCGCCAGGCGATTGCCGCTGCCCCTCTTTGGGGTGAGACGCGGAGCGTGATGATTACTGCCAGTTTCGGCGTGGCCTCGACCGATCGCAGCGGCTACGAGCTGCGCCAGTTGATGATCGATGCCGACAACGCGCTGTATAAGGCCAAGCGCGACGGGCGCGATCGCGTCATCTATGGAGATGGCAATGACACCAATACAATCGCCCCGGCCAACGTACAGGGTCAGGTCGACGCCATGCAGACAACCGACCTGCCGGGCCAGCACCAGCCTGCGACCTGATCGTCACCGAGATTCGGTATTTCCACGATCCAAGTGCCGGATTGGCTGATCACACGGCGGCAGCACGCCCGACATCGGCTTTTTTCGCGATAGCGCCCGTCGGCCTGCTCGCTTTATGCTCGCGCAGGGGATGGCCGTCGCACGGCCAGCAGGCGGGCGCATCCAGCGCCTGCCCGGGAATCAGGGAGCAGGGCATTGAGCGCGACATCTTCGACCGGCAGGCTGGCCTGCGTCGGCATTGGCATCATGCTGGGTTCTCACATCACGCCGCTGGCGCGCAGTCATATCGAAACAGCGGACGTGGTGTTTGTCGCCGTCTCTGATGGCGTTGTGGAACTGTGGCTCAAGGAGATGCATGCGGATGTGCGCAGCCTCCAGCCGTTCTACGCCGAAGGCAAACGGCGTACCCAGACCTATCGCGAGATGGTGGAAGCCATCCTGACCGAGGTTCGCGCTGGCAAGCGGGTTTGTGCCGTGTTCTACGGCCATCCGGGCGTGTTTGCGTGGGCGCCGCATCGGGCCATCAAGGTGGCCCGCGAAGAAGGCTACCCCGCCCACATGGAGCCGGGCATTTCGTCCGAGGACTGCCTGTATGCCGATCTGGGCATCGATCCCGGCAGCGTGGGTTGCCAGCATATCGACACTACCCAGTACATGCTTTATCGCCGACAGATCGATCCCAGCGCGTGGCTGATCCTATGGCAGGTCGGCCTGGCCGGCGAGCAGACCGGCCATCGGTTCGCCACCGGGCCTGCCTACCGGCAGGTGCTGGTGGATGTGCTGGCGCGGGACTATCCGCGCGATCACGAGGTCGTCGTCTACCGGGCCGCCACGCTGCCAACCCAGCTACCCCGCATGGAGCGGATACCTCTGGAACGGCTGATTCAAGCCGATCTCGACGGGGCCGATACCCTGGCGGTGCCGCCTTGCCGTCCGCTGCAGCCCGATGCCGAGATCCAGGCCCGCCTGGCAGCGCTGGACGAAGCGTCACAGGCAACCAACCACGCAACGGGGCCGATTCCGGCGTAGACATTCTTCGCTTCATTCAGGGTTATGATCGCCTTCTCCCGGTACTCCCCTGGGGAGAGGGGAGTAGGCAAGTCGGGGGGGTGTCGTCTGTTCAAGACCATCAGGGGATTACAAGCCATGTCGAGCGTCATTGAGTTTCTGGAACGAATGGGCGCGGACGCGCAGTTGCGTCATGCCTCGCAGGAAGAGATTGCAGCGGCGCTGGGGGACACGCAGGTCGATGCCGCCTTGGGCGCGGCAATCATCGCGCGCAGCACGGCCGATCTTTACTCGCTGCTGGACCTGCGGCCCATGTTCAAAACTCTCGAGAATCCTGGTCGCGAAGACGAGGATGAAGAGGGCGAGGGCGATGACGACGATGATGAAGAGAAGAGCTCGCTAGCTGCGCCTACGGTGAGCCGCAGCGCATCCACCAAGTCAGTTTGAGCGGCTCGTGTTCCGGCTTGGCAAAACGAGTCGGACACTTCTTGGGAGCTTCGTCGCTCTCACGGGCATCTGCGTGGGCATGGCCGTACAGGCCATGCCCGCTTCCGATTCGCCCGAGCAGCTTTTGGTGCGCGCCTTCAGCATCAAAACATCGAATCACGATGAATTCCTCAAGGTGCTCGCGCAGCTCCATCAGGTAGCAGACAGCCTGCCGATCGACGAGCAGTGGGCCGTGCGCTATCTCGATGCCTGGCAGTCAGTTTTCGAAGGAAACGAATCACAGGCCGTCACCTCCTTGCGAGTGATTGCCGAGCAGGCACCTAGTCCGGCCATCCGCCTACGCGCCATGGCCACCATGGTGAATATCTTTGGCTTTGCTCATCGCTACGAAGAAGCATTCATCCAGCTCAATCGGCTGACCGAACTGCTGCCGCAGGTTTCAGACACAGGGGCCCGCTATGCGGCCCTGGGCGAAGCGGCTCAGCTGCTCATCTTTTCGCACCATTACAAGCAGGCCATCGAATACGCCGACCAGATGCTGCAAAACGTTCCGCCGGGAAAGAATGGCTGCCACGCGGCTCGCTACCGGCTGCAGGCGCTGGTCCATGGAGGAATGACGCAGCTGACGGCTGCGCAATTCCAGGAGGGCATCGACCTCTGCACGAAAGACAACGATCCGCTTTATGCGGGCGCCATACGCAACGACATGGCGGCATTTCTCCTGCAAAAAGGCCGTGTCGATGAAGCCATCCGCACGTTGGAGGAGCACTACGCTGAAGTGCAGGGTTTCAAGTACCCAGCCCAGATGCAGTATTCCAATGTGCTGCTGGCAAAAGGCTATTTCAGCCAGGGCGACCTGACCAAGGCGCACAAATTCGCGCTCGCCACGATCGATGGCAATGCGGAGCCGACTTTCAGCGAACCGCTGAGCCAGGCCTATGAACTGCTCTACCGAATCGAAAGCCGGCTCGGGCACACCAGCGAAGCGCTGACCTACCATGAGAAATACATGGAGGCGGACAAGGGCTATCTGAGCGATGTCACCGCCGGCGCGTTGGCCTATGAAACCATCAAGCAGCAGGTGCAGGGCCAGAAGAACCAGGTCGACACGCTCAATCGCCAGAATCAGATTCTGCAACTGCAACGCAGGCTTGACCGCAAGGCCATGGAAACCAGCCGCCTATATATCGCCCTGCTGCTCACCGTGGTCGCCTCCATTGCGATCTGGCTGCTGCGTACCAAGCGCTCGCAGCTGCGCTTCAAGCGGCTGGCCACGCGCGACAGTCTCACCAATATTTCCAGCAGGCAGCATTTCGTCGACGAGACGGAACTTGCCTTGCGCCAGGGCGCGAAATCGACGCGCGGCGCGTGCCTGCTCCTGATGGATCTGGATCACTTCAAGCAGGTCAACGATACCCACGGTCACGTCATCGGCGACTTGGTGCTCAAGCGCGCTGTCGCGGCCTGCCAGCACCATTTGGGTCGTCGTGATGTCTTTGGTCGATTGGGAGGCGAGGAGTTCGCCATCCTGATGCCCGAATGCAGCGCAACCCAGGCCCGCGAGCGTGCCGAACGCCTGCGCCAGGCCATTGCGGCCACGCCGCTGTGGGGCGATACGCGCAGCGTGGTGATTACAGCCAGCTTCGGTGTGGCCTCAACCGATCGCAGCGGCTACGAGCTGCGTCAGTTGATGATCGACGCCGACGACGCGCTGTACAAGGCCAAGCGCGAGGGACGCAATCGCGTGGTCTACGGCGATGGCCATGACGCCACGGTGTTCACGCCGGCCGATACACTGCAGCCCGCCGAGGTTGTGCAGGCAGCCGATATGCCGCGCGAGCACCAGCCGGCGATCTGATCGCCATCAGCCTCGACGCCCTGGCAACCCTAGCCCGATCAAGGTCGGCATCACCAGCAACACCAACGGGTATTGCAGCGTAAGGCCCGCGATGATGGCAATGGCCAACGGCTGCTGGATGCCTGCGCCCTGTCCCAATGCCAAGGCGAGCGGCAGCAGCGTGAGAATGGCGGCCAGCGTGGTCATGGTGATGGGGCGCAAACGATCGCGACTGGCCGTGCGCAGCGCCTCGGCCGGTGACATGACGCTTGCCAACGTGACGTACTCGGACACGTAGAAAATCGCCATCTCGGTGCCCATGCCGATGATCATGGTCATGCCCATCATTGCCGTGATGTTGAGATCGACTCCGCACAGCCATAGCGCGATGAACACGGCAGTGGCCGAGAACAGCGAGCAGCCCATGACGATCAGGGCGAGAATCGGACGTCCATACAAAAACAGCAGCAGCACGAACTCGGCGACCAATGCCAGCAGGAAAACCTTGCTCAGCCCGACAAACGCGATCTGCTGTTGCTGGTACAGGCCGCCGAGCTCATAGCGCATGTCGGCATCGAGCATGCCTGGCTGGGCCAGCAGCTTTTTCACGTCGTTGACGGCCGCGCCCATGCCGCGGCCCTCGATACGGGCGGTGACCGCCACCATCTGCTGCAGGTTCTCGCGCGAGATCTGCGGCTGGCCATTCTCCGTGCTGATGGTTGCCACGCGACTCAACGGAAACACATGTCCGTCCGGTGCGCGTATCGGCAACGCCATCAACTGCGGAAGACGCCACTCGGTGGCATCGGGCATGCGTACCCGAACACCCACGCTCTTGATGGCCTGCGGCAGTTGGGTGGCCACCACGCCGGTGAGGGCGTTGTTGACCGCCTGGGTGATCGCTTCCACCGTCATTCCTTCGAAGGTGGCCTTGTCGGCATCGACTTTGACGTTCAGCGCGTCACCGGCCAGTTGCACGCCGTCCTTGATCTCCACCACGCCGGGAATGGCGGCGATGGCTTTGGCCACCTTCTGCGCCTGGGGCACCAGCTGGCTCGGATCGGCGGCATAGAGCTTGATCTCGATCGGCTGCGGCACGGCGGTGAGGTCGCCGATCAGGTCTTCCATCAGCTGCGCCAGCTCCACTTCCACGCCGGGTATCTCGTGCTCCACGCGTTCGCGCACGTCGTTCATCACCTCGTCGGTCGCGCGTGCATGGCCCGGCTTCAGGCGTACAAAGAAGTCGCCGTGGTAGGACTGCCCCAGATCGCCGCCCAGACCCGTGCCCAGGCGACGCGAGAAGGTGTCGACCTCGGGCATCTCGCGCAGGATGGCTTCCACCTGCCCCACTTGCCGGGCGGTCTCCGGCAGAGACGTGCCAGGCCTGGTGTAGTAGTCCATGACGAAGCCGCTTTCATCGACTGACGGCATGAACCCGGTGGACACGTGCGTGTACGCCACACCACCCAGCACCAGCAGGGGCACGATGGCGGCGAGGAGCAACGCGGGCCGCCGGGACAACGTGTCGTACAGGCGCGCATGACCGCGTGCGAGCCAACTCTCGCGATCCAGCCCGGGATCCTGCCAACGCGTGAAGTCGACCAGCCGACGCAACAGTGGCGGCACCACGAACGCCGTGACCAACCACGACACGGTCAACGCACACGCCATGGTGACCGACAGCGCCTTGGAAAAAGCGCCGGTAACGCCACTGAGCAGGCCCAGTGGAATGAACACGATCAACGTGGCGAGGCTTGAGCCAGTGAGTGGCGACAGAAATTCACGCGATGCCGGCAGCACGGCATCGGGGCCGCCTGTATCGGGCGCCCCGGCTCGACGCGCCACGTGTTCGACCATCACGATGACATCGTCGATCACCAACCCTACCGCCGCCGCAATGCCGCCGAGCGTCATGATGTTGAAGCTCATGCCGAGCACTTGCAGTAGCAGCACGGTGACCGCAAGCGTGATCGGCACCACCAGCATGGCAATCAGCGTCACGCGCAGGTTACGCAGAAACAGCAAGAGCACCGCCGCCGCCAGCAGCAGCCCAATGAGCACGGCATCGCGCACGCTGTCGGCGGATTGCACCACCAGCTCGCTCTGGTCGTACCACGGCTTGAGCCTTACCCCGGCCGGCAGGCGAAAGCTCGCAAGCTTCTCGCGCACCTGGCTGGCGATCTGCACGGCATTGCCGTCAGGCTGTTCGTACACGTTGAACAGCACAGCGGGGCGGCCGTCTTCGCTCACCTTGATCCACTGCGGCACGTAACCATCATGCACGGTGGCGACATCGCCCAGTCGCACCCAGCCGTGCGCGTCGTTCTTCACCACGATCTGCCGGATGGCGTCGATGCGGCTGAGCGAATGATCCGCCACCACCAGATAAAGCTGGTTGCGATCCTGCAGACGACCCACCGCCTGCAACTGATTGGCACCGGCCAATGCCGTGGATAGATCGTCCAGGCTGAGGCCGTATTGCGCGAGCTTGTGTGGATCGGCTTCCACTTGAAGCTCGGCCGTTTCACCGCCCTGCACGTCAACGCGAGCCAGGCCCGGCACGGACGCCAGCAGCGGCACGATCTGGTATTGCGCCAGGTCGCGCAGCGCCACCGGCGACAACGTGTCTGACTGAAGCGCGTAGGAGATGATCGGATAGACCGTAGGGTCCATGCGCCGCACGTTATAGGTGGCGCCCGGCGGCAAGCTGGGCAGCACGCGTGCAATGGCCGAATCGACCTCCAGGGTCGAGGCGATCATGTCGCGCCCCCAGCCGAAGTCGATGGAAATCTGCGCCGAGCCGCGCGTGGTTTCCGAACGCAGCCCTTCCACGCCGGGCACCGTGCGGATGGCCTCTTCCACCGGCCGGGTGAGCAGCAGCGAGGTCTGGTCGGCCGGCCGATCGCCGGCATCCAGGTCGACCACCACGCGCGGAAACGACACCTGTGGAAACAAGCCCACGGGCAACGTCAGCGCGCTGACCAAGCCCGCCAAGGCCAGAGCAAAGGCCACGATAACGATGGCACGCGTGTGCCTGGCGAGAAACACCGGCGCACTCATGGATGCTTGTCCGCTTCCAGGGCTCGCACCGCCATGCCGTCGTCGAGCTGGGTAGCGCCCACGGTCACCAGCGGACGTTTCGCGTCGAGCGCACCGGTGGCCACGCTTACGGTGTCGCTTTCGCCCAGCACGCGCACGGGCACGCGCACGGCCTTTTTGCCGGCGACCTGGAACACATAGCGATTGCCCTCGTCGCCCTGCAGCGCATCGCGCGGCACCAGCCAACCTTGCCATTGGCCCACCACGATCGCGGCGCGGAAACCTTCGCCTGCCACCAAGGCGCCATCGGGCACCACTTCCACATCGACCTGATGCGTATGCGGGTTCAGGGCGCGGGCGACGCGACGCACTGTGCCGTGCAAGCTTGTGGCGGCGTCCAGCGGTGTGAGCTCCACTTTGTCGCCTAACTGCACGCGCGCCATCGCCTCGCGCTCGATACCTGCCGTCACCACCAGCCCGTCGCCCCGTTGCATGGTAAGCAGGGGTGCGCCGGGCTGCAGCACATCGCCTTGCGCGGCCACGACGCTGGCCACGGTGCCATCGAAAGGTGCGGTCAGCTCCATCGACGTGTCGCGCCCCTGCTGCTGTATCAGGGCATCAAGATTGGCCTGCGCGTCCTGCTGCGCCTTCTCGGCCTGTTCCAGCTGATCGCGCGTGGCGAGTTGCTGGGCGAGTAACTGTTCAGTGTGGGTACGTTGCGCCTGCGCCAGCTTCTGCGCGCTGACGCCCTGCTGATAGGCGGCTACGGCAGCAGGGGCGAGCGCGAAGGTCAACAGCGGCTGCCCGCGCTTCACTGGCGTGCCTGCGGTCACCGCCCAGTGCGACACGTGTCCCGCCGCCTGCACGCTCAGCACCTGCGCGGCATCCGCTGCCGGCTCGGCAGTGCCGTAAGCAATGATCACCTCGGGCAGGCTGCCTTGTTGCAGCGGCACCGTGGACACGGCCGCGCTGGCGGCACCACTATCCGCGGCCTCTTCACCAGAACACGCGGCCAGGGCCAGCACCGCGCTCCCGGCAAACAAGCATCGCACTAGGGGCTTCATGGGGCGATCAGATCCTGTTGCAGTGACATGGGCATGCCGCGACCAACCAGCAGCTCCAGCGCCGCCTGTTGTTCCAGCATGGCCTGCTCGGTGGCAATCACGGCTATCTGCCGATTGATGGCAGCAACCTTGAGATCGACCTGGCTGCGCACGTCGAGCAGGCCTGTGGCTGACGCCTGATCGGCCTGTGCCGCCGCGCGTGTGGCATCGATGGCGGCCGGTACCAGCGCCAGCGATTGCTCGTGCAGCTGTGCGTACTGTGCCAGCAGCGCATCGACTTCATCGCGCGAGGTCGCCAAGCGCGTGGTGTATTCGATATGCAGTTGCTCGCGCGTGGCCTTGGCGATGGCGACATTGCCCTGGTTGTGATCGAACAACGGCAACGCCAAGGTCACCGCCGGACCGCCATTGCGTACGCGGCTGTTGTCTTGCGAAGCGGCGTAGCCGAACGACAGCGGCGGGAACTGCGCCAGTACCGCAGCGCGCAGCGTGGCTTCCTGCGCCTGGTAGCCCAATTGCAAGGCCACCAGATCGGGGCGGCGACGACTGATGCTGTCGGCCTGCTCGCGGATGGCTGCGGCATCCATGTTGGGCGGTGGCAGCGGCGAGGCCAGTGGCACCACCACTTCGGGCTTGAGTCCAAGCAGGGCTGCCAGCTGTTGCTGCTGGTCGAGCCGACGGCGCTGAAGATCATCCAGCGTGGCGCGTGCGTCGGCAGCCGCAGCAAGATCGGGCGCGGTGGTCAGGCGCTCCATGTTGCCCATGCCCACCGCGTGAGTGATGCGCGACTCGCGTTGCGCCAGCGCATCCAGCGCCTGCTGCTGCAGCTGCATCTGGCGATCTTCTTCGACCAGATCGATCACCAGCAGTTGCGCCTTGCCAAGCGTCTGCCATTGCTCCCACAGCAGGCCGGCATCCACGCCATCGGCGTTCGCCCGGGCCGCCTCGCGACGGGGCTTGAGAGTGATCAGCGAGGTGATGTCCTCACTGATCGACGCCGTCCACGCCGTGGCATCGCCCACGCCCGACATCAGGTAGCCGGCGCTGCCGCTGACCACCGGATTGGGCAGCGCGCTGTCCTGGCGGCGCTGGGCCTGCGCGGCCTCGCGGCGGGCCTGGACGCTGCGCAGATCGGGGTTGTTGAGCAGCACCAGCCGTTGCACGGCCCGGCTGTCCTGCGGCTGGCCGTCCGCCGTGTAACCGCGCAGCTGGGCCAGTGACGAAGCCGATACCGCTTGGGTCGGCAATGGCTTGGCTTGATAGCTGGCACAGCCGGCGAGGCAGGCGCCGAGCAGAGCGACGCCCGTCCACAAGGATAGCTTTGGAATGGGCAGAGACGACGGTCGCACCGTTGGTCCATGGACGAGGGAGGATCCACACACTAACCCCGCTGGCTTAGCGTTGACTTTGCGACATCCGCCTTTCTGTAGAAGCCCACCCTGTGGGCGACCGCGGCGCCGTGTTGTTACCGCTGCGTAGGCTTGTCGCGCACAGGGTGCGCTCCTACAGAAGGGACTGAGGCAAGCTTTTTGTAGGAGCCCACCCTGTGGGCGACCGCGGCGCCGTGTCGCTACCGCTGCGTAGGTTTGTCGCGCGCAGGGTGCGCTCCTACAGGAAGGACTGAGGCAAGCTTTTTGTAGGAAGCCCACCCTGTGGGCGACCGTGGCGCCGTGTCGTTACCGCCGCGTAGGTCTGTCGCGCACAGGGTGCGCTCCTACAGAAGGACTGAGGCAAGCTTTTTGTAGGAGCCCACCCTGTGGGCGACCGTGGCGCCGTGTCGCTACCGCTGCGTAGGTTTGCCGCGCACAGGGTGCGCTCCTACAGGAGGCTGTCGCGGCCCAACGGGATGCCTACCCGCACCCGCAATCCCTGGCCATACGGCGAGTCCAGCAGTTCTACCGTAGCGTCATGCAACTGCGCGGCGCGTTGCACGATGGAAAGGCCAAGCCCATAGCCCTCACCGCGGCTACCCGCCTCGCGATGGAAGCGCGCAAACACCGCTGCACGACGCTCGGGTGGAATGCCTTCGCCGTTGTCGATGACATCGATCACCGCATGATCTTGCCCTTGTTGTATCGACAACTGCACCAAGCCGCCGTCAGGAACATGGCGCAGCGCGTTCTCCAGCAGATTGCGCAGCAGCGCCGCCAACGCCACGTCATGGCCGCGCACCATCAGCTGCCCCGGAGGCAGCGTCACGTCCAGCTCGACGTCGCTATCGGCAATCAACGGGGCCAGCTCTTCGATTACCGTGCGGGCAACCGCCAGCAGATCGATGTCGAGACGCTGGCCGGCGCGCGAACTGGTTTCCAGTCGAGCCAGCGACAGCAGCTGTTCCACCCGTCGCGCCAGTGCAGCAAGGCTTTCGCGGGCACCGTCCAGCGCCACATCGGCTTCGCGCGTATCGCGGCTGGCCTGGGCGTTTTCCAGGTTGATCATGGTGGAGGCGAGCGGCGTGCGCAGCTCATGCGCCACGTCGGCGCTGAAGCGACGCTCGCGCTCAAGCGCGTCTTCCATGCGGGTGAACTGATCGTTGAGTGCGGCCAACACCGGCTCCAGTTCACGTGGCGCATGGTCCAACACCAGCGTGTCGTGACTGCCCGGTTTGCGCGCTGCCAATCGGGCCGCCAGCGCATCGAGCGGCTTGAGTCCGCGCCGCACCGCCCAGCCGACCAACAACGCCAGTACCGGCAGTGCGATTAGTGGCGGCAGCGCGTGTTCGAGCCATAGCGCCTGAGTGATGTCGCTGCGGCTGTCGTAGCGCTCCGCAGCGCGAACCACGATGCCCTCTGGTGTCGGCGGCAAGGTAAACAGGCGCCAGCGATAACGGCCCAGGCGCAGATCTTCGAAACCCACGTGCTGCGGCTCCGGAGGCGGCAACTCCTGCAGGTTGCCGCTGGCCAGCAACGGATGGCCGTTGCGGTCGAACACCTGAAACCCCACTTCGGATTCGTAGGTATGCCCGTGCAGGACCAGCTCCTGCATGGACTTGGCGACGATGGGTACCACCACGCCGTCGCTACGACCCTGCAATGCGGGCAGGCCGATATGTTCCATGAGCACCTGGATGGTGCGCGCCGATTGCGCCAGCCGGCCATCGGATAGTTCGCCGACCTCGCTGATGGTGCGACGCAGGCTGTAGATGCCCAGCGGCAACAGCACCAGCGCGATCACGCCCAGAATCAGCCAGCGCAACCGTCCCCGCAGGCTGGCGGCCCTCACTTGGGGTCCCGCGGAATCATGTAGCCGAAGCCGCGCACATTGCGGATCGTCTCGAAGCTCAACTTGCGGCGCAACGCGTGCACCAGCACTTCGAGCGCGTTGTTGCCCACCACGTGATCCAGGCCGTAGAGCGAATTCTCCAGGCTCTCGCGACGTACCAGCCGCCCGGCGTTTTCCATCAACGCCTGCAGCAACGAGAATTCGCGGCGCGTCAGCTCCAGCGGTTTATCGCGAAAGGTCACTTCGGACGTGCCCAGGTCAAGGCTCAATGCGCCCACATCGATGCGATTGACGGCAAGGCCGCGCATGCGCCGGCTCAGCGAGCGGATGCGCGCGGCCAGCTCCTCGACGTGGAACGGTTTGATCATGTAGTCATCGGCACCGGCATCGAGGCCGTCGACACGTGCCGACAGGCCATCGCGCGCCGTCATCACCAGCACCGGCGTCTCGATGCGCGCCCGGCGTGCCTCCACCAGCACCTCGATACCATCACGGCCTGGCAGGCCCAGGTCGAGCAGGATGAGGTCAGCAGTGCGATCGCGGATGGCATTGAGTGCCGAACGGCCATCGCGCAACCACGACACCGTGTAGCTCAGGCGCTCCAGCGCACGCTGGATGGCAGCCCCGAGTTGGGCGTCGTCTTCGACCAGAAGAATGTGCACGAACCTGACGCTCCAGTGGCTTTGGCTGGATTATCCGTCAGGAGGCTTATGAAACACTTAATTCGCGCCCTATTCCCTCTCCCCGCGGGGGAGAGGGAATAAACACTTGCATCACTCCTTGTCGTAGGAGAACTGAATACCCGCCGTGCCGCCCGTTTCGACAAAAAGGTCGATAAAGGCCGGCACCGTCTCCGCACGCTGCCAATCACGCTGCAGCTCGCAGAACAACTGAGCCACGCTGATCATCTTGCCGCCGGCCTGTTCGATGCGCCGTAGCGCCATCTCATGTGCCGTGGTGGACGTGCCACCGACGGCGTCGACCACCACATAGACCTCGTAGCCTTCCTTCAACGCGTCGAGCGCGGGGAAAGTAAGGCAGGCTTCGGTCCACAACGCCGTCATGATGAGCTTCTTGCGCCCGGTGGCTTCCACGGCCTTGCGAAACTCCACGTCTTCCCATGAATTGATGGTGGTGCGGTCGTAGGTCGGCAGCTTGGCGAGCACCTTGCGCAGCTGCGGTATGGGTGGCTTGTTGAGGCCTGTCTTCACGTTGACGGTGGAGTGCACGATCGGCAGGCCGTAAACCACGGCCGCCTTGGACGCGCCAACGATATTGTTGACAAGCAGCTGCCGATCCATCGATGCGACGGAATTGACCTGCACCGGCTGGTAGTCGATGACGATGAAGGCGGCGTTCTGGGGAGTCAGCAGTTGATCCTTGACGGGATCGCGAATGGGCTCGCTTGCCATGGTGTTGTCCTCTGGGTGTACGCGCGTGAATGCGCTGGAGCGATGTGTCGTGGGAGGCATCGCGGAAAGGAGTGTTCAGTCCGGCATCTGGCCGAAACGACCAAGACTGAAATCGTCGATGGCCTGGTATATCTCTTCCATCGTGTTCATCACGAAGGGGCCGCGACCGACGATGGGCTCGTTGAGCGGCTCGCCGCTAAGCAGCAGCAAAGTCGCATCGCTGTTGGCTTCCACGACAAGATCAGTGCCGTCGCGACTGAGCATCACCATCTGTGCATCACGAACGACCTGCTCGCCGTTGACCTGCACCGTGCCACGGAGCACGACCAATGCCGTCGTGCGACCTTCGGCTACCGGCAAGCGCACCTCGTGACCCTGGCGCAGTCGCACATCCCACACGTCGATGGGCGTGAAAGTCTGTGCTGGCCCGCGCTTTCCAGCGAATTCGCCAGCGATCACTCGAAGCTGGCCCGCGTCGTTGGCAAGCGCGACATGGGGAATGTCCCCGTCGAGCAGCGTCTGGTAACGCGGCGTGCTCATCTTGTCTTTCGACGGCAGGTTCACCCACAGCTGCACCATGTCCAACGTGCCGCCGGCGCGCGTGAACTCATGCGAGTGGAATTCCTCATGCAGGATGCCCGCCCCTGCCGTCATCCACTGCACGTCGCCCGGACCGATCCTGCCGCCGGCACCGGTGGAGTCGCGATGTTCGACCTCGCCCTGGTAAACGATGGTGACCGTCTCGAAACCCCGATGCGGATGCTGGCCCACGCCACGCGGACGGCTGGCCGACTTGAACGGCGCCGGGCCGGCATAGTCCAGCAGCAGGAACGGGCTCAGATGCTCACCGTGGCTGTCATACGAAAATAGCGAGCGAACGGGGAAGCCGTCGCCCACCCAGTGCCCCGTAGGGGCGCTATAGACGCCTAGCACCTTCTTCATACGAATCTCCAGTTAGAGCGGCCGCCTAGGCCAGCTGCGATAGAGAAACGATAGAACCGGGACGATGGCGCCAGTAGATGGCAAGTTTTATCCTTAGCGTCCCATCCATGGAACGATAAGAGGCGGCCATGCGGGATCTCAACGACCTCTACTACTTCGCCCAGGTGGTCGAGCATCAAGGCTTTGCCCCCGCCAGTCGGGCGCTGCATATCCCCAAGTCCAAGCTCAGCCGCCGCGTGGCGTTGCTGGAGGAACAACTGGGCGTTCGGCTGATCCAGCGCTCATCGCGCCACTTCTCGGTAACCGACATCGGGCAGGAGTTCTACCGGCACTGCCAGGCCATGCTGGTGGAGGCCAACGCGGCGGACGAAGCGATTGCGCTACGGCAAGCCGAACCGCAGGGCGTGGTACGCGTCAGCTGCCCCATTGCGCTGCTGCATGCGCGGGTCAGCGACATCCTTGCCGACTTCATGGTCGCCTATCCCAAGGTCGCCGTGCAGCTCGAAAGCACCAACCGGCGTGTGGATGTGATTGCCGAAGGCTTCGACATCGCTATTCGTGCACGCCCGCCACCGCTGGAGGACAGCGATCTCGTGCTGAAAATTTTCGCTGAGCGCGGTTGGCGGCTGGTCGGCAGCCCTTCGTTGATCGAGCAGCTCGGCCGACCCGCCGTGCCGGCCGATCTTCATCGGTTTCCCACCGTGGACACCTGCCCGCCCAGCGGCCTGCATGCGTGGGAGCTGGATGGTCCATCGCGCGCGCATGCCTCGTTGCATCACGCGCCAAGGTTGGTGACCGATGATCTGATTGCGCTGCGTGCGGCCGCGATACGCGGCGTCGGTATCGCCCAACTGCCCAACATGGTGGTTACCGACCAGCTCGACAGCGGCGCATTGATGGAGTTGTTGCCTGGCTGGTCGCCTAAGTTGGGCATCGTGCATGCGGTGTTTCCGTCGCGGCGCGGCTTGTTGCCGGCGGTGCGGGCCTTGCTCGATTTTCTCGCTGAGCGGTTGACTGAGGCGGATGACGTAGCCCCCTCTCCCTGGCCCGTTTAGCGTCGTATCTCAGCCGGCCCGTTTCCTAGCCCGTCATTCCCGCGCAAGCGGGAATCCAGCGCCGTTGCCGCCGACCAAGGCACTGGATCCCCGCTTGCGCGGGGATGACGACGTTTCCAAAGGTTGATGGCTTCGACACGACGCTAATCAGGCCCTCGGGGGAATGGGTCGGTGTGAGGTGCACGCCCCCCCAGTCTCAACACCTGAGACAACCTCCCGCTGCAATGCCCGTCCCTGACGGAGCACGCCGATGAATGCCTTGCCCAATCCCATGGCCCAACGCGCAGTGCGACAGGACGGATCACTTGCGGCGCCCGTTACCGGCGGCGACCAACTGGCCCGGCGCCTCGCCAAACGTTATGGCGACCGCATCACCGGTTCATTCGTACTACCCGGCAAGGAAGGCCAATTCGCTCCGCTGCCCGGCGACATGCCTGCCGCGCTGGCCCAGGCGCTGCGCGCCCGTGGCGTGACCCAGCTCTATGCGCACCAGGCGCAGGCGTGGGATGCCACGGCCGCCGGCCAGCACGTGGTCATCGCCACACCCACCGCATCGGGCAAGTCGCTTTGCTACACGCTGCCGGTGATCAGCGCCGCCATCCGCCAGCAGGCCAAGGCATTGTTCCTGTTTCCCACCAAGGCGCTGGCGCAGGATCAAGTCGCCGAGCTGCTGGAGTTGAACAACGCCGGCGCACTCGGCGTTAAGGCCTTCACGTTCGATGGCGACACGCCGGGCGATGCACGCCAGGCCATTCGCCTGCATGGCGATATCGTGGTGAGCAACCCCGACATGCTGCATCAGGCCATCCTGCCGCATCACACCAAGTGGGCACAGTTCTTCGAGAGTCTTCGCTATGTGGTTATAGACGAAGTACACACCTATCGCGGCGTGTTCGGCTCACATGTGGCCAATGTGTTGCGGCGGCTGCAGCGCGTCTGCGCGTTTTACGGCGTGTCGCCGCAATTCATCCTGTGCTCGGCCACCATCGGCAACCCCGCCGAGCACGCGAGCGCGTTGATCGAGCAACCGGTCACCGCGATTACCGAGAGCGGCGCGCCCGTGGGCGAAAAGCACGTGCTGCTGTGGAACCCGCCGGTGGTGAATCCCGATCTTGGCCTGCGTGCCTCCGCCCGCTCGCAGTCCAATCGCATTGCCCGCACGGCCATCCGCGCGGGCCTCAAAACCCTGGTGTTTGCGCAGTCTCGGCTGATGGTCGAGGTACTGACCAAATACCTGAAGGACGTATTCGACAGCGACCCCCGCAAGCCGCCCCGCATCCGCGCCTATCGCGGCGGCTATCTGCCCACGGAGCGTCGCGCGGCCGAGCGCGAGATGCGCGCCGGCCAGGTCGACGGCATCGTCAGCACGTCCGCATTGGAACTGGGCGTGGATATCGGCGCGCTCGACGTGGTGGTGCTCAATGGTTACCCCGGCAGCGTCGCCGCGACCTGGCAGCGTTTTGGGCGCGCCGGTCGCAGGCAACAGGCTTCCCTCGGCGTGTTGGTGGCCAGCAGCGATCCGCTCGATCAATACCTGGTGCGCCACCCCGAGTTCTTCCAGGGCGCGCCACCGGAACACGCACGCATTGCGCAGGATCAGCCGCTGATCCTGCTCGACCATATCCGCTGCGCCGCGTTCGAGCTGCCGTTCAAACAGGGCGAGCTGTTTGGTCCGCAGGACGCCACGCCCTGGCTGCAGGTGCTGTCGGAAGAAGGCGTACTGCATCAGGAAGGCGAGCGCTTCGAGTGGATTGCCGATAGCTATCCAGCCAACGCGGTATCGCTGCGCTCGGTGGCCGATGGCAACTTCGTGGTGGTGGATCGCACCAACGGGCGGCAGACCATCGTGGCCGAAGTGGACTTCAGCGCTGCCGCATTGACGCTGTACGAAGGCGCCATCCACATGATCCAGTCGGTGCCTTACCAGGTGGAGCGGCTCGACTGGAATGGTCGCAAGGCGTATGTCACGCGCACCCATGTTGACTACTACACCGACGCCATCGACTACACCAAGCTGAAGGTGCTCGAAGCCTTCGACGGATCGCCGGCCGGTGCCGGTAGTGCGCACCACGGCGAAGTGCACGTGGCGCGGCGCGTCGCCGGCTACAAGAAAATTCGTTACTACACGCACGAGAACATCGGCTACGGTCCGGTGAACCTGCCTGACCTTGAATTGCACACCACGGCGGTCTGGTGGCAGTTGCCGCAACGTGCACTCGATCAGGCATTCGATCACCGGCAGCAAGCACTTGATGGATTTCTTGCCGCGGCCCATGCACTGCATATCGTGGCGACCGTGGCCGTGATGGCTGAAGCGCGCGATCTGCAGAAGGCTGTAGGCAGCGGCGATGGTGCGTGGTTTGCCACGCCCGACATCAACGGCCGCGCGCAGATTCGTTCCAGTTTTGGCGAGGCCGAGCTGGTGACGCAGGGGCCGTTCATCCCCACCTTGTATCTCTACGATGCCTTCCCCGGTGGCGTGGGTCTCAGCGCGCCGTTGTATGAACGTCGCGAAGATCTTGTGCGGCTGGCGCGTGAGCTTGTCCATCGCTGCGATTGCCGCTCCGGTTGCCCGGCGTGCGTGGGGCCGGTGCTTGCGGCCGACGAACAAAGCGAAACGCCGTTGAAGGCGCTCGCCACGCGTATGCTCGACCTCATTGTGGCCCTGTGAACGCACTTGCGGATAAATTGCGCGGATTGCGCCGCCAGGCCGGCGTGGTGCAGACGCCGGCGCGACGCCCCGAGCCACTGCCCAGCAACCTCAGCCAGTTGCTTGGCGTGCGCCAGCGGATAGCAGGCACACCACGGCGCAGCACGGAACAGATCGCGCTGCCCGGACGCGTGCTCGCGCCCGGCCTGCATCTCATCGAAAACACGGGCATCTGGCCGCCCGCGCCACCGAACTTCCATGCCGGTTTTGCGCGCATTGACGAAGTGATCGACCCTCGGCGCCTGCTGTTGTTCGACACCGAAACCACCGGCCTTGCCGGCGGCACTGGCACCCGTGCCTTCATGATCGGCGTGGCAGACTGGCACGAGGGGCAATTCCGCGAGCGCCAGTTGCTTATCTCCACCCTCGCCGCCGAACCGGCCATGCTCGATTGCTTCGCCTCGTGGCTACGTCCCGACAGCGTGCTCGTAAGCTACAACGGCAAGTCCTACGACGCGCCGCTGCTCAAGACACGCTTTCGCCTGCATCGACGCAGCTGCCCACTAGTCGATCTCACCCATCTTGACCTGCTGCATCCCGTTCGTCGGCGCTGGCGCGGTGTGTGGGAGAACTGCCGCCTGGCCACGGTCGAGCGCCAGCTGTTGCGCGTGGCACGTGAAGACGACCTGCCCGGCTCCGAAGCCCCCGCGGCCTGGCTCGGCTTTTTGCGCGGTGGCTCGGCGGCGCCGCTGCATCGCGTTGCCCACCACAACAGCCAGGACCTGCGCAGCCTCGGCGGCATCCTGGGGCACCTCGCCAGCGAAGAGGACCTTCCGCTCGCTCACTGAGATCCATCGGTGCATCCGTCCATCACCGTTGCGTCAGCGGCGGCGCTGCATACACTGGCATCTGCACGCCTTGAATCATTGCAGGCACTCTCGGGAATGCACTTGTGAGCCACCGTTCCGACGATCCCTCTACCCTCCGCGAAAACATGACAGAGCGTGCCACCACGCCTTTCGCGATTCGCGAGGACGACTTGTCCGGCGACGCCACGCGATCATTGTTGGCGTTCCATCTGCAACAGATGCATGCCCACTCGCCAGCGGGCAGCGTGTTCGCGCTCGATCTGTCTGGCCTGCAGGTTCCGGAGGTTTCCGTCTGGACCGCGTGGCTGGACAAGCGCATTGTCGCCATCGGCGCGCTCAAGGGCCTGGGCGATGGCACGGGTGAGCTGAAGTCCATGCGCACTCATCCCGATTACCTGCGGCGAGGTGCCGCCTCGGTCATGCTCGATCACCTCATTGCCGTTGCCCGATCACGCGGCATGCATCGGCTGAGCCTGGAAACCGGAAGTGGCCCGGCGTTTGAAGCTGCGCTGGCGCTCTATCGCAAGCGCGGCTTTACCCAAGGCGAGGCGTTTGGCGATTACACGCCGAGCCCCTTCAATCAGTTCTTTCACCTCGCGCTTTGACCGTTGCCTCAGGCAGCGGTCCTGCTGATGAAAGCATGCGTGGCACGCTCACCCGCCACACTGCGCGTGCATCGGTAGCCAAGCGCGCGCATATCGATGCCGTTCCACAGATGCTCGCCCGCGCCGAGCAACACGGGCCGCACGGCCAGATGCAACTCGTCCACCAGACCGGCCTGTAGAAACTGGCGGACGGTGGCCACGCCACCACCTAGTCGAATATCGCGACCGCCCGCGGCGGCGCGCGCCTGTTCAAGCGCAGACTCGATGCCGTCGGTCACAAAGCGAAACTCGGTACCACCAGCCATCGGCAGCGGTGCACGCGCATGATGTGTCAGTACGAACACCGGCACGTGATACGGCGGCTCGTCACCCCACCAGCCCTTCCAGCTGTCATCCGGCCATGCTCCCCGTATCGGGCCGAACATATGGCGTCCGATGATCCAGGCGCCGATGCCATCAAAGCTCCGTGCCGCCATCTCATCGTCGATGCCGGTCTCCCCACCGTCCTGGCCATGCATGGCCTGCCACGATCGCGTGTGGAAAAACCATTCCATCAACTCCGGTCCGCCGACACCGAGCGGATTCTGCAGATCCTGATGAGGGCCGGCGCCGTAGCCATCGAGGGAAACGGCGAAGCTTTGCACGCGTAGTTTCGACATGGGTTCTCCTTCGTCGTGTCTTATCGACTCACCGACGATTGCGTCACGGCTGCGCCTGATCCTCGGGGCGCAGTGGTTTGGTCAGGGCGAACTTGGAACCGCCGGGCGGAAAGTCCTTCAGCTCGCTGAAAATCGCATAGCCATGCTTCTGATAGAACGGTAATGCCTGGAAGTCGAACGTTTCAAGGAGCGCATGGGTGCATCCGCGCTCGATCGCCGTTTTCTCGACCATGCCGAGTAAAGCGCTGCCCAGCCCTTGCCCGCGTGCGTGCTCGGGTAGCCATAGCGCATGCACATAGAGCCAGCCGAGATAAGTAGCGGCCACCAAGCCACCCACCAGCGCTTCGTCGGCGTCCCTGACAGCGGCAAAGACATACTCCTGCGTCGCCCCGGCCGTGTGCAGTTGGTTGAATGAAAGCAGGCCCTGGATAACGACATTCATGTCGCCGGGTTTCGGCGATCCTTCGATACCCGTTCGATACGATGGCATCAGCGATCCTTCTTCCTGTCAGTCGAACTTGCACGCGTCGCACTGGGTTGGCGACCGCAGCAGCCGGGGCTGCTGGCCGAAACACGCGATAGCGAATACTTCGCGTGACCAGACTTACTTCCGCAAATAGGCCGGATCGATCGAAGTGAGCAAGCCCTCGACTTCGGTTCGCCCATAGCCATGGGCATGGTCGAAGTAGTAGCTGTCTGGTGGGCAGGCTCAATTGGCATAGGCGGGCTTCAGGGCGTCGACTCGCCCCAGGGCAATTGGATTATGGTGGTCGAGCGCCACCACATGAAGATAGCTTTCCACGGCTTCCTTCGGCTTGTTGGCGATCTCATACGCCGCACCCAGGTCCGTCCAGGCGTCGATACTCTTCGGCGAGACATGAACCCATAGACGGCATAGATCGATGGCGTCGCTGGTTCTTGCCAGGTCTGACAGCGAGCCAAACCAGGCGCCGAATGTATCGTCGGGCACGCTAAAACCTGGATGCTCGCGCGTGTACGCCGCGTAGGTATCGAGCGCCTTGTCAAAGCCACTCTTGGCCAGCGCCTGGGCAAACCCGGCCACCGAGGGGCTGGGGCCGACGGACGGTCGATGAACCATCGAGAGCGTATCGGCAGGCACGTGGTTGGCCTCCGGCGTGGCGCGCATGAACGCTTTCGCGGTGGCGTCACCCTTGAGCACATCGTCAAGAAAGGCTCGCGTATAACGAGCAATCCACGCATAACTCTCGCTTTTCTCAGCGATGGTCGTGCCACCTGGATCGGCCGCGCCGGAGAACCGGAGGTTATCGGTCGCCAGATCGCGATGAGTCGATTTTCGCAGGCCTATCTCGGTGACGTCGGCGTGCTGGATTCTGGCGATAAAGCTGTTCGGTCGTGAATCCTTGCCCGGCGACACAGGGTCTTCCCTGTCGGCGAAGAACAGCAGCGGCACCAGGATACGGTCGGGCGTCACTTCGGGCGCGGCAGCCAGAACCTTGGGGAAGTACCGTACCGAACCTTCGATATCGACCAACGCATGAATGCGGCTGTCGGCGACGGCGGCAAACGCACTGGACATACCGCCCCAGCTATAGGCGACCACGCCAACTTTAGTGCTATCGACGTTGGACATCGAACTTCCATAGCCGATGAGAAAGCCGATATCCGCCGCCTGGGCGCGCGTATTTTCAACGGTGTCCTGAATGCTTCCATCGGTCATGTAGCGCACATGCGCGCCGTGGGATGGGCTGGCAATCACCACATAACCGTGACTGGCCAGGTACTCGCACAGGCTGTCGTTCTCGAATGCGCTGGAGCCATCACTGGGCGCATAGATGATGAGTGGAAACTTGCCATCGGCCGGCAGCGCATCTGCCGTGGCGTGCACGGGCTGGACCCGAATGCGCGCGATGTCGGCCATGCCGGGGCCGAAGGGCACATGCTCGCGCAGTGCGTCTTCGGCGATACGCCGGCTCTGGGCTTCATCCAGATCGAATCGATCCTCCCTGCCGGCCAGGTCGAGGTAATCCGCGTAAACCAGTGGGCGCCCCGGCGATGCCGCCGGATACCAGATCAAGGTTTGGATCGGCCGGCTCGCTGGGCCCAGGTCGGGTTCGCCAGTAATCGCATCGACACCCGGCCGATAGCTTCGGCTTTGATCGTATTGCTGCACGACCTTGAAGCCCACGTCATACGCACCGTACTCGGCGGAGAACTTGAAGCCATCCGTGGCGCTGGCCACCTGACAGCCAAGAACAACAACGCAAGCCGCTATCCATCGCATGGTGTATTGCTCCCGCCAACGTAAAGAGAAAGGACGCTTGTGCAGAGGCCACTGGGACTACAGGATCCTTGACGACCGTTCGGATCGACGCTGCCGCACCCGCTCCGGCCATTGGGCCCGTCCCGTGACGGCTGGCAAGCGACGATGCGGCGGCCGCACGCCTGGAAGCTGTCTGTGGCACCGGCGCTTCAACCTGGCGGGCGAGTTGAAGCGTCCATCACTTCGATGGTGGCGACATTGCGTACCCAGCGCGCCGCGCGCTTGTCGCCGGGCACCACCAGGCGATAGGGACCATCGATGGACAGCGTTTGGCCATCCTTCTGCTCCGCGAGAATCACCTGCGTGTTGCCGAAGGCTGGATCCAGCTCGCCCGCGCTGAATACCACCTGGTAACCATCGGAGCCGGTGACGCGGACGAAGCGCGCCATGGCACGTCCACGCATGGCCGTGCCCTCCGGCACGCCTGCGCGATGCACGATCTCCTCCAACGCGACGCCTTGCCATTGAGCCGGCTTTTCGTCATGGGTGGCCGCGGTCACACCAGTGCGCGGCATGGCCGCAAGCGCCGCGCGGTCGAGCGTAGTGGTTGCCTTGCCGTCCACCAGCACGGCGATGGTCTGCGGCCCCGGCGCCGCTATCGTGTGGTCGGCGGCCAGCACGGGCCATGCCACGAACAACAGGCAACTGGCGAGAACTCGAAAACCCATCACTGCTCGTGCTCCGTCAGTGGATGAAAGAACCGCAGGCCGCAGGCAAACCCTGGCGAGCCACTTACTTCGATGTGTCACTCACGCACCCGGCGATGATGGGCGGCGCATTCGGGCCGGCCATCAGGTCGTACAGGTCGCCGCGATCGCCCTTGGTCCACCAGGTGTAGTGGCCGGCATCGTATTTGACGCCCGAGGCCGCCAGCGTATCGGCAAACAGCAGCGGCTTGCCTTCCACCGGCACCAGCGCAAAGCTCTGGCCGTTGCTGCTGTTCCAATAAGTGACCTGCAGCGACTTGCCGCCGTCGCATTGATAGGTACGCGTCATCGGCGCACCGACCTGGATCTGCGGCACCTGCAAGCTGGCCGCCTGTACCGACGCAAGGCAAGCGGCGCCAACACACCCGGTAGAAAACGATTCAAGGCATTCATCGTTTCATCCTCGACCGGCTCGCGGCTTACTGCACGGCATCGTAGACGTACTCGTGCTGGCCATCACGCAGCACCAGTTTGCGCTTGTCGGCGGTGCCGGCAACCACAAATTCGAAACCATCAGTTCCCGGTGAGATGGTGACGAACGAGATCGAACCGTCATCGTTCTTGCGTGAGGCGACGTCGCTTTTCCACGCGCCGAAGTTGAACACCGTGGACTTGTCGCCATGCTCCACCTGGATACTGCCGAGCGCTGCGTTGCGATAACTGTCTGCAAGCTTGGCCACCTCGGCAGGGCTCGCCGGCACCGTCAGCCGCTTGCGCTCGGCAGCCACCTGCGCCTTGAGTCGCGCCACGCCTGTATCGATCTGCCCTTGCGCCAGTGGCTTGCCGTCAAACAACACCTCCAGCAAACGACGCTGGAACGGCCCACGGATAAACACGCCGGCATCGGCATTGGTGAGAATCACCGCACCCACGCCCTGCTCCGGCAGCCACATCATGTCCGAGTGGAACCCGGCCAGATCGCCGCCGTGGTGGACCACCGGTACGCCCCAGGTCTTGTCGACCATCAGCCCCATGCCATAGGTCGCCGTGGTGCCGATGGCGACGTTGGGCTTGCGCCGTTCCAGCAGGGCATCCTTCGACAGATAGCGCTTACCGTCAGGCAGCAGGCCGTTGTCGAGTTCCATCTGCACATAACGCAACATGTCGCTCACCGCACTCCACGCGGCACCCGCGGGGCGTGCGGACCGAATGGAATCATTGATGCCCATGCTGGCCACGGCCGTACGTCCGTCCACATCCAGCCCGTGCGGCGTGGCGTGGTCGCCGAGCAGCGCGCGGTCGTAGTCGAAGGTGGTCAGGCGCATGCCGAGCGGTTCGAATACCTGCTTCTGCATGGCCAAGTCATAGGCCGCACCCAGCTCCATATTGGGATACAGCACATGCCCGCCGATATAACCGGCGGCGGCGGCCATCAGGTTGGAATATTGGAACAACTCGCCAAACTTGCTGGTGGGCTGCATGCCGCCCAACGCCTTCAAGACACTTTCGGGCGTGGCATCGCGGCTGTTGAGCAGCCACTCCATGTCCTGCCGCGGCATGCCGGTGCAAGCACAGATGAGGTGGCGGATGTTCACCTCGCGCGTGGTCTGGGCGTCGCCGAGCTTGAACGACGGCATCACATCGACCACCGGCGTGTCCCAGCCAAACTTGCCCTGGTCGACCAGTCGCGCAAGCATCAACGTGGTGAGCGCCTTGGTGTTGGACGCAATCATGAACAGCGTATCGGCGTCGATCGGCTCGGGTTTGCCGATTTCCTTCACACCAAGGCCGCCGGCAAACACCACCTTGTCGTGATCGATCAGGCCAATGGCGACGCCCGGCACGTCATAGGCCTTGCGTGCGTTATCGACAAAGGTCTTCAGCTGCTCGATACGTTCGGCATCGAGCGGGCGCGGCTTCTTGCCGGCGAAAGTTTCGCGCTTGTAACCCTTGGGCAGCAGGCGATCGGAGATGGCATGCAACTGCGAGGCGCGCTTCTCGCCCACCGCATTGGCAACGTCGTAAATCAAAACGGTGAATTGAGTGCCACGCCGGAAAGCAACCGCGGAAACGTCACGCTTGTCGTTCGCGGAAGTTTCATAGTCGTAGACGCGAATCTGGTCCCAGTTGTCGCGCGGCGCGCTATCCGTGGCCACCTGCAACGGCCAGGTCTTGGCCGGTGCGTAGAGCTTCCACGCCTGGGCCATGGCGGCATCCGCGTCAGCCGCTTTGACATCCACCAGCACGACCTGCGAGCCGGCTTCCGGCGGTGCGAGCGTCACCTTGGGACCACTGCTGCGAGCCGACCATTCGGCCGGCACCGTGAACTGGGTACCTGCCGAGGTCACCCTTGGCGTGTCGGCCTTGACCGCGGCACCGGCGGCACTGGGCGGCTCTTTGAGCGCCAGCGTCGGCATCGACAGGACAAGCAGACCAAGGAAAACTGCACATCGCATCAACATGGAGGTACCTCGTGCGTGGAGGGAACGCTCTGCTGTCCGTCGTGCGCCGGATCATTCGACCCATGCGCGGCATGGCGGGTGACGTCGGTGGTCCGGGGGAGTCTACACGCGTTGGTTTGGGTTTCCAGTGCGATGGCGGGCGGCTATCAGGTGCCGCGCGGCTTGGCGCGATGGGTCGGTGCGGCGGTCCACGGATCATCCGGCCACGGATGACGCGGGTAGCGGCCTTTGAGTTCCTTCTTCACTTCCGGATAGGTGCGCTCCCAGAACCCCTTCAGGTCCTGGGTGACCTGGATGGGGCGGCCGGCAGGCGAGAGCAAATGCAGGGTGACGGGAATACGGCCGTTGGCGATGCGGGGTGTATCTGTCAGGCCGAACAGCTCCTGCAGTTTCACCGCGAGCACGGGCGGCTCGCCTTGCGCGTATTCAAGGCGGCGGCTCATGCCACTGGGTACGGTCAGGCTTTCGGGAACCTGGGCGTCGAGTTGGCGGCGTTGTTCGTAGTCGAACCGCGTGCCGAGCGCCTGTGACAGTTCTTCCGCGTTCAATGCATCCAGGCGACGCTTGCCGTTGAGGTAGGGCGCCAGCCAGTCCTCCAGCGTATCGAGCAAGGCGGCGTCGGAAATATCGGGCAGGCCCAGCTCGGGCATCCATGCGCGCAACGCTTGCATGCGCGCGCGCAGGCGACGGGCATGCTCGCTCCATGGCAGCGTATCGAGTGCCTTTGGCGCGCACGGCAGCGAGCAAGGCGGGCAACGCATCCTCGGGTTTCACCGGCACGCTGCGGCGATCGAGCACGATGGCAGCGAAGCGATGTTCCTCGAAAGCTTCGACCGCGTTGCGATCGTCATTCCAGCGCAATGCGCGCTCACGTCGGAACTGAGTGGCGTAGTCACGTTCAAGCACGCGCAGATCAAGCGGTGCGGCGGCAAGGATCAGGCTGTCGCGGGCCTCGAAGCGCAGATCGAGCGCCACCAGCCACGGCTCGCCATGCAAGGCCGTGTTCTCGTGCAAACGTGCACCGCGACCGTTGGCCAGCGTGTAGCGCAGCGGGTTGTTGTCATCGCGGCGTGCCACGCGGTCAGGAAAGGCATGCAGCAGCAGATCACCCACCGCATGACTGTCGGGCACGCCACTCGCGGCCGAGCGCACATCCAGGCGACGACGCCAGCCCTTGCTGGCTTGCTCGATGGCCGCCAGGGCACCGGTATCGGCGCCACCGCGTGCACCCGCGGTGCGGCGATCGCGCCAGGCGTGCAGCGCGTGGACACGCGCGCGAAAATCATCGCTGCGCGCCTGCTCGCCACGCAGCGGAGAGCGTGCCTCCATCAAGGCAAGCAGGTCGGCGACCAGCGCGCGAAGCTCAGGCGGCGCACGCAAGGCGGCAGCACCGAGACGAGGCGTTGCGCCCAGTTCCAGCATCTGGCGACCGAGTGCGGTGATGCGTCCATCGACACCGAGTGCACCAAGCTGCGAAAGCAGTTCGCGTGCTTGTGCCAGTGCGCCCGATGGCGGCGCATCCAGCCACGGCAGCTCGTTACCGCTTTGCGCGGTGATGCCCCAAGCCGCCAGTTCCAAGGCGAGGCCGGACAATTCGGCCTGCGCGATTTCAGCGGTTCGCGAGGCATCGAGTCGCTTGCTTTGCGGCCACAACCGATAAGCCGTGCCTTCGGCGACACGACCTGCGCGACCGGCGCGCTGGTCGGCGGATGCCTGCGAGATGTTGACCGTTTCCAGCCGGGTGAAGCCCGAGTTGGGATCAAAACGCGGCTCGCGCGCCAGGCCGCTGTCGACCACTGCACGAATGCCTGGCAAGGTGACGCTGGACTCGGCCACGTTGGTGGCAAGCACAATGCGGCGTGTGCCGGGTTCGGCGGGACTCAGCGCGGCTTGCTGTTCGGCCAGCGAGAGTTCGCCGTGCAGCGCCACGATCTCGATATCGCCCCTCTCCCCGTGGGAGAGAGCTTCTTCAAGCACCATCTGGGCGCGCGCAATCTCTCGGCGCCCCGGCAGAAAGGCGAGCACGTCGCCGTCGCTTTCCAGCAGCGCCTGGCGCGCAATGCGCGCGACGTGATGCTCCACACTTTCCTGCACGCGTGCTGGCGGGTACTCCACGCGCACCGGGAAACTGCGGCCCGGGCTGCTGATGCGCGGCGCTTCGAGCCATTGCGCGATGCGCTCGCCGTCAAGCGTGGCTGACATCACCACCAGCCGAAGCTCCGGCCGCAGGGTGCCCTGCACGTCCAGCGCCAACGCGGCACCAAGATCACCCGCAAGATGCCGCTCGTGGAATTCGTCGAACAGGATGACGCCCATATCGCTGAGTTCGGGGTCGTCCTGAATCAAGCGCGTGAGGATGCCCTCGGTCACCACTTCGATGCGCGTGGCCGCGCTTACTTTCGATTCGAAGCGGATGCGGTAACCGACGGTCTGCCCCACTTCCTCGCCCAGCTGCTTCGCCATGAACTGGGCGGCGGCACGTGCAGCGATGCGGCGTGGTTCCAGCATCAGTACCTTGCCGTCGCCGAGCCACGTTTGGCCAAGCAAGGCCAGCGGCACCTGCGTGGTCTTGCCTGCGCCGGGCGGGGCTTCCAGCACCAGGCGCGGATGGGCGGCCAGTGAGGTGCAGATCTCGGGCAACAGCGGGGTGATGGGGAAGGACGGCGGGGTGCTCATCGTATGGATGATACCGGGGGCGGCGTGTGCCTCAGATGGAAGCACCACCCGCTCACCCCTACCCTCTCCCCTGCGGGGAGAGGGAGACAAGCATCAGGGATGCGCAGGCGTGGTCGTGGTGGCCGCGCTGGTGGTGGCCCGCAGCGGCGCCAGCGATTCGAACTTGCGCTGGTACTCGTCGGTGACCTGCTTGGCTTCTTCGCTGCTGGTGATCACACGCGGGGTAATCAGCACGATCAGCTCGGTACGGCTGCGACTGTGATCCATCGTGCCGAACAGGCGACCCACGATCGGTATGCGGTTGAGCCCGGGAATACCCGTATCGGTGTTCGATTCGTTTTGCTGGATCAGGCCGCCCAGCAGCACCGTCTGCCCGCTTTGCACGGCGATTTGCGTACCCACCGCGCGCTGCTGGATGGTGAAGTTGCCCTGTGAGTTCGCGGCGCCCGTGGTGTTGCTCACCTGCTGCTGTACGTTGAGATAGACCAAGCCACCGGGATTCACGCGCGGCTGTACGTCGAGGATGACGCCCGTGGGCAGATAGGTCACGCTGCTGGCCGTTCCTGCCGTGGTGGTGGTACCCAGGCCGGTCACGATCGAGGTCTGGTTGACCGGTATCTGATCGCCCACCTGGATATGCGCCACCTGGTTGTTCAGCACCACCAGCGACGGTGCCGACAGCGTCTTGGTGTTGCCGTTGGTTTCCAGTGCGCGGATGGCCACCTGGAATTTGCCGTTGCTGCTCAGGAACGAATAGAAGAACGGCTCGCCGCCGTACTGGTTGCCGCCGGCGCCGAGGGCGATCTGCCGGTGCGCGCCGGGATAGATACTGGTGGCGATGCCATCGGCGTTGGGCGTGCTGTTGGCCAGGCCCTGCAGATACCACTGCACACCAAACTGAAGGTCGCCGGTGAGATCCACTTCCAGGATGCGCATCTCGATCTGCACCTGCAGCGGCACGTTGTCGAGCTGCTTGATCGCCTGCTCGATCTCCTGCCACTGAGAGGGACGCGCCCGCACCATCAACTGATTGTTGGAATCGACCGAGCTGATGCGGATGCTGCCGTCCTCGGAGGTGAACTGCTGCCCCGCGCCGTTGTTGTTGCCGCCCGCGTTGCTGGTGCCGAACGCGGAGCTGTTGGTGGATGAACCGCCAGCGCCGCCAAACGCACTGCCCGTACCGGTCTGGCTGGTACCGGTGTTGGTGTTGAGGCCACCCGCACTGCCAAAACCGCCGCCGGTGCCGGTGACGCCGCCGTTGAGGCCACCCGTGGTGCTGCTGCCGAAGCTGCCCGCGGTGCTGCCCATGCCGCTGGCCGAGCCATTGGCGTTATCGCTTGCACCCAGGGTACCGGAGGTGAGGCCGGGGCCGACCTTGCCGCCGTTGCTGCCATTGCCCGCGCCATTGGTATAGATCTGCGCCAGGTACTGGGCCAGGTCCGATGCCTTGATGTTGCGCACGTCGTAGACAAACAGCTCCGGCTCGTTGCCGCCGCCACGATCGATCTTGGTGATCCACTCACCCACTTCCTGCAGATAATTGGGTTGCGTGCTGATCACCACCAGCGCATTGGTGCGCTCGATCGGAATGAATCGCAGCATGCCTGCCAGCGGCGTGTCGCCCTTGGGTCCGAACATCTGGTCGAGCTGCGGCATCAACTCGCCGACGTTGGCGTGTTGCAGGCTGAACACGCCCACCGACATGCCACGCAGCCAGTCCACGTCGAAGGTGTGCACGGTGCGTTGATAGTTGTCCAGCTCCGACGGCGTACCCGACAGCACGATGAGATTGCGCGAGGCATCCACCAGCAGCACCGCGTCGGCACGCGCGAACGGCTTGATCAACTTCTGCATCTCGTTGGCGGAGATAAAGCGCAACGGGAACAGGCGCGCCTGCAGGCCTGCCTGCGGCGCCACCGCATTGAGGCTGGGCACCAGGTTGCCGGCCACGGCATCCTTGGCTGGCATCACCACGTAGCGACCGTCGCGCTGCACCAGCGCGTTGTTGGTCCATGACAGCAGCGTTTCGAGAATCGGAATCGCCTGGCTGCTGTCCACCGGCTCGGAGGTGGAGAACGACACGTTGCCCTGCACGCCCGGCACGATGGTGTAGTTCTGCTTGAGCAGGTCGCCAAGAATGGCCTTGACCACCGCCTGCACCGGCTGGTTTTCGAAGTTGAAGGTGACGGCACCGTCACCCGTTGAGGCATTGCGTGGTTGCGCCAGCCCCGTGGCATGCACGAACTGGCCGCTGCCAGTGCTCAGCTGGGGACGCACCGCGGCGTTCTGCTCGAGGTTGTTGCCGGTGTTCAACGGCAATGGGGGCGGCACGGGTTTCTCCGTACCGGCCATGGCTTCGCGCTGTAGCGCGCCGTCATCGTGCGGCTGTGGCAACGTCTGGCATCCCGCCAGCCAGAGAGCCAGAGTGAGCGTTCCGATGCGGTGTATTCGCGACGTGCGCTGGGTCGACATAAATCAGTGTGCTCCTTCGGAGGGCGCGGCCGACTGCTGGGCGCGACGCTTCTGGATGGCTTCTTTCAATTGACGGATACGATCGGACTGCGGCTCGGCAGCGCTTGGCGCCGGTCCGCTTGCATTGGGCACGGCCGATATTGGGCCGACCTGCATCGCACCGGGTGGCAACGACGTGGCCGCGGGCCCTGATACAGGCGCGGGGGCACCGGGCGCTGCGCCCTTGGGCATATCGATGGGCGCGCCGGCAGGCAGGTCCAGCTGGGTGCGGCCACCGGCGGATTCGAACACGGCCGAACGCGGCTTGAGTTCGGCCAGCCGCCAGCTGCCATCGGGCAAGCTGTCACCCTCGCGCACACGCACTTCGCGATCGCCACCCTTGTCGTGCAGCAGCGCCATGTGCAGGCCTGGCGTGAGGATGATGCCGGTGAGCTGCATGTCACCCAGGCTGGCGCCGCCGCTGGCGGTATGCAGGCTCGGCTTGCGATCGGGATTGAACAGCGGTTGCTGCCACACCGCGGCGAACTGCGCCAACGGCAACGGTGGCGGCAGGCCCTGGGTGTGTGCCTCGGGCAGCGGCGGCACCGGACGTGGCGCACCCCATTCCACGCCACGACCCACGCCCGCGAGCAACAACAACAGCAATGCGCCTGCCACGGCCGCGATGCCACCAAGCACCGGCGTCAGGCGTCGCTGGGAGGCAGCGTTCATGGCGTACCTCCCTGCGTATCGCCACGCGGCTGGTGCACGTAGCCGGACAAGGTGAACTGCACTTCCAGCGGCGCGGCTACCTGCTGCAGTGCCGCCACCGGATTGCGATAAATACTCAGGTCGTCCACGAACAGATACGGAGCGCCCTGCTCGAGATCGTGCAGCGTCTCGGCCAGCGGCTGCACGTCGCAGCGCAGGCTGATGCTCACGGCGACCTTGCGGTAAGGCTCGTCGGGCGCAGCCGGCGGATTGGTCACCGGCATTTTCTGCGTCACGTCGCAGGCACCGCCTTGCGGGTGCGCGGCCACGGCGTCGACCACGCGCTGCATCAGGCCGGCCGCGGCGGCGTTCGGATCGTCTTCGGGCAGAAAGGCGTGACTGGCGGCCTGCCCCGCACCCATCGCCGCGATGCGTTTCTGCAGCTGCGGCTTTTCCGCGATGGCGGCTGCGAAACGTGCATGCGTATCGCGCAGGTCGTCCATTTCCGCATGGATGGATCGCAACGGCGCCACAAACCACCAGTGCAGCAGCACGAAGTAGCCCATGACCACGACCACCAGCAACAACACGATGGCGGCGATGCGGCTTTCGCGCGGTTTCAGCGCGTCCAGCTTCATGGCGCACCTCCGCTGGCGGCCGCGGGCGTCGCCTTGGGTTTGCTCTCGGCGGGCTTGCGCAGCTGGGCCACCATGTAGAAGCGTTCCTTGCCGGTCGATGGATCGGCCTGGATGGTGCCCTGGAAGTTGGCGTCGGTGATCACCGGCGAACCCTTCAACGCATCGACCAGCCGTGCCGCCTGCGGGCTCTGGCCCTGGAAACCAACCTGGCCACTGTTGTCGATGCTCAAGCGCTCCAGCCATGCACTGGCCGGCAGGCGCTGGCTGAGGTCCTGCAATACGGCCATGGCGGACACGGTGTGCGCCTTGCGCTCGGCCAGGAATCCTGCGGCGCCGGCGTTGTCCTGCAGCTGCTGGCGCAAGGTGGATACCTGCTGCGCTTCAGTACGCATGCCCTCCACATCGCTGCGCATTTGTTCCAGCGCGCTTTCGCGGTTGTGCAGGAACTGCAGCAGCGCCAGCACGATCAGTACGAGCGCGGTGGCGCCCAGCATCAGGTTGAAACGCTGACGCGGATGCTGGCGACGCGGCGCCATGTCCGCCGGCAGCAGGTTGGCCCCCAGGCGATCGGTGCCAGCCGATACATCCACCGCATCAACCTGCAGCCCCGACGCGTTCAGCTTTGCCAACAATGGATCAAGCGTCGCGCGCGGCACCACTACCAGTTCCGCGGCAAAGCGGCCGGCCGGCGCGTGTGCACGCAATTCGCGCACGTCATAACGCACCTGCTCGACGCGAAACGGCGTCTGCCGATCCATCTCGAATGCACCGATCTGTTGCAGGTTGTCGCGCGCGGCCAGTGGCAGGCTCAGGCGCGGGCGCAAGACGTCAGCCGGATCAAGGCATAGCGCCACGCGCAGATCTTCGATGTCGACACCGCGCACCGCATCGCCCAACGCCACCTGCTGTGCCGTTGGGTCGAGCTGGCTGTTCCAGCGCGCAAGCACTTCGCTGCGGCCGGCGCGGCGTACCTGCCAGTCGTCGCCAGAACGCTCCAGCACGAACCAGGCCAGGCCACCGGCAAACATCGTGCGCCAGCGCCTTGGCAACAGCGCGGCCAGCTCGCCCATCCACCACGCCAGGAAGCGCGGCAACGGCGAGGCGCGCCATGCGCGGCGTGCACGGTCGAGCTGCGGCCGTAATGGCTGCGTTGCAGAATTCATTCCCCGTCACCCTCCTGCCAACGCAATACGGCAAACGGCGGCGCGCCGGGACGAAGCCCCTGCAGGCGCACTGTCGCGCGCAGGATCGCACGCGTGCCGTCGGCCAGCGTAGCCTCCGAACGAATACTATGCGTTACTCCCTGAGGCGCGGCTAGGCCCGGCTGCGGCGGACCCACCTGCCGCCCGGCGACCACGGCCTGGGCCTGTTGCGGCGTCATGCCGGGAACCGCGGCCAGCGCCAACGGCGGTGCCGTGGCAGGGTTGGGGCTTGGCCGGCCGGACCACAGCGTGACCTGTGAAGCCACCGCGCGATACACCGCCGGGTCCATGCCCAGCACCATCTGCAACTCTTCCACCGACGCAAACGGACCATGCCTTGGGCCGTAGTCGAGGCCAGCCTGCGAGTAGGCCGCATTGGGTACGGTGCCGGGCGGCGCGATGGCAAAGCTGCGCCAGTCCACCACGTTCTTCGCCACATCCTGCGCCTTGCCATCAGGCATGCCGGCGGCGTGGAAAAGATTCTGCAGCACATCGGGCGAGGCCGCGTTGAGATCCACCTTGCCGCCTTCATCGATAACGCTGACGCTGACCTTGGCGCCATCGAACGCAAACGGATACAGGCGTCCGTCCGGTATCCATCGCTGCTGCGGCTGCGGATCCTGCAGGCCATAGATGGCGCGCATCACCCCGGCCTCCGCCGCGTAGTGCGCCTGCGTCTGCGCAAACTGATAGCGCGCCTGCAGGCCCTCGGTGCGCGCCAGCATGGCGTAGCCACCCAACAAAATGGCCAGCAGCGTGCATGCCCACAACACCACCAGCAGGGCCACGCCGCGCTGGTCTCGACGGCCCAGCACGTCGGCGCGCCTCATGGCGTATTCCTCCGCTGCAGGCCTTGTAGCAGATCCACCTGGCCCTGCACCGCGGTCGGGTCCACCCGCAATGGTGCGTCCAGTTCGGGCCAGGCGCTGTTGCCGTCCAGCGTGAGCGCGATGCGCACGATACGCGGCATCACGCGGGTGGTATCCCACTTACTGCCCCAATCGCCGGGTTTTTCCTGGGTGTCTGGCGCGCGATAACTGAAGCTGCCCTCGCGAATGCCGTCCACCAGCACTTCCGGCTCGCCCAGTGCGTGCGGTGCACTGCCATCGGGCGGCATCAGCGCGAAACTGGCCTCGAGCCGCGAGGTGCCGCGGCCGTTGGATACCAGCTTCAACTGTTGCAACTGCGGGCCCAGCTTGCCCAGATAGCCGGGCAGCGGCGCCACGAAGCGCATCTCGTGCGCGTCGCCGGTAAAGAAGATCGGATCGCCCTTGTCGGTGCGCGACAGCGGCACTGCGCGGGCCTGCGCCAACTCAGTACGCAAGAACTGCTGCGCCGAGCGCACCTGGTCCATGCGACCGATCGCGGCCTCGCCCGAACGCACCGCGTGGGTGGCGGTGCGCACGCCCGAATAAACGCCGACCAGCAACAACGCCAGCAGCGCGAGCGCGCCAAGCACTTCGAGCAGGGTGAAGCCGCGGCTGCGCGAGGGCGTCATGATCCCTTTGCCCCTGGCGGACCGAGCACCCGCAGCGTGCTGAAATGCGCTGAACGTTCGCGCACGCGGCTGCCCCAGATCACATCGAGATCCAGTTTGACGATGTGGACAGGCGCATTCGCGTCGGCTTGCCCCGGGCTCCATGGCGTCACCACCAGGTGCCAGCGGTAGTGATCGTCGAAGCGTCCATCGCTGCTGCCCGGATGCAGCGGCGTGGTGATATCCACCGTGTCGAGCATGCTGCGTGCCCACAACGCCGCCTGGCTGTGATCGTCAGCGTTTCGGGTAAGCGCCATCGAACCACCCGCTACCTTCATCAGCACGGCAAAGGTGATGGCGAGCAACAGCATCGCCGCGATGACTTCCAGCAAGCTGAAACCGCGCGCCCGCGTCTTCATCGGCGCGCCCCCACGTCGACTACGCTGACTGCGCCGGTCAGCCACGACACATTCACCTGCCACTGCCGGCGCTCGCGCTGCAGCGTGATATGTCCGCCGGTGGAACTACCATCCGGGAAAAAGCGGATGCGTCCGGTGGTGGCATTGACCTGATCTTCCTTCGCGCTGGTGATGCCGATACGCATGCCCGAGGGCAAGCGCTGCGGCGAGCCGCCATCGGCGCGATAGGTGTTGGTTCGCGTGTCCACATCGAACGTGTGCTCGTTGCCGTGCACAATGGCCTGCGTACGGGTGGCACGCAGCGCCGCGGCCAACTCACCGCTGGCGGCCGCCACGCGCGCGCTGGCCAGGCCTTGCGTAACTGATACCGCGACGGCAGCCGCCGCGATGCCGATCAACAGGATCACCGCCAGCATTTCCAGCAACGTAAAGCCACGCTGCGCCTTTGCTCCCTCCCCTGCCTGCAGGGGAGGGTTGGGGAGGGGTCGCTCTTCGGTGCCCCAAAACACCCCCTCCCAACCTCCCCCTGCATGCAGGGGGAGGAGTTCAGCGCTCACGCGTGGCGGCGAGGAAGGCATGTCGGGCTTACTGCCAGTTGCCCACATCGGCGCTATACCCTTCGCCACCGGGACCACCAGCATTTCCAGCAACGTAAAGCCGCGCCGCGTCTTTGCTCCCTCCCCTGCCTGCAGGGGAGGGTTGGGGAGGGGTCGCTCTTCGGTGCCCCAAAGCACCCCCTCCCAACCTCCCCCTGCATGCAGGGGGAGGGGATGTGGGGTCACGCGTGGCGACAGGGGCGACATGGTTGGCTTACTGCCAATTGCCCACGTCGGCGCTATACCCTTCGCCACCGGGCTTGCCGTCCTGACCGTAGAAGATCAGGTCGAAGCTGCCGTGATCGCCGGGATACTTGTAGCCAAAGTCATGGCCCCACGGATCGTGCAGCTCCGATTCCTTCGCATACGGCCCCTGCCAGTTGCGCGCGTTGGCCGGCTTCACCATCAAATCCTGAAGCTGCTGCGGCGGCGTGCCGTTGTCCAGCGCGTAGTTCTCGATCTTCTGGCTGAGCGTGGTGAGCTGCGCCTTGCCTGCGCCGTACTTGCCCTTGTCGACGTTCTTGCCCACCTGCGTGACCACCACCGCACCGATGATGCCGATCAACACGATCACTGCCAGCATTTCCAGCAGGGTGAAGCCGCGGGCAGAGCGGAGACGGCTGATATTCCTTTGTCGCATGGGCAGGTACCTCAGGTGATCGGTGTGTCGGGGAAAGGGTGCTGGCGAACCACGGTGCTTATTGGATGTTGCTGGTCAGGCTCAGCAACGGCAGCAGGATCGCCGCCATGATGATCGCCACCATGACGGTCATCACGATGGTCAGCGCCGGCACCAGCGCGGCCAGCAGGCGATCGATGGCGCGACGACTTTCCAGCTCGAAGGTGTCGGCCACCTTGAGCAGCATGGTGTCGAGCTGGCCGGCCTCTTCGCCCACCTGCACCATCTGCAGCGCAAGCCGCGGAAAGCGTTGCGACTGCGCCAGCGCAAGGCTGAGGCCCGAGCCACCTTTGACTTGTTCGGTGGCCTGCTCCAATGCCTGATCGAGCGCGCGATTGGCAGTGACCTGGCGCGCAATGCTTAGTGCGGACAGCAGCGGCACACCATTCTTGAGCAAGGTGCCCAGCGTGCGTGCGATGCGTGCGGTCTGCACTTTCAACAGCAACGGCCCCACCACGCGCATGGTCAACAGCCGTGCATGCCAGGCCAGTTGCGTGGCGGGATCGCGCAGGCGCGAACGTCCAATCACCACGCCCATCACCAGCAGAATCACCAGCAGCCACCACCACGTCTGCAGCGTGCTGCCCACGGTGAGCACCGCCTGGGTGATCCACGGAATCGGTACCTGCATGTCTTCGAAGATAGGCACGAACTGCGGCACCACATACGCCAGCAGCAACAACAGCGAACCGAGCACGCCCACCATCAGAAACGCCGGGTAGATCAGCGCATTGATGATGCTGCCGCGCAGCTGCTGCGAGCGTTCGAGATATTCGGCCAGCCGACGCAAGGTATCTTCCAGCGAACCGCCTGCCTCGCCTGCGCGCACCAGGCTGACGTAGAGCTTGGGAAAGATGCCGTGCTCGTCGTCGAGCGCCTGCGACAACGGCGTGCCACCGCGCACACGGTCGCGCACGCGCTCGATCAGCTTCCTGGCGGTGATGCCTTCGGGCAGATCCATCAGGATGCCCAGCGCGCGATCCAGCGGTTGGCCCGCGCCAAGCAGCGTCGCCAACTGATGCGTGAACTGCGCCAGCTGGTCGCCGGTGAACGGCCCACGACGGAACAGCGCGGCCAACCCGCTACCACCACCCTCGCCACCCGCCGCCTGTGCATCAAGCGGCGTATGGCCCTGGTCCTGCAGACGGCTTACCACCTCCTCGACACTGGAGGCCTCCATCTGACCCTGCAGCATTTCGCCGGCGGCAGAGACTGCGCGGTAGCGGAACTGGCTCACGCGACTAGCCTCCTCTCTTCTTGGGAGAGAGGACCGGGGTATGGGGCCGGTGCTCGCGGGAAGATCACAACCGCCTCACCGTCATCCCCGCGAAAGCGGGGATGACGGTGAGGCAAGGCGACGAACACCTGCGTCGCACCCCGGCGAGAGGGAATAAACGCATCAGCCTTCCTGCGTGACACGCAGCACCTCCTCAAGGGTGGTGATACCCGCCACTGCCTTGGCAATACCATCTTCATACATCGTGCGCATGCCTTCGCTACGCGCCAGCCGTTCGATCTCGCCGGCGTCGGCGCGCTGCATCACCAGGCGGCGCAAGGGATCGGTCATCACCAGGAATTCCATGATGGCGCGACGGCCTCGATAGCCGGTGGGATTGGCCGCACTGCTGCCGGGTTTCCACAGGCGGATGGGACGCTCGATCGGTGTACTTGTGCAGTTCGAACTGCTCGATCACTTCCGGTAGTGCTTCGTAGGATGTCGCCGTTTCCGGATCGAGCCGTCGCACCAGTCGCTGGGCGAGGATGCCGTTGACGGTGGAGCCGAGCAGATAATCCTCCACGCCCATGTCGAGCAGGCGGGTGATGCCGCCGGCGGCGCTGTTGGTATGCAGCGTGGACAGCACCAGGTGGCCGGTAAGCGCGGACTGGATGGCGATGCGGCGGTTTCCAGATCGCGCATTTCGCCGATCATGATCACGTCCGGATCCTGGCGCACGATGGAGCGCAGCGCGCTGGCGAAATCCAGCCCGATCTGCGGCTTCACCTGGATCTGGTTGATGCCTTCGATCTGGTACTCCACCGGATCTTCGACGGTGATGATCTTCACGTCCGGCGTATTGATCTGCGACAGCGCGGTATACAGCGTGGTGGTCTTGCCCGAGCCGGTCGGGCCGGTCACCAGCAGGATGCCGTGCGGGCGTTCCAGCACATCGACAAAGCGCTGCTGGAAGTTGTCGGTGAAGCCCAGCGAGGCAAAGTCGAACACCACCGACTCGCGGTCGAGGATACGCATCACCACCGATTCGCCGAAGCTGGTCGGCACGGTGGATACGCGCAGGTCCAGCTCCTTGCCCTGCACGCGCAGCTGGATGCGACCATCCTGCGGCAGGCGACGCTCAGCGATATTGAGCTTGGCCATGATCTTCACGCGCGAAATTACCGCGGCGGTGGAGCTGGACGGCGGCGCTTCCACTTCGTGCAGCACGCCGTCGATGCGATAGCGAACCTTCAGGCGGTTCTCGAACGGCTCGATGTGCATGTCGGACGCACGCTGTTCCACCGCCCGCTGCAGAATCAGGTTCACCAGGCGAATCACCGGCGCCTCGGAGGCGAGGTCGCGCAGGTGTTCAACGTCGTCCTCCACCGCGGCGCTGCCGTCGAGGTTCTCCACGATGGTACCCATCGCCGAGCGGCCACTGCCGTAATAACGTTCGATCAGGTCGTCGATTTCCGAGCGCAGCCCGATGCGCAGCGATACCGGGCGCCCGGCAGCCAGCTGGATCGCCTGCTGCGGGTAGGTGTCAGCCGGGTCGGCCACCACCAGCGCCAAGCCGTCCTCGCCCACGCGCACCGGCACCACGTGCTGCTGCTTGAGAAAGCGGCTGGACACATCCAGCTCGGCAGGCGGCAATTCGGGAGCATCACGGGCGGACAGCAGCGGCGTTTGCAGCAATTCGGACCAGGCCTCGGCCAGGTCGCGCTCGGAGACCAACCCAAGCCGCGCCATCAGCGCGGTCAGCGTGCCATCGGGAGATTCTTCGTGCAGCCTGCGCGCACGCGCGAAATCCGTGTCCTTCAGGCGCCCACGCGAGACCAGCAGCGCACAGACCGCCGTTTCCTGGCTGTCCATCGCCCTTCTCTCCTCGTTGGCCGCCGGCTTAGCGACTGCCGACATGCGTTCACCCCGCTTCCTGATTCTATTTGGCTACACGCATGCCGCCCCCAAAACGGCATGAAGATGCATTGTTAACACACCCGTTGGCTGCAGCGCGAGCACGGTTTCTCACGTTGGCTCACTAGGTGTGGACCACAGAGGAATCATCAGGTTCAGCTGGCCGAGAAGGGTAGCCATCCAGGATGACGGTTCGGCGGCTGCCCGCCGCCAATCCTTGCGAAAGCCGTTCAGAAATCCCGCCGCCAGGAGCCGTGCCCGCCTTTTGTGCAGCAGCAATGCGAGTCTGGGACAATGCCACCCTTTGGCCGCGTCTCCGACCATGCAACTGCTCGATATCGGTGCCAACCTCACCCACGAATCGTTCCACCACGATTTCGACGCCGTGCTGCAGCGCGCGAAAGATCATGGCGTCGCCAGGCTGATGGTCACGGGCGCCTCGCGCGACGGCAGCACGCACGCCCTGGCGCTGGCGCAGGCTCACCCTGGGGTGCTTTACGCCACGGCTGGCGTACACCCACATCACGCGATCGACTACGACGACGCCACCGACGCGCTGTTGCGAGAACTGGCCACGCACGCGGAAGTGCGCGCGGTAGGGGAGACGGGGCTGGACTACAACCGCAATTACTCGCCGCGTGATGTGCAGCTGGCGGTGTTCGAGCGCCAGTTGCAGATTGCCGTGGACGCGCGGAAACCGCTGTTTCTGCACCAACGTGACGCGCACCACGACTTCATCGCCTTGCTGCGTCGCTACCGGGACAAGATTCCCGGCGCGGTGGTGCATTGCTTCACCGACACCGGCGAAGCACTGCGCGACTACCTCGCGCTCGATTGCCATATCGGCATTACCGGCTGGATTTGCGATGAGCGGCGTGGCATGCATCTGCGCGAACTGGTGAAGGAGATTCCAGCCAATCGCTTGATGATCGAAACGGATGCGCCCTACCTGTTGCCACGCACCGTGCGCCCCCAGCCGGCCCATCGACGCAACGAGCCGATGTATTTGCGGCATATTTGCGAGGAGATTGCGCGCGATCGTGGCGAGGCGGCGGAGGTGACGGCGGCCCATACCATCGCGACGGCAGAGGCATTCTTCGGGCTGCCAACACTGGGCGGATAAACCCCGCCGCTGCTTGCCCCTCCCCCTGCAACGCAGGGGGAGGGAGACTACGCTGCTGTATCTAGGGGGCAAGTACGCGCGTTTCGCCGGGCGCCAGCCCATCGAGCGCATACGGTCCAATGCGCTCGCGAATCAGGCGCAAGGTGGGATACCCGACGGCGGCGGTCATGCGCCGAACCTGCCGGTTGCGCCCCTCGCGCAGCGTGATGCGCAGCCAGCTGGTGGGGATGAGTTTGCGAAAACGCACGGGCGGATCGCGCGGCCACAGCCACTCGGGCGCGACGGCATACTCGGCGCCTGCAGGCAACGTCGGGCCATCATTGAGCGTTACGCCACGACACAGGGCGCTGACGGCCTCGTCGGTGATCTGGCCGTCGACCTGCACGAGATAGGTTTTGGGCTGCTTGTGCTGCGGGTCGGTGAGCTTGTGCGCGAGGCGGCCGTCGTCGGTAAGCAGCAGCAGGCCTTCACTGTCGTGATCGAGTCGTCCGGCCGGATAGACGTCTTTTTGCGTGACGAAGGTCGCCAGCGTCGGGCGGCCATCATCGCCACTGAACTGGCAGAGCACGCCGTAGGGCTTATTGAGTGCAATCAGCATCGCGTTCGGATCGCGCGCCATGATGGCGCGCGATCGCCCAGGGTCACGGCTTGGCGGGTGCCGCGGGCTTTACGAAGCGCAAGGTCATGCGATCGGATTCGCCGATGGCCAGGTACTTGGCCCTGTCCTGGTCACCCAGCGTCAGCGTGGGCGGCAACGTCCACACGCCCTTGGGGTAATCCTTGGTGTCCTTGGCGTTGGCGTTGATCTCGCTCTTTTCCTCGAGCTGGAAGCCGGCGTCCGTCGCCAGTTTCACCACATAGCTGGTGGGCAGGTAGCCGCTGCCCTTGATGCTATCGAGGCTGGCGTTGTCCGCGGCACGGTGATCCACCACGCCAAGCACGCCACCCGGACGCAGCGCGGCGTAGAACGCCTTGAACATGGCCGGTGCCGTATCGGCCATCACCCAGTTGTGCACGTTGCGGAAGGTCAACACCATGTCGGCCGAGCCGGGCGCGCCAAACACGGGCGCCTTCGGATCGAACTCCCGAATCTGCGCCTTGCCATAGTGCGCGGAATCGCCCGCGAATTTCGCGCGCAGACCCGAAAGGTCGCGGCCCGCTTCGCCATCATTGGCAGGCTTGGTCAAGGCCGCGATGTAGTGGCCGTTGTCGCGCAATAGCGGCGCCAGAATCTCGCTGTACCAGCCGCCGCCCGGCGTGATCTCGATCACCGTGAGGTCCGGCCGGACACCAAAGAACTGCAGGGTGGCCTTGGGATGACGGTAAACGTCGCGCGCCTTGTTTTCCGGCGAGCGCCAGCTGCCGGCCAATACCTGGTCGAGCTGGGAGGCGGTGAAGTCGCTGGCGCTGGTGGGTGGCACCAGTTCACCGGCAGGCTGATCCTGAGCCTGCGCGTTGGCTTGGCCCGACGTACCACTGCAGGCCGCCAGCAGCACGGCTGCCAGCCCCAGGATCACACGGCTATTCATCGACAATCCCCTTATGGAATAACAAAACAGCAGAAAACGGGCGCTGGCGGGCAGCTTGCCGTCCACTACGTATACGGATGGTGGACGTTCTGGTCTAAGGAAAACCAGTCAGCCAGAAAAGATAGTCCGCCCGCCTGACGCCGGGCTTTTACGTCGCAGGCACGCCTAGTAGTGGATCACCGAGCGGATCACCTTGCCCGCGTGCATCAGCTCGAAGGCTTCGTTGATGCGCTCCAGCGGCAGCACTTCGGTGATCATCTCATCGATCTTGATCTCGCCGGCCAGGTAGCGATCGACGTAGCCCGGCAGCTGCGAACGGCCCTTGACGCCACCGAAGGCCGAGCCGCGCCACACGCGCCCGGTCACCAGCTGGAACGGACGCGTGCTGATCTCCTGGCCTGCACCGGCGACACCGATGATGATCGACTCGCCCCAGCCCTTGTGGCAGCACTCCAGCGCCGAGCGCATCACGTTGACGCTGCCGATGCATTCGAACGAATAATCCACGCCGCCGTCGGTGAGATCGACGATGACTTGCTGGACTGGCGTATCCGGATAATCCTTCGGGTTGATGAAGTCGGTGGCGCCCAGCGCCTTGGCCATTTCGAACTTGTCGGGATTGGTGTCCACCACCACGATGCGGCCCGCCTTGGCCATCACCGCGCCTTGCACCACCGACAAGCCGATGCCGCCGAGACCAAATACAGCCACACTCGCACCCGGTTCCACCTTGGCGGTATTGAGCACGGCACCAATGCCGGTGGTAATGCCGCAGCCAAGCAGGCACACCTTCTCAAGCGGCGCAGCCTTGTTGATCCTGGCCAGCGAGATTTCCGGCAGCACGGTGTATTCGCTGAACGTGCTGGTGCCCATGTAGTGCAACAGCGGCTTGCCATTGAGCGAGAAGCGCGAGGTGCCATCGGGCATCAGGCCCTTGCCCTGGGTCACACGAATTTTCTGGCACAGGTTGGTTTTGCCCGAGAGGCAGAATTTGCACTCGCCGCATTCGGGCGTGTACAGCGGAATGACGTGATCACCCACCTTGAGCGAGGTGACGCCCTCGCCCACTTCCTCAACGATACCGCCGCCTTCATGGCCAAGAATCACCGGGAACAGGCCTTCGGGATCGGCACCCGACAGCGTAAACGCATCGGTGTGGCACACCCCCGTGGCGACGATGCGCACCAGCACTTCACCAGCCTTGGGGCCGGCCACGTCGACCTGTTCAATGGAGAGGGGCTTGCCTGCTTCCCAGGCGACAGCGGCGCGTGATTTCATGGATGTGTACTCCGGGGGATCGGGGGTGATGCAAAGGCGAATGATGCCGCCTTGGGGCGGGATGTGAAACCTTCGCGCTTGCGCTCAACTGTTTGCGTCGATCGCTGATGTCGCATACGACATCGCTTGCGCATACTTTCCCGCCTCGCACAGCAGCCATTCACGAAATATGCGCAGGCTCGCGTGGTCGCGCGAACGCTCCGGATACACCAGGAAATACGCCTCGGGAATCTGCTGGTAGCGTGAGCCCAGCACCTGCAGCAAGCCGGCCTCGACCAAGGGCCGTGCCGTCACCATGCGCCCCAGCGCAACGCCCATGCCTTCAAGGGCGCCGCGCTGCAACGCATCGGTATTGTCGAACTGTGCCACGTAGCGGCGCGGCGGCTCACCGCCCGTGGCGGCAAACCAGTCGCGCCAGCGGTCGCCCGGATCACCCAGCAGTGGCCATTGGCTCAGGTCGGCCGGATCGGTGCCGCGCATGTGTTCGAGCAATGCAGGCGCCGCCACCGGCGCGATCCATTCGCCGAACAGGCGCTCGCTGGTCAGTCCGGGCCAGGAACCACGACCGTAACGAATGGCGGCGTCCACCGAATCGCGATCGAAATCGACCAGCTCCGCGCCCGACTGCAGATTGAGTTCGAGTTCCGGGTGCGCTGCCACCAATCGCGCCAGGCGAGGCACCAGCCAATTGGACATGACACCCGGGATGGTACTGAGCGTCAGCGCCTCCTCACGGCGGCAGCGGTAGCCGGTCATCGCGCGATCGATACCCTCAAAGTGATGGCCGATCGATTCCATCAGCCGACGCCCCTCGGGCGTGAGCTGCACACCGCGCGGGCCGCGATCAAACAGCTTGCGCTCCAATCGCTGCTCGAGCTGGCGCACCTGATGACTAAGCGCACTGACGGTGAGGTTGGCCTGCTCGGCGGCACGGGAGAGATTGCCCAGGCGAGCCACCTGCACGAACTGTTGGAGGAGATCCAGCGAGACGCGCGCCATTTGAAAATCCCTCAAGGCTGACTTGCGAATATATCGCTTTTTGGCGGGCTGGGAGCGACCTATGTTGAGCGAACAGCACTTATCAGGGTGCCATAGGAGGACGTCATGAGCTCGATCTGGACGAATCTGCTGTTCATGCATGGGCATATCACCAACCTGGAGCTGACGCGTCGGCTGGCTGAAACGCCGGATCCGGAAGGGAAGCCCAAAGGGAAGCGCCAGAAGGTGCTGAAGGCGCCTGCACCCGGGCGTAAGCCTGAGCTTGCGCCGGTGGTGGTTGGTCGGGAAGGGTGTCTTACCGGTTGAGCAAGCAAGGTTACGCAAGCGCCGTACCCTCTCCCCCACCCCTCGCTCCCACGGGGACTACCTTCGGGTCGCCAAAGGGAGAGGGGCTAAAGCGACGCCGCCGGAAGCTGCACATCAACCGGCGTACCAACCTCTTCCGACGACCGCCCTTCCATCACCTTGTACTGCCCACCCCGCACCACCCAGCTATGCGTGGCCACATCGAAGTCCGCAAAAAGACGCCGCTCCAGCGGAATGATCAGCACGCGATGCTCACCCGGCTTCAGAAAAACCTTCATGTAGCCGGCAAGCCGCTTTGCTTTGGTGCCAGGCACCAGCACATACACCTGCGCCACGTCGGCACCGGCACGCGAGCCGGTGTTGCTCACTTCCACCGTGGCCTGCAACTGCCCGCCATGCGTAGTTATCTTGGGCGCACCGTGCTGGAAGCTGGTGTAGGACAGCCCATAGCCGAAGGGAAACAGTGGCTCGATGCTGCGAGACTGGTACCAGCGATAGCCGACATCCGCACCTTCGACGGTGTAGTCGACGCTAGTGGGCGGCGTGCCGCCCCCCGCGCCGGGAAGCTCCTTGCGCGGCAGCTGCGAGACATCGCGCGGCCAGCTCAAGGGCAGACGGCCGGAAGGGTTCACCTTGCCCGAGAGCAGGTTGGCAATGGCGGTGCCCGCATCGCCACCCGGGTACCACGTCTCCAGCACGGCACCGACCTGGTCGAGCCAGGGCATGGCCACAGGGCCGCCGTTTTCCAGCACCACGATGGTGCGCGGATTGGCCTTGGCCACCGCAGCTACCAGCGCATCCTGGTTGTCCGGCAGATCGAGATTCGGGGTATCGACGGATTCGGCCGCCCACTTCTGCACAAACACCACCGCGACTTGCGACTTGGCCGCGAGTGCGGCCGCAGCGGCAATATCGTTGCCCTCGGCAAATTGCACGTTGGCCTTCGGCGCCACGCTGCGCAGCGCCTTCAGTGGCGCATAGGGGTGATACATCACCGGGCCCGGCCAGCCGGTGGGCGCCAGCCCCGGCACCGCGTTGCCGCCCTTGGCGGTTACCAGCGAAGAACCGCCGCCAGCCAGCACGCCCTTGTCGGCATGCGCACCAATCACCGCGAGCGAAGCGAGCTTGTTCACGTCCAGCGGTAGTAACGCGTGCTCGTTACGCAGCAACACCGCGCCGGCTTCCAGCGTTTCACGTGCCACGGCAAGGTTGGCTGGCTCGTCGATCGGCGCGGCGTGTGCGGGATGCTCGAACACACCGACCGCGAACATGCTGCGCAGGATGCGCTCAACCATGTTGTCGATGCGCGCCTGCTTCACCTCGCCCTTGGCCAGCGCATCGCGCAGCGGCGCATCGAAATAGACTTCCTTGTCGAAAACTTCTCCGGCGGATTCCTGGTCCAACCCGGCGTTCGCTGCCTTGGCCGCGCTATGCGTGCCACCCCAGTCGGACATGACAAAACCGGGATAGGCCCAGTCGCGCTTGAGCAGCTGGTTCAGCAGGTAATCGTTCTCGCAGGCCCAGTCGCCATTGACCTTGTTGTACGAGCACATCACCGAGCCGGGCTGTCCACGTTCGATGGCCAGCTCGAAGGCGAGCAGGTCCGACTCCCGCATGGCCTGTTCGCCGATCTGCGCGCTGATGCTGTCACGCGCGGTTTCCTGATCGTTGAGCGCGAAGTGCTTGACGGTGGAAATCACGTGGGCGCTCTGCACGCCGCGAATCGTCTCGCCGACGATGGTGCCGGCCAGCAGGGGATCTTCGCCGGCATATTCGAAGTTGCGACCGTTGCGTGGCTCGCGCATCAGGTTGACGCCGCCGGCCAGCAGCACGTTGAAGCCCTTGTTGTGGGCCTCTCTGCCGATCATCGCGCCGCCTCGGTAAGCGATCTGCGGATCCCAGCTCGCCGCAGTGACCGGACCGGCCGGCAACGGCGTGGCGTGGTCGCCCGGGCGCATGCGATCGGAGCTGGCGACGCCAAGGCCTGCGTCGCTTTCCTCCAGCGCGGGAATGCCCAGGCGAGCGATGGCGGGCACGTATCCGGCGGACACAATCGCCCCCTGCGGAAACGGCTTGTTGGCGGGCCGGTCGGGGCCGGCGTAGTAGCTGCGGATCAGCTGGAATTTTTCATCCTGCGTGAGCTGCGCAAGAAGCAGTTTCGCGCGCGCATCAGGCGACAACGCCACATCGCTCCATGGCCTTGCAGCCGGCGCCTGCGCGCCCGCCACGCCCAGCCATGTGAACAAACCCATCACGATCGCGCAGCGCAGTGCCGTTACCGCTTTGCCTTTCATTCGACCTCCTGGGTGTTGGCGTCGCAACGCGTCCGCCTCGGCATCACATGGGTGGCGCGTATACTCGCGTATCTCGAGTCTTCGAGTATGCACGAAGCTCGCTGTCCCCACATCGAACACGGAGCCCACTCATGCCATTGCGTACTCTTGGTCGGTCATCTCTCGCCGTCGCACCACTCGCCTTCGGCGGCAACGTATTTGGCTGGAGCGCGGACGAACAGCGCTCATTCGAACTGCTCGATGCCTTCGTCGACGCTGGCTTCAATCTCATCGATACGGCCGATGTCTATTCGGCGTGGGTGCCGGGCAACCGCGGTGGTGAGTCCGAAACCATCATCGGCAAATGGCTCAAGCGCAGCGGTAAGCGCGACAAAGTGGTGATCGCCACCAAGGTAGCCAAGTGGGGCGAGCATCCAGGTCTGTCGCCGATGAATATCAACCAGGCGGTGGAAGGTTCGCTCACGCGACTGCAGACCGACTACATCGACCTGTACCAGGCGCATGAAGACGACGCCACCGTACCGTTGCATGAAACGCTGGAAGCGTTCGGCAAGCTGATCGAGCAGGGCAAGGTACGCGTAATTGGCGCTTCCAACTACGGCGCCGATCGCTTCGGCGAAGCACTCGCCATGTCGGCCAGCCACGGCCTACCCCGCTACGAAACCCTGCAGCCGGAATACAACCTGGTCAATCGCCGCGCCTACGAGAAGGACCTGGAGCCGCTGGTGGTCGCCGAGAATATCGGCGTCATCAATTACTACGCACTGGCCAGCGGTTTTCTCAGCGGCAAGTATCGCAACGAGGCCGACCTGGCCAAGAGCGCGGCCCGCGGCGGTTCCGTGCAAAAGTACCTGAGCACGCACGGGCTCGGCGTGCTGGCCGCGCTCGACAAGGTGGCCGGCTCGCATGGCGCCACGCCTGCGCAAGTAGCGTTGGCCTGGTTGATCGCGCGTCCCAGCGTCACGGCACCCATCGCCAGTGCTACCAGCCTCGACCAGCTCAAGGAACTGTTTGGCGCGGTGAGCCTGCAACTCAGCCGGGAAGACATGGCCACGCTCGATCAGGTCAGCGCCTGATCCGCGGCGCCATCAGGCATCCTTGGTTTCCACCCGCGCCTTCAGCCAATAGCTGATGGGCGCGGGCTGGCCGAGCAGATAACCCTGCCCCATCTCGCAGCCCATGCGCAGCAGCGCGTTGCGCTGTGCCGGCGTCTCGATGCCTTCGGCGATGACCTGAATATTCAACGCATGCGCCAGCGCGAGGATCGCCTCGACGATGGTGGTGCTGTTGCTGTTGGCCTTGTCCAGCTCCTGCACGAACGAGCGGTCGATCTTGAGCAGACGCAGCGGCAGCGAGTGCACATAGCTCAGTGACGAATAGCCGGTGCCGAAATCGTCCAGCGCCGCACCCACGCCCACAGCGCGCAGCCGCTCGAGGATGGCGCGCACGGATTCGGGATTGTCGAGCAACGCACCTTCCGTCACTTCCGTGACGAGTCGCGATGCATCGAGGCCGCAGCGCCGGAGCATGCCCACGATGCGCACGTCGAAATCAGCGTGACGAAGATGCCGCGCGGAGACATTCATGGTCATGAAGGGCTCGTCGTTGCCATGATTGGCCAACGCATCGCAGGCCGCTTCGAACAGGTACCAGTCGATCGCCTCGATCAGTCCGCTGTCTTCGGCCACCTTGAGGAAATCGGCGGGTTTGAGCACGCCGCGCTGCGGATGGTTCCAGCGGATCAACGCCTCATAGCCCACTACAGCGTTGTCACGCAAATTCAGGATCGGCTGGAAATACGGCTCGAACTCGCCGCGCTGCAGGCCCTTGCGCAAATCGGTTTCCAGCGCCAGCACGTCGATGGCGTCGCGCGCCAGCGTCTCGTCGAATACGGCAAAGCGTTTGCGACCCAGTTGCTTGGCCTGGTAAAGCGCAACATCCGCGTCGCGCAGCAACTCGTCCGCATCCAGATAGCTGGCGTCGCCCACGGCAATGCCAACGCTGACCGAGGGCTCCAGCTCCTTGCCGGCAATGCGCAAGGGCGCGGCGATGGTTTGCAGCATGCGGTCGGCGATGTGCGTCGCTGCCGATGGCGCATCAATGTTTTCCAGCAGAATCGCAAACTCATCGCCGGATAAACGCGCCACGATGGCCGGTTCGCCGGCCTGATCACGCAGGCGTGCGGCGATGACCCGCAGGAACTCGTCGCCGGCGAGGTGACCAAGGCTGTCGTTGATCACCTTGAAGCGATCGACGTCCAGGTACAGCAAGGCGCACCGTCGTTCGGGTTCGCGCTGGATCAAGGCCAGCGTCCGATCCAGCCGGTCGCGCAGATAGCCGCGGTTGGGCAAGCCGGTCAGCGGATCGTGCATTACCTGGTGATGCAGCTGCTGTTGCACCTGCTCGCGACGGGCAATCTCGGCACGCAGCTCGCGCGTGCGTTCCTCCACGCGGTGCTCCAGCCGCAGGTTGGCCTGATGCAGCGCAGCGGCTGAGCGACGTCGATAGATGCTGTTGGCAATCTGCAACGCGGCGAAGCCGAGCAGCTCCCGCTCGGCGGGACCGTAGCTGACGTTGCCGCCATAGGTCTGCACCACCACCACGCCAATGACGGCCTCGTCGACCCTCAGCGGCACACCGAGCCAGCACGCCGCCGGCCTGCCGATATGCAGGGGCACCACTTCACCGGATTCGTACAGCGCCTCGATGTCCCGGCGCGCGCCCAGCCAGGGGCTTCCGCTGCGCATCACGTATTCACTGAGGCCGCGCCCCAGTGGCCGGGTCATGGCCAGGCGTACGCCCGCATCGAAATAGTAGGGAAACTCCAACTGCTCGCCATCGCTGCTGAGCAAGGCGATGAAAAAGTTTTCGGCGTCCAGCAGGCGGTCGGCCACCTCGTGCACGCGTTCGTAGAAGGTGTTTTCGTCGATGTCCGCGGTGGCCAGCTGCGCCAGCTTGAATAGCGCTTCCTGCAGATGCTCGGCGCGCTGGCGCTCAAGCACTTCCTGCTGCAGCCCCAGGTTCACCTCGGCCAGCTCCTGCGTGCGTTGGCGCACGCGGCGTTCCAGCTGGTCCTTGCTTTCCCTGCGCTCCAGCGCGGTGAGAATGTGACTGCCGACGAATTCAAGCAGCGACATGTCATCGCGCGAATACACGATGCCCTCGATATAGCTCTGCACCACCAGCGCGCCGTAGACCTCGCCATCGCGCTGCATCGGCACGCCCAGCCAGTCGTTGCTGTCGGGGCCGGCCAGCACCAGGGGGCCTTTCACCTGTTCGAGCAACTGCTCGCCGCTGCCCATGAGCGGTCGGCCCTCGGTCAGCAGGTACCAGGTCAGGGTATGGCGCCGATCCTCCAGCGGGGAATCGCGGCTCGTATACGAACCCTGCTCGTCCAGCGTGTCGGCGTAGTAGAGGAAGCGCACGGTGCCACGATCGCGTGCGTACCTGACGATGAAGAAATTTTCCGCGTACATCAGCCGGCTGACGATGCGGTGGAAGCCGGTGAGCATGTCCGGCATGTCCAGATCGGAGCCGGCCAGGTCGGAAATCTCGAACAGGGCGCTTTGCAGGTTTTCCGAGTGCTTCAGCTGGCTGTGCGAGTGCTGCAGGTCGGCCAGTCGCATGGCATTGCGCAGTTGGGATACGGCCAGCTGCACCTGCGGGTCACCCGCGACCTGGGCGGCGGTGGTGTGGCTGACCTTCGCCGGGGCCCACAACAGCACCACCCGTTCCGGCGCGAGCAGGCACAGCGCGAGCTGACGACCATCCGCCGATAGCTGGCTGCCTTCCGATGCCAGCGCGGTGCGGGCCAACGCCATTTCCGGTGCGCCCGGCGGCTCGGCTGTCGTGGTGTGCGACACCTCACCTGCGGCATCCAGCCAGAGCACCGCCGCATGGCTGCCGCGTTCCAGCTGCTCGACCGCTTCGACCAGCAGCGCCCCTACCTCCCGCGGCGCGGTGGCGTCGACGAGACGGGCCAGCCAGGCCGCCCGGGTTTCCCCGGCTGGGTGCGTGCGCTTGATCGGCAGTCGGATCATGGCCTTCAGATTGCACCAAAACCGCGCCGCGTGGTGCAGGTGGATGGCAGATCCGTGAAATTTGGCCGATGCGCCCATGTCTTGGGCTATCGACCCGACCGGGCCTCGGCTTGAGTTTCCTTACCCGCCGCGACCCGTCAGCTGGCCTCAGGGATGGGCGGCCGTGCCGGTGCTGTCGTCGCCGTCCGGCGCCTCGACCTGGTAACCCTTGGCCTTGAGCCGTGCGATGAGCCCGTGGGGCGACAGCACCTCTTCCATCGGCAGCATGGCAAAGGTCTGCGTGTTGGCGTTGAGCGCCTGCTCGGCGGCGTCGACCCACATGGCCTGCGCTTTCTGCTGCACGTCGTTGAAACCCAGTTGCTTGGCGAACCCCGCCTCGGTGATGGCTGAGATGCACGCCTCGCGCTGGTCATTCATCGGCAGGCTGCGCAAGGTTTCCATGTCGCCAGTGGCCCACGCGTTGGCGCGCTCGGTGATACGGCCCAGGTCGCGCTCCACCGTATCGAGCGTGCGACCGAAGCACTCGCGATCATCCATCGGCGACGACTTGAAGGTTTTCACGGCCGTGCGCGGCTCGTCCACCATCACGGTGTAGCGCGCGGTGACGAAATTCACGCCATGTTTCTTGGCCAGATCGCGCACGGTGTCCTTCACGCCGCCCGAGGCGGTGAGGCCGTGGCGCTTGATCGCCTTGTCATATAGCTGCACGGCGGCAAAGATCGGCCGCCAGCTTTCCACGCTGCTGTCGTTGCCGATGTACTGCTGCTTGAGCACCTGCCAGCGCGCGTAATCGGGGCCAGGCACCACTTGCTGCAGGGTCTGCCCATCGGGGTTCTTGCGCGCGCCCACCAGCGAGGGCAGCAGGAACAGCTTGCCGAAGAAATTGGTCTTGGGCTTCAACGACACCGACGGGGGGCCCAGCACTTCCTGCGAGGAGGCGATGGTCTGCTCCACCTCGTCTGTTTTCCACTGCATGTGATCGGGGAGAGGCGACAGCGTGCCCAACACCCACATCACGTGATCGCCTTTGCTCACCTTCCACAGGCCTGGGCCGGGCTGTACGCCGCTGACGGAAACGGCATCGAGGTTAACAGCGGCACTGGTCGACGGCGGGGCGGGCGCGGCGAGCTGACCGACTGGGCAAAGACGGAGGTTGCACCGGCGAGGGCGAGCAAACCGACAAACACGTTGAACGCATGCAGATGCTCCGGAACCGAGGGGTCGACGCTCGATTATCCGCCAGCCCGTCAGCCATAGCCACTGGGCCGGCCGACGGCATTCATGCGCGCCTTAGTGCCACCCGTCAGCCTGCCCTACCCAAAGGTGACAGCTGTCAAACGCCGATGCCTGATATCCCGCGCTGCCGGCGCCGCCCAGGCGCCGGCAAGCTTGCCTCCCCGCAACCAGCCGCGCCAAGGAAGACGCGCCGATGGACAATTTCGCCCCTGATCGATCGCCTGCTGCAATTGCGCCTGCCCGTGGCGCTCGCCATCGCGCCCACCCTGGGCAGCCTCGCCGCCGGCGTGGCCGTGGCGCATTCCACAGGCACCCCGACCCGCCCGTCAGCCCGCCGCGCTGCAAGCCGACCAGCTGTTCTGGCAGACCTTCCACACCGGCGACTACGGGCATATCCAGCCCAGCCTAGAAGCGGCCACGGCGCTTACCTGCAAAACCCAACGACGCGGTGAGCGCCGCCCATGTCGGTTGGCTGCATATGTGGCGCGTCGCGAAAGCAGCCGGCTGGAACAGCCGCCCGGCCACCATCACCGACGACATCGTGCTGGCCCGCAAGTATTTCCAGAAGGCCGTAGCGCTGGCGCCGGACGATGCGCGTTACCGCGGTTTTCTTGCCAGCGCGATGCTGGCCGAGGCGCAGATCGACCGCGATGCAACGCTGCGCTGCAAGGTGCGGACATCATGCAGCCAGGCTGTGTCGGACTGGCCGGCCTTCAACCTGTTCACCGCCAGGCTACGTGGCGAGTCGCCTGCCCGCATCCAGCGACGGCTTCAAACGAGCGCTGGAGCAACAGTGGCAGAACCTCGAGGTGTGCGGACACATCACGCTCGACCGCCACGGCGCCAATCTCGACCGCTTCGCGAAGCGGTGACCGAGGCCACGGCCAACAGCCGCGATGCGCGCGCCTGCCTCAACTCGACAAGGCACCGCACAACGAGGAGGGTTTCTTCCTCAACATGGGCGACATGCTCACCAAGTCTGGCGACTGGCAGACCGCACGCAAGGTATATGCGTTGGCCAGGCAATCACCCGACTACGCACAGTGGCCCTATCGTGATGTGTACTGGAGCAGCGCATCCGTGATGCCGAGGCGAAAGTGACCGCCTTTAATGCCGAGCCCGGCGCGGGAGCCAAGACCGTCACTCCGATGATGATCGGCAGCAACTACGCCTGCCTGGCCTGTCACCAGCGCTGAATGCGCGACTCAATGACCGTCCGCAGGCTTGCCGAGGCAAGGCGACACGACGCGCTCGAACGCTGCATTGTCGTTCGGCCAGCGGAACTGCTAGGTCAGCGGTGTGCCGCCCGCCGTTGCAGGCACTTCGATGCGCAGGGCCTGCCCGCGCGCAGCCGCCCATGACTGCACCTGCGCCACGCTGGGCGAGAAGCCAAAGATAAACGGCGTGCCGGTGTCGAACGGGCCACCCTCGCCGTACCAACCGCTGACACGCTACTGGCTGGCCGCGGCGTTGCCACTGGCGATGATGATCGGGCCGTGCGCGGTGGCATCGGGGCCTTCATAGGAGTCGGCGTCGAAGTTCAGCGATTTGGGATTGAATGCCAGCTCCACGATGACGCCGGCCGTGTCGCGACGACAACCGAACGCGATGGTCGCGCCACCCTGATAGCGCTGGTAACTGGCGATACCTGCGATGCGCGCGCGATACAACGGCGCAGTGGGCACGGGATGTTCCACCAGCCACAGGTTGTACGGCCCGCCGGGGATATCGGAAAAATCGCGCGCGGGCGTGGCGGCAAGCAGCGCAAGCAAGGCAGCGAGTGCGGGCGTGACCGGCTTCATGGGGCCACTCCCTCGAGGCTCAGTGGTGACGCGCATCACGCGCCATCTTGCTCTCGCGGAGCCCTAAAAGACAAAGGACGCCTCGCGGCGCCCTTTGTGCTTACTGCTGCTTGTGCCAATCAGCCGCCGAGCGATGCCAGCGCTTCGTTGAAGGTGTTGCTTGGACGCATCGCCTTGCTCACCAACGCCAGGTTCGGGTGGTAGTAGCCCTGGATGTCGACCGGCTTGCCCTGCGCACCGTTGAGCTCGCCCACGATCTTGGCTTCGTTCTCGGTCAGCAGCTTGGCCAGCGGCGCGAATTTCGCCTTGAGCTTGGCGTCGTCGTTCTGCTCGGCCAGCGCCTGCGCCCAGTACATGGCCAGGTAGAAGTGGCTGCCGCGATTGTCGAGCTCACCGACCTTGCGTGCCGGTGACTTATTGTTGTCGAGAAACTTGCCGTTGGCCTGGTCCAGCGTCTTGGCCAGGACGCGGGCATCCGCGTTGTCGTAGCGGTTGGCCAGGTGTTCCAGCGAAGCGGCGAGCGCCAGGAACTCACCGAGCGAATCCCACCGCAGGCAATCTTCTTCCACAAACTGCTGCACATGCTTGGGCGCCGAACCACCCGCACCCGTTTCAAACAGGCCACCACCGGCCATCAGCGGCACGATGGAAAGCATCTTCGCGCTGGTGCCCAGCTCCATGATCGGGAACAGGTCGGTGAGGTAGTCGCGCAGCACGTTGCCGGTGACCGAGATGGTGTCCTGACCCTTGCGAATGCGCTCCAGCGAGAAGCGGGTGGCTTCTTCCGGCGGCAGGATGCGGATGTCCAGACCGCTAAGGTCGTGATCCTTCAGGTACAGCTCGACCTTCTTGATGATCTGCGCATCGTGCGCGCGCTTGGAATCAAGCCAGAATACGGCCGGTGTGTTGCTCAGGCGCGCACGCGTCACCGCGAGCTTCACCCAGTCCTGCACCGGTGCATCCTTGGTCTGGCACATGCGCCAGATGTCACCGGTTTCCACGGCGTGCTCGAGCACCACGTTGCCGGCCTCGTCGGTGACCTTGACCACACCGTCGCCGGCGATCTTGAAGGTCTTGTCGTGCGAGCCGTATTCCTCGGCAGCCTGCGCCATCAGGCCCACGTTGGGCACGCTGCCCATGGTGGCCGGATCGAATGCGCCATGCGCCTTGCAGTCTTCAATCACCACCTGATAGACGCCCGCGTAGCTGCGGTCGGGGATGATCGCCTTGGTGTCCTGCAGCTTGCCTTCGGCGTTCCACATCTTGCCGGAGTCGCGAATCATCGCCGGCATCGAGGCATCCACGATCACGTCGCTGGGCACGTGCAGGTTGGTAATGCCCTTGTCGGAGTTGACCATCGCCAGGGCCGGGCGCTTGGTGTATTCGGCCGCGATGTCGGCGAGGATCTCGTCCTGCTTGGCCTTGGGCAGCGCGCCGATGCGCGCATAAAGATCACCGATGCCGTTGTTCGGATCGAATCCGGTGGCCTTGAGTGTGTCGGCGTGCTTGGCCAGCACGTCCTTGTAGAACTCGGTGACCACTACGCCGAACATGATGGGATCGGACACCTTCATCATGGTGGCTTTCAGGTGCAGCGAGAACAGCACGCCCTGGCTTTTCGCCTCTTCGATCTGCGCGTCAATAAAGCTGGCCAGCGCGTTCTTGCCCATTACGGCGGCGTCGATGATCTCGCCGTCCTTCAGCGCGGTCTTTTCCTTCAGCACCGTGTGGCTGCCGTCCTTGCCGAACCACTCGATCTTCACGTTGCCGGCCTTGCCGACCACCGTGGACTTCTCGCTGCCGTAGAAGTCACCGCCATCCATATGCGCCACGTGGGTTTTCGAATCGCCGCTCCACGCGCCCATCTTGTGCGGGTGCTTGCGCGCGTAATTCTTCACCGAGAGCGGCGCGCGGCGATCGGAATTGCCTTCGCGCAGTACGGGGTTCACGGCGCTGCCCTTGACGCGGTCATAGCGCGCCTTGACGTTCCAGTCGGCGACGTCCTTGGGATCTTCCGGATAATCCGGCAGGGCGTAACCCTGGCCCTGGAGCTCCTTGATCGCGGCCTTCAACTGCGGCACCGAGGCGCTGATGTTCGGCAGCTTGATGATGTTGGCTTCCGGCGTGGTGGCCAGCTGGCCCAGCTCGGTGAGGTCGTCGGCGATCTTCTGGTTGTCCGGGAGGATGTCCGGGAACTGCGCAATGATGCGACCGGCCAGCGAGATATCGCGGGTTTCCACCTGGATGTTGGCGGTACCGGTAAAGGCTTTCACGATCGGCAGCAGCGACTGCGTGGCGAGGTACGGCGCTTCGTCCGTGAGCGTGTAGATGATCTTGGGCGTGTTCGACATTGTCTGCTATGACCTCGCTGGCTACGGCGTTACAAATGGGGAGCGTGCGGGACGCACGGATCGTCCGGAGCCACCCGACATGGGGGCTTGAGTCCGCGGACGAAAGCCCCTCATTGTCGCGATTTCGGCCTGGGGGCGAAAGCGCGGGGCGTTACCATGCGTAACGGTATGGTGGGGCTTGCCTTTCTGGGCGGGAACGCGCCGTGTGCGGCGACGGGGGTGCCTCGTTTGCGTGGCGCAGTCGGCAGTTCGTCCCTCATCCGCCATTCCGGTGAGAGTCTGGGGTGGGCGAAGCGCGGCTTTACTTGGTATCCCTGCGAAGGCCGCGCGGCGCGAAGCGCGCTTCGGGTCGTCGTCTCTGCGAAAGTAGGAAGCGCTTTGCAACAGCGACGCTGGTCATTCAGCGCCTTTGCTTTCGGCCGTGGCGTAAGCGGCACCCTGGCCATAACGCCACAACCAGGGCGAACAGTCACTGGCTCCCTGCTTTCGCGGGGATGACGAACAAAGAGAGCCCCAGCGACCGCCGCAATCCCAGTCGCGCACAGAGTGCGCTCCTGCAGTGGAAGCGTTACGTGGATTCGCTGACCGGCAACCGCTTCGGCTGCCGACCACGCACCCGCCACGCGCTAAACCGATCCGCCAGACACGAGAAGATCACGTAAAGCGCCGGCGTACTCAGCAAAGTAAGACTCTGCGAAATGATCAGGCCGCCGATCAACGCAATACCCAGCGGCCGGCGCAAGTCGGAGCCCTCGCCCAAGCCAATGGCAATGGGCACCGCCGCCAGAATCGCCACCATCGTCGTCATCATGATCGGGCGGAAGCGCACCATGCTCGCCTCATACGCGGCCTCGGCTGGACTCAGCCCATGCTCGCGGCGCGATACCAGGGCGAAGTCGATCATCATGATCGCGTTCTTCTTCACGATGCCAATCAACAGCACCAACGCGATCTGCGCGATCACCGACAGCTCGGTATCAGTGATCCACAACGCCATCAGTGCACCCACGCCCGCGGCTGGCAGGGTGGAAAGAATGGTGACCGGGTGGATCAGGCTTTCGTACAGCATGCCCAACACGATATAGACGGTGACAATGGCGCCCAGCAGCAGCCACAGCATGCCGCTCTGGGACTGCTGGAAGCGACGGAAGTCGCCGCCGATATTGATGCGGATATTGCCCGGCAGGCGCATCTGCGCACCGGTCTGCTGGATGATCTGCAACGCCTCGCCCATGCTCACACCAGGCGCGAGATTGAAGCTCATGCTCATCGTGGTGTACTGGTTTTCATGGGTGATCTGAGTCGGCGCCAGGCCCGCCTCCTGATGTGCGAAGGCGGTGAGCGGCACCATCGTGCCGCTGCTGCTGGACACGTAGAGCGCGTCGATCGCAGCTGGTGTCGCCGTCTGGTTTGGCAGCGCGTTGACCACCACCTTGTACTGATTGAGGTCGGAATAGATGGTGCTGATCTGGCGCTGGCCGAAGGCGTTGTAGAGGGCGCCGTCGATGGTGCCGATGCCGACGTTCAAGCGCGCGGCCTTGTCGCGATCGATCACGATGTTCTGTTGCAGGCCCGCGTCGTCAAGATCGCTGCCGACATCCTTGAGCTTGGGATTCTTCTTCAGCTCGGCCACCAGCTTGGGCAGCCACTCCTGCAACTCTTCCGGGTCGTCGCCCTGCAGCGACACCTGGTACTGCGCACCCTGACTGGTACCCCCGCCGCCGAAGCTGGGCAGATCCTGAATGGGGCGCAGGCGCACATTGAGGTCGGGGTAGCGCAAGGCCTTGGCGCTCAAGCGCGCGAGCACGGCGAAGGTATCGTCCTTGCGACCCTGCGCGTGTGTCTTCAATTCGATATCGAAGGTACCGGACGCGCCCTGGCGACTGCTACCCAGGCGAGAGCCCACGCGCAACACGTCGTGATCCTTCAGCAGCATGTTGATCAGTCGCTGCTGGCGTGCCACGGCATCCTGGAACGACACCGTGGCGCCCGACGTGGCACGGCCACGGATAAGGCCGGTGTCCTGCGGCGGGAACAGGCCGGTCTTGACCACGCCGAACAACGCAATGGTGATGACAATCAGCGCCAGCGGTGTCAGCGCGAACGCCAGCGCATGCTTGATCGAGAACCTCAGCGCCCTGGAATACACCGCCAGCATGCGTTCCTGGAATTTTTCCAGCGCGATGCCGATGCGCGTGGTGGGCTTGTCTTCGTCGTGGCTGCTGAGGAACTGTCCGCACAGTGAGGTGGTAAGCGTCAGCGACACCAGCGCCGAGACAATGATCGCCGCCACCAGTGTGATGGTGAACTCCTTGAAGAACAGGCCGGTGATGCCGCCCATGAACAGCAGCGGGATAAACACCGCCACCAGCGAGGCGGTGATCGACACGATGGTGAAGCCGATCTCCCTGGCGCCGGCCAGCGCCGCCTCCATGCGCGTCATGCCCTGATCGATATGACGCACGATGTTTTCGATCACCACGATCGCATCGTCCACCACGAAACCAATCGCAATCACCAGCGCCAGCAAGGTGAGGTTGTTGAGCGTGAAGCCGAGCACGTACATCACCATCGCCGCACCGGCCAGCGACAACGGCACGGCGGCGGTGGCGATCAAGGTAGGTGCAAGGCGACGCAGGAAGATCGCCATCGTCAGCATGACCATCAACAGGCTGATCAGCAGCGTGGCCTGCACTTCATGCAACGAGGCGCGGATGGTCGGCGTGCCGTCGAAGTAAGGCGTCAGCGTGGTGCCCGGCTGCAGATAGTTGCGCAGCAGCGGCACGGCGTCTTTCACGCGATCGACGGTGCCGATGATGTTGGCGTTGGATTGCCGATACACATACATCAGGATCGCCGGCTTGCCCTGGAACCAGGCCGCCTGATAGGCATCCTGCAGGCCGTCGTAGACCTTGGCCACATCCGACAGGCGCACCGGCACGCCCTTGTTGGAGGCGATCACCAGGCTGGCGAAATCCGCCGCGTTGTGCAGTGAATCGTTGGCGGTTACCGCCATGGTGGTCTTGCCGTCGGACAGGAAGCCCACCGGTGAAGTCACGTTGGCGGCCGTCAGCGCGTTGCGCAGCTGATCGGGTGACAGCCCCAGCGCATTGAGCTGACGCAGATTCACGTCGACGCGGATGGCCGGCGTGGCGGCGCCAAGGATGTCCACCTCCGATACGCCGTCGAGCTGGCGCAGGCGCTGGGCCAACAGGGAGTCGGCCACGTCATAGAGATCGCGCGCCGACTGCGTATCGGAAGTGAGCGCGAAGGCAATGATGGGATCGTCGTTGGGGTTGGCCTTCTGGTAGCTCGGCGGCGAGTTGAGGCCGCTGGGCAGATCCGACTGCGCCGCATTGATGGCGGCCTGCACGTCACGCGCAGCGGCGTCCAGGTTGCGACTGGTGTCGAACATCATGAACACCTGCGTGCTGCCCAGTGAACTGGACGAGCGCAAGGTATCGATGCCAGGCACCTGGCCCAGGTGTCGCTCCAGCGGCGCGGCCACGGTCGAGGCCATGGTGTTGGCGCTGGCGCCGGCCTGGCTGGCCTGCACGAAGATCACCGGAAACGTCATGTTGGGCAGCGCAGCGACGCCCAGCAACATATAGCAGATGAAGCCGATCACGAACACGCCGATCGCAAGCAACGAGGTGCCGATAGGGCGGCGGATGAAGGGACCGGAAATATTCATGCCGTCAACGAACCACGAAAGTCGCCCTGCGCGCAGGGGTAATCAGGGAGGGGCGCCACACCGTGATGCACGCGAGAGTAACCGTATATACCGCACATGATCTGCTCAACGCACGACATCGCATTCGGTTGATCTTGCGGAGCCTTTGTGGAAGTGCGGTACCGGGAAACGCCGAAAGGGGCGCGCCCTGTTGGCCGCGCCCCTTTCGTGATTTTGCCGGCGGCCCGAGCGGACTCGGGCCGTCGTGCTCGCCTCACATCGCGCCCCGCGTCTGCGCACGGTCCAGTTCACGCTGTTCGCGCCGTACCCGCAGCCAGTCGGAGAAGCGTTCCATGTACAGGTAGATCACCGGCGTGGTGTACAGCGTCACCAGCTGCGACAGCAGCAGGCCGCCGACGATGGACACACCCAGCGGACGACGCAACTCCGCACCGATGCCGTTGCCCAGCGCCAGCGGCAATGCACCCAGCATGGCGGCGGCGGTGGTCATCATGATCGGACGGAAACGCAGCAGGCACGCGCGGCGAATCGCTTCGTGCGGCTTCATGCCTTCGCGCTGCGCCTCGATGGCGAAGTCGATCATCATGATCGCGTTCTTCTTCACGATACCGATCAGCAACACGATACCCACGATGCCATCCACCGACAGGCTCATGCCGCACACGATCAGTGCCAGCAATGCGCCCACGCCCGCGGGCGGCAGCGTGGAGATGATGGTCAGCGGGTGGATGTAACTCTCGTACAGCACGCCCAGCACGATGTAGATCACCACGATGGAAGCGATCAGCAGCAGCACTTCGTTGGTCAGCGAGGTGGAGAACTCCGCAGCCTTGCCGATGAACTGGCCACGCACCTGCGGCGGCAGGTTCAACTTCTGCTCCACTTCGCCGATGGCCTTGACCGCCTCGGACAGCGAATAACCCGGCGCCAGGTTGAACGAGATAGTCACGGCCGGCAGCTGTTGCTGATGGCTGACCACCAGCGGCGCATTGGTGATCTCGGCGGTGGCCAGCGACGCCAGCGGAATGGTACCGCCCGCGCCGATCACCACGCCGGTATTGGCCACGCCAAGTCCCGTACTGGTAGACGAGTTGCTCGATGCCACCTGGCCGAAGCTGGTCGCGTTGCTGCCGGTAAGTGCGCCGCTGCCGTTGCTCTTGACCGTGAGCTGGTTCAGTAGCGCCGTGCTGGTGCGGAACTGCGGCGCCACTTCCAGCACCACGCGGTACTGGTTGAGCTGGGTAAAGATGGTGGAGATCTGCCGCTGGCCGAACGAGTCGTACAACGTGTCGTCGATGGTCTGCACCGGCACGCCGAGGCGGCTGGCCTTCTCACGGTCGATGGTGAGCTTCAGCGAGGTGCCCTGGTCGGCCAGGTTGTTGTCCACATCGGACAGTTCCGGGCGTTCGCGCAGCGCCTGCGTCATCTGGTTGGCGTAGCCGGACAGCTCGGTCGAATTCACATCCGACATCGAGTACTGGTACTCGGTGGCCGACACGCGGCTGTCCAGCGTCACGTCTTGCACCGGCTTTAGGTACAGCGCCACACCCGGAATATCGGCCGCTTCCCGCTGCAGGCGTGCCAGCACGTCGTCGAGGCTGTCGCGATCGCCGCGGTCCTTCAGCACGATGCTGAGCTGGCCCTGGTTCAAGGTGGGATTGATCGAGCCGGCGCCGATGAAGGCCGCCACGCCGGTCACGGCCTTGTCGCGACGCAATGCGTCGGCGACCAGCTTGGTGCGCTGTTCCATCTGCGGGAAGGCAACGTTCTGGTCGGCCGCCACGACACCGGTCACCAGGCCGGTGTCCTGCTCGGGCAACAGGCCCTTGGGAATCACGATGTACAGGAAGATGGTCACCACCACCGTGGCGCCTGCCACCAGCATGGTAAGGCGCTGGTGCGCGAGCACCCAGTCGAGCGAACCCTCGTAGAGGTTCACCATGCGCGACCACCAGGTGCGCTTGCCCGCTGCCGCGTGACGCTCGTGCGCATCGTCGCCCTCGGGCAGCGCATCGGGCTTGAGCAGGTAGGCGCACATCATCGGCGTCAGGGTCAGCGACACCAGCATCGAGATGGTGACCGCAATGGTCAGCACCCAGGCGAACTCGTGGAAGAGTCGGCCGGTGACGCCGGGCATCAGCAGCAGCGGCAGGAACACCGCCACCAGCGACACGGTCAGCGACAGCACCGTGAAGCCGATCTCCTTGGCGCCGATTTCGGCCGCTTCCTTGCCGTCCTTGCCTTGCTCGATGTAGCGCACGATGTTTTCGATCATCACGATCGCATCGTCCACCACGAAGCCGGTGGCCACGGTCAGCGCCATCAGCGAGAGGTTGTCCAGCGACATGCCGGTAAAGGCCATCACGCCGAACGTGCCCATCAGCGACAACGGCACCGCCACCGACGGAATGATGGTGGCCCACATGCGGCGCAGGAACACGAAGATCACCGCCACCACCAGGCAGATGGTGAGGATCAGCGTGAACTGGACGTCCTCCACCGAAGCGCGGATGGTGATGGTGCGGTCGGCGAACACTTCGAGGTGCACGTCGGCGGGCAGCACCGCGCGCAGCTGCGGCACGATGTTGCGGATCTGCTCCACCGTCTGGACGATGTTGGCGCCCGGCTGGCGGCGGATGTCCAGCAGCACGGCAGGCTTGCCGTTGGCCCACGCGGCCAGCTGATCGTTCTCCACGCCGTCGATGACGTTGGCCACGTCGGACAGGCGCACCGGCGCGTTGTTCTGGTACGCGATGATGGTGCTCTTGTACTCGGCTGCGTCGGCCAGCTGATCATTGGTGCCGATGCTGTAGGACTGCGTGGCACCGTTGAGCGTGCCCTTGGGCGCGTTGACGTTGGCCTCGGTGAGCGCGCTGCGCACGTCCTCCATGGTGAGGCCAAGGTTGGCCAGCTGCGCCGGATTCACCTGCACGCGCACAGCCGGACGCACGTTGCCGGCAATCGACACCAGGCCCACGCCCTGCACCTGCGAGAGCTTCTGCGCCAGGATCGAGTCGGCGTAGTTGTTCACGTCGCGCAGCGGCAGGCTGTCGGACGTGAGCTTGAGCGTGATGATGGGCGCATCGGCCGGATTCACGCGGTTGTACACCGGCGGATACGGCAGCGTGCTGGGCAGCGTGCCGCGCGCCTGGTTGATGGCCGCCTGCACGTCCTGCGCCGCGATGTCGATGTCACGATCCATCGCAAACTGCAGCACGATGGTGGACAGGCCCGCCGACGAGTCGGAGGTCATCATGCTCAGGCCGGAGATCTGGCCGAAGTTGCGCTCCAGCGGCGTGGTGACCAACGAGGCCATGGTGGAGGCGCTGGCACCCGGATACTGGGTGGTAACGACCAGACTGGGCGCATCGATCTCAGGCAGCGCCGACACCGGCAGCTCGCGATAGCCGAGGATACCGAGCAGCAACACCGCCACCATCAGCAGCGAGGTCGCAATCGGTCGGCGAATGAAGAGTGTGGAGAAGCCCATAGGTATGCCGTCGTTTGGTGGCTGTCAGCCCATCCAGGCTGGCCGTTGTTGAGCGGGCGGCGGGGCGCCGGCACCGCTCTGTGCGAAACCTTTGTCGCGTTTCATCGGCAGCGGGAACATCCGTCCCGCTGCCGTTTGCGCACTTGCCTTAGCCGCCGCGGCGTCCGCCGCCCTGCTGCGCGTGCTTCTTGGCCTTGTCCACATCGGCCGCCGAAGGCGCTGCCGGCACTTCGCCCGGCTTCAGTGCCTTGACCTTGCTGCCTGGCTTCAGTCGGAACTGGCCTTCGGTCACCACCAGGTCGTTCAGGGCCAGGCCCGAACCGATCATCACGTGGCTGTCGCCGACTTCGCCGGTTACCTTCACCGCCTGCATCTTGACCGTCTGATCCTGCTGCACCAGGTACACGTAGTCGCCGTCCGGACCACGCTGCACGGCCTGCGCCGGAATCACCAGACCGCCGTTCACCGTGCGCACCTTCAGTCGCACGTTGACGAACTGGCCCGGCCACAAGTCGCTGGTGGCGTTCTTGAAGATCGAGCGCAGCTTGAACGTGCCGGTGGTGGTGTCGATCTGGTTGTCGATCACGTTGAGCTGGCCGTCATCGGCAATGGTGTGCTGGTCGGCACGATCCAGCGCCAGCACTTCCAGCGCGTCACCGGCAGCGGCCTCCTTGCGCACCATCTCAAGGTTCTGCTCGGGCAGGTTGAACATCACGTAGATCGGATGAATCTGGGTCAGCGTGACCACCGCCGTGGTGGTGATCACCACGTTGCCCGGGTCGACGTTGCGGATGCCGGCCACGCCATCGATCGGCGAGAGGATCCGGGTGTAATCCAGGTTGACCTTGGCCGCGCGCACGGCTGCCTTGTCGGCGGACACCGTGGCAATCAGGTTGGTCACGTTGTTGCGGAAAGTGTCCATGTCCAGCTGTGCGACATAGCCCTTGGCGACCAGCGCATTGTTACGCGTGAGCGTGCTCTGCGCGGTAGCCTGCTGGGCCTCGTCCTGCTGCTGCTTGGCCGCCGCCTGGTCGTAGGCGGCCTGGAACGGACGCGGGTCGATCTGCGCCAGCAGGTCGCCCTTCTTCACTTCCTGGCCTTCCTTGAAATTGATGCTCAGCATCTGCCCGCTGATCTGCGGGTTGACGGTGACGGTGTTGAGTGCCTGCACGGTGCCCAGCGCAGTGAGGTAGACCGGCACGTCCTGCTTGACCACCGGCTCGACGGTAACCGGTACCGGTGCCGCGTCCTTATCCTTGTCCGATGCTCCCTGGCCCTGATCCTGGCCTTGTCCCTTGTGCTGACCGCGATGCTGCCCCTGTGCACCTTCCTCGGCGGCGGGCTTATGCAGCAAACGGAAGCCGACGGCTCCCACCACGATCACGGCCACAACGATCAGCGCGATCTTCCAAAAACGCGACATGAAAAACTCCCAGAGTAGACGGCGGGCCACCCGACCCCACCAGCGCGCCGTGCGCGCTTGACTTGTACGTCGGATGAAAGAATAGGGTCAGTTCAACGGTGTTGGACAATGCCAGTTGACATGGGTGCCCTATGACCGATGGCAGGGTTTTACCAGCCAATGGCTTCAAAATGACGAAACCCGCATGAAAACAGGCTCCTCGGCACGATGGCAAGCGCCTGATCTGGACGACTGAAACTTGGTGCGGGCTTCGTCTATACTCCGGCACTTGTTGTCTGAACCTATGCCCAACCCGGCTACCCGGCCGTCCATTAGAAATGGAGTGATGCGTGAGCGGTTCCCTGACCAAATCCGACCAGAGCTTCATGCGCAGCTTTTCGTTGCTGATCGCAGGCCTGTCTGTGTTGACTCTTCTGCTGATCGGCGGCGCCTGGTTGATCTACGACAGCGAGCCCAAGGAAATCAATCCGGACACGGCCAAGCAGATCGCCGGGCGCATCGCGCCGGCGGGCGCCGTCTACGCCGGCGACACCGGCCGCGCCGCCATGGCAGCCGCGCAGGAAGCCGCCGCCAAGGCTGCTGCCTCGCAGGTGGCCTACGGCGGCAGCACCGACGGCAAGACCATCTACGACAACCTGTGCCACAGCTGCCACACCGCTGGCGTGGCCGGCGCACCGAAGCTGGGCGACAAGGCCAGCTGGGGTCCGCGCATCGCCGAGGGCATCGACACCCTGATCAAGCATGCGACCGACGGCTACAAGGGCCCGGACGGCAACATGATGCCGGCCAAGGGCGGCAACCCGGCGCTGACCGATGACCAGGTGAAGGCCGCGGTGCATTGGATTGTGGATCAGGCCAAGTAAGGCCTGCTTCAATCAGGTCAAAGCAAAACGCCGCCCTCGGGCGGCGTTTTTCGTCTGCCCCTTCCCCCTACGGGGGAAGGTTGGGATGGGGGCACGGGGCCCGCTTCATCTGTCCGACCCGCAAAAAGCCAACGCCGCGGCAAGCCTGCGGTCGCGCACAGGGTGCGCTCCTACAGTGACGGCTAGGCGGGTTTGCGCTCAATCCATTCCCGCGCAAACCCCTGCAACTGCGGAAAAAACGCCTCGAACCGTACCTGCAATGGCGCATCCAGCCCCATCAGCGTGGGCAGCGCCTCACCCACCGGGTTGGCGCGACGCAAACGATGCGAGATGCCATCCAGCGCGGCCGCCATTTCCTCCGGCCGGGCATAACCCGCCGGCAGCGCATGCGCGTCCATATAGCGTTGAAAGCGCTGCAGCCCGGGCGGCAGCCATACTTCGTGCCGGCGCAGCATGTCGCGCACGTTGGCGGAATAGTCCTCCAGCCCCTGCCTGCTCCACCGCCCGAAGTCGCGCGCCAGCAGGTGGTCGAACCACATGTCGAGCAGGATGCCGGCGTAGCGCCGATAGGGGGCGGGAAGCAGCGCCCGGGCGGCCACTACTTCGGGGTGACTGTCGGTGTAGACGTCGACGGCGCGATGCAGGCGGATGCCGGTGATCAATCCTTCCGGCAGCGAAGGATCGGGCTGGCCATGCACGAAATCGCCCATCAGCCCGCCCAGCTGCAGCAGTTCGTCATCCCCCGCCAGCAGCGTGTGAGCCAGGTAATTCATGGGCGCCGCCCCACCTTACGCGACCAGTGGGCACACGCGGCGGTTATCATCATGGCCATGGATCCCGTCATGCTACCCACCCACCCCGACCATTTTCCCGAGCAGGCAGCCAGCTTCGCGCTCAATGGCCCCGTCGGCAAGCTCGAATGCATCAGCGACGTGGCGCTCCCCGAAGAGGCGCGCCGCGGTACTGCCGTGATCTGCCATCCGCACCCGCTGCAAGGCGGCACCATGCATAACAAGGTGGTGACGATGGTGGAGCGCTCGTTGCGCGAGTCGGGGCTCGATACCGTGCGTTTCAACTTCCGTGGTACCGGCGAGTCGGAGGGCACCTACGACCATGGCAACGGCGAGGGCGACGACCTGGCCGCCGTGGTGGCCTGGGTACGTCGCCTGCGCCCGGACGATGCGTTGTGGCTGGCCGGCTTCTCGTTCGGCAGTTATGTCTCGATCCGCAATGCAGCACGCCTGCACGCCAACGCCCTGATCAGCATTGCGCCGCCGGCCGGGCGCTGGCCGTTCGAAGATATCGAGCTGCCCAGCTGTCCGTGGCTGGTCGTGCAGGGTGAGGAGGACGAAGTGGTCGATCCGCAGGCGGTATTTGACTGGATCGGCGGCATGGCAAGGCCGCCCGAGCTGATCCGCATGCCCGAAACCAGCCACTTTTTTCACCGCCGCCTGATGGACCTGCGCGGTGCCGTCAAGCATGCCGTCCACCCGTGGCTGCCGCCGCTGCGGCAGGGTTGAAGCCGCGCGCACCGTTTCCTGTCCGATCCCGCGCCACGCCCAGCGGCGAGGCGCACTGAGAGTCTGTCGTATCCATGAGTGATAACCCCCTGCTCGCGCCCAGCGCGCGTTACCAAGAAGGCGTCGCCGCGCACCGCTGGGAGAGCGACCCGGCCCAGCAGGCGCTGCTGCCCGAGTTCGATCGCATGCACGCGGCGCTCATTGCGGCCGCGACCGACAACGGTGGCACTGGCCTGTTCGGCCGGCTGAAATCCCTGCTCGGCAACGAAGCCCGCGAAGGCGTGCCGGGCCTGTACCTGTGGGGCAGCGTCGGCCGCGGCAAAACCTTCCTGATGGACCTGTTCGTGGCCAGCCTGCCGCAGGGCACGGCGCTGCGTCGGCACTACCACCGGTTCATGGGCGAAGTGCACGAGCAGCTGCGTGCGTTGGGCGAGCGACAGGATCCGCTGATCGAGGTGGCCGCCAACATTGCCTCGCGCTGCCGCGTGCTGTGCCTGGACGAGTTCCTGGTCAATGACATCGGCGATGCGATGATCCTCGGCACCTTGCTGCAATCGCTGTTCGAGCGTGGCGTGTCGCTGGTGACCACCTCCAACACTGCGCCGGCCAACCTGTACAAGGATGGCCTGCAACGCGCGCGTTTCCTGCCTGCCATTGCCTTGATCGAAAAGCATTGCCACGTGGTGCAGATGATTTCCTCGCACGACTGGCGGCTGCGTGCGCTGTCGCAGGCGCCGGTGTATCTCACCCCGCCAGGCGCAGAGGCGGAGCGCTCACTTGCCCGCATCTTTTCTACCCAGGCGCAAGGCGACGTGGTGGACGGTGGCGAGATCATTCTCAACGACCGTCCCGTTCCCGTGCGCAAGCGCGCGGAGAACATCCTGTGGTTTGAATTTGATGCGCTGTGCGAGGGGCCGCGCGCCGTCTCCGACTACATCGAACTGGCCAAGGCCGGCCCTGCCGTGATCGTGTCCAACGTGCCGCAGTTCACCATGTATTCCGATGATGCCGCGCGTCGCTTCGTGCTGTTGGTGGACGAGTTCTACGACCGCAAGGTGAAGCTGATCCTGTCCGCCTGCGCCCCCATCACCGAGCTTTATGACGGCGAGCGCCTGCGTGCGGAGTTTGGACGTACCGAGTCGCGCCTGATTGAGATGCAGAGTGAGGAATATCTGGCGAGCGAGCATTTGTCGTAATCAGGGCGGCTCCTTGTAGGAGCGCACCCTGTGCGCGACCGCCCTCTAACGTCCCGTCGTTACGCGAGAAGCCTTTACTGCGGAAATCCGTAGCGCCGCGGTCGCGCACAGGGTGCGCTCCTACATGTGCGAACATGCGATGCGCTGGTAACTTGAAGCGTCACGCCATGTCGGAGTCGTCATGTCCATCCTGCTCGCCCTCGCCTTGCAGTTGAGTCCCGTCGCCAGTGCCGATTTCCAGGCCCGCGTTGCCCATGCCAAACGCGAAGAAGGTGCCGACGCCGGCCCGGCCTACCAGAAGCAGATGTGGGGTCGCATCGGCAATTCGACCACCGACGCCTACCGGTCCTGCCTGGCCAGCAATACGCCAACGGACAAGACGCCCTTCAGCATGGTCGCCGACGTGCTTGCCGACGGGCGCCTCAGCCACATTGCGGTGAGCCCCGAAACCGATGTCGCCAGGTGCATGGCCGGTCAATTCAGCAGCTGGACCTTGCCCACGCCGCCGGCCAAACCTGCACCGTATCCGGTCGAAATCGATTTCAGTATCAAGCCATAGGCGATCTGGCCGATGTCTACTGCAGAATCTTGCGTCATCGAGTGCAGCGAATAGCCATCCATTTGATGCATTGCGGCGAGCCGTATCGCTGCAGTAGCCTCAGCGCCAGAGAAAGCTGTTCCTGACAGGGGTGAACTCGCGATGCGCACGACCACGGGATACGACCCGGGGCAGCTCGCGGCCGGGCATCAGGATGTATCGCCCGCGGCCGCAAAGGGGTCCGACGAAGGCTTTGCAGTACCAGGCTTTGACGCCGTCGTGCGTCTCGTCTCGCGATCGCTTGGCGTGCCCTGGGTATCGCTGGTACTCAACGGCGGCAGTGCTTACTCGTACGCCGACGGCAACGAACTTCCCGCGCATGACCGAAACACGCTGCACCCGCTCTACCTGGAAGCCGCCCGTAACGCCACCGCGCACGTGGTACTGGACACCTTGCTCGACGATCGTTTCCGCGATGCCGCGCTGAACCTGTCAGCGTCACCCAGCACGATCCGCTTCTTTGCCAGCGAGCCGGTGTTTACCCTCACCGGCCAACAGATCGGCGCGTTGTGCGTGATGGACCTGGCCCCGCGCACCACGCTTTCCGAAAGCGAGCGCACCTGCCTGCGCGATGCCGCCTCGCTGGTGGGTGCGGGCGTGGTGCTGCGCAGTTATCTCGGCCGTACCGACCCGATCACGCAGCTGCCCCATCGCTATGCCTTTTTCGACGACCTGCGCGCGCATCTGCGCGAGGACGCTCCGCACGCCTGGGTGATCGCCATCGATGTGGCGCCGGTGCACCGCTTCAACGCCTTTATCCGCGCCATGGGCCACGCCTATGCGGACGAGCTGATGCGCGCGGTGGCCAACCGCATGCAGGCCTGGATACCGTCGAACACGCGCCTCTATCAGGTGGGCGCCACACGCTTCGCTGCGGTGCTGCCCGACCGCCACGTGCTGTCGGATGTCACACGCATGGATGCGCTGGTGGAACAGCTGCGGCGACCGTTCGACTGCCTGGGCATACCGCTCACCATCCAGCCCGGCGTGGGGCTGCTGCAGATCAACGAAAGCGAGCTGCGCGGCGGCGATCCGCTGCGACTGGTGATGAACGCATCGCATGCGGCCCAGCAAAACGTGCGCGGATGGGCCGTCTACGATCGTGCCCAGGACGAGTATCACCGGCAGGAATTCTTCCTGGTCACCGAGCTGGCCGCGGCGCTCACCGATCGCACCGAACTGGACCTGCACTACCAGCCACGCGTGGACCTCGATAGCGGCCGCTGCGTGGGCGTCGAGGCGCTGGCGCGCTGGCACCATCCAACTCTTGGCCTCATTTCACCCAGCCGGTTCATTGGTCTGGCCGAACGCGCCGGGCTGATGCGTTCGCTGACCCAGTGGGTGCTTGAGCACGGCATGGCGCAATTTGCCGCGTGGCGGCGCGATGGTCACGACATCAAGCTGTCGCTCAACGTCTCCAGCAGCGATCTGGACGCCAATCTGGTGGGGCGCCTGCGCCAGGTCGCCGAGCACCACAAGGTGAGCCTTGATTCGCTTGAGCTGGAATTCACCGAAAGCACGTTGATGGAGCACACCGCCACCACGCGCCGCCATCTCACCGCCATCCGCCAGCTCGGCACCAGCATTGCCATCGATGATTTCGGTACCGGCTACAGCAACCTCGCGGCGCTACGACAGATGCCAGCCACCAGCCTGAAGATCGACCAGTCGTTCGTGCTTGGCATGAGCAGCAACCGGCATGACGAGGCGATAGTGCGCTCCGTAGCCGAGCTGGCCCGCAACCTGGGCTTTCGCGTCGTAGTGGAGGGTGTGGAAACCGATCACCTTTACCAGAGCGTGCTCGGCATGGCCTGCGATGAAGCACAGGGCTTTCATATCTCGCGGCCGTTGCCGTCGGCCAGCGTGCCCACTTGGCTGGCTGCTCACCGTGGCCTGCCAACGCGGCAGACGGTTTCAGGCTAGGGCGTCGGCGATAGCGTGCCGAGCCCGAGTGTCTCGACCATCGTTTCGCGCATCAGGTACTTCTGCACCTTGCCGGTCACCGTCATCGGGAACGCTTCGACGAAACGCACGTAGTACGGCACCTTGAAATACGCAAGGTGATGCCGGCAGTAGTCCTGGATCTCCGCGTCGCTGGATTCGCAGCCCTCGCGCAGCTGGATCCATGCGCAGACGTGTTCGCCAAACTTCGCATCCGGCACGCCAAACACCTGCACGTCCTGCACCTTGGGATGCGTATAGAGGAATTCCTCGATCTCGCGCGGATACACGTTTTCGCCGCCACGGATGATCATGTCCTTGAGGCGGCCAACGATGGAGCAATAGCCATCGTCATCGATCACCGCCAGGTCGCCGGTGTGCATCCAGCGTGCCTCGTCGATGGCCTCACGCGTAAGCGCCTCGTCTTCCCAGTAGCCCAGCATCACCGAGTAGCCGCGCGTGCACAGCTCGCCCGGTGTGCCGCGTGGCACGGCGTGTCCGCGCTCGTCCACCAGCTTCACTTCCACGTGCGGATGGACGCGCCCGACGCTGTTCACGCGCCGCTCGAGCGGTTCGTCGGTGGTGGACTGAAAGCTCACCGGACTGGTCTCGGTCATGCCGTAGGCAATCGTCACCTCGGCCATGTGCATTTCGCTCACCACCCGGCGCATCACCTCGATGGGGCACGGCGAGCCCGCCATGATGCCGGTGCGCAGGGAACTCAGGTCGAACCGATGGAATTCAGGATGCTCCAGCTCGGCAATGAACATGGTCGGCACGCCATGCAGTCCCGTGCAGCGCTCTTCCTGCACGGCTTCCAGGGTGGCGAGCACGTCGAACCCTTCGCCCGGAATCACCATGCAGGCGCCATGCGTGACGCACGCGAGATTGCCCAGCACCATGCCGAAGCAATGGTAGAACGGCACCGGAATGCACAAGCGGTCCTGCTCGGTAAGACGCATGGCCTCGCCGATGAAATAGCCGTTGTTGATGATGTTGTGGTGGGTAAGCGTGGCGCCCTTGGGAGCACCCGTGGTACCCGAGGTGAACTGGATATTCACCGGGTCGTCGAAGCGCAGCTCGCTCTCCACCGCGCGCAATCGCACGATAGCCTGCGCGTCACCGAACGCCGCCAACTCGCGCCAGGAAAATGTGCCGGGCGCAGTCTCTTCGTCGAGTACGATCACTTCGCGCAAGGAGGGCAGGCGCTCGGCCACCAGATGACCGGGCGCGCAGCCAACAAGCTCCGGCGCCAACTCCACCAACATCTCCAGGTAACGCGAGGATTTGAATCGTTGCGGCAATACCAGCGCGCGGCAACGCACTTTGTTGAGCGCGTACTCCAGCTCATGCAGGCGATAGGCCGGATTGATATTGACCAGAATCAGCCCCGCTTTCGGCGCGGCAAATTGCAGGATCACCCACTCGGCGCGGTTGGGTGCCCAGATGCCCACGCGGTCGCCGCGTTGCAGCCCCAGCGCCAGCAGCCCCGCCGCCACCCGCTCCACTTCCGCATGGAACTGGCGATAGCTCAAGCGCACGTGTTGCGCGCGTACCACCAGGGCTGGACGTTCGGGATGTGCAGCAGCGATGCGGTCCAGCAACGAGCCTACCGTGTCGCCCAGCAACGGCTGTGAACTCACACCATGGACATAACTCGCCGCACGCATCGCATCGTCCTCTTTGCCCGGCGTCCGAGCATAGCATCGGGTTACCGGCTCCTTGTAGGAGCGCACCCTGTGCGCGACAAGCTAACGGAGCCATACCGACATGACGCTGCGGTCGCGCACAGAGTGCGCTCCTACAACGTGCGGGGACGCGTTAGGATCGAGCTACCGCCCCAAGGAGATATCTCATGCGCCGCACTGCGTTCGCCCTGGCTCTTGTCACCGCACTCGCGGGCTCCGCCCACGCCACCGACACCACCCAGTTGGTACAAGGCGAACTTCCGCAGGTCACCGCATGGCGGCGCGATATCCACCAGCATCCGGAGCTGAGCAATCGCGAAACCCGTACTGCTGCACTGGTCGCTGCGCAGCTGAAGAAGCTCGGGCTGGAAGTACATACCGGCATTGCGCATACCGGCGTGGTCGGCATCCTCAAGGGCGGTAAGCCCGGCCCCAAGCTCGCCATCCGCGCCGACATGGACGCGCTGCCCGTCACTGAGCAAGTGGACCTGCCGTTTGCTTCCAAGGCCATGGGTGAATACCGCGGCAAACCCACCGGCGTCATGCACGCCTGCGGCCACGACGCGCACACCGCCATGCTGCTTGGCTTGGCAACGGTTCTCGCCGGCATGAAGAAAGACCTGCCGGGCGAAGTGATGTTCGTGTTCCAGCCCGCCGAGGAAGGTGCGCCTCCCGGCGAGGAAGGTGGTGCTTCACTGATGCTGAAAGATGGCGTGTTCCGCGACTTCAAGCCCGATGCGATGTTTGGCATGCACGTGGTCAGCTCGCTCAACACCGGCACCGTCGCCGTGCGGCCCGGTCCGACCATGGCGGGCTCCGACTGGTTCAAGATGGTGGTGCATGGTCGCCAGACCCACGGGGCGATGCCGTGGAACGGTGTCGATCCTATCGTCACCTCGGCAGAAATCATCAGCGCGGCGCAGACCATCGTCAGCCGCAAGCTCAATATCGGTGACCTGCCTGCGGTGCTCAGCTTCGGCATCATCGAGGGCGGCGCACGCTACAACATCGTGCCCGATCAGGTGGAAATGCAGGGCACGCTGCGCACCTTCGATGCCGGCATGCGCCAGCAGGCCATCGACAACCTCAAGAACATCGCCGAACACATTGCCGCGGCCAACGGCGCCACCGTGGAAACGCAAATTCCGGTGGGCGACAGCAACCCGGTGCTGGTCAACGACCCCGCCCTCGCTGCGCGCGTACGCACCAGCATCGGCACGGCGATCGGTAGCGAGCGTGTGATGGAAGCGAAGCCGTGGATGGCGTCGGAGGATTTCGCCTATTTCGCCAAGGAAGTGCCCAGCGTGTACTTCTTCGTCGGGTCCACACCCGTCGGACAGGACGCATTGAAAGCACCCGCCAACCACTCGCCCAAGTTCTTCATGGACGAAGGCGCGATGAAAATCGGCATGGAATCCATGCTGCAGGCCACACTGGACTACCTCAACACGCCGGCGTCCTGAGCGCTCTTCGTCCCAAAAAAAGCCCCCTTTCGGGGGCCGAGGCGGTTAGCCGATTCGGGGCAAATCAAGGGAAATTCATTCGGGCACCCGCCTCGTGACAGTACCCGGATGGAGCCATGCTCCCCGGCCCCTCAGGTTGCTCTGGATCAACCTGAGAAGGCCGGGAAACATCGCCCCCTTACTCAGTGCGCCAAGTAGCTGGCGATTACCTGCACGTTGGCGAATGCTTTCACGCCGTTAACTCGCAGATACCAAGTGCCTGCCGCAGGCGACGTCTGCACCACCGTCTCATTGTTGGTGTTCGGCTTCACCGACGAGAAGTCGGCATTGACGCCACTCGCGACCACCGGCAAGCCTTGCTTGGCGTATAGCGATACATCACCCGTGCCGCCAACCGTGCGCAGCGTCAGGTTGGTGGCACCGGCAGGCACCGTGATGGCATAGAGAATCGACGTGCCCACGCTCCCCGATGCCGTCACGGGCGTACCGCTGGTCAACGTGATGGGGTTCTGCAATGAGGCCGGATTCAACGCCACCTGTACCGCAGCATTGGCATCAATAACGCCGGCGCCAATCGGCAGCACCGGTACGACATTGAACGGGCGTGCGGACTGGATCAGTGCCTCCTGGATCTGCAGCGGCGTCAACGCGGGCAGACCCGCCGACTTGGCCGCACCGATCATCAGCGCCACCACACCCGACACGTGCGGCGTGGCCTGCGAAGTACCTGCCATGCCGCCATAGACGGGATTGCCCACCGTGGTGGCGCCATCGTTGAGCGTGGACCACACGAAGCCGGCATCCACCTGTGTGAAGCTCGCGGGGTCGTCATTGGCAAGAATGCCACCACCCGGCCCGGCGATAGTCACCCCACGACCGTAGTTGGAGTAGTACGCAAGACGGCTGGTGATACCCACTGCCGACACTGCGATCACCCCAGGACAGCCGGCGGGCGTGAACTGGGAGGCATCCTCGGAGTTGTTGCCAGCGGCCACAACTACCGTGGTACCGCGTGCAATGGCCGCCGTGATCGCTTGCGCCGTGACATCGGTGGCGGCACAGGTGGCCTGACCGCCAAGGCTCATGCTGATGACCTGCGCCGGGTTCGTGTTGTCGGGCACACCATCGACGTGACCACCGGAGGCCCAGGTGATGGCGTCGACGATATCGGACGTGGAGCCACCGCAATGACCCAGCACGCGAATCGGAAGCACCTGCGCGCCAGGTGCTACACCCGCCATGCCAACGCCGTTGTTGGTGATCTCACCGATGTTGCCGAACACATGAGTGCCGTGCCAGCTGCTGTTTTCAGCCGTGGAGCTACCATCGACAACGCACGAGCTGGTGCTGGTGGTCCAGTCACCGGTGTCCCAACCACCCGCCACGCGGCCGTCCGAGGCACGACCCGAAGTGGCTGCATCGGAGATGAAGTCATAGCCGCTGTTGGCCAGCGCGGTGTTCAGATCGGGATGCGCTGTCACACCCGTATCGATCTCGGCAACGGTCACGCCGGTACCGTCGTTGGTCGGCCAAACCGCCGAAGCATCACTGCCACCCCAGTTGGCATAGCCGGAAGCATCGGTGCCGATCGTCTCGACCGTGCCGTTGCCCGGGCGCATATGCCACTGGAAAGAGAAGCTCGGATCGTTCGGCGTGCTGGTGCCCACCGCAGCGATTTTCATGGAAGGCGAAGCAATGTCCTTCACGATGCGCATCCGTACATCCGGCTCGACGTGCGCCACCGCCGGATCGGAAGCGATCTGAGCCATCAATGCTGCCGCTTCGCTCTGGCTGAGCTTGCGGTTGGTGCGAACAAGGTCCGCGCCGATGGAAAGCTTGCGCTTCCAGGTCACGCTTACGGCCTTGGATGGTGTGGCCTTGAATGCAGTCGCATCAAGCTGGGCACGCGACACGGCGGCGGAGACATTCTGCGCCACAGCCTGTCCATTGGTGCTCTCTGTCGTGCCACTACGGTAGACGACGATGAAGCCGTCGTAGCTTGGGTTGGCGCTAAGTGTCGAAGGGTTGATCTTGCCCAGCGCATCCGGCGATACCGCCGGACTGGCAGCATGCGCGGATGAAATGCCAATCGCGGCCGTCAGCGCGGCAAGGCGAAACATGGTCGAGCGATTCATGTGTTGCTCCCCGAAATATTCTGAAAGAAAGCGGGGCGCCCAAGGGCGCCCCGCGATGCCTTACCAGCTGAAGCCGCCGCCGACACCGACGGACGTTTCCTGACCCGATACCGATGCGCCCACCGAAACGCTGGCATGGTTGTTGTTGAACGCCCGCTGGTAGCCAACAGCAAACGCACCCTGGCCGTCGTAGTTGCCCGCGCCGAAGCCCACGCGGTTATCACCCGAAAGACCCGACGTGTTGGCCGTCATCTGCGACATCGCCGCACCCATGGCACCGACGCGATCCAAACGCTGATTGACGTTGGTGAACTGATCGTTCATCTGGTTGCGCAGATCCGTCAGCCTCTGCTGGTTGCCCATCGCGGCATCGGTATAAGCCTTGGCCGCAGTCAACGTCTGCTGTGCGCTGGCATCGGTATAGGTCTTGGCCGTAGCCAGCGCCGCGTTGACCTGGCTGTTCACCTGGCCCACGTTGGCAGCGTCGGTCGCATTCACACCTGCGGCCACATTGGTGATCTGACGCTGGTTGGTCGCCGAGCCCACCGACACAGTGTTAGCCACGTTGGCCACCGATCCCTGGCCCAGTGCCACGGCATTGGCTGCAGTCGCCGAAGCGCCCTGGCCAATCGCGGTGCCAGAGGCCGCCGTCACCTGCGCGCTTTCACCCACGGCCACCGCATTGGTCGCAGCCGCAGTGATGGTGGTGTTGGCACCTACCGCCGTGCTGCCATCGGCCTTCACCTTGGCGTTGCCACCCAGCGCCGTGTCATTCGGACCGGCGGCGAAACTGCCGCCGCCGACGGCGGTGCCGTTGGTGCCACCCAGCATTGGCGCTGTTACCGATCGCCACGCCGCCGGAGCCTGCGACGACGGCAGCGTTGCTGTTGCCATCCACGGCTACCGTGCCGGGCATGGAAGAACCACCACCGGTCGCCTGAAGAGCTGCCATCTGCTGGAACAGCGAGCTTTCGCCGTTATCCAGTGCGCTCAACGCCGCGCCAACGTTCGAATAGCCCGTGCCCTGGATGGTGTACGACGGTCCCTGGAAACCATTGGCCGCGGACGCACCACCGCCCAACGCAGTCGCCACGCCCGCCAGCGACTGCGTGCTGCCGCCGCCCGCGATGACCGCGGCATTGAGCTGGCCAAGGTTGACGGCATCGGTATCGGACGTACCGGCCGCCACGTTGATGATCTGACGCTCGGCGCCTACCGAGCCGACGGACACCGCGTTGTCGCGATCGGCCACCGAATTGGCGCCCAGCGCGACAGCGTTCTGCGCTGTGACGAGCGCGCCGTAGCCAATGGCGGTGCCGATGCCGTTGGTTCCCATCGCGACTGCACCGCTACCGACAGCGACATCGCCCGTTCCGGCGGCGTATGCACCCGCACCCGTTGCGATCGAGTAGTCACCCTCGGCGTCCGCCTGGAAGCCATTGGACATGCTTTGCATGCCAGCGGCGATGGCATTGTTGCCAAAGGCCTGCGACTGCACGCCGCTAGCCGATGCACTTACGCCGACCGCCATGGCCTGATTGGCGCTTGCGGTAGAAGCAGCACCGATGGCCACCGAGTCACTGATGTCCAGGTTGGGCTGGGTACCGTCGGTATCGCCGTCGTTCGGATTACCGGCGGTGGCGCCATTGCCGATGGCCATATTGCGCGTACCAAATCCGCCGCCTGCCCAGGCGTTGGTGCCAAGTGCCTCATCGCTGGTCCAGGCGGCAATGGCGTGATTGCCCAGTGCAATGCTATCGGTAGCCCAGGCCACGCTATTGATACCGACTGCCGTGGCGTTGACCGTGCCGGCATTCACGCCGTTGGCCTGGCTCCCGCGACCAATGGCCACGCTGCCATCGCCGCCTGCCGTCGACTGATACCCCACGGCAACCGAACCGCCCAGCGTCGGGTCATCGCCCAAACCGGTCAGCGCTTCTCCGCCACTGGCGTGCGCTTGCGCACCCACGGCAACGCTGTAATCAGCAAAGGAACTCGTGCCGGTACCGACGGCCGTCGAGGCAAAGCCAGCGGACGTCGCCGGCCCGCCGCCCGCGCCTGCGGAATACGAACCACCCATGGCGATCGAGCCCGGCCCGATCGCGAACGCACCCGCACGCGTGACCGGTCCCCCACCGATGGCGATGGCGCCGTCTCCGTAGCCGACGGCATGGCTACCAATGCCGATCGCGTCAATGCTGCCCTGGGCAACACCGGCATTGGAGCCGATGGCCACACCGTTCAGGCCGCCGTAGGAAATCGCATTCTGGCCAATGACGACCGAACCGGTCGGATTCTGGACGACGCCGTTAGTACCCGTCGTCTCCAGCGCCGACGCACCCGCGCCGATGGCAATCACGCCCGTGGCGTCCGGCGTTATCGCGCCGTTACCCGCCGATCCCGCGTAAATCTCCGCGCCGTTACCCATCACAACGGCATTCGTCGCGTTCGTGCCGGCATAAGCGCCACCGCTCGTGGAAATCACGATGCTGTTGGAACCCAGCGCCTGACCGCCAAAGCCCACTTCCGTGGCGCCGGAGCCCGAAGCCACGCCGCTGGCACCAAAAGCCGAGGAATATTTGCCCGAGGCCGCTGCAGCCCAACCCGCCGCCGTTGCGTACTGCGCATTGGCCTGCGCGCCCGCACCAAAAGCGGCGGTATCGCTGGCACCGGCAATAGCCTGATAACCCATCGCCGTCGCCTGGGCCACTCGGGTGTTGTTGGTCAAATCACCCGCGACGGAGCTGGCACCGATCGCGGTGGACTGCGTGGCGCCCGAACTCATCGCACCGTTACCCATGGCAACGTCGTTGGTCAGGCCAGCCCAGCCTTTAGCGCTGGTATTGACCTGAGCGCCGGGACCGATAGCCACGCTGTTGGCAACGCCGGCGTCCACAGCATTGGCGCCAATCGCCACGCTGTTGTCGGTGCCGGCATTGGCGCCCGCACCCATGGCCATGCTGTTGGCGCCCGTCGCGACCGCGCCCGAACCGAAGGCCACACTCGCGTTACCCACCGCATTGGCGTTGTAACCCACCGCCGTGCCGTTATCGGCCAGCACCTGGGCATTGGCGCCCAGTGCCGTGCCGTAGCTGCCTGCGGCGTTCGCATTGGGACCCACTGCCACGTCGCTGAAACCAGCGACTGACGGCTTGGTCGGCGTGGTGGTGGCATCGGGACCAGAGACGGTCACGTAACCGGTGGAATCGACAACGGCCGAACCGGTGGTGACCGTCGGCGGCGTGACAGACTGGATGCTCTGCGCCATGACCGCGGCGCACGTCAGCGAATCGTTTGTTTGAGTTGTGCCGCCGCCCGGCCATGACAGGCTGGCACAAGCGCTCGCCGTGAACGGCACCATGGCCGCGCCAAGCAGCGCGGCAAACGCGACTACCTTGCGCACGGTACCTTGGCGTCCCTTGCCAGCGGAACACGCATGTTCCGAAGCCACCACCACGGCGCCCAGCGCCGGATTCCAGACTTTGCTGTAAATCGTGTTCACCAAGATTTCTCCCCTAAAACCGTTGGCTACGTGGCCGCTCCCACGGCTCAACAGCAGGCGATCTCCCCTGAAGAGCGCACTGCCGACGCTGGCTTCCGGCAACCTAGAAATGAGCGCGTAGTCGCGCCCTCGTTGTGAAGCCAGCCGAGGTTCGGCGACGCCCGTGGGCAAGTCACGCACGCTTGCGCACGCGCAAACACCACTCTCTCCAATCTCACGAACCTTGCGCTTGATCACAGACGCATAGCAGTGTTGAATGGGGCGCTAGTCGAAGTTTCCAGGGGCCCATGAAGTGACCATTCCAGGACTACGAGCAGTGCGGGAATGGTTGGATCGGGCACCCACAAGCAACCCGGTCGACCGCCTCAACGCTCGTTTCACCCAATTGCTGATGATCGGTATCGGGCTCGCCTCGATCCTGAACCGGTTGTATTTCACGTGGGCGGAGCCGGCCGTTGCATTGCCTGCCGTGTGGTCGCTCGATCAACTCGCCGACCTGTTCGGTGATATCGCCATCTCCGCGGCCGCCTGGATTGGCGTCGTAGTCATCCGGCGAGGTCATTTCAATCGCGGTTTCCAGCTTTTTCTCGGCGTATTCCTGCTCTCGTTTGCGGCCAATCTCGCCACGACCGGCTACCGGCACACGCCGCCCGACCCCACGCCAACGTTGTTGCTTGCCATCGGCGGCGTGGTGCTTGGCCGTCGTACGCTTTGGGCCATCTATACGGCCGTCATGGCCATATTCGCGCTTGGCCAGCTCGCCGATGCGCTATGGCTTGCCGAACCCCGCCCCACCCTTGGCTACGCATTCCATGCATTGCCTATGCTCGTGGTGGCTTACCTGCTGGTGGCGTTTGCCATTGACAACACCACACGTGCGTTGCGAACGATGCTTGCCGAGGCGCAACAACGCAGCGACGCACTTGCACTCGCTAACGAGCAATTGAAGAAGGAGATGGAGGAGCGCCTGCAGGCACAGCGCCAACTCATTCACTCCCAGAAGCTTGATGCGGTAGGCCGCGCAGCCACCGGCGTCGCACACGATTTCGGCAACGTGCTCAACGTCATCCTCGGCTATGCCTCGCAGCGCGAGCAACTCGCCGACTTGGGCACGCCGGCCTTGCTCGACGCCATGGAGGGCGTGGAGATCGCCGCGCTGCGCGCACTGACGCTTAGCCGCAAGCTACTCAATTTCAGTCGTCAGGACGTAAGCGTCACCCAGGTGTTCGACGCCACCGTGGCGCTGCAGGAACTGGCACCGATGCTGCGCCAGTTGTTGGGCGGCTATATCCAGCTGGATCTGCACCTGGGCATCGAACCGTTGCCGCTACTGCTCGATCGCGGACAGTTCGAGCTCATGGTGCTCAACATCGCGGCCAATGCACGCGACGCGATGCCCGAGGGAGGTCGTTTTGGCCTGTTCCTTGAAGAATCGCCGGAAAAGACGTCGCTACTGCTTACGCTGTCCGATACCGGAGTCGGCATGACCGGCGACGTTCAGGCCAAAGTATTTGAGCCGTTCTACACCACCAAACCCTTTGGCCGCGGCACGGGATTGGGGCTTTCGGTCGTGGCCAGCATGATCGAGGCCGCCAGTGGGCGCATCGAGGTATCCAGCGCGCCCAGCCAAGGCACGCGTTTTCGCATCCAGCTACCGTTGCACCGCGACGACAACACATCGTGCGATGTGGACGAGCAGTACTCAGGCGTCGCTGGCGAACAGGTAGCCCTGACCGCGCGAAGTGAGTAGCGGCAGCGGCTGGCCTGCCGCGTCCTGCGCCTTTCGTCGCAAACGATGCACCATCATTTCCAGGCGATGCGGATCAAATTCGTAAATATCGGACGTGAGCGCACCGATCAATTGCTCGCGTGATACCGGCTCTCCCCGCACGGCCATCAGGATGCGCAGAATGCACCGCTCGGGTGCCGTCAGCGGCAATGCTTTACCGCCAGGCGTAACCAGGCACCAGTCATCCGTATCCAGGCGCCAGTGACCCGTGCCGCCGGAGGACACAATACCCGGACCTGTGCCTGGCACCGCCATCAGGCGACGGGCCACGCTATGCAAGGTGGCAGCAAGCACTTCGATATTCACCGGCTTGTTGAGAAACGCGTCGGCGCCGTTGGTCAGCGCGCGGATGTGATCATCCTGCCCGGTGTTACTCGTCAGCATGACAATGCCCAACGTGGAGATCTCGCGTAGATGCTGGACGACGCTCAGGCCACTTTCGTCGGGCAAACCGATATCGAGCACCACCATGTCAAAGCGATGGCTCAGCATGTGGCGATAGAGCTCGGCCGCCGATCCGGCGCCGGTCACTTCAAAACCAAAGTAGCGCAAGCCCGGGATGATGATGCCCTCACGCAGCTGGGCATCGTCCTCCAGCACGCCCAGACGCCATGCTCGATCGGGTGCTCGGACGGCCATATTCGGAATCCTGTCGTTCATGCTGCGCTGAGATCGTGATAAAGGCCGACACTTTCGGGGCCCAGTATCCCGCACGTCAAGCGACTTTTGGAGATTGCCAATCGCACGCTTTTACGTGAGCTGTGCGGCTTCGTGCGCCACGGTGAGGGAGTGTGAGGAAGGGTGGGGTTAGGTGCGTGTGTTGTGCAGCGCAATTAGTCAAAGCTGCCACCAAGCTGTCGTCTGGCTAGCGTCTGGCCGCTGTCAACCAGGGGGCACTCCGTGTCACGGAGTGCGGGGTTCTCGGAATCGTCGTTAGTCATCCGCGCTTTTTTGGCGACGCGCCGTTACGGCGCACATTCGAAATGAGGTAAGCGTGGGCATCAGCGCCGCGCGCCCTCGCATATCCGGGGATCGAAGATGTCTAACAAAACGCACACATTGAAGCCGGGCGCTCGCGCCTGCTGCAAAGCCCTGCTGCCCGTGGCGCTTGCGCTCGCGCTAAGCCCCCTCGCCGCGCAGGCGGCCACTACGTGGGCACCCACCGGTAGCCACGCCGCACTGTTGAAAAGCGCATCGACTACCCCGGCCTCGGCCGGCAAGGCAGCGGTGACGCAAACCAACTATGCGCTCAACGTGTACGGCAAACCGCAGGTGCAGGAGCTGGTGTCGCCGCTGGAAACCACCAAGGTGCTCCACGTGGCAGTCAGCCTCAACCTGCGCAATGCCGATCAGCTGCAGGCCTACGTCAAGAGCGTCAACACGCCAGGCAATGCGGCTTATGGCAAGTTCCTCACGCCAACCCAGTTCAAGGCGACCTACGCTCCTACGGACGCGCAGGTACAGGCCGTTGTGGCCCACATGACAGCCTCGGGCTTCACCAACGTTTCGGTATCGCCGAACAACACGCTGGTGTTTGCCGACGGTAACGCCAACACCGTTTCCACCGCATTCAACACCACCATGAAGACGTATACCCATGGCGGCAAGAAGCGCTTCGGTAACGACGGTGACGTGATGGTTCCCCAGGCACTGAGCGGCATCGTCGGCTCGGTGCTGGGCCTGCAGAACGTCAACCAGAAGCACGTGATGAGCTACCTCGGCAAGAAGATCGAGACGGCCGCGCCACAGGCCACCGGCTCTGCCGTGACGCACGCACCGACTGAGTTTCCCGGCATCTACGATGCCAGCACCACGCCGACGGCGTTTAACACCACGGTGGGCATCATCACCTGGGGCGACATGACCCAGACGCAGGACGATCTCGCGCTGATGACCAAGGCCGCGGCGATGAATCCGGTCAATGTCAAGGTGGTACCGGTCACCTTGAGCGGCGAAACCGACTTCTCCGACGATCCGGATTCGGATACCGAATGGAACCTGGACTCCCAGTCCATCATCGGTACCTCGGGTGGTGTGAAGCAGCTGCTCTTCTACGCCGCAGCCAACGGCAAGGAAGGTCCGGCCGACGAAGAGCTCACCGATGCCGGCATCACCGCTGCCTACAACCAGGCCGTGGTGGACGACTTGGCGAAGGTGATCAACGTATCGCTGGGCGAGGATGAAACGGGCGCCAACCAGTCGGGCACGCAGCTGGCCGATGATGCGATTTTTGTGCAGGCAGCAGCACAAGGTCAGACGTTCTCGGTTTCGTCCGGCGACCAGGGCGTGTATGTCACCACTAACGGTGATTTCGAAACCAATGCCGGCGCCGTTTTGCCAGCGCCCTTTAGCCTCGGGACTTACTCGGTGAGCGAACCGGCCACCTCTCCCAATGTTATTTCGGTAGGCGGTACCGAACTCTTCACTAATAGCGGTGTGTGGTCCAGCGAAGTTACCTGGAACGATGGCGTCGAAGACGCCGGCGACGGTAATAATCGCGTCTGGGCAAGCACCGGTGGCAAAAGCATCTTCGAGGCAGCACCGGCGTGGCAGGCTAGCCTGCTGAGCGCAACGACCCGCCAGATACCGGACATCTCGTTCGACGCTTCAAGCCTGACTGGCGCGCAGATCATCATTGGCGGCCAGCGCTACAGCGTGGGAGGCACCAGCCTTGCGTCGCCGATCTTCGTAGGCGTATTTGCACGTGTCCAGACTTACGCCAACAACTCCATCGGTTTCCCGGCGAGCATGATGTATCGGGATTTCCCGAATAATCCCGCTGTGCTGCATGACGTGACTTCGGGCAACAATGGCGTCACGTATGCCGGCAAGTCGTATGGCTTCAACGCGAGCACCGGCTGGGATCTCACCACGGGCTTCGGCTCGCTGGACATCAGCAAGTTCAACGCGCTGGCATACACCTGGGGCAACGGCGCACCGGCAACCACCGCGCCGTCGCCGGCTGCACCGACGGTACTGAGCAACGGCACCGCCGTTGTCACGCAAGGCCCGGCTGGGTCCAGCCAGCAGTTCACGATCGTCGTGCCGGGCGGAGCTGCCAGCTTGACGTTCCGTACGTCGAGCGGCAGCGGCGACGTTTCGCTGTACGTGAAGCGCGGTAGTGCAGCGAGCGCCACCGCTTATGACTACGCATCGGTACACGCCAACACCAATACCGAATCGGTAACGGTGCGCGCACCTGCGGCTGGCACTTACTACGTAACGGTGACGAGCCCCGGCGTGTTCACCGGTGTGAGCCTGCTCGGCACGTTCAACTAAGGCGTGCGCCGTTGACGGTGAAGCGTGGGGCCATCTCTTAGGTGAGGTCCCACGTTTTATCCGACTGCTTGCACAGCTAAGCGACACGAATTGACGACGACGTGGCTGGGAAGTGGCGGGGAGCCACCTCCATCGAAACGACGTTGTTCATAGCGAACTAAACATCCGATTTCCGTCGTGCGCGGCTCACAGATGCGCACCCATGCGCACGTAAAGCGCACGCGACGGAGCAACTACTTGGGGATATGCAATGAACAGGATTCACAGCACCATTTGGAACAAGACGCTTGGCAGGCTTGTCGTCGCCAGCGAGTTCGCCAAAGCCAATGGCAAGGGCGGCCAGACCAAACGCGCGCGCGGCGCGTTGACCGCGATCTCGCTGACCGTGGGCCTGGCGTTGTCGGCCACGACCGCGATGGCCTCCGATACCAACAACCAGACTTCAAATTCGACTGGCGCGACACCGACGACGCAGGTGCAGGCCGCACCGCAAGTGACTGCTCCGGCCGTCTACTTCGCCGCCGACGGCGCCAATGACGGTAGCGATAACGCGCTTGCGCTCGGCACCAACAGCACGGCCGCGGGCGCATTGAGCACGGCCATGGGCACCGAAAGCACGGCCATGGGCTACAACAGCTTTGCCTACGACGATTACTCCACGGCAGTGGGCGGCAATACCTTCGCCGCCGGCGTCGGCTCCTCCGCCTTCGGTCACAGCTCGACCACGGGTGCCAACTATGCAACCGCCATCGGCTTCAGCGCCGGTGCCACCAACTACAACGCCACGGCGATGGGTGCCAACGCGCAGGCGACCGGCTTGAGCAGCGTGGCCATCGGCAGCTTCGTGGTGGATTCGAGCGGCAACGCGAAGGATTTCGATATCTCCGGCAACCCGCAGGCCGCCGCCGCCACGGGCGACTATGCAACTGCCGTAGGTCCCGGCGCACTCGCCACCGCACACGGCGCGACTGCGCTGGGCGTCGCAGCCAACGCCAACAACACGAACAACGTGGCCATCGGCAACAGCGCCAACGCCACCGGCAATGACGCCGCTATCGCCATCGGCACGGCAGCGCAGGGCCTGGGTGACACCACCGTCGCCATCGGCTATCAGGCAGCGGGCATCGGCGACCTCGGCGTTGTAGTGGGCACCCAGGCGCAGGCTACCGGCACGGGCGATGCCGTGATCGGCGTGGGCGCGAATGCGAACGGCGACTATGCCGTTGCCTTGGGCTATGCCGCTGGCTACCAGGGCATGGGCACCCAATCGATCGGCATTGGCGCCGGCGCGTCGGCACCGACCGACAACTCCATCGCCATCGGTGCCAACGCGCTGGTCACGGGCCAGCAGTCTGTCGCCATGGGCACCGGTGCGACGGCCACCGCCGACAACGCCGTGGCGCTGGGCACCAACTCGCTCGCCGATCGCGACAACAGCGTATCGGTAGGCGCGGCCGGCACGGAACGTGTGATCACTAATGTTGCTGCCGGTACGGCCAACACGGACGCCGTCAACCTTGGCCAGCTCAATGCCGCTCTCGGCACGGCAGGCGGCGGCTCGGCTTCGCTGGCGGCAGTGGCGACCGCACTGGGTGGCGGCGCGTCCGCGGCCAGCGGTTTCCAGGGGCCGTCGTACACCATCCAGGGCACGGGCTATTCGAACGTCGGCGATGCGTTGACCGCGCTGGATAACGGCGAAAGCTCGCTGTTCCAGCAGATGACTGCTCTTCAGTCGAGTGGTGGCGGCTCCGCCATGCCGGGCACCGTCGCTGTGGATGGCGCCAGCAATGCCACCGTGGCGAGCGGTTCGGGTGGCGTGGCGATCGGCAGCAGCGCCAACGTTGGCGGCAGCAACGGCACCGCCGTCGGCGGCGGCAGCTTCGCCGCCGGTCCGAACGATACGGCGCTTGGCGGCAACGCCAAGGTGAACGCCGATGGCAGCACGGCTGTGGGCGCAAACACCACCATCGCTGCGGCCGCGACAAATGCCGTCGCAGTGGGTGAGAGTGCCTCGGTGACGGCGGCCTCTGGCACGGCCGTAGGTCAGGGCTCTTCCGTGACCGCCGCCAACTCGGTCGCCCTGGGTCAAGGCTCCGTGGCCAACGTCGCCAACACCGTGTCGGTGGGCTCGGCGACCAATCAGCGCACGATCACCAACGTCGCGGCCGGTGTGAATGCCACCGACGCAGCCAACGTCGGCCAGGTGAGCAGCCAGGTCAACGCCGCCATCGCCACCGCCAAAACCTATACCGATGCCAGCGCCACGCAGACTCTGCAGGCCGCCAACGCGTACACCAACCAGGCCATCGCGAACGCCAACCAGACGTCGGGCGTCGACGCGCTGCGTTCGCAGGTGAACGATCAGTTCCAGCAGGTCGACAAGCGCATCAACGATACCGGTGCGATGAGCGCGGCATCGACACAGATGGCGATCAACGCCGCCGGTGCCACCGGCATCGGCCGTCTGGCCGCCGGCGTCGGCTATCAAGGTGCACGCTCGGCGATTTCCGTTGGCTATGCGGCGCCCGTAGGCAGCGCCGCGCATGTCAGTATCGGTGCGACGTCCAGCGGGTCGCAGACTTCGGTGGGCGCAGGCTTCGGTATCGACTTGTAACGATCGTAACCTTCCGGCGGATAGGCCAGGCGACGCCGAACTATCCGCCGGAGGCATGGATGCCGAGCACCGAAAGCCTTTCGTGTAACAGCGAAGGGCTTTCCTTTTTACCAGAAGATCGTCCTTTTACGACAAATTGCCATCGCAGGAAAAAATCGGGCCATGGCTATGACTGAGCAGGCTCGATGCGAAAGGGAGCGGGGCCGGCCTACCGCACGCGGGGCCAACGCCAATAACCGTATCGGCAGGCGATTCGCCAAGCGCTAAACTCAACACCTGCCGAACCGGGGGCCGCATCATGGAATCTGGGGACATCGCGCAAGCCGTCAAGCTGATTGGGCGCCTGGAGTCGATTCCAACGATTCTCGAGGTGGTGGCGCGCACGACAGGCATGGGTTTTACCGCCGTGGCCAAGGTGACCGAATGGTCGTGGACGGCGTGCGCGGTGCACGATCGTATCGATTTCGGCATCAAGTCCGGTGACGAACTGGAGCTGGGAACCACCATTTGCAACGAAATCCGGCAGCACCACCAGCCGGTGGTGTTTGGCCGCGCCAGTGAGGATCCCCATTTCTCCGGTCATCCCACGCCAAAGCTCTATGGTTTTGAGAGCTACATTTCCATTCCCATCATGCTCTCCGACGGATCGTTCTTCGGAACGCTGTGCGCGGTCGACCCCACGCCGGCAAAGCTCGACGACCCCAACCTGGTGCAAACATTCCAGCTCTTCACCAAGCTGATCGCCTCGCAGTTTGAAGCGGAGTTGCGCCGCGAGAAAACCGAGGCAGCCCTGCTGGATGCGCAGGAGACAGCCAAGCTGCGTGAGCAGTTCGTCGCTGTGCTGGGGCATGACCTGGGCAATCCGCTGCAGTCGATAGTGACGTGCGCGGAACACCTGGGCGAAACCGCCGTCGAAAGCAGCGGCCAGCGCGATGTACGCCACATCGTGGCGAGCTGCCGGCGCATGGCCGAGCTTATCCACAACATTCTCGATTTCGCCCGCGGCCGCCTGGGCGAAGGCATCGTGATCAATGGCGAATGTGACGACGACCTTGGCTGCACGCTTGAACACATCGTGGCCGAAGTGCGCAACGTCTATGCCGATCGCATCATCGAACTGACCACATCGCTGCAGCATCCGGTCGAATGCGACCCGCAGCGCGTCGCCCAGCTACTCGGCAACCTGTTGTCCAACGCCATGACGCACGGCGACCCGGATGAACCGGTAAGAGTCGCCTGGTCCAGCGATGCGGCCGCCTTTGAAGTATGGGTGGAAAACGCTGCGCACCGATCGATGCGGAGACGCTGCGCCGACTCTTTCAACCCTTCACGCGTGGCACATTCAATCGGCCCAGGCCAGGGCTTGGCCTTGGGCTTTTCATCGCGGCGGAATTGCCAAGGCGCATGGCGGAACACTTGCGGCCACATCGGATGCCTCGGCCACACGATTTGTCTTCCGCATGCCCCATGCCAACTCGCGGTTATCGCTGCCGCAACAGCGCCGCGCGAGCCCACCTGCTCACATGCGCCACCCGGGCCGTTTGGCACGACCCATTGTGTCGCCAATCGCCTGCCCCAAGCTCTCCCCCTGTAACTGACCTTTTCACGCAGCGCGAAGCGGGCATGCGGCTCCCGTACGCCCACCGAGGTAGAAGATGGCACTGTTTACCCGACACGCCGAAGGGCTACGGCTCGAACGTATGCAGGCCTCCCGCCAGTACTCCGGTGGAGGTTTCGTGAACACCTATCCGTCCAGCGCGGTGATCGAAGCGGAGAGCCGACCGTCGCTTACCGACTTCGTGTTTCGCGGCGAGGGGCGCACGCCGGCCAAGCCGCTGCCTTCGCTTGATCCGCGACCGGGCTGGACCCGGCCGGCCGCTACCGGCTTGCGCGCCACCTGGCTCGGGCATTCCACCGTGCTGCTGGAAATCGATGGGACGCGGGTATTGACCGATCCGGTATGGGGGCCGCGTGCGTCGCCGTTTTCGTTCATGGGGCCGAAACGTTTTCAGCCGGTACCGGTGGATATCACGGCGCTGCCGCCGCTGGATGCGGTGCTGATTTCGCACGATCACTACGATCATCTGGATTACCCAAGCATCCGCGCGCTGGCCGCGCTGGGCGTACCGTTCATCACCTCGTTGGGCGTCGGCGTACATCTGGAAGCCTGGGGCGTACCGGCCGAACGCATTACCGAGCTCGACTGGTGGGAGCGCACGACGTTGCCAGGCGGGCTCGCCATCACCGCCGCCCCTTCGCATCATTTCTCCGGACGCAGCCTGCACGATCGCAACGCCACGCTTTGGTCGTCATTCGCCTTGCGCGGCGAACGGCACGCGGTGTTCTTCAGTGGCGATACGGGACTTTCGCCGCTCTTCAGCGAGATCGGCCAGCGACTCGGGCCGTTCGATCTGGTGATGATCGAGGTCGGCGCGTTCCATCCCTCCTGGGGCAGCGTGCATCTGGGGCCGGACAACGCCCTGCTCGCCTGGAAACAGCTTGGCAGCGGGCGTCTGCTTCCCGTGCATTGGGGCACGTTCAACCTGGCCATGCATCCGTGGGCCGAGCCGGCCGAGGTACTGCTGGCGAAGGCACCGGAAGGGCTGGTGATGCCGCGCCTGGGCGAGCCGTTCGAGCCGGCTCACGTGGAATCCGTGGAGCCATGGTGGCGCGCCGCGGGCGAAGGCCATTGGCAGAAATCCGCGCTGCAGGCGGCGGAGTTCATGGTGCTGCCCGCGAAGGATTAGCGGTCAGCACAGAGCGCTACTGCTAGGCCGCAGGCGCCAATAACAGTAGGTCGCTGGCCGCCTGCAAACTGCAGTTGGGCGACCGGTAACTACGCCCCGGCAGCGGATGGCCTGCTGTGCGTAGCGATAGCACCCAGTGCATCCCCCGAAGCACCCCTGGTCGAGCCACACGGGACTACGCCAGCGGCCCTTGATCAGGGAGAGCAAGGATCGTCCTTGGCCAGCATGGAAACGCCGTAAAGATGGCGAACTTGTCGGGTTGCGCATCATCCAAGTGACATCTTTGGCCTGCTCGGGAGTCACCGCTCCGGTCCAAAGCAGAACCCAGCCCTCCGAACCGTAGACGTGAATGAGCCCGTCGCGAGCACACCTGGCGGCGAACAAATAGCAGCCGATCCGCTAGAACACGCGCCATCGATCAGGCCCTTCATTGCGGCGACTTCCTTCATTCGCGGGCAATCTGACGTGAACTGATGACGTACCCATTTCAACCTGCTATAACTAATTTGTAGTACAAATAAGGCCCAGACAAATCCCGGGGTTTCGCCCGGCCTGTGGCGTTGGTTCGTCGCTACGTGGCTATTCATCCCAAGGAGATCAGTGATGGTGAAACTCGTGGCGGTACGCAGCCTGCACAATCAGGTGGTGCAGGAGCTTGGCCGGCTGATCGTCAGCGGCGAGCTTGAAGCGGGCAAAGGCTTGCCACGTGAGGAGCTGCTGGCCGAACGCATGAACGTGAGTCGCACGGCGCTGCGCGAAGCAATGAAGGTGCTGTCAGCCAAAGGGCTGATTGAGTCGCGCCAGAAAACGGGCACCCGCGTGCGCGAGGAGGCCCATTGGAACCAGCTCGATGCGGACGTGCTGGCCTGGCGCTGCGCCTCCATGCCCACCGACAGTTTCGTCGAGAAGCTGGTGGAGATGCGGGAAGTCATCGAACCCGCCGCCGCCGCCGCTGCCGCGCGTCGCCGCACACCCGAGCAGTTGAACGCGATCAAGGCGGCCTACGACGCCATGGAAGCAGCCAAAGATCTGGACGCCTGGGCAATCGCCGACCTCGCTTTCCACGAAAGCATGCTGCAGGCCACCAATAACGAGCTCATGACGTCACTGTTCTCGGTCATCGAAACAGCCCTTGGCACCTATTTCGTCCTGTCGGCGCGCAAGGCGGCCAATTTCAATGTCGCCCTGCCACAGCACCTGAAAGTGTACGAGGCAATCCGCCGGCGCCAGCCGGAAGTGGCGCGCCAAGCCATGCTGAAGATGGTGGCCGATTCGCGCAGCAATATCCGTCGCCACCAATCCGGTAAAGACACGGCGCTATGACTGGCCTGATTGGCATTGACTGGGGTACATCCAGCCTGCGCGGCTATTGGCTGGACGCGCACGGTGCAATTCGCGAGACGCGGGCACGTCCCTGGGGCGTGCGGCAACTGCCAGAGGGCGGCTTCGATATGGCCCTGGCCGACTTGACCGCAGGTTGGCCCCTATTGCCACGACTTGCCTGCGGCATGATCGGCAGCCGTAATGGCTTGCAGGAAGTGCCTTACCTGACGCTACCGGTCGCTGCTACGCAACTGGGTGCCAGCTTGGTCGTATCCTTTGCGCCGATGGCCTGCCGCTGCACATCGTAGCCGGCCTGCGCGAGCCACTCGGTCCAGACGTGATGCGTGGCGAGGAAACCCAGCTGTTCGGCGCATTGGCGTTGCACCCGGAGCATGGCCGCCAATCCACCTGGCTGTTGCCCGGTACGCACAGCAAATGGGCCCGCGTACGCGACGGCGTGGTGGTGGACTTCTGCACCTTGCTGACTGGCGAGCTGTACGCATTGCTGCGCAAGCATTCGATCCTGGGCGCGACGGGCGATGCGGTGGACGATGCCGACGCGTTTGCGCGTGGCGTCATCGCCGCACGCGATAGCGGCGCCGCTGGCGCACTCAGCCGACTTTTCTCCGCACGAGCATTGATGCTGGACGGCTTGCTGGCAGCCACCTCCGTCCCCGACTACCTGTCTGGTTTGCTGCTTGGCGAGGAGCTACGTGTGATCAAAGCCAGCGATCGCTATCCCCTTGATGCACCGGTGCAGCTGATCGGCGACGCCACGCTGTGCGCACGCTACCGGGCCGCCGCCCATCACTTCGATATCGAACTGGCCGAACCGCTGGTCGATGCCGCCGCGCATGGCCTTTGGCGAATCGCACTTGCCTCCGGATTAGTTGTTGATGGCACGACAGTTCAACAGGCTGCACACCCGTGCTGACACCACCTTTTTCGGCCCTTGCCCCATCGCGCGCCGACCGCTCATCGAGATAACCACTGCATGCTGACACCTTGGCTTACCCCTCTTCCCTTGGTCGCCATCCTGCGCGGCCTCTCCCCTGAAGAAGCAGTAGCCATCGCACGACGATCGGTGATGCCGGATTTCGCGCATGAGGTACCGTTCAACTCTCCTCAGCCACTGGAAAGCATTCGTCGCCTGGTTGACGCACTGGGCGAACGCTACCTGATCGGTGCCGGTACCGTGATGACCCCCACGCAAGTCGATCAGATCGCCATCCCGGTGGACGGCTGATCGTAATGCCGCATGCCGATACCGCGGTCATCCGTGCGGCCAAGGCTGCAGGGTTGTACTGCGTTCCGGGCGTGGTCACACCGACCGAAGCGTTCGCCGCACTGGCGGCAGGTGCCGACGCGTTGAAACTGTTCCCTGCCGAACAGCTTGGCCCTGCCGCGCTGAAGGCGTGGCGAGCCGTGTTGCCGGCGCAGGTACCGGTACTGCCTGTCGGCGGCATCACCCCCGACACGATGGCCGCATGGATCGCCGCGGGGCACAGCGTTTCGGCATCGGCTCGGCGCTCTACGCACCCGGCCTCGCCGCCGATGAACTGGTCGCCGCGCTCACCAATTTGCGCAGGCTTGGGCCACCGTATCACTCTCGTTCCAGGAAAACCGTGCATGAAGATCACCAAGCTGACCACCTTTATGGTGCCGCCGCGCTGGCTGTTCCTGAAATCGAGACCGATGAAGGCATCATGGGCTGGGGCGAGCCGGTGGTGGAGGGCCGCGCGACACCGTCGCGGCCGCGGTCGACGAGCTGGCCGACTATCTGATCGGCAAAGACCCGCGCCGATCGAGGATCACTGGACGGTGCTGTATCGCGGCGGCTTCTACCGGGGCGGCGCGCTGCACTATGAGCGCGCTCGCCGGCATCGATCAGGCGCTGTGGGACATCAAGGGCAAGGCGCTGGGCGTGCCGGTGCATCTCATTGCTCGGCGGCCCGGTGCCGCGAGCGCATTCGCGTCTACTCGTGGATCGGCGGCGACCGTCCGGCCGACACCGCAGGTCGGCGAAGGATGCCGTCGCGCGCGGCTTCACCGCCGTGAAGATGCACGGCACGGAAGGAGCTGCAGTTCGTCGACACGCACGCCAAGCTGGATGCGGTGCTGGCCAACGTGCCGGCGGTCCGCGACGCGGTGGGGCCGCATTTCGGCATCGCCGTGGATTTCCATGGCCGGGTGCATCGGCCGATGGCGAAGGTGCTGGCGCAAGGAGCTCGAGCCCTTCAAGCTGATGTTCATCGAGGAACCGGTGCTGCAGCGAACATGCCGAGGCGCTGAAGGAGATCGCCACATCACCGCACACCCGATCGCGCTGGGCGAGCGGCTGTTCTCGCGCTGGGACTTCAAGCACATCCTGCGCGACGGGCTGGTGGACATCATCCAGCCCGATCCGTCCCATGCCGGCGGCATCACCGAGACGAGCAAGATCGCCGCCATGGCCGAGGCCTACGACGTGGCGCTGGCGCCGCATTGCCCGCTCGGACCCATCGCGCTGGCCGCCTGCCTGCAGCTCGACGCGGTCTGCTACAACGCGTTCATCCAGGAACAGAGCCTGGGCATCCACTACAACAAGACGCAACGACCTGCTGGACTACGTCAGCGATCCCATCGTGTTCGCCTACCGGACGGCTTCGTGGCGATCCCGCAGGGCCCGGGCCTTGGCATCGACATCAATGAAGACTATGTCGAGCGCGCCGCGGAAGGACATCGCTGGCGCAACCCGGTGTGGCGCCACGCCGATGGCAGTGTGGCGGAGTGGTAGGTATGACCCCTGCATCGCGCCCCTCCACGCCCAACCGTTACGCCAGCTATCCCAGCCTGCAAGACCGCGTGGTGCTCGTCAGCGGTGGCGCAACCGGCATCGGCGCTGCCTTTGTCGAACACTTCGCACGGCAGGGCGCGCGTGTCGCACTACTGGATATTGACGAGTCCGGTGCGCAGACGCTGCTCAGCCGCCTTTCCGATGCGCAGCACGCGCCGTTGTTCCTGCGCTGCGACGTCACCGATCTCGATGCGCTGGATCAGTCCATCGCCAGCGCACGCGCTCAGCTGGGGCCGATCCAGGTGCTGCTCAACAACGCCGCGAACGATGTGCGCCACACGTTCGGCGACACCACCGCGGAGGCGTTCGACCGCAACGTCGCGGTGAACCTGCGCCATCAGTATTTCGCCACGCAAACCGTACTACCGGACATGCGTGCGGCCGGTGACGGCTCGGTGATCTGTCTGGGTTCCACCGGATGGATGAAGAAGAATGCCGGCTACCCGCTCTACGCCATGGCCAAGGCCGCCGTGCACGGCCTGGTCAATGGCCTCGCGCGTGAACTGGGCCACGCTGGCGTACGCATCAATGCCCTGGTGCCGGGCTGGGTGATCACCGAAAAGCAGCGCACGTTGTGGCTGGATGCCGAAGGCGAGGCCGAGATCGCCCGCTTGCAATGCCTGCCTGGCTATCTGTTGGCCGACGACCTGGCACGCGCCGCATTGTTCCTCGGCGCCGACGACAGCCGTATGTGCACCGGCCAGAGTTTCATCGTCGACGGGGGCTGGGTATGAGCCTGCGTGCCCAGGCGCTGCTGCCGGTAGGCAATGCGCTGGGCGAAGGTGTGGTGTGGTGCGAACGCCAACAGGCACTGTATTGGACCGATATCCATGCTCGGCGCCTATGGCGCTACCTGCCGTCCGACGGCAGCACGCGGCATTGGGTGATGCCCGAACGACTGGCCTCATTCGCGTTGTGCGAAGCGAACGGATGGCTGCTGTTAGGCCTTGCTTCGCAGCTGGCGTTCTTCCATCTGGACAGCGCTCAGCTTCATCCCATCGCCAACGTTGAAGAAGGGCTGCCGACCCGCCTCAATGATGGTGCCTGCGATCGCCAGGGCCGCTTTGTGTTCGGCACCCTGCACGAACCGCCCGAAGGCGAAGCGCAGCGGGCGATTGGCGGATTCTATCGGCTGGATGCCGCGCTGCGGCTCGAACGCCTGCCGCTGGATAACGTCGCGATCAGCAACAGCATCGCCTTCAGCCCGTCCGGCGACACCATGTACTACTGCGACTCGTCGGCCCGGCGAATTCTTTGCTGCGACTACGGCGACACGCCCTCGCGCACACGTACCTTCGTCGACCTCGCCGATATATCTGGTGAGCCGGACGGCTCTGCCGTCGACGCGCAAGGCGGATTATGGAACGCGCAATGGGGCATGGGTCGCGTGGTGCGCTATCAGCCCGATGGTCGTGCGGATGCGGTTATCGAGATACCCACGCGCCAGCCCACCCGCGTGGCGTTTGGCGGCGCCGGACTGGATCGCTTGTACATCACCAGCGCCTGCATCGGTCTGGATGCACAGGCCTTGGCGAATGAGCCGCTAGCCGGCGCGCTGTTTGAAGCGGCTGTGCCTTTTCGGGGATTGGCAGAGCCGCGTTTCGCGGGGCCGCCCATGCAAGACGCATTGACGACGGAGACCTGAACGGTCACGCCACATCAACAGCAACCATGGCGCCGCCGGCGTCGTATCTTTGGGGGAGTCACGCATGCACGCCAGTGTCACCGCACCACCTGTCATCGCCCGCATTCGGGCGACCGCCGTCTTCACTTGCCTGCTCGCGGCACTGGCCGGCCTGATGTTCGGCCTGGATATCGGCGTTATCTCCGGCGCCCAGAAGTTTATCCAGCAGGAATTTCACGTCGACGACCGAATGCTTGAGTGGATCGTCAGCGTGATGATGTACGGCGCGGCCGCCGGCGCCCTTATCGGCGTATGGCTGTCCAGCCGGTTCGGCCGCAAATTGGCGCTTATTCTCGGCGCGCTGCTGTTCGTGGCCGGTTCGCTGGCATGCGGCGTCGCATGGTCGCCGCAGGTGCTGATCGCCGGTCGTGTCGTGCTTGGCTTGGCCATCGGCATCGCCAGTTTCACTGCGCCCCTGTATCTGGCGGAGATCGCGCCGGAAAACATCCGCGGCGCCATGATTTCTCTATACCAATTGATGATTACGATCGGCATTCTTGTCGCGTTTCTGTCCGATACGGCTTTCAGCTATAGCGGCAATTGGCGCGGCATGCTCGGGGTGATCGCGATCCCGGGCCTGATGTTTCTGTTCGGCGTGTTCTTCCTGCCCAACAGCCCCCGCTGGCTGATGATGCGCGGCCGCCACGAAGAGGCGCGCGGTGTGCTGGTGAAACTGCGCGGGGACGCCACCCTGGCAGCGAACGAAAGCGCCGATATCGCCGAGCAGCTGAAAACACCCCAGCAGGGATGGGAGCTGTTCCGAAAGAACGTCAATTTTCGTCGATCGGTAGGCCTTGGCGTACTGCTCCAGGTTATGCAACAGCTGACCGGCATGAACGTAGTGATGTACTACGCGCCGCGCATCTTCGAGGGCATGGGTTATGCCACGGAAGCGCAGATGTGGTTCACCACCATTGTCGGCCTTACCAACGTGCTGGCTACCTTCATTGCGATCGGCCTCGTCGACCGACTTGGCCGCAAGCCGATTCTCTACGTTGGCTTCGTAGTCATGGCGCTTGGACTTGGCGTGGTGGGCACCATGATGCACTTGGGCATCCATACGCACGCCGAACAGATGTTCACTGTAACCATGCTGCTCATCTTCATTGTCGGCTTCGCGATGTCTGCCGGCCCGCTGGTCTGGACGCTGTGTTCCGAGGTGCAGCCACTGCGTGGCCGCGACTTCGGCATCGGCTGCTCCACTTTCACCAACTGGGTCGCCAATGGTGTGGTCGGACTTACCTTCCTGACCCTGCTCAATGGCATTGGCAACGCGGGAACGTTCTGGCTGTACGCCGGGTTCAACGTGATCTTCATCGGGCTGACCGCCTGGCTCGTACCGGAAACACGTGGGCTTACGCTGGAGCAGATCGAGCGCAACCTGATGGCCGGCAAGCCGCTGCGCAAACTTGGCCAGTAGGCCAAGTTCGGCTGGCACAGAAGAAAGCTTCATTGCGGATTAGCGGATCACGCTTCTTTGTAGGAGCCCACCCTGTGGGCGACCGCGGCGTCACGTAGCCGCCTCGCCGCTGGCTGGTCGCGCACGAGGTGCGCCCCTACAGAAGGCTGCCAGGCAGGGTGGCTTTGGTTATTCGATCCTCAGGACCTCGGCGAAGAGCCAAAAGAAAGCAGCGCCCGTCACCGGGCGCTGCTTTTTTACAGGTCGAACTGACTAGTGGCCGCTGTTGTCCTGCGCCCCGATCCGTTCGAACACCACCGCTGCGGCATCCAGGTCACCGTGTAGGTCCAGGTCGATACCGTGATGCATCCAATAGGCGCCGCTGGCGGTCTCGGGCGTGCCGGTAACGGCCTTGCCATGGATCAACCGATAACGATAGCGCGCGGATTCATCCAGTCCCTGGAGATAGAGCGTGGGATAAGCCTGTGCTTCCTGGCCCTGGCGCAGGAAGGCGAACAGCACGGCCTGACGCCCATCGGCGGCCACCGATTCGGTGGCCGACTGCGGCGCGCGTTCCTGCGGCGACAACAGCCGATACAACTGTCCCAGCTGCACCGTGGCGCGGATGTCCTTATACGCCGCGATGTAACCCCGCGCGGTGGCATCCTCGTCCGGACTCCACTCCAGTATGTTCGCACCGATGCCGAGGCCGCCTTGCATCGAAGACAAGAAACGAAAATCCAGCGAGCTGCGCCGCCCGTTGACCCAGTTCGGCGAGCCAGTCACCCAGGCCATCATCACGGCAGGCGCATATGCGTACGAGAAACCGTCCTGAATGGACAAGCGATCCGACGGATCGGTGTTGTCCGAAGGCCATACTTCATCGGTCAGCCCCATGATGCCAAGGTCCACGCGGGCACCGCCGCCCGAGCATGACTCGATCTCCACACCGGGATGGCGCTCGCGCAGCCGGCGCAGGATCTCGTAAAGATGCTGCACATAGGTCACGTAAATCTCTTGCTGGCGCCCAGGTGACTGCTGCGGCCAGCCGGGCTCGGACCAGTTGCGGTTGTAATCCCACTTCAAAAACTGGATGTCGTTCTGGCTGAGCAGTTGGTCGAGCGCCTGGAAGACGTGCTCGCTGACATCGTCACGCGCCAGGTTCAGCACCAGCTGATTGCGCGCGAGGCTGCGCTGGCGGCCGTCGAAATTGAGCACCCAATCCGAATGCTGGCGATACAGGTCGCTATCCGGGTTCACCATCTCCGGCTCGACCCACAAGCCAAAGCTCATGCCCAGGCCATGCACCTTGTCGATCAGCGGCTTCAACCCGTTCGGGAATTTCTCGTGATTGACCACCCAGTCGCCGAGCCCGGCATGATCGTTATTGCGTGCGCCAAACCAGCCATCGTCGACCACGAAACGCTCTACGCCCAGTTTCGCGGCCTTCTCGGCCAGGCGCTCCTGGTCGGGTTCATTGACCTTGAATTCGGTCGCCTCCCAAGAGTTGTACAGCACTGGGCGCAGTTTCAACTGCGCGCGGCCGGGCAACACGCGGCGGCGCTCGAACCGATGCAGCAATCGCGACGCTTCGCCGATGCCCTGATCGGTATAGCCGGCGTAAAACACCGGCGTATCCAGCGCGTGTCCCGGCTCCAGCCGGTAGGCGAAATCAAACGGGTTGTAGCCGCCGGTGACGCGTACCTGATTCAGTACATCCTGGTCGATATGGATGTTCCACGAGCCACTCCAGCCCAGCGCGCCGAACCACACACGACCGTGCGATTCGGCCCACTCGCCGCCGCGCTCGATCGCGAACCACGGATTGTTCTCATCGCCGGTCGAACCACGACGGCTTTCCAGATCGGTAGCGCCAGGCTGCAGCGGCCGTGTGCGCACATGCCATTCGCTGGCCCAGGTGCCGGTGAGATAGCGCAACGAATAGTCGGTTGCCGGCGGCAGGTTCCAGCTCGCTGCGGCGACACGGTCAAGAATCAGAGCTTGTGAAGCGTGGTTCTCGATTCGTGCCGAGCGTCCGATGATGCCGGTGTCCTGATCGACCCGATAGGACAACGTTACCTCGACCCCGGCCTGGCTATCGCGCAGGGTGACCTGCAGGCTGTCATCCACGATCCGGTAGTGGTCATAGCGCAGCACCAGGTCGCGATTGCCGTCGGTGAAATGCAGTTTCAGGTCCGGCATGATGGTAATGGGGCCGCCCCAGCCGGCGTATTCCTGCGGCGTGTTGGCACCTACCGGATCGAACGACGAACGAGCGGCCGGCGGCACGGCGGGCGCGAACGGATCATTCACCGCCAGTCGCGCGCCCCAGTACAACGTCTGCAACCCACCGTCACCATTCACGCCGAATGCGTAAGTGATCTTGCCGGCATCAATGCGAAAGATGCGATGGGCGGCGTCGTAACGGATGGGTGGCGCGGGCGCGGTGGTGCCACAGGCCGGCACGGTGCCACCTAGCCATGCGCCAAGCGCAAGCACGGCAGCGACCAGGGACGTATTCGATCGCTTCATTGACTACCCTCTCGACAGGCGTCCCCACTTTCTCTGCCAATCCAAGGGGGAGAAGCGGCAGCGCGGGAACTGCGGATGTCCGATCACTTGATCGGCCTCTTCTAATCATATAATAATATTTTTTAATCACCCACACGCTGCGATGCAGCACGCAGCGATAACCGCCGCCTGGCTGGGCATCTAAGCTAGCAGCGTTCGCGGCTGTGCCGACTGACGCAGGAGACCGAAGTCGATGAAGGCACGCACCGAAGCTGTAGAGCCTTACGTGACAAATCCGCTCTATCTATGGCTGATCTGCCTGGTCGCTGCCCTGGGAGGCCTGCTGTTCGGCTACGACTGGGTAGTGATCGGCGGCGCCAAACTGTTTTATGAGGCGTATTTCTCAGTACATGACCCGGTGATGTCCGGCTGGCTGATGAGCTCGGCACTAATCGGCTGCATCGGCGGCGCGATGGCCGCCGGCCTGCTTGCCGATCGCTATGGACGGCGTCCGGCACTGGTACTGGCCGCGGTTCTGTTCGTGGCGTGCGCGGTGGGCACCGGGCTGGCCAACAACACCACGCTGTTCGTTGTGTTCCGCATTGTCGGCGGCATCGGCATTGGGTTGGCGTCAGGCCTGTCGCCGCTATACATCGCCGAGGTCAGCCCGGCCCGCAATCGCGGACTGTTCGTGGCGATCAACCAGCTGACCATCGTGATCGGCGTGTTACTGGCCCAGCTGGTGAATCTGTGGATCGCGCGGCCTGTGCCCGGCGGATTGGATGCGCAGGCGCTGTGGCATAGCTGGAATGTGCAAAGCGGTTGGCGCTGGATGTTCTACAGTGAAGGCGTACCTGCAGTGCTGTTCCTGCTGCTCGTGCTGGTGATACCCGAATCGCCTCGCTGGCTGAGCAAAGTAGGCCGTGAAGCGGACGCACGCCGGGTCCTGGAACGGATTGGCGGCGTCGCTTATGCGAGCGATGTGCTGGATGCCATCCGCAGCAACCAAGCCGCTGCGGTGCACCGGGGCGCACCTCTACGCGCGCTATTGGCGAAGAACGTGCGTCCTGTCGTGGTGATCGGCGTGGTACTGGCGGTGTTCCAGCAATGGTGCGGCATCAATGTGATTTTCAACTACGCACAGGACATCTTCGCTTCAGCAGGTTTCGACATCAACGACACACTCAAGTCGATCGTGGCGACCGGCTCGGTAAATCTGATCTTCACCCTGCTTGCCCTGCGGCTGGTCGATAGCTGGGGCCGGCGGCGGCTCATGCTGCTTGGCGCCGGCGCGCTGACCGTGATCTATCTGCTGATCGGCGCCGCCTATGCCTTGCACCTGCTCGGCCTACCCGTTCTGATACTGGTGCTGGCGGCCATCGCCGTGTATGCGACCACGCTGGCGCCGGTGACGTGGGTGCTGTTGTCGGAAATCTTCCCTGACCATATCCGCGCCCAGGCCGTGGCGCTGGGGGTTTTTGCGCTGTGGAGCGCCTGTTTCGTGCTTACCTACAGCTTTCCCTGGCTCAACACGCATTTGGGCCCAGCGGGCAGCTTCTGGTTCTATGGTGCGATCTGCGCCGCCGGCTTCGTATTCATCCTGTACAAAGTTCCTGAAACCGCAGGTGTGTCGCTGGAGGAACTGGAAGCACGCCTTGGCGGCGATCGCGCATCGCGGAAATGAATCCTCCGCGATGCGCCAGCGACTTGATCAAGCGTGATAGAGCTGGCTGCGCCCGCCATCGACGAGCAGGTCGGTGGCATTGATGAAACGGGCTTCATCACTGGCCAGGAACAGCGCCGTATAGGCCACCTCGGAGGGCTCACCGATGCGCTTGCACGGCAACAGCTCGGCCTGACGCCGGCGCTCGGCCAGGGGATCGGGGCACGAGTCGAAATAGCGCTCCGCGGCCGGTGTCATGATCAGTCCCGGCGAAATGGAATTCACCCGAATCCCTCGATCCGCATACTCGATGCCAAGCGACCGGGTCAGTCCGATCAGGCCATGCTTGGCGACCGGATAGGGGAAGCTTCCGGGGATGATCTTGTGCCCGTGCACCGAGGCGATGTTCACCACATGGCCATAGCCCGCCGCCAGCATCGACGGCAGCGCCGCACTAATGCAATGCCAGGCACCGCGCAGGTTGACATCGAAGCATCGCTCCCAGTCCGCCGCCTGCAATGTCAGCGGATCGCGGAACACATTCACGCCGGCGCAATTGATCAGGATGTCGATACGACCGAGCGTATCGATCACCTGTGCGAAGCAGGCATTGATCCGCGACGCGTCCGTGACATCCGCCTGCAGTGGTAGACAGCGCCGACCGGTTTCCGCATGCAGCCGGCTAGCAAGTTGTTCGACGGCGCCTGGCTCAAGATCTAGCAGCGCCAGGTCGGCACCCTGCTGTGCAAACAACTCGGCGATCGCGCTGCCGATGCCACTACCTGCACCTGTGATCAGCGCCGTTTTATTCTGGAGTCTGGGTTGCATGCGGAAACATCCTGGCGCCACGCGCCGGTGTACATGATGGCGCGTATCTAGCAGTGCGCCGGAAAACTGCCGTCAGCTCAACGTTGTGTGGGGTCGACCACACGAAATGCGAAGCGACGCACCAGGCTGGCCTGAGGTGCCAGCATGGTCATGCCATTCGCCAATGGGCCACCGGGCAGATGTACCGCATTGATGGCGTGATCCACCGGCTCAAAACAGAAGAAGTCCTGATCCGCTGGCGTGTAGAGCACAAACGCATCGGCGTCAGTCTCCACCTGCAGACCCAGGCCTAACCGCGGCCAGTTGATCATGGCAACGCCAGTCCATGCGTGGAAGCTGTGGTTGAGATCGTCTGGCATGGCACGGGCGTCGCTGAAATCCCAGGCGGGCGGTGCGTCCACGCATACCACCGGCAAAGGTGAGATGCCGTCGTTCAGCCAAACCTCCCTGGCCGGCGCCTTCAGCTCCACCTCGTCATGACGAAGAAAGAATGGGTGCAAGCCAAGGCCAAATGGCAGCTCCCGAGATCCTGTATGCGTCACCTGCAACTCGACACGTAAGGTGTCGCCATCCAGCGCGTATCGAAGGCTGGCACGATACGAATAGGCGCCTGGCTCGCTTTCCTCCAGCACCAACAGCGCCTCGTGCTCGCTGTGCAGAAGAACGCGCCAGGCTCGCTGCCAACCGCTGCCGTGAATCGGATAGGGGTCGTCGTCGCGATTCGGTGACAGCGCAACATGGTGTCCATCCACGCTGAAACCGCCTTCGGCGATGCGGTTGCTCCAGGGCAGCAGCGGGTAGCAGGCCAGCTGATTCGGATCCGGTGCGATGCCGGTCGCCAAAAGCGACGGCTGCAAGGGGCGCATCAAGGCAATCGGCTCGCCGCGCCTGCACCAGTCGAAGCGTGCAAGGCCACCACCCACGCCGGGAAGAATGTGCACATTCAATCGTGCGTTGTTCAAGCACAACACGCCATCGGCCTCCGTACAGCGGGCGGGCACGCGCCAAGGCGCTCCACCTGGTTCACTACGTCCCGCGCAAGCTTCGTCAAGCGCGTAGCCCACGGCTTTCAGTCGCGGGTCCATTTATCGTATTTTACGATAATATTAATCCACGCATGCGCGGCAAGCTGCGCTGCAACATCCCAACAGAGTCGCAACAGGCCCGGCCTGATCCGCCTGGGGCGTCCCTAAGGCTAGGCATTGCTCCCGGCCCGTCACGGCGCTCATCTCATCTATCGAAACCGCCGCGACCTATGCGTGCTACCCGAGCAACGGCGTAACGGTGGCGGCGCGGAACTATTCGGGTTGGTGCATCCAAAGACCTCCGCTGCGCTGGGGGACGTACCGTGTCTGCCGGCCCGCTGATCTGGACGTTGTGTTCGGAAGTGCAGCCGCTGAAGGGCCGCGACTTTGGCATCGGCTGTTCCACCTTCACCAACTGGATCGCCAACATGATTGTCGGCGCCACCTTCCTCAGCCTGCTCAACGGCATCGGCAACGCCGCCACGTTCTGGCTGTATGGTGGGCTCAACCTGGTGTTCATCGTGCTTACGTTCTGGCTGATTCCCGAAACCAAGGGCGTCACGCTGGAACAAATCGAACGCAACCTGATGGCCGGCCTGCCGCTGCGCGAGATCGGCAACCCGGCGTCGCCCGATCAGGTCAGCGCAAGCGCAGGTTTCAACGTGGAAGATGCAGCAAGGGTGCGCGCTATCTCCTGATGACCGGGCCACGCGGGGACGCCACGTCACCGCCGCCATGCAACACACGTCGCTGCTGCAACCGTCGCCACCTTCCAGGGAACGCTAACGATGTCTACAACAGCGAGGGCCAGCGGCGAAGCAGGTTTGCGTCGTGTACTGGGAACCTGGGACCTGGTGTTGTTCAACATCGCGGCGATGGTGGCGCTGCGCTGGCTTTCCATGGCCGCGCAGGTGGGACCATCCAGCCTCACCCTGTGGCTGATGGGGCTGGTCGGTTTCTTCATTCCGCTGGCACTGGCGGTGCTCGAACTCAGTTCGCGCGTGCCCGGCGAGGGCGGCCTCTACCTGTGGTCGAAGGCCGCGTTTGGCGACATGCACGGCTTTATCGCCGGCTGGACTTACTGGATCTCCAACCTCGCCTATTTTCCTTCGGCACTGCTGTTCAGCGCGGGCATCTTTCTGCATATCGGCGGTGACCGCTGGCTGGCCCACGCGAGCGACAGCCGCTACAACCTCGTCTACTGCCTGGCGGTACTGTGGATCGCCACGGGTCTTGGCGTGGTTGGCCTGGAACGTTCGAAGTGGCTGCAGAACATCGGCGGTATCGCCACCTGGTCGGCCGCAACCTTGATTCTAGGCGCGGGCGCTTACGCGGCCTATCGATTTGGTTCGGCCACCACCATGAGCGCGGCGCACCTGATGCCCGACTTCGGCAAGATCACCACCTTTTCCACGCTGGCAACCATTGCACTCGCTTACCAGGGCCTGGAACTGGGCCCGATCATGGGCGGGGAGATCAAGGACCCGCGTCGGCAGATTCCACGCGCCACCATCATTTCCTGCGTGGTGATTGCGGCCATCTATATCGCCGGCACGGCTTCGCTGCTGGCGGCGCTGCCCACCGCCACCATCGATGTGATCGGCGGTATTCCGCAAGCGCTCACGGCCATTGGCGAACGTATCGGCCTGCCCTTGTTTGGCCAGATGACCGCTGCGCTGGTGGCCATTGGCACGGTGGGTTCCATTGCCGCCTGGATCACCGGCACCGCACGCCTGCCGTTCGTGGTGGGTCTTGATCGCTACCTGCCCGCGGCGCTGGGACGCCTGCACGCTAGATACGGCACGCCTCACGTGGCGCTGTTGATCCAGGGCGTGCTTACCTCGCTGGTGCTGATCGCCGCGCTGTCGGGGGCCAGCATCCATGAGGCCTACATCATCCTGATCGACATGACTGCGATCATGTCGCTGCTGCCCTTGCTATACATCCTGCTGGCCTTTCCGCTGCTGCGGCGCCGGGCGGCAGGCCGGAATCAGGGCGTGCGGCTGTCGCCGATCGGCACGATCGGCAGCTGGGTGGCCGGGCTCACCGGCTTTGCGATGATCTCGCTGGCGATCATCACGTCGATGATCCCGCCCAGCGACAGCAGCAGCCCCGCGCTGTTCCTGCTCAAGGTGGTGGGCGGCTCGGCGCTGCTGATTGGGATTGGCCTGCTGTTCTACCGGCATGGTCAGCGAACTATCCGCGGCGCGGCGCTGGCGGACAGCTAGCACCGTACGCGACCGTTTTTTTGCATTGCGGCATGGCATTTGCTGAGCGCGCTAGTACAGTCTGGAACGTTCGCCCCCGGTGGGCCTCGCACAGCCTCTGGCTGTTGCTTGCCGCTCGGGGGCATTCTTCGCTAGTTTTATGGTAGCGCTAACATTTTTCGCTGCGGAACATGCATGAGCCTCGTTGTCGGACTAGATGTCGGTACCCAAAGCGTCAAGCTTGTTGCCTATGACGCAGCCACCCGCCGGGTGGTGGCAAGCCACGGCCAATCCCTCGAATTGATCGCTGGCGACGACGGCAGTCGCGAGCAACAGCCCGAGTGGTGGATCGAGGCCATTCACGCGTGCTTCGCCAAGCTCGACGCCGCCACGCGTGCACGCGTGGTCGCCATTGGCGTCTCCGGCCAGCAGCACGGCTTTGTGCCGCTCGATGCCGCGGGCAAGGTGCTGGCGCCGGCCAAGCTGTGGTGCGATACCAGCACGCAGCGCGAATGCGACGAGATCATGGACGCCGTCGGTGGCGCCGAGCGCTGCGTGGCACTGGCGGGCAACCCCATCCTGGCCGGCTACACCGCCTCAAAGCTGCCGTGGACGCGCAAGCATCGCCCGCAGGTCTACCAGCAGCTGGCGAGCATCCTGCTGCCGCATGATTACGTGAACTTCTGGCTCACCGGCGAACGCTGGATGGAATACGGCGACGCCTCGGGCACCGGTTGGCTGGATGTGCGCACACGTCGCTGGTCGGCGGAGATGCTGGCCGCCACCGATCCCAACCGCGACCTCGCTGCCTGCCTGCCGCCATTGGTGGAAGCGAATGCGAGCTTCACCATCGCCCCGGCCATTGCCGACGAACTGCGCCTGCCACGCCACGTGCTGGTGTCCGCCGGCGGCGGCGACAACATGATGGCGGCGATCGGCACCGGCAACGTGGTGCCGGGCATCCTGAGCATGAGCCTGGGTACCTCGGGCACGCTGTTCGCGTATGCCGATCAGCCGGTAGTGAGCGAACAGGCAGACTGGGCCGCGTTCTGCTCGTCCACCGGTGGCTGGCTGCCGCTGATCTGCACGATGAATTGCACCATCGCCACCGAGAGCGTCGCCAATGCCTTCGGCTTCAGCACACGCAACGGCGATGCCGTGATGGTGGAGACGACACCGGGTGCCGGCGGACTGGTGATGCTGCCGTTCTTCAACGGCGAGCGCACCCCCAACCTGCCCCATGCGCGCGGCTCGCTGCATGGCATGGATCTGGGCAACTTCACCCGAGGCAACGCTTACCGCGCGGCGATGGAAGGCGCCACGTATGCGCTGCGCCACGGCTACGACACCTGGCTTGGCTCGGGCCTGCATTTTGACGCCATCCGCCTTACCGGCGGCGGCAGCCACAGCGCCGCGTGGCGACAGATGATCGCCGACGTATTCGGCTTGCCGGTGGAAGTACCACTGCAGGCCGAGGGCGCAGCCTTCGGTGCCGCCTTGCAGGCGCTATGGGCGCATGACTGCGCACGCGCCGCCGACAACGACCTCGCCACCGTCGCACGCGAACACGTGCTGATGGCGCCCGGGCTTTCGGCCCGTCCGGACAGCAAGAGCGTGGCGGCTTACCAAAGCCACTACGCCCAGTTCCTGCGCCATCTGGACACCGCCAAATCGTTTTATGCCAACCCGTCTAGTACGCGCGCCGTCTAAGCCGACGCCGATCCTGACCCTACCCCACTCCTCGACAAGGACTCACGCATCATGAGCACTCCTTTTATCGGCAAGCGCGAATACTTCCCCGGCATCGGCCGCATTCCGTTCGAAGGTCGCCAGTCTGACAATCCGTTGGCGTTCAAGCATTACGACGCCAACAAGAAAATCGGCGACAAGACCATGGCCGAGCACCTTCGCTTTGCCGTGTGCTACTGGCACAGCTTCTGCAACGCCGGCCACGATCCGTTTGGCCCGGGCACACGCAACTACCCGTGGGATGTGGACGCCAACCCGCTCGCTCGCGCCGAGTCGAAGATAGATGCCGCGTTCGAGTTCTTCACCAAGCTCGGCGTGCCGTACTACTGCTTCCACGACATCGACATCGCGCCCGACGCGGATGATATCCATGAATACGAGAAGAACCTCAAGCACATGGTGGCCATTGCCAAGGAGCGCCAGCAGGCTACCGGCATCAAGCTGCTGTGGGGTACGGCGAACCTGTTTAGCCATCCGCGTTACATGAATGGTGCGGCGACCAATCCGGATTTCGCCGTGGTGGCGCGCGCCGCCGTGCAGATCAAGGCCGCGCTGGATGCCACCGTCGAACTCGGCGGCGAAAGCTACGTGTTCTGGGGCGGCCGCGAAGGTTATGCCGCGCTGGCCAACACCAACATGAAGCGCGAGCTGGCGCACTTCGGCCGCTTCCTCACCATGGCGCGCGACTACGGTCGCAGCATCGGCTTCAAGGGCAACTTCCTGATCGAGCCCAAGCCGATGGAGCCGATGAAGCACCAGTACGATTTCGATTCGGCCACCGTGGCCGGCTTCCTGCAGCAGCATGGCCTGGAAAAAGATTTCAAGCTCAATATCGAGGCCAATCACGCCACGCTGTCGGGCCACACCTTCGATCACGATCTGCAGGTAGCGTCCGACCACGGCCTGCTGGGCAGCATCGATGCCAACCGCGGCAACCCGCAGAACGGTTGGGATACCGACCAGTTCCCGACCGACCTGTATGACACCGTGGGCGCCATGCTGGTGGTGTTGCGCCAGGGCGGTTTGGCACCGGGCGGCCTGAACTTCGACGCCAAGGTGCGTCGTGAGTCCACCGATGCGGACGACTTGTTCCTGGCCCACATCGGCGGCATGGACGCGTTTGCACGCGGCCTGGAAGTGGCGCACGCGCTGCTCAATCAGTCACCGCTGGAGCAGTGGCGCGCCGAGCGTTATGCCAGCTTCGACAACGGCGCTGGCCACGACTTCGCGCAGGGCAAGCTCAGCCTTGCCGATCTGCACACGCTGGCACTGAAGAATGGCGAGCCGACCAAGCGCAGCGGCAAGCAGGAGCGCTACGAGAACCTGATCAACCAGTACCTGATGCGTTAAGCAACAAGCGCGCTTCACTCGCGTCTGATCTGAGGGGTTGGCAAGGCACACGGGGACGTGCCTTGCCGACTTGGGGAGCCGGAAACACGACCTTGAGATATCGAAGGCATGAACAGCGTCTTGCTTGAAAGCGCGGTTGACACGAAACAAAGCGAAAACACCCGACTCATTGTCCAGATCAGTTGCGTCGCCACACTAGGCGGCTTTCTGTTTGGCTTCGACAGCGGCGTCATCAACGGCACGGTCGATGGCCTGAAAACTGCCTTCCAGTCCAGCTCCTCCGCGGTAGGTTTCGAGGTTGCCTCGATGCTGCTGGGCTGTGCGCTGGGCGCGTTCTTTGCCGGTCGCGTATCGGACCTGTGGGGCCGACGCTCGGTGCTGATTATTGCCGCCGTCCTCTTCATGTTGTCCGCGCTCGGTGCAGGCGCTGCGCCCAGCGCGATGCTGTTCGTGGCGGCACGCATCGCAGGCGGCTTCGCGGTAGGCGCGGCCAGCGTCATTGCACCGGCCTATATCGCGGAGGTGGCACCCGCGCGCTATCGCGGCCGGCTTGCCACGGTGCAACAGATCGCCATCATCAGCGGACTGTTCTGCGCCTTCTTGAGCAACTACCTGCTGGCGCGTGCCGCAGGAGCCTCCACCGGCACGTTGTGGCTGAACCAGGAAGCATGGCGCTGGATGTTCTGGACCCAGGTGCTGCCCTCCGCGCTGTTCTTCGTGTCGCTGCTGTTTATTCCCGAAAGCCCACGTTATCTGGTGGTGCGCAAGCGCGACGCCGAGGCCGTGTCGGTGCTGGCGCGTCTGTACGGCGAAAGCGAGGCACGCATAAAGCTGTCCGATATCGGCGCATCGCTGGCGCAGGACCGGCATCGTCCGCGTCTTTCCGATCTGCTGGACAAGACCAGCGGCAAGCTGCGCCCGATCGTCTGGGTCGGCATCGGGCTGGCTTCGTTCCAGCAGCTGGTGGGCATCAACGTGGTGTTCTATTACGGCGCGGTGCTGTGGCAGGCGGTGGGTTTTTCCGAAAACGATGCGCTGCTGATCAACGTACTTTCCGGCGCCCTGAGCATTGGTGCCTGCCTGATCGCGGTGTTGCTTATCGACCGCATCGGCCGCAAGCCGCTGCTGTGGATTGGCTCGCTGGGCATGGCGGTTTCGCTGATCCTGGTCACCATCGCGTTCGCCAACGCCGGTGTCGATGCTAGCGGCAAGCTCGCGCTATCGCATGGCATGGGCACGCTGGCCCTGGTGGCAGCGAATGTCTACGTGGCCTTCTTCAATATGTCGTGGGGCCCGGTGATGTGGGTGATGCTGGGCGAGATGTTCCCGAACCAGATCCGTGGTTCCGGCCTGGCCGTGGCCGGTGCCGCGCAGTGGACGTCGAACTTCGCCATCACCGTGACCTTTCCCATCCTGCTCACCGGTATTGGCCTGGCTGGTGCGTATGGGCTGTACGCTGCCGCCGCGGTGGCCTCGGCGTTCTTCGTGCGACGTTACGTGCACGAGACGCGTGGCAAGGAACTCGAGCAGATGGAAGGCTGAGGCGCATGCGTCGCGGCCTTTCCACCAGCGACCAAGGTACGGCGAATGCGCCTGAAACGGAGCGTGCTGCTCCGTCAGCCCTTCGTCTTGCTGTTCGGTGCCCGGTACGGCGCAACCGAATCGCGATTGATCAGCTGATGCGCAACCACGTGATCGACCACCACCTTGGTGTCGCTCTCCTTGCGGCGAATCGTGCGCAGCAGGATATCGATGGCCGAATCGGCCATGCTCGCGATGGGCTGGCGCACCGTGGTGAGTTCCGGCCATACGGTGGTCGCAGCCGAGGTGTCATCGAAGCCGACGATGGAAATATCGCGCGGCACATCGAGTCCGCGCCGGTGCGCCACCGACACCGCAGCAGCAGCCATGTCGTCGTTGCTGGCAAAGATGGCGGTGGGCGGCTTGCGCAGGGACAGCAGTTTCTCCACCGCATCGAGTCCGGAGCGATAAGTGAAGAAGCCCTGCTGGATCAGCGCGGGATCGGCCGCGATGCCCGCTTCCTTCAACGCGGCCTGGTAGCCCTCGAAGCGCCGCGTGCTGGCGGTCTGGTTGGGATGACCCTTCACGCAGGCAATGCGCGTGTGGCCCATCTTGATCAGGTACTCGGTGATCTCCTTGCTGGCGAGGAAATCGTCGATGCGCACACTGGAAATATCGTGGTTGAAACGTCCGGATGCGATGGCCACCACCGGCACACCGGCGTTGACCAGTTCCTCGATCACCACCTTGGATTCGCACAATGGCGGCGGCAGGATCACGCCGGACACGCTGCGGGCCAGTTCGCGCGCGGCCTTGCGGTCGCCGCCGGCATCGAGTTCGTCCCAGTCGTCGATGACCAGCTGCGCCGCAGTTCGCGCCGCGCCGCGCAGGGCACCGAGCAACAGCTCGCGCAGGTAAGCCGCACTGGGGTTGGTGTAGATGAGCGCAATACGCGCGTCCTGCGCTGCCGCCAGCGAGCTGGCCGCGAGGTTGGGGATGTAACCCAGCTCGCGCACGGCCTGCATCACTCGCTCACGGGTGGCGTCGCGTACCTTGGCGTGACCGTTGACGACCCGCGACACCGTCATCGGCGATACCTTGGCAAGCGATGCCACGTCGTCGATGGTGACCGCGGCGCCCTTGCGGCGGACCGCCTTCTTCCCTGTCTTCTTCAAGGCCATTTTCCCTCACACGGATCGGATACCGCAGTAGCCGCGTCCCGGCGGCTGCGGAAATCGTGGTCAGTCCATATTTCAGAACAGATATGAAGGCATTCTTGCATATGTTAGCGATAACAAGGGCTGGCCAGAATGCGGTCCATCGACGCTTGCGCCACACCACGCACAAAGCTGCGATAGGCCGTCCGGTCGTCAACGGCCTACTGCTGCTGGTCGCCTTGATGTGCACCGGCATGGCTCGCGCCGAGGACGGCTACGACCTGTGGCTGCGCTACCACCCACTCGCTTCCGCACAAGCCGATACCTATCGCCAGCAAGCCTCGCAACTGGTGGCGGGTGCAAGCACGCCAACGCAGGAGGTAACGCGAAAGGAGCTGCTGCGTGGCCTCGACGGCTTGCTCGGCCATGCGCCAGCACTGTCGGAAACGGTGACCAATGATGGCGCGATCATCGCGGGCACGGCGGCCAGCTCGCCACTGATTGCACGCCTGCACCTGGATACCAAGACGCTGGGTCGCGAGGGCTATGTGATCCGTAGCGTGGTGGTGGACGGGCACGCGGCCACGGTCATCGCCGGCAACGACGACATCGGCGTGTTGTATGGCGCCTTCCATTTCCTGCGCCTGCTGCAGACCGGGCAATCCATGGCGAAGCTGGACGTGAGCGAATCGCCCCGCCTGCAGCTGCGCGTGCTAGATCATTGGGACAACCTCGACGGCCACGTCGAACGCGGCTACGCCGGCAATTCGATCTGGAACTGGCAGAAACTGCCGGATTGGCTCGACCCGCGCTACACCGACTACGCCCGCGCCAATGCTTCCATCGGCATCAATGGCACCGTGCTCAACAACGTCAACGCCAACGCGGCGATGCTCACCCCGCTTTATCTGGACAAGGTGGCAGCGCTGGCCGGCGTGTTCCGCCCCTACGGCATCCGCGTGTATCTCAGCGTGAAGTTCAGTGCGCCGATCGACATCGGTGGATTGAAGACGGCTGACCCACTCGATCCCGAAGTTCAACGCTGGTGGCGTGACAAGGCCGACGAGATCTACAAACTGATTCCCGACTTCGGCGGTTTTCTGGTCAAGGCCAATTCCGAGGGCCAGCCCGGCCCGCAGGACTACGGTCGCACCCATGCCGATGGCGCAAACATGTTGGCCGATGCATTGGCGCCCCATGGGGGCGCGGTGATGTGGCGCGCGTTCGTCTATTCCCAGACCAACGCCGATGACCGCGCCAAGCAGGCGTATACCGAGTTCAAGCCGCTGGACGGCAGCTTCCGCCCCAACGTGCTGTTGCAGGTGAAGAACGGCCCGGTCGATTTCCAGCCGCGCGAACCATTCAACCCGTTGTTCGGCGCCATGCCGAAGACGCCGCTGATGATGGAATTCCAGATCACCAAGGAATACCTGGGCTTTGCCACGCACCTGGTTTATCTCGGCCCACTGTTCGAGGAAGTGCTGTCGGCTGACACCATGGCCAAGGGCAAAGGCTCGACCGTCGCCAAAGTGATCGATGGTGCACTCGATCACCACGCACTCACCGGCATCGCTGGCGTAGCCAATATCGGCACGGACCGCGACTGGACCGGCTCGGATTTCAATCAGGCCAACTGGTATGCGTTTGGACGTCTGGCGTGGAATCCCACCGCCTCGTCGCGCGCCATTGCCGATGACTGGGTGCGCATGACCTTCAGCGACGATCCGGCCTTCGTGAAGCCCGTGGTCGACATGATGATGGCATCGCGCGAAGCGGTGGTCGACTACATGACGCCGCTGGGCCTGCATCACCTGATGGGCCATGGCCACCACTATGGTCCGGCGCCATGGGATGCGAGCGGCCCGCGTGCCGATTGGACACCGGTGTATTACCACCGCGCGGACCACGACGGCATCGGCTTCGATCGCAGCCGCACCGGCAGCAACGCGGTAGCACAGTACGCGCCGGCTCTCGCCGCCGAGTTCAACGACCCCAAGACCACGCCCGTGGGCTTGCTGCTGTGGTTCCACCATCTGCCGTGGCGCTACCGCCTGCCGTCGGGGCAAACCTTGTGGGACGCGCTGGTGGCGCACTACACGCAAGGTGTCGACGATGTGGCAAGCATGCGCGCCACCTGGGCAACGCTCGACGGCGATATCGACGCCGAGCGCTATCGCAAGGCCGCGACCTTCCTCGCCATCCAACAGAAGGAAGCGCTGTGGTGGCGCGATGCCTCCATCGCCTACTTCCAGAGCATCAATGGCCTGCCCTTGCCGACCGGCTACCAGCCGCCGGCGCATCCGCTGAAGTACTACGAATCCCTTTCGTTCCCCTTCGTACCGGGTTATCAATGATGGCTATACAGGCTTTACCCATGGTATCGACCCGCCGTGCCACCGCGTGGTTGCTCGCGCTCGCCTGCGCGACCAGCTTTACCGCGCAGGCAGCACAAGACGATGTGTCGCTGCTCAATCCACTGTTCCAGGATCACGCCATTCTCCAGCGTGACCAGAGCATCCCCGTGTGGGGCCATGCCAAACCAGGCGAGCGCGTTAGCCTCAGTTTCGCCGGCAAAAAGGCCAGCGCACGTACCGACGCCAACGGTCGCTGGGAGGCTTCGCTACCAGCCTTGCCCGCTGGCGGCCCCTACGTGCTCACGGCCACCGCCGCCGACGGCACCTCGCAGACCATCAACGATGTGTTGCTGGGCGATGTTTGGTTGTGCACGGGCCAGTCCAATATGGTGCTGCAGGTAAAGCGCACGCTGGATTCGCGTTCGGAAATGCAGAATGCATCGAACGATCGCATCCGCATGTTGACGGTGGACAACGTCAGCAGCGTGACGCCGGTGGACAGCATTCCCGCCAGCGATCACTGGCTGAAGACCACGCCGGAGAACATTCCCGAATTCTCGGCCACCTGTTACTACTTCGCGCGCGAACTGCAGAAGACCGTCAACGTGCCAATGGGCCTGGTGGTATCGGCCTGGGGTGGCTCGCGCATCGAACCGTGGATGAGCGTGCCGGCACTGCGCAAGGTCGGCGGTTACGACGGTTCTCTTGATCTGCTGGAACTGTATGCCAAGGACCCGCAACAGGCGGGCCAGCAATGGGACAAGCAGTGGCGCGCGTGGTGGCATTCGCGTCCGGGCGTGGCGGCAGACGATGAGCCGTGGAATCCCGCGCATATCAGCCAGGCCGGTTGGCGGACCGCACCGCTGGACCAGGGCGCATGGCAGCGCTGGGACAAGCCGGAGCTGGCCAACTTCACCGGCACGCTGTGGTATCGCACCATCGTGAAGCTCACGGCCGCGCAGGCGGCGCAGGCCGTAACACTGCACCTGAGCACGGTGAACGAAGCCGACCAGACCTGGGTCAACGGACGCTGGGTTGGCACCGAGTACGGCGGCCAGCCGCGCAGCTACACGATTCCCGCCGGTGTGCTGCACGAGGGCGACAGCCTGGTCGCCATCAATGTGCTCAACACCTATCGCGATGGCGGCCTCTACGGCGATGCCAGCCAGCGCGCGTTGCAGTTCGCCGATGGCAGCACGGTGTCGTTGGCCAGTGGCTGGCAGTACCGCGTGGTGCCTTCCAGCTACGGATTTCCACCAAGCGTGCCGTGGCAGTCGACCCAGGGGCTTTCGACGATCTACAACGGCATGACCGCACCGCTGGGTCACTACGGGTTTCGCGGTGCGCTGTGGTACCAGGGCGAATCCAACACGGGCGACGCCAGCCACTATCAGGCGCTGCTGGAAGGCTTGCGCGCCGATCTGCGCAGCCAGTTTGGTGCACAGCTGCCATTCCTGATCGTGCAGTTGGCAGGTTATGGCGCGGCACCGACGCATCCGGAGGAAAGTGGCAGCGCTGGCGTGCGCGAAGCGCAGCGCCTGGCCGCGGCCGATGATGTGCATTCGGGCCTGGCCACCGCGGTCGATATTGGCGAGCGCACCGACATCCATCCGGCCAACAAGCAGGAACTCGGGCGTCGCCTAGCCCGTGTCGCACGCCATGTGATCTATGGCGAAAACCTGCCGCCCTCCGGCCCGGTGCCGATAGCGGCACAACGTGACGGCGATGCGGTGACGATCCGCTTCAAGGATGTCACCGATGCGCTGGTGGTCTATGGCGCGGACCACCCGGTCGGCTTCGAACTTTGCGGCGCCCAAGCGGACAGCTGCCACTACGCGCAAGCCGATGCCCACGCCGACACGGTGACCTTGCGCGCGGCGCTGCCTGCGGCAGACATCGCGCGCGTTCGCTATTGCTGGGCCGATAGCCCGATCTGCACCCTGTACGACCACTCGGGCCTGCCGGCCGGTCCGTTCGAACTGTCCGTCACGACACCCCGTTCCACCCAGGGAAATCATCCATGAGTACCGCACCGACGAATGAAGCTGCCGCCCACGCCTCGGCCCGTGATCGCGAGATCGTCGCCGCCCGGGTCATCGTGACCTGCCCGGGCCGCAACTTCGTCACCCTCGTCATCGAAACACGCTCGGGCATCACCGGCCTGGGCGACGCCACGCTCAACGGCCGCGAGCTGGCGGTGGCTTCCTATCTGCAGGATCACGTGGTGCCCAACCTGATCGGTCGCGACGCCGGCCGCATCGAGGACCTGTGGCAGTTCCTGTATCGCGGCGCGTACTGGCGACGCGGCCCGGTCACCATGACCGCCATCGCCGCCGTCGACGTGGCGTTGTGGGACATCCTGGGCAAGTTCGCCAACATGCCGATCTACCAGCTGCTGGGTGGCCGTTCGCGCGACGGCGCGCTGGTCTACGGCCACGCCAACGGGCGCGACATCAGCGAAACCAGCGACGTAGTGGGCCAGTTTCGCGAGCAGGGCTTCCTTGCCATTCGTGCGCAGTGCGGCGTGCCGGGCGTGAAGAAGGCCTATGGCATCTCCACCGCGGGCAAGCCGTATGAGCCGGCAGAAAGCGAATTGCCGGCCGAGACGGTGTGGTCCACGCCGCGTTACCTGGAAGTGGTGCCGCAGCTGTTCGAGCGTCTTCGCGCCGACCACGGCAACGAAGTGGAACTGCTGCACGACGTGCATCACCGCCTCACGCCAATCGAGGCCGCACGCCTGGCGCGCAGCGTGGAACCGTATCGCCTGTTCTGGCTGGAAGACGCCACCCCTGCAGAAAACCAGAAATCGTTCGAGCTGATTCGCCAGCATTCGGTCACGCCGCTGGCGGTGGGCGAAGTGTTCAACTCGATCTGGGATTGCAAGCACCTGATCGAAAACCAGCTGATCGACTACATCCGCACGACCATCGTGCACGGCGGCGGCATTACCCATCTGCGTCGTCTCGCCGACTTCGCCGCGTTGCATCAGGTGCGCACGGGCTTCCATGGCGCCACCGATCTGTCACCGGTATGCATGGGCGCGGCGCTGCACTTCGACACCTGGGTACCCAACTTCGGCATACAGGAATACATGTTCCACTCAGGCGAAACCAACGAAGTCTTCCCGCACGACTACAGTTTCCGTGCGGGCCGCCTGCATTGCGGTGAATCGGCGGGCCATGGTGTCACCATCGACGAGAAGCTGGCCGCTCGCTTCCCCTACGCGCCCAAGCAGTTGCCGGTGGCGCGCCTCGAAGACGGCGCGATGTGGGATTGGTGATGTCCTTGCGTCGACCGCATCGCTTCCTTCTCGTGTTGCTGCTGGCCATGCTTGGTCCGTGTGCGCACGCGCAGGAGGCGGTGGTGTTCGACTGGTTCGAGTACAGCGGCCACGACAAGACCTTCGACGCATCCTTGCCGCCAGGCCACTATCGCAACCCCGTCCTCGCCGGCTTCAGCCCGGACCCGAGCGTGGTGCGGGTGGGTGAACGCTATTACCTGGTCAATTCCAGCTTTACCTACTTTCCGGGCATTCCGGTGTACGAGAGCAGCGATCTCGTGCACTGGAAGCCGATCGGTCACGTCATCGATCGCCCGGGCGAATTGAATTTCGATGGCATGGGCATGTCGCGCGGCGTGTTTGCACCGGCGATCAGTTATCACGATGGCATCTTCTACGTCATCAATACCGCGGTCGACAACGGCGGCAATTTCATCGCCACGGCAACGAACCCGGCCGGCCCGTGGTCCGACCCCATCTTTCTGCCGGGCATTGATGGCATCGATCCCTCGCTGTTTTTCGACGACGACGGCAAGGCTTACCTGCTCAACAACGGCCCACCTGAGGGCACACCGCTGTACGAAGGGCATCGCGCGATCTGGATGCAGCAGATCGACCTTGCCCGGCACTTACCGATCGGTCCACGACGCGTGGTGCTCAATGGCGGCACGAATCTCGCCCAACACCCGATCTGGATCGAAGGCCCGCATCTGTACAAGCACGACGGCTGGTACTACCTGCTTTGCGCCGAGGGCGGCACCGGGCCGCAACATTCGGAAGTGGTGCTACGCAGCCGTTCGGCGTGGGGTCCCTACGAGGCCTATGCGGGCAATCCCATCCTGACCCAACGCGACCTGTCGCCGGATCGCGTCAATCCCATCGTCAACGCCGGGCATGCCGATCTGGTCGAGGCCAAGGACGGTAGCTGGTGGGCAGTATTTCTCGCGAGCCGTGCCTACGACCGTACGCACGTCAACACCGGCCGCGAGACGTACCTGCTGCCGGTCGAGTGGAAGGACGGCTGGCCGACCATCCTGCCGCACGGCCGCACAATCCCCACCGTGGTTGCAGGGCCAACGTTCATGCAGCCCAACGCAGCCCAGGCGCTGCTGAGCGACAACGGCCGTTGGCGCGACGAATTCAATGCAACGGAACTCGATTCCTCGTGGATGTTTGTTCGCGTGCCCAAGACGTCTTGGGCCGATCTGCGCACGCATCCGGGCAAGCTGACGATTCATCCGCTGGCGGAGGATCTAGATACGCTGCGCAACCCGTCCTTCCTGGCGCGCCGGCAACAACATCTCGCCTTCGAGGCCAGCACTGCCTTCACCGTGCCAGCACAGCCCGGCACCGAAGCAGGCATCGCGGCGTTTCAAAACGAACACCACTGGTACGCGTTCGGCGTGCAGCGCGTCAATGGTCGATTGCTGCTATCGCTGCGACGGCATCGTGGCAATGACGTGATCGTTGTCGCCACCGCCAACCTGCCCAATAGCGTGCACGATCTCACTCTGAAGATCAGCGCAGACGGCGGCGCCTATGCGTTCGGCTACGACGATGGCTCCGGCTTGACGTGGCTTGCGCGCGAGCAGGATGGAACCACGCTCAGCACCGATGTCGCCGGCGGTTTTGTCGGAACGGTGGTGGGTCCGTATGCACGTCAGCTGGGCAACCCTTGAGAGACAGGCAATGATGCGAAACAGCAACACGATGGAACGACTCCCCAGCTCGCTATTACCTCTGCTGCGCACTGCGATGGCGGTTGCGTTGCTGACGGTAAGTGCAACCTCCTTCGGCATGCCATCTGGCGATCAGGGCACGCAAACCCAGCCTCCCGCGCCGGTGTATCTCGACCTCAGCCGCAGCTTCCAGGAACGTGCTGCCGACCTCGTGTCGCGCATGACGCTGGAGGAGAAAGTCGCGCAGATGCAGAACAGCGCACCGGCGATACCGCGCCTTGACGTGCCTGCCTACAACTGGTGGAACGAGGCACTGCACGGCGTCGCCCGCGCGGGCCAGGCCACCGTATTTCCACAGGCCATCGGCATGGCGGCCACCTTCGACACCGGCCTGATGAGCGAGGTGGCCACCGCCATCAGCGACGAGGCTCGCGCCAAGCACAACGAGTTTCTGCGCCACGACATGCATGGTCGCTACGAAGGCCTGACGTTCTGGTCGCCCAACGTCAATATCTTTCGCGATCCGCGCTGGGGCCGCGGGCAGGAGACCTATGGCGAGGATCCTTTCCTCACCTCGCGCATGGGCGTTAACTTCGTACGCGGCCTGCAGGGCGACGATCCGATCTACCGCAAGCTCGACGCCACCGCCAAGCACTTTGCGGTGCACAGCGGCCCGGAATCGGAGCGCCATCAGTTCGACGTGCATCCCAGCGAGCGCGATCTGTATGAAACCTACCTCCCGGCGTTTCAGGCATTAGTGCAGGAAGCCAAGGTCGATGCGGTGATGGGCGCCTACAACCGCGTCAATGGCGAGTCTGCCTCGGCCAGTCCGCGTCTGCTGCAGGACACCTTGCGCAAGGACTGGGGTTTCAATGGCTACGTCGTCTCCGACTGCGACGCGGTGGAGGACATCTTCATGCGCCACAAGATCGTGGCCACCGCCGAGCAGGCGGCGGCTCTCGCGGTGAAGAACGACGACGACCTCAACTGCGGCAAGACCTATGCGGCGCTGACCAATGCGGTGCATCAAGGCCTGATCAGCGAAGCGGAGATCGATGCCTCGCTCACGCGACTGATGCTGGCGCGCTTCCGCCTCGGCATGTTCGATCCGCCCTCGAGCGTGCGTTGGGCGCAGATTCCCTACTCGGTCAACCAGTCGCCTGAGCACGATGCACTGGCGCGCCGCGCCGCGCAGGAATCCATCGTGCTGCTGAAGAATGGCGGCGTGCTGCCCTTGTCGCACGAGCTGCATCGTATTGCGGTGATCGGACCCACGGCCGACGATGTCACCGCGCTGCTGAGCAACTACCACGGCACACCCGCCGCACCGGTGACGATCCTGCAGGGCATTCGGAACGCGATGCCGCAAGCGGAGATCATCCATGCCAAGGGCGCGTCGCTGGTCGAAGGGTTCGATGACCAGGGCGGCTACCCGCTGATCGACGCCGCTTATCTGCTCCCGTCCGCGGATGCCAGCGAGCACGGCTTGAAGGGCGAGTACTTTCGTGGCGACGATTTCACCGCACCGCCGGTGATGACGCGTGTCGACGCCACCGTCAGCTTCCGCTGGGATCACGCTGCGCCTACCGATAACCTGGTGGCCCAGGGAGAGATGTCCGCCGACAAGGCGCTGGACGCCAGCCACTTCCGCGCACGCTGGAGCGGCCAGCTGGTACCGCCGGTGTCCGGGCGTTACGAGCTTGGCGCGGCGGCAAGCGATGGCTTCCGCCTGTATCTGGACGGACGCCTGCTGATCGATGCATGGACCCCGGGCGATGACGCGCCAACGCCGCACGCCACGGTCGATCTCGAAGCCGGCAAGCACTACGACATCCGCCTCGAATACGCCAAGGGCACGCACAACGACGACGTACATCTCGCCTGGCGCATGCCCGGCGCCAAGCCGCCATTCGACGAAGCGATGGATGCCGCGCGGCGTGCCGATGCCATCGTCTTCGTCGGCGGTCTCAACAGCGACGTCGAAGGCGAAGAGATGAAGGTCAACTACCCGGGCTTCGCCGGTGGTGACCGCACCGACCTGCGTTTGCCGGCCACCCAGGAAAAATTGCTGGAAGCGCTACGTGCCACCGGCAAGCCACTGGTGCTGGTGCTCACCTCCGGCTCAGCGCTGGCGGTCGACTGGGCGCAGCAACATGTGCCTGGCATTGTGCTGGCCTGGTATCCGGGCCAGCGCGGCGGCACCGCGGTGGCCGACGTGTTGTTCGGCGACATGAGTCCGGCCGGTCGCCTGCCGGTGACGTTCTACAAGGCAAGCACGCCGCTGCCCGCGTTCGACGATTACCGCATGGAGGGCCGCACCTATCGCTACTTCAAGGACAAGCCGCTGTACCCCTTTGGCTATGGTCTGACCTACACCACGTTCGCCTATTCCGATCTCACGCTCGACCAGAGCACGGTATCCGCCGACGGGCACCTGCACGCCACGCTGAACGTGAAGAACACCGGGCATCGTGCCAGCGACGAGGTAGTGCAGCTGTACCTGCGTGCGAAACACCCGGGCCCATGGCGCTCCAACAAGGAACTGCGCGGTTTTCAGCGCATCAGCCTGCAACCGGGTGAGGAACGCAGCATATCGTTCGATATCACCCCACGCGGCGATCTGCGCTATTACAACGAGGCCAGCCACGCCTATGCGGTGGATCCAGGTCGATACGAAGTCCAGGTGGGCGCCTCCAGCGCCGACATCCGGCTGACCCGTCCGTTTGTGGTCAGCGAGTAACGGAGAACATCATGTCCCAGCCCACCCACAACTCGCGCGTGGTCTTGTTCGGTGAACTGTTGATGCGGCTATCGCCGCCGGGGCAAGAATTGCTGCTGCAATCGCCGCGCTTCGAGGCCCGCTTCGGCGGCGCGGAAGCCAACGTTGCCGCATCGCTGGCCATTCTTGGTCATCACAGCGTGATGGTCAGCGCACTGCCGGATCAGGCGATCGGCCATGCATGCGCGGGCGAGCTGCGCCGGCACGGCGTGGATACCTCCGCGCTGCGCCTTGCTGACGGCCGCATGGGTCTGTACTTCCTTTCGCCCGGCGCCATGCATCGCCCTTCCGAAGTGATCTACGACCGCGCCGGCTCGGTATTCGCTCAGACGCCAACCGCTGCCTACGACTGGCCACGCCTGCTAGCGGGTGCACAATGGCTGCACTTGTCCGGCATCAACCTGGCGCTGTGTGAAGCAACGGCTCAGGCCGCGCTGGAGGCGGTGGGTGCCGCACACGCGGCCGGCGTTCGCGTGTCGTTCGACGGCAATTTCCGCAGCAAGTTATGGGGCGATCGAATCCACCAGGCGTCCACGCTGCTACGCGAAATCATGGGCGGCGCGGACCTGATCTTCGGCAACGACCGCGACATTGCCCTCGCGCTCGACATCGAGTTTCCCCAGCCGCGGGCGGACGAGCGCTTTCACGCTGCCGCCCGCGCTGCTTTTTCTTCCTTCCCACGACTGGCGCGACTGGCCGCCACCGATCGCCAGCACCACAGCGTCGACGATCAACATCTGGGTGGGCTGCTTGCCACCCGCGACCAGGTGTTGAGTACCCAAGCCCACGCACTTACTGGCGTGGTCGATCGCATCGGCGGCGGCGATGCGTTTGCTGCCGGGCTACTTCATGGTCTCCTGCGCGACCTGCCCGACCAGGCCGCGCTCGACTTTGCGGTGGCGGCCGCCTGCCTCAAGCACTCGGTATCGGGAGATGTGAACCTGCTGCGCGAGACGGACATGCAGGCTTTCCTCGACCAAGGCGGTTTCGAGGTGAAGCGCTGATGGCGGTTCTGCACGCTTCCGAAAGCCGATTGTCTCGGCACACGCTCGCCAAGCTGCCGGCGTCGGTGACTCGGCCGTCCTACGATATCGAACAAACTAGCATCGGTATCGTGCACCTCGGCGCCGGCGCATTTCATCGCGCGCATCAGGCGGTGTATCTCGACGACCTGCTCTCGCATCATCCCGACTGGGCCGTTTGCGGCGTCTCGCTGAATAGCCGTGACGTGCGCGACGCATTGCAGCCACAGGATGGTTTGTACACACTGGCCCTGCTGGGCGAGCAAACCCAACTCCGCGTGATTGGATCCTTGCGCGAAGTGCTATGGGCGCGCGAGGAACCGACAGCCGTGTTGGCACGCCTGGCCGAACCGGCGGTGCGACTGGTCACCCTTACCATTACGGAGAAAGGCTACTGCCTGGCGGGCAACGAGCTGGACCTCGCGCACCCGGATATCCAGCAAGATCTCGCCTCGCCCCAGCTGCCCCACGGCGCCATCGGCTATCTGGTGGCCGGCCTGCGCGCACGCCGCGAGCAGGGCACATGCCCGTATACGGTGCTCAGTTGCGACAACCTCGCCGACAACGGCCATCGCCTTCGCCGCGCGGTGCTGCAATTCGCGCATCAACTCGATGATGATCTTGCGGCGTGGATCGAGGCCAACGTGGCCTTCCCTTGCTCAATGGTCGACAGCATCACCCCGGCCACCGACGATGCGCTGCGCGAGCGCGTGCGCCACGAGCTTGGTTGCGACGATGCGTGGCCGATCCAACGCGAGGCGTACACCCAATGGGTGGTCGAGGATCGCTTCTGCAACGAGCGCCCGCCGCTGGAACAGTTTGGCGTCACCCTGAGCCAGGACATTGCCGGTTACGACCGTGCCAAGCTGCGCCTGCTCAATGGCGCGCATTCTTCGCTGGCTTATCTCGGTTCGCTGATGGAGCTGGACAGTGTCGGCGATGCCATGGACGAACCCGTGCTGGCTGGCTTCGTCGAACAATTGATGCGTGAGAGCATCGTGCCTGCCATCACCCTACCGCAAGGCATGAACTCCGGCCGCTACATCGACGCGATCCTGCAGCGCTTTCGCAATCCGTCGGTCCGCCATCGTCTCTCGCAGATCGCCTGGGATGGTTCGCAGAAGCTGCCGGTGCGCCTGCTTAGCACCATTGCGGATGCGCTCGCGCAAGGTCAAGCGATCGATGCGTTGTGCCTTCCGGTGGCCGCGTGGATGCACTTCGTGCGCCGGCAGGCGACACGAGGCATTGCACTGGTCGATCCACTCAACGACGCGTTGACGGTCGTTGGCCTTGCCTGTACCGGCGAGACCGCCGCCGATGTACAGCGATTCCTGGAACTCGATCAGGTGTTTGCCCCACTGTCGACGCAGGCACCGTTCGTGGAAGCCCTGCGCGAAGCCTATGCCGCGCTGGGCGATGCCACGCCATCGTCGGTGTCGCATTCGCTGTCGGCCTATCCATGATTTTTCGTGATTCACGCAGATTCAGTGTGAGAAAACCAAGCATGAAGACTGGAAAGAAAAGCCTCCTCACCGCGATGGGCCTGCTTGCCCTGTGGTCCGGCGCGGTGCAGGCCGCCGAACTGCCGCGCGTGGTGCTGCAGGACGGTGCCAGCAAGCTGATCGTCGACGGCAAACCGTATCTCATGCTGGGTGGCGAGCTGGGTAATTCCTCGGCGGGCACCGCCGCGCAGGCTGATACCATCCTGCCGCGACTGGCCAGCCAGCACGTCAACACGGTGCTGATGCCGGTCGCGTGGGAGCAGATCGAGCCCACCGAAGGCAGCTACGACTACCGCATTCTCGATCACTGGATCGACGTTGCACGCGGCCAGAAGATGCATCTGGTACTGCTGTGGTTCGGCAGCTGGAAGAATGGCTTCTCCGAATACGCACCCGATTGGGTAAAGGCTGATACCGGACGCTTTCCGCGCGCGCGTGCCATCGATGGTGCGCCGCTGGAAATCCTTTCCACCTTCGGCGATGAGACGCTACGCCTGGACAGTCGCGCGTTCGCAGCACTGATGGCGCATGTAAGGCAAAAGGATACCCAGCAGACCGTACTGATGGTGCAGGTCGAGAACGAAGTAGGCCTGGTGGGCGATCGCCGCGATCGTTCGCCGGCCGCCGATCGCTCCTTCCAGGGTGAGGTACCTCCTTCGTTGGTCGCAGCGCTGCAAGCGCAGCGCGCGTCGCTGACGCCAGAGCTGTCTGTCCACTTCAATCCGCAGGGACACACCTGGAAAGAAGTGTTCGGCGATGCTGCGGACGAAGTATTCATGGCCTGGCGCTACGCGACCTATATCGACAGCGTGGCCAGCGCGGGCAAGCAGCAATACGCGCTGCCGATGTACGTCAACGTGCAGCTCCCAGCCCCTCTGGAGCGCGCGGGCGATTATCCCAGTGGCGGCTCGCATCCGTACTTCCAGCAAATCTATCGCGCGGTGGCCGCGCACATCGACTTCTATTCGCCCGACATCTACTGGCCGGAGTTCGAGTACTGGGTGAAGCGCTATCAGGCGCTGGGCAATCCCGTCTTCATCCCCGAGGCGAAACTGGAAAGCGCGCCTTATAACGCGCTGTACGCCTATGGCGAGGCGAAGGGCTTTGGCTTCAGTCCGTTCGACATCGACAGCGTGCCTGCTGCCGGCAAGGATGGGGCTAATACGCCGCTGATGACCCAGGTCTATGCCGCGCTCAGCGAACTGGGCGAGATGCTCCCAGCGGCACAGGCTGAAGGTCGCACGCGCGCGCTGGTGTTGCACGCTGCCAGTCCCCGGCCAATTCAGACGATTTCGCTGGGCGGCTACCTGTTCGAAGGGGCGCTGTCGCGCTCTTGGCCAGAGAAGAAGCTGCTGACCAATGACGGCGCCATGCTCGTGCTGCAAGCCAGCGCGGATGAGTTCTACATCGCGGGCAGCGGCCTCACCGTCAGCATCAGGCGCGACCCGGATAGCGATGCCCGCGTAGCCGGTATCAGCAGCATCGAGGAAGTGTCGCGCAGCGGTGCGGGCTGGACGTTGCTGCGTCGCTTGAACGGCGACCAGAGCAACCAGGGGCGACAGCTCATGATGGATCCGCAGCAGATGCACATCTACCGCGTTCGGCTGCATGCCATGTTGCGTTGAAAGAACAAACCCCCGCTGTGCTGCATGTTGATTGGCGTGATTTTGCTCTGCTATCGCGAGGACTGAGGCTTATTGGACTTCACGCACGATGAGTGACTGTGTTGCGCCGCGGTCGCGCACAGGGTGCGCTCCTACAAGGTGGCGTTGTATCAGCCTTGCGAAACTCTGTAGGAGCGCACCCTGTGCGCGACAGGCCAACCTCAACCTAGCTGTCACGAAAGCTTGTACGCCTTCTTGGGCAGGTTATAGGCCAGGTCGACAACCACGCCGGCGGCCTCGTCCTCGGTCATGCGGTGCTCTGACACCAGCTTGGCGAGGAACGCGCAATCGACGCGACGGGCCACATCGTGGCGAGCGGGAATCGACAGGAAGGCCCGCGTGTCGTCGTTGAAGCCCACCGTATTGTAGAAGCCGGCACTGGACAGCGTCTGCTCGCGGAAGCGCCACATGCCCTCGGGCGCGTCGTGGAACCACCAGGCCGGACCCAGGAACAGTGCCGGATAGTGGCCGGCGAGCGGTGCCAGTTCGCGGCTGTAGGTGCTTTCGTCCAGCGTAAACAGCAACAACTGAAAGCCGGGCTCGTTGCCGAAACGATCCAGCAATGGTTTCAACGCTTTCACATATTCGGTGCGCAGCGGGATATCCGCGCCCTTGTCGCGGCCATAGCGCTCGAACAATGCGTGATTGTGATTGCGGAAACAGCCGGGGTGAATCTGCATCACCAGGCCATCGTCCATGCTCATGGCCGCCATCTCGGTGAGCATCTGGGCGCGGAACAGTTCCGCCTCATCGGCATTGGCCTGGCCACGCACCACCTTGTCGAACAGCTTGCTGGCTTCGGCCTGCGATAGATTGGCCGTGGCTGCGCTCGGGTGCCCGTGGTCGGTGGAGGTAGCCCCGGCCTTGGCAAAAAACGCACGGCGCTGCCGGTGCGCACGCAGATAGCCTTCCCAGCGATACACATCCTCGCCGGTCAATTCGCCGAACGCCTGCAGCGCGGTGGGAAACTGCTCGTGCTCGGGATCGATGACCGGGTCGGGGCGATAGGCGGTGATCACCCGGCCGTTCCAGCCGCTCTTTCGAATCGCCGCATGATGTTCGAGGGGATCCAGCGGCGACTCGGTGGTGGTGATCAGCTCGATGTTGAAACGCTCGAACAGGGCGCGGGGACGAAAGCCCGGCTGACGCAGCATGTCGGTGATGCGGTCGTAATAAAGGTCCGACGTGTTGGTCTCGAGCCGCACGCGCAGGCCGAACACTTCATGGAACACATGGTTCAGCCACATCGCCGATGGAGTGCCGCGAAACAGGTGGAAGTTTCGCGCCAGTACCCGCCAGGCTTCGCGCGGATCGACCTCTGCGCGCGAGCCATCCTTGCGCGGAATGCCAATGGCATCAAGCGGGACGCCCTGGCTGTAGAGCATGCGGAACACGTAGTGATCGGGCGTCAGCAGCAACTCCGTCGCATTGGCGAAGGCGGCGTTGTCGGCAAACCACGAGGGGTCGGTATGGCCGTGCGGACTGATGATCGGCAGCCGCCCGACCAGCCCATACAGGCGCCGCGCAATCGCGCGCTGGGCGGGGTCGGAAGAGAACAGTCGATCTTCATGCAGCGCCAGGGGATGGGTTCCGGTGTTCATGGCTGAATGCGTGCTTCTCGTGAAGTGATGCGGTGGATTGAAGGGATGATGCAGTAGGGAACGACGTCAACGCGTAGAGGTGGTAGGCGTGCCCTGCACGTACTCGCGCAGCCAGACCAGCGCGGGCCGCTCGCTGCCATCCTTGCGGATCAGATACGCGCCCTGCTTGTCGCGCCATAGCCCGGGACGAAATCCCCATAGCGTCATGCCCTTCACATCCGGATGCTGCCAGAACACGGGAAACACGCGCTGGTAATCCTTCAGCTGCTGACTATCGCTGGGGCCGTCGATGTCGAACTCGGTGATGTAGATCGGCAGGCCGGTAGCGGCCAGCACATCGAGGTTGGCGCGATGGACCGACATCGGCACGTTCGGCGTGGTCTCGAACGCATGTTCCTGCAGGCCGATGCCATCGATCAGCTGCTCCTTCTGCAACAGTTCGATGATGTGCCGATAGCGCTGGGTGGTCTGCGTGCTGCGGGTAACGCTGTAGTCGTTGATCAACAACTTGGCGTGGGGGAAATGCTGACGTGCCAGACGAAAGGACGTAAGTACCCAGTCCCAACCGGTCGCGCCGCGGCCGCCCAGGGCCTGGATATAGTTGCCGTCACCCTTGCGGGTGTTGTCGGGCGGATGATGCAACGCCTCGTTGACCACCTCGACGAAGTCGGGGTCGGGGTAGCGCTGCGACACGGCGGTGATCCAGCGCTCGATTTCCCGGCGCTGCTCATCGGGTGGCAGATGCCTGATCCAATCGGGCTGCTGACTGCCCCACACCAGCACGTGCAGATGGAACGGAAAACCGTGGGACTTCGCGAAGTGATACGCCTCGTCGAGCCCACTCCAGTCCATCTGCCCCCGCACGGCCTCCACGCTGCCCCACTTGCCGGCATTTTCGGGCGTGACCTTGTTCCAGTAGTCGGCAAAACCCGGCGCCTGTGTGCTGCTGTAGGTGCTTCCTAGAAACTTGGACTGTCCGGCCGCGATAGGCGCGGCGTGCACCGTCGGAGCGGCAAACATCAACACGAGCAGAGCCATGATCATGACTTTCATCAATTCATTCCCCTGTGCCCGTCGCCTGAGATGATTCACGCACCGTGGCCGTCCATACGTACCGGCTCCATCCGCGGCACCAGCACCTGCACGACGACCAGCGCCAGCAGATAGGTGCAGCCCGCCATCAGGAACACCGGCACATAGCTTCCCGTGGCCTGCAGCAACAGGCCAATCACGGTGGAGATCAGCATGCCACCCACCGCACCGGCAAAGCCGCCTATGCCCACCACGGAGGCCACCGCGTGCCGTGGAAACAGGTCCGACGTCAACGTGTAGACATTGGCCGACCAGCCCTGGTGTCCGGCGGTGGCCATGCCCACCAGCGCCACGGCCAGCCACAGGTGGCTGGCTTTCGCCGCAAACATCACCGGCACGATCATCAAGGCGCACAACAGCATGGCGCCCTTGCGCGCGCGGTTGATGCTCCAGCCCTGCTTGATCAGGCGCCCGGCCAGCCAGCCACCGGCAATGCTGCCCACGTCGGCCAGCAAGAAGATGCCGATCAGAGGCAGCCCGAGGCCGATCAGATTGAGTCCGTATTCCGCGTGCAGAAATTTCGGCAACCAGAACAGGAAGAACCACCAGATCGGATCGGTCATGAACTTGGCCGCGATAAACGCCCAGGTCTGTCGATAGCGCAGCAAGCGCGACCATGGCACGCGCACTGCCTTGGGCTGCACTTCACTGCAGATATAGGCGCGCTCGGCCGGCGACAGCTTGAGCTGTTGATCCGGCGGGCGATAAGTGATCAGCCATACCGTCAACCAGGTGGCACTCAGTACGCCGGTGAACAGAAACGCGGCCTGCCAGCCCCACGTCGAGGCCACCACCGGCACCAGCATCGGCGCCACTACGGCACCAACGTTCGAGCCCGAGTTGAAGATGCCGGCGGCCAACGCGCGCTCGCGCTGAGGGAACCATTCGGCAACGGTCTTAATCGCGGCGGGAAAGTTGCCCGACTCGCCCAGGCCCAGCGCAAAGCGCGCCACCGCGAATCCGATGATGCCGGTGGCCAGCGCGTGGCCCATCGCGGCCAGGCTCCAGATGCCAATGGCCAGCGCATAACCGATGCGCGTGCCGAAGCGGTCGATCACTGCACCCGCACACAGCAGGCCAATGGCATATGCCGCCTGGAACGCAGTGACGATGGTGCTGTATTGCAGCTCGTTCCAGCCGAACTTCTCCTGCAGAAACGGTGCGAGCACGCCCAGTACCTGGCGGTCGATGTAGCAGATGGTGGTGGCGGCCAGCAGCATGGCGCAGACACGCCAGCGATATCGACCGATCTTCGCGCCGGGCGATACGTCAGCTGCACTCACGGTGGCACCGTCCCTATCTGATTCATGCATGTCGCGGTGGCGCTCGCCCTGCGGCGCTTGCAGCCGCGACTCACGGCCGGAGCCGGGCTGCACGCCGCGCCTGTCTTGTGCACTTGCCATGGATGTCCCCGTTCGACTGCCGCGGACCATCATAGTGATAGCGCTATCACTATCGCCAGCGAAAAATCTGCGTAACACCACCGTTTGGGGCGCACTCTCGGGTTCACCATTCGCGAGCGTATTTGGCTGTTTTTAAGCCTTTTAGTTGGCTGTGGCGTGGAATGCTGCCCTGCAGCGTGCGCCTTGAAATTGTTAGCGCTACCTTTTGGCGAAACCGCTGCATAGCGGTGTGCCGTACCAAGCAGTCCACACAAACCAACTAGTCAAAGAGTGCCCGCAACAGGCGCTCTGGGGATGACTACGTCACCAGAATCGAGAGGGGAGTATGGTGCAGTTCCGTATCGCTCGTACCGCGTTGTCACACGCACTGGGTCTTGCTTTGCTTGGAGCGGTGGGGACCGCACAGGCGCAAGAGCAGCCTCAGAATCCGCCGTCTTCTTCGGCCGCTGCGCCTGCGCAGACGCCGGCCAAGCCACAAGCCAACAGCACCACTCCCGCCAACGGCGCTACACCAGCCAATGGGCAGGCACCCGCAGCGGTCGACGCGCAGGGCGGCACGCCCAAGACGCTGAACGCCGTCAACGTCAGCGGCAGCTACCGCAGCAGTATTCAGTTTTCGACCGATGCCAAGCGTGACGCGACCAACGTCACCGACTCGGTCTACGCCGAAGACATCGGCAAGTTCCCGGACACCAACATCGCCGAATCGCTGAACCGCGTGCCTGGCGTGCAGCTCACGCGCGACGTGGACGGCGAAGGCACCAACATCCAGATTCGCGGCCTCGGCACGGATTTCACCAAGATCACGCTCAACGGCGACCAGCTTGCCGTGGCATCTGCCGGTGGCCTCAATTCACAGAACCAGAACCGTGAGGTCGACCTCGACCTGCTGCCGACTGAGTTCTTCACGCAGCTGACCGTGAACAAGACGCCGGAAGCCAGCATGACCGAAGGCGGCATCGCCGGCGTCGTCGATATGCGCACCACGCGTCCATTCGACAACCCGGGCACGCACCTGACCTATTCGGCCCAGGGCAGCTACAACTCCATCGGCAGCGACGTGAAGCCACGCGGCTCGCTCATCGGCAGCTGGACCAACGACTCCAACACGTTTGGTGCGTTGATCGGCCTGACCGGTTCGCGCAACGACTACGACGTGCGTGGCTTTGAGACCGTGGGCTGGACCACCCCGCAACTTACCGCCGCCCAGTGCGGTGGCGCTGGCGGCTGCAGCCCGGCGGGCGGCAGCTGGGTCATTCCCAGCACGGTGCCGGCAGGCGCGGGGGCAGGCCTCACCGCTGGCCAGACCATCAACAACGCTTGGCTGCTGGCGCATAACCCGGGCCTCAACACCTCGCAGATCGCCAACGCGCTGATTCCGCGCCTGGGTCGCGACGCTTATGTGGAAGGCACCAACGATCACCAGTCCGGCATGATGTCGCTGGAATGGCGCCCGTCCGACTGGGCCCACTTCTACCTCGATACCTTGTTCTCGCAGAAAGAGCGCAACTTCGATCGCCTGGACATGAATCTGGTGGGTCGCAGCGGCCAGATGATTCCGACCAACATGCAGGTCGATCAGAACAACGTGGTCACCCAGGCGACGTTCGCCAACGCGCAGTACTTCCTGGAAGATCGCCCGTACGACCAGCACACCCGTTTCTTCAACATCAATCCGGGTGGCGAGTTCCTGTTCGGCTCCGAAGAGAACATGAAGCTGGATTTCCAGGGCTACGTGCAGCGCAGCTGGTATCGCCAGGAATCGCCGTCGATCGACATCATGTCGCCGACCACCACGGTGAACTACAACAACACCGGTGGCAGCTACCCGACCATTACGCCGGCCATCGATCTCAACAATCCGGCGCTTCCCTGGTCGTACTACCGCGTCAACATCCAGAACGAAGCGCGCGTCACCGACAACAAGGGCACGCGTGAAGACTTCCAGTGGGGCGACGACAGCAACAACCTGAAGGCCGGCATCGAATACGACGATATCTCGCGTCAGATCAAGGCCTACGACAACAGCGCCGCTTGGGCAGCGACGGTGCAGTCCACGGTGGGCAGCAACTGGTCGCAGTATGTGTCGCCGGGTCCGTATGGTTTCATTCAGGCCAATACCGCGGCGCTGATGAACGCCACCAACTACGACTACCTTAACGCCAATGCGCCACTGGCGACGGCGGCGGCGAGCGGTGCCGCTGCCGGCGATATCCAGGAACGCACCTGGGCCTGGTACCTGGAAGGTAACGGCAAGTTTGATCTGGGCGGCCATGACCTGCGCATCAATGGCGGCATTCGCCATGCCTACACCGACCAGACCATCTCGGGTCCGTCGTCGATCGCAGGCCAGCTGCAGTACATCACGCTGGACCACAACTACGGCTATTACCTCCCGTCGTTGAACGTGGCCTACAGCGCCACCGACGACATCGTGCTGCGCCTTGCCGCGTCGCGTTCGATGACGCGCCCGGACCCGAGCGCGATGGTGCCCAATACCAACTTCAGCGACCCCGCGGCAGAAGTGGCGACCGAGGGCAACCCGAAGCTGGCGCCGTATCTGTCCAACAACCTCGATTTCGGTGGTGAGTGGTACACCGGCAACGAGGGCTACGTGGCGTTGGACCTGTTCGGCAAGCGCATCACCGGCTTTACGGTGAATGGCATCAACCTGGTGCCGTTCAACGACCTTGGCATTCCGTTCTCCAGCCTCACCGATACGCAGCAGCAGGCGATCAATCTGCGTGGCGGCCCGGCGTCGGCGATGGTGCAGGTGCAGCAGCAGGTGAATGCTGACGGCACGCTGTTCATCAAGGGTGCCGAGGCAAACTGGGTGCAGCCGCTGGACTTCATCTACAAGGGTCTGGGCTTCCAGGCCAACTACACGGTGGTGTCGCAGAAGAACATCGGCAGCGGCGTCCCCGCGCAGGCTGTCGGTATCTCCCCACACACTTACAACGTGACCGGCTACTGGGAAGGCTACGGTGCGATGGTTCGCCTGTCGTATGTGTGGAACTCGGACCAGATCAGTTCCACGGCCAATCAGAACGGCCTGCCGTTTGCGCAAATCAAGACGGACGCCCGCGGCCAGCTCGATCTGTCGGCCAGCTACCAGCTTGCCAACACACCGTCGAAGCCGACTATTACGTTGAACGTCATCAACATGACCAATGCCAACTTCCGGCAGACGCTGACCTACGAGAACGCCGCGTATTCTTATTACACCCCGGGCTATACGATCATGCTCGGCATACGCGGCACCTTCTGATAGCGCGCTTTACGCATCAAGGCCCGGCGGCCTACCCGGTATCTCGATACCGGGTGGGCCGCGCCACGTAGTGACACGGCAATAGCAACTCTCTCCCCATGGCACGTGGAAGCGATGATCCAGCGCGTATGAAAAGCACTTCACAAGCACTTTCGGTGATGGAGAAGGTTGGCTACAGCCTGGGCGACCTGGCGGCGAACCTGATCTTCCAGACGCTGGTCACCTTCCTGGCCTTCTTCTACACCGACGTCTTTCGCATTCCGGCCGGTACGGCGGCCACCATCATTTTCGTGGTCGGCATCCTGGGCGCATTCGTGTTCACGCCCATCATCGGACTGATCGCCGATCGCACGCACACACGTTGGGGCAAGTTCCGACCCTGGATACTGTGGACGGCCATTCCATTCGGCGCGCTTTCCCTGCTGGCGTTCAGCACGCCATCGCTCGGTGAGTCGGCCAAGGTGACCTACGCCATGGTCACCTACACGCTGCTGGTGATGGTGTATGTCGCCAACAACCTGCCCTACTCCGCCTTGAGCGGCGTGCTTACCGGCAGCATGGAGCAACGCAACAGCCTTTCGTCGTATCGCTTCGTCGCGGTAATGGTGGCGCAGTTCATCATCCAGGTGTTGCTGCTGCCGCTGGTGCTGATTCTTGGCGACGGCGACAAGGCGCGTGGCTTCCACAACACCATGACCGTGTTTGCCATCGTCGGCACGGTGTTTTTCCTGATCACCTTCTTCACCACGAAAGAGCGCGTCGTGCCCACGCAGGAGCGGGCCTCCAGCGTGCGCGACGACCTGACCGACCTGCTGCGCAACCGGCCGTGGAAGATCATGCTTGGCATCACCGTGCTGCTGTTCGTCAACCTCGCGTTGAAGGGCGGCATGTATATCTACTACTTCAAGTACTACCTGAGCGACGCACAGCTCACGAGCTTTCTCGACAGGGTGGGCTTCAACAGCTTTATCGCAGGGCTGAACCACGTGCTGACCAGCGTGGGGCTCACGGAATTTCGTTGGCCCAAGGATGCACCGACCTCGGCATTCAGCCTGTTCAACGGGCTGGGCATCATCTTCATGATCGTGGGTATCGGCTTTTCCAAGCGCCTGGCCGATCGCTTGGGCAAGCGTGACGTGTTTGGCGGCGCGCTGCTGGCGTCGACCCTGTTCCTGGTGGCGTTCTATTTCTACTCGCCGTCGGCCATCGGCCTGGTGGTGGGCTCGTACATCCTGCATGGCTTCTTCTATGGCATCACCATCCCGCTGCTGTGGGCGATGACGGCCGACGTGGCCGACTATTCCGAGTTGAAGAACCAGCGTCGCGCCACCGCCATCATCTTCTCGGCCATGCTGTGCGGGCTCAAGGTGGGGCTTAGCATCGGCGGCGCCCTGGTGGCCGGCATCCTGGCGCACTACGGCTACGTGGCCGAAGCCGCGTCGCAGTCGCCCGATGTGGTCAACGGCATCCGCCTCACCGTCAGCGTGCTCTGCTCGGTTCCGTTCCTGCTGGCCGTGGCACTGCTGTTTCTCTACGACATCGACAAACCCATGGAGCTGCGCATCGAGCGAGAACTCGGTGAGCGCCGCCTCCTGGCCGGTACCACGCCGTAACCCGGCGGCAAGGGCACAAAGGTCACACCATGTCTGACGAATTCACCGAACTCGAACTGAAGTCCCTGGCCGCCAAGGCGATCTCGCCGCCGCTGGTGACGCACATCTACACCGCCGATCCCTCCGCGCACGTATTCAACGGCAAGATCTACATCTACCCCTCGCACGATATCGATGGCGGTGTGCCGTTCAACGACGACGGCGACCATTTCTGCATGGAGGACTATCATGTCTTCCGCATGGACTCGCCCGACAGCGAAGCCGTCGATTACGGCGTAGCATTGCACGTCAACGACGTGCCCTGGGCCGAGCGCCAGATGTGGGCGCCCGATGCCGCCAGCAAGAATGGCAAGACCTACCTGTACTTCCCCGCCAAGCGCAGCAATGGGCTGTTCCAGATTGGCGTGGCGGTAGCGGACCGCCCCGAAGGCCCCTTCACGCCGGAGCCCGAAGCGATCGAGGGAAGCTATTCGATCGACCCCGCGGTGTTTGAAGACAACGATGGCGCGTTCTACATGTACTTCGGCGGCATCTGGGGCGGGCAGCTGCAGAAATACCGCGACAATGTCCATGCCGATGCCAACGAGGAACCGCTGGATCACCAGGCCGCGCTAGGCCCGAAAGTCGCCCAGCTCAGCGACGACATGAAGCAGTTCGCCGAAACGCTACGCGAAGTGCACATCGTGGACGAACATGGCCAGCCGTTGCAGGCCGGCGATCACGATCGCCGCTATTTCGAGGCGCCATGGATGCACCGGTTTCAGGGCAAGTACTACCTCTCGTATTCCACCGGCAACACGCATTTCCTGTGCTACGCGACCAGCGATAACCCCTATGGCCCATTTACCTATCAGGGACAGATCCTGACCGAGGTGGTGGGCTGGACCACGCACCACTCCATCTGCGCAGTCGACGGCAGGTGGTATCTGTTCTATCACGACTCGATTTTGTCCGGTGGCGTCACGCATCTGCGCTCGATCAAGATGACTGAGCTGCATCACGATGAACACGGTAACATCGTCACGCTTCACCCGTATGGCGCATGACCCCCACCCACCATCCGATGCCGCGCTGAATCCACTGGCCCCCGGCCCGCTGCTTCGCATTGCGCATGGTGATCTCGCCGTCGATATCGCGCCCGCCGCGGGCGGACGTATCGCGCAGATCACGTTCGAACAGCACGAGTGGCTGGTGGCCCACGACAAGCACAACCAGGCGGCAATCGCCTGGGGCAGCTATCCGATGCTGCCGTGGGCCGGACGTATCCGGCACGGTCGCTTCGCCTTCGAAGGAAAGCACTACGAGTTGCCGCTCAACCTGGGCGAGCACGCCATCCACGGCGTGGGCTTTACCATGCCCTGGCACCTGGATGAGCACTCACCCACTCACGCCGTACTCTCGTTGCAGCTCCCCGAGGACGAACGCTGGCCCTTTGGCGGCACCGCCCATCAACGCATCGAGGTGAGCGATCGCCAGCTGCGCCTGACGCTGACACTGACGGCGGGCGCACGCGCCATGCCGGCGACGATGGGATGGCACCCCTGGTTCCGCATGCCCGACGAGTTGGACTTTCACCCAAGCCATTACTACCCGCGCGACCACCAAGGCATCGCCCATCTGCCCCTGGCCGAACCGCCGCCGCACCCGTGGGACGACTGCTTCATCAACGACCAATCCGTGCTGTTTTACCGGCATGGCCAGAGCCTTCGGCTCAGCTCCGATTGCGATCATTGGGTGGTCTACGACGAAACCCGTCACGCCACCTGCGTGGAACCGCAAACCGGCCCACCTGACGCTTTCAACCTTGCACCTTCGCTGCAGGTCCCGGCCGGATCATCGATTTCCGCGTGGTATCTGATGGCGTGGTAGTGGCAAGGTAACGACGCTTGGTAGTGCCATCTCACAAGCCGTAAGGGAATTTTCACGGAGCGACCCTTGTCCACGCTCTAGCATGTCAGGTGCCGCTACTGAAGGAGCACCGAGCATGTCGCGCCTTATCGTTGGCAAGTTTGATAATCAGTTCGCCGCCGCCTCGGCCTCCGCCAAGCTGCTGTCGCGGGGCCTGCAGCACTCGCATATCGTGAGCTACGCCGACGAAAGCGTTGGCAATTCGGCCGCAAGTTCAAGCGTACCCACGTCGATCATTTCCCGCGCCGGCGAACCGGGCGAGCGCGACCATCACAAATCGTCGGAGCTTCGCTCGCCGAGCCAGCTTCCCGCGCCAGCAATGATGGGTCACACCGTACTCACGGTGGATCCCGCCGATGACGTCTCTGCCGACGAGGTCCGCCACGTGATGGAGCTCGACTGGCGCAACCTCGGTGGAAACACTGGACATGGAAGCGCCCATGGAGAACCCTTCGATGTGGCCCGAGCACGCCACGGGCTATGCGGTGGATGTGGAGCGCGCCATACGCGCCGCCAAGGGCGGAGAGGCCCTGGAATCATATGTGCGGCACTAGCCGCATGGGGCATTGTCATGACTACCCTTTCAGGCACGACCACCAACGGCTTCAACTACGAAGCTGACTATGAGCATGCCAATTCGGGCCGGGTCACCTGGACCGCCACCTATCGGCGAAGCGGCGTGTTCTTCGGCATGCGCCACGGACGCATCAACGAGCTGCTGGGCGTTTCGGCCGGCGAGGTCGACGAGGCGGTCAAGGAGGACGTCGAGATGACCTGGGTGCAGTCCAGCTAAGGCTTCCCGCAGCGCCTGACGGCCCTGTCTAACGGTTTCTTCACGGCCAGCACACGCCCCGCTGCGAACCTTCACACCCTTTGATGTCACTGCCGCTCCACGGGGCGCGCGGTGAGTTTAACCTTGCTGTTACCTTACGAAATCAACCCCACCAAGCCTTGGCCCATGACCGCAAACCAGTCGCGTTTAACTTCTTTGTACAGTCGAGGCACCGAAAAACGAACGTCGCTCGCGCTGGTTTCCGTCATTGTCTTTTTTGTGGTCAGCGGCCTGGTGGCCTACGAAAACATCAAGACCATCCGGGACGACAATCTCAAGGTCATCCAGTCCCAGGAGACGATGACGGCGCTCAATGAAGTCCTGTCCAGCGCCCAGGACGCGGAGACCGGCCAGCGCGGCTTCCTGCTCACCGGTAATGAGCGGTATCTGGAGCCTTATCGCACGGCGCTGGCCGTCATTCCGGCCCGCCTTGACCGAATCCGCGAGCTGACCCGGGGCGACGCTGGCCAACAGGCGCGCCTCACGGAGCTGTCCGGCCGCCTGGACGACAAGCTTGCCGAGCTCAAGGAGACCATCGAATTGCGCCGGACCCGGGGTCTCGATGCAGCGCTGGCGGTGGTGAACAGCGACCGCGGCAAGGCCGCCATGGACGCCATTCGTACCAAGCTGGCGAACATCCAGGATGAGGAAGTGTCCCTGCGCGACAAGCGCGTGCAGGAGATGGGCGCCGCCTATAGCAGCGCGCTGACAAGCGGCATCCTGAGCGGGCTGCTGGGTGTGGGCCTGACCATTTTCGTGGCGGTCATGCTGCGCAATGCCGCGCGGACGCGCCAGCGAGAGGCCTGGTTGCAGGCGGGACGGCTGGAGCTGGCCGCGGTCATGGCCGGCGATCAAGAGACCGAAAAGCTCGGCGCAAGCATCCTCGCCTTCCTCGCGAAATTCTTGAACGCCCAGGCGGGCGCCTTGTTCGTGAATGCGTCGAGCTTCTACGAACGGGTAAGCACCTACGGCCTTCCGGGTGGCCAGGTCGTGATGGAGCGGTTCCTTCCGGGCGAGGGCCTGCTGGGGCAGGCCGCCACCGAGAACCGCACCGTCGTCGTCAGCGATATACCGGACGGCTATATCGTGGCCGGCTCCGCCTTGGGCCAGGACAAGCCACGCCACCTGGTCATGTCGCCCGGCACGGCCGACGGCAACATCAACGCCATGATCGAGCTCGGCTTCTTTCGCGCCGTTGAACGCGACGTGGTGACGTTGCTGGAGCAGGTTTCGCCGGCCATCGGTGTGGCGATTCGCTCGGCCATGTATCGCGCCGAATTGACCCGTCTGCTGGAAGAAACGCAGCGGCAATCGGATTCGCTGCAGGTCCAGGGCGAGGAGCTGCGCGTAGCGAACGAGGAACTCGAAGAACAGAGCCGCGTGCTGCGCGAATCCCAATACCAGCTCGAACAGCAGCAGGTGGAGCTGGAGCAGACCAACGCGCACCTGGAAGAACAGGCGACCCAGCTCGAAACGCAGCGCGACGAACTGGCCCGCGCCAATACGGCCATCGAATCGAAGGCCGACGAGGTGATGCGAGCCAGCCGCTACAAGTCGGACTTCCTCGCCAATATGTCCCACGAGCTGCGGACCCCGCTGAACTCGGCGCTCATTCTCTCCAAGCTGCTGGCGGACAACCCGCGCGGCAACCTCACCGAAGAACAGGTGAAGTTCGCCCGCACCATCCACTCCTCCGGCAACGACCTGCTCACCCTGATCAACGACATCCTCGATCTGTCGAAGATCGAGGCAGGCCATATTGAGCTGCGAACGGAAACCGTATCCATCGAGCGCCTGCTCAAGGATCTGGTGCCCATGTTCCAGCCCGTTGCCGAACAAAAGGGCTTGTCGTTCCAGACGCACGTATCGGCCGATTGCCCCAAAACCATCGAGAGTGATCGCCAGCGGCTTGAGCAGATCATCAGGAATCTTCTTTCCAACGCCTTCAAGTTCACTGAGCACGGCAGCGTGCGGCTGGATGTTTCGCTCGATGCGCACGGCTGTGTCGTCTTTGCCGTCGCCGATACCGGTATCGGTATCCCTGCCGAGCAGCAACAACGAATTTTCGAGGCGTTCCAGCAGGCCGACGGCACCATCAGCCGTCGATACGGCGGCACCGGGCTGGGCCTTTCCATCTCGCTTGAGCTGTCTCGCTTGCTCGGTGGCAGCGTTGCGGTGAGCAGCCAGCTGGATCAAGGCAGCACCTTTAGCCTGACCGTACCGACGCACATCGGGTCTTCGGCAATGCTCGCTTCACGACGCGCGACCGTGACCGCGGCGCCCGCTCCCGTTCCTGCTCCCCTGCATGGTCAGCCACCGGCGCCCGTGATCGCACCCAAGGTCCCGGATGATCGCGAAGGACCGACGGACAATCGACGCGCCATCCTGGTTATCGAAGACGACGAGGCTTTCGCTCGGATTCTTCGCGACATGGCCCGCGAAATGAACTTCCGCTGCCTGGTGGCCACCAGCGCGCAAGAGGCCCTCAGCCTGGCCCGACAACACGTACCGCAGGCGATCGTGCTCGATGTCGGCCTGCCCGATCAGTCCGGGCTATCGGTGCTGGATCATCCTCAAGCGCGACATGCGCACGCGCCACATACCCATCCATGTCGTCTCCGCCACCGACCACGCCCACGCCGCGCTATCCATGGGTGCCATGGGCTATCTGCTCAAGCCGGTCAAACGGCAGCAGTTGTCCGAAGTGCTGACCAAGCTGGAAGCCAAGCTGTCGCAGGACGTGCGCCGCGTACTGGTGGTGGAGGACGATGACGTGCAGCGCGACGCCATTCGCAAATTGCTGGCCTCGGCCGACGTCGAAACCGTGGGCGCGGGAACGGCCGCGGAGTGTCTCGGTTATCTCAAGGAGCAGACGTTCGACTGCATGGTGCTGGACCTGTCGCTGCCCGACGCCTCCGGCTTCACCCTGCTCGAGACGCTGAGCGAGGAAGGCATCTACGCCTTCCCACCGGTCATCGTCTACACCGGCCACGACATTTCGGCAGCCGAGGAAGAGCGCCTGCGCGTGCTATTCCAAGTCCATCATCATCAAGGGCGCAAAGTCGCCGGAGCGGCTGCTCGACGAAGTCACCCTGTTCCTGCACCAGGTCGTGACCAACCTGCCGGCGGAACAGCAGAAGATGATCCAGGAAGCGCAGCATCGCGACGCCGTGCTCGAAGGGCGCCGCATCCTTGTGGTGGAGGACGACGTGCGCAACGTCTACGCGCTGATCAATATCCTCGAACCGCGCGGCTGCGTGCTGACCGATTGCCCGCAACGGCGACGAGGCCATCGATGCGTTGAAAAAGGCCAGCGACTCGCCGAATCAAGCCATCGACCTGGTGCTGATGGACGTGATGATGCCGGTCAAGGACGGCCTCACCGCGACGCGGGAAATCCGCCAGGATCCGCGCTGGAAGAAACTCCCGATCATCACGCTGACCGCCAAGGCCATGCCGGACGATCAGGAGATCTGCCTGCATGCCGGTGCCAGCGATTACATGGCCAAGCCGCTGGACGTGGACAAGCTGGTATCGCTTGTACGCGTGTGGCTTGCCCGATAAGCCAGGATCAGCGTGACCGACAAGATCGAAGAGCTCGAAATCTACCCTGCTGCTGGAAGCGCTCTACCAGCGCTTCCACTACGATTTTCGTGCCTACTCCAAGGCATCGGTGAAGCGGCGACTGAAGCAGCTGAGAGAGAAGCTCGGGTACCGCAATTATTCCGCCATGCTGGAGGGCCTGCTGCACGATACGGCGATTTTTCCGCAGGTGATCAGCTATCTCACCGTTCAGGTCAGCGAGATGTTTCGCGATCCGTCCTACTTCCGGGCGCTGCGCGAACAGGTGGTGCCGCATCTTCGAACCTATCCGTCGCTGAAGGTATGGGTCGCCGGTTGCAGCAGCGGCGAAGAACTCTATTCGCTGGCGATCCTGTTCCGCGAGGAGGGGCTGGAGCAGCGCACGATGTTCTACGCCACCGACATCAACCCCGGCGCGCTGGACGCTGCCGCCAGCCGGCGTCTACAACCTCGACCGCATTCGTGGCTTTACCGAGAACCACCAGCAATCGGGCGGCCGCTCCTCGCTTTCCAACTACTACACCGCGGCCTACGGCAAAGCCTCGTTCGATCGCACGCTGCGCGAGCGGGTCGTTTTCTCCGACCACAGCCTGGTGACCGATGCCGTGTTCGGCGAGATGCACTTGGTGTCCTGCCGCAATGTGCTGATCTATTTCGACAGCTCGCTGCAGGACCGAACGCTGAAGCTCTTCAACGATTCCCTGATACGCAAAGGTTTCCTGGGCCTCGGCTCGAAGGAAAGCCTGCGGTTCTCCAGCCAGTCTGGCTCCTTCCTCGATTTCGTGCCCGAAGAGAGGATCTACCAGAAGACTGATCTATGAACGCGCGCCGCAAGTGAAAGCCGTGGTCGATCGGCGGCTCGGCCGGCTCGGTCGCCTCGCTGCTGGTCATCCTGAAAGAACTGCCAGCCGACTTCCGGCCCGCGATTCTTCTCACGGTGCATGTGCCGCCAGGCGCCAAGCGAAGCGTTCTGGTCGACATTCTCCAGACGCACTGCCAGGTCGAGGTGACCGAAGCCGAAGACAAGGCGCCCATACGCGGAGGGACCGTCTACGTGGCGCCATCGGACTATCATCTGCTGGTTGAGAAAGCGGGATCACTGGCGCTGTCGGCGGACGACCCGGTGCTGTTCTCCCGGCCGTCCATCGACGTACTTTTTGAGAGCGCCGCCGATGCCTATGGTGGCGAACTGGCGGGCGTGGTGCTCTCGGGGGCCAATCACGATGGCGCGCACGGGCTGAGTCTGATCGAGCAAGCGGGAGGCATTATCGTGGTGGAAGACCCTGACCATGCATACGCCGCGGTAATGCCGCTCGCCGCGCTCGATGCGTGTCCCGGTGCGTGGGTCGGTTCGCCGAGCCAGATCGCTTCTTACCTCAAACACCTGTAAGTACATGAGCCACATTATGGATCCGGTCTACTTTCTGCTCGTCGATGACCTCGAAGACAACCTCGTCTCGCTGGAGGCGCTCCTTCGTCGTGATGGCTTGGTGCTGTTGAAAGCACGCTCCGGTGAAGAAGCGCTGGAGTTGATGCTCGTGCACGACGTTGCACTGGGCCTGCTGGACGTGCAGATGCCGGGTATGGACGGCTTTGAGCTGGCCGAGCTGATGCGTGGCAACGACCGCACGCGACACGTGCCCATCATCTTCCTGACCGCAAGCGCCTCCGACAATCAGCGCAATTTCCGCGGCTACGAGGCGGGCGCCGTCGACTTCATCCAGAAGCCCATCGAGTGGGGCATTCTGCGAAGCAAGGCCAATGTCTTCTTCGAGCTGCATCGCCAGCGACAGCAGATTGCGGCGCAGCGCGACAAGCTTGAAACGCTGGCCGAGACACTGACCAAGTCCGATCGCTACAAGGATCAGTTTCTGGCCATGCTTGCGCACGAACTGCGCAATCCGCTGACGCCGTTACGCATGGGTCTCGACGTATTGCGCGGCCACCCTTCACCCGAGCGGTCGCAGCAAATACACGACGTGATGAATCGCCAGCTGATCCACCTGGTGCGGCTCGTCGACGACCTGCTCGATGTATCGCGCATCAGCCAGGGAAAGATCGACCTCAAGCGCGAGCGCGTGCAGGTGGCGGAAATCATCGAGTCCGCCGTGGAGGCTTCGCGCCCATTGATCGACAACGGCAAGCACGAGCTCACCGTGAGCCTGCCGATGCACGACATGTGGATGAACGGCGACAAGACGCGCCTGGCGCAAGCCGTGGGCAACGTGCTCAGCAACGCGGCGAAATACACGCCTTCGGGTGGAAGGATCTCGCTTGATGTGCGCCAGGACGGAAGCGAAGTCGTCATCGTGGTCGCCGACAACGGCATGGGCATCCCCGCGGCCATGCAGTCGAGCATCTTCGACATGTTCACCCAGGTCGGCGAACACATCACCCGCGCGCAAGGCGGCCTTGGCATCGGCCTTGCCCTGGTCAAACAGTTCGTCGCCATGCACGAAGGCTCCATCGCGGTCGCCAGCGACGGCGCCAACCAGGGCAGCACCTTCACGCTTCGACTACCACTGCTTGCCGAACAGCCAGCTTTGCAGAGCACGGAAGCTGCGCTGGAGTCCAACGCCAACAGCTCTCGCCTGAGAATCCTTGTCGTCGACGACAACACCGATGTGGCTGAAACCCTTGGCTGGCTACTGAGCGAAATGGGCCACGACTACCGCCTCATCCACGACGGCCGCCTCGCCCGCGACGCCGCCCACGAACTAAAGCCCCACGCCGTATTGCTCGACATCGGCATGCCCACCATGGACGGCTACGAAGTGTGCCGCGCGTTCCGCCAGGACCCCCTGCTCCGCGACACCCCCATCATCGCCCAGACCGGCTGGGGCCAGGCAAACGACAAAGCCGAAACCGCCAAAGCCGGCTTCGACTACCACATCGTCAAACCGGTGGGTTACAGCGACCTGGAGCGCGTGTTGGCACTGGCCGTACGATCAGGCCGCAGCGGCGCGCTGGAAAAAGACCATTCGTAACTGCGCGATCTCACATAGTTTGGCCGCCCATCTCTCGCATAGTTTGGCCAGCCCGAGGAATCCGCTCCTTATGAAGTCGTGGCGGCTCGCACGAGTACTTTCCGCTGGCCTCAGCTGCCCGCAAGTGCAAATGGTGGCCATGTAAACGGCATCCAGGAAGGGGCCCGCGTTGGTTCAGCGCCTGACGTCAAAGCCTCGCAATGCGGCGAAGGTTTCCACGTCCCCGGCACGGAAGGGATTGGCATCGCCTGCAACCGAGTGCTTCAGGCAAAACGCCGCCATGGCGAAATCCAGCGCGTCGCTGTCTCCATCGCCTGCAAACAGGCGATGAAGGAAGCCGGCGGCGAAGGCATCGCCGGTGCCGATGCGATCCACGATGCATTTGAGTTCGTGAGTGTCCGTGTTGGTCAGGCCGTCGCGCGAGGCGCACATGCCGCGCGCCTCCTGATGGTCGGCGCTGTGATGGATGCGGGCGGTGGCCGCCATTCGTCGCAGGCGTGGCCATTCGCCGAATGCCATATCCGCCGCAGCAGCGAACCGTTCAATTGCCTGATCCTGCGAAAAGCGATGGCCCAACATGAGCGTGATGTCCCGGTCATTGCCGAACAGGACGTCGGCATGCGCCACCATATCGCGCATCAATGCTGGTGCCTCGCTGAAGCGTCGGCCCCATAGCCGCTCACGTACGTTGCAGTCGAAGGACACGGGAATGCCTGCATCGCTAGCGGCCCGCGCCGCAGCAAGCGCCGCCTGTGCCGACGCGTCGCCCACAGCAAGCGTGATGCCGGAAAGATGCAACCAGCTCGCATGGGCAAGCAGGCGCGGCCAGTCGTACGACTGCGCGGGTGCCGAAGCGAAGGCCGAGCCCGCACGGTCGTATAACACGTCACTGGGGCGTTGCATGGCGCCAGGTGTCAAGAAGTACAAGCCCATGCGCCCAGGCACGTACTGGATATCCGGATCGACACCGTACCGCCGCAACTCGCCTGCGCACGCGCGTCCCATGACGCTGTCCGGCAGTGTGCTCACCATGGTGCTGGAATGACCCAGCAACGCGAGCGAGCATGCGACGTTGGCCTCGGCGCCACCGACGTGCACTTTCAGTGTTGGCGACTGCAGCAACAGCTCGCCCGCCGGCGACGAAAGGCGCAGCAGCAATTCGCCGAAGCAAACGATGCGATGGGCGACGGGGCTGGTGGTCGGTTCGGACACGGCGTATTTCCTGCGTTCAATCATCAACAAAATGGCCCCGCCGCTCCAGCGGCAGGGCCACGACGTCCGCATCTTGCAACGCCAATGTTCACCAGCGCGTGATGCATGCCTGGGCGCGGCCCACGCGAGGGCATGGGCGCACTTCGGCAGGTGTTACTGGAAGTTGTACGTCGCGCGGACACCGAAATAACGTTCGAAGTCACGCGGCAGGTACGACTGCACGGCCAGCTGGTTGGCGTAGTTGCTCGTGGAGTTGGTGAGGTTGGAGTAATAGTGCTTGTCAAAGGCGTTGTTGACGAAGCCCATGATTTCCCAACGACCGGATTCCTGGCGCACGCCAATGGAGAAGTTGGCGATGCCGTAGCCACCCTGCACTGTCAGCGGGTCCCGGCTGAGCGAGTAGTTCACTTCGCTCTGATAGGTATACGAGCCGTTGACCACGCCCAGCCAACCGGTGGAACCCAGCGGATGGCTGTAGTTGAAATTGGCCGCGAATTTCCATTTCGGCGCCAGCGGCGGACGCGCGCCTGCCAGGTTCTGACTCTTCACCGACGTACCCGTACAACCCTCGGCCAACGTCTGGTTCGGATAGCACTGCGCGAACGGGAAGCTGGTGATCTCGGCATCAAGGTACGTGGCAGATGCGCCAAACGTCAGGTCCTCATTGACGTGGTATGCGCTTTCCAACTCCACGCCACGCGTACGCAGTTTGCCCACGTTGGCGAGGCGGTAGTTGGTGGTGCCATCGGCGAGTGTTTCGATGCCCTGTGCCTGGAAGTCCTTGTAGTTCGTGTCGAACAGCGTGGTGTTCAACGTCAGATGACGATCCAGGAACTGCATGCGCGCACCCAGTTCGTAATCCGTCGATGTTTCCGGCTTCACCGGACCGCCCGCCGCGCGAAGCGCATTGAAGCCCGTGGACAGATCGTAGGTCTCGCCCTTGTGACCCGATGCCGTAGTGAAGTACAGCATGAAGTCGTCGGTGACCTGCTGCTGGATACCCGCCTTGTACGTGCCGAACGTGTCGCCGTTGCTGCCGTCGAAGGCGGCCTTGGCGAGATAGTCATTGAAGGTGTAACCGATCTTTTCGTAACTCTCGCGACCGCCCAGGATCAACGTGGTGCCCGGCCACAAGTCGTATTCGAGCTGACCGAAGCCAGCGTACTGCTTGGAGTACGACGTGGCATACCAGGACGCCAGCGAGTAATACGGGCCACGGCCAAAGTTACGGTGTAATCCACGTCTGCATAGAACAGGCCCAGCGTGTAGCGAAAGCGGTCGTCGCCCGGAGAAAGCAAGCGAAATTCCTGCGTGGTCTGGTGCGAGGCAAACGTGCCGAACTGGCGGTTGTCCAACTGCGGCAGCGCCGACTCGTCCTGGTCCAGGCGATCGAACATTTTGTAGCTGTCGTAGGAGGTGATCGACATCAGCGTCGGACCACCGTTGGCGAAGTCATAGGAGACCTTCACCGAACCGGCCGTGTCGGTGTAATCGGTGCCGGTGGTGTAGTTGTTCGACACGTTGGTGTTGTCAGGGCCTGGCGTGATCCCCGGCGCGAACACCGAAGGCGCGTAGGTGCCACGCAGGTCGGCATTGGGCGCCAGCTCAATAAACGGGCGACCGGTGGTGGTGTGGCCATCGATGTAGTCGAAGCCGGCCGTGACATTCCACTGATCGGTTGGGTCCCACACCAGCTTGTTGCGCGTGGACACCGTGCGACGTCCGTTGATGTTGTTGCCGTTGTAATTGTTGGTGACGTTGCCGCCGAAGTCGTGTAGTTCCAGCTGCTGCGGAAGCCGAGGTGCTCACCGAGCGGACCGGAGAACACGGCCGTGCCGCCCGTCTCGCCATCGTTGGTGACCAGCGTGCTCACTGACGCGGTCAGCGTGTCGGTCGGCGGCAGCGTGGTGATGTTGATCAGGCCGGCCGAGGCAGACTTGCCGTACAGCGTGCTTTGCGGGCCACGCAGCACTTCGATCTGCGCAATGTCCGACAAATCGGTGAAGGCGCGTGGCTGGAAGGCAATCGGCATGTCGTCTACCACGACCGCGACGCTCGGCTCCACGCCGATGGAGAAGGCGAACGTGCCCACGCCACGAATGGTCAGCGAGGCGTTCACGGGATTTTCGGCCGGCTTGATCACCAACGACGGCGCGACGCGATTGAGGTCATTGAAGTCGCGAATGTCATAGGCGGCGAGCTGGTCCGTGTTTATGACGGCCACGGCCACCGGCACCTTCTGCAGGTTCTCGATGCGCTTTTCCGCCGTCACGGTCACTGCCTGCAGGTCCTTTGTCGGCGGCTGCGGAGCGGCGGTGTTCTGGCTGTTTGCGTCGCCGGACTGCGCCTGGGCCGCCACGTCGGCCTCAGTGTCGGCGGCGAATACTGGAACGCTGATCAGCGCGCCACCCGCCAGAGCGGCCGCCACCCATCGGCTCAACATATTGCGCTTCATAGATTGGCCACTCCCCTTGGGCCGTATTGGTCATACCAATAATGGCAACCCTACAGCGGGATAGTCAATCAATTCGGTTATGCAGATTTGCAATTATCTCTGCGTACGCCTGATTGCCCGACAAACTTGTGCGATGCATCAAAAATGTCGGGAAATCAACTATTTCGTAATTCTCCGCGCTGCTGCCACAAACGGCGGGAGATAATCGTTGGCCGACCGCTTTCCGTGCTGCTAGGCAGCATGACGAAAATAATTGGTCAATCCGGATGCAGCAGTCCGGTGAGGACCCCAAGATCGCCTTCCGGAGCGACCCATGCGGCCGCAAAACAACCTTGCGGCCCGAACAGTGCCGCCGCGATGCCCTGACGACCCTCCCTCGACCACAGCCCCGCAAGCGTGCTGGCCATCGGGTCATCAACCACGCGGCCATCGCCCCGCACGTAGTCGATCCATGCCGCCAGCGCCGTCAGCAGCGCCGGGCAGCGCTGGCCGCGGAGGCTGTGCCAAGCCAGCGTATCCAGCCAGCGCTGGGGAATCTTCTGCGAGCCATCCATCGCGATCTGCCGCAGTCGATGCGGAAGCGCGGCATTGGTGAAGCGCTCGATCAGTGCGTCGGCGTAGTGCAGAAGATCCATGTCGACCGGTGGCAGTGTCGGCATGGCTTCCTCGCGCATCAGTCGCGCAACCAGCGGCGCAATCTGCGGATCGGCGATGGCCTGGTGCACGTACTCGTGATCGCGCGCGAGACCGAGATAGGCCAGCGCGGAATGCGCGCCGTTGAGCATGCGCAGCTTGGCCGCCTCGTATGCGCGCACGTCATGTACGAATTGCGCGCCCCCGACGTCCCAGCGTGGACGCGGACCCGCGAAGCGGTCCTCGATGACCCACTGGTGGAAGTGTTCGGTGACGACCGCGGCCTCATCACGCACATCGATGGCGTTGGCGACAGCGTCGCGATCAGCGTCGGTCATCATGGGCACGATGCGGTCGACCATCGTTGACGGGCATGCGCATTCGGCTCGAAACCAACTCGCGGTTTCTGCATCGATCGCGTCAAGGTATTCGTCCAACGCCGCCGAGAGACGTTCGCCATTATGCGGAAGGTTGTCGCAGCTGATCAGCGTGAGGCCCCCGAATCCTTCCAAACGACGTCGTGCCAGCGCCTTGCCGATGTAGTCGTAAAGGCTGCCTTCGCCACGAGAGAGATAACCCTTCTCGGTAACGGTAAGCGTGACGATGTGCACGCCCGGATCAGCGATGGCATCGACCACGGCACGCGGATCGCGCGGCGCCACCAGCACGTGTCGCACGGCGCCAACCAGTCGCGGCGCCGCCGCGTTCGGTCCGCGCTCATTGAGCGTGTACAAGCCATCCTGCGGCGCGAGTTGGTCGCGTACGTCGGGCGAGCGCAGCGACACGCCGGTGATGCACCACCCGCTATCACCCCCGTTCATGGCGTCGTCGGTATAGACGGCCTGATGCGCGCGGTGAAACGCGCCAATACCCATGTGCACGATGCCGCAAGCCTGCGCGTCGCGGTCGTAGCCAGGCTGGCGTACTGCGGGGCCAAGGCGCGCCAGCGCCTCCCGCGAAAGACGATGCATCACAGGCGATAGGCCCGCTTGGCCAGGCCGCCGGCCAGATCGATTGCCAGCTCCGCCGCTTCCCAGTCTTCGAGTCGGTGCTCCATCACAAGCTCGGCGAGAAAGCCGCAATCGATGCGGCGCGCCAGGTCGTGTCGCGCAGGAACGGAAAGGAACGCGCGCGTGTCGTCATTGAAGCCGACCGTGTTGTAGAAGCCCGCCGTCTCCGTGGTCGCCTTGCGGAACCGGCGCATGCCTTCGGGACTGTCGTGGAACCACCATGCAGGACCCAGCCGTAGCGCGGGATAGTGCCCGGCCAGCGGTGCCAGTTCACGCGCGTAAGTGGACTCATCCAGCGTAAAAAGAATGATGGTGAGCGAAGGCTCATTGCCATAGCGGGCCAGCAGCGGCTGCAGCGCGCGCACGTATTCCGTGCGCATGGGAATGTCCGCGCCCTTGTCGCGGCCGAAGCGCTCGAACAGCGAAAGATTGTGGTTGCGCCAGCTTCCCGGATGGAGCTGCATCACCAAGCCGTCTTCCACGCTCATGCCGGCCATGACGGTCAGCATCTGGGCGCGGAACAGCTCGGCGTCCTCGGGCGTCGGCTTGCCACGCGTGACGCGCGCAAAAAGCGCCGCGGCCTGCGCGTCGGAAAGATCAGCGGTCGCCGCGGTGGGGTGGCCGTGATCGGTCGATGTCGCACCCATCACGGCAAAGAACGCGCGACGCTGGCGCAATGCTGCGAGGTAACCGGGCCAGCTGCGCGCGTCCTCGCCCGTCATCTGCGATAGCAGGTCGAGATTGCCGAGGAAGCCTTCGAATTCCGGGTCGATGACTGGATCAGGACGAAACGCCGTGATCACGCGTCCCTGCCATCCACTGTTGCGGATGGCGACATGATGTTCAAGCGAATCGATGGGCGACTCCGTCGTCGCCAGCACGTCGATGTTGAACCGCTCAAACAGTGCGCGCGGACGAAATTCCGGCGTGGCGAGCATCTCGCCGATGCGATCGAAATAGACGTCCGACGTGCTGGCGTCCAGTCGCACCGAGAGTCCAAAGACATCGGCAAACACCCAATCCAGCCATGTGCGCGACGGCGTGCCGCGGAACAGGTGGTAGTGCTCGGCAAGGTGGCGCCATGCAGCACGCGGATCGACGCTAGCCTTCTCACCGCGCGGCCTCACGCCCAGCGCTTCCATCGGCACGCCCTGGCTGTAGAGCATTCGCAGCACGTAGTGGTCCGGCGTCAACAGCAAACTGCTGGCGTCGGCGAATGGCTCGTCGTAGGCGAACCAGCGCGGATCGGTGTGCCCATGCGGACTGACGATCGGCAGCTTCTGGACCTGCTCGTAGAGCTGGCGGCAGAGCTTGCGGGTTGCCGGATCGGCAGGAAAGAACCGGTCCGGATGGACCACGAGAGGATGCGGCATGGGCGAGCTCAGATGGAAGCGATGTTGCCGAATCGGCGACGGGTGGACGCGACGGCCTCGCGTGCCTTGGCAAGCGCTTGTTCTTCCGTCGCGAACAGCAGGTGATCGATCACGGCCGCGAGATGCGCGCGCATGGCAGCGCGAGCCTTGGCCGGATCGCGCGTGCGCAATGCCTCGACGATGGTGCTGTGCTCTTCCACCACCGGACGCACGTTCGCCGCACGCGCCTTGGCGTGCAGCAGCGCGCATTCGGGCGAGGTGGAACGAAGCCGCCACAATTCCTCAATGGCGTTGACGATGGCGAGATTGCGCGTCGCGCGCGCGATCAACATGTGGAAATCGCGATCGGCGTTCTCGGTGACGCTGCGGCGCTGGTTCTCGTCCGAGATCTGGCGCACCAGCGCCTCGAGCTCGTCCAGTTCCGCTTCGGTGATGTTGGTGGCGGCCAGCGCCGCGCTTTCGCCCTCAAACAACAGGCGTGCCTCGGTCAACTCGAACGCAGTCACATTGAAGCCCGGCCGATCGTCGATGCCCGGCAGGCGGCGCACGTAAGCGCCCGAGCCCACGCGCACGTCGATGAGACCTTGCACTTCCAGGGCGATCATCGCCTCGCGCACCGCCGGGCGGCTGACCTCGTGCTCAATGGCCAGTTCGCGTTCCGCCGGAAGGCGGTCGCCTACGGCGTACTTGCCGTTGGCCAGCTCCTGGAACAACCGGTGCGCCACGCGCTGGTAGAGCCGCCCGTTCGCGTGTGCCACCGCAGCCTCGCTTACGGCGGCCTTCCGGCCCTTCTTGGAAGTCGTCATAGTGCTCGCTTTCGCCTAATTAGTAAGACCAATATTGTCTAAATTGGCAAGGCAGAATAGTATGCCTCGCAGTATAGCCCCCAACCGCTGAAATGGAAGACGCACCCTCCATGAAGATCGAACGTGCCCGCGTGATCGTCACCTGTCCAGGTCGCAATTTTGTGACGCTGAAAATCGAGACAGATCAAGGGGTCAGCGGTATCGGGGATGCTACGCTCAACGGTCGCGAAAAGGCTGTCGTCGCCTATCTGGAAGACCATGTCATCCCCTGCCTTATCGGCAAGGATCCGCGACGCATTGAGGATATCTGGCAATACCTTTACCGCGGTGCCTACTGGCGTCGCGGCCCGGTGACCATGTCCGCCATTGCCGCCGTGGATACGGCGCTGTGGGACATCAAGGCCAAGATGGCCAACATGCCGTTGTATGACCTGCTCGGCGGGCAAAGCCGCGACGGCGTGTACTGGTTTATGGTCATGCCAATGGCAGTGATCTGTCCGAAACCGTTGATGCGGTCGCCCGCTATGTGGATATGGGCTACAAAGCCATCCGTGCCCAATCGGGCGTGCCCGGCATGAAGGATGTCTACGGCGTGGGTCGCGGCAAGCTGTTCTACGAGCCCGCCGGCGTCGGTCTGCCGCAGGAAACGCAATGGAACACGCCCAAGTACCTGCGCTTCGTGCCCACGCTGTTCGACAAACTGCGCGACAAGTTCGGCTTTGACATCCATTTGCTGCATGACGCACACCACCGCCTGACGCCCAACGAGGCAGCCCAGCTGGGCAAGTCGCTGGAACCCTATGGATTGTTCTGGCTCGAAGACGCCACGCCCGCCGAGAACCAGGAGGCCTTTCGCCTGATTCGCCAGCACACCACCACGCCGCTCGCCGTGGGCGAGGTCTTCAACACCATCTGGGACTGCAAGGACCTGATCCAGAACCAGTTGATCGACTACATCCGCACCACCGTGGTGCGCGCGGGTGGCATTACGCATCTGCGCCGTATCGCGGATCTTGCCGCGCTTTACCAGGTGCGCACCGGCAGCCACGGCGCCACCGACCTGTCGCCAGTGACCATGGGCGCAGCGCTGCATTTCGATACGTGGGTGCCCAACTTCGGCATCCAGGAATACATGCGCCACTCGCCTGAAACCGACGCAGTGTTTCCGCACGCCTACCGCTTCGAGGATGGCTACCTGTATCCGGGCGACGCCGTCGGCCACGGCGTGGAGATCGACGAGAAAGAAGCCGCCAAGTATCCGTATGAGCCCGCCTATCTCCCCGTCGCGCGCCTGGAAGACGGCACCATGTGGAATTGGTAAGCGCCCCTTTCCAAGCCTTTTCCCTCGGCCGTCACGTCATGCGTGGCGGCCTTTTTTATGGGTCGCGTGTGCCGATGGTCGCGTTGACAGGGAAAGCACCATACCCGAGTATTGGTCAAACCAATATTCATGAAACGGGATGACCGGCAATGCAACGGAATCGTGGCCGACGCGCTCTTGTCCTTGCCTGCCTCGCCGGCCTCATGGCGTCCGCCGCGCTCTCTGGCGCCAGCGCTGCCGGTTCATCCGAAGGTGACGGCCGCCCAGTGCAGTCGCTGGCATCGGGTTGGCACTTCCGCTTCGGTGGTGATGCAACGGGCGTCACCGATAATGCTTACGACGACCGCGCCTGGAGCGAAGTCAGCCTGCCGCACACCTGGAACCGCGTGGGCGAGTACGGCCTCACCCCCTCGCCCGCCATGAACAATGCCCACGGCATTGGCTGGTATCGACTGCATGTGGACGTGCCCAAGGTGGCGCCAGGGCACCACCTGTTCCTGCAATTCGATGCGGTGGGCAACGTCGCCGACGTGTGGGTCAATGGCGTACTCGTGGGTCGACACGAAGGCGCTTTCTCGCGCTTTCGTTTCGATGTCACCCATTTCGTGAAACCCGGCGCATCCAACGTCATCGTCGTGAAGGCCGACAACAGCAAACCCGACGTCGGCGCATCGACCGAGAACGTCATTCCGCTGGGCGGCGATTTCTTCGTCAACGGCGGCATCTATCGCCAGGCGTCCCTGATCGACACCGATAGCGCGCAGATCGATCTACTTGATCATGGCAGCCCCGGCGTCTACGTGAGCACGCCGAACGTCACCATGGACGAAGCCAAGGTGTCAGTGCTGACGAAACTGCGCAACTTTGCTCCCTCGCAACGCGCACTCGCCGTTGTCACCACCATTCGCGACGATGCCAAACGCACGGTTTCCACGGACACCGCGCCGGCGACGCTGGGTGGCTCCTCCACGCTCGATGTGACCCGTACGCTAACGTTGGCGCATCCGCGCCTGTGGAATGGCCTGAAGGACCCGTACCTCTACACGGTGACGGTGGAGCTGCGCGACCACGACAGGGTGATCGATCGCGTGGTGCAACCGCTCGGCGTGCGCACGTTCCATTTCGATGCAAAGACCGGCTTCAGCCTCAACGGCCTAGCACTGCCGCTGCACGGCGCGTCGCGCCACCAGGATCGTCTCGGCAAGGGCTGGGCGATCTCACCGCAGGACCACGCCGAAGACATGGCCATCATGGCGGAGATGGGCGTCAACACCATCCGCGGCGCGCACTATCAGCATGCGCAGGAGTGGTACGACGACGCGGACAAGACCGGCATGGTCATGTGGGCTGAAGCACCTTTCGTGCATCAGTCGTCGCTTACCAACAGCGCGCCAAAGCAGGCACTGATCGACAACGGTAAAGAGCAGCTCACCGAACTGATCCGCCAAAACTACAACCATCCGTCGATCATGGTGTGGTCGATCGGCAACGAGACGGATATCCGACCGGTGCAGTTGAACCTCAAAACGCCAGCGCAATCGCTAGTGATGCTCAAGGTGCTCAACATGCTGGCCAAGCAGGAAGACCCCTCGCGCATCACCGGTTATGCCGACTGCTGCGAAGATGCCATTCCCGACCAGCCCGTGCTGAGCAACGTGGCTGACCTCACCGGCTACAACCGCTATTTCGGCTGGTATTACGGCAAGCCGGAAGACCTCGGCAGCTTTCTCGACAAGATGCACGCGCGCTACCCGTCGATGCCCATCGGTGTGAGCGAATACGGTGCGGGTGGCGGCCTCACGCAACATACTGACAATCCGCTCGGCGGACCGGTCAACGTGTTTGGCCGTCCGCATCCAGAGGAATACGAAAGCTGGGTGCACGAGCAATCGTGGAAGTCACTTGCTGCGCGCAACTACCTATCGGGCGTGTGGATCTGGAACATGTTCGACTTTCCCTCCGACCTGCGCGAGGAAGGCGACGCCATCTACCTCAACGACAAGGGTCTGGTCACCTTCGACCGCAAGGTGAAGAAGGACGTCTTCTATTTCTACAAGGCGCAGTGGTCGAGCGATCCGACGCTGTACATCACCGGCCGTCGTTACGTGGACCGCGCGTATCCGGTGACGGACGTACGCGTGTACAGCAACGCCAAACACGTTTCGCTCACAGTCAATGGCCAGGCGCGTGGCGACACGGCGTGTCCCGAGCACGTCTGTGTCTGGCAGAACGTCGCGCTGAAGGCCGGCGACAATCAGGTCACCGTGAACGCCACCATCCAGGGCCACACGCTTTCCGATACGGTTACGTGGCATGCGCCCGATGCAGCGAATGGTGTTCGTATCAAAGCCGGCAGCCTCACGGGCATTACCACGGCCGACGGGCAACGGTTCGGTTCAGACAACTTCTTCGTCGGTGGCGAAGGCAAAACGCTCAATCCATTCCGTCACGGTGCAAACGAGGAACGTCCCGACGTGGCCGTGAAGACCATCGTCGGCGCCAAGGATCCCGCGCTCTACACCGCCTACCGCGAAGGCAGCTTCCAGTACCGCGTACCACTGCCCAACGGTCGCTGGCTGGTGACGCTGCATTTCGCCGAGCCGGATGCATCACTCGCCGCCACGCGCATGTTCTCGGTCAAGGCTGGGGACACCAATGCGCTTGCACATTTCAATCCCGCATCGGCGGCAGGCGGCGCGCTGAAAACGGTCACCCGCCAGTTCCCGGTTGTAGTGAAGAACGGCATGCTCGTGCTCGACTTCGTCCCCGAAGGTGGCCCCGCGCTAGTGTCCGCCATTGTCGTCACGCCAGCCTAAGCATCGCCGGTTTCCATTACTGCGCCAGCCGTAGCGCGAGGTGTCATCCATGTTCACGCACGGCCGCCGCTGGTGGATCATCGGCCTGGTCACCATCGGCACGATCCTCAACTATCTCGCACGCTCAACGCTGTCCGTGGCGGCGCCCACGCTCAAGTCGGTATTCACGATGTCCACGCGTGAATACAGCTGGGTGGTGGCGACGTTTCAGGGCGCCTACACGGTGATGCAGCCTATCGCTGGCTGGGTCCTCGACCACATCGGGCTTCGCCTCGGCTTTGCGCTGTTCGCCGTCGGTTGGTCGCTTGCCAATTGCGCGCACGGGTTGGCCACCGGCTGGGGCAGCCTCGCCTTCTTTCGCGGATTGCTCGGTGCAACTGAAGCGGCGGCTATTCCCAGTGGATTGAAGGCCGTCTCGGAGTGGTTTCCACCCAAAGAACGCACCGTGGCCACCGGCTGGTTCAATATCGGTTCGTCGCTGGGCGCCATGTTGGCGCCACCGCTGGTGATCTTCTGCATTCTGCACTGGGGTTGGCAGGCTGCCTTTGTCGTCACCGGCAGCGTGGGCCTGCTGTGGGCAGTGCTCTGGTACGTGGGCTATCGCAAACCGGAAGACGATCGCCGCCTTGATCCAGCCGAGCGTGCGTACATCCTTGCCGGGCGAAGTGAAGCACCTCTCGCCAAGGGCGTGGATGCGTGGCACGCCGTGCTGATGACGCGGGAATTCTGGAGCATCGCGTTGCCCGTTTTCTCGCCGAGCCGGCGTGGCAGACCTTCAACTTTTTCATTCCGCTATATCTGTCCGAAGTGCGCCACATGGAGCTCACGCAGATCGCGGCGTTTGCGTGGCTTCCGTTCCTCGCGGCCGACGCCGGCTCGCTATGCGGCGGCTATCTCGCACCGTGGCTCATGCGTCGCTTTGGCGCCTCATTGCTGACCTCGCGCAAACTCGTGATGACGCTGGGCACGTCGCTCATGTTAGGCCCTGCGTGCATCGGCCTGGCAGACAGCGCCGCTATCGCCATCGCCCTGTTCTGCGTGGGTGGTTTTGCGCACCAGATGCTGTCCGGTGCTCTCATGACGCTCTCGGCCCATATCTTCGACAGCCGTGTCGTTGCCACCGCCACCGGCATGGCCGGATCCGCCGCATGGATCGGTGGCCTGGTGTTCTCCCTTATCGTGGGTGCCGTCGCCGATACCATGGGATATCACCCATTGTTCGCCTGCCTTGCCGTACTCGACGTGCTGGCCGCACTCGCACTTTGGACGCTACTAAGGAGCAGTGATGGCCCAAAGATCGCCTGAAGTGTCTCTCCAGCTAAACCTGGCGGGGTGATTGCCGACGCAACGTGGCAAAACTGCCATGTATTCGCGGCATGCCCAACCGCACTTTTGTTCGTTAAACCATAAGTTGACCGCCTCGTTAAACCATAAATTGGCCACCGAACATATGCGACCTACGTTTCGTTTGAGGCCACTCGACTATCGAGTGGCTCGTAGTCCCCCGAGCGGGAAGAGCGCGTCGCGGCCATAGGTGTGCTCCCGCGGGTTGTCAGGGCAGCAAAATGTGCCGCTTGGACACCGCGATCTTTTGCCGCGCGTCAACCTGTCGGACCTGCCTCCCCTTCCGGCTTCCATCGATCTAACGCGGTCCCCGTGCCGAGGGACTACGACTTCGGCTGGCCTAATCGCTGCCGGACAAACGCGTTTCGGAGAAAATTTCTGAAGAGAGATCAGGCCTTGCTAATGAAATTCGACACCGATTACCTATCAGCCTAGTGACGCAGCGGTGTCGCAATGGACATCGAGCAATGAGTTTTACGAAGGCGCCGATTTACCCGACTCATATGCACCAAGGAACGTTTCATACGCCGAAGATCTGCCGTCCAAGTTTGGAGGTGCCGGTCTTCCTCAGTGCAGTGGCACAAATAGCGTTCAGCGCTATTTCGCGGGAAAATTTCTGGGAGGGCACTGAAATGTCACGTGGTAACACACGGTACGCCCGATTTCGGCCGAATTGGGCTCATATCTGCCTCTTATCGGTACTGAGTCTATGTCCAAGTTGCTCATCTTTGGCAGCAACGCCCTCGACAGCTTCGACGTCAGCCCTGATTTCTGATCGAGAAGCTCAAGTCAACACTGACTCGCATGTGAAAATCTCTGTCGCAGGGATAGCGGAGGCTGATTCGCTTAAACTGCGATTGGACCGTGCACAAAGGCTCAGTGAGCGGGTAAACAAGCATCCCGACGAGGTGTCTTTGACGGATGTTGACGCGTTGGCCAGCCTTTTGAGCGCGCCCGATGATGGCGTACGCTTTTGGATTGCAGGGACGTTGGGAACTCTCGGTGTAAGGGCGAATAGCGCTGTTCCGCAGCTTCAAACGGCTCTCCAGCAGCGGCCGTGCGAAAAGACACCAATGAATTCCGCTAGCGCCATCCGCCTACGCATGCCGCTTCCTTATGGATTGTTTGCAGGCAACGGTTGACCAAAGGCAAATTCTTGTTGCATCGGAGTGTCCGCTTCGGGTTACGGATCTCAGAGGCAAAAAGGGGCGATTCTTCTGGCATATGAGACTGACGACGACCACCGCCTCTTGCTAGTACTCACTTTGCGAGATCATGGCTCGATCGTTGCCTTCGGACTAAGCGTCGATGGCATGGCTCCAGCATCTTGAGTGCACGCCGCAGCAGTGGCTCGATCACTGCAGCAGGCCCCTCGGCCATGACGCAGCGGTCAGGACGAACGATCGCAACCCAACCGTTTGGTGGTAGTTGAGGCAGACCCATTTCATCCGTCGCCACAAGGCGCCGTTCTTTTGATGTCGCATGTCGTGCGTCGCCCTGACACCACTGCCAGGTCATTCCGCCCAGACTGCTCCACCGGGCGAGTAGCTCGAGGTCTAGGTGCGCGAGGGGATCCACACCGAAGCCGATCAGCGACCACCGCAGTCCGAAAACATCGTCGCTCAGCACGGGCTCGGTGTGCTTGTCGGTATGGATCCAGCATTGTGGAAACATGGAACCCGCAGAGACCGTTGCGGGCCGTCCGGTCACGCCAGAACAGTCCCCGATCGAATAGCTGCGGTGGCTTGATCTTGAGATCGTCGAATGCTGCGCGGCCTGCAGGTAGCAGCCGAATCGCACGCATCGTACCGTGGATAGCAAAGGCTGCGAGGCGGTTACGTGGCATCACCAGCTTGCCCAGAAAGCGGGCCAGATTGATGATTTTCCGGGCATGCGGGCGGCGCTCCTGGTCATAGCTGTCTAGCACTTGCTCGTTCAGCTGGCCTCGCACCACGCCTGCGATCTTCCAGGCCAGATGGGCGGTGGCGCGAAGGCCGGCGACTAGGCCTTGGCCGGCAAAGGGAGGCGTGACGTGAGCGGCGTCGCCGACGAGAAAGCAGCGACCTTTTGAGAAACGGCGCGCCTCGCGGGCGTGGAAGCGATACACCGCGGTCCGCTCGATGCGAATGTCTTCTGCCTTGCACCCAGGGGCGAGAAGAGCGCGCACACGATCAGGCTTTTCCATATCGTTGGCTTCTTCGCCGGCGTGAAGCATGAATTCCCAACGCTGTCTTCCGCCGGGCGCCACCATATGAGGTGTAGGCCGACGCGGGTCGCAGAGGAACTCGACGTGGTCGATCGGCGCGGGCACGTCGATCGCATCAACGATGAGCCAATCTACCCGAAGGTGTGTCCCTGGAAATCCAGGTCCAATGAGCGCCGTACGAGTGAACCAGCTCCGTCCGCACCTATGAGGTATCGGGCGCGAACAGAGCGAAGGCCGTCACCGTGTTTAAGGGTGACTTCAACGTAGTTTCCTATGTCGGTGAAGTTTTCTAGCGCTACGCCCAACTGGACATCCACGCTGGGGTATTGCGAGAGCCGGTTTCGCAGCGCTCCTTCCAATTGCGGTTGGCAGAAGGTCACCAGCATCGGGTGGCCGTCGATCATGCGAGCCGTGTTGATACGCGCGAAGCAACCAAAGAGAGGAGAGTGATACTTCACCTGAGGGATCACAACTTTCGGAAAATCGTCCTCGTGCAATCCGATGAGTTGGAGGATGCGGAGAGCCTCGTTGTCGAGAGCAATCGCTCGGGGCTTGGCAAATACCTCGGTGGCGCGATCGATAGCCAGAACGTGCACGCCATAGCGACCAAGAAGATTCGCCAGGGCCGCCCCTACCGGACCAAGACCGACAAGGAGCACATCAACTTCTGGGCTGAGGTCAACAGCTGGAGCGCGAGTGTTCACGCGACCTGCTCCTGCCATTGGGTTGACACGGGATAGTGGCCCGCAAGTGCCAGCGCGGTGGAGCGAAGCTCGCCAGGTCCTGATAAATAGACACCAATCCCCCCATCGAGGGTGAGATAGCTGGTTGCCTGAACTGCACCCAGACCATCTGCCACCAGCGCTTCATGTAGCACCCGGTCGACCGCCTTCAGGCGAAGGTGAGGCTTGGACACCTTGCCTACCGTAGTAAGAGGCAGCGACGGCAAGATCTCGATATGGACCGGAACCGCCGCACGCTCAGGTATTGCCGTGCGGGCATAGCTCATGAGGGCATCCACGCTCACACTGGATCCGCCGCGTAACGTAACGTATGCAACCGGCAGCTCGCCGGCATGTCGATCAGGCTCGCCAATGGCTGCCGCCATCGCCACATCAGGGTGCGCAGCCAAGGCGTCTTCAATCAGCTGGGGGTCGATGTTGTGGCCGCCGCGGATGATGAGATCCTTGGAGCGTCCACACAGAATGAGATAGCCATCGTCATTCCAGCGACCTAGGTCGCCCGTGTTAAACCAGCCACCTTCAATCCAGATATTGCGGTTGTCGCTCTCGCGCAAGTAGCCCTGAAACAAATTGGGGCGGCGCAGTCCAATCACACCGCAATTTCCATCCGGCACGGTTTGGCCGTTGGGCTTGCCGTCGGCGCCCAGCATAAACAGTTGAATCTCCTGGTACGGCAAGGGAAGACCGACGGTGGCGAGCCGGCGCTGGCCCTCTGGAGGATTGACGGTCGAAACGCACGTTCCTTCGGTGAGACCGTAGCCCTCGTGGATCTGCGCATCGGTGAGTCGCTCGAAGTCCACTGCCACCTGGTATGGCAGCGGCGCGGCGCCGCATAGTACTTGGCGCAGCGTTGGCACGCCTCCATCGGGCCATGGCTTGTCGAGCAGACTGGCCAAGACAGTAGGGACGGCAGAAAAGGTCGTTGCGCCGAATCGGCGCGCGATCTTCCAGAAGTTGTCGAGCAGTCCTGGCGTGCGAAAGCCGCTGGGTGTCAGCAGCACCAGTTCGGCACCCCTGTGGAACGCGCCCAGCCCTGTGACCAGTGCACCGTTGACGTGGAAAAGCGGCAAGCCGGAGAGCATCACATCGTGTCGATGATCAATCCACCGCATGGCGCAAGCCATGAAGGCTTCGTTGAGATGCCTGTGGACGGCCACCTTGGGGTATCCCGTAGTGCCGCCCGTGTGGAAGTATGCGCACGCATCACTCTCATGAATGCTGCGGCTGAACGTTAGACGTTCTGCGCTCGCGGCCGACAGCGTCGTGTGGAAATCCAGGACCTGCACGTTGTCACGCTTCGGCATGCAACCAAGGGGCCCACCGGTAACCGGTTGTCCAAGTGCCGCGCTGGCGTTCACCTGCAGGATGGTGTGCACGGAGGTCACGCGCTCGGCCACCTGCACCGCCTTTTCCCAAATATCGGAGCCAGGCGCCGGCCCAAGCGCGATGAGGATCTCCGCTCTCGTCTCCTCACAGATCCCAGCGATGTACGCCGCATCCAGCATCGGATTCACGGGGCTGGCAATAGCGACCGCCTGGGCACCCCACAGCGCCCAATGGCTCTCGATAAGATTGGGAAGAAGCACCGTCACGGCTGCCGCCGAAGACACGCCACAGTGGTGCAACGCGTTCGCCGTCTGGTGCACGCCGGCGAGCAACGCGTTGTAGGTCAGATCGCGTGTGGGTGCATCCGCATTGGCGGCCACCAACAAACGTAGGGCGACCCGTTCGGCATAGGTTTCGCAGGCGCTCTTAAGCACCTCATAGGTCGTAGTAGCAGGCAAACGTTCGCGCCACGAGAGGCGCTCGAACTGCTCGATGTCGTCGCGCGTCCTAAGAGCCATCGGCGCTGCGGAGGTGTCGGCGAAAGTAAGATTAGTCATCGTACGAACTCCTCGCATCACGGAGCGACAATTGCCGTGGTCTGCTCGCCAAGATCAATGGCGCCATCGTCAGTGCGAATCGACGCATGAATCCGGTCACCCGGCTGCAGGTAAGCCGGATTACTGGTGCCCTTGCGCGTAAAGAGTCGCCACTTGGTCGCATCGCTCATGAAGTGACGCAGGATGAACATCGCGGCTTTGCCTGGTGCCCGCGCCGCACAGCCCGCCGGCGTCCCCGTCGCGATCAGGTCTCCCGCGTGAAGGTCTTGCAGCGCGCTGAGTTCCGTCAAAGTGGCGGCTGGCCAATGGACCATATCCGCACAATACGCATCCTGACGAACCTGGCCGTTGACGCTCAGCCGCATGTGCAATTCGGGCCAGCGCTTCCATTCTTCGACCGTGAGCAGCACCAGACTGGGCCCCACCGGACCGAACCCACGATGGCTCTTGCCCTTATAGAACTGGCCTTGCGGTAGCTGTATGTCTCGAGCCGAAAGATCGTTAACGATGGTGACGCCGGCCAACCAGCGGCCGAGGTCGTCCGGTCCGACTGAGGTGTTCGGCGGGATGTAGCTTCGCAGGACTAGTCCGAGCTCGATTTCGTAGTCGAGCAGCTTTACGTGTGAAGGGCGTACGACGGGCGCATCGGCTGCCGTTATGCATGACGAAGCTTTGGTAAAGATCGTGTTGAACGGGAAATCTTCCATACGAAGACCCGATTCGATGATGTGACTGCGGTAGTTCACCCCTTGGCAAATGAATTGTTGATTGGGTGTTACCGGAGGCAACAGCTTCTGGTCGGCAATGGGCAGCGTCGCTTGTGACTCGTCAATGCTCCAAAGCTCTTCCCAGTACTGCGTGAGGAGCTCACCGGTGGTATTCGCCAGTACGGGAAGTGGAGCGATACGAGAGCCGAACACCACGCCCCATTGGGCGATGGAAGAATGTTTTGGCTGAATGAATCGAACGATCGAACGGGACATAGGGATACTGAAATTAGAGCCAAGGACGGGCGGGCGCATCGAGCGCCGCGCCAAGAAGTTTCAGGCGCTGGGGAGTGAGTGCACGCCTATGGAGCAGTCGAAACACACGCAGCAGCGTGGGGAGGCTTTTACGTGGCTTCATTGACGAGGGAGCATCGTCACCCCATGCCCAGATGCCACCGAAGGTGAGCGGCGAGTACTCCGTCTCGTGGTCAGCGGTGAAGACGTCACCGTCGGTGTAGTGTTCGTGCTCGAAACCGTCCGGGTCACGCCAGTAGTCGAAGAGCTGGCTCCCAAGAAGGTGGCGGCCGATGCCCCAGAGATGGGAGTGGCCAGCTGCGCGCAAGACTTGCTGCCCTTGGCCCAGTGCATCCAGATCGATGACCTCGTAGGCGCTGTGCTCGTACTTTTCTTCGAGACCACCGACCAGCACCAGCGTGTGATGGTCTGCGGGATCGCTACCCAAGTCGAGACGACAGAACGCAAGGTTCGGGCTACCGTCCGGCAGGTATTGCACATCGGTTGGGACGAGGCCCAGCACTTGTAGATACCAATCGGCCATCTGCTGGAAGTTCACCGTCTGCAGCACCACATGGCCGAGTTTCACGACGCGGGCGGGCTCGATGGGTGTACGCACCATGCGGTTGACGCGCGGCGTATAAAGCGAGGTATTTGTCAGGGCGGTTGTTGGCGCACGTAGACGCATAGGATCGTTTCGCATCTGGCCCTGCACTAGCCAGACGGCGCGGCCAGAGGGATCTAGAAGCTCGACACCCTTGCCCCCTCCGGGGATTTTCCCTGACGGAAGCCAGGTCGCGCCAAAGTGTTCGATATAGGACGCTAGATCCGTGTCATCCGACATGCGGAAGGCCGGCCCAAGGAAACGGTTGGTCGAGCTTTTTTGAGCAATGGCGATGCATGCGGCAGTGCCCGCACCGCGTGCTATCAGGAGCTGCGAGCTTGAGTGAACGACGTGGAAGCCGAAGTCTTCCCAGAAGCGCTTGGTAAGCGCCAGGTCCTGCTTCTCCCATCGCAGAAACGCCAACTCGACTGCCCGTCCGACGGCAGGCGGTCGCTTTAGCGGTTGTACGCCCGATGGGAGCCGACTCTCTGGGTACGACTCGGGTTGCCGCAGTACAGCCTTGGTGTTTGTCATCGCGTGGGCCTTAAAGGTCATGCTCGTAGCTCATCATGAGCATCTGTACCTTGCTGGTGAGGGACGTGCCGGTGCTTTCCCCGCTGCCGTGCAACGTGGTCTTGGGGTTGAACTCGTATCCCAGATTGAGCGAGCTGTGGGGATTGATTCGTCGTGTCAGGCCGGCGGTAATGGCCTGCTTGTTGATCGATGGGACATACAGGTTTTGCAGCGTACGATCGCTGGTGATTTCGCGCCGGCTATGGCTGTAGCCGGCTCTCAACGTCCAGCGGTCGTCGAGTGTCCACGAAGCACCCAGGCGCCATACCGGTTGGTCGCGCCAACGGAAACCGTTGGGGTCCTGCATCACCTTAAGGCCGGCCCAGTTGATACGTAGCCAGTCCGCGGCCAGTGTGAGCGCGGACGTGGCCTGCCACGCGACACCGACACCGTACTGACTCGGAATATCGAGATGGCCATTGCTATAAGCGAGTAGGTCCTTTTCGTAGCCGGAAAGACGCCCCATGGACGTGCGCGACTTGAAGGTGGCTCCCAATGAGACGCCGGACGTCGGCTTCCACAGAATGCCCATGCGTAGGCCTACGCCGGATGCCTGCTGCTGACCGTGCTTTGGTAGCAAAACCAAGCCACCAGGAACCGGTGCCGGGACAATCACGCCCTGTGCCTCGAAGCGTTCATACGCGAGATTCGGCCCTATGCCGATCGCAAGGTTTTCATATGGCCGCCAGGTGACGGTTGGGACCAGTTCAACCACTTGTAGAGCAGTCTTTGCGTTCGCCGCGCCCGGCACCGGCAATGCGGGCTGACCGTAATCTGCGCCCGCGCCACCGAAGCTGGCACTCACGCCCACAGTCCATTGTGAGGACAGTTGCCAGTTCACGCCGCCTTCGGGACCGACCGTAGTTGTGCTGTTGCGCAGTGAGTTACTTGGGAACAAGTACTGGGAAGAGGAATCTCCGTGAAATATCTGGAAGCCCACGACCATGGAGGTAGGTACGAAGGCGAGGCCGGCCGGATTGTTCGCCGCGGCTTCGGCATCTAACGGCAAGGCAATCGACGTTCCACCCATGGCAGCGTTGGCGGCGCCGTTGCCGCCCGGCTGTGCGCCGTTCACGGCCCAGGCTGGAACAGACAAGGTGCAGAGCAAACTGGCGCAAAGTGCACGAGACAGCAGAACAAGGTTGAGCTTCATATTTCCTCCCCCGAGGACAGCAGAATCACATAATGACAGTTATGTCATCATGACAAAAGAGTCATTTTTGTATATGATTGTGGGGGTGGCCGCAACTGGGCGGGCATCTGGCTGTACGTGTCAGCCGGAACGAGCGCCTGGTTAGATGTCCGCGCCAGTTGATGCGAGCGTGTGGAGGACGGTTTGGGCGCCTACGAAGGGCCAGCCTTCTAGACTTTCGCTGAGGCATCGCATAACGCATGAACGACTCAGAGACCGGGCTACTATGCGTTGAGACCAGCGATGCGAGCGTTGGGTGTTAGGTCACCCAGCAACTCTGTTATTCCGGACGTGAATCCTGCAATCCAAAGCGCAACTGAATTCTATGGAAACCTCAGATCATCGACCTCGTGTGGCCGCTCAGCGGCGTGAGCGCATGCGTTCACGGCTGTTGAGCAGCACGCTCCAACTGGTTGCTGCTCAAGGCGCATCGTTGACTTCCATAGATGACGTGATCGCGGCGGCAGGTGTCTCGCGAGGAACCTTCTACAAATATTTTCAATCTCCCCAGGACCTGGTGCAGGAGCTGGCCACCAAGATGGCCCGAGACCTGGTGTGTCTGGCGGATCCGGTTGTGCGGGAGCGCGATGACCCGGCCGAGCGCATCGCTTGTGGTATCCGACTCGTTTGCCGACTTGCGTTGCACGATCCTGTTGCAGCCGGCTTCTTAGTCCAATTGGGGTGGCCAGATACACAGGGTCCCAACCTTTTGCTGGACTTCGTACGCCGTGATATTGACGAAGGCATCCGTCGCGGCCGCTTTCGCTCAATGCCGATGTCTCTGGCGCTGAATATGGTGTCTGGTGCAGTGATTGGTGCGATCCATTGCATGTTGAAGCCCGATTGCGACCCGAATTTTGCGGAGCTGACCGCCGCAGCGGTGCTCCGATCCTTGGGCGTCGCAAATCAGGTCTCCGAATCTGTGGCCAACAAGCCCTTAGGTCGTGTGCCGCCGCTACCCGACAGTCTTGCGACTTCGGTGATTTCTGCGCATGACGGACAAGACAGTGCTGCGTCGCAGCCAGCCAGACCGAAACCCACCGGAGAGCGTCGCCGCAAGAGCTGACATGCGGGGCGTCTCCACGACGGATCGAAGGTGGGTTTCATTGCTCTGACGCTCTGTGGCGATGACCGGTGTTTCCTGGCACTGACTTGACCCGGCAACACGAGCGCAATTTGCCGGCGGCAGAGCCGGGTTGAGTCGTCAGGCGAACCTGTCTTTCCCCCCGGGCCCGCGAGCCAAGGCTTGAGGCGCATAGTTGCGGGGGCGGCGCTAGTCCCGGGTCGCGTTGTGAGCGTGAAGTACTACCCTGCCGACTCTCGGCGCATCCACCAAACCCCGCATAACGCGGTGTTCCAACAAATCAAATCATTAGACATCTCTGCAAGTGGCTAGAATGTCCTCCCGAGGGCAGGAAACAAATGTGACCAGTCCACGACCCCATCCAGTCCGCATCCGGTTCGCTGAGTTTGAGCTCGACGAGGCGAATGCAAGCCTGTTGCGTAATGGCGAGCCAGTGGCGCTGGCGCCCACGCCCTTTACGCTGCTGTGCGCACTTGCAAGTCAGGCAGGGTCATTGCTGACCAAAGATGTCCTACTTGATACGGTGTGGGGGCACCGGTTCGTCAGCGAATCGGTGCTGAAGACCGCCGTCAGCGACCTCCGTACAGCGCTGGGCGATAGCGCCCAGCAGCCCCGCTACATCGAAACTGTACCGCGCCGCGGCTATCGATTCATTGCCGCGGCGCTCGCCGGACCGTCGACGCCATTCACATCTACTACAGTCGCAACGGTTCGCGCGCGATCATCGGCGCCTTTTATCGGTCGTGCCGGCGCGCTCGAGAAACTGGAACAGGCATGGGCACTGACGTGTGGCGGCCAGCGTTCCTTGATCTGGATTGCCGGTGAACCCGGGATCGGCAAGACGACACTGATCGAACAGTTCATTGACAGCCTTGACGGCGTCGCCTGCGCACGCGGCCATTGCGTGGAGCATTACGGGTCTGGCGAGCCGTACCTTCCGGTGCTGGAAGCACTGGCCGACCTGTGTCGCGACGACCCCGTGTTGCCGTCGCTGCTGCGCGCCGTGGCTCCGACCTGGCTGTTGCAGCTGCCATGGCTGAGCACTGCAGAGGAACGTGACGCGTTGCGGCGGGAACTCGCCGGTGTCGGACCCGAACGCATGCTGCGGGAGATGGGCGAACTGCTGGATCGCTACACCGAGCAGCGCCCCCTTCTGCTCGTAACGGAAGACCTGCACTGGAGCGACCGGGCGACAATCCAGCTCATCGACTACGTTGCCCGCCGACGGGGTCAATCGCGGCTGATGTGGCTGTCGAGCTTTCGCATAGCCGAAGTGGTGGCGCTAGAACACCCCCTCAACTCGTTGCGGCACGAACTGCGTCTGCACCGGCGCTCTGAGGAGGTGGTACTGGATCCGTTTTCGGAGATCGAGGTCGCCGACTATGTGGCGCAACGTTCGGCCTCTCTCGCTCGGGACGAAGCCTTCGTGCGCGCCCTCCACGAGCGCACCGACGGCGTGCCGCTGTTTGTGTCCTCCGTCATCAGCGAGGTGATGGACCAGACCAATGACGAGGCCACCATTGAAGCGCGACTGACTAATGTTGCGGTTCCAGAAAATCTCGCAGCCATCATCGATCATTACATTGCCAAGCTCGGTCAGGAACAGCGTGCTCTGCTCTCGGCGGCGGCAGTATGCGGGGTCGAGTTTCGCGTCGAGACAGTTTCACTGACCCTCGGGCGCGACCTCCTCTCGACAGCCCACGCGTGCGATGAGCTGGTGCGCGAACAAATGTGGCTCGCGCCGTCGCGGGCTGCCGAAGGCGACGAGGCGACGGATCTGCCGTATGCGTTCCGGCATGCGCTCTTTCGCCAAGTGCTTTACGACCGTACGCCGTCTTCGGTGCGCATTAGCCTACATCGCCAGGTTGGCGTGGCCCTCGAGCACGAACGCTCGGCGGGTGTGCCGGTCGCTACGACCGAGTTGGCGATGCACTTCGATCGCGGTCGGCAGCCGATGACCGCGCTGCGTTACTACGCCGATTCGGCGGAAGCCGCGCTTCTGAACTTTAGTCCGGCCGCATGCATGGCGCTCACCGAGCGTGCGTTGGCTCTGCTGCAGCAGGCACAGGAAACGCCAGAGCGCGACGCGCTCGAGATGACACTGGCCACGCTGCAAGGCGTAGCGGCGTTCCAAACGCTTGGAATCGGCAGCAAAGCCAGAACCGCATTCGAACGTGCCTATGCGCTGCTGGCCAGCGTCCCCGAACACCCGATGCGTGGGCGTCTGTTGCATGGGTTCGGCTATTTGTTGTGCCTGCATGGCGATTACGCGCAAGCGCTGGCCGTAGCTGAGCGAGCCGAGACTCTTTCATCCGGGGCCAACGATCCGGTGCTCATGTTGGCCGCCTGCATGGTGCATGGCGAGGTCCACCATCTCCAGGGTCAATCGCGTGCGGCGCGCTCATGGATAGAGCGCGGACTCGCTTATGCGGAATCGTTGGATTTCGCCGCGAGAGAAATTTTCGTTGCCGATCCCCTGGTCACGCTGCTTGGGATGCTGGCCATTGAACTCGTGCGTGGCGGTCAGGTCCGGCAGGCACGTACGCAGGTGCAAAGGGCACAGGCGCGCGCTCGCGAACTGCGGCAACCGATGACGCAGCTCGTCGCCACGTGGCAAGAAGCGCTGCTCGAGGTTCGTCTGAGCAATGCCGAACGCGTCGCGACATTGGCCGACGAAATGCGAGATCTGGTCGAAGAATTCTCATTGGCACAGGGCCGGGCGGCATGCCTTTTGTTCCGCGGCTGGGCGGACGCATGGAACGGGGAGCCTCGCGAGGGTTATCGCCGGATAAAAGAGGCCTATGGAGAGAATGCGCGACTCGGGATGCGCACAGGGGCCAGCGAGATACTCGGCTACGCAGCACAAGCCCTGCTTCTGGCCGGTGATACCGATGCGGCGCAGGCCGAACTTGCCGTAGCTCTGCAGGCAGCCCTTGAACTGGCCGAGCGCGTGTATCTACCACAGCTCTTGCTGCTTCAGGCGACGATTTACCGGCTCCGTGGCCAGACCAAGGCAGCCGCCGACAGCGTGCGACGCGCCATCGATGAGGCATGTACGCAGGAAGCCCCTTGGTTCGAACTGCTCGCTCTGGTCGAGTTGTGCAAGCATCACGACGCGACAGTCGAGGAGCGCGATGCCATGCGCATGCTGGTCGGCCGCTTGCCTGAGGCGCACGATACGCCCTTGCTGAGAAGCGCACGCGAGCAGATCTAAGGCGCTGCCAGAGCGGCAGGGCATGCAACAAGGGCCACTCAGTCCTGTTCATGTCCGCGTCGCTCACCCAGCTCACTCAGTTTCCTGCTGAGGATGAGCGCGATTCTGCCGAATGGTTTCAATTTTCCGACTCCCTTCCATGAGTTCAAGAAGCTTATGCAGGTATCTCCCCCCGCGCGGGTCAAGGTCAGGATGAACTGACGACGGTCCTGCGTGCACTTGTCACGGCGGACGAAGCGACGTGCAACAAGATCATCGAGCAACTTGGTCAAATGGGGTGCGGCGATGCCAAGACGGGATCTCAGATCGACCTGTTTGCAAGTGGGCTCATCTAGCAGGTGAACCAGGATATACCAGTGTATTAGCGTCATCTCACTGGATCCGGCAGCGCGCTGGGCGATTCTTTCCATTTCCATTTGAAGGTTTCTACGGACGCGGTTAAGCCTGCCCAGCACGTACACAGCATCCGCCGCAGCTCGAATGTCCGGGCGTGTGATGGCGACTGTCTCGACATCACGCTGGCGTGCAGTTTTTAGCTCACGGCGAGAGCGGAGCTTTGCCGTCATGGTCCTACCCGTGGAAGTATTAAATTGGCAGTGCGATCCGGTTCGGCAGGATTGCGCCTTGGAACACGAAATGCCGGACTTACGGCGGCAGGCGTGGCCCTGGTGTTCCACCCTGGCAGGGCGCGTGTACACGCCCTGCCAGAGCCTTCTTCTTTGGAGCGCTGGGCCAACTTCTGCAGTCCATCACGTCAGGTCAGACGCCTATTCCTGCTCCAGACGGCCCGGAGGTTCTGGACTTTCTGCGAGTCAATCAGTGCGTGGCCACGGCTGCATCCGGCAGCGGCGCGGGCCGACCTTCTGTCTGGCGGCGAACCTTGAACCATGCCGCATACAGTGCCGGAACAAAGAAGATCGTCAGCAGCGTTGCCATGGTGAGGCCGCCCATGATCGCGATCGCCATCGGCCCCCAGAACACGCTACGCGTGAGCGGGATCATCGCTAGCACGGTTGCCAGCGCCGTCAGCACAACCGGACGAGTTCGGTGGATGGCTGCATCCAACACTGCGTTCCACGGATCCCGACCTTCGGCGATCTCGGTTTGCACCTGGTCGATCAGGATCACCGAGTTGCGCATGATCATGCCACCCAGCGCGATGATGCCGAGGATCGCGACGAAGCCAAGCGGCGCATGGAACATCAGAAGCGCAGGCACCACGCCGATCATTCCCAGCGGCGCCGTCAACATCACCATGCCCACGCGCGAGAAGTTCTGCAACTGAAGCATTAGCAACAACATGATGCACAACCCCATCAGGGGTGCCACTGCCATCAGGGCAGTATTGGCTTTGTCACTCTCCTCTACGGCGCCGCCGATATCGATGCGATAGCCCGACGGAAGGTTTGCTTCGATCTGCTTGAGCATCGGCACGATCTGCTGGGTCACCGATACGGCCTGCTCGCCATCCTGCACATCCGCGCGCACGGTAATCGCCATGTCGCGGTTGCGACGCCACAACACGGGTTCTTCCAGGTCGTAATGGATCTTCGCAACCTGCGAGAGTGGCACGACAGTGCCTTGGCGAGTGTAGAGGTTGATGTCCTGCAGCGTATCGAGATTCAGACGCTCCTTGGGTACTGCACGGGCCACGATGTCGATCAGATCCTCTGTGTTCGCGCAGCTGCGAGAGCGTCGCGCCGTTCATCACGGTTTGCGTGACCAGGGAGACTTCGGCCGGCGACAGGCCGAGCGCGCGCGTCTTCTCCTCATCCATGTCCACTTTCAACGCACGTGCCGGGTCATTCCAGTCGAGCTGGACGTCGCGTACCTTGGGGCTAGAGGCCACCACGTGCTCTACCTCGCGGGCGATGCGGCGCACGACCTGGGTGTCAGGGCCGACGACGCGGAACTGCACCGGAAAGCCAACCGGCGGACCCAGCTCGAGCCTGGTGACACGCACCCATGCCTGCGGGAATTGCTGATCTGCCGCGGCCATCAGGCGAGCGCGCACCTTTTCGCGAGTCGCCAGATCCTTGGTCATTACCACGAACTGGGCGTAGCTGGGATTGGGCAGCTCGGGATTCAGGGCCAGGTAGAAGCGGGGGGCACCGGCACCGATATAGGACGTATAGACCAGCACCTCGTTTCCTTTGCCAGCGCTGCTTCCATCCTCTTCACCTGAGTGGTTGTCGCCTCGAACGAGGCGCCTTCCTTCAGGTGAAGATCGATCACCAACTCCGGACGATCGCTATAGGGGAAGAACTGCTGCGGTACCAGCTTCATGCCTGCCAGTGCCAAAACCAGGCCAGCCGCCGTCACGCCGATGACCACCCAGCGACGCTCAATGGCACGATTCGATCAGGCCCCGCAGCTTGCGATAGAACTTGCCGTCGTACGGATCGCTGCCGTGAGCGTGCTTGCCCAGATCTTTTCGGCAGCATCTTGACCGCGAGATACGGCGTGAACAAACCGGAACACAGCCAAGACAGCAGTACCGCGGTGCCAACGATCCAGAAGATGCCACCCGCGTATTCACCCGAGGTGGACTTGGACATTCCGATCGGCAGGAAGCGGCCGTGGTGATCAGCGCACCAGTCAGTCGCGGCATGGCGGTGGCTGAATAGGAGAAGCCGGCCGCCTTCACCCGATCCCAGCCGCTTTCCATTTTCACGACCATCATTTCGATGGCGATGATCGAGTCATCCACCAATAGACCCAGTGCGATGATCAGCGAGCCAAGCGAGATGCGCTCGAGGTTCCAGCCCATCGCCAGCATGACGATCGCGACGCCGCCAAGTACCAGCGGCACGGAGGCCGCGACGACCAGGCCGGTACGCCAGCCGAGACTCGCCAGACTCACCGCGATCACGATGGCAAGCGCCTCCATCAGCGAGCGCTCGAAGTCCCAAACCGCATCTTTCACCACGGTGGGCTGGTCCACCACTTGCTGCATCTCCACACCATACGGCAGTTCGGACTGGATCTTCGCCACAGTCTCCTCCATCGCCTTGCCGAGCTGGACGACATTGCCGTCGCTGGTCATCGACACGCCGAGCATCAGCACCTGCTCGCCGTTGTAGCGAACGGTGTAGGTGGAGGGGTCTTCGAAGCCCCGCTTGACGGTCGCAATGTCACCCAGCTTGATCTGCCGGCCACCAGCCGCGATGGGTAGGTTGCGGATGTCATCCAGGTTCTTGAACTGACCGCTTACGCGCACCACGACACGGTCGTTCCGGGTATCAATCGAACCGGCCGGGATAACCTCGTTCTGGCCGCGGACTGCTTCGGCAATAGCCGCCGGCGTGACACCCAAGGCGGCCAGGCGCTCGTGGGAAAACTCGATATAGACACGTTTGGCTTGCTTGCCGATCACGTCAATCTTCTTGACCATTGGCACATGCAGCATCTGCCGCTTGATCGTCTCGGCGGTATCCGACAGCTCGTCCTGGCCGATACCGTCACCCTTGATGGCATACATCAGACCATAGACATCGCCGTACTCGTCGTTGACGACCGGACCGACGACACCCTTGGGCAGGTCCAGGCTGATGTCCTGCAGCTTCTTTCGGGCCTGGTACCAGGCTTCGCGCTGTTCCGCCTTGGAGGTACCGCCTTTCACGGTAATGGTCATGCCGCCATAACCCTGGCGCGCGAAGGTCACGACCTTCTCGAAATGGTCGAGCTGCTCGAACTTCTTCTCCATGGGATTGAGCACTCCGTTCCTGCATTTGCTCAGACGTAGCGCCCGGCCACATGACCATGGCGGTCATTGACGGCACGGAAGAGTTGGTATCCTCTGCTGGCCCAGCTTGGTGAAGCTGATGACGCCAGCAATTGCCAGAACGAGGATCAAGAAAAGCACGACCGCGCGATGGCTCAGCGCCCAATCAGTGAGGTTGAAGTTTTTCATTGTGCAGCTACCGTGTTTGCTTCAGCCTCGGACGCGCCAGACAGCGACACCTGTAAGCCGGGCGCCATCTTCTGCACGCCAGCCGTCACGACCTGATCGCCGGCGGCCGGCCCAGAGATCATGACGTCATCGTTCAGATAGCCCTGCACGCCTACACGCACCAGTGCGACGGTGCCAACCGACTTGCCAGTGCGCTTGACCACCCACACTGCGGGCTGGCCGCCGTCCTGCGTGATCGCCGTGGCGGGAATGGTTGCAGTACGTGCCCCGACACCACGTGATCCACCAATAGCGTGGCGGTCGCGCCCAGCGACAGAGTGTGCGGCTGGACTGGATTCAACCGCGCACGATACGTGCGCGTCTGCGCTGCTGCCTGCGGCGCCAGTTCCCTCAGGGCGACGTCAAACGTGTCGTTGGGTGCGCTCGCCAGCGATGCCTTGAAATGTGCTGCCTTGAAGCTCGCGAGCTGATCTTCGGGTACATCCACTACGAGCTCCGGAGAGCCAGGATCGGCGATCGAGACCACCGGCTGGCCTTCGGGGACGACTTGTCCGACTTCGAAAGCCACGGACGTGACGAGACCGCTGCGGGACGCATGCAGCACGGTGTACTGAAACCGGTTCTGCGCGAGCTCTAGGTTCTTCTGTGCGGCCTCGGCGTTCGCGTGCGTCTGCCGCGCGCTGCTTTGCGCCCGCTCATCGTCTGAACTGCTAACGGAGCCATCGATCTTCAGTGCAGCCAGGCGCCGCTGGTCTGAATCGGCGAGGCGGGCTTGCGTGGCAGCGGCGGTCCAAGCCTGTCGTGCCGCTTCTTGTGCTAGCCGGTAGTCGTTGTCGTCGAGGATGGCGAGCACGTCGCCCTCATGAACGTATTGGCCGACCTCCACCTTGCGCTGGGCAACTTTGCCGGCGACACGGAATGCCTGATTCACCTCGTAGCGCGACTGCACGGTGCCGGCGTAGCGGTGGGCCTGACGAACACTGTCGTAGCGGAGCTCGACGGTGCGTACGGGTCGTGGCGCCTGCGCAGGCGGTTTGTTCGAACTACAGGCGCAAAGCATGGCGGTGACGGCCAGGGCACCGGCCGCGGTAAGTGAGTTCTTCAAGACGGTTCCCTCTGAAGGCGATGGTTATCAGGATCGGCGCTGACGATTCGCGCCACTGGTTGCGGATTCACCGGCGGACGGTTCAAAGGCCTGCCAGCCTCCGCCCAGTGATTTGTAGAGCTGCACGCTATCGAGAGCGGATGCCACTGTTGTTCCGGCACTCAGCTGAACCGCGAGGCGTGTGCGCTGCGCATCCAACAGAGGAAGCAAGTCGATCTGCCCACGGTCATATAGCGATTGCGCACGGCCCAGGGCCGCATCGGCGGAGGCGGCGGCGGTGTTCAGAGAGGCAGTGCGTTGCTTTTCTGCGGACAGCGCCACCAGCGAGTTCTCTACATCTTCCAGGGCGCGCACGATGCCGTCCTCCGCCCGCAGCAGCGCTTCACGCTGACCAGCTTCCGCGACGTCGTTGATCGCCTTCGTGCGCCCCGCGTTGAATATCGGCATGGCCAAGAGGCCCGCCACATTGGTGAAACGCGCGGCGCCTAGGCCGACGCCGTTCAGAGTCATGTCCTGCTGGCCGAACGAGGCGCCCAGAAAAAGCCTGGGGGAACCATTCGGCTGCGGCCTCCTTGCGGCGCGCGTTCGCGGCATCGAGCTGCGCCATCAACGCAAGCACGTCCGGCCGGCGCTCGAGCAGCTCGGCGGGCTGCCCGGACTGGATGTTGGGTACGACGACGTCGCCCTTCCAGGGCTCGATGTGTGCAGCATTGGCTGCCTGGTCACCGATGAGCACGGCGATGCGGTGTCGCGACACCGCTGCAACCGTTTCCAACGGCGGGATCTGCGCGCGCGCAGATTCGGCCTCGGTGCGCGCACGCTCCACGTCGAACTGTGTCGCTAGGCCGACGTGGAAGCGCGCTTCGACCAAGCGCAGCGTTTCGTCGATGGCCCGCCGAAATCGCCTTCAAGGTGTCGAGCTGACGGAGCGCACCGACCAAGGTGAAGTAGCTGCTGGCGACGTCCGACATCACCATCAGGCGTACGCCGCGTACGTTGTCTCCTGCAGCCATGGCATCGGCATCTGATGCAGCTGCACCCGCACGCAGGCGGCCGCTGAGATCGACCTCCCACGAGACGTCCAGGCCCGCGCCACTGCCCTTGGCGTCGGGCAGGGTCTGCTTTATGGCGTCGCTGTAGCCTGAGTCGTGTTTGAGACCTCCGCCCACTGCGCTGACACTGGGGTACAGGAAAGAGCGACTGACCGTCTGCCCGGCACGTGCGGCACGAAGACGTTCGGCGGCCATCTTGATATCGCGATTCTCCTCTGCCGCGCGACGAACCAGGTCGGACAACACCGGGGTCGTTGAACGTCCCCCACCAGGCGGCCTCTGGCTCGATGCCGGAGCCGTTAGTCGCAGCGAACGTGGTGGGCACGTCGACCTTTGGGTGAGGGACGGGCGTGGCGCAGCCTGAGAGAAGCAGTGCGATCGACACGGCCATCGTTGCCGCGACCGCGGTGTTGGCGCGGCGACCGGCTTGTTGGGAGGCTTTCTGTCCGGCACGCCGGGACAGCGGAAGGGGAGGTAAAAGTCGCGGCATGGGATTTGACTCGTTCGGATTCGAGGGTGTGGTCAGCCTATGGCTCAGGGCTGGTTAAGTCGTAAGCGTTGCGTCTTCGTTCGGTCGCCGTCGGCAAGCCTTACGTGTCCGCTGCGCACTCTCCGGCCGCCAAAGCGAGATCGAAGGCAAGGGCCTCCAACAACTCTTCGGCAGACGCAAACTCGCGCTGCCGGCCCGTAACAAGGTTCTCAAGGCGGCCTGTCAGGGCTTGTGGAGTGGCATCGCTACGCAGCTTCACACGTATGCGCGGCGGTTTGAGTACTTGGATTCAGGGTTGAGGACCATTGAAGACCTGCTGGTGACATGACTTGCAGCGCAGCGTAGGTCGGCGCCGCACGCAGGTCGTCAGGGAACCGTCGCGATTCGGTCGCGACGGCGCCCGCACCCAACCCGGACCGAATCACGACCGGTCGCTGACGACTCGGAGGGAGCTCGTTCCTAGCATGGTCACCATCGTCGCCGGGCCCTGATCGGCCCACCGCGCGACGACACGACATGCCAGCCGAGACATCCAATGAAAACCCTTCCCACCGTGATATGCGTGGACTTGCGCGCAAATGGCGCCCCACTCCTGACGCGCAGCGAATGGACCGTTCGCTGCGCCGGTTACGCCTCGGCTGTCATTTCGCTGCTGACACCGAACGGCGTGCTCATCCAGTTCATCGATCACCAGGGCTAGCAGGAGTCGTCGAGAGATCGTCGAGGGATAGCCACGTGAACTCGGAGTTCACCAATGGCTTTTGAAGAAGCGACGATGCGATCCGAAACCGGCATGGCCGAAAACTATCTGGCCATGGGCAAGTCACCGGTCGACGTCGACGTGCTCATTGTTGGCATGGGCCCCGTAGGCGCGATGATCGCCAACCTGCTTGGGGCGCTATGGCGTGCGCACGCTAGTGATCGAGAAATCGACAGCGCTGTTCATGGCGCCCAGGGCCATCGCTCTGGACAACGAAGCACTGCGCATCCTGCAACAGGCAGGCATCGGCGAAAGAGACTTTGAGCAGCTCGCCATACCGTCCGTACAGCTCGTCTCCCGCAGTTAGGCGAGTTCGGAGCGATCAATACGCTCGGTCCGATCGATGGGCATCCCAAGCTGGTGACGTTCTATCAGCCCGAACTGGAACACATGCTACGCACGCGGCTGGAACGATACGAGTGCATAGACATCATGCTCGGCACCAGTTTGGTGGGTATAACCGAGTTGAAGGACCATGTTGTCGCGAATATCCATATCGAGCGCGACACCGAGGTGATCGTGCGTGCCCGTTACGTCGTTGGTGCCGATGGCGCATCTTCGCTCGTACGCCGACTGATCGGCCAGAAGTTCGAAGGCAAGACGTATGTCGAGGACTGGCTAATCGTCGACGCGTTTAAGCGCGAGCGTTCCATCGACCATGTGGAGTTCATCTGTGATCACCGACGGCCCGTGTCGCACATGCCTGCGCCGGCCGGCCGCGAGCGTTGGGAGTTCAAGCTTCGCCCGGAAGAGACCCTGGAAGAGGTGGAGGCCGATGGGCGCATCCAGGAGATGCTTTCGCCCTGGGGAGCCCCTCACTCCATGAAGATCGAACGCAGAGCGGTCTACCGATTCCATGCGCGTGTCGCAGATGCCTTTGGCAAAGGGCGCGTTTTCCTTGCTGGTGACGCCGCGCACATCACGCCACCGTTTATTGGCCAAGGGCTGGTTGCGGGGTTGCGCGACGCATTGAACCTTAGCTGGAAGCTAGCCTGGGTCATCAAGGGAAACGCTGCGCCCGACATTCTGGACAGCTACGACGAAGAGCGGCGCCCTCACGCAAAGGCAATGATCGACCTGGCGAAACTGATGGGCAAGCTGGGGATGCCACGTAGCGCCGTTACGGCGCTTCTGATTCATGGCTTCATGCTCTTGTCGCGTTGGATTACACCACTGCGCCGCCAGGTTGAAGAGCTCGGAATCAAGCCAAAGAGCACGTTTGCGCGTGGCCTGTTTGTTGATGGGCGCTCCACCGCGGAAGTGACTCGCGGTTCTCTCCTGCCGCAGGGCTATGTTCGCCGACGTGACGGAGACATCAGGCTGAGCGACGACGATCGACCCACGCTTAACGCTGATCGGTTTTGGCGTAGACCCTTATCCGTTACTTGAGCCAAGCCTGCTGGACGAATTCCTCGCTGCAGGCGGACAGATCGTGCAGATCGCACATCGAGGACAACGTCCCAAGACTGGAACGCAGCGAACTTGGGAGGATCTGACCGGAGCGTTCATGCCCGGATTCGCCAGCGTCGGATGGGCGGCGTTGATCCGTCCTGATCGGACGATCCTGCATGACGGACCGGCCACGCAAGTCAACCGATTGGTGCGCGAGACCCTCGAACTGCTCCTCACCAAAAAAACACAGACCGAATCATCGGGCATTCACGCCCACTAATTTGCTCGCACATTTTATCAGCTCTCGACCGCACAACCGGCCCGCCACCCGAATCCAACCACTAAGGCCTCCGGACTTGCCTATTTGATATTCGAGCGCCCGAGTCTCGATGAAACCGCCGAGTTCCTAACCGACTTCGGCTTGCGCTTCGTCTCGCGTCATAAGAACGTGATGTTCTTTCGAGGCACAGAGGCTTCTCCCTTCTGTTACGTCGTGCGTCGCGGAGGTGCCCCACGATTCGTGGGGATGGGGCTCCGCGTGGAGACCGTCGCGGACCTGAAGGCCCTGCAAAACACGGCTGGACAAGCCGCATCGAACCGTGCTCCTGGCCGGGTGGCGGATGGCGTGTTCACCTCACCGATCCCTCAGGTTTCCAGGTCGACGCCATTCAGGGACAAGATGCCGTTGAGGAGATCGCGCATCGTTCCGTGCTCCCTTTCAACGCGGCGTCCGACGTGCATCGGTGAATGAGACGCAACGCCCTCCACTCTCGGCTCCTGAGGTGATCAGGCTCGGCCATGTGGTGCTCGAGCTGGCGAACTTCCAGGCGACGTGCGCGTGGTACACCCAGCACTTTGGATTCATTCCAAGCGATGTGCAGCTGCTACCCGATGGTTCACCCGCCGTTGCATTCATGCGGCTGGATCGGGGCGACACACCAGCTGACCATCACACGCTTGCACTTGCCCAAGGCATTGCTCCCGCCTACAGCCACAGCGCCTATGAGCTGGTGGATGCAGACGCCGTGGGACGGCGAGCGCGTTCTGCGCGAGCACGGTTGGGAGCATGCGTGGGGCATCGGACGTCACATCCTCGGCAGTCAGATCTTCGATTACTGGCGAGATCCCTGGGGCGATAAGCATGAGCACTACTGCGACGGCGATCTGTTCACCGCCGACCTGCCGATGGGCCTGCATGAGGTAAGCCGTGAGGCCATGTCGCAATGGGGACAGCCATGCCGGCGAGCTTCACGCGCCCCGACTCGCCCTTTCCACGGTGGCGGCGGCCGTACGTGGCCTGCGCGAAAGCCCGGATCTGAGTGTCGGCAAGCTGCGCGCACTGCTCAAGGTATTCGGCTAACGCCGGCTCCACGCATCACGAGACGACCTCCATGCCTCTGAACGTCATTCACTTCTCCAGTCACGGCCGCACACAGTGGGGCGTCATTCGCGACGGCCACATCACCCCGGTCCCCGGCGATTTCCCCACGACGGCGGACTTCATCCGATCCAATCCCGTCGAGATGCTGCGCCTGCTGGATGACCCTCAGCTTCATGAGCGCGACATCCGACTGCTTTCCCCGGTTACGCGCAATCAGCAGTTCCTTTGCCAGGGGGCGAACTATCGTGGCACATGATGGAGTCGGGCATGGATCCCGATGCCAAGACATTCAACATGATCTTTACGAAGGCGCCGGGTTCCATCGTGTCATCGGACTCCCCCGTAGTGCGTCCCCGGCATGTGCAGTACCTCGACTATGAGATCGAGCTTGGTCTGGTGCTGAAGCGTGACGTCCACGACTTCGTGAGGATCACCGCTGCCAATCTGCATGACTACGTGGCAGGCGTGGTCATCGTGAACGACTACTCCGCGCGGGACGTACAGATTCCGCAAATGCAGTTCTACAAAGGAAAGAGCTATCGAACCTTCGGGCCTGTGGGGCCGTACCTGTGCCTTCTTGAGCATGGCGACATGGGCAAGCTCTCTGAACTGCAGCTCACGCTTACGGTAAACGGCCAGGTCCGTCAGCACGATTTAGCCGTCATTGGGTCTATCCGCCTGCGGAAACACTGACCGAGCTGTCAGCCATGCACGATTTGCATGCGGGCGACCTCCTGGCCACGGGAACGCCAGCGGGTTGCGCGCTCTCCGTGCCTTCGCCAGCGAGGCAGCGCGCAGTCGCGCTGTTGCCGGAGGATACGAAGTGGGCGCTGTTCCGCAAGGTTCAGTCGAAGCGCACCCAGTATCTGAAGCCAGGCGATGTGGTCGAGTCTCAGATTCGAAGCTTCGACGGGACGATCGATCTTGGCGCACAACGCAACCGCGTGGTCGCGGAGCAGTGACATGAAGGGAGTGATCGACCATGCGCATGTCGAAGCCATCGAGGAGCGAAGCGTCCATTCGGACGTGCGCTCGGGCACCTACCAGATGCGTGCCGACCTCACACAAGCGGACAGGCTGGCCGTGTCACTCCTCATGCATGCAACAGATTTCCCCCAACCGGAGAGGTGGACCTACCAGGAGTTTTTCGAGGACGTAACCCGCACTGCAAACCTGTTCCACGCGCTTGGGGCGACAAAGGACACAGTGTTTGCATACATCTTGCCGAACCTTCCGGGGAAGCAGTTTGTGATTTGTGGCGGGCAGGCGTCGGGCATCGTGGCAGCGATTAGCCCGGCGCTGGAGCCGGATGCGATCGTTCATCTCCTTCAGGCGATGAGCGATCGCATCCTGGTTACGTTGAGCTCCTGCGGCGAAGGCGGTTTGTGCCGTCGCTTGTCATCGGGGCTTCGAAAGGGAGGGGAGCTTGACCATGTCGTGCGGGTCGATGTCGCTACCGGGCCGGGACGAGCGACCCGGAGCTCCAAGCTGAGGCGATCGACAGATGGCTCGGTCTCGTTGCGGAGTGCGAGGCGACGCCCCGCACACACACAATGAAAACCTTTCCGTCCCTCATCGCTTGCGAGCATTGTGACGCGATCTATCAGCGTCCTGTACTCGCGACCGGCGAATGCGCCCGTTGTGAAATCTGTGCGGCGCAGCTTTTCGCAACGCGCGCCTGGACATCGACCGATGGTTGGCCCTGACCGTCACGGCCCTTGTGGTGTACGTGCTTGCCAATGCCTGTCCACTCATTCAGATCAGCTTTCGTGGGCTTCATAACGAGGCAACGCTGTGGCGATCCGCCATGGCGCTCGCGAGCGGTCCCATCACGCTGATCGCGGTACCAGCGGCGCTGACCGTCATCGCCGTGCCTCTTCTACAAATGCTTCTGCTGGCGTGGGTGCTGCTCTATGCACGGCAGGGACAGCGGGCGCCTGGATTCCGTTTGGCCATGAGGGGCCTCGTACTGCTGCGGCCATGGAGCATGCTGGAGGTGGCCCTCATCGGCATCCTGGTCTCGGTTATCAAGCTCGCGGGCTTCCTTCATGTGATACCTGGCATCGGCCTTTGGTCCATCGGCGTGTTGACCGTGCTGCTCACGTTGGTAGCCGGCCCAAATACGCGCTTGCTGTGGGAGATCACTGAAGCAGGGGGCCAGTCATGACCATGAGGCCACGGGCTTCCGCCATGGGCATGGTGGGATGCCATCTATGCGGACTGGTTTGTGAAAAGCCGCATACCAATCCACACGAATTGGGGTGTCCCCGTTGCGGCGCCGTACTTCAGGCGCGGCGCCCCAACAGCCTGGCTCGAGCATGGGCATGTGTCTTGGCTGCGGTGATCTTCTACGTGCCGGCGAACACGCTACCGGTGATGCACACCAACATGCTCGGGCGCGGCAGCGATAGCACCATCAGTACGGGCATTATCGAGTTCTGGAAGGCGGGTTCCTATGGCATTGCGTTGGTGATCTTCATCGCCAGCGTCGCTGTGCCGTGCGCAAAGTTCCTGGCATTGGGATTCCTTCTGATCACGGGTAAGCGCCAGACCCACTGGGCACGCCGCGAGCGCGCGCTGCTCTACCGGCTGGTGGAGCGGGTCGGCTACTGGTCGATGCTTGACGTACTGGTAGTGGCCATTGTCGCCGGCATCGTCAAGTTCAAAGCGATGGCCGACGTCGAGCCGCGCATCGGCATTCTCTTCTTCGGCGGCGTGGTGATCCTCACCATGATTGCCGCCATGCAATTTGATCCCCGGATCACCTGGGACGGTAGTGAACATGAGTGATGTACTTGAAAAGATAACGCCTCCGAACGCTTCGGCGATTTCCGCTCCGCGCCGACGGATTTCACTGGTCTGGATTCTTCCCGTTCTCGCCGCACTCATCGGCCTGTCGATGGTCGTGCACGCATGGCTGTCAGCTGGCCCCGAAATCACCATCGACTTCCAGACAGCGGAAGGGTTGGAGGTCGAGAAGACACCGGTGAAGTACAAGGACGTTACGGTAGGCGTCGTATCCGCGATTGCGCTCAGCGACGATGGATCGCACGTAACTGCAACGGTGTCTTTGGATAAGCGAGCAGCAAATCTTGCCCGGGCCAATACGCGCTTCTGGGTAGTGCGTCCAAGGATTGGGCTGCAGGGCGTCTCGGGCATCGACACGCTGCTGTCAGGTGCCTATATCGGGGTCGACAGGGGAACGTCCGCGACACCAACCAAGCACTTCCTTGGACTGGAGACGCCGCCTACCGTCGTCAACAGTACGCCAGGGAAGAGTTTTGTACTCCACGCCGATGACCTCGGCTCTCTCGACATCGGATCGCCGATTTACTACCGGCATATTCGGGTTGGGCGCGTGGCGTCCTATCGGCTTGATCCCGACGGGCATGACGTTACGCTGGAAGTTTTCATTGATGCGCCGTACGACCGCCTGGTGGCGACCAAAACCCGTTTTTGGCACGCCAGTGGCGTGGACATCTCGTTGGGTGCAGATGGCCTGAAGCTGGATACGCAGTCCTTGGCCACGGTTCTCGCGGGCGGTATCGCCTTTGGCAACGCGGACGAGAGTGGTGCACCTGCGCCGGCGCAAATGGTATTCGGCCTGGCGAAAGATCAGCGGACGGCGATGGCGCCGCCCGATGGTGAGTCGCAATATCTGCTGTTGCGCTTTGAGGACTCGCTACGTGGTCTGGCTGTCGGCGCGCCTGTGGAGTTTGCGGGCCTGAATATCGGACGGGTGGTATCGCTCGACCTCGACTATGACGCGCCTGCACATCGGTTTCCGACCGTTGTCGGCGTCGTCATCTATCCCAACCGTCTTGGTGGTGTGCTGGCCCGTCTGCCGAAGTACAGCGGCAATAGCGAGCAACAGGCGGGGGCGTTCCTCGCCAACCTGGTGCAACACGGCCTGCGGGCCCAGGCCCGCTCCGGCAACCTGCTGACCGGGCAGCTCTATGTCTCGCTCGAATTCGTAGCGCACGCACCCAATGTCACGATGGATCCGGCGGCCAGACCCATAACCATCCCCACGGTGCCTGGCAGCTTCGACCATATGCAGGAGCAGATCGCCAATATCGTCAGCAAGGTGGAGAAGATGCCACTAGATGCGATCGGCCAGCATCTCGATGCCTCGCTCGTCGATCTGGACAAGAGCCTCAAACAGGTCAACGGTGAAGTGCTGCCCGCCACGACGCAGACGCTGCAGCAGGCCGGTCTTACATTCCAGACCGTGCAGGGGGCGCTCAGCGATAACGCTCCGTTGCAGCAAAACCTGCAGCAGACCCTGTTGGAAGTACAGCGTACGGCGCAATCGGTACGCACGCTAACCGACATGCTGGGTCGCCATCCAGACGCTTTGCTAAAGGGATTGCCCAGCGATGTGCGCTCGACCCCACCGGGTCCATCAAGCCCAGTTTCCAAGGAACATGCCCAATGAAGCCGCCCCCCATGCCTGCCTGTATCGCCATGGTCGGCACGCTCGCCGCGTGCTCTTCCGCGCCTGTCCACTACTACACTTTACGCCCGCCGTTAGGCCATGAGAACGCGACAGCTCCAGCCGCACCGTTCCTCATCAATGTATTGCCGGTCGGCATCTCCACTGAGCTGGATCAGCCTCAGATGGTCGTGCGGCAGGGTCAAAGCGGCGTAACCGTGCTCGATGGTGAGCGCTGGGCCAGCCCACTGGGAGACGAAGTTCGCGGGGCAATCTCGGCGCACCTCACGACCATGTTGAATACCCATGACATTGCCGGACTGCCTCAACAGCCAAACAATCCCGTGCTGCTGGTCAAGATACAGGTCCGAAGAATCGATGCATGGCCGGGCCAGCACGTGCAGCTTATGGCGGACTGGGAGTCGACCTATGCCAATGATCCGAGGCGGGTACGCATGTCAGGAAGCGGCTGTTTCGATGAGGCGGCTGTGGCGGGCTATCCGCAATTGACGAGCGCCTACCAGCAAGCGGTGCAGCAGCTTGCCGCGCGCATATCGGTAGACGCCAGGGCGCTGGCAGGTCCAGGTTGATGAGATGGACCGGCCTACGAGCGCTGTATTGCCCTGTCATAACGGGCTCACTGCGCCGATGGGCAACAGTGCTCGCGCCACGCCGGGGTCCGATTGCCCTGCTGTTACTTCTCGAGCACGCAGAGGACCTTCGTGCCGTCCGATGACGGAAATGCAAAGCTTCATGCAGATATTTGAAACCATCCTCGTCCTGTTGCTCAGCGCAGCCTTGATCGCTTCACTCGCCAGGCGACTACAACTGCCATACCCCACGATCCTCGCGGTCGGTGGCGCACTCGTGGCGTTGCTTCCGCATGCGCCGAGCTTGGATATTTCGCCCGACCTGATCCTCGTGATCTTTGTCGCGCCGGTCCTGATGTGCGCAGCGTTCCGGACGTCGTTGCGCGATCTGTGGGAATGCTGGGATCACGTCACGGTGCTGGTGCTTGTGGCGGTGGCCTTGACGACCTTTGCCGTGGCGGCAGTCGCGCGTTACTTGATCCCGGGCATGCCGTGGGCTGCGGCCATTACTTTGGGGGCGCTGCTGGCTCCGCCCGACGCCGTCGCTGCCACGACAGTTCTGAAAAAGATGCCCTTGCCACTCCGTGTCCGCATGGTGCTGGAGGGCGAGAGCATGCTCAACGACGCCTCCGCGTTACTCATCTATAAAGTCGCCGTTTCCGCTGCCATGCTCGGTACGTTCGCTGCTGGTCAGGCAATCCCGTTATTCACGCTCATGGTTCTTGCGTGTGCAGCGGCCGGCGTCCTTTTGGCGTGGCCTGCCAGCTGGCTCATGGCGCGATTCGAGATGTGTCCAGCGCGGTGATCTTCCAGTTCGGCCTGACATTCGGGCTATGGCTCGCGAGCGACAGGCTCGGTCTCTCGCCCATCGTCACAGTGGTTACGTTCGCGATTAGCTTGGCCCAGAGGAATGACTATTCGGCACCTGCACACGTCAGATTGGCCTCGTTCGCAATCTGGGACTCGGCCACGGTCGTACTAAATGCGCTCGCTTTCACTCTCATTGGTTTGCAGCTCCGCCCCGTGATTGAAGCGTTGTCACCCGAACAGCGCTTACATTCTGTCCTGATGGCTCTGGTCATTCTCGGCGTCGTGATAGGGGTTCGGCTCGTTCTACAGCTGGTCCACTATGCACTCGTTCGGCTTAGGCGTTCGTCCGGCGACAACGGAGCAACTCACAGTCCGAACCTCGGTGGCGCGATCCTGGTCGGTTGGTCAGGCATGCGAGGGATTGTGACGCTCGCCGCCGCAATGGCGCTGCCATCCAGTTTTCCCTACCGCGACTTCATCCAGCTCACTGCATTTGTTGTCGTACTGGGGACCCTCACCATTCAGGGCCTGACCTTACGTCCTCTCCTACGAATCATTCGCCTACCAACTGACTACACCGTGCAGAACGAACTTGCGTTGGCACGAACGGTAGCGGCTAGGTCCGCCCTAGCTGAGTTGGGAGGGGACTCAACGCCTGCGGCCGAACGACTAAAGCAAGAGATCTCCGAAGCATTGAGTGGTTCGGTTAGGGAGTTCAGCCCCGGCAATAGCCACGGCAATGTGCTGCGACGCCAGTTGGTTGGCGTGGCACGGCATGCGATCGAGGTTCTGAGGCGCACAGACAAGATTGGCGACGATGCATATCGTCAGGTGGAGGCGGAGCTCGATTGGCTGGAGCTAAGTGCGGGCGTTCCGGAGGCCGGGAGTGGCTCACGTGTCGCATGAAAGGCCTACCGGCTCCCTGTCGCGCGCAGGTGCAACTGTTTACGGCGCCCAGTTTGGAATGGCGGACCTCACTGCCATCTACGAAGCGGAGATCAGTCGATACGGGGCATTTCACAGCTTGATATGCGTTTCAAGTGAAGTCCGCTTCCGCCACATAGCCAACATCAACGCTTCGCGCTGCTAAGCCCCATTCAAGGCTTCCAATTCGCGGTTTGCAAAGGAGCTTTCGGGCTGCCTTGGCCACTTTATGCTTTATTTCAACCATAAAGTGGCCGAAACGGCCAAGTTATGCTTTAGAGAACAATTTCCGAAAATCCCTTAAATATATGGTGGGCCCACCAGGATTCGAACCTGGAACCAAGGGATTATGAGTCCCCTGCTCTAACCGTTGAGCTATAGGCCCATTTGAGTACCGGCGCGGGACCGGGCTTGGGTGGCCGGACATGTTAGCTGCGTTGGGGCGGGGGAGTCGACCGGGTGGGTCGGCCCGGGACGCTAAAGGGCTGCTGGCCGGGCTTTTTGGTCGGTTTCGGGGCTTGGGTGACGTAGACTTTGCGCCATCGCGCCCGGTGGTTGGCGCTTGGATGGGAAGGCGCCATGCGCGAGTTGATCGAACGTTACCTGGGCGCGTACAACCGCATGGATGTGGATGGCATGGTGGCCACGATGCATGGCGAGGTGGTGTTCGAGAATTACACGGCGGGCGTGCTGAGTGTGCGTACGCTGGGCGTGGATGAGCTGCGCCACCTGGCGGAGAGTTCGCGCTATCTGTTTGCGGCGCGGCGCCAATTGATTCTGGCTTACCAGGAAGCGGAAGGTACGGCCACGGCGCAGATACTTTTCGATGGCACCTTTGCGGTGGACTTGCCCAATGGCGTGCGCGCGGGGCAGTCGATCACCATGAATGGGCGTAGCCAGTTTCGCCAGCGTGATGGGTTGCTGGTGTATATCGCCGATTACAGCGAGTAATCGGCGGAGCGTGCCTCGGCGTTGAGCGCGTCAGGTTCGGCGCGGCGCAGGAGCGCGTTGCGCCAGCGTTGTTGTTGCTCTGGCGTGGCATCGACCAGCCATTGCGGCTTGCTGGCCACCAGCGCGGCGACGCCCGCGCCATCTTCGTAAAGCACGCGCGTGCCGACCACGGCGGGCAGTTTGTTGCCGGCCAGTACGGTGCCTACGAGGTTGAGTGGATCGCTGCCGCTGAGGCAGACGAGCTCGCCTTCGTGTTCGCGTTGACGTACCGCGCGCAGGCGGCCGATAGCTTCGGGCAGGGCGAATTGTTCGCCGACCAGGCCTTCGACGAAGCGGCCGCCGCGGATTTCGCCGCGCGCTTCGAGGCGGTGATAGACGCGCAGCAGTTCGCGCCAGCTGGGGAGCCAGGGGGCTTCGCGTTCGAGGAGTTTCCAGAAGACGACGCCGTAGCGGCGCAGGAGGGTGCGAGCGATGTGTTCGAGGTTGTCTGTTTGATCGGCACCGTTCGGCGCTTTCGCGAACACCCGCCCTTCACCATCTTTAGGTGGCTCATCTGCGTTGCCGGGCATCTTCTTTCCCACGGGATTACCTTCGGGTCGCCCGGAGGGAAGAGACTGATTGCGAACCAGCGACCAGCGGCCGGCGTCTTCGATGCCGGTGAGCATGTGGCGGCGCAGGCGGCGGTGACGATGGGCATCGCGTTTGGCGGCGGGTACGAGCAGGGCGCGCAGGCCGGCGAAGCTGTCGGCGGTGACGCGGCCGGCGGCGACGAGCTCGCCCAGGGCATCTTCCAGCTCGGTGCGCAGCAGATGTGTGGCGGTCATCAGCTCGTCGAAGAACAGGGCGCCTTCGTTGCGCAGGGCATCAAGCACGGCCTGGGCGCGGGAGGAAATCAGCACCTCTTGAGCGTGATCATCGCTGGACGCCATGGCCGTCCAGATGGGCAGGCTGCGGCGTGGCAGCAGCACGATGGGCGTGGCGCGCACGGGGCCGCCACCGCCACCACTGCCGGTGCGCAGGCGGCTCCAGCTCACGCGGCCGGCGCGGCACAGGTCGTCGAGCCAGCTGATGGCGTAGTCGTCGATGCGGGCGGGCAGCAGTTCGGTTTCCCAGGCGCCGGCGGCGGCCTCGAAGCCTTCGAGCTGGGTGAGCACCGCGGGCAATGCATCGGGGCCGCTCAGGCGCGCGCCGGGCGTGGCGTGCTGCCATTCGAACAGGAAGCGCATCAGGTCGCGTCGGCTTACCGGTTCAATTTCGCGACGCAGGCGACCGATGGTGTAGCGGTGGATGCGTGCGAGCAGATGGCGTTCGCACCATTCGGTTTCGGTGGCGTCCGGGCTGAAGCGGCCTTGCATGACGTAGCCTTCGGATTGAAGGCGGAGCAACACGAGGTCGATGTCGCTTGATGGCACCTGCAGCGTGCTGGCGAGTTGCTGCACGGTGACGGGGCCAAGGCCGGTAAGGCGGCCGCGGATGAGTTCGAGAAGGGCGTCTTCGCGCGTCCAGGATTGGGCGGCGAATTCGGCGGGGGCGGTGATGGGTGGGTGCCGCGTGGCGTCTGGGTGGACGGCTTGCCAGGTGGGGAGTTTTTCGGCGGTTACCCACATCGACTGAGGCGAGACTGGCCTTTTGCCACCTTTAGTTGGTTCACCACGGCCCTCTCCGGGAGAGGGGAAAATTGCGCGGGTCGCGCGGTGGTTTTTGGCGAGTGCTTTCAGCCACTCGTTCCAACCCGCGTTGTCGTCGGCTTCTTGCTGTGTGATGCCACCGAGTATGCCGAGCGCTTCGTGCATCTCATCCGCGCTGCGCACTTGCGGCCACGCTTCCTCGCGCACGGCGGTGATGGCTTCGGGGTCGAGGCGGCCGAGATCGTCTGCGCTGTCGGCGTCGGTCCAGCGGCGCGATTGCACGGCCTGCGTGCGGCGCTCTTCCAGCGGTGCATCGTCGAGATAGGCATACGGTGCGGCGCCGAGTACTTCGCCAGCCAGCGGGCTGGGCGCGGCGAGGTCACGGGCAACCACGGTAATGGCGCCATCCTCCAGCCCGCGCAGGATATGCAGCAGGCCGTCCACATCCATCGCTTCGCGCAGGCAGTCGTGCAGGGTCTGGTTGACCAGCGGGTGATCGGGAATCTCGCGTTCGCCCACGATGTTTTCGATGCAGGCCACCTGGTCGGGGAACACGGTGGCGAGCAGGTCTTCGCTTTTCATGCGCTGCAGTTGCGGCGGCACTTTGCGGCCGCCCTGGAAACGCGGCAGCGCCAACGCAGTGACCGCATTCCAGCGCCAGCGCGCGGGAAACAGCGGTGCATCCAGCAACGCCTGGATCAGCACATGCTCGGCGGAGCTTGAGTGCAGGTAGCGGGCCACTTCGTCCAGCGGAAAGCTGTGGCTGGTAGAAAGCGACAGCACGATGGCGTCTTCGGTGGCGGCGGCTTGCAGCTCGAAATTGAATTGGCGACAGAAGCGCTTGCGCAACGCCAGCCCCCAGGCCCGATTGATGCGGCTGCCCCACGGCGTGTGGATGATGAGCTGGGTGCCCCCTGATTCGTCGAAGAAGCGCTCGAACACCAGTGTGTGCTGGGTCGGCAGCACGCCGAGTGCGGCCTTGGCTTTGGCCATGTACTCGGCAAGCTGCTGCGCGGCGGATTCGCCCAGGCCCAGCGTATGCGTCAGCCAGTGCAGCACGGCAGGCACGCCGCCTTCGTCCAGACGCGTGGCGATTTCCTCGCGCAGACGCGACACGCCATGCGACAGCTCGTGACTGCGCCCCGGCGCCTCGCCCAGCCAGAACGGAATGCTCGGCGGCACGCCGTGCGCGTCTTCCACGCGCAGGCGGTCGCGCTCCACGCGCAGGATGCGGTAGCTGGTGTTGCCCAGCTGGAATACATCGCCGGCGAGGCTTTCCACGGCGAAGTCTTCGTTGACCGTACCGATGATGGTGGCTTGCGGCTCCAGCACTACCAGGTAGTCGGCGGTGTCGGGGATCGCGCCGCCTGAAGTCACCGCGGTGAGGCGCGCGCCACGGCGCGCACGCAACTGGCCATGCACGGCGTCGCGATGGATATAGGCCGCGCGTTGGCCGCGACGGGTGGTGAAGCCATCGGCCAGCATGCGCACGGTGGCATCGAATTGTTCGCGGGTGAGATGGCGATAGGGATGGGCGCGACGCATCAGGTCGTATAACGCGTCCTCGCTCCATTCCTGGCAAGCCACTTCGGCCACGATCTGCTGGGCCAGCACATCCAGCGGTTGCGGCGGCTGGATCAGCGTGTCGAGTTCGCCGCGTCGTACGCAGTCGAGTAGCGCGGTGCACTCGACTAGGTCGTCGCGTGTGGTGGGAAACAGCCGCGCCTTGGGCGTGCCGGCCACCGCGTGACCGGAGCGGCCTGCGCGCTGCAGGAACGCGGCGATGGAGCGTGGCGAAGCCAGCTGGCATACCAGGTCCACATCGCCGATATCGATGCCCAGTTCCAGCGAGGCGGTGGCGATCAATACGGATAGCTCGCCGCGTTTGAGGCGCTGCTCGGCATCGAGGCGCTGCTCTTTGGCGAGGCTGCCGTGATGTGCCGCCACGGCTTCTTTGCCCAGGCGCTCGGACAGATGTCGCGCCACGCGTTCGGCCATGCGCCGCGTGTTGACGAAGACGAGCGTGGTGCGGTGGGTTTCGGTGAGCTGGGCGAGGCGGTTGTAGATGAGCTCCCAGCAGTCGTTGGACATCACCGCTTCGAGGGGTACGGGGGGTACTTCGATGGCGAGGTCGCGGGTGCGGGTGTGGCCGACGTCGATGATGCAGATGTCTTCCTCTGCACCTCGGGGAGAGGATTGAGGTGAAGGGTGGGAGTTCGCGGGATGGGTTATCGAAACCGGCTCTGTAGAGACGCCCTCGCTAGAGTGGCCCTTTACCACCTTCAGGTGGCTCACCCCAACCCTCTCCCCTGCGGAGAGAGGGAGCGAAGGCGCTGCACCTATCAGGAATTTTGCGACTTCCTCGATTGGCTTCTGCGTGGCGGAAAGCCCGATGCGCAGCAACCGTCGCTGGCACAGCGACTGCAGCCGCTCCAGCGACAACGCCAGATGCGCGCCGCGCTTGCTCGATGCAATGGCGTGAATTTCATCCACGATCACCGTGCGTGTATCAGCCAACATGCGACGGCCGGAGTCGGAGCCGAGCAGGATGTAGAGCGATTCGGGCGTGGTGACCAGAATGTGCGGGGCCTGTTTGCGCATCAGCGTGCGCTCCGCTTGCGGGGTGTCGCCGGTGCGTACCGCGGTGCGGATATCCACATCCGGCAAACCCATCCGGGCCAGTTCGGCGCGAATGCCTTCCAGCGGTGCTTCCAGATTGATGCGGATGTCGTTGGACAATGCCTTCAACGGCGAGACGTAGACGACCGTAGTGGCATCAGGCAACACGCCGCCGTTTTCCACGCCCTCGCGTACCAGCATGTCGATGGCGGAGAGGAACGCCGTGAGGGTCTTGCCCGAGCCGGTTGGCGCTGCCACCAGCGTATGCCGCCCTGCCCGGATCGCCGGCCACGCCGCTTTCTGCGGCGCCGTGGGCGCATCGAACGCGCCCTGGAACCAGGCCGCGACGGCGGGATGAAAGTCGTGCAGGGGCATAGGCTTAGGTATGCGTCGGGTGGGCCGGGCAGTGTTTCAAAGATGGGGGCTTGGGCAGGCTTTGGCAACTCGCCGCGGCAGGGCGCCCGCTGGGGCCCCGCTTGATGCAGAATTCAGCCCTTTCCCGACGAGAACGCGCAGTGAACCATCCGGGCGACCAGGGCAACGAAAGCCCCCATCTGCTGACCATGGCCGATGGCCAGCCGCTGTTCGTGCGCGACTGGCCGCATGCACGCGCGCAGGATGCCGTGTTGATCGTGCATGGCCTGGGTGAACACAGCGGGCGTTACCAGCGACTGGCGCAGTGGTTTCACACGCGAGGTTTTGCCGTGCGCAGCTACGACCAGCGCGGCCACGGGCAAACGCCCGGCCGGCGCGGTGCACTGCGCCACAGCGACGACCTGCTCGAAGACCTGGCCACGGTGTACGGCGACTATGCCGCCGGCCTGTCCAAGCCGCCGCTATTGCTGGGCCACAGCATGGGCGGATTGGTCGCCGCGCGCTGCGTGCTCGATCGGCGCATCCAGCCGCCGGCCATGGTGCTTTCCTCACCGGCATTGCGCAGCTGGGAATCGGCCTTTTTGCGGCGCCTGGCTGCCGTGCTCAGCCGCATCATGCCCAGCCTGCCGTTGTCCAATGGGTTGGCGTTCGACAAGCTCTCGCACGATCCGCAGGTGGAACCGGCCTATCGCGGCGATCGCCTGCGCCATGGCTGGGTGACGCCACGGCTGGCGGATTTCATCTTCCGCGCGGGCCAATCCACCATTGCCGATGCCTCGCAGCTCAACATCCCAACGCTGCTGCTGGTGGCCGGTGCGGACAAGCTGGTGGACCCTTCAGGCAGTCGCGATTTTGCCGCCGGTGCGTGGGCCACGCAGCGCCTGACCACGCGCTATTTCGATTCGCTCTACCACGAGCTGTTCAACGAGGCGGAGCCCGCGCGCTCGCAAGTGCTCAAGCAGCTGGGTGACTGGTTGCAGAAGCGCGGTTGATTCTCGCGCTGCTACATCCACTCGCGCTTGCCGGTGAACGTGATGGTGAGCCATTCCGCGCGGATGTCACTGCCCAGGTGGTGTGCAATGTCGCTGCGGATGTTGTCGACGTCACCCATCGTGCCGAGCGGGTAGCCAGGCTCCACCAGAATGTGGATATCGATGAATCGCATGCGGCCGATCTTGGCCACGTAGCTGGCGAAGTCGAGGTAACCGCGTTCGGCCACCATCGCCTCCATGACCTCGCGCACGCGCTGATCGAGTTCATCAGGAGCCAGTTGCAATACTTCGCGCAAGGCATGCCACAGACTGCTCAGCGGCAACGGCAATAGCGCGACGGTGAGCGCCAGCAAGATCGAAGAATCGATATAGCGCGTCCAATGATCGAGTGGACCGCCCGAAATCATCGCCGCCAACGCAAAACCCACCAGCACCGCGGTGCTGATGCAACCGCTGATCAGCCAGCCGCGCGCATCCAGCTGCAGCAACACCGAACCCAGCGCCACCGCCTGACGACGCATGCGCGCCGCCATGGCCATGGTGACCACGCCCATGAATGCTGCCCAGGCGGCACCAAAGCCGAAAGCCAACTCGTGACCACCGGTAAGCAGATCGTGTAGCGCGGCAAATGCGGCGTAGCTGCAAATAGCGGTCAGCACGCTGGCGTTGAATACCACCAACAGCGGTTCCAGATGCCAGTACCCAAACTGGAAACGCCTGCTGCCTTCGCTTGATACAAGGCGCGATACCACCAGCGAGCCCGCGGTGAGTACCACGTCCACCAGCGAGTAGAAGCCGTCGAAGGCAATTGCTTGCGAGCGCATGGCCAGGCCCACCGCCACGCAAGCGGCGCCGACCACCAGGGTCACCCCGATGGAGATGCGAAGCTGGCGTTGTTCGCGGCTGGTGTCCATGGAACCTAGTGGAACCTCATTGCAGGAGTGCACTCTGTGCGCGACAAGCGGTGGATACCGCGCGACCGTGACGCAGTGGTCGCGCACAGGGTGCGCTCCTACAGGGGCTTCGATCAATCGCCTGGCGCTTGAGCACCTCCACTACGTAGCGGTGCCCCGTTGGTAACGAAGAAGGTATGGGGATAGCCCACAGGCAGTACACCACGGTGATGCTGGTGAGTACCCAGTACACGCAGGCATGCGTCGAGGTGTGACGGGCTTCCACGGCAAAGTAGCAGCACGCTCCTTGTGGCTGACGACTGTGTCGTCCACACGCAGGACTACGGCGCGACGCGAATCCCCCTGCGACCAAGCTTCACCGCGACGCAACCGCATCCACCTTCGTGAAGCGCCGCCGGCAGTCTTGCTTTCGATTGTCGCGGCGCTGCGAGTCGACGCACCGTGAAGGCCGCAGGCGGATGCAGCGCGTTAGTCAAAGCGGCTATCGCTAGCACCTCGCCTTCACGCTTTGCATTCACCTGTCGCGCAAGCATGTGAGAGCGCGCTCTTCATCTGATCGCTCGGGGAATGCCATGTCGAACAAGCCCAGGTCGCCGTCGCGGCGTGACTTTCTGCGACAGTCGCTGGTAGCCGTTCCGGCAGTAAGCCTGCTTGGAACCTCGGCCATCGCGCAGTCACAGAGCAGCACCGCCGCGGCGCAGATGCCCGCGTACTCGGCGCGATACTTCACCGCGCCGGAGTGGGAATTCATCCAGGCAGCCGTGGACCGATTGATCCCCTCCAGCCCCGACGGCCCTGGCGCGCTGGAGCTGGGCGTGCCGGAATTTATCGATCGCCAGATGGAGGGCGCCTATGGACACGGCGGCTACTGGTACATGCAAGGGCCGTTTGTCCCCGACACCCCGCCCACCTTGGGCTACCAATTGCGCTTCGCGCCGCGCGAGCTCTACCGCGCCGGCATTGCAGCCGTCGACGACTGGTGCCAGAAACAGCATAACCAGCGCTTCGCCATGCTCACCCCCGAGCAGCGCGACGAGGTGCTGCACGGCCTGGAAAAGGGCGACATCAAGCTCGACCAGGTGCCTGCCTCGACGTTCTTCACCCAGCTGATCACCAATACCAAGGAAGGCTATTTCGCTGACCCGATGTATGGCGGCAACAAGCACATGGGCAGCTGGAAAATGATCGGCTTTCCTGGCGCGCGCGCCGACTTTGCCGACCTAAGCGAGCAGCCGGGCAAGGCCTATCCGTTCGGGCCAGTGTCCATCCAGGGGGAGAAATCATGATCCGCATGAAACCGGTCGATGTGGTGATCGTCGGCTTCGGCTGGACTGGCGCGATCATGGCGATGGAGCTGGTCGATGCGGGCGTGAACATTCTGGCGTTGGAGCGCGGCAGCTATCGCGATACGTCGCCCGATTTCGCCTATCCACGCAGTGCCGATGAACTGGCCTACGGCATTCGCGGCGACCTGTTCCAGCCGCTGGCGCGCGAAACCATCACCATTCGCCACGACGTCAACGACTCGGCGGTGCCGTATCGCCAGTACGGTTCGTTCCTGTTCGGCAACAACGTCGGTGGCGCGGGCATTCACTGGAACGGCCAGCACTACCGGCCTTCACCGGAAGACCTGGAACTGCAAAGCCATATCACCCAGCGCTATGGCAAGAAGTTCATGCCCGAGGACATGCAGATCCAGGATTACGGCGTGAGCTACGACGAGCTCGAGCCTTTCATGGAGCAGTTCGAATACGTATGCGGCACGTCGGGCACGGCTGGCAATCTCAACGGCGAGATCAAGGACGGCGGCAATCCGTTCGAGGGGCCGCGCAAGCGCGATTACCCCAACCCTCCCGTCGCCGACAACTACGCCGCCAAGCTCTTCGCCGACGCGGCGCGGGCGCTGGGGCACAAACCGTTTCCGCAACCTTCGTCCAATGCTTCCAGGCCCTACACCAATCCCTATGGCGCACGGCTTGGGCCATGCAACTTGTGCGGCTATTGCGAGCGCTTTGGTTGCTACATGTATTCCAAGGCATCGCCGCAAACCACCATTTTGCCGGTGCTGATGCGTCGGCCCAATTTTTCGCTGCGCACCAACAGCCACGTTACGCGGGTGAATCTCGACAGCACCGGCAAGCGTGCCACCGGCGTTACCTATATCGACGCGCAGGGCCAGCAAGTGGAACAGCCGGCGGACCTGGTGATTGTCGCCGCTTTCCAGATGCACAACGTGCGCCTGATGCTGATGTCGGGTATTGGCAAGCCGTATGACCCGGCCACTGGCAACGGTGTGATCGGCAAGAACTACGCCTACCAGATGATGAGCAACATCACGCTCTTCTTCGACAAGGATGTGGCGATCAATCCGTTTGCGTCGGCAGGTTCCGGTGGCAACCAGATCATCGATGACTACAACTCCGATCACTTCGACCATGGTCCGCATGGCTTTGTCGGCGGCGGCTACATTCTAGGCGGCCAAACCGGCGGTCGACCGATCCAGCAATTGTCGGTACCACCAGGCACGCCGGCCTGGGGCGAAAAATGGAAGCTCGCCGCCAGGGACAGCTATCTGCACACCACCAACGTGCAGACGCATGGTTCGGTGATGTCCTATCGCGATCGCTATCTCGACCTGGACCCGACCTACAAAGACAGCTTCGGCCTGCCGTTGCTGCGCATGACCTTCGACTGGCACGACAACGAATACAAGATGACGCGCTTCCTCACCGATCGGGCGCAGGAAATTGTCGACCAGATGAAGCCGCGCCAGAGCGCGCAGGCCGTGCGCAAGCCGGGCGACCATTACGACACGCGCGCCTACCAGACCACGCACACCACCGGCGGCGTGATCCAGGGCAAGGATCCGGCGACCAGCGCACTCAACAACTTCCAGCAGAGTTGGGACGTGCATAACGTGTTCGTCACCGGCGCCTCGGCGTTTCCGCAGAATATCGGCTACAACCCTACCGGCCTCATCGGCGGTCTCACCTATCGGTCGGTCAAGGCCATTCGTGAGACCTACCTCAAGAATCCTGGCCCACTGGTGCAGGCATGAACACCCTGGCCCGTCGTCGACGTCGTGGCGGAGGCTTGCTGCGCGTCATCATCATCCTGATCGTGCTGCTGGTATTGGCATGGCTGGCCACCCATGTATTTCGCGGCGGCGGTGGCGATGCCTCAGCCACCACGGCGCCTCCTACCGACGCGCAGGTCAAGCAGGGCGAATACCTGGCACGCGCGGGCGATTGCGCGGCCTGCCACACCGCGCCGGACGGCAAGCCGTTTGCAGGTGGCCTGCCGCTTGCCTCGCCCGTCGGCACCATCTACAGCACCAACATCACGCCCGATCCCGGCACCGGCATCGGCAACTACACCTACGGGCAGTTCGAGCGCGCCGTGCGGCGCGGCATCAACGCGGCTGGCCACACGCTGTATCCGGCGATGCCCTATCCCTCCTTTGCCAAGGTCAGCGATGCGGATATCCAGGCGCTGTACGCGTATTTCATGCACGGCGTAACACCGGTGACGCAGGCCAACCGCGCCGAAGGCATCGTGTTTCCGCTTTCGATGCGGTGGCCACTGACCTATTGGCGCTGGCTCTTCGCACCCAAGGTGGCGCCGGTGGATACTGCGACCGCTCAAGATCCGCTGCAGGCACGCGGCCAGTATCTGGTGGAAGGGCTGGGACATTGCGGGGCATGCCACACGCCACGTGCGTTCACCTTGCAGGAGAAGTCGCTCGGCCCCACCAGTGGAACGACCTACCTCAGCGGCGGCGAGAGCGATCACTGGATTGCACCGAGCCTGCGCGGCGAACTGGCCAGCGGCCTGGGCAGCGTAAGCGCCGAAGATCTCGTCAGCTTGCTCAAGGCGGGACGCAATGATCGCAGTGCCGTCTTTGGTGGCATGACCGATGTCATCGAGCACAGCACCCAATACATGAGCGATGAGGATCTCTCTGCCGTGGCACATTTCCTCAAGTCGTTGCCACCCGCTCGCCAGGAGGCGGCGCTGAACTACGACCAGGCCACGCACACCGCACTCAGCAGTGGCAATGTCAGCGCGCCGGGCGCTCAGCTTTACGTCGACAACTGCGCCACCTGCCATCGTACGGATGGCCATGGCTATGGGCAGGTCTATCCCGCGCTGGCCAACAATCCGGTGCTCAATGGCGACAACCCGGCGTCGGTGATTCGCCTGGTATTGCATGGAGGCACCATGCCCGCTGGCCGCGATGCACCTTCGCAATTCAGCATGCCGGCGTTCCGCGATCGCCTGAGCGACCAGCAGGTGGCCGACTTGCTTACCTTCGTGCGTGCGAGTTGGGGCAATCGCGGTGGTGCGGTCAAGGCGCAACAGGTGTCGGCCATGCGTGCGCTGCCACCCGCGGGGCAGACCATGATGACGGGCTATGACCCACGGATGCAGACAGAATCCTCATCACCGTAGCGGGCCCTCCCCCTGCACGCAGGGGGAGGTTGGGAGGGGGTTCGCTCTCGCCCGCCCCTTTAAGCAAAAGCTTCACCCCCCCCAACCCTCCCCTGCAAGCAGCGGAGGGAGTCGAAGCTAGGTTCGCGCGCGCTGAGCCAGCAGCCTCGCACTGGATCCCCTCCCCCTGCCTGCAGGGGGAGGCTGGGGAGGGTTCGCTCTTGCCCGCCCCTTTAAGCGAAAGCTTCACCCCTCCCCAACCCTCCCCCGCAAGCAGGGGAGGGAGCCGAAGCTAGGCGCACGCGCTGAGCCAGCAGCCTCGCACTAGAAAACCCCTCCCCTGCTTGCAGGGGGAGGCCGGGAGGGGGTTCGCTCTTGCCCGCCCTTTAAGCAAAAGCTTCAGCCCTCCCCAGTCCTCCTCTGCAAGCAGGGGAAGGAGTCAAAGCGTCAGCGCTCGGCCACGGCAGGTGCTGCAGTCGAAGCTCCTGGCCATCCACCACCCAAGGCCCTGAAAGTCGCCACCGCGGCTCGTGCATCATCCGCATGCACACGGGCCAGTTCGTCGCGCGCGGCGAGTAACTGGCGATCTTCATCCAGCACTTCGATCAGGCTGATGGCACCGCCCTTGTAGGCATCCTGCGCTGCGCTGCGCGCTTGCTGGTGCGCCGTCACTTCCTGCAGCAGATCGCGATGCTGCACTTCCAGCTGTGCCAGTTCGACGATGGCGTTCTCCACATCTTCCGTGGCGCGCAGCATGGACTGGCGGTACTGCGCCAGCGCCTCGGCGTTGGCGCCCTTGGCCTGTGCTACCTCGGCATCCACGCGACCGAAGTCGAACAATCGCCAGTGCAGGCCCAGCACGGCTTGCGGCTGGAAGGCTGCCGAGGAGAACAGCGAGCCCGATTGCAGGCTTTCAAAACCCAACAGACCGCCCAGCGATACCTTGGGGTAGTACTCGGCCACCGCCACGCCGATGCGCGCATTGGATGCAGCCAACCGGCGCTCGGCGGCAATCACATCGGGACGTCGACGCAGCAGCATATCCGGGCCGCCTTCGGTGCCGATGGTGGGCACGCTGAAGGACTGTGCGCTGTTCTGTAGCTCGGCGGCGTACGTGCCCGGTGCGGCACCCATCAGCACGTCGAGCCGGTTCAACTGCTGCGCCAACGTGATGCGCAGGGGCGGCAACGTGGCCTGCGCCTGCAGCACCAGCGCCTGGGCCTGCGCCAGTTCGCGTGCGGTGGCCAGGCCACCGGCCAGGCGCACGCGCACCAGATCCAGCAACTGCGCTTCGGTATCCACCTGCTGCTGGGCGAGGCGGATGCGCTCCTGCGCGCCACGCACCTGAAAGTAGGCATCCGCAGCTTCGGCCGCCACCGACACACGCACACCGTCCTGGGCCGCCTCGGCAGCCTGCGCTTCGGCATCGGCTGCTTCGGCGCCGCGATGCAGGCCGCCGGCAACGTCGATCTCCCAACTTGCACCCACGCCGACGTCTTCCAACGTCTGGGTGCGCGTGTAGCCGGGGAACGTACTGGCGATTTCGCCGAGTGGGCCTTTCGTCGATTGATGCTGCTGTACCACCTGAGCATCCAGACTGCCCTGAGGCGCCAGTTGCGCGCCCGCTTCGCGTGCGGCAGCGCGCGCCTGATCCACGCGAGCCATCGCCGCGGCAAGGTCGAGGTTTTCGGTCAGCGCGCGCTGGATGATGCGGGTGAGCTCCGGGTCGTCGAAGCCCGTCCACCAGGTATCGAGCGTCGGCGTAGGTGCAGCCGGTGCGCGCTCGCTCAGCTGCGACTGCTGCGTGTAGTCGACGCCGGTCTTCAGGTCAGGACGCGTGTAGTTGGGGCCGGCCATGCAGGCCGACAAGGCTGCGGTCAGCGCCATCGAGGCGAGCGCATGCCCAAGCCGTTTCGGGGAAAGAGACATCGGGGTAATCCGCGGGGAGTCGGTGAATGAGGAAGACATGAAGGCAGGCTCAGTGCGCGTCCGCAGAGGGCGCAGCTGGCGGCGCCACCTTCTGCATCAGTGGCACCATGACGGCGGCAACCACGAAACAAACCATGATGGCGAGGAATGCATCGGCGTAAGACAGCGTCTGCGCCTCGCGAAATGTCAGTTGCCACAATTGCGCCAGCGAACCGCCAGCGGCTTCGCTCGCACCCTGTCCCAGCGTCATGAGGTGACTGGAGGTTTGCGCCAGCCACTGGTTCATCGCCTCGTTGCTGGTATTGAGCCGCTCGGCCATGCGATAAAAATGCAGGTTGGTGCGATCGTTGAGAATGGTCGCGCACACGGCGATGCCAATCGCACCGCCAAGATTGCGCATCAGGTTGAACAGCCCGGATGCCAGCTTGAGGCGCGACGGTGCCAGCCCGCCAAGCGTAAGCGTTACCGTGGGTGGAATCGCCAGTTGCTGACCCATGCCGCGCAAGGCTTGCGGCAACAACAGTTGTTGCGCGCCCCAGTCATGCGTAATGGGCGTGAACTCCCACATGGAGATGGCAAACAGCACCAGCCCGGCCAGCAGGATCCAGCGCAGATCGAAGCGTTGCGCCAGTATCGAGTAGATCGGGATGGTGAGAATCTGAAACACGCCGGTGGAAAACACCGCCTCACCGATTTCCAACGCGCTGTAACCACGCACGCGCCCGAGAAACAGCGGTGTCAGATAAATGGTGGCGAACAGGCCGATGCCGGTGATGAAAGAGAAGAAACAGCCGAGCGCAAAATTGCGGTCACGCAAGGCGCGCAAATCCACCACGGGGTGTTCGTAAGTAAGGCTGCGCACGATGAAGCCCACGCCGCCCAGCCCCGAGATCCACGCCGTGGTGAGAATGGTGCTGTCGCTGAACCAGTTCCAGCGTGGACCTTCTTCCAGCGTGTATTCGAGGCAACCGAGAAACGCTGCCAGCAAGGCCATGCCGAGGTAATCGGCGCGGCGCAGCAGCGAAAGGTCCGGCGAATCGATGTTCACCAGCGTCGGCACGGCAACGGTGACGAAGATGCCCGGCACCAAATTGATGAAGAACAGCCAGTGCCACGATGAGTTGTCGGTGATCCAGCCACCCAGGGTCGGGCCGAGCGTCGGTGCCAGCGATGCCAGTGCACCAATGGTGGCGGCAGCAACCACGCGCTGCTTGCCGCCGAAGAATACGAAGGCGGTGGTGAACACCAACGGGATCATCGAGCCGCCAAGGAAACCCTGCAGCGCGCGAAACACGATCATGCTCTTGATGTCCCACGCGGCGCCGCACAGCATGCTGGTGACGGTGAAACCTGCCGCGGAAGCAGCGAACAGCCAGCGTGTGGAGAACACACGCGACAGCCAACCCGATAGCGGAATCACCACGATCTCGGCGATCAGATAGCTGGTTTGCACCCAGGCCGTTTCATCGGTGCCGGCGGAAAGTCCACCGCCGATATCGCGCAGCGATGCGGACACGATCTGGATATCCAATAGCGCGATAAACATGCCTACGCACATGCTGGCGAAGGCGAACACCTTCTGCGCCATGCTCAGCGCGGATGGATCGATGGGCGCGGCGAACCGCCATCCGGCAACCGTAGTGTTCATGGCGCGCCTGCGGTGCCGGCGTCGCGCGTATCCACCTCGGCGACTACCGACAGGCCCGGGCGCAACACGCCCAGTACATCGTCCTTGTTCTCCAGCACCACGCGCACCGGCACGCGCTGCACCACCTTGGTGAAGTTGCCGGTGGCGTTTTCCGGCGGCAACACGCTGAACTGTGCCCCCGTGGCTGGGGCCAGGCTGGCGAGATGACCGCGGAATACCTTGCCGGGCATCACGTCGGCACGGATATCCACGGCCTGCCCTTCATGCATGCGGGCAAGCTGGTCTTCCTTGAAATTGGCGTCCACCCACAGACCGTGCGCCGGCACGACCGAAAGCAGTTGCGTGCCGGCGGGAGCGAACGCACCCACTTGCGCGCGCCGGTTGCCGATCACGCCATCCACCGGCGCGCGTAGCTGCGTGTAGCCTTCGTTGAGCTTGGCGATATCGCGCTCGGCTTTTGCCTGCGCCAGCGCGGCGCGCGCCTGCAGTTTCTGCGAGGCGATCACATCGAGCTGGCGTTGTGAGGCGAGCAACGACGCCTGTGCTTTTTGGGTGTCAGCCTGCGCGGTCTTGTACGTGGCGTCAGCGCGCTGTGCGCTCTCGATGGACACTGCGGAGCGGCTCGATAGATCGCGATAGCGCGCTTCGTCATCACGCGAGCGCACTTGTTCGGCGTCAGCTGCGGCAACCCCGGCCTTGGACTGATTGATCACGGCGAGCTGCAATTGTTCCGTGGCATCGAGATTGGCCAGCAATGCTTCCTGCGCCGCCACGGCGCCCTCGGCCTTGGCCAGGGCGGCGAGGTAGTCGCGATCGTCGATCTTCACCAACAGGTCGCCGGCATGCACGGCCTGATTGTCGGTCACCGCGAGTTCGGCGATGTAGCCGGGTACCTTGGGACCGATGACGGTGACATCACCGCCGACGTAGGCATCGTCGGTGCTTTCAATGAAGCGGCCAACGCTCCACCAGTGACCGCCATAGATGACGCCAGCCACCACGGCCGCGCCCATGGCCGCCCTGACCAGGTGCTTGCGACGGTGGCGAGGTGCGGGTTCCACCTCGGGCGGCGCGTCCACGCGCTCGGCGACAGTGATGCTGCTCATGGGATAGCTCCGGAATCAACGAGAAGAAAGGGATTCGCGCGCGCCTTGGGCACGGCGATAAGAGGATTCGATACGTGCGCGCATGCGCTCGCTGGCGGTGGGGCCGGCATGGACGACATGACGTTCGCGCGTGATCGACGCCCCGGTGTTCGCATCCACGAGTACAGGCTCCGCTGCGCGGCCGGTGATCTCGTCGGCAAGGAACGTGCTGATGCCCTCGGGCGCAAAGTGACGGTTGCCCCACGCCATCAGCGAGAGCAACACCGGGCGGAAATCCTGCCCGCGCGCCGTAAGCACGTACTCGTCGCGCGCTGGCCGCTCGCTATAGCGTCGGCGTTCGAGCAGGCCGGCCTCGACCAGCCCGGACAACCGCCGGCTGAGCATGTTGGGGGCGATGCCCAGGCCTGCCTGGAAGTCATCGAAGCGGGTCACGCCGTAGAAGGCATCCCGCAGGATCAGCATGCTCCACCACTCGCCTACCCGCTCCAGGCTGCGGGCGATCGGACAGGACATGTCTTCGAAGCTCTTGCGCTGCATGGGCGAGCCCACCGAATTCTTTATATGACGTGTATCATATAAATGGAAGCTAGCGTCATGCAAGCGACTTTTTGTGACGGCGGCATCAACGCGATCCTGGTGTCATCACCTGCGGCAGCAGCCATTGAACCTGTCTGCGTCGACCCCATTGGATGACTGTCATCATATTATGATCGACTCCCATCCATTGCCATCAGGAAGTTTCAGCCCATGAAAATCCAAGGTTCCATCGCTCTCGTCACCGGCGCCAATCGCGGCCTCGGTCTCGCCTTCGCCAAAGCCCTGCTCGCCGCCGGTGCCGCCAAGGTCTATGCGGGCGCCCGCGACCCGGCAACGGTCACGCTTCCGGGCGTCATCCCGGTAAAGCTGGACGTGACCAACCCGCACGACGTTGCCGCGGCGGCCGCCCTCGCCAACGATGTGGACATCGTGATCAACAACGCCGGCATCACCGGCGGCACGCCGCTGCTCGACGCGAAGGAAGGCGACAAGAACCTGCGCCACGTGATGGAAACGAACCTTTACGGCATCCACACCATGAGCGTCGCGTTCGCACCCGTGCTCAAGAAGAACGGCGGCGGCGCGCTGGTAAACATGCTTTCCGCGCTGAGCTGGATCAGCCTCGGCACGAGCAGTGCGTATTCCGTATCCAAGGCCGCCGCCTGGGCGCTCACCAACAGCCTTCGCAATGAATTGCGCGAGCAGGGCACGCAGGTGCTCGGCATCCATGCCGGCTATATCGACACCGACATGGTCAGCCACGTCGATGCACCCAAGAGCAGCCCCGCCGACATCGCCAGGCGCACGCTGGAAGCACTGGAGCGTGGCGACGCCGAAGTGCTCGCCGACGACACCGCCAGGCAGGTAAAGGCGGGCTTCAGCGCCACGCCGTCGGCCTATCTCGGCGGCTGATCGGCGGCGCCTGCCGCGGGAGGCGCCGACCTCCGCGCGGACGCAACGGGCCGGGCCCGTCTGGACGCCCAGAAGGCCGGCCATGCGGCGGCGAATGGCGAAAAACCGCCGTTCGCCGCGGCGCAGTACTGGACGAAAAAGCCCGAGGGAGTCACGCTTACTGTCTCCCCAAGCGCAGGACCGTCCATGAGAACACCAGCCCGTGTCGCCCCGACTTTGCTTGCTGACCTCGGCGGCACCAATGTGCGATTTGCACTGGCTGATACGGGCCGTGCCAACCCGTTGATGGACGACAGCGTGCGACGCTACCGCGTCAAGGACCATGACTCGCTGGCCGAGGCCATGCGCCAGTATTTTGAGGACACCGGCTTCACCGCGTCGCGCGCGATCATCGCTGCCGCGGGTCGCGTGAGCGAAGGCGAGACAGTGAAGGTCACCAACAATCCGTGGCAGGTTTCGGCGCATGCGCTGCAGGCCGAGCTGGGCATGGAAGCGGTGCACCTGTTCAACGATTTCGCGGCGCAGGCGATGGCGGTGCCGTTGCACACGCATGAGCAGCTTTCCTCGGTCGGTGCGCAGGCGATGCCCCCGCTGGGCACGCGTGACACGCAGACGTTCGTGGTGGTCGGCCCCGGCACGGGCCTGGGCGTGGCCGGCCTGTTGCGTCGCGAGGGCCGCTGGAGCGTGCTGGAAACCGAAGGCGGCCACGCCGGCTTCGCCGCGCACACCACCGAAGACGTGGAGATTCTGCATCGGCTCAACGCGCGCTTCGGCCGCGTCTCCAACGAACGGATGATCTGCGGCAACGGCCTGGTGAATCTCTACCTGGCCCTCGCTGACATCGCCGGCCAGCCGCCGGAGGAATACACGCCCGAAGACATCACCGCACGCGCCGAGGCGGGCAGCGACGCGCTGTGCGTACGCACGGTGGAAACACTCGCCGGCATCTTCGGCAGCGTGGCGGGCGACCTCGTGCTCAACCTGGGTGGCTGGGACGGTGTCTATCTGACGGGCGGCATGCTGCCCATCCTGCTGCCCTGGCTGAAACACGGCGGCTTCCGCGAACGCTTCGAAGCCAAGGGCCGTTTCCGCGAAACGATGGAACAGGTGCCGACCGTGGCGATGATGCATCCGGATCCCGGCTTGCTCGGCGCCGCCGCGCTCGCGGTGCTCGACGCCGGCAAGCCGCTCGTACCGAACGGCTGACGTCACCGTCAGCCGTTCGCCTTCCGCTTAACGGTACTGGCGCGTCGCCACGTACTTCTGGCCGCCATCGGGTCGATCAGCGAAGTAGTCGAGCATGGCGATACCGGTGCCCGATCGCGGTATGGCTAACTGCTCCGCGTAGACGGCCTGCAGGGCACTGTCACGGCTACAGCTACCCATGCCGCCCTGCATGCCCAGTAGGGGAAGGTTGGAGCTGCAGGCACTCTGCACAATGTTGCCGATAAACGCCATGCGACCGTAGGCGTCTTGCGCACGGATCGATTCCGCGGCAAAAAACGTCGCCAGCCCCGTGATGGCGAGAAGGTATTTGCTTTTCATAAGGCTCTCCCGGACGCGCTGATTAGGGTGTCGTGCGGGCCATTCACCGGAGCCATTCACTTGCGCCAAGTTCGCGAGGGGCGAAACGTAGTCGACAGACTGCGCCCCGCCTTTGCTGCGACTTGCCACCCGGCTCCCGGCAGGATGTGCTCGTTCGACAGCACACACGCTAGACTTTTCCCACAACGATTTATGTCAGCCCCTACACGACCCTACGGCGCGGAACGACTTGCATCACGCTTCCCCGTAGGGGGCTATGCTTCAGTGCCACGCCCGATTGAGCGAACCCACCATGCCTCGCAGCGATAGCGCCTTCCTCTTCGATCTCGACGGCACGCTGGTCGACAGCGTTTACCAGCACGTGCTGGCGTGGAAGGAAGCGCTCGATCGCGAAGGGCTGGAAGTTTCGGTGTGGCGCATCCATCGCAAGATAGGCATGAGCGGTGGCCTGTTCGCCAATATGCTGTTGCGCGAAACCGGCGTGGAGATCACTGAGGAACGGCTGACACGGCTGCGCGACTGCCACGCCCAGGCATACAACCGGCAGGCCACCCAAGGCGCGGTGCGGCCGCTGCCCGGCGCCCGCGAGCTGCTGGCTTTTCTCACCGAGGAAGGCATTCCCTGGGCCATCGCCACCAGCGGCCGCATGACCACGGCCGCGCACAATCTCGAAGCGCTGGGCGTGGATCCATCAAAGGTACCGGTGGTGACGCGCGATCAGGTGCGCTACGCCAAGCCTGATCCGGACCTGTTCATCACCGCTGCCGCACAACTGGGCGTGGATATTCATCACAGCCTCATCGTCGGCGACAGCATCTGGGACATGCTGGCTGCGCAACGCGCGCGTGCACTGGGCGTGGGCCTGCTTTCCGGCGGTTACGGCAAGGAAGAGCTGGAAGAGGCCGGTGCATTCCGTGTCTACGAAGACCCGGCGGACCTGCTCGCGCATATCGATGAAGTCGCCGCGCGACCCTGACGTCAGGCGCGATTCATCGCCGAGACCACCGCTGCCGTTAGTCTCGGTAGTGGACTCGTTGATCGGAGGACGCCATGCGCCGCTATCTCGCCATGTTGCCGTTCGCGCTACTGACCGCCTGCTCGCCCGCCTCACCGCCGCCGGACCAGCAGCCGCCCAAACCCAAAGCCGCGCCTGACAACGCCGTGCTCGGTTCGGCGGGTTGGTATGCGTGGGTGGACAGCCGGCTGCACATCACTGACGCCGGCCATGAGCCGGATCGCGGTTCGGACGAATGGAACCGCGCGGTGCAACACAAGCTGGGACAGGAGGCACCCCAGTCACCGGTGGGCTCGCCGCAGTGGCAGCAGGCCGTGGATGCGTTATTGCGGACGAGGCCGGCGCTCTAGCCCCGCAGCACGTCAAGAGTGCGCTCCTACAAAAGCAGGCAGCGTTCTAGGCTGGCGCCAGCAACGCATCCAGATCCGATTGATCAAAGCTGAGCTTCTCGCGTGTGCCACCGCCCTCCAGCACTGCCTCCGCCAGCTCCGCCTTGCGCGCCTTCAACTCCTCGATGCGCTCCTCCACCGTGCCGCCGGTGATCAGGCGGAACACGAACACCGGCTTGTCCTGGCCAATGCGATGGGCACGATCGGACGCCTGCGCTTCAGCAGCGGGGTTCCACCACGGGTCATAGTGAATCACCGTGTCGGCCGCCGTAAGGTTGAGGCCCACGCCGCCAGCTTTCAGTGAGAGCAGGAACAGCGGTACCTCGCCCTCCTGGAACTGCCGCACCGGCTCGGCGCGGTCGCGCGTCTCGCCAGTGAGCGTGACATAGCGGATGCGCTGGCGATCGAGCTCGTGCGCAATCAGCTTGAGCATTTCGGTGAACTGCGAGAACAACAGCACCTTGCGGCCTTCCGCGAGCAAGGCGGGCAGCATGTCCATCAGCAATTCGAACTTGGCCGAATCGCGCACGCCGCGCGCCGCTTCGAGTTTCACCAGGCGGGGATCGCAGCAAACCTGGCGCAGCTTGAGCAGCGCGTCGAGCACCACGATGCCACTGTGCGAAATACCGCGCTGCGCAATCACCTCGCGCAACTCTTCGGCCAGCGACAGGCGCAGGCTTTCATACAGTTCACGCTGACGACCTTCCAGCACGATGCGGCGGGTGATCTCAGTCTTGGGCGGCAGCTCGGACGCCACCTGCGACTTGGTACGGCGCAGGATGAAGGGCGCCAGGCGGCGATTGAGGCGATCCTGGCATTCGGTGTCGCGATGACGTTCGATCGGCACCCGATAGTGCCGACGGAAGGCACCCTCGTCACCCAGCAGGCCGGGCACCGCCAGATCCACCTGCGACCACAGTTCGCCCAGGTGATTTTCCAGCGGTGTGCCGGTGAGGCAGATACAGCGCGGCGCGCGCAGGCTCAGCACGGCGCGGCGCGCCTGCGTGCGCGGGTTCTTCACCTGCTGCGCTTCGTCCAGCACGATCAACGCGAACGGCTGCTTGCGCAGTGTGACCACGTCGCGCGGCAACAAGGCGTAGCTGGTGAGCACGATGTCCTGCGCGCCCAGTTGCGAGAAGTCACCGCCGCGCTGCGGCCCGTGCAACGCCAGCACGCGCAGCGCCGGTGCGAAACGCGCCACTTCCGCCTGCCAGTTCGGTATCAGGCTGGTCGGCACCACGATCAACGCCGGCTGCGTAAGCTCACCGCGCTCTTTCAGTGCCAGCAGATGGGTGATGAGCTGCAGCGTCTTGCCCAGGCCCATGTCGTCGGCCAGTACGCCACCGACACCGGCCTCGGCCAACGCATTGAGCCAACGCAGCCCTTCGCGCTGGTAGGGGCGCATCTCGACGGTGAGGCCTTCGGGCACGGCGTCACTGGCGCGATCGGCGGCATCGCGCAGGCGCGCAGTGAAACCACGCAACGCCTCGGGCGCTTCCAGCGCACCACCGCTGGGCAGCGCTTCGACCAGTTCTTCCAGGCGGCCGGCCTGCACGCGTGGCAGGTGAAGCTTTTTGCGCGGGCGTTCGAGATATTCGGCCAGCGGCGCCAGCAGGCCACGCAATTCCTTCAGGCGCACGGGCACGCGGCGACGCTCGTCCACCGGCGCGTACCACACGGCGTCTTCGGGCTCGTTCGGTGCGGGGCTCAGGTTCAACTGATGCTCGGCCAGCGCCTGCGCCACCGCGGGCAACAAGTTATGGCGCCTGCCTTCCACTTCGATGCCGATTTCCAGGTCGAAGGCGTGGTCGTCGTTGTCTTCTACCGCGTTGCCGTACCAGCGCACCGGTCCTTCGAGCACCTCGAACGGGAAGCTGGGTGCGTAGTCGAGCACGAAACCTTCCGCCTCGAGCTTGGGACGCAGCGCGAGCCAACGCGCCGGCGTGTTCACTTCCAGCGCGCCGGCGTAACCCTTGCCGGGGAACAGCCAGGCGTCTTCAGGCAGCGTGTCGGCCAGATCCCAGGGCAGGCCTTCGGTATCGACGCCCGGGGTAAGGCCGGCGCGTTCGAGCTGCTCCATCGCGGAAAGCTCTTCCGCGCGACGGCGGATGATTTCCACCAGATGCCCATTGCGCACCCGGCGCACCAGCGGCTCGCCACCGCGACCGGGCAAGCGCTCGCCCGCGTAGTCGAAAGCCAGACGCGCATAGGCCAGCGGCGGCGTACCTGCGGCCAGCCGCGCATGGCGGGTCAACGCGTGCAGGGTCAGCACCGGCTTGGGCGCCAGCTCGGCGCGGCGCAGCTCGCCCAGCACCGTCGGCAACGGCAAACGATGTGACAGGCGGCTGTGCGGCAGGGCGTCGCGCAGACGCTGGCTGTATTCGTGTTTCAGCGGCGGCAGATCCAGCCACTGCGCCTCTTCCGGCGGCGCTTCCAGATGGCCCAGCTCGGCGCGCTCGGCATCGAGATACCACAGGCCATCGATGCGCAGCAGGCGATGGTTGGCCGGCAGCGAAGGCAGCAGCCGCTGGCTGCCGTCCTGCTCCATCTGCCATTGCCAGTTGAGCTGGTGCGACTTGCCGCGCGATACGCGCAGACCCCCAGGCCGCCCAGGAAGCACGGCGAGGTATCCAGGATTTCAGCCAGCAGCGCATCGCCCACATGGCCGGACAGCCGCGCATAGCTGCGGCTCTTGCGCAGGCTCTGCGGCAGACCCAGCACGGTGGAGGCCAGGCGTTGTTCGTGCGGCTCCAGCGGATGCTGCGCCAGATGCTTGCTGTCCAGCGGCGCCGGGCGCACGAAACGCCCCTGCTCGGCCACGGTCAGCAACACGGGCGCCACGTCCAGATGGGCGAATGCCACCCCTTCCTCGAGCATCACCTCGAGGAAAAAGCCAAGCACGCCACGTTCGTGGGTGACCCCTGCTGGGGCAGACGCCAACAGTTTGCGCCAGGCACCAGGCAGCAGCTCGTCGCCGCTGTCGCTGCGTTGCGTGGTCAGACCGCCGTGTTCTTTATCGTCCGGTGACTGCATGCGCATTCGGTCCAGAGCCTGTCCTCATAGTCCACGTGCACCGCGTTGCCCTGGCATGGCCGGCAGGTGGTGGACCGTGGCGCCGCCCATGCTGGTGGCATGTGCAAGGCGCGGGCTGCCGCATGGCGGCCACGCCAGGGCAACCCGACGGGCCGGGTCTGTTTGCCGGCGGGACAGCGCCATCGCTCGGTCATGTATCGACATACATTCCCTCTCTCTTCCTTGCCTCGCCGGCAAACAGCTCCTAGCGTGGCGTACGTGGACTATGAAGACAGGCTCAAGGGCGACCAAAAGATTCAGCTTAGCAAGGGTGTCGCATGCGTGCGCGTCTCATCGTCCGGTTTTTTCACACCGGACGATGAGATACAGGAGTCAGCGCTCAGACCGGCTCAAACAGGCCCTTGGGGTACTCGGGCTTTTGCTGGCGCCCCATCAGCGCCTTCAGGCCCTCGACCGGTGTGACCTCGCCATGCAGCACGGCGCGCACGCCGCTGCTGATGGGCAGGTCCAGCCCATGCTTGGTGGCCAGGCGCGCCACTTCGTCGGCGGTGAGCACGCTTTCCACCACCTGGCCGATCTCGCGGACGGCCTCGTCGATGGCCTGCCCGCGACCCAGCGCCAGGCCCAGTCGGCGGTTGCGCGAGAGGTCACCGGTGCAGGTCAGCACCAGGTCGCCCAGGCCCGCCAAGCCCATCAGGGTTTCCGGCCGCGCGCCCAGCGCCACGCCCAGCCGCAGCATCTCGTTCATGCCGCGGGTGATGAGACCGGCGCGGGCGTTGAGGCCCAGACTCCATGCCGTCGGCGACACCAGTGGCCACCGCCAGCACGTTCTTCATGGCGCCGCCCAGTTCCGCACCCAGCACATCGCTGCCCGAATACGCGCGGAAATTGGGCGCATGCAGCAGCAGCGCCAGCTCATGCGCAAAGGCGTTGTCATCGGAATGCACGGTGACGGCGCTGGGCATGCCGGCGGCCACTTCCTTGGCGAACGACGGACCGGTAACTACCGCCGCCGGGCGACCCGGGAAGCGCTCATCGACCAGCTCATGCAGGAAGCGGCCCGTGCCGGGCTCGAAACCCTTGGTGGCCCAGGCAATGCGGGCACCGGGTTCCAGCCATGGCGCGATGTCCTCCAGCATGGAGGCAAACGCATGGCTGGGCACCACGATCAGCACCACCTGGGCGCCGCGCAGGGCGGCAGCCAGGTCGGGCTCGTAGGCGAGTTCGGGCGGCAGCTCGACATCCGGCAGATAGCGCTGGTTGCAACGGCTTTGGGCCATCGCTGCCAGCGCGGGGGCATCACGCCCCCACAGCCGGGTCGGCACCTGGTTGCGCGCTGCGAGGGCCGCCAATGCGGTGCCCCAGGAACCGGCACCCAGGACGGCCAGGGTCGGACGCTCGACCATAGTGCTGGATTAGCTGTTGAGCGTCGGAACGGCGCTGCCGCTCAGCACGCGGCGCTGCTGCTCGGCGTACAGGGCATCGAAGTTGATCGGCTGCAGCAGGAACGGCGGGAAGCCACCCTCCAGCACAAGCGACGAAAGCATCTGGCGCGCGTACGGGAACAGCAGGTTCGGGCAGTAGCTGTTGAGGATGCCGGCCTGGTCTTCCTCGCTAAAGCCTGCGATGCCAAACACGCCAGCCTGCTGCACTTCGGCCAGGTAAGCGGTGCGCTCGCCCAGGGAGCAGGTCAGGGTGAGGCTCAGCACCACCTCGAACAGGTCATTGCCCATGTCAGTGGACTTCTGACCCAGGTTCAGCTGAACCTGCGGCTGGAGGTCGTTTTCACCGACTTCCTGGAAGATCTGCGGGGCGTTGGGCGCCTCGTAGGAGACGTCCTTGATGTAGATCTTCTGCAGCACCAGCTGCGGCTGGCCGGCCTGGCCGTTGGCGGCGATATCTGCCATTGGGGTATCCCTCGTTCGTGTGCGGTGCGTGAATACGCAAAGAGCTGAATTGTTCCATACATCCCCGCGCCCCGCCATGCGGCGAGGGCTCGCAGGTGAGCAAAGATTGCGCACCGCCCTGTTTTTCTGGGAGAATAGCCGGCTGGACCCTGCCGACCCGAGCCATCGGGCACGTTCGCAACGCGATGCGAACCTCACGGCGGCCCCAAAAGCACCATCCACCAGCATCGCGTGGCGCCAGTCGCCGCTGGGCCGATGCCGCCCTGGCTAACGGGTGGCAAACGCGCCCCAAGGCGCTCTATTAGGAGGTCAACATGGCCCGTATTTGCCAAGTCACCGGAAAGGGTGTGCAGACTGGTAACAACGTCTCGCATGCCAACAACAAAACCCGTCGCCGCTGGTTGCCGAACCTGCACGAGCGTCGTTTCTGGGTCCCTAGCGAGAAGCGCTGGGTGAAGCTGCGCGTTTCCAACCACGCCCTGCGTACGATCGACAAGAACGGCATCGAGTCCGTCCTGGCCGACCTGCGCGCCCGCGGCGAAAAGATCTGAGGATTAAGCCATGGCTAACAGCAAGCAAGACAAGATCCGCCTGATCTCTTCGGCCGGCACCGGCCACTTCTACACCACGCAGAAGAACAAGAAGAACACCCCGGAAAAGTTCGAGTTCAAGAAGTACGATCCGGTGGTTCGCAAGCACGTGATCTACAAGGAAGGCAAGATCAAGTGACCTGCCTCTGGCAGGTCATCCCGATGTAAATCGGGATCCAGTGCCTTACCCACAAAAACCCCGCCGCAAGGCGGGTTTTTTGTTGCCTCCAACCAAGCGACTGCCTCTCCAACTCGTCATCCCGGCGCAGGCCGGAGGCGCTTCACAACCGCGGAGCTGGTCATCCAGCGACGTGGACGTCCAAATGTGCCCAAGGGTCGATTTACCAGCCACAAGCACAGCCTAGTGGCGGCACGCGACAACCATGCCGTACATCACTGGATCCCGGCCTGCGCCGGGATGACGTCATAGGGATTGCACCCAGCGCTTGGCTTTCCCACAAAAAAAGCCCGCCTTGCGGCGGGCTTTTCACATCACTTGATCGAACCGATCAGGCAGCAGCCACCGAGTAGCTCTTCAGGCGGGCGGCGAATTCCTGCAGGGCGCGGATACCGCTCTGCTCGGCTTCGGCGATCCACTGCTGCAGGCCCTTCAGCGCCTGGTCCGGACCGCGCTGCTCCATCAAGGCTGCCAGGCGGTTGCGGAAGTCGCACACGGTGCTGAGGGTCGGACGCTTGGCCAGCACGGCCTGCATGCGATCACGACCTTCGCTGTCCAGCCAGCGACCGCCATCGGCAAGCGCGCGACGCATGCGGCGCGGCACCGACTTGATGTTGTCACCGGCATGCTGCGCTTCATCGCGGAAGGTCGGCATGATCACGTTGCGGTAGTAGTCAGTCATCGCAGCGAAACGATGGGTCAGCACGCCCTTGAGCGTTTCGGCGTCCGGCAGATGCACGTTGGGGCGCACGTCGAGCGTGGGCGCCACGCGCAGCACCTTGGCCAGGCCAACCGCGCGCAGGGCGCAGATGGCTGCCCAGCCGATGTCAAACTCCCACTTGCGCAGGGCGAACTTGGCCGAGCTCGGGAAGGCATGGTGATTGTTGTGCAGCTCTTCGCCGCCGATCCAGAAGCCCCACGGGATCAGGTTGGTCGCGGTGTCGGCACTCTCGAAGTTGCGGTAGCCCCACCAGTGGCCGATGCCATTGACGAAGCCGGCAGCCCAGAACGGGATCCAGATCATCTGCACGGCCCACAGGGCAGCACCGATCACGCCGAACAGCGCGAAGCTGATGAACAGCATCAAGGTCGGGCCCCAATAGGGATGGGCGCCGTAGAGGTTACGCTCGATCCAGTCGTCGGGCGTGCCACGGCCGTACTTCTCGAGATCTTCCTTCACCTCGCTGGCGTCGCGGTACAGCGACACGCCGTCCCAGAACACTTTCTTGATGCCGTAGATCTGCGGGCTGTGCGGATCTTCCTCGGTCTCGACCTTGGCGTGGTGCTTTCGATGCACTGCCACCCACTCCTTGGTGACCATGCCCGTGGTGAGCCAGCCCCAGAAGCGGAAGAAGTGCGCAACCACCGGATGCAGATCCACGCCGCGGTGGGTCTGGCAACGGTGGAGGTACAGCGTCACCGTGAAGATGGTGAGCTGCGTCATGATCAGCATGTAGATGACCATGCTGACCCACCCGGCATGCGTGATGCCGTTGGACAAGAAATTGAGGACTGCGTCGAGCATCGGGAAATACCCAGGTGTATGAAATTTCAGTCTAAACGAGGGGTTTCCGTACCCGCCAGCATGGACAGCGTAAAATATTGTCGCACCTCTTCGGCGTGACAACGTTAATGTGCTGTGCCGCGCACAAGCGCCCTCCCCCAGTTGTGTGAAGTTGGGGGCGCCGTGACAATCATGCAATGAGCGCGCCTACTGCTGTATTGCAACTGGATCACATAACCCGTCATCGGGCCGGCCGACGTGCCGTGGCCGATCTCAGCCTGCGGCTGGACGCCGGTCAGGTGCTGGGTTTGCTGGGGGTCAACGGGGCTGGAAAGTCCACCACCCTGGCCATGGTTGCCGGTGCGCTGGCACCCGATAGCGGCGCAATAAAGCTGAACGGCGAGGACTTCATCGAGCACCCGGAGCTCGCCCGCCGTGCCATTGGCTGGCTGCCGGAACGTGCCCCGCTGTGGCCAGAACTGACCGTAAGCGAACATCTGGACGCCCATGGGCGCCTGCGCGGCCTGCATGGGGCGGCCCTTAACCAAGCCCGCCAGCGCATCGTCGATCGCCTCGAACTGGGCCCACTCGCACGCCGCCTGGCCGGCGTGCTGTCACAGGGTCAGCGCCAGCGACTCGGGCTGGCCTGCGCGCTGTTGCATCAGCCGTCGCTGTTGGTGCTGGACGAGCCAGCCAATGCGCTCGATCCGGTGCAGGTGGCCGCGCTGCGCTCAGTCATCCGCGAACAGGCGGCGGCCGGCACGGCCATCATCCTTTCCACCCATCTGCTGGCCGAGGTGACGGCGGCGTGCGATCGCGTGGCGATCCTGCACGAGGGCCGCCTGCATTACGACAGCCCGATCAACGGCGACGACCACAAGATGCTGGAACAAACCTTCTTCGATATCGCCATGCGTGGCGACGGCCTGGGCGACAGGATGCACGCCGCATGAGCGTGCTTGCCGTGACGCGGCTGGAGCTGCACCGATTGTTTGTCCGTCCGCTGGCCTGGGTACTTGCTGCGCTTACGCTGGCGCAATTGGCTTGGCGTTTCGTGCTGCTGCTGGGCGGCTTCCTGGCCGGACAGATCAAGCTGGCCGCACTGCCCGGCGGGCCAGGTTACACCGACTTGGTGGGCGTGCCGATGCTCAGCAGCATCCTTACCGGCGGCATCCTGCCGTTTGGCGTGGTTGAGCTGGCGTTGGTCATCGTGCCGCTGCTGACCATGTCGACCCTGGCCGGCGAACGCAGCAACGGCACGTTGCCGTTGTGGTTCGCGGCCGGCCTGCCCGCCTCACGCATCGTGCTGGGCAAATACCTGGCGCTGATGCTGTGGCTGGTGGTGTGGTTGGCGCTGGCACTGGCCATGCCGCTGAGCCTTGCCCATGGCGTCACGCTGGACTGGGGCAAACTCGCTTCCGCCTCGCTGGGCGTGCTGCTCACACTGGCTGCGCTCGCCGCGATTGGCGTGGCGTGCTCAGCCTATGCGTCGCACGCATCGATTGCCGCCAGCGTCGCGCTCACCATTGGCCTCGTACTAGCCGGCATGGACATTGCGGCGCAGAAAGCCGGCGCCACCAGCGGTGTATTCAATTGGCTGGCGTTGAGCGGACATCTGGAAACCTTGCTGCGCGGGCTGGTATCCACGGCGGATATCGCCTGGTTTGTGCTGGTGATCGTGGTGGCGCTGACACTGGCCACGCAACGCCTCGCTGCCGAACGGGAGCGCGGCTGATGAAGCACTTCTTTCGACATGTGAATGGATGGCTATTTGCGCTGGCGCTGCTGGTGGGCGCGGGCGCCATTGGCTACCTCTGCGACCGCTACGACCACGTCTCCGACTGGACCTACGATGGCCGCGCGAGCCTTTCTTCGGAAAGCCGTGCCGTGCTCGCCACCTTGCATGGTCCGGTGGAAATCGTCAGCTATGCCAACCCACAGAGCGATCTGCGCCACAACATCGCCGGTTTCGTGCAGCGGTATCAGTTGGTCAAAAGCGATCTCACGCTTCGCTTCGTCGATCCGCAGCAAGATCCCGCCGCGATGCGTGAACTGGGCATCACCGTCGATGGTGCGCTGATCATCCATTACCAGGGTCGCGAGCAGCGTCTGGACGAGCTGTCCGAACGCAGCCTCACCAATGCGCTGGAACGCCTGGCACGCGGCGGTGAGCGCATCGTGGCATTTGTGTCCGGCGACGGCGAGCGTCGCCCGGATGACAAGGGCAACGCGGATCTCGGCACCTTCATGACGCAGCTGGAAGGTCGCGGCATGCGTGCTGTCCCGCTGAGCTTTGCGCAGGTAACCGCGGTTCCCCAGCACACCGACCTGGTGGTGCTCGCCAGCCCCGAAATGGCACTGCCCGAAGGTGCGGTGAAGGCGTTGACCGATTACGTTGCCAACGGTGGCAACCTGCTCTGGCTTAGTGAGCCGTCCAACGATGACTTGCACCTGCAGCCGCTCGCCGACGCGCTGGGCATCCGCATGCTGCCGGGCGTACTGGTCGACGGCCAGGGCGCGGCGCTGGGCCTGAAGGATCCGCGCATGATCGCGCTGGGCGATTACCCGTCGCACGCGATCACCCGTGGCCTCACGCTCACCACGTTGTTTCCGCAGGTCTCCGCACTGGCGCTGGCCGCGCGCACGGATTGGAAGGTCGGCGCGTTCCTGCGCTCCAGTGCGCAGAGCTGGACTGAGTTCAAGCCGATCGACAACGCTGACAGCTCCACCATCCAGTACGACGCCAACGCGGGCGAACTGAAAGGTCCGCTCGACTTCGGCTTTGCCATGAACCGGCTGTCGCCGAGCCCGGACAAGGCCGAGCAGCGCGTGGTGGTAATTGGCGACGGCGATTTCCTCTCCAACACCTTCCTGGGCAACGGCGGCAATCGCGCGCTGGGCGAACGCATCTTCGACTGGCTGCTTGGTGACGACGCATTGGTGAACCTGCCCCCGCGTGGCGCGCCCGATCGCGTGCTACAGATTTCGCAGGCGCAGTTGAGCGCCGTCACCCTGGGCTTTCTGGTGGTGCTGCCGCTGCTGCTGCTGGCCATCGGCGCCTGGATCGCCTGGCGGCGGCGGCGCGCATGAAGCGGGCTGCACGACAGCGCCTATGGCTGATCGGCGGCGCGATAGTGCTGGCCGCCGCAGCGGGCTGGCAGTGGCAGCGCGATAACGACGAGGCGCCCGGCACCTTGCTCAAGCTGGCGCCCGAGACCGTCACGGAAGTGGCACTGACGGTTGGCAAGGACCCGGAAGAGCACTACACCAAGCGCGACGGTCACTGGTGGCGCACCGATGGCGCCGCTGCCCGCGCCGATGACGGCCGTCTGGGCGAGCTTGCCGATACCGCTGCCGCCGCGGTGCTTAGCTGGCGCCCCTTGAGCGACTTCACGCCCGCCAAGATCGGCCTGATGCCTCCGCTGGCCGCGCTCACCCTCGATGGCCAACGGCTCGAGTTCGGGGAAACCTCGGTTACCGGTCCACAGCGCTATGTGCGGGTGGGCGATCGCGTGGCGCTGATCTCCATCCGCTACATGCCGCGGCAAGCCACCAACGAAGCGCTGAAGGCGCGTTAGCGCTCGCGCGCCACTTGCACCCGCGCCACGCCTCCCCATATGAATGGGATCCCCCGGCAGGAGCGACGACATGAGTCAGCAGGCGATCGGCGTAGTTGGCATGGCGGTCATGGGCAGCAACCTGGCCCTCAATATCGAGAGCCGCGGCCATGCGGTATCCGTCTACAACCGCCACCGCGAGCGCACTGACGAGGTCATTGCCCAAAACCCGGGCAAACGCCTGGTGCCCGCCTATACGTTGCAGGAATTCGTCGATTCGCTGGAAAAGCCTCGCCGCATCCTGTTGATGGTGAAGGCCGGCGAACCCACCGACGCCACCCTCGCGGATTTGAAGCCCCTGCTCGACAAGGGCGATATCGTGATCGACGGCGGCAATACCTTCTTCAAGGACACCATCCGCCGTGAGAGCGAGATGCAGGCCGCCGGGCTGCATTTCATCGGCACCGGCGTCTCCGGTGGCGAGGAAGGTGCGCTGCATGGTCCCTCGATCATGCCGGGCGGCCCGCGCGAAGCCTACGACCTGGTTGCGCCCATCCTCACCGAAATCGCCGCGCGGGCGCCCGATGGCGACCCATGCGTGGCCTACATGGGCCCCAATGGCGCCGGCCATTACGTGAAGATGGTGCACAACGGTATCGAATACGGCGACATGCAATTGATCGCCGAGAGCTACTCGGTGCTACGCCACGTGCTTGGCCTCTCCAACGACGAACTGGCCGCGGTCTATGCCGACTGGAACAAGGGCGAGCTGGACAGCTACCTGATCAGCATCACCGCCGACATCTTCAAAAAGAAAGACCCAGACACGGGCAAGGCGCTGGTCGACGTGATCCTCGACAGCGCCGCCCAGAAGGGCACCGGCAAGTGGGCCAGCCAGAGCGCGCTGGATCTTGGCGTGCCGCTGCTGTTGATCACCGAGTCCGTATTCGCGCGGCTGCTTTCGGCACTGAAGGATGAGCGCGTCGTCGCCAGCCGCATGCTGCCTGGCCCGGAGGCCACGAAGTTCAGCGGCGACCGCACCGCGTTCATCGAGGCAGTGCGACGCGCCCTCTACTTCAGCAAGATCGTGTCCTACGCGCAGGGCTTCGCGCAGCTGCGGGCCGCCTCGGACGAATACCAGTGGAACCTGCCCTACGGCACCATTGCGCGCATCTTCCGCGCGGGCTGCATCATTCGTGCGCGCTTCCTGCAGAAAATTACCGATGCCTATGCGGGTGATGCGCAACTGAAGAACCTGCTGCTGGACCCATACTTCCGCGACATCGCCACGCAATACCAGGGCGCGCTGCGCGAAGTGGTTTCCGCCGCAGTGAATGTCGGCGTGCCGGTGCCAGGCTTCTCCTCTGCCATCGCCTACTACGACGGCTACCGCGCCGAACGATTGCCGGCGAACCTGGTGCAGGCGCAGCGCGATTACTTCGGTGCGCATACGTTCGAGCGCATCGACAAGCCGGGCAGCTTCCATGCCGACTGGAGCTGAAACATGGCCCTGTGCGCGACAAGCCAGCGGAGCGATTCCCTGTGACGCTGCGGTCGCGCACAAGGTGCGCTCCCACATGTTTACTAGCGAGATGTCGTTGTGCCTGAGTTGCCCGAAGTTGAAACAGCCCGTCGCGGTATCGCGCCCCATTTGATCGGCCGACGCGTGACCGGCGTCATACTGCGACGTCCGGATCTGCGCTGGCCGATTCCCCCCGAGATTACCGAGCTGTTACCCGGCCAACGCATCGAATCGGTCGAGCGGCGCGCGAAGTATCTGTTGCTCCACACGCAGGCCGGCAGCCCGTTGTTGCACCTGGGCATGACGGGTGTACTACGCGTGCTGCCACCCGATGCATTGGTGGGCAAACACGATCACGTAGACATCGCGCTGGAGCCCACCGCCACCGAAGGCCCGCGCATTCTGCGTTTCACCGACTCCCGCCGCTTCGGTTGCCTGCTGTGGCAGCCCCCCGGGGAGACCCATGAGTTGCTCGCTGCGCTCGGCCCGGAACCGCTCACCGATGATTTCGACGGTGATCTATTGTGGCGACGCTCGCGCGGACGTACCGCGGCGGTGAAACTGTTTTTGATGGACAACGCCATCGTGGTGGGCGTGGGAAATATCTATGCGAGCGAGGCGCTGTTTGCGGCAGGCATTGATCCGCGCAAGCCGGCGGGTTCCATCTCGCGTGCGCGCTATGCACGATTGGCAGGTGAGGTGAAACGCATCCTTGCATGGGCGATTGAACGCGGTGGCACGACGCTGCGCGACTTCATCAATCCCGACGGTGCGCCCGGATATTTCTTTCGCGAGTTGCAGGTGTATGGGCGCGAGGGTGAGGCTTGCCGGGTGTGTGGGACGCCGATTCGGCAGGTGGTGTTGGGGCAGCGTTCGACGTTTTGGTGTCCTCGGTGTCAGCGGTAGCTTCTCCTCTTGGGGCGAGCTGATTCTTGCTGGCATACAACCTCGACCTTTGCCGTCGCTCGAGCCACGTTTCCTTGGGTGTCTACGGCTATTGTAGGAGCGCACCCTGTGCGCGACCGGATGTGCCTCAGTTTGTGGCGTTATGGCCAGAGTGCCGCCTACGCGGCGGACGTTTGAATCCTCGGTTCTACTGTAGGAGCGCACCCTGTGCGCGACCGGGGTGTGCCTCTGGTTGTGGGCGCTGTCGCCAGAACCAGACCCGCAGACGTTGGCTAACCAGCTTCGCTGTTGTTAAGCGCCTCCTGCTTTCGCAGGGACGACGAACAATGGAGCGTCGCTACGAGCACCGCCCTTCACCACCTTTAGGTGGCTCACCCCAACCTTCTCCCGGAGGGAGAAGGAGCAGAGCGGAAAATCAATCCGGCCAGCGAAACTCAACAAACGTATTGTTGAATTCCGGATCCTCAAAACCACCACCCAATCTCGCCACCAGCGTCCCGGGTAAACCCTCCGCCTCAAGCGGCTGCCCGTCGACGAAGTGCGCGCCCAGCGCCTCAAGTTCCACCAGTCGCTCACACAACAGCCCCGCGCGATCACTCTCGCTTTCCGGCACGTTGCGAAGGCTGATGTCCGGACGGCCAAACTTGCGCATGCCGCGCGTATGGATCCAGTAGCGCCCCTTCTGCTCTTCCGCATCGCGCAGGATCAGCAGGTGATTGCGGATGGGCGCACCGTCGCGCACCAAATACTGCCGGCGCCAGCCATCGGCGTCATGCAGGCTGAGCGTCTGCGGGTCGAGGATGGCGGTGCCACCCACGTCCAACAGGGCTGCCAGCACACCCAGGGTGTCGCGCAAATAGCCCGTGTCGGAACTGTCCGGCAGCCGGCCCCGCACGACCAGTACTTCGGGTGCGTCCAGCGCCAGCTTGTACGCTTCGGGCGCATCGTCCTTGAACATGCGGCCCAGGCTGCCCTTGAGCGGATAACCCTCCCACTGGCGCAGCGCGTTGTGGTGGTGGCTGGTCAGCTCCATGCCCTGGGGCAGGCCCTCGCTGCCGTAGTCTTCGGTCGGCGCACGTACCGGCTCGAACTTGCCGAATACGTAGAACTGCAACAGGGCTTCTTCACTGCTGGGCTGCCAGTGCGGTCGCTGCCAGGCGGGGATGGTGACCTTGGACATACCTTTCCTTATGGTGATTGTGCAGGGCTTAGTGCCCTTCGCCTAGCGGCAGCACCGGCTGCTGCAGTTCGATTCGGCCGTGACCTTCGGTAATGTTCTTGAACTCGGCGCGGCTTACCGAGACATAGCGGTCATTGCCGCCAATCTCAACCTGCGGGCCATCGGTGACCGCGCGGCCCTGCTCGTCCACGCGCACCACCATGGTGGCCTTGCGCCCGGTATGGCAGATGGTCTTGATTTCTTCCAGCTTGTCGGCCCAGGCCAGCAGATAACGGCTGCCTTCGAACAGCTCGCCGCGAAAATCGGTGCGCAGGCCATAGGCCAGCACCGGCACGTCCAGCTTGTCCACCACATCGCTCACCTGCCACACCTGGGCCTTGGTGAGGAACTGCGCCTCGTCGACAAACACGCAATGCAGCGGGCCGCGAGCGGCCAGGTCGGCCTGCACCAGGTCGAACAGGTTTTCTTCGGCGCCGAAGCGCCGCGCATTCGCTTTCAAGCCGATGCGCGAGGCCACCACGCCATCGCCGAAGCGGTTATCCAGCGCCGGCGTAAGAATCAGCGTGCGCATGCCGCGCTCGTGATAGTTGTAGGCGCTCTGCAGCAAGGTGGTGGTCTTGCCGGCATTCATCGCCGAATAGTAGAAATACAGCTTGGCCATGGCGGTTCCTGTGGCGGGGCACTGATGTTACCCGGTTGATCCTTGGCCTTCAGCGCTTATTGCTTGTCCAGCGGCGTGGTACCCCCGATGAATTGCGCGCGCGCCTGCCCCAGCCGGTAGCGGCGGTCAGCATTCCAGTGGCGCCAATGGCGTAGCGCGAGGGCGCGGTACACGCCCTTGAAGGCGAGGATGCGGATCCAGACCTTGAACGAATCAAACACATCACCCGCCAGCATCGAGATGACGCCCTGCTCGATCTGGAACGTATTGCGCGGCGAGCTGAAAACCTGGCGCAAAATCGGCCCGTTGAAGCGATAGATAAAGAAGGCGAACCGCTTCATGCCGCGACGCTGGCGACGCTCCAGGCTACGTTGCAGTGCCGCTTCGCAACTAGGATCGCGCAGGGCAGCGTCAACCACGCTCGCCGCCTGCTCCGCACCGCTCATGGCCAGGTACACGCCTGAAGAAAACACCGGGTCGAGGAAAGCGAAGGCATCGCCAATGAGGATCCAGCCGGGGCCGGCCATGCGCGCGGCATCGTACGAGTAATTGCCCGTCACGCGTACTTCGTTGTCGATCAGTTCGGCGTGCTCGACGCGTTTCCACAGCGCCGCGTTCTGGCGCAAGGTCTCCATCAGGAAATCCGTCGTGTGGCCCCGGCGTTGCTTGAGATAGTCCGGCCAGCACACGGCGCCCACGCTCATCACGCCATCAGGCAGAGGGATCATCCACATCCAGCCGTGATCGAACCGATAGATGCTGATGTTGCCGGCGTCCTCGCCGGGACGACGGTCCGCATCGCGAAAATGGCCGAAAATAGCCGCGCTCTGGTGTTCTGCATTCTTGCGCTTAAGCTTTTTCTTTCCCGCAAGAAACGCGTCGCGGCCCGAGGCATCCACCAGATAGCGCGCGGCAAGCGTGTACTGTTCACCGTCGTCGATGGCAACCTGCACACGCCACTGCTGCGTGCCAAGCTCTTCCACGCTGCGCACTTCGTGGCCTTCGCGCGCATCGGCGCCGCACTCGGCGGCGTGCCGGTAGAGCATCTGATCAAAATCCTGCCGGCGCACCTGGTACGCGTGCGGCGGACTCTGGCCCAGGGCGCGCGAGAATTCGAAGGTGATGTAGCCCGCTTCGTTGTCGGCCTCAAAATCCGCGCCCGGCTTGAACACGCCCAGCGCGCGAACCTTGTCCATCACGCCGAGGCGTTCGAAGATCGGCAGGTTCATCGGCAGCAAAGATTCCCCGATATGGAAGCGGGGGTGGTGCGCCTTTTCCAGCGCGATCACGCGGTAGCCGCGTCGCGCCAGGAGCGCGGCAGTAGTACTGCCGGCGGGCCCGCCGCCGATCACGACCACGTCGCACTGCTGTTCGGTGATGTGTGCTCCGTTCGCCATGCTGTCTCCGTCAACCGTGGGACCGAGCCGCTCGCTTCTGCCCGATTATGACTGTCCGCCGATCCGCCGCAACGGGGGCCGGGCTGGTAGGATTCAGCCCTGCCTCGCGCCGACTCTTCGCACTATCCCATGCTCAATCCGCAACAATTGGCCGCCGTCGAACATTGCGACGGCCCCCTCCTCGTGCTGGCTGGCGCCGGCTCGGGCAAGACGTCGGTGATCACGCAGAAGATCGCGTATCTTATTGCCCGCAAGAAGCTGCCACCGTCCAAGATCGCCGCGATCACCTTTACCAACAAGGCGGCGAAGGAGATGCGCGAGCGCGTGGCCAAGCTGATCAGCGCCGAAGACGCGGCGGCGCTCACAGTCAGCACCTTCCACGCGCTGGGCCTGAAGTTCCTGCAGATGGAGCACTCGCGTGCGGGCCTGCGCAAGGGTTTCTCGGTGCTCGACGCTGACGACAGCGAAGGCATCATCAAGGAGCTTTCGCCCAAGGGCGTTAAGTCCGATGTGCTGTTTGGCATTCGCAACCTGGTCAGCCGCGCCAAGAATGCCGGCCTGTCGCCCGAGGAAGCCATGGCTGCCGCGCGCAGCCCGCGCGAAATCGACGCCGCGACGATCTATCTGATGTACCAGCAGCGCCTGGCAGCGTTCAACGCGGTCGACTTCGACGACCTGATCCGCCTGCCGCTGCGCATTCTGGAAGGCGACGAGGAATGCCGCACCGCCTGGCGCGAGCGCCTACGCTATCTGCTGGTGGACGAATACCAGGACACCAACGACGCGCAGTACCGCCTGCTCAAGGCACTGGCTGGCGAACGTGGACGTTTCACCTGCGTGGGCGATGACGACCAGTCCATCTACGCATGGCGCGGCGCCAACCCCGAGAACATCGACCAGCTCGGCAAGGATTGGCCCTCCTTGCGCGTAATCAAGCTGGAGCAGAACTACCGCTGCGGCAAGCGCATCCTGCGCGCGGCCAACAGGCTGATCGCCAACAATCCGCATCTGCACGAAAAGAAGCTGTGGAGCGAGCACCCGGAAGGGCCGCAGATCCGCGTACTGGAGTGCAAGGAAAACGAGCACGAGGCCGAGCGCGTGGCCGCCATTGCCGTCACGCTCGCCGAGAAACACAAGGCGCGCTGGCATGACATCGCCATTCTTTATCGCGGCAATTTCCAGGCGCGTCCGCTGGAAAAAGCGCTGCGCCTGGCGCGCGTGCCTTATCACCTCACTGGCGCGTTGAGCTTCCTCGACCGCGCTGAAGTGAAGGACGTGCTGTGCTATCTGCGCCTGCTGACCAATCCCAGCGACGACGCTGCCTTCCTGCGCGTGGTGAACGTGCCCAAGCGCGAAATCGGCTCGACCACGCTGGAGAAACTCGGCCAGATCGCCCAAACCCGCCATGCTCCATTGCTGGAAGCCGCCCGTAGCGACGCCGTGCTGCGCCAGCTGACGCCACGCCCCGCCGCTGCGCTGGCCTCCTTCACCAACCTGATGGACGAACTGCGCAGTGCCTCGCTGCACCAGAGCGCCGCCGACCTGGTGGATACGTTGCTCGAACGCACCGGCTACGCCGCGCAAATCGTGGCCACCACCACCGATGCCACCTTGCGCGAACGCCGTCTCGGCAACCTGCGCGAGCTCGCCGACTGGTTTCGCGCCATGCAGCGCGGCAACAACAGCGCCGGCGACCTGGCCGCGCAGCTGGCCCTGCTCAGCCACGCCGATCGCGACGAACCGGGTAACGCGGTGCGCATGATGACGCTGCACGCGGCCAAGGGTCTGGAGTTTCGCTTCGTCTTTATCGTTGGCTGCGAGGACGGCACGCTGCCGCACGACGGCGCCATCGATGAAGGCCGTATCGATGAAGAACGCCGCCTGATGTACGTAGGTATCACCCGCGCCAAGGAAGCGCTCACGCTGTCGTGGTCGGCTAAAACCAAGCGCTATGGCGAAGTGCACAGCAACCAGCCCAGCCGCTTTCTGCATGAGCTGCCGCAGGACGACCTGCACTGGCAGGGCAAGGATCCGGAGGCGGACAAAGAAGTGGTACGCGAGACGGCCGAGTCGCATATGGCCAAGATCGCCGCCATGCTGGCGGGTTGACGCGATGAACGAACACGCCTTTCCTGAAGAACAGCGCACCGGGCTTTATCGCGCGATCCATGAACGTCGTGACGTGCGCTCACAGTTTCTGCCCGACCCGATTGCTCCTGACGTGCTGGCGCGCTTGCTGCACGCGGCCCATCACGCGCCCTCGGTAGGCTTCATGCAGCCGTGGGATTTCATCGTCATCGACAGCCTGCCCGTCAAGCAGGCGATGAAGGCGTTGTACGAACGTGCGAACGCGCAGGCCGCAAGTCGTTTCGAAGGTGACCGCGCGGCGCTATACAGCCGTCTGAAGCTCGAAGGCATCGTCGATAGCCCGATCAACCTGTGCATCACCTGCGATCGCACCCGCGGCGGCCCGCACGTGCTGGGCCGCAACACCATGCTGGACGCTGACCTGTTCAGCACCTGCCTGGCGGTACAGAACCTGTGGCTTGCCGCGCGCGCCGAAGGCATCGGCGTGGGCTGGGTGAGCATTGTCGATCCCGCCGAACTGTCCGCGCTGCTGGGCCTGCCGGATCACGTGGTGCCGGTGGCATACCTGTGCCTGGGCTACGTCAGCGAATTTCTTGCACGACCCGAACTGGAAACTGCCGGTTGGCGCGCTCGCCTGCCACTGGAAAGCCTGATGCATGGCAATCGCTGGGGCGGCCTGCTCGATAGCGTGCCGTTGCGCGATGCCGTGCACGACGACGACGCGGCAACCGCCACCTGAGCACGCCAGCGAGCGGCGCTCAAATCAGCCGCTCGGCTTCCAGCTCGCTTTTGAGATAGGCGTAATAGATCGGCCCCGCGATCAGGCCGGGCAAGCCGAACGCCGCTTCCATCAGCAGCATGGCCACCAGCAGCTCCCACGCGCGGGCGCGGATCTGCCCGCCGACAATGCGCGCGTTGAGGAAGTACTCCAGCTTGTGGATGAGGATAAGAAAGCCCAGCGCGGCCACACCCACGCCCAGCGAAATGGACAGGCCGGCGATGGTGATGGCCGTGTTGGAGATGAGGTTGCCGATGACCGGCAGCAGGCCGACGATGAAAGTGACCACCACCAGCGTCTTCGCCAGCGGAATGTGGATACCCAGCAGCGGCAGTACGCCGAGCAGGAAGATCGCGGTGAACCCCGTATTGAGGAACGAGATCTTGATCTGGGCGAACACGATATTGTGAAACGCCTCTGCCAGACGCTGCGCACGCAGGCCAAGCGCCGCCGCCAGCGGGCCCACCTGATGGGGCGGCCTCGCCCGGCTAAGCGCGACGATGGCGCCGAGCACCATGCCGATCAGGATATGCACGAACACCCGCGCCGTTTCCTTGCCGACCAGTTGCAGGCTCACTGAGTGCTTGCGCGTCAGCTCCAGCGCCATCACGCGCAGGTCGTCCACGCTATCGGGCAGCCAGCCCACCACGGCGGTAGGCAGTTGCTCCCGCGCCTTCTCCACCAGCGGCATCAACTGCTGCTGCCACATCACTTCAGGGTTGCCGATTTCATTGCGCAGGAAGCTCACCGCGCTGAGGATCAGCAGCACCAGCAGACCCACCACAATGGTGCCCAGCAGGGCCACCACCAGCACCCGCGCGCGGTCGCTGGGCACGCGCTTGCCCAATAACGGCGCCGTGGATTGCACCAGCTCGTAAACCAGCAACCCGGCAAACAGCGCCGGCAGCAGGCGCAGCCCCAGCACCAGAAGCAACGCGGCGCCTGCCAGCACATAGCTGGTCACGCGAATGGCGAACGAAGGCGAGCGCGGGACGGACTGGGCAGGTTCCATGCAACTTCATACGAGGAGGGGACCAGGCGAGTCTGTCAGCAGGCAGGCATAGCCGCCAGCCCTGTGCATTCCTGGACGACACGCCTCGCCAAGGCCGTCCGCCACCACCGATGGCCAGCCCAGACATCGCCGTGTCGTAAACTTCTCCGATCCTGATAGCCAAGTTTCCACGGGAATCCTCCATGTCCGTACGTTTGCCGGCGGCTCTTGCCGCCCTGGTTCTGCTTGCCGGTTGTTCCGCTGCACCGACCAAAACCCCTGTCGCCGTCGCCCCGGCCGCACCGACACCCATCGCTGCTCCCGCCACCACTCCGGCCGACGACAACCTCAATGCCGTCGCCTGGAGCCAGACCGCGATCGAGCACGATCTGATCTATGTGCAGACCTACCGCGACGCCGAGTCTCGGCTGCTGGCCGCGCTGGCCGACAAGCAATGGGACGCGCTGCCCAAGGGCGACCGCGTCGCGCCGGCCAACGGCCTGCCGCCAGCGGTGGTGCTCGATATTGACGAAACCGTGCTGGACAACTCGCCCTACCAGGCCCGCCTGGTGAAGAGCGGCGGTGAGTACAACGAGGCCGACTGGGCTGCCTGGTGCAACGAACAGCGCGCCCGCGCCCTGCCAGGCGTGGTCGAGTTCACCCAGTTCGCGGCCAGGCATGGCGTGGCGGTGATCTATATCTCCAACCGCGCCAAGGATCTGGACCAGGTCACCCTGGCCAATCTGCGCAAAGCCGGCCTACCTGTTTCCGGGCCACAAGCCTTCCTCGGCCTGGGCACGTTTGTCGAGGACTGCGAGCAGGTGGGCACCGAAAAAGGCTGCCGTCGCCAGCTGATCAGCCACAAATATCGCGTTTTGATGCAATTTGGCGACCAGATCGGCGATTTTGTGACGGTTCTGGCCAACACCGCCGCCGGTCGCGAGAAGGCCATGGCGCCCTACATGGACTGGATCGGCACGCGATGGTTCGTGTTGCCCAATCCGACCTATGGCGCATGGGAGCCGGCATTGTTTAATAATGACTACACGGCCCCGCGCGACGAGCGTCGCCGCCAGAAGATCCAGTCGCTGCGTTTCGATTAAAGATCGATACATAAGAATCAACAGGTTACGCGGCACAACTTAAAGCATTGCTTTAACTTTAACGGAGAGATAAGATCCTCCCCGCCAACACCTGCTGACCTTGATAATTCCGCAGGCAAGGCCATTTCCCTTCCGGCTCTGCCGGATTACCCCGTGAGGCCCACCGCCCGCGGGGTTTTCTTTTTTGGGCGCCCCGACGCCCGGCTCTTGTCCACACAGAGCCGACACCCTTACGCTCCGCCGACCGCCCCGTACCTTGAGTTCGCCGGGCGCAACCTTTCGAGAGTCCATGCGCCGCTCATCCATTTACTTCGCCATTGGGGCATTCGTCGTGCTGGCGCTGCTGGCCGCGGGTTCCGTCGTGCTCATGCACTCGCACAAGCCCGTAGCGATACCCGTGGTCGCCGGTGGCGAGACACCGGAAGCCTCGGTGCAGCAGACCGTGGTACTGCTCAAGACCGGAGACTTCGCCGGCTTCTGGAAACACGCCCTGCCGCCGGCGGACTACGACACCCTGCGCACCGACTGGACGCGCCCGCGTCCTGACGAGCAGCCCGTCAGCGCCGAGGACCGCGCCGACTTCATCGAGAACATGCATGAGCTGACCGAGCCCAATGCGGAAACCAAGCTTTACGCCCTGGCCAAGCCCAAGCTCTCCCAGCTCGAACAGCAGTACCACGATCAGGTGCCGGTGATGATTGGCATCGCCCAGGCCATAGCGGCCACCGGGATCGCGCAGAGCAAGGAGCTGACCAACCCGCAGAAGCAGCAGGCCACCGAAGTCATCAATGTGCTCGCCCCCTGGGCCCAGCAGGTGCCGTGGTTCGATCAGGCGCGAGCCAAGCAAGTCATTGCCGTCGCAGTGGCCACCGCGCGCAAGATCGACCTGAAGACGCCCGAGGCCATGCGTGCCATGGATTTTGACACCGCCATGCAGAAGTACAGCGCGGGTTTCCTCGGCATCAAGCAGGTACTGGCCATCTATGGCCTGTCCATCGACGACACCCTGGATTCGGTCAAGGTCACCTCGCTGGAAAACCGCAACGGCCACGCCCGCGTCCGCATCGACTACATGTTGCTGGGCAAGCCGTTGTCGCTCGAATCGGATCTGGAAGAACGGGACGGCCGCTGGTACAGCACCGATGTGCTGCAGAACGTGCGCGATGCGCATGATCGGCTGATCCATCCGCCGGCGCCGGCCAGCAGCACCGAGGCACCGGCCAACCCATCGAGCGCCAGCATGCCGATCCAGGCAGCGACACCGACACCCGTTGCAACCAAGCACTGATCGACCGAACAGGTTTCTCCGACGCTCCGGTTACAATCTGCCAATGCTGAATACGACCACGGACACTCCCGCCCGTAGCCGCGCGCCCTGGTGGTTCAACCTGGCCGGGCAATTGCTCGAGCCTTGGGTGCGCATCCGCCGCGATCCCTCCGAACCGGCTGCCTTGCTGCAGGCCGGTGCGCCGGTGTGCTACGTGATCGAGCGCGACGGGTTTTCCGACGCGCTGATTCTGGAACGCGCCTGCCGCGAGGCGGGGCTACCCAGTCCAATGCAACCGCTGTCCGGTACGCGCCGCCGGCGCTCGGTGTTTGCGCTGGCCCGCCGCGATGGCTGGCTGTTCGGGCGCAACCGCAAGCGCTCGCCCAACGAACCACTAGGCCAGTTGGTGCGTTCGCTCGAGGGCGATCCGGAGCACGACATCCAGATCGTGCCCGTCTCCATCTACGTTGGTCGCGCGCCCACCCGCGAGTCGGGCTGGTTCAGCGTGCTGTTCTCCGAAAACTGGGTGATGGTGGGTCGCTTCCGCCGCATGCTGGCGCTGCTGCTCAATGGCCGCGACACGGTGGTGCACTTCTCCACCCCGGTATCGCTGCGCACGGTGATGAACGAGGCGGCCGACGTCCGCCCGGAACGCCTCACGCGCAAAATCGCCCGCGTATTGCGTACGCATTTCCACCGCATCCGTGCGGCGGTGATCGGCCCTGACCTGTCGCATCGTCGTACCGTGGTCGACGCGGTATTGAATGCCGAGCCGGTGCGCGCCGCCATCAACGCCACCGCCGCCAAGGAAAACATCAGTCAGGCCAAGGCCTGGCGCAAGGCGCATGACCTGGTGATGGAGATCGCCGCCGACTATTCGCATCCGGTGGTGCGCTCGGCGTCGTTCCTGCTCTCCAACTTCTGGAACAAGCTGTACGACGGCATCGCCATGCACCATTTCGACAAGGCTCGCGCCGCCGCGCCGGGTCATGAAGTGGTGTACGTGCCCTGCCACCGCAGCCACACCGATTACCTGCTGATGTCCTATCAGCTGCATGTCTCGGGCGTGGTGGTGCCGCACATCGCGGCAGGCGTGAACCTCAACCTGCCGGTGATCGGCCCGATTCTGCGTCGCGGCGGTGCGTTTTTCCTGCGCCGCAGCTTCAAGGGCAATGCGCTGTATTCGGTATTGTTCAATGAATACGTCGCGCAGTTGATCGACCGCGGCGTGCCGATGGAATACTTCATCGAAGGTGGCCGTTCACGCACTGGGCGCCTGCTGGCACCGCGCGCCGGCATGCTGGTGATGACCGTGCGCGCGTTCCTGCGCGCGCCGCGTCGGCCGGTGCTGTTCCAGCCGGTGTACATCGGCTACGAGAAGCTGATGGAGGGCAAGAGCTATATCGGCGAACTCTCCGGCAAGCCGAAGGAGAAAGAATCGCTGGTCGGCCTGCTGCGCGGCCTCAAGGTGCTACGCCAGCGCTACGGCCATGTGGCACTGAGCTTCGGCGAGCCGATCGAACTCAACCCGCTGCTTGATGCCGCAGCCAGCGACTGGCGCGTGACCACGGCTCATCCCGATGCCAAACCCGAGTGGCTGGGCCGCGTGGTGGACGATCTGGCCGAACGCATCCAGATCAACATCAACCGCGCCGCCGACGTAAACCCCATCAACCTGCTGGCGCTGGCCCTGTTGGCCACACCCAAGCATGCGATGGCGGAAAACGACCTGCTCTCCCAGCTGGAACTGATGAAGGCGCTGCTGGAAGAGCTGCCTTATTCGGATCGCGTCACGCTCACCTCGATGGACCCGGCCGGCATCATCGCCTACGGCGAGCAGATGGGCTGGATTCGTCGCGTGCGCCATCCGCTGGGCGACGTGCTGGTGACCGAAGACGAGCAGGCGGTGCTGCTCAGCTATTTCCGCAACAACGTGCTGCACCTGACGGCTACCGCCGCCTGGGTGGCGTGCTGCTTTCTCAACAACCGCCGCATGTCGCGCGCCTCGGTGCTGCGCCTGGGCCGCATCATTTACCCGTTCATCCAGGGCGAACTGTTCCTGCCGTGGGACGCGGATGGCTTCTGCAAACAACTGCAGCTGACGATTGATTACTTCGTGCGCCGCGGCCTGCTCGAAGCCACCGGCGACGGTCGCGTGCTGGAGCGCGGACCGGGCCAGGACGATGGCGCCTACCAGCTCCGAATCATTGCGCGCAGCCTGATCCAGGCCTTCGAGCGCTACTACATCACCATCGCTGCGCTGGTGAAGAACGGCCCGCACACGCTGTCGTCCGCCGAGCTGGAAAACGCCTGCACGCTCACCGCGCAGCGCCTGAGCCTGCTCAACGAGCTGTCGGCACCGGAGTTCTTCGACAAGGCGCTGTTCCGCGGCTTCATCCAGAAGCTGCGCGAGAGCCACATCGTGTGGACCGACGAGGCCGGCAAGCTCGACTACGACCGCGCACTGGAAGACATGGTGCGCGATGCACGCGTGATCCTCGCGCGCGAAGTGCGTCACTCGATCCTCAAGATCACGCCGGGCGGGGATGGCGATCGCGAACTGCAGGTAGAGCCGGCCAAGGCGGTTCCCGCCGACGCCTCCAGCGAAGCGCTGCACGAGCGGCATGTGGCGGCGGAACATTACGCGCATGCGCCCGATGAGGCCAAGCCAGTGGTGGAAGAGCCTGTCACCAAGGACTTGTTCAAGGACTGAGCCCCAACCCGTCGTCCCGAGCAAGACCAGGGGGCGACGGGCATGTGCGATTCGTCATGGGTCAATGGCTTTGCGCTGACCCTATGATGACCTCCTCACCCAGGGGAGCTCACCATGACCACACGCGTCGCCTTCGCCATTGCCGCCGCCCTATCACTGCCGACCGCACTCGCGGCCGAGGCGGCCCAGCCCAACCACGACGTCACCGTGCTGCATTGCGCGCGCATGGTCGACCCCGCGGCCGGCAAGCTGCTGGGTGAAACCACGCTGGTGATCGAAGGCAACCGGGTCAAGGAGATCAAGAGCGGCAATGTCGACGACAAGCCGTATCGCGATGCCGCCAGCGCGGCCGGTGCACACTACGCGCTGGTGAACCTCGCCGACGCCACCTGCCTGCCCGGCCTGATCGACGCGCACACGCACCTCACGTCCGAAACCAGCCCCACCGGTTACACCGACCAGTTCCGCTGGAACACTGCCGACTACGCCATCCGCTCCACCGTGTACGCACGCCGCACGCTGCTGGCCGGCTTCACCGCCGTGCGCAACGTGGGCGATGGCGACAACGAATCGATCTCCCTGCGCAATGCGATCAACGCCGGCATCGTGCCGGGCCCGCGCATCTTCTCCGCTGGCAAACCCATTGGCACCACCGGCGGCCATGCCGACCCGACCGACGGCTACCGCATGACCCTGGCCGGTGACCCCAACGCGAAGGACGGCATCATCAACAGCCCCGAGGACGCCTACAAGGCTGTGCGCCAGCACTACAAGGACGGCGCCGACCTCATCAAGATCATGCCCTCCGGCGGCGTGCTCGACGAAAGCAGCAGCGCCGACAACGCGCAGATGACCATCGACGAGATCAAGGCCGTGGTTGCCGCTGCGCATGACTACGGCTTCACCGTGGCCGCCCATGCCCATGGCGCCGAGGCGATTCGTCGCGCAGTGCTCGGCGGCGTGGATTCGATCGAGCACGGCACCTTCATGAACGATGAGGACATGAAGCTGATGAAGGAACATGGCACCTGGTACGTGCCCACCATCATCGCCGGCAAGTATGTGCAGGAAATGGCCGCCAAGCCGGGCTATTACCCGCCGCAGGTCGCGGCCAAGGCGCTGCAGGTCGGCCCGGTCATCCAGGCTACGGCCGGCAAGGCCTACAGGGCTGGCGTGAAGATCGCCTTCGGCACGGACGCGGCTGTGTATCCGCACGGCCAGAACGCCAGGGAATTCGAGTACATGGTGCAGGCCGGCATGCCGCCGATGTTCGTGCTGCAGGCCGCCACCACCCACGCCGCCGAGCTGCTGCACAAGCAGGATGAGCTCGGCCAGATCGCGGTGGGCCGCCGCGCCGACGTGATCGCGGTGCCAGGCAACCCGTTGGATGACATCACGTTGATGCAAAAAGTGAACTTCGTGATGAAGGATGGCGTGGTTTACAAGCAGGACGGCAAGCCCCTCGTCGACTGACACCGCCCCGTGCAGGAGCGCACCCTGTGCGCGACCGCGGCTTGGCGGCGTTCCCGCTCCGCCGGTCGCGCACAGGGTGCGCTCCTGCAGGGAAGTCCCAGGGGCGTTCCTGTAGCATTACGCCCATGAGCGATCAGCATCCCAACACCACCCATTTCGGTTTCCGCGACGTTCCTGTCGCCGACAAGCAGAAGCTGGTCGGCCAGGTGTTCACCTCCGTCGCCAGCAGCTACGACCTGATGAACGACCTGATGTCGTTCGGCATCCATCGTCTGTGGAAGCGCCATTTCGTGGCGGTGAGCGGCGTGCGTCGGGGCGATCGCGTGCTTGACCTGGCCGGCGGCACCGGTGACATCGCCGCACTGCTCAAGCCCGTGGTGGGCACCGAAGGCGAGATCGTGGTGGGCGACATCAACGCCGCCATGCTGGGCGTCGGTCGCGACCGCATGACCGATCGCGGCGTGGTCTCCGGCCTGCGTTGGGCCCAGCTCAACGCCGAAGCGCTGCCGTTCGCCGACAACAGCTTCGACGCGGTGACCATGGCCTTCGGCCTGCGCAACGTCACCGACAAGGACAAGGCGCTGGCCGATATCTGTCGCGTGCTCAAGCCCGGTGGTCGCGCTTTGGTGCTGGAGTTCTCGCGCGTGCAAAGCGAACTCTTCAGCAAGCTCTACGACTTCCACTCGTTCAAGGTGCTACCCAAACTCGGCCGCCTGTTCGCCGGTGACGCCGACAGCTACCAGTACCTCGCCGAATCGATCCGCAAGCATCCGGACCAGGAAATGCTCAAGAGCATGATGGAGCGCGCCGGGTTCGGTCGCGTGGACGTGCGCAACCTTAGCAACGGCATCGTCGCCATCCATCGCGGCTACAAGTTCTAAAGCCCCTCTCCCGATGAGGAGAGAACGCGTAAGCTGGGTCGATTCAACCGGAGCCGACCCATGACGCAACCCTACCGACCACTCGCTGCCGTCGGCTGCCTGCTCGGCACTTTCGGGCTGGCGCTCCAGTTGTGGTTCTCGATCCAGATGACCGAGGCCAAGGGCGGCGACGCGCTGGGTGGTGTGTGGCTATATCTGGGCTTCTTCACCATCCTCACCAACATCCTGGTGGCCAAGGTGCTGGGCTCGGCCGCGATCGGCCCGTGTAACGCCGTCACGCGTTTCTGGCTGCGGCCTGGCGTGCAGACGGCGGTGGCCATGAGCATTGCCATTGTCAGCCTGATCTACAACCTCATGCTGCGTCAGCTATGGCAACCGAGCGGCTGGCTGCTGGCAGCGGACGTGATCGTCCACGACATCATGCCGCCGCTATACCTGCTGTATTGGTGGCTGGCCGTGCCCAAGCGCGACCTGCGCTGGTCGCAGGTGCTGGTGTGGCAGAGCTATCCGGCTGCGTATTTCGCTTATGTGCTGTTGCGAGGCGCGGCAAACGGCTGGTATCCCTACCCGTTCCTCGACGCGCGCACGCTGGGCTATGGACAGGTGCTGGTGGATGCGGTGCTGGTGTTGCTGGCCTTTATCGCCGTGGCCCTGGCGCTGGTGGCGCTGGGCCGTTGGCAGGCGCGCCGCGACGAACGCACGGCGCGTATCCCGCCGGTTCAGGCCGTACGCAGGTCTTCCAGCACCGAGCCATAGCGATGGAGGTCTTCCTCGTGCGTCGGATCGCGCCAAGTCTCGGCAAGCGCCGCCTCGTACCAGCGACGCAGGGACGGCAACGCCAGTAGTCGCTGCGCATACTCAGCTGCCGGGCGATCAAGTTCGAGGCCATAGCTCTGCACCCGGAAAACCACCGGGGCGAAGAACGCGTCCACGGCCGTAAATGCCTTGCCCGCAAGATAAGGGCCGCCAAAGCGCTGCAGCCCCTCGCACCAGAGCTCATTGATGCGCGCGATATCAGCCCTCAGCGCTGGACCGATTTCGCTCAGTTGCACACGCACGCCGCAGTTCATGCCGCACTGGTCGCGCAACGTGGCAAAACCGGAGTGCATTTCCGCCGACGCGCAGCGTGCCCAGGCGCGCGTTTCACGATCGGACGGCCAGACGGCCGGATGGCTTTCGGCCAGGTACTCGGTGATGGCCAGTGAATCCCACACCAGTGTGTCGCCATCGCGCAGGCAGGGCACCCGGCCCGTCGGCGAGAACGCGCGGAACGCTTGCCAGTTGGACGGCTGCTCGAAGCGCTCGATCCTTTCTTCAAACGGAATGCCCAGCTCGCTCAGCAGCACCCACGGGCGCAGCGACCACGACGAATAGTTTTTGTTGGCGATATGCAACGCGAGCATGTATCGGCATCCTCAGTGCGATTTGGCTTGCGCCACCGTAGCAGGCGCCACTGGCGCTGGTACACGGCGCCGCGCATTGGCCAGCACCACGCCACCCACGGTGATGACGCCACCGACCAGGGTCAGCAAGGTCGGGCGTTCGCCCAGCCATACCCAGCCGATCAGTACCGCGATGGGCGGCGAGAAGTAGATGAAGCTGCTTACCTGCGACGCGGAGGCGCGGTGCAGTGCGGCGTTCCATGTCACATAGCCGATAAAGGTGGGCGCGATACCCAGCCACAGCAGCGCGTAGATATGCGTTGCCGGTGCCAACGCCAGCGCATGCGGCAGGCCCAGACCAAACGGCAAAGCACCAAGGGTGCCCGCAAAGAACGTGAAGGCGGTGACTCCGATCATGCTGTTGCGCACGAAGAATGGTTTCTGCCCCACAAAGAAAATCGCCGACGCCAGCACGCTTACGAGCACCAGCGCCGCCATCGGTTCCACCTTCACTTCCTTGCCGCTGGTCAGCACCACCACCACCACGCCAACCAATGCGACGGCCAGCCCGGCCAGGGTGCGGGGCGACAGACGCTCACGCAGCCAGATGGCCGACAACGCCGCTGTTGCCGCGGGCACCAAGGAGATGAGGATGGCCGCGGTGCCGCTGGCGACACGGGTTTCGGCAGTGTTGAGGCACAGGTGATAGACGGTGAGGCCGACCACGCCCAGCGCCGCCAGCCGCGGCCAATCGCGGCGTGCCGGCAAGGGCACTCGCTTCACTAGCAACAGCACGGCAAAGCACAGCGAACCGATGGCCAGGCGTGCCAGCGCCACCTCGCCGGGCGTGAACGAAGCCAACGCGTAGGCGATCGCGGCATAGGCCGACGACCAGGTAAGCAGGGCGATGCCGATATAGCTGAGGGCACGCCCGTCCAGGCGTTCCGGGGTCTGCATGAGGGGATTCCGGTGAAGGGGAAACGTGCGCATCGTAAGACTAGGCGGTGTGCTCTTGAATGATGGATCAGCGTACGATGGTGACATTTCGCCAACGATCGAAATGTCCAATGAACGCTGCAACCTTTGAATCGAAACCGGTTTGGGACGCTACGGATTGGCAACTGCTGGAAGCCCTTCAGCAGGACGCTCGCGTGGGCTATGCGGAGCTGGGCCGCAAGGTGCGCCTTTCAGCGCCGGCCGTGGCCGAACGCGTGAAACGGCTTGAGGAAGCCGGAGTGATTGCCGGCTATCGGGCCGTGATTAATCCCCGCAAGCTCGGCTATGAGATCGACGCCATGATCCGGCTGCGCTGCGACGGCGGTATCTGCGCCCGCGTGGGCTCGCTGGTGGCCGATATTCCCGAGGTGCTCGACTGCCGCCGCCTGGCCGGCGAGGATTCGGCCTTGCTGCGCGTTGTGGCCATGTCCATAGCGCATCTTGAAACGGTGCTCGACCGCCTGCTGAAGATCCACGCCAGTATCAGCACCACGACGCTGGTGGTGCTGCAGACGCCCCACGAGAACCGTCCGCTGACGCGCACGATGTGGAATGCGGGTCGGTCACTGATCCAGGATTAGCGGGGCGTCGCAATTTTTTTCGAAACAGTGGCGGTCAGCTAGATGCAGAGCTAGCGCTCTACACGTCGCCTTGACGGTGCCATCGGCCACGCTGGGCACCGCTCGCCCTCAGCATTGTGCCTGTCTCGCTTACGCGCCCATATCAAGTGTGATTCGCATCACATATTTGAATGGACGAAATCTCAGCGGCACATTAGTTGCGGCCGAAATTAGTGACACGTGACACGCTCTATCCGGCGCCAAAGATCACGGGGATGGGCAGGGCGTCAGTGATGTCCCTCACGGATCCGGTGGCGCAATCGCTTGCGAAAGCCGGTCTGGACCGATTGGGATAGCATGTTCGGTGCTACGGGGCGCGTGAGACAACTTAGGGGCCCCATAGATCGTCCGGTCGATACCGGCGGACGGCAGGAAGGGGATTCCGTCCAGTAAGGGGTGGGTATGCAGAAGGCAACAGGGGTGTCGTTCTGGCTTCGCCAAATAGGGATAGCCGTAGGCTATGCCGTTATCGTGTCGCTATTTCGCGAACTGTCGATATCGCATTGGCTGCTCCTGTGCGGGCTGCACATTTCTGTGCTGCTGCTGGCGCCCTATCGCTACTGGCCAGCATTGCTCGCGGGCGAGGCAGCGTCTCTGGGCTATCTGAGCATCACCTGCTTTGATCAATTCGGCCTGGCGTGGGCGCTATGCAATGCCGTGCCCACGCTCGCATTTACCATGCCGGTGGTCTATTTCTTCCGCGAACGTTGGCGAGTCTTGCCCAACCGCACGACTGTTAACATGGGGCCACTGCTCGCGTGCGCATTGGTCGTTGCAGCGCTGAGGACAGCGAACAGTCTCGGCATGCTGGCGATCACCAAGCTTCCCGAAGGCTATCCGCACCTCAACTATCAGTTCCTCGCCAGCCAGTGGGCGCTTGGCAACTACATGGGCGCCCTGACAATAGTCCCCATTGTGCTGGTGATTCGTCAGGTGCTTCATGGGACCTCATGGCGTGCGCTAGGCGCGCAGTTTTTCCAGAGCCGGTTGGCGATGGAATGCCTGTTCTTGCTGGTGCCCACACTGACTTTTCTGGTGGCTCTTGGCTTAAGTGCATCCACCACTGCGCATACTCGCCAGCTTGCCCAGCTGGCCATGTTCCTCCCCGTGGTCTGGCTGACGCTCCGTTACGGCTGGCAGGGCGCTGCCGTGGGAGGCACGTTGGCGAGTCTCGCCGTTATCGTGCTGATGCCGAAGATATTCGACGCCGACACGCTGAACGCGCAAGTATTCGTCGCATTCACCACCTCGACCATGTTGATCATGGGCGCCCGCATCGGCGCGCTGAACCACCAGGCGCAACAGGAGCGCACTGACGTACGGATGGCGTTGGCGCTGGCGCAGCGCAACGTGCATCACGGTGAAGTACAACTGCGCATCACCTCGCAGTCGCTCGAGCAGGTTCGCGAAACCATGCATGCCGTCTACAACGTCATGCTGGGCCGGCTGAAAAACATGGCGCCGGTCTTCGACGATCGCACCTATCGGCGGCAGGCTCTGGTGGCGCAGGATCAGCTTTATCGCCTGGCGGACAGCCTCTGCCCGGTGACGAATGAGCGTGGACTATCCGGCGTGCTGCGGGAGGGGCCCATCGCCCGTGTGCTCGAAGAAACCGGCGTGGCCTACTGGTGCGACTTGCGTGGCCCGGTGAGCATGCTGTCGTCCACCATCCAATTGGCCATCTATCGGCTGGTCTGCGAGGCGGTTGCCGATGGCTGCGCTCGCAGGGATATCAGTCATATTCGCGTACAGGTTCGCTGCGGTCGGCGTGGTGATCGTCGATGGAGCGTGGTGCGCATCAACCTGCGCTCCCATGCGGAGCGTTTGGCAAGCGTCCGGTGGGATGAACTGCTGCCACGCGTGCTACGCACGGCCACGGGTCTGGGCTGGCCTGCCATCGAAGATCGCGCCGCGACCTTCGAAGGCAGAGCTCGCGAACATCTCATATCGGATGGACGCTGCATCAGCGTGATCCTGTACGACCCGGAATACCCTGGCAGCGACGAGCACGGCCAGGGTTAACTCCGGCAGATCCTTACTGGTTACGATTGTTGCACTGGATGGGATCGCAAGCCGCCGCCGCCATCAGCTGCACCGTGCCGTCCGTGTTGGTGGTGGCAGTCACCTGCACGGCCGAGTCCTGATACACCGTGGTCGGAGCTGCGGCCGGCTGCGCGGTCGTGGTCACAGCAGCAGGCTGCTGCGGGGTCGTCACCATCTGTGCGAAGACGCCGATCGGCAAGGTGATGAACTGGCCGTTGGCAGCGCCGACAGCGCCGATGACATTGCCGTTATGGTCGTTGACCTGGACGTACTCGACGCCGCCCAGAACAAACACATAGGCATGCCAGTTGGGGCTCGCACTCACATCGGTGGCGTTCGGCCAAGCCTGTCCGAGGCCAGTGGCTGCGGGCTGGGCAGCAAGCGCTGCGCCCGACATACCCGCCAACAAGAGCCCTGCGAGCGCCGCGCGGCGCAGATGTGTCTTTGACATGGTCAATCCCCTCTCTGTGTGTGGTGACGCCTTTGGGCGCCCGTGGAATGTAGCACTTGAACGCCTACAGGCTAATCAGCGTTCCATCACGGTTTGCGGGACTGTCATGATCGGCCGCAAAGCAAGGCCCAGCGAGGATCACCCAGTACTTTTGTCACGGTCGCGCTTGCGCCGCGATGCGCATACTCGGGTCTGATTACATCGATCCAATCATTGGGGGAGTTTGCATGCGTCGTCTGTTGTACTTGTTGCTGGGTGCTGGCGTTGTCTTGTCTCCCTGCACCGCCTTGCTGGCCAAGGACGCGCCTGCCGACAAATCCGCCACCAGCAAGGACGAAGACGTCCAGGCGCCCACTACCGAAACCACCGTGCGCACGAAACACAGCGTGAGCATCGGTGGCCACTCGGTCGCCTACACGGCCACCGCCGGCACGGTGATCATTCGCGATGACAAAGGCCAGCCGCAGGCCAGTGTGTTCTACGTGGCTTACACGGTGGACAACGGCAAACCGGAGAAGCGCCCGGTGACGTTTCTCTACAACGGTGGCCCGGGTTCGTCGTCCATGTGGATGCACATGGGTTCGTTCGGACCAATGCGTATTGTCACCGATAGCCCGGCCGCGACCGCGCCAGCACCGTACAAACTGGTGCCCAACGGCGACAGCTTGCTCGACAAGACTGACCTGGTCTTCATCGATGCCGTGGGTACGGGTTATTCGCGCCCGCTCGGCAAGGCCGAAGGCAAGGACTTCTGGGGTGTGGACCAGGACGTCTCGGCGTTCGCGCGCGCCATCCAGCGCTACGTGACGGTCAACAACCGCTGGAATTCGCCCAAGTTCCTCTACGGCGAGAGCTACGGCACCACGCGTTCTGGCGCGCTGGCCGACGCGTTGCAGGACAAGGGCATGTCGCTCAACGGCGTGATCATCATGTCCTCCATCCTCAACTACGGCGTGCGTAACCCGGGCTACGACGAGATGTACATCGGCTACGTGCCGAGCTACGCCGCCGCTGCGTGGTATCACAACAAGCTGGCGAACAAGCCGGCCGACCTCAAGACCTATCTCGACCAGGTGCGCGCCTTTGCTCGCGGCCCGTACGCCACTGCGCTGGCCAAGGGTCAGAACGTGCCGCCGGCCGAAGCCGATGCGGTTGCGCGCCAGCTGGCGACGTTCACGGGCCTCTCGGCCCAATACATCAAGGAAGCGAACCTGCGCGTGGATCCATCGCGCTTCCGCAAGGAGCTGTTGCGCAACGAGCGCCGCACCCTTGGCCGCTACGATGCACGCTTTGAAGGCGTGGATGAAGACGCCGCCGGAGAAACGCCCGACTACGACGCTTCCGACGCCGGCATCAGCGGAGCCTTCGTCACGGCGTTCCACGATTATGTGAGCAACCAGCTCAACTACCACAGCGATCTGGACTATCGCCCGACCTTCGGCGACATCGGCAAGGCGTGGGACTGGAAGCACCAGGCGGCTGATATCAAGCGTCCGCTGCAAACCGCCTACGTCGCGGGTGATCTCGCGCACGCCATGCGCACTAACCCGAATCTGCAGCTGCTGTCGGTCAATGGTTACTACGATTTCGCGACGCCGTTCTTCATCACCGAGTACGACATCTCGCACATGAATCTGGAGCCGTCGCTCCGCAACAACGTGCATTTTCTGTACTACCCGTCAGGCCACATGATTTATCTCAACACCGAAGCGCTGCAGCAGCTCAAGGGCGACCTGGCACGCTACTACGACGCCACCACCCACTCCTGATCCCCACCGGAGACGACTGCCATGCGCCAGCTTCCGCTCGCTTCGCTCGCCCTCGCCACGTTGCTGGCCCTGGGCACCCTGCCGCTGCACGCCGCCGATACGCCCAAGGACGCACCGAAGGCCGAACAGGGCGACAAGGACAAAGACAAGAACGCCGACGAGAACACGCAACCCACGCCGCCCGAACGCGCCGTGGTTACCAAGCACAGTGTGCGCGTGGGCAACCGCACCATCAGCTACACCGCCACGGCTGGCCGCCTCACCATCCGTGACGACAAGGGCAAGCCGACGGTGAGCTTCTTCTACGTCGCTTACACCGCTGACGGTGGCAAGAACAGCAAGCGTCCGGTGACCTTCCTGTACAACGGCGGCCCGGGTTCGTCGTCGATGTGGCTGCACATGGGTTCGTTCGGCCCGGTACGCGTGGCCAACGATGGCGACAAGCCGATTCCGCCTGCGCCCTATCGCTGGGTACCGAACGACCAGAGCCTGCTGGACAAGACCGACCTGGTCTTCATCGATGCGCCAGGTACTGGCTATTCGCAACTGGTCGGCAAGGCCGAAGGCAAGGACGTGTGGGGCGTGGACCAGGACGCCGAAGCGTTCACCAAGTTCATCACCCGCTATGTGAGCGTCAACAATCGCTGGAATTCACCCAAGTTCCTGTTCGGCGAAAGCTACGGCACCACGCGCTCGGCCGTGCTGGTGAAGTCGTTGCAGGAGGCGGGCATGGAATTCAACGGCGTGGTGCTGATGTCCTCCATCCTGGATTTCTCCGTGGCAGCGCCGGGCATCGATCACGGCTACATCGTGAACCTGCCGACCGAAGCGGCCATTGCCTGGTATCACAACAAGGTACCCAACAAGCCCGCCGACATCGGTACGTTCCTGGCCGAAGTGCGCCGCTTCGCCTCGGGCGACTACACGCTGGCGCTGGCCAAGGGCGACACCATCGACCCGGCCGAGGCCGACCGCGTCGCCAACCAGATGAGCCGCTATCTCGGATTGTCCCCGCAATACCTCAAGGAAGCGAACCTGCGCGTGAACCCCAGCCGCTTCCGCAAGGAGCTGCTGCGTAACGAGCGCTTGACGGTGGGACGTCTGGACGGCCGTTTCCAGGGCATCGATCCGGACGCCGCCGGCGAAACGCCCGATGGCGACACCGCCAGCGACGCCATTACCGGCGCCTACGTGGCCGCATTCAACCAGTACGCCGCCAGCGAACTGAAGTTCACCGAAGATCGTCCGTACCTACCCAACAACTACGGCGCCATCGGCAAGAACTGGGACTGGAAGCGCAAGAAGAATGGCGGCTGGCTGCAGGCTACCTATGTGGCCGACGACCTTGGCGACGCGATGCGCCGTAACCCGCACCTCAAAGTCTTCTCCGCCAACGGCTACTACGACCTGGCCACGCCGTTCTACGCTACCGAATTCGACCTTACCCACTTGGGCCTTGAGCCGGCACAGCGCAAGAACATCTCGTTCGGCTTTTATCCTTCGGGGCACATGATCTACCTGGACCAGGAATCGCTGGCACAGACCAAGGCCGACCTTTCCCGCTTCTACGACGACGCTGCACCGTGACCAAGCTTCCCCCTTCCAAGACCGACGACAGTCCGAACGACGAACCCATTGATCCCTCACGCCGCCGCCTGCTTGGCGGCTTGGCGGTAACGGGCGCAGCACTTGCCGTAGGTGGTCATCAGGCTGTGGTCAGCGCCGCGACAGCCGCCGCGGGCCGCTCGGCCAACGCCATTGATGCGGCGCTGCACGAGCAGATCCAGCATGTGGTGGTGATCTACGGCGAGAACCGCAGCTTCAACAATCTGTTCGCCAACTTTCCGGGGGTTGAAAGGCCGCTCAGCGCGCTCAAGTCAGACGATTACCTCCAACGCGATCGCGATGGCTCGGTGTTCAAGACGCTACCACCGATCTGGCATGGCCTTGCGCCGCATGCGCAGACCGTCAATCACCGCAACTTTCAGGTGATGCAGGAAGACCTCGTCGGCCTGCCCAACGCGCCATGGGCACTGCGTACCGGCAGTGGCGAGCCGCTGCCGCATGGCGTGGTCACGCGCGACCTGGTGCACAACTTCTACAACAACCAGCTGCAGATCAACGGCGGCAAGAACGACGGTTTCGTTGCCTGGGGCGACACCGGCGCGATGGTGATGGGCCACTACGACGACAGCGCGGCGAACCTGCGCCTGTGGCAGCTCGCGCGGCAGTACACGCTGTGCGACAACTTCTTCATGGGCGCGTTCGGCTGTTCGTTCCTCAATCACCAGTACCTGGTGGCAGCGCAACCGCCGTATTACCCACAGGCAGACCAGAGCCCGGCCCGCTTCAATATTGCGGTGACCGAAAGCGGCGAACCCACCGACCATCGCCTTAAGCTGGCGGACGATTCACCGGCCAGTGCGATGGACGGCAGACCAAAGTTCGCCTCGCGCACCTCGCTGTCGCCGGATTTCTGGGCCGTCAATACGATGATGCCGCCCTACGCGCCGAGCGCGACCGAATCGGGCAGCAATCCTGCGCTGGCTGATTCGGATAGCCCCAACACGCTGCCGCCGCAAACGCATAAGACCATCGGCGACATGCTTTCGGCCGCCGGCGTGGACTGGGCCTGGTACGCGGGGGGCTGGCAACTGGCGCTGGATGGCAAGGGTGATGGCGACCAACGCGGTTTTCCGCAGCGGCCGAACTTCCAGATCCACCATCAGCCATTCAACTACTTCAAGAGCTTCGCCCCCGGCACCGAGGCTCGCGGCAAGCACCTGCGTGACGCAGGCGTCGACGATACGGCGCAGACCAACCACTTCATCGCCGATATCGAAGCGGGGCGACTGCCTGCCGTGAGCTTCTACAAGCCGCAGGGCGATCTCAACATGCACGCCGGCTATTCGGACGTGGATGCCGGCGACCGCCACATCATGCGCGTGGTCGATGCGTTGCAGAAATCGCCGCTGTGGAAAAACCTGCTGCTGGTGATCACCGTCGACGAGAACGGCGGCTGGTGGGATCACGTGGCGCCCCCCAGGGGCGACCGCTGGGGACCGGGCACGCGCATCCCCGCCATCATCGTGTCGCCGTTCGCCAAGAAGGGGCATGTGGATCACACCGTGTACGACACCGGCTCGATTGCGCGCTTTCTCACGCGGCGCTTTGGTCTGGAGAAATTGCCAGGACTGGCCCTTCGCGAACAGGCCATGGTCGCAGCGGGTGGCCCCCCGCCCGGCGACCTGACCAACGCACTGGTGTTTGGCGCCTGAACAACGCGGGTCGCGCACCGTGCGCGGCCCGTCCGTGATTTCCCGCGAACGAACCCCTCACAAATCGGGTGCGATACTGGTCTCCATCACTCAGGGAGACAAAACCATATGCGCCCGACCCGCCTCGTGCTCGCCACGCTCGTCGCGCTTGCCGCGGCCGCCTCCGTCCATGCGCAGACCGGACTCGGCGGCATCACCAACCAGTACCAGAACATCGCGAAGAACTTCGACATCGCCGACAAGAACCATGACGGCCTGTTGACCAAGGATGAAGCCGAGAAGGGCCCGGTGCCGTTCATCCGCGCGCATTTCGACGAGATCGACAAGACCCACCGTGGCGCCGTCTCCAAGCAGGAGGTGGCCGATTACGTGCGCTCCCTGCAGCCTAAACCGGCCGAGCCCAGCTCGACTCACTGAGGTTCTCCTTTGATTCGTCATTCCAGCGTTCGCCGGGATGACGAGCAAGCACGTGGCGCTTCAAGGGTGACCTTCGGTAGCGGCAGCGGCCGGGTGGTCGATGGCATACTCGGCGCTTCTGCAATTGGAGCTTCCCTGATGCGCCCGTTCCACGTCCTAGCCTTTGGCGCCCTTGTGCTGCCGCTAAGCGCCTTCGCTGCCGATCCGCATTCCTATGCCCAGCCCGACCAGGTGCGCGTCACCCACCTGGACCTGGACCTGAGCATCGATTTTCCGCACAAGCAGCTCGATGGCAAGGCCACGCTGAAGCTGGACTGGAAAGACCCCAAGGCGCAGTCACTGGTGCTCGACACGCGCGACCTGAAGATCGCCAGCATTGAAGGCATCGACGCCGCCGGCAAGGCCAGCGCACTGAAATATGCGCTGGCCCCGCGCGACAAGGAACTGGGCAGCAAGCTCACCATTGCCACGCCGCAACACCCGACGCAGGTACGCATCGTCTACACCACCGTGCCCACCGCCTCGGGCCTGCAGTGGCTTGATCCGGAGCAGACCGCGGACAAGAAGCTGCCCTTCATGTTCTCGCAGTCCGAGTCCATCCATGCGCGCTCGTGGGTGCCGCTGCAGGATTCGCCGGCCATCCGCTTTACCTATAACGCCCACGTCACCGCACCCAAGGATGTACGCGTGGTGATGAGCGCCATCAACGATGCCAAGCATCCGCTCGATGGCGACTACCGCTTCAACCAGCCGCACCCGATTCCGTCCTACCTGCTGGCCATCGGCGCGGGTGATATCGCGGCGAAGGAAACCGGCCCGCGCTCGGCCGTCTATGCCGAACCCAGCGTGGTCGGCAAGGCCGCGCACGAATTCGAGGACACCGAGAAGCTGATCGCCACCGCCGAGAAGCTCTACGGCCCGTACGCATGGGGTCGTTACGACCTGCTGGTGCTGCCGCCGTCGTTCCCGTTCGGCGGCATGGAAAACCCCAACATGACCTTCGCCACGCCGACCCTGCTGGTAGGCGACAAGAGCCTGGTCTCGGTGATCTCGCATGAGCTGGCGCACTCGTGGTCGGGCAACCTGGTGACCAGCGCCGCGTGGCGCGACATCTGGCTCAACGAAGGTTTCACCACTTACGTACAGGGCCGCATCACCGAGGCTGTGTACGGCAAGACGCTGGCCGACGAGGAAGCGCTGATCTCCGCACGCGGCCTGCAGAAGAGCATCAAGGACATGCCCGAGAACGCCCAGCGGCTTGCCCCGAAACTCGGTATCGGCGCGGATGATTCGATTTCCGAAGTGCCCTACGACAAAGGCTCGTGGTTCCTGCGCGCGCTGGAACAGCGCTACGGTCGCGACGCCTTCGACACCTACCTGAAGGGCTACTTCGCGCACTTCGCCTTCCAGAGCATCAATACCGAGCAGATGCTGGATTATCTGAAGGCCAACCTCATCGACAAGTATCCGGGCAAGATGAGCTGGGACGAAGTGCAGGCGTGGGTCTATGAGCCGGGCATCCCCAAGGATGCACCGCTGCCTGACTCGCCGCGTTTCGATGCCATCGACAAGGAGCGCACCGCGTTCCTCGGTGGCACGCTTAGCGCCGACAAGCTCGACGCCAAGGGCTGGAACACGCAGGAGTGGATGTACTTCCTCGACGGCATGCCCGACGCGCCTGCACTGGAGAAGGTCAAGCAGCTCGATGCCGCCTGGCACCTCACCGGCACGCCCAACGCCGAGATCGGCATGCGCTGGTACATCCACGCCATCGCCGCCGGTGACAAGGACGTGTGGCCGGCCGCGGCTGAGCACATGACCCGCATCGGCCGCCTGTACCTGACCATGCCGTTGTACAAGGCCTTCGCCAAGACGCCCGAGGGCCTCGCCTATGCCCAACAGGTGTACGCCAAAGCCAAGGCCGGCTATCACCCGATGACGCAGGAAGCGGTGGAAGCCGTGTTTGCCAAGGCGAACAAGAACAGCAAGTAAGCTGCACGCGCTCCTCCTTGCAAAAGGAGGAGCGCGTCGCCATCGATGGTCGCGTCCCTTATCTACCCGAGTCACCCATGAAGCCCACTCCTCCATCGGCCAAGCCCCCCGTTTCCACGCGTCCTCTGTGGCAGCGACTGGCCCTGCGCCGACTCAAGTTCCTCGCTTTCGTGGCGGTGCTGCTGGTGGTGGTGCTGGGCGGCTCGTATGCCTTCTTCCCGCAGCTGCTGATGCGAGCCGAGATCAAGCGCGAGGCCATGTCCGCGCATGTCGAGAAACATTCGGTGCAGGTCGGCGATACGAACTGGGTGTACTACGAGGGCGGCCAAGGCCCCACGCTGCTACTGCTGCACGGATTCGCTGCCGACAAGAACGTGTGGCTGAAGCAGGCCGCCGTGTTGACTGCGCACTTTCACATCATTGCGCCCGATCTGCCGGGCTGGGGCGAGTCCACCCGCGTCGAGGGCGCCAGCTACAACATCGACGCGCAGGCGATACGCCTGCAGGGTTTCGTCGATGCGCTGCACCTGCCGCGCTTTGTGTTGATCGGCCACTCGATGGGTGGCGCGATTGCCGGCGTGTATGCCGCCCAACATCCCGAGCATGTCGCGGAGCTGGCATTGCTCGATTCGTTTGGCCTGAAGACCAACGAAAACGATTTCACGCGACTGGTCATGTCCGGCAAGAACCCGTTCGCGTTCGACAACCGCGAAGAATTCGCCAAGGCCACCGCGTGGGCCTTTGCCAAGCCGCTGGACCTTCCAGGCCGCTTCCAGGACGTGCTGATCAAGCGCAACCAGGCCGATCGTCCGTTTATCGAGCGCACGCTCACCGAGCTGCGCGAGCCGGCGCAATACCTGTCGGTGCAGAACCGCCTCGACCAGTTGGCGATGCCGGTGCTGGGCTTGTGGTGCCACGACGACAAGATCATCGATATCTCGGCACTGGACAGCCTGCGCAATGGCCTGAAGAACGCCAGCGCCATCAGCACCAGCATGCTTATCGGCTGCAATCACATGCCGATTGTGGAAAAGCCGGAAGAAACCGCGCGCATCCTGACGTCGTTCTCGCTGTCGCACTAACGGCCGTCTTTGCGGGTTCGGGTCGCGCACAGGGTGCGCTCCGACATGAGCGAGTCCTTGTAGGAGCGCACCCTGTGCGCGACCTCGGCGTGCCTCAGTCCAGCAACTAATCAGCCACGTCGGCAATCAACCGATCCAGCTCGGTCTTCAACCACGCGCCGTTCAAGCGCAGCCAGTCGCGCTGCTCACGCCAATCGGGAAACAGGCCCTCCACCTGCGCCCAGAAACGCGGCGCATGACTGCGTACCTTGAGATGGCAAAGCTCGTGCGCGAGCACATAGCGCAGCGCAGCGGGCGGCGCGAGCGCCAGTGCGAGATCCAGATTGATACGATCGCGCGTGTCGAGACTGCCCCACAGGCTTTTCATCGGGCGCACCCGCAAGGCGGTGGGCGCCAGTCCCAGCAACGGCACATAGCCGGCGAGCCAGCGCGATACGTCGCGTCGCATCTGTGCTTCGAAGAACGAGGCGAGCAGGCCGCGCGCCACCGGTAGCGCACGCGTATGCGGACGCGGTATCACCAGGGTCAACGTGCCCTCTCCCGCCTCCACGCGCGGATACGGACCTTCCGCCCAATCCAGCAACACGGTTTCACCACGCAGTGGAAATTCGGTGGGCGTACCGACCCGCAGCGGCGGCAACGGTTTGACGATGAGGTGCAGCTCGTCGAGCTTGCGCTCCAGCCAGTCGGCGTGATGACGGAGAAAGGCACTCACCTGTGCCGGATGCGTGCCGTGCGGGTACGACACGCGCGCACCCTTGGGCGTCACGGTGAGGCGTAACCGGCGTGCACGCGGATGGGCGGACTTCAGCACGCGAATCGTGCTGCCGCTTGTCGTGGCCAGTTCCAGCCAATCGCCTTCAAGGTGCTGCGTCATGTCCCCGCCCTAACTGCATGGCGTCCAGGCCGACCAATGTCCAAAGAGAAACTAGTGTCCCAAAGGAAATGTGGGGGGAGCATGCAGGCTTCGCAAGGCGAGCAGATGACGGAATCGCCGCCCCCTCCCTTGGGCGCGGGGGAGGGTTGGGGCGGGGTGCCCCGTGCTGGCGAAAGCCCCCCTCCCAGCCTCCCCGCCACGGCAGGGGGATGAGCCAAGGCTCAGCCCTCGGCCGGCCTTGGCAGGCCGAACCACTCTTCCAGCTTGCCCAGCAGCCGCTCCAGCTCCAGGGTCAGCAGGGCGAAGGTGGCATCAGCCTCGGCGGCGGCATCCGGGTGGCTGTCGCCCAGTTCGTCGACGACCACGTCGAGGAACTTCAGCTTGCGGACGATCAGATCCTCGCCCAGCACGAAACTCATGCGCTCATCGAAGATGAGACCGAGCTGGAATACCTGCTTGCCGTTGCGCAGATGCTCCTTCACTTCCTCGCTGTCCAGGTCCTGGCGGCGGCACTTGGCGATGGCCCCGGTGGCGCTGGCCGGGTCGCGCAGCTCCACCTCGTCGCCAAGGGTGAGGCCGGCGGGCAAGTTGCCGGTGGCCAGCCAGTCGGTCATCAGCACGCGCGGGCCTTCCTCCGGCGCCAACGGCACGGCGGGGAAGCTGCCAAGCGCTTCGCGCATCTGGGTCAGTGCGTTCTCAGCGGACTTGCGACTGGAGGTATCAAGCACCAGCCAGCCAAGCTTTTTATCGACGTAGGCGCGCATGCGCGAACTGCGGATGAAGGCGCGTGGCACCAGCTCGGTGAGCACGTCTTCCTTGAGGCGCTTGCGTTCGCGACCACCGACCTTGCGGCCTTCTTCTTCGGCGATCTTCTGTACACGCCGGTGAAGTTCGTCGTTCACCACCGAACCGGGCAGCAACTTGTCCTCGCTACCCACGGTGACCATGGTGCAGGCGTTGACGACGTGGGTGAGCAGCGCTTCCTCGCCTCGGCCCACCGGGGGCAAGAAACCCTTGGTGCCCATTTCCATGGGGCCACAGGGGCGCAGGCGATGCTCGGCCAGCGCTTCTTCCAGGCGGTTCAGGTCTTCGGCAACGGCAGGGGAAAAGCGGAAAAGCGTGAGATTGCGGAAAAACATTCGGGATCCGGTTGGTTTTCTGCCGTCATCCCGGCGAAAGCCGGGATCCAGCGTCGTTGGCTGTGCACACAGAGGCACTGGATCCCGGCTTTCGCCGGGATGACGGTGAGGGGGCTTTAAGACTTAGCGGCTAACCGCGGCGACGGCGTTGACTACCGTATCGAGGTTGTTGCGGTTCAGTGCTGCCACGCAGATACGACCGGTGCCGATGGCGTAGATGGCGTACTCCTCGCGCAAGCGGTCCACCTGGGGCTTGCTCAGACCCGAGTACGAGAACATGCCCGCTTGCTCCTGGATGAAGCCGTACTGCGGTGCGCCGGCCCCGGCCAATTTCTCCACCATGCCGGCACGCATCGCGTGGATGCGCTCGCGCATCTCACCCAGCTCCTGCTCCCACATCGCCTTGAGCTCGATGCTGTTGAGCACGGCGGACACCAGCGCGCCACCGTGCGTGGCCGGGCTGGAATAGTTGGAACGGATGGTGCGCTTGACCAGCGACTGCACGCGCAGCGCTTCGTCGCGGTCCTTGCCCACGATGGACAACGCGCCCACGCGCTCGCCATACAGCGAGAACGACTTGGAGTACGAGTTGGCCACCACGAACGATTCCAGGCCCGACGCGGCAAACAGGCGCACCGCAGTGGCGTCGGCGTCGATGCCTTCGTCGAAGCCCTGATAGGCCATGTCGATGAAGGGCATCAGCTTGCGCTCCTTCACCAGGTCCACCACCTGCTGCCACTGCTCGGCATTGAGATCCACGCCGGTCGGGTTATGGCAGCACGCATGCAGCAGCACCACGTCGCCAGGCTCCAGCTTGCCGATGTCGGCCAACATGCCGGCGAAATCCAGACCGTGGGTGGCAGCGTCGTAGTAGGCGTAATCCACCACCTCGAAACCCACCGAGCTGAACACCACGCGATGGTTTTCCCAGCTCGGGTTACTGAGAGCGACCTTGGCCTTGGGCAGCACCTGTTTCAGCAGGTTGGCGCCAACGCGCAGCGCGCCACTGCCGCCAATGGTCTGCGAGGTGGCCACGCGGCCGGCGGCCAGCAGCGGCGAATCCTCACCGAATACCAGTTTCTGGGTGGCGGCGTTATAGGTCGGCAGGCCGTCGATCGGCAGGTAGCCGCGCGGCTTGGCTTCCAGCGCCAACGCCTGTTCCACCTCGCGCACGGCACGCATCAACGGAATGCGGCCCTGCTCGTCGTAATAGATGCCCACGCCCAGGTTGACCTTGCCCGGACGGGCATCGGTCAGATAGGCCTCGGTGAGTCCCAGGATCGGATCGCCCGGGGTCATTTCAACGGATGCAAAGAGAGACACGGCGTTACTCGATTGGCGGTGGGTCACGACTCGTCCGGCGTACCGGCAAGCCACTCGTGCGCATCAGCGCGGGCAACACCTTCGCGTGCGCCCAGCGCGGCGAAGTCAAACAGGTTGCGGTCAGTGAGCTGGGAGGGCTGCACACTGCCCAGCGCGCGGAAAATATTCTCGCAGCGCCCGGGTTGCTGCTGCTCCCAGTCCTCCATCATGCGCCGAACCGCCTTGCGCTGCAGGTTTTCCTGCGAGCCGCACAGGTTGCACGGGATGATCGGGAACTGCCGCTGCTCAGCATACTCGGCGATGTCGCTTTCCTTGCAATAGGCCAGCGGGCGAATCACCACGTGGCGGCCGTCGTCCGAGCGCAGCTTGGGCGGCATCGCCTTGAGCTGGGCCTGGTAGAACAGATTGAGGAAGAACGTGCCCAGGATGTCATCGCGGTGGTGGCCCAGGGCAATCTTGGTGATGCCGTTGGCGGCCGCCCACTGATACAGCGCGCCGCGGCGCAGACGCGAGCACAGGCTGCACATGGTCTTGCCCTCGGGGACCACCCGGGTGACCGTGCTGTAGGTGTCCTGCTCGATGACGTGGAACGGCACGTCACGCACAGTGAGGTAATCGGGCAGCACATGCTCGGGAAAACCCGGCTGCTTCTGGTCCAGGTTCACCGCGATCAGCTCGAAACGCACCGGCGCCTTGACCTGAAGCGACAGCAGGATGTCCAGCAGCGTGTAGGAATCCTTGCCGCCGGACAGGCACACCATCACCCTGTCGCCGTGCTCGATCATGTTGAAGTCGGCAACGGCCTGACCCACCTGATGGCGCAGGCGCTTGGCCAACTTGGCGGCCTCGTAATGCTGCTTGCGGGCGGGGTCGGGCTGGGCGGACATGGGCGGCGTCGGGCAGGTCGGCGGCCCATTGTACCGGCCTGACCGCCGGAGGTCCGGCGGCGCTACACTTGGGGTCATCTTCTTGCCGCCCATCGCCCCTCATGCAGGTTCAGGATCAAGCCGAGATCGCCCATCTACTGGCCGAATTGCGTGTCGAACACCGGGATCTCGACGTCGCCATCGAGCATCTGGCGGCATCGCTCAGTCGCGACGAGCTTCAGCTCACCCGGCTGAAGAAGCGCAAGCTGCTGCTGAAGGACAACATCGCCCGGCTCGAAAGCAGGCTCATTCCGGACCTGGATGCCTGAGCCTCGGGAGCGCGGCGCGGCAGCAACTGCCGCCCCGGAGGAAAAGGGTGTGACGCGGCCGACTGAGCCACTAGGGTTGAAAACCGTCCTGGCAGTAGGCATCAGCCCGATCCATCGACAGCCGCGACACGAGTTGAAGGTTAGAGGGACATCGACCGCAGGCGTATCAGACAAGTCTGAAAGTTGGGCCTTTCAAAAAAATCAGGGCTCGCTTGCGCATCCCGCGAAGGAACCGGCTTGCTATCGACCTCAGGATTGTTGCCGCGGCAGTGGCCTGCTTAAATCGACGTTTCCGCCGCCACCCGATCCAGGGACCCTCGGCGCACCCGCGTTTATCGGAGCTTTCCATGCCCCCGCTCGCCCCGCTTCGCCTGGAAGACGACCACGTTGTGCTCGAGCCTCTTTCGCTGGAACACGCCCCGGCACTGGAACGCGCCGCCGCCGATGGCGAGCTGTGGAAGCTGTGGTTTACCAGCGCGCCGGCACCGGGAGAGGCCGAAGCCTATATCGCCAAGGCGCTCGACGGCCATGCCGCGGGTCAGATGCTGCCGTTTGCGGTGCGCGAGAAGCGCACCGGCGAGATCGCCGGCACCACCCGATTCTACGACTTCGTGCCTGAGCTGCCACGCGTCGCCATCGGTTACACCTGGTACGCAAAGCGCTGGCAGAAAAGTCACCTCAACACGGCGTGCAAGCGCCTGCTGTTCAAGCACGCCTTCGAAACACTGGGCTGCGTGGCCGTGGAGCTGCACACCGACCATCGCAACCTCGATTCACAGCGCGCCATCGAGCGCCTTGGTGCGCAGCGCGAAGGCGTGCTGCGTAACCACAAGCGCCGGCCTGACGGCAGCTTGCGCCATACCGTGTGCTTTAGCGTCATCGATAGCGAATGGCCGGATGTGTCGCGTTGGCTGGCGATGCGGCTGGAGCGCCTCGCCAGCTAAGCCACGCTGACGGTAGGAGCGCACCCTGTGCGCGATAGCCCTCCGACAGTGCGGAAACGGTGCAACGCGGCGGTCGCACACAGCGTGCGCTCCTACCCTTACAGCAGGCGACTGATCAGGCGGTCCAGCCGTACGCGCTGCAGGCGCTTGAACAGACGCCGCACTTCCGGTGGATAACTGCGCGTGCCTTGCAGGTCGCGGTAATGGCCCAGCCGCGTAGCGTGCTTGCGCAGCGCTGCCCACTCGGCCTCATGCTGCGCCACCAGCAAGCCGGCGGGGTCGCGCAGCACCAGGCCATTTTCCAGATCCAGCGCCCAGGCCCGCGGATTGAGGTTATTGCCGGTGAGTACGGCAATCTCTGCGTCGACGAACATGCCTTTTAGGTGATAGCTGTTGTCGCCGTCGCGCCATAACCACAGATTCAACTGCCCGCTGTCGATGGCCGACTGGTGGCTGCGCGCGAAGCGGCGCAGGTTGCTCTCGTACAAATACGGCAACAGGCCGATGCGATTGAAGGGCTGCTCGGGCGGTATATAAAAATCGTTCGCCTCCTTGTCACCTACCATGATGTCCAGGCGGCAACCACGGCGCAGCAGCTGACCAATGACGACGCGCACCGGCCGCGGCAGGTTGAAGTACGGCGTCAGCAGAATCACCCGTTGCTGTGCGCCGCGCAGCAGTCCAAGCAACACCTCGTTGAGTGCATTGTCGCTGCGGCCAAAGCCGGCCAGCGGAATCACCGTTACCGCGCCCTTGCCTGGTGCCTTCAGGTCACCCGCGTATTGCGCCTGCTGCAGCGACTGGCGCAGACGCCGAATCGGCTCCTGCAACTCGCGTGTGCGCGGCAAGGGTTGGCGGTCGAGGCGCGGTACCGCGTCGCTATCGCGAAACTGCGCGTGCACGTAGTTCACCATGCTGTCGGCCAGCGCACGATGACGAATCAGGTGATAGCGGTCCAGCCGATAACGCCCGTGTCGCGCCAGGTACACATCGTTGAGGCTGGCGCCGCTATACAGCACGCTATCGTCGATGATGAAGCCCTTCAGGTGCAGCACGCCGAACAGTTCGCGGTTCTGCACCGGCACGCCACGGATCACCACACCGTCGTCATGGCGTTGGGCGTACTCGCGATACATCGCCGCGTTGCCTTCGCTGCTGCCCTTGCCGATCAGGCCGCGCCGTGCGCGATGCCAGTCGACATACACCTCGATGGTCAGCCCGGGCGTTGCCGCGTGTGCGGCGTAGAGTGCATCGAGCACTTCGCGACCGACGTCATCGTCCTGCAGATAGAGCGCCACCAGCACGATGCGCTGACGCGCTTGGCCAATCATCGCCAACAGGGTTTCGCGGAAGGTCGAGGGACCTTCCAGCGTGATGATCGCCTCCGCCGGCACGGCGAAGCTGGGATAGGCGGGCAGGTCCAGCGCACGCCGGCGGCCCAACGACAGCAGGCGACGGGCAAGACGGCGCGGTGAAGACAAAGGTCGACTCATGGGCGCCATGGTAATAAAGCATGGCGTGGAAAGCCGAATGTTGTTGGCCGTTCTTCATCGACATGAAAAGCGGGTCGCAATTCGCTCAGGGCTGCGCGCGGTCCTTGTCGAGCACATGACGCGGCTGCACGTCGATGCTCGCGGTCATGCCGGCGGCCAGCACCACGCCCGTGGGCACGCTCGCCTCATCGACGGCAATGCGCACCGGCACGCGCTGGGCCAGACGCACCCAGTTGAAGGTGGGATTCACATCGGCCAGCAGGTCCTTGCCGGTGGGGTTGTCGCGATCGGTGATGCCACGCGCGATGCCGGTGATGCGACCCTTGAGGTGGACACCGCCGCTCATCAGGCGGATGTCGACCGGATCACCCACGCGCACCTGCGGCAGCTTGGTTTCCTCGAAATAACCGTAGATGTAGTAGCTGTGGCGATCGATCAGCGCCAGGCGCGGACTGCCGGTGGCGGCGTAGTCCCCCACGCGCACGTCCAGGTTGGTGACATAGCCATCCACCGGCGCGCGCACTTCGGTGCGCTCCAGGTCGAGCTTGGCGCGATCCACCACGACCTGCGCTTGCACCACGGCGGCCTCGGCCTGCTCGCGCGCGGCATCGGCCTGATGGCCGCTCGCCTGCGCCTGCTGCCAGACGGCCATCGCGGTGTTGGCGGCGGACTTGGCGTCGGTGCGCTCTTCCTTCGGCACCACATCGGCAAGGTCTTCGCGCCGCTTGGCCTGATCCTGGCGCATGTCGTACTCGGCCTTGCGCGCTGCGGCGCTGGCCAGTACGGCATCGATGTTGGCACCGGCAGCGCGGGCACTTGCCTTGGCGGCGGCAAGATTGGCCTCGGCCTGCTGCAGCGCGATATGGAAGCGCTCGGGGTCGACTTCGAACAACACGTCGCCCTTCTTCACTTCCTGGTTGTCGAGCACCGCCACCTTGGTAACGAGACCGGAGACATCCGGCGCAATCCGCACCACTTCCGCACGCACACGACCATCGCGCGTCCATGGCGAGTACAGGTAGTGGTCCCACAGGGCGCGACCGAGCAGCAGCGCCAGGATGACGACAACGGCAGTGATGGTGAAACGGAGCAAAGGCTGGGGCTGGATCTTCATATATGGGCTCAGGGATACAACAAGAGTCCGGCGGCGCCGAACAAGCAGAAGAACAAGGCGACGCGAAACAGGGAGGGATGCCACACATAGCGGTACAACCCATAGCGACCGACGATGGTGTCGATCACCCAGAGCAGCAGCAGGCAGCCGAGATACACCAGCAACAGGCCGGGCACCAGTGCATCGGCGAGCGCGATTTCACGTGGCATGGGTGACCTCCGGTGCCTTGACGATATAGGGCGCGAGCGCGGATTCATCATCGCGCAGCGCGGCACGCAACTGCATCAGATGGGCGAGTGCGGGCTCGCAACCGGCACGCACCTGCGGCAGTGTCTGGGTGGTCAGCGTCATGGCGTGGTCGACGGCCTCGTCCGCCTGTTGCCAGCGTGCGGTACTCGGCTCGTCATATAGCTGCGCCAGCGCCTGCACGGCGCGTTGCATCGACTCCAGTACCGGTGGCGGCAGATCCGCGTGCTGCATGTCCTGGCGCAGCTCGATCACTGCGCGACCGCAATCGTGCACAGCCAGTCCCCACGCGAGCAGGCTGCGCGATTCCTCGCTGCCGGGCTTGGTGAACTGCACCACCTGATGGAACAGGTCGCGGTTGGCGCTCTCGAACTGATAGACCAGTCCGGCAAGCGGTGCGGTTGCCGCAAAGGTCACCTGCCGGCGCAACTGCTGCAGCTGACGATGGCGCAGCCACTGCGTGCCGAGCAAGGTAGGAATCACCATGAATGCCGCGCCGCTCATCATCAGTCCGAACAACGAGGCGATAGCGTCGTTGAAGAAGTGAACCGGGTCATAGACCATCGGATTCTTCAACGCGAGGATGTACACGAAGCCCAACGTATAGCCCGCGCCCACACCCGGCAGCGTTGCGTTGCGCGCCGTGAGGTAGGCGCCAATCGACAGCAGCGGCGCGGTGACCAGGATCAGCATCACGTAGCCATCGCTGCCCGGCATCAGCCAGTACTCCACCGCATAGGCCGCGATCATGCCCACGGCGTAGCCGATCCAGGTATTGGCGGTGGCCATCAGTGGATTCGGCGAGGTGGCCAGCAGTCCGCTGAAGATCGTTGCCAACAGCATGGCGTTGGGACCGAACGGCCAAGCCGACCACAGCCAGAACACGCTCAGGGTAATCATGGTGAGGAAGGTGCGGATGACCGCGACCACCGGCGCCGCGAAGTCGTTGGCGCGCTTGAAGTCGACGCGCTCCACATTGCCGCTTGGACGCCCCTGGGTTTCGCGCAGCGTCGCTTCCAGCGCGGCGAAGTCGCGCAATTCGCTGACGAAGCGGCGCAACAGCATGGCGCCGCTGTCGAATTCCAACAGCAACTCGGGGTCCTGGCGCAGATCCTCGCGCAACTCGGCCGCCAGCACGGGCAGCGTTGGTTCGCAGGCCTCCAGGCGACCGGCCAGCAAACGCGGCACCTGTCGTTCGCTTGGTGGCGGCGATAACGCCTCGCCCACCGGCGCGTAGAGCTTGATCAAGGCGCCAGCGGTACGCGGATGGTTGTTGCGTTGCAGGCGATTGATCAGATGATGCAGCGACTGGAAGCTGGTAGCAGCCGCCATGTAACGCAGGTTGAGCAGCTGCATACGACTGCTGCGCGCGCGCGCCTCCGGGTCTTCGAAGATCACGGATGAGCGAAGATCCTCCAGCTGCACCGCAGCACGCACGAAACGCAGATGCGCCTGTTCCATCTCTCCCCGCGGGATATGACCACCCAGGCTTCCACGCGCAAATTCGATGAAGTGCCCGAAGTGCTCACGCACGCTTCGCCGCAGCACGTCGCGCAGGCGCTCGGGCAACACCACGTCGCTGACCACACCGGCGACGATGATGCCCAGCATCACTTCGCTGACGCGCTGCACCGCTGAATCGAACACCGTATAGGGATTGCTGATGGCCGGCAGCGCCACGATGGCCGCCGTATAACCGGCCAGCACAAAACCGTAGGACATGAAATTGCGGTACAGCACCGCGCCGCCCGCGCACAGGCCCACCCATAGCGAGAGACTGACCAGAAACAGCTCGCGCTCCTGTGGAAACGCCGCCATCAGCAGCAGGCCACAGAGGCTGCCGGCACAGGTGCCGATGGCGCGATAGAAACTCTTGGCCAGCACCGTGCCGCTCTGCGGATGCATCACGATCGACACCGTGATCATCGCGGTGGCCGGCTGTTCCAGCTGGAAAACCATCGCCAGCCACGCGGTGATGTAAAAGGCCAGCAAGCACTTGAAGACGAAGATCCACGACTGGCGCTCGCCAGTGAGGAAGTCGGCGAGCCAGGGCCAGGACCGCTTCGCCTGCAGGTCGGGAGAAACCGCTGACATGGGCCTATTCCCGCTCCAGCTGCGCGATGAACTTCTTCAGCAGGCGCTCGAGCTGCGCCATCTCTCGCGGCTGCAGGTTACCGATCTGATGCTCAAGCAAGGCGCATATATCCGGCAGCAGGCTCTCGATCAGCGCCACGCCTTCGGCGGTCAGGGTGAGCGTGACCTTGCGGCGATCCTCATCGCTGGCAGTGCGTGCGATCAAACCTTTGTCGCACAGTTCGTTGGTGAGCCGCGTGATGTTGGCCGATTTCTCGCCCGTCGCATCGGCCAACTCCGTGGGGTGCAACGTATAACCGGCGGTGCCGTACAGCATCATCAGCAGGTTGTATTCCGGGTGATTGATGCCGTACGGCCGCAAGGTGGCGTTGGCGTCGTCATTGACCCGCTTGTGGATGTGCTTCACCAGCCGAACCAATACCGCCGGATCCCGCGGAAACGCGGGGTGTCGCTGGCAGGTGATCGCCAGTCGCTGTTCGGTAGGGAGAAAGCTGCTCATGGCGCTCGGCCTAATTAGTACATATATGTAATATATACATGTGTATTTTATGCTTCGAACGATACCCCTGCAAGAGCCTCATCTTGTCGATGTGAAAAAGGCGCCACGAGGGCGCCTTTTTCTGTAGAAGATGTCGAGCGGCTCAGCCGCCCTTGACCGGGAAAGTCTCCAGCGCACCCGGCGCCGACGACGGCTTGGCCGGGCTGCCGCCGGGGCGACCGGCCGGGGCCAGCTGCGTGGCGCCGCACTGGTAGGCGCCCCAGGGCTGCGAACCATCGGTGGGGTCACCCAGCGGCTTGATGGTGTCGGCGTGCATCTTGGCCGCCTCGTTGCGGGCCATCACTTCCAGCTCGTCACGCACGGTGATGTCGTTGCGATTGACCGGGCCGACATGGTCCATTACCGAGACGGTGACCTTGCCCAGGTCGTGGCAGGAAGACACATCGCCACTCCACGCCGTGCGCACGTTCTTCGCAGCATCGTCGAGCGTGATGCCGTAGGTGCAGGCGCCGAGCAAAGCGATGGGAACGAGCAACAGCAGGGTCTTGCGCATGGGTAACTCCGCAGCGGAAACATAAAAAGGCCGGGCGCTTGCCCGCCCGGCCTCCATCCTAACCCGGGGACGTGAATACATCCCCACAGGAACTAGAGCCTGTTCACGACCTCCCCGTGGCCCGCGCCGGGTTCTGTTTGCGCGCCAGCCAAGGAAGAGTGAAGGAGTGTACGTCCGTACACGACTGAGTGATGACGCCGGATGGTGGGCAAACAGAACCGGCCCGAAGGGTTGAGCTGGTGTGCCCGCCAAGAATCCGCGCGCGGCTCGACCTGACAGCCAGTCAGGCGCTTCGCCACGCACGGCCCCCCCCGGCAGGCACACCAGCTCAACGCGGGCTACGGGGAGATCGTGATCAGGCTCTTATTTCGAGGGTACCTGATTGCCGTTACCGTCAATCACCTTGACCTCGCCCAGATTGAGCGCGCGTACCGGCTGCTCGATCTTTTTCAGATCACCCACGATGACCCAGGTCAGCGCGCTTGGCTTGATGATCTCCTTCAGACCCGATTCCGCATCCGGCTGGCCGATGGCTTCGGTACGTGCCTTGAGTGTCTGCACATAGTTGTCCGGACGGTCGTACTGCACGATTTCGCTCATCGCGCTGAGGACTTCGGTGGCGGTCTCGAAGCTGCCGGGCAGGCCGCGGACGTTGGAATCCTTGATCTTGTCGACTTCCTGCGTCGTGAGCGGACGCGCGCCGACCACTTCGGTGGCTTCCTTGAGCACCTCGCGCGCCGACTCGGCCGTCTTGTCGGTCTGCACCGGCGCGTACATCAGGAACTGGACGCTGGCCGATCGCATCGCGCATGAAACTGAAGGCGCCGTAGGCCCAACGCTTGTCTTCGCGCAGATTCATATTGAGACGCGAGGTGAAACTGCCGCCGAAGGCGCCGTTGCCTACGTCGATGGCCAGCTCATTGGGGGCCTTGCTGGACGGCGCCAGCAAGCCGGCAAGGATCAACGACTGCGGCGCATCGGGCTTGTCGATCAGGAATACGCGCGGCTTGGCCTGTGCCGCCACCGTGGTGATGTTCTTCTTGGGCACGGCAGTGGCCGGCGCTTTCCAGTCGCCGAACGCGGCGTCGAGCTGCGGGATGATCTGCTGCAGCGTGGTGTCACCGGCCACTAGGATCTTCACGTTGTCTGGACGCAGCCAGTCGTTCTGGAAGGCGGTCAGATCCGATGCCTGCATCGCCTTGATGGCCTCTTCGGTACCGCTGCCGGTGAACGGAATGCCATAGGCGTGATGCGCGCCGTAGAGCAGCGGCGGCAGCGTGCGCAGCGCCAGCGCGGTGGGCTGGGTCTTTTCCTGGGCGATGCCGGCCAGCCACTGGCCGCGCACGCGCTCGATGTCCTCGGCCTTGAAGGCCGGGTTGCGCACGATGTCGGCAAACAGTTCCAGCGACGGCTGCAGCTGGTCATTGAGCGCATTGAGCGACGCCGAGCAGGCGTCCAGACCACAACCTACGCGAGTGATGGCGCCCAGGCGCTGCTTGCGCTTGGATACTTCCACCGAGTCGAGATCCTTGGTGCTCTCGTTCATCAGCGTAGTGGTGAAGCTGGCCGTACCGAGCTTGCGGCCTTCGTCGGCCGCGTAGCCGGCATCGAACATCAGCTGCACATGCGTCACCGGGATGGTGTGGCGCTGCGCCAGTACCACCTCGATACCGTTCTTTAGCTTGCCGCGCTCCAGCGTCGGGAAGCTCAGGTCAGGGAACTGCGCCACCTGGGGCACGCCCGTACTGCGATCCACCGCGCTCTTGGCCACGGCATAGGTCTGCGAAGCCGGCAGCTTGGCGGCAGGACGGCCTTGGGCAGCGCCGAGCGCGACCACCTTGGCGTCCTCGCTATCCGGATTGAAGTCGTTGCCGGCGGGCAACACGGTCAACAGGTAGTCACCCTTGCTGAGCCACTTGTTCGAGGCGGCCTTGACGCTGGCCTGGGTTGCGGCATCCGCGCGCGCCAGATCCTTCTTGTAGGCACCCGGATCACCGCGATAGACCTGGCCCTCGGCCAGGATCACCGCCTTGCCGCCGAAGCCACCGACCTTTTCCAGACCACGCACGAAGCCGGCGCGGTTGCCGATTTTGGCGCGGTCCAGCTCATCGGGCGTGGGGCCACCGGCGAGGAACTTCTTCAACTCTTCATTGATGACGGCTTCGACCTTGGCCGGGTCCACGCCGTCTTTCACATCGGCCTGGATCTGGAACTGGCTGGCCAGCGCGAACGGCGAAATGCTGGCAGACACGTTGTCGACCAGCTTGTCCTGATAGACCAGCCGCTGATACAGGCGCGACGTCTTGCCGCCGCCGAGCACGGTGGAGGCGAGATCAAGCTGGATGACATCGTCCGTTCCCAGCTGCGGCACCACCCAGGTGCGATAGATGCGCGGCTGCGCTACGTGGTCGTGCTGGATACCGCGGGTGGACTTGGTCAGCGGGGTGATCCACGCCTGCTGGCGCGGCACCGGCGGCCCGGCCGGAATATCGCCGAAGTATTTCTCGGCCTTGGCCTTGGCTTCGGCCACGGTGATGTCGCCGGCCAGCACCAGGGTGGTGTTGGCGGCGCCGTAGTAATCGTGGAACCACTGTTTCACGTCACCCAGCGAGGCCGCGTCGAGGTCGGCCATCGAGCCGATGGTGTCGTGCTGGTAAGGATGGTTGCCGGGGTAGGTGTTGGACAGGATGTTCTGGTCCACCCGGCCATAGGGGCGGTTTTCGCCCTGGCGCTTCTCGTTCTGCACCACGCCGCGCTGGGTATCGAGCTCCTTTTGTCCGATCGCGCCGAGCAGATGGCCCATGCGGTCGGATTCCATCCACAACGCCATATCCAGCGCAGTGGTGGGCACCGTCTCGAAGTAGTTGGTGCGATCGAACCAGGTAGTGCCGTTCTGGTCGGTGGCGCCGGCCAGCTCGAACGGCTGGAAGTAGGTGCCCTTGTGATTCTCCGAACCGGAGAACATCAGATGCTCGAACAGATGCGCGAAGCCCGTCTTGCCCATCGGTTCATCGGCCGAACCGACGTGATACCAAATGCTCACCGCCACCACCGGCGCCTTGTGGTCTTCATGCACCACGACGGTCAGGCCATTGGGCAGCGTGAAGCGGGTAAAAGCGATGTCCGGTACCGCCTGGGAGGTCTCGGTCGCGGCCACCTGAGGCATCGCAATGGTGGGGATGCCGGCCGACATGCTGAGCAAGCCTGCAACGAGCAGGGCGAGGGGCTTTCTTGCCATGGGAACACTCCTATTGTTTCACCGCATGAACGATCGGAGGCTAGCGACGCCTCCGGGGCTTTGGCAAATGACCAATGGCACAGGGGATTAGTGCCCGGCGAACTGTCCGTCCGCTGTCCGGCCACGCCCGGCTGCTGTCCGCGGACAACCTCCGCGAGCCGCCAAGTGCGACGAATTTCCAACAGTCACAGTCACTTGCAGGTGAAAGATGCCTTGGCACGGGCCTTGCCATATCTACCGTGCAGGACTAACCCACTTTCATCGGAGATATGATCATGAAATTCGAAGCCTTTCTGCTGCGCGGCCTGTTCGTCGCCTGCCTGCTGGTTTGTGGACTCGTGCTGGGTGCCATGGTGACCGCTTCGCCGGACGCCATTCGTCTCGCCGCCGCCGGCAGTGCCGGTCAGCTGATTGCCACCCCGGTCGCCTGCGCGCTGCCGCCCGACGGCGTGGTCTGCCCGCGCACCAACGGTTGAGCACGGATGCTCGCCGTATCGCGGGTCGGCGTTATGACCCGATAATGACGGGATGCTGCATGTCATTCTCTTCCGACCCGAAATACCGCCCAACACTGGCAACGTAATCAGGCTGTGCGCCAACACCGGCGCCACGTTGCACCTGATCCGGCCGTTGGGATTCGAGCTAGACGACGCGCGCCTGCGACGTGCTGGCCTGGACTATCACGAATACGCGCAGCTGGCCGTGCATGACGACCTCGCCAGCTGCCTGCAGACCATCGGCCAGCCACGCCTGTTTGCCTTCTCGACACGCGGCCGCGTGGCCCATGTAGATGCAAAGTTTGCCGACGGCGACGCGTTGCTGTTCGGCTGCGAAACCGCCGGCCTGCCCGGCGACGTGCTCGATGCGATTCCCGAAGCACAACGCCTGCGCCTGCCGATGCGGGCAAATAGCCGTAGCCTCAACCTTTCCAATACGGTAGCCGTGGCCGTTTACGAGGCCTGGCGGCAGTTGGGGTTTGCCGGCGCCGCATGACCTTTAGGAGCGCCCCCTGTGCGCGACCGCAGCGCCTCATGACCACCGCTCCGTAGGTTTGTCGCGCACAGGGTCCGCTCCTACAAGGGGCGGCTGAACGTCGCCAGCCGCTACAATCCCCGGCATGACTTCCGCCTCGCCCGCATCCTTGCTGCCACGCCCACTGCGCGCCCTCGCCGGCCGCGCGCTGGAAACCGCGCTCAACCACACGCTCTCGCTCGATCCGGAAACGGTCACGCGTCTGGCAGCCCTCGACGGCCGCAGCGTGCAGCTGCATCTGCGCGGTCCGGAGCTGGCCTTGTCGGTCACCGTGGAAGGCGATCGTCTGAAGGTCGGCCCGCCGCAAGACGACAACCATCTGCGCGTCGCTGCCACGCCCGGCAGCTTGCTCGCCATGCTGCTCAAGCGTGACGACGACGGCGTGGCGCCCGGCAAGGTGGAGATCGCTGGCGACGCCGAACTTGCGCGACGCCTGGAAAAACTCGCCAGCAAGTTCGCCCCCGATTTCGAGGAAGCGTTCGCCCGCACCTTCGGCGACGTGCTGGGCGTGCCGTTGGCCAAGGCCGTGCGCAACGGCTTGGCCCATGCGAAGGAGACCGCCAGCCATCTCACCACCGACACCGCCGACTGGCTGCGCGACGAAGTGCGCGTCGCGGCGGCGCCGGGTGAAGTGGAAGGCTTTCTCGACGGCGTGGACGAACTGCGTGAACGCAGCGACCGTCTGGAAGCACGACTGGTCCGCCTCGAACAGCGCCTCAGGAAAGGACCCGCCGCGTGACGATGCCATTGAAGGTGGTGCCGCGCGTGATGCGTGTCGCCTCGGTGCTGCTGGCTTATCGCCTCGACGAACTGGTCGACGCTGCCCACCTGTTCCGTCCGTTGAAGCTGGTTCGCCCCTTTGTGGCGCGACCGCGCACCGATGTCCGCAGCCTCTCGCGCGGCGCACGCCTGCGACTCGCACTGACCGATCTTGGGCCGATCTTCGTCAAGGCCGGGCAAGTGCTGTCCACGCGCCGCGACCTGGTGCCGGCCGATATTGCCGACGAGCTGTCGCAACTGCAGGACCAGGTGCCGCCGTTTGCCGGCACCGAAGCACGCGCCATCGTCGAGCAGGAACTCAAGGCGCCCATCACCCAGCTGTACGGCAGCTTCGACGAAACGCCCCTGGCATCGGCGTCGATCGCGCAGGTGCACGCAGCCACGCTGCATGACGGCAGCGCGGTCGTGGTTAAAGTGCTGCGCCCCGGCATCGACAAGCAGATCCAGCGTGATGTGAAGCTGCTGCGCTCGCTCGGCGAGCTGGCGCAGCGCTGGCATCCCAATGCCGACAAGATCCGCCCGCTCGACGTGGTGGCTGAAGTTGAGAAGATGCTGGAAAACGAGCTGGATCTGCAGCGCGAAGGCGCCAGCGCCAGCCTGCTTCGACGCAATTTCGAGAGCGGCGTGGACATGTATGTGCCCGCCGTTTACTGGGACCTCACCGCCCAGCGCGTGCTCACGCTCGAACGCGTCTACGGCGTGAGCTGTGACGACATCGCCGCGCTCGATGCGGCCGGCATCGACCGCAAGGCGCTCGCCGTGAAGGGCGTACGGCTGTTCTACGAACAGGTGTTTCGCGACAACTTTTTCCACGCCGACGCACACCCGGGCAATATCTGGGTGGATACGGCGCGTGCTGGCGAACCGCGGTTCATCGCGCTGGATTTCGGCATCATGGGTTCGCTGCCGGAAGAGGACCAATACTGGCTCGCGCAGAATTTCATCGCGCTGTTCGAGCGCGACTACGCGCGCATTGCCCAGCTGCATGTCGACGCCGGTTGGATGCCCTCCACCGTGCGGCTGGACGAACTCACCGCGGCCGTACGCACGGTGTGCGAACCGTATTTCACCCGCCCGCTCTCGCAGATCTCGCTGGCCGAACTGGTGGTCAAGCTGTTCCAGACCGCTCGCCGCTACGAGCTGACGCTGCAGCCGCAGCTGATTTTGCTGCAGAAGACCCTGCTCAATATTGAAGGTGTGGGCCGCATGCTCGATCCGGAGATCGACATCTGGGCCGTGGCGCATCCGGTGCTCAAACGCATTCTGCGCGAGCGCTACAGCCCATTGCGCACGCTGCGCGAAGTGCGCAAGCGCCTGCCCGAATGGCTGCATGCCGCGCCGCAGTTTCCCGAGTTGGTGCGCGATGCGCTGCGGCAGGCGGCTCAGGGCGAGCGACACCAAGTGAGTGACCCACGGGAGTTGATGCAGCAACGCGAAGAAGCACAGCGCACGCGTCGTTCGCTGGCATGGGGGCTGCTGGGCGGAAGTTTGCTGATCGGTGCCGCGGTGATGTGGACGCAGGCGTCACAGCACGGGGCGTGGCCCGCTGCCATTGCCGCAATGGCGGGCTTGCTCGCTTTCTTCGCCGGCTGGCCTCGCCGCTAGTCATCGCGAATCCACCCCTGCTCGCAGGGGAGAGAGTTATAGAGACCCTGCCCGTGACAGCCATCGACATCCTCTACCAGGACGACGCCCTCATCGCGGTCAACAAGCCCGCCGGCCTCGCCGTGCATCGTTCCAAGATGGTCGGCAACGCCGAAGAGTTCCTCATCGACCAGCTGCGCGAACAAGTTGGCGGCATCACCTACCTGGCACATCGCCTCGACCGCGCCACCAGCGGCGTGCTGCTGGTAGCGCGTTCCACCGAGATGGCCGCGGCACTCGGTGAGCAATTCATGGGACGCGACGTACACAAGCAGTACCTCGCGGTAGTGCGTGGCTGGCCGGATCCAGAAGCGGCCCTGATCGACTACCCGCTACCGGGCTCGCGCGAAACCGGACCGCGACGCGATGCGCGCACGTCGTACCGCCGGCTGGCAACGGTCGAGGTACCCATCGCGCTCGGACGCTATCCCCAGCAGCGCTATGCCATGGTGCTGGCCGAGCCGGAGACCGGGCGCTTTCGCCAGATCCGCAAGCATATGGCGCATATCCATCACCCCATCATCGGCGATTGCCAGCACGGGCGCGGCGACCACAACCGTTTGTACAAGCAGTACTTCAGCTGCCATCGCATGCTGCTGCATGCCTGGCGACTGAGCCTCCGACACCCGGTGACCGGCGCGCCGATGCGCATCGAGGCGCCGCTGGATAGCGCCTATCGGGCCCTGCTCGATTGTTTCGGCTGGTCCCTGCCCGAGCAGTGACGCACTGCCGCATCGATAGCGGCAGCGCAGGTCACGCGCGCCCGCTAAACTGCGCCATATGCTCACAGTCAGCCGTTCCATCGTCCTGCCCGAGACCGAGCTGACCGAGCGCTTTCTGCGTGCCGACGGTCCCGGTGGCCAGCACGTCAATCGCACCGAAAGCGCCGTAGAACTGCGCTTCGACGTGGTGCATTCGCCGTCGCTACCGGACCCGGTGCGCGAACGCTTGCTGGCGCGACGTGACCGCCGCCTCACCGACGACGGCGTGCTGGTGATCCAGGCGCGCCGTTTCCGCGACCAGTCCCGCAACCGCGAAGACGCACGCGACCGATTGGTCGAAGTCATCCGCGGCGCGCTGGTCGCACCCAAGGCGCGTGTCGCCACCAAACCCACCCGTGGCTCGAAAGAGCGCCGCCTCGCTGGCAAGCAACAGCGCGGCAAGATCAAGCAAACGCGTTCGCGTGACTGGAGTCGTGAATGAGCAGCCCGATGCTCCCCCTTACCCCGCCTGAGGCGCCCAAGCTCAACAGCCGCTTCTGGCCCTGGCTGGCCCGTGTGCTGCTGCGCCTGAGCGGCTGGCGCCTGCTGGGCGAGCTGCCGAATGTGCCGAAGTTAATCATGATCGGCGCGCCACATTCGTCCTATTGGGACGGCTATTACGGCCTGCTGATGAAGATCGGCCTGGGCATCAACATCAACATCATCATCAAGCGCGAAGTGCTGGACGGCCCGCTGGGTATCATCCTGCGCCCCATCGGCATGATTCCCATCAACCGCAGCGCCGCGCTCAACGTGGTGGGCCAGATGGTGCAGCGCTTCGATGGCTGCGAGCGGATGTGGCTGGGCATCACCCCCGAGGGCACGCGAAAAAAGGTCAAGCATTGGAAATCCGGCTTTCTGCGCATTGCGCACGAAGCCAACGTGCCGATCCAGACTCTTTTCATCGACTACCCGACCAAGAGCTTCACGCTTGGCCCAGTCGTCCATGCCACCGACGACCACGACGCAGACATGGTGAAGATCCGCGAGCTGTTCACGCCCTATCGCGGCAAGCGTCGCAACGCGAACGGGTAAGCACGCGTGACCCCGCTCGGCATCCAACATTTCGACGCATTCCTGCTTGCCTGCATCGCGTTGAACCTGACGCCGGGGCTGGACACCTTCTACATCCTCACCCGTAGCGGCCGTGAAGGGCGCGCGGTGGGTGTCGCGGCAGCGCTGGGCATCAATGCAGGTTGCATCGTGCATACGTTGGCGGCGGTGCTGGGCATCTCGGCCATCCTGATGACCTCGGTCATCGCCTTCAGCGTACTGAAGTATCTGGGCGCGGCTTATCTGGTGTGGATTGGCCTGCGCATGCTGCTGACGCGCGGCGGTGCGCGCCAGCCCACGGTGACGCGCGGAAAGGGGCTCACGGCGGCATTTCGCCAAGGCATGCTGACCAATGTATTGAACCCCAAGGTGGCGTTGTTCTTTCTCGCCTTCCTGCCGCAATTCGTCTCGATGCAGGCTTCGCATCCGCAGCTGGGCCTGCTGGTGCTTGGCCTGAGCTTTATCGGCACAGGCACGCTGTGGTCGATGGTGTTGGCGCTGCTCGGCGCCCATATCCACCACCTGCTCGCCACTCGCCCGCGATTCGGACAGTGGATGGATCGCCTTTGCGGCACCGTGCTGCTGGGCTTTGGCGTGAAGCTCGCCCTGCAACGCCAAGCCTGAATATCGCTTTTGTAGGAGCGCACCCTGTGCGCGACCAACCGACGGAGCGGTAACGACATCACTCCTCGGTCGCGCACAGGGTGCGCTCCTACATGCATTCGCTATCGCTCGGAATGCCCCGACTCATCGTAGTCACGATGCGTCAGCAGACCCGGCTTCACCAGATCCACGAATGCGCGCGCCTCCGCACTGAGAAATTTGCCCTTGCGCATGACTACGCCGTAGCTGCGCTGCGGAAAGTATTGCTTCATGTTTCGGACGGCCAAACGCGAGCGATCAGCATCGGTGATGCAGATGCCGGTAACGATCGATATGCCCAGGCCCATCGCCACGTATTCTTTGATCACGTCCCAGCCGCCCACTTCAATGGCCACGCTGTAAGGCACCTGGCGCTGCTGGAATACCAGATCCACCAGCCGGTACGTCGACAGGCGCTGCGGCGGCAGGATCAAGCCATAGGGCGACAGGTCTTCCACGCTCACATTGGCTTTCGACGCCAACGGATGATCCAGCGGCGTGATCAGCATCGGGTCGTAGTGATGTACCGGCGCCCACGCGATGTCATTGGGCACGTCGAGCATGGAACCCACGGCGAAGTCCGCCTCGTCCGCGCGCAACAACGCCAGCCCATCCTTGCCGGTCACATTGGCCAGTTGCAGCTGCACCGAGGGAAAGCGCTCGCGATAGCGGCGCACCAGATCCGGCAGCAGGTACTGGATGGTGGAGCTGCCCGCCGCGATGGTGAGGCGGCCGCCCTGCATGCCCTTCACCTTGGCATGGAAATCCCGGTCGAGGTTTTCCCAGCCCTCCACCAAAGGGCGCGCCAGCTCGTACAGCGCTTCGCCCGCATCAGTGAGGTTGATGCGGCGACGCCGACGCTCGAGCAGGTTGACCCCCAGCTCCCGTTCCAGCGCCTGCAGCTGCAGGCTCACGGACGGTTGAGACAGGAACAACGCCTCGGCCGCACGGGTCAGCGTGCCGAGTTTCACCGTGTACACGAAGGCCCGCATCTGCTTCTGCCGGTTGCCCTTGTAGTAGTACCGCCCCGGCTCGCTGGCGACAATTTCATCGCCCTTTCGCCGTTTGGCGGCGCTTGGATGCGCTTTTTTTGGCTTGTTCAGCGTTGGTCCGGCGGATTTCATGGCATGTAACTCAGTTGGTTACGTTATGTATTGATAAATACAATACCAAAAATTGAAACATTTGCTTTGTCAAAGCAAATCTACGTGACCTAGTGTCATCCCATCGTCATCACGGAGATTCCCATGGCTGTCCCCAAGGAACGTTTGCTCGTCTCCCCCGTCCAGGTTCACGGGGCTACCGGGCCGGAACACGACGCCATACTTACCCCGGACGCTCTGGCGTTCCTGGCCGACCTGCACCGTCGCTTCGACACCCGCCGTCAGGAGCTGCTGGTTGCCCGCACGGCCCGCCAGGCCCGCTACGACGCCCGCGAGCTGCCGGATTTCCGGGCCGATACGGCTGCCATCCGCGAAAGCAGCTGGACCGTGGCGCCCATTCCGGCGGCCCTGCGCGACCGCCGCGTGGAGATCACCGGCCCAGTCGAACGCAAGATGATCATCAACGCGCTCAATTCCGGTGCGAAGGTTTTCATGGCCGACTTCGAGGATTCCTCGGCGCCCACTTTCGCCAACCAGATCGACGGACAGATCAATCTGCGCGATGCAGTGGACGGCTCGATCGAGTACACCTCGCCCGAGGGCAAGCACTATCGCGTCCAACAAAACCCCGCCGTGCTGGTGGTGCGCCCGCGTGGCTGGCACCTGCCCGAGCGCCACCTGACGGTGGACGGCGAACCGATCGCTGGCGCGCTGGTCGACTTTGGCCTGTACGTGTTCCACAACGCCCGCACGCTGCAGGCACGGGACCTTGGTCCGTATTTCTATCTGCCCAAACTGGAGGCGATGGAAGAGGCGGCACTGTGGAACGAGGTGATGTCCTTCGCCGAGGCCGAGCTGGACCTGCCGCCGGACTGCATGAAGGCCACCGTGCTGATCGAGACGCTGCCGGCCGTGTTCCAGATGCACGAAATTCTGCATGCGCTGCGCGGTCGCGTGGTCGGCCTCAATTGCGGCCGCTGGGACTATATCTTTTCCTACCTGAAGACCTTCCGTGCGCATGGCGACCGCCTGCTGCCGGATCGTGGCCAAGTGCAGATGACGGTGCCGTTCCTGAAAGCGTATTCGGAACTGCTGATCCAGACCTGCCACCGCCGCGGTGCGTTCGCCATGGGCGGCATGGCGGCGCAGATTCCGATCAAGGGCGACGAAGCCGCCAACGACGCGGCGCTGGCCAAGGTGCGCGCCGACAAGCTGCGTGAAGTGCAGGCGGGTCATGACGGCACCTGGGTGGCCCATCCGGCGTTGGTGCCGGTGGCGCAGGAAGTGTTCGACAAGTACATGCCCTCGCCCAACCAGCTCAGCGTGGTGCGTTCGGACGTCCATGTCGCGCGCAACGATTTGATCGGACCGTGCAGTGGCTCGATCAGCCGCGCCGGCTTCGACAACAACGTTGAGGTGGCGCTGCGCTACACCGCCTCGTGGCTCGATGGCCAGGGCTGCGTGCCGATCCATCACCTGATGGAAGACGCCGCCACCGCAGAAATCGCCCGTGCGCAGCTGTGGCAGTGGCTACACCACGGGCCACTCGAATTCACCGACCACGCCCCCATCGATCTTGCCTTCTTCGATCACGCCCTGGCCACACACACGCATCGCTTGCGGGACAGCAACGCAACCTACGCCGCTCGCGCCGACGAAGCCGCAGCGCTGCTTGAAAAACTCACTCACGCCGATCAGCTCGGCGATTTTCTCACCCTGGCCGCCTACACGCAGCTCTGACCTTCACGCGTTGCATCAAACGCATCACGGATACGCAGGAGAACACCTCATGAAGAACACGCTGCCCACCGCCGACCAGATCGCTCTCGATTGGAGCAACAACCCTCGCTGGAATGACATCCAGCGCAACTACAGCGCTGAAGACGTCGCGCGCCTGCGCGGCACGGTCGCGGTGGAACACTCGCTCGCTCGCCACGGCGCCGAGCGTCTGTGGAAGTCGCTGCACAAGGAAGAGTTCGTCAACGCGTTGGGTGCACTGACCGGCAACCAGGCGATGCAGCAGGTGAAGGCCGGCTTGCAGGCGATCTATCTCAGCGGTTGGCAGGTAGCCGCCGATGCGAACGTCGCCGGCGAGATGTATCCCGACCAGTCGCTGTATCCGGCCAACTCGGTGCCGCAGGTGGTCAAGCGCATCAACAACACGCTGCTGCGTGCCGACCAGCTGCACCACGCGGAAGGCCAGAACGACATCGACTGGATGGTGCCGATCGTGGCTGACGCCGAGGCCGGTTTCGGTGGCGTACTCAACGCGTTCGAGCTGATGAAGGCAATGATCGAGGCCGGCGCCGCCGGCGTGCATTTCGAAGACCAGCTCGCCTCGGTGAAGAAGTGCGGCCACATGGGCGGCAAGGTGTTGGTGCCGACCCGCGAGGCCGTGGACAAGCTCAACGCCGCGCGCCTGGCCGCCGACGTGCTGGGCGTGCCCACACTCATCGTGGCACGCACCGACGCCGATGCTGCTGACCTGCTCACCTCCGACATCGACGCTAACGACCAGCCATTCATCACTGGCGAGCGCACCGTGGAAGGCTTCTACCGCGTGCGTCCGGGCCTTGATCAGGCCATCAGCCGCGGCCTCGCCTATGCGCCATATGCCGATCTGGTGTGGTGCGAAACCAGCAAGCCCAACCTCGAAGAAGCTCGCAAGTTCGCCGAGGCGATCCATGCGAAGTATCCGGGCAAGCTGCTGGCGTACAACTGCTCGCCCAGCTTCAACTGGAAGAAGAACCTCGACGACGCCACCATCGCGACATTCCAGAAGGAACTGGGCGCCATGGGCTACAAGTTCCAGTTCATCACGCTGGCTGGTTTCCACAGCCTCAACTACGGCATGTTCGACCTCGCCTACGGCTATGCCCGTCGCCAGATGAGCGCGTTCGTGGAACTGCAGGAAAAGGAATTCGCCGCCGCCGAACGTGGCTTCACCGCCGTCAAGCACCAGCGCGAAGTGGGCACCGGCTACTTCGATGCAGTGACCCAGGCTATCCAGCAAGGCCAGTCGTCTACCACCGCGCTGAAAGGTTCCACTGAAGAGGCGCAGTTCCACGCCTCACGCCAGGCTAGCGCGGCCTGACCCACACTGCCCTCGCGTGAGCCGGCATGGAAGCCGGCGCGTGCGTGGGGTGCGCGGCCCTGTCCAGCGCCCTCACGCACGCACGCAGGGAATGCGTCAGCTCGATGGCCTCAGGTTTTCCGGAGGCACCAACGTAATCACCAGCCAGCCAGCGCGTGGTTCCAGTTCACGCTTGACCGACGACACGCGCAGCGCGCCTTTCTCCTCCACGCCGAACAGCAGCACCGTGCTGGAGCCGTACTGCTCGATGAAGTGGGGCCAATCGAAGGTTGGCGTGAGCCGTGTCGATTTGATACGCCAGCCTTCGGCAAGGCGTTCGGCGAGACGCTCATGCGTCATGTCGTCACCAAACAAGGCCGGCGCAGCCAGATTCCCGCCAAGTCGAACCCGACCACCGGTATCCTGCGTCGCCACCTCGTTTTGCAGACGGTAGACCTTGCCGCGTCCGAACTCCTGGCGGAAGTACACGCAAGCCAAGGCGTTGCGCTCGCGATTGGTGGACATCGCCAGCAATCGCCCTATGCCCGTGAGATCCAGAAGCCGTTCGGCATAAGCGCTCGCAGGATAGCCATAGAACGTGGACAACCCCTCCATGCGCGCCTGGTGAATGCCCTGCCATTGCTCGTCGGCCACGATCACGCGGAAACCTGCATCAACCAGCGCGCGCGCCACCTCGCGTACGGCAGGGTCGGAGCCATAGATCAGAACACCTGTCGGATCCGGCTCGCCCACTTTCAGCCAGCGCGCCAGCGGCCGTGCCGTCGCGCTCTGCAGTACCACCGTGCCGATGATCAGGATGAATACCAGCGGCACCAGCCGGCCGGCGCCAGGCATGCCCAATGCGTCCAGCTTCAAGGCAAACAACGCCGATACCGCCGCCGCGATGATGCCGCGCGGTGCTACCCACGCAATCAACGCACGCTCGCGCCAGCTCAAGCCGCTACCCACCGTGGCTATGGCGGCCGTCACCGGCCGCACCACCAATTGCGCCACGATGAAGATCGCCACGCCTGACCACAACACACCGTCGGGCAGCGGCCAGTGCAGACGTGCCGCCAACATGATGAAGAGCACCGACACCAGCAACGTGGTGAGGTTTTCCTTGAAATCCAGGATGTCGTCGATATGCACGCCGCGCATGTTGCCCAGCGCCATGCCCATCACCGTCACCGCCAGCAAGCCCGATTCATGCGCCATCGCGTTGGACAACGAAAACGCCAGCAACACCACCACCAGCGCGCCATAGTTCTGCAGGTATTCGGGGATCATCTGACGGCGCAGCAGCAACGCGAGCAGCCATGCAGCGAGCATTCCCATCGCCACGCCGCAGGCAACCACGGCAAGGAACACCCCAATGGTGTGTCCCTGCTCATGCGACACGATGGCCTCGTACACCAGCACGGCGAACAACGCGCCGAGCGGGTCGATCACAATACCTTCCCAGCGCAACGTGTTGGCAATGCGCGCATTGGGCCGCACGGTGCGCAGCATCGGCGCGATCACGGTGGGCCCGGTCACACAGGTGAGCGCACCGAACAGCAAGGCCACTTCCCAGCTCAGGCCCGCCAGGTAATGCGCCGCCACGCCCAACATGAACACCGCAATCACTGCCCCGTAGGTCACCAGACCACGCACGGCACCGCCGATGTCAGGTAGCTCGCTGAAGCGTAGCGACAAGCTGCCTTCGAACAGGATCAGCGCCACCGCCAGCGACACGACCGGGAACAGCAGCGGGCCCAGCAATTGGTCCGGCTGCACCACCCGCGCCACCGGTCCCAGCACAATGCCGGCCAGCAGCAGAAACAGGATCGCGGGCAACTTCACGCGCCATGCCAGCCACTGGGCGAGAAAGCCGATGCCCAGCATGAGCACCAGCAACATTCCGAGATCAAGCGACATGCACGATCCTTCGAGCGTCCGCGGCGTGGGTATCGGAGCACGCATGTACCGCGGCGTCTACCGCACGACCGAATCAGCGAGGAAGGGAGAGAGGCCAAACCCCGGTATCGGACGGGGAGGGGGAGGGAGTGCCGATACCGGGGTGGCAGGCTGAGTTCATTAGAGAACTAGCGGGTACAGATAATACGCTCCGACTCGGACAAGTCAATACCCATCGGTTCAAAAATTACCTGGAGAGCGATTTCGTTCCTCCCCATGCTCGCAGGGGGAGGCTGGGAGGGGGTGACGCTTTTCGCCTGAAAATCGCTTGCTTAAGCACCAGAACCCCTCCCCAACCCTCCTTCAAAAACAGGAGAGCGGAGTCATTCAAAACCGGCGGTAGGTCAGCGCTTCAGCCAAGTGCGCGCGGTCCAACAAGGCGGCGCCACCATCGAGATCGGCAATCGTGCGCGCCACCCGCAAGGTGCGGTGATACGCCCGAGCCGATAGGCCCAGCCGCTCCAGCGCCGCGTCAAACCAGCGCCGCTCCGCAGGACCCAGGGCGCAGTCGCGCTCCAGCTCGCGAGTGCTGATCTCCGCGTTGGGCCTGCCGGCCCGCATCAAGGCGTGGTGACGCGCCCTTACCACTCGCGCGCGAACCGTGGCCGAATCCTCGTCATTGCCGCTACGCGGCGCACCCAACTCGCCCAGCGGTATGCGCAGCACCTCGACGCCAAGGTCGATGCGATCCATCAGCGGGCCGGAAATGCGCCCCCGGTAACGCTGAATCTGATCCGGCGTGCACTGACAGCGCTGCCGGGGATCACCTGCATAGCCGCAGGGGCATGGATTCATCGCTGCCACCAACTGGAACTGGGCGGGAAAAGTGGACTGTCGCGCCGCCCGGGAAATCATGATGTGCCCCGACTCCATTGGCTCGCGCAACACGTCCAACACGTGCCGCCCGAATTCCGGCAGCTCGTCCAGAAACAGCACGCCGTTGTGCGCCAGCGAAATCTCGCCCGGCCGGGGTATAGCGCCGCCGCCTACCAGCGCCACCGCCGAACTGGTGTGGTGCGGCGAGCGGAACGGTCGGCGACGCCAGTGCGCCGGGTCTACTGGCTGACCCGCTACGGACAGCACCGCGCAGGTTTCCAGCGCCTCGGACTCGGTCATGGGCGGCAAAATGCTCGGCAGGCGCTCGGCAAGCATGGTCTTGCCCGTGCCTGGCGGCCCCGCCAGCAACAGGTGATGACCGCCGGTGGCGGCAATCTCCAACGCGCGACGGGCCTGCAACTGCCCGCGCACATCGGCCAGATCAGGACCACCCGGCTCTGCGCTGGTACCGGGTGCTTCGGTAGGCAGCGCCAGATCCTGTGCCCCGCGCAACCAGCCACAGACCTCGGCCAGCGTGTCGGCCACCAGCACATCCGCATCGGAAACCAGCGCAGCCTCGGCCGCATTGGCCCGCGGCACCACCACCCGGCGACCCCGCGCACGCGCACGCAGCAGCGCAGGGAGCACGCCGGACACGCCGCGAAGAGCGCCGGAAAGCGCCAGCTCACCGAGGAATTCGCAATCGTCGAGCTTTTCCCGCGGCACCTGTCCGCCGGCGGCGAGGATGCCAAGCGCAATGGCCAGGTCGAAACGTCCGCCATCCTTGGGCAGTTCGGCCGGGGCGAGGTTTACCGTCACCCGGCGGTTGGGGTACTCGAACGAGGTGTTCTGGATCGCTACCCGCACACGATCGCGCGCCTCGCGCACCGCCGCCTCGGGCAGCCCCACGATGTTGGTGCTGGGCAAGCCGCCGGAAAGATGGACTTCAACCATCACCTGGGGCGCGGCCACACCTTCCTGGGCACGGCTAAGCGTGACGGCAAGGCTCATGGAGCCAACGCGAGGCGATGGGTGCGGGAGCGGCTGCCAGATTGAAACACGGAGCGACTCCCTCAAGCGGCCTACGGTAAAAACAGCCGCCCCCGATCGTTTCTCGGGGTGAGGGTGACAGATCGGGGGCGGCTCCCGGGACGTGGGCCCGCGCTACGCCCTGTCAGGTGGCAGCACCGGCCTCAAGATCTGCGATTCGTTTTTCCAGGGCATCGACCTTGGCGCGGGTGCGCGCCAGGAGCTGACTCTGGACTTCAAACTCTTCGCGGGTGACTAGGTCGAGGCGGCGCAATCCTTGCGCCAGGACATCGCTGAAGTTGGTGCGCAAATCCTGTTGCGCCTGAGCCCATCCTGATGGAACCAACGAAACAAGACGCTGGGCAAGTTGATCGATATCCTGCCTATCCATCATGGACAGCACCCCGAGCTCGTCAGGAAGAAGTGTAGGTTCACGTCCATAAATGCCACCATCAGCTGGATCCGTTACAAGTTGTAGGTATTGTCCTACACGCTCAGGAAGCACGCGACAGTTCGCCAGCCGGACAGGCAAAATGGTCCTCCTGGCGGCACCCGTGCCGGAACACCCGAACTCGAGGAATACCCATGAAGCTGGTGGTTGCGGTCATCAAGCCGTTCAAGCTGGACGATGTGCGCGAAGCGTTGGCCGAAGTGGGTGTGCAGGGCATCACCGTGACCGAGGTGAAGGGCTTTGGCCGTCAGAAGGGTCATACCGAGCTGTATCGGGGCGCCGAGTATGTGGTCGATTTCCTACCCAAGATCAAGCTGGAAGTGGCCGTGGCTGACGATCAGCTCGATCGTGTGGTGGAAGCCATCCAGCAATCGGCGCTCACCGGGAAGATCGGCGACGGCAAGATTTTCGTCAGCTCGCTGGAGCAGGTCATTCGCATCCGCACCGGCGAGCTGGACAACGACGCGCTCTGAGCGCGATCACGCCATGGGCGACGCAGTCGCCTGGGCGCGCTCGAAACGTCGGTGATGAATCAGCAGGCCGGCGTAGTAGGCGATGTAATAGCCAACGGTCAGCCCCAACACGGCGAACGTCAGCGGGCTATTGCCCATGGCCGGCCCGTGGTAGGCCGAGGCCTGATCCTGCAGTTGTGGCATCGCCACGAAAAGCCGCCAGGCCAGCCGGCCCACCAGCAGCACGGTGAGCACGCCGCCAATCCACGCGTTGGGATAATAGGCATCGGCCCCGCTCGCATCGCGCTCGAAGCGGGTCAGGCGCAAACCGAGCAGTGCCAATGCAATGCCGCCTGCGGTCCCGCCCAGCAAGCCTTCCAGCAGATGCAAACTCGTTAGGCCGGTGGCGGCGAGCGCCATGCCGATGACGCTGAAGATGGCGATGCGCACAATCATCTGCTTGCGCCGGATCGGCTGTCGCCCAAAGCTGCGACGCACGCGACGCCAGATCGCAAATGCCACCACCGGGACCATGATTGCCAGCGTGATATTCGGAGCCATGGTGGTCACTCTTCGAGAAGTTTCGACGAGCTTACGCACCCACAGACGCGCTGACGACTGACTTCACACCCACATCGCGGATGACGCCTGTCACCCGCGATGCGGAGGCCTTACTTGGCCTTACTTGGCCTTACTTGGCCTTGCCCTGGTTGGCCACGGCGGCCATCTTTGCCGCGATAGCCTCGGCGTCGCCCAGGTAGTAATGGCGGATGGGCTTGAGGTTGGTGTCGAACTCATACACCAGCGGCACGCCATTGGGGATGTTGAGCTCGACGATGTCGTCGTCGGCGATGTTGTCCAGGTACTTCACCAGCGCGCGCAGCGAGTTGCCGTGCGCGGCGACCACCACGCGCTGGCCCGATTGCACGGCCGGCGCCAGCACGTCGTGCCAATAGGGCACCACGCGATCCACGGTGTCCTTCAGGCATTCCGTGTCCGGGACCATCGAGCCGTCGAGCCCGGCGTAGCGCGGGTCGTCGACTGACTCGTTGGCCGCGCGATCGAGTGGCGGCGGCGGGATGTCGTAGCTGCGGCGCCAGACCTTGACCTGGTCCTCGCCGTACTTGGCCGCTGTCTCAGCCTTGTTGAGGCCGGTAAGGGCACCGTAGTGGCGCTCGTTGAGGCGCCAGTCGGTGATCACCGGCAGCCACATAAGGTCCATGGCATCGAGCACGCCCCACAGGGTGCGCACGGCGCGCTTGAGCACCGAGGTGTGCGCCACGTCGAAGGTGTAACCCTCCGCCTTGAGCAGGCGACCCGCCTCGGCGGCTTCGGCCCGACCCTGTTCGGTGAGATCCACGTCGGCCCAGCCGCTGAAGCGATTGTCGAGGTTCCACTGGGACTGGCCGTGACGGATAAGGACGAGCTTGTACATGGCTGGGGATTCGCGGCGGGAAACCTGAAATGTTGAGGCCCGGCCCCGGGCACGTCAAATCGGGCGCGGCCCCTGTCGAAGGTCATGCTAAACCCCTGGCCGGGCTGGAGCATCCTAAGCGGGTCAACACCTACACGGAGTTTCCCCATGCACCGCAATTTGCTAGCTCTCGCCTTTGCCCTGGCCCTGCCCCTGACCGCGCTGGCGGCGGACAACGACATCGACAAGGTCAATGGCTCCGTGCACGTCGACGCCGGCCAGCACGCCGGCAACGTAAGCACCGTCAATGGCGCCGTGCACATTGGCGACAACGCCGTGGTGCAGAAGGCCAGCACCGTGAACGGCTCGGTCGACTTGGGTGATCACGCCCAGGCCACCGCCGTCGATACGGTCAATGGCGCCGTCACCGTCGGTGCCGGCGGTCGCATCAGTGGCGGTGTCGACGTGACCAACGGTGGCATCCACCTCGGCAAACAAGCTGATGTGTCCGGCAAGGTCGGTAGCGTCAACGGCTCGATCAATCTGGACACCGCGCATGTGGGCGGTGGTATTCGCACGGTGAGCGGCGACGTCATCGTCGGCTCCAACTCGCGCGTGGAAGGCGGCATTCTGGTCGACAAGCCCGGTGGCTGGTTCAACTGGAACAGCAATAGCCGCCTGCCGCATGTGGTGATCGGACCACACGCGGTGGTGCAGGGCACGCTGGAGTTTCGTCGCGACGTAGTACTGCAGGTGAGCGACACGGCGCAGATCGGCCCGGTGAAGGGTGCCACGCCGGTGAAGTTCTCCGGTGATGCGCCGACGGAGTGACAGGCTCGTCATTCCCGCGAAAGCGGGAATCCAGCGACTTCCTGGCGTGCATCAAAGGCACTGGATCCCCGCCTTCGCGGGGATGACGGACCGGAAGACGCCAAAATCCTTGCGTCACACCCAGTCGCGCGGCTTGAGGTACTCGCCCAGCCGCGCTTCGTCCGAGCCCGCCTCCGGCTGGTACGCGTATTCGAAACGCACACGCGGCGGCAGGCTCATCAGGATCGATTCGGTGCGTCCGCCCGACTGCAGGCCAAATAGCGTGCCGCGGTCGTACACCAGGTTGAACTCGACGTAGCGACCGCGGCGATAGAGCTGGAATTCGCGCTCGCGCTCGCCATAGGGCGTGTCCTTGCGACGTTCGGCAATCGGCAGGTAAGCGTCGAGGAACCCCTGCCCGACATCGCGCGTGAAGGCGAAGCAGCGATCGAAGCCGCCTTCGTTCAAGTCGTCGTAGAACAGGCCGCCCACACCGCGCGTCTCGCCGCGATGCTTGAGATAGAAATACTCATCGCACCACTTCTTGTAGCGCGCATACACCTCGGCGCCGTAGGGCTCGCACAGGTCGCGCGCCACCGTGTGCCAGTGCACCACGTCCTCGTCGTGTGGATAGAACGGGGTGAGGTCGAATCCGCCACCGAACCACCACACCGGATCCACGCCTTCCTTGCTCGCTTCGAAATAGCGCACGTTGGCGTGCGTGGTGGGCATATGCGGGTTGCGTGGATGCAGCACCAGCGACACGCCGGTGGCGACGAAACTGCCGCCCGCCAGGTCAGGCCGGTGCGCGGTGGCGCTCGGCGGTAACTGGTTGCCGTAGACGCGCGAGAAATTCACGCCGGCCTGCTCGAACATGGCGCCATCGCGCAACACGCGTGTACGCCCGCCGCCGCCCGCCGGACGCGTCCAGGCGTCTTCCTCGAAACGCGCCTTGCCGTCGAGCTGTTCGATGGCCGCGCAGATGCGGTCCTGCAGCTCGCGCAGAAAGGTTTCGGCTTGGTCCGCTTGCTGGCTCATCGGAGGGCTCGTGCTCGTTCGCAATGTGCAAGCTTAGCAAGCAGGGCGTTTGAGCCGGTGCGGCGGCGGGTCGCGCGGCATCTCATGCAGGAGCGCACCCTGCGCGACAGCCCAACGGAGCGGAAACGGCATGGCTCCGCGGTCGCGCACAGGGTGCGCTCCTACAACCTCAGCTCAGCCGCGACACGATGCGGCGATGGCCTATCAGCTGACCCCAGCGCGCGCCCACATCGATCCACATCAGATAGCCCGACTCGGCCAGCAGGCGGACCAGGTAGCGGCGGGTAAGCACGAGCGTGGGTTCGGCCGCTATCGGCACGCTGTCGAAGCCGAGCCGGCGGGCCAGTAGCAGGCAGCGCGCGAGATGGTAGCGACTGGTTACCAGCGCCACCGGCGGCAGCAATCGGACGACCGGGCCATCTTCCTGCAGCAGGCTGCGCGCGTGGCGCAGGTTTTCCAGTGAATCCACCGAAGCCTGCTCCAGCTGCAAGGTTACCCCGGGCGGCAATTCGTGGCCGGCCAGCCAGGCCCGCCCCGCCGCCGCCTCGCTCAGGTGCCCGCCGCTGCGGCCGCCCAGCAGCAACACATGATCGGTCTGCTCCGCGCGCATCAGGGCCAGTGCACGAGTCAGCCGCTGCTGGTAGTCGCGCTCGGGCTCGTCGCGAACCAGGCGACGGCCGAACACCAGCACGGTCATCGGGCGGGGCAGGGTGAGCGGGCTTCGCGCCGCCACCCGCCAGACATACACGAAGTAACCGACCCAGATCAGGCCCAGGCTCAGCACCAGCGCCAGCAGGGTCACCACGGCCGCATGCAGTACATCCCGGTCGCTGAGGTAGCGCCAGGGACCACGTTTGAGCGGGGTGATGATCGTCGGCACGGCAGGCAGGTGGACAACGGACCGGTAGGGGATGGAGTGTCCCACGGGTACTGGCTTCGCGTCGCGCAGCCGGCGGTCCAGGCGCAATTGCCATCATGGGCTCATCATGTACATGAATGGCCGCTCCACCGCGGATTGTCCAGACTAGGCAATGCGGCGGCCGCTGGTTAGGCTCGCGCGATGTCAGTACCGTTCCAACCTCTTGCCGTCCGTGCTTTCACGGCTACTTCTGCGCTCGGCCAAGGTCTCGAAAACCAGTTTGCCGCCCTGGCCGCCAGTCGTGGCGGGCTTCGACCGAACGATTTCAGCAGCGCGCCGCTGGCCTGCTGGATCGGTCGCGTCGATGGCGTGGAAGAAGCTGCGCTACCGGCCGCACACGCCGCCTGGGAATGCCGCAACAACCGCCTGGCCTGGCTGGGCCTGCACCAGGACCATTTCCTGGCACACGCCCTGGACGCCCGCCAGCGCTATGGCGCGGCCCGCGTCGCGCTGGTGCTTGGCACGTCCACCGCGAGCATCGGCGCCACCGAGGAGGCCTATCGGCGCCTCGACCCGGATGGCCGCATGCCACCGGACCTGCGGCGCCCCTCGATCCATGCGCCGCATTCGCTGGCTGGCTTCGTGTCAGAGGCGCTGGGGCTGGAAGGCCCCTGCCTGACTGTCTCCACCGCGTGTTCGTCCAGCGCCAAGGTATTTGCCAATGCCGAGCGGCTGATTCGACTGGGGCTGGCCGATGCGGCGGTGGTCGGCGGCGTCGATACGCTGTGCGATAGCGTGCTGTTCGGCTTCAACGCGCTGGAGCTGGTGTCGTCCGAGCCGTGTCGTCCCTTCGACCAAGCCCGCAATGGCATTTCCATCGGCGAGGCGGCCGGTTTCGCCTTGCTGGAGCGCATCGAGGCCGCGCCACGCGCGCCACGACTGCTCGGCTACGGCGAATCCAGCGACGCACACCACATGTCCACGCCGCATCCCGAAGGGCTGGGCGCTGAGCTGGCCCTGCGCGAAGCGCTGGCGCGCGCCGGCCTGCGCGCCGACCAGGTCGATTACATCAACCTGCATGGCACCGCCAGCCAGAAGAACGATGAGGTGGAAGCAGCGCTGATCAGCCGCACGTTTCCCGTCACCACCCGCGCCAGCTCGACCAAGGGCTACACCGGCCACACGCTCGGCGCGGCCGGCATCCTTGAGGCGGCGTTTGCATTGCTCGCCATCCAACGTGACATGGTGCCTGGCAACCTCGGCTGCTCGACGCCGGATGCCGCCTGCGGCCCGCAGTTCGCACTCGCCAATGAACCGCGCCGCGTCGACATCGCGCTGAGCAACTCCTTTGGCTTTGGCGGCAACAACGCCTGCCTCGCCTTCGGGAGAGCGCCGGCATGACCACGCTGCAAATCCAGGTGGAAGGCGTCGGCGTATGGTCATCCGAAGTGGCTGACTTCGCCGCCGTGCAGGCGCAGCAACAAGGGCTGGCGTCTGCGGCCCCATCGGCACGCCCACCTGCTGCGATGTTGCCCGCCAACGAACGGCGGCGCGCTCCCGACAGCGTGCTGTTGGCGATCGAGGTGGCCGGCCAAGCGGTGGCCATGAGCGGACGCGAGGCCCGCGAACTGCCCTGCGTGTTCAGCTCTGCCTATGGCGACCAGCTGATCTCCGACTATATGTGCGCGACGTTGGCCAGTGCGCCCGCCGAACTCTCACCTACGCGTTTCCACAATTCCGTGCACAACGCGCCCGCCGGTTACTGGACCATCGCCACCGGCTGTCATGCGGCATCCAGCGCCATCAGCGCCGGGCATGCCAGCTTTGGCGCGGGGCTGCTGGAGGCGGCCGCCCTGTGCGTGGCCGAGCAGCGTCCGGTGTTGCTGGTGTGCAGCGACATCGCCGGCAGCGGCCCGGTGGGTGAGATGAGCGGCTCGCGCATTGCGTTCGGCTGCGCGCTGGTGCTGTCGCCACTGCAACCGGGCATGAACGCCCTTGCCCAGCTTGACCTTACGCTGCAGGCTCATGCCGAGGATACTTTGCAACCCGGACCACCGACCGGCGCCTGGTACGAGGCCAACCCTACTGCCGCATCCGCCTGGCCAATGTTGCAGAATCTTGCACGTGGCGAGGGGCGTTGCACCCTTGCCGCAGCCCCTACCCTGGCTCTGCAAGTTGTTCTGGAGAAGCTTGCTTGATGACATCTGATGTCCGCTGGTGCGTATTGATCCCCTGCCTCAACGAGGAAGCGGCGATCGGCAACATCATCCAGTCCGTGCTGGCGCTTGGCGTGCCGGTCATGGTGGTGGACGATGGTTCGGACGACCGCACCCCCGAAATCGTCGGCACATTGCCGGTGACGCTGCTGCGCCACCCGCAACGGCGCGGCAAGGGCGAAGCGTTGCGCACCGGCTTTCGTGAAGCGCTGCGCCAGGGTTTCGATGCCGTGCTGACCATGGATGGCGACGGGCAGCACCTGGCCAGCGATATTCCGCGCATCGTGGCCGCGGCCCAGAGCTATCCCGGCCACATCGTGATTGGTGCGCGCCTGCTCGATCGCGAACAGCAACCGAAGAACCGCCGTCGCGCCAACAACGTGGCCGACTGGGGCATCTCCTGGGCTTGCGCACAGCCGGTGGTCGACACGCAGAGCGGGCAGCGCTGGTATCCGCGCGCGGCGCTCGATCTGGTCGACCTGCCGGCCGAGAACTTCGTGTTCGAGGCCGCCATCCTGATTGCCGCCTCGCGCGAGAAGGGACTGGGCGTGGCCTCGGTGCCGATTGCCTCGCGCTACCACGGCGAATTTCGCATCAGCCATTTCAGCCCGGTCCGCGATGTCTCGCGCATCACGTTCTATACGGTCGGGCAGATCTTTCGCCATGGCGATGTCCTGGCCAGTTACCGTCGCTCACGCGCATCGCAGCCGATCGTGTACGACGCTGCGGTCACCTGACGCGCGCGTCGCACTTAGACCATGCCGCCATTCACGCCGATCACCTGCCCGTTGATGTAGCTAGCGGCATCCGAGCACAGGAAACCCACCAGTGCGGCCACTTCTTCCGGCTTGCCGGCGCGCTGGGCGGGCACCATCTCGCGGATGCGCTCGATGGGAAAATCCTCACCCACCATGCGCCCCTCGATGATGCCGGGCGCGACCACGTTGGCAGTGATGCCGCGTGAGGCCATCTCGCGCGCCAGCGAGCGCGTGGCGCCGTGCAAGGCGGCTTTGGCCGCCGCATAGTTGACCTGTCCGCGATTGCCCAGCTGCGCCGCCACCGAACTCACCGACACGATGCGACCGAAGCGCGCACGCGCCATCGGAAGCAGCAAAGGCTGCGTGACGTGGAAAAAGCCATGCAGCGATACATCGATGACCCGGTGCCAGGCCTCGTCCGACATGCCCGCCATCGGCGCGTCCTGGTGGATACCGGCGTTGTTGATCACGGCATGGATCGCGCCGTCGACCAGCAACGCGTCGAGGGCGTGGCGCGTGGCTGCCGCGTCGGTGATATCGAAGGCCACTGCCTGCGCGCTGCCACCGGCATCACGGATGATCGCGGCCACATCATCGGCACGAGCCAGCCCCGCGTTCGCGTGCACAATCACGTGATAGCCGCCGGCGGCCAGTGCCTGACAGATCGCCCCGCCCAAATCGCCACTACCACCAGTCACCAGTGCACGGCGAGGAAGATTGGCTTGCGACATGAGAAACCTCGCTATCAGGCAGCAGGATGAATCACGGTGGCACGGCCGTCGACCAGGAGTCGACCCTCATGCTCCACTCTGAAATGGTACTGCGCGCCCGATTCATCGGCATGAATCCGCTGCGCATGGACGTCCAGACGCCCATGAATGACATCTACGTACTCGACGGCAAGCGTCACGTCACGCAGGCTCACCAAACGTCCGGGGCGAGCTTTCGCATCGCCGCGCGCGCGGTCACACAACGCCCCATGCACCGCCATCGCCTGCGCGCCGTACTCCGCCAGATGCACGGCATGCAAACCCTTATCGCCGCGCAGCGGATGGTCGGCGTGCCGGTGTGTCTCGCTGACGGCGTGAATGGCAGTGTCGTCCCACGCTATCACGGCATCCAGCAGGCACATGGCGCCCTGGTGCGGGATGAGGTGCTTCCAGTCAGTCTTGGCGAGCATGCGGAGCCATCAGGATCGAAAGACAGAAGTGGAAGGCGACGCCCAGGCTCACGGTGAGGCCGATCGCGCGCAGCACCGGAATCGAGCTCCACGCCAGCATGCCGAACACCAGCAACGCGGACAACACGCATACCAGCGTGGCATGCAGGGTGCGTCGTTGTTCGGCGGCATCCCCGGTATCGCGCTCGAAGAACAAGGCGTAGTGCAGCCCAAGGCCGGCGGCGAGGATCAGGGCCACCAGATGGAACAGCGATATCTCCACCCCGACCACCCGCTCCACCGCCAGTACCAGGAAGGTGGCCAGCGTCATCGGCGCCAACACGTGCCAGGCGCGACGCAAGCTGCGCAAGGCCAGGGTGATGGTCAGCACCAACAGCAAGGCGGCTACCAGCAGCGCTTGCAGGATACGGGTGCGGTAATCGACCACCAGCGACTCGGCGGCGTCCTTGAGGTCCAGCACGCGCACCGCGCCACCGCTGCCTTGGGCCCACTGTTGCAGCGCCGCCGCATCGCGCACGCCGCTGAGCGTGCCCAGCCCCAGCCAGCGATTGTCGCGCTGCACCAGCATGGCCGCGAGACGCTGGCCCAACGGCGACGTGGCGAAACGCGCCGGCGTGAGCGGCGGCAGTTGCCGCGCCAGCTGCACATCGTCGACAAAGGGCGTGAACAGGCCCGGCTGAAAGGGCATGCCTTGCTGCGCCTGGGTCAGCGCCTGCTCAAGCGCGGCGCGATCGGGCAGTTTCTGCTGGCGCGCGCGCTGTAGCGCGGTGCTGGGCAGATAGCGCGAGGGCAACTCGACGGCATCGACCACGTGCCGCGCGATCAATCCATCCACGGCGGGCTGCAGTCGCTCCGACAGGGTGAGTACGCCCTGCTCGCTATCGGCCTCAAGAATCAGCAGATAACGCACATCCGGTGCGCCCAGCGCGTCACGCAGCCGCGCATCACGCTGGAGCAGATCGGGGGGCAGCGGGGTCAACGCTGCAAGATCGTTCTGCCAGAACGGCCCCTGCGCGAACGCGAGCATCAGCACCGTAGCCAGCGCGACGACCAACGGCACCCAGCGTGGTCGTGGCAAGGCATCGACAAGCTGGCGTGCCGCGATCAGCCAGCGCATGTCGGCCACATCGCGCACACGCACCGGCAGCAGATACGGCAGCAGGTAGCGTGTGCTGAAGCCAGCCACCAACAAGCCCGTCACGGTGAACACCGCCAACTGTTTCAGGCCGCTCACGCCGGACGCATAAAAAGCGAGATAGGCAATGCATGCCGAAGCGATCGCGGTGAGCAACAGCGGCCACAGGTCGCGAACGCTTTGCACCGCGTTTTCGCCGGCACGTCGATGGCTGAGTACGCGAATGGGGTACTCCTGCGCCACGCCGAGCAGGGTGAAGCCGAAGGCGAGGGTGATGCCATGCACCTGCGGAAACATCAGCACCAGCACCGCGATGCCGGCCAACGCTGCGCTGGCAATCGGCAGGGCCGACAGCAGCAACGAACTCACGCTGCGATAGGCCAGCAGCAGCAACAGGATGAAACCGACGGTGGAGACACGGCCGATCCACTCCGCCTGCCCGCGCGTCTGGGCGTTCACCACCACGCTGAAATAGCCGGGCCCGCTCAAGGTAAGCGTGGTACCGGCGTGATCGGGCAGGCTGTCGAACGCGCGCTGGATGCCATCGATGGCAACGGACTGCGCATCCGGATCGAATCCCGGTGCCTGCGTCTGCACCAGCAACAGCGCCTCACCTTGCGGAGAGAACCACACGCCGTCGCGGATTTCCGGTGACTTGGGTGGCGTCCAACGCTCGGCCAGCTTCAACACTTCCAGCGTGGGGTCTCGCGGCAACAGTTGCTTGAGCAGGCTTGCCGCGGGCGAGGAGAGATCTTCCAGCCGCTGTTGCAATTCATCACGCAGGAAGGGCGCATCCATGCGTTCGCGGTCCAGCGTGGGCGACAGCAGATAGCGATAGGGCAGCAGGCGCTCATCCAGCGCGGTGATATCGAAACTGCCGTTGAGCACCTGGGTGTAGTGACTGTCCTTGCGCAGCACGCCAGCCAGTTGTTGGCTCAGCTCGGCCAGCGGCGTGCCGGGCTTGCCGGCAATCGCCAGCAGCAACAGCCGCGAGCCGGGGCCTTCTCCCACCTGCTCCATCAGCAGGCGCTGATCGGGCGTGGTGGGTGCCGGCATGAAGCTGCGCAGATCCGTGCTGATGCGCAACCGCTGCGCGACCAGCGCACCCAGCGCGGCCAGTGCCGCCAGCCACAACAGCAGGAGAACTACCTGCCTGCCACGACGCACGCTCAATCGCTCTGGCAGAGCGTTGCGAGCGCGTCGCGCGTGGGCGTCGCCGGCATCTTCGCGGCGAGATCGCCGAGCAGGTCAATGGCTACATCACCGTCGCTCTCCTGCATGCGCATGCAGCGCGGCTGGTTGCCGTGGCCATCGATCTGGATACGGCTGACCGTGCGCGCCAGCTTCGCGTCGCGCGGCGTCAGCGTCAGCGTCCAGTGCCCGGTCGTGTCGGCGCTATGCTGGACGGTGAAGGCCTGCTCCAGTCGCCCGGAGTCACCACCGAGCAGGGCCACGAAGCTGTCGAGCAGGATCTGCAATTGCGGCGCGCGTGCCAACGAAAAGCGACGGGGCTCTCGCCCTTCGCGCTGCTGGGTCACCTGGCCATCAGCGATGGTGGAGACCTCAGGGTTGGGGTGCTCGACCCGCCGCTCGAGGCGATCATCGCCCAGCCACGCCAGCTGGCCGGAAACCACCAGCGGCTGGTCCAGCATCTTCATGAAGCGCGCCTCGGCAAACGGCGTGCGCGCGGGCGCCGGACGCCCCAGCGACGTCACCAGCTCACGCGCGGTGGCAGCGTCTTCAGGCGCCGACGCGTTCGCGCACAGCGATAGCATCAGGCCGCACAGGAACATCCACGTCTTGCTGCCAGAAGTCATAAAAATTGAACCAGTTGTAGGGAGCAAGGTGGACGTAGTGTTCCACGCGTCGAGCGTACTGGGTGATCCACGTATCCAGTGCTTCGGTCCGCTCCTGGCGGGGAATATCCACACGATCGGCGAACGGCTCGAACACCAGTCGGTAGCGGTTGCCGCCTTCGTACAGGCCAAAACAGAGCATCACCGGCACGCGCAACGAATGCGCCAGCAGCCAGGGCCCCACCGGAAAAGGCGCCGGCGTGCCGAGGAACGGGGTGCGGTGCAACACTTCCTGTTCGCGGCCGCGGTCAGCCAACAGCGCCACCATGCCGCCCTGCCCGCAGGTTTCGGCCACGGCCAATGTGATCGAGGCACCACCGCGCGAGGCGTCGATCACGCTGGCGCCCACACCGGGAGCCAACGCTTCGAGCAGCTCGGTCAGGGCCGGCGTCTTTTGCTTGTCCAGCACCACCCGCAGCGGAATGTCCGGCCGACGCGAGCTCAGCGCGCGCAGCGCCTCGAAGCTGCCCTGGTGCGTACCCACCAGCAACAAACCACGCCCTTGCGCCACGCAGGCTTCGAGCACGTCCAGGCCATGAACCGTGATGTCGAAGCCTTTCTCGCCACGCGACAACAGGAAGATGCGATCCAGCATGGTGGCCGCGAAACAGTGGAGGTGCTTCATCACCTGCCACGCCGATGCCGGTTGCGCCAACACGCGCTCGAGGAAGTCTTTCGACGCCCGCCTTTCGGGGCCTCGCCGCAGATAGAAGTACAACGTAATGGGATAAAGACACAGACGGCCAAACGGCCGGCCGCCGACCAGGGCGATGGCCCGGATCAGCCAAATCGCAAAGCGTCCGCCACCTTCAGGCCGGCTCTGCCAATGCTCGCTCATGGGGCTCCCTCGATGGTGCCGCGCGCCACCAGCTCTTCATCACTACGGATCTCGAAACGCACGCGGCCGTTGCTCTCGGTCAAGGCAATGACGGCATTCTGGGCGGGCCGCAGTGGCGCCACGAACTTGGCCTCTGGCACGCGCACGAGACGCTGCCCGCGCCAGTCACGCAAGGCCAAGGCCACCTGTTCGAGCAACATCACCCCCGGCACCAGCGGCGCATCAGGGAAATGCCCGGGCAGGCTGGGGTGATCAACCGGCACGCAGACATTGCGCTGGAATGTCGGCTGGCTCATGGCGATGCCGGGTCCTTGCTGCGCACCAGCTGTGGCCAGCGCGCCGCGATGCCCAGCGCCAACTCGTGCAGGCGTGGATGCGTCATGTGCCGCAGATGCCAGCGACGGAACCCATTCTCAAGCACGAAAGCCGCGGCAATCACCACGTAGCCGCCCACATCCACATAAGCTTGCGCCGGGCCAGCCGGTATCGGCCAAGGCGAGGCGATGCCCAGCGAATTCAGCAGGCCGCCCGGCTCGGCGCAGAGCAGCAGTATGGCCAGCACCAGCGCCTGCGCCGCCATCAGCATGGTCCAGAACCAGGTGAGCTGGCGGGCGTAAGAGGCCAGGCCCGGCGACTGCAATCGTTCTGGGCCTTCCACCGCCTCGATGAAGCGGGCGATCAGCGGCGTCGACCCCGCGCGCAGGCTGCGCCCAAACAGGGTGGCCAATAGCAGGTTGATGGCAATGGGAACGCACTCAAGCAGCAGCCAGACCATGTCGTGCAACCAAAGCCAACCCATCGACGCGAGCGCCAGCGCCCAGGCAGCCCAGGGCAGCAGCCGGCGCGATGCCAATGCAGGCGCCATCAGCATGGTCAACAGCAGCGCGCAGGCCGCCAGCGAAAACCCTTGGCGATGGGTCAACACGCCCGCCAGTGCCAGCACCGGATAGACAAGCAGCAGCGGCAGCAAGCGCCGCGACGTACTTCCATGCTGGGTAACCGAACGTGACGCCATGTCTGGATCTGCCTGCATACGGACGACGCGACAAAAGCATGCCGCCTGTCAACATCATGCCCGATGAACGTTACGCGGCGCGATGGCGCTCGATATGCTCGGAAAGCGTGCGCAGACTGGTGAAAATCTGGCGATTTTCGGGATTGTCTGAACGAAGCTGAAAGCCGTAGCGCTTGGACACGGCTAACGCAATTTCCAGCGCATCGATCGAATCCAGACCCAGGTCGCCACCAAAAAGGGGCGCGTCCGGCTCGATCTGATCGGCCGTGACCGTTTCCAGATTGAGGCTTTCCACAATCAAAGTGGCCAGTTCGTGTTGTGCGGTGCTCTGCTCGGCCATGCCTGATTCCGTACCCGGTACATGCGCCTCTCCCCCAGAGGCGGCGGCCGGCGAGTGTAACATAGCGCCCCCACTACCCCCGCTGGAAACCATGGTTCAGGGTTTTGAAATCGTGACGTGCGACCCGGCAGCCCGCCGGGCGCCCCAGGTGTCCTATCGCCAGGCCGAGCCCGGCGCGGTACTCGCCGAGCCCGGTACCCTGGCCGTGTTTGGCTTTGGCGCTGGCGCCGCCAGTAGCGCTGATCCACGCTGGCTGGGAGTGGAACTGGAAAGTTTCGACGCCCCTGCGTCGCTGGAAATCTGGCAGGTGGACGGACCGATCACGCAAGGTCGCACGGGCGACGTTCGCTGGTCGGCGGGAGGCGGTTGGCTGTTCGCAGCCATTGAGCTGGACGAGCGCACCCATGGCGGCGCACGCGACACCGGAGCCGCCGCCTATGCCCAGCTCTGCAGGTTTCTGGCGACGCGCAGCGAACGACACGTCCAACGCCTGTGGAATTACCTCGGCGATATCAACCAGGGCGACGGCGACAGCGAGCGCTACAAGCAATTCTGCGACGGTCGTGCCGCAGGCATGAATGGCTTTTTCGCCGAAGGATTTCCTGCGGCCACGGCCATCGGCCACCATGCCGCGGAGCCCCGCCTGCAGGTTTACCTGTTGGCCTGCGACCAGCCGGGCCAACGCGTCGAGAACCCGCGACAAGTCAGCGCCTGGCGCTACCCACGCCAATACGGCCGCACGCCACCCAGTTTCGCCCGTGCCATGGCGCTGCCAGCGCAAGACGCGCTGGCCATCTCCGGCACTGCCGCCGTCGTTGGCCACGCCTCAGCGCATCACGACGACCTGATGGCGCAGCTCGAGGAGACCTTGCTCAATCTCGAAGCCCTGCTGGCCAGCGCCGGCATGAGCGCCGGCTTCGATACCCAGTCGCCTCTCAAGGCCTACGTGCGCCATCCCACCGATGCACCGCTGGTGCGCGACTTCATCCAGCGCCGGCTGCCCGGGGTACCAGTGTTGCTGTTGCACGGCGACATCTGCCGGCAAGAGTTGCTGGTGGAAATCGATGGCTGGCGTTTCGCCTGAGGCTCAGCCAGGCCAGCCATTGGGTGAACGGCAGGCGGGGAACGCCTGCTGGAAGCGACCGACCAGATAATCCGCGAGGGCCGCCTGGCCTTCCGGCAACGCGACATACACGTCGGCCAGCGATAGGCCACCCTTGGTGTCGTCCATCGCCATCGACACGCTGCTGAGCACGGCAGCGCGCACAGTGAAGCTGCCCGAGCGATAGCGGAACAACAAGGAGCAGTCGTCCGGACGCGACTGCCAGCTCATCACCGGATTGGTCTGTCCCAGATTGATGGTTGGCTGCTGGTTCATGGCGGCAAGGCGCTCGCCGGCACCGGGCAGCAATCCCGCGGCCGACTGCAGGATGCACGACTCGCAGGCGGGAATCACCGTATAGGTCACCCAGCCCGCGGACGCCCCCGCGGGGGCGGCGAAGGTGTAGATGGTGTTGCCGTCGGCACCAATCACGGCGCGCTGCACGCGCCACCCCGCAGGTACCGGCATCCAGCCCGCCGCGTCGCCATAGAACCACTGCACCGAGAGTGCCTTGGGCGCTACGGACGAAGCGGCGGGAAGTGCCGGCAGCTTGCTGGCGTCGGGCTTGACCCAATCGCCCGTGCCCGACTGAACGTCAATGAGGGTGACGGTGAGGCCACCGAACGGGGCCGTGCGCAGCACGTAATCGGTGCCGGCCGACGACTGCATCTGCGGCGAACTTCGCAGCTCGCGTATGCCATCGGTAGCGCGCAGGGCCGGGGCACCCAGCCCACAGAACAGGGCCACCATGGCGATAGCAAACAGACTAACGAACCGAATGCGCATAAGGTCCCCCGTCATGTAGGCGGGGCCGGCTTTCAGGGGCCCCACCGATGGGAATCACATCTTCAGGATATCGAAACCCGGATCCAAGTGATCCAGGAACGCACGTATCTGCATCTGCAAGTACGGGTTTGCCGAACCCTGGCTCTGGTCGATCATCTTCTCGTCGTGAAACGACATGGTCTTCAGCAACGCCCCGCCAGCAACGCGCCCATCATGGCGGCACGCCGCAGCGAGCTCACTCCTTCCTGGTCGGTCGCCGCCAGCCATGAAGGCTGACCTGGCGCGCACGCGCTACCGTCAACTCGCCGGGCGGCGCGTCCTTGCCGATGACCGAGCCCGCGCCAATGGTGGCTTGCGCCCCGATGGTCACGGGCGCGACCAGCGCGCTATTGGAGCCGATGAAGGCACCGTCGCCGATGGTGGTCAGGTGCTTGTTCACCCCGTCGTAGTTGCAGGTGATGGTACCGGCGCCAATGTTGACGCCAGCGCCGATGACGCTGTCACCGAGATAACTCAGGTGATTGGCCTTGCTGCCTTCGCCCAGCTTCGCCTTCTTCGTTTCCACGAAGTTGCCAATGTGTACGCCAGCAGCCAGCTCGGTACCCGGGCGCAGGCGCGCGAAGGGACCGATGGTGCAGGGGCCGTGCGTTACCACGCCTTCCAGGTCGCAATGCGATTGCACCACCGTGCCCGACGCGAGCTGCACGTTCTTCAAGCGGGTGAAGGCACCTACACGCACGTCATCACCGAACGACACGTCGCCTTCCAGAATGACGTCGATATCGATTTCCACGTCCTGCCCGGCACGCACCGTGCCGCGCACGTCGATGCGCAGCGGATCGGCCATGCGCACGCCCTCCAGCGCCAGCGCCTTGGCAGCGCGCAGGCGATATTGCGCTTCCAGCTCGGCCAGCTGCCAGGGATTGTTGGCGCCGGCAGCCTCGTATTCGTCCTCGCACTCGACGCAGCTGGCGGCGCGATTCTCTTCGGCAGCCATGGCGAAGATATCGGTGAGGTAATACTCGCCCTGCGCATTGTTGCGATCGAGTTTGGACGTCCAACGCTTCAATGCCACCGCGTCGGCGGCGACGATGCCGGTATTGATGAGATTGATGGCGCGCTGACTGTCGTCGGCATCCTTCTCCTCGACCACGGCGCGAATCAGTCCATTGCCATCGCGCAACACACGGCCATAGCCTTGCGGATCGGCCACACGGGTCGCCAGCAGGCTCACCGTACCTTCCGCGCTCACCAACCGCTGCAGGGTCTGGCCGCGGGTCAGCGGCACATCGCCATAGAGCACCAGCACGCTGGTCGCATCAGGCACATCGAGCAACGCTTCACGCACGGCATGCCCCGTGCCCAGTCGCTGCGACTGCAACACCCAGCGCAAGTCGGCCTGGCCTTCAAAGGCTGCCCGCACCTGCTCCCCACAATGCCCGTAGACCAGATGGATCGCAGCCGGCTGCAGCGAGCGCGCCGCCTCCAGCACGTGGGCGAGCAAGGGCCGGCCAGCCAGCGGCATCAATACCTTGGCCTTCTTGGACTTCATTCGCTTGCCTTCGCCGGCGGCGAGGACAATGACGTGCAGGGGAGCGTTCTTGATCATGAGCGGGCCCGTATTGACTAGCGGCGGAGCATACCAGCGGTGAGATGGGTTGCCGTGTAGGGCCTTCAGTGTGCGATGGCGTCGGTCACCGGCTTGCCGTCCTTCCAGGCGAAACAGAACACGTAGTGGACACGGAACGATCGCGCCTCGGTGCCTACGGGGTGGCTATTGCCGTTGGCATCGGCGGCCCATTGGCTGACCTGCAAGGGTTCGAAAGTCCATCGCATGGCGGCGGCACGTACGGCCGTCATGAATTGTCTCCGCAGGGGATCGGCCAGGTCCTCGCCTGCCATGCGCACCTCACTGACCTTGCCGGCGGGGTCGACGACAAGCAACGCGTCCACCTCCTGCGGCGGTAGCCGTGCCGCAAGCAGCGCCGCGGGATAGACCGGCGCAGGATGGTCGCGAGGCATCGCTCCCGTGGACGTCTCGCCCAGTGCCAGCTCGTAGTGCCGTATTCCATCGTTGGCCGCCGCTCGGGACGCGGGCTCTCCTTCCGGAGGCGGGCTCGGGGTCGGGAAGGACGAGGCTGGCGTGGTGGCGCAGGCGGCAAGCAGCAGGCAAGCGCCCATGGCCAGCCCGCCACCCAGCTGACCCCACTCGTCGAACCGGCCCCGTCGCGTCGTGCGCATGCCCCGCCTGTCCTTGCTGGATTGCAGGCAGCATAAATAGAAACGCCGACCCCAAGGCCGGCGTTTCGTGTCCACTTCCCCCGGAAACGGCGGGATGGACGGCTTAGTGCTTGAGCGTCTTGCGCAGGCGCTCCAGCGCCTGCAGCTGCGTCAGCGCCTCGGCCAACTTGGCCTGGGCCTCAGCCAGCTCCACCGAATCGGTGCGGTTGGCCAACGCGTCCTCGGCTTGCTGCTTGGCAGCCAGCGCGGCAGCTTCGTCGATGTCCTCGGAGCGAATGGCCGAGTCCGCCAGCACGGTAACGACCTGCGGCTGCACCTCGAGAATGCCGCCACCGGTGATGGAAATATCCACCTTCTCACCGTTGGCCTGGGTAACAACCACCTTGCCCGGCTTCAGGCGGGTGATCAGCGGCGCGTGACGCGGCGTGATGCCCAGCTCACCGATCTCGCCGGTGGCAACGACCATCGTGGCCTCGCCCGAGTAGATCTCGGCTTCGGCACTGACGACTTCGACGCGAATGGTGTGGCTCATAACTGAAGATTCCGGATGCGTAAGGCGACGGGCGGATCAATGAGTCCGCCCGCAAGGATCAGGCGGCCTTCTTGGCGCCCATTTCCTCGGCCTTCTTGATGGCCTCGTCGATGCCACCGACCATGTAGAACGCCTGCTCCGGCAGGTGATCCACATCGCCGTCCACGATCATCTTGAAGCCGCGGATGGTTTCCTTCAGCGCAACGTACTTGCCCGGCGAGCCGGTGAACACTTCGGCCACGTGGAACGGCTGCGAGAAGAAGCGCTCGATCTTGCGCGCGCGCGACACGGCCTGCTTGTCGTCTTCCGACAGCTCGTCCATGCCCAGGATCGCAATGATGTCCTTGAGCTCCTTGTAACGCTGCAGCGTGCCCTGCACGCGACGGGCCACGTCGTAGTGCTCGGCGCCGATCACGTTCGGATCGAGCTGGCGGCTGGTGGAGTCCAGCGGATCCACGGCCGGGTAGATACCCAGCGAGGCGATGTTGCGGCTCAGCACCACGGTCGCATCCAAGTGGGCGAAGGTGGTGGCCGGCGACGGATCGGTAAGGTCATCGGCGGGCACGTACACGGCCTGGATCGAGGTGATCGAACCGGTCTTGGTCGAGGTGATGCGCTCCTGCAGCACGCCCATTTCCTCGGCCAGCGTCGGCTGGTAACCCACGGCCGACGGCATACGGCCGAGCAGTGCGGACACTTCGGTACCGGCCAGCGTGTAGCGGTAGATGTTGTCGACGAACAGCAGCACGTCCTTGCCCTTGCCGGTCTCGTCCTTCTCGTCGCGGAAGTACTCAGCCATGGTCAGGCCGGTCAGCGCCACGCGCAGACGGTTGCCCGGCGGCTCGTTCATCTGGCCGTACACCATCGCGACCTTGTCCAGAACGTTGGAGTCCTTCATCTCGTGGTAGAAGTCGTTGCCCTCACGGGTACGCTCACCCACGCCAGCGAACACGGACAGACCTTCGTGCGCCTTGGCGATGTTGTTGATCAGCTCCATCATGTTCACGGTCTTGCCGACGCCAGCGCCGCCGAACAGGCCGACCTTGCCGCCCTTGGCGAACGGGCACATCAGGTCGATGACCTTGATGCCGGTTTCCAGCAAGTCATTACCTGCGGCCTGGTCATCGTAGCTCGGTGCTTCGCGATGGATGACCCAGCGATCCTGCTCGCCGATCGGGCCGGCTTCGTCGATGGGGTTGCCGAGCACGTCCATGATGCGGCCGAGCGTCGCCTTGCCGACTGGCACCTTGATGCCTTCGCCGGTATTGCGGGCTTCGAGGCCACGCTTCAGGCCGTCGGTCGAGCCGAGGGCGATCGTGCGGACGATACCGTCACCCAGCACCTGCTGGACTTCCAGCGTGATGTCGGTGCCGTCAATCTTCAGCGCGTCGTAAACCTGCGGCACCTGATCGCGCGGGAATTCCACGTCGATGACCGCGCCGATGATCTGTACAACTTTGCCCTGACTCATGGATGTGCTCCGGATGGATCTTTAGTGTCTGTTGCAGCGCCGCTGTGCGTCGCCAGGATTTGATTCAATACAGCGCCGGTCACACCGCCGCTGCACCGCCTACGATTTCGGAAATTTCCTGGGTAATCGCGGCCTGACGTGCCTTGTTGTAGATCAGCGTCAGTTCGCCAATGACCTTGTTCGCGTTGTCCGACGCGCTCTTCATCGCCACCATGCGTGCGGCATGCTCGCTGGCAAGATTTTCCAGCACGCCCTGGTACACCACCGACTCCACATAGCGACCCAGCACGTGCACCAGCACGGTGGCGGCATCGGGTTCGTAGATGTAATCCCAGTCGTGCTTCTGCTCGAGCTTCAGACCCGCCACCGCGTAATCCGGCGCGGCCTTCGATTCTCCCGCCACAACGGCCATTTCCTCGGCCACCGCCGGCAACGGCAGCAGCGCTCGCACGGATGGCTTCTGCGTCATGGTGTTGACGAAGTCGTTGTTGGCCAGGAACACGCGGTCGAGCTTGCCTTCAACGTAAGCGTCGAGCACTACCTTGATCACGCCGACCAGGCTTTCCAGCTTCGGCTTCTCGCCGAGGTGGCTGGCGCTGCCGATCAGGTTCACGCCCTTGATGCGGCGGAAGAACTGGATGGCCTTCTGGCCGATAGCGACCACATCCACTTCGACGCCCTTCTCCTGCCATTCGCGAATGACCGGCAGCAGGCGACGGAAAAGATTGGAGTTCAAGCCACCGCACAGGCCGCGGTCGGTGCTGATGACCAAGTATCCGACGCGTGCGATTTTCTCGCGTTCCTGCAGGAACGGATGGGTGAAGTCCGTGTTGGCCTGGGCCACATGGGCGATCACCTTGCGCATGGCACGCGCATAGGGACGCGAGGCCTTCATCAGATCCTGCGCCTTGCGGATCTTCGAGGCCGAGACCATCTCGAGCGCGCGCGTCACCTTGCGCATGTTCTGCGTGCTCTTGATCTTGGTTTTGATTTCGCGTCCGCTTGCCACGTTTGCCTCAACCTGTTGGGTGATTGCGATCCCGGCCTGTCAGCCGGAGTGCTGTACAACCGCCCCGTGGAGCGGCTGTACACCCTTTACTGCTTACCAGCTGCCCGTCTTCTTGTACTCGTCGAGCGAGGACTTGAAGGTGGCTTCGATGTCATTGTTCCAGTCACCGGTGGCGACGATCTTCTTCATCAGCTCGCCGTGGTTCTGGTGCATGAACGCGTGCAGGCCCTTCTCGAACGGCAGCACCTTGTTGACCGGCAGGTCATCGAGGTAGCCCTTCTCGGCGGCGTACACCGACAGCGCGAGTTCGGCGATGGACAGCGGCGCGTACTGCGACTGCTTCATCAGCTCGGTCACGCGCTGGCCGCGGTCCAGCTGGGCACGGGTGGCCGGATCGAGATCCGAAGCGAACTGCGCGAACGCGGCCAGCTCACGGAACTGCGCCAGGGCCAGTTTCACGCCGCCGGACAGCTTCTTGACGATCTTGGTCTGGGCGGCGCCGCCGACGCGGGACACCGAGATACCGGCGTTCACGGCCGGGCGGATGCCGGCGTTGAACAGGTCGGTTTCCAGGAAGATCTGACCATCGGTGATCGAGATCACGTTGGTCGGCACGAACGCGGACACGTCGCCAGCCTGCGTCTCGATGATTGGCAGCGCGGTCAGCGAGCCAGTCTTGCCCTTCACTTCACCATTCGTGAACTTCTCCACGTACTCCTCGGAGACGCGGGAAGCGCGCTCGAGCAGACGCGAGTGGAGATAGAACACGTCGCCCGGATAGGCTTCGCGGCCCGGCGGACGCTTCAGCAGCAGCGAGATCTGGCGGTAGGCCACAGCCTGCTTGGACAGATCGTCATAGATGATCAGCGCGTCTTCGCCGCGGTCGCGGAAGTACTCGCCCATGGCGCAACCCGAATACGGCGCGATGTACTGCAGCGCAGCCGACTCGGACGCCGAAGCCACCACGATGATGGTGTTGGCCAGCGCACCGTGCTCTTCGAGCTTGCGCACGACGTTGGCGATCGACGAGCGCTTCTGGCCGATGGCGACGTAGATGCACTTAATGCCGGAATCTTTCTGGTTGATGATCGCGTCGATGGCCAGTGCGGTCTTGCCGGTCTGGCGGTCGCCGATGATCAGCTCACGCTGGCCACGGCCGATCGGGATCATCGAGTCGACGGACTTGTAGCCCGTCTGCACCGGCTGGTCGACCGACTTACGCCAGATCACGCCCGGCGCAACCTTCTCGATGGCCGAGCTGTGCGGCGTATCGATCGGGCCCTTACCGTCGATCGGGTTACCGAGCGCGTCGACCACACGGCCGAGCAGCGCGGTACCGACCGGCACTTCGAGAATGCGGCCAGTGGTCTTGGCGGTATCGCCTTCACGCAGGTGCTGGTACTCGCCCAGCACCACGGCGCCGACCGAGTCACGCTCGAGGTTCAACGCCAGCGCATAGGAATTGCCCGGCAGTTCGATCATTTCGCCCTGCATCACGTCAGCCAGACCGTGAATGCGCACGATGCCGTCGGACACGCTGATGATCGTGCCCTCGTTGCGGGCTTCCGCGCCGAGCTTGAACTGCTCGATGCGGCTCTTGATCAGTTCACTGATCTCGGACGGGTTGAGAGTGGTGCTGGACATGGGTCGATATCCTGAAATGTAAGCCGCTCTTCATTTAAGAGTCCGGCCATGGATGGCCGGTTTTGCTCTTCGCGAAACGGATTTCGCGTGAAATTTTGTTGTCCGGCCATGCATGGCCGGTTTTGCTCTTCGCGAAACGGACTTCGCGTAAAACTTAGTGCGTAAGCGCGCTGGACAAGCGCGCCAGACGTCCACGGGCTGAGCCGTCAATCACCTCGCTGCCGGTATCGATCACCACGCCGCCAAGCAGCGAGGCATCGACGCTGGTTTCCAGCTCGATCTCACGCTTGAAGCGGCGCTTCAGCGACACCTTGAGCTGTTCGGCCTGCGCGGCATCCAATGCGAAGGCGCTGGTCACCTTGACCAGCAGCTGCGACTCCGATTCGCGCTTGTACTGCTCGAACAGATCGGCGACTTCCGGCAGCAGCCTGATACGGCGATGTTCGGCCAGCTCGCCCAGAAACTGCGCAAACGGCGCATCGGCAGCCATGCCTTGCGGCAGGTGCAGTGCAACCAGCTGGGCCGGCTGCACGCGCGGATCGTTGCCGATGCCGGCCACACGCGGGTCCTTTGCCACCAAAGTGGCAAAGGCCAGCGCCTGCGACCATGCGCCAAGCGAGCCGGCCTCGTGGGCCAGCTCGAAGGCAGCACGCGCATACGGGCGGGCGAGGGTGATTGCCTGGGCCATGACTTAGATCTCAGCCACAAGCTGGTCGAGCATGGCCTTGTGGGCCGTGGCATCGACTTCGCGCTGCACGATCTTCTCGGCACCCTGGATGGCCAGACGGCTCACCCAGCCACGCAGCTCTTCGCGAGCGCGCTGCTGCATGCTGACGATCTCGTCGGCGGCGGCAGCCTTCAGGCGGGTCGCCTCGGTCACGGCTTCGGCGCGAGCCTTGTCCATGATCTGGTTGGCCTGCTGCTGCGCACGCTCGATGATCTCGTTGGCCTGCTGACGGGCCTGCTTGATCTCGACCGCAACCTTGGCGTCGGCGTCCTTGAGTTCGGCGCGCGCCTTCTCGGCGGCAGCCAGACCATCGGCAACCTTCTTCTGGCGCTCTTCAATCGCGTGATTGAGCTGCGGCCAGATGAACTTGGTGGTGAACCAGACCAGGATGGCGAAAGAAACCATCTGGCCCAGGAAAGTCAGATTGATATCCATGAGCTTTCCAATTAACTCCGGTAACGCGTTAAACCGCCGATCGCCGCAGCCGCCAGGGCGTGCTGCGGCGACTCATGTCGCGCGAATTACTTGAGCGCGGCGAGCAGCGGATTCGAGAACGCGAACAGCAGCGCCACGGCGAGGCCGATGATGAACGCAGCGTCGATCAGGCCAGCGAGCAGGAACATGCGGCCCTGCAGCAGCGGCACCAGCTCCGGCTGACGGGCAGCGGACTCAAGGAACTTGGAACCCATGATGGCGATACCCAAGCAAGCGCCCAGAGCGCCGAGGCCGATGATGATGCCGATGGCAATGGCGGTCAGGCCCTGCACGTGTGCGAGAAGTTCCATGGTGTTCTCCTGTGAATCAGTTCAGTAAAAAAGAATGGTTAAAACGAAACAAAGTGAAGCGGAAACGGAATGGTGCAGAACAACGTCAGTGATGCTCACGCGCCGTGGCGATGTACACGATGGTCAGCATCATGAAGATGAACGCCTGCAGCAGAATGATCAGGATGTGGAAGACAGCCCACAGGGAGTTGAAAAGCACGCCCGGCACGAACGTCAGCCACCCCGCGAACAGACCTGCAATCAGCATGAATACCAGCTCGCCGCCGTACATGTTGCCGAACAGTCGCATCGCGAGCGATACTGGCTTAGACAGGTATTCGATGACGTTGAGCGCGAGATTGAACGGCATCAGGATGATCTTGACGACCGTGTTGTCCGCATGAAATGGCGCCGTGAGCAGCTCCCAACCGAAACCACCCACACCCTTGGCCTTCATGCCGTGCCCAAGCACGATGAAGAACACGGCCAGGGCCAGGCCCATGGTGGTGTTGATATCGGCGGTGGGCACCCAACGGAAGAAGGTGTGGTGCGCGACCTCTGCGCCAGCGATGGCCTTGACGCCCCAGCCCGGAGCATCGAGCGGCAGCAGGTCCATGGCATTGAGGAACACCACCCACATGAAGATTGACAGCGCCAGCGGCGTCACCGTGCGGCGATCACCGTGGAACGTGTCTTTGACCTGGGTATCGACGAACTCGACGATGAGTTCGACGAAAGCCTGTCCCTTGGACGGCACGCCCGAGGTCGCCTTGCGGGCCTTCAGCCAGAACCACAGGCAGAACAGCGCACCCAGCACGAAGGACACCACGAGCGAATCGAGGTGGATCTTCATGAACGCGCCATCACCCACGCTCACCGTGTAATGGTGAAGGTGATGCTGGATGTATTCGGTTAGTCCGCCCTGCGGCTCGCTTGCCATGTGTTAGCCCTTGAATCTGAACGCCAGCAGATTTATCGCGTAAGCAGCCACCAGCCCCGTGATGGCGGCTAGCGGCGGCAGTTTCCATTGACCCAGGATCGCAACCAGACCCCCTAGGATCGCGATCCACTTCAAGACCATGCCCGCCATCAGGCGTCCCATCGTCATGCCGCCACCACCCAAACCGGCGAAGGTACGCCACGCCAGAAGCGAGGTACCCAGCGCCACGGTTGCGGCGCCCGCAGCGGCCGCCAATCCATCACGGCGCCCCTGCGTCAGGAAGGCGAGGCCTACGATCGCCGCGACGGCAAGCTGCAGCAAGATAATGCGCAGCGCCAGGCGACGACCGGAAGCAAGACTGTTGAGCACTCGAGGTTCCCGCGCGGTTTCGCTCTAAGGCGGCACCGAACCAGCAACGGGCCACGGTCCAATCCCAAAAAGTATATCAGTGACACATTTACAGCGACAAGCCGCAGCCGCTGCGACAAGTTGTCAAGCGACGCAATTTGTTCACAAAATTTCCAGTTTCGGATGCCCGACAAAGAAAAAGGGCCGGACATAAGTCCGGCCCTTGGACGCAACTGTGGGGAAGAAGCGCTGCGTCGGTAAAACGCGATTACTTACCGGCGGCGGCTGCCTTCTTGACCGCAGCCACCGGAGCGGCAACGGCGTCATTGACGGCCTGCTGCTGTTCCTGGGCCAGCGCACTCAGCGACTCGGCAGTCTTCTGGGTGACGGCGATGATTTCCTGCGTTACGGCCACAGCGCGCTCGGCGTTCTCGCGGCTGGCGGCGGTGCCCTTTTCCCACAGGGTGCGCAGACCATCGATATCGCGAGTCTCGAACGCATCGCTGATGAACCCAGCGGCGGCTTCGGCCTGCTTCTCGAGCGCCTTGATCTGCAGCTCGGCGACCTTTTCCAGACCCTTGAGCGCGACAGCCTGTGCCTTGAAGGCGCTATCAGCCAGCTGCTTGGCGTAGGCAAAAACCTGGGTATTGAGTTGCTGCGTCATGACTTGGTCCCTCGGCGGGAGGTTTGGGTGTGAGATACACACTAGCAAGTCATTTGGTGCAGTGCAATATATTTTTGCTGAACGACGAGCGATGTAACAAAAAATTCAACAACGGAGACACTTTAAGACGCCACCATTAAATTTTGCGACGCATCAAAAGCTGTCGCGACTACAACTAGCGCCCGAGGTACAGGTCTCGTGTACCACGACCTTGTCCAGGCCCGGCAACTGCGGCTGCAAGCGACGGAAGATCCAGCGCGCCAGCATCTCGCTGGTCGGGTTCTCCAACCCCTCAATGTCGTTCAGGTAGTGATGGTCCAGCTGGTCGAACAGCGGCGCAAAGGCCGACTTCACGTCCGCGAAGTCCATCACCCAGCCCATCGCCGGGTCGGGCTCGCCTGCGACGTGAATCTCGATCTTGAAGGAATGACCATGCAGGCGCGCGCACTTGTGACCCGGCGGCACGTTGGGCAGACGATGGGCCGCCTCGATATGGAAGACTTTGAAGATATGCATGGCGCCATTCTACCGCCTGGGGCGGCGCCGCATCGGCAACGCTTCTACCAGGCGGCCGCGCCTGCGTCGACGTAGTGCTTACGGCCCCCTCCGGACGGCCAGGCGAAGCACTACCAGGTGCGTGCTAGCGTCGGTAGACAACGCGGCAGCACCATCGTCTACGGCCATGGCATGAAAGCGCCCATCAAGACAAACAACTTTGACTTGATCCGGCTGCTGGCCGCCATCCAGGTCGTGGCTCATCACGCTATCGATCATCTGGGTCTCGATCGCCACTCCGGACTGGTGGGCTTGATCGCCCAACTCATACGGCTCTTTCCGGGCGTGCCGATCTTCTTTTTCGTCAGCGGCTTCCTGATCAGCAAGTCGTACGAGAGCAGTCCCGGCTTATTGGACTATGCGCGAAACCGCGTGCTGCGCATCTATCCCGCGCTGGTGGTTTGCACCGTGCTCAGCGTCGGCGCCGTCTTTGCGCTGGAGTACCTACCCCGAGCCGGCGTCTCGCTGCGCGATGTCGCTGTATGGATGCTGGCGCAGATGACGGTCGTGCAGTTCTACAACCCGGACTTCATGCGGGCTTTTGGCGTAGGCGTGCTCAACGGCAGTCTGTGGACGATTACCGTCGAGCTGCAGTTCTATCTGGTGACGCCGCTGGTCTATCTGCTATTTGGGCTCAAATATCGGCGCGGCACGCTGCCTTTGCTGCTGCTGACACTCGCCCTGCTCGTGCCCAACCTGGCGTACTGGCATGCCGACCCTGAGAACCAACCCGGCATGGCCCTCAAGCTGCTCGGCGTGAGCTTCCTGCCCTGGTACTACATGTTCCTGGTGGGCGTGCTTGCGCAGCGCCACTTCCACTGGCTGCATCAATGCCTGTCGGGGCGCGCGATCTATATGGGCGCGAGTTACGTCGTGGCGACCTTGCTGGCCACCCGCTATCTCGGCTGGGGCGCGTCGAACGACATCCATCCGGCGCTCTATCTTCTGCTGGCCGCGCTGGTGTTCTCACTGGCTTATACGCTGCCGACCCTGGCCGACCAGTTGCTACGAAGACAGGACATCTCGTACGGCATTTACATCTATCACATGCCCTGCATCAACGTGCTTCTCTACCTTGGGTTGAAAGGTGAGTCGGCTTCACTGATTTTCACCTTCGTCGCAGCGCTGTTGATGGCGCTGCTGTCGTGGGTGGCGATCGAGCGCCCGTGCCTGTCGTTGAAGCGTGGAGGCCTTGGGCACAATCCACTACCCCTCGATTCGCCGGCGGGCCAAAACCTGCCCGCTGCGGTCGCAGTCACGGGTGAGCCACCGTAAGCGCGCACGCCACTGGCGGCCATGCTTCTGGCCGCAAACGAAAGAGGTGCTTAGAAGGGAATTTCCCTGAAAAACCTGCCTTCAGGCTATGGGTGCCCTCGCAAACCGCTCTAATACGCAGATCAAGCGGCATCACCTAAAAAATACCTCGACTCGATACCTCGGGTTCGCCCCCGTATGGATGACGAAGCGATTAGTCCTTGCCCTTACCTCGCTAATGAAGCGGCGTAAAGCTGAGAGGCTCGCGCGGCAAAGCCAATCATCGTCAGTGCTTCGGGCGATAACTGACCGCCAATCGCCACGTTTAAGCGGTTCTCGATTGTCGGGCCACGTTACGTTTCACTGCCCACATTACACGTCGAGACGAAAGGGTCTTAGTCGACGATTATCAAAATAATCCACAACGATCCACAGATTATCCACAGGGTTATTGTCTCGCTTGGCGAGATAGCGGCGCGTATGCTTCTGCTTAACGAATGGCAACGACCATTTTTTTAAAATGCCAAACCCTAGACATCAATTAGATACAGGGGTAACGTTTAATTCACGCGGCCACCGTGACGTGAGTCACTAGATATTGTGGTTTGGCGGAACGTACGACCCAATATACGCAGAAAAATTTGCACGAGTCCGTGCCGGATGAGGTGGTGTTTGCTGCACCACCCCACCCACTCTACGAACGGATAGTGCGAAGAGATGACAGTGCAATGCACTGCCATGCACGCCGGGCCCCGTCACAAGGACTACCGTGCGGTATGACAATACAACGCAAGTTGGCCCTATTGCCAGCCGTGCTAGGCGTGCTCCTTCAACTGTAGTTAAGAGGAGCAATTGCAATGAGCGATTTTCACATCCGAGTGGAATTACACCGCGCCAACGGCGAGGACTACACCAAGCTTCACCAGTTAATGCAAACAGCTGGCTTCAGCCGAACAGTGACTGGCAGCAGAAAGGTCGAACTTCCGACGGGCACATATTGGTACTCAGGGTCTTCGAACGACGGGGCAGCTATCTGTGCTCGTGTCGAAGAGATAGCAAAAACGGTCAAGCCGTCGAACCCAGCACCGTATGTGTTCGTATCGGGTGACGGTGGCACCGGCCACACTTGGTGGTCCAGGAATCTACCGACAGCTCACTAAGTTAAGGTGTCATGGTGACGGCACTACCTAGTGCCGTCACCGAATTACAGTCTGTCGTATTTGTACAACCAAGCCGCCAGCTGAGCGTCCCGCAATGCTGACTCTCTACTATGCGCCTCGCATAGCTTATTAAATGTCTTCCAGTGCATGTAGCGCGGCTTTTGGAAGTTCCATTGTGCATCGTCGGACAACTTGGCTTCTATCTTGTAGGTGCGGCCCCAGCTGCGGTTTGTCTCCCCGTCCGACTGAGAGGCGTAACGTAAGTCGCCGCACAGGCGGCACACTGGTCCGGCTACTAAATACAGGATCGCACAGCGTCGCCTGCACACTGGACACGCAAACCACGGGCGGCCCCTGCTGCCGTAGCCGACGCTGGTCCGAACGATGGAAATGGCTTGATCGACGCTCACCCAGTCGCCACCGTTACGCCGATAGCGATACGCCACTGCGACGACATCTGGCCCTGTTCGCAGGTCGATCCACGCGCCGGACGACCACCCCCATCTCATGGCGTGATGCCCATGCAGCCATCCATCTCTGGCCAAACGCCGAATATCTATCTGGCGGTGATCCTCGCATCGTTCGTATGTCGCTTTCCTCCCGGAGTTGGGTCGCTTAGCCAGCATGGGTCGAAACCATAAGGGAAGTGTCTCCTCCCCCCAATTGCACGGAGCGGTCACTGCTGCTGGCGGCGGGCTTCAAAATGGACACCCCTCACTTTCACCGATTGATGCGGACATCCGGACAGATTGAGCTGCACCAATGGTTTCCAGCGTTTTTGATCCGGACGGCGATCCGGACGGGCCGGATCGATCCGGGCGTGTTTGCCCAACATAGCCACGCCATCCGTCCGGGTATGAGCCGGACTGGCCGGATGTGGAAAGCGATCCGGCCCCCTCGCAAACGTAAGCGCCATGCGGATTTCCAGCGATCCCGCCCGGATGTCCGGATCGATCATCGGAATCGGACGGCAGAAAACGGACGAACGCCTCCTCAAAGTCCTTACGGTAGAAACCACGCTCGCGCTTGCCGGTGGATGGCTTGCTCGGCTTCACCCCATACCCGGAGAGCTTGGTGGTGATCGCCTTCACTGTGATACCCCCAGCCTTAAAACCATATTCCGCCCACGACAGCTCCTCGTCCGACGTGAGTAGGTCGCGCAATCGCTTAGTGGATAGGAAGGAGGCGCTATTCCGGTCAAACATGTCCCGGACGTCGCGCAACAACTCGGTGTTGATCGACAGTTGTTCCTCGCCGCCGTCATCGTGCAGCGACTGAGCAGCCGCTCGTGCTTCCATGCCCATGCCCGCATGGTCCGCAATGGCGAGTAGCGGCTCCCAACAGTCACATGCTCGCTCGTGGAGCCCAGCCACCTTCACTGGGCGCATGGAAAGCTTGCGCAGGTCGGCGCGGTTGTCCTCAACCCAGCGTTTAGCCCGGGATCGGAGGTTGCGCCACAGCAGCAGATCAGAGTGCCGTACGTTCGCAGTGTGCTCATGGGGAAGCTTGCGACGCAGACGCAGGGGGATAGACCGATCCTCGATTGTGTCGGCACGGCTGCCAATGCCGCATAGCACTTTGGCGCAAAACACCCTGAACATCTTTGGCATGTGGTCATCACCATCACACCGGATCACGCCGTCTGGGCTGTCCGGGTCGTTGTACAAGCCTGAGTTGATGATTCCGCGTAGATCCTCGTTGTCGCGCAGGGTCGCGTCGGCCTCGTCAATGAGCAATGTGGGCTGGAGCATTTCAATGGAGCGATACAGAGCCGACGCCGAAATGCTGCTCGTCGCGATGGACCGGTACGACAGCTTCTTGATGACGTTCAGCAACACGGTCTTGCCGCACCGCTTCTCGGCGGCTGTGATATTGGCGATGGGGGAGATAGTCCAGATTGGATCGGCTCCCATGCCGTAGGTGTGCATCACCCACAACGCCGTGGCGAGGAACGTGGGTTCCTCTGCTATGACATGCTGGCGGATTACCTGCACGATATCGGCGATCAACTCGGCACCGTCCACCGGCTCGGGCCAATGGACGATGGGCGGGAACAACCCGCCCTCGTTGTCCGGGTCCGCGGCTTCTTGCACGGGCGGCGGTGTCGTCAGTTTGGCCAGCTCGGTGATATTGACCTTGCGCCGCTTGGCGTCGGCAGAGACACGCTGCCAGTCGGCGTGGCTGTCCCCACGGACGTCACGGATAGCCTTCAATACCTCGGGCATGAACAACGCGCCAGCATCACCGTTCGTGCGACTCAGGGCGTCTTGTACGACCTCCATCGGAGAGCGGGTTGCAGCTTCGGCCAGATCGACCATCTGTTCCAGAAACAGGCTCATGCGAAAGCCTCCACGGCCTGGTGGATGGTCCGTTCGGCAAGGGCTACACGTTCGACATCAGCACCGGTAACGCCGTGACCCTGCACGATCTGGCTACATGCGATGGCGCAGATCAGTGCCTCTCGCTTGATGACGTCACCAGCCGTACGGAACGACTTGAGCTTGAAGTGTTCCCGTGCCTCCCGGCGTCGCTGCGGCGTCACCAAGTCGAGGCGCTTTGGATATAGGTCCGCTAGCTCCATGCCGACAGCGGCGAGGATCGACGGTGTGTCATGACAGGCGAAGCAGTTCAGCAACAGCAAGCCAGTGTCCCCCTCCGAAATGGAGAGGGTGTCCTTTGCCTTGGAGTGAACCGGGTTCGGGCAGTTCGCCCGCCAAGCGTTCCCGCCATTGCTGCGGACCTTGTCCAAACGCCCCAGTAGTGCGTTGACAGTCTCGCCACTCATGCAACCACCTTCGGCTCACTGATGATCCAATAGTGGGCAACGCGCGGATGAGTGTCGCCATACTCGTCGGTTGCCGTGCGAAGCTCTCGACCGATGCAGTAGCTCAACTCCTTGAGTTCCATCACTCGCGGGGCTGGGGCCATGATGTTGAGCTTGCATCGAGCCTGTAGCGTGTTGACCTCGCCATGCTCGCGCATATAGCCAACCAGCCGATCACGCTGGGCGGCGGCGGTAACGTTCTTGATGCTCATGCCGGCACCCCGGCAGTGTTGGAGAACGACTCGACAAAGGCGATGCAGTCAGCCAATCGCCACATCGTGCAGCGGCCCAGTTTGATTGGCTGCGGTGCCTTGCCAGCAGCCACAAGGCGGTGCCAGTGAGCGATGGAGACTGGGACAATGCCCGGCTGAGCAGGTTGGGTCTTGGTCGCTCGGCGGTTGGCGATCTGACCGGCGCGGAGGAAAGTAGAGGGATGAGACAACATTGGCAGCACCTTGATTAAAAGAGACGGGATGTCTCTGGTGCTGCGTATTGAATGACTCATCCGGAAGCGGAAAAACACATTGCCGGGTTATACCGTTTTTACATCTTTGCCGGCTTCGGCTTCCTCGGTTTGGTCTTTGGCGGCGCGTTCACTGGAACGCCATGTTCAATGCACCACTTCTCATACCAGTTCCGCACGGCACGGCCATCAGCCGCTAGAACAGGGAACCTCTCCATCATCACCTTGGAAAAGTGCGTCTTGCTCTTGTACTTGCCCGGCTCATTCAGCCACGCAAGGAAATAAGGAAGCACTTTTGACTTAGCCTTGGTCGCTTCCGGGTTGCGTCCGCCCTTCGAGCCAATGTGGGCGCTCTGGTCGGCTAGGTGCCGCTCGGCCGTCATGTGGTGCGTGTTGCGGTGTACCTGCGTCATCAGCCGATCAAAGATGCCAGCGTCACGTAGTCGGCACGACGTCTCTGCCCACCATGTATTAGGCAACCGCCCGCCATGCACCGCGGCGAACATCTGCGTCTTCTCCGCCATGCTGAAAAGCCGATCCATTAGCGGCTTGTCCTCCTTCAGGTCCACCGGGCCCATCTGCTCCCACAGCGGTACCGTCTTTGCCACCTCGGCTACGACCACGTCGATACGTGATGATCGGTCGTTATCGGCTGCGGGGATAATGCCGAGACTCTCCTCCAGCCTTCCAAGCCCGCCATCATCGTCGTCAGCCCACCTAGAAATGACGCCGGGCATTGCGTCCATACGTTCCATAGCTCGTGGGAAAGGCGCCTGCTTAATTGCCTGTGGCTCGTTGCAGAACGCCACGCCATGAACGGCTGCAATGCTCCAGAACTCAGCGAACCACTCGGCCAACGTCTCCTTGGTCTGCCGCTGTGCCCATTCATGCACGACGGCCCTGTCGTCCGCTATGCGCTTCATCGGGTCGGCTTCCTCGCAAGCTGGCTTGCGGCGGTGTGGACGGTCGCCTTCCTCAACCTTGCCGGGAGGCATCAGGTCGCGCAGCATGAAGAACACGTCCTCTGGCGTTTCTGGCGCGTATGACATGTCAGCCAACCTTGCGGATCGGAGTGACGTTGCCGCCGCTGCGTAAGGCGTCGAGGTAGTTCGCCCACTCGGCCATGATCCGGCGTCGCTCATCCATGTGGCCGGCCTTGTTGTAAACGCCTGCCACGCCCGGCACCTCATGCGACAGCTGCCGCTCCAGCGCTTCAGGGCTATAGCCCATCTCACCCAGCATCGTGCGGGCCATATGACGGAAGCCGTGGCCGACCAGAACGCCCTTGTAGCCAATCCGGGCTAGCGCGGCGTTGACAGCGCCGTCAGACATGCAGCGCTTTTCGCTACGGGCTCCGGGGAATAGGTACTTGCCTCGACCAGTCAGCTGGTGCAGCTCGCGCAGGATAGCGACGGCTTGCGGTACAAGCGGAACGACGTGCGGCTGCGTCGTCGGGTTTTCCTTCGCGGCCTTCTTAAGCTTGCGGTTCGCTGGCGGTACTTCGTACCGCGGGTTGTCGCCGTCCAGATCGCGTATGTGGTCCCACTCGGCCATACGGACCTCGCCCGGTCGGCAGAACCACATGGGAGCCAGCTTCAACGCACAGGCAACCGGGAATGTCAGGCCGGTGGCGCCGTAGATAGTTCGCATCAGGTCGGCGACCTGCCGGGGATCGGTGATGGTGGGGTAGTTCTTCTTCTGCTTGGATGGCAGGACGTCGCGCAGGGCGTCGGCTGGGTTCTTCTCGGTCAGTTCCAGCGCCACGGCATGGCGAAACACGCGTGTCAGGGTGTGCCGTACGCGGAGAGCTTGTTCGATATGGCCGTTATCCACGATGCGCATCAGTAGCGGCCGGACCTCCTTCACGCCTATGTCAGCAATGGGAAGATGCCCAACGTACGGGGACGCATGGTTCTTGATCCGCAGCCGCTCCTTGTCGAACTGACGTTCGGTCCAGCCGGGCTTGCGGGTGTTTAGCCAGTCCAGCGCCACGGCGTCGAACGTGTTGGCGGCGGCCTTGGCCGTAGCGGCTTCAGCGGCGGCGGTGGCGACCTTGACGTCCCGGCGCTGCGCGGACGGGTCGATGCGCTGATCCAGCAGGCGGCGGGCCTCTTCAGCGCGTTGTCGTGCGTCCGCCAGTGTCACGCCCGGATAGACCCCCAGCGCCAGCGCTTTGGTCTTGTTGGCGAACTGATACTTGAAGCGCCACCACTTCGATCCGCTGGGCGACACCTCCATATACAAGCCGTTGCCGTCCGTGATGCGCTGGCGCTTGCCGGTCGGCTTTACGTCGCGGTATCGCTTATCTGTGGGTCGCTTGTCCGACATCGAGGTATGCCCTGCCGCACAATCGGCGGCTACCTCGGCATCATACCCCTACATACCTCGATACAGCGGGGTATGGCATGAGACAGCCCGAGGCAACGAACATGCCCGAAACCCGCGTTATAACTGGGTTCCTGAGATGCCGTGAGGGAGGATGAGATAGGCAGATGGTGGCTATGGGTGGACTCGAACCACCGACCCCAGCATTATGAGTGCTGTGCTCTAACCGGCTGAGCTACATAGCCTTGGGTGCCGCCCGCCGCAGGCGTCGACGTGGTGTCGATCAGGCGGGGCGCGGCAGTTTAGTCGTCTACGCCATTTGGTTCAAGTGTTTGGCTTGCTCGGACCTCACCCGCATGGTTGAATCGTTTTGCGGGCAACGGTTTTCGCGATGGGTTATGCGTCGTCGTGCAGGCCGGCTCAAGGAGGCAACATGATCGACGTCGATGGCTACCGTCCGAATGTGGGCATCGTGCTGCTGAATGCAGACGGCCGCCTGTTCTGGGCGCGCCGCGTCAATCGTGATGGCTGGCAATTCCCCCAGGGTGGCATGCGCAGCGACGAGACGCCGCTGGAGGCGATGTACCGCGAGCTGGAAGAAGAAACCGGCCTGGCGCCCCAGCATGTGGAAGTGCTCGGCGCCACGCGCGGCTGGCTGCGCTACCGGCTTCCGAGCCGCTATGTAAGACATCACCAACGACCGACCTGCATCGGTCAGAAGCAGGTGTGGTTTCTGCTGCGGCTGGTGGGCGGCGAGGATGCCCTGAAGCTCGACGCCTGCGACAAGCCCGAGTTCGATATCTGGCGGTGGGTCGATTTCTGGTACCCGGCCTCGCATGTGGTCAATTTCAAGCGCCAGGTCTATGAGCGCGCCTTGCGCCAATTCGCCCCGCTGGTGGAGTCGCTGCTGAGCCTTCAGCTGGGTGAGTTGCCCCAGCGCAACGGGCAGGACGCTGGTGATAGTCCCCGCAAGGGCCGGGCCGCCGCCTGAACGGATAATCAAGGGCCGGACGTGTTTTCGGGTGATGCGTTGACAATCATTCGCATTTGCGTTCCCATATACACCCATGTATATCTGCCTGTGCAACGCCGTTACTGACAACGACATCCGCCGCGCCGCGGCTGATGGCGTTCATCATTTCAATGACCTGCAGGCGCGTACCGGCTGCTCCGATTGTTGCGGCTGCTGTGAGCAGGAAGCACGCGCCACCCTCGACAAGGCGGTGCAACAGGTCTTGCTGACACTACCGGTCGCCGCCATCGCCTGAGTCGCTCGGCAGCCCGCAGTTATCCGCCCAAACGCGCAGCCTGGCTGCGCGTTTTTGCATGCGCAACTCTTAGTCATTCTCGTTTCGTCAGCCTTGTAAAGGACGCCGTATAGTCGCGTTCTGTAACCGCAAGGAGACTTCTTATGAAGGGCGACGCCAAGGTCATCGAGTTCCTCAACAAGGTGCTCTATAACGAGTTGACCGCCATCAACCAGTACTGGCTGCACTACCGCATGTACAAGGACTGGGGCTACGGCGAACTTGCGGAGCACGAGCATAAGGAGTCGATCGAGGAGATGAGGCATGCCGATCACTTGATCGAGCGCATCCTGTTCCTCGACGGCCTGCCCAATCTTCAGCATCTGGGCAAGCTGCGCATCGGTGAGAATCCGGTGGAATGTCTGCAGGGCGATCTCGACCTGGAGATGGCCGCTGTGAAGGATCTGCGCGAAGCCATTGCCTACAGCGAAGGCATTGCCGACTACGTCAGCCGCGACCTGTTCAAGAACATCCTCCACGACGAGGAAGAGCACATCGACTGGCTCGAAACGCAATTCAGCATCATCAAGGACATCAGCGCAGAGCGTTACCTGCAGTCCAAGATCGACAGCTGAACCGCTCCGGGGCCGCTGCGACCCCGGCTCGCATGGCGACAAAGCTGAGGCGTCGTTCCTTGACGCTTTCGCCACGGCGCGGCTATACCTTGGTTTTCCCCAGGGACGCCGCGCATGGCTTCACGCCCACCACCGCGCTTTGTGGTTCGGACGCATGACGCGGCCGGCCAGCGCCGGCGTGCGCTGTGGCTGGGTACCTCGTGGCTGCTTAGCCTGGTGGTGGTGGCGCTGGTGGTCGGCGGGCTGGTTCGCCGCGCTACCCCTGCCGCCGTCGAAAAGCGCCAACTCACGGCGCTAAGCCGTCAAAACGACGACCTCCAGCAGCAAGTTGCCAACTTGCAGCGTGGTGACCAGGTCACCGATATCGCCACTCGCTCGCTGCGCCAGACCTTGGCCGAACGGGAGGAAGAGATCAGCGGCCTGCGCGCGGACCTGGGCTTCTATTCGCGCCTGGTCGGCGGCGACGCCCAGCGCGAAGGTCTCAAGGTGCAGGAAGTGCGCCTGCAACCGGTGGCCGATTCGCACGCGTGGAACCTCACACTGAGCCTGACCCAGAACGCCAAGCGCGGTGACGACGTCATCGGCACGGCGATCGTTAGCGTGGAAGGCCTGCGTGGCGACAAGGTGGTCCAGCTCGACTGGAAAGCCCTGGGTGACACCTCGCCAGGCGACGGCCTGCCCTTCAAGTTCAAGTATTTCCAACAGCTGCACGCCACCATCGTGCTGCCGGCCGACTTTCGGCCCACCCGGCTGCAGATCACCGCCCAGCCAGCGGGGGACGATGCGGTCAGCCGCACGGTCGCCTGGGCCGATGCGCTGTCTGGCCACCTCACACCAACCCAAGGGGAACAGGATGCTCAACCGTAAGCGCACCGAACGCTCGTCCACCAGCCACGACACCAGCCTGATCGCCCGCGGTACCGTTATTCGGGGCGATGTGCGCTTCAGCGGCACCTTGCACCTGGACGGGCGCATCGAGGGTTCAGTGCAGGCGGAGGAAGGCGGCGCGGTGTTTACGTTGAGCGAAAACGGTGTCGTGCAAGGCGAGATCCGCGTGCCGCACGCCATCATCAACGGTCACGTGCACGGTGACATTCACGCGGCTGACCGGCTTGAACTGGCGCCCGACGCACGCATTTCCGGCGACGTTCACTACCAGACGCTGGAGATGGCCGCCGGAGCCCAAGTAAACGGCCGAATGAGCCACCAGGCCACCGAGGCCCGACGTGAGCTGCCTGCACCCACGCTGGCTGGCGTCGAAGCCGTACCTGCCTGATCGCGCTATCCTTGCGCCTACGTCGTCGCACCCCCACTTGAGCATCATGGATACCCTCGTCCCCTTTCCGACCATCCCCGACTACCGCAATGCGGGCGCACCCTTGGTATTCACCGAGGCGGCAGCGCGCAAGGTGCATGAGCTGATCGTCGAGGAGGGCAATCCGGAGCTGAAGCTGCGCGTGTACATCACCGGCGGCGGCTGCTCAGGGTTCCAGTACGGCTTCACCTTTGACGAGGCCCAGGCCGAGGACGACTTCGCGATCGATCGCGAAGGGGTAACGCTGGTCGTCGATCCGCTGTCGCTGCAATACCTCACGGGCGCCGAGATTGACTACTCGGAGAGCCTCAGCGGTTCGCAGTTCGTCATTCGCAATCCCAATGCCAAGACCACCTGCGGCTGCGGCTCCTCCTTCTCTACCTGAGCACAGCCACGGCATGGAACGCACCACCTTGCCGCGACCCAACACCTTCGCGGGACTAAGCCTGATTCTCGACCGGGTCGCGGAGCGACGCGATGAATCGATGTGGGTCAACGAGCTGGCCGCCTCCGACCGTGCCCGCTACCTGTTGCTGGACCCGTTGGGGCAGACCTATCTGCAACCCGGCGATGAGGCGTTGCGTTGGGTGGATGCGAGCGAGCGCGAACAACTGCTCGGCGAACTGAAGGCGAGTTTTCTCGGCTTTGCCGGCGAACGGCCGCACTTCCTGCTGGCACTGGACGACGGTGAACGGGCCGCCGAGCTGGAAAGCCTGCTCCATGCGCGGCGTGTCGATTTGCGCGAAGTAGGGCTGCAGTTGGCCGCCGATGAAGCGGGCCTGTTCGCTTACGGCAAAGGCCTGGCGCACTGGCAGCGCGAGACGCGCTTTTGTGCCCATTGCGGTTCGCCGGTGGTGCTCGTGGCGTCGGGTCATCGCGCCCAGTGCACCAACAGCGCATGTGGCCGCATGCACTTTCCGCGCACCGATGCCGCCGTGATCGTGATCGTCGAGCACGAGGGCGCCTGCCTGCTCGGTCGCCAGGCCGGCTGGCCGAAGGGCCGCTATTCCACCCTGGCCGGTTTCGTGGAACCGGGCGAAGCGCTGGAAGACGCGGTGCGCCGCGAGGTGGCCGAGGAATCGGGTGTCATCGTGGGCGACGTGCGCTACCACTCCTCCCAGCCATGGCCGCTGCCGCAATCGTTGATGGTGGGCTTCACCGCCACCGCGCTGTCGCGCACCATCCGCCTGCGCGACCACGAGCTGGAAGAAGCTCGCTGGTTTACGCCACAGGACATTGTCGATGGTCTGGCCGATGGCAGCTTCCTGCCATCGATGCGGTTGTCCGTGTCCTATCACCTGCTGGCGGACTGGCTGCAGCAGCGCGCAGGCCTGGATCTCGACGCCCTGGTCGCCCAGCGCAAACGCTAGCGCACCGCCGACATCGGCCCCGCATAACGAGTTGCCATCGCTGGCGTTGCCCTACAATGCCGCCATCGACAGGGAGAACTGCGTCCATGGCTGTCAGCCTGCTAGCCGCGCTTATCGCATTGGGTCTGTTGCACGTGATGCCGCAATTGGCACATTGGCGCGGCGATGGCGGATTTCGACGTTGGGTAGCGCAATTGGGCGACACCAGCGGCCCAGGCCGCGTCGCCGTGACGCTGGCCGTGCCGGTCGTGCTGTGCCTGTTGGTGGTGTGGGTGCTCGGGCTGCTGCCGATCAGCGACCTGCTACGGCTGATCTTCTCGCTGGTGGTGCTGCTGTACTGCTTCGGCCCACATGCATACGAGGCTGATCTGGAAGCCATTCTCAAGGCACCGGATCAGTTTTCCAGGGAGGCTGCCGCGCAGGCACTTTCCGATGATGGCGAGCCGGTCGCCTGGCATGCCATTGCGCTGGGTGAAGCTACCGCCTACGCCGCCCTGCGTCGCCGCTTTGGCGTGGTGCTGTGGTTTTTCCTGCTGGGCCCGGCCGGCGCGTTGCTGTATCGCCTGGCGCAGACCTTGGGCCGCGATCCCAGCCTGCGTCTGGATTCGCGGGCACGCGCCTCTGCACACGCCTTCGCCAATGTGGCCGACTGGCTACCGGCGCAGCTGATGGTGTTTACGCTGGCGCTGGTGGGTCATTGGGATGCTGTGATCGGCGCCTGGAAACAATGGCACCAGCAGCAGTCGCCCAATAGCTGGTACGTGGAGGGCCCGGGTTTTCTCGGTGCTGCCGCGCGGGCCGATGTAGAAGTGGATATCGAAGCGGGCGACGGCTATGCCGAAGAACGCTACGACCCGGTTGCCGAACTGATTCGCCTGCGCGGGGCGTTGCTGCGGGCGTTGCTTGCCTGGCTCAGCGTGGTGGCGGTGATCGTGCTGGCGGGATGGATGAGCTGACGCCCACCCCTCTCGTGTAGGAGTGCACCCTGTGCGCGACCGGCGCCTCCACGATAACCATCAGCCACGGTAACGAAGATAGGCCGCGGTCGCGCACAGGGTGCGCTCCTACCGGGTTTAGGCGAGGTCGCCGCGCAGCTCGCGCACACGCGCTTCCAGCTCCGCGATGCGCGCATCCGTTGGCGCTATAGGCGCGCCGGCCACCAGCTCCACACGTGCACGAAATCGCCGCGGCAAGCGTGAGCGATGCAACATCGAGTCGCGCCGGCTCCACACGCTGCCCCACAGGCCACGCAACGCCAGCGGCACCACCGGTACCGGGCGATGCTCGAGGATGCGCGCCACGCCCGGGCGGAACGGCGCGATGTCACCGTCGCGCGTCAGGCCACCCTCAGGGAAGATGCAGACCAGTTCACCGTCGGCGAGTGCGGCGTCCACTTCATCGTAAGCGTGCTGCAGCACCACGGGATCTTCCTTCTGCCCCGCAATGGGAATGGCCTTGGCGGTGCGGAACACAAAGCGCAGCACCGGGATATTGAAGATCTTGTAGTACATGACGAAGCGCGCCGGCCGGCGCAGATTCGCCATCAGCAGCAGCGGGTCCATGAAACTTACGTGGTTGCAGACCAGCAGCGCCGGACCTTCTTCCGGAATATTCTCCAACCCGTCAACGCGCACGCGATAAAGCGTGTTCACCAGCACCCAGGTGATAAAGCGCATCAGGAATTCGGGCACGATGGTGAAGATGTAGACCGCCACTGCTACGTTGAGCACGGCGACGGCAAGGAAAATCTGCACCGCCGTAAACCCGAGCATGCCCAGCGCCAGCCCGAAGCCGGAGGCCAGGCAGATGAGAAGCGCATTGAGGATGTTGTTGCCGGCGATCACGCGCGACAACCGATCGCGTGGCGTGCGTGCCTGCACATAAGCGAACAACGGCACCACGTAGAAACCTGCAAAGACGCCAATCAGGGTCAGGTCCAGCGCGATACGCCAACTGCCCGCACTGCTGAGAAACGCCAGCCAGTTGAGGCCATGCACGGTCGCCAGCGCCGGATGGGCAAAGTACAGGTCGACACCAAAGGCGGTAAGCCCGAACGCACCGAGCGGCACCAGGCCCACTTCCACACGATGACCCGACATGCGTTCGCACAACAGCGAACCAACGCCGGTACCGAGTGAGAATAGCGTCAGCACAAACGTATAGAGCGAGCCGTCGCCGCCGAGGTTCAGGCGTGTGTAATTGGGCAGCTGCGCTATCAGTACCGTGCCAAAAAACCAGAACCAGGAAATGCCGAGCACCGCATTGAACACCCGGCGGTCGTCGCGCGTAATGCCAAGCACCCGCGCGGTCTCCGTGACCGGATTCCAGTTGAACACAAGCTCTGGCGCCGTCGCAGGCGCTGGCGGAATGCGTCGACTCGCGAGATAGCCGATGACGGCCACCAGTATCGTTGCGCCGGACGCCGCCACCGGGCCGTAACCCGCAATACGCATCAACGAATTGCCCGTCACCATGCCGATCAGCATGGCCATCTGCGTACCCATCTCCACCAGGCCGTTGCCGCCTACCAGCTCCTGCGGCTTCAGCGCCTGCGGCAGGATGGCGTATTTGATCGGGCCGAACGCGGTCGAGTGCAGCCCCATCAGGAACAACACCAGCAGCAGCAACGTGGTGTGATGCGTATAGAAACCGACCGCCGCGATCATCATCGCGAGAATTTCGAACAACTTCACGTAGCGAATAATTCGTGACTTCTCGTATTTCTCGGCCAGCTGGCCAGCTGTCGCGGAAAACAGGAAATAGGGAATGATGAACAGCGCGGGCGCCAAGTTGGTGTAGAGCGACACCGTCTTGTCATCCAACCCCATCTGGAACGCCACCAGCATGACCATCGCATTGCGAAAAGCGTTGTCATTGAATGCGCCTAACGCCTGGGTCCAGAAGAACGGGGCGAAGCGGCGGCTTCCAAGCAGGTTGAACTGGCTCATGCGTAGCCTTGGCGTGTGGTCCGGGCAAGCCTAGCGCGAAACTGGCGACGGAGTATCTCCAACCGTGCAACGTCACTTTCGTGCCTTGCCACCAGGCAAGGATGCCTCGCAGTCACCCCGGCATGCGTCCTGGTACAGCAGGCTTGCCAGGGCGGATGTAACTTGTGTCATACGCATGGCTCCATAAGTATTCGCCCAAAGCGCCTAACTCAGTCGTCGCAGGAGACACGCCATGAAGCGCACGTGGACGATCATCGGGGTACACAGCGTGCCGGACAGCTTTCGCTGGTATCAGTCGCTGTTTGGCCTGCCCGAAACATCTCCCGCCCATGACTACTTTGGGCAGATCCTCGACGCGGATGGAACCGTCCTGCTTTGCCTGCACGGATGGGGTGCCCACGATCACCCGTCGCTGACGAGCCCTGAACTGGCCACGCCAGGCAACGGCCTCCTCCTTTTCTTCCGTATCGATGATTTCGACATGGCACTGGCTAGGGCGCGCGCGCTCGTCTCGCGGTTCGAGGAAGAGCCCAACTTCAACCCGAATACAGAAACTGAGGAGTTCTCGCTGAGAGACCCGGATGGGTATTACGTCACCATCAGTGCGATCTCTGATACGTGAAGGAAGTCGTCGCTTTGACGCATCGTTCGTAGCTGAAGGGGAATAGTCTTGCCAACGGGGAAAACGACGATGGCTTTGGGCTGGCGTGTCTACGGCCTGGGTGTGATGGCCTTGGCCTTGGTTTGCCTGGCGTGGGGGGATTTCGATTCCGGACAGCCAGTGCCCAAGCACTTTCCGGATCGCATCGCGCTGGCTTATGTCGCCGCTGTATTCATGCTCGTTGCGGGCGTGGCCATCGAATGGCGACGGACCACGGCCTGGGGCGCTGCAGCGCTCACCGGCTATTACGCGGTTATCGTCGTCGTACTGATGAACGGCCCCGTGGCGCTTGCCCATTACGCCGAGTTCGGCAGCTATAGCGGTGTCGCCGAACAGCTCGCCATCGCGGCAGGTGGACTGATCATCTACGCGACCCATGCGAAGATCGATGCAACCCTGGCTGAGCGCCTTACGCGCCTGGGCCAATGGACCTTCGGTGTTTGCGCACTGCTATTTGGCGGCGCACATTTTTTCTACATGCAGCTTACTGTCCCACTGGTGCCGAAGTGGCTGCCTCCTTCGCAGGAATTCTGGGCCTATGCGACCGGGCTGGGCCACATCGCTGCGGGTGTTGCGATCCTGACGGGCGTGCGGGCGCGTCTTGCCGCGATCCTGTTGTCCGCGATGTATGCGTCCTTCACGCCGCTGGTGCACGTTCCGATGCTGCTGACCAACGTTTCCAGTCATTGGCTCTGGTCGGAGAACGCACTGAATATCGCACTGACCGGCGTCGCCTGGGTGGTTTCGGACTCACTGACGCGGCCGGCGCATCGACGATCGCTCGATCACCTCGTTCAATAGGAGAGATGACATGAAAAAAGCACTTTGGTTGCTCGCCATACTCGGCATGGGTGGTTCATCGAATCTGCTGGCAGCCGACGCTGCGAAGGTCGAGTTCTTGAACTCCGGCAAGATACTTCCCACGAATCTTCCCTTCTCGGAAGCGGTTCGGGTGGGAAACACGCTTTATCTTTCGGGCCAGATAGGCATCGTCCCCGGCAGCATGAAGCTCGTCGAGGGCGGTATCAAAACGGAAGCGCGGCAAACGATGGAGAACATCAAGGCGACCCTTGAAGCACATGGTTATGCCATGACAGACGTCGTGAAATGCACGGTGATGCTCGCGGACATGTCCGAATGGGGCACTTTCAACGAGGTCTACAAATCGTTCTTCTCCGGGCGATATCCGGCGCGCAGTGCGTTTGGCGCCAATGGCCTGGCGATAGGCGCGCGAGTCGAGGTGGAGTGCATCGCAGCCAAGTGAGCCACCCGGGCCAGGCATTGGGTTTTCAAGAGAACGCGGCGTATGGTGATGGGACTGTCACCACGGGAGGCATGTCATGGTCAAGGTAGCGTTGTTCGTTCGACTCGAGGCGAAGCCTGGCAAAGAGAAAGAGGTCGAGGAATTTCTCTTGAGCGGCCTTCCGTTGGTGCAGGACGAGCCTGCCACCACGGCCTGGTTTGGCCTGCGCCTGGGACCTTCGACGTTTGGCATCTTTGATGCGTTCCCAAACGAGGCGGGTAGGCAGGCACACCTGTCCGGCAAGGTTGCTGCAGCCTTGATGGCAAAGGCTGGCGAGTTGTTGGCCACGCCGCCGTCCATCGCGAACGTGGACGTGCTTGCAGCGAAGTTGCCGGGCTAGGCGCGCCGACGGGCCATGTCGAATTGGATCACGCTGGTTCGTCGATTAAAGGCATCACCAGCCATGCCTTGGAGTAAAGAGCCGTGACCACGAATACCGTCAAGCTGCACCGCGTGTTGTCGACGACACCCGAGAAAATCTACCGCGCGTTTCTCGACGCGGATGCCATGGCCAGATGGCTGCCGCCCAACGGCTTCACCGGCCGGGTGCAGCAGATGGATGCGAAGGTGGGCGGCACCTACAAGATGTCGTTCACCAACTTCACCAGCGGCCACACGCACTCGTTTGGTGGCAGCTATCTCGAACTGGTACCGAACGAACGCATTCGTTATACGGGTCGGTTTGATGACCCGAATCTACCGGGCGAGATGCAAACGACCGTCGTGCTGAAGAAGGTGTCTTGCGGCACGGAGTTGCATATCGAGCAGGAAGGCATTCCGGGCGTTATCCCGGTGGATGGTTGCTATCTGGGCTGGCAGCAATCGCTGTTGCAGCTGGCGTTGCTGGTTGAGCCGGATATTCCCGGCTGATGAGAGGGTGAGGCATTGGCGATAGCCGTCGCGCAGGGAGTGCTCCTGCGGACGGTCGCGCACAGGGTGCGCTCCTACAGAAAGCGCGTGATCCAGCTCAGCCGCGGTGAAGCGCGCGGTGGGCGATATCGCGGCGGCAGAAGGCGCCGTCGTAGTGGATCTTTGCGACTGCCGCATAAGCGTGCTCGCGGGCGGCGGCGATGTCCTTGCCAAGCGCACACACGGTAAGCACGCGACCACCGGCAGTGACCGCGCGGCCTTGCGCGTCGAGCTGGGTGCCGGCGTGGAACACCTTTACGTCGGGGCCGAAGTCGCTGTCCAGGCCGGTGATGATGTCGCCGTTGCGCACCTTGCCGGGATAGCCGCCTGCCGCCATCACCACGCCGATCGACGGACGCGCGTCCCAATGCACATGCGTGTGCTGCAGCTCGCCATCCAGGGCGGCTTCGACCAGGTCGACCAGATCGGATTTCAGGCGCAGCATGATGGGCTGCGTTTCCGGATCGCCAAAGCGCACGTTGAATTCGATGACCTTGGGTGCACCGCTCTTGTCGATCATCAGGCCGGCGTAGAGGAAACCGATGAAGGGCGCACCCTCCATCGCCATGCCGTGCAGGGTAGGCTCGATCACTTCCTTGAGGATGCGGCGCTCGACCTCGGGTGTGACCACCGGCGCGGGCGAATACGCGCCCATGCCGCCGGTGTTGGGTCCCAGGTCGCCTTCGTCGCGGCGCTTGTGGTCCTGGCTGCTGGCCATGGGCAGCGCGTGCTGGCCATCGCTCATGACGATGTAGCTGGCTTCCTCGCCATCGAGGAATTCCTCGATGACCACGCGAGCGGATGCATCGCCGAACGCGTGCGCGCCGAGCATGTCATGCAGTGCCTGCTCGGCGTCGGCCAGCGTGAGCGCAACCACAACGCCCTTGCCGGCGGCCAGACCGTCCGCCTTGATGACGATAGGTGCGCCGTGTTTGCGCACGTAGGCCAGCGCGGGGTTGAGCTCGGTGAACACCGCGTAGTGAGCGGTGGGAATGTTGTGGCGATGCAGGAAGTCCTTGGCGAACGCCTTGGAACCCTCCAGCTGCGCGGCAATGGCGCGCGGGCCGAAGCAGCGCAGGCCGGCAGCGCGGAACTTGTCCACCACGCCGGCCACCAGCGGCACTTCCGGGCCGACCACGGTCAGGCCGATCTTTTCGTCCTTGGCGAGCTTGAACAGGCCATCGATGTCGGTGACGGCCACGTCGGCGTTGCGCACGCCTTTTTCGCGTGCCGTGCCGGCATTGCCCGGAGCAACGATCACCTCGCTCACTCGCGGCGACTGCTTGAGCTTCCAGGCCAGCGCGTGTTCGCGCCCGCCGCTGCCGATGACCAGGACTTTCATGCGTGCTCCACTACCAAAAGATGGCGCCGGGGTTGGCGCAGCACGTCATTGTAAAGGCTGGGCCTGGATTGCGCAGCGCAGCACGGGGGCTGGCTTCAGCGGGCTTTGGCTTGAGCGGCTCCTCCCCGTGCTCGCAGGGCAAGGTTGAGAGCGGGCGAGCTTTGACCCTCCCCAACCCTCCCCAGCGCGCAGGGGAGGGAGCGTGATCAGTCACGGCGGTCCAGCAGCGCCAGCAGATCGGCGCGTGGCAGCTTGCCGGTTTCGTTGCGGGGCAGGGCGTTCACCAGCTTCAGCGGGCGGGGCAGGAATACCGGATCGACCGCCTGGCGCAGCGCATCGAGGATGGCGGTCTCGTCCAGCCCAGGCGCCACTGCCAGCGCAGCGAGGCGGTTCACGCCCAGCGCATCGCCTCCATCGAGCTGAAACACGACACCGTCCTTGACCCCGGGGATGGCCAGCAGTCGGCGGGTGAGGTCGCCCAGCGAGGCACGCTTGCCGGCGATTTCCAGCAGGTCGGCATGGCGCCCACACAGCCGAAACCGGCGGCCGCCATCGTGCAGGGTGACGATATCCGCCAGCGTCATGGGCTGTTCCAGCTGCGGGGCGCGCACCTGGGTACCGTCGGGCTGCGGGTGCAGTTGCACCTGCTCGTACAACGTCCACGGCTCGTCGGCGGCCGCGCGGCGGCTGGCGAACACGCAGGTTTCAGTGGATCCGAATACTTCCAGCAGCGGTGCGCCGTAGCGCGCCTCTGCTGCCTGCGCCAGCTCTACCGGCATCGGTGCCGTGGCCGAAACCATCGCAGCGATGGGCGGCAAAGCCACGCCCGATTCGATCAACGCGCGCAAATGCACCGGCGTCGTGACCAATACGCGGGGCACGGGCACCTCGGCCAATGCGGCCGCCACGTCAGCGGGAAAGAACGGACGCCCGGCGTGCACGCTCACCTCATCGAGCAGCGGCAACAGCACCGACATTTCCATACCGTACATATGCTGCGGGGGCACCGTGGCGACCACGTGGAAGCCCTCGCCCACGGCGGCGTGCAGCATGCGCAGGTTACCGGCGTTGCTGGCGTGGAAACTGCTCCAGCTCTTGGGGTTGCCCTTGGGTACGCCGGTGGACCCGGAGGTGTAGCCGATGGCGACCACCTGATCGGCGGGAATCAAGGGAATCACGACGTCGGCCACCGCCTCGGGCGGGACCAACAGCTCCGGCAAATGGCGGTAATGCGGGGTGTCCAGCGCCAGCTCACCCACCGCGTAGCAACCGGGGTGCGCCGCCATCACCTCGGCCACCGCCTGCGGCGCGCGTGACGAAGGCAGCAGGTTGGCCTGGCCACGCAACGCGATGGCGCAAAAAGCGACCAGGAAAGCGTAGCGGTCTTCGCACAGGTTCACCGCGGTGGCGGCGGGCGGCAATTGCTCGGCCATGGTTTTCACATGCGCCAGGAACTGCGCCGCGCTGACCGGGTCGCCATGGCGCCACGCGACCGTGCGTTCCCCATGGCCAGCCGCCAGCATGGGTAGGGCGGTGGCCGCCTGGTCCTGCCGGCAATTTTCAAAAACGATGGCCAAGATGCTCTCCACGACTGACACCACCTCGCCATGACCAGCTCGCGCGGAACGGCGTTTGGCGGTTGCTACTTGAAGCCCGCTGGATCCCCATCCTCAGGGCAGCCACTGAATCTGCCCCTACCGGCGACCCGTGACGTCTAGAGCTCGTTCATCCTTCGAATAAACTTGCGGACGGCGATACTCGGTCAGGCCCGAATGATAGCGCCCGAGAGCGCATCGCGGATCACCGTGGGCCGTTGTTGATCGCCTAGCGTCGCGTCCAGCAGACCATCCAGCGCAGCGCCGAAATAGGCTTCTACAGCGTCTGCGGAGCGCGCCGATGGCTGGCCATGGGGATTGGCGCTGGTGGACACCAGCGCGCCGCCAAAGGCACGGCAAAGTGCCGCCGCAGGAGCATGCGCCGTCACGCGCAAGGCAATGCCGGCATGCGCGCCAGCCACCCATTCGGGCACGGCGGAGGAGCGCGGGAAGATCCAGGTGCTTGGCCCCGGCCAGCTGGCCTGCACTTGCGCCATCACCTCGGCAGGTACGGCCGCCGTGTCGATATAGCGCTCGATTTGCGCCAGGTCGGAAGCAATCAGCAAGACACCTTGCGTGGGCGGCCGCTGCTTGAGCGCAAATAGCCGCTCAAACGCCTGTCGATCGTGCGGATCGCAACCGAGGCCATAGACGGCCTCGGTGGGATAGGCCAGCACGCCGCCTGCGCGCAGCAGTGTTGCGGCGCCGGCCAGATCGTCCAGGGTGAAACGCGCTGCCACTCAGCTGTCGGCCTTGGCCGCCTTCTTGGCGGTGGACTTCTTGGCAGTGGATTTGGCCGCGGCTTTCTTGGTCGCCGGCTTCTTGCTCGCTGTCTTCTTGCTCGCTGTCTTCTTGGTCGCCGCTTTCTTCACCGCCGTTTTCTTGGCGGCGGTATCGGCGGCAGCTTTCTTGGCCGCAGGCTTCTTCTCAGCGGTCTTCTTGGAGGCCGCCTTCTTGAACGCACCACGTCCCTTCTTCGGCTTCACCGGCGCGGCAGCCAGCAGCTCCACGCACTGGGCCTCGGTGAGGTCCTTGGGTTCCTGATCCTTGGGAATGCGTGCGTTCTTTTCGCCATCGGTGATGTACGGGCCGTAGCGACCGTTGAGCACCTGCACGCCGTTATCGAATTCCTTGATGATGCGGTTGGCGATCATCTCCAGCTTTTCCTGCACGATCTGCAGGGCGCGCGGCAACTCGATGGTGTACGGGTCGTCCTCGACCTTGAGCGAGGCATAGGTGCTGCCCTGCTTCACGAACGGGCCGAAGCGGCCCACGCCCACGCTCACCTCGTCACCGTTGTCGGCGTTGCCGAGCGTGCGCGGCAGCTTGAACAGCTCCAGCGCCTCGGGAAGCGTAATGGTGTGCATGCTCTGGCCGGGACGCAGGCTGGCGAACTGCAGCTTCTCGTCGGTGTCCTTGTCGCCGATCTGTGCATACGGCCCGTAACGACCCAGGCGCACCGAAACCGGCTTGTCGGTCTTGGGATCACGACCCAGCTCCCGCGCGCCAGTGGCTTCGCTGCGATCGACCGATTCGGTCTTCTCGTCGACCTGCTGCTTGAACGGCTGCCAGAAGCGCTCCATCAGCGGCACCCACGCTTCCTCGCCACGACTGACCGCGTCGAGCTCGTCTTCGAGCTTGGCGGTGAAGTCGTAGTCGACGTAGCGGGTGAAGTGCGCGGTGAGGAACTTGCTTACCGCGCGGCCCACGTCGGTCGGCTTGAAACGCCGGCTGTCGAGGAATACGTACTCGCGGTTGAGCAGCACCTGGATGATGCTGGCGTACGTCGACGGGCGACCGATGCCGTGCTCTTCGAGCGTCTTGACCAGGCTCGCTTCGGAATAACGCGGCGGCGGCTCGGTGAAGTGCTGGTCGGCGGCGATGTCGTGCAGCGCGATCTGCTCGCCCACGTCGAGCTTGGGCAGGCGGCGACCTTCGTCCTCGTCCTCGGCGCTCTTCTGGTCGCGGCCTTCCTCGTACACGGCGAGAAAGCCCGGATCGACCACGGTGGTGCCGGTGGAGCGGAACGAGGCGTCACCACCCTTGACGTGCGGCAGGGCGAATTCCACCGACACGGTGTTGAGCGTGGCGTGGATCATCTGGCACGCAACCGTGCGCTTCCAGATCAGCTCATAGAGCTTGCGCTGTTCCTCGTTGAGGAACCCCGAAACTTCGCGCGGCGTACGCAGCGCGGAGGTGGGGCGCACGGCTTCATGCGCTTCCTGGGCATTCTTGGCTTTGGACTTGTAGACCTGCACGTGATCCGGCAACGCCTTGGTGCCGAAATCGCGCGTGATCAATTCACGCAACTCGCCCAGTGCATCCTCGGACAGCGCCACGGAGTCGGTACGCATATAGGTAATCAGGCCGACGTTGCCTTCGCTGCCCAGCGAGACACCTTCGTACAGGCCTTGCGCAATCTTCATGGTGCGGCTGGTGGAGAAACCGAGCTTGCGTGCGGCTTCCTGCTGCAGCGTGGAGGTGGTGAACGGCGGCGCAGGACGACGCTTGCGCTCCTTGCTGGTGACGTCGCTGACGGTGAGGCGGCCATGCGCCGCTTCCTTCAGCGCCGCGCGGGCGGCCATCGCGTCATCTTCATTGGTGAGGTCAAACTGCTCGAACTTCTTGCCGTGCAGCTTGGTGAGGCGGGCGGTGAAGTCGCCTTCCGCATGACGCAGGGCCGCTTCGATGGTCCAGTACTCGCGCGCCTTGAACGCTTCGATCTCTTCCTCGCGCTCCACAATCATGCGCAGCGCTGGCGATTGCACGCGGCCAGCGGACAGGCCGCGTTGCACCTTGCGCCACAGCACCGGGGACAGGTTGAAGCCCACCAGGTAGTCCAGCGCGCGGCGCGCCTGCTGCGCATCAACCATGTCCAGCGACAGCTCGCGCGGGCTGGCCACGGCGGCCTTGATCGCCTTGGGGGTGATCTCGGAGAACACCACGCGATGCAGGTGCTTGCCTTCGGTCAGGCCGCGTTCCTTGAGGATCTCGCTGATGTGCCAGGAGATCGCCTCACCTTCGCGATCCAAGTCGGTCGCCAGATAGATGTCGTCGGCCAGCTTGGCGGCCTTGGCGATGGCCTCGACGTGCTTCTCGTTGCGGTCGATCACCTCGTAGGCCATGGCAAACCCGTTATCGGTGTCGACCGCCCCCTCCTTCGGCTTGAGGTCACGCACGTGACCGTAGGAGGCGAGGACCTGAAAGTCCTTGCCGAGGTATTTGTTGATCGTCTTGGCCTTGGCCGGCGACTCGACGATAAGCAGGTTTTTTGCCATGTAACTCGGTATCCGCCATCAATGGCCAAGCCCGTCCGGGGCTGGCCTCTATATCTAGTTAAAGGCATGGCAGCTCGATTGCGTCAAGCTCGGCCATGTGAAAACGCGCCGTAGTACAGGCTCTCAGCCGGGCAAACGCTGGTAGCGGTTGCCTGGTAAAGCCTCGATCACACCATCGAGCTCCAGCATCAGCAGGGCCGACGACAGGCTGGCGACAGCTTGACCCGTATGGGCCGCCAGCTCCTCCAGCGCCATCGGGCCATGCCCCATCACGTCCAAAAGGGCCTGGCTGGCCGGGTCCGCAACAACGACCGAACGCCCCGTGGGTGCTGATCCATCATCGAGCCGGCTAGCCAGTTCGCGGCCCAGCGCGACCGCGGCGGGCGCAAGCGCTTCCTCGATCTCACTGGCGGTTTCCACCAGCCGGGCGCCATCGCGAATCAACCGATGGCAGCCTTGGGCGAGCGGATTATGAATGGAACCGGGCAGCGCGAATACCTCGCGTCCTTGCTCGGCGGCCAAACGGGCCGTGATCAACGACCCCGATTGCAGCCCCGCCTCCACCACCAGCGTGCCCAGCGCCAGTCCGGACAGGATGCGGTTGCGCCGTGGGAAGTGGTCGCTGCGGGCCGCCGTACCGGGCGGAAATTCGCTCACCAGCGCGCCATGGGCCGCGATCCGACGCGCCAGGTCGCGGTGTTTGGGCGGATAGACCCGGTCCGGCCCGGTGCCGATCACCGCCACCGTGGGCAGGCCGGCGTCCAACGCGGCCTGATGGGCGGCGCCGTCGATGCCATCGGCCATGCCGCTGGTAATGGTGAAGCCGGCCTGGCCCAGTGCCTGGGCGAAGGCGCGGGCATGGGTGCGGCCGCTCAGCGTGGCTCCCCGTGCCCCCACAATGGCCACCTGAGGGTGCAGCAGCAGGCCAGGGTCGCCCACCACGAACAAAGCGGCTGGCGGCTGCGGGATGGCCTCCAGCAGAGGCGGGAAATCTTCGTCGGTGCAGCACAGCAAGCGCCGGTCGGGCTCGGCCAGCCAGGCGATGTCGGCAGCCAGCCTCGCCTCGTCGGGTTGCCGCAGCCAGCGTGCGGCCTCGTCGGACAGCTTGGTCGCTCGCCGCCGGAACGCCGCGAGCACGGCCGCGATATCGCCACCATGTTCCGTCAGCTGCGCGCGCAGGCCGCCCGGCCCGAGACCCGGCGTGCGCAGCAGCGTCAGCCAGGGGAGAAGCTCATTCAGGTTGTTCATGGCCGCCAAGCCTACGGGCGGCCTCAAAAGGAAACGGCGCGGTTTTCACCGCGCCGTTCTGTCGTCCCGTGCCGCTCGCTGCCTTATTCGGGCAGTTGGAGCAGGTCGAATCGATGCACCGGCCGCACGCCATCCATGATCAGGCCGTAGCTCACCCGACCGAAGGTGCGGAACACCATCACATGGCCCACGAACTCCGGCGGCAGCGTGACGCTCTTGCCGGTGCCGCGGTCCCAGCTGTCGCTGGCCACGTCGTCGGCAATCGTTTCGCCCGGCTGGTAGATCGAGTAGGTCTGGCCGTTTTCGACGCCGTCCTGCGAACCGATGTTCAGCGCCACCACCTGACTGCGACCCACGGCATCGTAGGCATCGAGCGCGAAGGCAATCACCCGTGCATTGCCCGGCAGCGACTTGGGCGCATGCGGGTAGTAGTACGGGTCGTACGGCTTGTCATCGATGGGCAGGATGCGGTCGCCCTTGCGGATCTCGACGGTGGAGTCGAGCAGCAGCAGGGTGGTCGGATCGCCCGTGCGCAGCACCTCGGCCTTGCCGATGACGCTGACCTCGGTGCCGATGTCCTCGCCACTGCCGTAATGGCCGTCAGCCCGGAAATCTTCCGACCACGGCGTCTTGACCGTGGATACATCGGAATCGAGCGAATGGGCGACCAGGTCGGACCCGTTGTCTCGCCCTGCCTTGCCGTTGAAATTACGGAAAGTCTGGGTGGGACGCACGATGGCGTAGCGCTGGCCCGGCTCGGCCTGCAGGTTGCGCACGTAGACCACGCGCCCAACCGTGCCGCGCAGGTCGGCCTCCTCGAAGCCCACCACATAGGGCAGCGACTTCACCTGATTGGAGTCGAGCACCTGCATTTCCTTGAGGAACATGCGCAGCTCGGACAGCGGAATGGCCGGCACAGCGTCGCCTTCGGCACGAACGCGCGGCTGCATGGACAGGCGCGGGCCATTGATGAAGGACAGATTGAGCACGTCGCCCGGATAAATCAGGTGCGGATTCTGCACCTGCGGATTGGCCTGCCAAATCTCTGGCCATAACCAGGGCTTGGACAGGAACCGCGCCGAAATCGCCCAGAGCGTGTCGCCTTTGCGCACGGTATAGGTATCGGGATGATCGGCACGCAATTGCGCACCCGCAGCATAAACAGCCACCGTGACCAGCATGCCGGCCAGCAGCCCAATGGACTTTCTGATCATAAACGGGATTCCCCCATCCCCCGATGCTCGGGCGAGTGTAACCGAACAGTTCAAGCACGCAACTGGCCCCAGTTCGCAAAATGGCATGCCAGACACGAGCTTGGCGACGTACAATAAGGCCCATTCTAGATCGCGCCCGGGCTTGGTTTTCACCGATTTGCCCGCACTTTGCGCGCTGAGGCAAAGCAAATGTCCGTACTTACCATTCTCGAATTTCCAGATCCCCGCCTGCGAACCCGCGCTGAGCCGGTGCGCGCGTTCGACGCCGAACTCAAGCAGTTCGTGGCCGACATGTTCGAAACCATGTATGCCGCCAATGGCGTGGGCCTGGCCGCGACCCAGGTCAATGTGCACCAGCAGGTACTGGTTGCCGACATGAGCGATGAACGCAACCAGCCGCTGGCGCTGATCAATGCCCAGATCATCGAAAAGGACGGCGCCCAGGTTTATCAGGAAGGCTGCCTGTCGTTTCCGGGTATCTATGCCGACGTCACCCGCGCCCTGAAGGTGAAGGTGAAGGCGCAGGATGTGGATGGCAACGAGTTTGTCTACGAGGCCGAGGGCCCGCTGGCCGTATGCATCCAGCACGAGATGGATCATCTCGCTGGAAAGGTGTTCGTCGACTACCTGTCCCCGCTCAAGCGCACGATGTTGCTCAAGCGCATGGAAAAGCAGCGCAAGCAGGCGGCCAGCGCTTGAAGCTCCGCGTCGTTTTCGCGGGCACTCCCGAATTTTCCGTTCCCTGTCTTGAAGCGTGCCGCGCCAGCGGCGCCGAGGTAGTGGCTGTCTATACCCAGCCCGATCGCCCTGCGGGGCGCGGCCGCAAGCTGACGCCCAGCCCGGTCAAGCAGGCGGCGCTTGCCGCCGGCGTTCCGGTTGAACAACCCGAAGCGTTGAAGGCACCTCATATCCAGACGGCGCTTGCCGCTTACCAGCCTGACCTGATGGTGGTGGTGGCCTACGGGCTGATCCTGCCGCGCAAGGTGCTGGCCATCCCGCGCATGGGTTGCTGGAACGTGCATGCCAGCCTGCTGCCGCGCTGGCGCGGTGCGGCTCCGATCCAGCGCGCGATTCTGGCGGGTGATGCCGAAAGCGGTGTCGACCTGATGCAGATGGAGGCCGGCCTTGATACCGGCCCGGTGCTGCTGGAACGACGCACACCGATCGACCGCGAAGACACCGGCGGCACGCTGCACGACCGCCTCTCCGCACTTGGCGCTGACGTGCTGGCCGAGGGCCTGCGCCGGGTGATGGCCGGTGAAACGCTGGTGCCGCGCGCACAGCCTGCCGAAGGCGTGACCTACGCGCACAAGCTGGACAAGGCTGAAGCGCGACTGGATTTCCATCGCACCGCCATCGAACTGGAGCGCCAGGTGCGCGCGTTCGATCCGTGGCCGGTGGCCGAAGGTGAGATCGCCGGAGAGACGCTACGCATCTGGGTAGCGCAGGCCGTCGAGCACGACCATCACGCCGAACCGGGCACCGTGCTTGGCGCCGGGCGTGACGGCATCGATATCGCTTGCGGCCACGGCGCTTTGCGCGTGACGGCAGTGCAGCGCGCGGGCGGCAAGCGTGTCGGCGCGGTCGACTACCTCAACGCTCGTCCCGATCTGCGTCGCTGAGGTTGCCATGAGCCAGGACACCCGCGCCCTCGCCGCCCAGGCCCTTGCCGAAGTCGCCCTGCGCGGCGCTTCGCTGCGGGATGCCATGGAACGCTACGCGCCCAAGCTTGCCGATTCGCGTGACCGCGCCCTGCTGATGGCGCTGCTGAGTGACGGCGCGCGCTGGTGGCTGCGGTTCGATCCCGCGCTCGACCGCCTGCTGGACAAGCCGCTGCGCCAGAAGGAGCCGGCCATCCACGCCCTGCTGGTGCTGGGCCTGGTCCAGCTGGAGATTCTGCAGCTACCCGATTACGCCGCCGTGGCCGCCACCGTGCAGGCGACGCGCACGCTGCAACGCCCGCGCCTGGCCGGTTTGGTGAATGCGGTGCTGCGCCGCTGGCAGCGCGAGCGTATCGAGCTGCTTGCCGCGCTGGACGCCAAGCCACAGACACGACACGCCCACCCCGCGTGGCTGGCCCAGACCATTGCGCATGACTGGCCCGCCCAGGCCGATGCGGTAATGGCGGCCAACGATATCGAGCCGCCGTTGATGTTGCGCGTGAATCGTCGCCACACGTCGCGCGACGCTTTCATCGAACGACTTCGTACGGACGGCTATACGGCCGAGTCGCATGCCTGGCTTGCCGATGCCATCGTGTTGCCGCACAGCAGCGACGTCACCCGCATGCCTGGCTTCGCCGCTGGCGACTTCGCCGTGCAGGATGGCGCCGCCCAGATTGCCGCCGACCTGGCCGAGCTGAGCGACGGCCAGCGTGTGCTCGACGCCTGCGCGGCGCCCGGCGGCAAGGCCTGCCATTTGCTCGAGCGCGCTGACCTGGCGCTGACCGCGCTGGAGTTCGACCCGAAACGCGCGCAACGCATCACCCAGAACCTCGACCGCCTTGGCCTGAGCGCCAGCGTGGTGATTGGCGACGCGGGGCAGCCGGCGCAATGGTGGGACGGCAAGCCGTTCGATCGCATCCTGATCGACGCGCCCTGCTCGGCCACTGGCGTGCTGCGTCGACGACCGGATGTGCGACTGCATCGCCGCGAAAGCGATATCGCCGCGCTGGTGGCGCAGCAAAGCCGCATCCTGTCTTCGCTATGGCCGTTGCTTGCGCCAGGCGGGCGGCTTGTCTACATCACCTGCTCGCTGCTGCGACGCGAGAACGATGCCGTGGTGAATGAGTGGCTGGCTGACCAGGCGGACGCGCGAGCGGTCGCGTTTGAGCTGCCGGTCGGGCAGGCCGCCCAGGTGGGTTGGCAGATACTTCCCGGCGATGGCGACCTGGACGGCATGTACTATGCCGTGCTCGAAAAGGCCTGACGCCATCGGCGGGCTCGGCGCAGAATGTTTGCGTCCTCGCCTCAGTGCGACCTAAGGCTCCGCCCTTTAGGCTCAACCCGTTTATGACGCGGCGCCGCCGCTCCGGAATCCACGCATGTTCGCTTCTCCCCAAGCCACTTCGCAGGAACGCCACCGGTTCTGGCTGTTTTTACTGTTTGCCCTGGTCGTGATCGGAGCCGGCATCGGCCTGCGCGACCCCTGGCCTTCGGATGAGCCGCGCTTTGCGCTGGCCGCCAAGCAGATGATCGAGAGCGGCGACTGGCTGTTCCCGCATCGCGGCAGCGAGCTGTATTCGGACAAGCCACCGATGCTGTTCTGGCTGGAAGCCGCCAGCTATACGGTGGTGCGCAACTGGCGCATCGCCTTCCTGCTGCCGTCGCTGCTGGCCGCGCTGGGCACGCTGTTGCTGGTGTATGACCTGGGACGGCGACTGTGGAACCGACAGGTCGGCCTGTATGCCGCGTCGGCTTTGTTGATCACTTTCCAGTTCGTATACCAGACCAAGCGCGCGCAGATCGACCCACTGGTGATGTTCTACATCACGGCGGCGAACTGGGGCCTGCTGGTGCACATGCTGAAGGGACCGAACTGGCGTGCGTTCTGGTTCGGCTGCTTCTGTGCCGGGTTGGGGGTGATTACCAAGGGCGTGGGCGTACTCGCGCTATTGATGTTTCTGCCATACCTCGTTGCCGCCTTCGGCCAGTGGAACGGCGTATCGCGCTTGGGTGCGGGCGCCTGGTGGCGCTGGCCACTGGGTCTGGTCGCATTGCTGGCGGCCATTGCGCTGTGGCTGGTGCCGATGCTGCTGGGTGCGAAGGCGCATGGCGGTGACCCCGCCTATGCGGCTTACGTCAACGACATCCTGTTTCACCAGACCGCGGGTCGCTACAGCAAGTCGTGGGATCACCATCACTCGTCGCTGTACTACGTGCCCATCGTACTGTTCACGTGGCTGCCGCTGTCGCTGACCTATCCGGGCACGTTGCCGCGCTGGTGGCGCGCACTGAAGGCCAAGGACGCGCGCGTTCTGCTACCGCTGGGCTGGATCGTGCTGCTGCTGGTGTTCTTCTCCATTCCCAAGGGCAAGCGCGACGTCTACATCATGCCGGCGCTGCCGATGCTGGCGCTGGTCAGCGGACCGTACCTGGAAGAGCTGTTGCAGAAGCGCTGGCTGCGCGTGGCGGGCCTGCTGTTCATTGGTGTGATGGGCACGGCGATGCTGGGCGTGGGTGGCGTGGCGCTGGCCGCGCACCCGAAGTTCGCCAGCGAGTTCGCCACAGCGCGCGGCTTCGAGGATGGCGGCCACGCACTGTGGTGGATGTTCGTGGTAATCGGTGCCGCGCAATTGTTGCTGATCGCCACCCTGCGCGTGCGCCGCGCCGTGGCGGCCGTGGCTGGCGGCATGGCGGTGATGTGGATGGTATGGAGTTTGTGGGCCTATCCCATCCTCAACGATTCCAGCTCCGCCGCCGGCCTGATGCAGGACGTGCGTGAGCGCCTGCCGCCCGGCGACGAGCTGGGCATGGTGGCCTGGAAGGAGCAGAACCTGCTGATGCTCAACCATCCGGCCACTGACTTTGGCTTCACCCAGCCGTGGCACGAGCAATACGCCGCGGCCGTGAAGTGGCAGGCGCAGGATCCCTCCCGACGCTGGCTGTTCGCGCTCGATGCCGTGATGGCCAATTGCGTGGACCGCAGCAAGGCGGTGAGCCTGGGCCACGCCAACCGACGCGAGTGGTGGATGTTCAAGGCCGATGCGGTGAAGCCGGGTTGCCTGCCCGACGAAAACGTCGACCGCGTCTCGGCCGCATCGTTGGAGGAGTGACGCTGGCATTCTTTTTCTTTGTAGGAGCGCACCCTATGCGCGACAAGCCTAGAAAGAGGTAACGACGCCACGCCGCGGTCGCGCACAGGGTGCGCTCCTACACGGGCTTTACCTTCGGTCGAGATTGTGGATCGCGTATCCGGGGCAGTGCCGGAAGAGTGCCGCGCTGACGAGCGCTTTTTGTAGGAGCGCACCCTGTGCGCGACAACCCTACGGAACGGCAACGACACAGCGCCGCGGTCGCGCACAGGGTGCGCTCCTACACAGGCTTTGCTTCGAGCAGGCGGCGGTAGACCGCTTCGGTGCGCGATACAAACAACTGCAATCCGAAATCGCGCTCTGCGTGGGCACGGGCAGCGAGGCCCATCGTCGGCAAGGCATCGCGTGAGGCCAGAAGTCGCGTGATCGCCGCCGCGATCGCACCGCGATCACGTACCGGCACCAACCAGCCATCCACTCCCGGCTCGATGTTCTCCGGCAGCCCGGCGTAGTCGCTGAGCAATACCGGCTTGCCCATCGCCATCATCTCGCGACAGGCGAACGAGATCGTCTCCACGTCGTAGGACAGCACGAAGCCCACATCAAGCGCGGCCACCATGGGTCGGGGATCGGTGAGTACGCCGGGAAACACCACTTGGTCGGCCACGCCAAGTGCCTCGACGCGCGCAAGCTCTTCTGGCTGAAGCGGCACGCCGGCAATCAACACACGTACACGCCGGCGCGTCTCGGTGGGTAACTGCATCAGCGCTTCGAGCAGATCCATCCAGCCCTTGTAACTGGCCGTGCCGGCATTGCTGCCGAGCAACAGCACGGAGCCATCGCCACCATCCCACTGCGATCGTGCTGCTGCAGCGGGCCAGGGCGTCCAGTGATCGATATCCACGCCATTGTAGACCGTGTCGAGCCGGCATCGCCGGTAGGCGGTATGCAGCAGTTCGCGCCGGGTGAACTCGCACACGGCGATAACCTGGTCGGTCAGCCGGGCGCGCAGCCAATGACCCAGGCCGCGCACAGGCTTGGAGTTGTGCTTGGTCCACACCAGCGCCGGGCGCTTCGCCGGCATCGCGGACAGCACCAGCCGATGGTCCGCCGATCCGTTGACGTGCACGATGTCGAAAGCTTGTGCGCGCAAATAGTCCGCGAGCTGCGCGCGGGCGCGTCGGCGTGCCTTCCACTTGTTGAGTCCGTTCGGGAAGGGCTGGTCGATGACGAACACACCGGGCAGGGTGCGCGCCTCGCGGCTGAGGCGACTGCCGGGCGGTGCCGCCACGTGAACCTCGTGGCGCGCCGCCAGCGCGGCCGCCAGTTCGCGGATATAGGTGGTGTGGCCGCCACCATCACCCGCGTGGAAGTTGGTGTAGAGCAGTTTCATGTCGTGCGCTCATCCTCGCGCAGCAGGTCGACGTGCTGATGGATGCCACGCTCGCACCAGGTGATGTGCTCTGTACGCGTGGCATGGAACAGACGATTGTTCGGCAAGTCCAAATCGTCGACATCCGGCGGCGAACGCGAGTTGTGCCACAGGTGTACGGCCAGCGCCGCCCACTTCAGCGCGCGGCGTCGCAGCCCGGTGTTTTCCAGCCGCGCGGCGAGTTCGCGATCCTCTGCGCCATAGCCTTCCATGCGTTCGTCGAAGCCATTCACGCGCAAGAGATCGTCGCGCCAGAAACTCATGTTGCAGCTCATCACGCGTCCGCCATTGCGCGATCGCGCCTTCCAGCGTGCCAGCCACGGCGCGCGGAACGCGTAGAGCCGGCGCGTGCCGTCGAACTCTTCGAAATTCGCATCCACCCAGGGGCTGAATACCGGTTGGCCACCCGCCAGCAGACGCCGCGATTCTTCCTGCGTTGCCTTCAATCGGCCGCCCTGCAGGAAATAGCCACGCTCGGCCAGCATCAGGTGATCGGCGATGAAACGCGGATGCACCAGCATGTCGCCATCGAGCAGAATCACATACTCACCGCGCGTCGCTGCAACGCCACGGTTGCGCGCACGTGCGGCGCGAAAGCCGTGATCCTCCTGCCACAGATGCCGCAGGGGCACCGGGAAGGTGGCTGCCATGCGCGCGATCACCGCGGCGGTGTCCGGCCGCGAGCCGTCGTCAGCCACGATGACCTCGAAGGGCGCTTCGGTCTGTCGCGCCAGCCCCTCCAGCACACGCTCCAGCGCCCCGGGCCAGTTGTAAGTCAGCACGACCACGCTGACGCGCGGGAACACGGCGGCATCCACGGGCGTCGCCTCGCTCACGCGCGCCGGCCGTCCTTGCGGCGCTGGCGCCAGCCGCGGCGCAGGATGGCGACGGAACGCTCCACGCGCTTGATCCATCCGGCACCGCTGCGCCGGATGGCGATCTTGGCGTAGCGGCGCGCCTCATCCCAGGACGGCTCAGGCTTGCTGCGGAACTCCACCTTGGTCAGGTCGAGCGTGAAGATGTTCATGCGCATGCGCTCGGCGTAGTAGTTGATAAGCGTACGCGAGCGATAGCAGTTGGTGAACTGGCTTTCCTTATGCCGCGCGTGCCACCAGCCGTTGGCGCCATGTACGCGGTAATGCACCATGCCGGTGGGCAGGAAGTACTTGCGCGCACCGAGCACGCTGGTGCCGAACACCAGGCAGTTGTCGGCGGAAATGCGCCAGGTGTCCTGGAACGTCGAAGGCAGGTCCAGCGCACGCTGCGCCCAGCTACGACGCATCGACAACGCCGAGGTGGCGGCGCCATACCAATAGGCCGTTACCCAGGTGCTGATGGCGGTATAGCCAAGGTCGGTAGGATGGTTCGCATAGCCGAGCACGCCTTGCTCGTTGCCAAACAAGTTGACGTCGGTGAACACGAAATCGATGTCGCGACGGTTGTCGTAGACCTCGCCGACACGGGCCAGGTAATCCTTGTCCCAATGATCGTCCGCGTCGAGGAAACAGACGATGTCACCCGTCACGCCGTCCAGCCCCTTCACGAAAGCCGACAGCTGCCCGCCATTGCTCACGCAGCGCAACGTGACCAGCGGATGGTCGCCATAGTGTTCGACCAGCCAAGCCGCAGAACCATCGGTGGAACCATCGTCCATCACGATCAGCTGCGCCGGGGCACGCGTCTGTGCCAGCACGCTTTCGATGGCGGTGCCGACATAGTCGCGATAGTTGTAATTGGTGATGACGACGCTGAAGCTGACGTTGTCGCTCATACGCGAACCTCGCCCGCCAGCTGCCTGCGAAAGTAGGCGATGGTTTCGCGCAAGCCATCATCGAGACCCACCTGCGGCTGCCAGCCCAGCTTCTCCTTGGCCAGCGCGATGTCGGGCTGACGCTGGCGCGGATCGTCCGACGGCAACGGGCGAAACACCAGCTTGGAACGGCCGCCGACCAGCTGCAGCACCTTTTCGGCCAGCTGCAGCATGGTGTGCTCGACCGGGTTGCCGATGTTCACCGGGCCGGTGAAGCCTGCCTCACTGTTCATCATGCGCACGATCACGTCGATCAGGTCGTCGACATAACAGAAGCTGCGCGTCTGGCTGCCATCGCCATAGATGGTGATGTCCTCGCCGCGCAGCGCCTGCACGATGAAGTTACTCACCACGCGGCCGTCGTTGGGATGCATGCGCGGGCCGTAGGTGTTGAAGATGCGCACCACCTTGATGTCGAGGTTGTTCTGTCGGTGGTAGTCGAAGAACAGCGTCTCGGCGCAGCGCTTGCCTTCGTCATAGCAACTGCGGAAGCCGATCGGGTTGACGCGCCCCCAGTAATCCTCGCGCTGCGGATGCACTTCTGGATCGCCGTACACCTCGCTGGTGGACGCCTGCAGAATGCGCGCATGCGTGCGCTTGGCCAGGCCGAGCATGTTGATGGCACCATGCACACTGGTCTTGGTGGTCTGTACCGGGTCGTACTGGTAATGCACGGGCGAGGCCGGGCACGCCAGATTGAAGATGCGATCGACTTCCACATAAAGCGGAAAGGTGACGTCGTGCCGCATCAGCTCGAAATAGGGATGATCGAGCAGATGCGCGATGTTCTGCTTGCTGCCGGTAAAGAAGTTGTCCACGCACAGCACGTCGTGGCCATCGCTCAACAGCCGGTCGCACAGGTGCGAGCCAAGAAAGCCTGCACCACCGGTTACCAGCACCTTGTTCATCAGCAGTCCCCGAGCCCCCAATCCACATCGGGGTACTCTAAATTCATTGAGTAGAAGTTGTCTGGCCGACCGTACGCTCCCGCCAGGCCAGGCCCAGGGTCAGCGCGAACGGCAGCCACACTAGCAGCCAGGCCGGGCGAGGGCTGTCCAGCATCTGCGGCATGTCGAACTGCAGCACCACCGAGGCATACACCCATAGCGCCAGCACGATACGCCCCTGCATCTGGGTGCGGTGGCGCCAGCCCTGCCAGGCCACCAGCAGCCACAAGGCCACCGTCAGCAGCAGGCCCGGGATGCCCAGCTCAACCGTCATCTGGGTCAGCAGATTATGCGTATGGGTATAGGCCGCCCCGTTCACCATCAAGGTAAAGGGAGCGCCCTGCCCAAGGCCCAGCCATGGGTGTTGAGCGATCAGGTGCATCGATTGCGCGAAAAGCTCCGGACGCAACGAGGTACCGCGCTCCATCACCAATACTGGCCGCCAGACCATGGCAAGCGCGATCGTGCCAAGCACGGCCACGGCCAGCCAGCGGAAGCCTCGGCCCGGCCGCCACAGCGGCATGACGACCACGGTGACACACAGTGCCAGCCAAACGTTACGCGTGTGCGTAAAGGCAACAAACACCAGCAATACCGCCATCGCGATATAGCGCAATGCCGACGCCTGGCGCCCGGCGATGTCCAGCTGGCTCAGCCATAGCGCCACGACGCCCATCAGCGCCGCCGCATAGTTGGCCGTGGCGATGGTGCCCTCGCCAATGATGCGGCCGTCCGACACCGGCGTGATGATGAAGGTGACGCAATAAAACGCAGCACAGGCAGCAATGGCCGCGCCGGTCCCCAGCAGCAGTCCGCGGATACGCGCCACTTCGTCGGCGGCAAACGCATGCCAGCCAAGCACGAAGGCCAGCACGCTGAGCAGGCGTCCCGCCTCGTCGCCGGGACGCGGCAGCTTGCCCCATAGCAGCGACACGGCGGCCCAGGCCAGCAACAACAGGAAGACACGGAATGCCGGTAACGGCCACAGCTGGCGCCACACCCGAGCGCGCTGCGAAAAGGCGAGTATCAATGCGGGCAGGTATAGCAGCACGATCAGGCTGGTCTGATAGGCCTTGCCCGGATTGAACGACACGCCGGCCGGCATGATCACCATGCCAAGCATCATCCAGGCGATACCGACCCCTAGGATCGAGCGTCCGATTTCGCGACTGCGTGACTGGACTTGTGCGTTCAATGGGGTCGCTCTGCGTTCCATACTGCCTGCTTGTTTCGATCGTCGTTGCGGCCCAGGGGACACCCTCCCCACCCGGCGCCGACGCCCCGATAGTCTCGGGCCTGACGCCCCCTTTGTCAGCACATGGTGCATACCGGCAGCTGAAAATGAGCCGACCATCGCGCGTTCCGACGACGGCTCGAGACGCGCGAAAGCCCCGGGGCGAATCCGGCTAGAATTCGCGCCATGCCTACCTTGCCCCTTACCCTCGTGGTCATTACCTACAACGAGGCGAAAAATATTGCGCGCTGCCTGGACAGCGTGCCGTTTGCCACCGAGAAACTGGTGATCGACAGCGGCAGCACCGACGACACGGTGGCTGTCGCCCAGGCGCACGGTGCCCGTGTGGTGCAACACGCATGGCTCGGATTCGGCGCGCAACGCAATTTCGCCACCACCCAGTGCAGTAACGACTGGATCCTTGCGCTCGATGCGGACGAGTACCTCACGCCCGAGCTGGCCGCCGAACTGGTGCAACGCCTGCCCGAGCTGATGGCCAGCAACATCTGCGCGGCTTACCTGCGCCGGGCCACTATTTTCATGGGCGCACCCATGCGCTGGTACCTGCCGTCGGTGGGCGAGAAGATGGCCCGCCTGTTCCACCGCGACCGGGCGCGCTGGGCGGATGTGCGCGTGCACGAATCACTGCGTTTCGACGGCCCGTCGGTAATGCTCAAGGCACCGTTCAATCACGAGAACAACCCGAGCCTGCCCGAAAAGCAGATCAAGGTGCTGCGTTACGCCGAGCTGAAGTGCCGCGACTGGCTGGCCAAGGACAAGCCCGTGCGCATGTGGCAAACGCCGTTCGTGTATCTGCTGTCTTTCGTCAAAGACTATCTTTTTCGACTCGGTTTTCTCGATGGCTGGCGCGGCTTCGTCATCGCCCAGACCGGAGCTTCGTACGCCGCCTACAAACGTATGCGTTATTACGAGATGCGCCGTAACCCCGCGTCATTGGAAAGTGGGGCGGAGGCCCTTATCCGGCACGGAATCGATCGATGAGCAAGCAGCCCGATCTAAAAGAGCACTATCTTCTCTACGGCTCCGAGCGTTACGCGTTGGCGATCTTGCGCCCCGTGCAGGATGCCATCCGCGCACGTGGCGACGAAGCGGCATGGTTCTTCGACGGTCCTGGCGCAGAAGACCTGGTGGAGGGCGAGCGCCTGCTCACTGTGGAAGAAGTGCGCGCATGGAAGCCGCGCGCCGTGATCACCCCGAGCAACGCCGTGCCGCATTTCTTTCCCGGCGTGAAGGTGGAAACCTTCCATGGCTTTGACGCCGGCAAGCCGCGGCATATCTATGTGCGCGGCTTCTTTGACCTGTATTGCACCACCGGTCCGCGCGACACGGCCAAGTTCCAGGAAATCGCCGATCGGGTCGGCCATTTTTCGGTGATCGAAACCGGCTTTCCCAAGCTCGACCCCTTCATGAAGGAAATCACCGGCCCGATTCCGCCGGTGCGCCAGCCGCCGGTGATCCTGTATCACTCGACGTTCTCGCCCTCGTGGAGCGCCGCCGAAACCTTGTACGAGGAAGTGAAGCGCCTTTCGCGCGATGGGCGTTGGCGCTGGATCGTCACCTTCCATCCGAAGATGAAGCCGGAGACCACCGCCAAGTACAAGGCGCTGCAGAACGAGTACCTGACGTTTGCCGAGAACGACAACATCCTGGAGTTGTTCCCGCAGGTGGACATGATGTGCTCGGACACTTCCTCCGCGCTCAACGAGTTCCTGCTTACCGGCAAGCCGGTGGTGACCTTCAAGAACCGCCGCCCGGGCCCGCAGCTGATCGACATTGACGAGGCGTCGCAGTTCGAGCCGGCCATCGAGCGGGCACTGGCCCGACCACCGGAGCTGATGCAGGCGATCCGTGACTATGGCGATGCCATTCATCCGTATCGGGATGGGCATTCCAGTGAGCGGATTTTGCGGGCGATCGATACGTTCATTGCCGCGGGCGGGAAGAACCGGCACCGCAAACCGTGGAATTTCTGGCGAAAGCTGAAGATTCGGCGGCGGATTGGGTATTGGGGGCCGGCCTGACCGAAAGGGTTCCGCGGGATCTTCACCCCCAACGCCTCTCCAGAAGGGAATCTCATCCATCGCCTAAGGGCGCGCAGGTATGGCTCCTCCCCCTGCATGCAGGGGGGCGCTGGCAGGGGGTGCTCTCCCACACGTCTAAAGCAAGAGCTTCACCCCTCCCCAACCCTCCCCTGCGAGCAGGGGAGGGAGCCCAAAGCCGGCCCTGGTTGAGAGTCGTCGCCATCAGCTCCCCCGGGAGGGAAGCTATTCCTTCCAAGCCGCCTTCACGCGCTCGGGCTAGAATCGCCCCATTCCATCAAGAAGACTGCCCGTGGCATCCAGCAGCTATAGCCGCTCCGAATACCTGCGCTCCCTCTGGCCATGGCTGCCCCTTTGGGCGCTGGCCGCGTTGCTCGCGATTTTCTCGCACGGCCCCATGCCGCTTTATTCCACACGCACGCTGGCGGTCGCGTGGGAGATGTGGACCCACCATTACTGGCTGGTGCCCCACATCAACGGCACGCCCTACAGCGAGAAGGTGCCACTGCTGTTCTGGCTGATCCACGCCGGCTGGTTCGTGTTTGGCGTCAACGACATCTGGCCGCGCGTGCTCGAGGTGATCTTCGGTGGCGCGCAGCTGGTGCTGGTGGCGCTGCTGGCCAAGCGGCTGTTTCCGAACCGCCCATGGGTGGCCAAGGCCGCGCCGTGGATGCTGCTGGCGCTGGGCTATGCGTTCCTGTTCGGCCTGCAGATCATGTACGAAGTGCTGCTGGCCGTCTGCGTGCTGGGCGCGTTGCTTTGCCTGACGCCAAAGGCCCATCGCGCCGAGCCGCGCTGGCTGCTGTTCGGGTTGTGCATTGGTGCGGGCCTGCTGACCAAAGGCCCGGTGATGCTGCTGCATGTGGCCTTCCCCTGGCTGCTCGGGCCGTTGTGGAACGACTGGGCCCGCGACAACCGCGCACGCTGGTACGGCCGTGGCCTGCTGTCGGTGTTGCTGGGGGGCGCCATGCTGCTGGCCTGGGCGCTGCCGGCCGGTTTCAGCGGCGGCGAGGCCTATCGCCAGCGGCTGTTCTTTACCCAGACGGCGGGACGCGTGGTCAATGCGTTCGACCATGCCCGGCCGTTCTGGTGGTATGTGCCGGTGATCCCGGCGCTGCTGTTCCCGTTCAGTGGCTGGCCGCGCGCCTGGGTCGCCCTCGCCACGCTGCGTCGGCCGCTCGACAGTGGCCTTCGTTTCGCGCTGTGCTGGGTGTTGCCGGTGATGCTGGTGTTCTCCTTCATCAGCGGCAAGCAGATGTATTACCCGCTGCCGGAGTTCGCCGGCGGCGCGCTGCTGATCGCTGGCGCGGTGGCTGCGCTGCGCGACCAGCGTCCGGCGCTGGCTACCACGCCTTGGCTGGGCACCTGGCCATTGGGCGTGGGCGGTATCCTGTTCGGCATCTTCCTGTTCGCGCTGCCAGTGCTCGTGTCGCACAACGACCTGCACGGCGAGTGGTTCGACAGTACCCAGCGCTATAGCCGCTTCTTCAGCGTGGTGTTTGTGCTGCTGGGCGCGCTGCTGCTGTTGCGCGGGCGCGGCGAGATGCGTCGCCTCGCCTTCGCTGGCCTGGTCGGCACGCTGGCGCTCAATACGCTGTTCACCCTGACCATGTGGCAGAACTTCGACCTGCAGCCCTCGGCGCAGTTGCTGGGCGAGGCGGATGCAAAGCACCACGCGATCGGCATCCTGGGCAACTACGAGGGCCAGTTCCACTTCGCCGGCCGCCTGACCGGCTCGCTCGAGCGGTTGTACGAAGGCCCGTCGCTGCAGACTTTCGCCCAGCAGCATCCGGACGCTCTGGTGGTGGAGCATCCGGACAAGCTCACCAACGAGGCCCTGCGCTATGCAGCGCTGGTGCAGCCGTTCCGTTCCGGCTGGGTGGTGATCTGGCCGGCCGCCTCGCTGGCCGATCTGCGTGCCGGGCGCGTGCCGCCTGAACCGACGCACCCGACCCAGGTCTACAAGGTCGACGCGTGGCGCTCGCGCGCCCTGCAGTGAAGCCGTGAACGAGACGCTGATCGCCAACCTGCGCGCGCAGCGCGGCGGCCCGCGTGACGGTGCGCTGCTGCGTTTCTCGCTGGGCAATGCGCTGCTGGCGGCCGGCGACGCGGCCGGTGCCGCGGAAGAACTACACCAGGCGGTAGCGTTCGACCCGCACTACTCGGCCGCGTGGAAACTGCTCGGCAAGGCCTGCCTGGCGCTGGATGACAAGCCGGGGGCCGCCGATGCGTGGCGCCAAGGCATCGCCGTGGCGCGGACGCGCGGCGACAAGCAGGCCGAGAAGGAAATGACCGTGTTCCTGCGCCGGCTGGAGCTGCCCGCGCCCTGACGCCTAGTGATTCTGGGTGTCGTAGGGGCTGGGCCGGTCGTCTGCCGAGTAGCGCTTGTAGTGCCACTGGTACTGCGCAAAGGCCAGTTCCACACAGTTCTCCACGCCACGGTTGAGCGCGCGACTGGCCACGGCCATGTCCGCATCGGCCAGGCCCTCCGGCGCGGGCAGCAGATGGATGCGATAACCCGCGCCTTCAGCCAACCGTTCGGCGAAGGCGAACAACACGGTGGCGCCGGTACGTGCCGCCAGACGCGGCAACAGCACCATGGTCAGCGCATCGCGACCGAAGAACGGGGCGAACTCGCCTTCGCCGGCACGCGGCTTCTGGTCGGGCAGGATGCCCACCGTGCCGCCAGCGGCCAACCGCTTGTACAGCGTGCGTACGCCCGCGCCCTCGGCGCGCACCTGCTCCGGCGCCAGCCCACCGCGCACCTTGCGCAGCAGGCCTTCGACTGCCGCAATGCGCGGCGGGCGATAGAGGATCGCGATGGGCGTCTTGCGACACAGCCAGTAATTGAGCAGCTCCCAGCAACCCAGGTGCGGCGCGGCGATGATCACGCCCTTGCCGCTGGCCAAGGCCTCATCGAACAGCGCTTCGCCGCATACCTCACGCACCAGGTCCAATGCGCGCTCGGCGTCATTACCCCAGATCTTGGCGATCTCCGTGGCCGACTTGCCGCTTTCCTGCATGACCTCGCGCAACAGCGCCGCCTGCGCCAGGTCATCCAGCGCTGGCCGCGCAATCCGCAGGTTCACCGCGGTGTTGTGCGCGGTGCGGCTGTGACGCCAAAGGGAAAGCCGGCCGATGCCGGCGCCGATGCCATGCAGTGTGCGCAGCGGAAGCTTTCCGAGCAGGCGCAGCAGCAGGTAGAGGAGGGTGATGTCGAATCGCATGAGCGGCGCAGTGTAACCGGGCGCGCCCGCATCACGCGGGTCAACCAGGCTGCCGACGCGGCGTTCCAGATGCCAGAGGCTACCGTCGTTGGGGGCCAAGCCGTAAGCTCTGGACCTTCGCCAGCCGCCACCTCCACTCATGATCGCCCTGATCCAGCGCGTCCTGTCCGCTCGTGTCGATGTCGAACAACCCGATGGAACACTGCAAACCGTGGGCTCGATCGGACCGGGGCTGCTCGCGCTGGTGGCGGTGCAGCCGGGCGATGACGAGCCACGCACCCGCCGCATGCTGGAGCGACTGCTTGGCTACCGCGTGTTTGCCGACGAGCAGGGCCGCATGAACCGCTCGCTCAGCGACACCGGCGGTGAGCTGCTGCTGGTCAGCCAGTTCACCCTCGCCGCCGATACCCGCTCGGGCATGCGCCCCAGCTTCACCAGCGCAGCCACGCCCGAGGAAGGGCGCCGCTGGTTCGATCGACTGGTCCAATTAGCCCGCGCTGCACATCCCAGGGTGGAAATCGGGTGCTTCGGCGCCCATATGGTTGTGCACCTGGTCAACGACGGACCAGTGACATTCTGGCTGGAGACGCCATGACCGGTAACACCACGGCATGTCTCGCCCGACACCTACAAAATCACCGGAAGATGCCCATTTGGCGCGATTTTTGCGTGTCGGCCATCCCGATTTTCTCACTTGAAAACTGGTCAAAAAAGCATCACATGGGTATACTGATCGGTTCCTGCATACGCGGCGGTAGGTATGAATAGCAAAGCTCCCGAGCAACAATCGGAAATCAAGGCGCTCATCTCCAAGGGTCTGGAGCAGGGCTACCTGACCTACGCCGAGATCAACGACCACCTGCCCGACGACATCGTCGATCCGGAGCAGATCGAAGACATCATGGCGGTGCTCAAGGGCGTCGGCATCGAAGTGCACGACGCTGCGCCCGATTCCGATCCGCTCTCGGACAACGCCCCCGGCGCTTCCACCGACGACGAAGCCGCTGCTGAAGAAGCGGTTGCGCTGCTGTCGGCGGTCGACTCCGAAGTGGGCCGCACCACCGACCCGGTGCGCATGTACATGCGCGAGATGGGTACGGTCGAGCTGCTGACCCGCGAGGGCGAAATCGCCATCGCCAAGCGCATCGAGGAAGGCCTCGGCCAGGTGCAGACCGCGCTGGCCAGCTTCCCGCTGACCATCGAGCTGCTGCTCGAGGAATACGACCAGCATCTGGACGGCAAGCGCCGCCTGAGCGAAATCCTGGCCGGCTTCGCCGACCTCGAGGAAGCCGCCGACGCAGCCCAGGCCGCCGCGGCCGAGGCTGAGCTGGAAGCCGAGGAAGAAGTCGAGGACGAAGAGGAAGCCGCCACCGAGGACGAGGAAACCGGCCCGACCGGTCCGGACCCGGAAGAGGTCAAGCGCCGCATGGAACTGCTGCGCGACTACTACGGCAAGTTCCAGAAGGCGGCCCCCAAGGCCACCGACATCACCGACAAGAAAATCGTCAAGCTGCGCGACCAGATGGCTGAGGAATTCCTCAAGCTCAAGCTGCCGTCCGCGCTGATCGATGGTTTCGTGCGCAAGCTGCGCGAAGTGGTCAACGACATCCGGCACCACGAGCGCGTGCTGATGGAGATCTTCGTCAAGCACGTGAAGATGCCCAAGGCGGAGTTCCTCAAGGCGTTCCCGAGCAACGAAGGCAACCTCGAGTGGGCCAATGAGCTCGGTCGCAAGCGCCAGAAGTGGTCGCCGAACATCAAGAACCACAAGGACGCGATCGACGCCGAGCAGGAAAAGCTTGCCTCGATCGAGCGCCAGCTGTTCCTGCCGCTGACCGACATCAAGGAAATCAACCGCACGATGTCGATCGGCGAGGCCAAGGCCCGCCGCGCGAAGAAGGAAATGGTCGAGGCCAACCTGCGCCTGGTCATCTCCATCGCCAAGAAGTACACCAACCGCGGCCTGCAGTTCCTCGACCTCATCCAGGAAGGCAACATCGGCCTGATGAAGGCGGTGGACAAGTTCGAATACCGCCGCGGCTACAAGTTCTCCACGTATGCCACGTGGTGGATTCGCCAGGCCATCACCCGCTCGATCGCCGACCAGGCGCGCACCATCCGTATTCCGGTGCACATGATCGAGACGATCAACAAGTTGAACCGCATTTCCCGCCAGATGCTGCAGCAGTTCGGCCGTGAGCCGACGCCGGAAGAGCTGGCCAAGGAAATGGAGATGCCCGAGGACAAGATCCGCAAGGTGCTCAAGATCGCGAAAGAGCCGATCTCGATGGAGACCCCCATCGGCGACGACGAAGATTCGCATCTGGGCGACTTCATCGAGGACACCAATGCTTCGTCGCCGATCGAGTCGGCCACGGAAACGGGCCTGATGGAAACCGTGCGCGATGTGCTGGCTGGCCTCACCCCGCGTGAAGCGAAGGTGCTGCGCATGCGCTTTGGTATCGACATGAACACGGATCACACGCTGGAAGAAGTCGGCAAGCAGTTCGACGTCACGCGTGAGCGCATCCGCCAGATCGAGGCCAAGGCGCTGCGCAAGCTGCGTCACCCGAGCCGCTCGGAGCAGCTGCGCTCGTTCCTCGATATCGACTGAGTACCACGCTGGTGCAAGTGACAAAAAGCCCCGCGAAAGCGGGGCTTTTTGTTGGTGTCCCTGTACGACAAGCCTGCATAGCGGTGACGACATGGCGCTGCGGTCGCGCACAGGGTGCGACCCTACAGGCGAGCGGTTCAGTCGAGTCCGGCTGTACAGGCTTTTTGTAGGAGCGCACCCTGTGCGCGACAAGCCTACGTAGCGGTGGCGACATGCGCCGCGGTCGCGCACAGGGTGCGCTCCTACAGGTGGGGTGGCTTACCCCATGTCGTAGAAGAACTGCTCCAGCACGATCTTGTCGTCCTTCACGTGATACACGCAGACCTCGGTCATGGTCATGCGGCCGTGTTCCTTCATGGTGATGTCCAGCGTCAGCACGATGCTGAACCAGTTGCCGGCAATGAGGGGGTCGCTCACCTCGATTCCATGCATCTCGGCGACGCCAGCCTGGAAGCGCTTGCCCTTTTCCAGGATCGCGTCCAAGCCTTTCACATTGCCCAGCGGTCCGTTCGCCGCGGCCTCGGGCTCGATGCTTATGGCGTCCTTGGCGTACAGCTCGTGCTGGGCTTCTTCAAACTGGCCATGGCGACACATGGCGACCAATCGCTTGGCGACGGATTCGGTACTCATGGTGCATCTCCGGATGAGGGTACCGCCGAGCCTAGCGCCGCCTGTCGCAGCCGGATGTGAAGGCGCGGCCATGCGGCCGCGCCTTCCTCTCATCAATGCTTGCCGACGTTGTCGGTGTCTTCGATGAAGCGCGCCACGTTGTCGTGCAGCTGCTTGAGCGAATCCTCGTGCGCGTAGACCATGTGGCCCGACGGATACCACGCATAGGAAATGTTCTTCTGCAGGCTCTCCGGAATGGGCATGTGATGCATCTCGTAATCGGCCGCGTAATACGGCGTGGCCAGATCGTAATAGCCGCCGTGCATCGACACGTGCAGATTGGGATTGGTCTTCATCGCCTTGGCCAGGTCGGGCAGCACATTGGTGCTTTGCTGCAGCGCTTCGTCGGAGCCGGGCACGCCATGCTTGAATTCCCAGTTGTCGACATCGGCGAACAGGCGGTAGCTCTGGCCGTCGCCGAATTTGAGCTGGCGGCGGACGTAGTCATTGAACGCAGCCACGTAGGCTGAGCTGATCGCCGAGGACTGCGGATCGTACTGGGCCGACTTGCTTAGCGGATCCAGCGCGGGACCGGAGAAGCGGCTGTCCAGGCGTCCGGTGGTCATGTCGTCGTCGGCCTGCAGTTGCTGCTCGAACATGCCGCCGTCCACGCGCAGATTGGCCTTGAGCAGATAAGCCACGGACAAGCCCGTGTACTGATGCAACTTCTGCGCGACGGCCTGGCGGCGCGCCGGGTCCAGGCGCGAGCCGGCCATCAGGGCGGTGGTGTATTCCGACGTGGCGTATTGCTCCACTTCGCGCAGGAACGGCTCCAACGCACCGGGCTGCTGCGGCAGCTTGTGGTGGTAATAAGCGGTGGCGGCATAGGTGGGCAGCGCCAGCACATAGGGCAGGTCGACGCCCGGGTTGGCGCCGGCGCCGCCGATGTAGGTATCAAAGCTGAGAATCTGCGACAGCAGGATCACGCCATTGAGATCGACGCTGTCCTCGTTCTCCAGGATGTTGGACACCACGGCAGAGCGGGTGGTGCCGTAGCTTTCGCCGAACAGGTACTTGGGCGAGTTCCAGCGATTGTATTTGGACAGGAACTGGGCGATGAACTGCGCGAAGGCATGACCATCGCCATCGACGCCATAGATCTGCTTCTTGCGCTCCTTCATCAGCTCATCGCGCTTGCCCTGGTCGGCCTCGTCGGCAATCAGACGGCTGAAACCCGCGCCCGGGGCGTCGATGAATACCAGGTCGGACGCATCCAGCAGGCTGTAGTCGTTATTGACCAGCCCATACGGCGCGGCGGGCGTGTGCGAATCGTCGCTGGTCACCACGCGCCGGGGACCGAACGCGCCCATGTGCAGCCACACCGTGGCCGAACCCGGGCCGCCGTTGTAGATGAAGGTGATGGGGCGCTTGCCCGGCTCTGCGCCTTTCTTGAAATAGGCGGTGTAGAACATGCTGACCTGCGCCTCGGACTCCTTGTCGCCGCTGCCATGCAGCACCAGGGTGCCGGCCACCGCCTTGTAGTCGATGCTCTTGCCCTCGACCTTGACCGTTCCCGATGTCTCGGAGGCCTGCGGCCTGAGCAGTTCGGCGCCGGGCTTGTCTTCGGACTTGGGAGCCTTGTCGTTTTTGTCGGCGGCGTGCACGGCCGAGCCGAGCATAAGCGCGGCCAGCGCGACGGCGAGAGAGAGCTTGCGCATGTGTGAAACCCCGAAAATGCGCTGGATGCGCGAAAGCCCCAGCTTAGGCAGCAGTCGAGCAGGCTTTATATGCGCCAGAAGTCACTAGCTTCGGCGGGGGTGATCGCGCACAGGGTGCGCTACTACACGGTAGCGCCCTGACGGGCGCTACCGGGCGACCTCAGCCCCACGCAATCAACGCAATGGCGCCCAACGCCAGCACCAGTCCCGATGCGTTGACCCAGTTCAATTTCTCGCGAAAGCCCAGCGTGCCGACCAAGGCGCCCAGCGCCACCACGCCCAGGTTCATGCTGGCGAATACCAGGGAGGGATGGTCGGGGAGTGCCTGATGGCCGCGCACGTAGAACACGATGTTGCCGAAATTGGCCAGGCCCAGCAGCAGGCCGGCAACGGCATCACGCAGGGTGAAAAACGTGCGGTCGTGCCAGCGGCGCCACAGCAACAGCGCGACGGACACCACCAGCGCCAGCGCAAACATCGCCTGCAGTGAAGCCGCGAACGGGGTGCCGGCCTGGGCCACGCGCTTGAACAGGATGTCGATGGCGCCAAAACCTGCGAACACCACCAGCGGCCATAGCCAGCTACCGTTCGCACCGTCTGTGCCGCGATTTTCCTTGCGCCAGACCATGCACAACAGCGCCAGCAGGCCCAGCGCGATGCCGGCGCCCTTGCCGATGCTGAGCTGTTCACCAAACAACACGAAGGCCGCCAGCAGGGAGATCAGCAGGGACAATCGTTGCGATGCATCGGTGCGCACGATGCCTGCGCTGCGTACCGACGCAGCCAGCGCCAGAAAGATCAACGGCAACAGCAGCCCCAGCCCAACGAAGCCCAGCCACGGCGCCTGCATACTGCGCAGCACCTCCAGCGAGGGATGAAACACCGCGGCAGTAAGCGCGCTGGTCGCCACGTAATTCCACGCGATGGCCTGCCCCACATCGACCTGCAACCGGCGCGCCAGCTTCAGCAGCACCGACACCAGCACGCTACAAACAACGCTCAAGAGGACGTAGATCATGAAAGGCCTTGTGGGGAGGGCTGCACGCCCGTGGGCGGGGCTTGGGCAGTGGCGTAGCGTAGCCGCAGCGCCACCGCAGGTCACATCTTCGGGCGCGCGTCGGTCAGTGCGATGATCACAGCAAGTCAGCACCGGGAAAGCCCATGTTGGAACTTCGCCCCACCTGCGAGCACTGCAACACCCCGCTGCCGCCGGCCTCGAGCCAGGCCATGATCTGTTCCTTCGAATGCACCTTTTGCCGGGATTGCGTTGCCCTGCTGCACGACGTCTGCCCCAACTGCGGCGGCGGCTTTGCACCGCGCCCGATCCGCCCGGCCCACGACTGGAAGAACGACAATCCGCTGGCCACGCATCCGGCCAGCAGCAAGGTGACCCACAAGCCGGTGGATCTGCCGGCCCACGCGGCGCTGGTCGCTCAGCTCAGGCATTTGCCAGCCGCGCCGCGCTGATGCCGCGTGCGGCGCCCCGGCTACGATTTCTTGACGTACAACGGCTTAAAGATGGCACGGCACGTGCTTGCTTTGGGTAACTACCGATAGAACATGGCGATGGTCGAGCAAGATGGGCGCACCAACAGTCGATGGACGGGGTGGGGTGAAACGGCCGGGCTCTTCGCGGCAGTCCTCGCCACCGTCAGTTATTCGCTGCTGCTGACGCGACACACCAACAATGTCGCCACCATCTGGTTGCCCAATGGTGTGGTGGTGGGAACGCTGCTGAGCGTGCCGAACCGCAAATGGTTGCGGTACCTGCTGATCGCGCTGGTCGCCTACCTGGTTGGTCAATATCTGACCGGAGGCGGTGGCCTGGCCCGGTTTGCGTCTACGCGCCCGTTGCTCGGCCTGGTCAATGCCCTGGAGATCATGATCGTGGCCGGCACGGTGCGACGTGCTTTTCCGCAGATCGCCGACAACACGAGCTTTCTCATGCTCGGCCGCATCGCCCTGGGCGCCACGCTTGTCGCCAGCGTGGTGTCGGCCCTGCTGGCAGGCATCCTGCTGTCGCTGGCGCTCGGTGCGTCATTCTTGCCGACGGTTGACCTGTGGTTCCGCTCGCACCTGCTGGGCATGGTGATCGTGGCCACGCTGACGCTGGTGGCACTGACCCAGCGCAGTCACATGCTGGGCGTGCCCGGTCGTCGCCTGCTGTTGCTGCGTGATATCGCGTTGCTGGTTGCCGTCACACTGGGCGTGTTTGCGCAGTCGCGCTATCCGCTGCTGTTTGTCGTGTTCGCGCCGCTGCTTTATGTGGTCTTTAATCATCGCTTTCCCGGACTGGTCATCGGCGTGTCGGTCGTGGCGCTGATCACCACGGTGGCCACCGCCAGCGGCAGCGGGCCGTTTGAGCTGGTCGCCAACACCACCTCGGGTGAGCGCTCGCTGCTGGCCCAGATCTATCTCGGCGTCGTGTGTGCCTCGGTGCTGCCGGTGGCGCTGGCACTGGCCGATCGCCGCCGGCTCGTACGGCAGGTGCGCGACAGCAAGAACCGTTATCGCCTACTGGCCGAGTACGCCAGCGACCTGGTGATGCGCATTGCCCGTGACGGCACGCGGCGTTATGTGTCGCCTTCCGTCCGCGACCTGTTGGGCTGGGAAGTTCACGAGTTCATGACGCCGCGCGTGGACCTGATCCATCCCGACGATCGTGAGCGCGTGTCCGCCGCCGTCGAGGCGCTGTGGACGACCAGCAAGCCTTCGCTGACCCACTATCGCCTGCAGCGCCGTTCGGGCGACTACATCTGGATCGAGGCCCTGGTGCGCGTCGCGCCAAGTCCCGATCGGCCGGGCGAGATGGAGCTGATCTACACCGGCCGCGACGTGACCGAAAGCATTCTTGCCGAACACGCACTGGCCGACAGCGAGAAGCGCCTGCGCACGATTACCGACAATGTGCCGGCGGTCATCGCCCATATCGATGCGCAGGAACGCTATACGTTCGTCAACGGCTACGTGCGCGAAGTCGCCGGCCAGGATCCGGACGACATGATCGGCAAGACCGTGCAGGAAGTACGCGGGCATGTGCTCTATACCGTGCTCAAGCCGCATATTGATCGCGCGCTCGCCGGCAATGGTTCCACCTTCGAGTACGAGGCCGAGTACGGCGGGAAACATCACTACTTCCAGACCACCTACCTGCCCGCCACTACCGCCACCGGCGAGCAGAACGGTTGCTACGCGCTGACCACCGAAATCACGCGCATCAAGATGGCCGAGCAGCAACTGGCCTATCTCGCTCACAACGACATGCTGACCGGCATTGCCAATCGACGCCATTTCAACGACGGCATCCGCCGGGCCATGCAACATGCCTCAATTACCCAGTCACCTCTGCTGGTGCTACTGGCCGACGTCGATCACTTCAAACAGATCAACGACAACTACGGCCATGGCGTGGGCGATGCGGTACTGCGCGAAATCGCGGTGCGGTTCAAGGCTGCGATCCGCAAGTCCGACCTGCTTGCGCGCCTCGGCGGCGATGAGTTCGTGATCCTGTGCGATGACATCGACACGATCGAGGTTGCCGAAGCCATGGCACAGAAGATCACCGCAGCCATGGATGAGCCCATCTCGCTGAGCGACGGGGATCTGCGGGTGACAGTGAGCGTGGGCGCTGCCCTGTGCCGCGACATCGGCTCGGTCGACGTCATGATGCAGCGGGCCGACGAGGCGCTGTACCGCGCCAAGGGCGGTGGGCGCGCGTGCTATCGGTTGAGCGTCAGCGGCTTGTGAGGTGAACGCGCCGAACTACTCCCCTGTTTGCGGCGGAGATTGGGAAGGGCTGGCTCATACGTCTGAGGCAAGAGCTTTACCCCTCCCCAACCCTCCCCTGCTGGCAGGGGAGGGAGCTAACGGTGAGGTCATCTGTATATCCGTTTATGGCGTGAAGCTCATATTGACCGGCGCAGCAGGCAGTTCGGGGCGAGGCAGGTCAGTGGTGGGAACGTCCTTGCCCACCGTCTCGAGTTTGAAATCCTCGGCCAGCACTTCGCCGTTTTTCTCCAGCAGGAAGCCGAAAGCGATATCCGTCGCGTCGGTCGGGACGTCCAGCACGATGCTGTAGTTCTTCCAATCGTTGTCGCCGTGCAGGGCACGCGGGTCCATGTTGTCGAAACCGAGAATGTGTCGGTCCGGGCCATCCACCCGCATCCACAAGCCGGCCTTGTACGCATCCTTGCTGCTGAGGAAGCCGGTGAGCCGCACCCGCTTGCCGCGATAGGCATCAGCCTTGATGGTCTGCATCAGCGAGCCAAAGCCGCTGTTGTCCTTGATGGATCGAATAAACGCGCTATGGCTGCCCGGCTGTCGTGTGCTCGGCTGCGAGCCGATGGCATAACTGTCCATCGCCGGCCCATTGATGAACCAGCCCTTGGGCGCCGCCGCGTGGGCGGCGCCCATCATCAGGCAAGCAAGCAGTGCGACCCCTGCGAGACCTTTCTTCATGAGGCACATCTCCTGTCAATTACAGTGTTCCGTCGGTCGCTGAGATTTCGACCATGAGGTATTGCCGCGTCGCCGATGACCCTGGCATGACGTCCATGCGCTGCAGATAGGCACGCGTTGAATCGTCGGTGAGTCCGGCGGCGGGGGTGGCGACAACCTGCGGCATTGGCGGTGCGCCCATGGCATGAAAGGCCAGTGAGAGCACCGCCGCTGCCGCGGTTGCCGTGACCAGGCGGACACTCCATCTGGTCACCCGCCGGTGCCTCGCTACGCGCTCCGCCTCGGCAAGGACGAGACCATCAACGTGCGGCGACGTGCGTTCACGGGCGCCTTGTCGATAGAGCCCCATGAGGTCATCCAGCGACTCGTCGTTCATCGCCAGGTCTCCAGTGCTTCGCGCAGGCGGCGTTGGGCATAGCGTAGCCGGCTCTTGACGGTTTCGCGGGAAACGCCCGTCACGGTCGCGATGTCTTCCAGGCCCAGCTCCGCCTCCGCCTTCAACAGGAACGCTTCGCGTTGCGGCAATGGCAGTTGTTGTACGGCGGCTTGCAGTGCCTGACGCAGGGCATCGTTGTGCATATGGAATTCGGGCGTCTGCCGCACGGCATGAGTGTGTTGCTCCAACAGCTCGGGATCGCCGCTGTCCTGTGCGCACTGTCCGTCAGGTGCATGGCGAGTCAGAGCACGCCAGCGATCAGCCGCGCGCCGATGTGCCATCGAAAACAACCAGGCGGCAAAGGAAAGCTCGGGACGATAGCCGTCCTTGCTCCGGATGACGGAGATCCATGCCTCCTGGAAGACTTCTTCCGCCTCGCTGGGGTTGTTGGCCAGGCGCAACACGTAGCGATGCAGTTTGTCGCGGTAACGCAGATAGAGCACGCGGAAAGCGGCGGCATCGCCCTGCTGGTAGCGGGCCATGCAAACCTCATCGGCCAACCCACTCAAGCGCGAGCGCGCGGCGGCATCGCTTTGATGCTGTCCTTGCCACGTTGTTTGCTGCTGGATAAACGTCAGGGCGTTGGCGAACGCCCCGGACAGGTCAACCGACATCGTTGGAGCACAGCGCATGGATCCCGATCCCTAGGGTATTACCTCCATATTCGCCGGAATCTCCCGAACGGGGTTAACCCGTCACCTCACTCCTTCGCCGCCAGCGACCGGTTCACCCGCAAGGCCAACAGCGTGCAGACCACGCCCGACAGCAGGTAGACGCTGACAGCTATCAACCCGAAGCGCACCGACAGGCCCAGCGCCACCAGCGGGGCGAAGGCGGCGCCGACCAGCCAGGCAAAGTCGGTGGTGAGCGCGGCACCGGCGTAACGGAAGCGGCTGTCGAAGTTGGCGGTCACGCTGCCGGCGGCCTGGCCGTAGGACAGGCCCAGTCCACCAAACCCCAGGATGATGAAAGCGTCCTGCCCGAGCTTTCCGCCGCCGAGCATCCACGGCGTGATCAGCGCAAAAATCGCGATCAATGCGGCCATGATACCCAGCGTCGTGCGTCGACCAATCATGTCGGCGAGCAGGCCCGAGATGATCATGCCCAAGATGCAGGCCACCGCGCCGATGAGCTCGGCCACCAGCACCGAATTTATCGATTGGGTGGCGCCCAGCACGATCCACGACAGCGGGAAGATAGTCACCAGGTGAAACAGCGCATAGCTGGCCAGCGCCGCGAATGCACCGATGAAAATGTTGTAGCCCTGCGTACGCAGCAGTTCGACGATACCGATGGGCTCAAGCTCGCGCTCTTCCATGGCTACCGTGTACTCCTCGGTCACCACCAGGCGCAGTCGCGCAAACAGCGCCACCACATTGATGGCAAAGGCGACGAAGAACGGATAGCGCCAGCCCCAGTCGATGAAGTCGTCCTGGTTGAGGCTGGCGTGCAGGAACAGGAACAGCGCACCGGCCACCATGAAGCCAATCGGCGCGCTGAGCTGGCCCAGCATGGCGTACCAGCCGCGTTTTCCGGGCGGCGTGTTGAGCGCCAGCAACGATGGCAGGCCATCCCACGAACCGCCCTGGGCAATGCCTTGCAGAATGCGGAACAGGATAAGCAAGCCAATCGCCCAATCGCCGATCACCTTGTAGCTCGGCAAGAAGGCCATGCCTGCCGTAGCGCTACCTAGAAGAAACAACGCGATGGTGAGCTTGGTGCCGCGACTCCAGCGTCGCTGGAAAGTCATGAACAACGCAGTGCCGAGCGGACGCGCAACGAATGCCAGTGAAAAGATCGTGAAGGACAGCAACATGCCATCGAGCTGGCTGGCGAACGGAAATAGCACCGCCGGAAACACCAGCACGCAGGAAATGCCAAACACGAAAAAGTCGAAGTGTTCGGAGGTGCGACCGATGATGACGCCAATGGCGATCTCGCCCGGTGCCACCTTCGCATGGCTCTGAAGCCGCCTGATGTCCTCTACGGTAGCCCCGTCCGGCCTGCCGTGTTCCTGGAACGTGCTTGACATAGTCGTTACTCAGAAAGAGGGAGGATGTCGCGGCCGCAGTCTGGCACCGCCACGCCCTTCGCGTCATGGGAAAAATTTATTTGTTCCTGTGGCACGCCGATTGGCGTACCGTTTTCCACCATCCCGTTCTTGGGTTGCGCCGTCGGACATGTCTATGAAGGCTTTCCGTGGACTGCTGCTAGCTGCTGTCATCCTGCTCACGGGTTGCCAGACCGTACTCATGTCGCCATCGGGCGACCTCGCGCTGCAGCAGCGCGACCTGATCATCACTTCAACGCTGCTCATGCTGCTCATCATCGTGCCGGTGATCGCATTGACGCTGCTGTTTGCCTGGCATTTCCGCGCTTCCAACAAGGACGCCGAATACGATCCTGATTGGGACCACTCCACCATCCTGGAGCTGCTGATCTGGTCGGCACCGCTGCTGATCATCATTGCACTCGGCGCCATCACCTGGGTCAGCACGCACAAGCTCGATCCCTACCGTCCACTCGATCGTCTTTCGGAAGGCCATCCGATGCCTACCGATGCCAAGCCGCTGACCGTCGATGTGGTCGCGCTCGACTGGAAGTGGCTGTTCATATACCCCGAACAAGGCATTGCCACCGTGAACGAGCTGGCCGCGCCGGTCGATCGGCCGATCCGCTTCCAGATTACGGCGAGCTCGGTGATGAACTCGTTCTTCATCCCGGCGCTGGCCGGCCAGATCTACGCCATGCCCGGCATGCAGACCACGTTGCAGGCGGTGATCAACCAGCCCGGCGAGTTCCAGGGCTTCTCGGCCAACTACAGCGGCCAGGGCTTCTCGGGCATGCACTTCGTGTTCCATGGCATGAGCGAAGAAGCTTTTGCGCAATGGGTGCAGCACGCCAAGGCCGGCGGCGGCGATCTCAGTCGTGACGCCTATGTGAAGCTGGCGCAGCCCAGCGAGAACAATCCGGTTCGCTATTACGCGACGGTAGAGCCGGGCCTTTACCAGGCCATCCTCACCCGTTGCCTCAATCCTGAAAGCCCTTCCTGCATGACCCCGATGAAAGCGACCGGCGGCGAGAGCACCGGCGCGATGCATTCCGGCAACGGTACGACGGGCATGGCCGAGATGGCTGCCCGTCCACCGTCCGATTGACCCTTTGCGCCCAGCGGTGTCCACGATGCTTGCCCATCCCGACCTTACCAAGCTGATTTTCGGTCGCCTTACCCTGGAGGAGCTGCCGCTGCACGTGCCTATCGTGCTCGGCACTTTCGTGGTGGTCATGCTCGGCGCGCTCGCCTTGCTCGGCGTGATCACCTATTACCGACTATGGGGTTACCTGTGGCGTGAATGGTTCACCAGCATCGATCACAAGAAGATCGGCATCATGTACATGATCCTGGGCTTCGTGATGCTGCTGCGCGGGTTCTCCGACGCCATCATGATGCGTGCGCAGCAGGCCATCGCCTTTGGTGGCAACGCCGGCTATTTGCCGCCTGAGCATTACGATCAGGTCTTCACCGCGCACGGCGTGATCATGATCTTCTTCGTCGCCATGCCGATGGTGACCGGCATGATGAACTTCGTCATGCCGTTGCAGATCGGCGCACGCGACGTAGCGTTTCCGTTCCTCAATAACTTCAGTTTCTGGATGACAGTGGCCGGCGCCATGCTGGTGATGGCCTCGCTGTTCATCGGCGAATTCGCGCGCACCGGCTGGTTGGCGTATCCGCCACTGTCCGATATTGCGTCTAGCCCTGATGCGGGGGTGGACTATTACATCTGGGCGCTACAGATAGCGGGCGTGGGAACGCTCTTATCAGGCATCAACCTGTTGGTGACCATCATCAAGATGCGCGCGCCGGGCATGACGCTGATGAAGATGCCCATCTTCACCTGGACGGCGCTGTGCACCAACGTGCTGATCGTCGCGGCGTTCCCGGTGCTTACGGCGGTGCTGGCGCTGCTCGCGCTGGATCGCTACGTCGGCACCAACTTCTTCACCACCGAGCTTGGCGGCAACGCCATGATGTATGTGAACCTGATCTGGATCTGGGGTCACCCGGAGGTATACATCCTGGTGCTGCCGGCATTCGGCATCTTCTCCGAAGTCACCGCCACCTTCAGCCGCAAGCCGCTATTTGGCTATGCGTCGATGGTGTACGCCACGGTGGTGATCACGGTGCTGTCGTACCTGGTGTGGCTGCACCACTTCTTCACCATGGGCTCGGGTGCCAGCGTCAATTCGTTCTTCGGCATCACCACCATGATCATCTCCATTCCCACCGGAGCGAAGATCTTCAACTGGCTGTTCACCATGTATCGGGGCCGCGTGCAGTTCGATGTGCCGATGCTGTGGACGGTGGCCTTCATGGTGACCTTCGTCATTGGTGGCATGACCGGCGTGATGCTGGCGGTGCCACCGGCGGACTTCTCGCTGCACAACAGCCTGTTCCTGGTGGCGCATTTCCATAACGTGATTATCGGCGGCGTGCTGTTCGGCCTGTTCGCCGGCGTCAACTACTGGTTCCCCAAGGCGTTTGGTTTCAAGCTCGATCCGTTCTGGGGCAAGTGCTCGTTCTGGTTCTGGGTGGTGGGCTTCTACCTGGCCTTCATGCCGCTGTACATGCTCGGCCTGATGGGCGTAACGCGTCGCCTCAGCCATTTCGATGATCCGTCGCTGCAGGTATGGTTTGTCGCTGCCGCCGCCGGTGCGTTCCTGATCCTGCTGGGCATCCTCAGCACGCTGATGCAGTTCTACGTGAGCTTCCGCCGACGCGAACAGTTGCGCGATGTGACAGGTGATCCCTGGGGCGGCCGCACGCTGGAGTGGTCCACCTCTTCGCCGCCGCCTAACTACAACTTCGCCTTCACCCCGCTGGTGCATGATCACGACGCCTGGTGGCAGATGAAGAAGTTTGGCTACCAGCGGCCCACGGCGGGTTTCCTGCCGATCCACATGCCCAAGAACACGGGCGCCGGCATCATCATGGCGGGCCTGAGCTTCGTGTTCGGCTTTGCGATGATCTGGTACATGTGGCCGCTGGCGGCGCTGTCGTTCTTCCTGCTGCTGGTGGTGGCCATTGGCCACACCTTCGATTATCAGCGCGACTACTACATACCGGCCGCCGAAGTGGCGCGTGTCGAGGCATCCCGCTCGGAGCTGCTAGCCCATCATGTCTGACCTATCGATTCCCCTGACAGACGGCCGCGGCAGCACGGAGGCGATCAGCTTCCACGTGGCTGATGATCACCATCCGGAAAACGGCACGCTGCTGGGTTTCTGGATCTACCTGATGAGCGACTGCCTCGTCTTCGCCTGCCTGTTTGCCGCCTACGGCGTGCTCGGCAGGGAATACGCGGGCGGCCCTACCGGCGCGGAGGTGCTGGAGTTGCCGACGGTGGCGATCAATACGTCGCTGCTGCTGCTTTCCTCCATCACCTACGGTTTCGCCGTGCTGGAAATGCAGCGAGACCGGCGCAACCCGATGCTGGTGTGGCTGGTTATCACGGGCCTGCTCGGCGCGGGCTTCATCACGCTGGAGCTCACCGAGTTTGCGCATCTCATTTCCATCGGTGCCGGGCCACAGCGCAGCGCGTTCCTGTCCTCGTTCTTCGCCTTGGTGGGTACCCATGGCCTGCACGTCACCTGCGGCATCATCTGGCTGATCACATTGATGGTGCAGGTGCTAAGGAAAGGCCTGATACCCGCCAACAAGCGACGGCTGATGTGCCTGTCCATGTTCTGGCACTTTCTTGACGTGGTGTGGGTGGGCGTCTTCAGCTTTGTCTATCTGATGGGAGTGCTGCCATGAGCGCACACGACGACCTGCACGCCCACGACGACGGCCACGACGAGCTGGGCATGCACGCCACCTTTGGCGGCTACATGACCGGCTTTGTGCTGGCGGTGGTGCTGACCGTGATTCCGTTCTGGCTGGTGATGGGGCACGTCATTGCCAAGTCCAGCACGGCGGCCGTGGTGATCCTGGCGTTGGCCGCAGTGCAGATCGTGGTGCACATGATCTATTTCCTGCATATGAACGCGAAATCCGAAGGCGGCTGGAACATGCTGGCGCTGGTGTTTACCATCGTGCTGGTTGTCATCACGCTCAGCGGATCGATCTGGATCATGTACCACCTCAACAGCAACATGATGCCGTCGATGATGGATCCGGCGAACCTGCCTTGACGCAAAAAGCGCGCCGCACTTCCATCCACACGAGTGATTCATGAGTTTTAACGAAGAACCGGGCCGCCCGCCGCGCGGCCCCGTCGCCTTGAGCCTGCTTGCCCTGCTGGGGCTGGTGTTGTTCGCCGGCTTCATCGCCCTGGGTACGTGGCAGGTATACCGCCTGGCATGGAAACGCGATCTCATCGCCCGCGTGGATGAGCGCGTTCATGCCGCACCCGTCGGGGCACCCGGACCTGCCGAGTGGGCCGGTGTGACGGCACCCTCGGCCGAGTATCGGCATGTGCGCCTGCAAGGGCACTTTCTGCACGATCGGCAAACCCTGGTATGGGCCGCTACAGATCTTGGCAGCGGCTACTGGGTGCTGACGCCGCTGCAACAAGCCGACGGGTCGCTGGTGCTGGTCAATCGCGGCTTCGTGCCTACTGACTGGTGCGGATTGAAGGGCCAGTGCGCGGCAGGTTCCACCGACGAGACGACTTTGACGGGCTTGCTGCGCATGAGCGAGCCGGCCGGCGCCTTCCGCCACAACGAGCCGGCCCGCAACAGCTGGTACACGCGCGACGTGCCGGCCATCGCCAGCGCACGCGGGCTAAGCGATGTCGCCCCTTACTTTGTGGATGAAGACGCCGCGCCCGGCACGTTGGATGCAGGCAAGCCTGCCTGGCCGCAGGGTGGCCTGACGGTGATTGCCTTTCCCAATAATCACCTCAGTTACCTGATTACCTGGTATCTGCTGGCGTTGATGGTGCTGGCCGCGGCGATCTATGTGGGGCGCGACGAATACCGACTGCGTCGGCGAACAAACACCTCACTGTAGGAGCGCACCCTGTGCGCGACAAACCTACGCAACGGTTACGACATGGCACCGCGGTCGCGCACACGGTGCGCTCCTACAAGGGGTACGGACGGCTATTTGGACAGGAGAAACTTGATGATCGTCAGCATCGTGTTGCAGTCGATGAGGACGCCGTTTCGGGCAGGCGGAGGCAATCCCGTGTGGCCCTGGCACGACAATCACCCAGCCACTCGCCACCAGGAAACGCTTCACTGTAGGAGCGCACCCTGTGCGCGACAAACCTACGCAGCGGTTACGACATGGCACCGCGGTCGCGCACAGGGTGCGCTCCTACAAGGGGTACGGACGGCTATTTGGACAGGAGCAACTTGCTCAGCGTCAGCATCGTGTTGCAGTCGATGAGGGCGCCGTTTCGGGCAGGCGGAGGCAATCCCGCGTGGCCCAGGCACGACAATCACCCAGCCACTCGCCACCAGGAAACGTTTCACTGTAGGAGCGCACCCTGTGCGCGACCAACCAACGGAGCGATAACCACGCGGCACCGCGGTCGCGCACAGGGTGCGCTCCTACAAGGGAGCCGCGGCTATTTGGACAGGAACGACTTGCCCTGTTTCAGCACCGTGTCGCACACCTTGGTGGTGATCTGCGATTTCATGTCGCTGGAACCGCCGCCGACGCTGGACAGGTCCATGCTCTTGCCGTCGCTGCCCTGCAAGATGCCCTTCGCGCCGCTGAGATAGCTCGGATCGCTGGTGGGGTCGCCGCCGCTGCTACTGCTGGTGGGTTTCTTCTTGCTGCCGGTCAAGTCACCGAGCATATCGCTGGTGCTGGCGCTTTGGTTGCTGCTGCCGCTGCTGGTGCCTGAACCGCCCATCTTCCCCATCAGCTGGTCCTTGATGCCCGACGCGCCGGAGTCGCCGCCGAGGTAGTTGTTCTTCATGCAGTACTCCAGCAGGCCGGCCACGTTGCCCATGCTGCCGGACGTCATGGAGCCGCCGCTGGGGATCATGCCGCCAAGCTTGCCCAGGTCCTGTGCGCCCGCCATGCCGCAGGCGAGGCCAAGGGTCGTGGTCAGGCAGGCGATGGTGATGCCGCTGATGCGCTTGTTCATGTGCGTCCCTCCGTCAGGTCCGCGCATTCAACACCCAGCGTCGTCACGGTTGCGTCAGCGTGGCCGATCGACGAGCGTTTCCTCGTAGTGGCCTTGCGCGCCTACAATCGGTGCCTCGTGCCAATCCCGCACCCTGAACCACGGAAGTAATGCGATGAAGCGATATGTGGCTTTTGCAGCCCTCACGGCACTACTGGCTGGCTGCACCAGCACGCAGGGCCTGCGTGATTCCCAACCCACCGCCGTCTACGAGGGCCGCGGCACCGCCGAAGACGTCGCCACCTGCGTCAATGCGGCCTGGTCGAGCAAGCCCGTGCACCTGTCGATGACCGTGCTCTATTCCGGCACGACCATTCAGATTCGCGAAACCGACAATGGCCCTGTCGTCGCTGTGGTGGATATCAAGCCAGTCAGCGACAGAACCGTTGCCAAGTATTATTCGAATTTCTCCACGGACGACAGCTGGTATTTCGACCATGTCGAAAGTTGCATGAATGCCACGCCCGCGGGCTGACGCGAGCGTCATTCCCGCTCGTTTCAAACGCTGTGTCGATCCATGCTGAGAGGGCCCAGCCCTCTCAATCGAGCGTGCCTGCGCCCAGCTTGTCATCCACCAGATGACTCGCTGCCGCCTGCATGGCCAGCACCAGCCCGCGCACCACATCGCCCTGCGCCATGCTCGGCGCTTGCGCAAGGCGCGCGGCCTGCATCGGCAAATAAGGGATATGGATGAAGCCCGCGCGCACACCAGGGTGCTGGGCCGCCAGGTGCAACATCAGATAGGCAACGTGGTTGCACACATAGGTGCCGGCGGTGTTGGAGATCTCTACCGGCAATCCATCGGCCTGCAACGCGGCAAGCATCGCCTTGATCGGCAAGCTGCTGAAGTACGCGGCTGGCGCGCCTGCGATCACGGCCTCGTCGATGGGTTGCGCGCCAGCGTTGTCGGGAAGACGCGCATCCTGCACGTTGATCGCCACCCGCTCGATCGACAGCCGATTGCGGCCGCCTGCCTGGCCCACGCCGAGCATGATCGCGGGATCGACCTCGCCTACGGCCTGCTCCAGCTCGCGACGTGATTCGTCGAACACCGTAGACAGCAAACGAGCAACCACCTGATGGCCACCGATATGCCGGCCATGCAACTCGCGCACGGCCTCCCACGACGGGTTGATGTCTTCGTTGCCGAACGGGGTGAAACCGGTCAGCAGAATGCGCGGTGTCTTGCTCATGACGATGCCTTGTTCAACGAAATACCAACAGCCACATCATCACCACCGTGGTGATGAAAATACCCACCGCGCTCCAGAACTGCGCGCGGATCACCCCGTAAGGATTGCGCAACTCCAGCAAGGCCGCGGGCACCAGGTTGTAGTCAGCGGCCATCGGCGTCACCAGCGTGCCGCAATAACCGCACAGCATGCCCATGGAACCGAGGATCGCTGGGTTCGCGCCATATTGTTTCACCAGCAACGGCAGGCCGATGCCCGCCATCATCACCGGGAACGCCGCAAACGCGTTGCCCATGATCACCGTGAACAGCACCATGCCGAACGCAAACACCAGCAGACAGGCGAGGGCGCTGCCACTGGGCAGAATGGCATTGGCCAAGGCGGCAATCGCCGCGCCTACGCCGCTTTGCGTAAACACTTCGCCGAGCGCTGCCAGCAACAAGGGCAGCAACGCCGCCCAGCCAATCGCGTCGAGCAGGCGGCGCCCTTCGCCCAAACCGCGCTGCACGGGCACGCGTGCCACCCATGCGGCAGCAAACAACGCGATGACACAGGCGAGTACCAGTCCGGTCAAGGTCATTTGCGGCGTGGCAAACAACGCATGGCCCGCGATGGACAAATGGGCTCCAAACAACGCCACCAGCAAGGTCACCAACGGAATCAGCAACGCAGGCACAAACAACTTGTGACCGAGCCGTATCGCCGATTTCAGGCGTCGCTCGCCGTCGCCGCCTTCGGCTTGCGCGTGCCGACGCAGGCGCGGCGCCAGCAATGCGAGCGCTATCACCACACCGCCAGCCACCTGCGCCGGTAGCACGTTGCCTGCCGCCTGTTGCGCCAGCACGTAGTCGCCGCCGCCAAACAAGGCGCCCAGCAACAGCCAGAACGCGCCACGCCAAACCTGGCCTTCCCTCAAGTTGCGCCAGCCGGTGTACAGCAGGAACGCCGCGATCAGCCAATAGCCGTACTGGATACGCAGCATGCTCAGCCCACCGTCTCAGCGCGCTGGCGCGCCGCGCGGCGTTGCAAACGCCGCTGGTACAACCCGATGCGTACTGACTGGATCACGAAGGCGGCAATTGCTGTCGGCAATGCCCACAGGGCAATCGACAACGGCGTCAAATCGATGCCGTGCTGCGCGTAGAAACCCTGGATAAGCAACACCGCACCCAGCGCGATGAACACGTCTTCGCCGAAGAAGCGGCCGATATTGTCGGTGGCAGCGGCGACGGCACGCAGTTCGTCGCGATCGGCATCGTCCATGGTCGGCAGGATTTTTTCCGCAGCCGCTTCGCCCATGGGGGCCAGCAGCGGGCGCACTGTCTGCGCAGCACCAGCTACGCCGGTGAGGCCAAGCATGGCGAGCAACTGGCGCACCAGCAGATAACCCACCAACAAGCGAGCCAGGGTCATGCCGTGCAATCGCGTCATCCAGCGTTGCGCGTGTTCGCGCAGTCCCGCGTGTTCCAGCAGGCCAATCGCGGGCAGCGTCAGCACGAACAACAGCAGCATGCGACTGGAGACAAAGCTCTTGCCGAGCAGGGCGAGCAGCTCAGGCACGTGCAGGCCGGCCAGCAAACCGCTGACCAGCGCCGCGCATACCACTACCGGCACCGGATTGAAGCGCAAGGCAAAGCCAGCCACGATCACCGCGACGCCAAGCAGCGGCCAGTAGTTCATGCGCAGACACCGCTGGCGTGCGGCGCCACGACGACGATACCGGCGGCTTCCAGCGCGGCATGCAGATTGCGCGCAAAGGTCACCGCATGGGCGCCGTCGCCATGCACGCACAACGTGTCGACCTGCAGCTCCACGATGTCGCCGTCTACCGCGCGGACGCGTCCTTCGCGCACCATCGCCATGGCTTGCGCGATGGCCTCATCGTTCTGGGCGATCACCGCGTCGGGTTCGCGTCGCGGCTGCAGCGAACCATCGCTGCGATAGCGGCGATCCGCAAAGGCTTCGGCCGCCACCGTGAGTCCGGCGGCGCGACCCGCGTCGATCAAGGCGGAGCCGGCCAGGCCAAACAGACGCAGTGCCGGATCGAAATCGCGAACGGCTTGCGCAATCGCCTCGGCCAGACGGATATCACGCGCCGCCATGTTGTACAGCGCGCCGTGCGGCTTCACATGTCGCAGGCGCGTGCCCGCTGCATGGGCAAAGCCGTGCAGCGCGCCGATCTGGTAGAGCGTCATCGCGTAGGCTTCGTTGGGCGTCACCGCCATCTCGCGACGACCAAACCCCTGCAGGTCGGGCAGCGATACATGCGCGCCGATCGCCACGTCGTTTTCGACCGCCAGCGCCACCGTGCGACGCATGATGTCCGGGTCGCCCGCATGAAAACCGCAGGCAATATTGGCCGAGCTGACCACGGCAAGCAGCGCGGCATCGTCGCCCATGGGCCATGCGCCAAAGGACTCGCCCAGGTCGCTGTTGAGATCGATGGTTTTGGAAGCGTCGGACGTCATGCGGATTCCAGTCGTCGTTCAATGTGTTCAAGCAATCGCTGCAGTTGTTGGCGACGCCGGGCCAGTCGTTGCGTCGCTTCTTCCAGCGTGGTTTCCCGAAATCTTAGGGTATCGCCGGGCCGTCGCTGCGCCAGTCGTGCCAGATCCACCGCGGCAAGCTGCCCGATGCGGGGATAGCCGCCGGTTACCGGCGCCTCCGCCTGCAGCAGAATGGGCTGACCTGAAGGCGGCAGCTGCAAGGTGCCCGGCACGGTTGCTTCCGAAATCAGCTCCAGCGGCTGGCGCAAATTCAAGCGCTGACCATCCAGACGGCTGGCCGTGCGGTTGCTGTCCTTGCTGACGGCGAAAGAGCTTTCGAACAGCGCGCGTTGCGACGCATCATCCAGCGCGCTGAAATGGTGCCCACGCAACAGCGCCAGGGGCGCGCGCCCGAAGTCGAACCATGGCTGTGGATCGAGCCCCCAGCGCAGGATATGCGGCGCCTCGACTGACTCAAGTCCTTGGTTATCGCCGACCGCCAGACGATCGCCCGCCTGCAGCGCGCGCCCTCCGAACGGGCCGATGCGCGCGTGCAGGTCGGTGCTGCGGCTGCCGAGCACCGATGGCGCGGCGAACCCACCGCGAACGGCCAGATAGCCGCGGCAGCCGTCGCGCATGCCGCCCAATTGCAGCACGCTGCCGGCGGGTACGACGCAGCAGGTCCAACCCGGCAGGGGTTGCTGGCCCGCGCGTGCATCCGTGGAAGCGCCAGTCAGTGCGATCATCGCGGCCGCCTCAAAGCGCAATGTCGGGCCGACAAGGGTGAATTCCAGTGCTGCTTCATCCGGCCCATTGCCCACCAGGGCATTGGCCAGTCGCCAGGCCGGCCAGTCCATCACGCCCGCGCGCCCCACGCCAAGCGCGGCATGGCCGACGCGGCCGCCATCCTGCAGCGTGCTAAGCAGTCCGGGCTTCAACACCGTGACGCTCACTGGCGCATCTCCGTCGCTTCGAGCCGTTGGAATTCGTGCTGATCGATCGCACGGAAACGCACGCGATCTCCCGGCCGCAACAACGAAGGCGACGATGCATCGAGATCGAACAACACGCGCGGCGTGCGTCCAATCAGTTGCCAGCCACCCGGCAATGCCTGCGGATAGATACCGGTCTGGTTACCGCCAATGGCCACACTGCCGGCCGGTACGCGCATGCGCGGATCGACCCGGCGCGGCACCGCCAGCGCAGGATCAAGACCAAGCAGATAAGGGAAGCCAGGCGCAAAACCGAGCATCGCCACGCGATAAGCCGCAGCGCTGTGCCGCGTGATCACTTCCGCTTCGGACAAACCCGTCCGTGCCGCCACACCCGCAAGATCAGGCCCGGCCTCACCGCCATAGCACACGGGGATTTCCACCTCGCGCGCGCTATCGGTTGTGTCCGGCACATCCTGCAAGGCGGCCAGCACCGCTTCCTGCAGGCGCTGTTGAGGCGTCAGCCGATCGTCATCGCTCCACTGCGCCAGATTGAAGCGCAGCAACAGGCTGGCGTAGGCCGGTACACACTCCACGCCCGCCAGTTGTTCCTGCAGCCGCGCGGCCGCTGCATGAACCCGCGCATTGATCGACAGCTCGATGGCCTCGCCGAAGCGCAGCAGCAAAGCATCCTCGGCAAGTGTTTCCATCTGCAAAGCTGGCCACATCGGAATCACGCCACCCCACCGTCTTCAAAGCCGATCACCCCGTCGGGGTTAGAACGGAACTCTACCGCGCCAGCGCGCGCTGCGGAGCTGCGGTGGCAAACGCTGCCGCACGTTCAGTCGTCGCCAATGGTATAGGGATGCGTCAGCGACGCTTCGAGGGCGTGTTTCACCTGGGTGGCAATGTCGCTCTGCACCAGCAGGATGTCCGTGGTGGGGCGGTCATAGGTGTTCGACCACACGACGTAGCCATCGTCGGCGCGAATCAACTGCGCCGTGATGCGCAGCGTGCCGCCGGACTTGCGCACGCTGCCCTCCAACACATAAGCGACGCCAAGTTTCTTGGACACTTCGGCAATGGTGGTTTGCTTGCCCTTGAAATACAGCGACGAAGTGAGCGAGGGCACGTGGGCGCCGGGTATTTTGCTCAACGCATCGATCAGTTGCTCGGTCATGCCGTCGGCAAAGGGCTCCTCGTCCATCGCGTCAGTCATGTCGCGGAACGGCAAGACAGCGACACACTTCTCGGCGGTGGCAGCAAACGGGCCGGCACTGAACGCATTCATCCCCAGATAGACCGCGAATATCAATGCCAGCGCCACTACGCTGCCCGTGGCAAACCGGATACGGCGCCGTTTGCGTACGGCAGGGTCCATCGATGCCGCGACGTTGTCTTCTACGTCATCCACCGATGGGGCAGACACCACCGCAACACCGCCATCAGCCGGCCAGCCTTCGACGACTTCGGCCACCATGCGGTAGCCCAGTCGCGGCACCGTAGCGATATAAATCGGCTGCTTCGGGTCATCACCCAGCGAGCGGCGCAACGACGCCACCGCCTGGTAAACCGAATCCGGCGTAACGATCACGCCCGACCACACCTCATCGAGCAGTTCATCGATGCTCACCACCGCGCCAACACGCCCGGCCAGACATTGCAGTAGCCGCATCGCGCGGGTATCGAGCCGAACCACGTCGCCATCGCGGCTGATCTGGCCGGCCGTCGGATCGACCGACCATGGGCCAACACGAAAAGGAATGTTTCGAGGCTGATCCATGCGGCTCGGCGTTGGGCAGTGGCTGAACTTGCGGGGGTTTCAGAGTTTTTCAGCGCTATATCAGAACAACTTCAGGACTTCAGCGGGCCGCGCCTGGCATCGTCGGCCGAGCTGGCAACGTCCTCGCGTCGGAGATTACATCATGCATGAAAGCCTCGGCGGCCACGCTTCAGATGGCCAGGAGCCGATCAGTGCTGGGGAAAGCGCGTCCGCAACCATGCCCACAATCACGGCGCGCAACAGCGTAATCGGGGCCAGCCGCCTTCGAAAGTTCTTGGATCGATATTTCTACCTGGGCATGCCCCTGCTCGTCGCCGCCGTGGTGATCTTTGGCTTCAGCCATACCATCGGAGACAACCTGCTACATCCCGACCGGCCGCGGCCGCTGATCCTGCACATCCACGCGGTGGTCTTTTCGAGTTGGGTGGTGCTGTTCATCACGCAGTCCGCGTTGGTGCGGGCATCAAGAGTCACCCTGCACAGGCGCCTGGGCCTGTTCGGTGCGCTGCTTGGGGGCATCCTCCCTGTGCTCGGTATCGCGACTGCGCTGGTCATGCAGCACTGGCATGGCCCACAGAATGACGCGGGTAACGCGGCATTGAGCCTGCCCTTCAACGACATGATCACGTTCTCGGTGGCCTTTGGCCTCGCCATGCGCTGGCGTCGACGCCCGGAGTTTCATCGGCGCCTGATACTGATGGCCACCTGCTGCCTGCTGGGTGCGGCATTCGCGCGGTTTCCCGAAAGCATGGTTCCCGAGGGCGGCTTTTATGCCTGCGTGGATCTGCTGATTCTGCTGGGCATATTACGAGACCTGGTGGTCACGCGACGCATCCATGCGGTCTACCGCTACGGACTGCCTTGCATGATCGCCGGCCAGGCCATGGCGCAATACCTGATGCTTGCCGCACCCGCGCCGTGGCTGGCGATAACCCACAGGATCATGCAATGGACTGCTTGAATCATCGGCCGTCCATGCGCGGCCATGGACGTTCAGCCGACACGTTCGCCGCCGCGCTTGAGAAACAACGGATAACACCACCGAAGGAGCTGCCACAGATGAAGCACCACCGCGAATCGTCCGTTGCCCGCGCGCTGCGATGGCTGGCGCTGCTGATGGCTATCGTGCCACTAGGCGTGGCGAGTGCCGACAACGCGCACAAGGATGCCGGCTGGATTGGCACGTGGAGCGCAGCCCCTCAACCACCCATGCCCAGTTCAATCGATCACTACCAGGCGCAAAGCCTGCGCTTGATCGTGCACGTGAGCGCGGGCGGTTCGCAGGTTCGCATTCGCCTGTCCAACCGCTATGGCAACGCGCCGCTGATCGTGGGTGCCGCACATGTCGCGCGTCGCACGAACGGTGCGGATATCGATCCGGCCTTCGACCGCGCGCTGACTTTCGCTGGCCGCGCCGCCGTCGTGGTGCCGGCACACGCCACGGTGCTGAGCGACCCCGTGCAGCTTGAAGTGCCCGCACTGGCCGACCTCGCCGTGAGCCTGTACCTGCCCAAAGGCGCCGAGGCCACCACTGTCCATATACTCGCGCAGCAGACCAGCTACGTGTCGCGTCCCGGTGACGCCACCGCCGCCGCACACTTCCCCGTCGCCCACCCCATCGACCTGTGGCCGTTTCTCACCGGCGTGGACGTCATGCCCGGCGCCGCCACCTTCGCCGTGGTCGCTTTTGGAGATTCCACCGTGGATGGCGACGGTTCCACCGCCGATGCAAACCAACGCTGGCCGGATGCACTGGCCGCACGCCTGCAGCAAGCCGGCCAGAACGTGGCGGTGCTCAACGCAGGCCTTATTGGCAACCGCTTGCTGCATGGCAGCCCCGGCGGCCCTCCGTACGGCGAAGCGCTGGGCGAGGCAGGGCTCGAGCGCTTCACCCGCGATGCCCTCGATCAACCCGGCGCCAAGGTGGTCATCGTGCGTATCGGCAGCAACGACCTCGGCTTTCTGCACTCGCTGGCGCCGCCAGGCGAATCGGTGAATGCTGATGACTTGATCGCCGGCTATCGGCGCCTTATCGCGCTAGCGCGCCAACATGGCCAGGCCATTGTCGGCACCACCATTCCCCCGTTCGAAAACGCTGCCATTCCCGGGTATTCCACGCCGACCAAAGACGCCATTCGCCAGCAGGTCAATGCGTGGATACGCCATGGTAGCGAATTCGACGCCGTGCTCGATGCCGATGACATCCTGCACGACCCGTCGCATCCCGCACGACTGCTGCCAGCCTACGACAGCGGCGACCACCTGCACCCCAACGATGTCGGCTATCGAGCCCTGGCGTCGGCGCTTTCCCTGAACATGCTCGACAAGTTGGCCGCTGAATCAAGCAGCGGCAAGGCGACCCATGCGATGGCGACGAAGTGAGGAGATCACCCATGGACGATCTGGTCTACCCACAACCGCACTGCTTACCGCCTTGCGTTGCCACCACATCTATCCGAGTGAGGAAACCTCCAGCGTTTTGGCCATCTCGGCAGTGCCGCTCCAGCCCATTCCCTGATATAGCGGCCGCCCCTTATCCGTCGCATGCAGCACGGCGTAGGAAGCGCCGCGGCTGACAAACTCCGCTTCCGCCAGGCTCATCAGCTCGCGGGCCAATCCACGATTGCGGTAATCGGGCTCGACAAACACATTCAGTACGTATCCGCGTTTGTCCTGCAGTGGATGCGCCGGATGGGGCGGCCAGTCGATCAACATCAGGCCAATGCCAGCAACCGGGTCGCCGCCGTCCGACATCACGTAGCCGAAATAGGTTCCGTCCACCAACCGCGGCCTGAGCCAAGCGCGGAACTGTTCGCTCATCAACCGCAACACATCATCGTTTCCGCCCCCGTCTCGAAACATGGCTTCGCGGTGCCGGCAAATGAGGTCGACATCATCTGTAGCGATGGTTCGAATGTCCATGGCGATTCCGAAGTGGTCAAGTCAAATCGTGATGTCGAAGAAGAGGCGACGGCATCATGTTACTCGGCAGCCACGATGGCGTTGATACGTGGCTCAGTGCGAATACACCGACTTCCAGATGATGTGTGTCAACGCATCGATCACCGCATTGACCTGCGCGGGTTTGCGCCCGTGCACCAGCTGATGACAGCTGCGTTCGAAGGCCCAGGTGATAACGTCGGCGACCTGCGCTGGCAGTTCGGCAGGCAGTAGTTCGGCCTGCTTGAGCCGCGTCAACGCGCGCCGGTTTACGTCAACCAGGCGATCCATCATGTCGCGAAATAGTGCATCGACCTGATCGTCGTAAGCCGCGGTTTCCACGATGGCGGCCATCACCGCGTAGTGGCGGCGGTAAATGGTGACAACGGCTTTGACGGTCTTTCTAAGTTCGGCCTGCGTCACGGTCTCGGGCGAAACCAGTGCGGCGGCTTCCACAATCTCGGTGGTAACCCGCGCCATCAAACGCGCCACCAACTCGCCCTTGTCGCGGAAATGCAAATAGAACGTGGCGCGAGAGATGCCCGCCTCCGCCGCAAGCTGTTCAACGCTGACCTGGGTGAAGCTGTTGCCCTTTTCCAGCAACCGCTCCATGGCTTGCTGCAGGTTCTCTTCCATCACGGTGCGGCGGTCACGGCCTCGTTCTCCGGTGCGGCGTGTGATGGATGTCATGCTCGTTTGATCCTGTTGATGGGCACGTATTTCATCGCGCCACGGGTAAGTGGCGAAAGTCATAATGTATTGACACGGTGTCTAACAGCATGTATCCATTTGGCGCCGGAATCAACCAGGGGCCGATGGCTTCCCTTCGGCACCGATCGAACCATTGCCAACCAGTGAGGGGACTGACGCAGTGTCGATATCCGCGGAATTTTCACCCGTGCAACGGCTCGGGTATGGGAGGCGCACACGCGCCGAACAGCTCAGGGGCACATGAGAACGCCATGACCGACACGAAGACGGTTCGTATTGGCGGCGCGTCGGGCTTTTGGGGCGATAGCATGGTGGCGGCGCCGCAACTCGTGCGCTCGGGGCAGATCGACTATCTGGTCTTCGATTACCTCGCCGAAACCACGATGGCCATACTCGCCGCGATGCGAGCGAAGCAGCCCGAACTAGGCTATGCGACCGACTTCGTCGATGTCGCCATGAAGTCGGTACTTGGCGACCTCAAGTCGCGCGGCATCAAGGTCGTGAGTAACGCTGGCGGCATCAACCCGAGGGGATGTGCCGCCGCGCTTGCCAGGCTTGCCGAGCAGCAAGGGGTGATTCTGCATATCGCCGTGGTCGAAGGCGACGACGTCAGTGCGTACATCCCGTCGCTGCGTGCCGCCGGTCAGCACGACATGTTCACTGGCGAGCCATTGCCCGAACGCGTGCTGAGCGCAAATGCCTATCTGGGCGCCCTGCCGATTGCCCAGGCGCTGGCGGCCGGTGCTGATGTCGTGATCACCGGGCGCTGTGTCGATAGTGCCTGCACCCTTGGCCCACTGATCCACGAATTCGGCTGGAAGGCGCACGATTACGACCGACTCGCCGGTGGCAGCCTGGCGGGCCATATCATCGAATGCGGCTGCCAGGGCAGCGGCGGGTTGCACACCGATTGGGAGCAGGTGCCGGACTGGGAAAACATCGGCTACCCGATTGTCGAATGCGCCAGCGACGGTACGTTCGTGCTGACCAAGCCGGCGCATACCGGTGGACTGATCGCACGCGCCGCGGTCGCGGAGCAGTTGCTGTACGAAATCGGCGACCCTGGCGCTTATCTGCTGCCTGATGTCAGCTGCGATTTCCGTGAGGTGCGGATCGAACAGCTCGACGCGGAGCATGTCCACGTCAGCGGTGCACGCGGCTATTCCCCGCCGGACAGTTACAAGGTATCGGCAACCGTGTTGGATGGTTATCGCTGCGCTGGCAGCATGGTCATCATCGGCATCGACGCTGCCGCGAAGGCGCGTCGAACCGGGGAAGCGATTCTCGCGCGCACCAAGGCGATCTTTCGGCAACTGGGCTTGCCTGACTATCACGGCACCTACATCGAGGTACTCGGCGCAGAGTCCATGTACGGCCCGCATTCGCGTACCCGTGACGCGCGCGAAGTGATGCTTCGCGTGGTCGTCGATCACACGAACAAGCAGGCGCTCGAAATCTTTGCACGCGAGATCGCACCCTCCGCGACGTCCTGGGCACCGGGCACCACCAGTCCCGGTGGAGGACGGCCGTCGCCCGCGCCGCTCGTCAGGCAGTTGGCGTTTGCCATAGACAAGCAGATGCTTTCCATTCATGTCGACATGCATGGCGAGCAGCATGCAGTGCTCATTCCGCCGTCGCTTGGCGTGGCGACCCGGCCAACAGCAGCCGAGGTAGTGCCGCCTTCGTCATCACTGCCAAATGACGAGCCATGCATCGAAGTCGCGCTGATCAAACTCGCCTGGGCGCGTAGCGGCGACAAAGGCAATCTGTCGAACATCGGCGTGATCGCGCGCCGTGAAGAATGGGTGCCCCTACTTTGGCAGCAGCTTACGCCAGAGGCGGTAGGCGCCTATTTCTCTCACCTGATGCACGGCCGCGTCGAACGCTTCTATTTGCCGGGAATCCACGCCATCAACTTGCTTTTGCACGATGCCCTGGCAGGTGGTGGGCCAGCCTCGCCGCGCATGGATCCCCTGGGCAAGGGCATGGCGCAGATGCTGCTCGACCTGCCGATACGTGTGCCGCGTTCGCTTGTTTCGGACACGCAGATCGCCGAATGGGCGGAACGAGACGGCAAGGCGTCAGCCGCATGAGCGCCGAGGGGCTATTGAACCGAATTCGACCCCGTCTTTGTCCACGACAGCACGCCCCCCCAAAACGTGGGCTGGTTTGACCGAAGGAATGGCTTATGTCCGCTTTCATTTCCACGCCTGAACATCTCGCGTTGCGCCAAACCGTAGCGAAGTTTGTCGATCAGGAGATCAATCCACATGTTGATGCCTGGGAAGCCGACGGGCTGTTTCCCGCGCACGAGCTGTTCAAGAAGCTCGGCAGCCTTGGCTTGCTTGGCATTTCCAAGCCGGAGGCCTATGGCGGCAGCGGGCTGGATCATTCGTTCTCCGTGGTGCTGGCAGAAGAACTGGGGCGCATTCAATGCGGCGGCGTGCCGATGGCCATCGGCGTGCAAACCGATATGGCGACGCCGGCCTTGGCGCGCTACGGGTCGGATGAACTGCGGCGGGAATTCCTTGTGCCGGCGATTGCGGGCAATTCGGTAGCGGCGATCGGCGTGAGTGAGCCAAGCGCGGGCTCGGATGTCGCTGGCTTGAAAACCACCGCACGCAAGGACGGCGACGACTACATCATCAGCGGCACCAAGATGTGGATCACCAACGGCATGCAATCGGACTGGATATGCCTGTTGGCAAACACCTCCGACGGCGCGCCGCACAAGAACAAATCGCTGATTGTCGTGCCGATGGATACCCCAGGTGTCGAACGCGCCAGGAAGCTCGACAAGCTTGGCATGCGCTCGTCGGACACCGCACAGCTGTTTTTCAACGACGTGCGTGTACCGCAGCGCTATCGCATTGGCCAGGAGGGTGCCGGCTTCATCATGCAGATGCAGCAATTCCAGGAAGAGCGAATGTTCTGTGCCGCGATGGGGGTCAAGGGCATGGAACATGTGGTCCAGGAAACCATTGCCTACGCACGCGAGCGAAAGATCTTCGGCGGCAGCGTGCTCGACAACCAGACGGTGCATTTTCGCCTTGCCGAGTTGCAGACCGAGATCGAAGCCTTGCGAGCGTTGTTGTACCGCACCTCCGAGTTGTACATCGCCCAGCCGAGCGACCCGGAAGTAGTGAAGCTCGCGTCGATGTGCAAGCTCAAGGTCGGCCGCCTAAGCCGCGAAGTCACTGACGCCTGCCTGCAGTACTGGGGCGGCATGGGCTTCATGTGGGAAAACATCGCCGCGCGCTTTTACCGTGATTTCCGTTTGACGTCGATCGGCGGCGGTGCCGATGAAGTGATGCTGGGCATCATCTGCAAGCTGATGGGCACGTTGCCCGGCAACAAGTGAGGAACTCGCCATGAGTGCGATTGAATCCATGATCGACAGCGGGTCCGATGCGTTCCAGTGTAACCGCCAGGAGATGCTGGCTTGCCTGGGTGAGGTGCGCGCGGTCGAGCAGAAAGTACGCGACACCGAAGCTGAGCAAACCGCCAAGTTCCGCCAGCGCAAGCAATCGCTTCCTCGCGAGCGTGTCCAGTTGATGCTCGATCGCGGCTCGCCGTTTCTTGAACTCGGCTCGTTGGCCGGCTATCGCATGCACGATGACAAGGATGGCTCGCTGGCCGGTGGCAACACGATCGCCGGTATTGGCTACGTGGCGGGTGTGCGCTGCATGCTGTCGGCCTCCAACAGTGCGATCAAGGGCGGCACGGTCACACCCTGGGGCATGCGCAAAGGCCTTCGCATGCAGGAGATCGCGCTGCAGCAGAAGCTGCCGCTGGTGTCGATGGTGGAATCCGGTGGCGCCAATTTGTTGTATCAAGCCGAAATGTTTGTCGAGGGCGGTCGTATTTTTGCCAACCAGGCGCGGCTTTCCGCTGCCGGCATTCCGCAGATCACCGTGGTCCACGGCTCCAGCACGGCTGGCGGCGCCTATATGCCGGGCTTGTCCGATTACGTGGTGATGGTGCGCAAGCAGGCGAAAGTGTTTCTCGCCGGGCCGCCGTTGCTGCTCGCCGCCACCGGTGAAGTGGCCACCGACGAGGCGCTGGGCGGCGCGCAGATGCATTGCCAGGTCGCCGGCACCAGCGAATTCATGGCCGAGGACGACGCCGATGGCATTCGGGTGGCCCGCGACATCGTCGCCAGCCTGGACTGGAACAAGCACCAACCGCCGTTCTCGCCCCACCCTGTGCGCGAACCGCTGTACGACCCTGACGAACTGTGCGGCGTGGTTCCCGTCGATTACCGCAAGCCTTATGACTGTCGCGAAGTGATCGCGCGCGTGGTCGATGCCTCCGAATTTCTCGAATTCAAGAGCGAGTACGACGGCCAGACGGTCTGTGGTCGCTCCACCATCCATGGCATGACGGTTGGCATCATCGCCAATCAGGGACCGATCACGGTGCATGGTGCAGCCAAGGCGGGCCAATTCATCCAGTTGTGCGATCAGGCCGCCATGCCACTGGTCTTTCTGATGAATACCACCGGTTACATGGTGGGTACTGAATCGGAGCAGGGCGGCATCGTCAAGCACGGTGCCAAGATGATCCAGGCCGTCGCCAACGTGCGCGTACCACGCATCACCATCGTGCTTGGCGCGAGCTTCGGTGCCGGCAACTATGGCATGTCCGGACGCGGCTTCGATCCTGACTTCATCTTCGCGTGGCCCAACGCGCGTACCGCCGTGATGGGCGGCGAGCAGGCGGCGAAGGTGATGGGCATCGTCAGTCGCGAGAAATTTGCCAAAGCCGGCATCTCACCCAGCCCCGAAGAAGAAGCGAGGCTGGTCGCGATGGAGGCAGGTATCGTCAAACAGTTCGATCACGACTCTCATCCCCTGTCAGGCACGGCGCGGTTGTACGACGACGGGCTGATCGATCCGCGCGATACCCGGCGGGTGCTGGCTTACACGCTATCGATCTGCCGCGAGGGGCGAACGCGGGCTGTCAATACGAGCAGTTTTGGGGTAGCTCGCTTTTGAACCTCTCACTCCTCAAACGAAACGGCACCAGCAAACAGAAGCAAAGGGCAGCCGATGTTCCTTCCTGAAACCCAAAGCGTTCAGTGCCGTCTCGACGGCGATGTGCTGTACCTGACCTTCAATCGACCAGACGCACGTAACGCCATGAGCGCCGAGGTGCTCGCCGACATCGTCGCCGTATTCGATGCACTCAAGCTATGCTCGGACATCCGCGCCGTGGTGTTGCGTGGCGCGGGCGGAAACTTTTGTGCCGGCGGTGACATCAAGGATTTCTCGCGCCTGCGCGCCCAGCCCGTTTGTGACGGGGTGGATCCAGTCGCACGGTTCAATCGCCAGTTCGGCCATATGCTGCAGCTGGTGAATGAAGCGCGACAAGCTACGGTCGCGGTTATCGAAGGTGCGGTGCTCGGCGGCGGCTTTGGTCTGGCCTGCGTGGCCGATGTGGCCATAGCAAGTAAGGATGCGACCTTTGGTATGCCGGAAACCGGGCTCGGCATTATTCCAGCGCAAATTGCGCCCTTCGTCGTCGAACGCATCGGCCTGTCGCAAGCGCGACGTCTGGGCGTCTGCGGGGCGCGCTTCGACAGCGACGAAGCGCAGCGACTGGGTCTGGTGCACTTCGTGGAAACCGATACCCAGGGGCTTGATGACCGCCTGGCCGATGTCTTGCAGATGATCCGTCGCTGCGCACCGCAGGCGAATGCGCAGACCAAGCGCATCATGCTGTCGATGGGTCAACGTGATCTCAATGCCATCCTCGACGATGCCGCGGCGCAGTTCTCCGTGGCCTTGCAAGGCGCCGAGGCTGCGGAAGGCACGCAGGCGTTTATCGAGAAACGTCTCCCATACTGGGCACAGGGTTGATGTCATGAGTGATGGCAAGCATGCCTTCGAAAAGGTGCTCATCGCCAATCGCGGCGAAATCGCCGCTCGGCTTATTCGGGGCTGTGAGCGGCTGGGTTACCAGACAGTGGCGGTCTACTCGCAAGCCGACGCCGATGCGCTCCATGTACGTTTGGCCGATCAGGCCGTGTGCATTGGCCCGGCGCCGGCGAAGGAGTCGTACCTCTGCATCGAGCAGCTCATTGCTGCAGCGAAAACGAGTGGCGCGCAGGCGGTGCACCCGGGATATGGATTCCTGTCGGAACGGGCAGATTTCGCGCAGGCCGTGCAAGGCGCCGGCCTGGTCTTCATCGGTCCCGATCCGGCGTCGATGGAGGCGATGGGCAACAAATCCGCGGCCAAGATTCGCATGATCGCTGCGGGCGTACCGTGTGTGCCTGGCTATCAGGGCGACGATCAAAGTGACGACACACTCATTGCCGAAGCGAAGCGAGTGGGCTTGCCGGTGATGATCAAAGCTGCCGCCGGCGGTGGTGGTCGCGGCATGCGGCTGGTACACGAGGCCGCCTCGCTGTTGAGCAGCATCCAGTCAGCGCGTTCGGAGGCCACCAACGCCTTCGGTGACGGGCAGTTGCTGATCGAAAAAGCCGTCGTGAACGCGCGGCATGTCGAGATACAGGTGTTCGGCGATCGCCACGGGCATGTGATCCACTTGGGTGAGCGTGACTGTTCGGTGCAGCGGCGTAACCAGAAGGTCGTGGAAGAAGCACCGTCGCCCGCGGTGGAAGACGACCTGCGCCAGCGCATGGGCGCGGCGGCAGTTGCCGCGGCCAGGGCGGTCAATTACGTCGGGGCAGGCACGGTCGAGTTCATGCTCGCGAGCGATGGCCAGTTCTACTTTCTCGAAATGAACACGCGCCTGCAGGTGGAACACCCGGTGACGGAGCTGGTCTACGGCGTGGATCTGGTCGAGTGGCAGTTGCGCATTGCCCAGGGCGAACCGTTGCCGCTATCGCAGGACGAGATCATTGCGCGTCGCCATGGCTGGGCTATCGAGGTTCGCCTATGCGCCGAGGACCCGGCCAACGACTTCATGCCGCAGACCGGCAAGGTGCTCGCTTGGCATCCGGCGCAAGGCGAGGGCATGCGCGTCGATCATGGCTTGATCGAGGGGCAGACGATCAGCCCGTTCTACGATTCGATGCAGGCCAAGCTGATCGCGTTCGGGAAAACACGCGAGGAGGCGCGGCGCAAACTGTTGCAGATGCTTGATGAGACAGTGCTGTTGGGCGTCATCACCAACCGCGATTTGCTGGCCAGGATTGTCTCGGACGAGGCATTCGGCTCCGGAGACTTCTCCACAAGCTTCATGGCTCAGCGTTTTCCTGCTGAAACGATCGAAGCCACGCGCCAACCAAGTCCGTGCCATCAGGCATTGGCGGCGTTGCTGGTGCATGAAACGGACGCGCTGGGCCTGCAAGCGAAGTCGGGCTTCGATGGAAGCCTGCGCGACTGGCAAAGCTCACCGGGCGCGGCCTCTCCAATCAAGTTGCGTTACGCCGGCGCCGAGTTTGTTTGCACGGTGCAGCGACATGCTCACGATGGTCACGCGGTGCATGTGGCCGCCGGCGCCGAAGGTTCAAGTGAGCATCTTGCCATTGAGCGCATCGACGGGTGTGACGTCTATTTCCGTGTCGCCGGCTTGCGCAGCCGCGCTCACTTCATCCGCGATCAGCAGCGCTTGTGGCTAGGCTTTGAGGGCTTGACGCAATGCTACGAGGACGTCACCTACGCCCCGGCGGCCAGCGCGAACGGAATCGGCGACGGCCGCTTGCTCGCGCCGATGGACGGAAAAATCGTCGCGGTGAACGTCCAGGCGGGTGCCGCCGTACGCAAAGGCGAAACCTTGGTCATTTTGGAGGCCATGAAGATGGAGTTCCAGATGGCAGCGGCTGGCGACGGCACGGTTAACGAGGTGAATTGCCAGGTCGGTCAGCAAGTCAAGGCACGACAGGTACTGGTTGTCGTCGAGTAAATCGTCATCGAAGCACTGAAACGCCATGGGTTCCTGCATTTGTGCATTTGTTCCGGCCCGAGTTGGATGGGCCGTCCACTTGGGGAAGACGGCATGAGGTTGGTCGACTTATGAAGGGACGCACGTGGAAGGGCTTCGCGGCCATCGGTGTTTTCGCGCTGCTCGTTTTAGGGGGCGCGGTGTTGAGCGTTGCCCTGCCGGGACGCGGCGAGCAACGCGCAACCCCAGCTCCGGTGCAGGCGATGACGTTTCCCAAGGGCTTCCTGTGGGGCGTAGCGATCGCCGGACAACAGGCTGAAAGCGTGCCGGCCAGCGACTGGACCGCATTCGAGACAGGGGTGTTTCGCGACCATCGTTTCGCCCAGGGCGAGAAGCTAGGCGCGACTTCACCCGGCAATATCCGCCATTTCGGCCAATGGCCCGAGCAGGTGCGAACCCACAAGGCGGGGTTCGACCTCCTTTACGAACAGGATATCGATGCCGCCGCCGGGCTCGGCCTCAACGCCTTTCGCGTCTCCATCGAATGGGCGCGCCTGTTTCCGCGCGCCGGTATGACCGAGCCCGATCCTGAGGCGATCGCTTATTACCACAAGGTTTTTGCAGCCATGAAAAGCCGGGGTATCGAGCCGGTGGTGACGCTATTCCACTACGTCTCGCCGGCCTGGTTTTTCGAGGCAGATGCGAACGGCAAACGCGGATGGGAGCGCACCGATGCGATGACGCTTTGGCGTGTCTATGTCGAGGCGGTCGCGCAGAATTTCATTCCCGACGTGCGAATCTGGTGCACGCTCAACGAACCGATGGTCTATCTCTATGACGGCTATGTCCTCGGTTCCTACCCACCGGGCGAGAAGCGCGGCGACTTCGCCGGTGCCCAGGACGTTTACGCCGCACTGCTGCGCGCGCATGTGGACGCCTATCGCGTGCTGCACCAGGTTGCCACCGCGCGCGGCGCGTCGGTGTCCGTCGGGTTGACCCAGAATGTCGGGGTCTTCGAGCCCTATGACCGCTACTCGCCGCTCGACCGCGCGCTTGCCTGGGTGGTCGACAAAAGCTGGAACTGGGATTTCCTCGACGCGGTCGCCAGCGGCCGCATGCGGATCACCGCGACCGGCATCGATCGCCCGATCGAGGGCCTCGCGGGTACTGAGGACTATGTCGGCATCAACTACTACGCCCGAAACTATGTGCATGGCGATTGGCGGCATCCCTTCGACCCCGACGTCGGCAATGTCGCGCCCGACCTGCCCGGCGAGGAACACAACGATCTCGGCTGGCCTTCCTATCCGCACGGCTTCTACGAGCTGCTGACCAAGGTTGGAAAGCGCTATGAAAAACCGGTGATGATCCTTGAGAACGGCACCGCCGATGGCGCCGACGACGACAAGCAAAGGCAACGCTATCTGGTCGAGCATGTCCGTGAAGCGTGGCTTGCACGCCGCGACGGTGTCGACATTCGCTCGTATATCCACTGGTCGCTGATGGACAATTTCGAATGGAACGAGGGATTCGATGCGAAATTCGGTCTGATCGCAGTGGACTACGATCACGACTTTCGACGCACGCCCCGCCCGTCCGCCGCGCTCTACGGTGAGATCGCCCACGCCAACGGGCTGAGCGCGGCGATGCTGAAACGGTATTCGGGTGATCACGCAACAGCCACCGTGCCACCGCGCCGATGAGCATTTGGACTGCCCGACCAACGGTGAAGAACGTCGTGCCGCTTGTCGTGCTGCGCCTGGTTGTTTTTGCCTTTCTCATTGTCGGCAGTATGGGTGCTTCCGCGGATACGCTGGTTCGAATCGACCCATCTCAGCGATCTCAGCCGTTCGAAGGATGGGGCGTTTCGCTGGCCTGGTGGGCCAAGGTCGTGGGCAGTTTTCCAGAAGCCTACCGAAACGACTACGTCGAAAAGATTTTCGATCCGGAGAAGGGGCTCGGCCTTACCGTCGTTCGCTACAACATCGGCGGCGGTGAAAATCCCGACCTGCACATGCTGCCCTTTCGTGCCGACATGGAAGGGTTCGAACCCACGCCCGGCCAATGGAACTGGGATGCCGACGCGGGGCAGCGCTGGGTATTGCGCGAGGCGAAGGCGCATGGCGCTACGCTCTTCGAGGCATTCGCCAATTCCCCTCCTTACTGGATGACCGTCAGTGGCAGTGTCACCGGCGCGGAATGCGGTTTGCAGCTGAAGGGGCTGTGCGTGCGGGCCCTTCTGCAGCCGGACATGCTGAACAACCTCGCCCCCGTGCATGAGAACGACTTCGCCCAGTATCTGGCGACCGTGGTGGCGCACCTCCAAACGCAGGACGGCATCGCGTTTCGAACGGTGGAACCGCTCAACGAACCCAGCTCCCTTTGGTGGTGGTATGGCCACAACCAGGAGGGATGCCATGTCGATCGCGAAGCACAATCCCGCGTGGTGCAGGCTACGGGTCGGGCCCTCGCATCTCTGGGGCTTGCGACCACGGTCAGCGCATCCGATGAAAACGATATCGACGATGCCCTGGCAACCTTTCGCAGTTTCGACCAGGACACGCGGTCATTTCTGAGCCAGGTCAACACGCATAGTTACAACGGCAGCAAGCGCAAGGCACTGGCCAATAGCGTTACCGAGTCAGGCAAAAGGCTGTGGCAATCCGAATATGGCGATGATGATCCCACCGGCATGACGCTGTCCGAAGCCATTTTGGCCGACGTGAGGCAGATGCATCCGGCAGCCTGGATCTACTGGCAGGCGGTCGACGGACCGGACTGGGGCTTGCTCACAAACGAGATGGACGGCAAACCCTCGCCGCCGGAACGAGGCAGAAAATACTGGGTTATGGCGAACTACAGCCGATTCATTCGGCCTGGTGCGATCTTTATCGACACCGACGACGACCAGAGCCTGGCTGCACTCAATAGCAAGGAAGGGTCATTGATCGTGGTGAGCACCAATGCGTCCCGTCGCAGCGAAGATGTCCGTTACGACCTGTCGCGCCTATCGACCATGGGAACCAGCGTCACGGCCTTTCGCAGCTCCGCCACGGAGAGCCTGGCTCCGGTCTCGGGCCTCGTTCTATCGCAAGGCATGCTGACGGCCACGCTTCCCCGAGATTCGGTCACGACGTTCGTCATCGCCGGAGCCGCGGACGGCCCCCAATAGCGAAGCGCCTGGTCCCTGCGCTGCCGGCACTCGGCCCATACCTTGTTGCCTGCTTGAAAACCGCCGACTGCGTCTTGCAGATACGACAAAGGCCATTTGCGCGGCCTTTGTCGATGGCAGCGACGATAAACCACTACACGATGCGTACCAGGTTGACGTTGTTCTTCGGGTCCATCCAGAACGCTTCGTTGGCGAAGCGCCCGAAGATTTCGCGCGGCAGGATGGACTGGCGTTCGACTGACTCTACCTTTGGCCTCACGGAATGCAGGCCGGGCATGCCGACGCGGGCATCGAACTCGTCCGCGTTGTATTGGATGTGGTCGAAGTCGTGCTCGAACCAGGGCTCGCCAAGAAATTGGTAGACCGCGCGCACGGCCGCGACCGGATTGCTCACCAGGCTTTCATAGGTCAGCATCAGCAGATGGTCTTGTGCATGCGGGCCATAAAAGGCTTCCTTGGTGGCCTGATAGGCGAAGCCCACCATGCCGCGCGGATCCGTCAATGCTTCAATGCGCGAGTACACCGTGGTGTTGGTGTCGAAGCGGAACACCTTGCTGACGCTGACCGGTTGCCTGCGCACCAGGCGTTCCATACTGTCCAGCACCCATGCCAGCTGGCGCACGCAGGCAATGACTTTCACCCCCGGGAACAGCACGTCGAGTAACTGCATCCGGCTGCACCACAGCCGACTGGTGTCGAACACGACCTCGGCGCCAGCCTGATCGGCGTAGAAGTTATCGACCAACCCGCGCAGTAGCGAGACACGCTGCTCGTCAGAAACATCAAACGAAAAATCGTTCTTGCTGCTGGCTTCCGCCATCACCACACCCATGATGTCGGCAAGCGGGCTGGTCATGCCTGCCCGGAAGCGTGGGTTCTGGTTGAGGATGGCAGCCAGCAGTGTGGTGCCGGCGCGCGGCAGCCCGGAGATGAAGTGAAACTTCCGCGGCGGGTTGCTGGCGTCTGGCATGGTGGTGCTCCTTTCGATCAGTGGCGTGGGCTGCAAAAGTGCGCCGGGGTTCACGGCGCGGGTGCCGTCGATGCGCGCATGCGCATTTCGTAGCCGATTTCGACCATGCTGGCTTCTCCCTTGCCCAGCACGCGCAGCAGCAGCTCCTCGGTGGCGCGCTTGCCCATTTCGCGCACGGGCTGGTGAACGGTGGTCAACGGCGGCCACACCTGCGTCGCGATGGTGGTGTCATCGAAGCCGCAAATGGACATGTCGCCAGGCACCGACACCCCGGCCTCCGCGGCCGCCCATATCGCGCCGACCGCCATGTCATCATCGGCCGCGAAAATCGCCGTTGGCCGCTGTTTCAGCGCCAGCAGGCGGCGGGCGGCGGCCACGCCAGACTCGAACGAAAACTGGCCCTGCACCATGTACGCAGGGTTTTCCTGCAGCCCTGCGCTCTTTAACCCGTCACGGTAGCCGGCGAGGCGCCAGATGCCTGCGCCATGCTTGGGGTCACCAATGATGTGGGCGATGCGGCGGTGGCCCAGCGATGCAAGGTGCGCGACCATCGCCGCGGCAGCTTCGCGCTCGCGCAGCATCACGCCGATGCAGCCCTTGGGCTGGCGTGGCGCGATGGAGGCAAACGGTAGCTCGCTCTTGCGCAGGTGCTCGAGCAGTTTCGGATGGTCGGTGATGGGCGGTGTAAGAATCAGTCCATCGGGCTGGTGCCGCGAGAGGATGCTCTCGACGCGCTCGACGAAGTCCGGTGCCGTCGAGACCAGCGGCTGCACCATCATGCTGTATTGCTTCGCCTCGCACGCCTCCAGCACGCCGGCCTGCACTTCCATGATGTAGCTCGGCGACAAGTTGTCGTAGAGCAGGCCGATCAGGAACGAGCGGTTGGTCGCCAGGCTACGCGCCGAAGTCAGCGGCCGGTAGTTGAGTTCCGCAACGGCCGCAAGCACGCGGTCCCGCACCGAGTCGCGTACGTTCGGCTCGTTGTTGAGCACGCGCGACACGGTCTTTTTCGAGGTGTCCGACGCACGGGCGACATCGTTGATGGTCACGCGCGACATGGAAGCCTTTGCGTCTTCAATGATCTGATCCCTGCGTGGCGGAAGCTGGAACGCTTTGAGCCTTAACGTTCCACCCACTCACTTCGACGACAGGATCGGCCGTTCCCTGCGATGTGTATCGCGCGGTCAGGGTCATCGATTCGCCGGGCCAAAGCGTGACGTCATTGTCGCTCCACAGTATCGGCAGCGCAAGGTCGCCGCCTGCGCGCCACGCCTGATCGACACGTGCTGGAACAGCGCCACGGCCTTGGACGATGCGGGCACCGTCAGCGTGACGGTGGTGATGTCCTCAGCTGCCCTCGTGCCGCATCGCTGGCCTGGACCTCGCTCGTCGCAGCAGGCAGGGACTGCAGTGAGGTCAGGTCCGCGTACTGCGTCACGCGGCGTGAGGTACCAGTTCGAATTTGCCCAGTCGAGCTCGTCGGTCTGGGTGGAGAGCCAATAGACATTGCGGCTGATCGGTTTGCCGTCGGACGAGGCGAGCTCGAGCTCGATGAAGTAGGCCGCGCGACAAGCCGGCGATGCGCCGGCAGCGTCGCCAGCTGCTGCGTGTGGTTGCCCGCGAGATCGATGTTCTGCAGGCGCCGCTCGTAAGCGCACGCTGCCGTCCAAGTTGCGCACGCGGATACGTGCCCGCAGTCCATGCTCATGCGTCAAGCGTGTGATTGACCAGCACGATGGCGCGCGTAGTCGTAGGAGTACTGGATGTGCACCGGCTCGTTGGCTATCTTGGCGCCGAAGTAAGCGCCGGCCGGGTTCAGGAAATAGTCGTACAGATGCCAGTGCAGCGACGGCCACGCGTTGTTGAGCATCCAGTAGATGACGCCGGTCGAGGGCTTGGCCGCATCCATGTGCGCGTTGAACGCCTCGAATTGCGCGCGGACGTTGTCGTAGTTGTCGAGCTGCGACTTGGCGACATAGTCCTCGAGGCTCTTGGGTGCGCCGTAACGCTGGGCCAGCGCGGTGTCGAACGGCGTCGAGTCGCGAATGTCGACCAGGCGGCCGAAGCGTGATACTGCCGCGCCTGCGGGTACTTCCACAGCGCCTCTAGCTCCTGCGGCGACAGCATGCGGGTCAGGTCCTCAAGCAGCGGAATAGACGCGCCTGCGCTGACTTCGGAGTCGAACCCGAAGGCGCCGCCCAGCTTGTCGGCATACCAATAGGCCGGCGGAATCCAGTCGTACGGGCCCGTCCATCTTCATGCCGGACGGGCCGGTCTTCAGGCAGTGGCCTTGGGCGACAGCCGCCGCGATGATCGGCAGCGACCAGTCGGCTCGGCATGCAACGTGTCGACATACATCTTCGAGATCGCCGGCGGCGGCGCGTTGTCGCTGCCGATCAGAAAGCCGATCACGGACGGATGGTTACGCAGCAGACGCGCCTCGCTCGCCATCGAGGCTGCGGCCACCTTCTCATGTCCGCGGCGTCCCACGGCGCGCCGCCGGTCTTGGCCCACGACTCCCATTTGTCGCAGCACTCCCAGCCCGCGAGGATCATGATGCCGTCGCGGTCGGCGAGGTCGTAGAAACGCTGCGTTCTCCAGCTTGCCCTCGCTGCGGATGGTATTGAGGCCGAGGTTCACGACATAGCTGAACTCGGCCTCCATGCGCTGCGGGGTCGTCACGCAGGAACATGTCCGGCGCCCAGCCCGCGCCGCGAATCAGCAACGGCTTGCCGTTGATGAAGAACTGGCGATAGCCCTGCTGGGTAAGGTGGAAGCTGACGCTGCGTATGCCGAACGTCGCGCGTGGCCCGGTCGGAGATCGCGCCATCGACGGCAGCGGTCATCTCAAGCTGGTAGAGCGGATGCGCTCCCATGCCGACCGGCCACCAGATCTTCGGATGATCCAGGTGCGAGGCCCGGATCGCTCCTGGGGGAAAACGACACGGCCTGCGTCTGACCGGGCGCGAGGTGGACGGTCTGTTGCAGCGAGACGCCGGCCACGATGCCGCGTGATCGTCGCGTCGTGCGCCGACTGCATCGAGGTTCTTCGCGCCTGCACTTTCACGGTCAGCGCGGCGCGCGAGAGATCGGGCAGCGACAGCGTCGATGTCACCTGCGGGAAGCTCAGCTCGACCGGCCCCGTCCGCAGCGATATCCACGCCCCGCCATGGTCCCATGTTGTTGTCCGGCGGCGTCGGGTTCCAGTCGACCCAGCCAATCGACAGGCTCGTCCTTGGGTCTGCCGGATGCACTGCGCATGGCAAGGACATTGGCGCCCGCGTGTACCCAGCGCGTCACGTCGAACTCGTGCACGGGATAGGCGCCGGCGACGTCGGCATGGTCGGCGACCAGGTGTCCGTTTATCCACACGTCGGCGCTCGCAATCATGCCGTTGGTACGCAGCAGCGTATGTGCGTCCCGCCACGTCCCTCGGCAGCGTGAATTTGCGCGCGATACCACCAGGGCGTCACGAACAAATTGCCGCTGGCATCCGGCTCCTCCACCGCACGCAGGTTGTCGCTGTAGAACACGTCGTTCTTGATACGTGCCATTCTCCAACAGCCCGGCCATCACGGTCGCACGGCCGCTCACCGGGTACCAGTCGGTGGCGGCGAAGCCGGTCGAGGAGATTTCGGCGCCGCCTTGCTGCGCCTTGGCGCTGTCCTGAATCTGCCAATGGGCGATAGGGGTGGCGGAGCCGGCCTCGACACTGACCTGCGTAGGAGCGTAGGCCGTTTGGGCGTGTGCGGCCGATGCTGCCATGGCGACCATCATCCAGAGCACGTGCTTGGCGGGAGTTTGCATGGCGTCAGTGCTTCCCAAGATAGGTTTCGCGTACTTCAACAGGCGCGAACGGCCAGGATTGATTGAGCTTGGCCCAGATCGCAAACACCACCAGGCCTGCGACGATCCAGATGCCAGAGAGGATCAGCGACAACGTCGAGGCGGACACGTACACATAGACCCACCCCACCAGCGCGATCACGCATGGCACCGGGTAAAGCCATTGCTTGTATGGGCGATCAAGATTCGGCTGGCGCTTGCGCAGCACCACCAATGCGGCGATCTGCGCGATGGACTGCACGATGATGGTCGCGGCCAACAGCATGTTGATCACTTCAGTGAGGTCGAAGAATGTGCCGATGGCCGTCACCACACCCATCGTGAGGAGTGCCACATGCGGAAAGCCGTGCTTGGCATGCAGGCGTGCGAACACGGAAAGAAACACCTTGTCGCGCGCTGCCTCGAACGGCACACGCGAGCCACCCAGCAGCCCCGTGAACACCGAAGCGAACGCGGTGACGATGATGAGGACGGTCATGACGGCGGCAGCCAGATGCCCCCAGCTCCGCTCCACCACCAGCGAAGCCACCGACTTGGACTGGGCGATTTCCTGCCACGGCGCCACGCCCAGCACGCTGATGTTCAACGCAAGGTAGATGAACATCATCGCGATCACCGAAACGATGATGGAGCCGGGCATCGTGCGACCCGGGTTGCGCAGCTCATCGCCGATGTAGGCAGTGGTGTTGTAGCCCAGATAGTCGTAGATGCCGATGATCAGCCCGGCGCCCAAGCCCATGAAGAAGTGGCTGCCAAACGTGTCGGCCGGGTAAGCGAAAGCGAAGCTTGCATGGAAGTGCGAGAAGCCGGCTGCCGCCACGCCGACGACTGAGATCAGCATGATGATCCATAACGCGATCGTTATAGAGCGAACCGATTCGATGCGGCGATACAACAGCCACGTGACGAGGGCGGTCGCCGCCAGTCCCATGAGATGCACTGGCCACCAGCCCAGGTTGGGAAAGAAGAACCCCAGATACTCCGCCATGCCGATGATGCCGGTGGACATCAGCAAGGGAATCGCCAGCAGCATCGTCCAGATAAACAGGAACGGCATCAGTTTGCCGGTGCGGTACTGGAACGCTTCGCGCAAGTAGACATAGGTTCCCCCGGAGCCCGGCATGGCCGCGCCGAGTTCAGCCCACACCAGGCCGTCGGCCATGGCCAGGATGGCGCCAGCGATCCAGCCGATGACCGCCTGTGGGCCACCCATCGCGGCGACCATGATGGGAATGGTGATGAACGGCCCGATGCCGCACATCTGGGTCATGTTGATCGCGGTTCCCGAGAACAGGCCGATGGAGCGATGGAGGGCGTTGTCGCGAACGGGCGGTGGCGCGCTGGAATCCTGCATGCTTGCCTTGTCGTGGTGGGTTGCGAACGGGGTATCGATGAAGCTACCCGAAGAATGATCGTGTTGCTCCGGACCCGGTCCGCGTTGCGGTGGTCCCATTCCCGCAATTTCGCAGGAATGGGACCACCCTCAAGCCCGGGTCGCCGAGGGGGACGCTCCGGTTACCACTGGCCGCGCACGCCCAACATGAACATGCGCTCAGAGAACGTCGAGTGCGCAGGCTGATCGGGCCACACGAGGTAATACTTCTGGTACTCGTTGGTCAGGTTGGTGCCGTCCAGGAACACTTCACAGTATTTGTTGAACTTGTACGAGATCGACGCATCGAGATACTTCTGCGGCGCCTCATACATCTCCATGCCCGTAATGCCACCCACGCTATCCATCACGGCACGCTTCGACCGGTAGTTGTACGCGACGCGTGCCTGGAAGTGGTCATCCTGATACCACAGGATAAAGTTGCCGGACTCGGTGGAGTTGTCCTGGAAGGGAATCTGCCTGCCCGCCAGGTCCGTCTCGCCCGAGTTGCTGGGTGCATACGTGCCGTTTATCTCCATGCCGGTCTTGGACAGGAAGCTCGGCAGGAAGGTGAAGCCCTGGCGGTAATCGAATTCCGCACCGTGGATGCTGTTGCCGGTGCCCTGCACGGGCTGGGTGATGACGATGCAATGATCGCGAACCACGCCGTCTTCATCCGGCAGGGTGCAGTTGGTGACGCTGCCGTTCTTGATGAAGCTGTCCACATTGATGCGGAACAGCGCAAGGCTGAGCATGCTGGTGGGGTTGATGTAGTACTCCAGCGATGCGCCATAGTTGGTGGAGCGCCACGGGTTGAGGTTCGGGTTGCCGGTCGATGTGCCATCCGCGACGCGGAAAATCGGACCCTGCGGTGTTTCCGCCAGCGAGTAGTTCAGCTGCAATCCACCGGCCCAGGTGCTGAGATCAAGCGGCATCATGTTCTTGGAATAGGCCAGTCGGAACTTCAGGCTTTCGGTCAGATCCAGCGAGAAGTTGGCCGATGGCAGCACGTCCTGATAGCTGCGCTTGGTGACGGCGGTGCCGGCATCGACGGGTTCGTCGCCGTACGAGCCCGGGTCGCCACTCAAGTGCTGGGTGACGTTGAGGTTGGTGTGAATCAGCCGCACGCCCACATTGCCGCTGTATGGCATGTCCCACATCGTGCCGTTGAAATCGCCCTGCAGGTAGCCCGACAACTCCTTCAGCGTCACGCCCCAGGTCGTGCCTGGTTCGGCCACCTGCTCGGTGTCGGGGTACAGCGATTTCCAGTACGAAATAGGGTTGACCATCGCGTTGGGGTCAACCGCCCAGAAGTTGATGCCTGAGCCAAGCAGGTTGTTGTACTGCTTGAAGTTGCTCGACAGCGGCGCGGCGGTATTGGGCATCGATATCGCGGACAGCGGTCCTGCGCGGAAGTAGCCCTGATCGTTGCCAGCGGTGCACGAGCCGCTGTTCATCACCACGTCGGCACCCACGTAGCGCACCAGACATCCGCCCGGGTCGCTTGCACCGATGCCTGCATAGACGGGCGTTTCCAGCGTCCAGCCGTCGTTGTCGGCGCTGCGGATGCTGTTGCGCACGCCGAATTCGAGCTTGAACCCGTCCTGGAAATCGAACTTGCCGTCGAAACGCAACGCGTTGAGCGCCACCTGGCGGTCGTAGTCGCCGGAAGACTCCAGCGTCTTCATCGTCCAGTCGTTGGGGTTGGCAAAATCGGCAGCCAGCGAAGAGGGCATGCTGACCGAGATGTAGCGGCCACCGAAGTTCGCGATGATCGGAACTGTGTTCTGCGGAATGCCGTTGGCGTTGAATACGCGGTTGCCGCCCAGTTGCGCGGGGTAGACGAACGTGCCGGCGGCACGGCGTCGGGCGACACGCCGTCCATCAGCACGTTGGGCCACAGCGCGCCGTCGGAGTCGGAAATGTTGACGTCGGTTTCCTGGTTCGACTGCGATGCCGTGTCGCGAATGCCACGCACGCTAGCCGTAAAAGGGCCGCCGTCGTCGTAATCCATCTGCAGGTTGAGGTTCTTCGCAACGGAGCTTTTCTGGATGATCTGCGAATACGACTCCACGTCGCCCGGCCACTTCTCGTACACCTGCGTGGTGTATATCTGCGAGCCTGCCCAACCTGGCTCAGGCGTGCCGTAGGAGCCGAGCGCCGGGCTGCCGGTATTGCGCGATTGCAGCGGCACGTAGGTCGCGCCCTGCCAGTTGGTGGAGTTGAACTGGATGCCGAGTTGCGGTCCTACTCTCGCTGCTGCGAGTAGAAGTAGTCGCTGGTCACGGTAAAGCCGCTGCCCAGATCCATCTGGAACGAGGCATTGGCCGACTTGCGCTTGCGCTGGATGATGATGTCGTTGAGGCCGATGTCCTGGCTGCCCATGAACACGCCGTTGGACTTGCCATCGCCATTGACGTCCACGCTACCGTCGGCGTTCTGCACGATCTTCGAGGGAATCGGCGCACCGTTCCACGGCGCCAGGAACCCGTTGTAGCCGCCCGCACTGGCGGCGTTCTCGCCATTAAGCACGACGCCGTACTGGTCCAGGCCTTCGGTTGAGTTCATCCGTCGGGTGTTGGAGAAATCGGCGGCAACCAGCAGACCCCAGTGGCCTTCGTCGTTGAATGAAATGAGACCGTTGGCCTCGGGCCCCAGGTGATCGGTGGTGGTGCCGCGCTCGCCATCGGCAGAATAGCTATAGGTAAATCCGCTGGGGAGATCCCAGGGCCGGTAGGTATGCAGATCGATGGCGCCGCTGATGCCGCCATCGGTCTCGTTGGCGGTGGACGATTTGATCACGTCCACGCCGTGGAACAGCGTCGACGGCAGCATGGTGAAGTCGGGCTGCTGCGAGTCGATCTGGTCGGCCGTGATGAATACTTCGCCGTTCAACATGGTGCCGACCTGCGGCAAGCCGCGCACGTCCACCGAGGTACCCACGCCGGCGTCGCGGTTGATCTGCACGCCAGTGACGCGTTGCAGGGAGTCGGTGATGGTGGTGTCGGGCAACGCACCGATGTTTTCCGCGGTGATGCTGTCCTGGATGTTGGGAGCGTCGCGTTTCAGGTCGATCGCGCGTATCTGCGAAGCACGCACGCCGGAGACAGCCACGGTCGACAGCGTGACCGCGTTCTTCTCCGCGTCGGTGCTGTTGGCCTTGGTGCCGTCTTTCTTGGCGTCGGGCGACGACGGAGCTGGCGCTTGAGCCGGGGTCGGCGCGGTTTGCGCCGAGTTGGCTTGCGCCTGCTCGCCGTCCGCCTGGACGTCGAGGAATGTCGACGCAACCGCCGACGTCGACACAACCGCGAACAGCGACACGGTGATGGCAAATGACAATGGATGCTTGCGAAATACGGTGGACATGGGCTTTAACCTCGTTGGTGTTGCCTGTCGAACCTCAGGTTCTCCGTGGAATTCAAAAACGCGCGTAGCCCGGCGTGCGTGCTGGTTTGCACACCGTCGTGATGCCATCTCTCGTTGTCCCCAACCAAGGCTTCGTGAGCCAAGGCCATTGCACTCGGTACTACTGCGCGGGACGCAAGCCCCGCTTACCGCTTATTTCGAAAACACCATTCGCGCCAACGCCCACTGGCCATCACGCGGATCGCCGGTAACGAAGACGCACAGGTCGCGAACGCCGGCCCCCGCCGGCATTGCAACGTTTGCATCAAGACGAACTTGGCCCTTTGCCTGCACCGCACCCTGCAGCGGCAAGCTGGCGAGCAGCGGCCCGGTGCAGGAATCGGCATGGATCTCGAACTCGCCAGCGGTGCTTGCCTTGTGACGCACCACGGCGTCCTTGGCCTCGTCACCGAAGCGCCATGTCACGCGCTCGACCGTCATCACCACATGCTTGACGCCTTGCAGTGGCGCCTGCGGCCATAGCCAGCACGCGTTGCCGATATCGACCGAGTAGACCGGATTCCGCTCCCGCGCCGGCTTGGCGCCGTCCAGACGCGAGGCTGGTTGCTTGGAACAGGTGGCAAGCGCGCTGCCATCGCGGCTCAGTTCGGTGGTTGCGTCCAGCACCTGCGTGCGTGGCGCGGCCAGTTCGAAGCCGTATGATGCAAATGTGGCGGCGCGCAAGGTCGCGTTGCCCGGCAGCGTGAGCGGCTGTGCGTACGGCGCGGATTGGTTGGTCGGGTTGGAGCCATCGGTCGTGTAACGAATCGTGCCGAAGTCCGCCTGATTTGATAGCTCGATCCGGAACCCGCCGTTAGCCGCTGCATTCACAACGAAGACCGGTGCAAACGCACTATCGGCATAGCCAATGCCGAGCGCGCGGTAACGCGCCAGTTCGGCCGGCATGCGTTGCAGAAAGCTGTTCCAGTCGCGCGCGTTCGCCGGCGACCAACCCAGCTCCGAAAGTGCCGCGATGCGCGGGAATACCGCATGCTGGTCGTGCGCAAAGGTACGCATCTGCTCGGTCCACAGACCGGCCTGCACGCCGATGATGTGGCGGGCTTCACTCGCGCTCGCACCGTTCGGGACGACGGTGGTGTCATAGGCTTGCCGCAGCGTCGCGGACGGAGGCGGCCCCGCCCATTCGTCGGGCAGGTCGGACTGGTAGTGATCGAAGTACAGCGATTCCTGTGGCGTCATCACCACGTCGTGGCCCTGCTGGATGGCAGCGAGCGCCACACGTTCGTTGTCGTCGCCGTGCCACGACATCACCACTTGCGACGTCGGCAGCGTCGCGCCGGCAACCAGCTCGTCATCCCAGCCCACCGGCGTGCGGCCGTGCTTGACCAGATGCGCGGCGACCTGATCCATGAACCAGGCTTGCAGCTGATCCATGTTGGCCAGGCCCAGCTTGTGCATCTGCGCACGCACTTCCGGCGAGGCATTCCACTGCTGCTTGTCGGCCTCGTCGCCACCGATGGAGATGTATCGCGAGGGGAATATCCGCATTACCTCGTCGAGCACGTCGTCGACGAACTGCAAGGTCTTTTCATTGGGATTGAGCAGCCACGGGCTGACGCCCCACGCCGTCCACACGTCGGGACGCTTGCCCGTGACACCCAGCCAGGGATAAGCGGCGATGGCTGCCTGCGAATGCCCGGGCAGATCGATTTCCGGCACCACGTCCACATAGCGCTCGGCGGCATAACGCACGATGTCGCGCGCGTCGGCTTCCGTATAAAAGCCGCAATAGGGTTTGTCGGCAGCACCGGTCAGTTCGCTGTCCAGGCCCACTGCCTTGCGGCAGGCGCCGATTGTCGCGAGCTTGGGATACTTGGGAATGTCGAGTCGCCAGCCCTGGTCTTCGGTGAGGTGCCAGAGCAACACGTTCAATTTGTGGAGCGACATCCAGTCGATCAGTTTCTTGATGTCCGCCACGCTCTGGTAGTGCCGCCCGGAATCGAGCAGCAGTGCACGCCACGCGAAACGCGGGTGATCATCGATGACGCCATCGGCCACTTCGACCGGTGCACCACGAGTCCACCCGGAGGGCGTCAACAGCTGCGACAGGGTGACACTGCCGTAATACGCACCGCGCGCAGTGCGTGCCGTGACCAGGATGCCGCTGTCCGTCACTGTGATGCGATAGCCGGCTTCGTCCGCGACATCGGCGTTCGGGTTCACGTCGAACGTGATGGCAGGATGCGCAGCGCCCGTAGTCGCCAGGCGCAAGGTCAGCCCGTTGGTGTCGGCCACCCGCTGCACGAGCTGCGCTGCGATGGCTTGCACGTGCTGGCTTTCCGCACCATGCACCGAGACCACGGCACCATCCGCGATTTCGGCCGCGCCCGATGCGGCGGGGCGAGCCGCTGCCGGCTGCGGCAGCAGTGACCACTTGGGTACGGCAGGCGCAGCGTTGACTGCGCTCGTAGCCGCCAGCCACGCGAAGGCGAGGCAGATGAAACGCCTTGTCGTCGCGAGGTGACTCATGGGCCTACGCCGCCTGCCACGCCATGCCGTGGCGCTCCGGACATGCCACGCCTGAGGTACCAGTGGGCCGCACCCAGCACGCCGTGGCTGCCGTGCTCTGTTACCCGTACGGGCACTTCCGATAGCAGCGCGCGTGCGCTGCGTGCGTGCAGGAATCGTTCTTCGAAAGCACTGCGCTTGAGCAGCCCGAAGATGGAGGACAGGAAGCCGCCCGCCAGATACACCCCGCCGGTCGCCATGAACGCCATCGCAAGGTTGCCGGTAAAGCTTCCCAGCGAGGCGCAGAAAATCTCCACCGCTTCCACGGCCTGCGCATCACTGCACGCAACGGCTGCCGTCGTGACGGCCTCGGGCGTCGCCAGCCTCGGCGTTTCCCCGTGCAGCGCGCACAGCGTTGCGTAAATGGTCAGCAGGCCGGGACCCGACACGATGTGTTCAAACGGCACATAACCGCCATTCGGCGCCAGGTGCGCGAGGACCTCGCGCTCACGCACCGAGTTCGGCGCGAAATCCATCTGGCCGGCCTCCGTCGCCAGCACGAAGCCGCCGGCAGGGCCAGGAACGTGCACCGCCGCACCGAGGCCAGTACCTGGTCCGATCACCAGGGTCGGGCCAGTGGAACGCGTGTCCGGCCCGCAAAGGTGGCGACCGCCATCCGCAAGAGTGCCGTCGAGCGCGTAGGCAAGCGCCTCGAAATCATTGAGCACGGCAATCTCGTCCAGGCCCAGCGTTTCACGCAACTGCGTCAGGTGAATGGGCCAGGCAAGGTTGTCGTTCACGACCTCGTCGCCCATGATCTGGCCCGCGCAAGCGAGCACGCAGTGCCTCACGGAGACCTCGACCCCGACAAAGGCTTGCAGCAGTTCCGACAGCGTCGAGAACTGCGCGCACGCGAATACCCGGTAGACAAGCGTTTCGACCCCGCCGGCTCCGCCGGGCGAGGCGCGCATCAGCGCAACACGCGCATGCGTGCCGCCTATGTCGGCTGCCAAAAACGGCATTTGCGGCCTCCCCGCCAGTCGATCCGAATGGTCGATTGCCACGTCCAGCGCGCCCCCTCGCAATGGAACTGATATCAGCGTGTAACGTAATTGACACCGGTGTCAAGCGGTGCCGCAGCATATTGCGGAAACGCCTGTAGCCACGGCTGGCGCGGCCAATGGCGGGGTTTGGTGGCTACCGACGGTCTGCGCAGGCGCCTGCTGGACGGGCCCGGGGCCGCACCCTGCGTGGCACACGGATGCTTTGGGTTGCGCTACCGCCCCGCAGTCGCGTCTCCCTGGAACCACGCGTGTTGGGCGCTGCCGAACGGCGCCTGCTGCTTCCTGTGCCGCGGCCTGGTCGAGGCGACCTGGTACGTGCGTACTGCGGATTCTGATGACGGCTGAGCAGCCTGCCTGTGTCTAGCACCTGGCTGCCGTTGCTCAATTTTGCCTTCCCGAACGATTCGCGATGGATGGCATCGACCCGTTGAGGCCGCCATCGAAGGCGGGGCTCAAGCGCCCTCAGGCACTCCCATCTTTCGACCTCCGCCCCAGGCGGCAGCCGTAACGGACGTCGATTTCCCGGGACGGTTCACATCGCCGCCATGGTGCAAGGGCAATGCCCAGCGTAGCGCGGGTTGTTCATTGCCAGTGGCACCAGATCACCCCGATTTCATCCGATCAAACTTCAGCGGAGCCGGAAAATGGGCAGGTTCAGTGAATACGAATACAGGAAACCCCCGGGGTTCGTGTCAGAAACGTCGCCGTGGTGCATCGCTCGTTCTGCGGTACGACGACGCTCACGCCGGACCTGATGATCGAGGAATTTCGCGATCATCAGCACGCTGACATCCCCGACGTTATTCGATCACGATAGCCTAGCCATCATGGATTTCGAGGAGTCGCTCAACTATGACGTCAAATTGCTTCGCAAGAGCCAGGCCGTTCCGGAGCACGTCAAGCTCTATGGCTTATTCTACGAGATCAATTCCGGAAAATTGACCGAAGTCGTGCGAGACATTCCCGGATCGTCCACCACTTAAACGACGGGCAAAGCGGATCATCACCACGTTGCGCCGCTGACAAGAAATGCTTGAACGCAGCGGTGCGGGCGTTCATCAGCCGGCGCTATGGCGACAACATTGTTTTAGGTCCGATCCGGTTCCGACGCGCACACGTTGTTGCCTTGGGCGCGGCAAGCTGTGTCGCGGCGACCTATTCGAAGGCCCGCACAATATGGTCAATCATGGCGACCACGCGCGCGGTGTGGCGCAGGTCCTTGTGCGTGACCATCCATACCTCATACGGCAACGCGCTAGTGCGATCTGGCCAAATGCGAACGAGACCATCGCGCTCAGCGATCGGCACCGGAAGTTCGCCGAGGCCGAGCCCTTCGCGTACCGCCGCACGCAGCGTCAGACTCGAATTCAGCCCGCTCACGATGCGTCCGCCATGAATCGGCTCACCGACCAGGGTGAGTTGTCGGCGTGCCTGCATGTACGGCAGGTAGCACACGATGTCGTGCCCTTCGAAAGCCGTGCCGGAAACAGGCTCACCATGCCGCTCAAGATAGGCGGCCGACGCATAGAGCCCCATTGGCCACGCAGCAAGTTTGCGCGCGAGCAGGTCGGGGTTTTCAGGCCTTATGGTGCGCACCGCTATATCGGCCTCGCGCTTTGCGAGGTTTTGCACCTGTGTCGATGTGTCGAGCAGTATGCGTACGTTCGGGTGTTCGTCGTGCAAGCTACGCATCGCGGACATCACGAAATCGAGGCCGATCGTGTCGGTTGTCGTCACCCGGACTTCGCCTGCAAGACGCTCGTCAACGCCCTGGGTCTGTCGAACCAGATCGTTCGCTGACTGCTCCATTTTTTCCGCCGCACGCAGCGCGATCTCACCCACCGAGGTGAGCGCATAGCCATTGGAAGTGCGCAAAAACAGCGTCGCGCCGAGCGCCCGCTCGAGTGCCGCGAGCCGTCTACCGACAGTGGCCTGATCCAGCCCAACGGTTCGCGCGGCGCCACGCAAGCTGCGTTCCCGCTGGACGGCCAGAAAGATCCGAGTGTCGTCCCAGTTCAAAGGAGACCTCCACCGTGATGCAAATTTGCATGCATGGACATGAAAATCGCTGCGCGATTTCATCAATGGCCAAGCATATGCTTTTGCCACCCAACAATCACTTCGCTCGTTGCGAGGCTCCCCATGTCCGACTTTTTGCCATCCTTGCCCATCACCATGACCGCGATTGAAATCAGCCGTCCGGGCGGCCCCGAAGTACTGGTGCCGACCCAGCGCCCGATGCCACACCCCAACGCCGACGAAGTGTTGATCCGAGTCCATGCCGCGGGCGTCAACGGACCCGACGTATTTCAGCGCAAGGGCTTGTACGCGCCGCCGCCGGGCGCCTCGGATATCCCGGGGCTCGAAATCGCCGGCGAGATCGTCGCCGTAGGCGACGCCGTGCACCGCTTCAAGCGCGGCGACCTGGTTTGCGCGCTCGTCACCGGCGGCGGATATGCCGAATACGCGGTCGCCAATCACAACGTCACCATGAAGCTGCCAGTGGGCCTTGGCATGACCGAGGCCGCGGCGATGCTGGAGACGCTCATGACGGTATGGGCCAACCTGATTCAGCGCGGCAAGCTGCTGACGGGCGAGTCTGTGCTGATCCACGGTGGCGCCTCGGGTATCGGCACCACCGCAACCATGATTGCGAAGGCCATGGGCGCATCGAAAATAATCACAACGGTGGGCTCCGACGCGCATCGCGAGTCGAGTCTGCTGCTTGGCGCAGACCACGCCATCCACTTCCTCGAGGAGGACTTCGTGACGAAGGTCGCTGAGTTCACGGGCGGCAGGGGCGTGGACGTGATCCTCGACATCATTGCGGGAGACTACGTGGCGCGAAACTTTCAGGCCGCGGCAGTGAACGGCAGGATCGTACAGGTGAGCGTGCTCAAGGGGCCTGCAAAGGAGCTGGACCTGTTCCCCTTGATGTCCAAGCGTCTGACGATCGTTGGCTCGACGCTGCGCTCTCGCACCTACGAAGAGAAAGCCACGATCATTTCCGAGCTGGAGGCGCAGGTCTGGCCGCTCATCGAAGCGGGTCAGTTCACGCCGCAGGTGTATCGATCCTTCACGCTCGAACATACGAGCCAAGCTCACGCGCTTATCGACTCGGGCGTGCACTTTGGCAAGATCGTGTTGACGACACCCGCACTTGTAGGCGCGTAACAAGTCCATTTGCGAAGCCATCGCCACGAAAGCCTTGCAAGGCCTGACTGGAAGGCCGGCCAAGGGTTCCCTTCCATGTGCCCCGATAGCATCCAAGTACCGCCGTGGACGCAGCACCCACATCCGGACGCAAGCCGACCCTGCGCCGTGTTCTGCCGGACCGGCTCGCCAAGCGCGCGCCAGCCGTTTTAGCCGCCTGTTCGCGATGGAATAACTCGCGTATCCAGTATCAAAGGCCTGCCCGGCGCGAGTGTTTCCTGGCCGGCGGATGTGCGCACGATGGCCGGCGCGCCGCTTGTCAGCGTCACGCGGGTTTGCTGCGGCGTGACATCCACATCAAAGGTTCGGCCCTGCCAATGCATGCCGCTCAGGTGAACGCGCGACAGGGCTGATCCCTCCACAGCGTCCCGCGCGAGCACTGGAGCGAGCTCGATACCATCTTCCCGGAAGCGAAACCCGGCGATGCCGTTGGACAGGGTTTGCAGGAACCCGCCCGCACCCGTTACGAAGGTATAGGCCGGATAGCCTTGCCCCGCGCTCGGCGCCATAACCGATGTCTCGTTGAAGTTCAGGTAGGGGCCCACGACATAGGGCTCATAGGCATGGCTGAAGAATGTGGTGAAGCTCGGCAACCCGAACTGCGCCGCGATGATGGCCTGGACAGAGTTGGTCATCGCGGGCCCCTGAGGGTCGGTGCGGGCAGCGTAGAAGTTGAGGTCGTTGATGGCGACGTCCGAGGGCATCGGGTATTCCATCGGGTAGGTCAGGAGCACGACGTCCGCCTGCTTGAGCTGCTTGGAAGAGTGGGGCGAGAAACCGGCAAATTGCAGGTGGATACGACGCTCGGTATCAAACATGGGCGGTACGATTTTTCCGCTTAGCTCCGGCCATGCCTTGTGCGCGTCAACGCCGAGCAGCTGCGCGACATGGATAGCCACGTTGATGGCCTGAATCGCGCTGCCGTTGGTGTAAGCCGCATCGGTGGCGCCTACGGTGTATTCGTCCGGACCGTCGACGCCCCGGATGCTGTAGCTGCCGTCCGGATTTTTGGTCGCGCGCGAGCAGTAGTAGTCGGCAATCGCCTTGATCACAGGCCAGCCGTTGTTCCTTAGCCACCCCTTGTCGCCTGTCGCTTCGTAATACTGGTATTGCGCCAGCGCGATATCCGCCTGCAAGTGGATTTCGGGGGTTTCACCGCGGTCCACCGACAAGAGTCCATTGCCGGATGTCCAGGGAAAAAAGCCGCCACGTGTCGCACGGACCTCCGACGAGCTCTCCTCCACGTTGCGCAACGCGTTGGGCAACGTGTCGTACCGGTAATCTACGACCGACTTCGCCAGCTCAGGATGCATCGTCAACAGGAACGGATACATCCACGTCTCCGCGTCCCAGAAGATCATTCCCGCGTAGTTGTCGCTGGTGAGGCCCGCCGGCGCGATGCTCGCCCGCGCGCCCTGCCTGACATTGGCAAAGAGCGCGTACTCGGAGGCGTGGATAACCGCCTGCAAATGCGGATGATCGGCGTCGACCATCACATCGCTTTGCCAGAGATCCAGCCATGCCTGCTCATGCGCATTCAGTAGTTGCGCATAGACGCTGATTGGATCGCTGCCACCTTCATACGCGCCGTCGGCGGCAGCCTTCGCCACCTGGCGCGCGATCTCACCGACATCTGATGCAGGGTGCGGCTTGTCAGATGCGGCGGCGACGCCCACGTACTTGATGAAGGTGTAGGTCGTGCCAATCACCGGTGTAAAGGACCAGCTCAGTCCGCGCTGGTCGTCACCGTCAAGCGGCGCGGCTGGCTGCAGCCCTGCGGGCGGCGATACGATGAAGGACTCCACAGCCTTGGTATGCAGGCTGTCGCTGGCGATCGCTACCTCGGCGCTGTTCGTCGCCGCACTTGATGGCAACCGATTCGGCAGCACCGTGGCGCGGCGCACACCCCGCAGGTCGAGGAACGCGTCCACATGCATGGCGCCGCGCCAATCGAGCGCAGTCACGTCCATTCGTACGACCCCAAGCCGCTCGTATTTACGATGGGCGAAGATCGTCCACGTCAGCCGCGCCTTGTTGCCGCGCGGGGATGTCCAAACGACCGAGGTGGTGACCACGCCATGCTGCATATCGATGGCTTGGTGATAGTCCGATAGCTGCGAGGCAAACAAGGCGAGCGGGTCATAGCTTCCCGAAGCGTCGCGGATCGTGAGGGGCGACCAATTGGGTAGCGCCGACAACGAGGCGGCCCTGCCGTAGTAGCCGGCGATCAGGGCCGAGGTATAGCGCGGAGTGCGCAGCGGCCAGGAGGAACTATCGTCGGGCGCCGTCGTGCCTACCCAATAGCCCTCGCCAGCCGCCGGGAGTCGCAAGCCCAGATAGCCGTTCCCGACGAAGGGCTGATTGATGAAAGTTTCCTGGTAGGTGTCGCTGCCAAGCACCCACGACGATGGGGTGGCCACAAGCGGCGAGGCCAGGGAAGCGCGCGAGCCGATACAAGCCAGCAACGCTGTCAGTACGACGCAGGCACGCATCGCGTGGAAAATGGGCTTCGATGTGTTCACTACACGCTTCATCATTCCCTTTCCTTGTATAAGGCCCCGAGGTACTTCTCGGCCGCTGCCTCGAGAATCACTCAACGACGATAACGCTCGTCTCCGGGCGTTTGCCCATCCTCTAAGGGGGGCCTCCTCACACGCGTGCCGCTCTCATGCACCGAACGTGATGCTCCATCATTCCGAAGGTGTTGTGCCGAGGTCCACGCCGAGCGGCAGCCTCATCCGGTCGATACAACACACTGGCGCCTGCGCAAGCAGCAGGCGTGTTGCACAAGCCCGTCGAGGCATCCGTCGAAAGCGGGCGTTGACGATGTCTCAAGCATCGCCTTTCGGCGGGCCTTCAAAAGAACTTTGAAGGCCCTCTTAGCCACTAAAGCGCCTACTTCTGTCCCGCTGCACGGCCTGATTCGGCGGCATGGGTTCGGACGAATTGGCGACTGTTTTCACTATCACTGCTACGGCAGCTTGAACTTGCGAGTGCTGCGCAGCGGCCAGATGGACGTGAAGTGCGTACCGCCTGCCACGCGGTAGGCGGCTGAAACGCCGTTCAGGACGCCCAGTTCTTCCAGAATATCTTTTGCGCGCCGAAAGGAATGCCGCGGATCAGACGCAAGCATGAAAAGGTTGATCTCTTTTGGGCTGACATCGTAGCCCTCCAGTTCGACGGCGCCCCCTAGCGCCTCCTTCAACCTTCCCTCAATCGCTGCGAGAAAGGCTTCGTCAGCCAGAGACTTGCGCCAGAACTTGATGACGAGCTGATAATCCATACGGTGATTGTAGGCCCAACGACCTCATCGAGGTGCTTCAGCAGAACCGCTGTACCTGGACTCGCAGTTCACCGTAAACAGGGACGCGAGGTCTGCTCCGGGTCCAGGCTGTGTGAAAACGCAGACTGACTCAGGCACGTGGGCCTCCTACGCGAAATCTGAGTCACTCGCAAACCTTGAGTGGCCTAGACCTTCACCTACGCAGCCCATTTTGCGCACAAAACGATCAGGTAAAAATGGCCTTCTGCGTTTTCACACAGCCTCGGTCGGGAGCGGACCTTATCGTTTTGCCCCGCCGGCCACGCCGCGCGGCAACTGCTGACACAGCCGCCAGCCTGTTAGACGTTCTGAGATTGCGCGCCTTCAGGATCTTTCAACTTTTCGGGGAGCGCTTTGACCAGGATGGCAGAAATCTGAGGCGCTCCTAGAAGAAGAACTAGGCCAATCGCAACACCTTCGACCCCGTGGTTAACAAATGCCCCCGTAGTCGCGGAGCCGCTGAAGTAGCCCAAATGAACGTTGTATGCGGTGACAAAGCTATTCAAGCCACTGATGACTTCTGAAACGCCAAAGTAGCGAAGTACGAGGGTGAACCACATACGCGGTGACATGCAAACCTGCTCCTCATCTATGAATCTTTCCACTCAAGGAAGGCGCCTTGAACGCATCGCGGCCATTTGATGGCTACTGAATTACGCAATTTAGGAGTGTCTGCTTGGGGTCGCAAGCGGACCTAAAAAACCTGCTTCTCTTCCCATAGGCGGCCCGCTCGAACGACTTTACAGTGGTAGCAGCCGCTGCTGACGCCGTCCCGGTTGTACCAAGCGTGTGTACCGCCCGCCATTTCGCAGTCATGTCCTTTGTTAGCAATACCAAGGTCAATCAGAAACCAGGGCAGATGCCGCCGAACGGCAGTCCGCCATCTGTATGGAGACGGGTTCCGCTGGTTGCTCAATTACCTCCCCCTCAGGTCTTCTTCGAGTCGGTAGCAGACATGCGAATTAAGTGCGGTCAAACATCTTCATGTGTAAAGAAGCCCAGCTAAGGCAATTAAAATGAGGATGCCCGCAATAGTCGTTGCGCCGGCCACGGTTCCCGTCAGGAGGTAGCCAGCGACCCAAACAATCGCAATGACTGCAGCGCTTCTGGCCACCCACGAACGGTGATTTCCATCAGTTGACGGCATAGATGCCCCTGTTACGCCCAACTCGTACTGGCTAACTGCGTAAGGTCCGATTCGGGTCGAAAGCGGGCACCCTTTTGGTAAACGCTCAAGAGACAACACGGCGAGAGATCGGCGCACTCATGGTCCGTCGGTTCCTTCAAGCACAGAAGCATTCGCTACTTGGTTGGCGTTGACCCGCTTATTCCAAGGAGCCAACCAGCACGTGGCGGCGATCATGACCGATACCGCGATGGTCACGATCGCATCCAATCCGAAAAGGTGTCGCATCTCGGCGTTCCACGCCGACTCCGTGAGCATATGCAAGGTATAGACGCTACCTGCGATACAGAGCAGACATAGAGCGAGAACGGGCATGGTTTTCTTCCTGGCTGGGCATATCCAAGCCCCTAGCGCGATAACGACAATGGGGGTGAGGAAACCAGCGAGACCGAATGCCAGAAGGTTTTCGTCGCTGATGGAATCGATGTTGCTCATCCGTTCCATGCCAAAGGGTCGGAGAATCCAGCTATGCACGTTCCCCGCTTGCCAGGCAGCCGGAAGAAAACCCAGCCATCGGGCGATCTTGGTTGTCTGTGCATAGGCCGACGAAGCCCGCTGGCGATCTTCCCATCGACGTTCGGGAATGGGCGCCTGCACCGACTTGGCTGCCTCCGCACTTCTCTTTTCCCGGATCGCATTGGCGCGCGATTCGATCGCCTCCTTGTCACGCATGACCAACTCCGCCGCCAGAGCCATTCTCGCTTCGGTAGTCAGGTCGTCCAGATCACTGGACGCTACGACCGACAGTGCCTCGTCACTGAAACCTGCATAGCGCTGTCGACAAGTCGCAAGCAACTTTTCGTTGAGATGCTCTTCCTGCATTGATAACTCCCTGGGTATTCGACTCATAGGCGCCTAGGTGTCCGCTTTGGGTCGTGAGCGGACGTTCCAATCCACTTGTGAGAGCCCGCTGAGGGCGACATCAGTGGACCTCAGTTCAATCGTCACGATGCGTGATGATCACGACGAGCGGCATTCTTGTCATTCATCTGGAAATAGAAGTAATCCCCGCCAGGCTTCTTGACGAGCATGCGATCCGCTTTGGAAGCGACGGCAATAGGCCATCCATCGAACGTAGCCACGATATCGCCATCACTTAAATCAATGATGTCGAAAGACCCGCGATTGGAGCCCCGATTAAACGTCGCGTACCTTCCACCTCCAAACACATGGACCTCCGCAAAGTCGCCTGAGAAGCCACTTTTGTCAGCCACGACACCCCCCCCTATGCCCCATTTCTGTAGACCTTCGGGCGTGTAGGCACGAACGAAAGCAATCGTCTTCGATCCCATAAACGAACCGCCAAACGATACGACCATCAGGTCGTAGGCGTCGGAATAGGCAACGTATTCGGGTTTGGATTCGCTGTCTCCCAAAGGGCTATCGCTGGCGGGAAATGCATGGAGCACTGTGGTACGGCCGGTTTCTAACGACACGGACTTTAAGAATTCCCGGTTGCTGATGTAGACAAATTCTTTTGCCCCTCCAGTTCTAGGCATCAACACACCGGGCCCTTCTGATACACCCAATACCAGGATGTCGGCCGACGACGCGGCTGCCACAAAGCCACCCGGTTGTCCCATGTTGCGCATGACGTATATTGGGCCGCCGCCTGGATGATCGATGACCGCGCAATCAGGTGGTTCCGGTATATCGAAACGTGGCGATTCGCACGCAAGCAAGCCAGGTATCGCAACGCCGCCTTTTGTGCCGCACATGTCAGTTGCAAACTGGTGTGAGCATTGCAACGCCGGGGACACGCTGCCAATAGCGGACGCCACGTTAAAGAGCGTACGGCCATTGAATTTTCTGGTTATACCGCCTGTCTGCCACGTTTGAACCGTCCCGTTCGAACACTGGAGCGCAACCGCTTCACCATCTTCGGCGAGCATCGCATGATCGCCGGGAAAACCGTCACTCTGAATAGGCGAGCGGCCAGGACAGTCTTTGAAAGACGCGATTGGCGTCAGAACGAATGAGCTCTTCGGGCGAATAGCCACCGTACCAATCACGATCACGATGACAGCTACGACAGCCACCCCCAAGATCGTCGCCAGACGCATCGCCTTTGCTGAAACGTGCACCGTGCCCCCCTTTGTGAAAACCGCGCCCCGATCCTGAGAGCCTCGTTGCGTCAATGTCTGCTCCGGGTCGGAAGCAGACGCTTTTCCAGCGCCGCCTGTTCGATCACGGCTTAAGGCGAAAGATCAAAAACAGCATGAGTGCGAACAAGGCCAAGCCGGCCAGTAAGAGTAGGCGAACGAGTCTGGCGTAAGAACTGCCTGAGGTGCCTGCAATTGACTTACTCGCGAACTGAAAGCCGTTCTGATTACCGCCACAGTCACGTTTGGATCACCTTGGCGTGGCAGCCCCTCATACAAGAAGGAGAGTGACCCTCGCCGCTGTACCCATTCGGGTCTTTCCGCATTGACGATGCGGTAGAACTTCGTGAAGGCGTAGACGTAAACGGCGACAATGAAAACAAAAGTCCAGCCAAGGGCCATCAATAGCAGTCTCATTCGCACCCCACATCCCCGCTGAAGTCGGCTTACGTAGCGATTGCCCCATCCGGGCGCTTAGGTCCGTTATGGGTCGAAAGCGGACCTGTAGCGGTGCCCAAATCGATTGCGCGGTCTGACCCGATCAATGATTCATCGCCCAGATGACAATTACGGACAGGAAGGCAGCGGTGGACAGCCCATTCAGAATTGCACTGGAATAGTAAGAACGTCTTCCTGCGCGCTGTTTCCAAAACACAGTGGCAAGAAATCCGCTGAACAGCGCCGCCGCCAGCACTACCAAGGCTCCAGCGTAACTTTCACCCTTAAATGCGCTAGCAGGCGCATTGGAAGCACCTACCCACAGGCTGGTCGCAACCAACAACAAAAGCCCCGAACCAAAGACGTTCATAGCTCCGCGGACCGTCCTCAACACCATATTCATCAGCGTTCCTTCGAATGTGACCGTCATGGTATTGGACCAATCGGTTTCTGCGAAATGTCCGCTCCGGGTCCAGCCTGTGTGAAAACACCCCGTAAGCGAACGCACCGATCCTAGCGTCATACCAAGCCGGAGTGTCGCATGAAGCGATTTGTCGAGGGGTTGGATCGGTCGCAGAGCGTGCTGTTCCCCGAACGGCTAGACGAGTACATCGACGAGGACAATCCCGTTCGCGTCGTCGATGTCTTTGTGGACGAGCTGGATCTCGGCGAACTGGGCTTTGATAGGGTTACGCCGGCCGTCACGGGCCGCCCCGGCTATCACCCGGCGACGTTGCTCAAGATCTATATCTACGGCTATCTCAACCGGGTCCCTTCCAGCCGCCGGCTGGAGCGCGAGGCGCAGCGCAACCTGGAGCTGATCTGGCTGACCGGACGCTGCACGCCCGACTTCAAGACCATCGCCGACTTCCGCAAGGATAACGGTCCGGCCATCCGTCGCGTATGCAGCCAGTTCGTGCTGTTGTGTCGCCGGATGAAGTTGTTCACCGAGGCTGTGGTCGCGATCGACGGCAGCAAGTTCAAGGCGGTGAACGGACGTGATCGCAATCTCTCCGAGGCCAAGCTCAAGGCACGCCAGGCGCAGCTCGACAACAGCGTGGCGCGCTACCTGGCGGAACTGGATCAGGCCGATCGCGAACCCGGCCGGCTACCGGAAGCGCGCGTGGCGCACCTGACGCAAAAGCTCGCCACGGTCCGCGAGCAGATGCAGCAGCTGGAAGCGTTAGGCGAGCGCATGCGCCAAGCGCCGGATCAACAGCTCTCGCTGACCGATCCCGATGCGCGATCCATGGCCACGCACGGTCGCGGTTCGGGCGTCGTTGGCTACAACGTGCAGGCCGCCGTCGATACGCAACACCACCTGATCGTGGCCCACGAGGTCACCAACGAGGGCCACGACCGCCATCAGCTCGCCACCATGGCCGTGCGGGCGCGCGAGGCCATGGGACAGGAGGCGCTCACCGCGCTGGCCGATCGGGGCTACTACAAAGGCGAGGAAATCCTCGCCTGCGAGCAGACGGGTATCACGCCGCTCGTGCCCAAGACGCAGACCTCCTCCAGCGCCGCGGCGGGACGCTTCACCAAGCAGGACTTCCATTACGACGCCGACACCGATAGCTACCGGTGTCCCGCCGGCAAGGTGGCCACGCGGCGCATGAGCATCGACGAGAGCGGCAAGACGATCCACGTCTATTGGTCATCGGCGTGTCTGACCTGCCCGCTGCGTGCAGACTGCACCACCAGCCGTTACCGACGCCTGCGACGCTGGGAGCACGAAGCGGTGTTGGATGCCATGCAAACGCGTCTGGATGAACACCCCGACGCGATGCGCGTGCGACGACAGACCGTCGAGCACACCTTCGGCACCCTCAAGACGTGGATGGGCTACACCCACTTCCTCACGCGAACGCTGCCGCGCGTCGCGACAGAAATGAGTTTGCAGGTGCTGGCCTACAACATGAAGCGAGTGATGAAGATCCTCGGGATCAGGCCACTGCTGCAGGCCATCATGGCCTGATGGCGTCGCCGCGAATCGTCGCCTTCCGATCGCAAGACGAGCGCATCAACGAGGCCGCCGTCACGATTGGCTTTGCGTTTTCACACAGCCTCGGTCGGAAGCAGACTCTAGCCAATCTTTCGCGTCAAGACATAGCAGCCGCAACCGATCACGAAGATTCCCGTGATCATTGAGTAGACGCCCTCACTTCTAATCCCTACTCCGGTGATTATCAGGCCGGCCAGAATAAGGAGCCCGCCGGCAACTCTCTGCATCAAGATCAGGGCACGCCTCCCTGCATCGACCCACGATTGCCAATGTCCGCCTGGGGTCGGCAGCGGACTCTTGGGTGCCTATAACTATGATTGATCTTCCGACGACTTGCTTTGGCGTGAAGCGAACGGGTCATAGATGTAGAAGCCCCCTATGACAGTCATCATGGCGGCGGTCACCAACCTAAGCACCATCATCAGCCCCGGCGTTGGGGTCGCGGCGCGCGCCCAGTCCGACAGCGCCGCGTAAACGCCAAACCCTCCAACGGCAGCGCACAGCGCGCCAAGGGTGGCTTGAAGTTGAGTAAGCCACCAAGTCGCCTTGGTCGCTCGAAAGTTTCCCCCGTGCTCAGCCCTGAGCGACTTCCCGAGATCGATAAGGGAAAGCAGGAGGCCTGGAAGGCCTAGAAGGAAGAGCAGTACGACGAATATCCCCGCCAAAGAGCGATCGACCGTGAAGGCAAGCCCTGCCATCGTCAGCACAAAGGCCGACGAGCAGGCGACCCATCTCGTTGCTTTCTTTCGCGCAGACATCAAGCAGCGTTGCCGTCGTTCATTTGTTCCCCTAAGGCCTACTCCGGAATCTCACTGCAAAAATGTCTGCTACGGGTCCAGCCTGTGTGAAAACATCCCGTAAGCGAACGCACCGATCCTAACGTCATACCAAGCCGGAGTTTCGCATGAAGCGATTCGTCGAAGGGGTGGATCGGTCGCAGAGCGTGCTGTTCCCCGAACGGCTGGACGAGTACATCGACGAGGACAATCCCGTTCGTGTTGTCGACGTCTTTGTGGACGAGCGACGCTGGGAACACGAAGCGGTGTTGGATGCCATGCAAACGCGTCTGGATGAACACCCTGACGCGATGCGCGTGCGACGACAGACCGTCGAGCACACCTTCGGCACCCTCAAGACGTGGATGGGCTACACCCACTTCCTCACGCGAACGTTGCCACGCGTGGCGACAGAAATGAGTTTGCAGGTGCTGGCCTACAACATAAAGCGAGTGATAAAGATCCTCGGTGTGAGGCCACTGATGCAGGCCATCATCGCCTGATGGCTTTTGCTTCAACTCATCACCATCCGATCGATGAGCAAGCGGAACAACCAGGCTGTCTTCACCATCCACTCCGCGTTTTCACACAGCCTCGGTCGGAAGGTGACATTCAAGACCTTCGCAACTTTCGTGATGCCAGGCTCGGCATTGGCACGGTTGATCAATTGGAGGGGGTTACTTCAAGCGGCCCTCTCGATCGAGCCACACGCAAAAGTACCCATGCTGCCAAGGGAAGAGCCAGCAGCGTTTTTGCGTATGCCAGCACGAGCCCAGGGTCCCACCCCAATCTGAGCTGCCAATGGAGATAAGCATCGGAATAGATGAAACACGGAACCACGGCGAGAAATAGGTAGATCAATCGCCGCTCGGGTCGTAATGCCAATATTGCCCACGCCGCCGGTATCGAAAGGACGGTGTCCACGCAGAACCCCACGATAAGAGCCAGGTACCCAAACGACTCGCCCGACCAGCCGTGCGCATGAAGCCAAACGAAAGGCGCAATGTGGTCCGCTTCGAAGACCCACGCATAGGTCAGGACAAATCGCAGCGCTATTCCAAGCAGCGCGGCGATCATCATTGAACTGGCAGATCTAAAAGTCTCCATATCCCCCCCGGTATGGCGGCGACCGGCTGAATCCGCAGTCGGAAGCGGACATGGTCATGTGGCTGTGATCTTATTTAGTTCCTGATCGTAAGCCAGGGCATAGACCGTTGCCGTTTCGATCAGGCGCTCATGCTCTTCACTTTCAGCGGCGTCACTGGTTCCATCAAGGCAACGGATGCCGACCCAAGGCGGAGGAAGGTTGCCTTCGGGGCAGGGGATGCTGCAGGTGTACCCGTATACTGCAACAGGGCTCCTATCACCCGTTCCAGAGTTCTTTCGAGTCGATGCTATCGGTCATGACGTTCATCCCTTTGGGTGCGCCTTGTCCTTCAATCACGTCTGGCTCGTGTCGAAAGCTGCCTTTGGCGAAACTAGCGCTTGGGCTGCCAGAGTTCGACCTTGTTTCCTTCGGGATCCAGGATCCAGGCGAAACGGCCGTTTGGATCGCTATCGTCACGCTTGAGAACCGTGACGTCCTTTGATCGCAGTCGCGCGAGCATCGCATCCATATCGTCCACGGCGTAATCGATCATCAATCCACTGGTCGATGGCGCGAAGTAATTCGTAGACGCGGGAAACGCATTCCATGCCAGCGCAGGAGGGTGATTTGGCGCGTCATAGCGCAAAGCCGCGCCTCCCCAGACCTCCACGGGCATGCCGAGGACATCGCGATACCACGCTGCCAGGGCCTTGGGATCCTTCGCCTTGAAAAAGATTCCGCCGACACCGGTGATGTGTCCAGCCGGCGGCGCGGATGCGGCCGTCGCCACGCCCGCTAGTGAAAACACGCTGAAACACAGCATAAAAATCGATAGCCGCTTCATCCAGGTTCTCCCGGTTTGTTTAGCTTGCCCATTCTGTCTGCGGTTTGCCTGTTCCCTGATGCCGGCCTTGAATCACTTGTCATCGCCACTCAACAGAGAACCCACGATTCCTCCAAGTAACGCGCCGCCGACGGTTGCCCGGCCGCTGCCGCCCTCGTTGCTGGGCAGGTATTCGGCGATCTGGTGGGCCAGGCGCGAGATGGGCAGAGTCTGTAGCCATACCGTACCTGGGCCGCTAAGCACGGCCAGGAAGATGCCGTCGCCGCCGAAGATGGCGTTCTTGATGCCTGGGACGGTGGTGATCTGAAAGCTAACCGAGGCCTGGAACGCGCCCACATGTCCCGGGTGAACCCGCAGCGTTTCGCCGGGGGCCAGCTCTTTGCGAATGAGTTCGCCAGAGAGTTCGAGCCAAGCTGTGCCGGTACCGGACAGTTTCTGCAGCACGAACCCATTGCCGCCGAAAATGCCCGCGCCCAGGGACTGCTGAAAGCCAACGCCAATGGCGACTTGTGGCGTGGCGCAAAGAAATCCATGGCGATGCACCAGGTATTCGCTACCTGGGTTCACCGATACTGGCACGATATGGCCTGGCACCTTGGTCGCAAATGCCACTTCGCCCGGCGTTCGCACTGCCCTGTACTCGGTCATGAACAGGCTGCCGCCACTGACGACGCGCTTGAACGCGCCCAGCAGGCCGCCACCACCGCCCATCTGAGTGTGCGTGGTCATCTGAATCGACGAAGTCATCCACGAAAGTTCTCCGCTTTCGGCGAAGACACTGTCATTGGGCTCAAGCTGCACTTCCAGCACGGGCATCACCGTGCCCTGGATACGCGTCTGCATAGCATGTTCTCTTGATGATGGATGGTGGCGAGGGCGAGTGGGTTTTGCCTTAGGGACCCACGGCGGTCAGGCCGTACTTGGTGGCACGTGTGTCAATTTGGGGATCGAGCGCGCGCGCGGCGAATAGATCGGCATCGCCTGCGTCCGCCTGACCTGCGCGGATTCTCGCCAGGCCAAGGCCATAGCGCGACCACGCGGAATGCGGATTTTTCGCGACAGCTTCCTCATAGGCCTTGATCGACTCGGGATAATGTCCCAGCCGCAACTCAACCAGGCCGAGACTGTCGAGATAGGCGGAGTTTTCGCCATCGCGCCTGATCGCCTTGCGGCAATCCTTCAAGGCATCCTCAGGCATCTGATTACTCAAGCCACGTGCCCAGCAGCGCGCGTTGAGCGCGGCGCCAAGCATGGCGTCGTCACTGTGCAGACGAATCCAATCGTCGAGCAACGGCAAAGCCGCAGCAGGTTCATCGAGTTGGATGTAAAGGGCGGCAATTACCCGGGCCTGGGTTGACCCTGCAGGCGCAAGGGTGCTTGCCGCCGCCGCATCGGACGCGGCGCCCGTGGGGTCCTTGCGTGCGAACCGAAGTTCGGCGCGGATCAGCAACGCATCGACGTTCTTCGCATCCAGGGTCACGGCCTTGTCCAGATCGGTGAGCGCAGCGTCAGGTTGTTTGTCAGCGGCGTAGGCCCTCGCACGCGCGACGTAATAGGCGGCTTGATCGGGTGCCATGCCAATGGCCTCGTTCAGGTCTGCCACCGCGGCCTTCGGCTCACCACGAGACAGATGGGCCTGGCCCGACAACGCGTAATCACCGGCGGTCTTGGGCGCTGCGGCGCTCGCGCCTGTCGCGGTGGCGGTGGCGGTGGCGGCGCCGGAATTGTCACCGTCGCTTGGCGCGGTGGCCAGGGTAAACACGCGGCCGCCGTTATAGGTGAAATAGGCTTTCTTTTTGCTGTTGGCAATGAACATATGATGGGCGAGCAGGAAATCCACGCCGAGCAACATGTCGGTGTTGTCGCCGAAGCTTCCGTCAATCACCTGCATCTGGCTGTGCTGAATCAGTTCCGAGCCGACGGAAAACGAATCAATGTTCACCGTCCAGGTTCTGACGAGCTTGGCGCCGATGCCGATACTGATGCTGCCCGCCTTGACGTCTGGCGCATTGATGTTGATGCCGGCGCGCTCGGCAGCATCACGACTCAGTACCGTGGCCATGGCCCCCGAATCCAGCACCGCGCGAACTTTCTTGCCATTGATGGTCACGTTGAAAAACGTGCGCCGGTCGGACGGGTTGGAAGAAGGCTCGATATCGGCGACGTTGTACTTGTCATCCTTTATCCAATAGGCCAGCGATGTTTTATCGCAGCTCTCCGCTTTCAGCAGGGTCAATTTTCCGTGTGCGAGATCAATTTCGAGGTCGGCCAGATCGAGCAGGTTGGCGCCTAGCAATCCCTCGCCGGTATCGGTACCGCCCACGATGAAATCGACGTTCTGAAGCGTTGTATCGAGGATGCCAAATTGCTTGACGTGCGCTTGCTGCACATTGGCAGCCCCTCCCACGCCGCTTACGCGAAAACCAAATGGAGCCGGTTCCAGCCTGAGTCCAAGCGATGATGCGTTGGCGAGGGACATGGTGTTGAAGAACGCCCCGGTATCGACAATGAAACGCGTATTGGTGCCATTGATCTTCACCATGGTCGTTGCTTGATTGCCGACCATTTCCACGGGAAGGGTGCCGTAATCCTTCAAATGGCACTCGTCGGCCCAGGTGTGGCCCGCAAACAGAGCACCTACGCAAACACAGCCGAAACGCAACATCCGCATCACGATTCCCTCGGTTTGCCATGGCCGCTGAATGCATGCGCGGCGCTGAGTATCGCAACGATCACGATGTCTCCCCCGACTGTTGTGGCGATGCCGGGCGCGGTAAGGGCGGGGAATCCGCGCTTCAAACAGGCGCCCGAATTCGGACTTGCTGCGTCCTTGCAACCACCTGCCCATGGGTCCCCCTGACACCACGCGTTGCGCGCGGTGGGAACACTTCTAATCGCGCCGATTTAGGCTGTCAAGAATGCCCCGTGACGCAAGTTATTGCGTCACGGGTACCCAAGCGCCCAAGCCTTCCCGGCGCGCGTTTTTCGACCGATACCGCAGTGCGAATCGAGTGAGCAGACAACGCTACTTCGTCTCGACGCGCAGCAGACGGGCGCGGCTGACGTTTCCGTGGGCAATGGCATGGAACTTCCACGTATGACCCGGGCCGAGGTCATGCACCTCGTCCGTGGCGCGCCCGATCACGTGGCCGCTGGCGTCGAATAGCCGGAAGCTGACCCGCGCGGAATGCACCCGCAGTCGACCTACATTGGTCAGTGTTCCCACGACCTTGTTGCGACTTGGCGTTACGTCGCGCTCGACGCGGTAGGCGCCGACGCGCACGTGAGCTGCCGGTTTACTGGCCGTGGCGACCGGCGTCGCCCAACTACTACCAAACGACGCCAACAGCATGATCCAACAGAGATACATCCAGCGCCGCGACCGCGGTGCCTTTACTTTCAACATCGTGTTTTCCACCAAGCCCCCAAACCCAACATATTTCGCCACGCCCAGGCGTTACCAGCGGCGCGTACTTCTGCTGGCCATTTTACGCGTTGTTTCGGACGCTTGATGAGGGGTGGTAGCCCGGAATGGGACGATGTCCGCACTTCTTCGGGGGGCGCCGCGCAGCCAAGACATTCGGGCTCAGCCATCACCGCCGTCGAGTAGGCTGGACGGCGGCGAGGTGCCGGAAGGTCGTGGAGCGGATCAACTACTTCGCGTTGTTCTTCTTTTCCTGCTTGGCCGCCTTTTTTTCTTTCATGGTTTTGGCCGGCTTCTTCTTGTCGCTCTTCTTTGAATCCATACCCTTGCTCATATCGCTTCCCCGTTCATGGTTAATGTCAGCTCCGTTGTACTCCGGAAACGCCATCAAGGTAAGTTGTCAGGTGCTTCGAAACCAAAAATATCCGGCCACGGCTGCTAAACCCGGTCCGTTGATTCAGCCAGCCTTCGTGCACGCTTTCGCGCATACATCATGTGATCGGCCCGCGCCACGAGATCTGACAACGATTCGTTCGCGGCCGGATCGCTCACGACCTCACCCACACTGAAACTGATCGTATAGGGTCGTGTGCCGGAACGATTCATCGCCTCGGCAATTTCACCGATGCGCGTGAGCGCGATGAAGCCTTCGATCTCGCCGCCCTTGGTGATGACGGCAAACTCATCGCCACCAATACGCGCCAGAATGTCGGCCCCCTCGAAGTTCTCACGAAGCAGGTTGGCCACATCGAGCACGAATTGGGAGCCCACGCTGTGGCCGAACTGGTCGTTCACATGCTTCAGATCGTCCAGGTCGATAGCCAGCACGGTAAGGGGCACCTTGCTGCGCCGGGCCTCTTTCCTTGCCTGCTCGCCGAGCAACATGAAGCCACGGTAGTTGTAGACGCCCGTCAGTTCGTCAATCAGTGACAGCTCGTGGAGGTCACGCTCGAGATGATTGATTTTGTTGCCCATCATCGAGACGAGCGCGGCGAGTGTGCCCGCGATGGCAGTCACCGTTAACCCGGCAGCCACCGATGGCGACACCCAGCCCAGCTTGGTGGCATAGGTGCCCGCGAGCATCAGGAAGAAGGGCAGCAGCAACACGAATGGCAGGGAGCGGCGCGCCAGCTGACTGCCGATGCCCAGGCCGACGAACACGGAAAAGTATCCGCGCCTTGCGCGCCGACCGACCAGCACGCCGGTCAGCAGTGCCATGCACAACAGGGTGTGCGGTGACGTTCGGGTAGACATGCTTTGCCCAAACAGCGCGACGGCGTCGAAGCAGTACCCCGACAGGACGATCCAGGTGAGGATCACCAGCGATACGGTGAGCACGTCGGCGAGGCGCTGCGCGTGTGGCTGTCGCTTCCCGGTGCACAGCAGCCATGCGCCCAACAGCAGCAGGTAGATCGAGGTCTGCACCGCCATGAGGCCAGGCTTGTCGGAGGTGCTGTCGCTTGCGAACCACGTGTCGACGCCCGTCAGCCCACCGCTGGCGTGCTCGAACAGCGCGATGCTGGACACCGCAAGAATCAGCAGGCTCAGCGCCCGGCTACCCCATAACCGCGATGGGTCGTTGTTCGCCGGATTGATGGCGAGGCACGCGGCGCCCAGAAGCAAGCCGAGCGCGGTGTTGAACTTCATCAGCGCCCAGCCGGCTGGCAATTGGCTGGCGATGCCTTGGTTCAACCAGGCACCCAGAACCGTTGCGGTGACCAAGGCGACCACAACCAGACAGGCCATCTGGATTTTTGACAGCCGCTTCAGAAGGCCAATATCGGTTTGGCCGGAGGGAAGAACCACCTTGTTGCTAGCAATCATGGGGCGGCTCATGAACGTGGGGAGGGTGAGGCCAACCGATGCAGCGCCCCTATCGTATCCAACGCCTTGCGCTGATACGACCGTTGCCAGGGTTCATGCCTGTCCTTGGCCCGCGGGGCACTGGCCAGACCACGGTCGCACAGTGATCGGACAAGATCCGCGATAGATGTCTCTCTATCGGCCAATATGGCGAAGAGTAAAGCGCGCCTGTCCCTTCGGAATTGTCGCTACCGGAATGCAAGATGATGCCGCGTCACTCTGCCTGCAGGGGCCTGCGGATCGGCATGCCCAACTTCGTGCGGGAAAGAGTCACACGCCTGCGAGGTAAATGCCGGCACGACCATGGTTCCGTTTTCGCCGACGCACTGACGCAGCGCATCCACCACGGCGCCGAAGACAGATAACAACGAATCAACCATGACCACGGCGCGCCGCGGCACACCGAGCGCAGCAAAAGCCAGCCGGAGACGCAACGTGTCGATGGGCCCGATGGGCGCCTTCGACGTGGCCTTCTCTGTCTCGGTACGTTTCAAAGAATTTACGCCATCAGCCCGTTTCCATATGGCGCCTTTATTCGAGCCAGCCACATCATGACCTATCGACTTCGTGTCGCCATGCAGGCTGCAATTGTGACCATCCTGATCCTCCAGGGACCTCATGCCGCAGGATCGCTTGGCGGCGAACTGTTTGGCCATCTGCAACAGTTGGCCCGCGCCGCAGGACGTACGCTGGAACTATGCCCGTGCGGCGGCTTGCGTGACCTCATTGCGCGCATTCGCGCGGTGAAGCCGCAGGGCACTGAATTCATGCTGCTTGACCCGGGCGATCTCACGCAACAAGTACGTGCCCATCCCGAGGCAGGGCTCTGTGATGCGCTCGACGGCTTGGTCACGCCCTACATCGAAGTCCACGATGACAGCGAAGACGCGCTTGAATCGCAGGACAGATCGCTACGCGCCCCGCTCGCCACCATCATTATCAACGGCGACCTGGCCACCAGTTACCAGATAGCGCTGGGCATCGCGTTACGGCAGCTTGGAACATCGCACTAGAGAAGTTTTACGCGATCTATATGCCGCAGCCATTCGGCCATATCGCTTCTTTATGGGGCGACACCGCACAATGCGCTGGTGAAAACGTCTACCAGACACCTGTGTCGGGGGTATCGCGTGCGGAACATATGGCTTACAGCGATGGCGCTGCTCTTCCTGGTCTCAGTTGCAGCGCTTGTTGTTGGCGGCGGCGAATATGTCAGCGTGTGGCGCGGCCTGGCGCTCAGTTCGATCTATGTCGGCTTCTGCCTCACCCAGCGACGGCTGTTCACCCCGGCATCGCGACGGGTGGTCAAATCACTACGCGGTCGCCAACTGGTCGACTGACTACGCCACAGGAGGTTCGGAAGGCTTGCAGCTGGGGGCCGCAAGCCGGGCGTGCGGGCAGCAACCTGAGCTTGCGGCTCCGGCTGCAAACCTTCCGAACCACCACTGCCGGGACGCTGTTGTCGTTCAACGTGCGTCCGCGCCGTAAGCCGTTGCAGCACCGCTATCCACTGGATAGCGGTGCTGCATTCGTTCGGGCTCGGCCCCGATCAGAAGTGATAGGTGCCAGTGACGCTGACCACGTCGCCCGAGTCGTCGAAGTAGCCGTTGATTGTGCCCGCGCCAAGAATGGGCGAGTTGGTCAGGCGCACCGTCGTGTTGTTCACGAACTGATGCTGGTAACCCAGATCGAAGCTGAGGTGGTCAGAGGCTTTGTAGCCGAAGCCCAGGCCCAGCAGCTTGCGCGCGCCGTCAGGCACGCGCGGATCGCGGCTGATGATGTTGGTCGGCGTTTCGTCATAACCGACGCCGGCGTGCAGCGTCCATCGATCGGTCAGCTTGTAATCGCCGCCGATCGCGTACAGGTAGCTGTCCTTATATTCTTCCGGCAATGCCACCAGCTGCTGACCATTGGAGATCAGGATCAGGTTCTTGAAGCTGGACCAATTGGTCCACTTGACGGTGCCCGCGATCGAAAGACGCTCGGAGAACACGTGCAACCAGTCGATGCTGGCATAAGCCGGCGTGTTGAGCGCGGCGGTGGCGTCGCCGCCATTGGGATTGAGGTTGGGCAGGCTGGGATCGAGCACGGGCGCCAGCGCCAACAGTCCTTTGCCAGCCTCACTGCCGTAGAGGTCGTACACGCCACTGAGGTTTTGCTGCACGCGCGAGTGATAGCTGAGACCAAACGTATCCTGCTGACTCGGCTTGAAGACGAAGCCGCCAAAATAGCCAAAGGCGAATTTCTTCTTGACGTTGACGTTGAGTCGCACGTCGTTCTGCTGCGGCGGCAACGGCAAGCCAAACAGCGCCTGCGCCGCGCCATTGGGATCAAGCACCGTGTTGAGCTGCGCCTTGGTCTGCTGGCCCATCACGCCCAAGCCCACCGAGAACTCGTCGTTGACCTTGAACGATGCGGCCAGACTCGCCGCCACCGACTGCAGCTTGGTCTCGGTACCGAAGTAGCGGCCCTGCCATGAGTTGTTGTACCGGCTCGTGAGGCCGTAGGGCACGGCCAGGCTGCCACCCAGCGCGAGGCGATCGCTAACCGGTGCGACCCAATTGAGATTGGGGAACGGTACGAACTTGCCAAAGCCATTGGGGTTGCTACCCGTGGTCGGGTTGCCATCCACGTCCTGGGTCTGGCCGTTGAACTGAGCCTGCGGGCGAATCATGGTGCCGGTCGCCTGCAGCACGGTGCCGTCGAAGAACGCCATGGCCGCAGGGTTGTTGAACGCTGCCGTGGGATCGTCCGGAAACAAGGATCCACCCGCGTTCGCACGGGCCCAGCCGGCAGCATTGTCAGTGGGCAACTGGAAGGCTCCCGCAAAAACGGCGGTGGGAAGCGTCAATGCGGATACCACGGCCAATGCCAGTGCAGCGCGGGTGCCATGACCTGGCATGCGGGGCTTGTAGTTTTGCTTCATGTTCGCTTTCTCTCCATTTCTGACGACGGAAAACAGCTGTGCTGCAAGGTACTGCAATGCGCTTTACAAGACTGATGCTGTCGGCGCACATCCCACCCATTTGCCGTCGAGAACCTTGGATACGGGTGAGTATGTTGGCTGAGAGTAACCGCAAGCGGGCGCGACTACCTGCTGCAGTGCGGCATGGCGGCGATGTGCGCTCGGTCATTGCGCCAGCGGGGAGATCGGAGCGCGATATCGTGCGAGTAAATCACCAAGTGGCGAAGAGCGGGCAGAGCGTTCTTGCGCCGGGTTGATGCAAGCCGTGCTCCCCGAATCGCTCTCAGTGCAAGGCTTCTGGAGGAAAGTGCAGGATCCATGCGACGAGCAGGCCATAGCCAAGCGTCGCCAGCAGCACACACGCAAGAACGGTGATCACCAATCGCGCGATGCCCTTGGCTACAAACACGGTTCGATTCATCGTGAAATACCCGCACTCCGACCGTTGACCGCATGCTCGATCCATTCTCGCGATTCTGCATGTAGCAAGGCGCGATGATGCAGCTCCGGAAGGCCAGACCACCGGCGCGTCCGTTCGTTGCTGCCTGATGCTACGCCCTGATACGTTGTGGACACCCTCACCCTAGCCAGGAGTCCGAATGAATGCGTCGTCCCAGGCAGTCCATGAAGATCGCATTGCTCAGCTTGAACGCTCACTACGACGCACGCAGTGGGGCATGTTTGCGCTGCTGATCGTAGTCGTTGCGTTGGGGCTCGCCTGGTATGGCATCGGTGGATTGGCGCAACGGGAGATTGTGACCAAACGCATTGCCGTGGTGGATGACACCGGCGCAATCCGTATACGCCTGGGGGAAGACAACAAAGACACCCTGCGTGCCAGCCGCGCAGCGGGTGTCGTGCTGTATGACGCCACAGGCCATGAGCGCGGTGGCATGGCCACTATGAATAATGGTCGCGTCGCCTTTGGGCTTGATGCGCCCAATGTACCCGCGGGACAGGAGTCCGACCGCGTCGGCATGATGGTCGACGCCAAGGGTCACGTCATGTTCGCCGTGGCTGACAACCAGGGCACGCCTGCAGTACTGGTGAGATCATCCGATGTGGGCGGCACACTGCAGGTGCTCGAAGCCTCACCGGATCAGAAGCAGATTCAGGTGCGCACGCTTGGCGTTAAAGGCGACACGCAGTCGACCATGGGCGGCGGCTGACGTAGCGGCCCTGCAACGAGCGGTGCAGGGCCCGCGTGCATGCACCTGGGTTTGGCGTTGCGCGTGAAGTTGACTGCGCGAGGCGCGTGGCTCTGATTGCTACCGAGGCTAGATTGACCCCTCACCACCGTAAAGGTGGCAATGCCCCAACCCTCTCCCCGGAGGGGAGAGGGAGCCAAGGCGCACAGCGCTCCGCTTTAAGTCCTCCACGCCGGGGCGCTTTGCAGTGAAGCGGCTATGTAGAGGCGGAGGTGTCCCGCATCGAGGCCCCAAAGGCCCATTCCGGCCTGTATCCCACCTTTTGCCGCGAGCTCCTCAGGCCATTTTCTTTGGGTTACTTTTCTTTTACTCCGGGCATCCTGCCCTCCGCCCTTCGGGCCGGCTTCGCCGCTCGCACGCGCTCCTGGGCGTGCGTGGGCCAGCAAAAGAAAAGTGACTCGAGCGACGGCAGTCGATCGAAACACCCGCTGCGTAAGCGGCAAGCTGGCCGTAACGCCACAATCGAAAGCAACGGCGCTGGATGACCAGCTTCGCTGTTGTAAAGCGCCTCCTGCCTTCGCAGGAATGACGAGCTAGGAGCAAATATCAAACCTCTGAACGCAGCGCCGCAGCCTCACGCGCCAACAACTCGATACCAGCCCAATCACCACTGTGCAACTTGTCAGCCGGCGTAAGCCAAGAACCACCCACACATACGACATTGGGCAAGCCAAGAAAATCCTGCGCGTTGCTGAGGCTGATGCCGCCCGTCGGGCAGAAGCGGATTTGCGGTAGCGGGCTGGCCCAGGCGCCGAGCAGTTTGTGGCCGCCGACGGGAACGGCGGGAAACAGCTTCAGGTAGTGATAGCCACGCTCCAGCAAGGTCATCGCCTCGCCAGCGGTGGCTACGCCCGGCAGCAAAGGCAGCTCGCTGTCGTCGGCGGCGTCGAGCAGGCCTGGTGACACGCCTGGCGATACGGCAAAACGCGCACCGGCCTTGTGCGCCGCGCGCAGGTCTTTCGCACTCAGCACCGTGCCGACGCCGATCACCGCGCCTTCCACTTCTTCGGCAATGGCGCGGATGGCGTCCAGCGCAGCCGGCGTGCGCAGGGTGACCTCAATGGCGGGAATGCCGCCGGCCACCAGGGCGCGCGCCATCGGTACGGCGGCGCGGGCGTCTTCGATGATGACCACCGGCACCACCGGCGCCAGGCGCAGCGTGGATTCGATCAGCTTCTGCTTTTGTTCGATGCTCATGGCGTTCCGTGGATTCAATGACAGGGATGACGATGCTTCAGAACACGCCGGCGCCGAGGTCGGCCGTGGTGGCGTTCTGTCGGAACATGCCGAACAGCTCGCGCCCCATGCCGAACTGATGGGCGGAAAGATCGGCCGTGGCTGGCACGCGCGCGGCAAACTCGCCCGCTTCGACCAGCACGTCGAGGTGTCCGTGCACAGCGTCCAGTCGCACGATGTCGCCATCGCGAATGCGCGCGATGGCGCCGTTGGCCTGGGCTTCCGGCGTCACATGGATGGCCGCAGGCACGCGACCCGATGCGCCGGACATGCGGCCATCGGTGAGCAGCGCGATGCGATGGCCGCGATCCTGCAGCACGGACAAGGTGGGCGTGAGCTTGTGCAATTCGGGCATGCCGATGGCCTGCGGGCCCTGGAAGCGCACCACCGCGACAAAGTCACGATTGAGGTCGCCGCGCTCAAAAGCCTTGCGCACCTCGTCCTGGTCGTGGAAGACGATAGCCGGCGCTTCGATCACCAGGCGATCGTCCGGCACCGAGGACACCTTGATCACGGCGCGGCCCAGGTTGCCGCTCAACATGCGCAGGCCGCCGTCGGCGCGGAAGGGCTCGTCTGCGCCGCGCAGCACGCCGCGATTGCCACTTTCCTTGGATACCGGCTTCCAGCTGAGCTGGCCGTCGGCGTCGACCTGTGGCACCTGCGTATAGCCTTCCATACCGGTACCGAACACGGTGCGCACGTCGCCGTGAAGCAGGCCGTGGCTCAGCAGCTGGTCGATCAGGAAGCTCATGCCGCCGGCTTCATGGAACTGGTTCACGTCGGCGTAGCCATTGGGATACACGCGAGCCAACAGCGGCACCACTGACGACAACGCATCGAAATCATCCCAACGCAGTTCGATGCCGGCAGCCCGTGCAATGGCGACCAGGTGCAGCAGGTGATTGGTGGAACCACCGGTGGCGTGCAGGCCAATCACACCGTTGATAACGGCGCGCTCGTCCACAATGTAGCCCAGCGGCAGGTGCGAACTGCCCGGCGCGCTCAGCTCGGCCACCCGCAGCACGGCCTCGCGGGTGAGGGCGTCGCGCAGCGGCGTTTCCGGTGCAACGAAGCTGGAACCCGGCAAATGCAGGCCCATGATCTCCATCAGCATCTGGTTGGAGTTGGCTGTGCCGTAGAACGTGCAGGTGCCAGCGGCGTGATACGACGCGGCCTCGGCCTCCAGCAGCTCGGCCTTGGTGGCTTTGCCTTCGGCATAGGCCTGGCGCACTTTCGATTTCTGTTCGTTGCTGATGCCGCTGGGCATCGGGCCGCTGGGTACGAACACGCCCGGCAGATGACCGAAACTCAGCGCGCCGATCAGCAGGCCCGGCACGATCTTGTCGCAAATGCCCAGATAAATCGCCGCGTCGAACATGTCGTGCGACAGCGACACGGCGGTAGCCATGGCGATCAGGTCGCGGGAGAACAGCGACAATTCCATGCCGGCGCGACCCTGCGTGATGCCGTCGCACATCGCCGGTACGCCACCGGCCATCTGCGCGGTGATGCCCGCGTCGCGTGCCACGTTGCGGATCAGCTCCGGATAGCGCTCGTACGGCTGATGCGCCGAGAGCATGTCGTTGTACGCATTGATGATGCCGAGGTTGGGTGTGTGGCCCTCGCGCAGGCGTTCCTTGTCTTCCGGTCCGCAGGCAGCAAAGCCATGGGCGAGATTGCCGCAGGACAGACGCTCGCGATGCACGCCATTGCCACGCGCGGCGTCGATGCGACGCAGATAGGCGTCGCGCGAATCGCGGCTGCGCTCACGCAGGCGTTCGGTGACTTCGGCAACAACGGGATGAAGCACAGTCATGTTCAAACTCCGGGAAAGTCATGCGGCGCGCACCACGGCGCGCCATCCATACGGTGGTAGCGATGACGCCTTACGGGCACCAGTACACGGCTACCGGCACGCGCTGCTGGGTGAGCACGGCGCGCACAGGGAAGCCAGCTGCATCGCCCAGGCCCAGCCGTGCATCGGCCAGCATCTGGCGCTTGGCGTCGCCTTCGATATGCAGGTAAAGCGCGCGCGTATCGAGCAGGGCGGACAAGCTGAAAGTGATGCGCGGCTCGCCCGCGCCCTCGGCGCGCATGGGCAGCACGCGCACGGTGCCGTTCACATCCAGCGCCTCCGGCAGACGATCGCCGCCGGGGAAGAAGGACGCGGTGTGGCCATCGTTGCCCATGCCAAGGATCACCACATCGAACGGCAGCGTCAGCGCCGCCATGCGTGCGCGCACCGTGGCCAACCCGGCTTCGGGTGTGGGCGCGTCGGTATACAGCGGAACAAATTGCGCAGCGGATGCGGCGTGCTGCAGCAGCAACGCTTTCACCATGCCTGCGTTGGAGCGCTCGTTGGTTTCGGGCACCCAGCGCTCGTCGACCAGGGTGATCTGCACCTTCGACCAGTCCAGTGCTTCACGCGACAGCTGCGCGAAGAAGTGGCGCGGCGTGCTGCCGCCGGAAACCGCCAGCAGTGCGGCGCCGCGTTCGGCGATGCCTTCGCGCAGGCGCTCGGCCACACGCTCGGCGAAGGCCACGGCCAGTGCCTGGCAATCGGTAAAGCTATGGGTGGTGACGTTCAAGTTGGGGGACATGATGTTTAGGGAACAAGGCTGCGCGGCGGACACACGCGTGGCGAGAGGGAGAGGGATATAACCGAGTCTAGGCAGGCCATCGCGATGCACAGGTGAAACGCCTGTGCATCGGCGACGACGTCACGCAACCGCGGCTTAATCACCACTTTCCTCGTTCCACGTGCGACCGTCGCGCTCGATCAGTGCCACCGCTGCGCTCGGGCCCCAGGTGCCAGACGTGTACGGACGCGGCTGCTCGCCGCTGGCCGCCCATGCGGCAAGGATGGGATCGGCCCAGCGCCATGCTGCTTCCACTTCGTCGCGACGCATGAACAGCGTGGGATTGCCGCGCACCACATCCAGCAACAGACGCTCGTAGGCATCGGGCTGCTGCACGCCGAACGCTTCGGCAAAACTCATGTCCAGCGGCACGTGGCGCAGGCGCAGGCCACCGGGGCCCGGGTGCTTGATGGTGAGCCACAGCTTGATGTCTTCGTCCGGCTGCAAGCGCAACACCAGGCGGTTCTGCGCCAGCTGACCGGCCGAAGGATCGAAGATGGAATGCGGCACGGCCTTGAACACCACCGCGATTTCCGAGACACGCTCCGGCAACCGCTTGCCCGTGCGCAGGTAGAACGGCACACCGGCCCAACGCCAGTTGGCGATCTCGGCCTTCACCGCCACGAACGTCTCGGTGTTGGATTTGCCACCGGCGAGTTCTTCCAGATAACCCGGCACGCTCTGGCCTTCGGCCGCACCGGCGCGATACTGGCCGCGCACCGTCATCTGCGCCGCGTTGCTTTCGTCGATGGGCTTGAGCGAGCGCAGCACCTTGAGCTTTTCGTCGCGCACCGCGTCGGGTTGCAGCGAGGAGGGCGGCTCCATGGCGACCATGCACAACAGCTGCAGGATGTGGTTCTGCACCATGTCACGCAACGCACCAGCGCGATCGTAATAGCCCGCGCGCTGACCCACGCCCAGCGTCTCGGCCACGGTGATCTGCACGTGGTCGATGTGCTCGGCGTTCCACAACGGCTCGAACAGCGCATTGCCGAAGCGCAATGCCAGCAGGTTCTGCACCGTTTCCTTGCCGAGGTAGTGGTCGATGCGGAAGGTCTGCGATTCGTCGAACACGTGCCCCACGGCATCGTTGATCTGGTTGGCGCTGGCCAGGTCGCGGCCGATCGGCTTCTCCAGCACCACGCGCGCCTTGCCCTGGTTGAGGCCGTACGCGCCGAGGCGATTGCAGATGTCGACAAACAAATCAGGCGAGGTGGACAGGTAGAACACGCGCACGTGATCGGCCTGCTCGCCGATCAGCTTGGCGAAGTCATCCCACCCCTCGTCCTTGCGTGCATCGAGCGAGCGATAAGCCACCAGGCGCAGGAAGGTGTCGATTTTTGCGGCATCGCCGCCGCCTTCGAGCAGCGCCTTGCGCAGCGTGGCGCGGTAGCCATCGTCGTCCAGCCCCTCACGGGCGATGCCGACGATGCGGCTGGTCTCGGGAATCTGTCCGTCAATGAATCGGTGGTACAGGGCGGGTAGCAGCTTGCGTACGGCGAGGTCGCCGGTTCCGCCGAAGATCACCAGGTCGAAGGGCTCGACCGGCAGGGGAGAAGCAGTCACTTCAGTCACCTCAAGGCGATGCGGGGAGTGACACGTGGCATGCATACCACGTGCAATGCCTGTTGATCGTACCAGTGACATACCAGACAAAACCAGTTCCCTGGCCGCACCTTCGCAACCGGCTTTGGGCATGGATCGGCGCGTGAAATTGGTACCACCGGAAAATCGCGTCAGAACGCCCGATTGCCAGATTGGTATGGTCATTGGTATCTTGCCGGTATGGAAACCGCCCTCGTCAACGAATACCGCCGCCTCAGCCGCGACCCGGCCACCAGCCAGCCGCTGGCCTATCTGCGCCTGCGCCGGGCGATCCGCAATGTGGTCGAGCACCGCGACATCGAACCGGGCCAGGCCCTGCCGAGCGAGCGCGATCTTTCGCGCCTGCTGCAGCTGTCGCGCGTGACGGTGCGCAAGGCCATCGCCGGTCTGGTCGAGGAAGGGCTACTCAATCAGCGCCATGGTGCCGGCACGTTTGTGGCCGAGCGCATCATCAAACCGATGTCGCGGCTTACCAGCTTTACCGAGGACCTGCGTGCGCGCGGCCTCAATCCACGTTCGGAATTTTTCGAACGCGGCGTGGGCGAAGTGACGCCGGAAGAATCGATGGCACTGAACCTTTCGCCTGGCGTGCTGGTGGCACGCTTGCATCGCGTTCGCTACGCCAAGGACGAACCGCTCGCGATCGAACGCAGCGTGGTACCGGCCAGCGTGCTGCCCGATCCGATGGTGGTGCAAGACTCACTGTACGAAGTGCTGGAGCAGCTTGGCAGCCGCCCACGTCGCGCGTTGCAGCGTTTGCGCGCGGTGTCGCTGGGTGCGCAGCAGGCGCGCTTGCTGCACGTGCCGGTGGGGAGCGCGGGTCTCAATATCGAGCGACGCAGTTTTCTCGATGATGGGCGCGTGGTCGAGTTCACCACGTCTTGGTATCGCGGCGATATTTATGACTTTGTGGCGGAGTTGCAGACGGATTGATTGGTGTCGGTTTTTTCACTCTGACTTTTGGTGAATCGCGCTTTTTGTAGCTCCCCGCTTTATGTAGGAGCGCACCCTGTGCGCGACCGGGCTTGCGCCATATTTAGGGTATTAACGTCAGCCTGCACGTAGCCTCGTCGTTCCTGCGAAAGCAGGAATGACGAGCAAAAGAACGCCCTCGCCGAGGCCGGCCTTCACAGGAGTGGCGAGCAAATTGCGCGCCAACGGCAACACCGCCCCCACCACCGACTTACGGCACATTCGCCGCCCCCCTTTTGCGTGCATAAAGACTGCGGCTGACGCACGGCTTCATCGCGCGCCATCAACGACGGCGCGACAGGGGCGCGCCCACACCAAGGGTCAGGACACCCGTGAATCTGTTTGCGCCACTGATACGCCGTCCGATCGGCACCTCGCTACTGGCGCTGGGCCTTGCCCTGGCTGGCCTGTGGGCCTACATGCTGCTGGGTGTGGCGGCGCTGCCCACGCTCGAATTCCCGGGCATGGTGGTGTATGTGGAAGTGCCGGGCGCGAACGCGCAAACCATGGCATCGACGGTGGCAGCGCCGCTGGAACGGCATCTGGGGCGCATTCCCGGCATCAAGGAAATGCATTCGGAGAGCAACGACGGGTCCACCTCGATCCGCTTGCTGTTCAACTTCGGCAACTCCACCGACAAGCTGTCCCGCGATGTGCAGGCGGCCATCAACGCCAGCATGGAAGACCTGCCCTCGAGCATGACGGTGCCGCCGCGGTACTTCAAATTCAACACGGCGAATATTCCCGTGCTGCTGCTCTCAATCACGTCCGAGACGGTGCCACCGGACAAGCTCTACGACCTTGCCGATTCGTTGATCAACCCGGCACTCGCACAGATACCCGGGGTGGCGCAGGTGCGCGTGATCGGTGGCCGACCGCGCGCCGTACGCGTGGAGCTGAACACGGCCGCTCTTGCCGCCAAGCAACTCACTTCCAACGATGTCGCCAATGTTTTGCGGGCCGCCAACGTCACCTCGCCGCAGGGCACGTTGAGCGACGGCAGTTCGCAGATGACGGTGACCGCCAACGACTCGCTGCATAACCCGGAAGAGTTCGCGAAGCTGCTGATCGCCATACGCAACGGCGCGCCGGTGCGGCTTTCGGATGTGGCCAAGGTCACCAGCGGGCAGCAGGACGAATTTCAGGCAGCCTGGTTCAACAACCACCGCTCGATCGCCATCCGCATCAGCAAGCGCCCGGAAGCCAACGCCGTGGCGACCGCCGATGCGGTGCGCGCAAAGCTGCCGCAGATGCGCGCCTGGCTGCCGGCCGATCTGCAGATCACGCCCATCTTCGATCTCACCCAGACCACCAAGTCGGCCCTGCACGAGGTGCAGGTGGCACTGATGCTCAGCGTGGTGATGGTGGCGCTGGTGATGCTGGTATTCCTGCGCCGCATCGGTCCGATGTTGATTGCCATGCTCAGCGTGCCGTTGTCGCTGGCCGGCGCGTTCGTGGTGATGTGGTCGCTGGGTTATACGCTCAATACGTTGTCGTTGATTGCGCTGGTGCTGTGCATCGGTTTCGTGGTGGACGATGCCATCGTGGTGATCGAGAACATCGTGCGCCACATGGAACAGGGCGAGCCGCCACTGGAAGCCTCGCTGGTGGGCGTCAACGAGATCGGCTTCACGGTGGTATCGATCACGCTGTCGCTGATCGCGGTATTCGCGCCGTTGCTGTTCGGCAACAACCAATTCACCAACCTGTTGCGCGAGTTCTCGGTGACGCTGGCCTCGGCGGTGGTGATTTCGGCCATCGTCTCGCTCACGCTGACGCCAGCGCTATGCGGTCGCTATCTGTCCCTGGCCAATGCCGGCGGACGCGTGCCGAACCGGATGGAACGGGCGCTGGAGCGCTTTGATCGTTCACTGCACGACGTGTACGAACGCGGGCTGGACTGGGCCATGCGCCATCGCCGCCTGATGCGCTGGCAGCCGCTGATCCTGCTCGCGCTCACCTTTGGCATGGCCACGCTGGTGGTGAAGCTGTATGGCTTCGATTTCATGCCGCCGGAAGACATCGGCATGATCCAGGGTGACGTGCGTGCCGATGCCAACATCTCGCCGACCCTCATGGCGGAGCGTGCCAAACGTGCAGCCGCGCTCATGTTGCAGGATCCGGCGGTGCTCGATGTCACCACATTCCTGGGCAGCGACAACGCGGGCGGCGCGGTAGGCAACCAGGCCACCATGTTTGTGGATCTCAAGCCGCGCGGACATGGCCCGGGCCAGCGACCCGATTCGATGAAGGATGTCATTGCGCGGCTCAACAAATCCTATGAAAAGCTGCCCGAGCTGCGCGTCTCGCTCAACTCCATTGGCTTCTTCAACGACAACAGCGACAGCAATCGCGGTAGCCAGAGCTTTCAGCTGATCAGCAGCGACAACGTCGACCTGCAGCCGTGGGCGCTGAAAGTTACCGGCCTTTTGCACCAGCACAAGGAGTTTCGCGACGTCAGCAGCGACTACGACAGCATCGACAAGCAGCAGTTGCTGAAGGTGGATCGTGCCGCCGCCAGTCGGCTGCAGGTAAGCATGGGCCTGATCGATTCGGCGCTGTACAACGCGTTTGGCCAGAACCAGGTGTCGATCATTTATTCGGACATCAACCAGTACTGGGTGGTGTTGACCTCCACCTCCGCGCTCACGCTGAATTCGGCCACCCTGCTCAACACCTATGTGCGCAGCAACAGTGGCGCCATGGTGCCGTTGTCGGCGGTGGCGCGTATCGCGCCGCAGGTGTCGCCTTCGCTGGTGATCCACACCAACCAGTTGGAAGCGACCCAGATCTACTACAACACCGAGCACGATTTCCCGCAGGACAAGGCCAATGCGCTGATTGCGCAGATCGTCGACGACGCGCGGTTGCCGGCCGGGGTGCAGCTGGGTTATTCGGGCTCGGCGGAGAACCTGGAAGAAACTCGCTCCAACGCCAACGCGCTGCTGATCGGCTCGATCCTGGCGATGTATATCGTGCTGGGCATTCTCTACGAGAGCCTGGGTCATCCGCTGACCATTCTTTCCACGCTGCCAGCGGCGGGTGCGGGTGCCTTCCTGGCGATGCTGGCCACCGGCATATCGCTGTCGCTGATGGCCATCATTGCGATCCTGATGCTGATTGGCATCGTGAAGAAAAACGCGATCTTGATGGTGGATTTCGCGCTGGTGGCCCAGCGAGAACGGGGCCTCTCACCGCCCGATGCGATTCGTGAAGCCGCCCTGGTGCGCTTTCGCCCGATCACCATGACCACGCTGGTCGCCATGGGCGCGGCGCTGCCGCTGGCGATTGGATTTGGCATCGGCTCGGAGATGCGCCAGCCGCTGGGCGTAGCCATCGTCGGTGGCTTGCTCGTCTCGCAACTGCTGACACTGCTCAGCACGCCGGCAATCTATCTGTGGAACCATGATCGCAAGCTGCGCAAGGCCGAACGTGCCGCGCGCCGCGCGGCGAAGCGGGCGCTGAAGGCGCAGACGGCCTGACCGTTCTCTCTGCAGGAGCGCACCCTGTGCACGACCGCGGCAGGTCGGCGTAAGCGCTCCGTCAGGTTTTCGCGCACAGGGTGCGCTGCAGATGGGCGCTTCGAACCCCCTGCCTTTCGGCACGGAGCGACTTCAGGCACATTCGCCGGCCACCTTGCTGCGTGCATAAAGGCGCATGACTGCGCTTTTCGCCCGCCACGCGTGTGAACGCGCCACCTTGACGCCTCCACGCCGCTACCATGGCGGGCGGCGCGCGCAGCCCCTATTCGGTATGGAAACCTTGTGAACATCTTTGCCCCCCTGATCCGACGTCCCGTGGGCACCTCGCTGATGGCCGTGGGGCTGTTGCTGGCCGGCTTGTTTGCCTATCGCCTGCTTGGCGTGGCCGCGTTGCCGTCGCTGGAGTTTCCCGGCGTGTACATCACGGCATCGTTGCCGGGTGCCAGCGCGCAGACCATGGCCTCGACCGTGCTCGCACCGCTGGAACGCCATCTGGGACGCATTCCCGGCATCGATGACATGTACGGCAACGCCACCGAGGGTGCGGCGTCGGTGCAGATCCGCTTCACGTTCGACCGCACCGCCGACCAGGCCGCGCGCGACGTGCAGGCGGCCATCAACGCGGCGCAGGCCGATCTGCCGGTGATGCCGGCCCCGCCCCAGTATTTCAAGTTCGATACCTCGCAGATTCCTATCCTGCTGGTATCGCTCACCTCCACCGGCTTGCCGCCGGACAAACTCTACGACCTCACCGACACGTTGCTTAAACCTGCAGTAGCGCAGATCCCCGGTGTGGCGCAGGTGCAGGTATTCGGCGGTACGCCGCATGCCGTGCGCGTGGAGCTGGACGTGAATGCGCTGGCGGCCAAGGGCCTCACTGCCAACGACGTCAGCAACGCGCTGATTGCCGCCAACGTCACCTCGCCGCAGGGCGTGCTGACCGACGGCCATTCGCAGATGACGGTAACGGCCAACGACGGCCTGCGCGAGGCCGCTGATTTCGGCAGGCTGCTGATCGCGGTGCGCAACGGCGCGCCGGTGCGCCTGTCGGACGTGGCCAAGGTCACCAGCGGCCAGCAGGATATTTACCAGGGCGCCTGGTTCAACGACCAGACCACGGTGGCGATGCAGATCAGCAAGCGCCCCGAAGCCAACGCCGTGGCCACGGTGGAGGAGATCCGCCGCCGCCTGCCGGAGTTCCGCCAGTGGATGCCCGCGGATGTGCAGATCACGCCCATCTTCGACCTCACCCAGACCACCAAGTCGGCGCTGCACGAGGTACAGGTGGCGTTGCTGATCAGTATCGTGATGGTGGTGCTGGTGATGCTGGTGTTCCTGCGCCGCATGCGTCCCACGCTGATCGCCATGTTGAGCGTGCCGCTGTCACTGGCCGGCGCCTTCGTGGTGATGCTGGCGTTGGGCTATACGCTCAACACGCTGTCGCTGGTGGCGCTGGTGTTGTGCATCGGCTTTGTGGTGGACGACGCCATCGTGGTGATCGAAAACATCGTGCGCCATATGGAGCGTGGCGAGCCACCGCTGCAGGCGTCGCTGATGGGCGTGCGCGAGATCGGCTTTACGGTGGTGTCGATCACGCTGTCGCTGGTGGCCGTGTTCGCGCCGCTGCTGTTTGGCAACAACATGCTGATCATGCTGCTGCGCGAGTTCTCGGTGACGCTGACGGTGGCGGTGGTGATTTCCGCGCTTGTCTCGCTCACCCTCACGCCTGCGCTGTGCGGCAAGCTGCTCAAGCACGAGGCACCGGGCGAACACGTGCCCGGTCGCATGGAGCGGGCGCTGGAACGCTTCGACAAAGGCCTCCATCGTACCTACGAGCGCGCGCTGGACTGGGCCATGCACCACCGGCGCGTAATGCGCTGGCAGCCGTTGCTGCTGTTGGTCCTTACCGTGGCGCTTGGCGTGGCGGTGGTGAAGACCGCCGGTGGCAACTTCATGCCCGAGGAAGACATCGGCATGATCCAGGGCGACATCCGCGCTGATGCGAATATCTCGCCGACGCTGATGGCGGCACGCGCCCAACGCGCGGCGGCAATCATGAAGGCCGACCCGGCCGTGCTCGATGTGCTCACCACCCTGGGCAGCAACGACGGCACCGGCGCGGTGGGCAACGCAGGCAGCATGTTCGTCGACCTAAAGCCGCTCGGCCACGGCCCCGACGACCGCCACGACAGCGCCAAGGTGGTGATGGACCGCCTTGCCAAGCAGTACGACGCGCTTCCCGGCATCAAGGTGTCGCTGAGCCTGGTGCAGTTTCTCAGCGGCGGCGGCAGCGGCGACAAGGGCGGGCAGTACGAATTCCAGTTGGTCGGCACCAATGGCGAAGACCTGCAGCCATGGACGCTGAAGATGGTGCAGCAGCTGCGCAAGATGAAGGAGCTGCGCGACGTCGGCAGCAACTTCGACCTGGTCGGCAAGCAGCAATTGCTGCGAGTGGATCGCGAGGCCGCCAGCCGGCTGAAAGTGACCATGGGCGATGTCGACACCGCACTGTTCAACTCGTTTGGCCAGCGCCAGGTGTCGGTGATCTATTCGGACATCAACCAGTACTGGGTGGTGCTGACCTCAAGCGCGTCTACGTCGCTGAGCCCCGAGTCGTTGCTCAACGTGCGTGTGCGCAGCGTGGGCGGCGAGATGATTCCGCTATCCGCACTGGCGCATATCGAGCCGAACATGAGCCCGATGCGCATCCGCCACCACAACCAGCTCGAAGCCTCCACCATCAACTACAACCTGGCCACCGGCGTCACCCAGGATATTGGCGTGAAGCTGGTGGAGAACGCGGCCATCGGCGTGGGCCTGCCGGCGGGCGTGCGAGTGGAGTTCACCGGACAGAACGAGCGCCTGCAGACGGCCAAATCCAACGGCATGGTGCTGCTGGTCGGCGCCATCGTGGCCATGTATATCGTGCTGGGCATTCTCTACGAGAGCCTGGGTCATCCGTTGACCATTCTGTCCACACTGCCGGCCGCGGGCATGGGCGCGTTCCTGGCCATGCTGGTGACGCAAACGCAGCTGACACTGATGGCCATCATCGCGATCCTGATGCTGATCGGCATCGTGAAAAAGAATGCGATTCTGATGGTGGATTTTGCGCTGGTGGCACAACGCGAACGCGGGTTGTCGGCGCCTGAGGCGATTCGCGAAGCCGCCTTGGTGCGTTTCCGTCCAATCACCATGACGACGCTGGTGGCGATGGGTGCAGCGCTGCCGTTGGCGATCGGCTTTGGCGTGGGTTCGGAAATGCGCCAGCCGCTGGGTGTGGCCATCGTGGGTGGCTTGCTGGTGTCGCAGTTGCTGACGCTGCTGAGCACGCCGGCGATTTATCTGTGGAATTACGACCGCAAAATTCGTCAGGCGGCGCGTCGGGAACGGCGCGCGGCGAAACGGGCGTTGAAAGCGCAGACAGCCTAGCCCGGGCGTCCGCCATCCACGGTAGGAGCGCACCCTGTGCGCGATCGCGGCGCGTCGGTGTAGACGCTCCGTCGGGCTGTCGCGCACAGGGTGCGCTCCTACAAAGAGCGTTGTGTGCCCCGGCGATTTACGGTTGGACTGCCTCGCGGTGAAACGGGCATTGAAGGCGCAGACGGCCTGGCATGGGCCCTTACTGTGCGCGACCGCGGCGCGTCGGCGTAACGCTCCGTCGGGCTGTCGCGCACAGGGTGCGCTCCTGCAAAGAGCGTTGCGTGCCCCGGCGATTTACGGTTGGACTGCCTCGCGGTGAAACGGGCATTGAAGGCACAGTCGGCCTGGCACGGGCCCTTACCCACTATAGGAGCGCACCCTGTGCGCGACCGCGGCGCGTCGGCGTAACGCTCCGTCGGGTTGTCGCGCACAGGGTGCGCTCCTACAACGAGCATTGCGTGCGCCGTCTGGAAGCGGGCGTTTGGATCAGTCGCTAGGGCTGGTACACGCCGCGTACCGGCGGCCTTCCACCTGCACGGCGTCATGACCCTGCAGGTTCACGCTGGCGGTGTAGTGCTCGGCGGAATCAAAGTCCACCCGGCCGCGACCTGCGCCCGGGCAGGCAAGATTCCACGCCAGCGCCGTGCTGCTGCGGTGCTCACCGCTACGCTTGCATTGGGCAGGTACCGGCATGTTGGCAAACTCGACCCATGGGTCGGCGCCTTCATCCACGCAATGCCACTGCACGGTCGGCGTGCCGGGACGGCCGTTGTCGAACGTGCGCGTGATGATCTTCCACAGGCCGGGCATGGCCTGGAAATCGCCCGGGTCTGCATGCCCCGGTTCACCGGCAATCGCCGCTGCCAGCAGCACCGCGACCGCGATGGCGCGGGCAATCGCATGGCCGCGCCTGCCCTGCGCGTGTTGACTGAAAGAGGTCATGGTGGCTGCAACTCCGGTCGGACATGGAACCGCCCCGCCTGCCAGTGCAGGCGGGGCGTCGTGCCTATTCCATCAGTCCTGTGTTTCAGTTGCTGCCACGAAGCCGTGGCCATTGCCGCCGAAGTCGAACATGTTCATCAAATTGCCGATGGCCGGCGCATTGAGTGGTACGTAGGGGTTGTTGGACCGCGATACCGGGTTGGGCAGGTTGTCGCGGCTGCGGCCCGAGATGGTTTCGTGCAGACCCCAGTTGGCTTCGACGAATTTGTCGAACGAGACATGGTCGTAGTACGTGTGCACCACGCGGCCGCCCTCGGAGAAGCGCGAGATCACCAGCAGCGGGATGCGCGTGCCGTCGCCGAAGAAGTCGATCGGCTGCACATAGCCCGAGTCGTAGTAGCCGCCGCCTTCATCGAAGGTGACCATGATGACGGTGTCGGCCCATACCTTCGGATTGGCCTTGGCCATCTCCACGATCTTCTGCACATAGCCTTCGAACAGGTCGAGCTTGGACGAAGCGGGGTGTCCATCCAGGATGCCGTCCGGCTTGGCGATCGACACCGCCGGCAGCGTGTCGTTCTGGATGTCGTTGTAGAGGTCGGTGAGGTCCTGGTTGTTGGCACGCAGGGTCGGGTTGGTCATCACCTGCGTGGAGTACAGGAACGGATCGCAGATGTTGCAGAAGGTGCCGGCTTCACCCGCTTCCGTGCCTTTGCTGAAGCCTTCGCCGTAGTACTTCCAGCTGACATGGTGGCGCGTCAGCAGCAGGGCAATGTTGTCCTGGCGGGTCGGCGGAATGGTGAATTGGGTAGCGCCCAGCGGTGCCGCGGTGCCATCGCCGAGGTAGCCCGGGTTGTAGTTGTTGACCAGGTAGTAGGCGTCTTTGCGGCAATCCGTGCCGTGGAACGTGCGATACGGCAGTGATTTCAGATAACCCTTCACCGCGGCGATGCCCGGCTGGCTGTCGTCGGCGCAATTGACGTAGGAGCCGCCGCTGTAACCGTCCTGCGCGTACCAGTTGTTGGTGCCGGCCTGCGCGTTGGGATTTTCGATCTGGTTGACCGGCGGCGTGGCCGGGTTGCCGCTGTCGTCGGCGTAATAGATCAGGTCGCCGAAGCCCAGCATGATGTGGTTGGCACCGGTGCCGCCCATTACCGACTGGTGGAAGTTGTCGCTCAACGTATAGGTCTGCGCCAGCTGCTGGAAGTACGGGGCATCGCCCTGGGCCATGTTGAGAAACTGCATGGCGGTGGAACCTTCGCCCGTGCTTTCGCTGTTGAAGCCAGCCGGTTGCGCGTTGCCGTTGGTGCCGGCACCGACGGTGGTTTCCACCCACGGGAACAGGTCCGCGCGGCAGCCGCTGGGGTTCTTTTCGGTGGCGGCGCTGACATCGCAGTCGAGTTGCTGCCACATCTGGAAGAAGCGATGCACCGGGCTGTTGGCGTAGTCGTCGTAGTTGAGCGACGCGTGCATGTTGACCGGGGCGTTGCTCAGCGTGGCCGGGAAGCGTGTATCGAGCGCGTCCTTGGGCAGGCCGGTGCCGCCGGCGGCAAGTTCGCTGTAGGCCGCCGTCGGCAGACCCGGCTCGATCGCCTGGGCCTGCGCCGCCGAGGCAAACGGCGCCTGGGTCGGGGCACCACCGGTGTTCATGGCCGGCAGCTGCGGGTAGGCGCTGGTGTGCGGTGGCGACACCGAAAATGCGCCGGTGTTGGAGGCCTGCCACTGGCGCGCAACGGCGACATGCGGGCCCGGCGTGCCGTCGGCGTTGACGATGCCTTCGGACAGCAGGTTGTTGACGCTCTGGCCCTTCGGCGGCGTGTAGGTGGCAAACACATGGTCGAAGGTGCGGTTTTCGCCGATCAGCAAGATCACATGCTTGATGGGCGTGTTGGTGCGATCGCTCCGGTCCTCGCCTTCGCCGGGCGTGTGCAGCACGGCGACACTTCCAGCCGTCGCTGGCTGGCTGGCGCTGACACTGTCGCTTTGTTCGGTGGGATTGCTTTGTGCGCTGACAACACCGGCCAGGCCGGCGGCCAGCGTGCCGATGACAAACGGCAACAACCGCTTGCGGACATGCGTCATAGACATGACTTCGATCTCCTGCAGGCACCCTTCGAAGGGCTGCAATCGAGTGATCCCCCTGATATCGGCCCCTCCGAATTCGCAACGCTGGGAGGGTGACCGCCGCGGAGTCTGGTCCGCGCTGATGACGCTGCCTTGGCATTACTGCGACAGCGGAGGGGGCCTTGCGTGACAAACCTGAGACGGCGCAAGTGCTTGCGCACACTCAAGAAAATGCGCTGCGCCCGGGTTCGCTGTAGGAGCGCAGCCTGGGCGCGTCCTGACGTCATCACTCCGTAGCTTTTCGCGCACAGGGTGCGCTCCTACAAAGAGCATCGCGGCTTCTTACGCCTTCGCGTTTTGCGACACGGGTAACAGTTGATACGGCCGCATCATCTCGTTGTCTTCGTGCTCGAGCAGATGGCAGTGCCACACGTAGCGGCCCGGTTCGCCTTCGAAGCGGGCGATGATGCGCGTGACCATGCCGGGGTCGGCGCGCACGGTGTCCTTCCAGCCCGCTTCGTGCGGCGGTGGCGGTTGTGCGGGGCCGGTGTACTTCAGCGTTTTGGACGCGTTCCACGCGAACAGGTCGAACGGGCGTCGCTCGATCACCTGGAAGCGCACCAGATGCAGATGCACCGGATGCACGTCGCCGGTGAGGTTCAACAGACTCCAGATCTCCGTGCTGTTCTGCACGGGGTTTTCGGTGACCGGCGCGGACCAATGCTTGCCGCCGAGCATCATCATCATCGGGTTGCCGCCAGCGTCGTCTTGCTCGCCCAGCGTCAATACTCGCTCGCGCACGGCGCTGGCAGGGTCGATGCGCGGCACCGCGCGCAAGGATGCCGGTAGTACGGTCGTGTCGCGACGACCACGGTCGCGCACGCGAAATTCGAGAATGGCTTCGGACTGCTGGCGCAGCTGCACGGTTTTGCCGTCCATGCCGGCGAAGTCAACCACCACGTCGGCGCGCTCGGCCGGATACAGCTCCACGCGCTGGCGTGGCAGCGGTGCAGGCAACAGGCCCTGATCGCTGGCGATCTGCTGGAACGGCTGGCCGCTGGACAGTGAGAGGTTGTAGAAGCGCGAATTGGCGGCGTTGACCAACCGCAACCGATAGCGTCGCGGTTCCACCTCCATGAACGGATATAGCTTGCCGTTGCACAGGATCGCGTTGCCGTTGCACTCCGATACCCACGGCGCGTTGGGGTCATCGGATACCGGGTAGTAGAGCTGCCCGTCCTTGGCGATCAAACGGTCGCACAGGATTAACGGCAGGTCGCATTCGCCCGAGGGCAGGCCCAGCGCCTGCTCCTCCGGATCGCGTACCAGATAGGTACCCATGAGCCCCGCATAGATGTTGAGCCGGGTGATGCCCATCGCATGGTCGTGGTACCACAGCGTGGCCGCGTCCTGCCCGTTGGGGTAGTGATAGACGGCTGAACGGCCGGGCGCAAACCAGTCTTCCGGATACCCATCGCTGCCCGCTGGCGCGCGCGCGCCGTGCACGTGCGCCACCGTGCGTACCTCGGGCTTGCTGCGTTCGGCGCCATGGATGTTGTGGTCGATCGGCAGAAAGTGCCGATCTGGCAACGCATTCACCCACTCGACCAGCAGCGGTTCATTGCGCATCGCCTCCAGCGTGGGACCGGGTGACGAACCGCCGTAGCCCCATTGCGGCGTCGGCGGCAGATCGCGATGCAGGCGCGCGCTGAACGCGCGCATCTCCATGCGATAGAACGGCAGCAGCTTGCCGGGGTAGGCAGGATGCGCGCGCTGTTCGAGCGGCCGCGCCACCGGTGGAATCGGCAGCGCATCGACAAAACGCGCCAGCGTCACCGGATTGACCAGCGCCACCTTCGGCGCGGCCAGTTGCGGCATCGCCATGCGCGCCATGCCGCCATCCATCGGCGCGGGATCCGACCAGGCCATCAGCCCCATGTCGGCAGCAACCGCCACGCCGGCCAGATCGGCCAGACCACGCAGGAAGTCGCGCCGCGAAAGACTCACGCGATAACGCCCATGCCGGGCTGATGCTGGGAAGCTGCGGCTGTCATGACCACCTACGTTAGGAACCGCCAATGACAGCCGCGTGGCAGCCCGGCATGACCGGGCTGCGAACGGTCAGGATCAGCCGGCCGCTTCCGCCGGCTTGGGTGCGCCAATGCTGCGCAACGCCGGGTTGGTCAGGCACGCCAGCGCGATGGCGGTGAGCGCCAGACCAGCCCCGGCAAACAGCGCGGGCAGGCTGATGAACTTGAGCAGGCCGCCCGCCACCGCCGCCGACACCGGGCCCAAGCCCATGAAGGTGAACATCAGCAGGCTCATGGTGCGACCCATCATTTCGCGCGATACGCGTTGCTGGATCCAGCTGATGATGGCGATCTGCGCAACGCCCGCCAGCAAGCCGGTGGCGGCCAGCAGTACCGCGCCACTCCAAGTGCTGTGGATGGTACCCAGCAAAACCAGGCCCAGTCCGGCCACGCTGTCGATACAAAGCACCATCAGGCCAAGTCGCCCACGCACCAGTCGCGCGACCAGCTTGGACAGAAAGCCACCCACCACCATGCCGCCGCCGTTGGCCGTCATCAGGATGCCCAGCGAGGCCGCGCCCAGATCCAATCGCGTGTCCGCCAGCACCGGCAGACCCACCTGGATGGGACCGCCCACGAACACGGTCACCGCGCCGACATAAAGGATGAACGCACGCAACGGCACATCAGCCCAAACGCTACGCACGCCTTCGGCGACCGCAGCCAGCACGCTGCCCTGGGCACGGCGGGGATGATCGTCGCCATGCAACCGGATCAACATCAACGAGCCCAGCGAAGCCACGAAACTGACGGCGTCGATGGCGAAAGCGAGGCCCAGGCCATGCGCATCCGCCGGACCGCGGGCAACGGCAGCGTGCGCCCCGGTGCCGATCACCAGCCCGGCCAGCAGCGGCCCCACGAAGACGCTCATCTGGCGCATGCCCATCACCAGCGCATTGGCCGACGCCAGCTGCGTGGGCTCCATCAACTGCGGCAGGATCGACGAGGACGCCGGATACGCAAATGCCGTCGACAAGCCGATGCCCAAGGCAATGGCATACACCGCCGGCATATTGATCACACCGCTCCACACCAGCACCGCCAACAGGCTCACCAGCAAGGCGTTGGCGCCGCGTGCGCCCAGCAGCACGCGTCGTGGCGACATGCGATCGACCACCGCACCGCCAATAAGCATGAAAATCGCACGCGGCAGCGCCATGGCCGCCAGCACCAGGCCCAGCGCGGCCGGATCACCGGTGAGTTTCAGCACCAGCCAGGGCAGCGCCACCAGCGTGAACTGGTCACCCAGCGCGGATACGGTGCTACCGCCAAAGAGCAGACGAAAATTGCGGTTGGCCATTACGGAGCCTTGCGTTGCCGTTTGCATCGGTGCGTCCTTACGCGGCGAACCCAGGGGTTCGCCTTGATGATGGCCAAGTTGGAATCACGGGTACCGCGGGTGTTGCGTCAATCCACCGAAGCGGGCACGCCCTGGCCCGTGGTGGGCGCCTGCTGGCCCGCCGCTGCCGCCTTGTCGGCGTCCGACTGCACCTCGATGGGCGTGGACAACATGCGCGCTTTCCGCCAGCCGCCCCACTTGTAGTAACCCATGGCCATCAGCATCGAAGCCAGCGAGCCGAGCGGGAAGCTCCACCAGATCGAATCGGCGCCAATGCTCGGTGACAGCAGCAGCGCAAACGGCGGCCGGATCAACCACATCGAAATGAACAGGATCACCAGCGGCGGCATCACCGCACCGGTGGAACGCACCACGCCAAACAGCACGAAGGTGACGCCGAAGAACATGAACGACCACACCGCGATGCTGTTGAGGTGCTGCGCCATCGCCAGCGCCTCGCTATCACCCGGCAGGAACAAATTCAGCGCGCTGCCGTTGAACACGTAGATCAGCCCGATCAGCGCACCGCTAAGCAGGAAGTTGTACAGCACACCCACCTTTGTAACGCGGCTCACGCGATCCCACAGGCGCGCACCCACGTTCTGCGCGGCCATCGAGGACACCGCTGCACCAATGGCCATGGCCGGCATCTGCACGTAAGTCCAAAGCTGCGTGGCCGCGCCGTACGCTGCCGTGGTCTTGGAGCCGTAGCCGTTGACCATGTGGATCATGATCATCGCCGAGGACGAGATCACGATCATCTGCAGGCCCATCGGCAGGCCCTTGAACACCAGCGAACGGAGCACCGGCAGGTCAGGCTTGAGGAAATGCAGCTCGCCGCGGGTCAGTCGCAGGAAATGCTTGCGCGCATACAGCGTGCACAGCAGCGCCACCAGCGCGACGCTTTGCGCGATCAGCGTGGAAGTAGCCGAACCGGCGATACCCATCTTCGGAAACGGACCCACGCCGAAGATCAGCAGCGGATTGAGCACGATGTCCATCAACACCGACAGGCCCATGAACATGAAAGGCGTGCGCGAGTCGCCCGCACCGCGCAGCGTCATCATCAGGAAGTTGTAGAAGTACATCGCCGGCACCGCGATGAAGATGATGCGCAGGTAGGGAATGGCGAATACCTGCGCATCCGCCGGCGTACCCAACACGCGCAGCATCCACGGCGTGCCCGCGTAGCCGGCAAGCGCCACCAGGATCGATACCGAGACGAAGAAGGTGACGCCGGTGCCGACCACGCGCTTGGCTTCGAGCATGTTGCGCGCGCCCAGACTCTGACCGATCAGGATGGTGCAGGCCATGCTCAGGCCGAACACCGCGCCCAGCAGCAGAAACAGGATCAGGTTCGCATTGCTCACCGCGGTAAGCGCGGCCTCGCCCAGGTAATGGCCGATCCACATCGCGTTGACCGAGCCATTGAGCGACTGCAACACCGTGCTGCCCAGGATCGGCAGCGCGAACATGAGCAGCGTGCGTGCGATCGGGCCTTCGGTGAGCAGAGGTTGCCTGCCGGCGCTCGGTGACATCGATAGTGTTCCGCTTGATGTGGATAGGAGATGGAGCCGCAGCGTGCGGAGTCAATCGTCGATGTGGCTATCGTCCCATGCTTTGGCTGCGAGACGATGCAGATGCTCGCATACGTCGACCGGCCATGCCTGGGTGAGCGTGGCAAAGTGTTCGCGCTCACCGCGCCAGAACGCACGCGTGGCTTCCTCGTAGCCTGGCAGATCACCGGCCATGGCCAACATGAAACGATCCACCGCCTCGCCGGCCACACGGGCCTGGTCGCGGCCGTGACTTTGACGGCGAGCCTCCTCGACCAACCGTCGCAGCGTGGCCGACGCACCGCCGGGCTGGGCGGCGAGCCACGCCCAGTGGCGAGGCAGCAGGGTGATTTCGCGCGCCACCACGCCGAGTTTGGGTCGACCCGGGCCACGCGGTGTCTCGTCCTGCGTAGCGGCTACCGGCAGGCGCGCGACCACGTCGTCGGCCGATCCGCGAAAATCGATCTCGACTTGCCGGCTGCTCAGGTCGTCGAAGACCAGCACCGGCCCCAACGCACCGGCATCGATCGCGTGCTTGGTGGCCAGGGCGACCTGGGCCAACGCTCCCGAGGCGATCAGGCGATGGCCGTCGAAGGCGGTGCAGGTGGCGTTGTGCGCGCTGGGCATGAGACAGCCAGATGTGAATCGAAGCGCCTATTTTACCCGGGTGAAATTGGTCTCGTCAATGGGTGATGCCGATTGCAACGGCGCGTTACAGTGCCAGCCCCCTTCCGTCAGCACGTTGCCATGGTCATCCATCCCACCCACCGCCCACTGCGGCTGATGTTGTTCACGCTGCGCGGTTCGATCATTCCGGCCATCTGGAAGCGCGTGATGGGCATGATCCTGCTGGCCATGCTCGTAGTGATGCTGGAACGCCAGCTGCCGCACACCGGGGTGGAGCTGGGCGCGGTGCCGCTGACCCTCATGGGGCTGACCCTGGCCATCTTCCTGGGCTTTCGCAACAGCGTGGCTTATCAGCGCTGGTGGGACGCGCGCACGATGTGGGGTGAGTTGCTGATCGTGCTGCGCAACCTGGCGCGGCAGACGCGCAGCCTGCCCGATGGCCAGTCCGCTGAGCAGCAACGCCAGCGCGTGCATCGGCTGATTGCCTTCGCCCACGCGCTTCGCCACCTGCTGCGCGGCTCGGCGCCCGCCGCCGATATGGCGCGCTGGCTCTCGCCCAGCGAGGCCGCCGCGCTGGCCCAGTCGCCCAACCCGCCGAACGCGCTGCTCGGCCTGATCGGCGACAGCTACGCGGCGTTTCGCCGCGATGGCCAGTTGGATAGCATCCTGCTGGCCAGCATCGACGCGCAGATCACGCGCATGTCCTACGTGCTGGGCGGCTGCGAGCGCATCCACAACACGCCCATTCCGTTCGCCTACATCCTGCTGCTGCATCGCACGGTGTACATGTATTGCCTGCTGCTGCCGTTCTGCCTGGTGGGCAGCGTGGGCTGGGTGACGCCGCTGATGGTGGGCGTGCTCTCGTACACCTTCTTCGGGCTGGACGCGCTTGGCGACCAGATCGAAAACCCGTTCGATCGCCTGCCCAACGACCTGGCACTGGACGCCATGTGCCGCACCATCGAGATCAGCCTGGTCGAACTGCTGGGCGATCGCGACCTGCCCGAGCCGCTGCAGCCCGTTGACGGCGTTCTGATGTAACTCTTTGGCAACGCTACCTATTCGATACACCACAGGAAGGCGGCGCCACGTTCACATTTCCAGTTCCATGCTTGTCGCGTGCTCCTCGCGACGCAGGGAAGGGGGTAGTTCCCCCTTGAGGAAAGCACTGTTCCTTTAATGCGACCTATTTCTAGTACCGAACGGTCCATTAACTTACTAAACTAGGCAGTGCATAAATCTCCCTCACCCCAAGTCGAGAAGAAAAAGCACATGCGACTCCCCCCTCTGTGCAGCGCCGCTGCACTCGCCCTGTTGGGCCTATCAAGCGCTACCCTGGCTGATCCCCGCATCGAGATCAACGGTGGCGGCAGCTACTCGGACGGTTACTGGACCAGCACCGCATGGGCCGAAGCCATCTTCGGTGACCACGGCATCGGCAACGGCCGCTTCACCTGGTCGCCCGATTTCTCGCTGGGTTACATCGATGGGCGCGAGATCAAGCGCTACGGCGATGCCGTATCCGACGACATCTGGCTGCTGGCTGGCGGCGTGCGCTTTCACTACGGCATCAGCGGCGACTGGTACCACCACCTGTTCTGGACCACCCAGGTCGCCGCCCAGGCCGGGCGCACGCTGGCGCTGAGCAGCGGCGGCGAATTCGTCAACTCGATCGGCTGGCAAGCGAACCATTGGAGCTTCCAGGTACGCCATGTTTCCAACGCCGGCATCAAGGGCTCCAATCGCGGCGAGACCATGGCGCTGGTGGGCGTGGCCTTCAATCCCTAGGCATCCCTGCGGCAATGTCTGTGGCAACGGCTCCAACGGCTCCTTCTGGAGCGGTTGTCGTTTCTGGTGGGCCACGGACTATCAAAGGTGCAAAGCGGATCTACCCCCAAGGTCGGCCATGAGAACCGCACACGAATTCAGGAACCGTCCTATGTCATTCCCGCCAAGTGATCGCCAACCATGCGCTTTACCTCTAGTGTCACAAGGGAGACGCGGACGTGTCCCGTCAATCGGATCTGCGCTTTACCTTCGAGCCTGCCAGCGGCACAGCCTTCGAAGTCATCGAGTTCCACCTCACCGAAGCCCTCTCCGAACCGTTCTGTTTGGAGCTGGAGTTGGCCAGTGCCAACGCGGCCGTTGACTTCGGTGATCTACTCGACCAGCCCGCTCTGTTCACCCTATGGCATGGCGATCAGAAAGTGCGATGGGTGCACGGCCTGGTCAGCGCGTTCGAACAAGGCGACACCGGCTTTCGACGCACGCGTTACCGTGCCGTGGTGCAACCCACCCTGGCCCGTGCGGGCTTGCGTTCCGACTGGCGCATCTTCCAACAGCAGACCGTCCCGCAGATCCTGCAAACGATACTGAAGCGCTCCGGCATCACCGATGCCGAGCAGAGGCTCACCCGGGATCACCTCGCCCGCGAATACTGCGTGCAGCCCGGCGAGACGGATCTTCATTTTTTCCAAAGGCTCAGCGCCGAAGAAGGCTTCTACTACGCCTTCACCCACGGCGCCCAGGGCCATCGCGTGATCCACAGCGATCGGCTCTACATCCACGGCACCATCGAAGGCGGCCCGGTCACCTACAACGCCACGCCCGGTGGTGATCAAGCTGAGCCCTGCCTACGCCGCTTCCACTACATCGAGCAGGTGCGCACCGCGCGTCAAACTCAGCGTGACTACACCTTCCGGCTGCCACGCTACGATTTGCAATCGACCAGTCAGGGAATGGCCCTCGATCACCAGGGCCAAAACTACGAACGTTACAATTTCCCGGGGCGCTACAAAAATGCAGACGGCGTCGGTAAGCCCTTCACCGACACGCGCCTGCTAGCGCTGCGTCGTGATGCCCAGATAGCCACCGTGGAAGGCGACGATGCCCGCCTGCAGCCGGGCTTGGCCTTCGATCTGGAGGGCCATCCTCGGCATGAATGGAACACCGGCTGGCGTACGGTCCGCATGTCGCACCACGGCACACAGCACACCAGCCAGCAGGAAGAAAGCGCGGAGGCCGAGCAAGGCACGCACTACAGCTACACCGCCGAAATCATTCCCGATCGTACCGAGTGGAAAGCCCCGCTGTATCCCAAGCCGCGCATCGATGGTCCGCAGGTGGCGACGGTCGCCGGGCCGGCCGGGGAAGAAATTTTCTGCGATGAGTACGGCAGGGTACGTGTCCAGTTTCCGTGGGATCGCTATGGCAACAACGACGAGCACAGCTCCTGCTGGATGCGCGTCAGCCAGAACTGGGCCGGTGCGGCGTGGGGTCACATCGCCATCCCGCGCATCGGGCATGAGGTCATTGTGGATTTTCTGGATGGCGATCCAGATCAGCCGATTATCACCGGGAGAACCTACAACGCCCCGAGCCCCACGCCCTACGAACTACCGCTACACAAGACGCGGATGACCATCAAAAGCCAGACCCACAAGGGCGAGGGCTTCAACGAATTGCGCTTCGAGGACGAGAAAGATCAGGAAGAGGTCTACATCCACGCGCAGAAAGACCAGAACATCCACGTCAACCACGACGAAACCACCTTTATCGGCAACGACCGTAAAGAGGACGTCGAACACGATGAGACCATTGCCATCGGTCACGACCGCGCGGAAACGGTAGGCAACGACGAGCAGGTGACCATCGGCCACGACCGTCGCCACAGCATCGGCCAGGATGCGTTTCTCATCATCGAACGCAATCACACGATCACCATCGGCAAGGACCGTGTCGAGCAAGTCGGTAATCACCGCAAGGACCAGACCACGGCCAACCACCTGATCGACGTGGGTGGGCATGTGGAGCAGACCGTGCAGGGGCACCACAAGCTCAGTGCCGGCCAAAGCATCGAACGGCAGACCAGGTTGTATCAGTTGGAGGTGGGTGAAAGCGCTGTCCTTCGTGGACCGGGCGGAACCATTACCTTGAGCGATGATGGCGTCACGCTGGCGGGCGTGGCCATTCGCTTCAAGGGGCCGCTGACACAAGAGCCGCACGGCATAGGTCACCCCTTTGCCATCATCGGCAATCCTGCGCCGGGCAGCCCCAGTGACTTCTGCATAACGTGTTTCCTGCGAGCTGCACTCACCGGTAGCGCGGCGGTGCCGGTATGAGCGGCGTTGTTCCTCAACGGGGCGGCTATTTCCTGTTCGATGGTGCGCTGTTGCACGGCACGCCGGAGCACGCGTGGCTGTTGGAACAGAAGTCGGCTCGATGTCTTTATGACGACATGGGCGATGAAGCCAAACGTGTGGGCCCACTGCTGATACAGGCAACGCCGGACAGTGGCGACCTGGCGCAATGTCTAGCGCTTGGCGACAGCGCACTGCAATTCGCCAGCAGCCGTCTTATCTGCCACCAGCCCACGAGCCTGCTGGATCAGCACCTGCGCCAACTTCGTTACCTGCAGGCGGGAGAGGACCAGCGCTACTACTTTCGCTTTGCCGACAGCCGGGCGTTTCATGCCGTGTGGGCGACGCTCGATGCCGATCAACAGGCCGCAACGTTAGGCCCCATCGAATCCTGGGAATACATCCATCGCAACGGCACCACCATCAAGATATCGGCGGCGCAGAACCCACGCGGCACCTCCATGCCACAACTTCCCTTGGCGCTAGCGCCAACGCAATGGCATCAGGTGCTTGACGCTGCGCGTATCGGTGAACTGCTCGATGCTACGCAGGAGGCTCTTGCGCCCCAGCCACCGGGCCAACTCGCGCAACGCCACACCTGGACCACTCAGACGATCGACTGGCTTCGTCGTCTTCACATCCAACACCCACCCTTGCTGCTCGCTGCCAATCAGGTGATGTGGCAAACGGAAGGACTGGTATTCAAACAAGCGGTATTTGAAGCGGCGCTACGCGACGCGCAGCGCTCGGGGAACCTGGCCCAAGTTCTGTCCTTCGGCAAGCTCGGTGCTCGCAAGTAGCCCATATGAAACGTAAAGAGCGATGCATAAACATCAAGGGACGTGCATGGTTGGTGCTGCTGCTCTGCCTGCTGACGGGTTTGGCGGCCTGCCAGGGCCGCGCACCGGCCGACGACAGCGTGGGCACCGAGCTTACGGGTATCGATCACTTGGCTGACCATCTCAGCGTGCAGGACTTCTGGCTGGATGGTCACGCTGGTGACCAAGCCGGCAAGGGCGGCCGCGCGGTGTGCTGTATCGCGCTGCCAAAGCATTGGCATGCCGGCATGACGGCCGTGGTGCGTTGGGATGTTGCCAACTGGCGCGATTGCACCTGGGAAAGCTATGAGCGACGCGTGCCGATTGAGCCCTACGACGAGGTAGGCAGAGTGCGGGTCCATTTTCTGGCCGATGGCTCAGTGCGCGTCGTGTCATCCAATGCTGATCCAGACGCCACCGACTATCCCGGCCCGCATGATCCCATCCCCCAGAAAGAACCTTGGAAAGTCTACGGCAGTTGGCCGTCGCACTGTCCCAAAAAGCCATAACGCATTGTCACGGAGCGACGAGTCATGAGTGAGATGTTCCAGGCCCATCCGCCGGGCGAAACACCCTGCGTCACGCCGGTATTTCCCCAGCGCCTGCCGCGCAGTGAGCACTGCGAGTTGCCATTGAACATCTCGCTCTTTTTCGATGGCACCGGTCACAAGGAAACACCATGAGCCTTAAACAGGGACGTGCATGGCTGCTGGTACTGCTCTGCCTGCTGACGGGTTTGGCAGCGTGCCAGGGCCGCGCACCGGCCGACGACAGCGTGGGCACCGAGCTTACGGGTATCGATCACTTGGCTGACCATCTCAGCGTGCAGAACTTCTGGCTGGATGGTCACGCTGGTGACCAAGCCGGTGGGGGCGGCAGCGCGGTGTGCTGTATCGCGCTGCCAAAGCATTGGCATGCCGGCATGACGGCCGTGGTGCGCTGGAACGTAACCAACTGGCGCGACTGCACCTGGGAAAGCTATGAGCGACGCGTGCCGATTGAGCCTTACGACGAGGTGAATAGGGTGCGCGTGCATTTTCTGGCCGATGGCTCGGTGCGGGTGGTGTCGTCGATCTACGGGCCTGGCAATCCCAACTACCCCGGCCCGCACGATGCCATTCCGCAGAAGACACCCTGGAGTACCTATGGGTGGGAGCCCCATTGCCCCTCTACCCAGCAGCAACCCGTGGTCAAGGAGACCTTGCGATGACCGAGATATTCCAGGCCCATCCAGCGGGCGAAACACCCTGCGTCACGCCGGTATTTCCCCAGCGTCTCCCGCGCAGTGAACACTGCGAGTTGCCGTTGAACATCTCGCTCTTTTTCGATGGCACCGGTCACAAGGAAACACCATGAGCCTTAAACAGGGACGTGCATGGCTGCTGGTGCTGCTCTGCCTGCTGACGGGTTTGGCGGCCTGCCAAGACCGCGCGCCGGCCGACGACAGCGTGGGCACCGAGCTTACGGGCATCGATCACTTGGCTGACCATCTCAGCGTGCAGGACTTCTGGCTGGATGGTCACGCCGGTGACCAAGCCGGCAAGGGCGGCCGCGCGGTGTGCTGTATCGCGTTGCCAAAGCATTGGCATGCCGGCATGACGGCCGTGGTGCGTTGGGATGTTGCCAACTGGCGCGATTGCACCTGGCAGAGCTTTGAGCGGCGTGTGGCAGTGGACCCGTATGACGCGGTAGGCACGGTGTGGGTGCATTTTCTGGCCGATGGCTCAGTGCGCGTCGTGTCATCCAATGCTGATCCAGACGCCACCGACTATCCCGGCCCGCATGATCCCATCCCCCAGAAAGAACCTTGGAAAGTCTACGGCAGTTGGCCGTCGCACTGTCCCAAAAAGCCATAACGCATTGTCACGGAGCGACGAGTCATGAGTGAGATGTTCCAGGCCCATCCGCCGGGCGAAACACCCTGCGTCACGCCGGTATTTCCCCAGCGCCTGCCGCGCAGTGAGCACTGCGAGCTGCCATTGAACATCTCGCTCTTTTTCGATGGCACCGGTCACAAGGAAACACCATGAGCCTTAAACAGGGACGTGCATGGCTGCTGGTACTGCTCTGCCTGCTGACGGGTTTGGCAGCGTGCCAGGGCCGCGCACCGGCCGACGACAGCGTGGGCACCGAGCTTACGGGCATCGATCACTTGGCTGACCATCTCAGCGTGCAGGATTTCTGGCTGGATGGTCAAGCTGGTGACCAAGCCGGCAAGGGCGGCAGCGCGGTGTGCTGTATCGCGTTGCCAAAGCATTGGCATGCCGGCATGACGGCCGTGGTGCGTTGGGATGTTGCCAACTGGCGCGATTGCACCTGGCAGAGCTTTGAGCGGCGTGTGGCAGTGGACCCGTATGACGCGGTAGGCACGGTGTGGGTGCATTTTCTGGCCGATGGCTCAGTGCGCGTCGTGTCATCCAATGCTGATCCAGACGCCACCGACTATCCCGGCCCGCATGATCCCATCCCCCAGAAAGAACCTTGGAAAGTCTACGGCAGTTGGCCGTCGCACTGTCCCAAAAAGCCATAACGCATTGTCACGGAGCGACGAGTCATGAGTGAGATGTTCCAGGCCCATCCGCCGGGCGAAACACCCTGCGTCACGCCGGTATTTTCCCAGCGCCTGCCACGCAGTGAGCACTGCGAGTTGCCGTTGCATATCGCCGTCTTTTTTGATGGCACGGGCCATAACGCACGACGAAGGAAACGCCATGAGGCTTAAACAGGGACGTGCATGGCTGCTGGTGCTGCTCTGCCTGCTGACGGGTTTGGCGGCGTGCCAGGGCCGCGCACCGGCCGACGACAGTGTGGGCACCGAGCTTACGGGCATCGATCACTTGGCTGACCATCTCAGCGTGCAGAATTTCTGGCTGGATGGTCACGCTGGTGACCAAGCCGGCAAGGGCGGCCGCGCGGTGTGCTGTATCGCGTTGCCACGGCACTGGCATGCCGGCATGACGGCCGTGGTGCGTTGGGATGTTGCCAACTGGCGCGATTGCACCTGGCAGAGCTACGAGCGGCGCGTGCCGATTGAGCCGTACGACAGGGTGGGCACGGTGTGGGTGCATTTTCTGGCCGATGGCTCGGTGCGCGTGGTGTCTGCCAATCCTGGACCAGGCAACCCAAATTATCGTGGCCCGCATGATCCCATCCCCCAGAAAGAACCTTGGAAAGTCTACGGCAGTTGGCCGTCGCACTGCCCCAAAAAGCCATAACGCATTGTCACGGAGCGACCGAGCCATGAGTGAGATGTTCCAGGCCCATCCGCCGGGCGAAACACCCTGCGTCACGCCGGTATTTCCCCAGCGCCTGCCACGCAGTGAACACTGCGAGTTGCCGTTGAATATCGCCGTCTTTTTTGATGGCACCGGTAACAACCAGAACTGGGACGAACACGATGCCTGTAACGCCGGTCTGGGCATGAGCCAGCAGGCCTACGGCAAAGACAGCAACGTGGCCCGGTTGTTTCGCGCCTATCCGGATAACCCGTTATTGGGTTATTACCGACTGTATGTCGAAGGCGTGGGCACGCCCTGCAAACCCATTGGCGAGGACACCGCCGCCACCTTTGGCATGGGCTTTGGCGAAGGCGCCGAGGGGCGCATCATTCGTGGCCTGCTGTTTATGCTCAATGCCATCCATCGTGCGATCACCGTCAACATGGAAAAGTTCTAGCCCGCCACCGTCATGGCGCTATGCCGCAATGGTCGACGTCAGATGACCACGGCCGGGACACTGACGCGTCTGGAAGGCGGTGTGAAGGATATGCAGGCACTGACCGCTGTCGGCATGAACGAAGTCGGCGGCCTGCTGGGCGATGCCCTCGGCAACCGCGACCACGCCCGCCGCTTTCTGCGCGAGCAAGCGCAGGCCATTGCCGCGCTGGTGACGAAGCCAGGCATCAAGCCCCAGCTGGTGAGCATTGCGATCGATGTGTTCGGCTTTTCGCGCGGTGGCGCGCAGGCGCGAGTGTTTTGCAGCTGGCTGGCAGAACTGCTGGAGAATGACTGCCTGTGTGGTGTGCCGGTTACGCTGCGTTTTTTGGGCATATTCGACACGGTGGCGTCGGTGGGCGTGGCCAACGACACGCTGCCGTATAACCTGAGCAATGGCCATAGTGCCTGGGCGCAACCCGAGGCCTTGCGCATTTCGCCCAAGATAAAGCAGTGCGTGCATTACGTGGCCATGCACGAAAACCGGGCGTCGTTTCCGCTGGAATCGGCCCGCGGACCCGACGGCCATTTGCCGCCCAACTGCGTGCAATACCTGTTGCCGGGCATGCACTCGGACGTGGGTGGCGGCTACGAACCCAATGCACAGGGCCGCTGCCCCAGCGGCGACCGCAGCGACCGGCTGTCACAGATTCCGCTGGAGCTGATGTACAACGCGGCCCGTGCCGCGAAGGTACCCCTGGACAAAGATATTGCGACCAAAGCTGAAAGCGCGGACCCGTTTGCCGTGCACCCCAACTTACGCACGGCCTATAACAACTTCATCGCTGCCGTGCCGCGTTCAGGCACCATCGCGCAATACTTGCTGGACTACCTGGCCTGGCGATATCAGGTGCGCGAGGTATACGCGAGCAAGCTGTCGTGGCTGGCGCGCGCCGTTACGCAGGACCGGGAAGACCTTGCCGGTGCCAATGGCACCTTGATGGCCGATATCGAGGCATTAGACGCCACCGACACCATGTGGTCTCAGGCGTGGCGCAGCGCGCTGCAGGCGAATCCACTGATCGACCGCGTGATGAACAAGAAGGGCCGCGATGCACGTAAACTCGCCGCCGATGCGCGCGATCTGCTGGCCAACCTGCGCGCCTACCGCGTGCTGGGCACACCGGAGAACCCCGAGCACCTCACGCCGCAAGCGTTTCTGTTCGCCAACTACGTGCACGACTCGTACGCGGGCTTCAAACCCTTCGATACCAAATTTGCATTTGTTGGCTGCACGGCATTTCTACCGGGCCACTGGGAGCCCGAAGGGTATTTGCGTTACCGACGCTTTTACACCGGCACCGACCACCCGCAGACCGCCAGCCTGCCCGCGCCGGCAACGCCTGTGACGCAACCCAGCGAGGAGGAATTACAGCGGCAGAATGTGCAGCGAATAGTCGACATGCACGGCATGCAGTTTTGACGGAGCAGGATGGAAGCGCAATCGCAGTGCGATTCGTCAAAGAGAAAAACGGCCCCGAAAGGGGCCGTTTTCGTTTGGACGTCCGAACGAATCAGTGATCGGCGCCAGGACCGGCCTTGGCCGAGAACGGCGGGCGGGCCAGCCAGACCACCACGATCAGGCTGAGGAATACCCAACCCAGCAAGTGGAACACCTCGTTGAACGAGATCTGGTAGCCCTGCTGGGTGATCATCTGGTCCAGCATGGCGTTGGTGGACGCCGCACTGACGCCCGCCGATTGCAGCGTTGCCTGCGCCGACGTGTCGTACGCGGTGATGTGCTCGCTCAGGTGCGCGTGATGCACGATGGCGCGGTGATCCCACAGGAAAGTGGTGAGCGAGGCGGAGAAGCTGGCGCCCAGCGTGCGCAGGAAGGTGGCCAGGCCACCGCCCGCGGCGATCTCGCTGGGTGCAAGGTCGGACAGCAGGATGGTCGTCACCGGCATGAAGAACAGCGCCACGCCCAAGGCCCTGGAACAACTGGGCGCCGGCAATGTGCATGAAGTCCACCTGCAGGAAGAAATTCGAGCGCATGAAGCAGGTGACGCCCATCACCAGGAACGCGCACGACGCCAGCAGACGCATGTCGGTACGCCCGGCGTACTTGCCGACCATGAAGGTCAACATCACCGGCAGAATGCCCAGCGGCGCCGCCGCGAAACCGGCCCAGGTGGAGGTGTAGCCCATGTTCCGTTGCAGCCACTGCGGCACCAGCAGGCCAATGGCGAAGAACGCCGCATAAGCCAATACCAGGGAAATCGTGCCGATGCGGAAGTTATGGTGACGGAACAGGCGCAGGTTGACGATGGGATCCTTGTCGGTCAATTCCCAGATCAGGAACACCGCCAGGGAAATGGCCGAGACGATGCTGGTGATAATGATGAAGGTGGAATTGAACCAGTCTTCGTCGTTGCCCTTGTCCAGCACGATCTGCAGCGCGCCCACGCCGACGATCAGCGTGATCAGGCCCACATAGTCCACCTTGGGGCGCGTGGTGGTATCCACGCGCAGCTTCATCTGGTTGCCCACCACCATGCTGGCAAAGATGCCAATGGGCACGTTGATGAAGAAGATCCACGGCCACGAGTAGTTGTCGGTGATCCAGCCACCCAGGATGGGGCCGGCAATGGGCGCCACCACCGTCACCATCGCCAATAGCGCGAGTGCCATGCCGCGTTTCGCCGGTGGATAGATGGAGATCAGCAGGCTCTGCGTGATCGGATACATCGGACCGGCCACCGCGCCCTGGATGGCACGGAACACGATCAGCATCGGCATGCTCTGCGCAATGCCGCACAGGAACGACGCCATGGAGAACAGCAGCGTCGACCAGATGAACAACTTCACCTCGCCGAAGCGGCGGGTGAGGAAGCCAGTCAGCGGCAGCGCAATGGCCATGCTGACCGCGAAGGACGTAATGACCCAGGTGCTCTGGTTGACACTCACGCCGAGGTTGCCGGCAATCGTCGGCAGCGACACGTTGGCGATGGTGGTATCGAGCACCTGCATGAAGGTTGCCAACGACAGGCCGACCGTAGTCAGCGCCAGGTTGGGCGGACGGAATGGGTTGCTCATGGTGGCCTGTCAGTTCGGGGCGGCGTGGATGCTGGCCCTGCCCCGCAATGCAGGAGCAGGTTGGGAGGGGCCTTCCCAATCCTCCCCCGCGAGCAGGGGAGGAAGCCGTGCTTATTTGGCTTCGGTCTTGGCCATGTTGGCGTGGATGATCTCGGCGATCATGCCGTCGGCCTTGGCCAGCTGCTGCTTGTAGACATCGGTGCTGAAGGCCGGCTGGGTGGGCGCTTCCTTGGCCAGCAGCAAGCCGCTCTGGTCATGCAGGTTGACGTCCACCTTGGTCGACAGACCGATGCGCAGCGGATGCTCTTCGAGCTGCTTGGGTTCGGTGAAGAACACGCGCACCGGCACGCGCTGCACGATCTTGATCCAGTTGCCGGTGGCGTTTTGCGCCGGCAACAGCGAGAACGCGCTGCCGGTACCCACGCCCAGGCTTTCCACCGTGCCCTTGTAGGTCACCGCGCCGCCGTACACATCGGCGCGGATTTCCACCGGCTGGCCGATACGCATGTCGGTGAGCTGGGTTTCCTTGAAGTTGGCGTCGATCCACACGCCGTGCAGCGGTACCACCGCCATCAGCGGTACGCCGGTCGCCACGCGCTGGCCCAACTGCACCGAGCGCTTGGCGATATAGCCATCCACCGGCGCGATGATGGAGGTACGAACGTCATCAAGGTAGGCGCCGCGCAGCTTGGCCGCGGCCGTCTGGACGTCCGGATGCGAAGCAACCACGGTGTCGTCGACCAGCACGTTGCTGCTCTGGTATTGCTGCTGGGCCGTGGTCAGTGCGCTCTGCGCGCTGGTCAACGCATCCAGCGCATGCGACAGCTCTTCCGCCGAGATGGCGCCGGTCTTGGCCAGGTCGCGACGGCGGTTGAAATCAGCCTGGGCCTTGTCCACTGCCACCTTGCGCACCGCCACTTCCGACTGCGCGCCATTCACATTGCTATACAGGCCGCGCACCCTGCGCACGGTGCTGCCGAGGTTGGCTTCGGCCTGGGCCAGCGCGACATCGGCATCGGCCGGGTCGAGCTTCACCAGCACATCGCCGGCGTGGACCAGGTCGCCGTCATCGGCGCCGATGGTCACGACCGAACCGGGCACCATCGGGGTGATCTGCACGAGGTTGCCGTTCACGTAGGCATCGTCGGTACCTTCGTACCAGCGGCCCTCGAAGAAGTACCACAGGCCAAAGCCGATGGCGGCGAGTACCAACACGGCGGCGAGCACGCGCAACAGGAAACCGCGGCGGCTCTTCGGGGGTTGGACAGGGGCCGTGTTGTCGGCCGCGAGTGGGGTTTGGCTAGACATGGGGATAGCCTTTAGCGCGAATGTTCAGAGGAAGATTGGACGGCCACATCGGCCGCATCGGCCTGCGGGCGGAAACCGCCGCCAAGGGCCTGGATGAGTTGCACTGACAGGTCGACCTGCTGCGCCTTCAGTACGGCCATGTGCTGCTGTGCCACGAGCAGCTGCTGGCGCACGATCAGCGCTTCGAGGTAGCTGCCAACGCCCGACTTGTAGCGCTGCTCCGATAGCTGCCACGCCTGGGTGGCGGCATCCACCGCACGCTGCTGGGCGGCCACCTGCACCTGCGCGGACTGCACGGCGTCGTAGTCGTCAGCCACCTGATTCACGGCGCTGACCAGGGTCTGGTTGTACTGCGCCACGGCGGTGTCGTACCGCGCATCGGCGCCAGCCAGGTTCGAACGCAGGCGGCCACCATCAAAGATCGGCAGGCTGATCGACGGACCGAACGTGTAGAAACGCGCTGGCAGTTGCAGCGGATTGATGCTGCCGAAAGCGGCCACGCCGGCCATGGCACTGATGCTGACGTTGGGCAGGAACTCGGTCTTGGCGACCTTGATCTCCTTGCCCGCAGCCTCGACTTGCCAGCGCGCGGCGACCAGGTCGGCGCGGTGGCCCAACAGTTCCACCGGCAGATCCGCCGGCGCCGCGAGCGCGGCGGGCTCCAATTCCTGCGGACGGGTGATGTCCAGGCCACGGTCGGGACCCTTGCCGAGCAGCACCGACAACGACGAACGCGCGGCGTCGATGGTGCGATTGGCGGCCGCCAGTTCCTGGTCGGCGCTGGCCACTTCGCTATCGCTCTGCTTGAGCTGCAGCTGGCTGTCCAGGCCCGCCGCCACGCGCTGCTGGGTGAGCTGGCGCGCCGCGTTGGCGCGGTCCTGTTCGGCCTTGGCCACATCCTGCTGGGCAAAGGCATAGCCAAGCTGCACGTAGGCGCGCGCCACATTGGTGGACAGCTCGATACGCGCCGCCTGCGATTCCACTTCGGCAGCGCGCTGCTGACCCAGCGCGGCTTCCCACGCGGCACGCTTGCCGCCCCACAGGTCCAGACCCCAGCTGAAGCTGGCACGGGCGTCCTTGAACCAGGTGAAGTGGCCACCGCCGAGATCCGGCGGCGCGGCGGTCAGCGGCAAGCGCTGGCCGATCACATTGGCGCCAGCATTCACCGTCGGTCCGCGCTCGGCATCGGCCGCACCCGCTTCCGCCTGAGCCTGGCGCGCACGCGCATCCGCCATGGCAAGGGTCGGGTTGTCCTTCAGCGCTTCGGCAATCAGCGCGCTGAGCTGCGGATCGCCCAGGCCGGTCCACCAGTCGTTGGCGGGCCAGGCAGCGGGGGAGACCTTCACGTTGGACAGGCTGCGCGCGCTCTTGAGGGAGAGCGAATCGGTCAGCGAGCCTTCCGGATGCAGGCCACCGCTGGAGACGCAGCCTGCCAGCGCGAGCGTGATGCCGGTGGCTGCCGCAAGGAGTTGCAGACGCATGGTCTTGGCTTCCATGAAATAAACGGTTTCAGGTCTTGTTACGGAGCGCTTGCAGCACGCGCTCCAGGTAATCGTGTAATTGCTGACGTTCGGTCGGGCATAGCGCGCGCTGGGCGGCTTCCAGCACACGGTCGTTGCAAGGCGTCATCGCGTGCCACAGCGCATTGCCGGCATCGGTCAGCGCGATGCGCAAGGCGCGGCGATCCTGCTCGTGCGGGTGCCGGCACAACAGCCCGCGGCCTTCCAGCTGGTCGAGCTGGCGTGTCATCGCCCCGCCGTCCAGCTCCACCGAGCGGGCCAGCTCGCTGGCCGACATCGGCCCCAGCATGGCCAGGCGCTTGAGTATCAGAAACTGGGTAAAGCGCAGATCCACGCCCGCCGCCTGCAACTCCGCTTCCAGGGCGCGAACCAGCTCACCACGGACCAGTCCGATCAGGACGCCGACGCTTTCCGGCTGGGCCGGCGGAATGGGGGCTACAGGGCTCATGGGACGCGCATTCTATTGCCCTAAGTATATTTGTCAAGGCAAATATATTCTCGGCTTATTTTGTTGCGGCAGAATTACCGCCACGTCACTCCGCCATTTCGTCCTGCAGCCAGGTGCGCAGCGCCGGGTCGCGCAGTTCAAACAGGTCAAACACCCCGAGCGCCCGCAATGCCGGCAACAGCGCCAGCACGCGCGGCTCCATGGCACGGCGGACCGGTTCCGGGGTGCTCGGGTCCAACATCTGGTGGGCACAGGCCACAAACGCTTCCAGTGGTGCGGCGACAGCTTCGGCGCCCAGCGCTCGTACGGCGATCATCGACATGGGTCAGGCTCCCTTGGGGCACCGGGGCCAGCGGCGCCGCTTGAATGGATGGGGACATCGTTGGGCGCCACCCTGAAACGTCAACCGTCACAGCATGCGCTGTTGCAGGAGATGACGACGTGCACGGTAGGCGGGGCCCAGGCGACACCGCGAGCGGCGGCAGCGGTGGAGGCGAGCATGTTAGGCAGGCACGACGAATGCTGTTAGCGTTATTTGGTCAATCTTTATCGAGAATCGGCCATGGGCCAAAAGAACGACCGCGAACAGCTGTACACCCTGATCGAGCGCACCGATGGGCCATCGGTGATTGCCTACTGGAATGAGGGCGAGGCTGCAGGCGAGTACGACGAAGGCACCCACGAGTACGGCTGGCACAGCCACGCACGCGGGCAGTTCTTCTGCGTGGAGAGCGGCCTGGTGCATGTGCGCACCGCCAAAGGCTCGTGGCTGCTGCCGCCCCATCGCGCCGGCTGGATGCCGCCTGGCGAAGAACACATGGTAAGCATCAGCGGCCCCATGAGCGGCTGGGGCGTGTTCATTACGCCACCGGATTGCGGCTGCCTGCCCGCCGAGCCGTGCGTTATCGGCGCGACCGAACTGATGCGCGCCCTGGTCCGCCGCGCCAGCACCTGGACCTGGGAAGCGGAGCTGGACGAAAGCCAGGAACGCCTGACCCTGGTACTTCTGGAAGAGATCTGCCGCGCCCAGCGCGAACCGCTGCACCTGCCCATGCCCGTAGACCGCCGCGCGCTGCGTATTGCCTTCGCCCTGCTGGAAAAGCCAGAAGACAACCGCAGCCTGGACGAGTGGGCGCTATGGGCCGGCCTCTCGCCACGCAGCCTCAGCCGGTTGTTTCGCAGCGAAACCGCGTTGAGTTTTGCGCAATGGCGACAGTTGGCCCGACTGTCGCGCGGACTGGAACGGCTGGCCGACGGCGAGCCGGTATCGGCGGTGGCGGACGCGTTGGGCTATGCCAGCGTCAGTGCGTTCGTCGCGATGTTCCGGCGGAGTTTTGGACAGCCACCGGCGAGGTATTTTGCGGCGCAAGGGGCGGGCTGATGCCCTTACTTCCTCTCCGCTTTGGGAAGAGGGGCTGGGGTGAGCCACGTGAAGGTGGTAAAGGGCGGGTGCTCGCGGTGGCGCTCATCATGTTCATCGCTGCGTAAGCGGCAAGCTGGCCATAACGCCACATCCGGGGCCCACCGTCACTGGATGACCAGCTTCGCTGTTGTAAAGCGCCTCCTGCCTTCGCAGGGATAACGAGCAAAAAACCCTCTCCTCGAAGGGAAGAGAGGGCAAAGCGCCTTACTGCCGCACCGGCTTCACATACGTATTGAACAACTCATCAATACGACGGTACTCGTCGTACCACGAGTCCGGATGCACGAAGCCGTGGCGCTCCATCGGGTACAGAGACATCCAGAAGTTCTGCTTGTGCAGCTCGATGAAGCGCTGATACATGCGAATGGTGTCGCTGGTCAGCACGTTGTCATCGATCAGGCCGTGCTGCATCAGCAGCGGATCCTGCAGCTTGTCCGCGTATTCGATCGGCGAGCTGGTGGCGTACGCCTCCGGGTCGATCTGCGGGTCGTTGAGGATGTTGGCGGTGTACTCGTGGTTGTAGCTGGTCCAGTCGGTGACCGGGCGCAGCGCGGAACCGGCCGCGAATTCACCCGGCGCGCGCAGCAACGACATCAGCGTCATGAAGCCACCGTAGCTGCCGCCGTACATGCCCACGCGCTTGGGATCGACGCCGTGGTTCTTCACCAGCCAGGCCTTGCCGTCGAGCAGGTCTTCCAGTTCCGGATGACCCATCTGGCGATAGATTGCGGTGCGCCAGTCGCGGCCATAGCCGTCCGAGGCGCGATAGTCCATGTCCAGCACCACATAGCCCTGCTGCACCAGCAGGTTGTGGAACATCTGTTCGCGGAAGTAGTTGGAGTACGACAGCGTGACGTTCTGCAGATAGCCCGCGCCGTGCACGAAGATCACTGCGGGACGCGATGCCGCTGCGGCCGCATCGGATGGGCCGTAGTACTTGGCCCAGACGGTGCCCGCGCCGTGCGATGACGGCACCGGCACGATCTGCGGCTGAATCCACGCGTGCGCGGTGAAGGCCGGCTTCATGGTGTTGGTGAGTTCGCGCGGCGCGCCACCGGCAGCATCCTGCACGGCCAGCTGTGCCAGCACGTAGGGCGACGAATGCAGCACCGCCAGCTGGCGGCCGTCCGGCGACAAGGTGAAGTCGTCCATGCCCTGGTACTGGGTGAGGCGGGTGAGTTCGCCACCGCCGCTGGGCAGGCGATACACGTCGTAGCTATAGGGCGCGACCTGGTTGGTGCGCACATAGAACCACTGGCCGTCCTCGCTGAGCACGGGGTGGCTCGCTTCGAACTTGCCGATGGTCAGCGCCTTGGCCTTGCCGCCGAGGCTCTTGCTGTAGAGCTGCGAGTAGCCGGTTTCCTCGCTGAGATACCACAGCGTGCGGCCGTCCTTGAGCCAACCGAAATCGTTGAAGTTCCAGTTGATCCAGGCGTTGTCGGTCAGGCGATGCTGGGTGACCAGGGCGTGCTTGTCGAAGTCGACGCTGGTGATCCAGCGATCCTTGTTGTCGATGGCGCGCAGCTGCACGGCGGCGTTCTGGCCGTCGTCGCTCCACACGATACCGCCGCCACCGCCGTCGTCGGCACCCGAGACGATACGCACGGCGCGCACATCCGGTGCCTTCAGCGCCTTCGCTTCGTCGGCCTTGCCGTCCTTCTGCAGCGCGGCGATGGTCTTGGCGCGGATGTCCTTGAGCGGATCATCCTTGATGCCCGGCAGGCTGTCGGTCTTGAGCGGATAGAACTTGGCCGCCTTCAGGTCCACCAGCACCAGCGACTGCGGGGCGGGATCGTCGTGGCCCACATAGGTACGCGTTTCCTGCTGCTCGGCGTAGCCGGAGTCGGTCACGTAGTGGGTCACCTCAGGATGCTTTCCGTCCTTGGCGCCCTTGGGCTTGGTCACCACCAGCATCCAGCGGCCATCGGGCGACAGCTCGGTATCCAGCGGCTCACCGCCTTCGCCCAGGTAAATCGGCTTGGGCGCACGGCTCGCGTCAGCCGCGGCCAGGGCGTCATCGTTGGCGCGCTGGGCATCCTTGTCGGACTTGTTTTCACGCAGCGACTTGAACAATTCCAGCTGCATGTCCTTGAGCTGATCGGGCTTGGTGACCTGCGGATCGTCCACGAAGCGCAGCACGGCGGCCGGCGCGCTCACGCCTCCGGCCATGTCGTAGACAAACCAGTTGTTGCCTTGGCGGTACTGCAAGCTGCGGTTGTCGCTGGAGAAGCGCGGCGAGGACTCGGCCTCGCTGCTGCGCGTGACCTGCACGCGGCGACCGCTGGCCAGGTCCACCATGAAGATGTCGCCGTGAAGCACGAACGCGGCGTGGCGGTGTGCGCGATCGAACACTGCCGGGCCGTCAGCCTGGGCCATGGCCGCCGGGTCGAGCTTCACGCTCTGGCCGCTGGTCGGGTCCACGCGGTAGAGGTCGCGCACCTTGCTGCCGTCCTGCTTGAGCGAGTAGTACAGGCTGTGGCCGTCCACGCTCCAGTAGGGGGATTCGACCGCCGCGCCGATCCAGTCCGGATTGGCCATGATGGTTTCAAGATCGAGCTGGCCATTGCTGGCAGCGGGCGACAGGGCCGCCGCGGGCAAGGCGGCGAGGGCGGCAAGGCCGGCAAACAGCATTTGGCGCACGGAGGGCTCCACGATCAAAAACGTCCGAGCATAGCCAAGGCCGGCCGGCTGGCAAGCGCCGTTGGTCCGGGTTCAAACTAGTCGCCTAGGCAGCTAGTCTTCCCGGTTCGCCCATCGGCGGTGTCGGCTCGACACGTGCACCGTGCGTTTCGTGCGTTTCGCCGCATGCCGGGTAAGGCATGCTCATCTGATAGCCCCACCCTGGCGACGTCCCATGATCCTTCCCTCCGTCGACATCGAAACCGCCCCCAACCCGACCCACAGCGTGATCTGGCTGCACGGCCTGGGCGCGGATGGCAACGATTTCGCACCCATCGTGCCGGAGCTGGTGTCGCCCGAATGGCCCGCGCTGCGCTTCGTGTTTCCCCACGCGCCAGTGCGCCCGGTCACGGTGAATGGCGGTATGCCCATGCGCGCGTGGTACGACATTGCGGGTGTTGACCTGGTGTCGCGCGAGGACGTCAGCGGCATGCGCGCCTCCATTGCCAGCGTCGAGGCGCTGATTGCCCAGCAAAACGAACGCGGCGTGCCGACCTCGCGCATCCTGCTGGCCGGCTTTTCACAAGGCGGCGCGATTGCCCTGGCCGCCGGGTTGCGTCACGCCGAGAAGCTTGCCGGCGTCATTGCGCTGTCCACCTATTTGCCGCTGCGTGAATCGTTCGCGGCCGAATGCAACCCCGCCAACGCCGCCACGCCGATCTTCTGGGGCCACGGCACCGCCGACCCGATCGTGCCGCTCACGCGCGGTGTCGGCGCGCGCGACCTGCTGCAGTCACTGGGTTATCAGGTGGCCTGGCATACCTACCCCATGCCGCATTCGGTGTGTTCGGAAGAAGTGGCAGACCTGCGCCAGTGGATGGCCGGGCGACTGGCGGGTTGACCTGCTAGCGCGGCACCTGCCGCGGTTCCCAAATTCCCCTCCCACGCATACGGCATACTCCGCCGCATGACGGCGCCCCCCATCGAACCATTCGCCACGAGCCGCCCCGGGCGCCAGTTGCTGCCTGATTTCTGCAGCATGCCGGTGATCTTCACGCTGCTGATCGTCGGCGCCGTCACCGTTACCGTGATGTGGCTGGCGCCCAACAACAGCCATGGCTGGCGCGGTTATAGCGTCGGCATGTTGTTCGCGGACTGGCTGGCCCTGGTCATTGGGGTGGCGCTGTGCAAACTGCGCCCGCTGTTGCAGCACCTGCCGGGCAATGCGCCGTATGCCGGCGTGTGGCTGGTAATGGTGTTGATCGTGGCGGCGGGCAGTGCGCTGGTGCACTGGATGGACGATGCCATGCAGATGCAGTTGCTCACCGACACCGCGGGCGACTTCGTCGCCAACAACACCTTGATTGCCGCCCTGCTCGGCGGCGCGCTGCTGCGCTATTTCTATTTGCTGGCGCAGTGGCAGACCCGGCTGGCGGCCGTCACCAAGGCCCAGGTGGCCGCGCTGCAGGCCCGTATCCGGCCGCACTTCCTGTTCAACAGCATGAATACCGTGGCGGCGCTGGTGCGGGTCGACCCGGCGGCGGCCGAGCGCACGGTGGAAGATCTCTCCGAACTGTTTCGCGCTGCCCTGGGCGAACACGGCACCGGTGATGGCACCCTGGGCGAGGAGTTGGCGCTGGTCGATCGTTACCTGGCCATCGAACAGCTGCGCCTGGGAGAACGCCTGCACGTGCGCCGGGAGCTGGATGCGCTGCCGCCTACCTTTCCGTTGCCGCGGCTGCTGTTGCAACCGCTGGTGGAGAACGCCGTGCGCCATGGCATCCAGCCGCTGCGCGAAGGCGGTGAAGTGATCCTGCGCGGACGACAAGGGCCTGACGGCATCGTCATCGAGATCGATAATCCGTTGGTGGGCGAACCCACCCCGGGCGGCCACGGCCACGGCCTGGACAACGTGCGCCAGCGCGTCACCTACCGCTACGGGCCACGCGCCCGCGTGCTGGCCGGACCACAGGGCGAGCGCTTTGTGGTGCGACTGCAACTTCCGCAAACCTAAAACAGGCTGCTATGCGCGTACTGATCGTTGACGACGAACCCCTGGCCCGCGCCCGTCTGACGGCGCTGCTCGGCGAGTGCGAGGAAGTCGACATCGTCGGCAGCGTCAGTGACGGCGAGGCTGCGCTGAATACGCTCAGCGAACTGCAGCCCGACGTATTGCTGCTGGATATCAACATGCCCGGCATGAGCGGCACCGCGCTGGCGCAGCGATTGAGTGGGCGCAAGCGGCCCCTGATCGTGTTTTGCACCGCCTACGAGAACCACGCCCTGCATGCCTTCGACCTCGGCGCCGTCGATTACCTGCTCAAGCCGGTGCGATTGGAGCGCCTCAACGAAGCGTTGCAGCGTGCGCGCCAGCGCCTGTTGCAAGGACCACGCGAAGCCACCAGCTATCTGCATGGGCGCCTGCGCGGCGAGCAGGTGAGGGTGGCGCTGGACGATGTGGTGTGCCTGCTGGCGGAAGAGAAATACGTGGTCGTGCAGCACCGTGGCGGCCAGCTGCTGCTGGAGGAATCGCTGCGCCAGCTGGAAGAGGCCTATCCGGACGCCCTGATCCGCCTGCATCGCAACTGCCTGGTGCCGTCGCAACGACTGATCGGCCTCAAGACCCTGCAGGATGGCCGCGTACTCGCCCGGCTCGGTGGCACCGACCTCACCCCGGAAGTCAGTCGCCGCAACCTGCCGACCCTGCGCAAACTGCTGCGCATGGGCTGAGTGAAGCGCAGGCCGCGGATGCGACTTCCTGCACTTGGCAGGACCCTGCGCCCAGCGTGCAATTTACGCGACAATAGGACTCCCCATGGACGCCGTCACGCGGCGCCTTTACTGAGAACCCCATGACCCCATCCATCCTGCGCATCGCCACCCGCAAGAGTGCGCTTGCCCTTTGGCAGGCCGAGCACGTCGCCGCCGAGTTGCGTGCCGCCCACCCTGGACTGGTGGTGGAACTGGTGCCGATGTCCACGCGGGGTGACGAGATCCTGGATAGGCCACTGGCCAGCATCGGCGGCAAGGGCTTGTTCCTCAAGGAGCTGGAGGTGGCCATGCTGGAAGGTCGCGCCGACCTGGCCGTGCATTCGCTGAAGGACGTGCCGGCCGAACTGGAACCGGGCTTCACCTTGCCGGCCATCCTGCCGCGCGCCGACGCCGCCGACGCCTTCATCAGCAACGACTACGCGCATCTCGCCGCATTGCCGCTGGGCGCGCGGGTAGGCACGTCCTCGCTGCGCCGGCAGGCGCAATTGCGCGCGATGCGGCCTGACCTCACCTTGCTGGACCTGCGCGGCAACGTCGGCACGCGCCTGTCCAAGCTCGATGCGGGCCACTACGAGGCCATTCTGCTGGCCTGTGCGGGGCTGGAACGGCTGGGACTGTCCGGCCGTATCCGCAGCCGCCTCGCCGCACCCGACTGGCTGCCGGCACCGGGCCAGGCCGCCATTGCCATCGAAGCACGCGCCGATCAGCCAGCGGTGCTCGCGCTGCTGGCCGCCCTCGATGACGCCGACACCCGTCTGGCCGTGACTGCCGAGCGCGCCATGAATCACCTGTTGGGCGGCAGCTGCACGGTGCCAGTAGGCGCGTGGTGCACGCTCACCGAGCGCGGTCTGCATCTACGCGGCATGGTGGGCGATGTGAGCAGCGGCCGCCTGCTGCTGGCCGAGGCGCAGGCTGAGGGCGATGAACCCGAGGTGCTTGGCCAGCGTGTCGCCGAAGCGTTGTTTGCGCTGGGCGCAGGGGCGCTGCTGGAGCACTAAGCGCCATCTTCGCCTGCGCGCTCCGCCCGAACTCTCATCCGCCTACCGGCACCTTCTCCCGAGGGGAGAAGGGCTCCTGCGTTTGACCTTGGCTTGGCTTCAGCCCCTCTGCCATCGGAAGAGGGGTTGGGCCGAGGATGCAGCGTTTGCGCACCCCAGCTTTTAGAAGTTGTAAACCAGGTTGGTCGTCACCAGCGTATCGGTGCTATCCGTACCCGGCTGCACGTCGCTGTTGTAGCGCACCTGGTAGCCCAGCTTCAGCGCCATCTTCTTGGTCATGCTGACCGACACGCCGATATCGTTCTGGTAGTACTTGTTCTTCGAACCCGCTTCCATCAACAGGGTGTCTTCCAGCGCGGTGTTGGCAGTGAGGCGGTACTTGTAGTTGATCAGGCCGCGACCCACCGCTTCGCTCTGGGTGTTCTGCTGCACCTTGGCGTTGACGCCGTTCACCTCTTCGGTGACATCCGCCGGACGATACTGCTTGAAACCGGGGCCGGCTTCGAACGACAGCTCGGTGCTCTCGGTCTTCAGCGCGATGTAGCCGTAGCCCACCGAGACGATGCCCTGCCACAGGTTGGCGCCGAAATCGTCGTGCTCGTAGCGCGCCGCGGTCACGATGTAGCTGCGCGGGTCGAGCTTGAAGCCCACCGAGGCGCCGGAGTCGTAGCGGTTGGCGGTGGTGGTCAGGCGGTCGACTTCGTTGCCGTACTGGTCCTGCACTTCCACTTCGCCCTTCGAGCGCAGGCCGTTGAGGAAGAAATTGTTCTTCCACATGTCGTTTTCCTGGCTCAGGCCGAGCTTGGCGTTGATGTTCTCCGAGCGGGAGTTGCCGTAGGAGGACGCGAAGCCGAATTCGCCTGAGCCGGTCCAGCCACCGTTGTCGGCCGGGTTGGACGGGGCGCCCGCCGCGGCCGGCGCGTCATCAGCCTGCGCGCCAAAACTCACCAGCGCTGCGAGCAAGGCGCCCGCCATCAGGGTCTTCTTCATGAGAATTCGTTCCTTTTTCGTTAAACAAAAGCAGGCCGCCACCTTAACGAGGCGGATTGAACTGCCAGTGAACAGGGCGGCCTTTTAGCGACCGAAACGGCGCCGGATGGCCATTTAGCGGCTGTCGGGGAGTGCCGCCAGGGCTCCATCATACAAACTCAGCTCGATGCCCATACCGACCATGCAGCTAAGCGTGGCAAGTACGGCCATGAACAGGCGGCCATCATCGAAGCTGGCCAGGATCAGGGCCACGCACGGCAGGGCATAGATGAGGCTGGCGGCGAGGTAGCGTCGGGGCTGTTGTTCAAACCGGGTCCGCGGCGCGGGCAGGCGCTGCAGCACCGCTTGCCAACGCATGCCTTCGACCAACCCTCGCAGCAGCGCCAGCATCAGCAGGCCGACGATCCAGGGCCTTGGGTCGATGGCAGCACTACCCTCCTGGCCTGCCGCGCAAAGCCACAACCACAAGCCACCGCCGTAGCCGGCAGACACCACGCGACTGAGCGGCAGCTGCGAGAGGAGCCGGACGTCCAGCCCCGGCATACGCCTTTTGACATCGCCATAGCCCGTGATGGTGAGGCTGACCAGGCTGCACAGGGTCAGCGCCGCGCCCGCCAGGCGCGTGGCCCAGAACGTGTTGTCCCCGCGCGCCAGGCCAGCCACCGCCAGCATCGGCAGGAAAGTGGCAAGCGTGATCAGCGCGGCGCGAGTAGGGCGCGAGCCCCTGCCGATACGCCACCCGTGCCAGGTGGGCATCCATGGTGCGTGCACGCATGCGGCCACCAAACCAATGGCCACCAGCAGCGCTCCCAGAGCGAGGGGCACCAGTGCATCGCCCCGGCCGGATGGATAGACGCCTATCGCCAAGGCAAGCCCCAGCAGCATCCACAGGCCCAAACCGTTGAAAGCGGTCACCTGCAGCAAGGTCGCGCCCACGCTCTGGGGGCGCATGCGGGTGCGTCCGGGATCATCGATGACGGCGGGTCGCTCACGGACACGGGGCTGCTTCATGAGTTTTCTGTCTTCTGTACGTGAAGATTGGATCACGAGGGCACAACTATTTGTCGATCAGGCCGTCTGGTGGACTTGCGGCTGCCGCCAACGGTGCGCATGCTACGCGGAGGCTGCCGTCGAAAAACATTTCATGGATCGTTACGAGCGCATTCTGACCCTGCACCGACTGCTCAAGTCGGCGCACTATCCCGTGCCCCTGCCGCGTCTGATGGACGAGCTGGAGTGCTCGCGCGCGACGCTGTATCGCGATGTGGCGTTCCTGCGCGACGCGCTGGGTGCGCCGATCGAAAGTGCGGGCGGCGAGCACGCTGCGTTTCGCTATGCCGTAGGTGAGGGCGAACGCTTCGAACTGCCAGGCCTGTGGCTTACTTCCGATGAACTGGCCGCGTTGCTCGCGCTCAACGAGTTGATCGGACGCAGCGGGCCCGGCGTGCTGGCCGGTGCCCTGGCACCGTTCAAGGCGCGCATCGAGCATCTGCTGTCTGATCAGGGCAGTGGCAAGGCGCTGCCGATCGAACGCATCCGCGTCATTGCCTGGGGCGAGCGCAAGCTCGACCAGCAGGTGTTCCGCGTGGTCGCCGGCGCCGTGCTGGAACGCAAGCAGCTGCACTTTCGTTATCGCGCGCGCACCACCAATGCCGACAGTCATCGCAAAGTGTCGCCGCAGCGGCTGACGCACTATCGCGACAACTGGTACCTCGATGTGTGGGATCACGATCGCGAAGCATTGCGCAGCTTCGCCGTGGATCGCATCGCCGAACCGCAGGCGCTGGACGAACCCGCGCGTGACGTGGCGGAGAACGAGCTCAACGATGCGCTCGCTTCCAGCTACGGCATTTTCGCTGGCAAGCCCAAAGCCTGGGCCACGCTGCGCTTCTCGCAGCACGCAGCGCGCTGGGTGGCCGACGAGCACTGGCATTCGCAGCAGAAGGGCGAGTGGTTGCCCGATGGGCGCTACGAACTGCAGGTGCCCTACTCCAATTCCAAGGAGCTGCTGATGGACGTGCTCAAGTACGGCCCGGATGCGGAAGTGGTTGCGCCGCTGTCGCTGCGCGAGGAAATGAAGATCCAGCTGCAGCTTGCACTGGGCGAGTACCAGAACCCGCCGCGCTGAAGGCTTGTCGGCAAACCCACCTGAACCGTGATCCCGGCGCAGGCCGGGATCCAGCATCGTGTCGTTCGAGCCTGCATCATCGCGACACATTTTGCTCGGCTGTCTTTTCGCATGAGCAAGCGACAACGCCAGTGGATCCCGGCCGACGCCGGGATGACGAGGGACGTGAGGCTTTCGCGGAGGGCCTGCGCTACCCCTTGCCATTGCCCCGTGACCGGGCGAGGCTAACGCCCCCGACTGTCGCCGTGCCGTGCGTTTCATGAGCCCTACCGAGATCGCCGAATCCTCTGCCATACCTGCCGATTCCGTTACCGTCCGAAAACCGACCGTGGCGCTGGCACTTGGTTCCGGCGGCGCAAAAGGATTGGCCCATATCGGAGCCATCGAGGAGATCGAAGCGCAGGGCTACGAGATCGTCGCCATCGCCGGCACCTCGATGGGCGCGCTGATCGGCGGCATCTATGCCATGGGCAAGCTGGACATCTATCGCGACTGGGTGTCGGCCCTGGTCAAGATGGACGTGCTCAAGCTGGTCGACTGGACGCTGTCCGGCGGCGGGCTGATCAAAGGTGAGCGCATCATCGACACCTTGCGCGAGCTCATTGGCGACGCCAGCATCGAAGAGCTGCCGTTGACCTTCACCGCCGTGGCCACCGATCTCGATCGCGAGCGCGAGGTGTGGCTAACGCGCGGCTCGCTGTTTGACGCCATCCGCGCGTCGATCGCGATTCCCACGGTATTTCGCCCTTACATGCTGGGCGATCGGCGGCTGATCGATGGCGGCCTGCTCAACCCCGTGCCGGTGACGCCGCTGATTCGCGAAACGGCCGACTACATCTTTGCCGTGAGCGTGGACGGACCACCGGAAACCGCGACGCCGGAGCGGGTCGCCGTGCCCGAGGCGGAGGCGACCAGCAGCTATCGTTCGCGCATTGGCGATTTCATCGGCAAGCTGATGCCACAAGGCGCGGACAAGCCACGCGAGCCGGGCATGCTGGAATTGCTCACCCAATCGATGGACCTGATGCAGGCCAACTTGTCACGCCTGCGCCTGGCGGCCTACGAGCCGGACCTGCTGATCCGCCTGCCGCGCAATGCCGCCAACCTGTACGAGTTTTATCGAGCGCGTGAGTTGATCGAGCTCGGTCGCCTGCAGACCCGGCGCATGCTCACCGAGTGGCAGCCAACGCACCGCATCAATGGGGTCCGTGAGCCTTGAGCCAGGCGTCGAGGTAGCACTTCAGCGCCAGGGCGTTGTTGTGTTCCTCATCGCGCGCGCCGTAGAGCAGCGTGACGTGATGACGCGAGGCCTGCGTTGCCAGCGGTCGCCAATATTCGGCGGCAGCGTCCAGTTCGCTGGCATAGCGATGACGGAAGCCTTCCCAGCGTGCGGGATCGTGGCCAAACCACTTGCGTAGCGCTGGCGACGGCGCCAGCTCCTTCATCCATTCGTCGAGCGCCGCGTGCTCTTTGGTGACGCCACGCGGCCACAGGCGATCAACCAGCACGCGATAACCATCGGACGGCTCCGCCGGTTCGTAAACCCGCTTGACGGCAATGCTCATGACTCGGGCGGCCTCCGCAAAGGCAGGATCATCAGCATACGCCGATGAAAAACGCGTCATGAGCCAGGCAACGAAACGTTCCCGTCGGAGCGCGCCCTGTGCGCGACAACCGCGCGCAGCGAGCGGTTGCGACTCTGCGGTCGCGCACAGGGTGCGCTTCTCCAGAGAAGGTGCGGCGGTGATTAGATCTCTTCGACCTGGGTCACCTTGCCGCGACGCATCAGCCACGCCACGCCGCGCAGGTCGGCAATGCCCACCCACAGGCGATCGAGCATGCCGTACTTGGAGGTGCCCATCGTTCGCGGACGATGGCCCACCGGCACGCTCGTGGCCTGGAACCCGGCCCGCTTGACCAGCGCCGGCAGGTAGCGGTGCATGTGATCGAAGTAGGGCAGGCGCAGGAACACGTCGCGATCGAACAGCTTCAGGCCGCAGCCGGTATCGGGCGTGGCGTCCTTGAGCATGCGCGAGCGCACCGCGTTGGCGATCTTCGAAGAGATGCGCTTGTTGAAGCTGTCGCGACGCGTGGTACGCCAGCCGGCAAACAGGCGCGTGCCATCCGGCGCACCGGCGCGAGCGGCAAGCAACTTGGGAATATCGGCCGGATCGTTCTGGCCATCGCCATCGAGCGTGGCGATCCACGGCGAACGCGCGGCGCGAACGCCGTTCCACACCGCCGTGCTCTGCCCGCTACGGGTGAGATGGCGCACGATGCGCAGCTCGGGGTAGTTCGGCTTCTCACTGGCGAGCACGGCGACGCTGTCGTCGCTGGAATCATCGTCCACGTAGACGATCTCGAATTCCACCTTGCCACGCAGGGCGGCGGCGATCTCGGCGAGCAGCGGCGGAATGTTGTCGCGCTCGTTGAATACCGGGACGACGACGGACAGTTGTGGCATGGGGAAGGCCTTCTCTAAAAAAGGGCGCGCGGCGCCAGGGCGCCATTCTAGTGGGTAGGGGGCGCTACGTCAGGGGATGGGACAACCATCTCTGCCAGCCCTTCATGAGGGCGTCATTCCGGCGAAAGCCGGAATCCAGCGACTTTTTGTGGGTTACGAAGCCACCGGATTCCGGCTCTCGCCGGAATGACGTTGTTTTATTGCCAGGCCGTTCCCTTAACGGATCTTGCCGAGAATCCCTTCCAGCTCGTCATTGCTGTGGTAGTGGATCACCAGCTTGCCGCGGCCGCCGCGGCCCTGCGCCAGCTCCACGCGGGTCGCGAAACGCTCGGCCAGCTCGCGCTCGAGGTCGGCCACGTTCGGGTCCCGCGAGGGGCCGCTCTTGGCCTTGCCCTTGGGCGCGGTCTGCGCGCGGCGGGCGGCTTCTTCCAGCTCGCGCACGCTCCAGCCCTTGCGCGCCGCTTCCAGCGCCAGGCCTTCGGCGAGGCTCTCGGGCAACGTCAGCAGGCAGCGGGCGTGGCCCATCTCCAGCTTGCTCTCGTCGAGCAGGCGCTTGATCGAGTCGGGCATCTCGGTCAGGCGCAGCAGGTTGGATACCGACGCACGCGATCGGCCCACCGCATCGGCGGCCTGCTGGTGGGTAAGGTCGAAATCGTCGATGAGGCGCTTGAGCGCGTCGGCTTCTTCCAGCGGGGTCAGGTCCTGGCGCTGGATGTTCTCGATCAGCGCCATCGCCGGCACGGCCACTTCGGGCACGTCCTTGACCAGCACCGGCAGCTCGCTCAGCTGCGCGCGCTGCGCAGCGCGCCAACGGCGCTCACCGGCGATCAGTTCATAGCTGTCCTTGCCGATCATGCGCACGACGACGGGCTGGATCAGGCCCTGCGCACGAATCGACGCGGCCAGTTCGTCCAGCGCTTCGTCGTTCCAGTGGCGGCGCGGCTGATACTTGCCGGGCTGGATCTGCTGGATGGGCAACGTACGCAGCTCGCCTTCCTGCTCGATCACCGACGGCGTACCAGCGCCGTCACCGCCCAGCAGCGCATCGAGCCCGCGTCCCAGGCCCCGTTTTTTCGCAGCAGACATGCTTACTCCTGATGGATGTCGACGATGTCGTCGAGCGTCTCGTCGGCCAGGCCGACCTGGGTGGCATCGTCGTGCAACGCCGCCTCGGCGGCCTCAGCAGCGTGGTCTTGCGCGGCAGCAGCAGCGGCAACGTGACCGCGCTCGCGGCGGATCATTTCACCGGCCAGGCCGATATAGGCAATCGCGCCACGCGAACTGCGATCGTACAGATGAATCGGTTGCCCATGGCTGGGCGCCTCGGCCAGGCGCACATTGCGCGGAATGATCGAGCGCAGCACCTTGTCGCCAAAGTGGTGGATCAACTGCGCCGACACTTCGTTGCCAAGGTTGTTGCGCACGTCGTACATGGTGCGCAGCAGGCCTTCGATTTCCAGCGCCGGATTGAGCCGCTGGCGCACGGCTTTCACCGTGTCGAGCAGACTGGAGAGGCCCTCCAGCGCAAAGTATTCGCACTGCACGGGAATCAACAAGCCATTGGCCGCGGTCAACGCGTTGAGCGTGAGCAAATGTAGCGACGGCGGGCAGTCGATGAGAATGATGTCGTAGCGGTCGGCGACCTTGGCCAACTGCTCCTTGAGCCGACTCTCGCGCGCAATCGCGTCCATCAGCTTCAGCTCGGCGGCGGTCAGGTCGCCGTTGCCAGGCAGCAGGTCGAAGTGCGACTCGGTCTTGACGATAGCCTGCTCGATCGGCGCCTCGTCCAGCAGCACTTCGCAGCCGTTGGGCTTGGCCACGCGCTTGTCCACGCCCGAGGCCATGGTCGCGTTGCCCTGCGGATCGAAATCGACCAGCAGCACTCGACGCTTGGCGGCGGCCAGCGCGGCGGCAAGGTTCACAGCGGTAGTGGTCTTGCCGACGCCGCCCTTCTGGTTGGCGACAGCGATGATGCGAGCCATGGTGTCGTCGATACCGTGCGCGAGTGAAAAGGGGGCTAGATTAGCAGCCTGCTCGGCCGAGCACGACGAGATGGCGTTCACCGCCCACATCGGGCACATGCAGCGAATGAATGGCGCGTACCTCGTACCCGGCCGGCACGCCTCCCAGTTCATCGTCGGGATGCTTGCCCTTCATCGCGAGCCAGATGCCGCCCGTGGTCAACAAGTGACCACCCCAGTCCAGCATGTCGGCCAGGCTGGCGAAGGCGCGCGCGGTGATGCAATCGAACTGGCCCTCGACATCCTCCACCCGCGACTGCACGGCCCGCACATTCTCAAGCTTGAGCGAGCGGATCGCCTCGCGCAGGAAGCGGACCTTCTTGCCATTGGAATCCACCAGCAGCACTTGACGCTGCGGCGCGGCGATGGCCAACGGAATGCCGGGCAGGCCGGGGCCGGTGCCCAGGTCCGCCAGCGTCTCGCCTTGCACATACGGCAGGATCGCCAGCGAATCGACCAGGTGGCGGCTTACCATCTCCAACGGATCGCGGACGGCAGTGAGATTGTAGGTGGCGTTCCAGCGCGCCAGCAGCGCCTGGTAATCGAGCAGGCGTTCCACCGCGCCGGCCGGCAACTGCACGCCGAGCGAAGCGATGCCCCGTTCCAGCTGGGTTTGCAGATCGTGGCGGGACGTCATGGTGGGAGCCTTGAGGAAACAGGGCCGCAAGTATCCGGGGGTGAGGCCTGTGACGCCAGCGCGGCCGCCAAAACCGCCCCGCTGCGCGGCTTTTTGTAGGAGCGCACCCTGTGCGCGACAAGCCTACGAAGCGGTAGCGACATAACTCCGCGGCCGCGCACAGGGTGCGCTCCTACAAAAACGGCGGGCAAAGAAAAACCCGCCGAAGCGGGTTTCAAGCAACTCCCCTGTGGTGGGCGCTCTGGGGCGACCTCACCATGACCTGATCGGCGCCAGTGCCAATCAGGCGAATTCCAGCTCCACGCGGGTGACCATCATGCCGCGCTCGCGCAGTGCGCCGTTCATGCTCTGCTTCAGGCGCGAACCCAGGTCGCGACGGTCGGCGCTGTAAGCCTCCGGCTCCTGCCGCAGTGCCGCCAGGGCGCCACCGCGAATGAGCTGATCGGCCTGGTCGATCACCGCGTCCGCACGCTCCGGCTCCAGCACCTGCCAGTACACGGTGCCGCGCACGTCGTGGGCGTTGGCGAGCGGCTCTTCGAAACGCAGGACCTGACCGCTGAGGTTGATGCGGTGCTCGACGTGGTCGACCAGCGGCAAGGCCATGTGGGTGCCCGGCTGCAGCAGGCGATACGGCCGGCCGCGTCGGTAGAGGCTATGCACCTGGTCGGCCGGCACACGCTTGATGGCGGCCGCAAAGGTCGCGATCAAGGCCAGGGCAACGAGTGTAATCAGGGCATTCATAGCAATAAATACAGCTAGTTATGTGTGGTTTCTTAGCAAGGAACTGTAAGTAGATACTACAGCCGATTGCATCCCCTTGGATTAATGCCAATTTAACGACGAACTAATGTCGTTTTACAACCCCACTTTTGGGGTAACCGCTTGATTCTGTGAACCCGGCGGCAGGCACGGATGACATGCATCGACCGCGCCATCCACGCCGGCAGCCGCCAGATTCCCCTACTACAGAGTTCTTAGCGGCAGCTCGGACGGGGACTTGAGGGGCGCGGCTGTTGCTCCTCCCCCTGTTCGCAGGGGGAGGGTGGGAGGGGGTGCCTTTTGCTTCGGGCGCCAGAGCAACCCCACCCCAACCCTCCCCTGCGAGCAGGGGAGGGAGGTCGCGGGCGTGCGGCGTCTTCTTAGAACTTGCCGGCGCGGAAGTCGGCGATGGCTTCGTGGATCTGCTCGGGCGTGTTCATTACGAACGGCCCATAACGCGTCACGCTTTCATTGAGCGGATGGCCCGCCACCAGCAGCACCCGCGCAGCGGTATCGCGTCCGGCAATACGCAGGTTACCGCTGGGCGACAGCACAGCCAGCTCGCTGCGGGCCAACGGCTGGCCGCCGACCTCGGCGTCCTTGCCGTCGAACACGTACGCAAAACCCGCGTGGCCTTCGGGTAACGGGATGGTGACCGAGGCGCCCGGCTGCACGGCGATATCCAGATAGATCGGCTGGGTGATCACTTCGGACACCGGCCCGGTCACGCCGTCGAACTGACCGGCAATCACCTTCACTTCGACGCCTTCGACCGGACGCACCACCGGAATGTGCCCGGGGCCGATGTCCTGGTAGCGCGGCGCGATCATCTTGTCCTTGGCCGGCAGGTTCACCCACAGCTGGAAGCCCCACATCAGGCCGTCTTCCTGCTCGGGCATTTCCGAATGCAGGATGCCGCGGCCGGCGGTCATCCACTGCACGCTGCCCGGCACCAGGTCGCCACTGTTGCCGTGGTTGTCGTGATGCTTCATATGGCCGGCGAGCATATAGGTCACGGTTTCAAAACCGCGATGCGGATGCTCGGGGAAGCCGGCGATGTAATCGCCCGCCTGATCGGAACGAAATTCGTCCAGCAGCAGGAACGGGTCGAGCATGTCCAGGCCCGGCTGGCCGATGACGCGCTTGAGCTTGACGCCTGCGCCGTCGGAGGTATCGATGCCGCGGATGCGGCGAACAATGCTGCGCTCAGTCATGGCTTGCTCCCATGGATAGGTATGCCACCCATGATGACGTCGCCGCGCGCGATGCCCAAGAGGCGAAACGGGAACGGATTGTTTCGCCGGAAGCGGGAAACGATCACGCTTCCCGCACTACGTCAGTGCACCCAGTGCCCGCTGCGCTGACGCGGCGGCGGATTGTGCTGCTCGTCTTCTTCGGCGGGGCGAATAGCCGCTTCCAGCTCGGCCTCGGTGGCCGGGTGCTCATTCCAGTAATGATTGACGGCGCCAAGCACGGTCGGCACCTGCGAGAGGCACTCGTCGTATTCGTCGTCGCTGAGCTTTTCGAACTCGGCGTCGGCGTTGAGGATGCCCTCGTCCACGGCCAGCGCCATCACCGGGCCAAGCAGTTCCATCAGCTGCGGATCATCGGCCAGTCGCTTTTCCCACAGGCCGGCGCGCAGGTCGATGCCGCGGCTGAAACCTTCGCACCAGCCGGCGGCGGAAAGCACCGGGCCGGCTTCGGTTTCCACTTCACCCAGAATGGGTTCGTAGGCTTCGACGTCGAGTTCGGCGGTAATCGAATCGTTGAGCTTGGCCAGCAGGGCGAGCACGCGATTGCCTTCCGCCTCGTCAGCGAACGGTTCGTGCAACACCTCGGGCAACCACTCTTCCGGCAACACCAGGATCGGGCCGACCGCCAGCGCCGAAAGTAGGCCATGCACGCCATCGAGCAGCAGGTCGCCTTCGCCCACATGACCACGCAGGTAGAGGTCCAGTTCGTCGAGCTCTTTGTCGTCCAGCGAGCTGGGCCATTCGGTCTTCGGTGTATTCATCGGTAGCCTGTTTTCGGAATTACTCAAAGATCCAGATCCACGGTTACCGGCGTGTGATCGGAAGGTCGTTCCCACTTCCGAGGCGTGCGGTCGATGCCCGCTGTGGTCGCCGCGGATTTGAGGGCGTCGCCGATGAGGATCAGGTCGATGCGCAGGCCCATGTTGCGCCGGAACGCACCCTGGCGGTAGTCCCACCAACTGAAGTGTTCGCCGCCTTGCTCGAACAGTCGGAAGCTGTCGTGCAGGCCCAGATCGGTGATGTGTTTGAGCGCCTCGCGCTCCGGTGGCGAGCACAGGATGTCCTCGCCCCAGGCCACGGGATCGTAGACATCGCGGTCGTCCGGCGCGATGTTGAAATCACCCAGCACCACCAGCTTGGGATGCTTCTCGATTTCGCGCGCGAGGAACTCACGCATCTTGGCCAGCCAGTCGAGCTTGTAGGCGTATTTTTCATCGCCTACGGCTTTGCCGTTGACCACGTACAGATCGACCACGCGCACGCCACCGATGGTGGCCGCGAGAATGCGGCGCTGCGGATCGTCCAGATTCGGGATGTCGGTGACGACATCCTCGAAACCCTCCTGCGTATCGGCGCGCGCCAGCAGCGCGACGCCGTTGTAGGTCTTCTGGCCGGAGAACACCGCGCGATAGCCCGCTGCAGCGAGTTCATCGACGGGAAACTTCGCGTCTTCCAGCTTGGTTTCCTGCAGCGCCACGACGTCCGGCTTGGCCTCGGCCAGCCACTCGGTAAGGTGCGGCATGCGCACCTTGAGTGAATTCACGTTCCACGAGGCAATTTTCATAGGCGCATTGTAAAGGATGGACGCGCAGACGCCGCCGTCCATGGATGGACGGCGGGCATCGTCAGGCCAGTCCGTGACTCTTGAGCAGTGCCTCCGGCTCGGGTGCACGGCCACGGAAGGCAATAAAACTTTCCAGGGCCGGGCGGCTGGCGCCCACGGCGAGAACCTCGCGGCGGAAGCGGTCACCAGTGGCGCGGTCGATCACACCGTGCTCTTCGAACTCGCCAAACGCATCGGCACTGAGCAGCTCGGCCCACAGGTAGCTGTAGTAACCCGCCGAGTAACCGCCCGCGAAAATATGCGAGAACGCATGCGGGAAACGCTGCCATGCCGGCGGATGCAAGACGGCCACTTCGTGCCTGACTTCCTCCAGCACTTCCATGGTGCGCGCGCCGTTGGCCGGGTCGTATTCCTGATGCAGGCGGAAGTCGAACATGGCGAATTCGAGCTGGCGCACCAGGAACAGGCCGGCGTGGAAATGACGCGCCGCGAGCATGCGTTCGAACAATTCGTCAGGCAGGCGCTCGCCGGTTTCGTAGTGACGCGCGAACAGATCCAGCGCCTCGCGGTTCCAGCCGAAGTTCTCCATGAACTGGCTGGGCAATTCCACCGCGTCCCACTCCACGCCATCGATGCCACCGATGGAGGGCAGCGCGATTTCGGTGAGCAGGTGGTGCAGGCCGTGGCCGAATTCGTGGAACAGGGTGAGCACGTCATCGTGCGTGAGCAGCGCCGGGCGACCTTCGGTGGGCGGAGCGAAGTTGCAGGTGAGGAAGGCCACCGGCAGCTGCTCATGGTCGCCATCGCGGAAGCGCGCACGACACACATCCATCCACGCACCGCCACGCTTGCCGGTGCGCGCGTAGAGATCGACATAGGCGCCGGCGAACACGCGGCCATCGGCATCACGCACGTCGTAATAGCGCACATCCGGATGCCAGACATCCACGCCTTCGCGTGCGCTGAGCGAGATGCCATACAGACGCTGGGTGAGACCAAACAGGCCGTCGATCACCGCGGGCAGCGGGAAATACGGCTTGAGTTGCTCCTCGTCCAGATCGTATTGCTGCTGGCGCAGTTTCTCGGAGGCGTAGCCGACGTCCCATGATTCTAGGTTGTCGAGCTTGAGCTCGTTGGTGGCGAACTCGCGCAGGCGATTGAGTTCGGTGCGCGCCACGGGCTTGGCGCGACCGGCCAGGTCGTGCAGGAAAGCCATCACTTCGGCGGGCGTGCCGGCCATCTTGGTGGCCAGCGATTCTTCGGCGGCGTTGCCGAAGCCCAGCAGCTTGGCGGCTTCGTGGCGCAACGCCATGATGCGTTCGATGCGCTCGCTGTTGTCGTACTTGCCGGCCTGCGGGCCCTGGTCGGACGCGCGCGTCTGGTAGGCCCAGTACACACGCTCGCGCAGGCCGCGATTGTCGGCATAGGTGAGCACGGCCTGCACGCTGGGCTGCTTGAGAGTCACCAGGTAGCCGTCGAGGTTCTGCTCCTTGGCGTACTGGCGCAGCACGGCACGGCCGGATTCAGGCACGCCGGCCAGATCGCGTTCGTCGGTGATGTGCTCGTGCCACGCATCGGTGGCGTCGAGCACGGCATTGGAAAACTCGGTGGACAGCTTGCTCAGCTCCACGCCGATTTCGCGGTAGCGCGAACGGGCGGGTTCTTCCAGCGCCACGCCGGACAGATGGAAATCACGCAAGGCATGTTCCACCAACGCGCGTTCCGCTCGCGGCAGGCTGGCGAAATCAGGCGCATCGGCCAGCGCCTGGACGGCTTGGTAGAGGTCACGGTTCTGGCCCACTTCGATGGCGTGGTCGGTAAGCTTTTCCTCGGCCGGGCCGTAGGCCTTGCGCAACGCTTCGCTGTCGGCCACCGAATGCAGATGACCCACCGGCGCCCAGGCGCGCGCCAGGCGCTGCTCGAGGCGTTCCTGGGTCAGCATGACGCTGGTGAAATCATGCGGTGCGCCAGGGGCAGTCAGCGCATCGATGCCGGCGCGGTAATCAGCCAGCAGGGTGTCGATGGCGGGCGTGACGTGCTCGGGACGGATCTGCGAAAACGCCGGCAGGGTGTCGTCGGCCAGCAGCGGATTGTCGTGTTCCATGAATTCTCCTTGGCGCCCGCGAACTGCTCGGCGGGCTGCCCGTCAGCGTGGCGACCCACCTTGGCGAAATCAAGCGGGCAAGGACACGCTGGGGGGCCGCGCTCACGAATTGTCACTCGCGCGCCGTACGATCGGGCCATGCCCATGCCCGATTTTTCCGCCCTGCTGCGTCATTGCGACGTGTTCGGGCATCTGGGGGACGACGCGCTTGCTGCGCTGGTGCCCGAACTTGAGTGGTTTTCACTGCCCGGCGGTCGCTCGCTGTTCCGGCAGGGCGACCCTGCGGACGCGCTTTATCTGGTCGTCAGCGGCAGTCTGGGGGTGTTTGCCGGCCCCACCGAACGGGTGCGCCTGGTCGCTGCCGGCGACAGCATTGGCGAAATCAGCCTGATCACGGGTGAAAGCCGCCAACACACCGCGCGGGCGCTGCGCGACTCGGAGCTGCTGCGGCTGGACCGCGAGGCCTATGAGGCGCTGACGCGGGAATATCCCCAGGCCATGCTCGGCGTGGCACGCGTAGCCATCGCCCGGCTGCAGGAGCGCATGCGCGGCGACGAAACACCGGGCGTCGCACGCACATTCGCCCTGCTGCCGGCGGGTCCGGACGTGCCGGCGCGCGGGCTTGCCATGCAATTGGCCATGGAGCTGGAGCGCTGGGGCAGTTGCATCGTGATCGACGGCGAGCATGGCATCGGCCGCGGCAGCGACTGGTTTGCCGAGCGCGAAGCCCTGGCGCGCTTCGTCATCTATCTGGATACCACCGGCGACAGTCATTGGCGCCAGCGCTGCCTGCGCCAGGCGGACGTACTGTTGCTGCCCGCGCTTGCCGCGCAGGCGGCGCGGCCGTGGCCGGAATCGCAGCCGATGGACCCATCGCGGGTGGGTCACCGACCACGTCACCTGATTTTGCTGCATGCGGGGCGCCAGCCGGGGCTGGGCGCAGCGCAGCGCTGGCGCGGCCAGTTCAGCGGCGACCTGCAGCACCACCACGTGGGCGGACGAGCCGATATTGCCCGGCTCGCGCGGCTGGTCAGCGGCAATGCGCGCGGACTGGTGCTGGCTGGCGGTGGCGCGCGTGGCGTGGCGCATCTGGGCGCGCTGCGCGCCTTCCGCGAAGCCGGCCACGAGTTCGATGCGGTGGGCGGCACCAGTATCGGCGCCATCATCGGCGCCAGCGTGGCCGCGGGCTGGGATCTGGACGAGGTGGTGGAAACGTTCCGCCGCAGCTTCGTCGAGGGTCGCCCGCTGTCGGACTGGACCGTACCCATCGTGGCACTGACCCGTGGCCGGCGCGCCGCGGCGATGTTGCGGCGGACCTTTGGCGCGCTGGATATCGAAGACCTGACGCTGCCGTTCTTCTGCGTCTCCACCTGCCTTTCCGGCGAGGGCATGGTGGTGCATCGGCATGGTCCGCTTTGGTTGTGGCTGCGTGCGTCCAGCGCCATTCCCGGGGTACTGCCGCCGGTGCTCCATCACGGCCGTGTCTACGTGGATGGCGCGTTGGTCGACAACTTGCCCACCGACGTCATGGCTGATGACGGCATTGCGCACATCACCGCGGTGGACATTCGCGCCGACATCTCGCTGCTCACTACCGCCGAGGAATACGCCACGCCGCCATGGTGGCAGTTGATGTTGCGACGCCAGGACATTCGCCGCCCGGGACTGGTATCCACCCTGGTGCGCGCGGCGATGGTCAACAGTGAAGGACCCAGCGAGCACCGGCGCGAGCGTGCCGATTTGCTGGTGACGCCGCCGCTGGAACATATCGGCATGCTGGACTGGAAAGACTGGCAACGTGCGATGGAATCAGGCTACCTGCACACGCTCAAGATGCTCGAAGCACAGGCCTGAACGGTAGGAGCGCACCTTGTGCGCGACAAGCCGACGGAGCGGTGACGGCGGCACGCTGGAGTCGCGCACAGGGTGCGGTCCAACCATGGAGCAGTTGGGGCGGTACCATAGGCGGATGGACCCACTACGCAAATACAAGGGCACTTGGCCCACGCTTCATCAGCGCGTCTATGTCGACCCGGCCGCCACCGTCATTGGTGCAGTGGAACTCGATGACGATGTCTCCATCTGGCCCGGCGCCGTGTTGCGCGGCGACGTGCACTTCATCCGCGTCGGCGCACGCAGCAATGTGCAGGACGGCGCCGTCATTCACGTCACTCACGATGGCCCGTATTCGCCGGGCGGCTTTCCCACCATCGTGGGCGAGAGCGTCACCATCGGTCACGGCGCGGTGATCCACGCCTGCACCATCGAGGACTATTGCCTGATCGGCATGCACGCCACCGTGCTCGACGGCGCCACCGTAAAAAAATACGGCTTCGTGGGCGCGGGCAGTTTGATTCCACCGGGCAAAGTGGTGGGCGAACGCGAGTTGTGGCTGGGCAACCCGGCCAGGATGGTGCGCGTGCTCAGCGACAAGCAGATCGAGCAGCTGCATTACTCGGCCGATCACTATGTGCGGCTGAAGGACGAGTATCTCGCGGCGCAATAAAGCCTAGCCCGTCATTCCGGCACAGACCGGGATGACCAGCTACGTTCAGCGCTCCTTACTGCGACGAACCACTGGATGCCGATTGCTGCGCCTGGATGATGGCGGCCTTCGCTTCGTCCTGACGGATGACGATCTGTCGCTGCGCATCGAGCTTGCCGCCCAGCAGCGAGAGAATGTAGTTGGTGCTGTCGAACGCGCGCAGCAGCGATAGCTCGCGCTGTGCATCGTCCAGCGCGTTGTCGTTGATGGCGCGCTCCACGTCGGCGGAAGCAGCCGGAAACGACTCATGCAGCTCTTCGAGCGCGGTCTTGTTGCTGGGATCGAGCTGCAGCACGCTGAGGTAGAACTCATAGGCATTGCTGCCCTCGGGCGCCACCAGATGCTTCTCGGTCACGGCTGTCTTGGCCAGATCGAGCAGGATGCTTACGCCGCCGTCGTCCTTGGCGCCGGACGTCTGGCCGTCCGCAGACGCGGTAACGCTGCCACCCGCGCTGCCGTGCAGCCACGCATAGGCACCGCCTGCCACAGCGATGGCGACGATCAGGGATACGGCAACAAGCACGCGCTGACGGGGCGCGAGGGAAGCAAGTAGAGACATGACACCGCTGCAGTGGGTCGATACCGCGCACAGGCTCGCCTGCCTTCAGGCGCCCCGGCGGAACTGTCACATTATCGTTACATGATGTCAGCGATATGACTGGCTTTGGCCGTCCATACGCCATCGCTACCTAGCCGAAGTGGCCGCCGGTAATCCGCCCGGCCTTGTCCAGCTCGGCAAAGTAGCGGCTTTGGTTGGAGCGAAATTCCATCGTGGTGATGGTTCCCGGCATCACCAACTGCACGTCCGGATAGGTCGCGCGAAATTGCTCGGGCGTGGGATGCGTGCCGATGAATACGTCGAACGCAGGCATGTCAGTAACCAAGCCATGCACCGGCGCGGGCGCCGTATGGGTCATATCGTGACAACCTGCGAGCGCAAGCGCCGTGGCGAGAACGACGGGGGCGAACAAACGCTGCATGGCAAGCCTCCTTGATGGTCGGCCAGGATTATGCGCGTTGGCGACCAATCAATCAGAGGCGAAACTCGATGCGCTGGCGCACCTGCGCCGCCACCGGCTTGCCAGCCTGCATGCCAGGCGTGAACTGCCAGCGCGCAACAGCAGTGAGCGCGGCGCGATCGAACACATACTTGGGATCGGCATCGGCCACGCTGGCGTTGGCCACGGTGCCGTTGGGCTGCACGGTGAAGGTCACATCCACCCAACCTTGCCTGCGCATGCGGCGGGCTTCGGCTGGGTAAGCGGGCTCGACCCGGCTGGTCAGCACGGGCACGGCCGCGCCAGTGGCATCCATGACTGCCGGTACCGGCGTGCGCGCATGCACCGCCGAGCGCGGAGCCGCTTCCACGGCGGTGGATTCCACCTGCAGCCGCGCGATGGCCTGTTCTGACGCGGTTGGCGTGGCAGCGGCGTGGACCGCCGGCGGCGGTACCGGTGCGGCGACAGCGGCGGCGGGCATCGACACAGGCGCCGCCGCAGGGGCACGCGTCGCCGCCACGGCGACCGGTGCCTGCTCATGCTTGGTGTTCGGCACAGGGGCAACGGCCTGCTGGGCAGCTGCATCGTGTTGCGACTGCAGCTTGGTCTGCAGCAGGGTCAAGGTGTAGTTCTTGGGATCAGCGCGGGTGAGCAGATCGATCTGGCGTTGCGCTTCGGCATCGTCGCCCTGATCGATGGTCTGCTCGGCCGCTTGCGCGGCGAACGGAAAGATCTCGCGCAATGCGTCCTGTGCCACACGATTGTCGGGCTCGCGCTTGAGCACGCTCAGATACAGCTCGAAGGCATTGCTGCCGACCGGCGCAAGCAATCGGTGTTCGGCCATGGCCTGGCGAGCCTGCTGCAGCAGATCTTCGGTGGCGGTGCCTGCGTTTGCAGCGGGGCCGGCGGCAGCCACCGCCACTGGCGCAGGTTCGTCGACGTCCGCCTGCGTTTTCAGCAGCCAGAAGATCACCGCGCCGCCAATGGCGACCAGACCCAGGACAATCACGAACAAGTAGCGGGCAACGCCCAGGGTACGACGGCGCAAAGCAGCGGAGGACATGGGCGACGCCAGGTGAACGGTAAAGACCGGCGCGCAGCTTAATCAGGTCATGTTGCGAAGATGTTGCCCTCCACACACGGATGTGACGCAGCGCACACTGCGGCGATCCATGGATCGCCGCGTGCGAATCACCCGTCGCGCCGGTTTAGTGTCCTGGCAACAAGCTGCTGTCAGGTGCGCCATCCGGATGGGCAAACCAGGACACGCGATTGCGCTGCCCCTGGCAGCCCTGGCCCTCGACATAACTGGCCAACGCGCCGGCCTGCGTGGTCAGCGACGCGCGATAGCAGCTCCCTAGTGAATCGTGGAACGCGAAAGCTTGCGCACTTTGCTGTCCGCTATGGCCGGTGACGGCGCCGCTGGCATCCAACGCCAATGTGTCGGTGCTATCCACTTTATTGTCGACATCGGCGGCATACACCGTCATGCCGAACAGGCGGTGTTCGTCATGCTGGCGATAGCCCTGCTGCACCGTGGTTGCCGCTGTGCTGGTGCCGTCGCTGGCCAGCAACTGGTTGTAGTCGAGCGTGAACGGATAGCTGAAGCGCTCGCGACGCTCCACCGTAAGCAGGTTGCCGATATGGCTCTGGCTAACGCTGTCAGACCAGGTGCGCTGCCAGGTTTGTTGGCGGTAGGTCCTGTTGTTGATGGTAAAGCGCTGGCGATCATCGAAGCCCACATCTTGCGTAACCGTACTGGTGACACGGCCGTGCGAAGTCGTTGCATAGCCCTCGATGACGAAGCGACGGTTGAGCTTGGTGGTGATGTCGCCTGAGGTGTTGCCACTACTGTCGGTGGCAAGCGTGCTGCCAATGGTGGGCGTCGGTGCCTGGCCTGTCAGGGTGTTGCGCGTGATCTGTCCGCTGACTTGTTTCGCATGGGCGTCGCGATAAACCAGCAGCGTCGCTGTAGCGGAGAAGTAGCCGTTGGCACCTGCGACCTGCAAGGCGACTTCATGCGGATTGCCGTCACTGAGTTGCCCGGCGAAGGGAGTGAGGTCGACCCGATACGGCATGAAGTTGAGGGTCTGCACGCCGGGCGTCGGGCGCCACAGGTACGGATCGATACCGCCGGTGTAGATCCACGGGTACACCGGTGCCACGCCGGCGGGCTCCCCATCGATGCTGATTTCCGCCTCGCGGAAATTGCCGCCGCCACATTCTTCCGCCTGCGCGGTGTAGGCGTTGGGCACGCAGGTGTACCAGAACTCATCGCCACTCTGGCTTTGCGTGAACACATCGAGATAGGCGCGCTCCACGTTGCGCGGCAGGGTGAGCGTGCGTGCCAGCTTGTCGGTTGGCGTGTTGAGCGTCGCCGTGCTGCCGACCGGATCGGATCCCAGCGGATACACCACGTCCGGTACATCCGCCGCACGCGCCTGTGCACTGGCCGGGTAGAACAACAGTCGAGCGCTACCATGGATCACACCGGTGTAGGTGCTGTTCACCACGTTGCCGATGAACGCCTGACCCTGCCCGACGTTGCGCAGCAAGGTGGCGTAGTCGGTGAGATCACGTTCGACATGCCACGCCGGTGACACCGTTGCCGATGGCTCCTGCGTCGTGCCGAAATAGAGATTCACACCACCCAGCCACAGCGTTGCGGTGCGATCGAATTGCCGTCCTGCGGTGACTGAAAAATCCGCCTCCAGCACGACTTTGGCCCATGGGCCACCGCAACCGGTGGGCGGCGCATAGCTATAAGGTCGCGCATTGAAATCGGTGAACGTCACATCGGTGAACAAGGTCACCGTGCACGGCTGCCCCGGCGGTCGTGGCACGCTCGGATCGGCGACCACTACATTGCTCGAACCAATCACTGGATCGGCGCTGGCCTGCGCGACAAACCCACCCGTCAGCGCAAACAACACGCCGGCCATCGCCAGACGATGGCGGACAAATCCCTTAGGCAGCATAACGTTCACTCCCCGCGATGTGCCCCCTGCGCCGGGCACGCTATCACGTGCACGAGGAGGCGATGCAGTGCCATGGACGGCTATCCGCTTGCACGGCGCCGGGTGAGGCGATCTGTGACTATCGTTGTGAAGAGTTCGTCACGCTGCGCACGTGGCCACTTCCAGTGCCGACAGATAGGCCAGTGCATGTTGGCGATCGGAGCCGCACATCATCAGCTCGGGGCGCAGGCCCGAACACACCGCCGGGCGCGCGGGATCGCCAAAAATCGCGCACCGGTTTTCGTCGGTAAGTTGCACACAGCGCAACCCGGCCGGTTTGCCTTTCGGCATGCCGGGAATCGGTGAAGAGATGGACGGCGCGATGCAACACGCGCCGCAGCCGCGGCGGCAGTTCAAGGTGGTCATGCTGGTGAGCGCAAAGCCGGTTACGCGTTCAGCCGTAGCGCTGGCGCAACTCGGCGTAGACCGGATCGGTGTCCGGGCGGCGGCCATGCCACAGCTCGAATGCATCGGCGGCGGTTTCCACCAGCATGCCTAAGCCATCGAAGGCATAGCGCGCACCGGCGGTGCGCGCCCAGGCGATGAAGCTGGTGGCGGCGGCGCCGTAGGAAAGGTCGTAGCACAGCGCGCGATTGCCAACGATGGCAAACGGCAGGTCCAGCGACTTGCCAAGCACGCCGGCCGAAGTGGCATTGACGATAAGGTCGAAGGCGCCGAGGTTGGCCAGGTCTTCCCAGTAGCGGGTATGCGCGCGCGCCGGATCACCGATGGCGTCAGCGAGGGCGTCGGCGGTTTCGGGTGTGCGATTGACGATGGTGAGCGTTTCCACGCCCGCGTCCAGCAGCGCCCAGGCCGCGCCATGCGCCGCGCCACCGGCACCAAGCAGCAAAGCCGTGTGGCCGCGCAGATCCACTTCGTGGCGCTCGGTGATGTCGCGCACCATGCCGTCGCCATCGGTGTTGTGGGCAGCAAGCTGGCCGTTGGGTAGGGCCGTAAGCACATTCGCACTGCCCGCGCGGCTGGCGGCATCGCTGCGCTCGTGCGCCAGCGCGAAAGCGGCGCCCTTGTGCGGCAGGGTCACGTTGGCGCCACGACCACCGTCGGCAAAGAACTGGCGCACGGCGGCTTCGAAGGCTTCCGGTGCGGCGTCGATGGTGCGGTAGTCCAGCTCCAGCCCGAACTGACGGGCAAAAGCCTGGTGGATCTGCGGCGACAGCGAATGGCTGATGGGGTGGCCAAAGACTGCGAACTGTCCTGCACTCATGCGAGCTCCTGGTGACGTCGATGCCGGGTGACCTGCCGCCCGGTGTTTAGCCAGCCATTTTAGCCCGGCCCGACGCGCCATCGCAGGATTTGAGATCGGGCTCCCGCAGGCTGTGTTCCACACCCACCGACTGGACCACCGCCATGCACCCGACCCGCCACCAAGCCGCTCTTCACGAACGCCTGCTCGGCGCGTCCCTGTTGTGGTTGCTGGCCGGCGCGGCGCTGCTGCTCACCACGCTGGTGCCCGTGCACACCGAATTGCTGGGCTGGACGCCGGCGTTCTGGCTGGTGGGCGCGCCACTGGTGGTGCTGCTGGCGCTGGAGCCCTCACTACCGCGCCAGCTGCTCGCCTTGCTGAGCCCGCGCCGTCAGCGCGCCACGCACCCGATCTGGCACTGAATTCCGCTTGGCAGTGGATACCGCGACCGGAGGCGTCGCGGTTGGAAGCTCCGTGCGATGGCCTTGGATGGCTGGGCACGTCGCTGGAGCGGCGCGACGGATCGCGCCTGGTGTTGCGGGCAGTCCAGGGACGGGCTGCCGCATCCCCGATCCTGGCTAGTCGGTCTTGCCGGAGCGTTTGCGCTCCATGCGACGCAGAAACTCTTTCATGATGCGTAGATAGAGTTCGTCACCGAGATAGGCATCCTCGACACCCGCATCAATGGACGGGTTGTCGTTCACCTCGATCACCACCGGCTTGTCGCCAGTCTGCTTGATGTCGACGCCGTACAAGCCATCGCCCACCGCCTGGGTGGCCTTGAGCGCCAGCTTCACCACTTCGCTCGGGGCATCGCGCACGGCAATGGTTTCGAAGCCACCCGACTTGGCCGTGCCTTTGGCGCCGTGGTTATAGATCTGCCAATGGCCGCGCGACATGTAGTACTTGCAGGCGTACAGCGGCTCATTGTTGAACACGCCAATGCGCCAGTCGAATTCGGTATAGACGAACTCCTGCACCAGCAGCAGCGCACTGTGCTGGAACAATTCGGCGGCGGCCTTGCCCAGCGCTTCCTCGGTTTCCACCTTGACCACGCCACGAGAGAACGAGCCATCAGGAATCTTCAGCACCAAGGGATAACCGAGGCGTGAGGCGACTTCCTTGAGGCCCTTGGCATCGTCGCGGTAGAGGATCTCCGTGCGCGGCACGGCGAGCTTGCGCGACACCATCAGGTCGTTGAGGAAGATCTTGTTGGTGCAGCGCAGGATCGAGGTCGGGTCGTCGATCACCACCATGCCTTCCTTCTCCGCGCGATGCGCGAAGCGGTAGGTGTGGTTGTCGCTGGCGGTGGTTTCGCGAATGAACAGGCCATCGTATTCGGCCAGGCGCTGGTAGTCGTTCTTGCCGATGGGATCGACTTCGATGCCCAGTTCCTTGCCGGCGGCGATGAACGACTTCAGCGCCTTCTTGTTCGACGGCGGCATCTGCTCGGCCGGGTCCACCAGCATGGCGATGTCGTAGCGGAACTGCTTGCGCGCCTTCGGCTTGCGCCACAACTTCTTGCTGAAGCGGTCGAGTTCCTCGGCAAAGGCGTCTTCCTGCGCGTCGCCCAGCGTGTGCAGGCCCACCGGCTTGATCGCGCTGATCTGCCACACGCGGTCGCGCTCGAACTCGATGCGCAGCAGTGGGCAGGGGAAGGATTCGAACACCTGCCGCGCAAGATCCTGCAGCGCGGAGTGGGCAGTCTGGCCGAAATAGACCAACACACCAAAATCAGTAGTGTCGCGCCCGCCGGCCGGCAGGAAGTGCGTGAGCTTGGTGCTGAGATCCTCGATATCCAGGCCGTACAGCGAGCGGCGACGCAAGTCATTGACGGTGCGCACCGACGGCATCACGCGATGTCCGCGCGCCTCGGCCAGCAGCGACACGTAATAACCGGTGCCCAGATACTTGTAGCTGCGACAGAGGTTGATGACGTGCGTGCGCTCATCGTCGCCGCCGACCGGCTCGCGCAGGTAGTCCATGGCGGTCACCACGTCCACGGACGGGTAGTAGGAGCTCCAGTCGGAAGCTTTCTCGACGACAATGACGAGCCGGGTCATGACACCTCAGTCGGATGAAACGGAGGAGTGTCGTCACGCGGGGAACGGGGCGGCACCGCACAAGGCGCGCAGTGTGGCACAGGAAATGGCGTGGCACTGAAGCTGGCTTAAATGCGCCGAAAGTCATCATTGCCGTAGGGGGACCCGGGGACTAGAGTGCGCCGCTTGCCTTTCTTTCTGCCCGCGAGACCCGCCCCTGATGACCCCCATGCCCGCGACCGCCGCCGTGCGCGTGCGCCGTGCTGAACTCTCCGATCTCGATGACCTTGTCGCGCTGGAGGAACACAGCTTCGCCACCGACCGCCTGAGCCGGGCGCAATACCGTCGCCATCTGGACAGCGAGACCGCGCAGGTGCTGGTCGCCAGCGCCAATCACCGGCGCTTCCTGGGTACGGCGGTAGTGTTTTTCCGCAAGGGCACGCACGTGGCGCGGCTGTATTCGATTGCCACTCGCGCCGAAGCGCGCGGCAAGGGCGTGGGCTCGGCCTTGCTGGATGCCGCCGAACACACCGCGAAACGGCGGCGCTGCCATGCACTGCGTTTAGAAGTGCGCACCGACAATGACGACGCCATGCGTCTGTACGAGCGCCTGGGTTACCAGCGGATTGGCCATTACGAGCGCTATTACGGCGACGGGGCCGATGCTTGGCGGTATGAGAAGGCGTTGGGATAACCGCTCTTAACTCCCTCTCCCCTGCGGGAGAGGGCTGGGGCATTGCCACCTTTACGGTGGTGAGGGGTCACTCTTGCCAGGTTGTTGGGTCGAAGCCGGCTCACGTGCAGCGTTATCGCGAGCACCGCCCCTCACCACCTTCAGGTGGCTCACCTCAATCCTCTCCCCAAAGGGGAGACGAGGTAAAAGCCAGCACTAAAACGGCTGCGCGATCTTCTGCTCCGTCGCCTCATCCGGCCGCGCCACCAGCGCTCCGGTGCGCATCAGGCTCACCGTGTAATGGCCCTGATCCACCAGCGGCAGGAACACGCCGCTGCCGAACATCACATCCACGTCGGGCACCCATTGCGGATACTGCTTGTGCAGATCAAGCAAATCGAAGCCGCCAGCCTCATTGAAATCGATCACCGTGCGCGGTGCCTGGGCTTCATCCGTGGCGTCGTCGTAACGACCGGACAGGCGGTCCAGGCGATACAGCGGCGGCAGGCCCGCCAGCATGGCTGGCAGTTTCCACTTCAGCACCACCGCTTCCACGCGCCAGGCATCGCCGGCCACCATCACCTGGCGCGTCGCGCCATCGGGCCAATGCAGCACCAGCGACCAGCGCTGTGGCGAAAGGATGTGCGCGTCGATCTCCACCACCGGCGTTTCCTCCGCCAGCAACCGGTAGCCGCGCAGGGCGAAGCCTGCCCCGGTCAATACCAGCGTCAGCGCGAACGCCACGAGTAGCAGCAACGCCCGCCAGCTGGCGGCTAGTCGCTGTCCGGCGTGCAGTCGCTGGCGCAGCACCACCAGCTGTACCAGGGTGAACATCAGTGCGATCGCCGCCAGGATCAGCAGGATCGTCGTCGGCAAGCGCAGCAGCGCGGTCCAGTCCATCGTCGTACTTCTACTTCACGTACCGCACGCGGGCGGCGACGGCGGCATGATAGCGGTTGGCCGGGCGGGTTAGCGGGGCTGGCGCGCACGGTCGCCACGTTTTTGAGGCTTCCCTATACTCCCCCGGTCACTGCCGGAAACCTTCTCATGCGTCGATCTCTGTTGCTGCTACCGCTGTGTTCCGTGTTTGCCCTGGCCGCCGGCTGCGGCAACAAGGGGCCGCTGTACATTCCCAAGCCCACGCCGGCACCTGCAGCGGCACCCGTTCATCCGGCTACCCCGGCAGCGCCGGCTACGCCTGCGACAGCGGCCACGCCCGTGCCGGTGCGCGGCTACGTGACCGATCTGAAAGCGTTCGATGCCTTCATCGCCACGCACCCGACGCCGGAGCAGTTCCGCACGGCCTATCCGGATGTGCTGCTGGTGACGCCGGGCATGCCCAGCACGCGTGAGCTGCGCAACGACAACAGCCGCTACTTCCCCGATCTGGACAAGGACGGCCGTATCACCGGCGGCAAGTTCATGTGATGAGGCTGGCTTTCACCAAGATGCATGGCCTGGGCAACGACTTCGTGATGGTCGATTGCCGCCGTCGCCCGTTTCCGCTCGAGGCGGCGCAGATCCGCGCCATCGGCGATCGCCATATTGGCGTGGGCTTTGACCAGCTGATCAGCATCGAGCCGCCGCGCGATCCCTCCTGCGCCTTCTACTACGGCATATGGAATACCGACGGCTCGCCCGCCGGCCAGTGCGGCAACGGCGTGCGCTGCGTGGCCGCGTGGCTGCACCGCGCTGGTGAACTGGCCATTGGCGCCACCGTGCGGCTGGAGAGCCCCTCGGGCCCGGTCACGGTGCGCCTGCTCGGCCCGTATGAAGTCACCGTGGATATGGGCGTGCCCGCATTCGAACCCGCGCGCGTGCCCTTTCGTGCGGATGGTGAAGCGGACAGCTATGCCATCGACGTGGGCGAGCAGACGCTGCAGATCGGCGCCGTATCGATGGGCAACCCGCATGCGGTGACGGTGGTGCCCGACCTGAGCGCGCCGACGTTGTTTCGCTGGGGGCCATTGCTGTCGACCCATGAACGTTTTCCCGAAGGCGCCAACGCCGGCTTCGTGCAAGTGATCAACCGCGAACAGCTGCGACTGCGCGTGCACGAACGCGGTAGTGGCTGGACGCTCGCCTGCGGCACGGGCGCCTGCGCGGCGGTGGCGGTGATGCGTCGCCGCGGCGACGTGGCTGACCGCGTGCGGGTAGCGCTGCCTGGCGGCGAGCTGACGATCGATTGGGCCGGTCCAGGCCATACACTGTGGATGACCGGGCCTGCTTCCTTCGTGTTCGAAGGCGAATGGCTGGGCTCGGGTCCGGCACGTTGAAAGCCGATGCCCGGGCATCGCACACTCCGGGCAGCGGCGCACCGTCGCCACCCACTCGTTTGAGGTAACCGCGCATGTCCGACACCGCACTCGCCGACACCCTGAGCGCCAGCGACGTGGCAGCGTATCTGCGCCGTCATCCCGAATTCCTCAGCGACTTTCCCGACCTGGCCGCGCAACTCACGCTGCCACGCGAACAAGGTCCAGTGGCCTCGCTCGCCGTCTACCAGCTGCAGAGCCTGCGCGAGAAGAACGCCGAACTGGAACGGCAGCTCGCCGGCCTGATCGCCATCGCGGCAGAAAACGAGCGCCTGATGCAGCGCGTGCACGACCTCAACGTGGCCGTGCTGCGCGCCACCACGCCTGCCGTGGCGGCGCGCAGCGTGGTCGCGCGACTGGCCGACGACTTCAAGACCGACCAGGTACGCCTGGTGCTGTTCGGACCCATCGGCCTGCCGCCCGCCGACTGGCTGGTACATGTGCCAGCGGGTCGCTCGGCCATGCCGGAGTTCAACGACTTCCTGGCGCACCACGAGCCGGTGGCCGGCCGTCTGTCGGCCGAACGGCTGTATCGGTTGTTTGGCGACCACGCGCCGGAGATCCGTTCGGCCGCGATGATGCCGCTGGGTGAATTCGGCATCCTCGCCATCGGAAGCGGCGACCCGGACCATTTCCAGCCGGGCATGGGCACGCTGTTCCTGAAGATGATCGCCGCCACCGTCACCGCTGCACTGCGCCGCTCGCACGAAGGCGTCTGACGCCGGCCATGACTCCTGCTGCCCAGGTCGACGCATGGCTCACCCGCCTGGCGGGCGAGCGCCAGGCGTCGGCACACACGGTCAATGGTTATCGCCGCGACCTGGCCAAGCTGTTGCGCTGGATGGAAGCCCAGGGCGTTGCCACGTTCGATGCGCTGGAACCCAACCGCATGCGCGGTTTCGTGGCAGCCGAGCATCGCGGCGGGTTATCGCCCAAGAGCCTGCAGCGCTTGCTGTCATCCTGCCGCAGCCTGTTCCGTCAGCTGACCCGCGAAGGCCAGCTGGCGCACGATCCACTGGCTGGCGTGCGCGGGCCCAAGGTGCACCGCAAGCTTCCACAGGTGCTCGACGTGGACGAAGCCACCGCACTGGTGGAAGCGCAAGGCGATGGCGCCTTGAGCCTGCGCGACCGCGCCATGATGGAGCTGTTCTATTCCTCTGGCCTGCGCTTGTCTGAACTCACCGGCCTATGCTGGGGTGACCTGCAGCTCGATGACGGCGAGGTAAGGGTGCTGGGCAAGGGCAGCAAGACGCGCATCGTGCCGGTGGGCCGGCATGCGGTGACCGCGTTGCGTGCGCTGGGTCAGGCCGAGGGCATGACCCCGGAGGCGCCGGTGTTTCGTGGTCGCGCGGGCGCGCCGATCAATCCGCGCACGGTGCAGCTGCGCATGAAGAAGCTGGCGCTGATGCAGGGCATGGCCAAGCACGTGCATCCGCATCTGCTGCGCCACACCTTTGCCAGCCACATGCTGGAATCCTCCGGCGACCTGCGCGCGGTGCAGGAGCTGCTTGGCCACGCCGATATCGCCACCACGCAGATCTACACCCACCTGGATTTCCAGCACCTGGCCAAGGTGTACGACGCCGCGCACCCGCGCGCCAGGCGCAAATAGCGCCTCAGGCCCCTTGTAGGAGCGCACCCTGTGCGCGACAACCCTACGAAGCGGTAACGACGAGGCGCCGCGGTCGCGCACAGGGTGCGCTCCTACAAGGGGCCGGTTCGTGCTGGTCGGCTTGGATTCGGCCGCCACGGCCCCACCTTTGGCGGACCCATTGTTCGCGGAGCCCCCCATGGAATCCTTTCACGCCACCACCATCGTCTCGGTGCGCCGTAACGGCCGCGTCGTGATCGGCGGCGATGGCCAGGTCACCCTCGGCAACACGGTGATGAAGGCCAATGCGCGCAAGATCCGGCGTCTGGGCAAGGGCGACGTACTGGCCGGTTTCGCCGGCGCCACCGCCGATGCCTTCACCTTGTTCGAACTGTTCGAGCAGAAGCTGGACAAGCACGGCGGCAACCTCACTCGCTCGGCCGTCGAACTGGCCAAGGAATGGCGCACCGACCGCCGCCTGGGCCGCCTCGAAGCCATGCTGGCGGTGGCCGACAAGGAAGCCTCATTGCTGATTTCCGGCAACGGTGACGTGCTGGAACCCGAGCACGGCCTGATCGCGATCGGTTCGGGCGGCCCGTACGCGCAGTCCGCCGCGCTGGCGTTGATGGAGAACACCGATCTGGACCCGCGCGCCATTGTCGAGCGCGCGCTGAAGATCGCCGGCGACATCTGCATCTATACCAACCACAACACCTCGATCGAAGAGCTGTAAGCGCGCTTCGATAGCGTCATCCCCGCGAAGGCGGGGATCCAGTGGCTTTCGCACCTGACAAAGGCGCTGGATTCCCGCTTGACCAGCCGTTCGGCTGTTGAAAAGCGTTTCGCGGGAATGACCGGCGAAAAGAAACACCACACTTTCCGGTGACCCCATGTCCGAACTCACTCCCCGCGAAATCGTCAACGAACTCGACCGCTTCATCATCGGCCAGCACGACGCCAAGCGCGCCGTGGCCATTGCGCTGCGCAACCGCTGGCGCCGCATGCAGCTGGAACCGGGCATGCGTGACGAGGTGACGCCCAAGAACATCCTGATGATCGGCCCCACCGGCGTGGGCAAGACCGAGATCGCGCGCCGCTTGGCCACGCTGGCCAACGCGCCGTTCGTGAAGGTGGAAGCCACCAAGTTCACCGAAGTGGGCTATGTGGGCAAGGATGTCGAATCCATCGTGCGCGACCTGGCCGACGTGGCCTACAAGCTCACCCGCGAGCAGGCCATGAAGCGCGTGCGCTCGCAGGCCGAAGACCGCGCCGAAGACCGCATCCTCGACGCGCTGCTGCCGCGACGCCAGCAGCCCACCGACTGGACCCACGACGCCGCGCCCGCCAACGACGCGCAGAACGACACCCGCCAGAAGCTGCGCAAGCAGCTGCGCGAGGGTGGGCTGGATGAGCGCGAGATCGAGCTGGATTTCGCCCAGAACATGGGCGTGGAGATCATGTCGCCGCCGGGCATGGAAGAGATGGGCCAGCAGCTGCGCCAGATGTTCCAGAACATCGGCGGCGCCAAGACCCAGCAGCGCAAGCTGGCGATCAAGGTGGCCCGCCCGCTATTGATCGACGAAGAAGCCGCCAAGCTGCTCAACGACGAGGAAGTGCGCGCGCAAGCCATGGAAGCGGCCGAGCAGAACGGCATCGTCTTCATCGACGAAATCGACAAGGTGGCGCAGCGCTCCGAGTGGGGCGGTGCCGGCGTCAGCCGCGAAGGCGTGCAGCGCGACCTGCTGCCGCTGGTGGAAGGCTCCACCGTGTCGACCAAGTACGGCCCGATCAAGACCGACCACATGCTTTTCATCGCCTCGGGTGCGTTCTCGCTGGCCAAGCCATCGGACCTGATCCCGGAGCTGCAGGGTCGCCTGCCGATCCGCGTAGAGCTGTCGGCCCTGTCGGTCGATGACTTCAAGCGCATCCTGCGCGAACCGCAACAACGCCCTGACCAAGCAGTATGTGGCGCTGCTGGGCACCGAGGGGGTGCGCGTGGAGTTCACCGATTCCGGCGTGGACCGGCTGGCCGAGGTCGCCTTCCAGGTAAACGAGCGCACCGAGAACATCGGCGCCCGCCGCCTGCATACGGTCATGGAGCGGCTGCTGGAGAAGATCTCCTACGAAGCTGCCGACAAATCCGGCGAAAATTACCTGATCGACGCCGAATATGTGGATAAAAACCTCGGAACCCTGGTTCAGGACGAAGATCTGAGCCGTTACATCCTGTAAACAAGGGGAAAGCCCCCAGCTGTTAAAATTATGACCATGGGTAAAGTGATTGAACTGAAGACCACCGGCCAGCGGGCTCAGCTGCGTGAAGCGCAGCAGCAGAACCAGCTGATCCGGTTGTGGCGCGGCGAACTCGAACACGGCAGCTTTTGTGGCTACGTGGGCGGGGTCGGTCGTGAATTCTTCCTGCTGTGGGTGGTCGGTGACGGCATCACCTACGACGGCATGTACGTAATGCGCCACCGTGACGTCTCCGAACTGGAGGCGCCGGACAAGCACGCGATCTTCATGGAGAAGGCGCTCACGCTCAAGCATCTGATGCCGCGCACCCCGCGGGGCTTCCCGCTGGATGACATCCGCGGCGTGATCCAGGCCGCCGCCGCCCAGGCGCCGGTCATTGGTGTGCATGTGGACAGCGAGGACGAGTCGGAAGTCTGCTACATCGGCCGGCTGGTCAGCGTCGAGGAAGACGGCTTCAACATGCAGGAGATCTCGCCGGACGCCGAATGGCTGCGCGAGGCCTCGTTCTTCTCTTGGGACGAGGTATCCACCGTCAGCATCGAGGACGGTTATGCCACCTCACTGCTCGCCGTGGCCGGCACCGCGCCGCCGCTGGAGCAGGGTGACTCGGGCGTGGGACACGTGCCCGCCTGACCGAACAAAAAGGCCGGCTTTCAAGTCGGCCTTTTTATGTCCCCTGTAGGAGCGCACCCTGTGCGCGACCGCAGAGCTGCGCTGTCATCGCCATGGTCGGTTGTCGCGATCACGCGCCACGGCTCTGTAGGCTTGTCGCGCACAGGGTGCGCTCCTACAAAAACCAGACACCGCGCCTCAGCGCGTCGTGGCCGGAGCAGGCATCGGCGCCGGAGCAGGCGCCTTCACCGTATTCACCGCCGGGGCCGCTCCCTTTATCTGACTCTGAAAGAAGTTCTCGATCAGGTGATACACGTGGGTGCGCTGGCCCGGCAGGTTGAGGCCGTGCTTGGCACCCGGATAGGCCATGAACTGGAACTGGGTGCCACGCTTCTGCAGCTCAGCCATCAGCTCGGTCGAGTTGAGGAACAGCACGTTGTCGTCGGCCATGCCGTGCACCAGGTACAGCTTGGCGGTGAGGCCATCGAGCCAGGCCAGCGGCGAGCTGCGTGTGTAGCCAGCGTCGTTGTCCTGCGGGCGGCCTAGGTAACGCTCGGTATAGAAGGTGTCGTAGAGGCGCCAGTTGGTCACCGGCGCCACCGCCACGCCACCGGCCAACTGGTCGGACGCCTTGGACAGCATCATGGTGGTCATGTAGCCGCCGTAGCTCCAGCCGAACACGCCAATGCGCCGGCCATCTACCCATGGCTGCGATTTGAGCCACTGGACGCCCACCAGTTGGTCATCCACCTCGGCCGCGCCCAGCTGCTGGTAGATGGCGTTCTCGAACTTGCGCCCGCGCCGCGCCATGCCGCGGTTGTCCAGGGTAAACACCACAAAGCCCTGGTTGGCCATGTACTGATTGAAATAGTCACCCCAGGCATTGGTCACCAGCTGCGCGCTCGGGCCGCCGTAGTACATGTCGAATACCGGGTACTTCTTCGACGGATCGAACCCTGCCGGCTTGTACACGCGGTAGTACAGGGTCTGCCCATCGGCGGCCTGCAGCGTGCCGAATTCCGGTTTGATCAGGCTGTCGCGATAGGGCCAGAACGGATGCTTCTCATCGAGCTTGTTCGGCTCGATCCAGGTGACCAGGCCGCCGTCGGGCTTGTGCACGCTCACCTGAGGCGGGGTGTCGACGCTGGAGAAGTTGTCCAGGTAGAAACTGGCATCCGGCGCGAACTCGGCCGTGTGCGTACCCGCACCCTGGCTGATGCGCATGGGCATTTTGGCGTTGCTGCCATCGAGTTTCAGCGCGTAGACCTGACGCTCGGGCACTGCATCCTTGTTGGAGCTGACGTACACCGTGCCGCTGTGTTCGTTCACCGCCAGCACGCCATCGATCTGCCACTCGCCCTCGCTTACGGCGTGCCTAAGCTTGCCGTCGAGGCCGTACAGATACAGGTGGTGATAGCCGCTGCGCTCGCTGCCCCACAGGAAGGCCTTGCTGTCCTTGAGGAAGGTGAGGTCGTTGTTGAGGTTGATCCAGGTATCGCTGGTTTCGCTGAGCAGGGTGCGCTGCGCCAGAGTCTTCGCGTCGACCAGGCGTAGGTCGAGCTGCTGCTGGCTGCGCGGCATGCGCTGGTAGGCAAGGTGCTTGCCGTCGGGCAGCCAGTTGACGCGGGTGAGGTAGATGTCCGGGTCCTTGCCCAGATCGATCCAGCGCGACGGGCCACCGGCGGGCGCGATCAGGCCCAGCTTCACCGCGACATTGGGCTGGCCAGCGGCCGGATAACGCTGGTCGATCACTTCGGTGTGGTCGGCATACAGCTCGGTGCGCTTGGTTACCGGCACCTTGGCTTCGTCGAAGCGCTCGAAGGCGATGGCCGAATCATCCGGCGCCCACCAGTAACCGCTGCTGCGATCCATTTCTTCTTGCGCCACGAATTCGGCTTCGCCGTTGTGTACGGTGCCACCGCCATCATGGGTGAGCTGCTTGGCCTCACCGCTGCTGAGGTCGATCACCCACAGATTCTGGTCGCGCAGGAAGGACACATAGCGGCCCTTGGGCGAAATGCGTGGATCGATCACGTTGTCGCCGGTGTCCAGCAGCTTGGGCGCCGCATCGGGCGTGGCCAGCGCGTAGACGTAGAGCTTGCCGCCAATGGGAAACAGCAGCTGCTTGCCATCGGGCGACCATTGATAGCTGACGATGCCATGCAGGCCAGCGGTGCGCTCGCGCTCGCGGCGCGCCTTCTCGGCATCGGACAACTGCTCGCCGTTGGGTTCGAGTTTCTTCGAATCCGCCAGGAGGCGTGTGCTGTTGTCCTTGAGCTGGTATTCCCACAGATCGAGCTGGAACTGGTCATCCGGGCGCGCACGCAGGAAGGTGACGCGACTGCCATCGGGCGAGATCTGCAGGCCGCGCGGGGCGGGCCCGGCCAGGCTGCCGCCGTCGAAGATGCGTTCAATCGTGAGTTTTTCAGCCATGGTCGGCAGGGCCACCATCGTCAGGGCGGCAAAAAGGAGGGCGCGCATGGGTACTTCCTTGGGCGACGCAACGTACGCAAGAACAAGCGGCGATTAGAACGCGTCGCGCCAGCCGATGCCAGCGATTTCCCGTGAAAAGCGGCATATTCGAGCGAATGTGCCGCGATCGGCATCAGCCTTTGGCACCCTGGCCGAACAGCACCTTGCGGGCTTCTTCGTCGGTGGTCAGGTCGAAGCGGCCCTTGATGTCCTCGCCGATGGCGTACGCGCGTTGCGTCGCGGGACGTGCACGGATGGCCTCGAACCAGGTCTTCAAATGTGGGAAATCCTCCAGCACCATGCCTTGATTCTCGTACGGCACGATCCACGGATAAGCCGCCATGTCGGCAATGGTGTAGTCCTTGCCGGCAATAAAGGCGCGGCCTTCCAACTGCTTGTTCAACACGCCGTAGAGACGACGTGTCTCGTTCACATAGCGGTCGATGGCGTAGGGAATCTTTTCCGGCGCATAGCGGTTGAAGTGATGGTTCTGGCCGAGCATTGGCCCCAGTCCACCCACCTGCCAGTACAGCCACTGCAGCACCTTGTAGCGCCCGCGCGTGTCGGTGGGCAGGAAGCGTCCGCTCTTTTCGGCAAGGTATTCCAGGATCGCCCCCGACTCGAACACGCTGATGGGTTCACCGCCATCGGACGGCTTGGTATCGACGATGGCCGGCATGCGGTTGTTCGGCGAAATGGCCAGGAAGCCCGGCTCGAACTGCTCGCCCTTGCCGATGTTCACCGGCTTGATGGTGTAGGGCAGGCCGGACTCTTCCAGCAACAGGGTGATCTTGTGGCCGTTGGGTGTGGGCCAGTAATACAGCTCGATCATGAGGCTTCCTTGGGCGGGCGATGCTCTGGATGGTCGGGGCAGGTATCCGGCTTTCAAGCACCGCGCGATGAAGTGCACCGTCAACCGCGATTCCCCGCCCCGCGTTCGCTGGCAGGTACCCCACAGGAGCACACCGATGAACCGCCTCTCCCGATTCACCGCACTCGCGCTTGGTCTTGCACTGGCCAGCGTCGCCGTGGCCCAGCAGCAGACCAGCCCCAGCTCCGCCCCCGCTCAGCCAGCCCCGAGTCAAGGCCAAGCTCAGGGCAAAGGCCAGCACATGGCCGATCCGCAGCAACAGCTCGCTCATCTGAGCAAACAGCTTCAGCTCACCGCTGACCAGCAGGCGAAGATCGGTCCCATCCTGCAAAGCCGCGACCAGCAGGTGCAGGCATTGCGCGCGGACGCCAGCCTGAGTCCCTCCGATCGCCGCGCCAAGATGATGACGATCGTGCAGGGCAGCACCCAGCAGATCGATGCCCTGCTCACCGATGCGCAGCGCGCCCAATGGAAAGCCGCGCGTGAGAAGGCCATGGAGCGCCAGCAGGAACGCCGCAGTCAGGGCGTGCCGTCTTCCCCGAGTAGCAACGGAGGCTAAGCTCAGGCTGCCGTAGAAAGATTCCTCACCGTCATTCCGGCTTTCGCCGGGATGACGGGACGGGGTGGCCGGGTGCCCGGATAATGTTCTCCACAACTTCGCCGCTCACTCACCTTCGCTCCGGGCGCATGCCGCGTACGCGCTCATTCACGTATCCTCGTACGTTTCCTGCGCAGCATCGGAGCAGCTATGACCCGCGTCGTCGTCGTCGGCAGCATCAATATGGACCTGGTGACGCTGGCGCCACGTTTCGCTGCACCGGGTGAAACCATCCTCGGCGAACGCTTTCTCACCGTGCACGGCGGCAAAGGTGCAAACCAGGCAGTAGCGGCCGCGCGTCTGGGTGCTGACGTGGCATTGGTTGGCGCACTCGGCGACGATGCCTTTGGCGCACAACTGCGTGAAGGTCTGGCCCGCGAAGGCGTTTCGCTGGAACATGTCACCCGCATTGCCGACTGCGGCAGCGGTACGGCGTCCATCACGGTCGCCGAAGGCGATAACCAGATCATCGTGGTGCCAGCCGCCAATGCGCGCGTGACGCCAGCGCAGATCGAACGCGCGCAAGCCACGCTGGCGAGCGCAGACGCCATCCTGGTGCAGATGGAAATTCCGCTGGATGCGGTCGAAGCGACGCTACGTTTAGGCCATCGCCTCGGCAAGCCGGTAATTCTCAACCCCGCGCCGGCGCAGCCGCTGCCGATCGAATGGCTTCAGCTTGCACGCTATCTCACGCCCAACCAGCACGAGCTGGGGATTCTGCTCGGTGCCGATGCCAGCGAAGACTTCTGCTCGCTGATGAAGCGCGCACCGGCGCCCGTGGTGCTCACGCATGGTGACGACGGCGCGTGGTATCGCGATGGCGGTGAACCGACCCACCAGCCGGGCTTCAAAGTCGAGGCAGTCGACACCACCGGCGCGGGCGACACCTTCAATGCCGCGCTGGCGGTGTTTCTGCAAGAGGGCCTGCCTCAGGCCGTCCGCAAGGCATGCGCGGCAGCGGCGTTGTCCGTGACGCGATTGGGTGCACAAGGCGGCATGCCTCGCCTAGCCGAACTGGATGCATGGCTAGCGCGCTGTGTGTAGGAGCGCACCCTGTGCGCGATCGCAGCGACGCGTCGTTACCGCTCCGTAGGCTTGTCGCGCACAGGGTGCGCTCCTACAGAAAGCCCGGCTCCGCTATCAATCCGCCGGCCCAGGCGCAATCACCTCGCGCTGACCATTGATACCCATCGACGACACCAAGCCCGCTGCTTCCATGGCTTCCACCAACCGCGCGGCGCGGTTGTAGCCAATGCGAAATTGCCGCTGCACGAACGAGATGGACGCCCGTCGCGAACGCAGCACGAATGCAGCCGCCTCGTCATAGAGCGGATCGAGTTCGGCATCGCCACCGTCTTCGGTGAATAGCTCGCCCGAACCTTCGCTCGGCGGACCGGCGAGAATTTCGTCCTTGTAGTCCGGCTCGCCATACAGCTTCAGGTGTGCCACCACGCGATGCACTTCCTCGTCGGCGACAAAGGCACCATGGATGCGTTGTGGATAACCCGTGCCCGGCGGCAGGAACAACATGTCGCCCTGGCCGAGCAGGCTTTCCGCGCCCATCTGATCGAGGATGGTGCGCGAATCAATCTTGGATGACACCTGGAATGCCACGCGGGTAGGAATGTTCGCCTTGATCAAACCGGTGATCACATCCACCGAAGGACGCTGCGTGGCGAGAATCAAATGAATGCCCGCAGCACGTGCCTTCTGCGCCAGGCGTGCGATCAGCTCCTCGATCTTCTTGCCGGCGACCATCATCAGATCGGCCAGCTCGTCGATCACCACCACGATCATCGGCAAGGTGTCGAGCAACTCGGGTACTTCCGGATGCGCCGGGAACGGATTCATCAACGGCCGGCCCGCCGCCCGCGCTTCGCGGATCTTCTGATTGAAACCGGCGAGATTGCGCACGCGAAAATCCGACATCACCCGGTAGCGGTTCTCCATTTCCGCCACGCACCAGGCCAACGCATTGGCGGCCAGTTTCATGTCGGTGACCACCGGCGCCAGCAGATGCGGAATGCCCTCGTACACCGAGAGTTCCAGCATCTTCGGGTCGATCATGATCATGCGCACGTCGTCAGGCGTGGCCTTGTACAGCATCGACAGGATCATCGCGTTCACCGCTACCGACTTGCCCGAGCCGGTAGTGCCGGCCACCAGCATGTGTGGCGCCTTGGCGAGATCGGCCACGACCGGCTCACCGGTGATCCCTTTGCCCATCGCCAGCGTCAGCAGAGAATCGGAACCGCGGTATTCGGGCGAGTCGAGAATTTCCGAGAGCGCGATCATCTGCCGCTGCTCGTTCGGCAACTCCAGGCCCATGCACGTCTTGCCGGGAATGGTTTCCACCACGCGTATGGACGTCCGTCCGAGACCGCGCGCGAGATCCTTCATCAGTGCCACGATCTGATTGCCGCGCACGCCGACCGCCGGCTCCACTTCGAAGCGCGTGATGACAGGGCCCGCCGATGCACCGACCACGGTGACCGGTACCTTGAACTCACGCAGTCGCTGCTCGATCAGTTCGCTGGTGTCGGCCAGTTGCGCTTCATCGACCGAAGTGAATTCGGGACGCGGCGCCGCGAGCAGCGAAAGTGGTGGAAGCTGCACGTTAGAACGCGTGCGCGTCGGCACGATGACGGGCTCCGCCGCCGGTGCGACAAGGATTACCGACTGATCGTCATTGGCGGCGAAGTATCGGCCCGGTACAGCGCGGACGAGATCCGCGACGGGTACCAGCTCTGGCTCGACGACCGGCGCGGTGATCTCTTCGCGCTCCGGAACCGCTTCCACCGGGATGGGGATTGTCGGCGCCATGAACGGTGCCGCGACGAAGTCATCAACTGCAGGCTGCGCGGCTACCTGTTGCGACGCCACGATAGCCGGCGCGGGCTCAATCATTGACGTAGGCGCAGCCGCAACCGGAGCGACCACCGGCGTGGGTCGGTTGAAACGCTCAAGCGGCGCCGGCGGCAGCGAAGCACTGACACGCGCGCTCTTGGGCAATAACCAAGGCTCACGAATGATCTTTTCTTTCACGACTGCCGGGCGAGGGCGCGCCGCGTATGCTGGCGCCGCAGAGGTCGTCGGCTCCGCCCGTTCAACCGGTGGCGACACGGGTGCCGCAGCAGCGTGGCGGGCCTCCGCCGAAGGTCGGCTTCGGCGCGCAGGCGAAGTACGCTCGGTGCGTCGCACCGCGCCTCGCTTGCGCTGGCCGCCGAAGCGTGACATCAGCAACTCCAGCGCACGGCTCAATAACGCTGCTAGCAGATCGACGACGCCTGCGAGGCGATGGAACGCGGCGCGCCAGGGAACGCTCAGGTACCAGGGCAGCGTCACACCCAACAACGCCAGCATCAGCAAACTTGTCAGCGCCGCGCCGAGCGTGCCACTGAACGCACCGGCGAGCGCGCGGCAGACAGAACCGCCTGCATTCGGGTCATCGGTGTAGTGGCCAACGATCAGCCCTTCCAACGTGGCGCTGGCAACCAGCACCAGCAGTCCGCCCAACCAGCACCGAATCGTGCCTTCGCCACCAAACGCCGGCCGTCGCCCCGCGAATACGGGTCGCACGACACGCCAGATCAGGGGAGTCAGCCAGAGAGTGGACAGCCCGAAGCCGCCAAAGAAGAAAGTGAGCATGCCTGGGTTTGTTCAATACGACGCGAGCAAGCTCAGCATGTTAGCGCCATCGCGTCATGGTCGTCAGCAGATAGTTGCGTAAGAGGCTGTTATTTCAGAAAACGGCAACGCTGTTTTCAGCAGGCGGCTACTTTCCGATGCAGAACGAGCTGAAGATGGCGCCCAGCAGATCGTCGCTGCTGTAGGTTCCGGTGATCTCGCCCAAGGCGTGCTGCGCCTGGCGAAGTTCCTCGGCAGCGAGTTCGCCGGCACGGGTGGCGACCAGCGTGGTGTGCGCGTTATCCAGATTATCGGACACCTGTTCCAGTGCCAGCACGTGACGGCGACGGGCGCTGAACGCGCCTTCGCCGCTTCCCGCGCCAGCGAGCTGCTTGAGGTGCTCGCGTAGGGCGTCGAGGCCGGCGCCGGTTTTCGCCGAAGCCCACACCCAGATCGAATCGTTGTGGGTTTCGTAGCGCGCGCTGGCGTGTTCGAGGTCAATCTTGTTGATCAACACGAGACGTTCGACGCTGCGTGGTAGATCGGCGAGCAACGCGAGGTCATGTTGCGCATGCTGCGCATCGGTGACCAGCAGGGCGACATCGGCCCGCGCCAGTTCACCATGAGCACGGCGCACGCCCTCGCGTTCCACGGGGTCATCGGTTTCGCGCAAGCCGGCCGTATCGGCCAGCTCCAGTGCGATGCCGTCGAAACTCAGCTGTTCGCGCAACACATCGCGCGTGGTGCCAGCGATGTCGGTGACGATGGCGCGATCGCTGCCCGCGAGCGCATTGAGCAAACTCGACTTTCCTGCGTTTGGACGTCCAATGATCGCGACGCGCAAGCCGTCGTTGAGGCGTACACCGCGCTGTGCTTCGCGCAATAACTCGGCGAGCTGCGCACGCAAGGCATCGAGCTGCCGCATGATGGCCGGATCAGCGAGAAAGTCGATCTCCTCTTCCGGGAAATCAATTGCCGCTTCGATATGCACGCGCAGCGCAATCAATGCCTTCTGCAAGCCATCGACCTTGTGCGAAAACACGCCTTCCATCGAGCGCAACGCCGCACGCGCTCCCGCCTGCGAGCGTGCAGCGATCAAATCGGCTACCGCCTCGGCTTGCGCCAGGTCGAGCTTGCCATTGAGAAACGCACGCTCAGTGAATTCACCGGGTCGCGCGAGGCGTGCGCCCATCCCACAGACGCGGCGCAATAACGCATCGAGTAGCACTGGACTGCCGTGCCCCTGTAGCTCCAGCACGTGTTCGCCGGTGTAGGAGGCGGGGGCGGGGAAGTACAGCAGCAGGCCGCGATCGATCAGCTCGCCGTCGCGCTCGCGGAAAGCAGCGAAGTGCGCATAGCGAGGTTGAGGATCACGCCCCAGCAGTTCGCCAGCAATGGCCGGAACCGTGGGACCAGAGACGCGCAGCACGCCAACGCCAGCGGCGCCGGGGGCGCTGGCAATAGCGGCGATGGTGTCGGTGGTGGTCATGGTGTGGATTATGGCGGGTGCGGGGATCGCGTAGAAAACGTCCATGCTTCCTCACCGTCGTCCTCGCGAAAGCGGGGACCCAGCGTCTTTCGTCTTGCCGAACACCTAAAAGGCACTGGGTCCCCGCTTTCGCGAGGACGACGGTGAGGAGAGTCGTGGCTTCCAAACAAGAAAAAGGCCGCATCAGCGGCCTTTTTCTCCAGACGCCCGAATACCTCAGGCAGCCTTGGCTTTCTCTTCCGCGCGATCGACGCTACGCGTGATCATCCACTGCTGCGCCAGGCTGGTGGCGCCGTTGACGACCCAGTACAGCACCAGGCCAGCCGGGAAGAAGAAGAACATCACGCCGAACAACACCGGCATCACCTTCATCATCTTCTGCTGTGCCGGATCCATGCCCGCCGCCGACGGCGACAGCCACTGGGTGGCCAGCATCACCAGCACGTACAGCACCGGCAGCACGAAGAACGGATCAGGCGCCGACAAGTCGTGGATCCAGCCGAAGAACGGCGAATGACGCAGTTCCACGCTCTCCATCAGCACGCGGTACAAGCCGAAGAACACCGGCATGGTCACCAGCACCGGCAGGCAGCCCGACATCGGGTTGACCTTCTCCTTCTTGTACAGCTCCATCATGGCCTGCTGCATCTTGACCTTGTCGTCGCCGTAACGCTCCTTCAGGGCGGTCACGCGCGGCTGCAGCTTGCGCATCTTGGCGCCGGAGCGGAACTGCGCGGCGGTAAGCTTCCACAGTGCGGCCTTCAGGCCCAGCACCAGCAGAATGATCGCCACGCCCCAGTTGCCGGTCGAGCCCATGCAGCTTGGACAGCAGCCAGTGCAGCGGCTGCGATACGACAGTGAGCCAGCCGTAGTTGGTGGTCAGGTCCAGGCCCGGCGCCACCGCGTCCAGCGTGCCCTGCAGCTTCGGACCGATATACAGGCGCGAGGCGCTGGTGAGAGCTCTGGCCCGGCGCCACGTTGAGCGACGGACCCACCGCGCGGACCAGATAGATCGGCTGGGCCGTATCCGGGTTGATCACGCTGGTGGTGTAGGCGTTGGCATCCTGCGCGGTCGGAATCCAGGCCACGAAGAAGTAATGCTGCAGCATCGACGCCCAGCCACCGGTGACTGTTGTGATTCAACGGCTTCTTGGCGAAGTCGGCGAACGGCAGGGTGGAGAGCTTGTCCTCCGGGCTGTACCAGGCCGCACCGTAGAAGCTGTGCGAGGACGGGTCGCTGAAGTTCTGCCACCAGGTGCGTCTGCTGGGCCGGCGCCACGCGCTGCAGCTGCTCGTAGGCGTTGCCCTGCCAGGCGGCGCTGCCGCCGTTTTCGATCTTCTGATCGAGCGCGACCACATAGCTGCCGCGCTTGAGCGTGTAGGTCTTGGTTACCTTGAGGCCAGCGGCATCCTGCCAGGTCAGATCGACCTTCAGTTCGTCCTGGCCCTGGGCCAACGCATAGCTGGTCTGCGCAGCCTGGAACACGGCGCGGTGATCGGGCGCCTCGCCCTGGCTGCTGACCAGGCCGCTCTGCGCCACGAAGTACTGCGCGCGATCGTCATCGAGCAGTCGCACCGGCGCCGGATCGGGATCCTTCTTGGTACGCGGCACCGCCGGATAGCTGAGCAGTTCCGAACGCACCACGCTGCCGCCGCGGGTATCCACGGTCAGGCGCAGCAGGTCAGTGGTGATGGTGATCAACTGCGCCGACGCTTCCTGTGCCGTGCCCGGCACGGCGACGGGAGCCGCCAAAGCGGTGGCACCCGGCACGCTGCCATCGGCGCTTGCCGGCGTGGCGGACGTCGACGAACTGGCGACCGCCGCCGCAGGTTGCGGTGCGTAATCCTTTTCCCAGGCCATGAACAACATGTAGGCCACGGCCAACAGGGCAAAGATGAGGAACGTACGCGTTTGATTCATCGCGGAGCAGATCCGGTGGATGCCGCGACTTCGGGTCGCGGAATAGGAAGGGGATAAAAGGTCAACGCACGATTGTGCCGGCCGTGTCGCCCGGCTTCAATGCGGTGTCGAGCCTCACGGAGCGCAACTTCTTCCACAGGAGCTGAAGTTCGGCCAGCAGTTCGGGGCCAGGCAGGCCAACGGCCTGCTCGCGCGCCATCACCATGAGGTCGATGGGCGGAAGCTCAAGTCGGGCGCGCCGGAATGATTCGCGCACCAGACGCTTGATGCGGTTGCGATCGACCGCGCGCTTGGACACGCGCTTGGAGATAGCCAGACCCAGGCGCGGTTGTCCCAGGGTGTTGACCCGATAACGCACAGAAAAACAGCGGCCGCCGAGGCGGCCGCTGGTGTGGCGCAAAGCAGCAAAATCACCGGCGCGGCGGAGCCGCGCGTCGCGCGGCAGGCCGGCGGCACGCATAACAGGCGTGCCGCTTACGGGATCAGGCGCTTACGACCCTTAGCGCGACGCGCGTTCAGGATCTTGCGGCCGTCGGCCGTCGCCATGCGGGCGCGGAAGCCGTGGGTACGGGCGCGCTTGAGCTTGCTGGGCTGGAAGGTTCGCTTCGACATGGCTTCGTCCGAAGTTAAAGTGATAAAAAGGTTGGAGATTATGCGGAGTATTGATACCCCCTGTCAAATTGCGTCGCTTTGGACTTGACAACGGGCTGTTGGTTTCCTGTGGATATCCATGTGGATATCCATGCCATGAAGGGGGTTTCGTGCTGCTAGACTTCCCGGTCCACCCCGCGCGCAAGCGCTCCTTCCAGTGGTTGAAAACGATCCCATGAGTGAACTGTGGCGGCGCTGTCTCGAGCGTCTCGAAGGCGAATTGAACGCCGAAGACCTGCATACGTGGCTGATGCCACTGCAGGCGCGCGACGACACCCATGGCCTGCAGCTGTTCGCCCCTAATCCGTACACCCTGGACACCGTTCGCGAGCGTTACCTGGCGCGTATTGAAACGGTGATCAGCCAGCTTACCGGTCACGAACTGACCGTGCGCCTGGAAGTGGGTTCGAACTCGCCTCGCGCCAATGCCGCCGGCAAGGTGGCGCCGCCCGTGGCCGCGCCGGTGAAGGCCGCGCCCGCCGTGGCCGAGCCGCCCGCGCCCAGCTTCAACCACAACCTGGACCCGCACTACACTTTCGAAACGTTCGTCGAAGGCAAGTCCAACCAGCTGGGCAAGGCCGCCGCCATGCAGGTGGCGATGAACCCGGGTCGCGCCTACAACCCGTTGCTGCTGTACGGCGGCACGGGCCTGGGCAAAACCCACCTGATGCACGCCACCGGCAACCTGATGCGCGAGCGCAATCCGGAATTCAAAGTGCTGTACCTGCGTTCGGAGCAGTTCGTCGGCTCGATGATCGAAGCGCTGCGCACCAAGAGCATGGACGAGTTCAAGCGCCGCTTCCGCTCGGTGGATGCGCTGTTGATCGACGACATCCAGTTTTTCGCCGGCAAGGACACCACGCAGGAGGAGTTTTTCCATACCTTCAACGCGTTGTTTGAATCCAAGCAGCAGATCATCCTCACCTGCGACCGCTATCCCAAGGAAGTGGACAAGCTCGAGCCGCGGCTGAAGTCGCGCCTGGGGTGGGGCTTGTCGGTGGCGATCGAGCCGCCGGATTTCGAGACGCGTGCGGCGATTCTGCTGTCCAAAGCTCACGACAAGGGCGTGGCCGTGAGCGAGAACGTGGCGATGCTGCTGGCCAAGCGCATCCGGTCCAACGTGCGTGACCTTGAAGGCGCCCTCAACACGCTGGCGGCGCGTGCCAATTTTTACGGCAAGCCCATCACCATCGATTTCGCCGAGGAAACGCTGCGCGACCTGCTGGCCACGCACGCCCAGGCGGTGACGGTGCCCAACATCCAGAAGATCGTCGCCGACTACTACCAGGTGCGCCTGCAGGATCTGTTGTCCAAGCGACGCGTGCGTTCATTGGCCCGTCCGCGCCAGATCGCCATGGCGCTGTCCAAGGAACTTACCGAGCACAGCCTGCCGGAAATCGGCGACGCCTTCGGCGGCCGTGACCACACCACCGTGTTGCACGCCTGCCGCACCATCAAGAAATTGATGGAAACCGACACCCGCATGCGGCAGGACTGGGAACAGTTGATCCGCATCCTTACCGGTTAACAGGCGCCTGTGCACTAAGCGCTTGAAAAGTAGTGTGGCAACCTGTGGATAATAGGTGGACGATTCGGGTGGCCAAGTTATCCACAATTGGCCCACAGTGATCAGGCTCTTTCGAACACAACGCGAAAATCTTCTAAAGCGATGATTTTCATGGTGTTTTTTGATTTAAAAAGTTATCCACGCCACCTACTACTACTACAGAACTTCTTTTAAAAACAGAAAAGCAGGTTTAGGGGAAGCGAAAATATGCAATTCAGCATCCAACGAGAAGCGCTGCTCAAACCGTTACAGCAAGTCGTGGGCGTCGTAGAACGTCGCCAGACGCTGCCGGTCCTCGCCAACCTGCTGGTCAAGGTCGCCGACGGCAAAGTGTCGATGACCGGCACTGACCTGGAAGTGGAGATGATTGCCACCACGGCCGCTGAAAAGCTGGTCGACGGTGAAATCACCATTCCCGCCCGCAAGCTTTTCGACATCGTGCGTGCCTTGCCCGATGGCGCCCACATTGAACTGAAGCTCAACGGCGACCGTGTGGCACTCAACGCCGGACGCAGCCGGTTCACGCTGGCCACGTTGCCGGCGACCGAGTTTCCGACCATCGATGAAATAGAGCTGGTTGAGCGGGTATCGCTACCGGAAGAGGTACTGCGCGACTTGATGGAGCGCACCGCCTTCGCCATGGCCAATCAGGACGTGCGCTACTACTTGAACGGCATGCTGCTGGATCTGCAGGAGCACACGCTTCGCTGCGTGGCTACTGATGGCCATCGATTGGCGCTCAAGGAAACCAAGCTCGACAGCAAGGTTTCGGCACGCCGCCAGATCATTATTCCGCGCAAGGGTGTCAACGAGCTGGTTGGCTTGTTTGAAACCGGCGATGGGGAAGTGGAGCTGGAGTTCGGGCGTAACCACCTTCGCGTCCGTCGCGGCGATGTGGTGTTTACCTCCAAGCTGATCGACGGGCGTTTCCCGGACTACGAGGCGGTGATTCCGCTTGGCGCGGACAAGCACGCCACGTTGGATCGCGAAGTGCTTCGCGGTGCCTTGCAGCGCGCGGCCATTCTCTCCAATGAGAAGTACCGCGGCGTAAAGCTGGAACTGTCGCCGGGCAAGCTGCGCATCGTGGCTCACAATCCCGAGCAGGAAGAGGCCGTGGAAGAGCTCGAGGCCGATACCGTGGTGTCGGATCTGGCCGTGGGCTTCAACGTGGGTTATTTGCTGGACGCATTGGCTGCCTTGCGCGGTGACCGTGCCCGCCTGAACCTGCGTGATGCGCAGTCGAGCTGCCTGGTGCAGGAAGACGACAACGATCAGGCCCGCCACGTGATCATGCCGCTGCGGCTCTGATGTGGGCTGATTGTTTGCGCAAGCAATGCAATACCCCTGGTAACGCCGGAGCTGTCGAAAGACGCTCCGGCGTTCTTGCATCCGGGGGGCGCTGACATGCGTCTGGAAAGCCTCCGCATCCGCGGCTTGCGTTGCCTGGATGAAGTGACCGTGCCATTGAGCCCTGGCATAACGGTGTTTGCCGGCCCTAATGGCGCGGGGAAAACCAGTCTGCTGGAAGCGGCTTTTTTGCTGTCGCATGCACGGTCGTTCCGCAGCGGCTCAAAGGACGCGTTGCTGAAGCGAGGCGAGGCCGGTTTATCCGTATTTGCCGAACTGCGCCACGTTGACGGTCGTGCACGTCGCGTGGGCCTGGGGCGACAGGGTGCCCGTTGGGAAGCCCGGATGGATGGTGAGGCCGTCACGCTGAGCGAGCTGGTAGGCGAGTGCGCGGTGGTTTGCTTCGAGCCGGGTTCGCATGCGCTCATAGCGGGAGGGGCTGAAGAGCGCCGTCGTTACCTGGATTGGGGCGTGTTCCACGTGGAACATGACTTCATGCTGGCCTGGCGGCGCTATCAGCGTGCCTTGAAGCAGCGAAACTCGCTGCTTCGCTCCAGCGTAACGGCGCCCGACAGCCAATTTTCTCCCTGGGAGGCCGAGTTGGCCGGTTCCGCCGCGATCATTGACCGTCAGCGGCAGCTTTACTTGGGAGCCCTTCGCCCCCATTTATGTACCAGCGTCCAGGCTTTGCTACCCGAGCTTGGCGCGATGGAGCTGCGTTATCGCCGCGGTTGGGCCGAGGGGGGCGAGCTGATTGATCTGCTCGCCCAGCAGCGCGGCCGAGACCTTGCCCGCGGTCACACCACGTTGGGGCCGCACCGGGGCGACTGGTCCATCGTGTTCGAGCAAGCCCCCTTGCGGGAGCATCTGTCACGCGGTCAGGAAAAACTTACCGCTCTGGCCTGCGTACTGGCGCAAGCGTCGCTCTACGCCGAGCGGCGAGGCGAATGGCCAGTGGTGTGCCTGGATGATTTGGCCTCCGAACTGGACAAACCGCACCAGGCGGCCCTGGTTGGTCAGCTGCAGGCGGTTGGTGCGCAGGTGCTGGTCACCGGCACCGAGGTTCCAGCGGCGTTACAGGGCGGTCCAGCGCATGTGTTCCACGTGGAACAGGGTTATCTCAGGCCCCTGCTATAATCAATCGATTGTGTCCCCAGTCCGGCCTTTATGGCGCCGTCCGGGCGGGAAAAGGCGCCCAGGAAACGGTCGACGAATGAACGCATCCTACGATTCGAGCAACATCAAGGTTCTGAAGGGTCTGGAAGCGGTGCGCAAGCGCCCCGGCATGTACATCGGCGATACCGATGACGGCACTGGCCTGCACCACATGGTGTTCGAAGTCGTCGACAACTCCATTGACGAAGCCCTGGCCGGCTATTGCGACCACGTCACCGTCACCATCCTCGATGATGGCTCGGTCAGCGTCACCGACAACGGCCGCGGCATTCCCGTGGATACCCATCCGGAAGAAGGCCGGTCCACTGCGGAAGTGGTGATGACCGTGCTGCACGCCGGTGGCAAGTTCGACGCCAATTCCTACAAGGTTTCCGGTGGTCTGCACGGCGTGGGCGTGTCCGTGGTGAATGCGCTCAGCTCGCACCTGTGGCTGACCGTTTACCGCGATGGCAAGGAGTACCAGCAGGAATACGCCCATGGCGAGCCGCTGTACCCGATCAAGCCCGTCGCTGATTCCAACAAGCGCGGCACCACCGTGCGCTTCCTGCCCAGCACCGGCACCTTTACCAATGTCGAGTTTCACTACGACATCCTGGCCAAGCGCCTGCGCGAGCTGGCGTTCCTCAATTCGGGCGTCACCATCGACCTGAAGGACGAGCGCGGGGAAGGGCGTAGCGACCGCTTTGCGTACGAGGGTGGCATTCGCTCCTTCGTGCAGCATCTGGCCCAACTGAAGACCTCGCTGCACCCGAACGTGATCAGCCTCAGTGCCATGCAGGACGGCATCTCGGTGGAACTGGCGATGCAGTGGACCGACTCCTACCAGGAGACGATGTTCTGCTTCACCAACAACATTCCGCAGCGTGACGGCGGCACCCACCTCACCGGTTTCCGCGCGGCGCTGACGCGTTCGTTGCAGGGCTATATCGAGAAGGAAGGCCTGGCCAAGAACGCCAAGGTCGCGCTCTCCGGCGACGACATGCGCGAAGGCCTCATTGCCGTCCTGTCGGTGAAGGTGCCCGATCCGAAGTTCTCCTCGCAGACCAAGGACAAGTTGGTTTCCTCCGAGGTGAAGACCGCGGTGGAGCAGGCCGTCAACGAGAAGTTGGGCGAATTCCTGCTGGAACACCCGGCCGAAGCCAAGGCGATTGCCTCCAAGGTGGTCGACGCTGCCCGCGCCCGCGAAGCGGCCCGCAAGGCGCGCGAAATGACCCGCCGCAAGGGCGCGCTGGATATCGCCGGCCTGCCGGGCAAGCTCGCCGACTGCCAGGAGAAGGATCCCGCGTTGTGCGAACTGTTTCTGGTCGAGGGTGACTCCGCAGGTGGTTCGGCCAAGCAAGGCCGTAACCGCAAGACCCAGGCCGTGCTGCCGTTGAAGGGCAAGATCCTCAACGTGGAGAAGGCCCGCTTCGACAAGATGCTGGCCTCCGCCGAAGTCGGTACGCTGATCACCGCGCTCGGCACCGGTATCGGCAAAGAGGAATACAACCCCGACAAGCTGCGCTACCACCGCATCGTCATCATGACCGACGCGGACGTGGACGGCTCGCACATCCGCACCCTGCTGCTGACGTTCTTCTACCGCCAGATGCCCGAGCTGATCGAGCGCGGCCACATCTACATCGGCCTGCCGCCGCTGTACAAGATCAAGCAGGGCAAGCAGGAGCTGTACCTGAAGGACGACGCGGCGCTCAACGCCTATCTCGTCTCCAGCGCGCTCGACGGTGCGGAGTTGATCTACAGCGCCGATGCGCCGGCGATCAACGGCGAAGCCCTGGAAAAGCTGCTGCGCGACTACCAGGCGGCACTGGACCAGATCGAGCGGTTGGGCCATCGCTTCGATGCTTCCGTGTTCACGGCCATGCTGGAACACACGCCGATCGAACCCGGGCTGTGGACCGATGCCACCGCCATGCAGGGCTGGCTCGCCGCGCTGGAACTGCGCCTTGCCGCCAGCGGCCTGGGCAAGCCGCGATACCGCCTGGCGCTGCGCCCTGCCTACGATGAGCATCCGGCAGCCATCGAAGTGGTGCGCGACCAGCACGGCCTCAGCCACACCTGGCTGCTGCCCCAGCCGTTCTTCTCCGGCGCCGAGTTCCGTCCCATCCTGCAGGCCAGCCAGCAGCTTGCCGGCCTGGTGCAGCAGGACGCCGTGGTTCGCCGCGGCAACGGCTCGCGTGGCGTGCAGAAGTTTGCCGAAGCACGCCACTGGCTGCTGGAAGAAGGCAAGAAGGGCCGCACCATCCAGCGCTTCAAGGGCCTTGGCGAAATGAATCCGGAGCAGCTGTGGGAAACCACCGTCAACCCGGAAACCCGCCGCATGTTGCAGGTTGGCATCGAAGACGCCTTCGCCGCCGACCAGATGTTCTCCATGCTGATGGGTGAGGCGGTAGAACCGCGCCGCGACTTCATCGAAGCCAATGCGCTGAAGGTCGCCAATCTGGATATCTGACGTGTGCGCAACGGCGTCGCCTTCGGGCGACGCCGTTATCGATAACGCGCTTAGTCGTCGCGTGCTAATGCACTAATACACTGGCTAAAGTCCGACAAAACGCGGCCGATAGCGCGTTTTCCAGGGCAAGAAGTCATGTCCAGGGCGATTGTTACACATGAAATCAATATCAAGTCGCCGGCGTATGGTTCAACTTATTGATTTTTAACAATCTTTGTTGCCGCGGTGCGACTTGTTATCTGGCGCCTAGTCAGGGTACGCTCAGCGATCCCCCGCGCCATCGGCGTGAAAACACCCTGTACATTCGAGGATTGCCATGAAGCGTGTTGCCCTGATCAAGATGCTCGCAGGTACGGCGCTGGCCCTGGCCGTGGTGAGCAGCCCGGTCATCGCAAGCGACAGTTCTTCCAAAGACAAGAAGGAAGTGCTGTACCCCAACGCCACCCGCAAGGAACCGAAGCTGGACCTGACCAGCGAGAAGGATCAGAAGGCCATCAACGACGGCCTCGATGCGGTCAATGCGCAGGACAAGGCCAAGGCCGAGCAGATCCTCCAGCCGATCGCCGACAGCAGCAAGAGCAAGTACGCCCAGGCACTCGCCCTGCAGGGCCTGGCCAACGTGCACTACAACGACGGCGACGTGAAAGGCGCCATCGATCTGCTCAAGCGTGCGCTCGATGACGGCGTGCTGCCGAACGACACCTACTTCCAGCTCGAGTACATGCTTGCCCAGTTCTACCTGGCCGACGAGCAGTACCAGCCCGCCCTGGACACCATCGCCAAGTGGCGCGCTGAAGGCCGCAAGGAAACCCCGGAATCCTATGCGCTGGAAGGCAACGCCTACTACCGCCTGCAGAAGTACCCCGAGGCCATCGCCGCCATCAAGAAGGCCCAGTCGATGACCGACAAGCCGAACGACAGCTGGAACCAGCTGCTGATGGCCTGCTACTCGGAGTCGGGCCAGTCCGACCAGGCCGCCCAGATGGCGCAGGCCCAGCTTGCCGCCAACCCGAACGACACCACCGCATTGAACAACGCCGTCGCCGTGCTGATGCAGTCGCAAAAGTACCCGGAAGCCATCGCGCTGATGGAGAAGGCCCACGCTGCTGGCGCGTTCAAGACGGAAAAGGATTACGTGAACCTCGCCAAGCTGTACCTGATCACCGGTCAGGAGAGTGACGATCCGAAGGGTCCGGCCGGCAAGGCCGCCGCGACGCTCACGGAAGGCATGGACAAGGGCGTGGTCACACCGACCTACGAGAACTACAAGCTGCTCGCCGACGCCTCCTACGTGGCCGGCGATTCCAGCAAGGCGATCGCTGCTTATCAAAAGGCGATCCCGCTGGGCAAGGACGGTGAGGCCGCCGTGCGTGCCGGTCAGCTGGTGCTCGAGCAGAACAAGTTCAGCGAGGCCAAGGGCCTCATTCAACAGGGCATCGACAAGGGCGTGCAGCACAAGGGCACCGCCTATATGTTGTTGGCCGAAGCGTGCCGTGGCCTGAAGGACAAGCCGGGCACGATCGCAGCCATGGAGAAGGCTGCACAGGATCCTGAAACCTCAGCAAAAGCGAAGGCTTGGCTGAAGGCGCAGGCATCCAGCAAGTAAGGCAGGTCGTATCACAACCGCGAGGCGGATAGACGTCCATTCGGATGCCTCGCGGAAGCTATACAAATGCCATGTGCTGTTGTACCGTTGGAATCTTTCCGTGCTCTCGTCCAGTGGCAAATGTCATTCCTATTTGGATCGATATTGCCACCAGGTGCCGTGACCACGTCTCCTCGTTTGATTAGCTCCAGATTAGTGACAGATGGCCTCAAGTAACGAAGCAACCGGCCAAGGGCCGTTTAATTGGAGGCGTACCTGGGCGCTGGCTGTTGCCATCGCGCTGCATGCGTTCGCGTTCCTGTTGCTGGTGGCGCCTATGGCACCACCGAAGCAGGCACAGAAAGAAAAAGAACGCACTGTCCAGGTGAACTTTATCGAGCCCCCGCCGCCGCCGCCGCCCCCGCCGCCGCCGCCGCCGGAGCCGCCGAAGCAGCCTCCGCCGAAAATCATTCAGCAGGTGAAGCCGCCGCCGACCCCGCCGCCGCCGGCACCGCCGCCGGCTGTCGAGGAGGCGAACACCAACGCCGTTGCGGCAGCACCGCCGGCACCGCCTGCTCCCCCGGCTCCGCCAGCGGATATCACGGCTAGCCAGGACATCAGTTATAACAGTCGTATCCAGCCCAAGTACCCGCCGCAGGCTATTCGCCAGCGTCACGAAGGCACGGTAACGCTGATGATTCTGGTGGGTGTGGATGGTTCGCCGAAGGACATCAAGGTGGAATCGTCCAGCGGTTTCCGCGAGCTGGACCAGGCCGCGATTGAAACGGCACGCAAGTGGCGCTTCAATCCGAACATCAGGAACGGGCAAAAGACGGAAGGTTATGTCCGTGTTCCGATCAACTTCAACCTCAATCAGCTGTAACCCCGGTTACGGTTAATCAGTTCACGCTTGACTTTCCAAGGGTAGCGTTATGTTCCAACAGACTCCTCCAGCCCCCACGGGCGGTACCACCAACGCCGAAGCCATGAAGTCGATGGGCTTTGACCACCTCATCCACAACTTCGATTTCCTTGGCTGGATCGTGTTTGTGGTGCTCGTGGTGATGTCCTTCTCCTCGTGGTACTTCATCGTCGCCAACGCCATCCGCAACTCGATGGTTCGCGGTCGCGCCGACAAGGTCATCAACGGTTTTTGGGCCAATGGCTCCACCCAGGACGCGATCCGCGAACTGGAAGCCCAGCCCAAGGGCGAACCGTTCTCGAAGATCGCCCTCGACGCCGCTTCGGCCGTCGCGCATCACCAGCAGGCTTCGGCCGGCGGTGGTCGCCTCGCCGAGTCGCTGAGCCGTTCGGAGTTCATCGACCGCGCTCTGCGCCAGGCCGTGGCTCGTGAGAGCCTGCGTCTGGAAGGCGGCCTGACCCTGCTCGCCACGGTCGGTTCGTCGGCACCGTTCATCGGTCTTCTCGGTACGGTGTGGGGCATCTACCACGCGCTGATCAAGATCTCCGCGTCGGGCAATGCCTCGATGGAAGCGGTTGCAGGTCCGGTGGGTGAAGCCCTGATCATGACCGCGTTCGGTCTGTTCACCGCTATCCCGGCCGTGCTCGCCTACAACTTCTTCAACCGTTCGAATCGCCTGACCTACGCTCAGTTCGACGAGTTCGCGCACGACCTGCACGACTTCTTCGCCACCGGCGCTCGCGTCGAAGGCAAGTGAGGATCTGACCCATGGCAATGAGCACCGGAGGCAATGCCGGCGGTCCGATGTCGGAGATCAACGTCACGCCGCTGGTCGACGTGATGCTGGTGCTGCTGATCATCTTCATGATCACGGCCCCACTGATGTCCCATCGAATCACGGTGGAACTGCCGACTGCCAATCCGAAAGTTACGGATACGGAGCCGGTGGAGCCGATGGACTTGGCCGTGAAGCCCGATGGCTCGATGTACCTCAATGACGTTGAAGTCACTGAGGCCGAGTTGAAGGCGCAGTTTGCGGTTGCGGCGGCGAAAGCCCCGCAGCCGGAGCTGCAGATCCGTGCGGACAAGACCACGGAATACAAGATCGTGAAGAAGATCCTGGGCGATGCCAAGGATCAAGGCATGGTCCATGTCGGTTTCATCACGACCGGCAAGGAGTAACAGTCATGGCATTCAGTTCTGGAAGTGGTAAGGGGCCGATGGCTGACATCAACGTCACGCCGCTGGTCGACGTGATGTTGGTGCTGCTGATCATCTTCATGATCACCGCCCCGATTCTTACTCACAAAGTGAAGATCGATCTGCCGCAGCCCAACCCGAATGTGGTTCAGCCGGAAAATCCGCCGGAACCCATTCGACTGCGAATCGACCAGTCCGGTGCTCTGTACTGGAATGACACGCCGGTCGACGAGCTAGGCCTGAAGGCGCAGCTTGCGGTGATCGGTGGTCTGGGCGATCCGGCCAAGCAGCCGGAAGTGCAGATCAACGCGGACGACGCTGTTGCTTATGAACACGTTGCCCGTGTGTTGTCCGATGCGAAGAGCTACGGCTTGACGAAGATCGGCTTCACCGAAGGCCAGTAATTCCGAGAGGAATTGCAGTAACACTACCCTGAGAACCCCCGCCTGGTGCGGGGGTTCTTTTTTTGTGCCGAAACAATTGGACGTATGGACGTCTAGACGTCTGTCGCGCCGGGGCAAGTTTCGTCGCACATAGGGTGCGCTCCTATAAAGTCGCCGTCCCGTAGGGGCGCACCCTGTGCGCGACCATGACTGGCGATGACCGCATGTCTCGAGTTGCCTCAGCGCATAATTTGCAGATACTTCCGCACGGTGGTGGCCAGGCCCTCATACAGCGCCTCGCCAATCAGCGCATGCCCGATGGACACTTCGGCTAGTCCGGGAATGGCGGCCTTGAAGGTGCCAAGGTTGGCCTGGCTGAGATCATGGCCGGCGTTAACGGCTAAGCCTGCGTGTTGCGCGCGTCGTGCGGTATCGGCACAGCGTTCCAGTTCTTCCTGCACCTGTCCGTCGGCGAAAGCGTGCGCGTAAGGTCCGGTGTAGATTTCAATACGCTCGACGCCGATGTCCACCGCGGCGTCGAATCCGGTGGCACCGGCATCGACAAACAGGCTTACCCGGCTGCCGATCTCGCGCAGTTCGGCAACGATGGGACGCAGTATCTCGATATCGCGTTCCAGATCGAAGCCATGATCGGAAGTGATCTGGCCGTCGCTATCGGGCACCAGGGTGACCTGGCTGGGGCGCACTTCCCGTGCCAAAGCGATGAGGCCGGGATAGGATCCGCGCGCAGGCGCGAACGGATTGCCTTCGATGTTGTATTCGACGCGACCCCGCAGCGTGGCGGCAAGTGCACGGACGTCATCGGGCCGCACGTGGCGCTGGTCGGGGCGGGGATGCACGGTGATGCCACCGCAACCGGCGTCGATGCAGGTGTGCGCAGCGCGCGTGATGTCGGGTTCGGAGCCGCCGCGCGAATTGCGCAGCACGGCGATCTTGTTGAGATTGACGCTGAGCAGGGTCATGGGAAAGACGGTACTCGCAGAAAGGTCTGACGTAGGCGCCGCGACGGCGGCGGGTTGCAAACAGTGCGCCGATCAGCCTGCGTCGACAAGTGTCCACAAGCGCACCTGCCGGGGCTCGCCATGCCATGCCAGCGAGCCGATATGGTCGCGATCAAGCGGCAGGCGGTGCAACTGCCATTGCCCCGCTTCGTGGCCTTCCAGGCGACCGAGCACCGGCGCATCGGACGAGCCGCCAATGCTCAGTCGATGCAAGCCGAAGGCGATACCGCGACCAAGCGCCTTGAGCACGGCCTCCTTGGCGGTCCAAAGCTCCAGGAAGCCGCGGTCGCGCAGCTCATCGGGCAACGCCTCGAGTGCCGCTGTCTCGTCGGGGCTGAAATAACGTCTGGCGATGGGCACCGCGCGAGGATGTGGGCGCAGGCGCTCCAGGTCGACTCCTGGCGTGATGCCTTTGCCAATGGCAATGAGCGCCTGATCGCTGCTGTGCGTCCAGTTGAAGCCGAAGGCATCGTCGTGGACGCGTGCCAGCACGGGTCGGCCGTGCGCGGACTCTTCCAGCTGCACCTGCTCCACCGGCAGCCCGAGGTAGGCGGCCAGCATGGCCAGCAGCGGCGCGCGTCCCTGGTGATGGTCGTAGGCGAGCCGCCACACGTGTATCTCGTCATCGCCCAGCCGCTCTGCTACTTTCGTTGGCGTCTGGCCGTCCGTCGTCGTCATCCGTCCATGGTGACGGGTGCATGGCGAACTTTTCAAGCTCGGCGGATGCCCGTCATGCGCACCTGCCATCCGGCTGGTCGCCCTCGCAGGGACGCCCTCAACACGGAGAATCGCGCTTGATTGCCGGTTGGCTGCTGCTGCTGGTTTCGCTGCTCTACGTAGGCCTGCTGTTTGTGGTGGCCTATGTCGGCGACCGGCGGCCGCTGTATCCGCGCCAGCCGCGCCTGCGGCCGCTGGTGTACAGCCTGGCATTGGCGGTGTATTGCTCATCATGGACGTTCTACGGCGCGGTCGGCACTGCGGCGCGCGACGGCTTGGCGTATCTGCCGATTTATCTGGGGCCGATCCTGCTGTTCGTGTTTGGCTTCGGGTTGTTGCGTCGTCTGGTGTTGGTGGCGCGACAGCGCAACATCACCTCGATTGCCGATTTCATCGGCGCGCGTTTTGGCAAGTCGCATGGCCTCGCAGCGTTGGTGGCCATCATCGCGGTGATTGCGGTGGTGCCGTATCTGGCGTTGCAGTTCAAGGCAGTGTCGATGTCCTACGCCGTGCTGGGTGGCTTCGGCGCGCCTGGCGCGACGCAGTTTGGCGATAGCGCATTGTGGTGCGCGATCCTGTTGGCAACGTTCGCGATACTGTTTGGCACGCGCACCATCGACGCCACCGAACATCACCACGGCATGATGCTGGCTATTGCGGCGGAATCGCTGATCAAGCTTGTCGTGTTCATTGCGCTCGCCGCTTATGCGCTTTGGCGTGGTCCGGGCCTGCAGGCGACCGCCCAGCTGCCGTTGCAGCAGTTGTCCGAAGGCGTGTCGCCCGGGTTTCTCGCGCAGACGCTGCTCGCCTTCTGCGCCATGTTCTGCCTGCCGCGGCAATTTCAGATTGGCGTGGTGGAGTGCGAGGATCCGCGCGATCTCTCGCGAGCGCGCTGGCTGTTTCCGATCTACATGGTGATTGTCAGCCTTGCGGTACTGCCCATCGTGGCCGCTGGCCTGCATTTGCCGCAGGCGCCCATGGGCAGCAAGGATGCGTGGGTGCTGACGCTGCCGATGGCCTACGGTGACCGTGGCATGGCGTTGCTTGCCTTTATCGGTGGCTTCTCCGCCGCGACCGGCATGGTGATCGTGGCGTCGGTGGCGTTGTCGACCATGATCAGCAACGACCTGGTCATGCCGATGTTGCTGCGCATTCGCGCATTCAAACTCGAACAGCGTGCAGATCTTTCCCAGCTGGTGTTGCTGGTTCGTCGCATTGCAATCATCGCGCTGGCCGCGATGGCGTATGTGTATTACCGCGTCGTCGCCGACAACACCAATCTGGCTGCCACGGGCTTGTTGGCTTTTGCCGCGGTGGCGCAGTTTGCGCCGGGCATCGTGGCCGCGTTGTATTGGCGCAGTGCCAGTCGCAAGGGCGTGGCGACGGGATTGGCCGTGGGCTTTGCGGTGTGGGCCTACACGTTGCTGTTGCCGGCGATGGGACGTTCGGCGCATTGGTTGAATACCGGCCCGATGGGACTTGGCTGGCTGCAGCCGCAAGCCTTGTTCCATCTGAGCGGATGGGATCCGGTCATGCATGGCACGTTCTGGTCGCTGCTGATGAACGTGGCGTGCCTGATCTTCGTGTCGCTGCGTTTTCGGCCCAGCCTGGAAGAACGACTGAACGCGGCGATGTTTATCGAACCGTATGCGATCGACAGCCGCGGCGCAGGCGACTGGCGCGGGCGCGTCGCCGTGGCCGACCTGCGCACGATTGCCGAGCGCATCGTGGGCGAACGTGCCAGCCAGCGCGCATTCGATGAGTACGCCGAACGCCGCGGCAAGCCGCTGCAGTCAAGTGAAGCCGCCGACCGTGCATTGATCCAGTACACCGAGCGATTGTTGGCATCGGCGGTGGGCGCGGCCAGCGCGCGTCGCATCCTGATGGGCGCTTTGTCGGGTTCGGGCCTGGACATCGCTGAAGCGATGGCGCTGATGGACGAGGCCTCGCAGGAACTGCGCTTCAATCGCGAGTTGTTGTCCATCACCCTGGAGAACGTGTCGCAGGGCATCAGCGTAGTCGATGCAGGTATGCGGCTGGTCGCGTGGAATCGTCGTTACCTGGAACTGTTCGACTATCCCGATGGCATGGTCTATGTCGGCGTGCCGGTGGCCGATCTGATCCGCTGGAATGCGGAGCACGACGAATGCGGGCCGGGCGAGGTTGAGGCTCATGTGGCCAAGCGTATCGGCCATATGCATGCCGGCTCGCCGCATCTGTTTCAGCGTATTCGGCCCGATGGCACGGTGATCGAGATGCGCGGACGTGCGCTGCCGGGCGGCGGTTACGTCACCACATACACCGACGTCACCGCGTACAAGCATGCCGAGCAGGCGCTGATCGAAGCGAACGAGAACCTCGAGCAACGCGTCGATCAACGCACCGCCGAGCTGAGCGAAGCGCTTACCGCCACTGCCCATGCGCGTCGAGAAGCGGAGGCTGCCAACGCCTCGAAAACACGCTTTCTCGCCGCTGCCAGTCACGACCTTTTGCAACCACTGAACGCCGCCCGATTGTTCACCTCGGCGTTGCGACAGCACCCTGGCCTCGATAGCGAGGCGGGTCAGCTGGCCGAGCGCATCGACGCCTCGTTCCGCGCCGCGGAAGACCTGCTCGATGCGCTGCTCGATACGTCACGCCTGGACGCCGGAAGCTATCGCGCGGATATCAGCAACTTCGCCCTCGCCGATCTGTTCGATTCGCTGAAGGCGCAGTTTGCGGTCGTCGCCGAACAGCGTGGCCTGCGCCTGCGCGTGGTGCCTACGAAGCTCGCCCTGCGCAGCGATCCACAGCTGCTGCGTCGTGTATTGCAGAACTTCATCTCCAACGCGCTGCGCTACACCCACGAAGGCGGCATTCTGGTGGGCGCGCGACGGATGGGTCGAGAGGTGCGCATCGAAGTGTGGGACACCGGCCCGGGCATTGCGGACGGGCAGCGCGCACGCATTTTCGGCGAATTCCAACGACTGGATCGGCCTTCGCCGTGGGGCGAGAAGGGGTTGGGCCTTGGGCTGTCCATCTGCGAACGCATCGCCGGCATCCTTGATCACCGCCTTGAACTGGAATCGCGCGAAGGCAAAGGCAGCCGCTTCGCTATCCGTGTGCCGCGTGTGGAGACGGCGGTAGCGCGGCGACGCACCGTCAACCATCCCATGTCGAACGAACAGCTTCCGCTCACTGTGCTGTGCCTCGACAACGACGCGTCGATACTCGATGGCATGCGCGCGTTGCTGCAACGCTGGGGCGTCGATTGCCGCACGGCGCTGGATGTGGCGCAGGCGCGGCAGGAATTGTTGCGTGGTCGCGTCGACCTGATCCTGGCTGATTACCATCTCACTGATGACATGGATGGCCTGCAGGCGCTGCAGGAGCTGCGTGCCGTGGTGGGCGAACTGCCGCCGGTCGCGATGATTACCGCCGATGGCAGCAGCGAACTGAAGCAGCGTGCACGTGCGCTGGGGTATCCGTTGTTGCACAAGCCGATTCGGCCGGCCGCGTTGCGCGCATTGTTGAGTGCGTTGTTGCGCAGACAGACGCCGGCTTGAGGGCTATGCAAGTTCGGTCGTTCGACAAAAGTCACTAGGTTCCGGCTTTCGCTGGAACGACGATGCGGTGATGGGCCCTTTGCTAGGCGTCCTCATCTGCCGGCATCGATGGCATTGTTTCCTGATCCAGCGCGAGATGGCTGGCGGCCAGCGCGACTTGCGTGCGGTTGTTCACGCCGAGCTTGCGCATGATCGCCGTCATATGAGCTTTCACCGTGGCCTCGGAGACACCGAGGTCATAGGCAATCTGCTTGTTGAGCAGACCTTCGGCAATCATGGTGAGCACGCGAAACTGTTGCGGCGTAAGTGTGGCGACGCGATCGGCGACGGCCGCCTCGTCGGGTTTCAGTTCGAGGCCACCACCCACCAGCTGGTGCGGCAGCCACACGTCACCATCGAGCACCTTGCGGATGGCTGTGATGATGTCTTCACCGGGCGTCGACTTGGGGATATACGCCGAGGCGCCGTGCGCTACTGCGCGCCTCGCCACCTGCGCTTCTTCGTGGCCGGAGACGACGATGGTGGGCAGGCCGGGAAACTGGCCGCGGATGTGCACCAACGCGGAGTAGCCGCGCGCGCCGGGCATGTGCAGATCCAGCAGCAGCAGCTCGGCGTCCGGGTAATGCTCGATCAGGCTCAGCAGGCTGTACACGCTGTCGGCGCAATGCACATTGGCTTCCGGCAATGCCGCCACCACGGCGCGCTGCAACGCGTCGCGAAATAGCGGGTGATCGTCGGCAATCAGTACATCAGGCATGCGCGGTTCACCGGCTTAGGTAGGATCGCACCCCGTGCGTGACAGCCACAGGGTGCGGTGATGCCCATAAAACTGCAGTGGCACAAAGGACGTACCACCGCGGTCATGGTCACTTGATCAAGCGTTCGTCGACCAGGTTCTTCACCACGCCCGGATCGGCCAGGGTGGAGATGTCGCCCAGCTGATCGGTCGCGTTCTCGCCGATCTTGCGCAGGATGCGGCGCATGATTTTGCCCGAGCGCGTCTTGGGCAGGCCCGGAGCCCACTGCAGGTAATCGGGCGTGGCGATCGGGCCGATTTCCTTGCGCACCCAGGCGATCAATTCCTTGCGTAGCTCGTCGGTACCGTTTTCACCGGCAATCAAAGTCACGTAGGCATAGATGCCCTGGCCCTTGATGTCGTGCGGGCAACCCACCACGGCGGCTTCGGCCACCTTGGGATGCGCCACCAGCGCGCTTTCCACTTCGGCGGTGCCGATGCGGTGGCCGCTGACATTGATCACGTCGTCGACGCGGCCGGTGATCCAGTAATAGCCATCTTCATCACGGCGCACACCGTCGCCGGTGAAGTAGTTGCCCGGATAGGCGCTGAAATAGGTGTCGATGAAACGCTGATGGTCGCCATAGACCGTGCGCATCTGGCCCGGCCACGAATCGGTGATGACCAGGTTGCCCTCGGTAGGCGCCCTCGAGCACGGTGCCGCTGGCATCCACCACCGCCGGCACGACGCCGAAGAACGGCAACGTGGCCGAGCCGGGCTTGGTGGCGATGGCGCCGGGTAGCGGCGTGATCAGGATGCCGCCGGTTTCGGTTTGCCACCAGGTGTCCACGATGGGGCAGCGCTCGTCGCCTACCACGCGGTAGTACCACTCCCAGGCTTCCGGGTTGATCGGCTCACCGACCGAACCGAGCACGCGCAACGACGCACGCGACGCCTTCTTCACCGGGCCCTCGCCGTCGCGCATGAGTGCGCGGATGGCGGTGGGTGCGGTGTAGAACAGGGTGACCTTGTGCTTGTCCACCACGTTCCAGAAGCGACTGGTATCGGGGTAGTTGGGCACGCCGTCGAACATCAGCGTGGTGGCGCCGTTTGCCAGCGGGCCGTACACCACGTAGCTGTGGCCAGTGACCCAACCCACGTCGGCGGTGCACCAATACACATCGTCTTCACGCAGGTCGAACACCAGCTCATGCGTGTAACTGGCGTACACCAGATAGCCGCCCGAGGTGTGGAGCACGCCCTTGGGCTGGCCGGTGGAACCGGAGGTGTAGAGGATGAACAGCGGGTGCTCCGCCTCGACTGGCGTAGCCGGGCAATCGGTCGATTGGCCTTCCATCAGCGTGTGGTAGTAGCGGTCGCGCGGCGATTGCATCGGCACGGCGCTGCCGGTACGGCGCACCACGATCACGGTCTCCACGCTGTTGGTGCCAGGCCGTTCCAGCGCGGCGTCCACATTGGTCTTGAGCGGAATCTTCTTGCCGCCGCGCACGCCTTCGTCGGCGGTGACCACCACCTTCGCGGTGGAATCGGCGATGCGGCCGGCCAGCGAATCGGGCGAGAAGCCGCCGAACACCACCGAGTGGATGGCGCCGATGCGCGCGCAGGCCAGCATGGCCACCGCAGCCTCGGGGATCATCGGCAGGTAGATCGCCACGCGGTCGCCCTTGGTCACGCCAAGGTGCTTGAGCGTATTGGCGAACTTGCACACCTCGGCGTGCAGTTGCTTATAAGTAATGTGGCGCGAGTCGTTCGGGTCGTCGCCTTCGAAGATGATGGCGGTCTTGTCGCCACGCTCGGCCAGATGGCGATCCAGGCAGTTGGCGGCGACGTTGAGCTCGCCATCCTCGTACCAGCGGATATGCAGGTTCTTCGGATCGTAGGAGACGTCCTTGATCTTCGTCGGCGCTTTGGTCCACACCAGGCGCTGCCCCACCTTGCCCCAGAACCCGTCCGGATCCTTGACGGATTCGGCGTAAAGCCGCTCGTAGTCGTCCTTTTTTACGCGTGCGTTAGCGGCAAAGTCGGGCTTGACGGGGTAGAGCTTGGTCATCGTGGGGCTCCTGCGACCGGCGTTCCGGTCGCCTCATCGGTGGAAGCCGCTGCAGCACCCTTGCCGCGCGGTAGCGGTCGAGTTTAGCCGTTGGGCAGTGATCGGTACGTTTCCGGCCGGTTTCGACTTTGGTCGAGGTTCGACCAATGGGGAATAGGCGTCCGCGATGCAGCATGGACATGCTCGGCCTGTCATCGACCTGGGGAGGCGCGCCATGACATTACCGATCACGACTCATCGCAGCCGCTTGCTGGCGCTCAGCATCGCCTGCGCGTTGGGCTTGCCGCTGGGTGTACATGCTCAGAGCACCACCACGCAGAGCACCAAGGAAAGCGCGCGCGAACAACAGCTCGAGAAACGCGTGAACCAGCTGGAGCAAGAGCTGGCCGAATTGAAGGCCATGATCCAGGAACAGAAGACCACCACCACCCAGGTCGCGCAGACGGCACAGGCGGCGCAAGTCACCGCCGATCAGGCCAACACCACGGCACAAGCGGCTCAGACCAAGGTGGAGGCGGCGCCCAAGCCGGTATTCACCTCGGGGCCGGGCCTGTCGGTGGCCCTGCATGGCTTTATCGATGTCACTGCATTCGGTCAGAACAAGACCTTTTCCAATTACGGCAACGGCCAGAACGCCGAAGTACCCGCCCCGCCGACGCCGGCCAACAAGGCCCAAGGCTACGACGGCAGCCTCAGCGGCGTCGATCTACGCAACACCCGCTTCTGGCTCGACTTCACCGGCGCCAAGTTCACAGACAACTGGATCGGCGACGGTCATATCGAAATGGACTTCTTCGGTGGCAACAACGGCACCGGTGCCTATTCGCAGCAGCAGCCGATTCCGCGCTTGCGTCAGGCTTATATGGATCTCGTCAATCCCGACTGGGGCAGCACCGTCCGTATCGGCCAGATGTGGGATCTGATGTTCCCGCTGGAAAACGTGTCCCAATCGCTGTCGCATCTCGCCTTCCCGCTTGGCTATGGCGTAGGCATGGTCGGTTGGCGCTTTCCCGGCATGATCTGGATGCAGGATCTGAATCACGGTACCGACGGCATCAAATGGCGGTTGGATCTGGGCGCCTTCGAGGGCAACTGGAGCGGTCCGCAAAATGAAGCGGGCACCGCCAACATCAATTATCTGAACGCGGGCGCCGCCAATTTCAGGCCGCAGGTGGAAGCACGCCTGCATGCGCAAGGAAGCGACTGGCTCGCTTACTTCGCCGCGCACTATTCCGAAATCGACCTCAAGGGCGTCGGCGACCTCATGCCGAAACCGATCAGGGACACGCTCAACAGCATTGGCTACGAACTCGGCGGCCAGTGGAAGCCGGGGCCGTGGACCTTCAAGACCCAGATCTATTCCGGCAAGGCGCTGGGCCAGCTGTTTGGTGCCATGTCGCAGTTCGGCAACATCAACGAATCGGGTGGCTGGGTGCAGGCGGGCTTCAACTTCACGCCGAAGTGGAGCACCTGGGCGTTCTTCTCGATGGTCCGCCCCAATGGGGATCAAGTGATCCAATGGACCACTACCAGCGCAACCGCGGGTACGGCCTTGCTAAGGGACAACCAGTCGGCGTTGAGCCTGCAGTACTCCAGTGGACCTTATGACCTGAGCGTCGAGTGGATGTACGACAAGCTGCGCTACCAGGTGGGCTCCGAGGGCCCCCGGCAGAACGTCAACGGCAGTCAGGTCAGCTTGAACGCCATGTATCACTTCTAGGCAACGCGGATGGCAGCGCAGGACGCGCTGCCACCTGATCGGCCGGGTAAACGCAAGGACGGCGCCTTACCCCGACAACGGCGAGAGAGACGCAGGGCGGCCAAGCCGCTCGGGCGGTTTGCACCCTGACATTTTGATCCACTTTTTCCGACCGGACAGTTCATCATCGAGGGCAACATCATGGCTACGACCGCAGTCGACACGCGCGGATCGCTCGACACGGGCCACCGGCGAGTCATCCTGGCATCCAGCCTGGGTACCGTATTCGAGTGGTACGACTTCTATCTGTACGGATCGCTCGCCGCGCTGATCGGCAAGCACTTCTTCACCGGCCTCAACGAAACCAGCCAGTTCATCTTCGCGTTGCTCGCCTTCGCCGCCGGCTTTGCGGTGCGCCCGTTCGGCGCCATCGTGTTTGGCCGTCTAGGCGACATGATTGGACGCAAGCACACGTTCCTGATCACCATCATCATCATGGGTCTGTCGACCTTTCTGGTCGGCGTGCTACCAGGCTATGACAGCATTGGCGTAACGGCGCCGGTACTGCTTATCGCGTTGCGCCTGTTGCAGGGTCTGGCGCTGGGCGGCGAGTACGGCGGTGCGGCGACGTATGTGGCCGAGCATGCGCCACAGGGCAAGCGCGGTTTGTACACCAGCTTCATCCAGATCACCGCCACCTTCGGCTTGTTCCTGTCGCTGCTGGTCATCCTTGGCACGCGCTTAGGGTTGGGCACCGAGACATTCGACAGCTGGGGCTGGCGCATTCCGTTCCTGGTTTCGTCGATCCTGCTGATCGTGTCGGTGTACATCCGCCTGCAGCTGGCCGAGTCGCCGGTGTTCCAGCAGATGAAGGCCGAGGGCAAGCAATCCAAGGCGCCGCTGACCGAGGCATTCGGTCGTTGGAGCAACCTCAAGCTGGTGATCCTCGCGCTGCTTGGTGCCACTGCCGGCCAGGCCGTGGTGTGGTACACCGGCCAGTTCTACGCACTGTATTTTCTCACCCAGAGCCTGAAGATCGACGGCACCACGGCCAACCTGTTGATCGCGGCGGCACTGGCCATCGGCACACCGTTCTTCGTGTTGTTCGGCTGGTTGTCCGATCGCATCGGCCGCAAGAGCATCGTGCTGGCCGGCTGCCTGCTGGCAGCGCTCACTTACTTCCCGATCTTCAAGGGGCTTACCCATTTCGGCAACCCGGCCATCGAACAGGCAGCGGCGACATCGCCGGTGAAAGTGGTGGCGGATCCGAAGGGCTGCAGCTTCCAGTTCGATCCGGTGGGCAAATCCAAATTCACCAGCTCGTGTGACGTGGCCAAGAGCGCGTTGGCCAAGAAAGGCATTCCGTACACCAACGTCACCGCCGAACCGGGCAGCGTGGCCGAGGTGAAGATCGGCGATACCACCATCCCGTCGTTCGAAGGCGGAGCGCTGGACAGCAAAGCGTTTGCCGATCAGGGCAAGGCCTTTGGTGGACAGATCACCGCCGCGCTGAAGACAGCCGGATATCCCGAAAAGGCCGACCCTGCGCAGTCCAACTACGGGATGCTGATCGTGCTGCTGGCGATCCTGGTGTTCTACGTCACCATGGTTTACGGACCGATTGCGGCATGGCTGGTGGAGATGTTCCCCACGCGCATCCGCTACACCTCGATGAGCTTGCCGTATCACATTGGCAACGGTTGGTTCGGCGGCTTCGTGCCCACCATCGGGTTCATGCTGGTCGCGTGGAAAGGCGATATCTACTACGGCCTGTGGTATCCGATTATCGTGGCCATCTGCACGTTCTTTATCGGCCTGCTGTTCCTGCGTGAGACCAAGGACGTCGATATCAATCACTGAACACGGTAAGCAGAGACTAGAAAGGCGCGACGGTAACCCGCCGCGCCTTTTCTTTTGCCGTAATACTAGGCGCGCTTGATCACGCCAATGAGGGCCAGCAGGATCACCGCGCCAATCAAGGCATAGACAATGCTGGTGACCAGCGGGCTATAGACCACGAAGCTGATGCCAAGTCTCGGCAGCAGCCATCCGGCCAGGAATGCGCCGATGATGCCGACCACGATATTGCCGATCAGCCCGAAGCCAAAGCCGCGCACGATCAGCCCGGCCAGCCATCCGGCAATGGCACCCACGAGCAGGAATATCAGCAAAGCTGTTGCGCTCATTGTGTTCTCCTCCAGGGGAACTGCAAAAACAGCAGGAAGCTGCGTATCGGTGGTGCGAAGCAGCGTGCGGATGGTGGCTTGGCATTTGTGACGTCGGGGTGATAAGACATCGCCGACAGTCAACGTTCTAAGATGCCCCGACTCAGTGACGCACGGCGCCGGAGGGGAGCCGCATGCCGCCCACCATACAAGAAGCGCCAAAGCCCCGGCGGCATCTGCGTCGACATTGGCGGCGCATGCTCGGCTGGACCGCACTGCTACTCGACCACCTCAAGCCGGTGCGCGTTTCGCTGCTGGTACTCACCGCCGCGGTGGTGGTGTTTGTCGGCGTGGACCAGGCCGCCGAGTTATTCCTCGTTGCGTTATGGACCGACCCCAGCGAAGCGCGTTATCTCGCGCTGCTGGCCAGTAGCGCGCTCGCGGGTGTGTCCATCTGGTATGCCGCGCGCAACGCCTACCGTTTGCGTTACCCGCGCTGGCCCGCACTCCAGGACGAGCGTGCCGCCCCGCTGCGCGACTGGCTGCCGCGCGTTCTTGGGGCGGCCGTGCCGTTGCTGGTTGCCCTGGGCTATGGCGTGGCGCTGGTCAAGCTGCCACACGGCCCCTGCGGCGTGGCCGATCATTGCGCGCGACGCAGCTGGCGCGCGCTGGGCCTGATAGCCGAATGCGTCGCGTTGATCGGCTTCTTTGCCACGCGCCGTCACCTGCTGAGCCTGCTATCGCGACAGTTCCCGATGCTATCGCCGCGCGCCAGTCGCCCATCGGCAGAACAACGCGTGTGGCGCGTGCGCGACCTTGGCACCGTGCCATGCGTTATCTATGCCGTCGTCGTCGTGCTCAACGTTCTCGTCACGGTGTTGATCGCGCTTCGCCCGGAGGCGTTCGACGGCATCGGGCCACTGGCCATTCTTCTCATTGCCGAGGCGTTCCTGTGCTTCAGCGGCAGCTTGATCTGCATGATCGGCGATCGCCGCGGCGTACCCTTGCTCAGTGCGATGCTGTTGCTCAGTGCTTCCCTGCACTGGTTGCATTTGAACGATAACCACAAGGTGCGCCAGTACCCGGCCATGAGCACGCACCAACATCCGGACACACCGCCGGCCGATACGCGACCAAGCTTCGATGACTATGCCAATGCGTGGCTGGACGACCGTTGCACGGGTCGCGCCACGTGTCCCGTGATTCTGGTGTCCAGCGAAGGTGGCGGCATCCGTGCTGCGGCATGGACCGCGCTGGTGCTGAGCCGGTTGACCGCGACCGTAGATGCATCCGCACCCGCACAAGGTGAGCCCTTGCTCCCGCGCTACCTTTTTGCCGGAAGCGGCGTGTCCGGCGGAAGCCTGGGTTTGGCCACCTATGTAAGCTTGGTGCAGCAGCCGTCGCCCACGCCTGGATGGACGTTGGAACAGCGTGCGCAGGATGTACTTGGCCATGATTTCCTCGCGCCTACGCTGGCCAACGCTTTCTTTGTCGACTTCACCCAGCGCTGGCTTCCGGGTGCCTGGTTGAACGATCGCGCTCGCGCATTGACGCGCGCATGGGAATCGGCAGCGCGCACGCAAGGGGTCACCGCGTTCGAGCAACCCTTCAGCGCGCTTTACCAGCAGGGCGATGGAAAAGTACTCACCGTCGTTCCGGCACTATTCCTCAACAGCACCACCGTGACCGAAGGACGGCGTTTCGTGCAGCACCCGTTCCGGCCAATCGTTACACCACAGCGCGAGGGGTGGACGGCTGCCTTCGATGGCTCCAGCTGGCTTGACCCACGCGTGCCGCTGAGCGAGGTGGTGCTCAACAGCGCACGCTTCACCTACATCAGCCCCGCGGGCACGTTGGAAACCGGCGCGAAAAATCCACCGGTGCCCAGTCGCCTGCAGTTGGTCGATGGTGGCTACTTCGAAAATTCCGGCACCACCACCTTGCTGGAGGTGATGCGCCTGCTGCGCATCAAGGCAGCGCAGCGCAAGCAGACGTTGCGTTTCATCGTTATCCACATCAGCAACGACGTACTGATCAACGACTTTGTGGATAACCATGATCCCGCCCACCCGTGGCCGTTCTATTCTGCATTGTGTCCACCCGCGCCGAGCGCCAAGGGTGACAGCGTGCATGGCGAGGCGATCGCGCCGTTCGACGCCTTGCTCAACACGCGCAACGCGCGCGGCGATTACGCACGCGTGCAACTGTTGAATGCGCTCAGGCCCAACAACGCCGACCCTGAAAAGGGCGACATGCTTTGGCATTTCCGCCTGTGCGCCGGCAACTATCCTATTCCGTTGGGGTGGACCATCTCCAGTTCGGTGTTCACCGAACTCGATCGCCAGATTACCCAGGAATACCCGCTTGGCGCGATGGCCAAGGCGCTGCAGGCACAGCTGGCGCCCAGCCCGCAGGTGTCGCGCTGACTGAGACATGGCGGGTGCAGACTAGGCGCATGGCCGACAATCCTCTCCCGTCACAAGCACTCAAGGGCCGCGGCGCCGCTTCCAACCCGGAAGGGCGCTTCGAATCGATTCGTCATCACGCCGAAGACGATGGCTGGCAAAGCCTGCTGTTGGATGAGACCGCGCCGCGCCCACGCACCGAGGTCACCGAGGAACGTGCACGCAGCGTCATTACGCGCAACGACTCGCCGGACATCCATTTCGATCAGGCACTCAATCCGTATCGCGGTTGCGAGCACGGCTGCATCTATTGCTTTGCGCGGCCTTCGCACAGCTATCTCAACCTGTCGCCAGGCCTGGATTTCGAAACGAAGTTGCGCGCCAAAAGCAATCTGGCCGAAGTATTGCGACTGGAGCTGGCCCGTCCCGGCTATGTCGTCAGTCCTATCAACATCGGCAGCAACACCGATCCTTACCAACCGATCGAGCGCCGTTGGAAACTGACGCGCGCCGCGCTGGAGGTGCTGGCCGAATGCCACCACCCCTGCACCGTCGTCACCAAGAATGCGATGGTGGAGCGTGACCTGGACATCCTCGCGCCGATGGCCCGCGAGAAGCTGGTGCAGGTGTTCGTATCGGTGAACTCGTTGGACAACCATCTGGCAGCGAAACTGGAACCGCGCGCGAGCGCACCGCATCGGCGCATCAAGGCCGTCCGCGCGCTGGCGGATGCAGGCGTGCCGGTAGGCGTGCTGGTCGCGCCGATCATTCCTGCGCTCAACGACAGCGACATGGAAGCGGTGCTCGAACAAGCAGCGGACGCAGGTGCGCGTTGTGCCGGTTATACGACGTTGCGCCTGCCCTACGAATTGAAAGCACTGTTCCGCGAATGGCTGGCGCTGCACGCGCCGCAACGCGCCGCGCACGTGATGAGCCTGGTGCAGCAGATGCACGGCGGTCGCGACTACGACAGCAACTTCGCCACGCGCATGCGCGGGGAAGGTGTTTTTGCGGATTTGATTCGTCGACGCTTCGACGTGGCTTGTCGCAAGCACGGTTTTGGACGTGCCCGCGAGCTGTGGCTGGATACGACGAAGTTTGTGCCGCCGCGCAAGCCATCGCCGCAGGGGCAGTTGTTCTGAAATACTCCTCCCCCTGCTGGCAAGGGGAGGTTGAGAGGGGTTTCGCTCTCCGACAGAACGGCGGCTCGTTTGGCGTCAGAGCACCCCTCCCCAACCCTCGCCTGCGAGCAGGCGAGGGGTAAAGAGCCAAAAGCTCAATTCGTCGCCGGCAAATACTTTGCGAACCACATCAATGCACGCTGCAACACATCGCGTTGATGATCCGGATCGACAAAGTGATGTCCCTCATTCGGATACACCACCAATGAAGTCGGTACGCCCTGCGCACGCAGCGCATGCCAGTACTCGAACGACTGTGGCGCCGGGCATTCGGCATCGCGGTCGCCGACCACGATCAACGTGGGCGTCTTCACCTGTTTGATGAAGTTGATGGCCGAGCTCTTGGCGTACACCGCCGGGTCGTCATACACCGAGGCGCCGAAGAACGGGATCATCCATTGGTCGATCAGGTTCTGGCCGTAGTAGCTCTGCCAGTTGGCGATGCCGGCGCCCGCCACCACCGCGCGGAAGCGCTGCGTCTGCGTCGGGATGAACATGCTCATGAAACCGCCGTAGCTCCAGCCGGTGAGGCCCAGACGCTTGTCGTCCACCGGCAGTTTTTTCTCGATGGTATCGACGCCGGCGAGGATGTCGCGCAAGTCGCCATGGCCGAAGTCCTTGCGGTTGGCCTGCACGTAGGCTTCGCCCTGGCCAAAGCTGCCGCGCGGGTTGGGCATGAATACGAAATACCCCAGCGCTGAGAACGGTGCGGCGCCGAAGCCGACGCCCGGCCAGCGCGGAATGACCGCGCTCGACGGGCCGCCGTGCACGGTGACGATCATCGGGTAGCTTTTCTGCGCGTCGTAGTTGGCCGGATACAGCAGCCAACCCTGCACGTGGCGACCTTCGCTATCCCACTCCACCGACTCGGCCTTGCCCCAGCCGGGCTTCAAACCGGCGTTGAAGGCAGTGACCGCGGTGGGCGCATTCTCACTCAACACACCGGCGTGCACTTCCGGCGCGGCGGTGTACGAGCTCTGCACGAAGGCGACGCGCGTGTGGTCGCTGGACAATGAAAGCGCCATCTCCGCGCTGCCGTCGCCGATGCTGGCGGGCAGGGTGAACAGCGTGCGCGTCTGGGTGGCTTTGTCCGCATCCACCGTGTACGCCGCCACCTGACTCTGTCCATTGCTGACCTGGGCAACCATCAATTGCTGTGCACCGGTCCAGGCAAGCCACGCTGGGGTGACACGGACGCCAGGCGTGAGATTGATCGCCTCACCACCGCTGGACGACACGGCATAGATATCGCCGCCGGTCGCGCCCTGATCGCTCATCAGGCCGCCGATGAAGGCAATGCGCTGACCATCGGGCGACCAGCGCGGCAACGCGATCTGCAGGCCATGCAGCGAGCTCTTGCTGGTCGACGGGTCAAGTACCACGACGGCCTTGGCGTCGACTTGCGCGTTCTGCACATAAAGCTTGGCCACCCACCAGTTGTTGTCACCCGGCGGTGGCGCGCCAACATAAGCGATGCGCTGGCTATCGGGTGACCAGGCATATTCGTAGGCGTAAGTGTTGGCATTGGTGAGCAGCCGTACTGCACCGCCGCTGGCGTCGACGGTCGCCACGCGCTGCACTTCCAGGCCTTCCACGCCGATCTCGCCGGCCGCCGGCTTGGCGGCGTACACCGCGCTGGCGCGACGCGTGCCGTTGGGCACGTAGAGGAAGCCCAGCGACTTGCCATCGGGCGACCAGCTCAGCCCATCGGCCATGCCGGTAAGCGCGGCGACGTGGCTGGGCAACGCCTTGGTCTGCGTATCGGCAACAATCAGTTCCTTCGGCTTGCCGCTCGCGCAATTGGACACGAACGCCAGGTGGCGCGAGTCCGGCGCCCAGGCGATGTCGCTTTCGCTGCAGCTGCCCGCTTTGTTCGGGCTGATGCGATGCGCCTCGCTGCCATCGGCCTTGGCCACCTCGACGCTGTCCTTGCCCTCGGTACGCACCACCCAGGCCAGCTGGCTGCCGTCCGGCGACAGCTGCACGGCGTCGATCTGGCGCACCTTGCCCAGTTCGGTGAGCAGCTGTTCGATGCGCGGATCGATATTGGCCGGGCCCGCCATCGCGGCGGGAGCAAACGCTGCAACCAACAACGGCAGCAGCAGACGAGCAGGCTGGGGCATGGCAGGGGTCTTCTAACGGTAGAAAACCAGAACGCTAGCAGGCCCACCCGCCCCTGTCAGCGCCCATTCGTACCGTCAATGCGCGGCGAAAGCCTGTTGCTGACGCGTTGCCTGCGCCGCAGCGATCTTTGCCTTGATGGCCGGCATCGCCGCCAGCGCGGCGCGCTCGCCTTCCAGGATGGCCTGGTTCCTCTGCTCGAAATCGGCCGAGCCGATCTGACTGACCTTGGGGCGAATCACGATGTCCGCCCGCGCCAACTCCTGCTCGCCCAGCTTCTGTCCCATGATGCTGATCGACTGGCCGACGATATTGATCATGCCGACCGGATTGGTGCCGCTGGCCTTGGTGGAGATATCCACCGCAATCACCACATCGGCGCCCAGCTGGCGTGCCGCATCCACTGGCACCGGACTCACCACGCCGCCATCCACATAATGCTTGCCGTTGATCTCCACCGGCTCGAACACGCCCGGCACGCTGCTGGATGCACGTACCGCCTGACCGGTATTGCCGCGCACGAACACCGTGCGCTGGCCGGTTTCCAGTTGGGTCGCCACGGCGGCGAAGGGAATGCCCAGCTTGTCCAGCGGACGGTTCTTGACCTGCTGGTTCACGTAATCCTGCAGCTTCTGCCCCTGCACCACGCCGCCGGAGAACAGTCGCACGTCGCGGATGCTGGCTTCGTCCAACGAAAAAGCCGTCTCCTGCAGCTGGAACGGGTCCATGCCGCTGGCATACAGCGCACCCACCACGCTGCCGGCGCTGGTACCGGCCACCACGTCGGGATGGATGCCATTGGCCTCCAGCATCTTGATCACGCCGATATGCGCAAAGCCCTTGGCCGCACCGCCGCCCAGCGCCAACCCGATACGCAGCTTCACCACCGGCGGCGGCACCAGTGGCGCTGGCGGCGGGGGCTTGGTGCCGCCGAAACAGGCACACAGCACCAGGCTGGCGAGCAAGGGCAGGACAGGGCGGAAGCGGCGGGTGGCAGGCATGTCGGCGACAGGTAGGGAGAAGGTGTCATCGCCGCTTTGCATACGGGGGTGACTGGCGGGCGAGTGTAAGACCGCCGAAGGGCGACGCGATGTCGGAAAAGGGCGCCCGGTTGGGCATCGCTCAGAAATACGCCTACTCGTCGTCCCCGCGAAAGCGGGGACCCAGCGCCTTTGAGGCGGTTGGCAGATGCGTAAGTCGCTGGGTCCCCGCTTTCGCGGGGACGACGAGAGAGACGATCAAATCGCCGCGTCCGCCTCGACGTGGTAATGCGTCGCCACTTCCACTTCCTTCTTCGAACCAAGGAACACCGGCACGCGCTGGTGCAGGCCGGTGGGCTGCAGTTCCATGATGCGCTCGCGGCCTGTGGTGGCGGCGCCGCCGGCTTGTTCGATGATGAAGGACATCGGGTTGGCTTCGTACATCAGGCGCAGCTTGCCGCCCTTGGATTTGATCTTGGCGTCCAGCGGATAGAAGAACACGCCGCCGCGGGTGATGATGCGGTGCACGTCGGCCACCATCGAGGCGACCCAGCGCATGTTGAAGTCCTTCGCGCGCGGGCCTTCCGTGCCGGCCAGCAGCTCACCGATGTAGCGCTGCATGGGCGCTTCCCAGTGGCGCTGGTTGGACATGTTGATGGCGAATTCGGCGGTGTCCTGGGGAATCTGGATGTCGCGGCGGCTGAGCACGAAGCTGCCCACTTCGCGATCCAGCGTGAACTCGTGCGTGCCATGGCCGAAGGTCAGTACCAGCACGGTGGCCGGGCCGTACACCACGTAGCCGGCGGCCAGCTGGGTCGTGCCCGGCTGCAGGAAGTGCTCGGCCTTGGGCTCGGTGACGCCATCGGGGCAACGCAGGATCGAGAAGATCGTGCCGACCGAAATGTTCACGTCGATGTTGGAGCTGCCATCGAGGGGATCGAACAGCAACAGATGGTGACCCTTGGGGTACATGTCGGGGATCGGCTGCGGATCTTCCATTTCCTCCGACGCGCAGGCGGCGAGCTGGCCACCCCAGGCGTTGGCTTCCAGCAGGATCTCGTTGGAGATCACGTCCAGCTTCTTCTGCGCCTCGCCCTGGATATTGCCGGTACCGGCCTCGCCCAGCACGCCACCCAGCGCACCCTTGTTGGTGGCCACCGCAATGCGCTTGCAGGCGCGGGCAACCACCTCGATCAGCAGGGAAAGTTCGGCGTTTACATGGCCGGCGCGGCGTTCCTCGATCAGGAACTGGATGAGCGAGATGGACTTCATGGCGAACCCGCAAGCAAAGGGATGCTTATTGTCCTGACTCAGGCCGGCTGATGCCAGCCGCCTGCCTGACCGTGCGGTTCAGCAAAGCGCAGTGGCTACTGACAATACGTTGGCAGCAGGGGGTACGCACACTGCCTCCATCACAAGGAGGGTTGTCATGCGCGATACGGTGTATTTCCTGGTATTCGATGGCTTTGCCGATTGGCATGCGGCGCAGGCCCTGTGCGAGATCCGCCGGCCGGGCGAATGGCGGCTGCAGACGGTGGGCTTTTCGATGCAGCCAGTGCTGTCCATGGCTGGACTGCGCGTCCTGCCGGAACTGACCTTGGATGAGCTGGATCTCAAGCGCGCGGCGCTGCTGATTATGCCCGGCGGCTACCAATGGGAGAGGGGGCTAGGCGAGCAGGCGGTAAGCGCGGTTCGTCGCGTGCACGCGGGGGGCGCGCCGGTGGCGGCCATCGATAGCGGTGTGTTGGTGCTGGCCCGGGCCGGTCTGCTGGATGCCTGCCGTCATACCGGCAGCTGGCCCGGCCACATCGGCACCCATGTGCCGACCTATGCCGGCGCCGAGCAATACGACCCGACTGTGCTCGCGGTCAGCGATGGCGGCGTGATCACCGCCAGCCAGCTGGGCAGTGTGGAGTTTGCGCGCGAGGTGATCCGCACGCTGGACCTCTACAGCCCGGCCGACCGTGAGCACTGGTTCCGCTTGTTCAAGCACGCCCTGCCGCCGCCGTGGTGCGCGGTTGATGTCGCTGCGGCTGAGGCCGCTTGAGGAGGATGCCATGGCACTGCCAATCGGACGGATTCTCATGGCTTACCGGCCGCTGTATCTGCGTGGCCTGCTGATGGATGGGCAATACAAGCTGCCCGCCGCAACGAATACCAACGCCAAGGACATGCCATGTGGAATCACGAAGAAAGGATCGATACCCGCGCGACCCTCGAAAGGGTTTGGCGCTTACTGGCCGACGTGGCTGGTTGGAAAGAGTGGAACACCGGCGTCGAAATGATCGAGCTGCATGGACCTTTCGCCGACGGTACGACCTTCACCATGACGCTGCCTGACAACACGCGGTTTACCAGCACCTTGCTCGAGGTGAAAGCGCACGAGGGTTTTATCGATGAAACCTGGATCGGGGACACCTGCGTGCGGGTGGACCACCGTCTAGTGAGCTTGCCTTCGGGCGGGACGCGCATCAGCTACCGCTCGCATGTCACCGGCCCGGCGGCGGAAGTGCTGGGTCCGCTGGTAACCGCCGATTTTGCCGACGTGCTGAAGGCGCTTCGGCGGGTGGCCGAACAGGCGCCAGCACCCGATCAGCGTTTGGCTTCATCACCGTGAGGAATCCGCCATGAATACATCACAGATCACCTTCTATCACTGCCCCAATAGCCGCTCCGGCGGTACGCGCGCACTGCTTGAGGAGCTGGGTGTCGAGTACGACATGCACGTGGTCAATTTGCGCAAGAACGAGCAGCGCCAGCCGCCGTACGTGGCGGTCAATCCCATGGGCAAGGTGCCGGCGATATGGCATCGGGGCGAACTGGTCACTGAGCAGCCGGCGGTCTTCATCTATCTCGCCGATCTGTTTCCGGAGAAGGGTCTGGCACCAGGCATCGATGATGCACTGCGCGGGCCTTATCTGCGCTGGATGGTGTTCTACGGTGCGTGCTTCGAGCCGGCGGTGGTGGATCGTTCGATGCAGCGTGAGCCGGCCGCGCCATCCACCTGTCCCTATGGCGACTGGGACACCATGCTCGCCACGCTGGTGGCGCAGCTGGAACGTGGGCCTTACATGTTGGGCGAGCGCTTCAGCGCCCTGGATGTGTTGTGGGGCAACGCGCTCAACTGGACCACGATGTTCAAGCTGGTGCCGGAGCTGCCAGTGATTCGCGCGTATATCGATCGGGTGATTTCGCGGCCGGCCATGCAGCGTGCTGCGGCGAAGGATGCCGAGCTGGCGGCATCCCAGGCGGCTTGAGGACCCGAATTCGAATCAACTTCCCTGACCGTCATGCCAGCGAGGAGCTCCATAACAGCGAAGCTGGTCAAGCGGGGATCCAGAGACTTGAATGGGTTCACCAGTCACTGGGTGACCAGCTTCGCTGTTGTTGAACCCCTTCCGGCTTTGGCCGGTACGAGGGTGCTACGGGATGATTCGGTTGAGCATCATGACTTCCTTAAACCATGACTCCCGGCGCTGGTCGCCCGCCGCTCGCTCGGCCATCATGCGTCGATGCGTCGTGCCGACCGGCTCTTCCTCATCATCCATGCCTTGCGCGGGCGCCGCACCGCGCTGCAGGCGCGCCAGCTCGCGGGCACGCTGGGTGTATCGCTGCGCACCGTGTACCGCGACGTGGCCGACCTGCAGCTCTCCGGCGTGCCGATCGAAGGCGAGGCTGGCGTGGGTTATCTGTTGCGCAAAGGCTCGGACATTCCCCCGCTGATGTTCACCGCCGACGAACTCGAATCGCTGGTGGTCGGCACGCGCTTCGTACGCGCGTTCGCCGGGCAGAAGCTGGCCGAAAGCGCGCAGGCTGCCTTGCTGAAGATCGAAGCGGTGCTGCCGCCCGAATTGCGCGAGCGCGCCGGGCGCACGCGCATCTATGCACCCATCTGGCGTGATCAGAGCAAAAGCGATTTCGCCGCACTGATCGACCGCCTCAACGCCGCCATCTGTGACAACCAGGTGCTGCGTCTGGACTACAGCGACGAGGCGGGCCGCACCAGCACGCGCGAGGTGGAACCGCTGTGCCTGGCGTTTTGGGGCGGCGCGTGGACGCTGGGAAGCTGGTGTCGGCTACGCGTGGGCTTCCGCAATTTCCGCCCCGACCGCATCGGCAGCTGCACGATCACTGGTGAGCGATTTGGCGAAGTAGACGGCCGTAACCTCAATGCGTACCTGCAGGCCATGCGCGGCTATTACGAAGGCATGGAAAGCTGAGCCTCTAAGCTCCTTCTCCCCTCCGGGGAGAAGATTGGGATGAGGGGCGGGTGCTCGCGAAAGCGTTTCCACAAAGCCGGCTTCGATCCACCCTTCTCCCAAGATTGCCCCCTCATCCCAGCCCTCTCCCCGATGGGGAGAGGGAGCAAAAACACTCAATCGGCTACCCTCTGCGCGCCACCTGCGCCGGAGTGATCGATGCCCTCGACTGCGAGCCCTGTCCAAGCCGCCAGCACTCCGGCCTGGCACCTGGACCTCATCGCTGGCCTCTCCATCGCCGGTCTGCTGTTGCCCGAAGCCGTCGCTTATTCCGGCATTGCCAATCTGCCGCCACAGGCCGGCGTCATCGCCTTGTTCGTAGGCCTGGCCACCTACGGCCTGCTGGGCCGCAGCCGCTTCGCCATCGTTTCGGCCACTTCATCCTCCGCCGCCGTGCTGGCGGCGGGCACATTGGCCCTGGCCGGCGGCGATAGTGTTTCGCGTGCCGCAGTGGGCGCCATGCTGGTGCTGATGGCAGGCGTGTGCTTCCTGATTGCCGGCGTCGCGCGCCTGGGCGGGCTATCGCACTTGATCGCGCGGCCAGTGTTGCGTGGCTACACGTTCGGCCTCGCTTGCGTCATCGCGCTCAAGCAGCTGCCGCATTTGATGGGCGTGGCGGATGTGCATGGCGATTTCGTGCCGGGCTTGCTGGCGCAGCTGGCTTCCGTGCTGCCCCAGCTCAAGCCTGCCGCCCTGTGCACGGGCCTGCTCGCACTGTTCCTGCTGTTTGCTGGAGAACGCCTGCGTCGTCTGCCGGGCAGTCTGCTGGTGATTGCGCTGGGCGTGGCTGCCTCGGGCTGGTTGGCTGCGCGAGGGGTGACGCTCACCGGCGAGATTCATCTGGCAGCATCGCTGGACTGGCCGCGCTGGCCCCATCGCGGCCAGTGGGTGCCGAGCGCCGAGCTGGCGGCCGCCTTGCTGCTTATCCTCTATGCCGAGTCGTACAGCTCGATCCGCGGCTTTGCGCTCAAGCATGGCGACAGCGTCAACGCCAACCGCGACCTGCTGGTGCTGGGCGTGGCCAATGTGATCTCGGGTGCGCTGCAGGGTATGCCGGTGGGCGCGGGTTACTCGGGCACCTCGGCCAACGAGGCGGCGGGTGCCCGCTCGCGCTGGGCGGGCCTGATCGCGGCGGCCACGGTGCTCTTGCTGGTGTTGCTGGCACTGCGCTGGATCGAACGGATTCCACAGCCGGTGCTGGCCGCCATCGTGATTCACGCGGTGAGCAAGTCGTTGCGCCTGTCGACCTTTGCACCCTACCTGCGCTGGCATCGGGACCGCCTGGTGGCATTGGCCGCCGTGCTGGCGGTGTTGTCGCTGGGCATCCTCAACGGCTTGCTGCTGGCCATCGCCTTCAGCCTGGTGATGCTGTTGCGCCAGCTCGCCACGCCTCGCCTCAGCGTGCTAGGACGGCTTGCCGAGGGCCACGACTTCGTCGATATAAAGGGCCACCCGAGCGCGGTGCCGATGCCCGGCATGCTGATCGTGCGCCCCGAAGAGCCGATGTTCTTCGTCAACGCCGAAGCCCTGCTGACCGAGGTTCGTCAGCGGGTCGATGCTTGCCCCGATCTGCGTCGGGTGATCTTGAGCCTGGAGGAGTCGCCCGATCTTGATGGCACCGTGCTCGAGTCGCTCGGTGATTTCGCCACCTGGCTGGGTGCTCGTGGCATCGAGCTGCGCGTGGCACGATTGAAGGACGCCGCGCGTGACGCCTTGTCCCGCATGGCGCTACCCCAGCTTCCGCCACAGGCGCTGGATGACTGGAGCGTGGAGGATGCCGTGTTGGCGCCATCACCCACCCCCATTTCGCTCAAGGGAACCCCGTAGTGAACAAAGCACAACGCATGACCTGGCTGGCCGCAGCCGCCCTCGCAGTGACCTTGCCGGCGCTGGCCGACCAAAACGCGGACGCCCGCTTCAAGCAGATCTACGAGCAGGAATGGAGCTGGCGCAATGGCCAGTCCGGCATCAGTACCTCCGGCGAAGCGCAGCCCAACGGCGCGCGGCTGGACAATGTGGATGCCGCCAGCCAACAGGCGCGTCTCGACTACTGGCAGAAAGTGCTCACCCATCTGGACAGCATCGATCCCAAGCAGCTGTCAGCTGAGGATCAGGTCAACTACGCGATTTATCACGCGCAGATCCAGAACCTGCTCGCTGTGCAGCAGTTCAAGCAGTGGCAGATGCCGTTCAACAGCGACTCGGCGTTCTGGAGCGAGTTGGGTGACGTACTCGAAGGCGACAACCTGCGCACGCCCCAGGACTATCGCCACTACCTCGACCGGCTCGGCCAGGTGCCGTCCTACTTCCAGCAGCAGATCGCCAACATGCGCGACGGCCTGGCGCGCGGCTTCACCGTGCCGCGCGAAGTGCTCAACGGGCGTGACGTATCCATCGCCTCGGTGGCCGACCTGAAAGACCCGACCCAGAGCAGTTTCTACAAGCCGTTCGAAAAGATGCCCAACACGATCACGCCGGCTGATGCCGCCAAGCTGCGTGACGAGGCGAAGACGGTCATCGCCGCCAAGGTCATTCCGGCCTACGGCAACCTGCTCACCTTCTTCCGCAACGAATATGTGCCCAAGGCGCGCACCACGCTGGCAGCCGAAGCCATGCCCGACGGCAAGGCCTGGTACCGCCAGCAGATCATCGAATACACCACGCTGGACCTGAGCCCCGATGCCATCCATCAGGTCGGCCTGGACCAGGTGGCCAAGATCCACGCCGAAATGGTCAAGACCATGCAGGAGACGGGCTTCAAGGGAAGCTTCGCGGACTTCCTGCATTTCCTGCGCACCGACCCGCAGTTCTACGCCAAGACGCCCGACGAACTGCTGATGCGCACCGCCTGGGTCGCCAAGCAGGTGGACGCGCAGCTGGGCAAGGAGTTTGGCCGCCTGCCGCGCCAGCGCTTCGCCATTGTGCCGGTGCCGGCCGATATCGCGCCGTACTACACCTCTGGCCGCGGTGGCGCGGGTACGTATCTGGTCAATACCTACGACCTGCCGTCGCGCCCGCTCTACAACATGCCCGCGCTGACCTTGCATGAGTCGATGCCGGGCCATTCGCTGCAGCTGGCGCTGGCAGCCGAGCAGAAGGGCCAGCCGGCGTTCCGTCGCGAGGGTTACATCTCTGCCTACGGCGAAGGCTGGGGCCTGTATTCCGAATTCCTCGGCAACGAGATGGGCATCTACAAGACGCCCTATGACCGCTTCGGTTATCTCACCTACCAGATGTGGCGCGCCTGCCGCCTGGTGGTCGACACCGGCATCCACCACCTGGGCTGGACGCGCCAGCAGGCCATCGACTACATGACGCAGAACACCGCGTTGTCCGATCGCGAAATTGCCAACGAAGTGGACCGCTACATCAGCTGGCCGGGCCAGGCGCTGTCCTACGAGCTGGGCTATCTGAAGATCCTCGAGCTGCGTCAGAAAGCCGAAGAGGCGCTTGGTCCGAAGTTCGACATTCGCCACTTCCACGACACGGTGCTGCAGGTGGGTTCGGTGCCGCTGCCGGTGCTGGAACAGCGCATCGACCGCTTTATCGCCGAGGGTGGTCCGGAGCCCGACTTCGGCTGCGATTGCGCCAAGGAAACCAAGGCGCCGTAAGCTGCCGCACCATCGCTTTGCATCGTTTCGACAGGGGAGGCGAAGTTATGAGTGAAACGTCTGGCACGTTGGTTCAGGACTGGCAAAGCGAAATTCGGTATCCCGTGGTCTACAAAATGACCACGGGATCGCAGATCGCCTCCTGGATATTGGGGTTGTTCTTCGGCGCCTGCGGGATCGGCCTGCTGGTGCTCCTGCAGCAGCGGAGCTTTGATGCCGCCGGCTATGTCTTTCTCGGCGGCGTCGCGCTGTGTCTTCTGGCGGTGCCGGTGTATTGCGTGGCTTACGCCACCCAGGGAAGGCTGACGCTTGAAGCGCAAGCCATCGAGGTGCGCAAGGCGTTCACCACGCGGCGCCTGCGGCGGTCGGAGATCCTGGGCCGCCGCATCACGCAGGGGCGTAGCGCCAGCTACCCGGTGATCGTGCCCAAAGCAGGCCGGCCCATGATGATCGAGCGTTCGACATTTGGGCTGGACGATCGCTTCAACGCCTGGTTCAACGCCTTACCCGACCTCGATGCGCAAGAGCGGGCCGAAACCCTGGCGATGGTCGAGCGCGATGCCTCGTTAGGCAGCAACGCACAAGAGCGTCTGGCCGCGCTGGAAAAATCCAGGCAGGCAGCCAAGGTCCTGAACCTGCTGCCGATGGGCCTGCTGTTCTGGAGCTTTATCTATCCCAAGCCCTATGCCGCCATCGTCGCTTGCGCCGCGTTGCTGCCGTGGGTTGCGGTCGTGCTGGTCTGGGCGAGGCCAGGGCTGTTCCAGTTCGATGGCAGGAAAGGCGACGTGCGCCCGAATCTGGCCGGCCTGCTGATCATGCCGCCGCTGGTGCTGGCCATGCGCGCGTTGTGGGATGTCACCCTGGTCGACCTCCGCCAGCTCCTCCTTTGGGGCTTCGTGTTGGGATTGCCGTTGTGCGTGGCGGTGCTTGCCGCGCCCAAGGCGGCGACGAAGACGACCGCCAAGCCGTGGGCACTGCCGCTGCTGATGCTGCCTTTCATGATGGCCTATGGCTGTGGCCTGCTCGCGCTGACCGATGCCATGTGGGATAGCGCCAAGCCTGAAGTATTCCAGACGGCGATCACCGGCAAGGACGTCAGTCGTGGCAAATCCACGACCTACTACGTTCACCTGGCGCCGTGGAGCAAAACCATCGACGAAGACCGCATCGCGGTGCCGCGCGCCTATTTCGAGGCCGTGGACACCGGCGACATCGTCTGCGTGCGCCTGCACCCCGGCAAGTTCGGGCTGCGCTGGATGCAGGTAGGCGGCTGCGGTTGAAGTCTGGGCAAGCGCGTCCTTCGCCCTACGGTTTGAGGGGCGCGCTTTTGCCGGTTTGTGCGTAGCTCTGCAGCCGCTGCAGTTGCTGTATCAACACGCCATCAACGGTGGGAGCGAGCTTGTCCAGCCCGCTCGTGCTCCCGCCGTTAACGCGGTACTCGAACTGCAAGGTGGTTCCACCGCTGGCTGGCTTCAACATAAACGTCATCACGCCTTGCACAGCCATGCCCTGCAACGGCCCCAGAGACGACTCCAACCGCAGCAGATGTCCCGGTGCCGCCCACAGCACGCGTCCATGTAGCGCGCTCTGATCACCCCAGCGTTCGCAGAAGCAGCCGCCAGCCTCAGCCTGCAGGCTAAGGTGCGACGCATCCCCGGAATAGGTGTGCTCGCTATTCCACCAGTGGCCAACGTCGATCAGCGCCGCATAAAGTTGGGTGGGCGAGGCATGTATCACGCGACTGTCCTGCACCAGCAGGTGGTCGGGGCCGGCCTCTTTCACCTCGGCCCGCGCCACGGATGCCAGCAGCGCAAGTGGAACAAACAGGCAGGCGATGCACGAATGCATGGCGGCGACTCCCTATCTGGCGGCGGGCCGGAGTATGCGTCGCCGTGGCCGTACCGGACATTGGCCGGAAGGCGGATGCCTGCTGCTGGCGAAAAATCCACCTGTGAAGTAGAATTACAATTAACTTCACTGGGAGAGTCACGCCATGGCTGCTCATCTCCAGCCTGAAACGATTCCCGGCGCCGATCTCGGCGGCCCGGCGCTGCGCGCCTTCTTCAACCTGGCCGAGCGATGGAATCTGCGTATCGCCGACCAGCGCCGCCTGCTGGGTGATCCGCCGGAATCGACCTTCTACAAGTGGAAGCGCCTGCAAACCGGCATGCTGGGCCGCGATACGCTGGAGCGCATCAGCTACCTGCTGGGCATCTTCAAGAGCCTGCAGATTCTGTTTCCCGATCCCGACCAGGCGGACAGCTGGGTGCATCGTGCTAACCAGAATGCCTTGTTCGGCGGCCAGTCGGCGCTGCAACGCATGCTGTCAGGCAACGTCGCCGACCTCTTTGTGGTGCGGCAATACCTGGACGCGCAGCGCGGTTGGAATTGAGCTCGCGTAAGGGCGCACCCGCGCGCGTTTGATGGTTGGGGCTTCCGTCGCAACGGACGATACCTTCGCCCGGCATACTCCCAGCCTCTGGCAGATTGCGCGAGAAAGCACCCGTCATGGCCGACATTCCCCCGCTCAAACGCATCCGCTGGAGCCAGGCGTACCGCATCGTGCCCAGCCGCTTTCCGCCGGTCGGCATATTCGACCGCATCGCCGAGCCGGCTGATCTCGACGCGCTCTATGCCATCGAGGCGATGACCAACCCGCGCCTGCGCGACGAGATGGGCGAGCTGCGCTTGGTACCGCCGGAGCGACGCATCAGCGGCCCCGGCACCACGCCGGTGATGGCCGCCTTTACCCATCTCAATCCCGAAGGCAGTCGTTTCTCGGACGGCAGCTGGGGCGTGTTCTACGCCGGCCATAGCGTGGCTACCGCGGTAGAGGAAACGGTCTACCACCGCGAACTGTTTCTTGCCGCCACGGCCGAGCCGGCCTGCGATATCGAAATGCGCTGCTATCGCACCAGCATCCAGGCGCGGCTGCATGATCTACGTGGCGGTTGGAAGGCCGTGCATGATCCAGACAACTACGCCGCCGGCATCACGCTGGCGCGCCGGCTTCGCGGCGAAGGTTCCGACGGCATCGTGTATGACAGCGTGCGCCACGCGGGCGGCGAATGTGTCGCCGTGTTCTACCCCGATCGCGTCGCACCCTGCGTGCAGGCGCACCACCTGATGTATCGCTGGGACGGCACCCGCATTGCACAGGTGCTCACCGTCGACGAATGGAAGCGCGGCTGATCAGGTCTCGTATAGATCAGGCGCCCATAAAAGAACGGGCCTCCCTTGCGGGAGACCCGATCGGCATCCCTGCCGTTAACCGTGAATCAGAAGCGATAGCCCAGGCTGAGGCCGTAGACCAGCGGATTGATCTTGGCGTTGCCGACCTTGGTGCCGGCCACCTTCACGTCGCTCTCGATGTCGACCCAGCGCAGGTCCGCCGTGAAGATCCACTTGGGGCTGAGCTTCACGTCCAGGCCAGCGTGCGCAGCCACGCCCCAGCTGTTGGCGATGCTGACGCCGGCACCCTGCAGCGCGCCTACGCCCTTGGTATCGAAGAAGTTGGTGTAGTTGAGGCCGATGCCGAGGAACGGCGACACGGCGGCGTTGGGCATGAAGTGGTAGTTCACACCGACGGTCGGCGGCAGCTCCTTCGTCTGAGCGACCTTGCCCAGGCCCGACAGCTTCACGTCGTGTTGGAACGGCCAGGCGGCGAGTAGGTCAACGCCGATATTGGGCGTAATCATGTATTCGAGGCTCGCGGACGGACGCACGCTGCTGCTCACGGAGGAGCTGAGGTCGGCCAGCTTGCCGTTGTTGCTCTTGGGATCGACGACGGAGCCACCAAAGCGCACGACCCAGTTGTCGTTGGTATCGGCATGGGCAGCGGGTGCGGCGATGGCGCCGAAGGCGGCGGCGATGAGGAGGGGAAGTAGAGCTTTCATGGAGTTCATCCGTATGTATGTCGTTCGGGTTGAAGCCATGCTCGTAAGAATTTCGTTGTGGCCTCTTGATCCAAGTCATGCCGCGCTGGGGCATACGGACGCAGGGCCTACAAAGCAAACGGCCCGCCATAGGGCGGGCCGTCGAGGCAATGCAGGGCCGGAAGGCTTAGGCGTCGGCGTTGGTGGCCCAGCCCTCGCGATTGCCGCGGGTGAATACACGGTCGCTGTCCAGCACGTCACCGGCGGCGTGTGCCGGCTGCTCGCGTAGGCGTGCGTAGATGGGCGTGAAGTCCGGGCGGGTGGCTTCGAACAGCTGCTCGAAGCTGTCGATCACGAAGTAGGTCTGCTGGAAGGTATCGATGCGGTAGCGTGCGCTCATGACGCGCTCCAGCCCAAAGCCAATGCGGTTGGGAGCGGCAGAATCGAGCGAGTAGATCGACTCGCCCTTGGAGCTGACGATGCCCGCACCGTAGATGCGCAGGCCATCGTCCGTGTTGATCAGGCCAAATTCCACCGTGTACCAGTACAGCCGCGTGAGGTTCATCAGCGCTTCGGGGCCGATGGCGAAGGCCTTCATGCCGCCGCGGCCGTAGGCCTGCATGTAGTCGGCGAATACCGGGTTGAGCAGCAGCGGCACGTGGCCGAACAGGTCATGGAACAGGTCGGGCTCGCTGAGGTAATCGAGCTGGTCGGGTTTGCGGATCCACCAGCTGACCGGGAACCGGCGGTGGGCCAGGTGATCGAAGAACACCTCGTCCGGCAGCAGGCCTTCCACCGCCACCAGCTCCCAGCCGGTGGTGGCGCCCAGCACCTTGTTCAGGTCGGCGAACTTCGGAATGCCGCCATCGCCCAGGCCGAAACGCTCGACACCGGCCAGAAACTCCGTGCAGGCGCGGCCAGGCAGCATCTCGCGCTGGCGCTTGTACAGGGTATCCCAGACCTCATGGTCGATACGGCTGTAGTTGGCCCACGGCTGTTCCACCACGCCGGTGGCGTAGACGGGCACGTAGCCACGATCAGTCTGCTGGTGTTCGACGCGGCGAGGAGGGGTGTTCATGGCGTACTCCGGACGGCCTTGGCCGTGCTTGCTGCTGCAAGGGCACAGCATATGGCCGATGGCGCGCACGATGCTTGTTTTGTTGCTCGTTGCGCGGCCAATTGCGCAATAATCAACACCTTCTGCGCCCATTCGCGGAGTTTCATTGCCATGGCTACCCTGGACCGCACCGATCTGCGCATTCTCGCTGTCCTGCAGGGCGAGGGGCGTATCACCAACGCCGACCTGGCTGAGCGGGTGAGCCTGTCGCCTTCCGCCTGCCTGCGTCGCCTCCAGCGCCTGGAGGCCGAGGGCATCCTGACCGGATACACCGCCCAGGTGGATCCGCAGGCGGTGGGCCTGGGCCTGCAGGCCTTTGTGCGCGTTCAGCTGACCAAGCACGAAAGCGCGGCGGTGGAGCGATTCGTCGAGCTGGTCAACGGTTGGGACGAGGTGGTCGCCTGCTACGCGCTTACCGGTGACATGGACTATCTGCTGCATGTCTTTGTGGCGGACCTGCAGGATTTTTCGCGCTTCCTGCTCGACCGGTTGCTGAACGCCTCGGGGGTGGCTGACGTCAATTCCAGTTTCGTCCTGCGTACAGTCAAGCGCTCGGCTGCTTTACCCCTGGCCCAATTGGAGCGTTGAGCGCCGACATGGGGGGCACAGCGACCCCTGACTAACGCTAAACTAACCGAACTGATGAACACCCAAACCGTTTCCGCCCCGGCCCGCCGCGACCTGATACGACCACTGCGCTACGTCTGGCGCGTGCCGCTATTGCTGCTTCACGTGGTGCTGGGTGTGCTGCTGTGCTCGGTTATCCTGAGCTGGAATCGTCATGCGGTGATGAAGGATGGCCGCGAGCCGTTTGCGCACCGCACCATCCGTTGGTGGTCAACCGCGCTGCTGCGCATCTTTGGCCTGCGTTCGGTACGCGTGGGCAAGCCGCTGCCCGACTCGGCGCTGTTTGTCGCCAATCACACCTCGTGGATCGATATCGAGCTGCTGCATAGCCAACGCGCGGCCTGCTTCGTGGCCAAGGCCGAGATCGCCAACTGGCCGCTGGTCGGTTGGATGGCAGCCAACGGTGGCACCATTTTCCATCGCCGTGGCAATAACCATTCACTGGCGGCAGTGATGCAGGTGATGGTCGATCGTTTGCGCGGTGGCCGTTCGGTGGCCGTATTTCCCGAGGGTGGCACCGGCCACAACGGTGTGTTGCGGGTGTTTCACGCGCGTATTTTCCAGGCCGCGCTCGACGCCGAGGTGCCGGTGCAGCCGGTGGCCCTGCGCTTTGCCCGCGACGGGCACCGCGTAGTCGACGCAGGCTTCCGCGAGCATGAGAACTTCATGCAGAACTTCCTGCGCCTGTTGGGCGAGCCGCCGCTCGATGCTGAAGTGCACTTCCTCGAGCCGGTGCCGGCAACGCCTGATGCGCGCCGTCGCATGGCGGAGCTGGCGCGTGAGCGCATTGCGCTGGCGCTGGAAGACAAGCCGAACCTCGATAACCGCGCATGAGCCTGCCCAAGGGCAAGGATTTCCTGCCGCCCAGGCCGCTGCGCAGTGGCCACATCCAGACCATGCTGTCCTCCAGTGGTGTGCGTCGCCTGCTGCTGCCCAGGGCAGCGCATACGGTGCTGCGGGGCGCGCAGTCGGTGACGGTGGATGGTGGCGATGGCGTGCGGCTGACTGGCGCTTACACGGCGCAGACGGAACACGCGCAATCGCGTGGCCTGGCCGTGCTGTTCCACGGTTGGGAAGGCAGTGTCGATTCCACCTATGTGCTGCAGACGGGCAGTCGCCTGCTTGCCGACGGTTGGGACGTGTTTCGGCTCAACTTCCGCGATCACGGCGATAGTCACGATCTCAACGAGGCGCTGTTTCATTCATGCCGCATCGATGAAGTCGTGAACGCGCTGGCGGACATCGCCCAGCGCTATCCCAGCCGGCCCATGGCCGTTGCCGGTTTCTCGCTGGGCGGAAACTTCGCGCTGCGCGCTGCCTTGCGTGCGCCCGCAGCGGGGCTGCCGTTAAGTTATGCACTGGCGGTGTGCCCCATCATCGATCCCAGCGAAGGCTTGTTTTCGCTGGAAGAAGCGGCGCCGTGGTTCTACCAGGCGTACTTCATGCACAAATGGCGTCGCTCGCTGCAGGCCAAGCAGGCGGCCTTCCCGCAGAGGGAATATTTCGAACTGTCGGAACTGAAGCAGAGCCTGCGGGGCCTTACCGCCTCGCTGGTGGCGCGGCATACCGACTTCGATTCGCTCGAAGCCTATCTGGACGGCTATTCGGTGGCGGGTCGCGCGCTGGAAAACCTGCACATACCAGCGACCATCCTCACTGCGCGCGACGACCCGGTGATTCCGGTGGATGCGTTCGAAAAGCTGCAGTTGCCGGCCAATGTCGAGCTGGATATCTCCAATTACGGCGGGCATTGCGGCTTTATCCGCGGTTGGGACATGGCCAGCTTTACCGACGAATACATTGCCTCGCGGTTCAACGCGGTGGTAGGCGGCTAGGCGGCACGGTTCCACCGTAGAGACCCAACCAACACAGCCGGAACCGCATCGCGCTGTGGTCGCGCACAGGGTGCGCTCCTACAAAGGGGCGCGTGCGTTGACAGGGGGCAGGGCGGGGTCGACCATGCCTGGGCCGTCGCTCGGGAAAGAACGCATATGGCCAACCACGCTCATGGCACGTTCGAGGTCACGATGTCGCCGCAGCCGGCGCAAGACGACGTGGGCGACCCCAGCGTGGGCCGCATGGCCATCCACAAGCAGTTCCATGGCGACCTCGAAGGCGCCGGCAACGGACAGATGCTGGCCGTGGGCACCCCCGTGGACGGCTCGGCAGGCTACGTCGCGATGGAACGCGTCACCGGCACCGTGCTCGGGCGACAAGGCAGCTTTGCGCTGCAACATACGGGTACGCTGACCCGTGGCAGCCCCCAGCTGTCGGTGACCATCGTGCCGGACTCCGGTACCGAGGGGCTGAGCGGCATCGCCGGCCAGCTGGAGATCAGCATTGCCAATGGTGTGCACGCCTATCATCTCGAGTACTCGTTGCCGGACGTGCCGTGACGTTCCCATAGGGGAACGCTGGCGCTACGCTTTCGCTTTTCCATCCTGGAGCCACGTTAATGCGCAAGCTGATGTTTGCTCTACTCGGCCTGCTCGCCGTGCATTCGGTCGCCGCAGCGCCTCAGCTGGATAAGCTGACCCTGCCGGCGGGTTTCCATATCGCGGTGTATTCGGATGCCGTGCCCAATGCACGCGAGATCACCCTGGGCGCCAAGGGGACGGTCTTCGTCGGGTCCAACAGCGCAGGCAAGGTCTACGCACTTACCGACAGCAAGGGTGATGGCCACGCCGACAAGGTGCGCGTGATTGCCAGCGGCCTGCAGTTGCCAGTGGGTGTCGCTTTCCGCAATGGCGATCTGTACATCTCCGCCGTCAGCAAAATTCTGGTGCTGCGCGACATCGAGAACCATCTCGACAGCCCGCCCGCGCCGCAGGTGATCTACGACAAGTTTCCCACCGATACGCACCACGGCTGGAAGTTCATTGCGTTTGGGCCGGACGGCAAGCTCTACGTGCCGATCGGCGCGCCGTGCAATATCTGCGACAAGGGCAAGGACTACGCCAAGCTCACCCGCATGAATGCCGATGGCAGCGGGCTAGAAGATGTCGCCTACGGCATTCGCAACACCGTGGGATTCGACTGGCAACCGCGCACGAAGCAGCTATGGTTCACCGACAATGGTCGTGACCTGATGGGCGATGACATGCCCAGCGACGAACTCAACAGGCTCAGTCGTGTCGGTGAGCATTTCGGCTATCCGTACTGTCACCAGGGCGACACGCTCGACCCGGATTTCGGCAAGGGCAAGAACTGCAAGGACTACACGCCACCGGTGCTGAAGCTGGGGGCTCACGTGGCCTCGCTCGGCATGCGTTTCTATGAGGGGTCGCAGTTTCCGGCCGGCTACAAGGGCGCCATTTTCATCGCCGAACACGGCTCCTGGAATCGCACCAAGAAATCCGGCTATCGCGTGATGGCAGTGCGCCTCGATGGAGACAAGGTGGTCGCCTATGAGCCGCTGGTCGATGGCTTCCAACAGGACGAGAAAGCCTGGGGCCGGCCCGCCGACGTGCAGCCGCTGCCGGATGGCAGCCTGCTGGTGAGCGACGATCTTGCCGGCGCGGTGTACCGCGTGACCTATCAAAAACCCTAACGGCCTGGCGTTTCATCAACGCCGCTGAATGCCTTTCGTTCCATCGCTTCAGGAGAACCACCTTGCAACTGCGCAGCGACAATTTCGCCCACGGCCAACCGATTCCGGCCCCGCTAGCCTTCGGCAAGCGCGCCGCTCCGTTCGCGTTGTCGGACAACCTCAGCCCTCATCTGGCGTGGAAGGATGCACCGCTGGCCACGCGCTCGTTCGTGCTCACCTGCATCGACTTCGACGTGCCGAGCAAGCCCGATGACGTCAACAAGGAAGGGCGCACCGTGCCGGCCGATCTTCCGCGCGTGGAGTTTGTGCACTGGCTGATGGCCAACATTCCCGTGGAATGCGGCGAGCTGGCCGAAGGTGCCTGCAGCGACGGCATCGTGCCGCACGGCAAGCGTGCGCCTTATGGGCCGCCGGGCAGCGTGCAAGGCATCAACGACTACACCGGCTGGTTTGCGGGTGATGCCGACATGCGCGGCGAATACCTTGGCTACGACGGCCCGTGTCCGCCGTGGAACGACTCGCTGGTGCACCACTACCACTTCCGTTTGTATGCGCTGGATGTGGAGCACCTCAAGCTCGCCGACGGTTTCACCGTGGACGAGTTGCGATTGGCAATGGACGGCCATGTGCTGGCCGAGGCCGAGTTGATGGGCACTTACACGCTCAACCCCGCGCTGGCCTGAACGGCAACGCGAGAAGCGTGAACGGTACCCAACGGCGCGAAGACATCAGCTGATCTTCACGCCCACAAGGCATGCCCTGTGGGTGAATGACAGCGGGGCGATGCGCTGCCCCGTCATGAGGACCGCACCATGCTCCACTACGCCCTGGTATTTCTTGTCATCGCCATCATTGCAGCCTTGTTCGGCTTTACCGGCATCGCCGGTACCGCCGCCGGCATCGCGAAGATCTTGTTCATTATTTTCTTGATCCTCGCCGTGATCGCGTTCTTTCGCCGCGCAAGCTGAGCGGCAGCGCGCCGGAGCTGGCACGCTCCGGCGCGCGCCCGGCTGGCGATAGTGGTTACAGTGATTCAACCGTTTCTTGGGAGAACGTCATGAACAAGCAGGTCGAGGCGCATGAGGAAGGCAGTGCCGCCGAGCGGATCGAGGAGCGCGCCGAGCGCATCAAGCAGGCAACCTCCAGTGCTGTGAACAACACCAAGGAAGCGACCAAGGAGGCCGTGGACCGCGCGGCCGACCATGTCGAGGATGGCTTGCACCGCGCCACCGACAAGGCCGCCGACGCCGCCACCCGTGCCAGCGCGAAAGCCGAAGAAGTGAAGCAGCGCGGACGCGAAACCTATGACGAAGCGATCGATCGTGCTGACGAATGGCTGGAACGCGCTCGCGATTACGTACGCGAGAAACCGGTGCAGTCTGTAGCCATCGCGCTTGGCGCCGGCTGGCTGTTAGGCCGCATACTCCGCCGCTAAGTGACTCCGAGGACAGGGGATGGATCAGACCGGACGCGATGACGCGCCCGCTTCACCCGACGAGACGCCGGCACCCCCGTCGCCGCCGGGCCTGTTGGAAGATCTCGGCCGGGTCGGACGGGCTTTCCATAAGCTGTTTGGCGCCCAGCTGCGTCTGCTGTCGGCCGAGTTGGGGCTGGCGCGAAGCGCGATCCACTGGCTGCTGATTGCGGGCCTGGTCGCCACCGTCGCGGGTGTCGGCCTGGGTCTGACCATGCTGGGTCTGATTGGTTGGCTGCTGGCGCAATGGTTCGGTTCGTGGACCTGGGCACTGGTGGTGCTGGCCTTGGTGGAAGTGGCCTTTGTCGTCGGGGCCATGGTGCTGTTCCGACGCTGCATGCACTGGATGACCTTGCCGGCGACGCGGGGTGAATGGAATGCGATGATGCACGACGCCCTGCGTCGTCCCGATCCGCAGGACGCCACCCGTCCAGAGGATGCGCCATGAGCGCGATCAAGCAGCTACAGGCTGTTCGCGCCGCGCAAGCCAGCGCGGCGGCGGCGCGTCACGAATTGGCCGTGCCGGCGCAGGCATTGCTCGCACGCGGACAACGCCATCCCCTTGTCGCCGTGGGCGTCGCAGCAGGCGCCGGTTTTGTGCTGGGCCAGTTCAATGTGCACCCGCTACGCATCCCCGGCCTGGGCATGTTGTTGAGCGGGACAGTGACCGAGTTGGTCAGCCAAGGCGTGCGGCTCGTCGCCGAATTTACCCAAGGCGGCGCCGATCCGTCATGAGCGAGATCGAGTCACCTGGTACGCCCGCCACCCTTGGTGACGGCGCCGCAATGGTGCCTAATCGCGAGCCTCGCGACGGCCTCGTGCGCGTTCAGCGCACACAGAGCGCGCGGCGACATCTGCGCGGCATCCGCATCGTACTGAACCTGTTTCTGGCGTTGGCGCTGCTGTACACCATCACCTTGACCAAGCAGCTGCTGATACCGCTCGTGTTGGCCTCGTTTATCGGGCTGGCGCTCAACCCCATCGTCGCGCGTGCCTCCCATCTGGGCATTCCGCGCTGGCTGGCTGCCAGCGTATTGGTGATCGGGCTGATCGCCGCCATCGGTAGCGGCATTGGCATGCTCACGCAGCCGGCGCTTGACTGGTTCCATCAAGCGCCGACCGCCATCCGCAGCTTTGTGCCTAAGCTGCGCGCCGTGACCCAGCCGCTGGAAGCCGCCAACCGCGCAACGCAAAGCCTTACTGGGCCGACGCGACAGCAGCAGCCGACACAACAACCCACCCTGTCGATTAGCGCGTGGGACATCGTCGCCACGACACCCAAGGTGCTGGCCGGTGTCCTCACCGTGGTACTGCTGGTGTTCTTTTTCCTGGTGTATGGCGACCTGATGCTGCGACGGCTGGTGGAAGCCTCGCCGGGGTTTGGTTACAAACGCCATGCCGTATCAATCGTGCGCGGCATCCAGTACGAGGTGTCGCGCTACATCCTCACCGCGGCGCTGATCAATTTCGGCCTGGGCGCCATCACCGCCGGCATGCTGTGGTTCTACCACATGCCCGATCCCCTGCTATGGGGCGCGGTGGCCATGCTGGCCAACTTCATCCCCTACGTTGGCGCCATCACTACCACCACCGTGCTTGCCGTGGTGGGCCTGCTCAATTTCAACGGGCCCGGCCCAGCGCTGCTTCCCGCGCTTACGTTTGCCGGCATTACCGCGTTCGAAGGCAATGTGGTCACGCCACTGATCCAGGGACATCGCATGCGGCTGAGCCCCATCGCCATCCTGCTGTGGCTGCTGCTGTGGGGATGGTTATGGGGTATCCCCGGTGCACTGCTCGCCGTGCCCATGCTCACCAGCGCCAAGCTGGTGGCCGAGCGCGTGCGTGGCTGGCGCTGGTTCGCGCGGATGGTGCAACGCTGACGTGGATCCGTCCATCACGATCAGGCCGGTAGCGGAAGAGGATTTCGATCGCTGGAGACCGCTGTGGGACGGCTACAACGCGTTCTACGGCCGAATGGGAAGCACGGCGCTGCCCGACTCCGTCGCGCGTTCGACATGGTCACGCTTTCTCGATGCAAGGGAACCCATGCATGCACTGGTTGCCGAGCGCGCTGGCCAGTTACTTGGCCTGGCGCACTTCCTGTTTCATCGAAGCACCATCAGCACCGGCGACAGCTGCTATTTGCAGGACCTCTTCACCGTCGAGGCGGCGCGCGGCTTGGGCATCGGACGCGCACTGATCGAGGCCGTCTATGCGCAGGCCCGCGCGGCGGGAGCACCGCGTGTCTACTGGCAGACGCATGAAACCAATACGGCTGCCATGCAGCTTTACGACAAGGTGGCCGAGAAGTCGGGTTTTATCGTCTATCGCAAGATGCTCTGAACTTTGGCTCTACCAATCGATACGCACGCGATCGCGGAAGAAGCCACCCGTGATGGCGGGGCGCGAAGGCAGCGTGGCCGCCCAGACGATGCCGGCAGCACCTTCGGCAACGGGGCGGCCGCCATGGCCGCCCATATCGGTGGCGACCCAGCCGGGACAGACCGCGTTGACCAGGATGCCGCTGCCTTGCAACTCCATCGCCAGCATGCGCGTGTGGCTGTTCAATGCGGCCTTGGATACACGATAAGCGGGGCAGGCGGAGCCATCGCTTTCCGTTGCACCACAGCCGCTGGAGACATTGACGATGCGACCGTAGCCATGGCGCTGCATCAGCGGGAGCATGGCTTCGGTGAGCTGCCAGGCGCCAAGCAGGTTGGTTTCCAGCGCCTGACGCACGGTATCCATGCTCACTGACGAGGCTTCGTTGTCCACGTCGAAATAGGCGCCCGCATTGTTGACCAGGATGTCCAGCCGTCCATAGTCATGCTCGATGCGCGTGACGAGCGCGCGGATGTCATCGATGGAGGTGACATCCAGCGGCACGGCGGTCACCGTGCCGCCGTCACGACGTAGCTGTCGTGCGGCCTTCTCGCCGGCCAGCGGCTTGCGTGCGCCCAGCAATACGGTGATGCCTTCGGCGGCAAGTTGCCGCGTGATTTCAAAACCGAGCCCGCGATTGGCGCCACTGACCAGCGCCACGCGTTGCGCCAGCTCCGGTTCGGCCGCCACGCCACGGCGACGTGGCGACCTCACCGGAAATGCCACCGCGTTCATGGCGCGGCGGCAAGCTGATCGCAACGCTCGGTGGTGCAGGCCTGCCAGCCACCGCCCAGCGCCTTGTACACCGACACGGCGCGCAGGTTGATCGCGGCTTGCGCGTCGGCCAGCGCATCCTCCGCTTCCAACTGGGTGCGCTCGGCATCCAATAGCAGCAGGAAGTCAGCGGCGCCTTCGGTGTAGCGGATGCGGGCGAGATCGGCGGCACGACGGCTGTTAGCCACTTGATCCTGCAGTTTGAGTACGCGATCGCGCTGCAGGTTGTACCCGACAATGGCGTTGTCTACATCTTCCACCGCTTGCAGCACGCTGCGCTGGTAGTTGGCCATCGCCGCATCGGCACGCGCCTCGCTCGCCTTCACGTTGGAACGCACACGCTGCACGTTGAGCCCCGACCAGGTGATGCTCGGCGCGATCGACCACGCGCGCGACGAAGGACCGCCGAAGTCGTTGCTGCGTCCGGCCAGGAAACCGAGGAAACCACCGAGCGTGATATGCGGGTAGTAGTCCGCCTTGGCGACGCCGATCCGCGCATTGGCGGCGGCGAGCTCTCGCTCGGCCACGCGCACGTCGGGGCGACGCTGCAGCACGTCACCGGCGTTGCCGATAGCCAGCGCCACGTCGATGGGCTTAAAGCCTCGTGGCGACAGGTCGATGTCCAGCTCGCCCGGACGCTCACCCACCAGCACGGCCAAGCGAGACGCGTCGTTCTGCGCCAGCGTCTGCAGTGTCGGCAGCTGCGCCTCGACAAAGTTGAGTCGCGCGGTGGCACTGGCCACGTCCTGTTCCGAGCCCGTGCCGATATCGGCACGAGCGTGGATCAGACGCAGCGATTCACGCTGGTTCTCGATATCGCGGTTGGCCACATCAATACGCAGCTGCACGCCGCGCAGGTCGAAGTAGTAGCGCGCGATCTCGGCGAACAGCGTCACCTGTGCATCCTGCAGCGAGGCTTCGCTGGCGCCTGCATCGGCGCCTGCAGCTTCCACCGAACGACGCACGCCACCGAACAGGTCGATCTCCCAGCTCGCGTCGAAACCGGCCTGGTAGCTGGTGATGGTGGTGCGCTGGTCGGTGAAGCCCGGTTGTTGCTCGCGACTACGTGAGTAGGCCACGCCGGTTTGCACATCCGGAATCTGCTGCGACTTGGCCACGCCCAGCAGCGCACGCGATTCACGCAAGCGGGCGAAAGCAATCTTCAGATCCGGGCTATTCGCTGCGGCGCGCTGGATCAGCGCGTCGAGCGTGGGATCATTGAACTGCTTCCACCAGTTGGCCTGGAAGTTCTGCGTAGACTCCTGCTGGCTGTTCACGCCCTGCAGCGCCACTGGCTTTTCCTCCGGTGCGTGGTAGTTCGGCCCCACGCTGGCGCAGCCGGCGAGCATCAACGAAGCGGCGAGTGTGGTGAGCATTCTCATCAGTGATTCTCCAAAGCAGGTGCTACTGCGAGGCGAGCCGCCTTGCGAGCGCGGCGGCGCTCGGTCATGCGTTCGCTCCAGCCGCGCACCATCACGTAGAACAACGGGGTGAAGATCAGGCCGAAGAAGGTGACGCCCAACATGCCGGAGAACACCGCCACGCCCATCGCATGACGCATCTCTGCACCGGCGCCATGCGAGGTCACCAGCGGCACCACGCCCATGATGAAAGCGAACGAGGTCATCAGGATCGGACGCAGTCGCAGGCGAGCGGCTTCCAGCACCGCCTGCATGCGATCCATGCCTTCGATGATCTGTGCTTCGCGGGCAAACTCCACGATCAGGATGGCGTTCTTGCAGGCCAGGCCCACCAGCACGATCAAACCGATCTGGGTGAAGATGTTGTTGTCACCACCGGACATCCACACACCGCTGATGGCAGACAGCAACACCATCGGCACGATCAGGATCACCGCCAGCGGCAGCGCGAGACTCTCGTACAGCGACGCAAGCACCAGGAATACCAGCAGCACGCACAACGGGAACACCAGTACCGCGGTGTTGCCGGCGAGAATCTGCTGATAGGTCAGCTCGGTCCACTCGAACGTCATGCCATTGGGCAGGTTGTCGTGCGCCAGCTTTTCGATCGCCTCCTGCGCCTGGCCGCTACTGAAGCCAGGCGCCGCGCCGCCATTGATCTCGGCAGTCGGATAGCCGTTGTAATGCTGCACGCGATCCGGGCCCACCGTCTGATGCACGGTGACAAACGAACCGAGCGGAATCGCCTCGCCCGTTGCACTGCGCGTCTTCAATCGCAGGATGTCCTCCGGCTCATGACGGAAGCTGGGCTCGGCAGACAGGTTCACCTGATAAGTACGACCGAAACGGTTGAAGTCGTTGACATAGAGCGAGCCGAGATAGGCCTGCATGGTCTGGTACACATCGGCCAGATCCACACCCTCGGCCTTGGCCTTCTCGCGATCCACGTCCGCGTCGATCTGCGGCACGCTGACCTGATAGCTGGAGAACAAACCGGCCAGCGTGGGTACCTTGGTGCTGGCCTGGATCAGGCCCTGGGTCTGCTTGTACAGCTCTTCGAAGCCCGCATCGGAACGATCCTCCACCTGCAGGCGGAAGCCACCGATCGTGCCCAGGCCATTCACCGGCGGAGGCGGGAAGATCGCAATGTACGCGTCTTGGATGCCAGCGTACTTCTGCTGCAATGCGGCGGTGATCGAAGCCGCCGACAACGATGCATCGCGGCGCTCTTCGAACGGCTTGAGCGTCACGAACACGATGCCGGAGTTGGTGCTGTTGGTGAAGCCGTTGATCGACAAGCCTGGGAACGCCACCGCACTTTCCACGCCCGGCTGCTTGAGTGCGATATCGCTCATGCGGCGAATCACGTCTTCCGAACGATCCAGCGAAGCGGCATCGGGAAGCTGCGCGAACGACACCAGGTATTGCTTGTCCTGCGGCGGCACGAAACCGGTCGGCACATGGGCAAACCCGAACAGGCCAAGCAGCACCAAGCCACCATAGACCACCAGCGCAATCGAACCCGAACGCAGCACGCGCTTCACGCCGCCCACATAACGATTCGCGCCACTGATGAACAGGCGATTGAACGGCCGGAACAACCAGCCGAAGCCACGGTCGATCCACAAGCTGAGCTTGTCCTTTGGCGCACTGCGATCTTGCAGAAGCAACGCGGCCAGCGCGGGGCTGAGGGTGAGCGAGTTGAACGCCGAGATGACGGTGGAGATAGCGATGGTCAACGCGAACTGGCGATAGAACTCACCGGTGAGGCCGCTGATGAACGCCGCCGGCACGAACACCGCACACAGCACCAGCGCCGTGGCCACGATGGGCCCGGTGACTTCGGTCATCGCCTTGCGTGTCGCTTCCTTCGGCGCGAGGCCATGCTCGATATGTCGCTCGACGTTCTCCACCACCACGATGGCGTCATCCACCACGATGCCGATGGCCAGCACCAGGCCGAACAGCGACAGCGCGTTGAGCGAGAAGCCCGCCAGGTACATCACGGCAAACGTGCCGATCAACGATACCGGCACCGCCACCAGCGGAATGATCGAGGCGCGCCAGGTCTGCAGGAACAGGATCACCACCAGCACGACCAGCGCGATGGCTTCAAACAACGTGTGCACCACCGCTTCGATCGAACCGCGCACGAACACGGTCGGGTCATAGACGATCTGGTAGTCCACGCCTTGCGGGAAATCCTTCTTCAGCTCCGCCATGGTCTGGCGGACTTCGTCGGAAATCTGGATCGCGTTGGAACCCGGGCGAGCGAAGATCGGCAATGCCACCGCAGGATGGTTGTTGAGCAGGCTGCGCAGCGCGTACTGATCCGCACCCAGCTCCACGCGAGCCACATCGCGCAGATGCGTCACACCGCCGTTGGGATCGGTGCGCACGATGATGTTGAGGAAGTCCTCCTCGTTGACCAGACGACCGCGCGTGTTGATGTTGAGCTGAAACGCAGCGTTGCTATGCCCAGGCGGCGCATTGAGCGCGCCGGCGGCGACGGCTACGTTTTGTTCCTGGATGGCGTGCACCACGTCACCGGTGGTGAGCTGACGCACGGCCAGGCGCTCGGGGTCGAGCCATACGCGCATGCTGTATTCGCCGGCGCCAAAGATCTGCACGTCGCCCACGCCATCGAGGCGCGCGAGCTGATCCTTGATGTGCAGGCGCGCGTAGTTCGACAGATAGAGCATGTCGTAGCGCTGATCCGGCGAGATCAGATGCACCACCATGGTGAGGTCGGGCGAGCTCTTCTGGGTGGTCACGCCAAGGCGCTGCACTTCCTGCGGCAGACGCGGCTGCGCTTGTGCCACACGGTTCTGCACCTGCACCTGGGCGTTGTCGAGATCCGTGCCCAGTGCGAAGGTGACGGTCAGCGTCATCGCACCGTCGCTGGTGGACTGCGAGCTGGTGTACAGCATGCCTTCCACGCCGTTGATCTGTTCCTCCAGCGGCGTGGCGACTGTTTCGGCGATCACCTTGGGGTTGGCGCCAGGGTAGCTGGCGCGGACGACCACTGTGGGCGGCACCACCTCGGGGTATTCGCTGATCGGCAGCTTGAACAGCGCAATGCCGCCCGCGATGACGATCAGTACGGAAAGGACGCCGGCCAGAATGGGCCTGTCCACAAAAAATTGGGCGATTTTCATTGCATTCGTCCTGGTTGCTCGCTGGCACCATTCCCGCGCTAGGCGGGGACTTTGGGAGCATGACGCGGAGACAATCGCCCCCTGGCCCTCGCTCAAAGCGAGGGCGTGCGTCAGTTACTTGCGACTAACTTCCTAAGTCGTCATCCCTGCGGAGGCAGGGATCCAGTTGTCTTTGGTGCATCGGAGCGAGAGTCACTGGATTCCTGCTTTCGCAGGAATGACGGATCGTTGTTTATGGTTTCTGCGCCGCGTTCTTGCCCGAACTGCCACCAACCTGCGCGACCTGCTTCTGCGCATCAAGGCTGCGCGATTCCATCGCCACCTTGGTCGCATTCACTTCCACGCCAGGGCGCACATGCTGCAGGCCGTTGACGATCACCACGTCCTTCGCATCGAGCCCATCCGTCACCACACGCAGACCATCGAGCAGCGGACCGGTTTCGACGCGGCGATATTCCACCTTGCGATCCTTGTCGATTACGTAGACGAACTTGTTGCCAAGGTCGGTACCGATGGCGCGGTCATCGACCAACGCGCGTGGTTCGCGACTGTCGCTACGCAGCTGGATGCGCACGTAGAGGCCCGGCGTGTAGCGTGCATCGGCGTTGTCGAACACGGCGCGCAGGCGGATGGTACCGCTGCCGGCACGCAGCTGGTTGTCCACGAAGTCGATGCGACCGTTGTGCGGAAAGCCCTTCTCGTCGGCCAAGGCCATCGAGATCTGCGGCGAGGCGCCATGCTCGCGGCGCTGACGATCGAACTTCAGGAAGCTGTGCTCGTCCACATCGAAGTAGGCGTAGATCGGGTCGACGCTCACCACGCTGGTCAGCACGTCGTTGCTAGTTACCAAATTGCCGGGCGTCACCAACGCGTTGCTGACGCGACCGTCGATGGGCGCGCGCACTTCGGTAAAGCTCAGGTTGAGGTGTGCTGAATCGAGCGCCGCGGTGGTGGATGCGACCTGAGCCTTGGCACTCTGCGCGGCCGTGGCCTGGCGATCGGCTTCTTCCTTGGCGATGGCATGCTGATCGAGCAGTCGCTGCGCGCGTTCGGCGTTGGATTGGGCCAGCGCCTGTTCGGACTTGGCCTGGTTGAGATTGGCGCTCAGGCGATCCACTTCGGCCTGGTACGGACGCGGGTCGATGCGGAACAGCAGCTGGTCCTTGCGGACCAGCGCGCCTTCCTGGAAATGCACCGAATCTACGTAACCGCCCACGCGGGGCCGCAGCTGGATGGTATCGACGGCCTGCAGGCGGCCGGTGAACTCATCGGCATCATCCACCGGGCGCACCAGCACCTGGGCGACGGTGACGGCGGGCGCGGCCGGCGCGGCCTGCGCGTGGGTGTCGGCGCTATGACCCAACAGGGCCCAGCTGCCGCCCACCACAGCCAAGGCGAGTAGGGCGAATATCCATTGTTTCTTCATGTCGCGCTCCCAGATTGATCTCGTCGGCGCAGAGGCACGCCAACGAACAGGGGCGAGAGATTAGGTGTACCATCTGGTTCAATAAATACTTTCTTGTGCAATGCAATAGTGACTGCCAGTCACTAATGGGGTGAGAATCCAGGCTATGGAAGACTTTGCCGCAATTTCCGCGTTTGTTCGCGTGGTAGAGGCCAAGAGCTTCGCCGCCGCTGCCGCCCAGCTGGGCATGACCCCGTCCGGGGTCAGCCGCGCCGTGTCGCGACTGGAGGAACAGCTAGGTGCCCGGCTGTTGTTCCGCTCGACCCGTTCCCTGCGGTTGACCGACGATGGTGCCTCGTTCCACGCACGTTGCAAGGAGATACTTGCCGATCTCGCGGAAGCCACCGAGGCGCTGGGCTATGCCAGCCGCAAGCCCACCGGCAAGCTGCGCATCGGCGTACCGGCCGCAGTGGGGCGCACCGTGATCATTCCGAGGCTTGCCGAATTCGAGCAGCGCTACCCGGATATCCGCCTTGAACTGTCGATGTGTGACTACGCCTACGACCTCAACGAGGAAGGCATCGACTGCGCGATCCGGGTCGGTCCGCTGGAAGATTCCAGCCTTATCGCACGCAAGATCGGTTATCTGCGCAACGTGATGATTGCTTCGCCGGCCTACCTGGCCAAGCACGGCGCGCCGCAGAGCATCGAGGATCTGAAGGATCACCGCTGCATCAACTACATCATGCCCAACGGCCGCCCGCGCCAGTGGCAATTCGAGACGCCGAGTGGACAGGTGGCTGTCGACATCGATGGGCATTTGATGATCAACGACGCCGAGTCGGTGATCCAGGCCGTGGTCGCGGGGCTGGGCATCACCCAGGCGCCGCACGTCATCGCGGCCTGCATGCTCGACTTCGGCAAGCTTGAGCTGGTGATGACCGATACCATCTCCACCGGCAAGCCGGTGTGGATCGTCTACCCGCAGAAGAAGCACCTGTCGGCCCGCGTGCAGGCCTTCATCGAATGGGTGCGCGAGGTGTTCGAGCAGTCCAACGAGCCGGGCAAGCACAAGAAGCCGCTGGCTGTGGTGGCGGAGCCCGAGCGCATCCGCGCCTGAGCATCGGCTTTTTGTAGGAGCGCACCCTGTGCGCGACAGCCGATCGGTGAAGATCATCCTGGGGCGTGGCGGTCGCGCACAGGGGGCGCTCCTACAGGGGCGAGTCGGCGTTCTTACGCGCCGGCCGGAATCAACAGCAACAGCGCGATGCCCAGCGCGATGCGATAGATCGCGAACGGCGTGAAGCGATGGCTGCGGATATAGCCGAGCAGCCACTTCACCGCGATAAAGCCCACGATGCCCGACACCACGAAACCCACGATCAGTGCGGTCCAGTCTTCATGGATGCCGCCTTCCTTCACCACTTTCAGCAGCTCATAGCCGCTGGCCGCGTACATGGTGGGAATGCCCACCAGGAAGGCGAACTCGGTCGCCGCGGCACGGTTGCTGGTACCGGCCAGCATGGCGGTGAAGATGGTGGCCGCCGAGCGCGAGGTGCCCGGAAAGATACCCGCCACCATCTGCGCGATACCGACCAGAATGGCTACGCGCCAGGTCACCTGCGTGCGATCCGGCTGGCGGGCGGCCAGGCGTTCGGCAGCGAGCATCCAGAAACCACCGATGATCAGCGCCCATGCCACTGGCGTCACCGCTTCGGGCAGCTTGAAGCCGAGCTTCACGGCAATGAAACCGAGCACGGCGGTGATCAGGAAGGCCACCGTCAATTTGGCGAGGTAGTCGCGGTTGGCCGGATCACGCCACTGGGTAAACAACTGCCAGATGCGACTCCAGTAGATAAAGGTCACCGCCAGGATCGCGCCGGCCTGGATGCCGACGTTGAAGAGGTCCGAGCGCTCGCCCAGGCCGAACTTCTCGGCAATCAGCAGGTGTCCCGTGCTGGAGATCGGCAGGAACTCGGTAATGCCCTCGATGATGCCGAGCAGGATGACGTTGATCAGATCGCTCACGAAAACTCCAACGGTTGGCGGGCGCCGGCTCCATGCCAGCGCAAAGCGGCATAGCTTAAGGGACTGGCGTGGCCTTTTTGGGGCGATTGCCAGAGGATGATTCTGACGCCTGGTCCCCTCATCCCTGCCGCCTCCTACGCGTCATCCCCGCGAAAGCGGGGACCCAGTGCCTTTAAGGGGTTACGCGAGGAGCGAAAGTCACTGGATCCCTGCGTTCGCAGGGATGACGGCTCGGTTAATAGGATGCACCTTCATGGTGCATTATCGTGTTTCATTTCCGTGCAATCCTCACACGCCATAATCGGTTATGCTGGTGTAATGCCTTGATCTGAAACAAGACCGAGGCTTGGCATAGCCCTTGCTCAGAAGCTTGTCGTTTTCCTCACCTATTAGCCCGCCGAGGTTGTCCATGTCGTCCGCCGCCCAGAAAGTGCTCGATCTGATCCAGGAACACGAAGTCGAGTTCGTCGACTTTCGCTTTGCCGACATGCTCGGCAAGCATCATCACGTGACGTTCCCGGCCCACACCATCGACGAAGGCACCTTCGAGGACGGCAAGATGTTCGACGGCTCGTCGATCGCCGGCTGGAAGGGCATCAACGAGTCCGACATGATCCTGCTGCCGGATCCGGACACCGCGTACATCGACCCGTTCAGCGCGCACACCCAGATGGTGCTGCATTGCGACGTGCTCGAGCCGTCCACCATGCAGGCTTACGGCCGCGATCCGCGCTCGATCGCCAAGCGTGGCGAAGCGTTTCTGAAGTCCACCGGCATCGCCGATACCGCTTTCTTCGGCCCGGAGCCGGAATTCTTCATCTTCGACTCGGTGCGTTGGCAGAACGACATGGGTCGCGTGTTCTACGAAATCGGCTCCGAAGAAGCCGCGTGGAGCTCGCGCTACAAGTACGAGGACAACAACACCGGTCATCGCCCGGGCGTGAAGGGCGGCTATTTCCCGGTCAGCCCGGTCGATTCGCTGGGTGACCTGCGCGCCGACATGTGCAAGGTGCTTGAGTCGCTTGGCCAGGTGGTGGAAGTGCATCACCACGAAGTGGCCAACGCCGGCCAGTGCGAGATCGGCGTGCGCTTCAACACGCTGGTGCAGAAGGCCGACGAACTGATGACGATGAAGTACGTCATCAAGAACGTCGCCCACCAGAATGGCAAGACCGTCACCTTCATGCCCAAGCCCATTGTCGGTGACAACGGCAGCGGCATGCACGTGCACCAGTCGCTGGCGAAGGACGGCAACAATCTGTTCGCCGGTGATCTGTACGGCGGCCTGTCGCAGACGGCGCTGTGGTACATCGGTGGCATCTTCAAGCACGCCAAGGCCATCAACGCGTTCGCCAACTCCACCACCAACAGCTACAAGCGTCTGGTGCCGGGCTTCGAAGCGCCGGTGATGCTTGCCTACTCGGCACGCAACCGTTCCGCCAGCTGCCGCATTCCGTATGTGTCCAGCCCGAAGGGTCGCCGCATCGAAGTGCGCTTCCCCGACCCGATGAACTCTGGCTACCTGGTGTTCACCGCGCTGATGATGGCCGGCCTCGACGGCATCATCAACAAGATCGATCCGGGTGCACCGGCCGACAAGGATCTGTACGACCTGCCGCCGGAAGAAGAGAAGAACATCCCGCAGGTGTGCTCGAGCCTCGACGAAGCGCTGAACGCGCTCGACAAGGATCGCGAATTCCTCAAGGCCGGTGGCGTGTTCACCGACGACTTCATCGATGCGTATATCGAGCTGAAGATGAAGGAAGTGACGGCCTACCGCGCGAGCACCCACCCGCTGGAGTTCCAGATGTACTACACGCTCTGATTGCCTGAGCGACAAGGGTGGAATAAACAACGGGCGCTTCGGCGCCCGTTGTTTTTTTTGGACGTCCAATATCTCAATTCACGTCCCCTTGATCGCATTTGTTTACGCTAGCCGAGCTGTTGTGTGACCCATGGGTGGCTGTCACACAGCGCTATGTCTCCCGCTTTGCGCGAAAGTCGTTCGGCGCTTGGGGTGAAGGCGTACGAACAGGCGGGACCTAGACGTCCGATGTGGCTGGTTGCGCACCTCTGCGACGTCCATGCACGGGCTGTCTGGGGAGCATCGCTATGGACAGGCACGTCGGCGATTCGTGTGATTCGAACGTTGTGGCTTCGGCGTATCGGCGCCGGCCTCTGGCATGTTCCATCGAGGGAGCGGTACGCAAGCGCTGCGATGCGGCTCTCGTACGCCACGGCCTGGTTCTTCTTGCGCTGTGTGCGCCGCTGGCTGCTCACGCGCAGACATTTACCAACTACGTTGGACCAGGCGCCATTACATCGACCGTAACCGTGGGCGCCGGCAGCGTCACGCAGGTGCGTGGCAGCACCAGCATCACGCTTAGTGGCAGCACAGTGGGAGCCATCGTCAATGGCGGTGGTTGGCTGGTATTCGACCCCAATGCAGGCTCGTCGCCGGGCGCCATCACCGTGCAAACCGTCGGCGGCACTGCCATCCAGAACAGCAACGGGCAGATCGATGTACTTGCGCCGGGCCTGTCGGTAACGACGACCAATGGCATCGGATTGCTTTCGACCAGCACCAACACCAGCGCGCCGGCGCCGATCAGAATCACCGGCGGTGCCACCGTCAACGTCAACAACGGCGGCGCTGCGCTCGGCGCCAACGGCATCGCGGGCAACATAGCGGCCACCGATGTCGTGGTGAACCTCAATGGTGGTTCCAGTCGCGGCATCATTGCGCAAAGTGGCGGCACGATTACCGTGGGCGGCGCATCGAGCGTCACCTCACTGGGCACCACCATCAATCAGCTTGCACTGGGCGCGGCAGGTACCGGCAGCACAGTGACAGTCAGTACGCCCATGGCGATCGCGATGAATTCGCCGGGTGCGATGGGCGTCTATATGTACGGCGGTGGTGTCGTTGCGCTGCCGCAGAACCAGGTGTTTACGTTCAACGCCGGCACGGCCAACGGCTCGGTCGGCATGATCGTGGATGGCAGCCAGGTGCCCGTGGACGCTCTGGGCAGCGGGCTGACCTTCCACTTCAATACGACACCTCCCGCCACGGGTACAGGGTCGTCAGGTGTGTTGGTGCTCAACGGGGGCAGCGTCACGTTGAATGGACTGGTGATCGATGGTCCGAACGCGGCCGTCGGCGTGGTGGTACAAAACGGCTCGAGTGCCACACTCACTGGCGGTCAAATCGACCTTCAGAACAGCCTCAATAGTGCCTACAGTGTCCTGAGCAATGGCAAGCTTCTCGATCCTGCTGGTGGCAGTTTGGGGCCGGCTTACAGTGGTAACGGATCGTTGCCGAATGCGGCACTGAAATCACAGGGCGGCACGATCACGGCCACCGACACGGTCGTCAATGTGAGTGCGTCAGGCAGCCATGGTGGCTACGCGTATGCGCTGACCCGCGCGCCTGGCAGCACCACGGTGTATCCCATTGCAGCGCTCAACCTGACCAATGTGCAGATCACGACCAGCGGCGCCACGGCCTACGGCCTCTATGCCGGTGATGGTGGCCAGATCACCGGCCAGGCCGGCACCAGCGTGACCAGCAATAACGGCGCTGCAGCGTTGGGAATACTCAACTACGGCACGCGTGCGGCACCGTTCATTGACTTGACCAACAGCTCGGTAACGACCACCGGCCCCGAAGATCTTTATTCGGACAATCGTTCTGCCAGCCAGCAGAACACCGTCACGCTGACCGGCACCAGCATGCAGGGCAGTCAATGGGCTATCACTGGCTACGGGCCGCTACTGGTAACCGCGCAGCAGGGAAGCTCGGTCACCAGTACGTCGGACCTTTTGCTCTATGCAGGCTTCTCAGGGGGTTCGCAAACCACCTTCGTGCAATTGAACGCGGACGACAGCACGTTGAACGGCCTCGCGGGAGCGGAGGCACAGGCCCGAGCGGACATCACGCTGACCCATCACGCGAGCTGGATAGGCGAATCGTTCTACGTCACCAACGTGAACGTGGATGACACCAGTGCGTGGACGATACCCGCCGACTCGATCGTCTCCAACACGGTGACCAATGCGGGCCTGGTCCAATTCACCCCGCCGGGCGTGTACAAGCAGTTGTACGTCGGCTCCTATGTCGGCGCCGGCGGCACGCTGGGCATCCACACCTTCCTCGGCGACGACGATTCACCGACCGATCGCCTGATCGTCGACGGTGGCACCGCCAGCGGTCATGGTTTTATTGCCGTCACCAACACGGGCGGCCCGGGGGCTTCGACGACCGCCAACGGCATTCCCGTAGTTGAAGTGCTCAATGGGGGTACCACGGCGTCGGGCGCGTTTAGCTTGGCGGGCCCGGTGATAGCAGGCCCCTACGAGTACACGCTGGAGCGTGGAGGCGCGTCGGCCGGCACCGAGGACTACTGGTTCCTGCGCAACACCATAAGCTGCGAAGGTGCCGCTCACCCGGCCTGTCCCCCACCACCAACGCCGCCGCCCCCACCCCCGGAACCCCCACCGCCGCCGGCGCCGTCACCCGCGCCGCCGGTGCCGGCGGATCCTGCCGACCCGCCGCCCACTCCCGCCGCACCGCCGGAGCCCCCGTTGGTGCCGGGTCCCGAGGAAACGGAAACCCCGGTGGCACCCAGCGTGCCCAATTACCGCCCCGAGGTGTCGCTATACACCGCGATGCCCGCGCTTGCGCTGCGCTACGGCTGGGCCACGCTGGATAATCTGCACGAGCGCGTGGGTGAGGAAGAACAACTGCGCGACCGACCCGACCTGCGCTCGGATAACACCCTCAACGCATTGTGGGTACGCGTGATCGGACAGGACGGTAACGTACAAGGCTCATCGCAAGGCATCTATGGCGACGGTCCCAAGTACGACTACGCCGTGGCTGCGTTCCAGGCGGGTATGGATGTCTATGCCGAAGAACACGAGAACGAGCAGCGAGATCATGCCGGCCTTTATCTGGGTGCGGGTCGTATCCGCAGCGACGTCACCAACTACGACGACACCTATGCCGGCCGCGACGAAATAAGAGGCCAGTCGCTGGGCCTGTATTGGACCCACTTCTGGCAGCAAGGCGCCTATCTCGATGCGGTGTGGCAGGGCACCTGGTCGCAGTGGAGCGCGCAGTCGGTGGACAACATGGCGCTCAAGCAATCGGGCTTCGGTTGGGCGGGCTCGTTGGAGGGTGGCTACCCGTTCCACCATGATTCGCAGGTGTGGGAGCCGCAGGCGCAGGTGATCTATCAGCGGGTCAACGATGGGCAAGGCAACGACACCGCCGCCACCGTGCGTTTCACTGACATCAACTCGCTTGCTGGTCGACTGGGTCTGCGCTGGGCCAACACGTGGACGCTCGACCCCACCGCCGAAGGCATACGCCGGCTCTTCACCGGCTGGTTGCGCTTCAACGTGTGGAAAGAGTTCAACGGACAGCCGTCCACCCAGTTCTCCTCCGAAGACGGCTTCATACCGTTCCAGTCCAACATGAAAGGCACTTGGTGGGAGCTCAACGGCGGCATGACGTGGCAGCTGGACAAGAACACGTCGTTCTACGCCAACGTGGGCTATCAGCGCGGCTTCGGCGGCGGCTTCGATGCCTGGGATGGCAAGCTCGGCTTCCGTTGGAACTGGTGAGCGTCAGTGCGGTGGCTTGAGGTCCACCGCACCGGCTGGCAGCGGCTGGTTCCAACCCGGTGCCAGCACATGGATACCATCGAGCGTAAACACCGCGTCCTGCGGGCGCGCGGCGCGTGCCACGACGTCGATGACGGAAGGGTCCAGCACGTACAGCGTCTGCTCTTCGGGCGTACCGCGCGACAGCCGCTGCAGTTGCTCCGCCCGCACACGGTTGAACACTTTCCAGTCGGCGCGGGCCACCTGAATATCGTCGGTCCCCATGCGATGCTCCTGCGCGAAGCGCGCGAGCACTTCCCAGCCGGGTGCAAGAATACGAGAGGGCACGAGGCGCAAGCGCGTATAGCGCGAACCGGCCTGGTTCCAGAACGATCCGGTGAGATGCGTGGCATCGTCAACGGTCGCGCGCGTTTCCAGCGTGGCCCGCAAACTCATCACCGCCGGGCCGATATCCATCAACTGCAATACCACGAGCACGCAGAGCAGGGTGGTTAGCCAGCGTGCGGACAATGCCCTGGCCAACACCGTCAGTGCGCCCACCAGCAACGCGTAATACGCCACCCAGAACAGCCGACCGGTCGCCTGGATGGATGAATGCGCAAGCCGCGCCTGCAGCCAGCCTGGCAGCGGCAGGTGCCACTGGTGACTGCCAAAGCCCACCATCGGCGTCACCGCAAACAAGGCCAGTCCCAGCGCGACGCAAACCAGTGGCCACGTCGGGCGATGATCGGACGCTCGGGTTCGTGTCATCCACCATGCGGGTATCGCGCTCAGCAACAACAGCAGGCCGCCGACGCCGAAATAATTGAAGCCTTCGTATTCGCCCGGCGCTTCGGCAAAGGCCAGCCCCAACGACGACCATCCGGCGCCATTGAAGGGCGCGAGCAGGTTCATTTTGTAATAGCCGAAGCCCTCGGCCTGCATGCCGCGGCTGGAGATCATGAAAAAACCGGCGAGCCACGCGACGGCAACCGTCGCTGTCAGCACCTGTGCAATCTCAAGCACAGCAGTACGCACCGGCGCGGCGGTGTCAGTCGGCGTGGCACGTGCCTGAAGGAAACGACGCACCACGTCGGCGCCCCACACCGCAGCCACCATCAGGAAGATGTACGCGTGGATCAGCATGGCCATCGCCACCAGCGAAGTCCACCAGCGGTCCTGATGTTTCGTCGAAGGGCGCAGGTACAAATACAGCGCAGCGAGCAACGCCCACTGCGCCACCAGCGCCATATGGCCGCCAAGGCGATTTAGCATCGGCGGTGCGATCACGAAAAACACGCAGCCCAGCACGCGCGCCGCGACGTGTTTGGTCGCCAGCGAAAGAAGCTTCCACGCAAACAGCGCTTGCAGCGCGAAACACAGCGCCACCCATAGGCCAAAGTACTGGAACGGTTCCGGCAGCCAGCCAGCGATCGGCTTCAAGGCCATCGCCATCAGCGGAATGGAGTCGGAGTAGTACACCGACGAATGGAACTCCAGTCCGTAGGAAGGCGCGGCGCCGAACGGCAGCGTCCACGGATCGTGCCGATAGAACGCCCAGCCCAGGTAACTCTGCGCAAGGTCGGCATGCTGCAGCCACAGCACATTGCCGGGCGACAGCATGGCGCCACCGGTGACCAGCACAGCCGCGAGCAAGCCCATGACCACGGGCAGCAGCAAAAACAGGCGGCGGTTGGGCGACAGTCGCCGGAGTGAGGGCATGAAAAACCTTGCGAAAAGTGAGGCGGCCATGGCGCACGTCACGCCATCAGCGCAAAGCATAGTGACCGGGGTGGCCATCAGGAAGCAGGCGTCGTGGCGGCAACACCGCACCTTCTTTGGCAGCTGGCTTATGATTGACGTGATGTATGGGCCTGCCCGCGAACGTCAGGCCAACATCACAGCTCGCACAAAGCGGCGATCGTCGTTGCTTGCGAACATATTTGCCAAGGGTCCAGCGACAAGGATGCGCTGCCCATAGGCTTAATCCCCCCGTGACCTTCACAGTCTGGTGCATCTCGCGCCTTAGACTTGGTCCGAAGAACCCAACCCAGGTATCCCATGGCCATCGATCTCAAGACGCTTTCCCCGAAAGAACTTCAGGCACTCATCGCCAACGCCAGCGCGCAGATGCACGAAGCGCATGCCGCGCAGATCCAGACGGTCAAGCAGAAGATCGAAGCCCTGCTGGGCAACAGCGGCCTCACGCTGGACGACATCTATCCGTCGCGCCGCGGCAAGAAGGCTGGCGCAAAGAAGAGTGCCACGGGCTCGGTGGCCCCGAAGTATCGCAACCCCGCTGACCCGTCGCAGACCTGGTCCGGCCGCGGCCGTCAACCGGCCTGGTTCCCCGCCGCTCTCAAGCGCCGTGGCGTGACCGAAGAGAACCTACTTATCGGTGCCACCGCAAAGGCGTCCAGCTCGGCCAAGAGCGCCAAGGGAACCAAGAAGCGAGTTGCCAAGCGCGCTGTCAAAAAGGCAGTCGCCAAAAAGAAGGCCTGACGATCGTAGGCAACGCGAGGTGGTGAGCGACTGCGGACGCACGTCGCGGATGCCGCCACCTCGCTCTGTTTTTCACAAGGCGGTTGGTTTGGCTACCGACTAATCGCCGATCAATACGGCAGGCGTAGGAAATGCCTTGGGCGCAAACCAGCGGTCGCGCTCGTCCCGGCAGCCCGGGCTACCCATCGTGAATTTGCGGCAGATCACGGGGCGCTGATCGTAAATGGTGCAGCGCGACGTGTTGGGGTCCACCGCGACACACCAACCATCCTCGCCCTTGGCGAGGGTTTCCATGCCGTGGGTGTGGCGATCGATGAGCCATTCCGGCACGTGGTCTTCGGGCATCAGCACAACGGTGAGTCGGCAACAAACCGCCTCGCAACTACTGCAACTGACGGAGGGGTCGACGCTCTCGGCGTAGGGGTCGGGGGAAATACTCACGGTTCAGTATGACTCCTTTCCCCGCCCGGACTATGAACCTCGACTCTCAATTTCCGGCCTCGTCGCTCACCATCTGTTAATAAACCAGATGGTACATTTATTCCCGTGTCGTGAGACATCGATCCCGCCGCATGACTGGGCTCCCCTCCTTCGTCATGCAACCAGATGGATCCTAGAAACCCGCAGACCCCCTCTGCGGGTTTTTTTATGGCCGCGTCTCAGCCCTGGCGAGAACGGGCAAGCCACGCTTGGGATTGGCGTATTGCTCAGACCGCAGCTCTTGGCGCCATGGGTTGCTGTCAAATGTGTTTGCCTCGACCAACCACCAGGCCGGTTACGAAATAACTCGCAGCGCCTCCTTAGTGGCGGGACGGCAGAACCGTGTCCTGGCTGCACAGGAAGACGTCGCCCGAAGTGTCTTTTGTCTTCGCGTAGGCGCTTTCGCGGACGGTCAGGACTTCACCTTGAATGCAGCGCTGATCGTCGTGCAATCGGTCGAGAAATTTGCCATTGCGAGGCGCGCGATGGTCTTTGGTCTGCATGAGTTCTCCATAGCCCAGCCAGTAACTCGTCCAGTCAGCGGGCTGTGGCGCCGTCGCGTCGGCTGACGTCGCCGCCTTGTTCGCCGCCTTGTAGCCTTGGTCATAACTTGCGCGATCGATAGGCTGGAACTGGAGTGCACTCAACGGCAGAGCGTTTTTTTGCGGATCAACCTCCGGTTCCCGCGGCGCGTTGAGGCGGTAACTGCGGTGGACCAGCAGCCCCACCACGACAACCAGACCAAGCGTGGCCCATATCAAGCCTTTCGATTTCATGCAGCCTCCCATTAGTTCGATTATTCACGGGCATGTGTTGTGCGTCGGCTGAAGTCGCAATCCATGACGACTCCAGCATTCATAGCACGCGGCTGTTCCTATCTGAAAAGTATGTGCGGATTCAGAGGCCATAGTCCGTGCGCTCAACCGTCGGCGGCACACACTTTGTCCACCACATGCGATGCATAGTTAGTACGGCTACCTGAAATCAAGCACTTGGTACGCCCTTGCCTGACCACGGTGAACGAAAGAAAGGGCAAAGTTTGTAGAGCTCGACGTCCCTCGCTTTCAGTAGCGGGGGGGCGTCGCATCTAGCTCAGTGCAACCCTAGACTTTTCGAAGTATGAACCGCTCCGCGGTCAGGCGTTGCCTAGGCGAGACTCAGGTCAGCGAGCTGCGGCGACCGCTAGTCCTCCTGGCCTTCGCATCACGACTTCTGGAAGGTGCCAGATTTAACCAAGCAAAAGTTACTTGCTAGAAAGGCTGCAGACATCATTTTTGCATGGACGTTTCTGCATAAAAAACCCCGCGCTAAGCGGGGTTTTTCCAGGCTTGTATTAGCTCGCGAAGTCTCTTCTGAGGAAGACTTATATTTTCCGGAAATCTACTGAGCGCCTCATCCATCACACCTCTGTCAAGGTAGCCGACAAATCTCTCAGGGCAGCCATCGACTATCTGACAAAGCGCCTTTGCCGTGTATTCAGCGAAAAGCTGATTGCATCCGAGATAAGAGTCGTGATCCAAGAAGGGATGCTTGGCCTTCGATAACTCGATGCACTCGAAAGCCAGATCATCTCTCTCGCTCTGCAACGCTGTCATCTTCGAATTGATCAAGAAACACCTAAGAATGGGCTCTACAAGCGCAACGACAAAAAACTTGTTCTTTTGCTTCACGCATGTCGCACAGTAAAGCCTGAAGACCTGCCCTGGCGCCAATTCCATTCAGTACACGCCTTCTCGCTTTAATTTGCAGTACCTGGATTGGGGTCGCTCAGGTGCGACAACAGCGGCTTAGGATTGTCGAACGTCGCGGCAATGGCAGCGATGCTCATTGCTGGAGCCTTCCCTGGATGCATGCCACGTACTTTTTCCCAAGCGGCATCATGTGCATCCTTAACAACCACGTCTTTGCCATTGCGCTTCATGTGGTCGAGCGCCCAGTCCAAACATTCAATGTCAGATCGACTCAGCTCGTCATAGTCAACGGCGGCGCGCACCCGTAACGCATGATCGGCGCCGCAAGCAAAAACCTCCATCGCTTGCTCGCGTCCAGGAACGGCCAACTTTTCGCCACGGGCAGCTTTAACCAAATTGTACGAGCCCTTGGGCACCGGCCCCTCTGGCATAGCAACATATGCATCGCCCGCAATAAACCTACCGTAACGCTCTAAATGCATGCGGTCGGCCAAATACATCATCTTCATAACCGGATAGAGCGTGGTTTTCGCTCGCTCGGCCAAATAAGCAATAGCGGCAATCGCCTTTTCTGGTTCAAATGTCTTAGGAGCCAGTTCGATAGCCATGTGACAACCTCCTGAGCCGCGCACTCATGCGCTGCAACTCACCACGCAACGTTGCCAATCGAAGAACAAAGGGCAAGTTGCTACTTTCTGTCAGGCGTAGAGACGGCGCAGGGCTACGTCAAGCCTTGACAACACCATGATATCAGGTTTACCGCTGAAACTTTTAGGGGTTGATCCGCTGTTTACGATTCCCAAAAGTGAGGTCATTGCGTCCTGAAATCAGTCAGTTACGACGGCGTTCGCCCGCAAGGCGGGCGCCATGACGAATCTGTCGCGACGCCATAAGGGCCTCACTTAAGCACCCTAGTGGACGGCCGTACAGGCGCGCCGCATCGATGAACGTGAAGGCCTTGTTTTCGCAGGCATCAGACGGCGGAGCTGATGCAATCGGCCCGTGGCCTTCATGTGTCGACACTTCGAAGTCCATGCGGCTGAGCCGCCGCATGGATTTGTCTACCGATCAGCACCAATGGACGCCGGCCGCCAACTTCCGTTGATCCCATTCGTGCTTCGCACGTGCCATCTCGCTGGATGCGTCCTTGACCAGGTTCTCCGCCGTCGCGGCGTCGGAGTGGAGACTGCGTTCCTTTAAGGCCTGTTTGTAGCGCAATTCGGCACTGATGAAGGCGCGTGCGAAATGCGCATCCTCCGGGATTGCAAACATCTGTCCATCTTTGCCTTGCACAATATCTTTATTCGTACTCATATTTCTTATTCCATTATGGTCGGGTGCGTTTCCGCTTGAACCCCCAACGTCTCCGCAATCCGTACCTCCTGTAATTTATAAGCCAAAAATCTTCGTGAAACGCGGCGACGCGTGTTGCCCTACTGCCAGAGCGGAATTCGGCGCTCTTCTTCTCGCGGGAAGCGCAGCGTCTATCGGGTCGTAAGTTCGGCTTCCCACCCCGAGGACCAGTACGACAATTCGCTAGCCTCAAAGGTCAGACCAACCAAACCCCTCCGAACATGAGTGCTACTGCCGCTTCGATTGCGTCATGTTGGCAGCCCGCTTGTTGAATCGCTCCATAGCTATATTCATCGACTAGCGCGTGCCACCGATATTCCCGTTTTTCAGTTAACGAGCTACTCCGCCTCAGTCACGCCATGGGCGAACAATCGCCTCGTCCGCCGGCGCGGAACGACTTGTCATCGGGTCTCCCCTTGTCGCTAACCTCTGGTGTTGCATATTGTCCGTGACTAGGTGGATCTTCTTGTTCAAACTTGAGCCATTGATGAACACTGCTTTGCCATGGGATGTCTTGAGCTTCAACGAAATTCTTGGTCCCCTTGCCAACGACGAGGCCTACATGCACAGCCGAAAACTTGGGACCAGCCCGTGAAGCGAACGGGTTACGGGCGCCAGCATACATATCTCTTTACATTACGCGTTGTCCCCTCACGGCGATCATTTGAGCCCTACTGTCAAAGCAGAACCGGTGCGTGTTAGGCGGAGACTCTCTAGTCCAGTATGAAACAAGAGTCTTAATAGAGCGCAATATGTTGCGATTCCAGGGATCTTCTTGACAGCGCACTTTCACGTCGCTAGAAATTTGCTCCCGCCGCTCTGCAAAGTGCGGTTTAAGGGGTACAAATGAATAGGTCTGTGCAGGGACGCCGTCAGGCGTGGCTTTGGGCTGCGTCTTTGAAGCCAGTTGTCTGTTCTATCCTGTTTAGTGGCTTGGCCATCGCGGCCTTTGCCGTACGCGCTCAAACCGCAAGCGCGGTTGCTCCGGAAGAGGAGTTCGGCAAGCGCTTGCGCGCGGCACAAGAGGTCACGCCGCTCTCATCAAGCCTCTTCGGCGATCAGGTCTCCCTTTACAACGGCGCAACCGAGTTTAACGTTGTCGATATCGACATCCCTGGCAATGGCGCGCTGCCTGTACAGCTCCATCGCAGATTTGAGATTGAAGATCGCCGACTGCCTACCGGACATCTGGGTGGCATGGGCGATTGGGACCTTGATGTGCCATATATCGATGGCGTGTTCACCTACGAAGATGGGTGGACCGTGGTCGGTTCGGGGCAAACTCAGAGCTACGCGCGCTGCAGCGCGCCTGCCATACCCTATACGTTCCGCTCCGCCACCCAGGACTGGGTGCCCGCCTTGTGGGTCTGGGACGGATACAACATGCACGTCCCCGGTGGGGTTTCCGAGGAATTATTGGTCAACGGTGAAGCTCAGTTACCCGCGGCCACCGACGGCAACACTTATCCCTGGATTACGAAAAGTTATTACCACGTCAGTTGCTTAGGGGGCACTGCAAACGGTTATCCGGGCGAGGCCTTTGTTGCCGTTAGCCCTTCGGGCGTGCGCTACACCTTTAACTGGGTCGTCACCAACGCGGATTCGGACATCATCTACAACACGGCGGGAGTCGGCGCGGGCAATGTCAAGACGGGAGACCGCCGCAATCGCATCTTCATGCTCGTCATGCAGATTGCCGATCGATTTGGTAACTGGGTGAATTACACCTACAGCGGCAACCAGCTGACGAGCATTACGTCCAATGACGGCCGGGAAATTGACATTACTTGGTCAGGCGGGCTTGTCCAATCGGCGACTGCCAAATCAGCCACCTATGGCTCGCGGACGTGGTCTTACTCTTACAATAACGGAGCGCTCAGTACCGTCACGCAACCCGACGGCACGCAGTGGTCATACGCTACAACCGCCGGCTCCTTGGCAACCGCATGGACGGATGACACGGATCCCAATCAGCCGCCAGACCACTGTCAGTTAGAGCCTGATCCGAATACCGGCAGCATGACGTATGTCGTGACTTCGCCGTCAGGTGCCACCGGCACTTTCAATTTTGTCTATGGGCGGCATTATCGCTCGTATGTCCCGAAATCCTGCGTTCCCAGCACCAATCCGCTCACAAACTACCCTCTGGTCTACAAGTACTTTGACAACTTCATGTTGGCGTCAAAGCAGATCACTGGAGCCGGGATCAGCACGCATACTTGGAGTTATGCATACAACGATGGCTCGGGCTCCTACTACGAAGCGTCTGATCAGTGGGTAAATACCAACGAGACTTACATTCCGCCAGGGGCGTGCGCTAACTGCGCCATGTCCAAAGTAGTAACCGTCACGGAACCGGGTGACATCATCAAGTACACCTTCGGTGAGGCGTATGCACAAAACGAAGGTTGGTTGCTCCAAACCGAAACCGACGGCTTAGATGGGACGGTCAAAAGCGTCGTCACCAACACGTATTTGACCGAGAGCCAGATTGGGAGCGAACCCTTCCCAAGTAACGCCGGTGAGCAGATCCAGCCGACGTTTAAGAATCCTCTGGGCAATCGCATTCAGCCGGTGACGTCGACCGCCACTGTCCAGGACAGTAGTGACACCTATACGCATCAAATTGATTCGTTCGATACCTTCGCAAGACCTGTGCAGGTTGAGCAAATCAACAACATCGCCAACCAACAAACGCTGATCGAAAAAACCAGCCGTTACGACGACCTGATGCATTGGGTGCTCGGGCAGACACAAGAGGTCGATAACGTGTCGACGGGCGAAACGGAGGTCCTGAATCAGTACGACTCATCCAGTTCGCTGCTGACTTCGACATCGCACTTTGGTCTTCTGACCAGGTCGTACACGTACAATTCGGAGGGCCTGGTCGCGACTGTAGCCGATGGCAAGGGCAAACGACAACGCTCAGCAACTACATGCGAGGTCTGCCGCAGACCATCCAGTATGCGGATACCACAACCCAGTCCCTGGTTGTTGACGACTTTGGCGAAGTCCTGCAAGTAACCGACCAAGCCGGTAACACGACGTCCTATGGCTATGGCTTCGATGGGGCGAGTGACCACGATTACCTATCCCAGTGGTGACGAGCAGGCGTGGTATCCCAAGAACATTACGTATGCGGTGGTTAGCGGTTCCGAGCGTGGTCTCAATGGGTCGCATTGGCGACGCACCGTCACCAAGGGAAATTATGTTCAGCTGACGTATTTCGACGCGATGCTGCGGCCACTGCTCACTGATACCTCCATCAGCGGAACGCCCAACTCGGATATCACTGTCGAAACGGATTACGACTGGAAGGGGCGTAAGACCTTCGCGCGTACCCCGTTGCCAGTAGCCCAAGCCTTGGGGCTACGGCGGCACACAACGACCTACGATCCACTGGATCGTGTAACGGAGGTCGATCGGACTTCGGAGCTCGGCACGCTCAAGACCAAGACTACTTATCTGCCCGGCGCACAGCATCAGGTCACCGATCCCAACGGCAACGTCACCACGACCAGTTACCAGGTGTTTGACGACCCCTCCGCCGGCAAGGTCAGCCTGGTACAGGCACCGTCGGCCTGAATCAGAGTATGCAGCGCGACCTCTACGGCAATCCCACTGCTATTCGACAGTGGGGTAATTTCGCCGGGCAGTCAGCGGATCTCACGAAGTACCTGATCTACGACCCCCAGCATCGCTTGTGTCGAAGCATCGAACCCGAGAGCGGTAGTGAGGTGGTTCACTACGATGCCGCGAGCAATGTGGACTGGCATGCGACGGTTTGTCGTTCTCAGACAACACCAGTTGCGACCAGAGCCAGGTGGCTGCGGCTGCGCAGACGCAGTACACCTACGACGCGAGGAACCGCGTCCAAGTGGTCACTCCGCCCTCGGGCACGCAAAGCACACGTTTGGCTACGACGCGCTGGGCGACAAATATTCGGCTATCTCAGGTATAAGCCAGTGGTCCGCTAGTCGCAACAAACTGGGCTTGATCATTAACGAGACCATTAACGTCACCGGCAACGGTGCCAATGTGCTGCGCTATGGACACGACGCGTACGGTAACGTAAGTACGGTGACCTACCCTGACGGCACCATGGTGGGTTATGCGCCGGATGCGATGGGGCGACCTACCCAGGCCGGCAGCTATGCATCCGGTGTGAGCTATTTCCCTGATGGGAACGTCGCAAGCTTTGTCTTTGGCAATGGTGCGCAATACATCGCGCAAGAGAATTCGCGCCAGCTGTTGCATTACTACAGCTCCGGCAACGGTTCGCTGCTTAACGTCAGTGAAGACTTTACCTACGACTCGAACGCCAACATCACCAACGTAACCGACTTGGCGTCAGGCCAGCGAACCAAGACGTTTGGTTACGACGGCCTCAACCGCCTAACGAGCGCGCAAGCTAGCAACCTCTGGGGTGCAGACAGCTACACCTACGACACGCTGAATAACATTCAGACCGTGACAAAGGCGGGGCAGACTTATACCTATAATTACGACACCACCAACCTATTGCGGTCGATTACTGCCTGTGGGAGTACGGTGAACAGCTATGGCTACGATCCGAACGGTAACGTCAACAATAAGAACGGCAAACGCTGGTGTTTGATGCATTGAATCGGCTGCTATGATTGCGGGCTATGACAGCTACGCCTACGATGCCGCGGGCGCCGTGTCCTGAAGACCCCCACGGGTAGTACAACACCCATCTAATATTTCTATAACCAAGCGGGCCAACTGTTCTACCAATACGATGCGAGCAATACCAAGGCTACCGACTACGTCTACCTTGGGAAGAAGCTGATCGCTCGCAATGAAACAATTCAGTTCCCGCCACCGGCAGGCATCACTTTTGATGCCAATCCGAACAACGGCGCCTATACGGTCAGCTGGTCTGCCGCCAGTGGCGCGACGAGCTACAACCTTCAGGAGAGTCTCAATGGCGGGGGCTGTACGAACAGTCTACAGCGGCAGCGCGCTGAGTTTTGCGGCGTCCGGACGTGGCGGCGGCACCTACACGTACCAAGTGCAGGGCTGCAATAGCATCTGTAGTGGCTGGACGACCTAGGCTAGCTTAGGCGTTACTCCGGCGCAGCCGACGATTACGGTTCCTACGGGAATCGTCAACGGCACGTACACGGTGAGCTGGAGCACGCCGCCAGGGGCAACGACCTTTGATGTTCAGGAAGGCGTCAATGGCACCTGGACCACCATCGCCTCGAACACGGCAGCCAACTCTATTTCGCGCCCCGGTAGGACGACGGGTAGCTACACGTACCAAGTGCAAGCAAAGAATAGCTATGGCACACGAGGCTGGGTTACGTCGTCGGCCGTGACGGTCGATACGACGTATGGTGTTGTGCCTCCGGCCCCTGCAAGCATCAGCGTGCCCGCGACCAGCAGTGATGGCACGGCAGCCATCAGTTGGAGCACGGTTACTCAGGTAACCCACTACATCCTTCAGCAGAGTAGTGATGGGGGCAATACTTGGACGGGTGTCTATAACAGTAGCGGCACGAGCACCGCTCTATTTATTAAAAAAAAAAAAAAAAAAAAAAAAAAAAAAAAAAAAAAAAAAAAAAAAAAAAAAAAAAAAAAAAAAAAAAAAAAAAAAAAAAAAAAAAAAAAAAAAAAAAAAAAAAAAAAAAAAAAAAAAAAAAACGCTAATAACACTAACGGCAGTTACACTGTCAGCTTGACTGCGTTGCAACAGCGACCAGTTATGTCCTGCAGGAGCAGGTCAATAGTGGCGCCTAGACGACTGTTCAGTCCACCGCCAGCACGAGTTGGAGTGCGAGCCGTAGCGATCGCACTTATGCCTATCGTGTAGAGGCTTGCAATGCTGGTGGATGCAGCGCCTATAGCGCAACGCAGACGGTCGTGGTGGCGATCCCGCCGCCCACGCCAGCCAGCATCAGCGTGCCGGCCACCAGCAGTGGCCCTACGACGGTGTCTTGGGCGGCAAGCAGTACGGCAATGAGCTACCAGCTGTATCACAGCTTCAACGGTGGTGGCTGGACTAGCGTCTATACCGGCAGCGCGACAAGCACGGTGGTTAATGAGACGGCGACAGGATCCTACAGCTACGAGGTCAGGGCATGCTTTAGCGCTCAGTGCAGTGGCTATGTGGTCAGTGGTGCGGTGGCATGTAACAATTCCGCCAGCAAGCGCACCATCGCTCTCAGTGCCGTCGACGAGTAACACGGGTCAGTATACGGCGAGCTGGGACTGGGTATCCGGTGCTACCTATTACAACTTGCAGGAGCAGGTGAACGGCGGAGGTTGTAGCACGGTGCAGTCCAACGGCAACACGAGTTATACCCCTAGCCCGAAGAATAATGGCACCTACGGATATCACGTGCAGGCGTGTAATGCCGGTGGTTGTTCGGGATGGAGTGGCGTCAGCTCGGTCAGTGTCTCGCTCAACATGCCGCTGCCAGCGAACGGGCAGTCTTACAGACACACCTACACCATTCCGAGTCCGAACACCGGAAATATGTCGATCGGCTTCGACATCGTAGGTGGCAATGCCTGGGAGGTGTACTACATCCAGCCGGGCACCACTCACGGTGTGATGGCGTCGGGCGCGGCACCGCCTTATGGCGCGATGGTTCAGTTCACGTGGACGTTGGTGGGTGTGCCGTCTGGCTTCAACGATGCGGGTGGCTCGTTTACCAACGGCGCTTCTTCGCAAGTAAACGTGAGTAGTAATCCCAACAGCTGGTACACCACCAACTCCTGGAATTACCACTCGGGTTCGCACGCGCGGACCTATCAGGTGCGAGTGGATTTCTTCAGCTCGACCGGGGCAAACATTTCAAGTTCGACCTTCCAGCTGACTGCCGATACCGAGGGAGCGGGCTCATGAAGAGGCTGCAGAAGTGCTTTGTCTTAACCATCCTATTCACGCTGCTGTGTCCGTTGGTGCACGCTGGTACGGTTACTTATGTCTATACAGATCCCCAGGGTACGAGTCTTGCTGAAGCAGATGCCAGCGGGAATATCACGGCGACGTTTGACTACAGACCGTTCGGGAGTATTGCATTGGGAACCGCTCCGAGCGGTCCGGGCTATACCGGTCACGTAAATGACCCGGACACGGGGCTCGTTTACATGCAGGCGCGGTATTACGACCCTGCGGTTGGCAGGTTTGTTAGTACTGATCCGGCTATTCCGATTACTGGAAATACCTTTGACTTTGGCAGGTATACGTATGCGAATAACAATCCAGTTGCAAATACAGATCCTACTGGAGAGTTTCCAGTGCCGGATGATATGGATGATCCCACCAAGAAGGATGAGCTCAGAAGGAATCCATTTACCCTTGCCAGTGGTTCCCCTGCTTCAAACACGGCCGCAGCTTCCAATTCGGCGGCATCGGCGGTGGTCGCTCCCGCGGCGCCAATTTCACTCGAGCCTGTAAATGTTACGGCACCAAAACCGGTGGATATACCAGATGCCGGTCCGTTCGTCATTCCCGTTATTGCTGTAGCTCTATTTGTTATCGATGCCAATTATGTTCATGACGTCATCTTCGGTAAACAAGGCTGCTATGGCGCTATTGCGTGCTCGAAAGTTTCGGATGTTCCGAATAAGGGGCCGCCAGGTGGATGGGTTGATGGGAATCGTCGGTCGCGGAAGTACAATGACAAGGGCGAGCCGGAGTTTGACTTGGATAAACCTCATCAAGGTGCAGACTACCCTCACGTACATGGATGGCCAGATGGGGTCCGCGAACACCCTGGACGCCCATATTCACCTGTCGATCATTCCCAAGATGAGCCCTCCGAATGACTAACTTTGACGAATTAGTTGAATCGACCCTGACCGCAATTGAGGTTGAACATGCGGAGCGGAATGCAACGATTAAGGTCGTCGACGTCAATGGCGTTCGTTGGCGGATCTGTATCAATGGGATTGAAGAGCTATTGGCAGAGGACTTCCAGCTTCTACAACGTCTTGGATAGAGTGACCGTTTATGATGACCCAGAGCGCTTGGATACGGACGGCTTGAAGCTTCTTTATTATTTGATGAACCGCGTTGAGCCATCCCAGGAGGATCTACTATCCGGGCCAACAAAGGCAAAGGTTGAGCAGATTAAACGTGAAAGGTTGAAGTTTTTGGTGTTTGAGCCGGTTTACGGAGCTCAGATCTTGATGCTAGCCCGAGACGTGGTAATTCAGGATTTTGACTAGATGTGGCGACCTTTAATCTAGGCTGTTCAGCGCTCGAACATAGAACCTTCGCGCGTGACTGCCCCTGCTGAGTGGACTGCCCCGGGGAAATAAGACCATCGTCAGCCTCACGATGGTGTCTGTTCAAGGCATCGCGGCCGACGGCATCGGATTTGCCGGTCAACCATTCAATGGTTCGAACTCGTTTCGAAAGCGAAAGCTAGCAGGTCGCAATCTGGCTGTATCGACTTCGACGTGCGCATTATGTTCATATTACTGGCTAGCTACTCACACCAGTCCACAGGCCGACATTCCGAAACTATCAAAACAAGACACCCAAGCCTTCTTGATTCCTGTTCGTCGAGAAATGGCACGAACGGCAGATGGCAGCGGCTTACGAGAGGCTTACCGCTGTCTGTCAGAGGTGCTCCGAAGGAAACGAAGAGCGCCTGAAGATGCTCCACAAGGCAAGGTCCGATCACGCCATTGCGGTCGAGCAATTGTACCTGTGACCTTCAGCGAGCCAAACAGCGTTTCGCTACAGGCATTATCCCAACAGTTGCCGCGGCTGTTGAGTTTCATCCAAAACTGAGCCACTTCCCGGGGTGATTTTCGTCGAATTTTGAGCCACCTCCTACCACCCTCCGCTCACGACACGAGCGGGAGTAACTGGAGTGATCGACGTGGCCCTATTGAGCGTGATTCGACGCTGGCACCTTCGCGACAAGATCTCGATCCGAGAGATCGCCCGACGCACGAAGCCGTCACGCAACACGATTGCCAGCTATGCGAACCGGCCCATCAGCGTGCGCCTGTACGCCGACCGGGTCGTGATGGCGGCCAAAGGTCAGGTCATTGCCGAGCACCGACGTCGGATCAACCGCAGTCACGATGGCGGCCAGACGATTTGTGACTGGCGCCTATTACCTCAGCGTGCTCCAGCGCAAGCCGGGCGCCCTGCGCAACGGCGCGCCGTTTGCCGATCCGCCCGAGGGCTTTCGGCGGTTGCAGGCGTTGCTGCTCCCGCGTCTCGGCGGTGACCGGGAGATGGCCGAGATCCTCGCGTTGGTGTTGCAGTGGTGCTTCGGTTGTAAAGGCCCACCAGCTCTGCAATGAATCTCGTATCACCATGCGTTTGGTAGTGCTCGGTGGCGAACGTGAGGGCTTCCCGGAACAGCGTGGACAGGACCAGTTTCTGGAGGTTGAGGAAGGGGCGAATGCGCTCGTCCCCCATCTTCATCACTAGATCGAATGAGTCTCGCATCGTCCGCTCCCTGTCCTTTGGTCTGAATTATTAGCAGGCCAGGCACGAGTCGCGCGCACGCGAGCCGGAATGATCAGCGTTCGTGGCCCCGGTCTCGATCGCGCTTGTGCTGCCGTTTCGCCGCCCGCTCTTGGTCAACCACCTCGCCTGATAGAGAATCAGGAGGCCCCTTGAACGGAAATCCAGCACGCGGCAACGCTAAGGCGCCAAGGTGGACTGAGACAAGTGGGCTCCGCGCCAACTAGCGGAACTCAGTAGAAGTCACCCAATCCTCTCCGATAACGCTCAAAGGCTTCGGAACATTGATCTTTGCTTGGTTTTTGAGCGGACGATCCGCGCGATATTGGCAGTTGCACGCGATACCAAGCCTCGAACTCTGGAAGATCCAACATAACGTTGGTGCGCGCTGCATCGTACTCGGGCCCGATATCGCCTTCGTGGACTGCGGCCGGTTTCACAGACACCGGGTTTAGGTGGGATGATGAAATCGGAGGTGGTCTATGGGAACACGAAGGACCTTCAGTCGCGAGTTCAAGCTTGAGGCGGTGCGACTGGTCAACGAGCGTGGTGTAGCGGTGGCGCAGGCGGCCCGTGATCTGGGGCTGCATGAGAACGTGCTGCGCAAATGGGTACGTGAGCTGGTGGCCGATCCCCAGCAGGCGTTTCCCGGGCAAGGACAGATGAAGCCCGAGCAAGCGGAGATCGAGCGCCTGAAGAAGGAAGTCGCCAAGCTCAAGATGGAGCGTGACATCCTGAAAAAAGCCGCGGCCTATTTCGCCAGGGAGTCGACGTGAAGTTCGGCTTCGTGGCGAAACACCGAGGGGCCTGGCCGGTAGCGTTGATATGTGAGGCGCTCGGTGTCTCGCGCAGCGGGTTCTACGCGTGGCTAGTTCGGCCACGCAGTCGGCGCCAATGTGATGACGAGGTGCTGGGTCAGCAGGCCCGCCAGAGCTTTCTCGATAGCGATCGGACGTACGGCGCGCGCCGTGTCTGGCGCGATGTGCTCGAAGCGGGACATCGGTGCGGCCTGCATCGCGTCGAGCGTCTGATGCGCATCCAGGGCCTACGCGCTCGACCACGGCGACGCGGTCTGCCGACGGATCGGGGCGAGCGCCCCAGTGGAGCGATTGCACCCAATCTGCTCGATCGTCAATTTCAAGCGACCGCGCCAAACCAGAAGTGGGTCGCCGACTTCACTTACCTGTGGACCGCGGAAGGCTGGCTGTATGTGGCTGTCGTACTGGATCTGTATTCGCGTCGCCTCGTCGGCTGGTCGATGCAGTCGCAAATGACGGCGCAGCTGGTGACCGACGCACTGATGATGGCCGTGTGGCGTCGGCGACGGCCCGAGTCGGTAATACATCACTCCGATCGTGGCAGCCAATACGCCAGCGACCGCTTTCAACGTCTTCTCGGCGAGTTAGGTATTACCTGCAGCATGAGCCGCTCGGGCAATTGCTGGGACAACTCGGCCATGGAAAGCTTCTTCAAATCGCTCAAGACCGAACGCACTGACAACAAGGTGTATCGCACGCGGGCGGCGGCGAAGGCCGATGTCTTCGATTACATCGAGCGGTTCTACAATAGTAAACGCCGCCACTCGACCATCGGCTACATCAGTCCGATACAGTTCGAGCAGCAGATGGAATTAGCTTAAGGTGGTGTCCACCGAACCGGCCGCAGTCCAGTTCCTTTGGTCGCTTCAGTGCGCCGATTCGAGCTCCCTCGCGAAGTTGAAGCAGGCGGGGAATTCGTTCTCAATGCGGCGGATGAGTCTGGTAGACCTTTGGGCAAGAGAACGATCAAGATCATTGATCGTCGCACGGCCCTTCTGACGGAAATGGCGGAGAACCCCACCGGCCTCGACAACTTTGGCCGCTTCAGTCCCACTGGCAGTCTGTTTGGGGGGCTGTCGTATCAATTGGTCCACGCAAACGGAGGCGAACCTCCGGAAACGCCCTTGCGGGTGTTCGCAGAAGATCTAGGAAGCAATCTAGATCCGGAGAAGATAACTGCCAACCCTGGGGCTAAGTTCCTCGACTCCTTGTCGAAGCATGGATCCATGACTTATGGACGGGCAAAGAGCCTGCTGCACCGGTTACTCCCTTAGGCTGTGCAAAGTCGCCCAAGAAGACCGCAGAGTGGGCCGGCGGCCCAGGCGTATAGATCCCCTGGAACGATATTTCCCAGCCTCTTCGAGGGCCTTGTGGCACGTTTTTAGCTCAAAACGCATGCCAGAAAGGGCTGGTAACACACTGATTTACAAATCTTTCGCGCAAGAATTCAAAAGGCATAGTTTGTTCAAGGGCCAAACGCCAAAGTTTGTACAGCCTGCACAAACTATGGGCCTGGGAACACGGCACCAGGAGCGAAACGAATCCATTGCCCCGACGGGTTGCACCAACAAGGCGCATTACCCATGATGGTGCAATGAGCGATCAGGCATGGCGTGGATGGGCGGAGCAGCTGGCGACAGGGTTGGCGTTGGCGGACGCCGAGCTGCGCCTGCAATGGATCAACCCGGCGTTGGCCGAGCAGCTGGGCATTGGCCCGCGCACTGCAGTCGGCCAGTCGCTGGCCGTGCTGCTTCATCAGCCGGAATGGATGGTGCTGGCGAAACGCGCGCTGCACGAACCGTCGCCCCTGCAACTGCGTGGCATTGAAGTACCCTCCCCACGCGGCGAAGCCGGGCGCGTGGACGTCTCCATGCAGCCGTTGCCGAGCGGCGAGCTGTTGGTGGAAGTGCACGCACTGGCGCCGCCGGTTACCTCTGATACGCCGCTGTCTGCCACGCTGCGCGGCTTTGCACATGAAGTGAAGAATCCACTCGCCGGCCTGCGCGGCGCGGCGCAACTGCTTCAACGCCGCGTGGATGACGAAGATTTGCGCTCACTTGCCGGCTTGGTGATCGGCGAAGCCGATCGCCTTGCCGCGCTGGCCAATCGACTGTTACGCCATGGTGGCGCGGCGCAGCTCGGCCCGGTGAATGTCCACGAGCGGCTGGAACGGCTGGGCGATCTGCTACTAGCCGAACCCTCGCCGCCCGCACTGCGACACGACTACGACCCTAGCCTGCCTGATGTCCGGGGTGACGCCGACCGGCTATTGCAGCTGCTGCTTAATCTCGCGCGCAATGCCATAGAGGCCGGCGCGCACACGCTCACATTCCGCACGCGCGCCGAACATGCTGTTCGGCTGGGCGAGCGGGTCGCGCGCATGGCTTTGCGCGTGGATGTGATCGACGACGGCCCGGGTGTGCCGGCGACATTGCGCGACACGCTATTTGAACCACTGGTGTCGGGCCGTGCCGACGGCACGGGCCTCGGGTTGGCGCTGGCGCGCGAAATCGCCCGCGAGCATGGCGGCGAACTACGCTATGCCAGCCGTCATGGCGAAACGGTGTTCTCCCTCTATCTACCGATGGGCCACGCGCATGACTGAGCCTCGCCATGAAATCTGGATCGCCGACGACGATCGCGGCGTACGCTTTGTGCTGGCCGAAGCGTTGCGCGACGCGGGACTGGTGGTGCGCGAGTTCGGCAATGGCGAGGATGTACGCGCCGCCCTGAGCAACGCGCGCCCTGGGCTGTTGCTCACCGATGTGCGCATGCCGGGAGAGGGCGGCCTCGCGCTTCTTTCGACGCTTAAGGCCCAGGGCATCGGACCGGTGATCGTCATGAGCGCCTACACCGATGTGGCCACCACGGCGGCAGCCTATCGGGCTGGCGCGGTTGACTATCTCGCCAAGCCGTTCGACCTTGATCAAGCCGTGGCTGCCGTGCAGCGCGCATTGGCCGACGCACCCATCGCCGCCAGCGCGCCGGCAGCCGAACCGGCGCCCACGCATGCCTTGCTGGGCGAAAGCCCGGCGATGCGCGAGGTGTTCCGCCTCATTGGTCGCGTTGCTGCCAGCGACCTCAACGTGTTGATCACCGGCGAAACCGGTACCGGCAAAGAACTGGTGGCGCGTGCGCTGCACGAAGAAAGTTCGCGTCGCGATAAACCGTTTCTGGCACTCAATACCGCGGCCATTCCCAGCGAGCTGCTGGAAAGCGAATTGTTCGGTCATGAATCCGGCGCCTTCACCGGTGCCACGCGTCGCCATGCCGGGCGCTTCGAGCAGGCCGAGGGCGGCACACTATTTCTCGACGAAATCGGCGACATGCCGTTGGCTTTGCAGACGCGGCTATTACGCGTGCTCGCTGGTGGCGAGTTCTATCGCGTAGGCGGGCGCGAACTGATGCGCGGCAACGTGCGCATCATCGCCGCCACGCACCAGGAACTGGATGCCCGCGTTGCGGCAGGCCAGTTCCGCGCCGACCTCAAGCATCGCCTCGACGTCGTTCGCATCGAGCTGCCTGCATTGCGCCAGCGCCGCACGGACATTCCCCTGCTTGCACAACATTTCCTCGCATCGGCGGCAAAGGAGCTGAAGCTACCGCCGAAGCGCTTCTCCAAGGCCGCGCTCAAGGCCGTCGCGCAGCGCGACTTCCCCGGCAACGTACGCGAACTGGAAAACCTGTGCCGTCGCCTCGCGGTGATTGCGCCGGGCGTGGAAATCTTGCCCGCGGACCTGGGCACCTCGGGGTCGGCACCCACTTCTGGCGGCTGGACCGAAGCGCTGCGCGAGTGGGCCGCCCAGGCCTTGGTCGATGGCGAGATCGATATCCACACACGCGCCCGCGAAGCACTCGATCAAACCCTGCTGCAGGCTGCGCTCGCCGCGCACGAAGGTCACCGGCAGCATGCTGCCGCAGCGCTGGGCGTAGGCCGCAACACACTCACCCGCAAACTGGGCGCCTCACGCACGCGCCGCCCACCCAAGCCTTGAGCCTCTCGCCATGACCATCACCATCCGCGCGGCCACGCGCTCCGACATCTCCCAGGTGACGCAATGGAATGCCGCCATGGCGTGGGAAACCGAACACAAGACACTTGATCCTGCTGTACTGGAACGCGGCGTCACTGCGGTATTCGACGAGCCACGCCGCGGCTTCTATCTGGTCGCCGAACACGTTGGCACGCCGGTGGGCTGCTTGCTGGTCACCTATGAGTGGAGTGACTGGCGCGCCGGCGATTTCTGGTGGATCCAGAGCGTGTACGTGGCGGAGGCTGCACGACGCCACGGCGTGTTCCGTTCTCTTTACGAGGACGTCAAGCAGCGAGCGCAGCAGGCCGGCGCGGTAGGTTTACGTCTGTACGTGGAGACGGAAAACGAGCGAGCCCAGCGCACCTATGCAGGCCTGGGCATGAGTCGCTGCCACTACCTTATGTACGAGACGGAGTTTTCGCCTTCGCCGTGAACAAGGCGAAAGTGTGACCTGATTAGCGCTGAACTCAGCCAAGTTGATTTCTGGCGCCCTCCCCTGCTCGCAGGGGAGGGCCGGGGAAGGGTAAAGCTCTTGCCTTAAACGTGTGGGAGAGCCCCCTCCCAGCCCGCCCTGCAAGCAGGGGGGGAACCATACCTGCACACCCTGAACCGATAGCTGAGATTCGACGCTAATCAGGAAGCATGAACACTTGGCTACTCACGCCACCATGGGCTCTTAGTCTTCGAATAAGAATTCCCTGACCACGGTTCGTCGCACAACTACACAGCGACTGGCGGGAAGGTGTGCGTGCCAGGCAGCTATAGGCATGCCTTGCCAATGTGCGTCAAATAGCCATCGACCTGACAAAAGCCCGTCGTCTGAGTGGCATCGAGGAATGTCAGCCAAGTAAGTGCGTGATAGCTCACCGACAGCCAGCCCTTACACCACAACAAAATGTCTCGCCCATAACTGAGATCAACTTTTCAGAAGTTTCTCAGAGCCTTTGTGTGCGGCTGTCGACATTCTTCGTTTCTCGCTTGGACAACCTCCTCGCGATGGACGGACGGCGGCGCCCCTCGACAGCCAGCGCATCGCGCTCGCTCCCACGGAACGGGGGCGGAAGCGATGCGTAACTGCGATCGATGGGCAGGTTCGCGGTACGGCGCAACCCTGAAAAACACCTATCTCAAGTTCAAGGAATTCGATAATGAAGAAGACCATTCTTTCGGCAGCCCTCGTCGCCGTCATGGGCGTGGCAGCGTTTGCCCCCAAGATCGCCTCGGCCGCCGACGGCACCATCACCTTCACCGGTAATATCACTGCTACCACCTGCACGATCACGGGCGGCGGTGCCGCTAGCGGCACCGGCGACATCCAGGTGGACATGCCGACCGTCAGCACCGCCGCACTGCCGAGTGGTGCAACCGCTGGCGACACCAACTTCTCGCTGGTCGTGGGTGCCACTGGCGATACCAACTGCACCAACGGCAAGACCGCGTCCCTGTGGGTCGACGCCTCGGCGACCCAGTACCTTGACACGGTCACCGGTGCCCTGATGAACGGCGGCACCGCCAACAACGTGGAAGTGCAGTTGGTCAACCCGGCTAACCTCAACCCGATCAATCTGGCCGACAGCACGTCGTCGAGCAACCAGCCGTCCGCCGTGATCACTGGCGGCACAGCCACGTTGAACTACACCTCGCGGTACAAGGCCGTTGGCGGCGATGCTACGGAAGGTTCGGTCAACACGTTCCTGACGTATTCGATGCAGTACAACTGATCGCTCTGTAGAGCTTTCGGTGGCAAGGCCGGTTCACCGGCCTTGCCTACGCCGGCCATCGATGCCATTCCTTCCAAGCTTCCAGAGCAGTGCCATGAAAGTCTTCAGCCGCACCTTGTGCGCCATGACCGTTATCGCCGCGAGCCTCGGCTCCGCCTATGCCGGCATCACCATCAACGGTACGCGCGTGGTGTATCCCGCCGATCAGCGCGAGGTATCGCTGAGCATGGTCAACGACGGTAAGGAGGCACGCCTCGTTCAAGCGTGGGTGGATGGCGGCGACGCCAGCGAGCGCGCGGAATCCAGCAAGGCGCCGTTCCTCATCACGCCACCCATGTCGCGTGTCGATCCCGGCAAGGGCCAGACGTTGCGCATCATGTTTACCGGCGCTAAAGATCTGCCGCAGGACCGTGAAACGGTCTACTGGCTCAATGTGCTGGAAATTCCGCCCAAGCCCAAAGCCGGCAGCGATGCGGCCGAAAACTACCTTCAGTTGGCCGTGCGTTCGCGCCTCAAGCTGTTCTATCGCCCCAAGGGTCTGCAAGGGTCGCCCGATACCGCGCCCGATCAGGTGATCTGGCACGTGGTGTCTGCCGGCAAGGGTTACACCGCCGAATGCACCAATGACACACCGTTCAACGTGTCCTTCAGTGACCTTACGTTCAAGGGCAGCCCTCAACAGCAGTCAGTCAGCAAGGGCGGCATGTGCCCAGCCAAAGGCAAGGCGACATTCCCGGTGGCGGGCAATCCTGACGCCAGCAGCAAACTTGTCGTCACAGTCATTAACGACTACGGCGGATTCACCGCTCATGAAGTCGGTTTCACGCGCTGAGCCCGGCGTGTGAATCGCACCTTCCTCGGTGGCTGAGGACTTCAAAGGCCAAATGGAAATCTGATCGACGTGTAATGCGCGGAAGCCGTCCAACGTAAATGCTTCCATCTAATCCGGACTTTTTCTCCGATGCCGCGAAGCGATTCAAACGGCCCGGACGGGAGTCGTTTGTCCAAAAAAAAGAGCAGTGACACCCATGAATGCGATTCGTGCCAAGCAGCAATGTCATTCCTCGTACATGGCGGACGCCCGTCTGCTCCGTGCGGTACGCCATCGGCCGCTCGCGTGGTTTGTGATGCTTGCCTTGGGTACGGTGCCGGCAGTCGCACTTGCAGATCCCGCATTCGCTCCTGCCTCTCCGGCATTGGAGCCTGCCATCTCTCCTGCTTCTCCAGCACTGGAACCTGCCCTCGAGCCAGGCTTGGTCGAATTCAGTAAAGCTTTCACCGGCGCCAGCCAGTCGGTCGACGTTTCTCGCTTTGAGCTAGGTAACCCGGTGTTGCCAGGTAGCTACAACGTCGACGTCTTCGTCAATGATGGCCGCGTCGCGCGCAAAGACATTCAGTTCCGTGCTGTTGAAGGCAGCCTGGTCGCCCAGCCGTGTTTCGATTACGCCACGCTGGTGCAGATGGGCGTGGACGTCAAAGCGCTGGACGCTCAAACCGTCAACGCGCAGAGTCAATGCATCACCATCAAGGACATCAGCGCTGACGCCACCGTGCATATGGACGTGGGCGATCTTCGCCTCGATGTGTCCATCCCGCAGGAGTCGCTGCAGCGTCAGGCGCGCGGCTACGTCAGCCCGGCGCTGTGGGATCAGGGCGAAACGGCGTTCCTGCTCGGTTACAACGCCAATGCCTATTCACTCAACCAGAGCTATAGCGGCCCTCGTATGCAAGGCACCGGCACTGCCATCGGTGCCAATGGCAGCCAGGTACAGGTGCAGGGCGCGCAGTACTACATGGCCGGCCCCAGCGGCAACTATGTGCCAAGTACCACGGGCACCTACATGCTGGGCACCAATGGCCAATATGTGCCGGTGCAGCGCGGCACCTTCCTGCCGATGCAAACGGGCGGTTACAACAGCAACGACATCAACGCCTATCTCGGTCTCAATCTCGGGATGAACGTGATGGGCTGGCGCGTGCGCAGCCAGGAAACAGCGCAGTGGGACCAGCGCACGGGTCGGAGCCACTGGACCAACATCAACACCACCGCCACCCACGACATCACGCGCTGGAAGGCGCAGTTCACCATCGGCGATGGTTACACGCAGGGTGTCGTGTTCGATACCACGCCGTTCGGTGGCATCACCCTGTACAGCGACGACCGCATGCTGCCCGACTCGCAGCAGGGCTACGCGCCGGTGGTGCGCGGCACGGCCAACACGCAAGCCCGCGTGGAAGTTCGCCAGAACGGCAACCTCCTGTACCAGACCACGGTGGCGCCGGGTTCATTCGTTATCAACGATCTTTATGCGACCGGTTACGGCGGCGACCTCACCGTCACCGTGTTCGAGGCCGACGGCAGCGTGCACAGTTTCCTCGTGCCGTACTCGGCCGTGCCCATGTTGCTGCGCCCCGGCGTCAGCCGTTGGGCCATCACCGACGGCCAGGTGCACAACACTGCGCTGCGCAACGACAAGCCGTACTTTGTGGAAGGCACCTATCAGCGCGGCATCAATAACTGGCTGACGGTGTACGGCGGCGCGCAGTCCACCTACCGCAATCTTTACCATGGTTACCTGAGCGGCGCGGCCATCAACACGCCAATAGGCGCGGTTGCGCTGGACATCACCAACTCGCACACCACGTTCCGCGGTGCCGATTCCCTGTCCGGTGTCAGCACTCGCCTGTCGTACTCCAAGGTCATTCCGAGCTCGCGCACCACCTTCGCGCTGGCGTCCTACCGCTATTCCAACGGCAAGTTCCTGTCGCTGTCCGACGCCGTCATCACGCAGGACATGATGACGTCCATGCGCAGCAACGGCCTGAATACGGTCAACCTGATGCGCTCCAAGCAGCGCCTCAACGTCACCGTCAACCAGGACTTCGGTGGCAAGTACGGCAGCCTGTATTTCAACGGCTCGCGCAATACCTACTGGCATGGTATGCCCAATGCCACCACCTACCAGTTGGGTTACAGCAACACGTATCGTCGTGTGAACTTCGGTGTCACGGCCAGCCGCACCTACACCGCAGGTCCGATGTACAACGGCGCGCATTACGACAACCAGTTTGGTCTCAACGTGTCGATTCCATTGGGCGGTCCATCGTCGCGCCATAGGCCCATGCTGCAGTTCTCGACCACGCACGATGACGCCATGGGCAACAACGATCGCGTCGGTGTCACCGGCACCTTCGGAAAGACCAGCCAGTTCAATTACGGTGCCAATGCCACATACAGCGATTACAACAACAGCAGCTCGCAGACCACGGCCAGCGGCACGCTGGGCTGGCGGCCCCGTACGCCAGCCTTAACGGCAGCTACTCGTACTCGGATCACTTCCAGCAGGCGTCGGCGGGTGTCTCCGGTGGCGTGGTAGTGCACGGCGGCGGCATCACGCTGTCACCGCAGCTGGATCTCAACAGTGCCATCGGCATCATCGACGCGCCGGACGCCAAGGGCGCCCGCGTGTCCAGCAGCGGCCAGACCATGGTGGATGGACGTGGTTACGCGGTAGCCAGCAATCTCATGCCGTATCGCATGAACGACGTCACGCTTGACCCCACCGGTACCTCCAACGACGTCGAGCTGCAGACCACGCGTCTGCAGACGGCACCTCGCGCGGGCGCCGTGGTTCCTCTCAAGTTCAACACGGTCAGCGGCCGCGCGGTGCTGATTCGCGCCGCGCAGGCGGATGGCAAGCCCGTTCCGTTCGCTGCCGACGTGCTGGATGCCAACGGCCAGAGCGTGGGCACCATGGGGCAGGGCGGTCAGTTGTTTGTGCGTGGTGCGGAAGAGGGCGGCGTGTTGACGGTGCGTTGGGGTAATGCTGCCAACGAACAGTGCCATCTGCAGTACAGCCTGCCGGCGCGCGACAAGAGCGACACGAGTGGCGTCATGGCTGCCGTTGATGCGGTTTGCAGGTAGAGGGCACCGCGGTGGAGGAAGTGCAGCGAGTTGTCGAGGCGATGTGTCGCCAACAACCCAAATTCGTGGTCAGGCGCTTGGTTGAGCGCTGCCTAAACATATGTGAGAGGACGTCATTGTGAAGCTACTACGCCACTGCTGGCTGCTGCTTTTTGGTTTGCCAACGAGCCTTTGGGCTACTTGCACTACCAACCTTCCGGGAAACGCTCCCGCCGTCTATACGTTCAGCGCCCCTCCAGCCATCTTCGATCCAACGGTGCCGATCGGTACGGTTGTCTACTCGTCGATCTTGCCGATACAACCTGTTACGAACGTACTGATGACCTGCAGCCCTTCTGCCATGACGATCGTCTATCGTGGCACCCAGGGCACGCAAGGTGCATACAACACCTATTCGACCCCCATTGCCGGGGTGGGATACAGAATTTCGTTTGCAGATTGGATACCGGGTCCCCCCGGTTGGTGGCCGTTTACTGCTGTCGGCGACGCGTACGGCTGGTCAAGCATGAACACCAACGCCAGCTATAGCAGTTACTCGATGATACTGCAGTTGGTCAAAACCGGACCCATCACGGCAGGAGGTGCGCTCAGCGGAGAAGTCGGCGGTACTTATATGGATGGTAGTTATCAATTGATGTCCCTGCAGGTAGCGGGTGTCATTCCGATTGAACCACAGGTGCCGTCATGCACGGTAACGACGCCGACACTGACGGTGCCGTTGGGCACTGTGCCTGCAAACACCTTCACGACCATTGGGTCGGTGTCCGCGGCGACACCACCATTCAACATCCAACTTCAGTGTTCCGGTGGTGAAGCCGGCACTGTTACCAATGTCTATATGACTTTGACGGACGCGGCGAACCCCGGAAACACGTCGAACGTATTGCCTCTGACCCCCGGGTCCTTAGCGGCATCCGGCGTGGGTATTCAGGTGCTCAATGGCTCGACCGTGCTGGGTTTTGGCCCCGATGCCAGTACCGCGGGGAACACCAACAAGTGGCTAGTGCAAGGTTCCATGGGAAATGGAACGCTCAACATACCGTTGTCAGCGCGTTACATTAAGACTGCCGACACCGTGACGCCTGGCCAAGCAAACAGCGTGGCGACATTCACGATGAGCTATCAGTAGTTGGCTCGAAACGTGGCACATCAAACAAGAGTGCCAAGGTAATGAGATGTTGAGACGATATGTAAATATTTTCGGTGTGTTGCTACTGCTGACCGCTGGATTATGGTCAGGGCATGCGGCGGCGAATTGCAATTTCGCTGCGGGTAGCACGACGGGCTATTACACGATAATTTTGCCAGGCGCTGTCACCATACCGCGCGATACTCCCACCGATATCTCAATCGTCAGTACCGGATCTTTTAATGTTCCCGGCAGCTTCTGGGTGTCCGGTTGCGTCAATGCGAGTGCCGGCGTGGTTAATGCTCGTGGCCCTAACGCGCCAAGTCCCGGAATCTACCAGCCCATCGGAAACACCGGGTTGGCATGGACCTGGTACTGGGTAAATCAGTACTTTACGTCGTACGGAATCTACGTAACGGGACTCGATGGCGGTGGCGGAATTGGTGGCGCTCAGGAAGTCATTTCCTTGGTGAGAATTGGCCCCATCGCACCCGGCACTCGGATTCCAGCTGGCGTCCTCGGTTCATTCAACACGGGCGATCTTCAGAACATTGTGGTGTCTTTGGGTAACGACATCGTCTTTACGGAGTTGGCATGTACGACGCCTGACGTGACAGTTCCGCTAGGCACGCATAGCGCGTCGGAATTCGGGGGCCCCAATGCCTTTACGTCATCCACTAGTTTCAATATCAACCTGCAAAGCTGTCCGGCAGGAATGAACGGCATCACCTACCAGATCGATCCGACAACCACGGTACTGAACACCGCCAATTCCGTCGTGGCGCTGGACGCTTCGTTTTCCTCTCCCGCAACGGGCGTGGGCGTGCAATTGCTAAGCGACGCAGGCACACCGCTTCCGTTGAGCACGCCCCAAACGTTAAATGGTTACAGCAGCGCGACCGGCGGCGATTACACCATTCCCTTGAAGGCGCGTTATTACCAGACCGGCGCGATCGTGGGGCCTGGTGCGGCCAATACCTCGATGACGTTCACCATGAGCTATCAGTAGCGAACCAGCGTTGTTGGCTGGCTGCACGTCGAAGTTTGTGGGGCGTGCGAAGAAGCGCCTCGCTCTGTAGGTGATTACCCCCTCCCAGCCTCCCCCTGCTTGGCAGGGGGAGGGGGCAAAGCTCGCGGTGTTTAGGCGGGCAGCAGATGAAGGCCGACAAAAGCTCAAAGGTGCAACGCACAGCGCTGAATCACAGCCGAGTTGCATGTTGGCTCCCTCCCCTGCGCGCAGGGGAGGGTTGGGGAGGCAAGGTGCGCGGTGATTAGGTGGGCAGCAGCTGCCGGCCGAATTCATCGGCCGGTTGAGCTTGGCCAAACAGAAAGCCTTGCAGCAGTGACACACCGGCGTCGCGAAGGTGCTCGGCCTGCTCAAGGGTTTCCACGCCTTCAGCGACCACGCTCATTTCCAGCCCGTGCGCCATGGCAATAATGGCGTCGGTAATGGCGGCGTTGTCGGGGTCGCTGGCGATGTCGCGCACGAAGGTGCGATCGATCTTGAGTGCATCGATGGGGAAGTACTTCAGGTACGACAGGCTGCAGTAGCCGGTGCCGAAATCATCCAGCGCCAGACCTACGCCAAGTTCCTTGATGCGCTGCATGAGTGCGCGACTCTGGTCGCCTGCAGACATCACCATACGTTCGGTCAGCTCGAGCTCGATCAATGCCGGCGGCAACTGTGAATCCTTCAGCGCGGACTGCAATGCGTCATGGAAACCAGGATGCTGGAATTGGGGTGCGGCCACATTGACCGCCACCACAATGGGGTGACCGGCGCGGTACCACTCACCGGCCTGGCGACAGGCTTCGCGCAAGACCCAGTCGCCAAGCGACACGATCAGGCCGCTCTCTTCGGCTACGGGAATGAATTCATCGGGGGTATAAACCTCCCGGTCGTCAACCAACCAGCGCAGCAGCGCTTCTGCACCGACAATGGCACCGGAGACGGCATTCACTTTCGGCTGGTAGTGCAGCTCAAGCTCACCGCGGCGCAACGCCTTGCGCAATTCCTGCTCGATGCGCAGGCGTGCGGCAGGGCGTTCGCTCATGGAAGGGGTGAAGAAGCGGTAGCCGCCGCGGCCCTGCATTTTCACTTCGTACATGGCCACGTCGGCATTGCGCAGCATGGATTCGGCATTGTGCGCGTCGTCCGGATAGACGCTGATGCCCACGCTGAAATCGACGCCTAGCTCGCCTATTCGACTGGCATGGGACGCTTGCCAGCCACGCATCAGCTTCTCGCAGATCTGGCTAGCCCCGATGCGCCCATCCACGTGCGATAGCAGCACCACGAACTCATCACTGCCTACGCGGCTGACGGTGTCTTCATTGCGCAGATGGCCACGCAAATGGGCGGCAAACGTGCGCAGCATGCCGTCGCCGGCATCGTGACCGAAGGTGTCGTTGATCTGCTTGAAATGGTCGATGTCGATGTGCAGCAATGCGGCCTGGTCCTGGCGGCGCTGGGCGGCGGCCAGTACCTGTTCCAGTCGTGACTGCAGCAGGCTGCGGTTGGGCAGGCCGGTAAGCGTGTCGTGTTGCGCAAGATGCGCCATCTTCAACGCGAGTGCGCGCGTTTCACTGACGTCGTGGAACACCAGCACGCCGCCGATCACGCTGCCGGCATGGTCGTGGATGGAGGCGGCGGAATCTTCGATAGGGGTTTCGAAACCGTTGCGATGCAACAGCACCGCGTCGCCTTTCAGCTCGACGATGGCGTCACGGGCGATGGCGTCCAGCAATGGGTTGTACAGCGGCTCACGCGTACCCCGGTCAATCAGCTTGAATACCTCGCTCATTGGTTTGCCGACGGCTTCGCTGTGGCTCCAGCCGGTCATCGCCTCGGCGATCGGGTTGAGCGAGGTCACCCGATGCTGCATGTCGGTGGTGATCACCGCATCGCCGATGGAGCGCAGCGTTACCTCGGCCAGTTCGCGCTCGCGGAACAGCGCTTCCTCATAGGCCTTGCGCTGGCTGATGTCCTGGATTTGCGCCACCGCGTGTTGCGGCGCGCCGTCGACGCCACGCACCAAGGACACGCTCACCAGTACATGCACGATATGGCCGTCGCGATGGATGTAGCGCTTCTCCAGCTGGTACGTCTCGCGTCCGCCGTCGGCCAGCTCGGCGGAAAGTTCGCGGGAGGCGTCCAGGTCATCTTCGTGGGTAAGGTCGATGAATGACATGGTGAGCAGCTCTTGCTCGCTATAACCCAGCATCTGGCATAGCGCGCCATTGACGCGCAGCATATGGCTGTCGGGTGTCACCAGGGCCATACCTATCGCGGCGTGCTGAAAGGCGCCGTAGAAGCGCTGTTCGCTCTCGCGCAGTTGCGTTTCCAGCGCATGGCGTTCGGTGATGTCGATGAACACCGTAAACACGCCGCGCACCTGACCGTCAGCGCCGAAATCCGGCTGAAAATTGCCGTGGACGTAGCACCGGGCGCTGCCGCCGAACAGCTCTCCCTCGTAGACCGCCGGCTCGCCCGCAAGCGCCTGCGCCAGGCATGAGCCGGCACGTTGCATGCTCCAGTCATCCATGACTTCATCCACCAGCTGACCGACCATCCGGGATGGGTCGATGCCCAGCCAAAGCTGGTGCGTGCCGTTGACGAAACGGAAGCGGCGCTGGCGATCGATATAGGTGATCAGCGCGGGCGCACCGTGCAGCACATGGGCGGGCCACTGGGACTCGCCGCCGGCTGGCAGGTACTCACGATCGGTTTGCCGCATGCTTAGGTCGCCACCTTGGCGCACCCCGGGCGCCTCCTCGCAGCATCATGCGCCAACAGCGGTCGGCTGTGCAGATGGGCGAGGAGGGGCTCTCGGTCCCCTGGCGAATCAAGACCAGGCTCAAACCCGGCGCGAGGCCTCTCGGTCATCCCTCAGGCGAGGGATCTAGTACTTGTGCGGACATGAAGAGGCACTGGGTTCCCGCTTTCGCGTGAATGACGATGGATTGAAATGTGCGCCTTAAAGCGGGGCTTCAGTGCAGGGCTTCGGCTGGTGCGCCGAGCTGGCCCTCAGCGTCGAACAGGATGCGGCCCAATGCATGCAGGTCGGGGACGATGCTGTAACGATCGGCCAGCTTCGCCACCAGTGGTCCCAACGCCTGGGGGTGCAGCGGGTAGCCGTGCGCCAGCACGCGGGCGCGGCCGCCATCGCCACGCTGGGCCACCGTTACGGCGACCACGCCAAGGCCCGGGGCTTCGTGGGCGTAAATGGCAGGCGCGTCGTAACCCGCCTCGGCCGTGGCCAGGGCTTCGAGCAGATAACCGGCGGCCGACTCGGCGTTGGCCGTTGGCAACACCAGCGGCAGATGGTGAGCGTCGAGCAGGGCCGCGTACTGGCGTAGCTCGAATACGATGCCGGCGAAATCATGGGCGCGCTGGCCGGCGTCGCCGCTTTGGCCGCGCAGCCATTCGGCCGGGGACTGCGCCTCCACCCGACCCTCGACGTAGCGCAGGGCCAGGCCGCGCGCGCTCATGGTGGCTTCCTCGCGATAAGGCGTCAGCAGCGCCGCCTCCAGCAGGCTCCATAGCGGGGCGAGATTGACGTGCTCGTACTGCACGCAGGTCAGTGCCAGCAGGTCGTTGCGGCTCAGGTAACGGGCATGTTCCAGCTTCACGCCGAGCGTGCGCATCAGCCAGTCGGCGGTGCGGGCGCCGGCTTCGCCGCGGCCTACCAGTTCCACCTCCAGCTTCTCCGACAGGGCCTCGGCCAGCGCCTCGGGGGCGAGCAGGGAGATCGGCAGCAGGCGCATCGGGCCGTCGGCAAAAATCGCCTCGGGCTCCAGCGGCTGGGCGGGCATATGGCCCTCGTGGGTACCGAAGGCCACCACGTTCTCCAAGTGGCCGCGCGGCACGCGGCGCGCCAGCTCATCGAGCGTGCCCCACACCGGGAATCCCGGGCGCAGCAGCTCCACCGCGTCAAACAGCGCGCCGGCCAAGGCGAGGCGGGCTTCGTCCACCTGCGGTACCAACGCGTGCAGGTCGGCGGCCACCAGGGCGGCCAGTTCGGCAGCTTCGTCGCGGCTCAGCGTGCGCTGGCGCGGGGTATCGCTGGCCGATAGTTCCAGAGCCAGGACGACGGGCAGGGCGATGAGTGTTTGTGCTTCCACGGAGGGCAAACCCGAACAGCAAAGAACCAAATTCTAGCATTCCGGGTTTTTGGGCTTCCGTGGCGTGGCGGGGCGGGTTAGCCTTGGGGACTCGGCTTCTCGGACAGTGTTTGCCATGGAAAACACGCTCAAGCGCGTCGGTGTGATCGGCGGCGTGCGCATTCCCTTCTGCCGCAACAACACCGCCTACGCCGATGTCGGCAATTTTGGCCTGTCGGTGAAAGTGCTCGGGGCGCTGGTCGAACGCTATGGCCTGCATGGGGTGGAACTGGGCGAAGTGGCCATGGGGGCGGTGATCAAGCACTCCTCGGACTGGAACCTGGCCCGCGAGGCCCTGCTGTCGTCCGGGTTGGCACCGACCACGCCGGGCATCACCACGGCACGCGCCTGCGGCACCTCGCTGGACAACGCCATCATCATCGCCAACAAGATCGCCACCGGGCAGATCGAGGCGGGCATTGCGGGCGGTTCGGACACCACCAGCGACGTGCCGATCGTACTGGGCGAACGCCTGCGCAAGCGCCTGCTGGCGCTTAACCGCGCCAAGACCTTTCAGGAAAAACTGCGCGCCGCCACCCAGGGCTTCTCGCTGAAGGAGCTCAAGCCGGCCTTCCCGGGCGTGGCCGAGCCGCGCACCGGCATGTCGATGGGCGACCACTGCGAGAAGATGGCCAAGGAATGGCACATCACCCGCCAGGCGCAGGATCAGTTGGCCCTGGACAGTCACCACAAGCTGGCAGCCGCGTATGACGCGGGATTCTTCGATGACCTGGTGGTGCCGTTCCGCGGCCTCAAGCGCGATGGTTTCCTGCGCCCGGACACCACCCTGGAAAAACTGGCCTCGCTGAAGCCCGCGTTCGACAAGAGCTCCGGCCACGGCACGCTCACCGCAGGCAATTCCACCGGCCTGTCCGATGGCTCGGCGGCCGTGCTGCTGGGTACCGAGGAATGGGCGGCCAAGCGCGGTCTTACCGTGCAGGCGTGGTTCCGTGACGCCGAAGTGGCGGCCGTCGATTTCGTGCATGGCGAGGGCCTGCTGATGGCGCCCACCGTGGCGGTGCCGCGCATGCTCGCCCGCCATGGCCTGACCCTGCAGGATTTCGATTTCTACGAAATCCACGAAGCCTTCGCCGCGCAGGTGCTGTGCACCCTGCGGGCGTGGGAAAGCGCCGATTACTGCAAGAATCGCCTGGGCCTCGACCAGCCGCTGGGTTCCATCGACCCGGCCAAGCTCAATGTGCATGGCTCAAGTCTGGCCGCGGGCCATCCGTTCGCCGCCACGGGTGCGCGCGTGGTGGCCACGCTGGCCAAGTTGCTGGAGCAGAAGGGCTCGGGCCGTGGCCTGATCTCCATCTGCACTGCCGGCGGCATGGGCGTTACCGCCATCCTCGAGCGCTGAGCTTCGCCGCGGGCCCATGTTGCGCTTGCGCACTACTGCCGGCCTGAGCCTGCTCGCGTTGGCGACAGGTGTGGGTGGCACCGCTTGGCTCAGCACGTTCACCGATAACTGGGCGGGGCCGCCGGTTCGAACGGCGGCCCGCACTGACAAGGTGCGGGCGGTGCTGCGGCGGCATGCGCGCACCGCGCATGCGCTGCCCGACGACAGGCGCGCGGCTGCGCTTGCTACGGTCGCGCCGCACGCTAGGCCGCGGCGTATCGGCCACGCCTACGCTGACCCCGATCGAAATGCCGTCCCCGGCGGCATCGTTCTTTCACCGCGCCGCGCCGCTCAATGGCCGCGTGGTACTTCACCTCAGCGTCGATGGCCAAGGCCGCGTGACCCGGGCTGCGGTTGCCCAGACCAGCGGCGATGGCGACCTCGATCGCCGCGCCGTGCAAACGGTGCAGGGTTGGCGTTTTGCGGTGCCGTCCGATCGCCCCGAGGGGCTGGAGGGCTCGCTGGTGATGCGTTTTGATGACGGTGCCGACAGCGCGCTATCGGCGCCCTGACGCAACCGCCTGCTTATAGGAAGGCACCGTGTGTGCGACACGTGGGCCTAGCGGAGAGGTGACGACGAAGCGCTGCGGTCGCGCACAGGGTGCGCTCCTACAACAACTGGATGGGCCCGACGCGTTGATTAAGCTATCGATCAGGCTCTGTCGATCCGCAGACGCGAACGTGTCCGTGCCCTGTAGGAGGGCACCCTGTGCGCGACACGTGGGCCTAGCGGAGAGGTGACGACGAAGCGCTGCGGTCGCGCACAGGGTGCGCTCCTACAACAACTGGATGGGCCTGGCGTGTTGATGAAGGCATCGATCAGGCTCGGTCGGTCCGCAGACGCGAACGTGACCGTTCCCTGTAGGAGCGCACCCTGTGCGCGACCGCGGCGCGATGCCTATACCACGGTGTAGGCATGTCGTGCGCAGGTGCCCTCCTGCGACGGCGGCCGGGTATCCATCGTTACAGGACGCCCTTCACCCCGCCACCAAACGCCGTGATCAAGCGCGTATAGATCAGCTTCGGGGAAGTCGCCACGTCGGGGAAGTCGCCTACCGGCGTGTAGCAGCTGAGAAACGCCGGGTCGCTCGGGCGCATGGGTGTGCAGCCAGCCTTGAGGTCGTAGCTGGTGGCATAGCGATACGGCCACAGGTCGAAGATGGGCAGGCTCGCGGAGAAATCGCCGATGGCCATGCTCAGGCTGCTTTGCTGGCGCTGCGCAACCACCCAGGCGTTTTCCGGTTGGGTATCGCGCAGGATGCTGTCGCGCAGTTCGTTGGCGAAGCGCGCGTCATAGACGATGACACCCGCTTCGGTGTTGTAGTGGTCCGAGCGCGGATCGAAGTTGTGCGAGCCGACCATGGCGAAGTCGTCGTCCACCACGATGGATTTGGCATGCAGGCCGAAGCGTCGCCCTTCCATGGTCAGCCGCGCCGGGCGGTTGCGTCGGGACCCGCTACGGCTGCCGAGCAGGCCACGCTCGTTGCCGATGCGGCGCTTGGCATCGCTGCCCGCCTGCGCCGATGGCGCGGGGCCTTCGTCGTCGGCGGCATCGGCGTTGTCCTCGGCCGGGCCCACCGCCTGCGGCTTGAGCTCGTAGACCTCAAAACCGTAGTCCTTGATGTAGGGCTTGCGGTGCTTGTAGGAGATGGCATACACCGCGAACGCATCGGTCGAGGCCAGCGAATTGGTCGACACGATGATGCGTGGCGGCGCCGGGCGCTGGCGCAGGCGCAAGAAAAGATCCTGGGCGGGTTTGCTCAGCACCAGGTAGGGCGTTTGCAGCACCACCTCGTTTTGCGCGGCGCCGACCATGCGCATCACGTGCGCGGTGAATTCATGGGTGCTGCGTTGATCCGGATCCTTGGTTTTCGAGGGCAGGTCGCTGAAGTAATCGACGCGGCCGGTGCGCAGCGTCTCGCTGACCAGCGCATCGTCGAGCCAGTCGCTGTCCTGTGACTCTTCGAGTACCCGTGCCACGCGCTGCGGATGGACGTAACGCGCCGCCGGCCACGGCGGCGGCTCGGCGGTATCGAGGATATGTCGGTTGACGTCACGCAGGTGGGTGAGTGGCGCCGAGCGCTTGTGGTTCCAGAACGTCTCGAAACTATTGGCCATGGCATGGGCCGCCGGTCCGCCCACCATCACGTCGCGGTCGACGTAATCGAAGTCGTCGTCCCAGTCGAAATAGCGATCCTGGTAGTTGCGCCCGCCGGTGATGCCAATGGTGTCATCCACCAGCATCAGCTTGTTGTGCATGCGCTGGTTGAATTTCCTGAAGCAGCACACGATGCCGGCGGTGAACTCGACCGCTGAAGTCTGCGCCTCGTGGAAGGTGGGGTTGTACAGGCGCACTTCGAGATTGGCGTGCGCGGTGGCCAGGCGTTCGAGCAACACGGGGTCGCCAAAGGAGAACAACTGATCGGCGAGGATGCGCACCTTCACGCCGCGTCGCGCGGCCTGCAACAATTCGTTGAGCACCAGCTGGCCGGCGTCGTCCTGATCCCAGATATAGGTTTGCACGTCGATGGTGTGCTGCGCCGCGCGGATCAGGTTGAGGCGCGCCACCATGGCCGCTTCGCTGTCGTTGAGCAGGGTGACCACGTGAATCGGCCGCTCGGCCGTGGAGTCGAACATGGCCTCTTGCGCGGCTTGGAGCAAGGGCGAATTGATCGCGCAGTGATCGGCACGGTCGCAGTCGAGTTCGCGCACCGCATGTGCGGCCACCACGGCGTCCGCGCGCTGGACGCGCGTAGGCGACACGCTGCATCCCGGCAGAACCAGGATCGCAACGAGCAGGGTGGCAAGGGCGATCCAGCGCGGGTGCATTCGCGCATGATAAAGGTTGGCTTTAACGCTGGGCGTAGTCGAGGCTGATCATCATGCCCAGGTCGACACGATCCGACACGGCGGTGCGATGTCCGCTCATGCCGAAGTCACTGCGCTGAATGGTGCCGCGCACGGAAATCACGCATTCCTGCGGTTCGTGCAACGGGCAGCGCGAGGGTTGCAGTTGAAAGCGAGCGGGACGCGTGATGCCGCGTAGCGTCAGCGTGCCATCGAGTTCGCCGCCTTTCTCCAGCATTGCCAGTGAAATCGGCTCGGACACGAAATGGATCGAAGGATAGTGCGACACATCGAAGAATTCGGGCGCCAGCACCCAGCGGCGCATGCGGTCCGAACTCATCTGGATGCTGTCGACGGTGATGCGCGCGTCGACCACGGCAGTGTCGTGCAACGAGCTCAGCGTCACCTCGCCGTCGATTTCCTCGAAGCGGCCTGTGATCTGGCTAAGCCACAAGAGGCGGACGCCAAAGTCGGCGTGCGAGCGGGCGGGATCGATACGGTAGTCAGCGGCATGTGCCGGCCATGCGGCGAGCAGTAAGGCTGCCAGGCAGCCGGCAAACTGCCAGCTCATGTCATGGCGACCAGAAAGCATCCAGGCGCGCATTACCCGGTTCAAGCGTGCCATTGAGGTGCAGCACGGCCAGGCCGCCGGGCGGCATGCCGCGGAATTCGTCGGACCGGCCCTCGACCAGCAACGCCACCAGGCGTTCGATGCCGGGGTTGTGGCCGACCAGCATCACCGTGCCAGCGTCGCCGTGTTGATCGAGCAGGGCCAGCAGCTCGCCGGGCGTGGCTTCGTAGATGTCGTCGGCAAACTCGGGGGCGGGGGCGTGCTTCAACGCGGCCAGCGCCAGCGAGGCGGTGCTGCGCGTGCGTTCGGAGGGCGAGCACAGCACGCGGTCTGGCTTGACGCCGTGCGAGGCAAGCCAGTTGCCGGCGGCCTTCGCCTCCTGTTCGCCGCGGCCGCTGAGTCGCCGATGGTGGTCATCGGCGCCCGCTTGCGAGGGCTGGGCTTCGGCGTGTCGCAACAGGATGAGTTCGTGCATGGCTTACCTCCAAGGTCGTACCGCGCTGGGGTAGCGCGGTCGCGCGGGTTCAGTGCTGGCGCTTGATCCAGCGCAGGAGGTGTTTCCAGTCCTCCTGGTGGCTTCGGACGTTTTCCGAAGCGTAGTCAAAGATACCCTTGCCGAGTGCGGCCAGCAGCACATAGGCCTGGCTGTCTCTCAACTGGGCCACGATCGGAAACGGGGCGTTTTCCGCGAGCTGTGCCATGGCGTCCTGGCTGGCATTGGTCCATGGCTTGAGGCGATTGCCAACCAGGCCCACCGGCAACTTGCCGCGCTTGATGCGGTTGATCTGCTTGAGGTGTTCCAGGAAATCAAACGTGGCATCGAGGTCGAACGTTGACGGCAGCACCGGCACGAGCAATACGTCGGCCTGCTCCAGATAGGGTTCGAGATCGCGCTCCTGTGAGCCGGCGGGCGTGTCGATGAGCACGCGCTGGGTGTCGGGCGGGAGTTTTTCGAGGGATCGCCGGCCGCCTTCGAGGGCCAGTACGCCCGGCACGTTGTCCGGGCGCTGCGCGGCCCAGCGGAAGCCGGACTTCTGGCGGTCGGCGTCGACGATGGCCGTGTGCTTGCCATCCTGCGCCCAATGCGACGCCAGCTGCGTCACCACCGTGCTCTTGCCGCAACCGCCTTTGCTGCTTGCTACCAGTACCGTCAGCATATTGCTGCCCCTGTTTCCAAGCTTGGACCAAGCCTACACGAACGCCGGGGCGGCGAGGCAAGCGGCAACATCAACTGGCCTTGTTGGGCTCCCAGTCGGCCGGTGCATCGACGGAAATGTTGTAGTCGTGCAGGGCGGTGAGCATCAGGCTCATCTGGGTACCACCCGTACGGGCCAGCGCCAGCAGATGACCGGCCAGTGCCTGCTCGCCTTGGGCGCGCGACGATAGCTGGGCGAAGTTCTGCACCTGCCAGATCAGGTTGCGGCGAGCCCGGCGGGCGTCGTCCTGTTGGGCCGCGTCCTCGGACAGCACCTCGCGCAGGTGCAGCCCCAGCGAACGGGACAACGGGCTGGAACTCCATTCCAGCACCTTGCCCAGCTTCAGGCAGTCGGCCTTCAGCGCCGCGTCGCTGGCGCCGTCTTCGCACAATCGTGCGGTGGCCTGCAGGCCTGGTTGCGGCTGGGTTTCGGCCAGGCCAAACACCATCACCAGCTGCACGCCGGCGGCGCCGGTGGGCGACAGCGGATTGATCACGGCGGCCGGGGGCGGCAGCAGCGCGACGGTACTGGCCAGCGACTTGAGGGTGGCGCCGGTGTAGTCGTCGTAGATTTTGGCCGCGGCGGCCTTGGCCAGGTCATCGCGGGCGGCGTCCGACTTGCCGTCGCGCACGTCCAGGCCAAGCTTGAGCAGCCACACGGCGGCGTTGTCCGGGGCCTGGGTGATGAGCTTGCTCATGGCATCGGGGTTGGGGCAGGCGTCCGCCTTGCTGTCGCAGTCGCTCAGGCGGACCCAGTTGATCTCCGGGCCGGCGCCTGGGGCTGCCTCGGCGCGGTCGATCAGGCTGTGGAAGCTGTTGATCTCGAGCTGATCCGGCAGCGGCCGGGCCAACAGGGCGCCGCCCATGAGCGGAATGGGATCGGCCTGCGGGGCGATCACGCTGACCAGGTCCTTTTGGAAGGCGAGCAGGGCTTTGTGGCGCGCAGCCGCTTGCGCGTCCGCCGGTGGCGCGGTGGTTTTGGCCGGCGGCGTGGCCGCTAGAACCGGTGTGGCAAGTGAGGCGAAAACCAGTCCGAGGGTAAGAACGCGCCGTCCAAGCATTGAGGACTCCTAGCCAAAGCGAAGCGGTCAGGATACCGCTCCAGTATTAAGCTCGCCTGATCCAGCAAATGAGCCAGGCGCGAGAAAGTGCGTGGGCTTGCTAGCATGGCCGCTTCGCACGCCCAGGATGCTCCATCATCCTGTGTAGCAAGGGAGAAGGTAGTGAACGAATTTTCCATGTTGGCCGATGGGCGCGCCGCCCCCTGGTTCGTCGGCTGGGGAACGCTGGCCCTGATCAACGCCGGGCTGGCTCAAGGCAAGAACCGCAGCGGCCTGCTGTGGTTCTTCCTGTCCCTGGTGATCGGGCCGCTGGCCACGCTGCTGCTGGTGGTGCTGCCCAAGGTGCGCTCGACGTTGTTCTGAAACGAAAAAGCCCGCCGCCGTTGCCGGCAGCGGGCTTGTTTCACCGTTGACCGGGGTTACTCGCCGAGCGCCTCGCGCATGAACTCCGGCTGCGCCAGCGCACCCTTGTGGATGTCGGCGTTGTAGTAGCGGGTCGGGAAGTTCTTGCTCAGCGCGCCACGCTCGCGGAAGCCGGCCAGGTCGCCACCCTTGCGCACCATGGTGCAGCTCCACCAGCCGGTGGGGTAGCACGGCTGCGGGAACGGCAGCGTCTTCACCGCGCTGAAACCGGCGGTGCGCATGGCCGAACGCATGGACTTGATCAGCTCCAGGTGGGCCATCGGCGATTCCGACTGCTGCACCAGAATGCCGCCGTGGCGCAGGGCCTTGTAGCAGCTGGCGTAGAAGGCGGCGTTGAACAGGCCTTCGGCGGGGCCGACCGGGTCGGTCGAGTCGACGATGATCAGGTCCAGCGATTCCGGCTCGGCTTCGGCCATGTACTTGATGCCGTCGATGAACAGCAGCTCGGCGCGCGGGTCGTTGTTGGACTCGCACAGCTCCGGGAAATACTGCTCGGCCAGACGGGTGACGCGCTCGTCGATCTCCACCTGCACGGCGTGCTCCACTTCCTCGTGCTTGAGCACTTCACGCAGCGTGCCGCAGTCGCCGCCACCGATGATTACCACGCGCTTGGCGCGGGCATGGGTGAACAGCGCCGGGTGGGTCATCATCTCGTGATAAAGGAAGTTGTCGCGGCTGGTCAGCATCACGCAGCCGTCGATCACCATCAGGTTGCCCCAGTCGGTGGTCTGGTAGATCTCGATGGTCTGGAACGGCGTTTTCTCGGCATGCAGCAGCTTCTCCACGCGGTAGCCGATGGAGGAGCCGGAGGCCTGGTGGGCTTCGGTGAACCAGCTGGGGTGCTGCGACATGGGGATGATCCTGACAATCGATGGGTAAAAGAGCGGAAATTGTAGCCGAACTACCGCCTACGTCCTGTGCAGGCGGGGAAACCCCGGCAAAACGGGCACCGGCACATTGTCACAAGAGGCCGTTACAATACGGGCCCGGTCCAGCAGGCGATTCCCCCGCCCGTGGCCCACCAAGTCATCCCGGCCCCGCGGCGTGCGAGGCTTCCGGCCGGCTGACTTCGTGCTCTTACCGAGCAAGCGCGTCAAGGCTCGCCGCTGCGACGACATGTTCAGGGTGTCACACGCCCGTTGTACAAGGAGCCCTCCATGTCGAAGCACTGGAATATTGATGCTGCCCGTCACACCTACGCCGTCCCGCATTGGGGGGACGGTTATGTGGACGTGGATGCAGCAGGCCACATTGTCATGCGTCCCAAGGGCGCCACCGGCCCGGCGCTGTCGCTGCCGGCCATCGTCGACCGCGCCCGTTCCGAAGGCCTGCGGCTGCCGTTGCTGGTGCGTTTTCCGGACATCCTCGCCGACCGTCTGAAGCGCCTGCAGGACGCGTTCGCCAAGGCCATCGGCGAGTGGAGCTACGCCGGCGGATACACGGCCGTCTATCCGATCAAGGTGAACCAGCAGCGCGGCGTCGCCGGCGAGCTGGTGGCCGCGGGTGAGCATGGCTTCGGCCTCGAAGCCGGCTCCAAGCCCGAGCTGATGGCCGTGCTGGCCATGGCTCGTCCCGGCAGCGTCGTCATCTGCAATGGCTACAAGGATCGCGAATACGTTCGCCTCGCGCTGATCGGGCTCAAGCTCGGCCTGCGCGTGCACATCGTGATCGAGAAGCTCTCCGAGCTGGATCACGTGTTCTCCGAAGCCAAGGCGCTGAACGTCGAGCCGCTGCTCGGCGTACGCGTGCGCCTGGCTTCCATCGGCGCCGGCAAATGGCAGAACACCGGCGGCGACAAGGGCAAGTTCGGTCTGTCGCCCAGCCAGGTACTTACCCTGGTCGAGCGCCTGGACCAGGCCGGCCTCAAGCACACGCTGAAGCTGCAGCATTTCCACATGGGCTCGCAGATTTCCAACGTGCGTGACATCGCCAACGGCATGCGCGAAGCCACGCGTTATTTCGTGGAATTGAAGCGCATGGGCGTGCCGCTCGACATCGTCGACGTCGGTGGCGGCCTGGGCGTGGACTACGAAGGCTCGCGCTCGCGCAGCCACAACTCCATCAACTATTCGATCGAGCAGTACGCCGCGACCATCGTGCAGTCGCTGGCCGAAGCCGTGGCCGAGGAAAACCTGCCCGCGCCGCACATCATCACCGAGGCCGGCCGCGCCATGACTGCGCACCACGCCGTGATGGTGGTCAACGTGACCGAGGTAGAACCCGTGCCGGAGGGCAATATCCCTGCACCGCACGAGCATGAGCCGGCGGTGCTGCGTCGCCTGCGCGAAACCTGGCACGAACTCGATGCGCGCCCCGCGCTGGAGCTGTTCCACGAAGCCCAGCATCACCTCGCCGAAGGCCAGGCGCTGTACGCGTTGGGCCAGCTCACGCTGGATGATCGCGCACGTCTCGATGACATGTATTACGCCATTGCCAACGCCGTTCGCGCACGGCTGCTGCCGGCCGAGCGTTCGCATCGCCAGGCCATGGATGAGCTGGACGAGAAACTGGTCGACAAATACTTCGCCAATTTCTCGGTGTTCGAATCGGTGCCGGACATTTGGGCGATCGATCAGATCTTTCCCATCGCACCCATCGCCCGTTTGAACGAAGAACCGACGCGCCGCGGCGTGATCGTCGACCTCACCTGCGATTCCGATGGCCGCATCGATGACTACGTTGACGCCGAAGGCGTGGACGTGAGCCTGCCGCTGCATGCATTGAACGAAGGCGAAAGCTATCGCCTCGGCATCTTCATGGTCGGCGCGTACCAGGAGACGCTGGGCGACATCCATAACCTGTTCGGCGACACCGATGCGGTGAACGTGCGCGTGGACGGCGATTCGTATGTGTTTGCGCACAAGCGCCGCGGCGACACTACTGACCTGATGCTGGACTACGTTGGGTACGACCTCGAAGCACTGCGCCAGAGCTATCGCGAGCGCATCGCGGCAGCGGGCGTGCAGGGCGACGCGGGCGAGCAGCTGTTTGTCACGTTGAATGAAGGTTTGACTGGCTATACGTATTTGTCGGAGGGCGTGCGCTGAGCGATTAGCACGCGAGACGCTCCAATCTCGTCATCCCTGCGAAAGCAGGGGTCCAGCGCCTTTCAGGCGCATGAAGTCACTGGATTCCTGCTTTCGCAGGAATGACGAATGGGTAGGACTGCGTTCGAGTGGTCCATTCGTCGCATGGATGCGCGCCCATCGGCTGACGCCTGTGTCGTCAAAGACGGCGCAGGCGGCACAACCTGATTCCGTTCCAGCTTTCCCCGTTCCCCATCGAAAGGAGTGGTTATGGCAAGTCTCGACGGCAAAGTGGCACTCATCACTGGCGCGGCCAGTGGGCTCGGCAAGGCAATCGCCGAGCTGTACGCGAAGAACGGTGCGGCGGTGGCCATCGCCGACATCAACCAGCAGGCGGCTGATGCGACCGCCGCAGAAATCACCGCTGCTGGCGGCAAGGCCATCGGCATTGCGATGGATGTCACCGACGAAGCCGCAGTCAATGCCGGCACCGACAAGGTGGCGGCCGCGTTTGGCCATCTGGATATCCTGATCTCCAACGCCGGCATTCAGATCATCAATCCGATTGATCAGTTTGCCTATGCCGATTGGAAGAAGATGCTCGCCATTCATCTCGATGGCGGCTTCCTCACCACCAAGGCTGCGCTCAAGCACATGTACCAGGATGATCGCGGCGGCATCGTGATCTACATGGGCTCGGTGCACTCGCACGAAGCATCGAAGCTGAAGTCAGCCTACGTGACTGCCAAGCACGGCCTGCTCGGCCTCGCGCGTACGCTGGCGAAGGAAGGCGCCGCCCACAACGTGCGCTCGCACGTCATCTGCCCGGGCTTTGTGCGCACGCCGCTGGTGGAGAAGCAGATTCCCGAGCAGGCCAAGGAACTGGGCATCAGCGAGGACGAGGTGATCAAGAACGTGATGCTCAAGGACACGGTGGATGGCGTGTTCACCACCGTCGATGACATCGCGCAGACGGCGCTGTATCTGGCCAGCTTCCCGTCGGCAGCGCTCACCGGTCAGTCGATTGTGGTCAGCCACGGGTGGTACATGCAGTAGTCGCCGTGCCCTGCGTCGTTGATAACGAGCGGGGTCGACCGGCTTATTCCATCGATACGAGTCCGCGCGGGCCAGCATGCGCCGCGTGGGCAGGTTGCCAGGAGCGCTACCGCCATGAAGATTGCCGACGTGAAGGCCAACGCCTTCGCCATGCCTTTGACCAGCCCTGCGTTTCCGCTTGGGCCTTACCGCTTCGTCAATCGCGAGTTCCTGGTCATTACCTATCGCACGGATCTCGATGCCCTGCGCGCCGTGGTGCCCGAACCGCTGCAGGTGACCGAGCCGCTGGTCAAGTACGAATTCATTCGCATGCCCGATTCCACCGGCTTTGGTGACTACACCGAATCGGGCCAGGTTATTCCGGTCAGCTTTGAGGGCCAGCACGGCGGTTATGTGCATGCGATGTATCTGAACGACCATCCGCCGATTGCTGGCGGACGTGAGCTTTGGGGTTTTCCCAAGAAACTCGCCAGCCCGATGCTGGAGACCGAGATCGACACGCTGGTCGGCACGCTCGACTACGGCAAGGTACGCGTGGCCAAAGCCACCATGGGTTTCAAGCATCGCGAGGCCGACCACCAAGCTGTGTTGGACTCGCTGGCCGCGCCCAATTTCCTGCTCAAGATCATTCCGCACGTTGATGGCTCGCCGCGTATCTGCGAGCTGGTTCGCTACTACACCACCAACGTCACGCTGAAGGGCGCCTGGACTGGCCCGGCGTCACTGGAACTGCATTCCCACGCGTTGGCCCCGGTGGCTGACCTGCCGATCGTGAAGGTGGAGTCAGCGTTGCATTTCGTCACGGACCTGACGCTCGACCTGGGCACCGTGGTGTACGACTATCTGGCTGATTGAGCCGAGGCTAATGCGTATGGACGTCCGAAAAAATTCGACATCAAAGCTGTCCAACCAGGATCTTCTTCGACAGCACGTCAAGAAATACCACACCACCGCGCTGGTGCTGCAAGGCGGCGGCGCGCTGGGCGCTTACCAGGCGGGTGTGTATGAAGCGCTGGATGAAGCCGGCATCCACCCCAATTGGGTCGCCGGCATCTCCATCGGTGCGCTCAACGCGGCGATCATCGCCGGCAATGCGCCCGAGCACCGGGTCGAACGACTGCGTGAGTTCTGGCAAACCATCTGCCATCCGCCGGTTGTGCCGACGTGGCTCACACCGCCGCTCGATCCGGCCGCGTGGCAGTTGCCCTGGCAAAACGGGCTAAGCGGGCTGAGTGGGTGGGCGGCATTTCGCGCCTTGACCGAAGGGCAGCCGGGCTTCTTCACGCCGCGCCCGTTTCCCTTGCTGCCGTGGCGCGCCTCGCCCGGCACGGCGAGCTGGTATGACACCGCGCCGCTGAAGGTCACCCTGGAACGATTGGTCGATTTCGATCGCATCAACCACAAGACGTCCATGCGTGTGTCGGTGGGCGCGGTGAACCTGCGTACGGGCAACTTCGTCTACTTCGACAACACCCAAGGCTCGCTGCGCGCCGAGCACTTCATCGCCTCTGGATCGTTGCCGCCCGGTTTTCCGGCCACGGAAATCGACGGCGAGTTTTACTGGGACGGCGGCATGGTTTCCAACACGCCGCTGTACAAGGTGTTGTCCGATGATTCCTGCCGCGATTCGCTGGTACTGCAGGTTGACCTGTGGAGCGCGCGCGGGCAGGTGCCACGTGATCTGGCCGAAGTGACCTCACGCGCCAAGGATATCCAATACTCCAGCCGCACCCGTTTGATCACCGAGTACATGGGCCTGCGTCAGCGGCAGCAACGCGTGCTGCACGACCTGATGGCGCTGGTGCCGGAGGATCAGCGCCGCCACAAGGCGTATCGTCAGGCGGAGATCTACGCCAGCGGCGCATTGGTCAATCTTTTTCACCTCATCTATCGCAACAAGCCGTACGAGAGCCACTACAAGGATTACGATTTCAGCACGGGCAGCATGCGCCAGCACTGGAGCAGCGGCGTGGAAGACATGCGATGCACGCTGGCCGAGCCGGAGTGGTTCGAGCTGCCCGACGCCGCGCACCCCTTCATCACCCACGACGTCCACTGTGAAGATTGAAACACCAGGAAATATCATGAGTCTCAAGGCAGCATTTATCGGACTCGGCGCCATGGGCACGCCGATGGCCGGCCATTTGAAAGCCCATGGCGTGTTGCACGCCGTATCCAGCCGCACGCAGGCCAACGCCGATGCAGTGGCGAAAGAACTCGGCGTCGCCGCGCCGTCGCTGGCGGACATTGCCGCGCAATGCGATGTGATCGCGCTGTGCGTCACCGCCGATGCCGACGTACTCGGCCTGGTCGACGCGCTGATGCCGCACCTGAAGAAGGGCGCCATCGTGATTGATCATTCCACCGTTGCGCCAGACACCGCCAAGCAGGCGGCAGCACGCCTGTCCGCCGTAGGTGCCCATTTCCTCGATGCACCGGTTTCCGGTGGCGTGGAAGGCGCAAAGAACGGCAAGCTTTCAGTGATGGTGGGCGGCGATGCGGATGTGCTCGAACGTGCGCGCCCTGTGCTCGAAGCCTATGCGCTGCGTGTGACGCATCTGGGTGGTGTGGGCTCGGGCCAGGCGACCAAAGCGGTGAACCAGGTGTTGGTCGCCGGCATCGCGCAGGGTGTGTGCGAAGGGCTCGCCTTGGCCGAAGCCCTCGGCCTCGATCCCGAGCGCCTGATACCCACCCTCGGTGCTGGCGCCGCCGGCAACTGGTTCCTCGAAAAGCGCGGCGCCACCATGCTGCGCAATGAGTTCAGCGTCGGCTTCAAGCTAGGCCTGTTGCACAAGGACCTGGGCATCGTGCGCCGCATTGCCGAAAGCGCCGGTACCAACCGCAACGTGATCGAACGCTCGCTGGCTGATTACGCGGAGCTGATGAGCCAGGGCTATGGTGATGACGACATTTCCGGGTTGATCCGGTTGAAGCGCAAAGGCTGATTACGAGCCTGGTCGCCAGAAAGCGAAAGTAAGAGTTTCCCAAAGAGCCGCGCAAAAGCGCGGCTCTTTGCATTTTCGGGGAGTGATACCGAGAGCAGTGACGAGGGGCTCTTCTCAACCGAGGACGCCGCTGCCCCCGCGATGCGACAAATAAGGAGACGCTTTTTCAGACTAGTCCTATGGCTGCAAGCAACCTTCTGCCACTAAAACCAATGACAAGGGTGGTGAGCCCGTCGTGATCAGCGGACCTGGTCCTTCGTGGAGCCATCTGGATGAATGTGGCAGGTGAGCGCGGGGAGGCCGCGCTGGCTGTCGTGGGAAGTCATGACACGGAGTTGTTTCTGATGAATCAGATTTATCGCGTAATTTGGAATACGGCCTTGGGTAGCTGGACGGTAGTGTCCGAGTTGGCAACGAGCCGTGGCAAGCGGTCGAGCCTGAAAAAGGTTGGCGCGGCGCTGCTGGTGGGAGCGGTGATCCAAGGACAGGCTCTGGCCGCTATCTATACCCAACCTGTGATTGTGTCAGATGGCAACCATCTTGCTCTCAACAATGGCGACCTGGTGACGGTCACCGTGGACGATGCAGCTGGCTTATGGTCAGAAAATACTGGTTCGGCGATCACCGGGACCAATGTCACAGTCAACGTGAATGGCACCAACTCAAACGCCGCATATGCCGCCGACGGGGGGCAGATCACGCTGTCGAACGGTTCACTGACCACGGGCGGCGGCAGCGGGTCCGATGCCATTTGGGCGGTAGGTGCGGGTTCGCGGATTGACGCAAGTCTCGCCACGTCCATTCAGACCACCGGTGATTCCTCCTATGGTGCCAGTGCCACGGATGGCGGCGTTGTGACGCTTGAGGGCTCGTCGAATATAAGCACCACGGGCAGCAATAGCGTGGGCCTTTACAGCAGTGGTCAGCAGGCCAGCCTGGCGGCTTACAACGCAGCACTGACGCATTGTAGGAGCGCACCTTGCTGCGGAAGACGGCGGCGCGCTATCAGTTACGGGCGCTCCTATCGAAACGCTGGTTGACAGCGCCCATGGCGTGCTTGCTTCCAACAGCGGCACGCTTGCAACCGTGGCGAATGCGGCAATTACTACGAACGGAAGCAATTCGCATGGAGCGGCGGCGAGCGATGGTGCCGCCATCGCGATAACGGGTGGCGGCGTCACTACCAATGGTGCGGCCAGCGGCGGACTTGTTGTCAATGGTAGCGGCAGCCTGATCACTGCCACGGGTGTGCAAGTGCAGACCCTTGGAGCGGATAGCGCGGGCATCGGTGCCTACGGCGTCGATGCCGAGAGCGGCGGTCAGGTGAACCTGGCCGGGGGAACAAGCGTATCCACCCTTGGCGCCAGTGCGTTGGGCTTGCGCGCCAGTGGTAGCGGCAGCCTGATCACCACCACAGACCAAGCCAATATCAGTACCGTGGGCAGCAACGCCTACGGTGCCGCTGCCGTCAATGGTGCCGCGTTAACGTTAGGGAACAGCGCGGTTATCAACACCAGCGGCAGTGATGCGCACGGCCTGGTCGCGTTAGGCGCAGGGAGCCAGATCAGCGCGACCGCCACCGTTGTCACCACACGCGGCGCCAGGGCAGATGGCGTCGCGTTGGGCGACGGTACCGCCGCGCTTGTTAACAGCACCATCCAAGGGCAACGCAATGGTCTGTGGCTCACCACGGATGGCTCGGCATCGGTCAACAACGCGGTGACTATGTCGGGTGGTTCAATCACGTCCGTTACCGGCAACGCGATCTACGCAGACGCGGGGCAAAGTGTTGTGAATCTCACCAACGCCGCCCAGCTTACGGGCGGCAATGGCGTGCTGCTCTACGTGACCCAGCCGGGGACCTCCGTCGACCTCACCGCCAACGGCAACGTCACGCTATTGGGTGATGTGAAAGCAGAGGCGTCGAGTACGGCCAACGTGTCGCTGGCCCAGGGCTCGTCGCTGACCGGTGCGCTATACAACGCCAATAAGGTCGACATAGACGGCAGCAGCACCTGGAACATCAGCGCCAGTTCCGACATGCAGCAGCTTTCGTTGGCGGGTACCGCAGCTTTCGCGCCCTCGGCCGGAAGCTACAAGACCATGGTGGTGCATGGCGATCTGGTCGGTAATGGCGGCACGGTTGTGATGAACACCGTGCTCAACGATGGTGGCCCGTTGTCCAATCAGTTCACGGACCGCGTGCTCGTCGAAGGCAACGCCAGTGGCACGACGTTTCTGAAAGTCGTCGGTTCGGGCAATGGTGCGCTCACCGATACCAACAAGAATGGCGTGATGGAGGCGAATGAAGGCATTTCGCTGGCGCAGGTTGCAGGGCAGTCGACAGCATCGACCTTCGCCCTGTCCGGTGGCTATGTCGCCGTCGGCCCGTGGCGTTATGACCTGGTGGCGTATCAGCCCGGCAGCTCGGATGCAGGCCAGCGCGTGGTGACCGGTGCGGGCAATGGATACTGGGACTACCGTTTGCAGAATGCGTACGTGCCCGACCCGACGCCCACACCCGATCCGACGCCGACCCCGGATCCCACCCCGACTCCTACTCCCTCACCCGATCCGACGCCCGCGTCGCGACCGGCCGTGGTACCGCAAGTACCGGCATACCTCAGTGCCTCCACGGCCATGCTGTCCTACGGCATGCATAGCCTTGGCACCCTGCACGACCGGCTGGGCGAATTCCACCAGGACGACGTATCGGGCAGCGGCAACAGCGATGAGTTCTACGCCCGCGCATTTGGCGGCAATTACCAGTACTCGAGCGATCGCAGCTTCAGCCAGTTTGGTTATGACTTCGACCAGACCGATCGGGGCGTCCAGATCGGCGGCACCTGGCTGAAAACCGACAATGACCAATCCACCTTCCGGCTTGGCATGTACGGCAGTATCGGTACCTCGCACATCACGCCCGATGCGGTTGATGGCAGCAGTGCCATGCGTGTGAGTGCCAGCAGCGTGGCGGCCACTGGTACGTATGTGATGCGTAACGGGTTCTATCTCGATGGCGTGGTGGCCCGCAACTACTACGACACCCGCGTCGACACGGCTGCCCGGGGCTACGACATGGCCCAATTCAAGACCCACGGCTGGACGTATTCGCTGGAAGGCGGCTATCCGTTCGTGTTCGCCAATGGCGTACGGCTTGAGCCGCAGGCACAGGCTGTCTATCAGACGCTGAATACAAACAGCTTCGTTGATAGCGACGGCCTGCGCGTCACGCCGCAAAACACGGAAGCATGGGTAGGTCGCGTGGGCGCCAATCTCAGTCGGACCTTCGTCACCGATGGTGGCCAGCGCTGGACGCCATGGGTACGCCTGAACTATCTCGCGAGCTCGGGTGGACGCGATTCAGTCACCATGACGAGCGACGCCTGGGGTGTTGCCAGCTCCCTGGAAACAGGCAATTGGGGCCGTGTGTGGCAGCTGGGCGCCGGTGTTACTGGCGCACTGAGCAAGACGGTGTCGGTCTACGGCAGTGGCGATTATCAAACCACGGCTGGCAATACCGGCGAGCAGGGCTGGTCGGCCAACGTCGGACTGCGCTGGCAGTTCTGAGTTGGCCATCAAGGGCGGTAGTTTTGCTACTGCCCTTGATGGAGTCTGGATTTCATTTGGAAGCAAGGCAGCTTCTAAATCAAAAGGCCGCGCGAATGCGCGGCCTTTTCTTCGGAACGGGTGGGAAAGCGACAGTTGATAGAGATGGTTCGTGCGAAGCAGACAAGAGTGCCGACGGCGCTCCTGTCTGGAAAGCACAATCCGTCGTACTAACAGTCGTTGCACGGCCATCCGCAATGGCGATGCCTGATCTCTTACTTGCCTTCCTTCAACGCAATCGCATTGATCCCGGCCGAAGCCAGTCGCTGCTTGGCGGCTTCCAGTTCGGTGGCGGAGTGGAACGGGCCGAGGCGCACGCGGTTGTAGGTCTGGCCGTTGACGTTGACGGAGGCGACGTTGGCGACGAAGCCCTGCATGGCGAGCTTGGCCTTCAACGTTTCGGCGTCGGCCGGGCTTGGAAAGGCGCCGACCTGCAACAGATAGCCGCTGGCGGCCGGCGCGGCTGCTGCCGTGGTCGGTGTCGATGTCGGCGCAGCACGCACGGCCGATTCCGGCGCGGGCGTGATGGCTTCAGCCACGGCAGCCGGGCCCGGTGTTGGCTTTTGCGCGGCCTGTATCGGCTGCTGCGCCTGAGCTGCCTGCTGTGCCGCCTGTTGCTTCTGCTGTTGCTCGGCCTTGGCTTGCGCGCTGATCACCGCGTCGGGAATACGAACTTCCTTCTCCGACAGCACGGAATAGAAGTCGTACTGCGGCTTCTTCGGCGCTGGCGTGGCGTTGTCTGTCGCGGAGGTCGACTCGGTGGCGGCCGCGCCAGCATCGCTGCCGCGCTGCGGGTTGGCCTGCGCGTTCGGCTGCGGGCCATCGCTGGCACGCGGTGTCATGGGCAGGTGGCCGCGCATCGCGAACATCAATACGGCACCGATAAGGATGCCGATAACGGCCCAACCCCACCCAGGCATGCCACCGCTGTTATTGCGGACGGCCTGCCGACCTTTGCCCTTGCGTGCTGCCATTTACATCTTCTCCGGGGCGCTAAGTCCCAGCAAATCCAAACCGTTACGAATGACCTGGCGCGTGGCGATAGCGAGCGTGATGCGCGCGTTGCGCAATTCGGCGTCGTCCACGATCCATTTGTGCTCGTGATAGTAACTGTGCAGGGCGCCAGCGAGTTCGCGCAAATATTGCGCGATCAGGTGGGGTTCCAGATTGCCTGCAGCGGCTTCCACCACCTCGGGGTAGCGCGACAGCTCGGTCAGCAGGATCTGCTCGTGCTCACTGTCCAGGCGGGCCATCTGCTCGATGCCAGCCGCCGTATCCACGGCGGGCAGGCCTCGCTCGGCCAGCTCTTCCAGCACGCGGCACACGCGGGCGTGGGCGTACTGGATGTAGTAGACCGGGTTGTCGTTGCTCTGCGAGCGGGCCAGGTCAATGTCGAACACCAGTTGCGAATCGGCCTTGCGCGCGACCAGGAAGTAGCGCGTGGCATCACGGCCGGCTTCTTCGATGAGATCGCGCAGGGTGAGATAGCTGCCGGCACGCTTGGAGAGTTTCACCTCTTCGCCGCCACGCATCACCGTCACCATCTGGTACAGCACGTAGTTCGGCCAGCCCTTGGGGATGCCGGTGTCCAGCGCCTGCAGGCCGGCCTTCACGCGAGCCAGCGAGCCGTGGTGATCGGAGCCCAGCACGGTGACCGCGTTCTGGTAGCCGCGCTGCCACTTGGACAGGTGGTAGGCCACGTCCGGCACGAAATACGTATAGGTGCCGTCGGACTTGCGCATCACGCGGTCCTTGTCGTCGGCGAAATCGGTGGTGCGCAGCCACAGCGCGCCGCCTTCCTCGTAGGTGTGGCCATGGGCGACCAATTCGCGCACGGTCTCTTCCACCTTACCCTCGGTATAAAGCGAGGACTCCAGGAAATAGGTGTCGAAACCGACGCCGAAGGCCTGCAGATCCAGATTCTGCTCGCGGCGCAGATAGGCCACGGCGAAGTGACGGATGGACTCGAGGTCGTCCGCGCTTTTCGCGCCGGTGACCACGTGGCCTTCCACTTCCACGCTGTCGCCAGCCAGGTAACCCTTGGCCACGTCGGCAATGTAGTCGCCGCGGTAACCGTCGTCCGGCCAGCCGGCGTCGTTCGGCGTCAGGCCGCGGGCGCGCGCCTGCACCGAGATGGCCAGGTTCTGGATCTGCACGCCGGCGTCGTTGTAGTAGAACTCGCGCTTCACCTTCCAGCCGGTGGCATCGAGCAGGCGCGCCAGGCAGTCGCCCAGCACCGCATTGCGGCCGTGGCCCACATGCAGCGGGCCGGTCGGGTTGGCAGAGACAAACTCGACGCCTGCCGTCACGCCGTTGCCGCTGGTGCTGCGGCCGTAGGCGTTGCCGTCGGCCATGATGCGGCGCACTTCGCCTTGGTAGGCGCCCTCGGCGAGGAAAAAGTTGATGAAGCCGGGGCCGGCGATCTCCACCTTGCCCACCAGCGTATTGGCGGGCAGGGCGGCAACCAGCTTCTCGGCCAGCTCGCGCGGCTTGGCGCGCGCCGGCTTGGCCAGCAGCATGGCGGCGTTGGCGGCGAAGTCGCCATGCTCACGGCTGCGGGTGCGCTCGATCACGAAGTTGGGCACTTCGAGGTCGGCAGGCAGGGTGGCGTCATTTTGCAGGGTGCGGATGGCCCGCAGCAGCAGTTCGCGCAGCTGTTCTTTCACGGCAATAGTCGGGCGACGATGGAACCGATAATGCTATCAGACCGGCGCCCCGCCAGCCGGATCGAGCGGGCCATGGGCATGCTGCGCCGCGACGGGAAAATCTGTGGATAAGTCTGTGGGGAACGCAACGACGTTTGGCGGACACCCTCACGATTTTCCGGCGGAAATCGTAATGTAAAGAAAAATAGCCTGTAGATTCAGCTCATTAGAAGGTACATGTAAGGGCCTCGACAAGAGTGACCCGGGAAGTCCCGCCCAAGGCCGAGTGTGCATAAGTTGCTGAGGGTCGCGGCGATATGAAATGTCCTACCCACGTCATGGACCTGTCATGCGGCATTGCCACACTTATCTCGTTCTCCAGGCACCTCCCCGCTGACGAGGACAGGAGACCGCCGTTCCTCTCCCTTCTCCCCACAAAACGGCCGAACGGCGCGGATCTCCCCCCGCGCCGTTATTTTTTTGCGCTGTCACAATCAAATCAGCCCAAGGGCCGCCATCGACACCGGCGCCCCGCTGCCGATCACCAGGTGATCGAGCACCCGAACCCCCACCAGCTGCAGCGCATCGCGAAGTTCGTGGGTAATCGCCCGGTCCGCGGCGCTGGGCTCGGCCACACCCGACGGGTGGTTGTGGGCATTATGTCCGATGACAATCAAAGTGTTGCAAAGTCGGGCTCACACGCAGCTTGGATCAGCAGGAGGATTCGACTTGGCAAAGCCTAGGGTTACGGGAATCGCCGCTCAGGGAAGAACGGGCCAAAGCCACACCTATAGACCCGCCGCGGCAAAGATAGAACTCAGTGAGGTCTTCAGCCCTAGCGCTACTCGGGCCATCGTGCCTACCGTAATGTTCCTTTCCCCGCGCTCAATCGCCGAAAAATAGGCCCGGTGCATCCCGATGTGGTCGGCAAACGATTCTTGGCTGAATCCCTGTGCCTCTCTCAGTGAGCGTATAGCCGTCCCCAGCTGACCGGTAATCTCGAGCGTCTCCATACGTGTGACGCTACGGCCCCGCTACTTATATCACTACCACCTCAAAAGTAGTCTACATATAAGTATCATTAGTCCGTGTTTTTCAGCGGCGGACTCGACAACCTCCATCATGCCAAGAGTCGTCCTTTCGCTTGCCCTTGAGGCAGCTTCGGTTTTGCCAATTGAGATAGACGTGGTGCTTCATGAAGCTTTGAAAGCCCAGCTTCGCAGGGCTGCTCTGAACTTGCGAACAGAGGATCTTTACGCGGACCTAAGTCGGTCCGTGTCACAGGCTATCTACAGTTCGCTTGATCGAGACCTGCAATTGCCTACGCCACAGCAAATCGACGTTGTGATCGCGATTGCGAAGGAGCTAAACATTGATCTTCCTAGCGGCGTGTTGAGATCCAACGGTGCGACAGCGACCTTTATAAGCAGATTCATCAGGCGGTATCGGCTAAGCCGCAAGGAACGGATAGCCACGGCAGTGACGCTATCGGAGCCTGGCTAATCAGACAGGAACGAGCGAAGTTTTTCTTTAAGGGCGAACTCGTTCTTGGTTTCACATTCCCAGATCTCCAAGAACAGCCACCGTTGTGATTCAAGCCTGCGCTTGGTTTGGCGATCCCTCTCCTGATTTCGGGCGATTTTGTTAATCCAGTACGGGGTGTTCGTTCTGGGAACGCGTTTGCCGCGCGGGCAATCATGGCCGTGCCAGAAGCATCCTTGAACAAAAATCACCTTTCGCCGCCCAATGAAAGCTAGGTCGGGTGTCCCAGGAATGTCGCGTCGATGAATTCGATATCGAAAGCCCAGCTCGGTGACTAACCGCCTTACGAGCAGCTCGGGCTTGGTATTGGCCCCGCGTACAGCGCGCATAACAGCGGAACGGTCCATAAGCCTTCCGATCGATATTCTCGTTTACCCGGAGTTGTCCTAAGATCCTGAACAACCAAAATTCCGCCGGGGACAAATCGTGAATCAGCTCAAGCTGCTATGGAGCCGCAGCGCATGAGGAGAGAATTCGGGTTTTATGAATTCTTCGCCGGTGGAGGGATGGCTAGAGCGGGGCTCGGAGAAAGCTGGAAGTGTCTGTATGCCAACGATAAAGACGACCTGAAGGCCAAAGTCTACGCCGCGAACTGGGGCGAGGCCCACTTTGACCACAGAGATATCAACGAGGTTAACGCAAAGGATCTTGGTGAGATGGCCGATCTCGCTTGGGCCTCGTTCCCTTGCCAGGACCTCTCCGTGGCCGGAGCTGGTCTAGGAATCGGATTAGCCGATGGATCTGAGGGCACTCGCTCAGGTGCGCTTTGGCCGTTTCTTGATCTTATGGCCGAACTTAAAAAGCGCCATCGGCAGCCGCCCCTGATCGTCTTAGAGAATGTCGTCGGTCTTCTCACGCTGGAAGGCGGCAGAGACTTTGCGGCCATCTGCGACAGCCTCTTGCGGTTGGGCTATCGATTCGGCGCGGTTGTCATGGACGCTCGCAACTTTGTGGCGCAATCGCGGCCGCGTGTCTTCATCGTGGCGGTGAAGAGAGATGTCAGGATCCCGCAAGAGCTGCAGGCCGATGAACCGGCGAAAGAGTGGCATAGCAAGACTCTTCAAAGGGCCTTCAAAGGTCTCGATGCCCGATTGCAGCGCGAGTGGATTTGGTGGGATCTCGGGGAAGCACCGAAACCCAGTCCCGGCGCTCTGAAAAAGGTAATCCAAGAAGACGACGTGCAATGGAACACTCAGGCGGAGACAAACCGGCTGATTGCCCTCATGACGCCCGCTCACCGAAATCGCCTTAAGGAAGCAAAGAAGCTTGGCGTAATGCAGATCGGTAGCCTATATCTGCGTATGCGCAAAGAAAATGGCATCAACCACCAGCGGGCGGAAATCACCTTCGCGCCGACGTTGGGCTGCCTAAGAACACCTCGAGGTGGAGCTTCTCGTCCCCGCATCATTGTCGTGAAAGACGGAGCAGTGCGCACCCGCTTACTTTCTCCAAAGGAAGCTGCGAGGCTCATGGGGCTCCCCAAAAGCTATCTACTGCCGGACGTGTATCACCACGCGTTCAAAATAATTGGTGATGGGGTGGTCGTCCCTGTAGTGCGGTTCTTGGCCGATCGGCTCTTGGAGCCGATCGCGCAGTCCTGTTTGAAACTTCGGCGCGCTGCCTAATTGGCTTCTTGGGGCCAGAGAAGGAAATGAAATCACCGCTTCCGACCAAGCTGATTGACTGGGAGAGGAAACTCACCGAGTACTTTCTGGCCGTCGAGGCAGACGGGAATGCCAGCGACATACGGTCGTTTGAGGTGACTTCCGAGACACTTGCACTAGCCGCAGGTGTTGAGGAAGGAGAGGCTGACCATGCCAGTACTTCATTCCGCACGGCGCTGGTCCAAGACCCCGGGCTGTTCGACGCGCTCAAGCATGGATACTGCGGCGCTTCCACGGATGAGTATTCCGGCTATTTTGCCTACCTGTGCCTGACCTTGTTGGTAGACACACTATCTGAGCAGGACTATGCCAATGAAGGTGAGTTCCGTGCTCGCTTAAGCAAGTGGCTAGGAATTGAACACGGTTTCCAACAACTATCCGGTGTCGCAGCGATGTGGCGCCGGCTAGATATGTGGCTACGATCGCGCGCCCTCTCCGGCGCACCACTTAAGCGGTTGGTCTTGCCCGAGATTCCCTCCACCTGGACACATATTGGATACACGAGGCGGTTGGCCTTCCCAAGTCGCGCAGATGTGCGATTCTTTGAGCGATTTTCACAATCAAATGTCGAAGCGCTTAGGGATCCGCTGAAAGTCATCCATCTCTTCGCTCCTCTTGCACTCGAACTACGGTGCTCGTCAGCTCTTCGATACGCATTCGATGATTTTCGCAACGCATATTTGCGCCGAGAGAGAGCGCTAGCTGATCACCGATTTTGGCGACTCGTACAAAAGGTTAGTGCCGGGCACTCCGTCAGGCGGCCCGACGTCGAGATAGAACTCGTCTTTAACGAAGACGGAGACATGGAATTCATCACCTACTCCGATGCATCTTCGGACAAAACAGTCTCCGCATCATTGGGCGCCGCAATTAAGTTCTCGCAGGTGGAGCGAAGCGGGAACCTAGGATCAGCGATCGATCGCGGTGTTCTATATTTCAAACATATAGCCACGGCGCGTTGGGCAGCTGATGCCGAACTTACCAGCACACCAAGTGGGCTCTTTGTTGCGTTGAGCCGTGGGCTCTTGAACAAGTTGGGATCAACGCTGGGTGACTTTGTTGAAAGTGGCGGATGGTGGATGACGCAGTCACCACTAATGGCTGGAAAAATTGAGTATGCGCTTAGTCTCCATGGCTATTTCGAATCTGCAGCAAGGATCTTTCGCGCTTCGGTTGTAGATGGAATCCGTGTCAAGTCCGCGTGGCTGGGATTGCCATCATTTCTACCTCGCTTGAACGCTGACACGCCCGATGTTGAGGTGAGACGTGTATCTGCGGAAGAGACCGCCCAAAACTTGAGCATTTCGGACGGACGTTTTGAATCATCCGAATCGGTGGACGGACCATATGTAGTACAACCAGTGGGGCGCGATGCTGAGCATCGGCCGTCGTGGTCGCTGCGGGTGCAATTCACAAAGTCGGCTACACCGCACGCCGAACTCTTTGGTGCGAGATACGCTCTTCCACTACTTCCGGACTGGACTGCTTCGGAGATGGTCCCCGCTTAAGCAACGAGACCCAGCCTATTGAAGAAGATTGTGATCCGTCAGAAAGCGACGAATTATTGGAAGCGCTTTACGCCGACGGTCAGTCTGGGTGGGAAGAAGCTGAGCTTATCAATCTGGTCCGGAGAGTAGAGTCGCGTAGCCCATGGAGATGCTGCGTTGCCTACACGACGCGGGGCTTGTAAGCCCAAGGCTACGTCGTGGTTGGAGAGGCCGAGTATGGACGCTTACCGAGCCAACACTGATTCAGGCTTTCACCGAACTCCCCACCGTGATTCTAGAGGGCGCCGTGTGCGCTCGAATGATCGAAGACTTCAGGATAATAATCGGTGCGCTGGGAGGGCGATTCATAAAGCGCCGTGGAATCGGGCGTTGGCCCATACCAACAATTGGCGCCGTGGACGTAGACGGTGCAGCGGTTGCCAGGCGCCTAGGTTGGACGTTCGACGGAACACCAAGGGCCCCAGGTGCGACACCTTGTGCGTTGATGACCACTACTCGGCTCGGGCAGAACTATCAACGAGCATCTTCGTGGGATTGGGAGGTGGGAGCTTTCCGACATGTTTGCGCTCAGGACCAGCGACCAGATCTGGCGAGATATGTTCATCCAGACGGTAGAGATCATGACCTCTATCGGCTCGAGTGGCGCGGGTGGCGCACGTCTTCCTCTCGCGAACAGCTGCCATCGCTGCCGCCTATGTGGCGGCGCGTAGACCAATATTTGCCTACCGGGACGGCGGACTCTTCCGGCTGACCAGTGAAGGAGGCCTGCCAGATGGCCTGGCAGTGGCACTGAGACGGCGGACGCTCAAGACTTCAGGGCTTGTCGACGATATCTATGTCTACCCGGCTAGCGAGCAGGATGCTAGGTGGTAGCAGGATTATTGCCCCACGCTGTTGAAGTCGAAGCGGTTAGGAATCTTGAGTATGGGCATCAGTCTTGCGACGGTAAGGAATTCCGGGGGGCGGCTCAGTCCGAAATGGACTAGAGGCAAGTTGACAGTTTAGGCGACGTATAGGGGGATCTGGCCCTCGCAGGAAGCTCACCTTGGTACGCAGGGCGATGCATCAGGCGCCACGACGTCATTGGCGAAATTGAAGTTATTGCACGCCGTGAGGGTCAGGCGTGGGTTGCTGTGGAAAATCCAGAAAAGCTTTTCCCAAGAACCGGCTCGATTGAAAATCGCGGCGTTGATACAAGGCGACTTCGGATTGGGGACTGGGTAATTTTCCAGCTCGCAGCACGAATGGGCCGCGTCTTTGGAAAGCGTCTCAGTATCGAAGGCTTCTGTCAGTACAAAGATCTTACGGAAAAAGGCTCTATGGATGAAATCCACAGGGCCCTAGCCGTTGAGGGCATTTCCGGCCCAGAGTCTGTTGGATCCTGGGCTATTCGCGTCAGCAAAGATGCGGTAGTCAATTGGAATTGGTTCGATCTGGGCAAGTCGCAGTGCTGGCGCCTGGAACTACGCAGGTCGTCGCCTATGACTTCGTATCCGACGATCTCCTGCCAATGTCCGTTTCAGGTTAGGCCGTAGAACTTTATGATTTCAATCAGGACGCTAGCCCTCGGGAGATCCATGACTAGTCACCGGAGACCAACTAAATCCTCGTCTAGTCCGCGCTCCAGCAATTACAGACACACCATAATTCGTAAGCGTTCTAGCCTGGCTGGAGGCGCATGCGCATCGAAGCGGCGAACGCCTCTCTCTGGATAGCTCCGATCTAGTCGCGGCACATGAAGCGGTTCGCTCAGGGGCTCTAGCAAAACGACTATCCGAGGACGGAAATCTCCTCCGATCGCTCGTGGATGCGATCCAGCGCGATGGTCGTGTTCGTGAGTTGATAGAAAGACGCGTTGAGGCGATCGCAGAAGAGGAGCGATCTATGCTTCACGCGCAGGAAAAAGGCAAGTTGGAAAATACGCTACGCGAGCGCGAGCGGGAAGCCTTGGAGCAGCTGCAAGAAAAGATTCGAAACATGGAGGAGGCTGGTAGCCGGCGGCTACAAGATTCACTAGCCAGCCGCGAGCGCGATATGGAGAAGAGCCTCGCGGCGCACTCTGAGCAGGGGCTGTTAGCGCTGGAAGAGCAACTTGGACAGCAGAAGCGATCACTTGCGGATGAGGTTGGAAATCTCGTTCAGAGCAAAACCTCTCTTGAGGCGAGAGCTGCCTCGTTACTGGAAGAAGTAAGTGATCTCGAGGCGAAGTCGGAGAATCTCCGCCAAAGGCAACAAGAAGCCAGCCAAGATCTAGATCGCATGCTAGCCGCGCGTTCCCTAGCGAAGGAACCAGGCCGCACAACCGGCGCGATAGTTCCGTTGTCGGGACCGAAAACTCGAGGGAAATCGGTAAGCGCCTCAGAAGTGAATGAGCTAATCCTCAAGACTCCGCTACTCACGCCGCACGGACGGCTTCTGATGCAGCGCTTCATCATTCTTCTTCTCGCTGGTGACATTCCCGTGCTCCGTGGCCCGGAGGTAAATGCATTCCTGCGCATCGCTGAAACGATGGTCTCATCGGGTTGGTCTGCAAGCATGGAGTCAGATCCGACGATGATTACCTTTGAGGACCTTTGGGTGCGAGCCGGGACATCAGTGCCAACTGCGCTGGGTCGCGCCCTTCAATTGTGTGGTCCCGAGGGCGACACAACTTGCTTGGCGGTCATCAAGAATATCGAACGGTCTGGAGCACGGTTTTGGTTCCCAACGGTTGCAGAACGAAGTCGTAGGTCCGAATTCCCTAGAAGATTTCTCCTAGCTATGACCATTGGAGACGGAGAGTGCGAGGAGGTGCTCCCAATATCCAGAGAGGCGATAAACCTGGAAATCAAAGGGGCGATAGAGGTTCTTGCACCCCGGATGGCACCGCTAACCATCAGGCCAGAAGTGAGTCATGAGTTGGATCCTGGTGACGATCCCCAGTCGATACAACAAGCTGCTCTCCTCACCAGCGGTCTCGCGGACTGCACGGATGTCAATCTGGCGCTTCGGGCGACACGTGTTGCAGCCGAAGCATCGCGCTTGGCTGACGGCGACGGTCAAAAGACGATCGTCGTTTCAACGATCGAGTTCTTTCTAAACAATTCAGGGACGGGTGCTATGAGCAAAGATTCTCTGCTTGGAGGCTTGACCAATGCTTGATCCGATAGGTGGCTTCAATCGAATCAAGAACTTCTTTATCTCCTATGTGGAGACGAACTTTCGAATCTCGAACTCTCCGGTCGCACTGGCCAGAGGTCAGTTGTTAAGAGCGACGGACGTCTTTGCGACGGCACCTCTCATAGAACCCGTGCTCCGCTATCAACCCAACGAGAAGAAGCTCGAGCAGCTGATTGACGTCGTCGGTGGTCCTCTCGAACCACTTAGTGCCGATGCTCGTAAGTCATTCGTGGAGTTGGCACTGTCAGGGTTGTTCGAGGGCTCGCCTGCCGAAGGAGACATCTGTCGAGCATCCAAATATCCGCCCTACCAGCATCAAATTGAGATGCTTCGCCGAGGGTTGCTTCCCGGCCACCCGGGCATAGTCACGTCGGGCACCGGTTCGGGGAAAACGGAAAGCTTCATGCTCCCCGTGTTGGCGGCGCTGTCTAATGAGGCCGTCAACTGGAAGGCTCCGTCGGCAGGCTATTTGACAGACTCTTGGTGGAAAAAGGACGGTGCCCCATGGTCGCAAAGACGTACAGGGGAAAACAGGCCGAGCGCCATTAGAGCGATGGTGCTATATCCAATGAACGCGTTGGTCGAGGACCAGATGGTCCGGCTTCGGAGAACGCTGGACTCGGATGAAGCTCGTAGCGTAATGGACAAGCGATTCAACAAAAATCGCCTGTTCTTTGCGCAATATACAAGTGCAACACCTGTCACGGGGCATGAGAGCCATCCGCGGCTGAGCAAAGACAGGCGAGAGAATGAGCGTCGCCAGCGCCGTCAAAGGAAGCTTCGTACTGCGCTACGTGCGATGGACGCAGATCAGAAAGCGGCGCGACTCCATGACGACCTCGCACAAGAAGAGGCGGCGCGCGCCGGAAGAGATGCACCTGACCTGACAAGATTCATCTTCCCGTCGCTCGACGGTGGTGAGATGAATTCACGATGGGATATGCATCACTCACCACCCGACATCATGGTAACCAACGCATCGATGCTTGGCGCGATGCTTTCCCGCGAAGTTGAAGAGAGCATGTTTGCCAAGACGCGTGATTGGCTTGTCAATAATGATGACGCTTATTTCTATCTGATCTTCGACGAGTTGCATTTGATAAGGGGATCTGCGGGTACCGAGGTCGCTTATCTGATCAAGTCATTGATCGAGCGTCTCGGTTTGGATCAACCAGAGCACCGATACAAGCTTAGGTTGCTGGCTTCATCGGCATCGCTCCCTCTCGAGGGCGATCGAGGTGTTCAATCGAAGAACTATCTCAGGGATCTTTTTTCACCCTACGGGACAAGTACCGGACGGACCGACGACGGATCAATCGATTCGGAATTCTGGCAGGACTGCGTTGTCCAGGGCATTCCACATGTGCCGATCACCACTGTTGCCCAGGTTGTCGCCGCTCCATTCACTCAGCTCTTAAGCGCTGCTCTCGCAACGGGGGAAGGCGTAGCAACTAAGCTTTCCGAGTCGACAGAGATTGAAAGCGCCATCCGGGCGATTGCCAATGAGCTCGGGGTGGTTAGGGAGTCCTGGGCCGATCTCGTGGGGAATGTCGCGGAGACTGCAGCAGCTGTATTAACGCGCGCATGTAGATCCGAAGATGGCATAAGGGCGACCAGTTCTACCGACCTCGCTCAAAAGATATTCGGTATGGCTGGCGACGAAGGTGTTCTTGCTCTCCGCGGCCTAATGTTGGCTAGAGCAATACCAGAGGCCGGGCTCTGGAATGCCAAGGTTGCTCCCAATACCCCTTCCTTCCGTGTACACACTTTTGTGCGGAATATTGAGGGGCTATTTGGATCTCCAAAGCTAAATGGACAGGATGTAGTCTTCGAAGACCTAACGGTGGAGCGTGGCCTATCTCATGCCCGCGGTGTGGAAGGGCGTCGAGGAAGTCGTCTTTTCGAACTACTCTACTGCGAAGCCTGTGGTGATTTATTTATCGGTGGGCAGCGAGGGCAAAAGAGCACAAAGAGTGGAGCCACTGAGCTTCTGCCATCGACGGCCGATCTCGAAGGTCTACCGGAACGCGCTGCGACCGAGTACTACGACAGAATGCGCTTCGAAGAGTTTGCAGTGTTTTGGCCGCGAGAAATCGATTGGCAGAGCTCGGAGCGCAACTACGATAGCTGGGACAGAGCACAGCTTGATCCCATCACTGGTGTCGTTACGGTGGGAGCTGATCCTAGAGAAGGGCATATCGCTGGTCGACTCTACTTCCAGAGGGACTCTGCTGCCAGCGCATCCCATGGACATATTAAGACTGCACAACCATTTTGCTGCCCAAAATGTGGGACAGATTATTCAAATCGTCCTTCTTCAAACCGGTCGCGGTCACCCATACGAGCATTCCGTACGGGTGTCACCAAGGCATCTCAGCTAGTTGCCACTGAGCTTTTCGAGCTATTGCACGCTATCGGAGCCGATCCCAAGGGCATCGTCTTCTCCGACAGTCGCCAGGACGCCGCGAATCAAGCGCTGGAAATTGAACGGCTACACCTTCGTGATCTTCGCCGAGAGGTACTCGTTGCTAGCGCGCGCGCTCATCTCCAAAAGGCCCTGGCTAATTGGATGACCCCAGAGAGCTTCGCAGAGAAGTTTGCGCAGGCCACCAATCAAGAGGAGCAGCAAAAACTGGCGCTAGCTTTCGCGCGTCAGGCGGAGGAAAAGAGCGTCGGTGCTCGAAAGGTCAAGCTCGACCGATTGCTGCAGTGTGGCTCCAACGGTTACAACGTCGGAGATATGGTGGCTGAGTTCGTTCGTATGGGCGTCGCGCCAGGATCGTCTGCTTCTGTTAAACAGCGGTGGTATAGGCAGTTCGATTTAAAGGATGACGAGGTCCGATTTGCGGCCTCGCTTAACGAGGCAAGTCGTGCCGAGCTAAGCGCAGACATTATGAAGGAGCAGTACAAGCTCATCGACGACGTTATCTTCGCGAACACGTTCTTCGCCTTAGAGGAAACCGGACTGGCATATCCATCTGCATGTCCAGCTGCCGACGCTAAAGCAGACGAATTGGACGCTTGGCTACGCATGTTTGCGAGCGCATATCGCGTTCGCGACAACCGCTATGCTAACGACACCATGCAAGAGTGGGCCGTGGGATCGGATGTGACCAATAAGCGTCTCATTCGTTTGGCGAAATTCGCGTTCGGTTCTGGAGCCTACATTGACGGTCTGACGAGGGTAATCGCTGATCTTGCCTTGCAAGGCCATCGCAACGGTACATTCGACGTCGGTAACCTTTATCTTCGGATCTCTGAGCCATCGGATCCGTTTTGGCGTTGTATCAATTGTGAGCGCGTCCATTTGCATCGCGGGATTGGGCGATGCACGCGCTGTGGCACGCCACTTGGCGCAGCCCAATCGGGGGTTGTCGAGGAGCTCTGGAATGACAATTTCCTCGGTCGGAGAATTGTTCGTGGCGCGAAGGACGGCGTTCCGCGCTTCAGGCTCCGCGTGGAGGAGCTGACCGGGCAAACAGACGATTTCGCAAATCGCCTTCGCCGGTTCAAAGATATTTTTGTCGATGGTGAAGGCGAGCTTCAGAAGCGAGCATCCGCGATAGATATGCTGTCCGTTACGACCACAATGGAAGTAGGTATCGACATCGGCTCTCTGCAGAGCGTTTATCAGGCCAACATGCCTCCTCAACGCTTCAATTACCAGCAGCGAGTAGGTCGTGCCGGACGCCGTGGTCAAGCCTATTCTTTGGTGGTTACTTTTTGCCGTGGACGAAGCCACGACGCCTACTATTTCGCTCACCCGAGGGCCATCACTGGTGATCCACCGCCGCCGCCATTCTTGGCCGCGACTCATGACCCGATTCCGTTGCGACTTCTTCGCAAAGTATGGCTGCGCGCAGCATTCAGGGTTCTACGTGAAGAGTGTGCCGCCGCTGGTAGTACTTTTCCGGGCGACTTGCTCATTCCGCCAGATATGCACGGCGAGTATGTGCAGACGAGCGACTATTACTACGATCAGGCTGTGTCATGGTCAGCAAAATTGCGCATCGCCCTTGAGCAAACCATTAGCGATCGAGATGCTTACGCACGAGCCGCAACGTACGATTCGGCGCAGCGCCAGCGCCTGATCGCTGCTGCGTCCGTTGATTCAATTCTTCGAGAGATTGAGGAACTTAGGCCCTACGCGCCAAATGCTGAGGTCGGACTTGCCAAGTTCCTGGCGGAATGGGGTCTGTTGCCTATGTATGGAATGCCAACGCGGGTACGAGTACTAGACCTAGGTCTCCGCGCAGAGCGAGACGTGCCTAGTCCAGATATTGAGTGGTCGACCATGGATCGCGATTTGGACCTTGCGGTATTTGAATTTGCTCCCGGTGCGATCCTCACCAAGGATAAGCAGAAGCATAAAGTTATTGGTTTTTCCGGGAGCCTGGCTGAGCCACAGCGGCGCGGGAAGAATCTTGAGCTGAGAGGGGTGTCGGACCTAGGGATGAATCCTGGACTTATGTGGCTTTGTGTCCGTCATGCGGGTCCGCGAAACGTGTCGACGGGGCTCCCGAAAGTCAACTCGCGTGCGATGACTGGCACGGGAATATTTCCGCTGATGAGTTCAAGCTTTACGTTACGCCGACGGCGTTCCGGACAGATTTTGAGCCAAAGGACGAGCTTGATGAATTCAGTCGGATGGCGGTTCGCACGGTTGCGACCGTTGCGCATGATGGTGATCCTCTCGACTGCGGCCCGGTCATCGTTGGACGCAGTGCGGACGTCACGATCATGCAACTAAACGACGGTCCAAAAATCAAAGAAAGGTGAAGGCAGCCTCTTCAGGATTGTTGAAGCCTTCGATCTGAAAGTGAAAGACCCAAGTAATTTTAGGCCTGTGCAACTCAATGCGGTGCAGGCGATTGATGATGCATTATTGTCACCCCAGAGCGCGAGGTGGGACCCAGTTCAAGATTCGTCGAAGACATTTGGACTCATTGCTCGAAAGAAGACCGACGCGCTCTACCTGGAGCTTAAAACGTTTGACTTGAGGCTAACGTTGGACCGCGTCGCGCGAAGGGGCGAGCGATCTCACCTTCCAACACGCGCCGCCGCAATCAGCGCGACACAAATTATTGTCCAGAAGTGTGCAATTGAGCTCGACGTCGCGGCAGAGAGTTGAGGCCCTTGAGCCACGCTGGCAATTACGGGGGACCAATGTTCCAGATCGCTGACGCGTTGATCAATGGATCAGGTCTTTGTCGCCGACTGGGCGAGCCGTTGGGAGCCACGGGTGATCCTATGGTCGTGGACCTGATCAAGGAGATCTTGGAGGATCAAAAGACTTGGCCCCTCAATGATCTACTCGCGATCGACAATGAAGGCTCGCATGCAGAGCAATGCAAAACATCCTGCTACAAGTGCATTCAACGGTATGGAAACAGGAGATATCACGGCCTTCTAGATTGGAGGTTAGGGATGTCCTATATCCGAGCAATGATCGATTCGTCATACACTTGCGGCCTGAGTAAACCGGACGAACAATTTCCAGAAGTTGCAGGTTGGCACGAACGAGCGCATGAGCTGGCTAAGGCGGTTGCTGAGATGAGGGCCGGAACAGTCACCTATAGAAAGATGTCCGCATCGGGACTTCCCTGCCTTGTTCTGAAAGATCTCGACGGGCGCGAAGTAGCGCATGCTGCGATTGTTCATCCGTTGTGGGTAACGGATCTCGCTGCGGCTTCAAAGCTGCTTGGGCCGGACCTGATCGAGAACATGAGTTCCTGGACACGTTCAACCTTAGAACGGCGCCCACTCAGCGAACTCGCTAAGATCGAGTCTGGCAGTCATTGAGTCTGTTGACCTAATAGTGCGGTGCCCAAGCTACTCGGGCATCGCGCTTTGCCAGTGGGATCGCTGAGGCATCAGTCGCGGCCACGTACATGGACCGATGCGGCCGTCTGGCTACTTGATAGGCGAAGCGTCCGCTGACGAAGCTCGGCTCCATAGCTCATTAAGCGGAGGGCTTGCCATGATTGCTTCATTTGATGAGTGCAGGGCGCGCTTGATGAGTGCAGGGCGCGCTAATTTACACCGCTCAGCGCCATGTTGCAGAGAGTGGAGCCCAAACCGACTTCGATGCGGCGGCTTGGGTCGATAATTGGATTGCATCTCCAATGCCTGCGCTGGGTGCGCGATACCCTCAAGAATACGCCGTGACGCCGGCGGTAACAGCGCTTCTGCTCTCCTTGATGCGTCATATGCAAACGTCGGCCTACGCATGAAGGGCGATGCATAGGATTGTCATTCTCCGGGGCTGATAACACCAGTAAACGCCCATCTCAGTGCCTCTGCATCAATGCCAGCGTGATGGCGTCGTAAGTTCTGTTGGGGATTGTTGCTGAAGTAGTCCTCCAGGCGATCGAGGACATCTCGTCGCGAAACAAGCGCCGTTTAAATTCGATAGGCTCTTCATCCAGTCGACCGAATCCATTCAGGGCGCGCAGCAGAAGTGTGCGGTCGAGCAGTGCGTCGAAATGGATGACGGGGTGTTATGAAATACCTTGATGTAACTGCGCAGCGCACGGCCAAATTCGACGTCTGGCAAGGCGACCCGGCCGCGCTCTAACAGGGGATATACGACCTTGGCTGCGAATGTAGACGGCACGCCTGGTAAGGGGTCGCGCTCTGCATAAAACGTGAGGGAACCATCGGCATTGGTGATGGATAAACTCACGAGTTCGCGCGTCGCGTCATTCGCCCACTCTGTGTCTAGAAAGAGATGCGGCTGCATGTGAGTTCCGCCGGCTGGAAGGGCGAAACGTTACTGCGTTTACAGATAATCGCACGCGGATGGACCATCCCATAAACATGCACCCAAGAACGTTTGGAACCTGATACGATCACCCCATGGCACGTCCTCCGTTCCATCACGAACGAATATCGCGAACTCGCAATTGAGCTGCGCTCTTGCGTTGTTCGCCCCCGTGGCCGAGAGGTTAGGCGTCCGGTTTATACCCGGATGAAGGCAGTGGCCAGATAAGCCATGCATGCAGGTTCGAGTCCTGCCGGGGGCGCCACGTAATATCGTTTCCAGCAGACTGCTTGCCGTTTGCGCGCAAGCACAGGGGGCGTACGCGTGTCGCAAACATCGATTGACATAGCTAAGCGTCGAGCGGCGTTGATCGCTGCTGCCGAGGATAGCGAGATCTTCGTATGACTACCGCCCTCTGACAGCGTCAGACGACCAATGCCGAAGTCCCCGGTTTGGATCGGACTTCGCCTCTTTCATACATTCCTCACCTGATCGCTTGTTTTGCCACTGCCATTTCAGACCTCGTCGCCAGCCAGAGCTCCGCAGCCCGCGGGTCGTTCATCGTCAAAGAGTATTGCCGACCGGCGACCACACTGCCCCAAATGTCCGCTACCGTACAGGCATGGTCGGTCAGCAGATCACACAGGTCTTCGGACCTGAAATGCAATGGATTCGAGCAACCACTGGTCAATATCCCAGTGCAACATCGCCTCTACCACTCCCCCCAAAGCGCTGGGAGTCGCTCCCGCTTCGGTCGAGCTGAATTCGAGAAACGATCAGGAGCCCAGTTCTGCCTTTCTCTCTCCGGTGTAGCTCGACTTCATTTCGGGTGATTAGTACCGAATCACAAAGATCACTAAGCCGTCCCCTTGACCTCGATCTTCAGGGCTTGCCCATCTCGTTGAGCGAGAATGTCAAACGACTCAGCCGCCGATTTGTCGTCGCAAGTGAAGCCCTTTGATTCCAGGAAGAGACCAGCCAAGTGCATGGCTTGCCGCTCGACAGCCCTCCGCTCAGGAGCAGTGAGCCCAAATCCTTGCGCACGTGTGCGATGACGCAGTGGCTTTACAATCGCGGCGAGCTCAAGAGCATCTACGGTCTCCCGGTGAAACGTCTCTTTGATCGATCTGCGCGAGGTAGATCGCTGAGAGTCGTTCGGCGCAAGTAAAAAGTAGATCGTCTAAATAGGTGCCGTCGATGCTTTCAACGGGTATGCGTCGCGCTAAAGCAGTTGCCTTTTCAAATGTCCTAGGCAAGGGCGCGCGCGCGCCAAGAGCGATGCCATCCGTAAATGGCGCGAGCGTTCCCCAGTGCTGCGCAACCACGGATCGCGCCCAAGACGTTTTCGCGTTCAATTGCGCATCGGATATTGGGCGAAGGTCGCCACCGGTCCAAATGGTGCTGCCGCAACCTATCGTGGCGAAGGCGGCTGACCCATCAGCAGCAAAATGGATAACGATGTAGAACCCTTCACGTGCGGACGGAGACATCGCCTTCGAGTAAAGGCGAACCCACGGCGCTTCGGTCTTTCTGCCGATGCCATCTGAGCCCTCTACTGCCAAATCATCGAACAACGGGTCGAACGCTCGACCAAGATCGTGAAGCCGACCGCGAAGCTCTTGCGTCCGATCGGAACGAATGAGGTTGCCGCGTTCTTGCATTTCCGGCGTATTCGATGAGGAATACTTTGGCTGGAGCTCACAGATACGCTTGATGGTCGCTTTCAATCGGAGCCCCCGTGGCCTCTTCATCGAGTCGAATGCCGGGCCGCGTGACCGCTTTTGGGGTCGGAGGCGGACCATTCCAGAATATAGCGGTAAGCGCCCGTAGCACCCATAGTCAGCACAAGCGGGACGTTCAGTGCTTGTTCAATCCGCTGGTTGCTCTTCGCGAAAAAGCATCTTCGCGTTTCGCGCTTTTGATTCTCAAATAAAAGTAGCAAAATCAGGATCTTAGGGAAATTTTCGTGTTGCGTCCCCCGTCCTTACGAGGTACCGTACATCGGTCTCCCTTTGAGGACGGGCGTCATGAAGATCCCTACTCCTGGGCGCTTGACCTGTCCTGGCCTCAGCCAGAACAGGGATTACCAGATTCACCACGTTCCGGTGGATGGGGAGCGTTGCCCGGTACTCCTTCGGCATGGCTATCCGTTGGTCATGCCAAATCTTTGGGCCAGATATTTACGCGCCTCAATGCGTCCGAATTCGGTGAGGTCTTACTTACAGGATCTCATTACGCTACTGACTTGGGCGGATAGGAATAAGATTCCTATTGACGAGCGTCTTAGGTCCTTTCGAGGCTTCAGGCATCATGAAATTAGCAAGCTGGAGGAGGCAGTAGCCACGAAGATGTCCGGCGACGAGGCCGCGCCTGCCACGTCGAATCGGCGGCTCGCAGCCTTTGTCCACTATGTTCGATTTTGCTTTGAATTCCATATCGATCTGACCTTTCCGGATTACCTCAAGGTAGCCGTGGGGTTAAAGATGATGGACGCCACCAGCAGGCAACTCCGTGCGCTAATGGAGGACGAAGGAACCGTCGCCGCTTGCTCGAAACCTTCGCAAGTTCTAAGCCAACAGCAACTGGCTGTTATCGACGAGATACTTCAGCCAACTTCCATCCACAATCCGTTTGCTACTCGACTTGTTCGCGAACGCAACTATTGCCTGCTAAGGATTGCTCTGGCTACGTGGGCGCGGCGATCGGAACTTGTGCTCATATCGTTGGGGGACATTGATCTCGGCCCTATGCCGGCAATCACGATCAAAGAGCCTTCGAAGCAATCAAAGAACCGTCGTCGCGACGGAGCTTCCATGAAGACACGGGGGCGCAAAATCCCGCTAGATCGTCGTGACGCAGAGCTTCTCGCAAACTATTTGCGTGAGACGCGTCCGACCTTCGTGCGATCAAAATCGCCGAGCACAGAGCTCTTCCTCAGCAAAAAAGACGGCAAGCGTCTTTCGGCGAAGACCATCAACGGGCTTCTCGGCGCGGCGGCTAAAGCAATCCGGGATCATGAACTGTGCGAACTATCGCGCTTGCACCCGCACGCCCTTCGCAAGCAGGGAGCTGAGAGCTTCCGAAGAGTGCACGGGCCAACGTCGAATGATCATCAGGCGCTCATCGCTAACATGGCCTACAAAGCGGGATGGTCAAACTTGAGTCGAATGCCTGAGCACTACACTCGCGAAGCCATGTCCGATGAGTTGGGGCGTCGAGTGCGCCATGTGGATATCGGGGCGAAGATTCGATGAAGGATGTTGACTGCTTTTCTCCACTCTACAAGAAGGTTGGCGAGCGATGCGGATTTGAAGCATTACCGTTTCCTTATTTTGTGCGAAGTGCGCATGGCGAAACAGTTCGCGTGCGAAATCCCGATGGAAGTTGGGTGGCACCGTTGCGATTCGAGAGCCTAGGATACGGCGCGAAATTCATCCGCTGGCCAAGGCGAATTAATTCAGATCCTGTCATTGAATGGTCTGTTCGCCACTTCGTCCTCGACCGCCTGATGTCCAGGATTGAGCCACGGCCATCGAACGCGCTCATTACTGCAGTTCGAGGCTTGAATCTAAATGGGAAAACCGAACCGCAAGACTTAAGTGAGGCCATCTGCGTGTGGGCAACAGACTTGATGGAGGGGGCTAGAGACCAGCATCAAAATGACCTTGCCGAAGGCCTAAGTGCATACGTCGACTACTGCTTAGACAGCGACGTTCGTGGATTTGACGACGTCACCTGGGTACACATTCACCGCTTCAGGAGGCCGAAGAGGCATCAAACCGATCTGACGATGTTCGATGCCGACGGTGGCCCCCTTACACCTGCAGAGCTTGCCAGTATCGACGACGCTTTACGGACGTCCGACACGTTAACGCCACCGGATAGAGCGGCAGTACTTTTATGTCGCGACTGGGGTCTGCGCCCGATTCAGATAGCGCTCTTAACTACCTCGGATCTAGGTGAGGACGAGGGCGGTCCATTCGTTCTAGTTCCCTCAGTGAAGGGTCGAGTTCGGTCTAGGATGAGACGGCATTTAGCAAATCGTCGAAAACGCTACATTGCGGACGACACAGCATTGGCGATTCAAGAGACCCTAGACTGGTATCGGCCGGAGGTGGATGCATCTTTGGCGGCCTTCAAAAACCTCTTGTCGAATCCTGAGGATGTCCATGCAATAGAGCATCCCATTTTTCCAATCTTTCGGTCCGAGAGCCGGTTGACCCAGTACCTCCAAGACGAATCCTTGCGTCCTTACGCGCTCATGACCGAGTCACATAGGGTTTCTGCGCGGATACGGGAAGTCGGGCCAAAGATCGCCATCCCAAGCGGAGAAGGCGGCGATTTGTTGGAGCTATCCGCAAGTCGATTTCGCTATACGAAAGGCGTTACGTTGGCTCTGCAGGGGTTTTCCGCTGAATATATCGCGGAGGCTTTGGACCATCGGTCGACCGCAACAGTGCGGCATTACTGCCGCTATTCGATGCAGCTGGCTGCATACATAAATAGTGTTGCCAAGCGAAGCCCCGAGATCAGGTCAGCGAGCGATCGATGGCAAGGAAAGCTCGTCACAGAGGCCGAATATTCCGACGCCGTCGCAAATGGCGAGAGGCCTGTTGGGCGGCTTGGGATATGTAGAAACCAGAGTCCTTGCGGGTTTTGGCCAACCGTATCGTGCTACTCATGCTCCCTGTTTCGGCCAAATAGGGACGCCGATCATCGCGAAGCTGCAGATCACATCGCGAAGGAACAGAAGACATGGATGGCCGGTGCCGATGAGGCCTCAATCCACATCTTCCAAGTCGCCCATGACAGAGCGGTTCAGCTGGCAGAGGAGATTGAGAGAGAAATAGAACATGCCTAGCCCAGCCGATGCAGCAACGATCGAGGACTCAGGTCGTGCGCTAGAGGCGGAGCTGGCGTCAGCACGATCGCGCTTCAAACGCCTCGCGCTTAACGGTCACATTGTGGGTGACTTTGACGATGTGGCTTGGAAGTATCGAGGTAAGTGGTTGAAGTTTGTCCAACGTTCGTCCACGTTCGAGGAAGAAAAGCCGCTCGTAGACGCGGCAGCGGCGTTGGCACGCTGCGCCATGGTCGAGCAAATATCGGCGGGACTATCCGCGGAGCAGCTTGGCGGATATCTGACGATCATTCGAGAGCTTGAATCCGAGATTGGTAATGCCTTGCAAGCCTGGAGTTGCATCACTTGTGCGGACCTCAATAGGACGCTTGATGCGATTCGCTCTCGACCAACGACCGGCCCAGATACTGCGTACAACCGCGCATGCAGCTTGGTTCTAGTCGGAAGATTTCTCTCTCGGATTCAACATCACGTTCGAAGACGCGTACTTAGATTTCTTCCTGTACCTGTTCGTTGGCGAAATCCGCTCCCGAACCCTTCCAAGGCGAGGGAAGACCCAACAACGGCGGAGTTCCAGCGACATCGAGATAAGAAATATGTCCGTGATTTGGAGGTCGCGCTTGGCGCGCTACATACGAAGGCCGTTCAATGTCCCGACTCGGAACCAAAGCCAGGCTATACCTTAATAAGGGTCGAAGCGATGGCATTCCTTTTATCAATGGGGCTTCGGTCTGGTGAGCTACTCAGTCTCCCGAAGGACTGCCTTACTGAGCGGCCTGGGTATCTATCTGTGCGGGTTTGGACTGAAAAGGGAGAGACACCTGGCGTTCGAGAGCCTCCCGAGCTTTGGCATGGGCCTCTGCGAGAAGCACATGGTTACTTGATTTCCGCCTGCGCGGAGGCGCGAGCGCGCGCACGACTCATCGAAAGGGAAGGCTTCGAGTGGGTGAAAAGGAGGCTGTTGGAATTCCGGCGCGAACATGGTCTGGACACAGGTGTTCGTGCCGCTATGGCTCTAGCCGGTACCAAGCTCAATGACTTCTTTTTGATTGAAGAGGTCTGCGGCTGCTTTGATATTTCGAAGAAGCATTTTCAGGGTAAGGGAGGTTATGCGGATTGCACCGAGATCATTGTTGGAAAGACGGTGGCGACAATTGTGGGTTGGATTGATCGCCGATTTGATCATTGGGACTGGGGCAGATTCGCGCGGGAAAAGAGGGTTGGGCGCAATGCAGGTGCGGGTCGCGTCCTGACACTCACGGACATCGGTGTACTTAGTGGCGCAGCTAGATCAGAGATGACCAAGCTCAGCGACCTCAAGGGCGGAATGACGCTGTTGCTGTCTCGCCTCAAGACAATAGGGGCATTCGAGAGAGGTGGTCAGGCTACTTCGCACAGCGAGGAAGCCAAGGTTTTAATGGGGCAATGGAAGAACCTCCGATCTCAAGTGATGAGGCTGCAGACGCGGCGACATTTGAAGCTAATCGACGTGCAACGTTGGTGTCAGCAGCTCGAGGAAATGTACGATCGCAATCTTGAGCGGCTGTATCGCGAGAACGTCAAGGGAGGGCGCGTCGCAAATGGCGGCAAGTCACGGTCTCGCTCGAGATTCGCTCCCTTAAGTGAGCACCTTCTTGTCGTTTGGGAAGATCAATTTAACGGCGCAACTCGGTTTAAGGGGATGCTCCCCAGGCCTTTACTGCGCGCAGACCTTTATAACTTCTTCGCAACGAACGGCCAGAAGCGCACCGCCTTTCAGATGTACGACGTACGTTCGAGTGATGGTGAGGTCTTCTCAGTTACGTTGCACCAGGTGCGACATTGGCTGTCGACGGCGATGCTTCGGGCAGGCGCGACGGAAACAGCAGTTGATGTGTGGATGGGGCGTTCGCCAGGGCAGTCAAGGCAGTATGACCATCGAACAGTGCACGAGCGTGCGGAAAAGTTTCGACTGCTCTATATGGCTGATAACCCTCCTCTTGACTACCTTGGATCAAAAGTTATCGAGTGGCGGAGTGAGGGGTTCGGGGTCGAGGAGATTGCTGAGCTCGTCGAAGCCAGATTGCAGGTCCTCCATTTTGTTCCATGGGGAATGTGTTCGCGAGACCTTGTCCTGGCGCCGTGCAACAAGGCGCTGATGTGCCTTCGCGGATTCGGGACCGACCAGGTGTGCAGGTCCTTTCACATTGACCCTACGGATCTGAAAGCACGTGATGCTATCAAGGAGCTGCATCGAAATTACTCACTGCAACTGCGAGTGTTCGAACCAAACCTGACGAAATTGCGAAAGTCCTTCGAGGAGAGTTTCGACAGCTCTTCTGTACTGGATCAGCATGTTCAAATGATGATCTCGATCATCAGGGGCTGTGAGGCAGCTCTTGCGGCATACGCCGCTGCAGAGTCGTTCGCCGGCCAATCAACTCGCGTTTTAGATTTTGTCGCACATGTCTAAGCGGCCCACGAAGAGCTGGGCATCTCTCGCCCTGGACATTCTTGACAGGGCTGAGAGTGACGTCGAACTTGCGGCCAGGTTTAGCTTGGGTGCCTTTGCCGATCAGTGTGGTGTTAGCCGTTCCACGATTTGGCGTCACATGGAAATTCGGCAACGGGCCAGGAAGTTGGTTGAGGGAAAAGCAGAGGCTCACCAGAAGGCTTCGGGTGGAGGGCGGACCAGGTCACAGCAAGAGATCAGTCGGCTGAGGCTCCGTCTGGAGCTTTTGACTCGGGACCATAACCGCCTTATCCAAGGCTATCTGGATGCGTACGCGCGACTGACTGAGCTCCAAATAGACCCAGCAATCGTATTCGTCGGCCTCGACAGGGAAGCGCCGAAGAAATAGGCGGGCACGTTTGGCATGCTATGGATCAGCCCACCAATCCGCGAAATCTCACTCGATCGTGAGATTTATGCGACGTTTATATTTGCAACCTCCTTGATAAGGTGCGGCGGCTTTCGGCCCTACAAGTAAGGACTCTCAAGACGTGCAACAGCCTTGATATCGGACATAACCTTTTAAGATCACCGCCGAGGCGTTGTGCTTGAGGCAGGCGCGTACGACTTCGCGTGGGTGGACGCTGGCGCCGTCGACGGTGCCACGGAACAGCTCCTCGAACGCCAGCACCCGGTGGCGGTTGTCCAAATAGAGGCAGCCGAACACCTCGTGCGGCAGGTGCCGTAGCCGGGCGCGCAGGTAGTTCCCGCTGTCGCGCGGGTTGGCCAGGGTCGTCCGCTCGGTCAATTGTTCGGCCAGGGAGCGTCGGGCCAGTTCCAGTGCAGCGATCAGACGCGCCCGTTTGGCCGGGCCGATGCCGCGCAGTCGCACGGCGCCGCCGGGGTCCGCCAGCAGTGCGCTCAGGCCACCGCTGCGACTCAGGAGTTCGCGGCCCAGGGCGATAGCGTCCTTGCCGGGCACACCGCTGCCCAACAACACGGCGATCAGTTCCGCGTCTGACAGCGCGTCACAGCCCTTGGCCAGCAGCTTTTCGCGGGGACGTTCGAGTTCGGGCCATTCGCGGATGCTCATCCCAGCAGCCTGCCGGCAGCAGATGGCAACGCCCATCGGTGCAGCGCTACGCGTGGGGTGGGGCGCGGAGTCCGGTCGGGGTGGGTCCAGGCCGGTGGTCAGGCAGTACGTGGCAGGCGCGCGGCGAATTCGGCGCTGAGCCAATCGATGAATACGCGTACGCGCGGGGATAGCTGTCGGTTCTGCGGATAGAGCACGTAGACCGGCGACCGCTCCGGTGGAAAGTCCGTCAGCACGTCGACCAGGCTGCCGTTGGCGAGTTCATCTTGCACGCGATAGCGCGGCACCTGGATCAGGCCCAGGCCGAGCCGGGCCGCGGCGACGTAGATATCGGCGCCGGCCACGCTTACCGCATGCGGCAGGGTGAGCTGTTGCGAGGCGCCGTTGCCCTGGAATTCCAACGGGAGTACGCCACCGGTGGCGGAGGAGACGAAGCCGATCATGCGATGCGCGCCCAGCTCGTCCGGTGTGCCTGGGGTGCCGTACTTGGCCAGATAGCCGGGACTGGCAAAGGTGCCTTCCTGCAGTGACGCAATCTGGCGCCCGATCATGCTGCTATCGGTTGGTTTGCCGACCCGAAGTACGCAGTCGACGCCTTCACGTACCAGATCGACATAGCGGTCGCCCTCGCCGATGCGCAGCTGGATGTTGGGGTAGCGCTCCAGAAAGGCGGGCAGACCGGGCAGCATGAAATGCCGGGCCAGCGTGCCATGCACGTCCACCCGCAACAGGCCGCTGGGCTTGGCGCCGGTAAAGGCGGCTTCCGCCTCCTCGATCTCGGCCACGATCGCCAGGCAGCGCTGGTAATAGGCCTCGCCATCCAGCGTCGGCCGCACCTGACGGGTGGTGCGCTCCAGCAGCCGCACACCTAGGCGCGCCTCCAACTTCTTAACCACGTCGGTGACGGTGGAGCGGGGCAGCTCCAGATCCTGCGCGGCCATGGTGAAGCTGCGGCGCTCCACGATGCGCGCGAACAAGTGCATGGCGTCGACCTTGTCCATGGCTTTGTTCTCTGTAGTCGGATAGTGATGACGGATTTGAGCAGATTATCCGGAAGAAGGAAAAGAACATGCTCTCTCCACCGACAAACGGTCGGACCCTTCTGAGGACGAATCCCATGTCTGCAAACACTTCCAAGGTAGCCATCGTGACTGGCGCGTCGCGTGGCATCGGTGCCGCGATTGCCGAGCGGCTGGCCCGCGACGGTTTCGTGGTGGTCATCAATTACGCCGGCGATGCGGCGGCGGCCGAAGCACTGGCCGGCAAGATCGAGGCGGCCGGCGGCCGGGCATTGACCGCCCAGGGCGATGTCGCCGATCCGGCTGCCGTGCGTCACCTGTTCGATGCAGCTGAAACTGCGTTTGGCCACGTTGACGTGCTGGTCAACAACGCCGGGATCATGCAGCTGGCGACGCTGGCTGATTCGGACGACGCCCTGTTCGATCGCACCATCGCCGTCAATCTCAAGGGCACCTTCAACACGCTGCGCGAAGCGGCCAAGCGCCTGAGCCAGGGCGGCCGCATCATCAATTTCTCCACCAGCGTGGTGGGCACCAATTTCCCGACGTATGGCGTCTATGTGGCGACCAAGGCGGCGGTCGAGGCGATGACGCATGTGCTGTCGAAGGAGCTGCGCGGTCGCGATATCACGGTCAATGCCGTGGCGCCGGGCCCAACCGCCACCGACCTGTTCCTCAAGGGTAAGTCGCCGGAGCAGATCGAGCAGCTCAGCAAACTCGCCCCGCTTGAGCGCCTCGGTCAGCCCGAGGACATCGCCAACGTGGTGGCCTTCCTGGCTGGCCCGGATGGTGGTTGGGTCAATGGCCAGGTACTGCGCGCCAATGGCGGCCTCATCTGAACTTTCCTGCGCGTCGCCGCCGCGCGACGCCTCTCTTCCAAGGAGATCGCATCATGAACAACGTCATCGTGGTTACCGGCGCATCGAGCGGCTTCGGCCTGATGAGTGCGCGCGCCCTGGCCCACGCGGGTCATACGGTTTATGCGGGTATGCGTGAAACCCAGGGCCGCAATGCCGCGCGAGTCGCCGAGGTGCAGAAGTACGCGAACGAGCATGGCATCGACCTGCGTGCCATCGAGATGGATGTGGCCTCGCAGGTATCGGTGGATGCGGCCATTGCGCAGATCGTTGCCGTGCACGGTCGTCTCGACGTGGTGGTGCACAACGCGGGGCACATGTCCTACGGACCCGCCGAAGCCTTCACGCCGGAACAGTTTGCCGAGCTCTACGACATCAATGTGCTCAGCACCCAGCGGGTGAATCGCGCGGCGTTGCCGCAGCTGCGCAAACAGGGCCGTGGGCTGGTGCTGTGGGTGTCGTCCAGCAGCGTGCGCGGCGGCACGCCGCCGTATCTGGCGCCGTACTTTGCCGCCAAGGCGGGCATGGATTCGTTGGCGGTGAGTTATGCCGGCGAGCTGGCGCGTTGGGGTATCGAGACTTCGATCGTGGTGCCCGGCGCATTTACCCAGGGCACCAATCACTTCGCCCACGCGGGCGCCCCGGCAGACAAGACAGTGGCAGATGCCTATGCGCAGGGCCCCACGGCAGATTTCGGCGAGGTGGCCTTCAAGGGGCTGGCGGCGTTGGAGCCGGATGATGCCGATCCGCAGGCTGTGGCAACGGCCATCGTGGCCGTGGTTGATGCGCCCTTCGGCAAGCGGCCGTTCCGCGTGCATATCGATCCGTCGCAGGACGGAGCGGAGATCGTCAACGGTGTGGCGGATCGGGTGCGTGCCGAGTTGCTGCGGCGCATTGGGCTGGAGGACATTCTTCGCCCGCGCGTGGTGGCCTGAAGGTGCAAAGGCTGAAAGCCCCTCTCCCTGTGGCGACCCGAAGGTAGTCCCTGAGCGAGACGAGTTGGGGGAGAGGGTACGGTGCGTTCGCAACCTTCAATCGCGCTCCGCCCGAACCTCATCTGGTTGCGATCGAAGGGAATCCCCGTGGGACCGCCGCCTTCTCCCAAAGAAAGAACGGTTCCACTTGTGCGACTCGCCCCGCATCACCAAGCCAGCCAGACGATTCCGGTAAGCTAAGCCCTCAACCGGTTGTCAGGTCCCTCACCATGAGTCTTGCTCAACGCCGCATCCTGCTGGGCGTATCCGGCGGTATCGCCGCCTACAAGTCTTGCGAGTTGGTCCGCCGCCTGGGCGACCTCGGTGCTGACGTGCGTGTGGTTATGACCGAAGGCGCCACGCACTTTGTCAGCGCCACCACGTTCCAGGCGCTGTCCGGCCAACCGGTGCGCACCAGCCTGTGGGACGCCGAAGCCGAAGCGGCGATGGGCCATATCGAATTGGCGCGTTGGGCCGAGCGCATCCTGATCGCACCGGCCAGTGCCGACTTGATTGCCCGTCTCACCCACGGCATGGCCAACGACCTGCTCACCACGGTCTGCCTCGCCAGCGCCGCACCCGTGTACGTGGCACCGGCGATGAATCAGCAGATGTGGGCGCACCCGGCGGTACAAGCCAACGTCGACACCTTGCGCCAGCGTGGCGTCCACTTGCTCGGCCCCGCTTCCGGCGACCAGGCCTGTGGCGATATCGGTTCGGGCCGCATGCTGGAGCCGCTGGAGTTGCGCGAGGCTATCGTTGCCTCGTTCGGCAAGCCGCTGCTGCGCGGGTTGAAAGTAGTGGTCAGTGCGGGTCCCACGTATGAAGACATCGACCCAGTGCGCTTTATCGGCAATCGCAGTTCCGGGCGCATGGGTTTTTCCGTGGCCGAAGCTGCCGCGCAGGCGGGTGCCGAGGTGACCTTGGTCGCCGGCCCAGTCAGCATGGCCACGCCGCCGGGTATTGCGCGACGCATCGACGTGCGCAGCGCATCCCAGATGCGTGACGCCGTCGTAGCCGCCACGGCGCAGGCCGACATCTATATTGGTGCCGCTGCAGTAGGTGATTACCGCCCCGCGGAAGTGGCCGATCGCAAGCTGAAGAAGCACGACGGGGCAGCGCTGGAACTTCGCCTTGCCGAGAACCCGGACATCCTTGCCACGCTGGCCGCGCAAACCGTGCGCCCCTTCCTGGTCGGATTCGCCGCCGAGACGCATGATGTGGAGCATTACGCGCGTGACAAACTCAAGCGCAAGGGATTGGACATGATTGCCGCCAACCAGGTGGGAAGCGGCCTCGGTTTCGAGGCGGACGACAACGCATTGAATCTGTACTGGGCCGATGGCGCAGCCGAGCTGGCGCGCACGTCCAAGACGGAACTGGCGCGCCAGTTGGTCACGCAAGTGGCCGAGCGCTACCGGGCGGTGCGTCCGTGACGGCTGGGTATGGTATCGATGTCGAGCTGAAGATCCTCGATCCTCGCCTGGGTGATGTCATCGAACTGCCGCAGCCAGCCACCGCAGGAAGTGCGGGTATGGATCTGCGCGCCGCCATCGAAGCGCCGTTGACACTGCAGCCGGGCGAAAGTGCGCTCGTGCCCAGCGGCATGGCCATCCATATCGGCGATCCAGGCTGGTGTGCGTTGATAGTGCCGCGTTCGGGCCTGGGTCATAAACATGGTTTGGTCATGGGCAACCTGGTGGGCGTCATCGATGCCGACTACCAGGGCCCGCTGATGATTTCGTGCTGGAACCGCGGCACGCAGCCGTACACCATCGCCGTGGGCGATCGCATCGCCCAGTTGCTGCTGGTGCCGGTGGCGCAGGCGCGGTTGAAGGTGGTACAGGAGTTTGCGCCGTCGCAGAGGGGCGAAGGCGGATTCGGATCGACCGGGGTCAACTAGGCACAGCATGCGGGCGCCGTTGGTGTCCGCGGTCGCATGTGCCAGACAACCTGTGTGGGGACAGGGCATGGCGAAGATCATGAGCATTGGCGGGCGACCGCTGGCAGGAACCGTCGAATGGCGCCGCCTGCTGCCGTTGGCGGTGGGCACCTTGCTGGTGCTGCTGGGGCTTGCCTGCCTTTGGCAGACCTGGCTGATCGCCGACGAGGGCACCGCCACCGAGCGCGTGCATGCGGCGCAAAAGCAGGCGGCCAAGGTACTGGCGGACGAGATCGCCAGCGAGCGGGCGCGCGTCGAGGTGGCAGTCGATAAGCTAAACCCGGCCACGGTGGTCGCCGATCCCGCACAGGCGGCGGCCACGTTGCGTCCGCAGCTTCCGCAGGCAGTCGCCGTGGAAGCCTATAGCGGCAGCCTCGATGAAGTGCTGCACGCCAACTACCGTGTGTTCGGCTACGGCAAGGCGGCCCAGCTGATGGCGGCGCAGACGGCCGACGGCCAGCCGCTGGCGCAGACCGTCTATACCGGTCAGGGTGCGCGCGTACTGAGTCTGGTGATGCCGGTGGGCACGCCCAACCATCCTGTAGCCTGGGTTTGGACGGCGCTGCCGTTCGGGCCGTTGCAGCAGCGGTTCGAGTCGGTTTCTCCTGCGGGCGGCCGACTGGAGCTTCGCCAGGGTGACGACCGCGGCGACCTACGTTTGCTGGCATCCGGCAGCGCTGCCGCCGAGCGCGAATCGTCGGCGGGTGAGCCGGTGGCCGGAAGTACCCTTAGCGTGGTGGCCGCGTTGCCGGTGGCGTACATCGTGCTGCCCCGCGTCTGGCCATTAACCGGCGCGCTAGGGCTGCTGTGCCTGGCCGGTGGGTTTTACCTGTTGTGGACGAGGAACCGTCCACGGAAGCAGCGCGCGGCGGAGGAACAGGAGATTCTTCTGGCTGACCTGATCGAGACGCCGGTCGAGCCCGCCAAGCCGGCGCCGACGCCCCGTCTTGCCGCCGCCAAGCCGGAGCCTGCGGCACCTGTCACGGTCGATCCCGCGATCTTCCGTGCCTACGACGTGCGAGGCGTGGTCGGAAAGTCGCTCAACAAAGATGTGGCCCGCCTGCTGGGCCAGGCCATCGGCACGGTGATGCGCGAGAAGGGACTGCCCGAGATCGTGGTCGGCCGCGATGGTCGCTTGTCCGGCCCGGAGCTGGCCGGGGCGTTATCCGATGGCCTGCGGCTGGCCGGCATCGACGTGATCGACCTGGGCGCCGTACCGACTCCGGTCGTGTATTTCGCGGCCTTCCGCTACAACACCGGCTGTGGCGTGGCCGTCACCGGCAGCCATAACCCGCCCGACTACAACGGCTTCAAGATCGTGATCGGTGGCGAGACGCTGGCCGAAGGCGCCATCCAGGATCTCTACCAGCGCATCGCCTCGAACCAGCTGGAGAACGATGGCAAGGGCAACCTGCGCCATGTCGATGTGCTGCCCGACTACATCGAGCGGATCACCTCCGACGTGCAGGCCGAGCGGCGCCTGCGGGTGGTGGTCGACTGCGGCAACGGCATTGCCGGCGCGGTGGCGCCGCAGGTGCTCGAAGGCATTGGTTGCGAGGTGATCCCACTCTACTGCGATGTGGATGGCACCTTCCCCAACCATCACCCCGATCCCTCCGACCCGCACAACCTGGAAGACCTGATCTTCGCGGTGAAGCAGACCGGCGCGGATCTGGGCATCGCCTTTGACGGCGACGGCGATCGCCTGGGCGTGGTCACCAAGGAAGGCGAGATCATCTTCCCCGACCGCACGCTGATGTTGTTTGCGCGCGACGTCCTGTCGCGCCAGCCGGGCGCCACCATCATCTATGACGTGAAGTGCACCGGGCACCTGAAGGGCGTGATTCTCGACGCTGGCGGTAGCCCGTTGATGTGGCGTACCGGCCATTCGCTGATGAAGGCCAAGATGCGCGAAACCGGGGCGGAACTGGCCGGCGAAATGAGCGGCCACTTCTTCTTCAGGGAGCGTTGGTACGGCTTTGACGACGGCATCTACGCTGGCGCTCGCCTGCTGGAAATTCTTTCCGGCGACCTGGAAGAGCGCTCGCCCGAAGAAATCTTTGCCACCTGCCCCAAGGGCGTGTCCACGCCAGAGCTCAAGGTCGAGATGGCGGAGGGCGCGCATTACCGCTTCATGGAGGTATTCCGCCAGAAGGCCACCTTCGGCGATGCCACGCTCACCACCATTGACGGCGTGCGTGCCGACTGGCCGGACGGCTGGGGCCTGGTGCGCCCTTCCAACACCACGCCGATGCTGGTGCTGCGTTTCGACGCCGACAACGCCGCGGCGCTAACCCGCATCCAGAACGCATTCCGCGAGCAGCTGCTGGCGGTCGATCCTTCGCTGAAGCTGCCGTTCTAACTGTAGGAGTGCACCCTGTGCGCGACACGTCAATGGAGCGGTGAAGCCGATACGTTGCGGTCGCACACAGGGTGCGCTCCTACCAATAGGTTCAGGGTTTTACTGGCCCTGGTTCTTGTCCTGCGCCGCCTTCAATTCGCGGTAGTGCTGCAGGTCCTGTGCATTCTTCTGCGCAGCGGCATCGCGGGACGCCTGCTCGCGGTCGAGTTGGTCGCGCTGCTTGGCCACCACATCGCGCTGCTTGGCGATGCCGTCGCTCAGGTACTTCGGCACCGGCTGCTTGGCGCGTTCCAGATCGCCGGCGCGGGTAAGCAGATCCGTCAGCGCCTTTTCCTGGGTGCGCATGTTTGCGCGCGTGGTGGTGATCTGCTGGTCGATGCTGTCCAGCTGGAGCTGTTGTCCCGCCTTGTACGCATCCTCGGTGGGGTAGGCGGCAAGCATCTGCGAGTCGACACGCTGGCGCTCCGACGCCGCGTGTTGCTCCGCGGCCTGCTGGTCGGCCAGCTTCTGCGCGGCGGCGCGTTCGTCCGGATTGAGCTGCCGGTCGACGTGCTGCACCACCAGGCCACGATCGTTGATGAGGTCGTAGCCGTACTTCTGGGCATCGGAGGTCAGGCTGTCGCTGTAATGCGGCAGGCCACTCGCGTCCTTCCAGCGATAGCGGAAACTGCTCGCCGACGTTTTCTGTGCCTGCGCGTGCAGGCCGGCTGTCAGCGCGAGCAACGCGATGACAATAAGTGTTTTACGCATGAAATCCCCCTTGTCGGCGGAAGTATAGCCGGCGTGTCGGGTAACCCTGATGACCGTGCCATGCCTTCACTGTCTCCAGTGTGACCGGCGTCGCTAAGGACAATTAGCTGTTCACGCCGTATCGTTCGCGATAAGACACCAGCCGTTCGTGTTCGCCGGCCAGTTCCGGACGCTCACCGGCGTAGGCCAGCACGTCGCCGAGGCTGGTGATGGCAATGACGGGGATGCCGAATTCCGCTGTTACTTCCTGCGAGGCGGAGCGTTCACTCTGGCCACGCTCCTGGCGATCGAGCGCAATCAGCACGCCCGCTGGCGTGGCGCCCTGTGCACGAATCAACGCCAGCGATTCGCGTACAGCAGTGCCGGCCGTCATCACGTCATCGACGATCAGCACGCGGCCCTTCAGCGGCGCACCCACCAGCACGCCGCCTTCGCCGTGATCTTTCGCTTCCTTGCGGTTGTACGCCCAGGGCAGGTCGCGATCGTGCTGGTCTGCCAGCGCAATGGCAGTGGCCGCAGCCAGTGCAATGCCCTTGTAGGCAGGACCAAACAGCATGTCGACCTCAATGCCCGAGTTCACCACCGCGGCCGCGTAAGCCCGGCCCAGCTGGGCCAGTGCGGCGCCGGAGTCGATCCGTCCCATATTGAAAAAGTAGGGGCTCTGGCGGCCGGACTTAAGCGTGAAGTCGCCAAAACGCAGCACCTCGCGCTGCAGGGTGAGCTCGATGAAGTCGCGCTGATAGTCGTGCACGGCGGGGTCTCTCAATGGCAGGTCAGGGGCTGAGGGCGAGCACCATCAGGTGCTGCGGCCCGGAACGCCCGCCATGGTACAGCTCCCCGCTATCCACGAAGCCCGCGCGGCGGTAAAGCGCGATGCCTGCGGTGTTGCGGGTGTTCACGGTAAGCACGAGGTCCTGCGCGTCGGGGTGGCGTTGTGCCAGGTCATCCACCAGCGCCACCAGCGTGAGCGTGCCCAGGCCGCGGCGCTGCCAACGGGCATCGATGAAAAACGAACGCAGTCCCAGCGTGGGACGCGGAAAGTCGCGGTCGGCAATGCAACGCGGCTGGGTTTCGATGCGATAGAAACCGATCGGTGCGCCATCGCAAAGTATGGCCATGGCCTCGCTACCACCGCAGAGCTCGGCATCGGCCAACGTAACGGCGATCGGGCTGACAAACGGCTGTTGCGTTTCGTGTACGGCAAGCTGCAGCAGTGCAGGGCGCAGCGCGGCACTCACCGGTGCGACGCGAATATCGGGGCGGGCGGACATGGTTGCTATGATGGCCCATCACTTGGGAGTTCGCATGCGCATCATCAGCCTCAACGCCAACGGCATTCGTTCGGCCGCCACCAAGGGTGTGTTCGAGTGGTTGCGTCAGCAGAAGGCCGACGTGGTCTGCCTGCAGGAAACCAAGGCACAGGAAGACCAGCTCACCGATCCGATGTTCCGCCCCGATGGCCATCATTGCTTCTACCGCGACGCCACCAGCAAAAAGGGCTACAGCGGCGTGGCCATCTATGCGAAACGCGAGCCGGACAAGGTCATCACCGAGCTGGGCTGGGATGAGTTCGACAACGAGGGGCGCTATATCGAGGCGCGCTTTGGCAAGCTCAGCGTGGTGTCGCTCTACGTGCCGTCCGGCTCCTCGGGTGAGGAACGCCAGCAGTTCAAGTTCAAGGCCATGGACCGGCTCGCGCCGATCTTCGACAAGTGGCACAAGAGCGGTCGCGACTACGTGCTGTGCGGCGACTGGAACATCGTGCGTAGCGAGCTGGACATCAAGAACTGGCGCTCCAACCAGAAGAACTCCGGCTGCCTGCCCGAGGAGCGCGCCTGGCTCAACGACTTGATCGACCAGCACGGCTGGGTTGACAGCTATCGCACGCTCCATCCCACCGGCCAGGACTACACCTGGTGGTCCAATCGGGGCCAGGCACGCGCCAACAACGTGGGGTGGCGCATTGATTACCAGATCGTCACGCCGGCGCTGCAAAAGCGTCTGAAGCACTGCTCGGTCTATCGCGACGAGCGCTTCTCCGACCACGCCCCCTATATCGTCGACTATGCCGAATAAGGCCGTGTCGGCAGGCAAGCCGGCCAAGGTCTCGGTGTGGCATGCGTTTACCCAGCCTGCCGCCTGGACGATGTTCTTGCTCGGCTTCTCCTCCGGACTGCCGTTCCTGCTCGTCGCCGGCACCTTGGCCTACTGGCTCAAGGAAAAAGGCATCGAGCTCAAAGACATCACCATGATTGCCAGCGCCGGGCTGACCTACGCGTTCAAGTTCCTGTGGGCGCCGCTGCTCGATCACTGGCGCCCGCCTGGCTTTGGCCGGTTGGGCCAGCGACGGGGCTGGCTGCTGCTGGCGCAGCTGGGCGTGCTGGTGGGTTTGATAGGCATGGCATTGCTCACGCCTGCCCAGCTGGCGCCGTTTGTGGCGGCGACGCTGGTGGTGGCATTCTTCGGTGCCACGCAAGACATCGCCGTGGATGCCTACCGCATCGAGATTGCGCCCACCTCCGATCAGGGCGCGCTGGTGGCGACCTACGCCCTGGGTTATCGCATTGCCTTGATCGTGGCCGGCGCGGTGGCACTGATCCTTGCCGATCACATGCTTTGGCCGCGCGTTTATCTGATCATGGCCGCCGCCATGATCGTGCCGATCGCCACCACCTTGTGGGCCGCCGAGCCCGAAGTGACCCGCGTGGCGCCACGCAACTGGCGCGAAGCGATGCGCGAAAGCGTCATCGAGCCTTTCGCCGATTTCTTCCGCCGCTACGGTTGGCACCTGGCCGGCGTGACCTTGCTGTTCATCCTGCTGTTCAAAATCCCTGAGCAGGCCACCATCGGTGGCGTCATGAGCCCGTTCTATCGGGACATGGGCTTCACCAAGACGCAGATCGGCACCATCACCAAGATCTATGGCATCTGGATCGGCATTGCCGGCGCCTTCGTCGGCGGCGCCGCGGTAGCCCGTTGGGGTGCCTGGCGAACGCTGGGCGTATCCATCGTGCTGGCCGGCATCAGCAATCTGCTTTACCTGTGGTTGATCGCTCACCCGGGCAACCTACTGGTGCTTACGCTGGTGATTTCCAGCGACAACTTCACGCTGGGCGTGCTGGGGCCGCCGACGGTGGCCTTCCTGTCCTCGCTGGTCAATCGCCAGCACACCGCCACCCAGTACGCGCTGCTCAGTTCGATGGTGAACCTGCCTGGCAAATTGCTGGGCTTCTTCGCCGGCGGCATCGCGGAGGCCACCGGCTACGGTAGCTTCTTCATTCTTACCGTGTTCTCGGTGCTTCCGGCGGGGCTGTTGTTCCTTTACCTGTGGCGCTGGTTCGGCCGGCCCGATCCGGCGAACGCGCCCGCACCTGCCAGCTGAAGCGGCCCCCGAAAATCAGCCAAGTGGTCGATATTCCCGGGTATTCCCCTGTGCGAAGATAACTCCACAGGGGGTTTATGACCGGGAGGGGAGTCCGTGCCGGACCTCGTCATACGCCATATCGACAACTCTATGGCCGATCGCATCAAGGCGCTGGCCAAGGAGCGACAGTGGTCAATCAATGACGTGGTGCTGCATGCACTGCGCCATGGCCTCGGCATGGCTTCAACAAATCTGTTTGCGGAAACGATGCTCGATCCGGGCGATCTGACCACGCTGGCCGGCTCGTGGGATGCCAAGGAAAAAGCCGCATTCCTGGAAGCCATGCAGGCGCTTTCGCGCACCGCGCCGACGCAGCTGGCACCGGGCAACCAGGTGTTGGGTGACGACAGCTAACGAGGTGCCGGGTAAATCGCCCCGAGCACGCGCGGCCCTCGCGCGCCGGTAACCGCAGGCAGGTTGCCGGGCAGCCCGAGCAGGCGCTGGCGGGCCAGCCACGCAAACGCGGTGGCTTCCAGATAATCCGGATCGATACCGTGTTCGGCGGTGCTGCGCAGCTGGCGCGGCACCAGTCGCTCGCCAAGCCTTTGCATCAGCAAGCCGTTATGGACGCCGCCGCCGCAGGCGAGTACCTCCGCGGCATCGGGCGCTTGGCGCGCAATGGCGTCGATGACGCTACGGGCGGACAACTCGAGCAGGGTGGCCTGCACGTCGGCCGACGCCAGCGACGCAACGCGCGCATGCGTCTCCAGCCACGCCAGATGAAAATGTTCGCGTCCGGTGCTCTTGGGCGGCGGCAGGACGAAGTACGGATCGGCCAACAGGTCTTGCAGCAGCGTCTCGTCAACCTGGCCGGATGCCGCGAAGGCACCGTCCGCATCGAACGGCACCCCGCGATGACGCAGGCACCAGGCATCCATCAGGCCGTTGGCGGGCCCGGTATCGAAGCCGAACACCGAACCATCCGCCCCCAGCACCGTGATATTGGCGATGCCGCCGAGGTTGAGCACCACTCGCGTACGGTCGGTGCGCGCCAGCAACATGGCATGCACGGCCGGCAGCAACGGCGCGCCCTGGCCACCGGCGGCCACGTCGGCGCGGCGAAAGTCAGCCACGACGTCGACGCCGCAACGCTCTGCGATCACCGACGGGTCGCCCACCTGCAGGGTGAAGGGATGCTCGCCGGAAGGGCGGTGCCGCAAGGTCTGGCCATGCGAGCCGATCGCCCGCACCGCCGCCGTGCCATTGCGTGCCAGCAGCTGTTGGGCCGCCTCGGCAAAACAATGGCCAATCGCGACATCCAGTCGGCCATAGGCATCGAGGTCCAGCCGGGTCTCGTCCTGCGCCACCGCCAGGATGCGCTCGCGCAACGCAGGCGGCCACGGATGCGTCAGTGCATCCACCAGTTGCGGCAGGTCGTTTTCGAAACGCACCAGCGCGGCATCGATGCCGTCGGCGCTGGTGCCGGAGATCAGGCCGAGGTAAAGCGCAGAGGCATCATTCACGCGGGGTCTTGGCTCAGTCGTCGTTGCGCGAGTTGCCGCTGGCGCGGGCCAGCTTGATGTTCTGATCCAGCGTCTTCAGGCGGGCCAGCTGCGGCTGCACTACCTGGGCCCGGAACTTCGCCAGCTGTGCGCCGGGCAGCGGCTCGGGCTTGGGCAGGGTCACCGTCTGCGGGTCGCGCTGCACGTCGTTGACGCGGAATTCGTAATGCAGGTGCGGGCCGGTGGCCAGGCCCGTCATGCCGACATAGCCGATCACCTGGCCCTGGCTCACGTGTTGGCCCACGCGCTCGTCGCCAAACTTGGACATGTGCCCGTAGGCCGTGCTGATCGTGCCGTTGTGCTGGATGACCACGAAGTTGCCGTAGCCATTCATCCAGCCCTTGAACTTGATGGTGCCGTCACCGGCGGCATGGATCGGCGTGCCGGTGGGCGCCGCATAGTCCACGCCCTTGTGCGCCCGCATCAGGCCAAGGATGGGATGCAGGCGCGCCGCGCTGAACTGCGAGGAGATGCGCGTGAAATCCACCGGGATACGCAGGAACGACTTCTGGATCGGGCGCCCGTCTTCGCTGAACCAGCCGTAGCTGCCGTCTTCCTTCTTGAAGCGATAGGCGGTGTAGCGATCACCCTGGTTTACGAATTCGGCCGCGACGATCTCGCCTTCATGCAGATAGGCGCCGTCGCGATACACGTCGTCATAGATGACCGTGAAGCTGTCGCCCTCGCGCAGGTCCTGCACGAAGTCGATGTCGTACTTGAAGAGCTCGGCGAGCTTGAGCACCATCGCGTTGCTCATGCCAGCCTTGGAGCCGGCAGCAAACAGCGAGCTGTCGATGACGCCGTGCGCGACGTGCTCCCGGCGATCCACCGTGCGTGCGTCCGCGCTTACCGTGGCTTTGTCGCCATCAAAGCGCATGGTGGTGCGGTTGGCTTCGTCCTTGTCGAAACGGATGCCCTTGAGGCTGCCATCGCTGTCGAGCAGGAAATCGAACTCCTGGCCCGGGCTGATATGGTGCAGCGCCTTGGCATCGCCCGACTGGTCGACCACGTGCTGTACATCAGTAAGGCTCAGGCCCTGGCTCTGGAACAGATCCGATAGCGTCTGGCCCGGCTGCACCTGCACGATGTGCCAATCTTCGACCGTCGGTGTCTGGGCAACTTCGGGGGCGGCCTTGGGCAGCGCCAGCGGCAAAATGGCGTGCGCTGTGGACACGGTGTCCGGGCGCATCGCACTGGCCCAGGCAGGAATAAGGAAACCGGAAACGGCGGTAATCAGCAGGGCGGTACCGGCGAGCATCCAGCGCTCGCGGTGCCAGCGGATCGGCTCTGCCTCACCATGGCAGCCAAAGGACCAATGGGCACAGCGTTCATAGAAGTGAGAGTGCCGACGCTGCGCCTTGCGGCGCATGGCAAGTTTGCGCGCTGAACGCGCGATCTCTGTTCTCTCACCCATGCCCGGTGTTCCCCGAGGTACAAAATACTAATTGGCGCGTACCATACCGGCCCTGTGTAAAGGGCGTCAACGCCTTTTCCATCAATGGGTTGCGCGCTCTTTTTGATTAACACACAATTAACGGGAAGGCCCGGGAAGCTATGATTTCCGGTGCCGTCCAAACAACGAAAATTTGAGGAATACATGAACGAGCTTGAGCAGGCGCTGGCCACCATCGCGCGCGGCGCCGACGAAATCATCAAGCAGGAAGAGCTGGCCGCTCGCCTGAAGCTCGGTCGTCCGCTGCGCATCAAGGCGGGTTTCGACCCCACCGCGCCCGATCTGCACCTGGGCCATACCGTGCTGCTTAACAAGATGCGCCAGTTCCAGGACCTGGGACACCAGGTCATTTTCCTCATCGGTGACTTCACCGGCATGATCGGCGACCCCACCGGCAAGAACATCACGCGCAAGCCGCTCACAAGGGAAGACGTGCTGGCCAACGCCGAGACCTACGCCGAGCAGGTCTATAAGGTGCTGGACAAGGAGCGCACGGAATTACGCTTCAATTCCGAGTGGTTCGGCCAGATGACCGCCGCCGACATGATCAAGCTCGCCGCCCAGCACACTGTGGCACGCATGCTCGAGCGCGACGACTTCGCCAAGCGCTATGCGGGCCAGCAGCCCATCGCGATTCACGAATTCCTTTATCCATTGGTGCAGGGCTACGACTCCGTCGCGCTCAAGTGCGACGTCGAGCTCGGCGGCACCGACCAGAAGTTCAACCTGCTGATGGGTCGCGCCCTGCAGGAACACCACGGTCAGCCGCCGCAAATCGTGCTCACCATGCCGCTGCTCGAAGGTCTGGACGGCGTCAACAAGATGTCCAAGTCATTGGGCAACTACATAGGTATCAATGAGCCGGCCATCGACATCGTCACCAAAACGCTGAAGATCGGCGACGAACTGATGTGGCGCTGGTTCGAACTGCTCAGTTTCGAGACCTCGCTGGAGGACATCGCCCGCATGAAGCAGGAGGTCGCCAGCGGCGTGCTCAACCCGCGCGATGCCAAGCTCAAACTGGCGCGCGAATTGGCCACACGTTTCCACGACGCCGCCGTCGCCGAACAGGCCGTTGCGGGTTGGCATGCGGTAGTGCGTGGCGAAGGTGATACCAGCCTGTTGCCGCTCACTGAAATTGCAGTGCCTGCCGAAGGCCTGCGCCTGCCTGCACTACTTACTGCAGCAGGCCTCACGCCGAGCAACGCCGAAGCGAATCGCAAACTCAAGGAACGCGCCGTGCGCATCGATGCAGAAGTCGTCGAAGACGCACAACGCGTGTTTTTCCCGGGTTTTGAAGGGGTTTTGCAAATCGGCAAGCGCAACTTCGCTCGTGTGTTGTTG
>CAWAMF010000001.1:317500-760000 GCA_963783075.1 uncultured Gammaproteobacteria bacterium | reverse complement strand
GTGCAATCAGGCCCTGAGGCGACTTGGGGTTATATGGTCAAGCGACCAAGCGTATACGGTGGATGCCTTGGCAGTCAGAGGCGATGAAGGACGTGGCAGCCTGCGAAAAGTGTCGGGGAGCTGGCAACAAGCTTTGATCCGGCAATGTCCGAATGGGGAAACCCACTCCGCAAGGAGTACTGCATGATGAATACATAGTCATGCAGGGCGAACCCGGGGAACTGAAATATCTAAGTACCCGGAGGAAAAGAAATCAACCGAGATTCCGTCAGTAGCGACGAGCGAACGCGGACTAGCCCAAAAGCTTTTAGTGTTTTAGCCGAACGGTTTGGAAAGGCCGGCCATAGCGGGTGATAGCCCCGTAGGCGAAAGGGCATTAGAAGTGAAATTGAGTAAGGCGGGGCACGAGAAACCCTGTCTGAATATGGGGGGACCATCCTCCAAGGCTAAATACTCCTGACTGACCGATAGCGAACTAGTACCGTGAGGGAAAGGCGAAAAGAACCCCGGAGAGGGGAGTGAAATAGACCCTGAAACCGTATACGTACAAGCAGTGGAAGCCCGCAAGGGTGACTGCGTACCTTTTGTATAATGGGTCAGCGACTTACTGTCAGTGGCAAGCTTAACCGTATAGGGGAGGCGAAGGGAAACCGAGTCTGAATAGGGCGCATAGTCTCTGGCAGTAGACCCGAAACCGAGTGATCTATCCTTGGCCAGGTTGAAGGTGCGGTAACACGCACTGGAGGACCGAACCCACATCTGTTGCAATAGATGGGGATGAGCTGAGGATAGGAGTGAAAGGCTAAACAAACTCGGAGATAGCTGGTTCTCCTCGAAAGCTATTTAGGTAGCGCCTCGTATGAATCTTCCTGGGGGTAGAGCACTGTTATGGCTAGCGGGCCATCGCGGCTTAGTAAACCATGGCAAACTCCGAATACCAGGACAGAATGTACGGGAGACACACGGCGGGTGCTAACGTCCGTCGTGAAAAGGGAAACAACCCAGACCCGCAGCTAAGGTCCCCAAGTTATAGCTAAGTGGAAAACGATGTGGAAAGGCATAGACAGCCAGGAGGTTGGCTTAGAAGCAGCCACCCTTTAAAGAAAGCGTAATAGCTCACTGGTCGAGTCGGTCTGCGCGGAAGATTTAACGGGGCTAAGCTATACACCGAAGCTCGGGGTGCACACTTTGTGTGCGCGGTAGAGGAGCGTTCCGTAAGCCTGTGAAGGTGAGTTGAGAAGCTTGCTGGAGGTATCGGAAGTGCGAATGCTGACATGAGTAACGATAATGGGGGTGAAAAGCCCCCACGCCGAAAGCCCAAGGTTTCCTCGCGCAACGTTCATCGGCGCAGGGTGAGTCGGCCCCTAAGGCGAGGCAGAAATGCGTAGTCGATGGGAAGCTGGTTAATATTCCAGCACTTCTCTTAAGTGCGATGTGGGGACGGAGAAAGTTAGGTCTACCGGGCGTTGGTTGTCCCGGGGAAAGGCGGTAGGCATGAGGGTTAGGCAAATCCGGCCCTCTTTATGCCGAGCACCGAGACGAGTCCTATTGGACGAAGTGACTGATACTACGCTTCCAGGAAAAGCCACTAAGCTTCAGCTTAAGAGAAACCGTACCGTAAACCGACACTGGTAGGCAGGGTGAGAATCCCAAGGCGCTTGAGAGAACTCGGGTGAAGGAACTAGGCAAAATGGCACCGTAACTTCGGGAGAAGGTGCGCCCTTTTTGGTGGCTACATGCGTAGCTGAGCTGAGAAGGGTCGCAGTAACCTGGCCGCTGCGACTGTTTATCAAAAACACAGCACTCTGCAAACACGAAAGTGGACGTATAGGGTGTGACGCCTGCCCGGTGCTGGAAGGTTAATTGATGGGGTCAGCCGCAAGGCGAAGCTCTTGATCGAAGCCCCAGTAAACGGCGGCCGTAACTATAACGGTCCTAAGGTAGCGAAATTCCTTGTCGGGTAAGTTCCGACCTGCACGAATGGCGTAACGACAGCGGCGCTGTCTCCACCCGAGACTCAGTGAAATTGAAATCGCTGTGAAGATGCAGCGTTCCCGCGGCAAGACGGAAAGACCCCGTGAACCTTTACTATAGCTTTACACTGAACGTTGAGTTCTTCTGTGTAGGATAGGTGGGAGGCTATGAAACCGAGACGCTAGTTTCGGCGGAGCCATCCTTGAAATACCACCCTGAAGTGCTTGACGTTCTAACCTAGGCCCGTAATCCGGGTCAGGGACCGTGTATGGTGGGTAGTTTGACTGGGGCGGTCTCCTCCCAAAGAGTAACGGAGGAGCACGAAGGTACGCTCAGCGCGGTCGGACATCGCGCACTGTGTGCAAAGGCATAAGCGTGCTTGACTGCGAGATCGACGGATCAAGCAGGTACGAAAGTAGGTCTTAGTGATCCGGTGGTTCTGTATGGAAGGGCCATCGCTCAACGGATAAAAGGTACTCCGGGGATAACAGGCTGATACCGCCCAAGAGTTCATATCGACGGCGGTGTTTGGCACCTCGATGTCGGCTCATCACATCCTGGGGCTGTAGCCGGTCCCAAGGGTATGGCTGTTCGCCATTTAAAGTGGTACGCGAGCTGGGTTCAGAACGTCGTGAGACAGTTCGGTCCCTATCTGTCGTGGGCGTTGGAGATTTGAGGGGGGCTGCTCCTAGTACGAGAGGACCGGAGTGGACGTTCCGCTGGTGTTCGGGTTGTCATGCCCATGGCATTGCCCGGTAGCTACGAACGGAAGTGATAACCGCTGAAAGCATCTAAGCGGGAAGCACGCCCCAAGATGAGATCTCCCGAGACTTCGAGTCTCCTTAAGGCACCATCAAGACTAGGTGGTTGATAGGCGCGGTGTGGAAGTGCAGCAATGCATTGAGCTTACGCGTACTAATGAGCCGTGCGGCTTGACCATATAACCCCAAGACGCTTCGTTTGCAGATCCCTCTGCGAAGAAGCAGCCATCCCTGGCTGCACTCTTCAAAAGAGCGGACACCTCACGATTCATCTCAATCGATTTCACCTCGACGCTTGTCACTCGTTTACCCCTTCTGCCGGACTGGCGCATTCGTTGCGCTGTCCGCACCCTTTCCCTGGCGGCTATAGCGCTGTGGTCCCACCCGATCCCATCCCGAACTCGGAAGTGAAACGCAGCTGCGCCGATGGTAGTGTGAACTTTCATGCAAGAGTAGGTCACCGCCAGGGGCTTTATCCCTCAAACGCCTTCCCATCCGGGAAGGCGTTTGTCTTTGTGCGATTCAAAAATCGACGGCATTGCCCGCGCGATGGGGCGACGCTGCCGCGTCGCGGTCGCGCACAGGGTGCGCTCCTACATGGGCGGGCCGTTGGCGTGGGGCATGCTGCGCGCGACACACTCCGCCGTAATCCGCAATCCGCAATCCGCATGCCCTCGCCTGAACATGCATCCGTGAGCGCCGATCTCCTTGTAGGAGCGCACCCTGTGCGCGGCACACACGGCCTCACCGCACGATGGCACTGGGCGTTATCGCCTATGATGCAAAAGGTCCTACACCAGCGTTCCGCGGAGCTGCTCCCACGTGTTTGTCCATGTCGAAACCCGTCGTCGCAATCACGTGCAATGGGCGACCGTGCTGTTGGTGGTGCTGTGCGTGATCAGCTTTGTCGGGTTGGCGCTGATGCCGGCGCCACAGCGCATGTCGATGTGGCTCGAATGGGGCACGGTACCGGCGAACATTTTCGATGCGAAGCAGCCGATTCTTCCGCAGCTGCATGATCCGTCGTTGCTACGCCTGGCGACTGCGTTGTTCATCCATCTTGCGTGGCTGCACTTGCTTGGCAACCTGTTGTTCCTCGTGATCTTTGGGCTCCCGGCGGAGCGAGCTCTGGGCTCGCTGCGGTTCCTGTTGCTGTTCATGCTCGGTGGCATCATCGCCAACCTGGTCGGCGCCTTGTCGTTGGCCGGGGTGCGTTCGCCGATCATCGGCTGCAGTGGCGCGGTGTCCGCGGTATTGGGCACGTATATCGCGCTGTTTCCGCGCGCACGCTTGGGCCTGGTGCTACCCCTGGGCCTTTATCTTGAATTCGTTCGGGTGCCGGCGTTCTTGCTGATTGGCATCTGGGTCTTGCTGCAGCTGCTCTTCACTTATGCCGGCCCGAGCTATGGCGCCGTGGTCTGGTGGACACATATCGCAGGGTTTCTGTTTGGTGTGGTGTTTGCGCTGTTCTCGCGTGACGCGATTGCCAAGCGCCTGCGCGGGTAAAATGAGCGCATGCGAACCAAAAAACTCTACAAAGTAACCTTCCTCCACCTGGGCAAGTGCTACGAACTGTACGCCCGGCATGTGGCGTCGAGCAGCCTGTGGGGATTTACCGAAGTCGCCGAGCTGGTGTTTGAACCGGTGGGCGAAGGCTTGCTGGTCGATCCGACTGAAGAACGCTTACGCGAAGAGTTCAAGGATACCCGCGTGCTCCATCTGCCGATGCAATCGGTAGTGCGCGTCGAGGAAGTCGAGAACAAGGGTGCGCTGGTGATTCGCGACGCCGACGATGGCCAGAAGATCACGCCGTTTCCGATGCCGCCGCGCGCACGCTGACAACAGTCAGACGTGGCGGATGACGGCGATGACGATCTCCACCACGATCAGCAGGATGATGGCCAGTTCCATCAGCTCACCCCGCTTGCTCGAGGCTTCTTCGTAGAGTGCGGCGTAGCTGTCGCGGATGATTGCCAGCTTGCGATCCACCGCCTTGCTGACATGCGGCACGCGAAACAATTCCAGCGCGGACGCATACACTCGAGCGAGATAGACGTCCTCTGTCACCTGCAAGGCGTTGTCCACTTTCTCGGTGATCTCGGTGACTTCGGCCACCAGGGTATATAGACGTCTGGCGAGGTCAGCATAACGTCGTGCCGCGAACGGACTGGCGACGTTGTGAGTCGCTTCGACGAGGTCGTACATGCGAGGAAGTTCGTCGTCGAGCAATTCGTCGTAGTAGCGCAGCTCCAGCAGCTGGGCGTTGGCGACTTCGAGGATGTCGACGACGTCGGAATCGTCGCGCGGCTCGTAGATGAAGGCGCGATCCCAGGTAAGCACCACCAGGTCGTCGGCGTAGTAGGAAAAACGCTGTCGCAGCAGGTCCTGGCGAGCTTGTTCAGATAACGGTCGTGATTCGCCCGACAGCAGCGGCACCAGGTCAACGTCATCCGGCAGCGACGTGGTGGTGGTGACGCCGTCAAGCGCGTGCACGAGGCCCAATAGATAGTCCTCATGTAGCGGCGCAACGCTTGGCCGCGATAGTGCCGGGCGCATGATCTCCATGATCTGCGCTAGTAATGGGTTCCACAGCGGCGAGTTCGAAGCGATGCCCAAGGCTGCGTCCACTGCGGTGACGCGTGCCGTGAAGTCCATCCAGGAGAGATCATTGGCGGGCACGCGTATGGAGAATGCGGCGGCACCGAACTCGTACAAGCGCGCCATCACGGTGGCCTGCAACGACTGCCCGCCGATCTCCACCAGCACGGGCTCCAGCGTCAGCTCCACTGGCGGCTCGCCGAACGTCATGGCCTTGGGCGGCGCGCTGACCAGCCGGCTGCGTGCCGCGGCCGTATGCGCGTGGCGTGCCCATAGTGTTTCGACGGCAGCCAGGTCGATGGCGTCAGCAATGTCGACCAAGCGCATCGCGATGACGGCGGCGCGGTGTACATGAGGCTGCTTTCGTTCCATCTTGCCCGTCCTTTCCGGAGAGCGCGGCGCGTCGATGGCCGCGCCCGGCGTGGTCATTCTAGGCCCACGCCATGACAGGCGCCGATCGATCAGCCCGAAGCCAACCCGTGATGGCGGGAGAATTGCCGGAACAGGCGACGTGCCAACGGCGTGGCGGCCACCTGTCGAAACGTGTGATGCGGATCGAAACCTTCGCGGCGCATGTCGTGGTGCTTGCGGTCGATATAGGCGCGCATCACGTCGGCATTGAACTCCGGATGGAACTGCGCGCTCATGGCGTTGGGGCCATAGCGCAGCAAATGGTGCGGATCGCGCTCTGAGCTGGCCAGCACGGTCGCGCCCTTGGGCAGCTCCAGCACGCTCTGCTCATGCGTGGTGTGGGCGCGAAATTCCGTCGGCAACTGGGCGGTGAGCGGATCGCCCTTGGCCGCATCGAGCACCTTGATCGGTACGGTGCCGATTTCGCGTCCGCCCGGCAGGTAATCAACGCGCCCGCCCAGTGCATGCGACATCAACTGGTGGCCATAGCAGACGCCAAACATGGGCAACTCAAGATCCATCGCATCGCGGATCCAGCCCGCTGTGCGCTCGCTCCAGTCCGCGCGCTCGGTAACCATCGCGGCCGAGCCGGTGATCAGGGCACCGGCGACTTCGCTGGGTGCCGGCAACGACTCGCCCGCTTCGACATCGACGATGCGTACGCGCTCGGGCGAAAGCTGGGCGCCCAGGCGGAACCAGTGCGGGAAGTCGCCGTGGCGCGCGCGGATGGGGGCAGGTGCGCGACCGGTGCGGATGATCAGGACAGGCTTCATGCGATGGGACACTACTCGTACGGGGAAGAGCAAATGATGCGAATTCAGGCTGAACCGTGCTCGATCGGCGGAATCACGGTGAGTACTTCCTGCACCGTGGTAACGCCACGTGCGACCTGCGCCGCTGCGGAAATTCGCAGCGGCCGCATGCCTTCGGCCAGCGCCGCGTGGCCGAAATGGCTCAGGTCCAGCTGTGCGGAAATGAGTCCGCGCAGACGCTGGGACATGTGCATCATTTCGTAGATGCCCGTGCGGCCCTTGAAACCGGTATTGCGACATTCCAGGCAACCGTTGGGCTTGTACACCTTCTCGGGGACCGGCACGGTCCAGCCATGGGTAAGCGCGGTCCACTCGTGTGGATCCTGCTCGGTTTCCTGCTTGCAATAGGGGCACAGCGTCCGCAGCAGGCGCTGCGCGACCACACCGGTCAGCGTGGACTGGATCAAGTAATGCGGCACGCCCAGATCGAGCAGGCGGGTGACCGCGCTGGGTGCATCGTTGGTATGCAGCGTCGACAACACCAGGTGACCGGTGAGCGAGGCCTGCACCGCCATCTGAGCCGTTTCCAGGTCGCGGATTTCGCCGACCATGATGATGTCCGGGTCTTGGCGCAGCAGGGTGCGCACGCCGGCGGCAAAGTCCAGATCGATCGCGGGCTGCACCTGCATCTGGTTGAACTCGGCCGAGACCATTTCGATCGGGTCTTCCACCGTGCACACGTTGAGTTCGGGCGTGGCCAGGTGCTTGAGCGTGGAATACAGCGTGGTGGTCTTGCCCGAACCCGTGGGGCCGGTGACCAGCACGATGCCGTGCGGACGTTCCACCATGGTGCGCCAAGTCTCGCCTTCGTCGGGTGAGAAGCCCAGCTGCGAGAAATCCTTGGCGACGATGTCCGGGTCGAAGATACGCATCACCACTTTCTCGCCGAAAGCGGTAGGCATGGTGGAAATACGCAGTTCCACTTCGCGGCCCGAAGTCGAACGGGTCTTGATGCGGCCGTCCTGCGGGCGGCGCTTCTCGGACACATCCATCCGCGAAAGAATCTTGATGCGCGCGGTCACGGCCGTCATCACCGGCGGCGGCAGCTCGAACACCTTGTGCATCACGCCATCGATGCGAAAGCGCATGTGGCCGGCTTCGCGACGCGGCTCCAGGTGGATATCCGACGCGCGCTGCTCAAAGGCGTACTGCAGCAGCCAGTCGACGATATGAACGACATGGCGGTCGTCCGCGCCAATCTCGCCGCCCTTGCCCAGTTCCAGCAACTGCTCGAAGTTGAGGATGGCGGAGGAGTCGTAGCCCGAACCCTTGGCATCCTGCGCCAGCTGGATCGAGCGCTGCACGCCGTAGAACTCGAGCAGATAGCGATTGATGTCCAGCGGGCTGGACACCACGCGCTTGACGTCCCTGCGCAGCATCTGCGCCAGGTCCGCGGCCCACGCATTGTCGAACGGCTCGCAGGTGGCGAAGGTAACTTCGCCCGGCGCCGCGGCCACGGGAAGAATGCGATGGCGCTCAGCGTAGGCGCGGCTCACCACCTGGGTGACCACGGCGGCGTTGATCTTCATCGGGTCGATCTTGAGATAAGGCAGCCCAGCATGCCCAGCCAGCCATACGGTGAGGCCTTCCAGACTAAGCGCGCGACCCGGATCGCGCTGGTTGGGCAACTTGGCGTTGGCTACCAGCACCAGCGGATGCAGCTCGACCGTGCTGCGTCCGCTGCGCGAGCCCATGCGCACCTGCTTGGCGTCTTCCGCCAGCAGGTAGCCGTCCACCACCAGGGTGGCGAGCAGTTCGTCCAGGGCCAGCCGGCCACGGCGGCCCAGCAGAGACGCGGATTGCGGTGATACAGCCATGCGGCAATCTCTCCCGAGAGGCTTGTTCGCCCTGAAAATCCAGCGGCGAAAGCGGTCCCGGCTATACTAACCCGCTTTATTGAAGCCCACGGAAAGCCATGTCCGCGCGCACCTTCCAGGATGTGATCCAGACCCTTAACCGCTATTGGGCGGCGCAGGGTTGTGTCTTGCTGCAGCCCCTCGATACCGAGGTTGGCGCAGGTACCTTCCACCCCGCCACGTTTCTGCGTTCGCTCGGTCCGGAGCCGTGGTCGGCGGCCTATGTGCAGCCCTCGCGCCGTCCCACCGACGGTCGCTATGGCGAGAACCCGAATCGCCTGCAGCATTACTACCAGTACCAGGTGGTCATGAAGCCCAACCCGGACAACATCCTGGACCTGTACATCGGGTCGCTGAAGGAGCTGGGCCTGGACCCGCTGGTGCACGACCTGCGCTTCGTCGAGGACAACTGGGAATCGCCCACGCTGGGAGCCTGGGGCCTGGGCTGGGAAGTGTGGCTCAACGGCATGGAAGTGACCCAGTTCACCTACTTCCAGCAAGCCGGCGGCCTGGAGTGCCGTCCCGTTACCGGCGAGATCACCTACGGTCTCGAGCGTCTGGCGATGTATCTGCAGAACGTGGACAACGTCTACGACCTGGTATGGACCGAAGGCCCGCACGGCAAGATCACTTACGGTGACGTGTTCCATCAGAACGAGGTGGAGCAGAGCACCTACAACTTCGAGCACGCCAATGTGCCCGAGCTGCTGCGCTGGTTCGACGTGTGCGAAGGCGAGGCCAACAAGCTGATTGCGGCGAACCTGCCGTTGCCGGCCTATGAGCAGGTAATGAAGGCGAGCCACACCTTCAACCTGCTCGATGCGCGTCGCGCCATCAGCGTTACCGAGCGCCAGCGTTACATCCTGCGCGTGCGTACGCTGTCGCGCGCGGTGGCTGAAACGTATGTGACACAACGCGAGAAGCTCGGGTTTCCGGGCCTGAAGAAGAACGTGAAGGAGCAGGCTGCATGAGCGCCGCCACCAAGCCACTGTTGATCGAACTTGGCACGGAAGAACTGCCGCCCAAGGCGCTGGACGAACTCGCCGCGGCCTTCCTGCGCGGTGTCTGTGATGGGCTTGCCAAGCGTGGCGTCGATGCCGCGCTGGATGAGGCGAAACTGTATGCCTCGCCGCGTCGTTTGGCCGTCCATATCCCCGGCGTGGCGGTGAACCAGCCCGAGCAGAGCGTGGAGCGTCGCGGCCCTGCCATGAATGCCGCGCTCGACGCGCAAGGCCAGCCGAGCAAGGCACTGCAGGGCTTTGCGCAGTCGTGTGGCGTTACCGTCGAGCAGCTGGAAAAGCTGGAGACCGACAAGGGCTCATGGTTCGTATTCCGTGCCGTGAAGCCCGGCCAACCCATGGCTACCCTGTTGCCGGACATCCTCGACGAGGCGCTCAAGGGTCTGCCTATCCCGAAGCCGATGCGCTGGGGCGATCACGATTACAGTTTCGTGCGCCCGGTCCATTGGCTGGTGATGTTGCATGGCGCGGACATCATCGATGGTCACGTGCTGGGGCTCTCCTCAGGTCGTCAATCGCGCGGTCATCGCTTCATGCATCCGCAGCCGGTGCACATGGCCGATGCGGATAGCTGGCTGGACGCGATGCGGTCCGCCAAGGTGCTGGCCGATCCGGCCGAGCGTCGCCAGAAAATCCGCGACGAAGTGGCGCGCGTGGCAAAGGAAACCGGCGGTGTGCCACAGCTCGACGATGCGCTACTGGACGAGATCGCCAATCTCACCGAATGGCCGGTGGCGATTGCCTGCAAGTTCGATCGCGAATTCCTCGCCGTGCCGCCCGAGGCGCTGGTCACCACCATGGAGACCAACCAGAAATTCGTGCCGGTGTTCGACGCGCACGGCAAGCTCACCGAGCATTTCATTGGCGTGGCCAATATCGAGAGCAAGCAGCCGGCGGAAATCCGCAAGGGCTATGAGCGCGTGATTCGTCCGCGCTTCGCTGACGCCAAGTTCTTCTGGGACGAAGACCTCAAGACGCCGCTGGCCGGGTATCAGGACCAGCTCAAGAACGTCACCTACCAGCAGGCGCTGGGCAGCCTGTGGGACAAGAGCATTCGCGTGGCCGAACTGGCGCGCATCATCGCCAACCGTGTGGAGGTGGATGCCGGCGAGGCCACCCGCGCGGCTGCATTGAGCAAATGCGACCTGCTTACCCGCATGGTTGGCGAATTCCCCGAACTGCAGGGCGTGATGGGTCGCTACTACGCGGCGCACCACGGTGAAGTGGCTGACGTAGCCGATGCGCTTGACAGCTACTACCAGCCGCGTTTTGCCGGTGACGCCATCGCGCCGGGCAAGGTGGGGCGTGTGCTCGCCGTGGCTGATCGTCTGGATACGCTGGCTGGCATCTTTGCCGTCGGCCTCAAGCCCAGCGGCAACAAGGATCCGTTCGCGCTGCGCCGTGCTGCACTGGGCCTGGCGCGCACCCTGGTCGAAGGCGGCCTGGCGCTGGACCTGCGCAGCACCTTCGTCGAAGCGCTGGAGCTGCTGCCGGAAGCCGCACTAGTTGCGGGTCTCAAGCCGGGCAAGGATGGGAAGGCGCCGGTACTGGACGCGGGCAAGCGTCGAGCCGCCCTCGTCGATGAGCTGTATGACTTCGTGATCGAGCGCCTGCGCGGTTACTACGCCGAGCAGGGCTTCACCGGCGAACAGTTCGAGGCTGTGCTGGCCGTGACACCGGCCAGCCTGGTCGATTTTGATCGCCGCCTGCGCGCCGTGGCCGAGTTTGGCCGTCGCCCGGAGGCCTTGAGCCTGGCGGCCGCCAACAAGCGCGTGGCCAACATCTTGCGCAAACAGGCAGAGGACGCGGGGGCGCCAGCGATTGGCACCACCGTGGATCCGGTCCACTTCGAAGCCGATGCCGAACGCGCGTTGGCGTCTGCGCTGGATGGCGCGCGCGCCGATACGGTTGCGTCGCTGCAACAGGGTGACTACGCCGCGGTGCTTACGCGCCTGGCGCAGTTGCAGGCGCCGGTGGATGCGTTTTTCGACAGCGTGCTGGTCAATGCGGACAATCCGGCCGTACGCGCCAATCGTCTCGCGCTGCTGGGTCAGCTCAAGGCACAGTTTGGCGCCATCGCCGATATCGCCCGTTTGTAACGCAGAACAATCCGTACCAACGAAAACGGCGGCCCTGGGCCGCCGTTTTCATGTGCGTAGTGCAAGAGCCTTAGGCGACGATCTGGCGACCCCGCTTCACGCGCTCATGCAGACGCTGATTGAACGTCACCATGGCCGATGCGTCGACGTCGGTGCCGCCCGGTCCAAGGATCTCGTAGAGATCGGCCAGCATGTCGGCATTGTCGGCGAGGGTCAGCCGGCTTTCGGCCAGGTCCAGCTCCGACTGCAGGATGCGCAGCGCCGTATTCAGGCGGTGCGCATCCATCGCCATGCCGCTGGCGTGCAGCGTGTCGGCGGCGGTGCGCAGCTTGGACCGGTGGCGATTGGCGGCAGCTTCGGCGTTGGGCAATTCCTCGCCCGAGGCGATGGTGTCGGCCTGGATGGTGCCTTCACCCGCCACCAGCCACACCAGGGAAATTCCCAAGGTCTTGGCCAGAGTGACGCAACGCGCGCGCGAGGGATCGGTGTTGCCGTCGCGCCAGCTGCGCACGACACCTTCGGAGAAACCGCACATTCGGGCGATTTCAGTAACACTGCCCACGCGCTGGATCAGCACCTTGATGCGATCAGCGAAAGTAGCGGATGACTCGATGGTCGTAATTTTTTGCATGTTCATCGCAGTTTCCTGACGGATGGCGACAAGTGGTGGTGAGCGTGGACCGAAATTCAGTGGATATGCGTAAATATTTCGTTAAAAACGAGCCATTTCCGCAATATCTTTTCATCGGATTCGCAAGGCTTTGGCGGTCGCGCTCCCGAAGAGCAACTTCTGCCGACTCCCAAGAACGCAATTGTCCCTGATTGGTCACCCGTATTTCATAGCCTCGTTCAGCTGCCAGACAGGTTATTTTGAACGGCACCTGTTTATAACCAGGCACATACGGGCGTTCCTCGCCCATGAGGCAACTATTTTCCTGGCCAGGCAGTTCGCACTGTGCCGCAAGATACCCTTCAATAAACTTACGAAGGTCGTCCACGGGCTAACCTCCGCAGGTACCTTCGCGGCCTGAGCTCGGCGCTCGCCCTATGGGCGAACGCGAACTTTCGCTTTAAGCGACAGACCGCAGTGTGCTGCGAATCGGGGCTGCCAAACATTACGATCCGGCAATGTAGATTCATCCGGCGAAAAAAAATCGCGCGGGCGGGCAGAGCGGCGCAGGCTTCGCTGTTTGCCTTCGCTCGGGCTCAGTCCCTATCGTGACCGGTGCGATGCGTTTGCAGTGCAGATCGAGCCGCTGGCGTTTGGCCGTCCAAGCGGCGTGAGCATACGCAAGCGCATGGCGCCAACTTTTACAAGCCCTTACCTTTGGGCTATCCTCAGAGCTTCCCCCGTGTAGAGTCGAGGCGTATTGGGCGCCTGTTGGCTCTCGCGCTAAGCTCTGACAGTTGATAGAGGTTTTCCCATGCGCAGGTTGGTTTGGTCGCTGATGTCGGTCGCTGCACTGGCTCTTGCCGGTTGCGGTAATTCTTCCCAGTCGCCGGGTGGCGAAGAGGGTGGCAACGCCGCTCAGGCGCCGACGCAGGCGAATCAGGTCACCGGTCAGGTCACGTTGCCTGACGGCAGCACCCTGTCGCCGAGCGCCAAGCTCGATCTGACCCTGATCGACGTGAGCCAGAAGGACACCGCCACGCCGCTGGCCACCAAAACCGTCGAGCCGGCCAACACGCTGCCCATCTCGTTCGAGCTGCCGTTCAACGCGGCTGACGTGAACCCGGGCGGCCTGTACGTGCTCAAGGCGACGTTGACCGATGGCGACCGTACCTACAATCCGCGACTGCAGACCCAGGTGCTCAACGGCAAACCGGCGACCAACCTGAGCATCCAGCTGTTCCCGGAGCAGACCCCGGGTGAGAAGGAACTGGCCGCCTTTACGGCTGTGCAGAAGCAGATCGGCGGCATGAAGATCAGCAACGGCACCAAGCTGGAAGACAAGGTTTCGCGCGGCTGGCAGGTGTTCCGCGAAGCGGGTGAAGTGAAGTTCATCCGTGAGGAAGTGGATTACGGCGACAAGGGCTTCACCAGCACCGACTACGCCTACAAGGATGGCAAGCCGTGGGTTGTGGTGCAGCAGAAGAAGTCCAGCAAGGACGCCAAGCCGACCTCGACCGAGCGTGCAGCCTGGGCGCAGGACGGCACCCTGGTGCTCAAGACGAATGAAGCCGGCAGCAAGACCTCGCCGCTGGGCGACGACGAAGCGGCCAGCCTGCAGAAGCAGTCGCAGTCGATTCTCAGCCTGGCGACGAACGGCAAGGGCAAGTAAGCCTTTCGTCCCTGTCGAACGAAGAAGCCGCCCCTGGGCGGCTTTTTTGTATCTGGCATATGGACGTCCAGACGTCCGATGACAAGACGCCTGGCGTGCGGTCACATCGGGGCATAAAAAAGCCGCCCGATGATTTGGGCGGCTTCTGATGGTATGGGCCACGTGTTGCCTTAGAAGGCGTACTTCAGGCCCAGGTTGACGCTGTTGTACTTCTGGCTGTCATCGCTGAAGCGGCCGCTGTAGCCCAGCCAGCCCGACCATGCCTGGCTGAACTGCGCACTCACGCCAACGTCGCCGGTGCCCCAGGTCTTGTCGGGCGTGAAGCCTTCCAGGCTGAAGCTGCCGGGCATGCTGTTGAGGCCAGCGGTGACGTCGCGCGGATCGGCTTTGCTGTCGTGGTTCCAGGCCAACTCGGCATAGGGCGTGAGCATCACGCTGCCGGCCTGCCAATGGCCCTCAAGGCGCCAGCCGAGAGTAGACACCAGCGAATCACGCTGCTGGTGGTTGAACCACATCGCGGAGCTGTCGTCGCCCGCTTCGCTGTAGCCATCCACCTTCACGGTCTGCCACTCCACCGTGGCGAACGGACCAGTGCGCAGGGTGGAAACATCGAACCACCAGCCGCCGGTGATGCCGCCGCCCAGGTGACTGCCGTCGGCCTTGGCCGTTTCGGTGCGCTGGTAGTCGCCCAGCTGGATGCGGCGGTCGATATCGGAGAAGTTGTCCGAGCCGAAATCGACGAAGCCGCCCAGGTAACCGCCGCCCTGGTGATAGGTCAGGTAGCCCAGGCCCGACACATCCTGCAGCTTGTAACCGCCGCCGCCGGAATAATCGGCGTTGTGCTGGCCCAGGTTCATGGCAATGCCGGCCGACAGGTTGTCATTGGCGCGCGCGTCGACACCGAAGGTCAGGTTGACGTTGTCGCTGCTGGTGCGCGGCGAGCTGGAGCCGCTGTTGAAGGTCTGGTCGCCGTAGTCGACGCTGGCGAATACGCGCGTCTCCCCGCCCTGGACATCGGTCAGCATCTGGTTGCGGATGGCGCGGTTCTGCGCGTCGATAGACGCCAGCGGTGCCTCGGCCAGCAGCGAGGCATAGCCCGGCGCATTGATGATGGACATGACGTACTGGCCCAGCATCACGTCAGCCTGGGTGCTGGGATGCACGCCGTCGGCAAACAAATAGGTTTGCGCCGCGCCGGCCGGATAGTGGTAGAGGAACAGGCCGCCGGTGGCGCCTTGCGGTCCACACACCACCGAGGAGGAGCCCACGCCGCATGCTGGCGCAGTGACGTTGGTAAAGCCGAAGGCCGCCGGGTTGGCCACCACTTCATTGATCAGCAGGAAGGTGTTGACAGGAATGACGTTGACGCCGTTATTGCTGAGCTGCTGGATGCCACTGTTGAGCAGGCCGTTGTAGAGCAGCGAAATCTGGGTGCCGGCGGACTGGGCGGCAGCGCCGCCTTCGATGCTGTCCGGCGTCTTGCCGATGTCGGGCAGGTTGTAGACCAGCATGTACTTGGCGCCAGCGGCCTGCAGGCTGTTGAGCAGCTTCACCTCGGCCTGCGCCGCGGCAGCAGCGCCTGCGGCGATCACGTTGGGATCCGTGTAGGTGTCGGTCAGGTAGAAGATATCGTTCGCGCCGCCCCATACCTGATACAGCGTGTGCGGGTCGGCCTTGCCACCGGTGATGCCCAGATACTGCTGCAGCTGCTGCGGGATGTTCTCGATCGGTAGCGTGGTGGCATTGTTGATGAAGCCCGCGCCGCCGTAAGCGTAGTCGGTGCCGCCCTGCATCGACGGCGTGATCGGGAAGCCGAGGGCTTTGGCAACGTTCTCGGCGGCGGTCGAGCCCGGGTTGGTGGTGAAGCGCTGGGTGGTCGTGAGGCTCGGGTCGAGGATCAGCGAGACGTTGCCCGCATCACTGAGGCTGTCGCCAAATACCACGACGTTGTTGAACTTGCTGTCGGCGGCGAAAGCCTGGGAACCGAACAACAGTGACGCGGCGACGGCGCCGGCGAGCAGACGAATACGGGGCATGGCGATAACGCTCCTGTTCCTTGAGACGATTTGTTATTACTACGTTACGTTAATGCAGCCCGTACGTGGGCGCATGCTGCGGCGCACCGCGTTTCCCTTCGGGCTACGGTTGGAAGCGGGGCAATGGAAACGGAAGAGCCGCCCCAAAGGCGGGGCGGCTCTTCATGCTGCCTTGGATACTACGCGAGCGCTCAGCGCTTGATGGCTCGCGAGAGCGCGTCGGCGAAGGCGCTATTGGCCGGCGGTGCCGCAGGCTTGGGTGCGCCGCCGCCGCCCGGGCGTGGGCCGCGATTGTCGCGCTGACCGCCGCGGGCGTTGTTATTGCCTTCGGCCGGGCGTCCGCCGCGTGCCTGCTGGCCCGGCTCGTCGTCCAGGCGCATGGACAGGGCGATGCGCTGGCGCGGCAGATCCACCTCCATCACCTTGACCTTGACGATGTCGCCGGCCTTCACCGCATCGCGCGGATCCTTCACGAAGGTGTGCGAGAGCGCCGAGACGTGCACCAGGCCGTCCTGGTGCACGCCGATGTCCACGAAGGCACCGAACGCCGCCACGTTGGTGACGCGGCCTTCCAGCACCATGCCGACGCGCAGATCTTTCAGGTCTTCCACGCCTTCGGCGAAGGTTGGAGCCACGAACTCGGGGCGCGGGTCGCGGCCGGGCTTCTCCAGTTCCTTCAGGATGTCGCGCACCGTCGGCACGCCGAACTTCTCATCGGTGAACTGTTCTGCCTTGAGGCCGCGCAGGAACGAGGCGTCGCCGATGATGGAACGCACTTCGCGGCCGCATTGGGCAATGATGCGCTCGATCACCGGGTAGGCTTCCGGATGCACCGCGCTGGCATCGAGCGGGTTGTCGCCACTGGGCACGCGCAGGAAGCCCGCGCACTGCTCGAACGCCTTGTCGCCCAGGCGCGGCACCTTCAGCAGCGCCTTGCGGTTGGCGAACGGGCCGTTGGCATCGCGGTGCTTCACGACGTTCTCGGCGACGCTGGCGGACAGGCCGGCCACGCGCGAGAGCAGCGCGGCGGAGGCGGTGTTCACGTCCACGCCAACGGCGTTCACGCAGTCTTCCACCTTCGCGTCGAGCGCACGCGCCAGCTTCACCTGGTTCACGTCGTGCTGGTACTGGCCCACGCCGATGGCCTTGGGCTCGATCTTCACCAGCTCAGCCAGCGGATCCTGCAGGCGACGCGCAATCGACACGGCGCCACGCAAGCTCACGTCGAGATCCGGAAATTCCTTGGCGGCCATTTCCGATGCCGAATACACCGACGCGCCGGCCTCGCTCACCACCACTTTGGAAAGCTTGGCATCGCCGAGCTTCTTGATCATCTCGCCCGCGAGCTTGTCGGTTTCGCGCGAGGCGGTGCCGTTGCCGATGGCGATCAGGTCAACGCCATGCTGCTTGCACAGCTTGGCCAGCTGCACCAAGGATTCATTCCACTGCTTGCGCGGCTCATGCGGATAGATGGTATCGGTGGCGAGCAGCTTGCCGGTGGCATCGACCACGGCCACCTTCACGCCGGTGCGAATGCCCGGGTCCAGGCCCATCACGGTCTTGGCGCCGGCGGGTGCGGCCAGCATCAGATCCTTGAGGTTGTCGCCGAACACGCGGATGGCTTCGTCTTCCGCGCCTTCACGTACGCGACCGAACAGGTCGAGCGTGAGATGTAGATGCAGCTTTACGCGCCAGGTCATGCGCACGGTTTCGCGCAGCCATGCATCGGCGGGGCGGCCGCGATTGACGATGCCCGCGTGAGACGCCACGCGGCCTTCGCCTTCCTGATGGCCTTGCTCGGCATCGACGTTGGGAGCGAGTTCCAGCTCGATCACGCCTTCGTTGCGTGCACGCATCAGCGCCAGCAAGCGGTGCGACGGAATCTTGCCGATGGGCTCGATGTGGTCGAAGTAGTCGCGGAACTTCGCGCCTTCGTTTTCCTTGCCTTCCACCACCTTGGCGCGGATCTGGCCCTTGTCCCACAGCCAGTCGCGTAGTTCGCCGAGCAGGCCGGCATCTTCGGCGATGCTTTCCATCAGGATCGCGCGGGCGCCATCGAGCGCGGCGCGCACGTCCGGCACGCCCTTCTCGGCGTCCACGAACGCTTCGGCAACGGCTTCCGGCGATTGGCCGGGGTCTTCGCGCAAGCCCACCGCGAGCGGCTCCAGGCCGGCTTCGCGCGCGATCTGCGCCTTGGTGCGACGCTTGGGCTTGTACGGCAGGTAGAGATCTTCCAGGCGCGCCTTGGTGTCGGCGGCGAGGATGTCGCCCTTCAGCGCATCGGTCATCTTGCCCTGTTCATCGATGCTGGCGAGGATCGTGCTACGGCGTTCCTCCAGCTCGCGCAGGTAGCGCAGGCGCTCCTCGAGCAGGCGTAGCTGGGTGTCGTCGAGGCCGCCGGTGGCTTCCTTGCGGTAGCGGGCAATGAACGGCACGGTCGCGCCGCCGTCGAGAAGATCCACCGCGGCATGAACCTGTTCCGGCTTGGCGGCGATGTCCTGGGCAATACGTTGTTCGATGCTGAGCATGAGGCTGAAACGATTCCTGTGCGTTCGACAAAGCGGCACGTCGCCTGGCGCGTGTGCCGAGCTGTCGATCATAGCAAGACACCCACCTGCACTTATTCCCGCGCGGCGGGCGCCTGTTCAGGGCGCAACACGAGGTAGCCGGCAGCACGGGCCTGGGCGGGCGCGTCGCCATGAGTTGCGGTGTAGGTCGTGGCGATGCGGCGGCGTGCGGCCAGCGCCGGTTGTGCAGAACGTGTCGATCGCCGCTGTGTGCCAACCGCAGCACGGCCAGTCCCGGCTGTGGCGATACGCGCGGCGATGGGTCTTGGTCCTGCGGTGGTTGCGAAAGGCTTACCGCAGCAAGCGTGGCCATGATGACGGCAAGCGTGATTGCCGCAGCGAGCCATCGCGTCGTGGGTCGCTCGGGTCGCGATGCCGGTGTGATCGGTGCGGCCGGCGGTAGCGTTTCGTCGGGTGGCGATTCGGGTGCGATGGCATCAGGCACGGCCACTCGGCGGACATCGCCAATGAAGCGATAACCCAGGCTATGCACCGTGGCGATATAGCGCGGGTTGGCAGCGCAGTCGCCCAGCGCATGGCGCAATTGCGAGATGGAGCGCGTGAGTACACCGGGGGTGACATGCCGATGCCCCCAGGCGGCGTCGAGCAAATCATCTTTGCCGACGACATCTCCGGCCTGCTGTATCAGCGCGACGAGCACCGCGTACGCCTTGGGCTCCACCGAGAGCCCCACGCCGGCGCGCTCTATGCGATGTGCTCGCGGGTCGATGACGATGTCATCGCACTGATAGATCCAGCCGCTGTCAGGTTGGGACTGAGCCATAACCTTGCCTGGTGGCGGCCCCCTGCAACGCGAAGCATGCGCTTTGCGCGGTGGTCGCGCATCCGCCATAGGTCATAACGTTTCCATGCGCGCAGCGTGTGTCGTGCATAGTGCGCATGCGACAACCGATCGCAAAGCTATGGGTCATCCGGCCGATCAGCGTGATGGCCACACACCGATCGGCACGTGTATTGATAGGTGCGCGCAACCATGCTGTGAAAGTGGTGTTGTCCGCGTGCCATTGAGGCGCGAGACACGCGCCGGCAACGTCTCATCATGAGAAAGCCCCTACACCTAAGAACCGAGGCCTGGTCGTGTTCGCCCACCTTGATCAACACGCAAGCAAAAAAAGCGGCGATGCATCGGTGTATCGCCGCTCGGCATCGGAGATCTCAGGCGTCGAACGAGCCGTGGCCCGAATCGGCGCGAGGCTTGAGTGGGTTGGGCTCACCGACGCGCCCATTGAGCACCAGCGCATGTGCAAGCAGATCGTGAAGACCCTGTTTACGCTGCGTCCATGCCACGGCGATGTAGCACGCGAATGGAATCAGGCCGGTGAAGACATTGAAAAGACGCACCGCGTTGCGTGCGGCACTGCGGCCGATCGTCAGGCCATTGCCCTGTAGGTCGGTGACGCGAAGACGCAGCGCGAGTTTGCCCGGTGTGGCCTGCCACTTCGAGCACTCGAACAGCGTGTAGTAGAGAAAGCCGATGATGGTCACGACGACGTTGGCGCCTTGGGTCGCTTCGGCATAGTCGCGGATGGCATTGCCTACATCAGCGCCGCTCTGCAGTTGTGCGAGCATGTGCTCGTAAGCGCGCCATGCCACCCATCGCATAGAACGCGAGGGACGAAGGCACCAGCAATACCGCAAGGTCGATCACCCAGGCGCCGAAGCGCTGCCAGAAGCTGGCGTAATCGATGATGGCCGCAGCCGTGACCGCTGCCGCGGCCGCCTGTGGCAACGGCGGAACGGCCGATGCAGGCGCGGGGCCGCGTTCGAGTTCTTCCGGAAACAAACTGGATAGCGGCTGCCAGTCGGTCATGCCCTCGTACCAGCCCAGATCGTCAGCGCTCACCTGGCCGCTGCGCAACCACTGGCGAACTTCTTCTTCCTTGTACGGGCCATGCCGCTCGCCGTCCCGACCGATCCAGACTTCCATCGTGTGCTCCGAGGTGTTCTTTCAGGCGGGCATCATGCCACGCGGGCGTGACGTCTTGGCGCCCGTGCGACGGCTTCCATTCACGCCGCGTCGCGACGCTTCAGATGCACCAGAAGCAGCGAGATGGCTGCCGGCGTGACGCCGCTGATGCGAGCTGCCTGGCCAATCGTCTGCGGCTGCACGCGCTTGAGCTTGAGCAGTACTTCGGAGGAAAGGCCGCGCACCTTGTCGTAGTCGAAACTGCCGGGGATGGTGGTCTGCTCGTGACGACGCTGGCGCTCGATTTCCTCGCGCTGGCGCTCCAGATAACCGGCGTATTTGGTTTGCACCTCGACCTGGGCAGCCACGCTCTCATCGTCCACGGCGGGACCGATGCCATCGACGGTTGTCAGCGTCGCGTAATCCAGTTCAGGCCGGCGCAGCAGATCCAGTGCATTGGTCTCGCGGCTCAGCGTGATGCCGAGCTGGCGCTCGATGGTGGCGCCCAGTGCGTTGGCGGGCGCGGCCCACAGCGCGCCCAATCGCTGCGTCTCACGTTCCACCGCTTCGCGCTTCGCGCGCAGCGCGTCGTAGCGCGCCTGCGGCACTACGCCGAGCCGATGGCCGGTTTCGGTGAGACGCAGATCGGCGTTGTCCTCGCGCAAGTGCAGACGGTACTCAGCGCGCGAAGTGAACATGCGATACGGCTCGATGGTGCCGTTGCTGGTGAGGTCGTCGATCAGCACGCCGATATAGGCCTCGTCGCGACGCGGATACCACGGGGCGTGGCCCTTCACGGCCAGCGCGGCATTGAGGCCGGCGATCAGGCCTTGCGCGCCCGCTTCCTCATAGCCAGTGGTGCCGTTGATCTGGCCGGCGAAATACAGGCCGGGAATGGTCTTGGTTTCCAGCCACGGATGCAGCCCGCGCGGATCGAAATAGTCGTACTCGATGGCATAGCCCGGGCGCGTGATGTGCGCGTTCTCGAAACCCTTGATCGAGCGCACCAGCGCCAGCTGCACGTCATACGGCAGTGAGGTGGAGATGCCGTTGGGATAAATCTCGAACGTATCGAGACCTTCCGGCTCGATGAAGATCTGATGCGAGCTCTTCTCGGCGAAGCGCACCACCTTGTCCTCGATCGAGGGGCAGTAGCGCGGGCCGATGCCTTCGATCTGGCCGCTGTACAGCGGCGAGCGGTCCAGCGAGCCACGGATGAGCTCATGGGTGTGCTCGCTGGTATGGGTGATCCAGCAGCTCACCTGGCGCGGATGCTCGGCGCGCGAGCCCAGATAGGAGAACACCGGGGCGGGGTTGTCGCCCGGCTGCTCCTCCAGGCCGCTGAAATCGATGCTGCGCATATCGATGCGCGGCGGCGTGCCGGTCTTCAGGCGGTCAGCCGCCACCGGCAGCTCGCGTAGCTTCTGCGGCAGCGTGCTGGCCGGCGGGTCGCCGGCGCGGCCGCCAGCGTATTGCGCGGGGCCGATATGGATCTTGCCGGCCAGGAAGGTGCCGGCGGTCAGCACCACGGTGCGGGCACGGAACGCCAGGCCCATCTGGGTCACCACGCCGGTGACCCGGCCGCCCTCCAGGATCAGGTCGTCCACGGCCTGCTGGAACAGCTCAAGGTTCGGCTGGGTTTCCACCATGTGGCGGATCGCCGCCTTGTAGAGCGAGCGGTCGGCCTGGCAGCGCGTGGCGCGCACGGCCGGCCCCTTGGAGGCGTTGAGCGTGCGCCACTGGATGCCGGCGCGATCGGCGGCGTGGGCCATGGCGCCGCCCAGGGCGTCGATTTCCTTGACCAGGTGGCCTTTGCCGATGCCGCCAATGGCCGGATTGCAGCTCATCTGGCCGATCGTTTCGATGTTGTGGCTCAGCAGCAGCGTGCGCGCGCCAGTGCGTGCCGAAGCCAGGGCGGCCTCGGTACCGGCATGGCCGCCGCCGATCACGATGACGTCGTAGGTTGTGGGATGGAACATGGAACTGCCCCGAAAGCGCAGGAATGGACCAAATAGGTCGCATATGGTAACCCCTGTGCAGCCCTTGGGTCGCTGGCACGCTTCCTGCTTTAACCCTTGCGCACTTTCCACAGGCAGAAGCAGCGCGATAACGCGCGCCGAGATCGAACGACAGGGGTTCGATTGTGTGCTGGGGAAAGGAAGCGAGACGGCGCCCCTTGGGGCGCCGTCGTTTTTTCTAGGCCTTGTGATGCGTCTGGGCGATCCAGGGCCTGGAGAAGATCTGGCGCCCGGCGGTCTCAGGAACAGGGGGAATCCAGGATGACCGTGTTGCCGGGCGCCAGAAACCGTAAATACGTGTCACTGGCAGCAGCCTTTGCTGCGCGTTGGGTTGGATATTTACGCCTCACGCGTGAACGTGAAGTGACTAAAACGCTCGTTTGTGCCGAGTCTTGGCACCTGCTGACGCACAGCGTCATTTCGTGATGCGTGGCCGCAACGAGTGTGATGTGGATCACATTGCTGGCACGGGCATTGCTTCTGTACCAGTGCCAGCCAAGGCAATCGTTTGGGGGACAAACGTCATGGATTTCAGCTGCGATTTGCAACCGGTTTACCACCACCACGATCTGCTGATCGAGGTTGGTCGTGTCGAGATGGCCATGGAGCATCTTGAAGAACGCGGGGAGAACGAGCGACAGGCCTTGCGCCCGCGCCTGCTTTCGCGCCTGAGCCGATTGCGCGACGAGTTGCAACACCTCGCGGTCTGAGGTTCGCACAGAGTCACGCTGACGCCAGCGTCAGCATGAGCACGTATGGACGGCCAAACGTCCATAAGGATCAATGGAAGCGCGGGACGGTCTCTCGCCTTCCGTGGAATGACCGCAGCGTCCGGCTGCCATTCCCCTCCCGATCACGTATTACGCCCGGGTGCCCCGTCTCACGGACGGGACGCGCTCGGGCGCACTTTTATGCGGTAACGACACTCAGTCGTGCAGCATGCTCTGCACGATCTCGGTAAGATTGCGCGACAGCCCTGCCTGCCCTGCCAGTGTCGCAATCGCTGCCTTGGCGGCGGCTCGACGCACGGGCTCCAGGCGCTGCCAGCCGTTGAACGCCGTGGCCAACCGCGCAGCAACCTGCGGGTTGATGGCGTCGAGCTGGCCCAGCCGCTCGGCCAGCAGGCGGTAGCCGGTGCCGTCGGCACGGTGGAAGCCGTCGGGGTTGTTGCGCGCCCAGGCGCCGAACAGCGAGTTCACGCGGTTGGGATTCTTGAGGGTAAAGGCCGCATCGGCCTCGAGCGCGCGCACGCGTGCGGGCACCAGCTCGCCGGGCAATTGCGTCTGCACCGAGAACCACTTGTCCATCGCCAACGGGTTGTCCGCGTAACGCTGGCGGAAGTGCACCAAGGCCGCGCGCTGCCTGCGGCGCGTTGCTCGCGCACCAGCACGGCCAGCGCGGCGAGGCGATCGGTCATGCTGGGGGCGTTGTCGTATTGCAGCGTGGCAAGCGAATGCGCAGCCCACGGATCGACGAGCGCCAGCAGATCCAGCACGCGCCGCTTGAGTCGGCGGTGCTGCCTGGCTGGCGGCATCGAGCGCCAACGTGGCGTGTGCTGCGAGCGCTTCGTAGCGCAGATACAGCGCCTCGCGGCCGATGCGCAGCGCCAGGTGTTCCTGCAGTTGCTGGCGCAGGGCGTGCACGCAGCGAGGGGTCGACCAGCCGCTCGCGCTCGGACAATTCGATCTCGCCCGGCGGAGTCAGCAGGTCGGCGAGCAGGGCGGCGTCCAGCGTCGTGTCGGCAAACAGCGCCTGCAAGGCGTCGCACCACGCGTCCAGCGCATCGGTGGCATTGCCATCGCGCAGGTTGTCGAACGCCCGCGCGGAAAGTTGCTGGCCAGCCTCCCAGCGATTGAAGCCATCCACGTCGTGTCGCAGCAACAGGGCCAGATCAGCCGGCGCATAGTCGCATTCGAGGATGACGGGCGCAGAGAAGCCGCGCAGAAGCGAAGGCACCGGCGCGTCGTTCACCTGTTGGAACACGAAGGACTGCTCGGCCCGGTCCAGCACCAATACGCGCTCCAGCACGCCAGCATCGGCGCCCGTGTCATCAGCGAGATGCAGCGGAATCATGTAGCCGGCACGGTCGAACAACGCGAGTTTCACCGGAATAGGCAGCGGCTGTTTCTGCGGCTGGTTGGCGGTAGGCGTCGTGTGCTGCGCCAAGGTGAGCTGATAGGTGCGGTGGGCAGCATCGTAGTGGCCGCGCGCGGTCAATCGTGGCGTGCCTGCCTGCGCGTACCACGCCAGGTAAGGCGTCAAATCGACCTGGTTGGCATCGCCGAGCGCGCGCAGGAAATCTTCCAGCGTGGCGGCGTGGCCATCGTGGCGGGCGAAATACAGATCCATGCCGCGGCGGAAGCCTTCACGGCCAAGTCGTCCGGCCACCATGCGCACCAGCTCCGAGCCCTTCTCGTAGACAGTGGCGGTGTAGAAGTTGTTGATCTCGCTGTACTGCGCAGGCCGCACCGGATGCGCCAGCGGGCCGGCGTCCTCGGGGAACTGGGCGCGACGCAGCAGGGCGACATCCTCGATGCGCTTGAGTGGCGCCGAGTTCATGTCGGCGGAGAACTGTTGCTCGCGGAACACCGTGAGGCCTTCCTTCAAGCGAAAGCTGGAACCAGTCGCGGCAGGTGACGCGGTTGCCGCTCCAGTTATGGAAATACTCATGCGCCACCACCGCCTCGACCGCGCGGTATTCGTCGTCGGTGGTGGAGTCGGCATCGGCCAACAGGTACTTCGCATTGAAGATGTTGAGGCCCTTGTTCTCCATCGCACCCATGTTGAAGTCGTGGGTGGCGACGACGTGGAATACGTCGAGGTCGTACTCGCGGCCGTAGGTATCCTCGTCCCAGCGCATGGAACGCTCCAGCGCGTCCATGGCGTAGCCGCAGCGAGCAATGGCATCGGGCTCGGCCCAGATCACCAGCTTCACCGCGCGGCCGCTGTGGGTGATGTAGTCGTGCTCGATCTTCTGCAGGCGACCGGCGACCAGCGCGAACAGATAGCTGGGCTTGGGATGCGGATCGACGAAGCGGGCCCAGTGACGGCCATTGTCCAGCTCGCCTTGGCCGTCCGGATTGCCGCCGGCCAACAACACCGGGAAGCGCTCGCGATCGGCGTTGAGGGTGACGGTGTAGCTGGCCAGTACGTCGGGGCGATCGGGGAAGAAGGTGATGTGGCGGAAACCCTGTGCCTCGCACTGGGTCAGCAGGAAGCCGCTCTCGCGCTTGCCGGACAGGTACAGGCCTTCCAGCGCCGTGTTGGCCGCCGGCTGCACCCGCACACGCGTTTCCAGCACGCTGCCGTCGCGCACGTCGTCCACTTCCAGCATGTGATCCGCGTAGCGCCAGGCGCCTTCGGGTACGGGCTGGCCGTCCAGCGCGATGGACAGCAGCTCCAGGCCTTCACCGTCGAGCCGCAGCGGTTCCTGCTGCGCAGCGTCCCGTCGCAGGTGCAGGCGAGCGGTGACCTCGGTGGTGTCGATCCCCAGATCAAACGTGAGCTCGACCTGATCCACGCGCCAGGCGGGGGCGCGATAGTCACTGAGCCGGATCAGGGTAGGGGAGGCATCGCTACGAGTAGTCATCGGACGGCTGTGGGGTAGTGGAACCGATCAGGCTAACATGCGGCTCTTTACCGGGCAGGACAAGTCGATGGCGGATTACCTTGCGGAACGGGCCCAGCTGGGCGCCCACGAGCTGGCCGTACTGACCGATCAGGCGCGCGGTCGACGCGTGCGGATTGCCCGGCGCGGCGCCACGTTGATCAACCTCGAGGTGCCCTCGCGCGACGGCGTGGTAAATATTGCCGACGGCTACCGTGACGCCGGCGAGCTGGACACGCGACCCAGCTCGCGCTTTGCCGTGATGGTGCCCTTCGCCAACCGCATCGCCGATGCCCGCTATACCTTTGATGGCCAAACCTACGACCTGCAGCCCGGGGTGGAGGGCGCTGAGCGTGCGGCCCGCCACGGTTTTGTGCGCGGCGTGGATTTCGACATCGCCGCACTGGCCGCGGACGGGCAGGCAGCCAGCGTCACCTTCGTCACCCAGGCGATTCGTCCGGGCGCGCACCCCGGCTACCCGTTCGCCATCGATCTGGCGGTGACCTATACGCTCGATGCGCGGCGGCCTTTCGCTGGAGGCGAGCATGCGTAACGTGGGTGATCACGCGGCGCCGTGCTTCTTTGGCTGGCACCCGTATTTCCGCCTGGGCGAATCGCCCATCGACAGTTGGGAGCTGCAGATTCCCGCCGCCACGCTGGTACGTACCGATGCGGATTTCATCCCGCTGGCCGGTAATGCAGCGTACGTGGCGATGGATCAGGAGCCCGCGCTGGACTTCCGCCAGGCTAAGCCCATCGGCACGCGCGAGCTCAACCATGCCTTCGCCGATCTGCAATGCGATGCCGATGGCCGCGCGCGTACGCGCCTGCGTGATCCGGCCACTGGCCTGGCGATCGCGCTGTGGCAGACCTCCGGCGTGATGCTGGCTTTCACGGCCGACACGGTAACGCGCGACGTGCGTCGCGCCGTGGCGCTGGAGCCGATGGAAAGCTGGGCCGATGCGTTCAACCGGCCGGACTGCGCCGACACCATCCGGCTTGAACCCGGGGCCGAGCGTCGTTTCCTGTGTGGCGTGGAGATCGCATCCGCATGAATGCTTCCGTGAATCCGGCAGCCTTGCCCAGCTTCAGCCAGGTGCAGGACGCCGCCGCGCGTATCGCGCCCTATGCGGTCGTCACGCCGGTGCTGCGCAGTCATGTGCTTGATGAGCTGAGCGGCGCGGCGCTGCACTTCAAATGCGAGAACCTGCAGCGTGGCGGCGCCTTCAAGTTTCGCGGCGCGTGCAACGCGGTGTGGTCGCTGGACGATACGTTGGCGGCGCGCGGCGTGGTCACGCATTCGTCCGGCAACCATGGCAATGCGCTGGCACTGGCAGCGGCGACGCGCGGTATCGCTGCGCATGTCATCGTGCCCGAAGGCGCCGTGCGCACCAAGCTGGAAGCGATCGAGCGTGCCGGCGCCATCTTGCATCGCTGCGAGGCGACCCAGGCGGCGCGCGAAGCCAAGGCCGAGGAAGTTCGTCGCGCTACCGGCGCGGAGCTGGTGCACCCCTATGCCGATACGCGTGTGATGGCCGGCCAGGGCACGGCCGCGCTCGAACTGCTGCGGCAGGCCGAAGGCCTCGATGCACTGATCACGCCCATTGGCGGCGGCGGCTTGGCCTCAGGCTCCGCCATTGCCGCCCATGGCGTCGCCCCGTCACTGGCGCTGTATGGCGCCGAACCCACCGGCGCCGATGACGCGGCGCGCTCGCTGGCGGCGGGTCATCGGGTGGGGCCGTTCGTGGCTGACACCATCTGCGATGGCTTGCGCACGCTGATTGGCGAAACGAATTTCGAAGCGCTGCGCATGCATCGCGTCGAGGCGATCACGGTGACCGATGAGGAAACCATCGCGGCAATGCGGCTGTTGTGGAATGCGTTGAAGCTGGTGGTGGAGCCGTCCAGCGCCACCGTGCTGGCGGCAGTACTCAAGCGGCCGGAGCGGTTCAAAGGCAAGCGCGTGGGATTGGTGCTGACCGGTGGCAACGTCGATATTGATGCGTTGCCGTGGTGAGCTTCCAACAGCCTCTTCCCGAAGGGGCTGATTGGCGTTGAATCACCGCCGGTTCTGCTCTTGACCCCCTCCCCTGGTTACAGGGGAGGGCTGGGGAGGGGTAACGCTCTTGTCTTAAGACGTGTGGGAGAGGACCCCCTCCCAGCCTCCCCCTGCCTCGCAGGGGGAGGAGCCACAGCGATAGCTGAGACAGAACGCTGATAAGGCCCGTTGGGAGAGGGATGAAGAAGGCTCACGCCTTCTTGATAAAACAGGTCTTAAGCACCAGCGTCGAACGCCCATCCTTGCACTCGACCTCCTCCGGGTTGTCCGCATCCACGCGGATGTTCCTGAACACCGCGCCGCGCTTGAGCGTCTGCGAAGAGCCCTTCACCTTGAGGTCCTTGATGACCAGCACCGAGTCGCCATCGGCGAGCACGGCGCCATTGCTGTCTTTAACGTCCATGAGCGGCAATCCTTGTAGTGCGGAGCGGCTATTGTAAGCGGTCGCTCAAGCGCACCGAAGGCAGTGCACAATGAGGGCCCGACCTCGTGAAGCCCTGCCATGAGCCCTGCTGATCGCCGTATCCGTTGTCCTTGGGGCGATAGCCCCGACATGCACGACTACCACGACACCGAGTGGGGCACGCCGCTGCACGACGATCGCGCGCTGTTCGAGTTTCTCTGCCTGGAAGGCGCGCAGGCTGGTTTGTCCTGGCGCACGGTGCTGCTCAAGCGCGACAACTATCGGCGTACCTTTCATCAGTTCGATATCGCCAAAGTCGCGGCGATGAAGGATCGTGAACTGGAAAAGCTGCTGCTCGATCCAAGCATCATCCGCAATCGGCTCAAGGTGTATGCCGCGCGCGACAACGCCGTGGCCGCGCTCAAGGCCATCGAGGAATTCGGTAGCCTCGATCGCTACCTGTGGTCGTTCGTGGAAGGCAAGCCCATTCGCAATCAGTGGACCGGAAAAGGCGACGTGCCAGCCAGCACGCCGCTATCGGACCGCATGAGCAAGGAGTTGAAGAAGCGCGGATTCCGCTTCGTCGGCACCACCATCTGCTACGCCTTCATGCAGGCCACCGGCATGGTCAACGACCATGTGGTGAGTTGCTTCCGCTACAAGCAGGTTTGATCAGTGGTGCAGGCGCCCGTCGACAGGCGGGGGTATGCGCGGCGGCTCTTGTGCATAGTGCATCGCCTCGTCCAGCAGCCACGCGCGAAAGGCGAGCAGCGCGGGATGCTGGGCGGATCGCGGTGGATAGACCAGGTAGTGCGCGTAGTCGGAACGTAATCTACGCCGACTGAGCAATACGAGCTGGCCAGACTTCACCAAGGGTTGCGCCATGGTGAGGCGACCAAGCGCGATACCCATGCCTTCGACGGCAGCATGGTGCAGCGTTTCGGTGTCGTCGAAATGCGCGAGGTAGCGTTCTGGTGGCGTGCCGCCAAACGTGCCGAACCATTTGGCCCAAACGTTTTCCGGATCTCGCAGCAACGGCCATTCGGCCAATTGCTTTTGCGTGGGTCGGCCAAGTCGCTTGATAAGGTCAGGGCTCGCGATGGGCGTGAGCCAGTCGTCGAACAGATGCTCTGCGCGAACACCAGGCCACTCGCCAGGTCCGAAGCGCAGGGCGGCATCGACGGGCTCGCGTTCGAAATTCACCAGATCCACGCACGACTGCACGTTGAGCTGCAGGTGCGGATGCGCCGCAACGAAGCGCGCCAGACGCGGCACAAGCCAGCTTGATGCCACCGACGGCATCACGCTGATGGTGAGCTTATCGGCGGGTGGCGAGCTGAATTCCTGCAACGCACGCTCGATCGACTCGAATTGAGGCCCCACCAGTTCCAACAGGCGCGCACCTTCGGGAGTGAGGTCGACACCGCGCGGACCACGAACGAACACACGCTGGCCCAGCCGGTCTTCCAATCCACGGATCTGGTGGCTGAGTGCACTCGTGGTGAGGTGCATGTAGCGAGCCGCCAACGACAGATTGCCGGTGCGGGCGGCAAATACGAAGCCTTGCAGCGCGGTGAGTGGCGGTCGGCCCATGTGAACTTGCCTCAATACTGCATTGCAAAAATGTCGCTTTTTGCGCGGCCCTCATTGGCCTACTTTCAGAGTTGCCCGAAAACCGGGTGTAGTTCGAGGAACGCGATCATGCTGCTGTTCGGCTTTTCTTTCCCGAAGACATCAACGCAGGAATCACCATCTGCGCATTCCGACGCGACCGTCCAACATCTCGTCACGGACACTCTAGCGCCCGCTCCATATACAGAGCGTCATCACCACGACAAAGAAGTGGACGGTCTTGGCCATTACATCGACACTCGCCTATGCGACGAACGATTCCGCGTCGATTGAGGCGCTGGCGGCAGGCCCCTCGCAAGAGCGGGCCTCGCCGGCGCGGTCGACAAGCTGTTAGCGCCGGCGCGAGCCGCGCAGGCTGTCGACCGAGAAGCTGGCCATCTCACCGCCGCCGGCGACACGGCGTGACTGTCCATGCGGCGGGCCCCAGGCGTGCGCAGTGACCACTTCCCACGTGGCAGGAATGCGGCCATCCACACGCATGGTTTCATAGGCCGCCAGCATGCGCTGGTAGTGACGCTTGCCCAGCAGATGGCGCTCACGCGCCTTGTCGGCGTTGGTGGCACCCAGGCCCTGCAATTCCTTGAGCAGCAGGCGCGGTTCGCTGTATGTCAGCGTGTAGCGATCCACATCCAGCACCGGGTCGCGCAGGCCTGCGTTGATCATCGCGTCGCCCAGGTCATGCATGTCCAGGAAGCGACTGACATGCGGCTGCTGGTCGGCCTCGGCCCAGGCGGCGCGAAGTTCTTTGAGGGTGTCCGGGCCGAAGGTGGAGAACACCAGCAATCCGCCGGGCTTGAGCACGCGAACGCATTCGCCGAACAGTGCGGGCAGATCGTCGATCCACTGGAAGCACAGGTTGGAGTGCAGCACATCGACGCTGTGATCGGGCAGCGGTAGCGCGGTGGCATCGGCGCACACACGCTGAAACGGCTTGAGCCAACTGATGTGTTTCTTCGCCGCGCGCAACATTGGCAGCGCCAGATCCATCGCGATCACCTGCGACTTCGGGTAGCGCTTGCGCAACAGCGACGTGCCGCGACCGGTGCCGGCACCGACATCGACGACGCGCGCTGGCGTGTCCAGATAAAAGCCCAGGCGATCAAGCAACAGCGATTGCACTTCCTGCTGCAGGGCGTCGTGTTGTTCGTAGGTGTTGGCAGCGCGGCCGAAGTTGCGGCGCACCTGGCGTCGATCGAAATGCGATTCGCTCATCGAAACTTATCCAGCAGCGGCGCCAGCGTATCGGCCACAACATCGGCGTAACCGAAGAACGGTGCGTGTCCAGCGTGCGCGATCTCGTGGTACGTGCCGCCACTTTGTTCGGCTGACCAGTTCATGGCTGGTGGTGGCACCAGTCGGTCGCGGTGGCCGGCGATCCACATGCTGGGTACGGCAAGCGAAGGAAGGTCGACGCGGCGGTCGGTGTTTTCCAGTATGCGGATGCCTTCCTGCAGCACGCGCATATCCGGTTCGCCACGGGTGAACACCAGTTCGCGCAGATGGCGCAGTTCGGCACGCGGATCGGCGCTGCCCATCGCTTCGAGCGCCATGAAGCGCTCCAGCGTGGCGTGGTAATCGGTTTCCAGGTCGGTGGCGAGCTGGCGCACCAGCTTGGGATCGGCGCCGTAGGGCCAGCTCTCATCGCGCGCGAACTTCGGCGTGCCGCACAGCACGGCCAGCCCGCGTGCATGCTGCGGATGTTCCAGCGCCGCGGTGAGCGCGATCAAGCCACCCAGCGACCAGCCCAGCCACAGCGCGGGTGGCGTCATGCGGGCGATGGCTTCGGCGCAGGCCGAGGGTTCCAGTGACAGCGTACTGTCGCGTGAATAACCGTGGCCGGGGAGATCCACTACGTGCATCGTGCAGCGATCAGCGAGCGCCGTGACCAGCGGTTCCATCATGCCGCCGTGCATCGCCCAGCCGTGCAGCACCACCACGGGGATGGAGCCGTGGCCGTGGGTTTCGATGTGGAGGCTCATGCGCGAGGTACTTCCTCTCCCCTCTGGGGAGAGGATTGAGGTGAGGGGTGGGTGCTCGCGAGAGCGTCGCCAAGTGAGGGGTTGTCGCTAGGTTGCCCCCTCACCCCAGCCCTCTCCCCGGAGGGTAGAGCGAGCAAGGGCGCGGGCGTGAGGGTTTTGTCCACTGCGCCGCGCTCATCAAACACAAAACAATCGCCACGCCAGTGCGAGCCATCGGTCTCCTCGAAATACTTCAGGATGCCGCCTTCCAGCTGATAGACGTTGTCGATGCCAATGTCCTGCATATGCAGCGCGGCTTTCTCGCAACGAATGCCGCCGGTGCAGTACGACACCACCGTCTTGCCCTCGAAACGCGCGCGGTCCGCAGCGATCGCCTCGGGGAACTCGGTGAAGCTGCTCAGCCGATAGTCCACCGCTTCGTGGAACAGGCCCACGTCGGTTTCGTAGTCGTTGCGCGTATCCAGCAACACCAGTTCGCGGCCATGGTCGTCACGGCCCTGCGCCAGCCAGCGTTGCAGCGTTTGCGGCGCCACGGCGGGGGCGCGGGTGCCTTCCGGGCGAATGGCCGGCATGCGCATGGTGATGATCTCTTTCTTCAGGCGCACGCGCATGCGGCCGAACGGCACCTCGTGGGATATCGACACCTTCGGCTCCAGCCCGGCGAAGCGCGGGTCGGTGCGCAGCCAGTCCATGAAAGTTTCGATGGGTTCGTTGGGGCCAGCCAGGAACAGGTTGATGCCCTCGGGCGCGAGCAGGATGGTGCCCTTCAGTTGCAGCGCCACGCACCGATCGAGCACACGCTCACGCAGCGCGGGCAGGTCGTCCAGGCTGACGAAGCGATAGGCGGAAAGATTGATGATGGACATGAGAAAAGGGGTACGGCGAGGGCCGCCATTATACGTGGGCCGCCAGGAGGGCCCCGGCGAGGGCCTCCAGCAGGCGGTCCACGTGGATTTCCTCGTGGGCTGCTGACAGCGTGATGCGCAGGCGGGCCTTGCCCTGCGGCACGGTGGGCGGGCGGATCGCGGTGACCAGGAAACCCTGGCGCTCCAGTACGTCAGCGGCATCCACGGCGGCCTGGGCATCACCCAGCAGCAGGGGCTGGATCGCGGTCGGCGAGGGCATCAGCGGCAGGCCGAGCTGGGCGGCGCCCCGGCGAAAACGGGCAATCAGCGTGTTGAGCTTGTCGCGACGCCAGCCTTCGGTCTGCGCCAGCCGTACTGCCGCCAGCGTGGCGGCGGCCAGCGCCGGGGGCATGGCGGTGGTGTAGATATAGCTGCGTGCGGACTGCACGAGGCCGTCGATCAGGTCCGCCGAACCGGCCACGAAGGCGCCACTGCACCCCAGGGCCTTGCCCAGCGTGGCCATCAGCACGGGCACGTCGTCCTGGCCGAGGCCAGCGTCGATCACGCTGCCGGCGCCACGTTCACCGAGTACGCCGAGCCCATGCGCGTCGTCCACCATGAAGGCGGCGCCCTCGCGTCGGCACAGTGCCGCAAGGCCAGGTAAGGGCGCGATATCGCCATCCATGCTGAACACGCCGTCGGTGGCCAGCAGTGCGGCGGCATCGCTGCGGCTGGCGAGCTGGCGTGCGGCAGCGTCCACGTCGGCATGCGGGTAGCGTTTCAGTTCCACGCCTGCGAGTTGGGCGCCATCGAGCAGGCAGGCGTGGTTGAGCTTGTCCTGTACGCACAGGTCGTCGCGTTGCAGCAGCGCCTGCATCACGCCGAGGTTGGCCATGTAGCCGGTGGAGAACAGCAGGGCGCGTTCGCGTCCGGTCCATTCGGCCAGCGCTTCTTCCAGCGCGGCGTGCGCCGCGCGATGCCCGCCGATCAGGTGTGCCGAGCCGCTGCCCACGCCATCGCTGTCGGCGGCCTGCTTGAGCGTGGCAACCAGCTGCGGGTGCTGCGCAAGGCCGAGATAGTCGTTGGTGCAGAACGCCAGCAGGCGGCGCCCCTCGCGTTCCACCCAGGGGCCGTCGGCACGGTCGATCGTGCGCAGGCGACGCCACAGGCCGGCCTGTGCACGTTCCGCGCTGTGCCGGGCGAGTCGTTCAATGATTAGAGGGCGTGTCATGGGTATCGCGAAACCGCCTCATCCGCCGTCATTCCCGCGAAAGCGGGAATCCACTGCCTTTTCGTCGGTAAGAGCCAAGTCACTGGATCCCCGCGTTCGCGGGGATGACGAGTGGTGGAGGCTTCTCGTGTGTCTGGGCCCCTGTTTAGGCAGCCGCGCTGCAACCGCAGCCGTTGCCGCAACTGGCGGCCTCGGCTTCCATGATATCGGCGTGCACGGTGCCGGCTTCTTCCACCACTTCCAGCGGGTGTAGGTCGAGTCGCGCGAACAGCTGGCGGTCGTGCTCCACATCGGGGTTGCCGGTGGTCAGCAGCTTTTCGCCGTAGAAAATCGAATTGGCACCGGCGAAGAAGCACAGTGCCTGCACGGCATCGTCCATCTGCTGGCGGCCAGCAGACAGGCGCACCATCGAGGCCGGCATCAGGATGCGCGCCACCGCAATGGTGCGCACGAACTCGAACGGATCCAAAGCCTGCGTGCCGTTGAGCGGCGTGCCTTCCACCTGCACCAGCTGGTTGATCGGCACCGATTCGGGGTGCTCGGGCAGCGTGGCCAGCGTCTGCAGCAGGCCGGCGCGCTGGTCGCGCGTTTCGCCCATGCCCACGATGCCGCCGCAGCAGGTCTTCATGCCAGCCTCGCGCACATGCTCCAGCGTGTCCAGACGATCCTGGTACTGGCGGGTGTGGATGATCTCGCCGTAGAACTCCGGCGCCGTATCCAGGTTGTGGTTGTAGTAGTCCAGGCCGGCCTGCTTGAGCGTGGCCGCCTGGTCGCCGCTGAGCATGCCTAGCGTGGCGCAGGTTTCCAGGCCCAGGCCCTTCACCGCGCGCACGATCTCGGCCACCTTCACCACGTCGCGATCCTTCGGGCTGCGCCACGCGGCGCCCATGCAGAAGCGGCTGGCGCCGGCGCTTTTGGCGGCCTGCGCGCGCGCCACCACGGCCTCCACGCTCATCAGCTTCTGCGCTTCCACGCCGGTGTCGTAGCGCGCGGCCTGCGGACAATAGGCGCAATCTTCGGGGCAGCCGCCGGTCTTGATCGACAGCAGGGTGGATACCTGCACCGCGTTCGGGTCGTGATGCTCGCGGTGCACCGAGTGCGCGCGATGCAGCAGCTCGTTGAAGGGCAGGGCGAACAGGGTGGCGACTTCGGCGCGGGTCCAGTCGTGGCGGATCGGATGGGCCATGGCGACAGCTCTGGAATGGGGAAACGTGACAGTGTGGCAGGGCGTCTTGCCTTGTCAACTTCGAAGCTTGCCGCATGGTTGACGATGCGCGCACGTATGGCTGCCGCTACCATCGGCGCATCCACCTGGAAGGAGTCGCTGGCATGAGTACAGGACAGGGCAGCGGGGGCAATGTGCTCGCCGCCATCTGTAGTTTCTTCATCCCCGGTCTGGGGCAGCTGGTGCAGGGGCGCTTCTGGATTGCGCTGGTGATGTTCGTGCTAGCCGCCATCCTGTGGATCGTCTGGCTGGGCTGGATCATCCATTTGTGGTCCATCCTCGACGCCGCGCTGTTCAAGCCCAAGACCTGACCGGCGTTGCCGCGCATGGAAGCGCTTGCCTGGTGGCGAACCGCAGCGACCGCGCTGCAACGCTTTGCCCTGCCGCTGCATTGCCTGCTCTGTGGCGGCCCCGGCGACGACGGACTGGACCTCTGCCACGACTGTGCCGCCGAGCTGCCCCGCAACCGTTCCTGCTGCGCGCGCTGCGCCCTGCCATTGGCAATGCCGGCCGCGCTATGCGGCCAGTGCCAACGCCATCCGCCACCGTGGGACGCCGCCTGGGTGCCGTTTCGCTATGCGTGGCCGCTGGACCGGCTGGAGTCGCGCTTCAAGTTCGGCGCTGATCTCGCCGCCGGCCGCGTGCTGTCAGCCTTGTGGCAGCGCGAACTGACCGCAGACCGCCCGCAGCTGCTGCTGCCGATGCCATTGCACCCGACCCGCCTGCGCCAACGCGGCTACAACCAGGCGCTGGAGCTGGCCCGCCCGCTGGCGAGTGCGATGGATGTACCCGTGCGCCTTGACCTGCTGTTGCGCACCCGCGCCACCCGGGCGCAGACCGATCTGGGTGCCATCGCCCGCCGCCTCAATGTCCGCGATGCTTTCACCGTGAAAGCGGGCGTGGCGTGGCCTGGGCACGTGGCCCTGCTCGATGACGTGATGACCACCGGGGCGACGTTGGCCGAAGGGGCCCGTGTGCTGCGACGTGCGGGCGTCAGGCGGATCGATATCTGGGCGCTGGCGCGAGCGCCGACGTCACGCGTCTAACGCGTCAGCACGACGACGGGCCGGGCGGGCCAACGGCCATCCATTTCTGCATCTTGCCGCGCCACAGTCGCCGGCATGCGCGCACTGGGAGACCGTTGGGCCGATGGTAGTGCTCGATCCATGCGTCGCTTTCGGCTTCGACCTTGCAGTGGGTACGTGAAGAGCCTGGGCCAGCCAGCACTGGGGCCAGACAGCGCAAGGCCCGACGCATGTCGCGCACGGTTCCGCTGCCGAACTGGAAGACGAACACCGCAGGGCAAAGGGCCAGTGGAAACCGCTGCTCGTCCAGGAAACATGGGTCACAGGTGAGCAGCACGAGGCCGTGAGCCAGCGCATGGTCGGCATGTGTCTCGCCAGGGTGGCCCATCAGGCCGATGTCGCGCGCGGACTCGACCTCGGCACCGGTCGAACGAAGCAGGTCCACGGCGCGGGTCGGGAAGTTCTCATCGGCGTAGAAGCGCAGCGCGGGCAACGCGTCCTCCTGCCCTGCCAGCGGGTAGCCATCGGCCTGGCCGGGCGCAAGCGTCTCAAAGGGTTCTTCGAATTCGCGCCACATGAGTTCGGTTGACTCCCTTCGGTCGTGTTGAACGACGTTGCTCTTTCCTTGAGCGGCCGGGCCGTGTCATCGGTGAAACAGGTGCGGCCTGCCGCTGACATGACGCGGCGTTTCCCCGACTTCTACCGCTGTGGTGGCGAGCTGCGCAATATAGCCTTTGGTCCATGATCCCCCGTGCGCGCAGGACGCGGGCGAGATCAACGTGGCGGGAGTGCCTCGATGGCGATGCGTATGGCGTCGGCAGTGGTGGCCGCGCCCAGTCGCCTGAGCAGGCCGGCACGGTGCATCTTCACGGTTTTCTCGTTTATGCCCAGGCTCGCTGCGATCTGCTTGTTGCGATAACCCTGCACCATCCGCTCCACCACCTGCTTTTGCCTCGGCGTGAGCGTGGCCATCAGCGCGGAAGCGCGGGCAGCCCGAGGGCCGGCCAACGGCTCCGAGGCGCCGCCCATATCCATCTGCGAACCGATGAAGTACTCGACGGCGCCGCTGTTGCCCACCACCGGCGCAATCATCACTGCGTTGTGAAACTCGGTGCCGTCCTTCTTGTAGTTGAGCACGACGGTAAGCACGGGCTTGGCATGCGCCACCGCGTCGCGAAGCCGGGTGCGCCCGTCGGGCTCCGTGCCTGGACCCGCCAGAAAGCGGCAGTTGTGCCCGACGATTTCACTTCTCTCGTAGCCGGTAAGCACGCAGAACGCCGCATTGGCGCACACGATGGGGTTGTCGGGCAGGCGCGGATTGGTAATCAGCGTAGCGATGGGCGAAAGCTCGATCGAGGCAAACAGGGCCTGTTCAAATTCGGTGTCATGCATCCCTTGACCCTCTCATCCCGCGCTTGCGGTATCGGCGTCAAATTCGAGCAGATAACGCAGCCGATACCAAGCCCGTTGTGTGCTTTCTGCGGTATCGCCGTGAGCCATCTGGGGTATTCACGCGCGCCGGCGTTGGGCGCAGCATGGTCGTCCCGAGCCGGGGACAGCCCACTACGCGAGGAGATGCACCATGTTGAACTGGCCTGAATATCGCAAGGAACTTGTTGGTCGGATCGGTGAAATCGGCAAACTGAGTCCCGACACGCTGGCGGGCTACCAGACGCTTTCCAACGCCGGCCAGAAAACTGGCCACCTGGATGCCAAGACGCGTGAGCTGATTGCGCTGGCGGTGGCCGTGACCACTCGCTGCGATGGCTGCATCACCGTGCATACCGCCGAGGCGCTGAAGCAGGGTGCCTCCCACGGTGAAATTGCCGAGGCATTGGGCGTTGCCATTGCACTCAACGCAGGTGCGGCCCTGGTGTACTCCGCCCGCGTGATGGATGCCGTCGGCGCCTATGAGGGCGGCAAGCCGGCCTGATCGCCCAGGGGCTCAGCGCACGGGCAGTCGACGTGCGCGAGCGCCCGCGGCAAGCCAGGCAACGCCATGGTAGGACTCGGCGACCAACCAGGCGCCGCAGGCGATCGCGACGGAAATGATGAAGGCCGTCCACGGCGTGCGCTCCATCGGCGCGGCGATGATGGCTGGCGCCCAAACCAACAGCGTGATGAGCCACAGCATCACGGCCTCCAGCGTCACCGCCAGCCGCGGCACGATGGCAAAGAGCACGCACAGGCAGGTGGCGATGCTGGCCGCCCCGGTGAGATAGGCCAGTTCCAGGCGAAACGGCAGCCACCCCGGAACCAGCGCGGCGGTCTGCTCGCTATAGAAGAAATGCGACAACCCGATCATGGGGAGCGCCACGGCAAACAGCGCACGAGCCACGCGGATGCCGCCATTGCCGGTGAGCCACACCAGCACGCCGCCCGCGCGATGCGCAGGGAGCGAAGCGAACAACACCCAGGCACCCGCGAGGACCACGGAAATTTCGCCGAAGCCCAGCCAGGTCATCTCCATGTTCGGCAACAGCACGACCGGCGGCAGCTTCAACAGCACCAACCAGAGCAGCAGCAAGCCGAAAAGGACACCCGACGCGATTTGCGCCATGGGCCGCACCAGCAGCGCCATGCCGGCGGCAAGTTCGATCAGTGCGGTGAGGTAAGCGAAGGCTTGTCGGCCCGGTACATGTTCGGTGGGCACGTTTTGCCAGACCAGGGCGAAATCGCCGTAGACGAGCCCGATCACGCCAAGCGCGATCATCGATGCCGCAAAGAACCATTGCGCCGCCGAGGGCCGCCGACCCGCCGCCGCTATCGACAGCCCGGCCGGAAACGCGACAACAGACGAAAGGTGATCGGACCTGCCCATACCCTGCTCCTTCGTGGCGAACGTGCACGAAAACATCGGTACGACATAAAAAAACGATCAACCTTGCGCGCACGATGGTGCGCCGGCACGGCGGTGGGATCGCCCGGGCATTAGATCGACATGTCACGCCCGGTGCAACGACTCGTTTGCAACGCCCAGCCGTGCTGCGCCTGGCAAACCGGGGTCTGGCAATGCCTGCACGACGGAATCTTCATCGGGCATGGCCAACGATGCCCCTTTCCATGAGGGACGCCGCATGTCCAAAACCAAGCAACGCACCGTCTCGCCACGTGATCGTGCCCGTGCCCTCATCGAGCGGCGCAATAAGAAGATGGCGCGCTCGGCCAACGCTTATGTGCGTGGAAACACGGCGCAGTTCTATGCCTGGCTCGCCGGCCCGGATGCACCGCGGTTGCCGAAGGGGCCGGCCATCTGGATTTGCGGCGATTGCCATGTGGGCAACATGGGGCCCGTGGCCGACGACGAAGGACAGGTGCAGATACAGATACGCGATTTCGATCAGGCGACCATCGGCAACCCGGCCTACGACCTGATTCGCCTCGCGCTCTCGTTGGCCATGGCAGCGCGTGGATCGAACCTGCCTGGCATCACCACGGCCAAGATGATGGAGGCGATGCTCAGTGGCTATGAAAACGCCTTTCCCGAGAAGGATGAGCCCGAACCGGCCATGCCCAGCGCCATCAAGCTGGTGATGAAGCGCGCGTTGCGCCGCGGCTGGAAGGCCCTGGCCCGCGAGCGCATCGAGAATACCGATCCGACGCTGCCGCTGGGTGCCGAGTTCTGGCCGTTGACCGGCAAGGAGGACAAGGCGATCGAGACACTATTTCGCGATGAGCAGCTACGCGAATTGGCGACGCAACTTCGCCATCGCAAATCGACCGGCAAGATAACCATTCTGGATGCCGCCTATTGGCGCAAGGGCTGCAGTTCGCTCGGGCGACTGCGCTATGCCGTACTGCTGGACGTCGATGGCGGCGTGGTCGAAGGTGATGATCTGTGCCTGATCGACATCAAGGAGGCCGCGGCCTCCGTGGCGCCGCGGGCGGCTGGCGTGCGCCTGCCGAGGGATCACGCCAAGCGCGTGGTCACCGCCGCGCGCCACCTGTCACCCGCCTTGGGAAACCGCATGCTGGCGATGCAGATGCTCAACAAGCCGGTGTTCGTGCGAGAGCTGCTGCCGCAGGATCTGAAGATCGACATCGTCAAACTGGGCCGGAAACAAGCCACGGTGGCCGCGGCCTATCTCGCCCATGTGCTGGGCAGCGCCCACTCACGGCAGATGGATGCGGCCACGCGCAAGAGCTGGTGCAAGGAGCTTCGACGCAACCACACGCAAACGCTGGACGCGCCCTCGTGGCTGTGGCGCGCCGTTACCGGCCTGCTCTCGATGCACGAGCGCGACTATCTCAACCACTGCAGGCTCTATGTGGGCGGCAAGGCCTGAGGCCGGACGTCCGCACGCCTGTCCGCGGACGCGAGCCCGCGCAGCGTGGTGCACGGCAAGTGGCTGAAATCGTTCGGCTGCCGCGCGAGATCCCGGCTGGCACGGTGCTTGCGATTGCAAGATGAAGCGGCGCGATATGCATGCGTGTGCATCGGGTATCGCCATTGCAGGACAAACCAGCCAGAAGAGCTTCGTTGAGCATGTTTCGCATCCCCCTTATGTTGTTGCTGGCGCTGCTCGCCGGCGCATCCACCGCTGCATCGGTCACGGATCCGGCAGGTGCATCAAGCGCTGCAGCACCGGCCAAGCCGGCGCTGATGTCGCGCGAGGACGTCACCCGGATCCTCGAGAGCAATCGCAAGATAGTCACGCCGCAAGGCGTCGACGAAATGATCAAGGTGCGCATCGGCGGCATCGATCAGTGGCTATCCATACGCGGCAAGGACCGGCGCAACCCGATCCTGTTGTTCCTGCACGGCGGCCCGGCGTCGCCGGCAATGCCCGAGGCATACACGTTCCAGACGCCCTGGGAGGATTACTTCACCGTCGTGCAGTGGGATCAGCGTGGCGCCGGTAAAACCTATGCGGCCAACACCGAGCAGGCGATGGCGCCCGGCATGACCGTCGACGGCATGACCGACGATGCCGCCCAGGTCGTGCAATACCTGCGGCAGCGCTACCACAAGCAGAAGATATTCCTGATGGGCCATTCCTGGGGCACGGTGCTCGGCGTGCATCTGGCGCAGCAACATCCCGAATGGTTCTACGCGTACATCTCGGTGGGCCAGGTAGTGAACGGTCGCCGCAACGAAGAGATCGGCTACGCCTTCGCACTGCGCGAGGCCATGGCCCACGGCAACCAGGCCGCCATACACGAGCTCAAGGCGATGGCGCCCTATCCCGGTACCTCACTCACGCTCGATCGCATCGGCACGCGCAGCAAATGGGAGATGTACTACGGCGGCCTCGCCTATGGTCGCCAGGATTACCAATTCGAAGACGATGCCGAGTCACTGTCACCCGACTACAGCAAGTCCGATCTCGCTGCCATCGGCAAGGGCAGTCTCTTTTCCCTGAATCATCTGCTGCAACCGTTGCTGGCGGTCGATTTCGACAAGGTCACCCATTTCGATTGCCCGGTGATTGTGTACGTGGGTCAGCACGACTACACCACGGCGCACGAACTGGCCGAGCAGTGGTTCGATGATATCCAGGCGCCATCGAAGCGGCTGGTGTCATTCGCGGATTCGGCGCACATGATGATGCAGGAGCAGCCGGGGAGGTTCTTGGTGCATCTGGTGGATGATGTTCTGCCGTTGGCGCAGAAGGTGGGGGATGCGGCGCCTGCTGAGGTTGTGCGTGACCACTGAGTTTTTGGTGCTGTCGCCGCGCTATCTCACTCGGCGTAGCGTTGGCATCTCGCTGATGCTTGCCTGGTTGGCATTGAGGCTGCGTGGCCTGGTTCAAAGGGGCTGCCAGGGGCTGCCTTGTGCGCGACGGATCGTTCTTGGCTTGGGGCAATTGGTCATGGCAGCGCGGCCCGGACGATTGCGAGTTCGTCGTCCCCGCGAAAGCAGGGACCCAGTGACTGTTCGCCTGGTTGTGGCGATTATGGCCACAACCCGAGGCCTATTTCGACCGGACCAAATCGCGGGCACGCAAAAAAGCTTAGAGCCCCGAAAATTCTCGAGGCTCTCCACAGCTATCCAAATTCGCCAAACAGAGCAGCAGCCCTAAGCAGACCTCATGGCGCGAACATCGCGACCCACGCGTAACAACACCAATGTGGACGTCCAAACACCATCCACCTCAATCCGCTCAACCCGCCGAATTCGTAGCCGCCGCCACCGGCCCATGGCTGGCCACCGAAGCGGCTACATTCACATTCGACGTCACCATTGCACCAAAGGTCAGCAGGCAGACCAGCAGGCAGGCGGCGAAAAGGCTTTGCAGCATCAGGGTTTCGAATTTCATGGCAGTTCTCCGTAACTAGGTTGGGAAGCTTTCACTGGATATATGGCAAGGCGCGTGCCAAGCACCGGGAACCCCGGCAGGCCGCATTCCCAAGCCGTTTCTTCCATTCCTCGGTAAGCGTGTCCGCTGTCCGCGGACGTTGGTGTCGGTCACCCGGACAGACGCGGACAGGCCGCAAGGTTTCCGTGAGGCGGCGGACGCGGCGCTTGCGTCCGGCACGGTTAAACGACACTCTCGGTAGGTCCACTGTTGGCCCGAAGTGGAGGTTTGCTGTTCAGTCGCAAAGTGCACCGGAGTGCCGCCATGAGCGAAACCAAAACCTTAGACCGGCTCGAACTGGTCTCCATCGATCTTTCCCAGGCGGAAACGTCCGCGCAGTTGCATGTTCTGCTCGCCGACTCACTGGGTTTTCCCGGCTCGTATGGTCACAACTGGGATGCGTTCTGGGATGCCATTACCAGCCTGGTCGCCATGCCGCGCCGCGTGTTGATGGTCGGTTGGGCCGCATTTCAGGCACGGCTGCCCGACGACGCGCGGATCATGCGGCAGTCCCTCGATGACATGGCCGCGGAGTTTCCCGCCCTTGCCGCCAAAGTGGTCTACCGCTAGTTCGTGACTTCATGCACGGGAGCAGGGCGCCGACAGGGCGCATGCTTCACGCCATGGGTAAGGAGCGCGCAATGCCACCGTGGCGATCAATCGGACGCCTGTCCGCCTTGCTAGCCTTGTCGGCCCTCGGCGTTCGCGCCCACGCCGCCGAAGCGCCTGCGCCACTACGCGATGAGCTGCTGAAAACCACGCAAGCTCTGGTCGATGCGATTCCCCTCGGTGACAAAGCCGTTTGGGAGAAGTCCCTTACTGATGACGCGGTCATCATCGACGAATTCGGCCGCGTCGCTCACAAGGCCGACACGGTCGCGTCCCTTCATCCGTTTCCGGCCGGCCTGTCTGGCAGTATCGAACTGCGCGACGCGCACGTGCAGCAGTACGGCGGCACGGCAATTCTGCAAGTGGAGGAATACGAGCAGGAAACCGTGTTTGGCCAGCACTTCGTCGTGCGCTACCAATCGCTGCTCACCTTCATCAAGCAAGCCCGCACATGGAAACTTGCCGGCTACGAAGATGTGACACTACCCGCCGCGCCGCCGAAGCTGCCCGTCGCCGATCTCGTTCCCTCCGACTACACCGGCACGTATCGCTACGCTCCAGGTCGCGCTTGGACGGTAAGCAGCGAGCAAGGCGTACTGAGCTACGTCACCAAGCCTGGTGGGTCGGCGAACGTGTTGGAGCCGATCGCAAAGGATGTTTTCATGGGCAGCGATGACGAGCGGAATCTGTTGATCTTCCATCGCGATGTGCATGGAAAAGTGGATGATCTGATCGAGCGGCGCAAGTTCAACGACCTGCATCTTCGCCGCGAAAGCTAGCAACGTGCCCCAGCGTCACCCGCCATACTTTCCGCCAAAGCAGGTCTGCTTCTGCGGCGACTGCGGCCCTTAAGCAACGTCAGCCAACGCACTGCCAATAGGCCGGCGCGTAACCCGTTGCATGATCGAAGTCCAATAGTCAGGGAGTTGACGATGTCTCTCACGCTCTACGGTCATCCCTTTTCCTCGTATACGCAGAAAGTGCTCATTGCGCTCTACGAGAACGGCACGCCCTTCGAGTTCCGCTGCCTGGGGCCGGAAACGCCGCAATACTCGGCCGAGTGGCTCGAGCGCTGGCCGCTGCGCAAGTTTCCGCTGCTGGTGGATGGCGAACGCAATGTCGTCGAAGCCAGCATCATCATCGAGTACCTGCAACTTGCTCACCCCGGGCCGGTGCGTCTGCTGCCGGAAGACCCGATGGCCGCGCTCGAAGTGCGTTTCCTCGACCGCTGCTTCGACCTGCATGTGATGAGCCCCGTGCAGCACGCGGTCGGCGGCGCGCTGACGGGCGATGCGGTGAAGCGCCGGGAAGGGTTGGCGCTTTCGGAGGAAACCCTGGAGCACGCCTACGCTTGGCTCGAAGGGAAGCTTGCCGGCAGGAGCTGGGCCGCGGGTGATGACTTCACGCTGGCTGACTGCGCCGCCGCGTCCTCGCTGTTCTACGCGGACTGGACACATCGCATTTCCGAAGCCTACCCCGTGCTACGTGCGTACCGCACGCGCTTGCTTGCGCGTCCATCCTTTGCCCGAGCCGTGGAAGAGGCGCGGCCGTTCCGCCCGCTGTTTCCCCTCGGCGCGCCTGATCGCGACTAACGCAACGCGCCCTATGGGGCGTTCTAACATCAATTCGAGGCGAGTTTTCGCGTAGCGGATGGGGAGTCGCCCGCGAGAGCGGCGTCCATTCGCGTTGCCAGGTTATCGAGTCCGTGCGCTGCCTCCCCGGCCACGCCTGCCATCTGATTGACAACATGCAGCAGTTCCCGAGGTTGATAGTCGTCCATCTGCATATCGACAATGATGTCGGCCATGCGCTGCCCACTGAAAACGCTCGTCGCGTCCTGGACAATGATCGTTGTGCCGGCATTCTGCGCCGCGTAGATACTGGAATAGCGGCTCAGTCGATCGGCATCGATCCAGCTCGCTGACTGATTGGCTACCGCAACGTCCCAGGCCTCGCGGCGCATCACCGGCCAACGCCAGTCAAGGTAGAGCCCATCCGGGTCCGCCTCGTGGATGTGCTGATTGATCACTGCCACGGAAGCGTGTGCCTTGATATCGTCGATCAGACCATCGCGTATTTTTTGCAGCGCATGCATGCGAGCGTAATCGTGATCCCGCTTCTGCTTGATCTGCGCAAGGTTATCGCGGATCTCCGCTTCGATCTTCACCGTGGCTTCGGCCGCGGCATGCTCGTGATGCACGTGCTCGATCCACGCCTCCAAGCCCAGCGCGGTAAGGATACTGAGCACGATCATCAGGTAATGGGTGGCGAATTCCTTTAGCGAATGAAGGCGCACCCTTGGCAGTTCGATATGCATAGAGCGAATCCTGTGAGGCTGGTGGACACGTGGGTTCGGAGCCTAGCTGATCCTGCCGCGCCCTCGCAGTGCCGGCGGTTGCCGAGCTGTCACGCAAACGAAAGGGCTGGGTGTCGTCGTGAGCGCTGATGCAGAGCGTCCGCTTTGGCGCCGTTTCGACGCTCCGGCTCGGAAGCGGGCATCGCCTGGTCAATCCACGGCGTTAGCTGCCAGCTGCGGGTGACGTTGCTGTAGCAGCGGTGTGAGCGAAAGTAGCCAGATGCCGGACTGCCCGGTGACGTACACGGTCTGGCCATCGGGCGCCAGATGCGCGCCCCACGGAATGTCCTTGTTGATGATGTCGCCGAGATCCATCGGCTTGCTCCAGCCTTCACCCTGCCGGAACGCTATGCACAATCGACCGAGGCCGCCTTGCACCTTGCCGTAATCGAACAGGATGAACGATTGATCCGGCGCGATAGCGGGGTCGTGTATGGAAACGGCTGGGTCTCCCACGTCTGCGCTCAAAGGCGGCTGATAAGTGCCATGGCGATAGGCAGAGCGCCACATGTGCATGATCTTCTGGTTCGTGTCCCAGCGGATGAAGTACAACGTGCCATCGGCAGCAATGCTCGCGAAATCGATGAACACATCGTTGTTGACCACGGGACCGAGCCATACCGGGCTGCCCCAGTCGTCACCTTCGCGTTCAACTTTCCAGATATTGGCGCCCGGTGCTGGCCGACCGCCGTTGAAATAGCTTTGCACCAGTGGTTTGCCGCCCGGCGTAATCGGCCGGTCGGAATCAAACAGCAGATAGCTGCCATCGGGTGCCACGACGGGGTCCTGATCGAACCAGCGCCCGGAAAAACGCGCCACCTGCGGCGCCGACCATGCGCCGCTTATTTTGCGCGAGACCATGATCGTTTTATGCGGCCCCTGGCTGCGGTCAAAGAACACGGTGTTTCCATCGGGAGTGAACGCCAGCGTGTCGTCGCTATCCGGATGGAGGATGCCATTGAGCGTAACCAGCTCGGGCGTCGTTGCGGTTGCAGTTGCAGCGGGCGCGGCGTGCGCCATGCATAAAGCAGCGACGGCCATGCACAACGAACGGAGTATCGATGACGTGCTTTTCATGAATCACGACCTCGCGAGAGAGCGCTGCGGTGCGAGCGGCCTATCCGCAACCAATGCAGAGCGGCCGCTCCGAGATTACAAACGAGGGCGAGCCTTTCCCCGTGTCGATTGGCTGCCCCGCCGGTCAGGCTAGGCCTCGCCACCCGGGCGCCACACCTGCCGGAAGTCACCGCCCTCGGCACGCCACGATTCGATCAGACATGGATTCAACGTCGCCATCACGAGGTGGCTATCGATTTCGCAGCTCACAAGCTTTTGACCGCGCCATTGTCAGGGGTGCGCCAAGGCCGGGGGAGTCGGCTTGAGCGTTCTGCTAGACGCTCCCAAAGGGAGCTGGCCACGGCCCGTGATGTCTCGATTCCTCGCGCCGCGTGTGGTCGCCTATCACCGCAACGCCCCGGTAAACGCGCTGGGCTATCTACGCGTCATGTTCACCGTGTCCCCATGGAAAACAGGCGTGCTATCAATAATCCGTGATGCCCGAGAGGCATGATTTCCAGTCGCTATCTGGCGAAGCGGCATGGCCAAGATGGGCCATGCCGCCAGATAGCGCTCGATGAATACGCAAACCATCTTTCAGAGATCGCCTAACGAGGCCGCGCCCACGCTGGATCTAGAAGACGGTCTCGCCACACGTCAGGTGGCCATCAGCTTTTCGGTACAAACTTCGCGTAATCGACATAGGCGAACTGGAGGTCTCGTCTTTCGTATACGCGCATGTCGATGTCGTGGTGGTTGACCGTAAGCACGACTGAGGTTGGCGCGCGGCTCTCGAATTGCTCGACGAGTTGCCCTACCCAGCGCACGGGCTGTCCATTGATCCGCTCTATCTGATCGCTGTCGTGCAGACCCATCCAGCCATCCGGCGAAACGGAGGCCACGAAAACTCGCTGGAGTCCGTCCGTCGTCAACGTGATGCGGTGATTCGCATCCTTCCAGGTCAGAAAGTTTCCGCTATAGGTCAGAGTGCCGTTTTGCGGCTGAGGGTTGCCATCCGAAAAGGCTGGCATAGCCGTTGCGAACGACATGGCCGCCACCAACGCGAGATTCAAAGCTTTCATAGCGATTCCTCATCCTGAGTCACGGGGAAAGCGGAAGCAGAAAACCGTTAGTGAGCGAAGCGCCGCTGCATCCGCGCGTCGATGGCGCGAAGCTGACGCCAAACCGGTCGCCACTGCCGCCAAAAAACTATAGCACTCGCGCCTCGACGGTACCGTCTTCACAATATCCACACATGGTTGGCTTTGAATGGCCGATGTTTTCGGGCGTGCGTACCACCGCGTGGGCGAATTAACTGGACGCCTTGAGGTTGGGAGGCAGCGCGACAGCGATCGAGCACGGAGATGATCACTGTGATACAGCGACGGATCATCGCGCTGTTTCAGCGACGCGTAGACCGCGTTCATGTCGACGTGAAGAAGCGGCGGAGCTGCGGCGGATCGTTCAACGAAGCTGAGACCAATTCCGGGGCCTTGGATCGGAGCCACACGAGTCGAATGCTGGTCCCTCGTCCGGAGGAAAGTCGTTCAACGACCCTCAGCTTTCGTTGTCCCAAAACACGTCTACCGCGTCGCTGTTCATGATGCCCCATATGGGCGTGCCCAGTCGCACCAGGCCAGTGCGTATGCGATGGATCGATTCGTCGTAAGCAGAGATCCCGGCGTTGCCAAGACATCCGGACGCTCGAGCGGACCTTGCAATCTAAGGCGCGCCATCCCGCGGCGATAAAACCAAGCGGCTAAAAAACTAAGATGCGCGCGTTGCCATCTCACGCAAATGTTTTGCGGTGGCGTCGTCGGCCGGCACGAATGCTTCCAGGGCGAGTTCGGCAAGCGTGATATCCATGGGGGTGCCGAATACCGTCGTGGTGCTCAGCATGGACAGCACAACGCCGTCCACATCCAGCCGCAGAGGCACGGCAATTTGCGTGTAAACATGAGTGGCTTCAGTGGGATCGGCCGGGGCACACGGCAATGCCTGCAGTTCGTGCATCAGCTCGATCAATGGCGCATCGTGACTGGCATCGATCTGCCGTCGCAGGCGTTCCAACAGGTGGGCCCGCCATTGCGGAAGGTTGCGGATTCGGGGGGCCAACCCTGCCGGATGCAAGCTGAGTCGCAACACGTTGATGGGTGGCTTGAGCAGGCTCTGTGACACGCCAGCCATCAATCGAAGCGTTGCCTGATTGCTGGCCACCAGGTGCCAGTGCCGATCAACGGTCAAGGCGGGATAGGGCTCCATGCCTTTGAGCAACAGATCGATGGTTTGGCTTACCGCATTCAATGCGGGATCCTCCAGCGCGCGTTCGGCGTAGATGGGCGCAAAGCCCGCGGCCGTAAGCAACGCATTGCGCTCCCGCAGGGGCACGTCGAGGTATTCGGACAAATGAACAATCATGTCGCGGCTGGGATGCGATCGACCGGATTCCACGAAGCTCAGATGCCGCGTGGATATGTCAGCCTCGGCGGCCAGCTGCAGCTGGCTGAGGCGGCGATGGCGCCGCCACTCGCGCAGAAGGTCGCCAACGGGGCGCATGGCAGTTGAGGCGCGTTGCATCGCAATCTCCCAATACGGTGCCTGATATCCCGATAGTCCCATGCCGACTTTTGCCTTGCATCGGTCGACAGTCATGCTGCCGCCACCTGCAAGGCGGGCGGCCAGAGCCGCCCGCAACGATGCATCAGGCGGCTTGCGGCACCTTGTCGAGGAAACCAAAGACGCCATGGATACGGTCCCCGTCCAGCGCGACGACGTCGAACCCGATCACCAACGGATCAGTCGCATCCGGTGTAGCCAGATGCCATTGGAATCGGACCATGTCGTGATGTGCATCCACCGGGCCTCCGACACTGAACACGTGGCCTGGAAACATGGCCTGCACGGCGCCGATGGTGGCATCGATGGCCTCCCAACCCTTGGCCTGAATCATCGGGTCGGTGTAAAGCGCGTGCTCGGTGTACAGATCCTCGATCAATACGCGCCGACGCAGCGGATCGGTTTCATTCCAGCTCTGGATATAACGATGGACGATGGGATAGGCGTGGCTCATGGCGATGCTCCTTGGTGGTTGTTGTGTGCCACCAGATTGCAGCGAGAACGCCGCGGAATCGATTACCTGGCAGGTAATGGACTCACGTCGACCGCCGTCGACACAGCGCCACGCGTGCGTCGCCTATGGCCCCGCACCGTGCAACGCCATCGAAGCGTTGGTCGAGGCTGGGTGGATCGCCGCAATGATGCTGGCGACCGCATCACCGATACCCGTACTGCCATCAGTCGTGATGCCCAGTCGCACCACCACCAGCTGCTCTGACGGCACGATGACGATGTACTGGCCAAGGGCGCCACGCGCGTAGAACATGTCCTTTGGCAATTGAGGCATGCCCCATGCTGCATCCCACACGGGTACGCTGCCTTCGTTTACCAGGTTGGTCCAAAAGCCCGCGCCATAGCCAGTATTCAATGTTTGGGAATGGCTGTAGGCGGCCCAACCCTCGGGAAGCACACGCTGGCCATTCGCCACGCCGTCATCGAGATAGAGCTGCCCAAACCGTGCGAAATCGCGCGCTGAAGCATAGACGTGGCTCGAACCAATCGGCGTGCCGGCAAGATCGGTCTCCATGATGGTGTGATGCATGCCCAGTGGCGCGAATAGCTGCTCGCGCATGAAGCGCTCCGATGCCACGGCCGTATCGGCGCCAGCAGCGTTCATTGCGATACGGCTAAGCAACACGTAGCCAAGATTGCTATAGGACCATGCGACGCCAGGCGGCTGCGCAAGCGGCACCGTTGTCGCGTAGCTGGCCATATCGTTATGGAGGAAAAACATGCGTGACATGGGATTGAGCGGGCCGTTGGTTTCGTCAAATGGCAGTCCGCTGTCCATGCGCAGCAATTGGTCGATGGTGACGGCGTGACGCGGATCATTGGCCGCACTCCACGCCACGATGGGCGCAGGCTCATCCACTCGCAATTTCCCCTGACGAACGAGAACGCCGATCAACGCGTTGGTGATCGACTTGGAAAGCGAATGGCCCCAGATAGGCGTTTCCGGTCCGTATCCATCGGCGTACCGCTCAGCAATCAACCTTCCTTCGTGCAGCACGACGATTGCCTTAGTCAACCGCGGCGTCTTGGCATCAGGCTCTGAGAAGGCAAGGTCAAGGGCACGCTTGAGCGCGGGGTTCGTGGTCTGAACCAGCGCGAGCTCGCCAGAACTCACGGTGTTGGCATCGGCCCTGATACCACCAGCATCGGGCACGTTGACGTCACCATGCACAAGTACGCACCCCAACCCCTCCCTATACACAGCGCGCGCGTCAAATGCGCCAAGCACGCTGGTACGTACTTCGCGTCTGGCTGGATCGACATGAAACCGCAACGCCCAACCAAGGCTGCGCATAGTGGGTAGCTGTTCTTCCTTGAAGACCCGTGCCGGATCGACACGAGAGACGAAGGCAGCGGTGCAAAGCGAGCGACTGACGGAGTTGGTTGCAACGAGCAGAAGGTCTTCGCCTGACAACGCCATGAAAGCCATGAGCGCCACCAAAGCCGTCACCAGTGCCACGCAAACGACCTTGACCGTTCGCGAAACCTTGCGCTTGCCGTGCTGCGTGTTCGCTTCGTACCGCTTCATGGGTCATCTCCGGACGCCGCTGGAATGGCGCCTACTCTGAGTCATGGCCGGTTGGCGCACCAACCGCAGGTGACCAAAGGAGAGGATTCAGTGACGAGTGGCAGCTCCTGGGGCCCAACGGAGCCCGCCACCGTCCTGCCGGGCGGGCATAGTGATCCGGCTAGGGTCCGCTCCGGGCCGAACGTGAACGTTTCCCGCTTGCTTGAAAACCTGGCTGGCCGCAACACGGTGGCCAGCTACACCGCCTTAGCGAGCCATGCCTTCCTGGATTGACAGGTTTCCATGGCGCGCTTGTAGCCTTCGCGTGCACGGATGCGAGCCATATACGACTGCTCTACTTCGCTGAAGGTGATGCCCCCACTTGTTCCGGCCAACTCCAGGGCGTAGGTCACCGAAATGTCGGCGGCGGTGAACGTCTCGCCGGCAAGATAAGGCGTGCGCGCAAGCTGCCGCGTCACCAGTGTCAGCCGGCTCTCGAAAACACTTAGCGCTTGGCCGGCGCTCCAGTTCTGCCGCCCGGACTCCGGCGCAAAATGGCGGGCACCAACGACGAAGTAGATGGAGGCGGCGAGGCCGGCTTCGCCGAGGTGGAGGAATTGTTGGTAGGCGGGGAAGGCAGGGTCGTGCGGGTCAGGCGCGAGCGACGTCGGCCCGTAGCGAGCCATCACGTATTCCATGATCGCAATGGACTCGACCATCGTGACATCGCCGTCCTGAATTGCCGGAATGAAACCGGCAGGGTTGATGGCCAGGAACTCCGCGTCTTTCTCGACGCCGGCCAGAAGGTCCACCGGCCTCAGCCGGTACGCGAGTCCCATTTCCTCGAGCAGCCAGACGACCCGGAAACCTCTTCCTTCGCCAAATACAGTGATCATCTTTCGTCATCCTTCTTTGATTCGGCCTTATAGACGCCCATCGAAAAGACGAACGGGAACTTCGAAAATCGACATCGTTGGCAGGAACTACAGTAGAGCTGGCACAAACATTTGCCCCATCAATTTCTGACTCGTTGCCAGAACGGTAAGGATGGAGCAGGTCAGTGCGATCGGCGGTCTATTCCTGAGTCTTCCCGGTGACTTTAGGGCCGTCAAACCCTCATTGTTACGGGCTTCTCAGTATCCGCTTCGGGTTGCGGATATGGAAAAGACAGCAGTCGCATATCCCTCCTTCTTCAGGGCAGCACCTTCGCGAGAAAGGCGAGCACAACGCTATTGAACTCATCCGGCCTTTGAAGCGGCGCAAAGTGGCTGACGCCCCGCAAGATGATCAGTTCTGCGCCAGGAATGCTCTGCGCAAGATATTCGGCATACTCCGGCTTAATGAATTCATCGTGCTCGCTCTGCACGACCGCAACCGGTACGCGAACCGTCGCCAGGTCGACTGCACCGTAGTTGGGCTGCGTTCTCATCATTTCACTGATGGCGCCAACGAAGGCTTTGAAGTCATTGGGCGTGCTGGAGAGTTGTGCGTAGTCTTTGGCATGGCGACTGAAACAGCGTTCAATGATCGGCGTGGACACGAACTCCTTCGTGCCGCTCGGGTCCATGTTGCAGCCGAAGAAAAAGACTCCTGCCACCCGCTCCGGCGCTTGCATGCCAACGATGAGCGCAATGCACGCCCCGTCGCTCCACCCGATGAAAGCCACTTTTTCAAGCTGCAACGTGTCCATTACGGCAAGGGCATCGGAAGCCATCAACTCATATGAGTAAGGCCGAGAATCGCGCGTGCTGCGGCCATGCCCGCGACTATCGATCAGCACGACGCGGTGACCTGCCCCGAGCAATGCTGGAATCTGGTAGCCCCAATTGCCGCTATGGCCCAAGCCGCCATGAAGCAAAATCACCGGCGGGCCTTCGCCGTAAGTGGCATACCAGATGCGGGCACCGTCGTGATCGATGTAGGCCGCTGCGATTTCCGGCGGAAGCGCGGCCGCACCATGTGCTTCGAACTGCTCAAGGCTATCGTCGTGGGCGTGCATGGGCATCGGTAGGCCAGAAAGATAGTTGGAAAGCGTGCTTTGATCTCAGACTTCGCTGTTGAACAGCGCCTCGCTGGGATGACGGGCAACATCAGGGCCGCCCTAGCCCGGCAGGCTGACCACCGGTGTGAAGCCGCCGAAGATCATGCGCTTGCCGTCGAAGGGACAAGCGCTGGCGGCTTCCATGCGGGGATCTTTCATGAATTTCGCCATGCCGGCATCGCGGGTGGCCTTGTCGGGCCATTCCACCCAGGAGAACACCACGGATTCGTCCTGCTTCGCCTGCACGGCGCGGCGGAAATCGGTGAGCTTGCCGTCGGGCACGTCATCGCCCCAACACTCCACAACCCGGGTGGCGCCGTACTCCAGGAAAATGGCGTCGAAGGTACGGGCGTGCTCGATGAATTGCTCGCGGTTGGCGTCGGGTACGGCGATCACGAAACCATCGATATAGGACATGACTATCTCCTTCGCGGAAAGGGCGGCCGGCGCGGTCACCTTCATGTATGCGACGAACGAGTGCTTGCGGGATCGACACGGGGCCTGACGCCGGTTCCCATCTTGGGAATGGTCTGCTCTCGACAGACTGTCGGACGATACGCCAATGACTGCCTGGTGTAGGTCCGCACGGTGTCGGGAACAGACATACGACGTGGCGCCTCCGTGCCGGTAGCAGCTCTCGTCAAATCTGAATGACGGCACTCGTCCTATATCGGTAGAACTACGGGGTGCGCTCCCGTAATTCTTCGGTTGTGAGGTTCTACCCCAAGGTTCGATTCTTGATGCTGGTCGAGCCTTGGCTGGTTTACCGGAGAGCCTTCATGTGGAAGAGGACTATCGCCACCCTGATCGTCCTGATCGTTGGTGTGCTTCTACACAGGCCGGTCAGCGCTGACGACGTCAAACCGAGTAAGCCCAACATTGTCTTCATTCTGATGGACAACCTGGGCTATGGCGAACCCGGTGTTTACGGTGGAGGCATCACACGCGGGGCCCCCACGCCCCGCGTCGATGCCCTGGCAGCAGAGGGTTTTCGCCTCACCAATTTCAACGTCGAGGCACAATGCACCCCGAGCCGGTCAGCCATCATGACGGGCCGCTTTGCCATACGCTCCGGCACTCATTCAGTGCCCATCGGCGGTGGCATGGAAGGCTTGACACGTTGGGAGGTAACCATCGCGCAGGTACTCTCCAATGCAGGGTACGCGACGGGTCATTTTGGGAAATGGCACCTCGGTAGCGACCAGGGACGACTCCCGACCGACCGAGGGTTCGATGAGTGGTATGGCATACCGCGCACCACCGATGAAACCTTCTGGGCAACAGACTCGGCTGCCAAGGCCGCCGGTGTACCGCTGGAACACATCATGGAAGGCCGAAAGGGTGAAAAGAGCCGAGAGGTTGCCGTCTATGACCTCGACCAGCGACGGCTGATCGATGCGGAGATCAGCCGACGCACACGCGATTTCATGAAGCGCAGCGTGCAAGCGGGCAAACCGTTCTATGCCTATGTGCCTTTCACTCTGGTGCATTTTCCCACCTTGCCGAACCCTGCGTTTGCAGGCAAGACAGGCAACGGCGACTTCGCCGACGCCGTGGAAGAAATGGATGCGCATGTGTGCGAGATCCTCGACGAGATCGACGCCCTTCATATTCGCGACAGCACCATTGTTGTCTTCACCAGCGACAACGGCCCTGAGGCCACATGGCCCTGGCAAGGTTCGTCAGGACCGTGGCGTGGTTACTACTTCACTCACATGGAAGGTTCGCTAAGAACACCTTTCATCATTCGCTGGCCGGGCCACATTGCCGCCGGGCGCGTCAGCAATGAAATCGTCCACGAGGTGGATACATTCACCACCTTCGCCTCCATCGCCGGGGGAAAGATTCCAGAGGACAGACCGATTGACGGCGTCGATCAAACCGATTTCTTGCTTGGGAAGACGGATAAGTCTCATCGGGAAGGTTTTCCCGTGTATGTTGCTGATCGGTTAGAGGCGGTGAAGTGGCATAACTGGAAATTTGCCTTCTACTCTGAGGAGCGCGACTGGTGGACGCCGCCCGTGAAACTCGGCATTCCCATGGGCTTCAATCTCCTCTCAGACCCCAAGGAAGAGTATCCGCAGAGCACGCTAATCAGCTCATGGGCGGCAGGACCAGCGCTGAAGATCGTGGCCGACTTCACCGCGAGCCTGAAGGCCTACCCGCCCATTGCTCCAGGGACTCCTGATCCGTACACGCCCTCGAAGGTAAAGCCATAGATGCCGGCGGCCTGAGTCGATTGCCGCGATGTTCGCTTCGGGCCGGAAGCGGACATGGCGTGAAGCCTAAGTCAGCCGGCGTTGCATGTGATATTTCGACTCCAGCCGCCATGTTTGGCCGCCGTTGCGAGATCGCTCACCTCGCCATTCGAAGGCAGTCGCTTGGATATCGTTGAATGACCAGCGAAGTAGTGATCGGTCGGCATCATGCCCCGTAAGTACGATACGCCCTTCAACTTCGCCGCCGTCTAGCTGGACAACCGTGCCCGCTGCCGGCTCGATCCACACGATTCGCCACGACCCGCGCTGCAAATCAAAAAAACGAATGGTCGTGCCAATTCTCTCTACCGGGTAGGCAGCATCGGCATGCCATATCCAGACATCCTGAAGGGCATGACCATCAAGGATCCAGCCAAACCGGACTTCGCCCCGGCGATGCCGGGTGCTCCCGTTTTCGGGGTAGTTGGTGTACTGGATGTGCCATGTACCGATGAGCCGATCATGCAATACGTGGCTATCGTTTGCCGGGGAATCAAAGGGGGCAGCCAGGCGCTGCGCCATGTCCGAGTTTCCACGATTGACAGTATGCATAGATGCGTCCTCGCGCGAGCGCCCCAAGATAGAGCTACATCATGGAATCACGCAGGCAAGTTCGGCGCTGTCGAAATCTTTAGTCAAAGAGGAAAATGCATGAATGGTGAGAGTCCGGTTCGGGTTGCGGATTCAATGCCGCACCGAGTGCCTTGGGGGCCGGCCTAATCAGACACTGGGTAACCGGGCGGAAAACTCATTGAAGGCTTCCCTCACGGCCATCGGATTATCGATCCACGGGAAGTGACCCGCGGCGGGCACGGCGCGTGCCATGACATTGGGCGTGTTGTACGCGTCAGTCGCCCAGCCTCGCTGGCTCACGATCCGATCCCTGTCGCCCCACAGGCGCAGCACTGGCAGGTGGTCCGGCCACCAAAGTGCCTTGTACGTGTGGTCGAAATGTGTGTCCGACCATTCCACGGCTGCGCTGTTGTAGGGCATCCGCGCCAGCAACGCGCGGCCGGCATCGAGCGCGGCCGGCGTGAAGTTCCACTCAGCCGAGCAGACGCAAAGCGTCGTCAGGTTCTCGACGGACGTATCCTTTGCATAGGCGATGGCTGCCTGCTCAAAGGCAGGCAAGGGATCACGCTGGGTCATCGCCACATACTCGGCATGCCACGCGCTGTCGGGTGCGGTATCGAGTAATGCCAGGCCACACACGAGATGGCTCAACTGCGGCGTGGCGAGTAAGTACATTCCGCCGGTGGAGTGACCCACGAACACGACATGTGCAAACGCATGCGCCGCTTCCAGCAGCACCTGGGGCCACTTCGCGAAGGGATCGCTTCCCCCGTGCTCGGTGTTAGAACCATCGCCGGGCAGATCAATGAGCCAGATCTTGCCGGGAACGGTCATGGCGTCCGCCAGCTCATGCAGGCTTTCCGAACCGATGCCGGGACCACCGGGCAACAGCAGCCAGTTCAGTCCACCTTCGCGTGACGAGTGAAGCCGCATGCGGACTCCGGAAGCTGTGTAACGTGTCTCCATAGTTTCCTCGTTTCGCTCAATGGATGGGACCATTATCGACGAAGGATGCTTTTGCGCTTTTCAAATCACCCGTCGTTTGTCGCGGGATGGGCCATCTGAAGTCCTATGCCCCAGGCCCGCTACGGGTCGAATTCGGACGGTTCATTTATTGCTACCGGTCACGGATTCGATTGCTAAGTGCGCTTGCGCTCATGCGCGCTTCTTTAGCCACGGTAACGATTTGGAAAGCTGCCTACCAAATAGGCGCAACGCGAGCTATTCCCAGCGGTTGGCGTTCTTAGGGAATCCCGGACGCTGAACTCGGACCACACAGAATCGCTGCCCTGTAGGTGCTTGCATCACGACCCAGCGCTCAAGGCGATCTACCACGTGCGCACCCAACCTCTCCAAGCGGGCTACCTCGGCGGGGATGTTATCGGTCTCAATGTCTATATGAACTCTGCTCTCATGCGTGACACGTTGAATTTGAACGATGGGTTCGTCGTCCGGCGTGTCTAGCATCCGGTAATTGCCACGAGTTCCCGGATGGTCAATGTCTATTGGCCGTCCCAATGCCTCAGCCCAGAAGTTCGCGGCCCTGTCGACATCGGGCGAATTGCAATCGATGAGCAGTGCACAAAGACGGGAATAATGCATGACGCCCTCAGCTGAAATAAGTTGCGTGGAATGTGGAGATGTCCGCTTTGGGTTGCGGATTCAGCCGGTCGTAGCAACACACTAAAGACTGCGCGAGCAGTGGGAGTGTTGCAACGACCGGCTGAATCCGCAGTCAGATGCGGACCCTAGGCATCTAGATGGTGGACTTGCTGGGCCTGCACATCACTTCGAACTCTCTGAGATAGAAAAGCCTTGGCGTACCTAAAGGTCGGCACCCCAATGAAAAGCAGCAAGGTTTGCCACACAACATTTCGGGCAGGCTGGACGATTTCACCCCCCCCTCGCAGAAGGACGGCGAGCCAGAGTCCAACGCCCGAAAAGATGAGCACGGCCGCCCAAGCGCGAACCACCAGGTAGGCACATGACCTCCGTGTGCATACGGCAACAATGATGAGCGTTTGGAGCGCAATCGGCAGGAGCGCAATCCAGGAGCCGCTTACTAAGCTCAAGACATTTATCGCCATAAAAATACAAAAAATCGAATAGAGAGCCGGCACGTAATACGTCCCTAACTTGACCTGCATGATGGTCTTGTTCCCCTGTGTTGCTGACCCTGTAAATAGGCGAATGGCTCCGTACCCTAATCGCTTGATGTCTCCTTTGGACCGAAGCAGGCGTATTGGCACTTCCAGGACTCAGAGTAGGAGCACCGACGTGGTCAGTCACTGCTAACCCGTAATTCAAGCACCGCCATCGCCTTTTCCCTCGAAAGAACGGTGGGCATCATTTGGGTGGCGATCTACTCAGGATGCCCGGCGTCTCAGGACGTGCGGCATTGATCATTGAAACGGCCTTTAGAAGTCCGTGAACCATTTGGCTGTCGCTTTGCGGACGCTGGCAAGCGATTGTGGATCGGCCGCCCATTGATGGGGCATGGCCGGCATCACCTGCCATTGAAGCCGTGAATCGTCCTGCCTGTAGTACGGCTTCAACTTTTCGTATACCTCGGATATCGCGTCGGTATCGACCACCAAGTCGGCCTTCCCACTAAGGAAGAGTAGTGCCGGCCGCGCCCTGGCGATATCCGCGGCGCGGACGGCCGCATCGGTCTTCTGTGCAAGCTCACGCGATGCTGGCGACCACGCGTAGGTCTGCTTCGTGGCGCGCTCATAGGCTTTCACCGACTCGCTCAGGCCGGTGGATGCGTTGATCAACACCGCGGCATCGACGCGCACGCTGCCCTGCGCGAGCGCATACAGGGCCGCCGCCCCACCTGCCGAAAAGCCGACCAGATTGATGGGCCCATCTCGTTGCATGCACGCCTCGTGCTGCAATGCGCCCACGACATCCGTTAATTCGTTGCCTGCACCGACCACCACAGGTTTGAAGACCTGCAGTGCAATATCTTCCGATTGCCGGCGGGCAAGCTCCTTCGTGCCGCCAGCCAAGGCACGCGCGCCGAACAGGGGCAGACCAAGATAGACCTTCACCGCGTCCACTTCATCGAGCGGCAGCGCTTCCATCATCGCCTCCTCACTCGCGGGTGGGCCGAAACCATGCCACAGGACAATCGGCGGTTTCCGGACGTGCTCAGGGATACGGAGGATGGCCGGCACGCCTGCCAACGTCGTTCGTTTCACCACCGGGTAGCCTGCTTGCGACGACTCCGCGCACAGAGGACGCCAGTCGTTCGCCTGTGCGGGTTCGGACATGGGAAGACTGAAGGTGAGGATCAGAAGCGCAGCAGTGGCGGTGCGCGCAAGCAGGGGGCGCATCTGCGGCGAACAGGGTGCGTCAAACATCGTTTGAGCTGTCATGGGTGAGGTTTGCGAGACGCTACAACGGCTTTCGATACGCCACAAATGCCGACCTCTCCGCCAGCTTGTCGTAGAGCTCTATCGCTACTCTTGGCCCCGACTGCCCGATCTCGGTTGGGTGCAGTCAGCCAGCACCCGCGCTGAGCCGCCCGGCACCCGCGCGACCGATTGAATCGCGAATGGGGCCAGTGCTTCAGTTGCAGACGAAATACAGGCGCAGGCTCAGGGTGCCAATATCTCAGCCCATTCGTGAACGCTGCATTTGTCCACGACGCCGTTCAGCACGAACGGGTCGCCCGCCATGAATTCATCGGCAGCCTCACGCGAGGTGAAGATTCCCAAAGCGCCGCGCGGTGGTGAGCCATACGGCCCCGCCATGAGGAGCGAGCCTCTTGCGTGAAATTGTTTCAGCCGACTTTGGTGGCCTGGGAGATTCTCTTGCACCTTCGACAAACCGTCCGGGGCCAGCTCGTAAAACATCACAAACTTCATCGGCTTCTCCAGGTTATCTACCAGGCAAAGTTCAGACGAAACACCTATGAGACGAACGCGCGAGCTCGGTTATACATGGGTGCCTACTTGCCAGGCATCAGCTGACGTCCAGGGCCGTTGGGAAAGCCGCATTTGGATCGCCCGCTGCGACGCCACCCTTTGGCTACACGAAACAAAGGGGCGAAAAAGCAGACCATCCATCACGTCCAAATCCATCATCAAAGACAATCCCATCAAGCAGGCATCGCCCTGTCTCTTGGTCGAGCTGCATGTGTTCGCGCAAGCCAGTTTACGCGCCACAGAACACTATGCTGCGTGTGGTCGGCAGTGCTTAATGCGTCCCAACGCTTGAAGTATCCGCCGGCATTGACGACTCCGCCGCAGCGCGCTTGGCCGTATCGAGAGGGCACCATGTCTTGAGGCGCTTGCCCGCACGAAACAAGTCGATGCATTCACGCATCTCTGCCCGAAAAGCCAGATCAGGCGTCTCCACCGGACAGCCGTACGACAGCGGTTTGCCGTTCCTGTACTCGGCGATACAACTCGAGAGCGCCGGTGACTTGGTGGGATTCGGACTGTCGGCCAACGCCGGCGGCGGCAGGTTGAGGCGCTCGTCGCGATCCATGGACGAGGCGGGTGGAGGAGGGGCGCCGCACAGCAAGTTGGAAGCCGTGCTGCTCTTGGTGGGGTCGCAGACGCTTTTCGCAATTTCCTTGATCGCGTCGCCTATATGCCGCCCCACCGCACCACCGGCAGTTTCGTTCGGTGGCGGAAAATATTTCTCGAAACGGGTGGCCTTGTAATGCATCCGGTTGCTGTCGTGCTGCATGATCTGGCGATCGTCAGCAGGCTTGGGTGGTTCAGCGCTGGCATTTGCTGTTGCCGAGGGTGCGCCTGTGGCGGACGGTAGTCGCACCGAACCATCTTGCGCGAACAAACTCACGGCAGACGGTGTGGCCACGGAGGCCGCCGGTGCAGGAGCCGGCCCATGATCCTGCACGATCATGGCGCCCGCGCTGGGCTTCTCGTGCGTGACTGGACTAACGCGGGTTATCAACGCTTGCCGCGGCGGCACTGACTTTTCGGGCAGCGCGAGCGGCTCAGCCGGCTGCGCGGCGCGCGGCTTGCTGGGATGATCGATCAAACGCACGATCAGAGCCTGATCGCTATCGATAGTCACCACCGCAAGATGCGACGGCCTGGGCTGCATCTCGTACCACAACGCCAGCGCGAACAGTACGTGCAGTACCAATACCAAAGTCAGCGCTAGCGCCAGCGCCGGCCGTGTTAGCGGCGGCTGTCGCCAGCGCCTCCGACGCAATGTCTTGCGCGTTTCGCTATCGAGTAATGCCAAGCCGCGAGCACTATCCCCCTCCTGTCGAGGTCGAACCTGCTCGGAACGCTTCATGACACCCCTAATTCAAGCCAATGACCCGTACGCAACATGCGCAGGCCATCAGCGCGCGTTTCGACAAGTCCCCTTGGACAGGTTCTTTCATCCAGGGTTCCCCTAATCCGAATCAGTCAGCAGGGGCAAAAAGGACGCAGTGCGTGCTTCCTTGAGGCTGCCGTCGGAAGGGAATGGCTCGAATCATTCGTTCGCAGCCACCCGTAAAGGGTGTAACAGAATCTCGGCAATGAAAGCCTCAACGTCCGTCAGTTTCGAAGGCAGCGGAAGACCAGGGACACTGCGGCATCCCGCTACCCGGGTCGAAGAAATAACGAAGTTCGTAAGAAGGCGATACGTCTACAAACTTGTTAGCGAAAAAGGTCCGGTTAGGGTCCAGGCTGTGTGAAAACGCAGACTGACTCAGGCACGTGGGCCTCCTACGCGAAATCTGAGTCACTCGCAAACCTTGAGTGGGCCTAGAACTTCACCTACGCAGCCCATCTTGCGCACAAAACGATCAGGTAAAAATGGCCTTCTGCGTTTTCACACAGCCTCGGTCGCTAGCGGACGCACGCTATTGCGCTGTTGCCGTCAAACCATACTTGGCGGCACGTCCATCGATGTGCGGATCAAGCGCGCGCGCGGCATTCAGATCGGCGTTGCCGGCGTCCTGCCGACCATCGCGAATTTCGGCCACGCCAAGGCCATAGCGAGCCCACGCGGAGTTGGGCGCCTTTTCGATGGCTTGCTTGTAGGCTCTGATCGACTCGGAGTAGTGGCCCAATCGCCATTCCACCAGGCCGAGGCTTTCCAGGTATTCCGGCCTTTTTCCATCGCGGTGAATCGCGTTATGGCAATCACTCAATGCATCATCAAGCATCTGATTGCTGAGCCCGCGCGCCAGGCAACGCTCGCCGAGCATATGGCCTAGCGAGGAATCGTCGTCATGCATGCTGATCCAGCCATCGAGCAGCGGGAGAGCGGCCATGGGCTGGTCGAGTTTGATATAGAGCATTGCGACGGCCTGTCCCTGCATGGAGCCAGAAGGCAGCATGGAGCTGAGTGCCTTCACATCCGATTCGGCGCCGGTGCGGTTGTTGTGGGAAAGACGAAGGTCGGCGCGCATCAATAGGGCGTCGGCATTTTTTGGGTCGAGGTTCAGCGCATTATCCAAATCGAAGAGCGCGTCATCCGACTGTTTATTTTTTTCGTGAGCCCTCGCACGGGCAACGTAATAGGCCGGTATGCGGGGCGACAAGCGTATCGCATTGTCCAGATCAGCCAGGGCAGCGCTCAGTTCGTCACGCGATAGATGCGCCTGCCCGCGGAGGAAGTAGTCAGCCGCGTTCTTAGGATTGCCACCGTTCGCAGCTGCCTCGACGTCATCGGGTGTATCGCTGCCCGGCGCAGTCGACGCATTCGTGAACACGCGCCCGCCGTTATAGGTGAAGTACATTTTATTCTGAGCTTTGGCGATGTACACGTGATGGGCCAGAAGGAAGTCCGCGCCAAGCAGCATGTCGGCTTCACGGCCGATGCTCCCATCGATGACCTGAATCTGGGTGTTCTGGATGGTTTCCGTGCCAACCGTGAATGCACCAATATCGACCGTCCACTCCTTGACGGACTTGGCCCCGATGCCGGTGCCAGCGCCAGTCTTACCCTCGGCCGTCTTGACATCGATGCCGGCGCGCTTGGCGGCGGAACGACTCACTACGCTGCTTGGTGCGCCCGAATCAAGCAGCGCCACCAAGTTTTCTCCGTTGATCGTTACAACCAGAAACGTCCGATGATCGGTTTTGATTTTCGATGGCCCGATATTGACGACGTTGAATTCTTCGGCCCAGATCGCCATCGGTGTGTAGCACTGCGCCTCCCGGAACAGCGTCATGTTGCCGTGCGCAAGGTCGATCTCTAGATCTGCCTGATCGAGCAGGCTAGCGCCAAGCAGCGCGCCGCCAGTATCACTTCCGCCGACGATAAAGGTCGCGCGGTTGATGGACATGCCCGGAATACTCAGGCGATCCACAAACGCCTGCTGGGCCTTCACTTCGCCACCAATGCCTTCCAGCCGGTAGCCACTGGGCATGGGATAAGTTTCGAGCCCAAGCGATGCGGCGGTGGCGCTAGACATGAGGTTGAAAGTGCCCCCCGTGTCAAGAATGAACCGGGTGTTTATTCCATTGACCTTTGCCAGGGTCGTAGCGCGTGGACCGATCATTTCCACGTGCAGTGTGCCGAGCTTGGTCGCATGGCAGCCTGGTGACAGCGGCTTCGGCGGCGGATGACCACCCAACGAATGGAAGTGAGCTTCTGCGGGCTGCGTGCTGCCCGTAGGTGGTAGCTGCTCGGGCGATACCTGATCCTGTCCATAGACGTTCGTTGCCCACATCACCATGCACCCGAACACGAAACACATTGCGCCCACTACTTGCGGGTAAGCGTTGCCTTTTGCTGTTGTCATCCCCCCTCCCCAAGATGTTTGGAACCCCGCACTCCAGATCGAAAGCGGTCACTCCATACCCAGCCAGGTCACTCCCGATGTTTTGGACGGTTTCGACGAGCGAGTCTTGCAGGGTCATGAATATGATGTCCGACTAGTGCGTCACGCACTAGATGCCGGCTTCGGGTCCAGGCTGTGTGAAAACGCAGACTGACTCAGGCACGTGGGCCTCCTACGCGAAATCTGAGTCACCCGCAAACCTTGAGTGGGCCTAGAACTTCACCTACGCAGCCGATCTTGCGCACAAAACGATCAGGTAAAAATGGCCTTCTGCGTTTTCACACAGCCTCGGTCGGGAGCAGACCTTTAGCTGGTGACTAAAAGGCAGCCCCTTGATGCCTGAGAAGCATGCCGGCAGGAGAATAGTAGAGAACAACATCGCCGCCTTCGACAATCGACTGGGCACCGCGACTGTCCTCATAAATGGGATGGCCCGACACCAGCCATCCGTCGCTTGTAGGCGAAGCGATGAAATCACATCGAGTCTTGAAGTACCCGTCGATTACTTGCTCATGGTCCCCGCAATAGCGCAGCGTGAGCTGGCGGGCCAATACAATAATTTCGTTCTCGGACTTTATCGCCGCACTCTGCGCCGCTCCGGACGACCGCAATTTGATCATTTGCGGCCTGTCGTCCCCGATGTACCAAACCTTAGACCCTTCTTGGAATCCCTGCGCCGTCGCAATGAGCCTATATGCCGGCCGAGCATCGCGCGCGAAATCGAATGGTGTCAAAACCTCCCACTTCCTGATCGCTTTGATGGAGAACTGGCCATTACCGCTGGTGGTGGCCGTCTTTTCGGGAAACTCCTCAATATGAACGGACGCGCCAGAAATGGGACTTTCGGTGGAAGCATCAATAACACTCCCCGTGACAGCGGGAGTTATCTGGCTAGGCCATGGCATGCACGCTTCCAGCGCGAATCCACAGAGAGAAGCGATCACTAGTTGAAGCCACTTCATCCGTCACCCCTCCGATGACCGCAAATGTCTGCTTCGGGTCGATTGTGTTGGAAAACTCCTTTTTAACAAATGGACGTCCAAATTTCGCACCACGGTGTCCACGACAGTTCGATGCTTTTCCAGGGCCGGATCAGTGAAAGAGCGGCCTGCTCACGTCACCCGACGAATTGAGAGTATGGATGTACGCATAGCCACAGATCGGCCCGGTGAGGTGGCTTCCCAATTCAGTGGTGCAGCCGCCTACTCGGTAGCTTCGTTGCTATTGGGCCGCCTTCGCGAGCACCTCTGAATTTTCCGTCTTGAGATAGTGCCTTGGCGAGGTTCTGGCCGGCGCGTAGCTGGTCATCTGACATCTTGCCTTGAATCTTCACGACATTGCCCGGAGCGTAGTTGCCCCTGAGCTGTCCAATGTCGCGGATACGGTATAGAGCGCGTACGCGATGACTAGATCTCTACGAACCCCATCGCCCTTCTGGTACAGAATGCCGAGGTTGTTCATAGCCATCGCATGCCGGTGCTCTGAGGCTTTGAGCAGCCAATCGGCGGCCATGCTCATGTCGAGGGGAACACATTGGGCCTTCTCATACAGAGAGCCAATCTCGTACTCCGCTTGCGCCGAGCCCTCGCTCGCTGCCTTGTTGTACCAGGCCATACCCCTGGCACAATCTTGCGTGACCTCATCGCCACTCACGAACCGCGTGCCCAGGTTCAGCTGCGCCGTGACGTAGCCAAGCGCGGCTGCTTTTTCGTACAAAGCCGTGGCCTGTGGCTCATTCCACTCCACGCCCAAACCCTTGGCATACATGGTGCCGAGATTGTTTATGCCACCGGGATATCCGCGCTGAGCGGCTTTCGTGTACCAGGCAAAAGCCTCCTGGTAATTCAACGCTACGCCGTTGCCTGTGTCGTACATAAGGCCAATGCCGTTCTCTGCACGGCCATCCCCCTGATCTGCCGCCTGACGATACAAAGACATGGCGCGTGCAGGGTCTCGTGCTACCCCCTGGCCATCGAGGTACATCTCGGCAAGAAGCGTTTGTGCCGGAGCGAACCCATGTTGGGCCAAGGGCTGTGCAATCTGGAGGGCTGATGCGTATTCGCCACGATCAACCGCAGCCCGCGCGGTATCTATCCGTGAACTGTCCTCGTCACGCTTTGAAATACCGGTACTGCATCCGCAACACAGTGCAATGACAGCCAAAAGCGCCAGTTGACGCATGAGCTTGCATCTCCCCTCAGAGACAAGAATTGGTCCGAACGAGCTGATTTTTAACCCGTCAGTTGGTAAGCAATCACGGTAGCCGACTATGCCCGCTTCGGGTTCCGGATTCAGCCGGTCGTTGCAACACAATGAAGACTGCGCGAGCAGCAGGAGTGTTGCAACGACCGGCTGAATCCACAGTCGAAAGCGGGCGCTTCGCTCAATGCAAAATCCTAGGCTTCCCTGCGGACGACCTTCAGTACATTGGGTGCCTGAGCATCCATAAACATGAAGCAGCGCCCGAAGAGCGCCTTCATGCCAAAGGCATCAAATTTGTTCGGGCCCAGAGGAGTCATCAGGACTTCGCTAGTGGCCAGCGCCTCCAAGTGGCGCTCCTCTATGACCTTCCAGTTTTTGGAGGCAAAACTGTCAAGGACGAGGTTAACGGCGGGATGGTTGTATTGGACTAAGACGTTTCCATCCTTCATGGCCAGCGGGTTCATGTCGGGATGGAAGTGATAGATCTTGGCCAGTATGTCCTTAGCCTGGGACACCGCCTGATCATCAGAAAGCCCTTCGGGCAAGAGTACGCAGGTTCCATGCTCAAACACGACCAAATCCCGCTGCTGTTTCGTATAAAACCTGATGCGATCGACGATCTCGTCCACCGGCTGGCGAATGTCCGGCCTCCACTTGGGAACCGGCGGCATTTTCTTGGGCGGCTCTTGCGGTGGCTCTTTCTTCTTAAAGACCCCAAACATCATCCCCCCCCCTGTTGCCCCTTGAGTATGGTTCTGGATGGTCGCTCAAAATGGTCCGCTCTGGGTCGAACGTGGACTTTACCCAGTTATCTCGAAAGCCCTTCTTCGCCTGACGGAAACGTGTAAACAATCGACACTGAGCGGCCCATTCCGTCGAGGCCCGATACGGTCGTTACGCTGGCCCACCATACGGCGCCTCCTTCCGTCGGTCCGTCGAAGTACCACTGGCCGGGTTTTGTCGTGAGCTTCGAGCTTTGTATGGAGCGGTCAATCTGCTCGGCCACGTGCGGGGAAAATATGAGGTCGGTCACGTACTGTGCTTTTTGGGTTGCATTGCTCTCACCTAAAAAGTGATAGCTCCAGAGGCGCGCGGAGATTACCCGCCCGCTGGTGCATCCGCTGTCGTTGGCGCCCAGCCTCAGCACGTCTCCATTGCTGAAAAGAACGGTCACTACCGACGTCGATTCGTCGCTGTTGACGGCCTGCACATCCTTCATGGCGTGCAGTCGGGCCACGTCAACGGGTAATGGGCCGGGCGTGCACGGAGGGATACTTGGCTCTATTCCCATTAAAGCCCACAGAACTGCGGCGGCTGCGAAAACCATCAACGAGTGCTCCAGGGTGGTGGTGGCGTTGAACTGACCGCGGCGTGATTAGTATCCCGCGTTGGCCGCGTGACAAGCATCGATGAGCTATCCCCGTATCCGCAAGCCATGGCTGCCGAGGATGAGTTATGGCCATCGGTTTCGTAGCTGTCCGGATCGACAAGCTTGCAGTCGGCTCGTCGACATGCGGCGTGTCGTGACTTGCCGGCACTGGATCTCCAAGACCGAGAACCTGCGCCAGGAGACCGCGCCGGCAGCCCGACGTGCCTCCGTTAACGGACTTTTCCAAAGCCACGAAACTGCCGGAGCGCCGCTCTGAAATAGCCAACGTTGGCATCGGGAGAGGCCGCGGTGTTGCCAGCACGGGCGAGTGCCGGAAGTGCCGTCCACGGCAGCGCGGGATGTTGGTGATGCAGGCGGTGAAGATGATGATTCATCAACACCGGTCGCCAGATGGCCGGTGCGCGAAAGTTGCGGGCCCGCTGCTGTTCGTCGAGCGTGACGTCGTAGTGGGGAAGGTTGTCCGCCAGTGACAGCCACAGGCCGCGCAGAAACATTGTTATCGCAAGCACGGGCCACCATGAACCGTAGAAATGAAAGGCGCAGGCATGGAGCGTGACCGACAGCATCCAGTCGCGCCGGATATGGCTACGCCGTTCCGGATTTCCGGCAAAACCAACAAACAAGCGCTGGACGTCCCGCCCTATCGGCTCGTCACTGTGAAGCTTGTGTGCGACGAGTCGGCGTCCCCAGCTGGCCGGCAAAAAGGCGAGCAACGGCAGCGCGAGTTCCGCCAGGTACAGGCCACCCAACAAATGCATGTAGTAGCCGATGCGCGCAAATAGGAGATGCGTCACGCCGTCGTGTACGTCAGGCCGGTCAAACGATTCGCGGGTAAAGCGGTGATGCATCAGATGACCGAAGCGTACGGCGTCATACGGCAACGCGAAGGCGATCGCCAATGATCGCCCAAGCCGTTCGTTGAGCCGCCGTTCGGGCAATAGCTGTCCATGAATGGACTCATGGATCAGTCCCCAATGCGTCGGGGTCAGCAACACCAGCGGCACCGCTATCCACAGCGCGGATGCACCCCATTGTCGCAACAAGAATGGCCATGCGATGAGCTGCAACACCACGGCGGACGCGACCAGCCCAAGCAGCGCCCAATTGGCGCGAAGGTCGATGGGAACTCGCCGGGTCGCTCGCCGCTCTGTCGCTGTTTGGGCGTCATCCGTCTCTACCACCGCCTGCAGGTCCATCTTTTCCCCAATCAGCACAGAAGAGTCGCTGTATAACCTAGCAGCACCTTTTGACGGTCTGAAGAGCGTGCTGGCGGTAAAGGCCATGACCCGCCGCCGATCCAGACTCTAGCTGTTCCGGAGGTCTTTGCGCCGCGGCCTGGCCCGCGATTGCGAGCGTCAGAAGAGGAAGCTAGCGCTTGCCGCCAGCGCTAGCAGGCTGCCAACTTTGGAACGTTGAAACATCGCCGGCCTCGGTTCCACCGAGTCCCGGTTGGCCGATGAGCCCCCCTTGGTGCGAAACCCTTGGCCGTCCGTTTGGGACGGACGAGGACATTGGCTATCTTAGGCAAGTTCAAGAATCGCCGTCCGGTGTCCGCATGGGCATCAGGCGGCAGTCGATACACCTCAAGGATGCGTTCATGGCCGTGACCGGTGCTGCAGTGCAGAGCTTGAAGCCAGACAACCGCGGCGGTATCACGCCGGTGCTCGTGATAGCCGTGCTCTTCGGCGCGGTCCACATGTTGACCAACGGGCAGTACGGCTTTCACCGGGACGAATGGCAGTTCCTCAGCGATGCACAGCATATGGATTGGGGCTTTGTGCCTTACCCACCGCTGACCGCCGCGCTGGAGCACCTGGGCCTCAAGATGTTTGGACTGTCGCTGGTGGGCTTGCGGCTGTTTTCGGTGCTCGCACAAGTGCTGGTGATTCTCGTCAGCGGCCTGATGGCTCGCGATCTGGGCGGTGGGCGGTTGGCGCAAATGTTTACGGCCATCGCGGTAGGGCTGTCGCCATTGCCGATGTTCCAGGCGACGGAATTTCAGTATTCCTCATTCGACCTGCTGTGGTGGGTGCTTATCGCCTGGTGCGTGATTCGCCTGTTGCGTGACGACGAACCACGCTGGTGGGTGGTCATTGGCGTGGTCGCCGGCCTTGGCCTGCAGACCAAGTACTCGATCGCGTTCGAGCTCGCTGGCGTGCTGGTGGGTGTGCTGCTTACCGACGTACGGCGATATGTCACGAACGGCTGGTTCTGGGCCGGCGGTGTCATCGCGCTACTGGTCTTTTCGCCCAACCTTGTCTGGCTCATCCGGCACGATTTTGTTTCCTACCATTTCCTGCAAGGCATCCACGCGCGCGACGTCCAGCAGGGCCGCGCGGAGGGTTTCCTGCGCGATCAGTTCCTGTTGAATGCCAACCTGTTTGCCGCGCCTGTCTGGCTGGCGGGTTTGTTTGCCTACTTCAACGGCCGCCGCTATCGCATGCTTGGCTGGATGTATGTGGTGCCGCTGCTGCTGTTCCTGCTTGCGCAGGGTCGCTTCTATTACACCTGTGGCGCTTACCCCATGCTGCTGGCTATGGGCTCCGTGGTAGGCGAGCAATGGCTGCGTACCCTGCGTCCCGGATGGCGCGTTGGCATCACCACGCTGGCATTTACTGGTGTCTGCGCCATCGGCGTGTACGCGGCGCTTCGTATCGTACCCATCGCATCGAGCGGTCCGCTGCGCGACTTCGCCCTGCAAAACAACGGTGATCTTCGCGAAGAGGTCGGCTGGGACGAGCTCGTCGCACACGTGGCAGCCATTCGCGATGCCTTGCCGGCCGATCAGCAGGGAAAGCTTGGCATTGCGGTGGGCAACTATGGTGAGTACGGCGCCATCGCCCTGCTTGGCCAGCGCTATCACCTCCCCACGCCGATCACGACGATCAATTCCGGATGGCTACGCGGCTATCCGCAGCCGCCACCCACCACGCTTATCGTGCTGGGAAGTTCGCGCGAGCGCGCCGACGAGCTTTTTGACGATTGCCGTCTTGCAGGGCATACAACCAACGCGTTGGGCGTGCTCAATGAGGAGAGTCGGTACCATCCCGATATCTTCGTATGCGGCCCCGCACGTAAGTCATGGGGCGAGCTTTGGAGACACGGGCCTGAGTTTGGGTGAGTCGTCGCGCAAACCGTCAGATGCCTGAAGAGATACACGGTTGGCGAGGCCCGTCCTGGGCCGAGGGCACACGCGCCTTCCCCGAAGGTTGCCGGTGCGCTTCGAGCGATTACGGCGTGCCCGGTGCACCGTCGTCTTCATAAATCTTTACCGGAACGACATATCGTAGCCAAACAGGCCGCCTAGCCTGTGTCCCGCACGTCCCGTGTGCTTGGACAAGGAGCAAGGCTCGTCATGGCTACCCGCATCGAATCGTTGCAATACCCAGCCCATCATCATGAGACAGCCGTTGCGGCCAGTGGTGATGTCCGTCTTGCCGGGTTCGCCGTGCTGGCGAGCGCCATCGTATCCACCGCCACGGTCGCGATGGATCGAGGGGCGAGCGGCAAGACCACGCTGGAAATCCTGCAAAGCATGGTGCAGATCCAGTCATGGCATCAGAACGTGCACGTGGTCGCCATGGCCTGCATATGCGGCCTGATGTACGGCTACACCGTGCTGTCCCAACGGCTGGACTTACGACGGGCTCCGGTGCTGATCGGGCTGATGACCTATGCGTTGGGCAGCGTGTTGATGTTCTCGGCCACCATTCTGGACGGCTTCATCAGCACCGGCATCGCGGCGGATTTCGTCAACGCGACGCCTGATGCGGCGCAGGCAGCGCGCTGGATGATCCACGTCGTCGAATCCATCGCCTTGACCGACATCGCGCGTGTGGCGTGGGTGCTGCAATCGGTGGCGGCCATCGCCTGGTCCGTGGCCCTGTTGCGTGATGCGGGCATGCGGCGCGTGGTCGGTTGTATCGGCCTGGTGGCGGGCGGGCTGCCCGCGGTGATGGTGATCGTTGCCGGGGCACAGATGGGTCTGGGCGTGGTCGTCGGCACCTTGTTGCTGCAGGCGGTATGGAACGTTGCCGCCGGCGTACTGATGCTGCGCGAGCGGTCGTCAGTTTGACGGGCCTTCCACCGCTTCACACTTCTTTACCTGAGCTTCGTAAGGCGCTTACGCACAGGGCACACGCTGTACGTGGTCGAGACGACCCATCCCACATAGGAAGAAAACCATGACCATCGATCAATCCACGCAAAAGAACGGAACGCTGCGTACGGCGCTGCTGGGCCTCATCGGCGGTGTCACGCTGGCCGCCGGCGTCGCTGTGCTGGCCACCGACGGCGGTGTTTCAGCCATGCACCATACAGTGGGGCCCATGTCCCAGGCGGATGTGGCCGCGCATGTGAACAAGGTATGCCAGCATCTGTACATCGACATTGATGCCACGGATGCCCAGAAGGCCACCCTGGACCCGATCTTCAAGCAAGCAGCGGCCGATCTGCTACCGCTGTTCCAGCAGTTGCACACGGGCCATGCGCAAGTACTGAATCTGTTGACGGCTCCCGCCATCGATCGCGCGGCGGTGGAACAGGCGAGTGCGGCAGAGGTTGCTGCACATGATCAGATCGCGCAGCGCATGACCCGACTGGTGGAAGACAGTAGCAGTGTATTGACGCCGGACCAGCGACAGAAGCTTGTCGCGCACCTGACCCAGCATATGGCGATGGCAGGGACAATGCATGGTTGAAAGGATTGCTCGGTGGCTATGATGCGGCTTCAGAGCTAGAGCGGGCACGATGAGCGAACGCATCCTGGTCGTAGAAGACGATCCGCGTCTGGCCGGTATGCTGGACGAATACCTGCGTAGCCAGGGGTATGCGGTATTGCAGGCGGCAACCGGGGCGCAAGCGCTGGAAAGATTCAGCGCTGACGCCCTGGATGCCGCCATCCTCGACCTGATGCTGCCGGATATGGATGGACTCGACGTCTGCCGCAAGCTGCGCGAGCGGTCCGACTTGCCGGTGCTGATGCTCACGGCACGGGGCGATGCGATCGACCGCATCGTGGGCCTGGAAATCGGCGCCGATGACTATCTGCCCAAGCCATTCGAGCCGCGCGAATTGCTGGCGCGGTTGCGCGCCATTCTGCGCCGGCGCACGGCGCCAGCCATGGGGGCGACGAAGGCGCTGGTGTTCGGCCAGCTGGAGATCGACACCGACGCACACGCGGTGACGGTGGCGGGAAGGGCGGCAGAGCTCACCTCCTATCAATACGAGCTGCTGCTCGCACTTGCCCAGCATGCCGGGCGCGTGTTGTCGCGCGACGCATTGATGGATCTGGTGCGCGGCGAGCCGCTGGACGCGTTCGATCGGTCCATCGACGTGCATATCTCGCGCATCCGCGCGGCCATCGAGGGCGACCCCAAGTCGCCCAGGCGCATCATCACCGTGCGCGGCGCCGGTTACCTGTTCGCGCGCAAGCAGGATTGAGCCGGCCATGACGCGTCTGTATCTGCGCATCTACCTCACCGTCGTCGTCAGCCTGCTGGCCTACGCCGCCGCTTTCGCCTGGGTCTGGCACAGCAAGGGTGGGCCGTACGACGCGACCATGCGTTCACAGACGCAGGTCATCCTCAATGCCCTGCCGCCTGCGCAGGCATCGGTGACGGAACAACAGCGAACCCTTGATAAGTTGGCGCAGGGTCTGCCGGTACGCCTGGCGTTGCTGGATGCATCACGGCGACCGATTGCCGAGTCGGGCGGGGAACCGAGCATCGGTGACGAGCAGGCTTTGCCGCGTCCGAGCGTGGCACTCTGGGTGCTGCATCTGCCTGATGGTCGCTCGCTACAGGCGAACGTGCCGCGTGGTGGGCATCAGCCGCTGCACGTATTGCTGCTAAGCCTTTTCACGCTGGCCGCGATCATCGGTGTGCTGGTGTTACCGGTGGTGCGGCGGATTACCCTTCGCCTGGAGCGACTGCAGCACGCGGTGGAATCGCTGGGCGCAGGTGATCTGCGTGCCAGGGTCGCGGTGGAAGGCCGTGACGAGGTCGCGCGCTTGGCGGGCAGCTTCAACCAGGCGGCTGATCGGATCGAAGCGCTCGTTGGCCACCAGAAAACCCTATTGGCGAACGCCTCGCACGAATTGCGCACGCCGCTGACGCGCATTCGGCTCGCGTTGGAACTCATCGGTCCCCGCGTCGATGAGAGTCGCCGTGACGGACTGCAGCAGGACATTGGCGAGCTGGATGCCTTGATTGACGAGATCCTGCTGGCCAGCCGGCTGGAAGCGATATCGCATCTGGAAGTGACTGAGCCGGTCGATCTGCTGGCGCTGGCTGCCGAAGAATGCGCGCGCCACGATGGCGTCGACCTGGAAGGGGAACCCGCGACGGTGAAGGGTGACCCGCGACTGTTGCTCCGCCTACTGCGCAACTTGCTGGATAACGCCCGCCGCCATGGACTGCCACCGATACAGGTGCGGTTGCGGACGGGAGAAGGCCGCGCCGAACTCGTCGTGCGCGACAACGGCCCGGGGTTGCCAGAAAGCGAATATGACCGGGTGTTCGAGCCGTTCTACCGGGCAGGCGCCGCGCGCGACCGTGCCGGCACCGGGCTGGGGCTCGCACTCGCGCGGCAGATCGCTCGCCGCCATGGCGGCGAGCTGAGCTGTCGAGAAGAGCCCGATGGTGCTTTTGCGTTTGTATGGTCGATACCAGTCTTGACCTGATGCCGCGCCAGGTTGGCGCGGGCGTAAGCGCGGCCATCCGCAGTCACGGCCCTTCGCCCTTCATCGCATCGATACTGCTCGCGTAGGTCGTAGACGGGCATTACACGCATGCGCGAGCCGTCACGCCAGGACGCGCGCGTCACGCTTGCAAGCCATCAATCGCCCAATGCGTCCTTCACCATGTCGATGACGTCATCGCCCCGTCCGGCCAGCACGGCCTTGGCGGAATAAAGGGCCGTACCGAGCACCTGGCCGGCTTCGATTTTCGGCGGCATCACCAGTTCGCTGCGTCGCACGACCACGTCCAGCAACGCAGGGCCCGGGGTCGCGAGCCACTCGCGTACCGCCTCGTCGAGATGGTCGGCGACCTCCACCCGGCGGCCCCACATGCCGACTGCCTCAGCCACCCGCGAGAAGTCGGGATTCTCAAGGTTGGTATAGGCATCGAGCAGCCCTTCCACCTTCTGCTCGATCTCGACGAAACCCAAAGAGCCATTGTTGAACACCACCACCTTGATCGGCAGCCGCTCCTGCACGGTGGTCAGCAGGTCGCCCATCAGCATCGCCAGGCCGCCATCACCCGACAGCGAGATGACCTGGCGTTCCGGATAGGCCGCTTGAGCGCCGAGCGCCTGCGGCATCGCGTTGGCCATCGTGCCGTGGCTCAGGCTGACGATGGTTCGATTCTTGCCGGTGGACGGCACATGGCGAAGACACCACACCATGGGCGATCCGCCGTCGGCGGTGTAGACCGCATCGGGCTGAGCGTGCGCGGCGATGACTTCAACCAGGTATTGCGGATGTATCGGACCGGGCTTGGCGACTGCACGCTTCTCGAGCTTCTTATCAGCGTGTGCCACTTCGTCCAGGCAGTCGTCGAGAAACGTTCGATTGTCCCTCACACGAATCCGAGGGATAAGCGCATCGAGAGTCGGGGCGACATCGCCCACTACACCAATGTCCACCGGATGGCGCCGCCCAAGATGCGCGCCGTCGATATCGATCTGGATGATGGTGGCGCGTTGTGGATAGAACTGTCGCCATGCGAAATCGCAGCCAAGCAGCAGGAGGGTATCGCACTCGGTCAATGCCACGTAGCCGCCCTTGCTGCCGAAAACGCCGGTCATGCCAACGTCAAAGGGGTTGTCATGCTCAAGAAAATCTTTCGCGCGCGAGGTCCGCGCCACGGGGGCCTGAAGCTTCTGCGCCAGGGCGATGACCTGGTCGTGCGCCTTGGCACATCCCGAACCACCGTAGACGGTGATGCGTTTGCCATCGTTGAGCGCCGCGGCGATTCGATCGAGCTCGGCGTCGCTGGGACGAATGACCGGCGTCGCACGGTGAACGGCAAAATCGGGCTCGTCGGGAGCATCCGCACGCGAGACATCAATAGGAACGATCAGCACCGCGACACCTTTATGAGACAGCGCCGCCTGCGCCGCCATGGCCGTCATGCGCCGCGCCTGCGCAGGCGTGCGAATCTCTTCGCAAAAAACGGTGCCGGCGGCATAGACGGATTTGAAATCGACTTCCTGGGGAAAGTCGAAGCCCAGTTCGTCGCGCGTGATCTGGCTGGCGATAAGCACCACCGGCGCCCGGTTGCGGTTGCTTTCCCACAGGCCATTGATGAAGTGCAGGCTGCCCGGCCCACACGAGCCAGCACACAGCGCAAGCTCGTCGGTCAACAGCGCATCCGCACCGGCCGCCATGGCGCCAGCCTCTTCATGCCGCACATGGACCCACCGCAGGTCGGATCGACGGACCGCGTCCGTGAAGAAATTCAACGTATCGCCCGGCACGCCGTAGCAGCGCTTTGCACCGGCTTGCACCAGAACATCCACCATCACATCTGCCACTTTGCGTGCCACGGGAAACTCCTTCGCCCTGACGGGCGCAACAGGTAAGGGGAGGGCAAGGGTGCCCGCGAGGGTTCAAACCAGCTTGGCTGGAATCGTTGCGTTCTCATCGAGCGAGTACACGGCACACAAGCGGTGATACCCATCGGCGATAATCAGCTTGCTGTTCTTGCTGTCACGCACCAGCAGCATCGGGGGCAGCGCTTCGCCTTGAACAATTTTCTCGCGGTCGCTTTCAACATGGGAATTACTGGTTCCCAGTCGCGACAGTTCCGATGCGCGAAGCAGATCTTTCGCCTCGAACTTTCGTGTGTCCGCGCGTCGCAACTTCTTCACGTACCGAGACGCCGTGGCGGCGTCGTACAGCAAGCCGAGATAGGTCTCGGCGGCGGTATAGTCGTGTTTCTCAGGCTTGTCGAGCCAGCGAATCGACAACGGCTTTTTACTCATGGTCATTCCTGCCCTGGGTGCATGGTTGCGCGGGCCATTCAAGACGGCAGCGGCCCGCACATCTCGCGAAACCTTCTCTCGCCGCATGTCGGGGCGATGTGATGCCGACGCTACAAACAGCGTGTTATTCGACCTGCCGTGTCGATGGCTATCGGCGCCCCAGGCGAAAACCGGGATAACCACGGCGACGCATTCACGGCCCGGGCACATTCCGTTGCCGGCCGATAGTGGGCGGCGCCATTGACGCAAGCTCACGAAAGTTTTGACGCGGCTGTTATCGCGCGGGGCGCAGTGTCCCCACTCGCATTTGTTGATCGGCGGCGACGTCGGAGACAGCGCGTTCTGCAACAAGGCGGTACGCAAGGCCGTCGACGAGTTCGGCAAGGTCGACATTCTGGTCAACAACGCCGCATTCCAGGAGCACGCCGAAGCGCTGACCGACCTTGCCGATGATCAGATCGAGATGACTTTTCGCACGAACATCTTCGGCTATATGCACATGGCCCGCGCCGTGCTGCCGCATCTCAAGAAGGGCGCCAGCATCATCAACACGGGGTCGGAAACGGGCCTTTTCGGCAACAAGGAACTACTGGACTATTCGGCCACCAAGGGCGCGATCCATGCATTCACCAAGGCATTGGCCAGCAACCTGGTGCACAAGGGCATACGCGTGAACGTGGTTGCTCCCGGCCCGGTATGGACGCCACTGAACCCCGCCGACAAACCCGCGCGAGCTGTCGAGAAATTCGGATCCAAGAGCCCGATGGGGCGTCCGGCACAGCCCGAGGAACTGGCACCGGCCTACGTGTTCCTTGCCGCACCGTGCTGTTCCAGTTACATCAGCGGTGCCGTCCTGCCGGTGTTGGGCGGGCCCACGGATTAGCGAACGCGGCGCGCGTGGCTTGGGCGTGGCATGCCACGCGTCACTCGCGTTCCAGCGAGGCGTTGAGTGCCGATGCAATGGCTGCATCGCCGCTGACAATGTCCTTCCACAACAGCTCAGTGCCCTTGCGGTGGCCGCGCAACATCAACTTCAGGCCCACCGGGTCAAGCACCAGCGTGTATGCCTTGCCGTCGATGGTCACTTCGCGGCGGAGTGGTTTATCGAGAGGTGTCATGATCTGTCATCTGGCCTTGGCGCCGACGAGTACCGTCAGCTCATCACGGTGGGCTTGTCGAAAGGCAGGTGCCGCGCGCCGCTTTCCCGCACGAGGCTATCAGCTTGTTCAAGGACTTCCTTTTCCGCGTCGAGCACCACGAGAATTTTCCCCTGAGCGATATCTTCTTCGAACTCGCGCCTCACGGGGTCGGGTACCGCCGAACCGGCCAACGCCGTCGCCCAGCCACCCACGGCCGCTCCTGCAAGCGTGGTGACGCCGACGCCAGCCAATGTTAGCCCGATGGGCGGCACCACTACGGCGACAATGCCGGCGAGCAGTCCAAACACGGCGCCGCCGGTGACGCCACGAATGGCGGCGGGATAGAAGTCGCCATCCACTACCTTACGGTCGTCGGGTATGGCGTCCAGTTCAATATCCGAACGCGCGATCAGCGATACGTCATCGTCGGCGACACCGGCACGACGCGCCGCATCCATTGCCGCGTGGGCAACGGACAGGTCGGACGCGCTGTAGACGTAGCGGGTTTTCACGACGAATCACCATGGAAGCCGCCTGGAGGCTAAGCGCGATGGCGTCAAGGCAGCGGCAAAGTTATGTCGATGGTCGCAGTCACGCGATCGTCGCCCGCCGCTTGCTGATCGCTTTGGACCTTCGATGGGGTGGCCGTGCTGGTGGCTGGGGTTGATTGGCCCTGGGACTGCACGCGCGACAAAACCACGGAGGCGTCGCTTCCAGGGAACCAGCGGTTGCGCCGCTCGCTGTCCGTGGCTATTTGAATGGGCACAAAGGTGAGCTTGTGTGGGAAGAAGTACAGCGAGTTGGTTTGGTTAATGGTGTACATGAGCGTGGCCTTTGAGTATTGACCGGCATCCTGCAGGTCATAAGCGGGCATAGGCCCGCGGCTCCGAGGGTGTCGGAGGTAACTCAGTGGCGTTGGAATGCAAACCGTAGGCTGAGACGATCGAAGCGGATCACGAGGGCTTCGGCGCACGCCCACCATGCGCTCATTGCTGTTAGGCGCCTGTAAGACTTTTTCAGACGACGGGTCGGGTGTTTCTTGGATGTGTCACATATCACCCTTACCTAACAACCGTACGCGCATGCTGCGACGGCGCCAGGAAAGAAAGTCTCCTCCTTGGCAGGCGTCTCAGCCATGCGGTCCTCTCCCTAACGCCATCTGAGTACTTCTCCGGTCTTCATCGGAGTCGCGGCTTCGTCCGCTCCAGATCCGCTGTTCGGATCACTACTCAATAGGCAAATTCATGTCCAATCATGATTCCCAGACTTCGCGTACCTCAACCAAAAACCTTGTAGATACCGCAGCCGACAATGGCTCGTTTCATACGCTTGGCAAGGCGCTCGAAGCGGCTGAAATGACTCATGTCCTGAAGGGCGATGGCCCTTACACCGTATTTGCACCCACCGATGCGGCATTCGAAAAGCTTCCGCGCGGCACCCTTGAGAACTGGTTGAAGCCAGAGAACAAGGCGGAGTTGATCTCCGTGTTGAAGTACCACGTGTTGCCGGGTCGAACCACCGCCGTCGAGGTCGAGAAATTGACCGCGCCAAGAATGATGCAAGGCCAAACCGCAGCAGTCAGGAAGGAAGGCAACACGCTGAGCATTGGCGGGGCCAACATCACGGAGCGTGATATTGCTTCGAGCAACGGCATCATCCATGTCATCGATGCAGTGATCGTGCCGACCAAGCACTAAGTCAGGGAAGGCTTGTGGTGAGCGTGGCTCACCACAAGGCCCTGATCGAACGCTCCTTGGACATGGGTGTAGAGACGTCCATAGGGTTAACGTCCGAGGCGTGGCCAGAGACCATTACCGCCCTGCCGCTCCAAGAGCGCGTTTTACCTCTCAGGAAGCGAATGGTTGGGTCAGGCAACATCGGCGGATTCTCCATGGGCGCCTCCATAACCAGCACATCTATCGACGCGCGGGTATAGGATGAAAATCCCACAGAGGGATCCCCATGATGGCCAATCACGAACCGACTGAAGAAGGCCAGCTTCGCTATCCAGCCACGGGCGGCTTCTTCGATATCGCCAATTTCTTTGTGGTGCGCAAGGGTGTATCTCGCCTCGTGCCGTGTCGATGCTTGACCAGCTGTATCAACCATTGCGTGGGTACGTGCGGCTGCCAGGCGTGCGCCTGGCGTTCGGCAGCGGAAGGCCAGCCGGAGAAGAGGGAGTGGTTGCGGCATTGACCGGCAGGTATGCCTGGTCCAGCGATGAGTGGCGCACTAGCCTTCGCTGGGATATTTCAGTAACAGCGCCTTGAAGCGTGGGTCGTCGCGCAGTGGATCCCAGATCGGGTCGAGCTTCAGCAACTGGCTCGACATGACGCCGCCGGTGGGCATGGACAGCACACGGTCGAGCAGGGCGATGGCCTGCTCGGGCTCACCAACCCGCACGTACAGCTGCGCCTGGCACGCGAGCATGTCCGAGCCGGTGAGGGCGTCCTGAGCGACGGGCATCAAGGCGACAGCGCGCTCGCCTTCGGCCACTGCCTCCGGCTTTCGGCCCAATCCGGCATAGGCAAATGCCAGCGCGAGATGCACGTCGGCATCGTTCGGTCGCTCGACGAGGCCGGCACTCGCATGCGCTGCCACCTCGGTAAACGCCGCCGTCGCCTTGGCGGTGTCGCCCGCCGCCTGCAGCGCCCACGCCAGATACAGGCGCCTGGGCAAGACGATGTTGTCGGTGTCGTCCCAGTTCTCGGCCTTGTCCGCCTCGGCGATCTTGGCGGCCCCGGTATAGTCGCGCGCCAACGAGCGCTCGAAATACATCGCCATGACGTTGCCGGCGTAGGCGTCGCTGCCCGGTGTCAGCGATGCAAGCACCGTGCGCAGCGGTGCCGGGTCGCCCTTCCACATCAGCTCGTTGAAGGCCCGTGCCATGCGCTCGCCGACCGGGTTGCGACTGACCGCGAGGGCTGCGGCATACGCCCGGTCGGCATCGGCATAGCGACGCATGGTCTGATAAGTCACGCCGAGCTGGTTGAACGAAAATTCACTATGCGGATCCAGCACGGTGGCCGTGTGAAACAGCGCCACTGCATCGTCCCAGCGCCCCTGACGCCGTGCGATCGAGGCCATCAGGAGTTCGACCATGGCACTGTTGGGCAACGCCTGCCGCGCCAACTGCAATTGTTGGGTGGCGGAGACGTAATCGCGATGCCCCCAGTATTCATATAGCCCCAGCGCGTAATGCGCCTGGCCCAGGTCCGGCTGCAGGGCCAAGGCGCGGTCGGCGGCGGTTTTCGCCTCAGCCAGTCGCGCGTTGGTGCGATCGGGCCCAAAGAAATACATCTGCATGTGCGCGCGCGCCATCGCGGCGGCGGCCAGCGCGAAGTTGGGATCCTTGGCCAGTGCCTGTTGGTACAGCGAGATCGCCACGGGCAACTCGGAGGACGACAGCGTGGGGTCATCGTTGGCTCGGTTGGCGTGCGCGCTGGCCTGCAGATACAGGTCGTAGGCAGCGGCGTTGGAGGTCGGCACGGTGTCGATACGCGCAGTCTCGGCAGAGGTCAGCTGCACCTTCAGCGCCTCCGCCACGTTCTGAGCAACCTCGCCCTCCACATTGAAAACGTTGTCCAGCGTGCGCGTATAGGCTTTGGCCCAGAGATGGTTGCCGCTGTTCGCGTCGATCAACTGCACATTGATCAGCACCTGATTGCCAACCTTTTGTACCGTGCCTTCGAGCAGCGTCGCCACACCCAATTGGTGCGCGATGGTTTTCACGTCTTCCGGATGGCTCGGGTATTTCTCTGTCGAGGTGCGGGAGATGACCTTGAGCCCGCCGATACCCACCAGCTGGGTCAGGATCATGTCCTGCATGCCGCTGGCGAAATACGCGTTGCCCTGGTCGGTGCTGAGATTTTCGAACGGCAGCACCGCGACGGACTTGTGATCGACCGCCGGCGCAGTGTCCGCCGGGTGACCTGCCAGCTGGTGCCGGCCGAGCAGTACGGCGACCACCACCAGCACCGCCGCGATTACGGCAACGAGTTGTGCTCGGAACCGACGTGGCTTGCCGGGCCGTAACGGTGCTGCCGGACTCGCCGCCACCGCTGTGACCGGCACTGCGGCGACGTGGTTGGAGAGCTTCGGTACAACGGCAGATTCCGTGACCGGCGGGGCGTTGTCCGCGATCAGCTCCTCGCGCGATGCGGCTGATCGCACCTCGGCATCGAGGCGAAAGCCGATGCCATGCACGGTATGCAGGTAGTGACATTCATCACCGGTCTCGCCGAGCGCATGACGCAACATCGCGATGACACGACTGAGCACCCCAGGCGTGACATGGGCGTGGCCCCACACCTCATCCAGAATCTCATCACGGCTCAATACGCGGCCAGGTTCGCGCGCCAATAGTATGAGTACGGCGAAGGCCTTGCGCTCAAGCCCTACCTCCTCGCCTTTGACAAACAGGCGATGGCCCAGGGTGTCGATCTCGACCGTACCGAATGCTATCCATGCAGCAGAGACGGACTCTGCAACCATTGGTTAGACCTCACTGCGCCTCTGCCGTTCAGGTTACCAAGCCTACCGCAGCCCGAGTGTGGCCCGAGTGTGCATTCCGTGTTGGCTGAACAGCGTTCCAGTGCCATCGGAGTCTGGCGCCGGTGTTACCTCTTTTTTACGCCGGCTTCGCCCGCATCGGTAGTGTCCGTTGGGGGCTATTTCAGCCCAATTGGACGCATTGACGTCCGTTGCGCGGGAGCAGCAACGGCTGGCCCGGCAACCGGGGTGTGTCGCCACGCTGTGCGGTTCGAAGGGCCATGGCGAGCGAGCGTCCGCCCCGGGTCGGGAGCGACCGCTCGGTGTCGATGCAAGAGAGGTGGCCCATGAAGAGTCCGCTACTCCCCCGGGGGGGAGTGCGGCCGGATAGCAAAATCCCTCCTCGGATGGCGTCAAGGTTCCGGAATGGTCGCGGCCGCGAATGGCGCGAGCACGGCCCAGCCAAGGTTCGCATAGAGGTTGCGACCGTCTTCTGTCGCGACCAGAAGCTGTGGACTTGTCGGGAATTTTCTCGCCGTTCCCAGCGCGAACATCACCGCGACGCCCAACCCCTGGCGCCTGTGATCTGGCGCGGTTTCGATTCGATCATAGATAAAGACGTCCGCCGCTTCCGCCGCGCATCCGCTTGCCGCCAGATCGCCGTCCGGCGCGATGACGCAAGCCCGCGTGACGGGGCCGGCCTGGTGAAGCTCCATCCGGTACCCCTTCGGCAGAGGCTTCGCATCGAGGGCAGCCGCTTGCGACATCATGAAATAGTTCGCTGGCTGTACCTCCCAGCGAGACGGCAGCGCACTTCGCAGCTCCTCGTCGGAGCCGCACAGCTTCAGGTAATGCCGTGGAGCCGTAATGTCATGTGCGATTGCGCGCAAGCCATCGCATAGCTGTGGGAACACCCAGCGCTTCACTTCCTTTTCCGAGTGGGTATCTACGCGGAAGCCGCCACGGTCGTGCACCGGCGGCGGCGCGCTCCGGGCGATGGAATGCGCGGTTTGCCAGGCGAAAACGAGTTTTGGATCGACACAGGATAGGGTCATAGTTGATTGCTTGCGGTGCTCGGATGGGGCGCGTTCTGCGGGAACTACTAGCGCACGGCCCCGTCTCAGCGGCTAAGACGACAGGTATGGGCAGCACGAAAGCGATCAGATCGGATCTTTGTCGAACATTCGCGTGCCTGGCGGCAACTGGACCCACGGATGCCTGCGGCAGTCGTAGACTGAAACTTGCGGCGCTGGAAAGTCAGGGTCAGCGAACGCACCAACGGCGATGCTCACAGACTCATTGTCACCCTCTTCCGTGTGAAACACGGTCGTCCCGCACACCGGGCAGAATCGGAATAGGAACCTGGCGCCTTGATCCCCCGTGCGGGCATATTCGGTGGCCGTACCGAAGACCTGAAACGGACGTCGGAAGCTCGCCAGTGCCGCAAAAACGCTGCCGGTTCTTTGCTGGCAGGCGAGGCAGTGGCAAACGCCAACGCCTTGCGGCTCGCCCTCAACGTGAATGCGCAGTTGTCCGCAGAAACAGGAAGCCGTTCGGGAAGACATGCCGCACCTCACCAGGGGATTTTCGTGAAGCCTAACCATGCCATGGGTGGGCATTCAAATCAGGCACCCTTGCGCATCCGATGAATACCCCGGCTCCTTCCCGGTGTGACCATGTCCGGTCACCGATCTCACGCCAACAACGACGCCAAGCGCGTGCCGATGCGTAAACTCTGGGGACGACGTGTCGAATTCGAGCCGGGCCGTTCGTCGTGATAGTGAAAGCCGGCCATGGGGCCGTCTAAATGTGATCCATGGGAGAAGACATGCCGCACTATCTGGTTGCCATTCATCATCCTGACGACTACGACCCCTCGCTTGAGAGCGAAGCGATGGTCCGCGATATCAGCATGCTCAACAAAGAGATGATGGCCGTAGGCGCCAGGTTCTTCGCCGGCGGCTTGGAGTCGGCCCAAAAGGCCAAATCGCTGCGCAAGCAGTCCGATGGCCAGGTGGTTGTTACCGATGGCCCGTACGCAGAGGCTAAGGAACACGTTGGCGGGTTCTGGATACTGGAGGCCGCTGACATGAACGAGGCGCTGGCGTGGGGACAAAAGGCCGTCGTCGCCTGCCGTGCACCGGTCGAGGTACGAGCCTTTCTTCGTTCGAACGCTCCGCCGACAAGCTAGGCGCAATTCGACGCCCCAACTGCTAGCCGTGCCATGCCACGCTCATGGCGCCATTACCGACGGCGTGATCCAGGGGATCTTGCGCTTGCATCCTTGAGCACGCGCGCCTCGTAGGCCCGGTTGACCAGTGAGTTCACCGCCTGGGCATTGGCCGCTGCCAGCACTACGCGCAGGCCGACAACTTTGCCGCCCCAAAGCAGTTTTTCCAGAAAGCCCGGATACAGCGCCAAGGCAGTTTCTCGGTCTTCCTCGCCTACGAAGACGTGAACGACATCGCCGGCAGGCGGAATCGTGACAAAAATCTTGCCCCGCACCCGAAACGAGGACGACTGATGATGCGGCTCCTCGGTAACCGCCTCCAATGCCATCGCGTGCTTGCGGACTGCATCAATCTTCATGGGAAGCTCTTCGCATAGGTGGCGGCTACACGCACTCATTCGGCCTGCGCGTACTCCTTGGGTTTTTCCTGATGCCCCCGGGACGAAGACAGACCGTGGGTCAATTCCGCGCCTATCAACACGATGGTCGAGGCGTAGTAGGCCCATACGAGTAGCAGCATAAGCGCGCTGGCGGGCCCATAGATGCCACTGACGCTGGAATGGGCGACGTACACGCTGATGACGAACTTTCCGGCCATGAAGAGCAAGGTGGTAAGCAGCGCGCCGTGGGCTGCGTCCACCCAGGCGATCGATGCGTCAGGAAGGATGCGATACATGGCGCCAAAGGCAACGATAAGCAGCAAGGCTCCCACCACTTCCTCCATGACCATCCATCCGGTCGAGCCGCTGGGAATAAGGACATCGACGATGGCGGTCGCCGAAAACGAAACGATCATCAGGAACGCGATGCCGATAAGGAGCGCAAAAGCCCGTGCCCTTGCCAGCAGCCAGCCTGCGATGGCCTTCTTCGGAACGGGCTTGACGTTCCATACGTGATTGAGGCTTTGCTGCATCTGGGTGAATACCGCCAGGGCGCTGAAGGCGGTGATCACCAGGCCAATCCCGCCATACAGGTGCCGTAGCCGTGGATTGGTCTGGGCCGTCTGTATCACCAGTTCGGCAACCGTGGAGGCCTGGCTACCCATGATGCCTGACAACGTGGTTACCAACTGCTGATCCCAGTCGGGCTGGATGATCGAAAACAGCCAGAAAAGCAAAAGCAGCACGGGTGCGAACGAAAATGCCGTATAGAAGGCCAGTGCGGCGGCGCGCGTCAGTAGCTCATGATCCGAGACGCCTGAAACGACGGATCGAAAGACAAGGACCAGTCGTCTATTCATCACGACACCCCGACGACGTGAACGCACGGCGAGTGCGGGCTTCGGTTGCCTTGGCAATGGCAATCATGGTGACACCACATCCGTTGCCGGCAGAAGGGCCGGTTGGGCCTGATACCAGCTGGCGGCGTTTGCCCAATGGAACTCCCTTTGGCCATTGGCGAGCGCCACGCCGACATTCAGCAATCCCCACCGAACGTAAATGTCACCGCGGGGCTGCCCTTCGGCAATGCGCAGATGCGCCAGCAGTTCAATGCGCTTGTTGTTTGCCTGCAAGTTGTCCAGCACAAATTCACCACGCCTGGCCTGAACTTCGGAAGTGACCTGGGCTTCGCCATCGTCGATGATGTGACCAATCCACGCGGGGAACGCACTTCGCTTGGCAAACAGCGCCAACAACACGCTCACGTTTTTCATGCGCATGGTGGCCGTACCGTTCAGTTGCATGGGCCTGTCCCAGTCCAGCCGGCCTCGCTCAAGCGTGATCGTAGTCCACCACGAGGGATCATTCGCGCCTTCCATTTGCACTCCATCCATCGACAAAGAGAAGTTGCGAAGATCGAAGGCGTGCCCTGTGCGTTGGGCGACCGACAACCGGGTATCCATGCTCAGGTTTCCGGTCAGGCGTGAGGTCCCCAGGGCAAGCTGTGCTCCTTGAGTACGCATCTGCATCCGGCCCGCGCTCACATCACCTTCGCCGTTGATGTTCAACTCGGTGGACATGCTGCCGTGGCCGCTGATGAAGTACAGGCTCTTGCCGGGAAGGTAATGGTTGTAGGCCTGAAGATCCGGGACCTCGGCGTTGGTGAACTGCAGGTGTGCCAGCACGGTATCGCGAAACGCCGACAGGTCGTCGGACGATCGCAAATTCAGCTGCATCGCCGAGCCACGAAGATAGGGCTGGCCGGGTGACGAGCCTGGCGAAAGCACGAATTTCCGTACCGTCATATCCATGGCGCTGTAGTTTCCGCTGGCTTCCGCCACCACACGCCCCTTGGCGACAGCCTCGCCGGAAAACCGGTTGCCAAGAATGATCGCGGCCAGATCCAGCCGCGGAATATCAAGGCGCGATCCAGGCAATAGGCGTCCATGATCGATGCGCAAGGCTGTATCGATCTCACCCGCACCATCCCATTGCAGCCAGGGCTTTTTTGAAGCCAGCGGCTTCAACCAACGCAGTGAGGCAAAGTGCCAATGCCCATCGGCCGAGCCCGACAAGAGTCTCAACGTCTCGCTCGATGAGCGGATCGGCAATAGCCGGTGGCTGGCGAACGACATATCCAAGGAAAAATGATCGGCAGGGAAGGGGGCTGCTGGATGGGCCGTGGCCGGAATGGACAGATGCCCCACCACATCGTCTTTCCTCACCACCAGACTGGCGTCCCCTACCTCCCGCTTGGCGACGCCATTCGCATCGGTGGTTGCCACCGTTCCCTTCCAGTGGACTTGCCCTCCGTCAGCCAAGACCCCGTGGTCAAGCGTGATATCCGTGGACAGATGACCCTCGCCCCCCGGCACCGCGCCGGCGGCCTGACCCGGCACCGGGGCGACGCCCATATTGAGCGCCGGCGTGGTTCCTTCGAACGTCAAATGAAACGTCGCCACCTCGACCTTGTGCCAGCCAGGTGGCTGATCATGCGTGAATGGGTCAGAGGAAAAATGCAGATCGAAGGTGGCATCCGGCGAACGCCAGTACGGGCCGTAGCTAAGCATGGCCTGTCGTGACCGAATGTCCGAGGCGAACAGGCGCGTGCTGCCGCCACGCAGCTGGTGCGTGAAGCCCACTTCGGCAGAAGTCACGCCCGTCAGCAGTAGATCGTCCCACTGCAATCGCCGTAGCGACGTCGTTTCTATCTGGTCAGCAGTAATCCACCACGCATCGGCTGTCCACGGCGGCGGCTTTCGATCGGAGCCCGTCGATTTCACGACCACGGTTACTTCCGTCGCAAGGACCGTCTTGAAGCGAAATTCGCGATGCACCAATGGCCAGAACAATACGTGTCCACGGACCGTTTCACCCTGTGCAGCCCAAAGCCACTGACGCGCATGACCACGAAGCCGCAAGTCGGACACTCTCACATAGCCGGGCCACCATGTTTCGGCGCGTGTCCATTGAGCCTGAAAAGCCTCCGGTCGTTGATTGACGATGCGCGACAGCGTCGGCGTGTTGAGAAAGATGTTGCCGGCAACCAGGTAGACGACGTAAAGCACCCCGAGCGCCCACAACAATCGGCGAACGAAGGCGGGAAGAATGACGCGCGTCGACCTTGGCTCACTGGACATGTGCCGGAGAATGACCATCCCGGCGTGACGCCGTGGTGGTATGCCACGTGAAGTAGCGTTGACATTGCCTCTACCTCGGGTGGACGTTTGGCAGCGGTGAGAGCGGCGGGAGAACTTTCCATCATTCCTTCATAAGAGGCAGGACAGGGGCGTGGAACAGGTCTCGTGGCTCGATGTTTTTTGGTTATGCTGCTCGGCACGGGCCGCCGTGCCATCCAGACATTCGCAGGATCTCCCATGACCTCCGTTCGTTTGACTGATCTTGCTCATGGTGGTGGCTGTGGCTGCAAGCTGGCGCCTGCCGTGCTTCAGCAGTTGCTGGCCAACAAGGCGGCGGCGATGCCGTTCGCGCAGCTGCTGGTGGGCACCGAATCCAGTGACGACGCAGCGGTGTGGCAGGTGGATGAGCGCACCTGCGTGATTGCGACCACCGATTTTTTTATGCCGGTGGTTGATGACCCCTACGATTTCGGGCGTATTGCTGCGGCCAATGCGTTATCCGACGTGTACGCCATGGGCGGCAAGCCGATCATGGCCTTGGCCATCCTGGGTATGCCGTTGACCAAAGTGGACGTGGAGACCGTGCGCGCGATTCTTGCTGGAGGCGAGGCGGTTTGTGCGCAAGCGGGTATTCCTGTTGCAGGAGGCCATTCGATTGATTCGGCGGAGCCGATATATGGACTTGCCGCGATTGGCTTGTGCGCGCCTGCCAACGTGCGCCGTAACTCCACCGCACAGGCGGGCGACGCGGTCATCCTGACCAAGGCCATTGGCGTGGGCATTTATTCGGCGGCCTTCAAGAAGCAGGCGCTGCCGGCGGATGCGTATGCGGAGATGCTGGCGTCGACCACGCTGCTCAATCGCATCGGGCACGAGCTGGCCACGGATGAGAACGTGCATGCCATCACCGATGTCACCGGGTTTGGCCTGTTGGGGCACGGCCTCGAAATGGCGCGCGGCAGTGGCCTGCGCATGAATATCGAGCAGACACGCATTCCGTATTTTTCACAGGCGGAAGCTTTGGCGCAGGCGGGGTACGTTACCGGGGCCTCCCGCCGAAACTGGGACAGCTACAGCGATGGCATCGCGTTGCCGGCGGAACTGCCCGAATGGCGCCGTGCGCTGTTGACCGACCCGCAGACCTCGGGTGGCCTGTTGGTGGCGTGCAAGGCGGAACGGGCCGAGGCGATCCGGGCCATGATCGAAGCGGCGGGCTATCCCCAGGCAAGCATCATCGGGGCGATGGCGACGGGCAGCCCGGGCATCGAGGTTGTCTGACTAACCGCCCCAAAGTGGCGGAAGAGAATGGGAGTCGAACCCACCCAAGGCAGTCTGGCTGCCTCACCCGGATTTGAAGTCCGGACGCCCCACCGGGGACGATTCTCTTCCATGTAACGCGGTCACCGTGGGGCAGGACCGAACAGGTCGAGGTAGCGTGCCTGCATTCTGCGCAACGTGCCGTGATTGATCGTAACGCCTTGCCGGTCGAAGAACTCCAGTATTTGTATCGCGACTTTTCGACCGCTGTCGATGCGGTCGCGGAACTGGGCCGCCGTAAACCGTCCATCCGCTGCCTGGGCCGCCATGTCGGCGGCAATCAGCACCATCTCATGCGTGGTCGCGCGCAGAAAGAAATGATCGTGCGCCACTTCGTCGACCAGGCCCAGCCGCGCTGCAAATTTCATCAGTTGCCGTATGTCCAGCTCGGGCCGCGCAAGCACGCCGGCGATGTCACGCACGCGTGGCGGGCGAAAGCGGGTGGCACCGCCTAGCTGCGGGGCTATGGCCTGCCAAAGCGCTTCGCGCTCGGGGTTCAATTGCAGCGAATGGCTGGCCAGTCGTACAAAGGCGCCGTCGCGCACCACGTGGCCCGCGAAGTCCTCATGCTGCAAGGCGAGCGCGAAGGCGGCAGCGGGCAGTCGTGGCTGCAAACCCAGTCGCAGCTTCTCCCGGCCCATGCCTTGCACGTCCGGGTTAGCCATGTGGAAGGTCCGCAGGCGTTCGACCAGGTTGGCCACAAAGCGTTGCCAATGCGTATGGCTTATCGCGATGCGTTGTTCGCCGACGTCGAAAATGATGGGTGACAGTGCGGCAGCCATGTCATCGAGCCGGACTGCGGATAGGGCGCGGTCCCGCGCGAAGGCCAGCAGATCCCACGCGAACGGCGGCGCTTCAAGCAGGGCGGCCATCGCCTGCTGCGGATCGATGATGGCAAGCGCAGCGCGTTGAGCAGTGCGTTCGGCGGTGCGACGCTGGCGCGATGGCGCATGCAGGTCCAGAAACTGGCCACCGCCGATCGTGCGCTGTGCGGACACATCGCGCAGCACGAAGCGGTCGAGCGCCGCCGCCGCCATCGGGCGACTCAGCACCAATTGGACGTCCGCGGTATGGCCGGGCAATAGTTGTTCGCCTTCGAGCAACACGACGCGCGCGCCCACTTCCACCGAGCCATGGTGCAACCGCGCCGGAAACCACTGGCCGATCGGCCTGGCTTCGGCGGGGAGAAGATGCAGGCGCGCGTCGATACGGTCGGTCGGCTCGTGCAGGAAAGGATCGACCACCATGTCGCCACGATGGATCACGTCCTTGCCGATGCCCTCGCCGGCTAGGTTGAGCGCACAACGATCACCGGCCCGACTCGTTTCCACCGGGCGGTTCTGCGCATGCAGAGAGCGCACGCGCGCGCTCAACCCCGACGGGCTGAGCAGGACCTGATCCTTGAGGTGCACCGCCCCGGACAACACGGTGCCGGTGACCACCACGCCGATGCCGGGCAGGGTGAATACGCGATCGACGGCCAGGCGGAAGCGGCCATCGGCGGCTCGCGCGCCCCATGCATGTGCCTCGGCGGCAAGACGCCGGCGCAGTGCATCGACGCCTGCGCCGGTGATCGAAGACACCGGCAGGATGTCGGCGCCCTCAAGCAGCGTGCCGTGGGTGGCCTGGCGGATCTGCGCGGTGACCTCGGCCAGTCGTTCGGGCGTTGCCAGGTCAGCCTTGGTCAACGCGATCAAACCCCGGCCGATGTGCAGCAGATCCAGAATGGCCAGGTGTTCCAGCGTCTGCGGCATCACCCCGTCGTCGGCCGCTACCACCAGCAACGCCATGTCGATGCCGCTGGCGCCCGCCACCATGGTGTGCACGAAGCGCTCATGCCCCGGCACATCGATAAAGCCCAGGGTGAAGCCGTCGTCCAGGGGCAGGTAAGCGAAGCCCAGATCGATGGTGATGCCACGTGCTTTTTCTTCTTTCAGGCGATCGCCGTCGACACCGGTCAAGGCCCTGACCAGCGCTGTCTTGCCGTGGTCGATATGGCCCGCTGTGCCGACGATCATCAGGTTTGGTCGTCGACGTCGAGAGGGAGCAGGGCCGCCAGGAAGAGTGCTTCGTCTGCGTCGGCCAGGCAGCGCAAATCCAGATAGAGCGCGCCGTCGGTAACGCGCCCGATGATGGGTCGTGGCAGTGTGCGCAGGGCAGTCGCCAATCGCTCCAGTGCGCGCTGGCTGCCGCGTGAGCGGATCAGTAGCGCGGCGCTGGCGAGGGTATCCAGCGGCAGTGCGCCGGAACCGACCTGGCTAAGGCAATCACCGACTTCCACCACGAAGGCATTGCCGACTCGCTCGGCCACGGTTGGCTGCAAGCGGTGCGCCTGTGCTTCGATGTCCGCCTTGCCGCGTGCGAGGAAGCGCAGGGTGGGTAGCCGTTCGGCGAGCCGATCAGGGTCGCGATAAAGGTTCAGCGTGGCCTCGATGGCGGCCAGGCGAAGCTTGTCCACGCGCAGCGCACGCTTGAGCGGGTTGCGATTGATCTGCTCGATCAGCGCGTGGTCGCCGACGATAAAACCCGCTTGCGGACCGCCCAGCAGTTTGTCGCCGGAAAAGCTCACCAGCCGGGCGCCCTCGGCCACGGCTTCACGCACGGTAGGTTCCTTGGCGAGCCCATAGCGGGATAGATCGACCAGGCTGCCGGAGCCCAGGTCGTTCAACAGCGGCACGCCGGCGGCATCGGCGAGGGCGGCCAGTTCGCGCGCGCTGACTTGCGCGGTGAAACCCTGGATACGGTAATTGGAGGTATGCACCTTCAGCACCAGGCCGGTGCGTTCGTTCAAAGCGTCTTGATAGTCGGCGCGATGGGTGCGGTTGGTGGTGCCCACTTCGACCATGCGTGCACCCGCCCGCGCCATGATGTCCGGCATGCGGAAGGCGCCGCCAATCTCGATCAGCTCGCCGCGCGATACCACCGCCTCGCGATCGAGAGCGAACGTGTTGAGACAAAGCAGCACGGCCGCGGCGTTGTTGTTGACCACAGTGGCGTCCTGCGCACCGGTCAATTCGCACAGCAGGCCGCGCAGGTGATCGTCGCGTTCACCGCGTGCGCCATCGTCCAGGTCGTATTCCAATGCCACCGCGTGGCGCATCGCTGCTGTCGCCGCCTCGATGGCAGCTTCGGCCAATACCGCGCGGCCGAGATTGGTGTGCAACACCGTGCCGGTGAGATTGAACAGGGGACGCAGACTTGGAGCACGCGCTTCCAGTATGCCCCGCGCCCGCTGTGCCACCTCCGTGGCGCTGGGCGCTGCGGCAGGGGCGGCGCGCAGTGTCTCGCGTGTACCGTCGATCACCTGGCGAATGGCATCGGTAGTGGCAACGCGTCCATGGCGTTCCAGCAACAAGGCCGCCTCGGCCGTTGCCAGCACAGTGGCAACCGCAGGAAGGTGGCGCAGGGACGTTGCCTCGGGTTCGGCCATGGCGCTTATCCAGTGACATCGCCGGACACCCAAGCGTGATTCGAGAGCACGGCGACGAAGACTCGGGGTAGCCCCTATGCTGCGGTGCGCATTGGGGCAGGGTCAAGGTAAACCGGGCGGCCAGGATGACTTTGCCCAGCGGCCGTAGCATGCTGCGCGACATGGCTGCACCCGCAGCCGATCCGTGGTCTTGTCCCTCCGCAGCGCGCCAGGCCTGCGGCATCCAGTGGGCAAGCGCGTGCCCTGTAGGGCCTTGATGTCCCAAGCTGTTCGCAGGAGGGAGTCATGCCCGTCGCATCGCAATCCGCGCGTACCGTCCGGTTGTCCGTGTTCCTGTTGCTGGCGGTTGCCGGCCTGTTCTACGTGAAATGGTATCCGTACTACGGGCGCGCCTTCGTGGCCGCCAGCCAGCATTCCATTGGCCATTCGATTTTGATGGGCGATGCGGCAAGCGCGCCGGCGCCGTCATGGAGCGCCGCGCTGGGCTATGCACTGGCCTACGGCAAGGCGATTTGGCAGGCCATGGTGCTGGGCTTGCTGCTGGGCTCGGGCATCCAGGCGCTGCTGCCGGCGAACTGGGTGCGGCGCGTGCTGGGCGGGAGTGGTTTTGGCAGCGTGCTGGCCGGTGGCTTGCTGGCGGTGCCGGGAATGATGTGTACCTGCTGCGCGGCGCCGGTGGTCGTGGGCTTGCGCAAGCATCAGGCGGCGCCCGGTGCAGCGGTCGCGTTCTGGCTGGGCAATACCACGTTGAATCCCGCGACCCTGATATTCACGGGTTTCGTGCTCGGCTGGCACTGGACCGTGCTACGCCTGGCACTGGGTGTGCCGATGGTGTTTGGACTGGGCTATCTGGCCAATCGGATGGCGCCACCGGGGCCGGCGGTTGCGATCGAGCCACTGCCGGCGCAAGCCGAACCGCGCACGCTGGCCGAGGTAGGCCGACGCTGGATGCAGATCTTCGTGCGCATGACGGTACGGCTGATTCCCGAATACGTGGTGATCGTGCTGTTGCTGGGCGCGATTCGCGCGTGGATGTTTCCGCATATCGGGCCGGCGATCGGCGATCAATGGGTCTGGATCGTGGCGTTGGCGCTGGCCGGGATGCTGTTCGTGATTCCGACGGCGGGTGAGGTGCCGATCGTGCAGGCGATGCTGGCGCTGGGCCTCGGTGGTGGGCCTGCCGCGGCCTTGCTGATGACCTTGCCGCCGGTGAGCTTGCCGTCGTTGGCGATGCTGGGCCGATCGTTTCCGACGCGGATGCTGGTGGCGATTGCCGGGGCGGTGGTGGGGTTCGGGATACTGGGCGGGGCGATTGCTTCGGTGCTGGGCATGCGCTGACCTGCTTGAGCCCCTCTCCCTGCGGGAGGGGTTGGGGTGAGGGTACGGGCGAAGCGAGGCACTGAAGGCTGAGGTATTCGTCAACGGCGCGCTCCGCCCGAACCCTCTCCAGCCTGCCGGCACCCTCTCCCGAGGGGAGAGGGGCTGCCTCAGGGGGGTGGTATGCCTAGTCGATCACCACTTCGCCATCGCCCATCAACAGCAGCGGATTCGGCGCGTGCCGGGCGAAGCCTGCCTCGGTGACCAATAGATCCAGACCCAGCGAGGCGAGGTCGTCCGCATAGGGATCAACCTGCATGTCCTGCACCTGATAGAGCAGCTTGGCGTAGGTGTGGCAGTCGCCGCAGGTCTCGGCCTTGACCAGGCCGGGGTCGCCTTCGATGCCTTGCACGGATAACCGGCGCGTGCCGCCGCAGGTGATGCATACCGCACGCACGTGATTCCACGCGGTGGAGCACAGCGAGCAATACAGGAAGCGCGTGCCGGGGGTGATACCGCTGGCGGTGATCAGCCCCGATACCGAGGGCGAGCCGCAACAGGGGCAGAGCGCGCGTTCTTCCAGCAGTCGCAGATCATCAGCCGTCAGGCGTGCAGCCGAGCCGGTGAAATAGACCTGCAGGGCCGCGGCTACAAACATGGCAACGCCCGCTTCGGAAGCGGCCAGCGCGCCGCGCAGGAAGTGGTCGGCCAGTGCGTCCAGCGTGGCAGCATCGCTGCGTTGCAATTGCGCCATGGCATCGAGGGCGGCAGGCGGAAGATCGCTGCGGTCGATGCGATCGAGCAGCATGGCCAGCCCTTCGCGCCACGACGCGTCGCGACGATGGCCGTCCGCCGCCAGTGGCGGCAGTCGCGCTTCGGTGGCCTGCGCCACGACCTCCGCACCGACCGTGGCGGCAGGCGCGAGCGTGGTGGCCACCGCGTGCTGCGCACGGGCCAGGTCGGCCATGAACTGCAACCATGCGTCCATCGGATGCCCGCTGGCGAGGTGCTGCAGGCGTCGCGCGGTGGCGGCAAAACGTTTTGCCGCATCGGGGAGCAAAATTGGATCGGGTGCCTTGACGCCCGCATGTGACGGTCCGGTCCACTTGGCATCGGGTGGTGCTTCGGCTTGCTTCACGGGCGCTTCCTGATAACCGTCTTGTCGTGCTGGCCTGAGGCCAGCTCCCTCAGCCACTTGCGGTGGTGGCGCCAGGCCCATCCCGGGGTGACATAGCCTTGCGTCATGGCACGCACCGACTTGCGCACCCAGATACCAGCGTACACGTGTATCACCCATACGAAGATCGCCGCGATCGCCGCCAGGCTATGGATCAACACGGCCGCGCGTTGCACCGGGATCGAGGTGGCCTCGCCGAAATACACTTCCCAGATCACCAGTCCGGTGAAAAACAGCACCGGGATAAGCAACGCCATCGACCAGAACACCATCTTCTGGCCCGCATTGTTGCGACCCGCCGGCGGCGCGCGTTCCTCTTCGTTCTGCAACACCAGCCCGATCGACTTCATCCATTCCACGTCGGAACGCTCCGGCAGATTTTCGCGCCAGAACTGCACGATCATCCCCAGATAACTGACGAGCAGTACGCAGCCGATCCACGGATGCACCGCCCGCGTCCATTGCCCGCCACCAAACAGGCCGGACAGGAAGAACAGCATCGGATGGAACATCGACAGCCCTGACAACACCATCAGCACGAAGCAGATCGCGGTGATCCAGTGGTTGATCCGATTCAACCGGGTGTAGCGGAGGATCACGTCCTTGGGCCGATTCATGGCAACTTCTCCGTTTCAGAGTCGTGCAGCACGCGCTCGCCTTCGGCCTCGTCTTCGTCGGTGACTTCGTTCGGGCCAATGGTGATCGCATGGAAGAAGCCGCCAAGGACGGCCAACGCCATGCCCACCAGGGCCAACGGCTTGATGAGGCCCTTCCACGCGCCGACCATCGGACTGATTCGCGGCTTATCCGGAAGCCCCGAGTACAGCGAGGGTTTGTCCGCGTGGTGCAGCACATACATCACATGGGTGCCGCCCACTTCCGGCGGGTCGTACAGCCCGGCCTGCTCGAAGCCGCGTGATTTCAGATCGACAATGCGTTCGCCCGCCCAGGCCTTCATGTCGGTCTTGGTACCGAACATGATGGCGCCGGTGGGGCAGGCCTTGACGCAGGCCGGCTCCAACCCAACCGTTACGCGATCCGAACACAGCGTGCACTTGTAGGACTTGTGGTCGGTCTTGCTGATGCGCGGAATATCGAACGGGCAGCCTTTCACGCAGTAGCCGCAGCCAATGCACTTGTCGCTGATGAAATCGACGATGCCGTTGGCGTACTGCACGATGGCGCCGGGTGCCGGGCAGGCCTTCAGGCAGCCGGGGTCCTCGCAATGCATGCAGCCGTCCTTGCGGATCAGCCATTCGAGGTTGCCCTGTTCGTTCTCGTACTCGGCGAACTTCATCAGGGTCCACACATCGGGGCTCAGGTCGTTTGGGTTCTGGTAGGAGCCTTCGAAGTGGCCAATCTCCTGCCGCAGGTTGTTCCACTCCATGCATGCCGACTGGCAGGCCTTGCACCCAATGCAGCGGGTGACGTCGATGAGCTTGGCGACCTGCTCCTCGTAACTGCGGGCCGAGGGAGGCGTCATCGTCGACGCGGAGCGCCGGACGTAGTCTTGCGATTGCAGATCGGACATGACGGTTTCCTCAGGCGGCGACCGGTGCGCTGGTCTTCTCGATGTTGACCAGGAACGCCTTGAACTCCGGCGTCTGCGTGTTGGCGTCGCCGACCGATGGCGTCAGCGTGTTGGCCCCGTAGCCCTTCCTGGCCTGGCCGGTGAAACCCCAATGCAACGGCACGCCGATCACATGCGTGGGCTTGCCGTCGACCGTGAGCGGCTTGATGCGCTTGGTGACATAGGCCTTGCACACCACCACGCCACGCTTGGACGACACTCTCACCCAGCCGCCTTGCGTGATGCCTTTCTCCTTGGCCAGCACTTCACCGATTTCGATGAACTCCTCCGGCTGCAGAATGGCGTTGATCAACGCGTGCTTGGTCCAGAAGTGGAAGTGCTCGGTGAGGCGGTAGGTGGTTGCCACGTACGGAAAGTTTTTTGGACTGCCAAACGCGGCGCGGTCGTCGGCAAACACGCGAGCGGCCGGGTTGTTGTTCACCTTCGGGTGAAGCACGTTCTCGACCGGCGATTCCATCGGCTCGTAGTGCTCGGGGAATGGTCCTTCCACCATCAGCTTGCGGGCGAACAGGCGGCCCAGGCCTTCGTCGTTCATGATGAAGGGACTGGCGCCCGCCGACGGGTTCAAGGTGGGCGTGTAGTCGGGCACATCGATGCCGACCCAGCGCGTGCCGTTCCACGAAATGACCGGCTTGGCCGGGTTCCATGGCTTGCCGCTCGGATCGGCGCTGGCGCGGTTGTACAGGATGCGCCGGTTGGCCGGCCACGCCCACGCCCAGTTCGGCGCAATGCCTTGCTCGCGTGGATCGGTGGCGTCGCGGCGCGCCATCTGGTTGCCCTTCTCGGTGAACGAGCCCGAGAAAATCCAGCAGCCTGATGAGGTGGTGCCGTCGTCACGCAATTGCGCAAAGCCATCCAGAAGTGTACCGGCCTTGGTCACCGTACCAGTGGCCGCGTCGGTGAGGTCAGCCAGCGCGCGGCCGTTCATTTCCTTGGCCAGGTCCTCGGGGTCAGGGCTGATGGGGTCGGTGTACTTCCACGTGAGGTTGAGGATGGGGTCGGGGAGCGCGCCGCCTTCCTTGCGATACAGCTCGCGCACGCGATGGAAAATGCCGCTCATGATCCAGATGTCGGACATGGCGATGCCCGGGGCGTCCGCCGCCTTCCAGTGCCATTGCAACCAGCGGGCGGAATTGACCAGCGAGCCGTTTTCCTCGGCGAAGCAGGTGGTGGGCAACTGGAATACTTCGGTCTGTATCGCGGTGGAGTCGGCCGGGTTCTGCGGGCCAAAATCCTGCCAGAAGCGCGAGGTTTCGGTGTCCAGCGGATCCATCGTCACCAGGAACTTCAGTTTGCTCAAACCGCGGCGAATCTTGCCGCGATCCGGGAACGCCTGCAGCGGGTTGAAGCCCTGGCAGATGTAGCCCGTCATCTGGCCGTTATTCATCATCTCGAAGGCCTTGATGATGTCGTACAGCGGTATGTCGAGCTTGGGCAACCAGTCGTAGGCCCAGTTGTTTTCCTGCGTGGCAGCGTCGCCATACAGCGCCTTCATCAGGCTCACGAACAGCTTGCGTGTGTTCTGGTAATAACTGATCTGGCCGGGACGCAACGGCTTGAACTGCCGGGTCGACATGTAGATGTCAAAGTTGGTTTCTTTGTCGGTGGGCAGATTCATGTAGCCCGGCATCTGGTTGGAGAGCAGGCCGACGTCGGTCAATCCCTGGATATTCGAATGCCCGCGCAAGGCATTCATGCCACCACCGGCCACGCCGATATTGCCCAGCAGCAACTGGACCATCGCCATGTTGCGAATGTTCTGCGCGCCGACCGAGTGCTGCGTCCAGCCCAGTGCGAACAGGCTGGTCATGGCCTTGTCGGGCGCGGAGGTGCTGGCGATCAGCCCGCACACGTGCAGGAATTTATCCAGCGGGGTGCCGCAGATGCGTGACACCATCTCTGGCGTATAGCGGGAAACATGCTGCTTGAGCAGGTTGATGACGCAACGCGGGTCTTGCCAGGTATCGTCGAACTTGGCAAAGCCGTCGTCGCCCAGTTGGTAGTCCCAACTCGACTTGTCGTAGCTGCGGGTTTCCTCGTTGTAGCCGCTGAACAGGCCGTCTTCGAAGGTGAACTCGTCCTTCACGAGCAGGCTGGCATTGGTGTACGCACGCACGTACTCGTGCTGGATGGCGTCCTTCTCCAGCAGATAGCGGATGACGCCGCTCAAGAACGCGATGTCGGTGCCGGGGCGAATCGGCGCGTAGTAATCGGCCACCGAGGCCGTGCGCGTGAAGCGCGGATCGACGACGACCAGCTTGGCGCCGTTCTCGATCTTGGCCTCGATCACCCATTTGAAGCCGCACGGATGCGCCTCAGCAGCGTTGCCACCCATGACAATGACGACGTTGGCGTTCTTGATGTCCTGCCAGGTGTTGGTCATTGCACCGCGACCGAATGATGGGGCCAGACTGGCCACCGTCGGTCCGTGTCAGACGCGCGCCTGGTTGTCGAACACCACCATGCCCATCGAGCGAACGGCCTTCCACGTCAGGTAGGAGGTTTCGCTGGATGAGGCCGAGGCTGCCAGCATGCCGACGCTGGTCCAGCGGTTGACCGTGTCGCCGGCGGCATTCTTCGCCGTGAAATTCTTGTCGCGATCGTCCTTCATCAACCGGGCGATGCGATCGAGCGCGAAGTCCCAGGAGACTTCCTCGAACTCGGTACCGCCTGGCCGGCGATAGCGCGGTGCCTTCAGGCGTGTGGGCGCATGCACGATATCGAGCAGGGCCGAGCCTTTCGGACACAGCGTGCCGCGATTCACCGGATGATCCGGGTCGCCCTCGATATGGATGATGTTGGAGCGCGCATTCTTGGCACGGTCGCCCATGCTGTAGATAAGGATGCCGCAGGCGACCGAACAGTAGGTGCAGGTGTTGCGTGTTTCGGTGGCGTGGGCCAGCTTGAAGGGCCGTACGGCGGCGGCTTGCGCCTCACCGGATGCTCCAAAGCCGAGCATGCCGAGGCTTGATGCTGCCAAGCCCAGACCTGTGAACTTGATGAACTCGCGGCGAGTCATTGGCATCGCTTGCGCTCCCGGAATCTGGCTGGACATACCGCCCGATGGATGGGCGTGGACGTGGCTCGAAAATATCCGTGAAGACGACGGGAGTGACCCCGTTGCCTGGGCAAAAATGTAGCATAAATAGCCCGGTCGGGGCCGGCATGTTCTTGCGGTCTAACGGCGTTTGGCGACGTCGGACGCGCTGAGCGAGCCCTGCTGTCCACCGAAGTGGCTGACGACATAATTGGACAGTGCAGCGATCTCCGCATCGGAATACGCGCGCCCGAACGACGGCATGAAAACCTGCTGATGACCGACATGCAGCGACGACCCATTGATGATGATCTGGGTGAGGTTGGTCGCATGCGGATCGCGCACCGAGCGCAGGCCGATCAGCATGGCGTAATCGGTTTCGCGACCCAGACCGTTATCCATATGGCAGCCCGAACAGGCACCCACGAAGAGCTGCTCGCCCATGCTCGCGGTGGCAACCGCGGAGGCCGCCGGCGGCGTGGCAATGGGCGCCATGGGCACACCGCCTTGCTGCGGCTTTACCTCGCGCAGGTAGGCGACGAGGGCGGAAAGATCCGATGGCGTGAGGTGTTGCAGGCTGTATCCCACCACCTCGCCCATGGGGCCCGACGCCGTGCCGCGACCGGCAGCGTGTCCCTTCGAGAAGTAGTCGATCAGTTCCTGATCGCTCCACGCACCGACGCCGTGTTCCTTGTCCGAGGTGATGTTGTAGGCCTTCCAGCCCTGCAGCTCTTCGCCGGCGAACGCTTTGCCGGTCTCCATCGCGAATGCAAGGTTGCGCGGTGTATGGCACTCGCCGCAGTGGCCCAGCGCCGTGGCGAGATACGCGCCGCGATTCCAGGCTTCGGACTTGCCTTGCTCGGGCTGGAAGCGCTGCTTCTTCAGGAATACGGCGTTCCAGAAGCTCATGGCCCAGCGCTGGTTGAACGGGAACGCCAGATCGTTCGGCCGCGCTGGCGCGTGCACCACCGGCAGAGTGAACAGAAACGCCTTGATGGCCACGATGTCGTCACGGCTAAGCGCCGTGTACGACGTATAGGGAAACGCCGGATACAGCGGCCGACCTTCCTTGTCGACACCGGCGTGCAGCGCGCGAATGAATTCGTCGTCGCTCCAGTTGCCGATGCCGGTTTCCTTGTCCGCGGTGATGTTCGATGAGTAGATGGTGCCAAACGGCAATTTGAACGCGACGCCGCCAGCGAATGGCCGTCCACCTGGCGCGGTATGGCAGGCCTCGCAATCGGCAGCGCGCGTGAGGTATTCGCCGTGGGCCATCTGCGACGGCAGATCCGCGGGTGTGCCTGCGCCCGCGGGTTGCACCGCCTGTTCGTTACCGCTGTGAGTGACGGTGATCAGCGCGTACGCCGTGAACACGATGGCGACCAGCACGATGACGCCGACGGTGGTTGCAATGGCACGCCCGATCTTCATGCGAATATCTCCGGCTGCCCGGCGACATCACCGATGGGGGATGCAACGGGTGTCGCTGCCGACAGCACCGATTTGAGTGCGTCCTTGTCCCGCACCAGCGCGGCGCGGTCGATCGGCAGCGTTCGTAGACGCACGCCCGTGGCAGCGAAAATCGCGTTGGTAAGGCTGGGCATCGCCATCACGGTACCCGTTTCACCGATGCCGCCCGGCAGCTCTTTGCTGGGCACCAGGTAAACCTCGATCGACGGCGTCTGGTTGAGACGAAGCACGCGATAGTCATTGAAGTTGCGCTGCTCCACCGCGCCTTCCTTCAGCGTGATGCCGCTGTACATCGCAGCGCTCCAGCCGAAGATCAGGCCGCCCTGAATCTGCGCTTCGACCGTGTTGGGGTTCACCACCATGCCGCAGTCGACCACTGCCACTGCACGCCGCAACGCTACTTCACCTTCTGGCGATACTTCGACTTCAGTCACCACGCACAAGTAACTGCCGAAGGGAGCCGCCAGTGCGATGCCGCGACCGTGCCGTGAGGGCATGGTGCCGCTGCCCCAGCCCGACTTCTGCACGGCCAGCTCCAGCACGCCCTTGGCACGCGGGTTGTCTGCCAGCATGGCGCGCCGGTAAGCGACCGGATCCTTGCCCACCGCGTGGGCCAGTTCGTCGACGAAGCTTTCGACCACAAACACGTTGTGCGTCGGCCCCACGCCGCGCCACCAGCCGATCGGCAGGCCGTTGGGCATGTCATGGCGCACCCAGTCCACGCGCAGGTTGGGTATTTCATAGGGAAGCTCGGCCGCGCATTCCACCATGTCCGAATCCAGGCCATTCTTGCCCATGGCCCCCGGTGCGAAGGTTGCCAGCACCGAAGCGCCCGTCGTGCGATCGGTCCACGCCAGCGGCCGGCCGTTGGCGTCTAGCGTGGCGGAAATGCGGTCGTAGTAGGCCGGGCGGTAGCGGTCTTGTGCGATGTCTTCCTCGCGGGTCCAGATCACCTTGACCGGGTAATCCACCGCCCTGCCGATGGCCACCGCCTGCCCGATGGAATCTTCGAACAGTCGCCTGCCGAAGCCACCGCCCAGGTACTGGTTGTGCACCTGGATGCGCTCGGCCGGCAAGCCGGTCACTTTCATTGCCACATCGACGCAACGCGCCGGCACCTGCGTGCCGACCCAGATGTCACACCCGTCCGGGCGCACGTGCACGGTGGTGTTGATCGGCTCCATGGTGGCGTGTGCGAGCAGCGGTAGCTGATAGGTCGCCGAAATGACCTTGCCCTTGACCTTGCTCACGTCGCCCACTTCGCGCCCCATGATGGGCGTGCCGTGTTCGGACGCTTCGGCCAGATCCTTGAACAACTGTTCGGTGGTGAAAGTACCGCCGGCGCCGCGATGCCATTGGATATCCAGCGCCTCCATGCCTTGTTTCGCAGCCCAGAAATGTTCGCCGATGACGGCGACGGCGTTGTCCAGCTTCACCACCTTGAGCACGCCGGGTAGCGCCAGCGCGCGCGTATCGTCCACCGCGCCCAGCGTTCCGCCGAACGTCGGGCACGCCCGCACGGTCGCCACCTTCATGCCTGGTACGCGGATATCGATACCGAACGGCAACGTGCCATTGACCTTCTCAGGCGTGTCCACGCGACGCACCGATTTACCGATCAGCTGAAAGTCCTTGGGATCCTTCAGGGTTGGCTTCTCGGGGGGAGTCACCTTTGCCGCGGCTTCCGCAAGTTCGCCATAGGGCAGCGTGCGCCCGCTGGCCGTATGGGTAACCACACCACGTGCCGTGGCGCATTGCGACGGGTCGACCTTCCAGCGTTGCGCCGCTGCCATGACCAACATGTAGCGTGCAGCCGCGCCCGCATCACGCAGCGTCGTCCAGCAGAAGCGGATGGTGGTTGAACCGCCGGTGGCCTGGTCGCCCAGCAGCCCATTGGTATAGAGCTTGCGATTTGCTGGCGCATGCTCGACGGTGATCTGGTCGAGCCCGACATCCAGTTCCTCGGCGAGCAAGGTAGCCTGGCCGGTATAGACGCCCTGACCCATCTCGACACAGGGCATCACCAACTGCACGCTGCCGTCGCTGCCCACCCGCACGAACGCGTTGGGTGCGAATGGCGGCTGATCCGCAGTGATGGGCCCGCCTTGGGCGTAGCCCCAAACCCGGCTGGAGCCGCCCAGCCACATGAAAGCCACCACCAGGCCGCCACGTTTGATCAATTCGCGACGCGCGGGGTTCTGCAGTTCCCTCTCGTTCTGTATTGGGTCAGCGCGAAGCATCATGGCGAACTCTCTGCAGTCAGCGGTAAACGTGGTGGCGCAAACTCAGGCGATGGTCTGCGGCAAGGTGATCTGGCCGGTGGCCGCCTGCTTGATCGCAGCACGGATGCGCACATAAGTGCCGCAACGGCAGAGGTTGCCGGACATGGCGGCATCGATATCCGCATCGGTGGGCGAGGGCTTCTGTGCCAGCAATGCCGCAGCCGACATGATCTGGCCGGTTTGGCAGTAGCCGCATTGCGCCACTTCGATACCCAGCCACGCCTGCTGCACACGCTTGCCAATGTCGGTGGTGCTGAGGCCTTCGATGGTGGTGATCTGCTTGCCGACTGCACCGGTCACGGGCAATACGCACGAACGCACCGCCTGGCCATCCAGCTGCACGGTGCAGGCGCCGCATTGCGCCATGCCGCAACCGAACTTGGTGCCATTGAGGCCCAGCACGTCGCGTAACACCCACAGCAGTGGCATGTCGTCGGGCACGTCGACCGGGGTGTCCTGGCCGTTGATGGAAAGGACGATCATCGGTATCTCCCTTGCGAGACGAATACGACTACGCGGTGCCCGTACTGCCGCGCCGGCACGAGGCTTGGTGGCGCTGGCAGCTTCGAAATCTTCCTCCCGGGAAACGAAAGAGCAGGTGAAGGGCCTTTCACATGCCCCGTCGCCGCCGCACTGGTTTCGCCAGCCGGCTTGGCGGAACATCGACACGTTGCCTCGCCGACCGTACCCATGAACGTCGCCCAGGAATTTGAATCGCTATTGCGTGCCGCACGGTCGCTGGATCTGCGTGGAGGCACCAGCGAAGCCGCGCTGGTGACCATCACCCGCACATGGGGCTCCACCTTCCGCCGTGCGGGCGCGAGCATGCTGGTGCATCGCGACGGCAGCATGGTGTGCGAGCTTTCCGGTGGCTGTCCGCAACGCGATATCGTGCTGCGAGCGCAGCGCGCCATGGATCATGGCCTGCCGGCCCTGGTGGCCTACGGTCGCGACAGCAACTACGACGTGATGATCGAAACCGGCTGTGGGGGTGAGCTGGAAATCCTTATCGAGCCGTGGCGCCAGCCGGACGACCTGCATTTCCTGGAAGCCATTGAAGCGCTGCGAGTAAGGCGTCGGCCGGGCACCATGGCCTCGCTGTTTGCCGTCGACGGCACTGTCCTGGCCCATCGCCCGCTCCGCCTCGTGCATGGCGAAAACAGTGTCTGGACCAATATTGGCCATGCGCCACTCCAACGACAGGTTCTTGCGAATCTGGTGGCGCAGTCGTTTCCCTCCTACGCCGCCGTCACCGGGCACGTGGAAGAGGCGGGCCAGCGTTACGACGTGCTGCTCGAATCGCTGCGCCCGCCGCATGCACTGGTTGTTATCGGTGACGCGGTCGGCGCGGACATCCTTGCCGGTCTCTCCCGCCAACTCGGTTGGTCGACGACCCTCGTCCGCACCACCCGGCCCCTCAATCAGGCGCCGAGCGAGGTGCGGCATGTCTACGCGACACCGCACTCGCTGACTTCCGAAGTAGCGTTCGACAGCCAGACGTCGGCGGTGGTGATGACCCATCGCCTGGAGCGCGACCTGGCCTATATCGCGCCGTTGCTGGCGACGCCGGTGCGCTATATCGGCGTCATCGGCTCACGCCAGCGCGCCGACCAGGTGCATGCCGCCTTTCCGAATGCCGATCACCGACTGCATGTTCCCGCCGGACTCGACGTCGGCTCGGAAACGCCCCAGGAGATCGCACTGGCCATCGCCGCGGAAATTCTGGCCGTACGCAATGGGCGAAGCGGCGGCCCGCTGGTCCGCTCGCAGACATCCATACACCCATGACGGCGCCAAGCACCAAAACCGGTGCCGTCATTCTCGCGGCCGGCAGTGCCAGTCGCTACGGAGCGCTCAAGCAAGTCATCGCCATCGATGGCGAACCCATGGTGCGGCGCATCGCCAGAAATGCACTGGCTGCCCGACTTCATCCCGTGGTGGTCGTGGTGGGCGCACAGGGCGACCGGGTCATCGACTGCCTCGCCAATCTGGATGTCTATCCGGTGGGCAACGCGCAATGGGCGAGTGGCATGGGCAGTTCGCTGGCTACCGGCGTCAAGGCCTTGATGACCAGGCCAGAGGGGCTCGCGTCGTTGATGGTGTTGTTGGCAGACCAGCCCGCGATCAGCATCGATGACCTCGAAAGGATGCTCGCGGCGCACGCGCGATCACCTCAGCGCATCCTCGCCTGCCAGCACGACGGCGACTTCAGCCCGCCATGCATTTTCCCCCTGTCCTACGTCGACGAGCTCGCCGCCCTGGATGGATCGATCGGTGCCCGCGTCCTGCTGGAAATGCACGCTTCGTTGGTCGATGGTTTCAAGCTTCCATCGGCGTTCCGCGACATCGACACGCCGGATGACTTCGACGCATGGCTGGCGCGTCGGAACAAGCCGGCGCCAGGTGAGCTCAGCTAGGCAGGCAACCTGTTGTGCACGTGCCGGCATCAAGAGGCCCATGCACGCCCGCTTAGGTAAGAACACGTAGAAGTGTTGGGTATTCCTTCGCTTGTACTTCCTGCGAGCACAGGCCAAAAGTAGGGCGGACACCACGCGAAGCAGAGATGGGTATGCGATATCGGATTCTGTGGTTGCCGCTTGCGATGCTTTCCCTCGCCGCGCATGCGCAATCAGCGAGTGACGCTGCAGCCGACAGCGACGCCGCCGACCTGGCCAAGAAACTATCCAATCCGGTGGCGTCGCTCATCAGCGTGCCGTTTCAGTTCAACTACGACAGCCAGATCGGGCCCGATGAACGTGGTCATCGGCTCACCATGAATTTGCAGCCGGTCGTTCCCATCTCCATCGGTGACGACTGGAACATGATCTCCCGCACCATTCTTCCGGTAACGAGTCAGGCTGACATCGCGCCCGGAAGCGGCAGCCAGTTCGGTCTGGGCGACACCACGCAAAGCCTGTTCTTTTCGCCCAAGCAGCCGACCTCCAACGGCGTGATCTGGGGCGTTGGGCCGGCGTTCCTGCTGCCCACGGCGACCGATGATTTGCTTGGGTCAAAGAAATGGGGGCTGGGGCCCACGCTGGTGTTGCTCAAGCAATCGCAAGGCTTTACCTATGGAGTTCTGACCAACCAGATCTGGTCGATCGCCAGCGTGAAGAACAATCGCGATCGCGCGCCCTTGAGCAGCCTGTTTCTCCAGCCGTTCCTGTCCTACACCACCCCCACGGCGTGGACCTATGGCGTGAACTCCGAGTCGACTTACGACTGGCATGCGCATCAAGCGGCAGTACCGATCAATTTGTCCATCGCCAAGCTCACGAAGCTCGGCAAGCAGCCCGTGAGCTTCACCGGTGATGTCCGCTATTGGGTCGCAACCAGCGAGACCAGCCCGCATGGCTGGGGATTCCGGTTTGTCGTCACGTTTCTGTTTCCGCAGAAGTGATTCGCACAGCGACGGGCCTCTGCCACGGGTTCAGTGCTCTTCCAGGCGAACGCCTAGCCGCCGCAGGCCAAACACCAGCGCGCCCATGTCGTTCTTGTCGTCGTCGTGGAAGATGGCATGCATGCCCACGGCGCGTGCCACCACCAGGTTGGCTTCGCTGTTGTCGATGAAAACGCATTCCCCAGGCGCCACACCTGCGCGGGCGGTCGCGTGCAGAAATATTTCCTTGCCGCGCTTTCCGCTACCCACATCGGCGGAGACAACGATGGGATTGAAAAGGGCATCCAGCCCTTGGTGATTCCTGAGGTGGTCCATCCGATCCTTGGTGTTGTCGGTGATGATCCCGACCGAATAGTTGGCGCTTAACCTCCGCGCCAAGGAAAACATCGCCGCGTTCGGCGGTGTGCTCTCGAACGCGCGGGAGAGCAAACCGATATCCAGTGCCTGGCCCATCGCCTCGCAAGCCTGAGGCCAGATCTGGGCATGGCTCATCCTGCCTGTGTAAAGGTCGCTGGCGTAGGGGATGAATGCGGTGCTGATCGTGGAAGAGGCGATACCGCTCGCTTCGTTCAGATACCGAAACGTGGTCAGTGAGCCGCTCTTGTCGGTGGTAAGCACGCCGTCGTAGTCAAAAAAGATCGTCCTGATCACTTCGTGCTCCATGAGTCCGGGTCGAGCCGATGGCGGCTCCCTTGATGATACAGATCGCGGGCGCACACCCCTCCCGCCTTCGTAGGGAAGGCGCGAAGTTCCTCATGGCAAATGCCCGCCAATACATTCATCGCTGCATAAATTTGACACGCCCGTTATCTGGGCGCACCTACGGTCGGGGTCGCTGTGAATGGCGATCTCACGCCTGTTAGGGCACCAAGGAGGAAAAGCAATGTCACTGATACTTCTGATCGTATTGCTGGTGATCGTCATTGGCGCTCTGCCGTCGTGGCCGTACAGCCGTGGTTGGGGCTATTACCCCAGCGGCGGCCTGGGCCTGATCCTGCTCATTCTTTTGATCCTGCTGTTGATGGGGCGTATCTGATCCATCCTCACCAGGCTGGGCATTAAGGTCACGCGCGAACGACATGCGATTCACGGTGCAGGGAACAGCATCACTGGCCTTGTTGACGGCATACGCCGCCCTGACGATGACGCCGGAGATGTAACCATGGCCTCGAAAAAGACCTCGCCCAAGCCCGCAAAAAAAACCGGGTCACCGGCAAAGCAGGCCGGTGACCGGGGTACCGGCGATGAGCTTCATGCGCGCGCGGGTGGAAAACATCCGGAGCTCACGACCAACCAGGGCATTCCGGTATCCGATAACCAGAACTCGCTTCGGGCTTCGCCGCGCGGCCCGACCTTGCTCGAAGATTTTGTTCTACGCGAGAAAATCACCCACTTCGATCACGAGCGCATCCCCGAGCGCATCGTGCATGCCAGAGGAACCGCTGCGCACGGATACTTCGAGCTGACCAAATCGCTGGCCGATTACACCCATGCCAGGATTCTCACGGAAGTAGGAGTGAAGACGCCGGTGTTCACCCGCTTCTCGACCGTCGCCGGCGGCGCCGGCTCCGTGGATACGCCGCGCGATGTACGCGGCTTTGCGGTGAAGTTCTATACCAAGGAAGGAAACTGGGATCTGGTGGGCAACAACATCCCGGTGTTCTTTATCCAGGATGCCATCAAGTTTCCCGATCTCATCCACTCGGTGAAGATGGAGCCCGATCGTGCTTTTCCGCAGGCCGGCTCGGCGCACGACACGTTCTGGGATTTCGTCTCGCTCATGCCCGAGGCGATGCACATGATCATGTGGGCCATGAGCGACCGGGCCATTCCTCGCTCATTGCGCATGATGGAGGGTTTCGGCATTCACAGTTTCCGCCTGGTGGATGCCGAGGGAGCCTCCACCTTCGTCAAGTTCCACTGGCGACCCAAGCTTGGCATCCAGTCCACGGTGTGGGACGAGGCGGTCAAGCTGCAGGCCGCCGATAATGATTTTCACCGACGCGATATGTTCGAGGCCATCCAGGGCGGGCATTACCCCGAATGGAGTCTGGCCGTGCAGTTGTTTACGGAAGAGGACGCGGCGAAGTTCCCGTTTGATCATCTCGATTCCACCAAGCTGATCCCCGAGGAACTGGTGCCGCTCACGGTGATTGGCCGCATGGTGCTGAATCGCTGGCCCGACAATTTCTTTGCGGAGACGGAACAGGTGGCCTATTGCCCCGCCAACGTACCGCCGGGCATCGACTTCTCCAACGATCCGCTGCTGCAGGGGCGTTTGTTCTCGTACCTCGACACGCAGCTTTCGCGCCTGGGATCACCCAACTTCAACCAGATACCGATCAACGCGCCGAAGTGCCCGTTTGCCAATCTGCAACGCGATGGCCATATGCAAATGCATGTGCCCAAGGGCCGCGTGAGCTACGAGCCAAGTTCGCTGCAGGAGGATGCTCCGCGAGAGGCGCGCGAAGGTTTTCGCAGCGCCGCGGTTCAGGGCGATGATGGCGCGAAGGGCCGCATTCGCACCGAAAGCTTTGCCGACCACTACAGCCAGGCGCGGCTGTTCTTCCGCAGTCAGACCAAAACCGAGCAGGCGCATATTGCATCGGCCATCACCTTCGAGCTTTCCAAGGTGGGCACGCCGCACGTGCGCGAAGCCATCGTTGGCCATCTTCGTCATGTCGATCCCGATCTGGCGCAACGGGTCGCCACCGGCCTTGGGTTGGCCGCGCTGCCGCCGGCACCGCCGACGGCCGTGCAGCCCATCGATATGCCGCCATCACCGGCGTTGCAGATCATTGGCAAGATGAAAGACACGCTGGAGGGACGCGTGGTCGGCATCCTCGTGGACGACGGGTCTGACGCAAATACCGTGAAGTCTTTACGCAAGGCCGCCGAAAACGCCGGCGCCAGCGTGAAGCTGGTTGCTCCCAAGCTCGGCGTTACGCTGGATGGCAAGTTGATGGCGGCCGACGGCCAGCTGGCCGGTACGCCGTCGACGGTGTTCGATGCCGTGGCCATCGTGTTGTCCGACGAGGCGGGAAAGCGCCTCGCCAAGAACGGATCCGCTGTCGATTTTGGCCGCGACGCGTTTGCACATCTCAAGGCGATTGCCGCCGATGCGGGCGGTCAGCTTGTTCTCAAAGCGGGCAATGTGGGCAAGGACGCCGGTGTGGTCGATACGGCAGACACCAAGGCCTTCATCAAGGCCGCCAAAACGCGTCAGTGGGATCGCGAGCCCAAACTGCGGCTACTTGCCTGACGGGGTCTCTTCTTTCCCCTCTCCCCTTTGGGGAGAGGGTAGGGTGAGGGGCCAATCTCGCGGTGGCCTGGCTATGAAGCGTGCTTTGTAAATGCGCTATCGCGAGCACGCGCCCCCTCACCTCAGTCCTCTCCCCTGACGGGGAGAGGAAGCTAAGAGCAAGGCGCGCAGGTGTGGCATCGGCTTGCGTCGTGCCGTTTAGCGCCGTATCGCCAAAACGCCATCCAGCGCCAGTTCCGCCTTGAACCCCGCCTTCTCCAGCCGCTTCGCCACTTCGCGCGGTACGTCGCGATCGCTGGTGAGTTTGTTGGGGCTGCCGGTGTAATGGAACATGCGGCCGCCGCGGCGAAGTACGCGCGCCAGTTGATCGTAGAACGCCTGGGAGTAGAGCTCGCCGGCGATGCCAAAGCGCGGCGGGTCGTGCAGCAATGCGTCTACCGAGGCGTCGGCAATCTCCGCAATGGCCTGTGAAACGTCGGCATGGGTCAATTGCAGGCGGCCGCCGCTGGTTGGCGCGTCGGGATCAGGGGACCATGGATTGAGCGTGCGCAGCCACAACACATCGGGGTTCTTCTCGAACGAGTGGATGCGTGCCACGCCGCCCTCCAGGCAACAGGCGGCGAAATAGCCGAGCCCGCCGCAGGTATCCAGCAGCACCTTGCCGCGCGGTTCGACCAGCGCCACCTTGCGGCGTGCATCCTCGAAGGGCGATTCCTTCGCGGTGGGCAGCATCTTGATGCCGTCGATCTCGAACGTGGGTGCGCCCCATTCGGTGGGCACCAGCTTGATCAACGAGCCGGAAAAACGCGACACCGGCGAAAACTCATCACCGTCCCAGTAATAGATGGTGCGGTCTTTCACCTTGGACGGATACGGATAGCGCGCGCCTTGCCAGAGCCAGTGGTCCGCGTGCAACGAAGCGCGGTCGCTTGAACGGCCCAGGTCCAACGAGCCCACCCATTCGGCGGCTCCGCCTTGGTGTGCGGCCAGTAGTGCCTCGGCGACGGGGCGCGTCAGCAGCGGGCCGGAATAGTGCGACACGGCGGGTCATCTCCAGGAATGGCGGTGAAAAACGAGCATGAGATGGCCCGGCGCAGGGGGGCATCTTGGCCGGGACCACTCCCAGCCGCATCAGGATGTCCTAGAAATCCGATTTCGCAAAGCGCGCCACGCCCTGGTTTCTTCCGGGCGGATCGAGCGTGCTGAGGTCCAGCTCGATGGGTGTGCCGATCCAGTGCGCCAGCGTCGTGTGGTCGGCCAGGTCGTCGTCGGTGAGCGGATGCACCAGCGCGGTCAGGCCGGTGTCCTCGATGAAGCGGAGCATGGCCGGCAGCGCTGCCTTGCGGTAGTGAATCTCGAATTGCGCAATCGGGTGCGGGCCGGCCTTGTGGTCCTTGAGCTTGCCGACGAAAAGCAGCGGGGGCAGGGTGCCTGATGCCATCAGGTCGATCAGGCGCTGCCGCACGTACTCGGCCAGCGCGCGCGTTTCCGGGGCGTAGTAGATGTGCGCGTGATACGGCGCCTGGTTGTCGTTCATGCCATGGACCTGTGTGGTGAGGGAACGGGTGTCAGCTATCGGCCATCAATTTGCCACCCTTGGCCCAGGCCTCGCGCGACACTTCGCTGATTACGATATCGACGCTTTCGGGCGGGCAGGTGAGGGTTTCGGCGGCGACGCGAGTCACTTCGCGAACGAAGGCGCGCTTCTGTTCCAAGGTGCGGCCGGGGTGCATTTCCAGGTGCAAGGTTGGCATGACGGTTCTCCTTGGTGCCTCCCGTGAGAGGCGGTGTGGATAGATTGCCCGGCGCCGAAATGTTGATAAACATGCCATGATTTGACCCATACAAAACCTATGGGTTTGCAATCGTGAACAAGCTGGCCAGCATGGAGATGTTTGTGCGCGTGGTGGAAAGCGGCAGCTTCAGCGCCGCGGCCGAGGTGAGCCAGGTGTCGGCAACCATGGTGGCCAAACATATCCGCACCATCGAAGAACGATTGGGCGCGCGCCTGCTTCATCGCACCACGCGCCGCCAACAGCTCTCCGATGTGGGGCGGCTTTACTACGAGCGTTGCAAGCATGTGCTGGCCGAGGTGGAGCTGGCCGAAGCCAGCGCGTCTGAGCTGCAGGCCAGCCCGCGTGGCCAGTTGAGGCTGATTGCGCCGGTCAGCTTCGGCAGCCACAGCCTGGTGCCGGCGCTCAGCGACTATATGCGCCGGCATCCCGAAGTCGGCGTTGAACTCACGCTGGATAACCGCAAGCCCCATCTGCTGGACGAGGGCTTCGAGCTGGGCATCCATATCGGTGATATCGACGACCCCGGTCTGGTGGCGCGTCCGCTGCAGCCTTATCGTCGGCAATTGGCTGCGGCGCCCAGCTATCTGGCGCAGCATGGCCAGCTGCAGCATCCGCGGGAATTGAGCGAGCACGAGTGCCTGGGGCCTTCGTACTGGCGCCGGCATGATCGCTGGCGGTTGGTGGGGCCGGACGGAGAGGTCTGCGCGGTGACCGTGCGGGGGCGCTTTACGGCGAACCAGGGCAACGCGCTGCGCATCGCGGCGTTGCATGGCGTGGGCATCGTGCTGCAGCCGGAAGTCGTGTTGGCTGATGATCTTGCTGCGGGCCGCTTGTTGCCCGTGCTGCCGGCGTGGTCGCTGATGCCTTCGCCGATGTATCTGATCTATCCGCAGGACCGGCGACCGACGGCGAAGTTGCGCAGCGTGGTGGATTTCCTGCTGGCGCGGTTTGGAATCGACGCGCCGCCGCCCGCGGACTAGCTATCGCCAATCGCCTGCGCGCTTGCCGCCGCGCGCTGCATCAGCAGTTCGCGTTCGCGCGTGTTGCGCGCTAGGCTGGCGGCCTGTTCAAACGCCGCGCGTGCTTCGTCGTGCCGGCCCAGTCGTCGAAGCAGATCGCCGCGCACGCTGGGCAGCAGGTGGTACTGACGCAGCAGCGGTTCGTCGCGCAGTGCGTCCACCAGGGTGAGCCCGGCTTGCGGGCCGAAAGCCTGGGCATGCGCCACCGCGCGGTTGAGTGATACGACCGGCGAGGGCATGCGTTCGGCCAGCCGGTCGTACAAGGCGGCAATGCGCGGCCAGTCGGTGTCGTCGACGCTGGGGGCACGTGCATGGCAGGCGGCGATGGCGGCTTGCAGCGCATAGGAACCATCGGCGCCGCCGAGCGCTTCGACGCGCTGCAGTGCGGCCAGTCCGCGGCGAATCAACAGCTGGTCCCAGCGTGCGCGATTCTGTTCGCCCAGCAGGATCGGCTCGCCAGTGGGCGTGATGCGGGCTGCCGTGCGCGAGGCCTGAATCTCCATCAACGCCACCAGGCCATGCACTTCAGGTTCCTGCGGCGCGAGGCCGGTGAGTACGCGGCCCAGGCGCAAGGCCTCGTCGCATAGCGCCGGGCGCATCCAGTCGTCGCCCGCCGTAGCGGCGTAGCCCTCGTTGAAGATCAGGTAGATCACTTCGAGTACCGAAGCGAGGCGTACGGCCAGTTCGTCGCCACGCGGCACTTCGAAGGGCACCTGGGCAGCGCTGAGCGTGCGTTTGGCGCGCACGATGCGTTGCGCAACGGTCGCTTCGGGCACCAGGAACGCCCGCGCGATTTCCGGCGTGGTGAGACCGCCGAGCAATCGCAAGGTGAGTGCCACGCGAGCCTCGGTGGACAGCACCGGATGGCAGGCCGTGAACACCAGGCTCAGCAGGTCGTCGCCGATTGGATCGTCGAGCATGGCGTCCGCTTCTCCCACGGTCTGTTGGAGCTGCGCCTCGATCTCCCGGGTGAGTTCGTTTTCCTTGCGTCGATGCAGGGCCTGCCGGCGCAACTGGTCGATGGCGCGGTGCTTGGCCGTGGTCATCAGCCACGCACCCGGGTTGCGCGGCACGCCGCTGCCGGGCCACTGTTCCAGCGCGGCCACCAGCGCGTCCTGCGCCAGCTCCTCGGCGGTGCCCACATCGCGCACGATGCGGGCGAGGCCGGCGATGAGTCGTGGCGATTCCATGCGCCAGACCGCGTCGATGGTGCGATGGATGTCGGTCGCCGTCATGGCGACCGATCAGGACATGGGCTTGCGGTTGGCACCATCACTGGCCCGCAATAATCATCCACTGCACGCCAAAGCGGTCCTTGAGCATGCCGAAGTGGGAAGCGAAGAAGGTCTGCGTCAGCGGCATCACGACTTCGCCACCGTCGGCAAGTGCCTTGAAAACCCGCGTGGCTTCGTCGCCGCTTTTGGTGCCCAGCGAAAGCGAAAAACCTTCGAACTTCGCTGCACCCATGCAGTGGCCATCGGAGGCCATGATGGTGTTGTCGCCGATGCGCAGGGTGGCGTGCATCACCTTCTCGGCGACCTCGGGCCCGGGGTTGGGTCCGCCTTCGCTGGGCGGCGCCTCCTTGAAGCGCTTCATGAACAAGATCTCGGCATCGATGGCCTTGCTGTAGAAGTCCAGCGCCTCTTCGCAGCGCCCATCAAAAATCAAATACGGTTGTACCTGCATGGTTCATCTCCTTGAATGGGTCAGGCTTGGTCAGCTATCTGTGCGCGCCTGTTGGCTTCTTGCTCGCGCAGCTCGGGGGTGAATTCGGCGCCGAAATCCTCCGCTTCGTATACGCGCCGAATTTCCACTTCCGACGCCATGCCATCGAATGGATTGGGCGCACGCTTGAGCCATTCCACGGCCTCTTCCAGCGAGGCCACCTGCAGCAGCCAGAAGCCGGCAATGAGTTCCTTGGTTTCGGCGAACGGGCCGTCGATCACGGTGCGCAGGTCACCGTCATAGCGGATGCGCGCACCGCGCACGCTGGGGTGCAGGCCTTCGCCGGCCAGCAGCACACCCGCCTTCACCAGCTCTTCGTTGAATTTGCCCATGTCGGCCAGCAGCTTTTCGCTGGGCATTTCGCCGGCCTCGGAGGCCCGGGTGGCCCGTACCATCGCCATGAATCGCATCGTTGTCGCTCCCTTCGGGTTACAGGCTCGAGCCGCCGATTTTCGGGGGCTTCAATCCTGCGTCGAACGAGTAAGGCCAGATTCGACACAGCCGAACAACAATATTGCGCGGGCAACTGTGGCCCGGCGGTGACGGCTCAGCGCACTGCCAAGGCCAGCACGATGCCGATCCATAGCGCCATACCCAGCCAGTTGTTGTTGCGGAAGGCCCACAGGCAGGCGTCGCGGGCACGCTCGCGCATGCGCCACAGCTGCCAGCCGAACAGGCCCGCGGCGACCAGCAGGCTCAGCCAGTAGGGCCAGCCCAGTGCGCCGCGCTGGCCTACAAACAGCATGGCCAGCAGGAAGGTCGCCATGAGAATGCCGATGATCGGCAAGTCGGCATCGCCAAACAGGATGGCGGTGGATTTGGCACCGGCCTTGAGGTCGTCGTCGCGATCCACCATGGCGTATTCGGTGTCATACACCACCGACCACAGGATGTTGGCGATAAACAGCAGCCAGCCCACTGCCGGCACCTGGTTGGATACGGCCGCGAACGCCATCGGAATCGACCAGCCGAACGCCGCGCCCAGCACCACCTGCGGCAGGTGCGTATAGCGTTTGGTGAATGGATAGATCGCTGCCAGCGCAGCGCCGGCAAACGACAGCTCGATGGTCAGTCGATTGGTGAACAGCACCAGCACGAACGAAAACACCAGCAGGCTGGCGAACACGATCAGCGCTTCGCGCGGCGTCACGCGTCCGGCCGCGATGGGGCGTCCGGCGGTGCGTGCCACTTGCGGGTCGAGCTTGCGGTCGGCGTAGTCGTTGATGGCGCAGCCGGCAGCGCGCATCGAGAACACGCCCAGCGTAAAGATCACCAGCAGTTTCACCGGCGGAAAATCGCCCGCGCCCAGCCACAACGCCCACCAGGTGGGCCACAGCAACAGCAGGGCGCCGATGGGGCGGTCCATGCGGGTGAGCACGAGATAATCTCGCGCCTTGCTGCGATAAGGCGCAGGCAGTCGCTGCAACAGCCAGTCCAGTACGCGCGTGGCGTGGCTGGAACTGTCCGCCGGTTGCGCGTTCGCGGGCGATTTGGCCGGGCCACCGGGCCGCGGACGCGCCGCAGTAGCCGGGGACAGGGTGCGCCTCTGGCGCTTGCGGGAGGAAGGAGCCATCCGCCGAGTTTAGCGTGGCAGGCCATGGCCGGTGGCGTGACCTGGCGCTGATTTACACCACCGACGCTGTCGCAGCCCCGTCACAAAGCGGCCTAAACTGAGCGAACCGTCACACCGTGCAGAGACCTGAGCCATGCCCAAGGCATTGAGTCATATCGCCCTGATCGTCGCCAACCCGACGCGCACCGCGGATCTGCTGACCGGCGTGTTCGACGATGCGCGCCTGTTGCATGGCGAGGATCCGGAAGACGCGCATCCCGAGGCGAGTGTGCAAGTGGGCGGCGTCACCTTCGTGCTGGTGCGCGGCAATGGCCCGGCCATGCGCAACGGCGATCACATCGCCTTCGCCGTCAGCAAGGCCGAACAGCTGGCTTGCGCGCAACGGATGGACGCGCTGGCGCTGGACTACCAGATGGCACGCCATGACACGGCGCTGTATTTCAGCGACTACGACAACCATGTGTTTGAGCTGGAGGTGGTCGAAGGGAGTGGCGCGGGGCTTGTCGGATAGCCAGCCACCCTCCCCATCGTCATCCCTGCGAAGGCAGGGATCCAGTGCCTTTGGATTGCGCGGCAAGAATGAAAGACACTGGGTCCCTGCCTTCGCAGGGACGACGGCAATGAATCGTGGTGACGGTGAGGGGGAGCATCAACCCCGCAACAACAACCGGTACGCCGGATTCTCGCTCTCATCGCGAAACGGATAACCCAGCGTGTCGAGAAAGGCCTGGAACAGCGCGCGCTCATCCTGCGGCACCTGGATGCCGACCAGGATGCGCCCGTAGTCGGCACCCTGGTTGCGGTAGTGGAACAGGCTGATGTTCCAGTCCGGATGCATATGTCCCAGGAACCGCGTGAGGGCGCCGGGCCGCTCGGGAAATTCGAAGCGATAGAGCAGTTCATCGCACGCGAGCGGCGAGCTGCCGCCGATCATGTGGCGCAGGTGCAGCTTGGCCAGCTCGTCGTCGGTAAGGTCGAGTACGCCAAAACCGTGTGTGCGGAAGGCGTCGATCAACGTATCGCGCTCGTCGCGTCGCGTGGTTTGCACGCCCACGAAAATATGCGCTTCGGCGGCGTTGCCGATGCGGTAGTTGAACTCGGTGATGCTGCGCTGGCCCAGCGCGGCACAGAAGCGCCGAAAGCTGCCGCGCTCTTCCGCAATGGTGACGGCAAACACCGCCTCGCGTTGCTCGCCCACCTCGGCACGCTCGGCGACAAAGCGTAGCCGGTCAAAATTGAGATTCGCGCCGGAGACGATCGCCACCATCGGCTCGGCTACCGCGCCATGTGTGGCCACGTATTGCTTGAGGCCGGCCAGCGCCAGCGCTCCGGCAGGCTCGGGCACGCTGCGGGTATCCTGGAACACATCGCGAATGGCAGCGCAGATCGCATCGGTATCCACGCGCACCATCGCATCCACATGCTGGCGGCACAGTTCGAAAGTGAGGTCGCCCACGCGTTTCACTGCGGTGCCATCGGAAAACAAACCGACTTCAGCCAGCGCGACGGGCGCCCCGGCTTCCAGCGAGCGGGCCATCGCATCGGAATCGCAGGTCTGCACGCCGATCACTTTCACATCGGGGCGCAGCGTCTTGATGTAAGCCGCGACGCCTGCAAGCAAACCGCCGCCACCCACCGGCACGAACACCGCGTGTAACGGGCCGGGGTGCTGGCGCAGGATCTCCATGCCCACCGTCGCCTGGCCCGCGATGACGGCCGGGTCGTCGAATGGATGCACGAAGGTGTAGTCGTGCTCGGTTTGCAACTCGGCGGCCGCGGCTTGTGCATCGCTATAGGAATCGCCGCAGAGCAACACCTCCACCTGCGCGCCACCCAGGCGGCGCACCGCATCCACTTTCACTTGCGGCGCCGTCACCGGCATCACGATGATCGCGCGGATGCCGAGCCGGGCCGCGGCCAACGCCACGCCTTGGGCATGGTTGCCGGCGGAAGCCGCGATGACACCACGCACACGCTGCGCGGCATCCAGGCCGGCCATGCGGTTGTACGCACCGCGCAGCTTGAACGAGAACACCGGCTGCTGATCTTCGCGCTTGAGCAATACCCGCTGGCCCAGTCGTGCCGACAGCAGCGGTGCGGCGTCCAGCGCCGTTTCGCGCGCTACGTCGTATACGCGCGCGCCGACCGTCTGCCGCAACAGCTCGTGCGCGCTGAAAACGGCGTTGGTATCAACGCGCTCGGCCAGTGCGTTCATGGGGCGGCGCTGGCGGCAGGGTGGTTTACCTCGATGACATCCACCAGTTTGCGCGTCTGCTTGATGATCTGTTCCACCGTTTCGTCGGCACCGTGCATCACCAGCGTCAGCAGCGACACGTCGGGATCCTGCGTGGCAGCAACCGTCAGCGTGTCGATGTTGCAGTGGCGCGCAGCGAACAAGCCCGCCACGCGCATCAAGGCGCCGGATTCGTTTTGCAGCAGGATGGATAGGGTGTGTTTCATGGAGCGGCTCCAGATCGCTTCCTACTTGTCATTCCTGCGAAAGCAGGAGGCGGTTTTCAACAGCCGAAGGGCTGGTCATCCAGTGCCTTGTAGGACGAAAGTCACCGGGTCCCCGCCTGCGCGAGGACGACGGTTGTTAGAACATGTCGCTGGTCGCATCTCCCGACGACGCAGACGCCACGCGCGACGGAATGAAATCGCCCGTAATCATCTGGGCGTACGTCGCGCCCGGTCCGACCATCGGATATACGCCGGCATCGGGATCGATCATGACTTCAAGGAACGCCGGGCCGTCGAAGGCAATGAAGTCGGCAATGGTCGCGGCCAGATCCTCGTTGTGCTCCAGCCGCTTCGCCCACTCAAAACCATCAGCCTGCGCGGCCTTGATGAAATCCTTCTTGTGCAGGCTTTTGTCGGACGAAGCGAAGCGGCCGCGGAAAAACAGCTTCTGCCACTGCCGCACCATGCCGTCACCCATGTTGTTGAGCACCACCACCTTCACCGGCAGGTTGTAGGTGGTCACGGTTTCCAGCTCACCCAGGTTCATGCGGATGCTGGCGTCGCCGTCGATATCGATCACCACTGCATCGCGCCGCGCGAACTGCGCGCCGATGGCAGCCGGCAGGCCGAAGCCCATCGTGCCCATCGAGCCGGAAGTGAGCCAATGACGCGGCTCGCGAAAATCGAAGTACTGCGCGGCCCACATCTGATGCTGGCCCACGCCGGTGCTGATCACCGCGCGACCCTGTGTGTGATGGTTGATCGCCTCGATCACCGCTTGCGGCTGGATCAGTGCGCTGTCGCGGTCGTAGTTCAGCGCATGCGTGCTCTTGAGATCGGCAATATGTGCATGCCAGTCGGCAAAGTGGTTGTCCGCGGCGAAATGTAAACCGTGGCGCAGGCCGTACTGGTGCAGACGCGACAGCGTGCGGTCCAGATCACCATGATGATGCCAGTGCACGGTCTTGACCTTGCCGATCTCGGCCGGGTCGATATCGATCTGCGCGATAAAGCGTGCGTTCGGCGCGAAACGATCCGGCACGCTGGCCACGCGGTCGTCGAAACGCGCGCCCAGTGCCAGCAGAAAATCACAGTCATCCACAGCGTAGTTGGCGTATGCCGTGCCATGCATGCCCAGCATGTGCAGCGCCAGCGGGTCGGTGGTGTCCACCGCGCCGATACCCATCAGCGTCGTGGTCACCGGCAGCCCGAACTGCTGCACGAAAGCCCGCAGCGTGGTGGCTGCTTCAGCGGCAATGATGCCACCGCCCGCGTAGATCAGCGGGCGCTTGGCCTTGGCCAGCGCATCGAAGAAAGCCTCGCACTGTGCATCGTCAAGTCGCGCGTTGTCGATCGCATGCTGGCGCGCGCGATAGCCGGGAATAGGCAGGCGCCCCTCGCCGGCGAAGGTGAGCGAAGTGTTCTGTACGTCCTTGGGAATATCCACCACCACCGGCCCAGGGCGTCCGCTGCGTGCGATCTCGAACGCGGTGCGCAGGGTCACTTCCAGTCGGGCGGGATCCGTCAGCAGGAACACGTGCTTGGCGCACGAACTCATGATGTTGCTGACGGGCGCCTCCTGAAATGCATCGCTGCCCAGCGCCGCGGTAGGCACCTGGCCACAGATCACCACCAGCGGCACGGAGTCGGCCATCGCATCGCGCACCGGCGTCACCATGTTGGTGGCGCCTGGGCCGGACGTCACAATGGCCACACCGACCTTGCCCGAGGCACGCGCATAGCCTGCTGCCATGAAGCCCGCGCCTTGTTCGTTCGCCGGCACGATCAGCGGCATCGGTTCGCCACCCACCGGCGACAAATGCGTGGCGTTGAAACGGAATACCGCGTCGTACACCGGCAGGATGGCACCGCCCGAATAGCCGAACAGCACCTCGACGCCTTCATCGGCAAGTACCTGCACCACCACTTCCGCACCGCTCATGGCCTGGCCGGCCAGCGGGTGGGCGGCAGCGGATGCGGGTAACTCCTTTTGCAGTGGCACGTTCACGGTGGTCGTGTTTCCTTGGGTGGCGCCGGTGTCACGGCGCTTGGAAGATTCAAAGGACTTGCCGGAAAAAACTCCCTCCCCTGCTTGCCCCGTAAAGGGACTCCCTTCGGTCGCAGATGAAGGGCTGGGGAGGGGTGGCTCTAGCGCCTAACGCGAAAGCACCCCCTCCCAACCTCCCCCTGCCAAGCAGGGGGAGGAGAGAGTGCGTCAACCCACTTTCTTGAGCGGCTCGGCAGCCGGCTTCGGCGCATTCGCCTGCAGCCACGGCATGCGCGCACGCAGCTTTGCGCCCACCAGTTCCACCGGATGCTCCAGGTCGGCCTGCTTGAACTTCTTGTAGTTCGGCAGGCCGGCGTTGTACTCGGCGATCCAGTTGCGGGCGAAGGTGCCGTCCTGGATGTCCTTGAGCACGTCCTTCATGCGTGCCTTGGTGCCCGCATCGATCACGCGCGGGCCGCTGACGTAGTCGCCGTACTGCGCCGTTTCGGAGACAAACTCCAGCATGCGCGCGATGCCGCCTTCGTAGAACAGGTCCACGATCAGCTTCAGCTCGTGCAGCACTTCGTAATAGGCGATTTCCGGCTGGTAGCCGGCTTCCACCAGCGTCTCGAAGCCAGCCTGCACCAGCGAGCTGGCGCCGCCGCACAGCACGGCCTGTTCGCCGAACAAGTCGGTCTCGGTCTCTTCCTTGAAGTCGGTCTTGATCAACAGCGCACGGCCGCCACCGATGCCATCGGCATAGGCCTTGGCCTTGGCTTCGGCGTGGCCGCTGACGTCCTGATGCACCGCCCAGATGGAAGGCACGCCACGGCCGATTTCATACTCGCGACGCACCAGCGCGCCCGGGCCCTTCGGCGCCACCAGGATCACGTCGATATCGTCGCGCGGGTCGATCTGCTTGAAGTGCACGTTAAAGCCATGCGCGAACAACAGCGCGGCGCCCGGCTTGATGTTCGGCGCGATGTGTTCCTTGTACAGCGTCGGCTGCACCATGTCGGGCGTGAGCACGGCGATCAGGTCGGCGTCCTTCACTGCCTCGCCCGGCTCGGCCACGTTGAAGCCTTCGGCGCGTGCTTTCTCCCACGAGGGGCCGTTCTTGCGCAGGCCAACCACGACATCGAGACCGGAGTCGCGCAGGTTGAGGGCGTGGGCGCGGCCCTGGCTGCCATAGCCGAGTACGGCGATGCGGGCCTTGGCGAGGGTGTCGTTCGAGGTCGGGTTGCTCATGCGGTGACTCCTGCGGTTGCGTCTTCGCTGACGTTGGTGTGTTGGGAAGCGGAAGTGCTGCGAGATGTAACGGGTTGCGTGGTGGCGCCATCGGAAGCGGAGCCCACCAGGCGCGCGTACTTGGCCAGTGCGCCACGCGTCACCTTGGGTGCCGGCGGTTGCCAGCCGACACGGCGGGTGACGAGATCGGCGTCGGTGCTGATCTGGCGGCTGTCGGCGTCGATGCGGATGCGATCACCCTCGCGCAGCAACGCGATGGGGCCGCCACGCACGGCTTCGGGCGCGATATGGCCAACCATGTAGCCATGCGTGGCGCCGGAGAAACGGCCGTCGGTGATCAACGCCACGTCATCGCCCAGCCCGCGGCCGACCAGCGCCGCGGTGACGCCCAGCATTTCGCGCATACCGGGTCCCCCAGCAGGGCCTTCGTTGCGGATGACGATGACGTCGCCCTTTTCGATGGTGCCGCCCTGCACGGCGGCGAAGGCTTGTTCCTCACTCTCGAACACGCGGGCGCGTCCTTCGAAATGGTTGGCGCCCTTGCCGGCGAGCTTGAGGATGCAGCCTTCCGGCGCGAGGTTGCCATAGAGGATGGAATAACCACCGCGCGGCTTCAGCGGTGCGCTGATCGGATGCACCACATCCTGCTGCTCGGCACGTGGTGCAGCGGCGGCCTCTTCAAACAGGGTGCGCCCGGTGACAGTGGGTGCATCGTCGAGCATGCCCGCAGCAATCAGTTCTTGCGCCACGCGCGCGCTGCCACCCGCGCCGAACATTTCGACGGCGGTGTAGCGGCCGCCCGGCAACAGGTCGGCAATCACTGGCGTGTGCTTCGATGCGGGCTCGAAATCCTCCAGCGTCCATGGCACGCCGGCTTCGCGCGCAATGGCCAGCAGATGCAGCACCGCATTGGTGGAACCCGCGGTGGCCGCTACCATGCGCGCCGCGTTGCGGAGCGAGGTGATGGTGAGCATGGCGCGCGGCGTGCGCTCGTGCTTCAGGCACTCCATCACCAGCTCGCCGCATTTGCGTGCGGCAGCGGCCTTGGCCGGATGCGTGGCGGGAATGTCGTTGAAGCCCAGCGGCGACAGGCCCAGCGTGGACAGCACCATCGCCATGGTATTGGCGGTGAACTGACCTCCGCAGGCGCCAGCGCCGGGGCAGGCATCGCGTTCGACCGAGGTGAGCTCGGCGTCGTCGATCTTGCCCGCGCCGTAGGCACCTACGGCTTCGAACACCTGTTGGATGGTGATGGGGTGGTTCTTGTGCGTGCCATGCGAGATGGTGCCGCCGTAAAGCGCCACGCTGGGGATATCCAGGCGCGCCATCGCCATCGCGGCGGCGGGAATGGTTTTGTCGCAGCCGCACAGCACCACCATCGCGTCGAGGCAATGGCCGTCCACGGCCAGCTCGATCGAATCGGTGATCACCTCACGGCTGATCAGCGACGCGCGCATGCCCGGCGTGCCCATGGCAATGCCATCGGTGACCGCGATGGTATTGAACTCCACCGGCGTACCACCCGCGGCGCGAATCCCCTCGGCGACATGTTCGGCGAGTTCGCGCAGGTTGAGGTTGCATGGGCTTACGTTCGACCACGTGTGCACTACGGCCACCAGTGGTTTGGCAATGGCGGCGTCATCCATGCCGGTGGCGCGAAGCATCGCGCGTGCAGGCGCGCGATCAGGGCCGGTCTTGATCAAATCACTGCGCATGATGTTTCCGTAGTGGATGAATTGAATGCTTCAGCTCCCTCCCCTGCGCGCAGGGGAGGGTTGGGGAGGGGTGAGCTCTTGTCGCAAGGTTTGACCCCCTCCCAAGCTCCCCCTGCTCGCAGGGGAAGGAGCAAACCGGCGAGGGGTGCGAGTGGTTCATCCGCATGCCCGCCCCCAGCGCAGGAACGCTGCGGCATTGCAGGCATGCTCATCGAGCGCGGCAAGCACGGCGTCCAGCACTTCGCGCGTGCCGGCCTGGCCGCCGATGTCGCGCGTGTGCGGGCCACGCTCGATCACCTCGGCCACGGCCGCTTCCACCACCGTCGCTTCCTGTTCCAGTCCCAGTGAGTGACGCAACAACAGCGCGGCAGAGAGGATCGCGCCGGTCGGATTGGCCACGCCTTGGCCGGCGATATCCGGCGCCGAACCGTGGATGGGCTCGTACAGGCCGGCCTTGGCTTCGCCCAGCGACGCCGAGGGCAACAGGCCCAGCGAACCGGCCAGCGCGGCGGCTTCGTCGGTGAGGATGTCGCCGAACAGGTTCTCGGTAACCACCACGTCGTAGCGCGAAGGCTGGGTGAGCAGCAGCATCGCCATCGAGTCGACCAGCTGATGTTCCAGCTTCACATCGGGATACTCGGCGGCCACGCGCTGTACTGTGCTACGCCACAGGCGCGAGGTTTCCAGCACGTTGGCCTTGTCCACCGAGGTGACGTGGCGGCGGCGTTCGCGTGCCAGGTCAAAGGCGCGGCGGGCGACGCGTTCGACTTCGGCCACGGTGTACTTGCATTCGTCGGTGGCGGTGTCAAAGGTGCGCGTCTTGGCGCCGAAGTAGGCGCCGCCGGTGAGTTCGCGCACGAACAGCACATCGACGTTCTTCAGCTTTTCGTTCTTCAACGGCGACAACGAAGCCAGTGCCGGATGCACCTGCAGCGGACGCAGGTTGGCGTACACGCCCAGCGCGGCGCGCAGCGCGAGCAGGCCCTGCTCGGGGCGCACCGGCGCATTCGGATCAGACCACTTCGGGCCACCCACCGCGCCAAGCAGCACCGCATCAGCGGCCTTGCAGGCGCCCAGCGATGCGGCCGGCAGCGGTTCGCCGGTGGCGTCGATGGCGCAACCACCGATCAGGTGTTCCTCGAAGTGGAAACTGTGGTCGAAGTGCGCGGCTACCGCGTCGAGCACGGCGACCGCCGCGGCAGTGACCTCGGGGCCGACGCCGTCGCCGGGCAGGGTGACGATATGCGCTCTCATGCGGCTTTCTCCGTGCGTTGTTCGTAAGCGGTGATGGCCTCGGCGTGCTGCAGCAGATAGCCGAGCTGATCCACGCCGTGCAGCAGGCAATGGCGTGCAAAGGGTTCCAGCTGAAAATGGATGCGGCCGCCATCGGACAGGGCGATGTATTGCTCGCGCACGTCGATGGTCAGCTCGATGCCGGGATGTTCCAGCAGCCAGCGGTGTTCGGCGGCGTCCAGCACGATGGCGAGCAGGCCGTTCTTCAGTGCGTTGTTGCGGAAGATGTCCGCGATTTCGCTGCACAGCACCGCATGGATGCCGTAGTCGAGCAGCGCCCACGGCGCATGCTCACGCGAGGAGCCACAACCAAAGTTGCGCCCGGCGACGAGGATGGAGCAGCCCTGCGCCTGCGGCTGGTTGAGCGGGAACGCGGGGTTGTCGCTGCCGTCGGCCTGATAGCGCCAGTCGTTGAAGCACAGCTTGCCCAGGCCCGCGCGCTCGGTGGTGGTGAGGAAGCGCGCCGGAATGATGCGGTCGGTGTCGATGTTTTCGTCCGGAAGGACGGCGGTGCGGGAGTGTAGGCGGGTGATCGGTTTCATGGGGCACTCCGGAAGACACAAAGAGACGACGCGCTGCAGGCTCCCTCCCCTGCACGCCCCGAAAAGGGACTCCCTTCGGTCGCAGATGGAGGGTTGGGGAGGGGTGGCTCTGACGCCGAGAGCAAAAGCACCCCCACCCAACCTCTCCCTGCACGCAGGGGGAGGGGTTTGAGGCGTCGCTGCGTGGATGACGGATGCTTCATGCCGCCACCTCCGTCATGTATTCGCGCGGGTCGGCAATGCGCCCCGCCAGCGCCGACGCAGCAGCTGTCGCGGGACTCGCCAATACCGTGCGCGCGCCCTTGCCCTGACGCCCCTCGAAATTGCGATTGGATGTACTCACCACCAGCTGCCCCGGCTGCGCGAGATCGCCGTTCATCGCTATGCACATCGAGCAGCCCGGCACGCGCCACTCGGCACCAGCTGCCGTAAACACCTGATGCAGGCCCTCGCGTTCCGCATCGCGGCGCACCGCTTCAGAGCCAGGCACCACCAGCATTCGCACGCCATCAGCCACACGGCGACCGCGTAGCACATGCGCAGCTTCGCGCAGGTCCGACAGGCGCGAGTTGGTGCAGCTGCCGACAAACACCACGTCCACCGGCGTGCCCTGCATGGGCTTGCCCGCTTCGGCGCGCATGTAGTCGAGCGCGCGCTTTTCTTGCGCATTGCGGGCCGCGGGCACCGGCGTGTCCATGGCAATTGCCATGCCCGGGTGTGTGCCGTACGTCACGGTGGGGCGCACTTTGCTGGCGTCGATGCGCACCTCGCGATCGTATGTCGCGCCTTCATCGGTACGCAGCGCACGCCAGCGCTGCACGGCAGCATCCCAGGCTGCCCCCCGGGGTGCACGCGGGCGACCCTTGAGCCAGTCGAACGTGATGTCGTCGGGCGCGATCAGGCCAGCGCGTGCGCCCGCTTCGATCGACATGTTGCACACCGTCATGCGCTCATCCATGGACATCGCTTCGATGGCGTCGCCGCGATACTCGATGACGTAGCCAGTGCCGCCATCCACGCCGATCTCGCCGATGATGTGCAGGATCAGATCCTTGGCGCCGACGCCTGCCGGCAATTGACCATCCACATGGATCGCCAGTGTCTTGGCCTTGCGTTGCAGCAGGCATTGCGTGGCCATCACGTGGCCCACTTCGGTGGTGCCGATACCGAAGGCCAGCGCACCGAATGCGCCGTGGGTGGATGTGTGGCTATCACCGCACACGATAGTCATGCCTGGCTGCGTGGCACCCAGTTCCGGGCCGATCACGTGCACGATGCCGCGGTCGCTGCTGTCCCAGCCATGCAGTTCGACGCCGAACTCGCGGCAGTTGGTTTCCAACTGTTTCACCTGCGCCTTGGCTTCGGCGTTGGCGTAAGGACGCTCGCCATCCGCGCCGGCAGGCAGCGTGGGCGTGGAATGATCGAGCGTGGCCAGCATGCGATCGGGGCGGCGCAATTTCAGGCCGCGTTCGCGCAGTTCGCTGAACGCCTGCGGCGAGGTGACTTCGTGCACCAAATGCAGGTCGACGTAGAGAATCGCCGGCGTGTCGGTGCTCTCGGCGGCAACGACGTGCGCGTCCCACACCTTTTCAAAAAGCGTCTTGGCCATTACGCAGCCTCCTTCGCCGTCTCGACCTGCACGGGTGTGAGCCAGCCCCACTGGTCGGTGGTTGTGCCATCGAAGAGACCGAAGAAGGCCTTCTGCAGCGCACGCGTGATATCGCCAGGGCGACCCGCGCCCACCTGTTTGCGATCGACCGAACGCACCGGCGTGATTTCGGCAGCGGTGCCGGTCATGAAGATTTCGTCGGCGGTGTATAGCGCCTCGCGCGGCAGGTCGCGCTCTTCCACGGCGATGCCCATCTCACCGGCCAGCGTGATAACCGATTCGCGCGTGATGCCGGCCAGGATGCCGGCGCTGGTGGGCGGCGTGAGCAGCTTGCCGTTTTTCACCAGAAACAGGTTCTCGCCCGCGCCTTCGCTCAGCAGGCCGTTGTGGCCCAACGCGATGCCTTCGGCATAGCCGCCGCGACGCGCTTCGAGCGCAATCAGCTGGCTGCTGAGGTAGTTGCCGCCGGCCTTGGCCCAACTGGGAATGGTGTTGGGCGCCGGTCGATGCCACGACGACACGCACACATCGGCGCCGTGCTCGATCGCATCGCCCAGATACGCACCCCATTCCAGCGCCATGATCGCCACGTCCACCGGCGAATCATCCTTGGGCAGCACGCCCAGGCTGCCCGCGCCGCGGAACACGATCGGGCGCACATAGGCCGACTTCATGCGGTTGGCGCGGATCACTTCGTGGCAGGCCGCGTTGATCTCTTCCTCGCTGTAGCCGATCTCGATCTCGTACACGCGGGCCGATTCGAACAAGCGGCGCGTGTGATCGGCAAGGCGAAAATAGGCCGGTCCCTGCGGCGTGGCGTAGACGCGCTCGCCTTCGAATACGGAGGAACCGTAGTGCAGCGCGTGGGTGCTGACGTGGACCGTCGCCTCGGTCCAGGGCTTGATCTGGCCGTTGTGCCAGAGAAATGGCGTGGTCATGTGATGCTCCTTGGAATTACAAACTGGCGACGGCGGCCGGTTGCGGAACCGGTTGCTGTCGCTCGATACGGTTGACGATGGCGAGCGCGGCATGCGCGGTCGCTTCGATGATGTCGGTGCTGACGCCGTTGCCGCGCCAGTCGCGTTCGGCGTGGCGTGCGGTGAGCTGGGCCTGACCCTGCGCATCGCCGCCTTCGCTTACGGCGCGCACCTGGAACTGCGTGACGTCCAGCGTGGTGCCGGTGGCGCGTTCGATCGCGCGCAGCACGGCGTCCACCGGCCCGTCGCCGATGGCGGCTTCGCCGATCTCGTGGCCGTTGTCGTGCGCCAGCTTCACCGAGGCAGAGGCGCTGCCGCCCATGTGCGAGTTGGTATTGAGCTGCACCAGACGCCAGGGGCCAATAGCTTCTGGATCCAGGCCTAGTGCGATGGCTTCCAGATCTTCGTCGTGGATCTCGCGCTTCTTGTCGGCCAGCGCCTTGAAGCGGGCGAACACGCTGTCCATTGCGGACTCGTCGACCTCATGTCCCATCGCCTGCAGACGCTGGCGTAGCGCGTGGCGACCGGAATGCTTGCCCAATACCAGCCGTGTTTCGCCCATGCCGACATCCTGCGGCCGCATGATTTCGTAGGTGCCGCGGTGCTTGATCATGCCGTGCTGGTGGATGCCCGATTCGTGCGCGAACGCGTTCTCGCCCACCACGGCCTTGTTGCGCGGCACCGCCTGGCCCGTGAGCTGGGTCAGCAAACGCGAGGTGGGATAGAGCTTGCGTGTGTCGATGGCGGTATCCACGCCGTAGTAGGCGGGGCGCACGCGCAGTGCCATCACGATCTCTTCCAGCGAGGCATTGCCGGCGCGCTCGCCGATACCGTTGATGGTGCATTCCACCTGGCGTGCACCAGCGGACACCGCCGCCAGGCTGTTGGCTACGGCCATGCCCAAGTCATCGTGGCAATGGCTGGAGAACACGACCTGGTCGGCGCCGCGCACGTGCTTGCGCAGGTAGGCGAAGCGTTCAGCGATCTCGGCGGGCGTGGTGTAGCCCACGGTATCGGGTGCGTTGACGGTGGTGGCACCGGCGGCAATGGCAGCGCTGAACACTTCCACCAGGTAGTCCGGCTCGGTGCGCATGGCGTCCTCCGCCGAGAACTCCACCTCGTGGCACTGCTGCTTGGCGCGCTCGATGGCCGCGCAGGCGGTGTCGATCACCTGCTGCTTGCTCATGTTGAGCTTGTGTTCGCGATGCAGCGGACTGGTGGACAGGAACAGATGGATGCGCGAATGCCGGGCGGACTCCAGTGCACGGCCGCATGCGTCGATGTCGTTGTCGTGGCAACGCGCCAGGCCACACACAGTGAGGCTTCGCAGCACGCGGGCAATTTCCGCCACCGAGGCGAAATCATCCGGCGACGCGCTGGGGAAGCCAGCTTCCAGAACGTCCACGCCAAGCGCTTCGAGCGCATGTGCCATGCGGAGCTTCGCGCGGCGATCCATCGAAAAGCCGGGCGCCTGCTCGCCATCGCGCAGGGTGGTGTCGAAAATGCGCAGACGTTCGGCGGCTACATCGCCCACGTCGCTGTTCTCGTCTGTCGGGTGGTCCTGGGGTTTCATCACTTAGCTCCGCTGTGTGCGTTGCCAAGGGCATTAAAAAACCCCGCATCCGTTGCCGGGTGCGGGGTTCTTTAGGTGGTATCAGGTTTGTTTTGCTTTACCTGGACACACGCCCTCAGCCCGCACCTCCGTTGGTAATAAGGAGTACGAGTACAAGGGCAAGAAGGAGGTTGTTGCGAAGTCGCAGCGGGGCCGCGACCGTCAGGAGACGGATCGGTTCGGCTATGCGACGTTGGCTGTTGCGCTGCGACATGCAACCGACCCTAACGGCGGGTGCAATGGGTTGTCAACAGTTTCTTTTGTAATTTTTAAGATCACGTGTGGCAGCGCACATTCGGACGTCCAGATGGCCAGATGCTTCCTGGTGCATTTCGCACGCACGCACGACTAGCCACTCGTGAGTTCCTGTAGATAGAGCGCAAGGGCGCGCCGCAGCTGGGTTTGCGCGGCCTGTCGAAGGGCGACGGGCTGCTCGTTTTGCAGCGCTACAGCAGCCTTCATCAACTGCTGCACCACCATGGCGGCAGGCCGCAATTCACCGGCGGCGATACTCGGCGCGTGAATGGCGAGGATTTGACACAGATAGTCACGCATGCGCTGACGTATGGTGCGACCCAGCATGGAGGGCACCGAGCCGCCAGCCTCCACCAGCACCACGAACGAGGGGTGCTGCTTGCGGTAGTCGGCGAAGGTGCGGATGAGTCGCGCTGAAAGTTCCTCCGTATTCCAGCCCGGTGTCTGCGCCACCAGTCGCTCCATGCGGGCGTAGAGCCCTTCGGCGTGGTCGGTGATCAACGCCTCGGCCAGCGTCTCCTTGGTCGGGAAAAACTGGTACAGCGAGCCGATCGAGGCGCCGGCCCGGGCCGCCACTTCGGTCATGGTGGTGGCGTCGTAACCTTTTTCGACGAAGCAGGCCGAGGCCGCCGCCAGCAGTGCTGCCACGCGTTCGTGACCGCGCTGGCGCTGGGGCGAACGACCGGCCTGGCTTGAATTACGTGAGGACATCCTCATAAACTCCAATGTGAGGATGTCCTCACATAATTGATCCTGTTGGGTCGCCGACATGGTAGGGCAAATCGCCACCCTGGCCGGCGCAACCACGACGCTTTTACTTTCACGCAGGCGCTCGAGCAAGCCCACTGGCGGCCGTTCGGCGCCTCCCCTGCGGAGCACGACCATGGAAAAGCTGGACCCACGCACCACCGCGCTGGTGCTGATCGACCTGCAGAAGGGCATCGGCCCGTTCGCCGCCGGCCCGCACAGCGCCAATGAGGTTTACCAGCGCGCCGGTCGCCTGGCCGCCCGCTTCCGCGAGCTGGGCGCGCCCGTGGCGCTGGTGCGCGTGGGCTGGTCCGCCGATGGCGGCGACATGCTGCGCCCATTGGCTGACAACACGCCGCCCAGCGGCGGCAGCTTCCCGGCCAACTGGATGGAATACGCCGACGAGCTGAACGTGGCCGACAGCGACATCCACATCATCAAGCGCCAGTGGGGTGCTTTCTACGGTACCGAGCTCGAGCTGCAGCTGCGTCGTCGCGGTATCACGCAGATCGTGCTGGGCGGCATCTCCACCAACATTGGCGTGGAATCCACCGCGCGCAATGCGTTCGAGCTGGGCTTCAACCAGATCCTGGTGGAAGACATGATGAGCTCGTCGGACGCCGACCATCATCGCTTTGCGGTGGGGCACATCTTCCCGCGTCTGGGGCGCGTGCGTTCGACTGAGCAGGTGCTGCAGGCGCTTGCCTAAGCATTGACGATCCGTTGACCCGACGGCCTCAGGCCGTCGGGTCCAGCAGCCAGCGCTTCAATGCTGCGTCCTCGGCCACGAGCGGCTCGGCTGCGGCGGGGCGGTCAAGCATCGCCTGAAGCGTTGCAGGCACTTCAACGTGCCGGCCAAGCAACGGCTCCACCACGCTGTCGAACTTCGCTGGATGGGCGGTCGCCACGATCGCCCACGGCAGACCCGTGGAGCCCATGGTGTCGAGCACGTGCACGGCCGTGGCCGTGTGGGGGCAGAACAGTTCGCCATGGTCGTTGGCGTGGCGCACGATGGTGTCGCGAATGGTGGCGTCGTCCACGCTGCTGGCATGCAGCTGCAGGCGCAGCTCGTGGTCGTGCGGAAAGGTCCAGCGTAGGCGTTCGAAATTGCTGGGTGCGCCCACGTCCATGGCGTTGGCCAGCGTCGGGATGGCGGCACGTGGTGTGTACGGATCGCCGTCGAAGTAATCGCTGAGCGTCGCATTGGCGTTGCAGGCCAGGTGGATTTCACCCACGGGCAGGCCCATTTCCCGCACCCACACAGCAGCCAGTGCGTTGCCTAGGTTGCCGGTAGGCACGGCAAAGTTGAGCGGCGTTCGATGTTGACGCCACCAGCCCAGCGCAGCATGCGCGTAGTAGCTCATTTGCGGCAGCAGGCGACCCAGGCTGATGCTGTTGGCCGATGACAGCGGCCGCTGCGCCTGTAGCGAAGCGTCGTTGAGTGCCGACTTCACCATGCGCTGGCAATCGTCGAAGCTGCCCGCTACGCGCAACGCCTGCACGTTGTCGCCGAAGCAGCCCAGCTGATGCGCCTGGCGCGGCGATACGCGGCCATCGGGATACAGGATCACCACACGCACGCCGCGCTGGCGATGGAACGCGGCCGCCACCGCCGCGCCGGTGTCGCCCGAGGTGGCCACCAGAATGGTGACGGGCGGTGCATCGGCCGGCCGGATCCGCCGAAAGCACGCTGCCAGAAAACGGGCGCCCACATCCTTGAATGCGGCGCTGGGGCCGTGAAACAGCTCCAGCACCGAGGCGCCGTCGTGGTGCGCCAATGGCCGCAGCGGCACCTCGAAATCGAGTGCCTCCTGACAGATGGCGGGCAACTCTGCCGCAAGCGCGGTGCCTTTGAAGAACGGCGTGAGCAGGGTGTTGGCGGTATCGGCCAGTGAGCCGTACGGATTGAAGGCGGAAGGATCGAGATGGGGCAGCGCTTCGGGCACATAAAGCCCACCGTCGGGGGCGAGCCCGGCGGCAATCACTTGTTCGATGGATGCGGCATGACGACCACTGCGCGTACTGCGGTAGTGCAGCGGCTCACTCATGCCGCGACCTCCGCGAGCAGCGTGGCAGCCGGTCCGTTGATGGGCGACACCAGCGCGTCGCTGGCCAGGCCTGCCTCGGCGAAGGCGGCGGCCATCGCAGCGGCCGCCCGGCCGGCGTCCTCGCGTCGCTCGTACCAGCCAAACACGCTGGGGCCACCGCCGGAGATGCTGGCGCCCAGCGCATGGTGATCCAGCGCGGCTTGCTTGACCCGCGCAAAGCCGGGAATCAGCGGCGCGCGTCGCGGTTCCACCAGCACATCCTTGAGGCCTTCGCGCACCAGGGTGGCATCGCCGCGCTGGCAGCCGGTGAGCATCAGCGCGAGGTTGGCGTGTTGGGAAACCACGTCGTGCAGCGTGAAGCCTTCGGCCAACACGGCGCGCGACTCGCGCGTCTCCAACACCACGTGCGGATGCACCACCGCGCAGTGCCAGGCTTCGGGCACGTGTAGTTGCAGCAGGCGATCACGCGTCGCCAGCACCAGGCCGCCGAGCAGCATCGGCCCGACGTTGTCGCCATGGCGGCTGCCGCTGGCAACAGCTTCGCCATCCAGCGCAAAGCCATACAGCGATTCACGTGGCAGCGGGCGTTCGAGCAACGCATTGGCGGCCACCAAGGCCGCCACGCAGGACGCCGCCGAGCCACCCATGCCCGAGCCCAGCGCGATGCCCTTGTGCAACTCCAGCTCAAAACCATGCTGCAGGCCCAGCGCACGACGCAGCGAAAGCAGCGCGGCACCGGCGGTATTGCGGCTCGCTTCCAGTGGCAGGTCGGTGACGCAACCGCGGATGGCGGCGATGCGCACGGTGGGCTCATCAATGCGCCGCACGAGCGCACGGTCGCCGGCACCGGCCACCGTGTGGCCGAGAATGTCGAAGCCCACGGCTACGTTGCCCACGCTGGCATAGGACATGGCCTGGGCGCTCAAGAGTCGGTGTGGTTCGGTCATAGGGTGGGCCAGTAGAGCATTCATCAGCGTACCTCCAGCGATTCGGCGATGCGCAGCAGATCGGAGAATACGCCGGCAGCGGTTACCTCTGGCCCGGCGCCCGGACCCTGCACCAGCATGGGGTTGTCGCGATAGCGATGCGTGGTGAATTGCACGATGTTATCGGTAAGGCGCGTATGCGCAAAAGGATGCGCCGCCGGCAGCATGGCCAGGCGCACGCTGGCATGGCCGTGTGCGTCGAGGCTGGCGACATGGCGCAGCACGCCGCCCTGGGTTTGCGCGTTCGCTACCTGTTGGGCCATGGGCGCGTCGAGCAGGTGCAGTTGATCCATCGCGTCCTCGGCCGATAGTGCGGCCAGTTCCGGCGGCACCAGGCTTTGCACATTCACGTCTTCCAGCGACAGCGACCAACCCGCTTCACGGGCCAGGATCACCAGCTTGCGCGCCACATCGAGGCCGGAAAGATCATCGCGCGGATCGGGCTCCGTATAGCCCAGCGCATGCGCCTCGCGCACCAGCGCGGAAAACGGCCGGCTGCCGTCATGGCGATGGCACAGCCACGCCAGCGTGCCGGAAAACATGCCCTCGACCGTCAGCAGCTGATCACCCGTATCCATCAGGTCGCGCAGCGTCTGCACCACCGGCAGGCCGGCACACACCGTCGCCTCGTAGCGGAAGCGCGAACCACCGCCGCAGGCGGCGCGAATGGCCTGCAGGCGCCACAGCGGACCGCTGCCGGCAAGCTTGTTGGGTGTCACCACATGCAGGCCGGCAGCCAGCCACTCGGCATAGCGCGAGGCCACCGCATCGCTGGCGCTGCAGTCGATCAACAAGGCATGGCGGCCATCGTCGCCGCGTACATGCGCGGCAAACTCGTCGAGATTGCTGGGGCGCCAGGTTTGCGCGCTGTCGTGGCGGCCGTTGAGTTCCGGGTCGTCGGCATCCAGCCACATGCGGCGGCTGGCGGCGACGCCGCAGAGTTTCAGGTTCAGTCCGGCACGCGCCAGTCGGGGCTGCGCAGCACGCAGCTGGTCGAGCAGGGCGCTGCCGACACGGCCGGGGCCCACCAGGCCCACGGCGAGCACGCGCTGGCGTGCGGTGACCATCGGCAGCGCTGCGGCATGCGGTGGCAGCGACGGTTGTTCGGCAAGTGGCGATGCAGCAAGGTTCACGGTGGCCTCCTAGGTTGGGGCCCGTGCTCGCTGGCGGAAGTCGGAGTGTGCACCGGCCCGCCTCATCGAGGGCGGGGCCGTTTGCGTTGAGAAACTTATTCGCGCACGGAAACCCACCCCGACCTGGTGGTAATAGTGGTCGTGGTGGTGGTGGCGATGGAATCGATGAATGACGTCACGCACCCGGTGATTACCGGGCTATGGAGCATGCGTGCTGGCGCGAATGACGGCGACATGGCCCGACCTTAGGTCGATTGCTGCAGTGCAGTCAACAGGTACGTTTGAAACCTTTGGCCAGCCGAACAGCCCATTTGTAGGAGCGCACCCTGTGCGCGACCGCGGCGCCACATGGGCACCGCTTCGTTGGTTTGTCGCCCACAGGGTTACTTCGACAGGTCGATCGCGTAGATGGCCGTACCGTCGCCGTTGTCCTTGAGCTGGCGGATGTTCTTCAAGCCCGCCTCGTGCGCCACGTCCTGCTTGCCGGCAGCGCCCTTGAACACCACTTCGCCACGGGTCTTCACCGGCGCGAAGTGCCAGGACGCCTTTGGCAGATCCTTCGCGTCGATGCTCTGGTGATGTTGCAGCCACTTGGCGAGGATTTCGCGCGCGCCATCGGGCGCGGCCAGCACGATGTTCTTGCCGTCCAGCCCCGGGAAATTGCCGCCGCCGCTGGCGCGGTAGTTGTTGGTGGCCACGATGAACTGCTGCTGCGGCGTCACCGGCTTGCCCTTGTAGCTGAGCTTTCCGATGCGCTGCCCTTCCGGCTTGGACACGTCGATGACGTAGCTCAGGTCACCCTGCAGCTGATCGAAGTTGAAGCCCGGGTAGTGGTCGTTGATCAGCGACTGCTCGCCGTCCTTGCCCGGGTCGATCTGGTTGAAGCGTTCAGCCGATTTTTCCAGCCACGCCTTGAGGCCGGCGCCATCCACCTTCACCGCAGCGAGCGTGTTGGGATAGAAGTACAGGTCGGCGGCGCTGCGCAGGGTGAGCGGGCCGGGTACGACATCGGTGTAATCATCCGGGCCGCCAAAGCCGGTACGGAATGCAGCGGCCGCCGACAGCACCGGCAGGTTCGCCAGTTCCGGATGCTGCTTGGGCAGTTCGCTCTGCACGTAGTCGCGCATGGCGGCATTGATGGGCGCCAGCGCTGTCATGTTGCCTTCGTCGGCGAAGTAGCTGCTCATGTGCACGTGGGTCTCGCCGATGGGCGTGTTCACATAGGCCACTGCCGCCCTATGCGCCTGCGCCACCAGCGCGGCAATTTCCGGATCGGCCGGCACGCATGCGTTCTTCTTGGCGCAGATCGGGCGCACTTCGCTGTGCGTCTGGCCGTTGTCGATCACCCAGCGGCCGTCCTTGCGCTGCAGCGCAAGGTCAATCACGCCCAGGTCCTTGCCGAAAAAGCCACCCATCACCGCCGGCTTGCCGCGCACGAAGCCGCGCTCGGCATCCACGTCCTGCATGCCCTTGTAGTGGGGGCCGGGGAATTCCGTATGCGAGTGGCCGAGCAGCAGCACATCGATGCCCTGGATGCCCGCCAGATACCAGCCGCCGTTCTCCATGGCCGGTGTGTACGGGTTGGTGTCCAGGCCGCCATGCAGCACCGCCACGATCAGGTCGGGATGCTGCGCTTCCAGTTCGGGCAGATACTTCTGCGCCGCTTCGACCACGCCGGTAACGGTGACCTTGCCCTGCAGGTTCTGCTTGTCCCACTCCAGGATCGGCGGCGGGGTGAAGCCGATGATGCCGACCTTGAGCGGCACGCTGTGTGTGCTGCCATCGGGCGCGGTGACCGTGATGTTCTTCTGCACCACGGTCCACGGCTGGAAGATGGGCGCGCCGTCGCGGACGCTGAGCACGTTGGACAGCACCAGCGGGAAGTGCGGGCCGGCACAGCGGTCGCTGTGGCCGCCGTCCACGTTCATCGGCGTGCCGGTGACCTGGGAAAGGAAGCCCAGGCCATAGTTGAATTCGTGGTTGCCGGCGGTGCCGCCGTCGTAGCCCAGTGCGTCCATGGCCCGATAGATGCCCAGCTCTTCGCCGCAACCCACCGGCTTCACCTGGGCCTGGTAGTCGGCCAGCACGCTGCCCTGAATGGTGTCGCCGCTGTCGAACAGGAAGCTGTTGTGGAACTGCCCGCGCGCCTGACGGATCAGCGTGGCGGTGCGCTCATAGCCCAGCGAATCGTCCTCGCGCTGCTTGTAGTAGTCGTAGCTGAGCACATTGGAGTGGACGTCGGTGGTTTCCAGGATCGCCACCTGGGCGCGGCTGCCGTCCGGCAGCGCGGCAGGGCGGGGCGTCTGGCTGGCGCAGCCGGCCAGCGTGGCGGCGGCCAGGGCGGCAAGGGGAAGCAGGCGAAAGGTCATGCGTCAGTCCGTGGTGGGCATCCGAGGGGCGCAACCTAGCAGATCGGGAAGGCGTCTTGCCGGCGAAACCCAGGCTGAACCGCTATAGGGCGCCGTTTGCCCGTTGCCGGCCATTGTGCATGTGACGTCAACAAGTCCGTAGAATTGCGTCAAGATGACATTCGGGCCAAACAGGGGGCCTTTCCGTTTATGCCACGACAATCACTACGCTTCGTGCGGAAAAGTGCGGCATGGCTATGCGCGGCAGGATTTTTCCTGTTCTGCATAAGCATGACCGCGCTGCGCGAACCTGCCTTGCTGCAACAAGCTTTCGTGATTGCCCTGATGGTGTGCGCCTTCGGCGTGCTGCTGTTTGCCTTTGCGAGACCGGCTACCGCGCTGGTCGTGAGTGGGGGCCTGTTCCTTGGCTTGAACTTCCTGTCCGTGATGAAGCTGCGTTATCTCGATTCGCCGCTGATGCCGGCGGACTTCGTCTACTACGCGCGCAGCAGCCTGCTGGAAACGCTGGGCCACTATCCGCACCTTTACGTGCTGGCCCTGGTGGTGGGCGTGGTGACGCCGCTGGCGCTATGGGCCATCTGGCGCTGGGATCGTCGCGTGCTGGCGCACCTCAGCCCCAGCCGCGCACTGGTCATGCGCGTTGGCGGTGTGGCGTTGTGGGCGCTGGCGTTCTGGGTCTGCCTACTGCCGAACGGGCCATTTGCCGAGGTGCATGCGCGCAACGTGTGGGAGAAGCTCTCTGACGACGCGCAGATCACCAACTTCTTCGTCAACTTCAGCGATTCGGACATCCGTCTGCCGGAGATGAGCGACGACGCCGTGGCCGAACAGGAATGGGGCGCCACCGCCGCGGGCGAGCCCGCCGCCACGCCGCATGCGCCGGACCTTTACCCCGATATCGTGCAGGTGCTGGAAGAAAGCACCTTCAATCCGTCCAACTTCACCCAGTGCAATATCCCCGAGTGCCGCGTGGGCATGTTCAGGACCGACGCGCGCACCCGCGCTACCGGCCCGATGCGCGTGCACACGTTTGGTGGCGGCACCTGGGTAAGCGAATTCGCCACGCTCACCGGTATGCCGCAGGACATCTTTGGCCCGGGTGGCATGTACGCGCCGTACGTGCTGGCGCCGCATGTGCAGGACAGCCTGCCGCGCCAGCTGCAGCGCCTGGGCTATCTCACGGTGGCGATCTACCCGACCAACGGCAGCTTCCTCAACGGCCGCAACGCCTATACGGCGTATGGCTTCGACCAGTTCTACGACGCCGGTCAGCTGGGCCTGGAAGAGTGGGAGGAAACCGATGCGCAGATGTTCACGGCGGCCAAGCGCGTCTACGACAAGGTGAAGAAGCCCGGCCAGCCGGTGTTCGTGATGATCCTCACCCTGGCCCAGCACGGCCCGCACGATACCGATCCGCTGTCATCGCTGAAGGCGCCGTACAACAAGGGTCTGCTCAAGGGCCTGCCCGTGGCCGAGTCGCTCAACCTCGATACCTACCTGGCGCGCCTGCATGATTCCGATGCGGCCATGCGTGGGCTCGAGCACGACTTCCTCGATCGCGCCCAGCCCACCGTGCTGGTGCATTTCGGCGACCACCAGCCATCCTTCAGCGGGTTGATCCGTGACATGCCGCGCACCTGGCCGTCGGAGCTGGACTCCTATAAGGACTACCTCACCTACTACATGATCAAGAGCAACTTCACCGGTGCGCCGTTGCCGCGCTACCCGATGCTCGACATCGCACTGCTGCCCAGCATGGTGCTGCAGGCCGCCGACCTGCCGACCGATCCGTACTTCTCCGCGGCGATTTCGCTGCGCACGCGCTGCAACGGGCTATACACCGACTGCGCGCAGCCGGAGCTGGTGAAGTCGTATCACGCGTGGATTTTTGATCGGCTGCACGTGTATCAGTGATGATGCAGGCGCAGCCGGTGGCACCCGCAGCCAATATAGGAGCGCACCCTGTGCGCGACAAACCTACGGAGCGGTAACGGCATATCTCCGCGGTCGCGCACAGGATGCGCTCCTGCATTTCCGTATTTCTACCCAGCCACTTCGCTGCGTACACGGTGCAACGGTCTGTGCACCGATTGCGCGCAGCCGGAGTTGGTGAAGTCGTATCACGCGTGGATTTTTGATCGGCTGCACGTGTATCAGTGATGATGCAAGCGCAGCCGGTGGCACCCGCAGCCAATGTAGGAGCGCACCCTGTGCGCGACAAACCTACGGAGCGGTAACGGCATATCTCCGCGGTCGCGCACAGGGTGCGCTCCTACAGGGGTAGATCAGCCGGCGGCGTAACGCACGCCGCTGACCCAGGTTTCGTGAGTTACGAGGCCATCATCCAGCACCGCAAAATCCGCGCGCTGCCCAGCTACCAGGCGGCCATGCGTACGATCCAGTCCCAACCACGCCGCGGGATAGGCACTGGCCATGCGTGACGCTTCGGCCAGCGGCAGGCCGACCATGTTCACCAGGTTGCGCACACCCGTGGCCATGTCCAGCGCGGAGCCGGCCAGCACGCCGGTATCGCTCTGGCAGATGCCGTCGCGGGCGATGATGGTCTGGCCGTTGAGTATGTATTCGGGGCTGTCGGCGCCGACCGGCGGCATCGCGTCGGTGACCAGCACGCTCTTGCCGTGTGCCTTGGCCGCAATGGCCACGCGCAGGGCGACCGGGTGCACGTGGTGGCCGTCGACAATGAGGCCGCACCAGCTGTGCGGATCGTCCAGGGCCGCGCCCACCACACCCGGCTCGCGGCTGCCCAGCGGCGTCATCGCGTTGTACAGATGGGTGAAGCCGCACACGCCCGCATCGAGTGCGGCGCGCGTCATGGTGTAGTTGGCGGCGGTGTGGCCGGCGACCACCAGTACGCCGGCTTCGCTGAGCTGGCGGATGGTATCCAGCGGCACTTCTTCAACCGCCAGCGTAAGCATCACCACGCCACGGCGATTGCGCGTGATGGCGGCAAGGTCGTCCGCATCGGGCAACCGGAACAGGCTGGCGTCATGGATGCCCTTGCGCGCGGTGGCGAGGAACGGGCCTTCCAGATGGATGCCGAGCACGCCCGGCACGCCTTGTTCGATGGCGGCGTCCACCGCGTCGAGCGCTTTGCGCATCACTTCGGCGGTGTCGGTGATCAGCGTGGGCAGGAAGCCGGTGGTGCCGAACTTGCGGTGCGCCGCGCTGATGGTGGCGAGCGCCTCCACGGTGGGCTCGGCGTTGAACAGCACGCCGCCGCCACCGTTGACCTGCACATCGATAAAGCCGGGCAGCAGCAGGCGGCCCTTCAAGTCATGCGCCTGGGCGCTGCCCACGCGCGGATCGTCCGCATGCGTAATGGCTTCGATGCGTTCGCCGCGCACCAGCACCACCAGCCCATCCTGCGGGCCGTGGTCGGTGAGCACGCGACCGTTGATGAGGGCGGTGATTGGCCTGGTCATTACATCGTCTCCGTCACCTTGCGCAGATGCGGCGGTACATCGGGGTCGAAGCCGCGTGCCAGCGACAGCGCGCTGGCCGCGCGATAGAAACTCTGTACCGCCAGCAGCGGCGTCACGATGGGGGCAATGTCGGCGGGTAGCGGCAGCGTATCGGGCTCGCTGCTGCCAGGAGCGGCAATGAATACGCGCGCACCGCGGGCGCGGAATTCGCGCGCCACCGCCAGCGTGTTCTCCAGCGTGCCGTCGTCCTGGGCGAAGAACAGCACCGGGAAGCCATCGCCCACCAGCGCCATCGGGCCGTGCTTCACTTCGGCCGCGCTGAACGCTTCGGCGTGCAGGCCGCAGGTTTCCTTGAGCTTGAGTGCCGCTTCCAGCGCCGCGCCGAAGCCGTAGCCACGACCCACCACGAAGAGATTCGTGGCGCCACGCAGGCCCTCGGTAAGTGCACTCCAGTCACTATCCCAGCCGCGACGCAGATCATCGGGCAGCCGGGCCACGGCGGCGTGGAGCGTGTCATCGTTGCTCCAGTGCGCGGTGAGCTGAAGAATCGCCGCCAGCGTGGCGAGGTAGCTCTTGGTCGCTGCCACGCTGAGTTCGGGGCCGGCGCGCAGCGGCACGAACGTATCGGCCATCTCGGCCAGCGGCGAGTCCTCGACGTTGACCAGGGCAACCACATGGGCACCGGCAGCCTTCGCGGCTTGCGCGCTGCGCAGCAGGTCGGGGCTCTTGCCCGATTGTGAGATGGCCACGAACAGCGCGCCATCCAGGCTCAGGTTGGCATCGTAGATGGAGGAGATGGACGGTGATGCGGAGGCGGTGATCAGGCCCAGGCGCGTCTCGAATACATACTTGGCGTAAGCGGCCGCGTGGTCGGAACTGCCGCGCGCACAGGTGACGATGAAGCGTGGTGGATTCGCGCGCAGTTGCTCGCCGAGCGACTTCAGGATCTGCGCGTTCTCACGCAGCTGGCGCTCGACCACGGCGGCCGACTCGTGGGCCTCGCGGAACATCAGGGTGGAGCTGGCTTCTTTCATCGTCTATCTCGGTGGCGTGCGTGGGCGCGCACCGCGGAGCCAAGGTGGGTGACCTCAGCCCTTGCGGGGCGCCGGGGTTTGCGGGGGCGCGGTAGAACCGCGCACCACCAGTTCGGGGACAAAACATTCGCTGTGCGGCATCTCGGCGGCGACGCCGGCCTTGCGCTGCAATTCGGCCATCAGCTGCAGCGCGGCGTGGCGGGCGATTTCGCTGGTGGATTGGCGCGCGGTGGTTAGCGCCGGCCATGCCTGCTTGGAGAACGGGCTGTCTTCGAAGCCGGCAATGGACAGGTTCCACGGCACGTCCAGCCCGCTGGATCGGGCTGCCGCGAGGACACCAGCGGCGATCTCGTCGTTGCTGCCGAAAATGGCGGTCGGCGGATCCTTCAGCGCAAGCAGCTTGCGCGCGCCGCGAAAGCCATCGTCGAACGCGTAGCGGCCGGGCAACACCAGTTTCTTGTCCTGCGGCAGGCCGTAATCCTTCAGCGCGTCGGCATAACCCTGGTAACGCTCCGGGCTCGAACGGTGATGCGGTTCGCCCCACAGGAAGCCGATGCGCTTGTGGCCCATCTGGATCAGGTGTTCGGTAATGGCATAAGCCGCGCTGCGGTCGTCGATATAAACGCAGGGCGAGCCATCGTGAGGATCTTCGCGCGAGGAAATGATGCGCACGAAGCTGACGTCGTTGGCGCTCAGCTTGGCGATCAGGTCGGCCTGTTCGGACATCGGCGGCGCCAGCACCAGGCCGGCGAGGCGATTGCGCTCGACGAGGGAGCACAGTTCGTCGGCGAGGTCGGGCGAGGAGGAGTCACATGGATGGATCAGCAGGCCGAAGCCACGCTCGCGGCAGGCCGACAACACGCCGTCCTGCATGCTGATGACGTAGTGCGCATTCGGATTGTCGTAGACCAGGCCAATCGCATAGGCATGCGTGCTGCGCAGACCACGCGCCGACGGGTTGGGTTGGTAGCCCAGCGCCTCGATGGCGCGCTCGACCTTTTCACGCGTGTCGGATCGGACCGAAGCTTCCCGGTTGATGACGCGCGATACGGTCTTGAGCGAAACGCCCGAACGCTTGGCGACATCCTTGATGGTGGGGTTGCGCAACGGGAGACTCCGGCAGGACGAGAAGGGCATCGTAGCCCAGTGGAACGTGACAGGCGGCGCGAAAGCCGCGCCGCCCGGTCAGTGCGCGCGCTGGCCCACGCGGTGGCCCTTCAACCCGTAGTAAAGGATGTACAGGTAGCAGGGCACCATCAGCGCCATGAATACCAGCTGGAAGTTGAAATGCTGTTTCAGGTGCACGAACAGCTGGGGCACCAGCGCGCCGCCTGCAATGGCCATGATCAGCAGCGCCGAGCCGCGCTCGGTGAGGCGGCCCAGGCCGTGGATGGCCAGCGGGAAGATTGCCGGCCACATCATGGCGTTGGCAAAACCCAGCGCGGCAACGAAACCCACTGAGATATGGCCCTGGGTAAAGTACGCGCCCAGCGTGAACAGCACGCCCAGCACCGCCGATACCGCCAGGTAACTCTGCTGCGAGATGAAACGGGGGATCAGCACCAGGCCGGCGAGATAGCCCGCGAGCATGGCGATCAGCGTGAAAGAGGTGAAATGCTTGGTTTCCTCCAGCGGCAGGCCGAAGCCCTGGCCGTAGGTACCAATGGCGTCACCCGCCATCACTTCCACGCCTACGTAGAGGAACAGGCACAGCACGCCCAGCCACAGGTGCGGGAAGCTGAAGATGCCGCCCTTGGCGTGGCCAATGTCGGACTCGCTGTTGGCGCCCGATGGCTTGATCTCGGGCAGCGGGGAGCGAATCACCCAGATCGCCAGCAGCACCAGCAGGCCGGCCATGATCATGTAAGGCATGTGGATCTTGGCGGCGAATGCATTGAGCAGCGCTTCGCGTGCTTCCGGCGTCGGCGCGGCCTTGACCTGCTGGTCGAAGGTATCGATGCCCGAAAGCACCAGCGCACCAAACACGAACGGTGCCAGCGCGCCGGCCACCTTGTTGCAGATGCCCATGAAAGCGATGCGCTGCGCCGCGCTATCAATCGGGCCGAGGATGCTGATGTACGGGTTCGACGCCGTCTGCAGCAAGGCCAGGCCGGCGCCGATCACGAACAGGCCAACCAGCGCGGGATAGAAGATGCGCATGCTGACGAACTGGCCAAACAGCACCGCGCCAATGGCCATCACGAACAGGCCCAGACCCATGCCCTTCTTCATGCCCGTGCGGCGCAACACGCTCGACGACGGAATCGCCAGGAAGAAGTACGAGAAGTAGAACACCAGCGGCACCAGGAACGCGGAAACGTCGTCCACGTTGAAGGCCAGCTTGACGAAGGTGATCAGCGGCCCGTTAAGCCAGGTGACGAAGCCAAAGATAAAGAACAGGACACCGATGATCAGCATCGGTACCACGCTGGATGGGCGTGCCCCGCCGGCTGCAAGCGTTGTGGACGACATGGATGTTGAAGCTCCCCGCGGACAGCCGCTGACTAATGGGTCGAGGCGACCCGATTCCCCCGAATGACCTTTTATCGACGCTAACTAGCAACGTTGTCAAATCCTGGCGTGAAACGGCCGTGGAATAGCCTCCAGAAAGGCATTGGAAAATGCCATGGAAAAGGCGGCTTTGGCGCACTGCAAAATGCTGCCGACAGCGCTGGACAGGTATGTCCAGGTTGGTAAAAAAATCATTTATAACAGCATGTTGCAGCGCATCAGAATTGTGCGGGCACGGCGCGATATTCTACGTTTGCTGTACCGCGCCAAACCCTTGTTCCGCATGAAAAAACGTCTAGTTGACAACGTTGTCAACCGTTACCAGACTCGGGTCAAAATCCGGTCCCGGCCTGACTCGGCGTGACCGGAGAATGACGAGGGGATGGCGGTGCCTGAACAGTTCAGCCGCAATCAGCACGTGCGTCAGTCATCGCCGCCAGAGGCGATGTTTCTTGCTGCGGATGTCGGCGGGACGCACGCTCGCATTGGCCTGGTAAGCCAGGCGCCCGACGGCGTGCGGCCGGTAACCGTGCTGCAGTATCACCGCTACACCTGCGCCGAGTGGCCCAGCCTCACCGCCGTGCTCAAGGATTTTGCCGCGCAGCTCGATCGCTCGGAGCACACCGACCGCTGCGTGGTAGCCAGTGCCGGTTACGTACTGGGCGATGCCATCGTCAATGACAACCTGCCCTGGCCGGTGTCCATCCGCGACATCCGCGACAGCCTGGGTATCGCGCAGCTCGCCGTCATCAACGATTTCGAAGCGGTGGCCTATGCCACCCAGTTTCTGGACCCGGCCGACACCACGCCGGTAATCGAGACCGCCGCGACGCCTGCGGTGGGTCCGGTGCTGGTGATGGGGCCGGGCACGGGGCTGGGTTCGGCCGTGCTGTTGCCGGGTAAGCCGCGTGCCACGGTGCTGGCCACCGAAGCCGGGCAGGTTGCGCTGGCGCCAGGCAACGAGCGCGAGATCGAGATACTGCGCTGGCTGGCCCGCGACCGCGAGCATGTCTCTTTCGAGCACGCCCTGTCGGGGCCGGGCCTGCTCAATCTCTATCGGGCCATCTGCGACCTGCGCCACCAGGCGCCGGCGCTGAGCCAGCCCAGCCAGGTCACCCAGGTGGCGCTGGAGCGCAGCGACGAGGCGGCCATCGAAGCGCTCGAGGTGTTCTGCAGTTTGCTCGGCAGCTTCGTAGGCGACCTGGTGCTGCTGTACGGCGCGCGTGGTGGCGTGTTTCTCGCCGGCGGCATCCTGCCGCAGATCCGCGATGTGCTGCTGGCCAGCCAATTCCGCCAGCGCTTCTTCAACAAGGGCGTGATGCGCGCCTTCTTGCAGCAGGTTCCCGTACGACTGATGGAGCATGGCCAGCTCGGCGTGATCGGCGCCGCCGGCTTGTATCTGGATGGGCACTACGTACGGCCAGGGGGGAACGCAGTACCGACGTAACCACCGTTGCACTGAACCGGGCGCGAGCCCCGCAGCCACGCAGTCGGACGACCCACAACCATCCGCTGCCGCTTTGCCCTCGAGGGGAGGAAATCATGTCACAGCGTAAGTCACTACTAGCAGCAAGCATCATTGCCGGCCTCTGTATGGTGGGTTCGCTTCACGCACAGGACAGCACCCAACCCGCAGCAAGCAGTGCGCCGCAGACCAACAGCGCCACGCAGTCGTCCACCCAGTCATCGAGCCAGGCGCCGGACGAATCCAAGGCCAAGCAGCTGGAAACGGTCACCGTGACCGGCATCCGGGCCAGCTTGCAGAAGTCGTTGGATACCAAGCGCAACGCCGACGCCATTGTCGATGCAATCACCGCGACCGACATCGGCAAATTCCCTGCCACCAACGTGGCCGAGGCGCTGGCGCAGGTACCGGGCGTCACGCTTGACCATCTGTTTGGCGCCACCCAGCGCGTCAGCATCGATGGCATCGATCCCAGCCTCAACCTGGCGTTCCTGGATGGCCACCCGGTCGCGCAGGCGCTGTGGCTCTATGGTGACAGCCCGAACCGCGGCTTCAACTATTCGCTGTTGCCGCCCGAGATCCTTGGACAACTGGAAATCTTCAAGAGCCCCGAGGCACGCCTGCCGGAGGGCAGCCTGGGCGGCACGGTGTTCATGCATACCGTGGAGCCTCTTGATGTGCCCTCCAACACGCTGAGCGGCTCTTTCGGCGTCAACTACAACGACATGACGGACACTCACCGCCCGAACGGTTCGGTGTTCTACAGCTGGCACAATGACGACAAGACCTTCGGCGTCGACGTGTCCGCCCAGCACTATGAGGAGGTTTCCTCGCGCCAGGGCCAGGAGATTTTCAGCTACGCAACGGCGGGCAGCGTAGCCTCGACGAACCCGGCGGTAGCGGCGCAGATCGCCAGCGGTTCGATCAAGGCTAGCGACCAGTTCCCCTCCGAACTCAACTCGGCCGACTTCCAGCAGACCGAAAAACGCGATGGCGTTTTCGTCAACCTGCAATACAAGCCGAACGACCACTTCGACAGCACGTTGAGCCTGCTGTACATGAATGACAGGCTCGACAACCTCAACACCTCGCTATACCCGATCCAGGCCTTCGGTGGCATCACCAGCCTGGGGCCGGCGAACTCCAAGGGATTCATCAATTCGGGCTCCGTAGCCGGCACGCCCTGCCTGAGTGACTTCGCTTGCAGCAGCGCGGCCAATACGTTTGAAGACAATGACGCGCGCGGCTCCTTCATCAAGACGCGTGGCATCGACTGGCGCGGCACCTACCGCGGAGACGGCTGGAGCCTTGGTGGCCAGGTCGGCGTGAGCACGTCGCGCAATGACATCTCGCAGGCGTTCGAGGAATTCTTCTACGGCGGCGGCTTCAACTGGAACACCAGCAAGGGTTTCAATTTCACCGATCCGTCCACGGCCAACAATCCGGCCTATTGGGCCGACACCGTGGGTGGTGGCGGCAGCATCGGCTACAAGCCGTACAAGTCCAAGGACGCGTATGGCCAAATCGACTTCACCAAGGATCTGGGTGGCTTCTTCAACGAACTGCTGGTCGGTGCGCGTTATGCCTCGCACTGGGAAAGCCAGAGCCTGGTCACCTATTCCGGCCTTGGCGAGCAGACGCTGGAAGACGTGGGCTTTGGTGGCTTGTCCAACCTGCAGGGCGCCTCCAGCATCGGCCTGACTGGAAGCTCGGTGAAGCACGTGGTCACGCAGGGTTACCAATCCATCTTCAATGCGGTGCAGAGTCCCGACAACGGTCTGATCGCCAACAATGCGAACCAGACCTGGGACAACACCTTCAACATGCAGCAGAAGAACAGCTCGCTGTATGGGCAGGTCAACTTCGGCAACGATGACGTCCACGGCAACGTTGGCGTCCGCTATGTGCATACGTCGATCACCGCGTATGGCTATGACGTGCCCAGCACCTGTGCGACTGCCAACGACTACAACTGCGACTTTGGCCCTGGCTTCGGCTACATCGGCCAGACCACCACAAACAACAACTGGCTGCCGGCGCTCAACGTCGCCTGGAATGTCACGCCGGACGTCATCCTGCGTGGCGCGGGTTCGGAAACGGTCGCCTATGCGCCCTATAACGAATATGCCCCGTTCTTCGAAGCCAATGACACCATCGCACCGCTTACCGCAACCGCCGGCAACCCTGACCTCAAGCCGTATCGTTCGGTCAACTTCGATCTATCGGCGGAGTACTACTTCAATAACCAATCGGTGATCGCGCTCTCCGGCTTCTACAAGAACGTGCTGAACTACGTGGTCAACGCCGCCACCGAGCAGGAAAAGGAGAACGGCTCGTGGGCATCGATCAGCAACGGGCAGACTGGTCTGCTGCTCATCGATGAGGGTGTGTGTACGCCCACTGGCCTTTGCCAGTACAGCGTGTCATCACCCGTCAACGGCGGCCGTGCCAAGGTCAAGGGCGCAGCCGTCAGTTATCAGGAGGCTTTTGGCGAGAGCGGCTTCGGCTTGCGTGCCAACTACACCTATTCCGATTCCAAGACCGCCGATGGTGGCCCGCTGCCGTACAACTCGAAGAACTCCTACACCGTGGCACCGTACTTCGAGAAGGGACCTTATACGGCAAGCATCTCCTACAACTGGCGCAGCGAATACCTCGCCGGTGGTTATGTGGCTGGCGCACCGGACTCCTACACGGGCAGCTTCAAGGAACTCGACGCCTCGGCGGGTTACCAGTTCAACAAGAACTTCTCGTTGAGCTTGAACATGCTCAACCTGCTGAACTCGACGTACACGCAGTATTTCGGTCCGGGTACGTCGCAGCTCGCCAACGAATACGTGACCGGTCGCGAGTTCATGCTCGAGGCACACTTCAAGCTCTGATACGGCACGTTCAACAACCCAATCGCTTGTTTCTCCCCACCATGGGCCTGGCGTTTTGCCAGGCCCTCTTTTTATCCGCGTTTTGCAGGTGGGTTGCCGCGGTTCACTTCGCCGCGTGGGCCTTGCACTGCGTCACATAGTCCTGCGCCGATTCGTCGGGCGTACGGCCGTTGCCGTAAATCGCATGGATCAGCGTTCGCATCTGCGTATTGGCGTCGATATCGAAACCCGAGCCGCGCAGCTTGGTGATGAACTGATCTTCGGTGACGCCGCTATCGCGACTGCTGGCGATGGACTTCACCATCGCGGCGGAACGCTCGCACTGTTGTGCCGGCGATGGCGCAGGCGCAGCGGGCGCAGTTGCGGGGGCAGCTTGCCCCAAGGCCGAGCCAGCGGATGCAAGCAGCAGGCAGGCGACCAACGCACGACAATTCATGACAGTTCCAGGAGTGACGCCGGGCAAACCCGGCCTTGGCGGAAGAGTGGTCCGCAGGTGGCTGTCCGTCAACACGATCAGCGACATGGAATGGGAGTGGTGGGCTGACCGGATAGGATAAGCGGACTTCCATTCAGTCCACTTCTGATGCCACAAGTTCCCAGTCTTTGGCGAGAATTTGCTGCCATTCTTCTGCAACGGCCGCGGCCGAGCTCACGCATCGCGGCAACCTATCCTCCTGGTGAGTGCTACACGACCGACAATGGTTCGGTGTCGAGCATCCTGGTGCCCATCGTGCTTATCGGCCTGTTGGGTGATATCCCGCTGTCGTTCGCCATCGTCGCCATCAGTCGCCCTGATCATCCTGCCCTGATCCACACAATCGTGCTGGCGCTCGGTCTGCTGACCGTCGGTTGGGCCGTCGCCGCCCGCAGTGCGGCCCGATCCATGCCGCATGTGCTGACCCACGATGCATTGTGGACGGGTGGAGGAATCCGCGATGCCGCGATCATTCCCAGGGCAGCGATCCGGCGAATCGTCTCCATCCAGGGTTCCCGGCATCAGTGGGTGCGCGAGCAGGGACTGAGCCGAAAGGAGGTCTTGCTCGCGAGCGGATTTGATCCGCCCAACTTGGCCATTGAGCTCGATGACAGCGCTTGTGCGTCAGTACTGATGGGGCGATCTGGCAGGCCACGCGGTATTCGCCGCTGGATCTTGCTCTATGCCGATCGACCCGCCGCGCTGGCGATGGCTGCGGCGTCGAACCCGGCTCCTTCCGATTGGGTATCCGCGCCCAAGACGTAAGTGCTCCGCTGCTCCCGGTCATCGAGCTTTCCAACGGCTCAATGGCGGACAACGGTGGCGAAGGTGCAACTCTGCCACGCAGGGGCAAGTCACCTCGATCCATCACGCTCGCGCTGTCTAGTGGCTGGCGGATAGCCGCGTGATGGTCTTGAGTGTTTCACCAGCGGCTTGCATCACATCGGAGTTGCCGCAGTTGTCGACAAAATCCGCGGGAAGTATCTCGTCGCCCTCGTGTTCCTCCATGGGCATGCGAGTGATGAAAAGCAGGTAGGTCTTGCCGGTATCCAAGGGGAAGCGGGCCGACGAGTTTTCCGAGGACAGGTGGATGATGTGGGGCGGATGTCCCTTGTATGCCTGCAGCACTTCCACGTCGTAGACCGTCCAGTCGTAATCGTCTGGATCGGCCTCGCTGAAGATGTTGCGTTCATGGGCGGCCCGCGCGACGACGACGAACTGGGCCTGCTGATATTCCTCGGCCACTGAGGGATGGCGGGTGACCGCCTGCGCACCGACCCCCGACTGCCAGCACGTGGCGCTTGCAGCGGGCGCCAGCAAAGCCAGCGCCAGGAAAAGCAGCACAACACGGATGGTGGTTGCCATCGTCCCCCCGATAAACAGACGCTACGCCCGGCGTCTCCACGCCAAATCCACTTCAGCATCGAAGTGGACCCTCCCGTGGTCGAGCATAACCAACGGGCCCGTGCATTTCCTGGAAACGGTGGGCGGGCTGCGCTGGACTGCGCCGGGATCGCCTTGTTTGCGCAGGCGCGCATTCGCGCGGGCCCATCGATCGGAGGGCCGGCGCCGCACGATCACGCCGGCGCTGGAACAGCGGTCGCCTAGCCGGAAAAACGTAGATTCATACGCCATGAAGTCCGCGATGGAACCGCTCATTACGCCTGGGAAAGGCCTAGCCTGACGATCTAGCAACGTTGTCAATTTCACATATTGCGGGGGTGCATACGGGCCAAATCTGGCCGCAAAACCACCCATCAGCGCACCCAAAGTGACCCACGTTGGCCGTCTATTGACCATGACTTGTGGCGCGCCGCCGCATCCAAAAGTCGAGGCTTAAAACGTCCGGACGCACGGATAAATCACATTATTTCAGTCAGATATGTCTGAACCGTGTGCGGCCAGGCTATCCCCGGTGTTGCTCCGCCACATAGGCCGGGGTGCTCCGCTCGCGGCCGGATATTGACAACGTTGTCAACGATTACCAGACTCCGGCCAAATTCGAGCTTCACTTCACATGAACGTGACGTCGGAATGACGAGGGGATGGCAGTGGGGGAAGGGATGAGCCGCGGCGTACGCGATTTCTCGCAGCAGGCATCGATGTTTCTGGCGGCAGACGTCGGAGGAACGCACGCGCGTATCGGTCTGGTCAGCCAGACCCCGGACGGCGTGCGGCCGGTGACGGTTTTGGAGTACCACCGCTATGCCTGCGCCGAATGGCCCAGCCTCACGGCCGTGCTCAAGGATTTCGTCGATCAACTGGGTCGCTCGGTGCACGTCGACCGTTGCGCCGTTGCCAGCGCGGGTTATGTGCTGGGCGATGCCATCGTCAACGACAACCTGCCCTGGCCCGTATCCATTCGCGATATTCGCGACAGCCTGGGTATCGAGCAGCTCGCCGTCATCAACGACTTCGAAGCGGTGGCGTACGCCACGCAATTCCTCAGTCAGGCCGACACCACGCCGATCATCGAAACCACCGCCGCGCCTGCGATAGGGCCGGTGCTGGTGATGGGCCCAGGCACGGGCCTGGGTTCGGCCGTGCTGTTGCCGGGTAAGCCGCATGCCACCGTGCTGGCTACCGAAGCCGGGCAGATTGCGCTGGCGCCGGGCAACGAACGTGAAATCGAGATTCTGCGCTGGCTCGCACGCGACCGCGCTTATGTCTCGTTCGAGCACGCCTTGTCGGGCCCCGGCCTGCTCAATCTCTATCGGGCCGTTTGCGACTTGCGCCAGCAGGCGCCGGTGCTGACCTTGCCGAGCCAGGTCACCCAGGCTGCGCTGGATGGCAGTGACGTATCCGCAGTGGAAGCGCTGGAAGTGTTTTGCAGTTTGCTCGGCAGCTTCGTCGGCGACCTGGTGTTGCTGTATGGCGCGCGCGGCGGCGTGTTTCTCGCCGGCGGCATCCTGCCGCAGATCCGCGACGTGCTGATGACCAGCCAGTTCCGCCAGCGCTTCTTCAACAAGGGCGTGATGCGCGCCTTCTTGCAGCAGGTTCCCGTACGACTGATGGAACACGGCCAGCTCGGTGTGATTGGCGCCGCTGGTTTGTATCTGGACGGGCACTACGTTCGGCCAGGGGAGAACGCAGTACCGACGTAACACCGTTGCACTGAACCGGGCGCGAGCCCAGACAGCCACGTAGCAGCCGGACGACCCACATACATCCGCTGCCGATATGCCTTCGAGGGGAGGAAACCATGTCACATCGCAAGACACTTCTAGCAGCCAGCATCATCGCCAGCCTCTGTATGGTCGGTGCAATCCATGCACAGACGGCCACGCAGCCGGCCAGTGGCCCGCAGCCTGCAGCCACCGCGCAGTCGTCCGACCAGACGGCGGACCAGGCCAAGGCCAAGCAGCTCGAGACCGTTACCGTCACCGGCATCCGCGCCAGCCTGCAGGCGTCGATGGACACCAAGCGCAACGCCGACGCCATCGTCGATGCGATCACCGCGGAAGACATCGGCAAGTTCCCGGCCAGCAACGTGGCCGAAGCACTGGCCCAGGTGCCGGGCGTCACGCTTGACCGCCAGTTCGGCGCCACCCAGCGCGTCAGCATCAACGGCATGGATCCCAGCCTCAACCTGACGCTGCTCGATGGTCACCCGGTGGCACAGGCCGTGTGGTTGTACGACGACGCGCCGAACCGCGGCTTCAACTACTCGCTGCTGGCACCTGAAGTGGTCGGCTCGCTCGAGGTCTACAAGAGCCCGGAAGCCCGCTTGGCTGAAGGCGCGCTTGGCGGCACCGTGATCATGCACACGATCAAGCCGCTCGATGTGCCGTCCAACACCCTCACCGGTTCGTTCGGCATCAACTACAACGACATGGTCGAGAACAGCCGTCCGTCCGGCTCGGTGTTCTACAGCTGGCATAACGACGACAAGACCTTCGGCGTCGACGTGTCCGCCCAGCATTACGAGCAGTTCCAGAACCGCGAAGGTATGGAAGTGTTCGGTTACCAGACCGTTTCCTCGCTGGCTGCCGGCAACACCGCCATCCAGAACGAGCTCGCCTCCGGCAAGATCAAGGGTTCGGATCTGGTGCCGCAGGAAGTCAACGCGGCCAACTTCCAGCAGACCGAGAAGCGCGACAGCGTCACCAGCAATATCCAGTGGAAGCCGAGTCAGGAATTCAGTGCCAACCTCGGCCTGATGTACGCCCGCGACAACCTCGACAACACCAACCAGTCCATGTATCCGTGGGCCGCCAATTCGCCGGCCGGTATCACCTCGCTGAATGAAGGCCCGAACGGCATCATCACCAGCGGCACCCAGGCTGGTACGCCTTGCGTCAATAATCTTGGCTGCGCGAGCACGGCGCACACCTACACCGACAACAACGCGCGTAAGTCGGTTATCACCACCAAGGGCGTTGACCTCACGGCGGAGTACAAGGGTGACACCTGGCGCTTGAGCGGCCAGGCCGGCGTGAGCGTGTCGCGCAACCCGATGGAACAGGCCGTGAAGGAAATCTTCTACGGCGGCGGCTACAGCTGGTCGCTCAACAAGGGCGCGCAGTTCGACGATCCGTCCACCGCCAACGATCCCAACTACTGGGCTGACAATGGCTGGGCCGGCAACCTCGGCAAGGAGCTGTACAAGGCCAAGGACACCTACGGCCAGCTCGATTTCACCAAGGACTTCGACAGCTTCCTGAACTCGATCAGTGTCGGCGCGCGCTATGCCTCGCACTGGGAAAGCCAGACGCTCAACGTGTTCACCGGTGCAGAGACGCTCACGCTTAGCCAGATCGGTTACGGCGGCTTGACCAACCTGTCCGGCGCCAAGGATCTTGGCCTGAACCAGAGCATGGTGCAGCACGTGCAGACCGCTGGCGCGCAGGCCATCTTCGACGCCATCCAGAACAGCCCGGGCTTCGGCGTGGCGCAGGATCCCAACTCGTACTGGGACAACACCTTCGCTGTGCAGCAGCAGAACAGCGCGGCGTACCTGCAGGCCAACTTCGGTAACGACAACCTGCATGGCAACATCGGCGCTCGCTTCGTGCACACCGAAAACACCAGCAGCGGTTGGGTGATTCCGGCTCCGTGCGCCTCGGCGGACGTCTGGGGTTGCAACTTCCCGGCTGGCTTCGGCTACATCACGCAGGACAGCACGCATAACGATTGGCTGCCGTCGTTCAACATCGCCTACAACGTCACGCCGGACTTCGTGCTGCGCGGCGCTGGCTCGGAAACGATTGCCTACGCTCCGTACAACCAGATGGCGCCGTACTTCGCCGCCAATGACACGGTGCTGACGGCCTCCGCCGGCAACCCGAACGTCAACCCGTACCGTGCAGTCAACTGGGACGGTTCGGCTGAGTGGTACTTCAACCCGCAGTCGCTGTTGGCCGTGTCGTTCTTCTACAAGAACGTGCTCAACTACATCGTCAACGAAGCCACCTTCCAGCAGCGCATCAACGGCTCCTGGACGCTGCCGGGCTTTGCCGATGGCCTGACCGGCCAGTCGCTGGTTGCCTCTGGCCAGTGCACCGCGGCAGGTATCTGTAACTACAGCGTCTCCGCTCCGGAAGACGGTGGTCGTGCAACCGTCAAGGGCGGCACCCTGAGCTACCAGCAGGCGTACGCTTATGGCTTCGGTCTGCGTGCCAACTACACGTACTCTGACGCCAACACCAAGAGCGGTGGTGCCCTGCCGTACAACTCCAAGAACTCGTACACGGTTGCTCCGTACTACGAAGAAGGTCCGTACAGCGCCAGCGTTGCCTACAGCTACCGTTCGAGCTACCTCGCCGGTGGTTACGTGGCCGGTGCCGCGCCGACCTACATCGACGGCTTCAAGGAACTGGACGCCACCCTAGGCTACGAGATCAACAAGAACTTCTCGGTCACCCTCAACATGCTGAACCTGCTGAACTCCAAGTACTACGCGTACCTGGGTAGCAAGACGCAGCTGGCGAACGAGTACGTGACGGGTCGTCAGTACATGCTGAAGGCCAACTTCAAGTTCTAAGTTAAGGCTACCTCCCCGCCAACGGGCCCGGCACACTTGCCGGGCCCGATTTTTCTTTCGGGGACAGGCAGCCGTTCCGTCCACCGTTGCGGGGTCGAGGGCATGAAGCGAAGTCGCTGTGTTGCGGTAGCTCTGCTGGCGTTCATCACGAACGCCGCTTACGCCTTCGAAGGGAAGGTGTTGGTCGATCAGGTGGGCTACGACACGCTGGCGCCCAAGCAGGCCGTTGTCGTGACCTTGCCGGGCAGTTCGACGCGGCAGTTTCGCGTGGTCAACGCCGATACTGGCAAGCTGGCATGGCAGGGCGAGCTCACCTCCTCCAGCAAGGTGGCGCGATGGGGCGATGACGGTTACGCCGTGGCCGACTTCAGTGGCCTGAAGACGCCGGGTCATTACTTCGTCGAGTTGAGCGAAGGCGACCGAAACACGCGGTCGTGGACGTTCGATATTCAGGACAACGTGCTCGAGCGTCAGACGCTTTCCAACGTCATTTATTACTTCAAGGGCCAGCGATCCAGCGGCCTGCTCGACAAGGCCGATCGCAGTCTGGCTCGACCGGATGGTCAGCCCGGCACACTCGATTTGCATGGTGGTTGGTACGACGCCACCGGCGACTATGGCATCCACCTGTCGCACCAGAACCTCACCAGTTACTTCAATACCCAGCAGCTGCCTTTGGCCGCCTGGAGCCTGCTGAGCACGTGGCGACAATTGCAGGCGCGGCACGATCCCAATTTCAACGAGTACCAACGACGCCTGCTCGACGAAGGCCTGTTTGGTGCTGATTTCCTGGTGCGCGACAAGCGGCCGGATGGTTCGTTCTACCAATCCATCGATGGCCCAGGCGCGGGCAAGCTGCCGCAGGATCGCCGCATCGGCGACCCCAACTGGCGCACCCAGATCAAGCTCAAGCCCGGCGATCACACCGAACGCGTGGATCAGCCCGCGCACGGTCCGCACGCCTACGAAGCCAGCTTCCGCGCCGGTGGCGGCATGGCCATTGCCGCGTTGGCGCTGGCCAGCAGCACTGGTGTCGAAGGCGACTTCACCGCGCAGGACTATCGACGTACCGCCGAGGAGGCCTACCGTTTTCTCGATGCGCACAATCGCGAGCTGACCAACGACGGCAAGGAAAATATCGTCGACGACTATTGCGCGCTGCTGGCGGCCGTGGAGCTTTACCGCGCCACGCACGACGAGGCATGGCGCGCCAAGGCCGATCAGCGGGCCGAACAGCTGATGGCGCGGTTGATCAGCCACGACGGACACCGTGACTACTGGCGTGCGGATGACGCCGTGCGCCCGTTCTTCCATCCCTCCGATGCGGGCATGCCGGTCATCGCGCTGGTCGAGTACGCCTCGATGGCCGATGCGAGCCATCAGGCCAGGACGCGCGAGATAGTGCGCCGGTCACTGCAGGCCGAGCTGGCCACGACGAACGAAGTAGCCAATCCCTTTGGCTATGCGCGCCAGTTGGTACGCGGGGCCGACGGCCGCGTGCGCAGTGCGTTCTTCTTCCCGCACGACACTGAGGCGGCACCTTGGTGGCAGGGCGAGAACGCGCGTGTGGCCTCGCTGGCCGCGGCGGCCCGACTGGCTGCGCCGCTGTACGTTGACGACGCGGCGTTTCGCCAGCAGCTGCAGGCCTACGCGTGGAACCAGCTGCACTGGATCCTTGGGCGCAATCCCTATGACAGCAGCATGCTGATGGCGAGCGGCCACCGCAATACGCCGTACATGTTTTTTGAGTCTTATGCATTTACCAATGCGCCCGGTGCCATCATCAACGGCATCACGTCCGGGTTGACCGATGAGGAAGGCATCGCCTTCGATCTTGGCTACGCTCAGACTGGCAAGGACGACGATTGGCGCTGGACCGAACAATGGCTGCCGCATGACGCGTGGTACCTGTTCGCGATCAGCCTTCCCCACGATTGATGTTGACGCCGCGAGACGCCTGATGAGAAATCCACACCGCCTGCTGTGCATTGCCTTCTGCGGCATTACCGCGCTCGCTCATGGCGCCGATGCCAACCCGGTGGACGTCATTCCGATGCCGGCGCAGGTGAGCTATGCCGGTGGGTCATTCACCGTTGAGGCACAAACGCCGATCGTGGTGGATGCAGGCGATGCAGCGGCGCATCGTACGGCCGACTATCTGGCAGCGTTGACGGCACGCACGCGCCATCTTCAACTGCAGGTGAAGGAAGGACAGGCCGCGGGCATCGCCATCGTACTCAAGCGTGACCCACAGGCGGCAGTGACCAACACCGAAGGCTATACGCTCGATGTGACCCCGCAGGGCATCCGCGTGGTGGCGCGCGAAGAAGCCGGTCTGTTCTATGGCGCCATCACTGCGTGGCAGTTGATGACGCCTGCCCACGGCACCGGCGACGTACAGGTGCCAACGGTGCATATTCGCGATGAGCCGCGGTTCGCGTGGCGCGGATTCATGCTCGACTCCGCCCGTCATTTCCAGACACCCGACGAAGTGCGCACGCTGATCGACCAGATGGCTCAGCACAAGCTCAACGTGCTGCACTGGCACCTCACCGACGACCAGGGTTGGCGCATCGAGATCAAGCGTTACCCGGAGCTGACCCGTATCGGCGCATGGCGTACGCCGCCCGATGCCGGCCAGAACGGTGAGCCCGAGCGCTACGGCGGTTTCTACACGCAGGACCAGATCCGCGCCATCGTCGCCTATGCTGCCGAGCGCCACATCACCGTCGTGCCCGAGCTCGATATGCCAGGCCATGCCCAAGCGGCCGTGGCGTCGTATCCGGAACTTGGCGTCACCGGCCAGCGCCCGCCGGTATCGATCGATTGGGGCGTCAATCCCTACCTGTACAACGTCGACGACAACACGCTGCATTTCCTGCAGAACGTGCTCGACGAGGTGATGGCGCTATTCCCGTCCACCTATATCCATGTGGGCGGCGATGAGGCGGTGAAAGACCAGTGGAAGGCGTCGGCGGCCGTGCAGGCACGCATCCATGCGCTGAAGCTGAAAGACGAAGACGCCCTGCAAAGTTGGTTCATCGGTCAGATGGGCCAATACCTCACGGCGCATGGCCGCCGCCTTGTTGGCTGGGACGAGATCCTTGAAGGCGGCATACCGGCAAGCGCCACGGTGATGTCGTGGCGCGGTACGCAGGGCGCCATCGACGCGGCCAAGCAGGGGCACGATGTGGTGCTGTCGCCCGCGCCGCAGCTCTATCTCGATCAGATGCAAAGTGATCGCGCCGACGAAACCACCGGTCGCCTGCCGTCGATGTCGCTGGAAAGTTTCTACACGTTCGAGGCGGTGCCCAAGTCGCTGGACGCCACGCAGGCAAAGCACGTGCTGGGCCTGCAGGCCAACATGTGGACCGAACACATGCCGACGCTGCGGCATATCGAACATGCCGTATTTCCCCGCATGGATGCGTTGGCGGAAGCCGCGTGGACACCGGCGACGGCGCACGACTGGCACGGCTTCCTCGATCGACTGCCGGCGCAGTTCGCGCGCTATCGCGCGCAGGACATTGCCTATGCCGACAGTGCCTTCGCCGCCAATATCGAGGTCGACCGCAACGCGGCGATCAGCAGGGGCCACGCTACGGTGACGCTCGGCAATCAGGCCAAGTACGGAAGCCTGCACTACACCACCGACGGCAGCACGCCCGACACCCACTCGCCGCTTTACGTGAAGCCTTTCACCGTGAACCTTCCGACGACGATCAAGGCCGTGGCGACAGCGGCGGATGGATCGCTGCTGGCCGCACTGCGCGATCGCCTGCTGGATGTGGCGTCGCTGCGCAGCCGCAGTACGGGCGAACTGGACAATTGCCCAGGTAGCGACTTCCGTCTGCGTATACAGCCCACGCCCGATGCGACCACGATGGCGCCGAGCTACCTCATCAACGTGTTCGACAACTGCCGCATGTATCGCGCCGCCAAGCTCGATGGCATCGACGCGATTCACGTGGATACCGTGCGCCTGCCGCGTAACTACCAGTTGGCGCACGACGCCAAGCTGGTGAAGGCGCACAAGGCGACGACGCCGCAGGGCGAACTGGTGGTGCATCTGGACAGTTGCCAGGGCAAGACGCTTGCCACGTTGCCGCTGCCCAATGACGGCCCGGCCGGCTTTGCGCTGCAAGGTGCCCTGGCCAAGCAGGCGGGCGTGCATGATCTCTGCCTGGTGTTCACCTCGCCGATCAGCGGACCCATCTACGGCGTCGGCAATGTGTCCCTGCTTTCGGGCACGGTCGCGCCTTGAATCACGTCGTGCGTCGCCTTGCGTCCGTTGATGCATTACGCGGATGCACCGATGGCGGTTCCTTATGTGTCATCGGCCGCTTTCACGATGGTGTCTGTGGTGGGCGATCGTCTATGCGATGGATCGGCGCGGCCTCTACATCAAGTTGTAGGCGTTTCCTCAGCGTGCGTGGCGCCGCCAGCCGCCGCGTCATCCGGCGCATCGGGGCCATTCGCCAGCCGTATGCGGTTTCCGCCGTTCTTCTTGACGTGATACATGGCGTAGTCGGCGGCACGCGTAAGTTGCCTGGCCTCGTCGCCATGATGGGGGAAGGTGGCGATACCTATGCTGGTCGATATCTGCAGTTGTCGGTCGGGCAGTGAAAACGGTTCGTTGAGCGCAGCGCGCAATTTCTCGGCGACCGCCAGGCTGTCGCTGGGTGCGTGAAGGTCGTTGAGCAACACCACGAATTCATCGCCGCCCACGCGTCCTACCACGTCGGCTTCACGCAGGCCCTGGCGGATACGCTGCGCGACTTCGCAAAGCAACAGGTCACCGGCGTGGTGGCCAAAGCGGTCGTTCACCTGCTTGAACTTGTCCAGGTCGATATAGAGCAGGGCGACACAGCCTCCAAACCGTCGAGCCTTGTCCAGTGCAACGTCGAACTGCTGATAGAACAGATCCCGGTTGGCCAGGTCGGTCAGCGGGTCGTGTCGCGCAATGTGGTGCAGCCTTTCTTCCGCCTGCTTGCGTTCGATCGCTGCGGCCACTTGAGTCGACACGAACTGCAGCAGCTCCTTGTCGGCCACCGTGTAGCGCGTGGCTTCGGAGTAGCTCTGCACCACCAGCGCGCCGATGGTGCCGTCCCTGGATATCAATGGCACGCCTAGCCAGTGCAACGCATCACTGCCGTGTACCGGCAGCGAACCGTCTGCTGGCGAAGTGGGCGTCAACAGCATGGCCTGGCCGGTGCGAATCAGTTCGGCGGCGAGCGTGCCCGAATCGAGACCTTGCGGCGCAGGCGGTTCGTCGCGCTCGTCCACGAAATACGGAAAGCTCACTTGTTCGCACTCGGGGTCGTACAACGCGACAAAAAAGTTGGTCGCAGGCAACAAGGTGCCGATGATCCGATGGATCTGCTCAAACAGCGCTGGCAGGTTGTCCGATGCGTGCGCTGCCTCGGAGATGGCGTGCAGCGCGGCGGTCATCGATTCAGCGCGCTTGAGCTCGGTGATGTCACGCGCCACGGCGATGCGCACGCCGTCGAGCGCTGACCAGCGCGCCGACCACATGATGTGCACGACCTTGCCGTCCTTGCGCACATAGCGGTTCTGGAAGTGCGGCTGAGGCTGCCCGGCCATGATCGCCGCGACTGTCTGCAGCGTCATTTCACGATCGTCCGGATGCACCAGCTCGATCATCCGCCGGCCGACAACTTCGTTGGGCGCGTAACCAAAAATACGTTCGTACGCCGCACTGACAAAGATGTAACGACCTTCGTCATCGACCACGCAAATGGCGTCCCACAACAGATCCAGAATCTTGTCGAATGGGGCAATCGCCTTGGTGTCCATCAGCTGTCTTCAACCATGTGCGCTTCATTTTCCGGTGCGGCTACACGGATCAGTACGCAAGATATGTGCCACCGCCCGGCATGGTGTCAGTGAGCGTGCCTTCTTTGCCCACCCTATATCAGGAGCCGGAACACCGTCGAATCCCGGCTGCAGCGTGCGTTGATTTATCCACAAGCAGGCAAGGGAGCCAAGAGCACCAGCCGAAATGCCGCCGCCGCGCACGGGTCATCTATGGCGTTGATGGTCGCAAATGGTCGATCCGTAGGACCGGCTTACCAAATAAGGTCGTCGGGCACCTGAAACTGCTTGTAATACTCATCGTCGTCGCTCGACTCGGCGCTGGCCGGGGCCTTGCCGTGGTCCAGTACGATCACCGACGCATCTCGCGCGTAGACCTTTTCCGCCGCTTCGCGGGGCAGCACTTCGAAGCCGTTGTCGTGGCGGGCAATGACCAGTGTGCCCTTGGCCAGCTGGGCACGCAGGACTTCGTTCACCAGCACGCTCTGGATCGTCTCGCCCACGCTGAAACGGTAGGCGATGTCGCCTTCGCGCTTGATCTTGTTGACGTCGATGATCTGGCGAACCTGCGCGCGCAATTCATTTGCACGCAGCTGCGCATTGCGTTCGGCGGCCAGTGCCCGGTCCCGCTCGGCACGCTCGGCCTGCAGGCGTTGGGTGTTCACCGCTTCGTCCGCCGGTGGCGTCGCCGCCTTGCCCTGGCGCAGCTTGGCCTGCTCGCGGGCCACCTGGTCCACCTTGCCCTTCTTGATCAGGCCGGCCTTGAGCAACTGTTCTTGCAGTGGATTACGCATACGAACGACTGGCGGTGGCTTTGCACGATTGCGGATGCGATTGTACTAGGCATTCGCCGGCGGGATCATGGCCGGAGGCCCGCCCATTCAGGGGCGCCGGATATGCGAGTTTCCTCACCTGGTGATTCGACCTCATGACCGCAACCGAAGCGCAGATCGCAGGCTTCCTCGAAAAGTACACGCCCGCCGTCGCGGCGCAATTGAATGATGCCCGTGCCCGCCTGCGTGCCATGTTTCCCCGCGGCTTCGAGTTGGTCTTCGATAACTACAACGCGTTGGTATTCGCCATCAGCGCCACCGAGCGTCGGACCGATGCGTACGTTTCAGTCGTGGGCTATCCGAAATGGGTGACGCTCTTTTTTCTCCATGGCGTGGATCTGCATGATCCGAAGGGCCTGCTGGAGGGCAAAGGCAAGCAGGTTCGCAGCATTCGCCTGAAGGCCGCCGACGATGTCAGCAAGCCGGAAATCGCGGCGCTTATTGCCCAGGCCATGGCGCCGCATGAGCAGGCATTCAAAACAGCTGCGCCTCTTACCACCGTCATCAAACTCGCGCTGGCGACACAACGATCACGGCGACCACCGTCCGTATGAATCAATCGGTGCCCGTTGGTACAAGTTTTTCCGGCGGGCGGCTGAAGAACATGGCCCTTAGTCGGTCTCGTCCGATCACGCGCGCCAGTTCGGCGAACACGCAATAGTTGACGATCAAGGTGATCAGCAGAATCTGGATGGCCCAGAAATGCGCCCAACTGATCTCGGTAAACAGTTGATGGTTGGCGGCCGCCAGGTCGTGGGTTTTCTTCCAGAAGTCATACAGTTCTTCCAGATAGTGAATCCCCAGCGCCACCAGCGTATAGATCAGCGTCTTCCAGCCCGCGTTCCATATCAAGGGCTTCTCTGGAAAACGATTGATGAAGGGCAGTGCGTTGGCAATCAGCACGGCCTTGCCGAGAATCAGCGCGGCAATGGTGACCGAAGCTGAGGTGGGCAAGGAAACACCGGTGCCGCGTGTCATCAGCGCGCGCACCAGCGCCACGAGATGAAGCATGACGAAAAAGAAAATAGTCGGCGGCAGCAGTTCCTTGAATTCATGCTTGATCGTGTCGGTCAGCTTGCTCATGCTCCCCTCCCGTGATGGGTGTATTCGCCGGGCCGCAAACAATCGCGAGCTTGTGGCGCAGGGCCTGGCAAACGCCCCATGGCTCCCTGCTGTATTTGAGCCTCCGGCTGATCGCTGGACTAGCGAACAACTACGGGCGAGGACCTAGGTAGTTACCCCTAGTTCGGCCGCAAATTAGTGCGATTTGTCGTGCGAGCCGAGCGCCGGCCCGCGCGCGATGGCAGGCACTGCGGTCAGGCCTCCTCAGGAGGCGGCTGCAGGGTCACCGCCAGTTCTTCAAGTGCGGCAATCTCGTCGTTCAATGCATCGTGCAGCTCGCTTTGGCGCGACATCAACGTCTCGATGGGGTCGGCTTGCTTGAGCTTCTTCAACTCGCCGTCAAACAGCAGCCACTGGGCCGTAAGCGCCTCGACGTTGTTCTTCGCGTAGTGGCGCATCTCCTTGAGCTGCGCAAGGACGTCGTGGACGTGTTCGAGCGGGGTCTTCGTATCCGCGGTCATGGTACACCTCGGTTCTCATCCGATTTCAGAATAGCCATCCGAAGCTGGCTGCTGCCGAAACGTGGGCGAACGCATGGCTCATGAATGTAACAGTGGGGCGCCTGTTCGCGTGTAGAGAAGGTGAAGTGGCGTTGCTTTGGTTGCTGCAACAAGACAAGTACGGCGAGTCTCCGCCAGTCCTGACAAGCTGCGGCCGTTGCCAGCGAGTTCGCAACCGATGTCACCCTCGAAGCCGTGATAAATCCCTGCTCTGGCGGGAAATCACCGGTAAAACGAGCGACTTCCCGGACCGCCGCTTTGTGCCATGATTGCCAGAGATGGCAATGAGTTGCGTGTCTTCACGGCGTCACCGAAGTTCCAACAGCCATGAGCACCGTCGGAGTGGGTCCGTGGACCTTCGCTCCGGCAAGGGGGACCGAGCATGCTGCTGCGGATCAACCTAATACTGCTTGTCGCATTCGCGCTCGGCATGCTCGCGATCTCTGTGATCGTGACATCGACGCTGCAGCGGAACGCGACGCGCGAAGTGCTTGCCCAAGCCGGCTTGATGTTGGACAGCGCTGCGGCAATCCGCTCTTACACCGAGACCGAGATCGACCCATTGCTCGATGACAAGATGGTCAGCGCGTTCCGTCCGCAGAGCGTGCCGTTCTACGCCGCCACGCAGAACTTTCTCACGCTACACAAAAAGCACCCCGACTATTCCTATAAGGAAGCCACGCTCAACCCGACCAATCCGCGCGACCGCGCGGCGGACTGGGAGGCAGATATCGTGCAGCGCTTCCGCAACGACAGCACCACCAGCGAAGTGAGCGGAACGCGCGACACCCCGATGGGCAGCGCCCTTTACCTGGCGCGGCCGATCCGTGTCGACGCTGGCTGCCTGGGTTGTCACAGCCTGCCTTCGGCGGCTCCTGCAACCATGCTCGCTCGCTATGGCAGCAACAACGGATTTGGCTGGCAACCCAATGAGGTTGTCGGAGCGCAAATCGTCTCAGTGCCGTTTGCCAGCGCCGAGTCGAGCGCCGGGCGCGTCCGTCGCGACGTGCTGACCGCCATCGCCACGATGCTCTGCATCGTGCTGCTGATCGTCAACGCCTCGATCTATGCACTGGTCATCCGCCCGGTGAGCCGCATCGCGCAGATCGCCGACCAGGTGAGCCTTGGCGACAGCGCCGCACCGGCATTCCCGAGCGGCGGTGGCTCTGAAGTGGCGGCGTTGTCGGCCGCTTTTAACCGCATGCGCAAGAGCCTGGACAAGGCACTGCGGATGCTGGGCGGCTGAGCCATGGCACACGACCTGTTCGTCAGCTATTCGCAACCGGATCGGGACGCCGCGTTCGTGCTCGTGCAGCGCCTGGAGGCCCGCGGCATCGGTGTATGGATCGCGCCGCGCGACGTGTCACCCGCCGCCGATTGGGCGTCTGAAATCATCGATGCGATTTCCTGCGCGCGACTCATGGTTCTGGTTTTCTCCGGCAGCAGCAACGACTCAAGCCAAGTGCGGCGCGAGGTCGAGCGGGCCGTGCACAAGCAGCTACCGATCCTGCCGTTTCGGATCGAGGATGTGTTGCCATCGAAGAGCCTGGAGTACTTCCTCAGCACACAACACTGGATGGATGCCTTTCCGACGCCACTCGAACCGCATATCGATCGCCTATGCGATTACCTCGACACAGCCCTGGGCGGATACGCCGCCCGTGATCTACCCGGCCAACCCCATCCATCGCGGGACGCCGGGTCAGCCGATACCACCCACATCACCAGCGGTGTCGATGCAGCGCACTTGCGCCGACTGGAGGCAGAACTCGCCAGGCACATCGGGCCTGTGGCCGCGCTGTTGGTACGCCGCGCTGCGCAGGGCTGCGGTGACCTGGATGTCCTTGCACGACGCCTCGCACCGGAAATTGACGGCGAGCTGGAACGCCGAAGCTTCCTCGAAGCCTGCTGGCGGATCGGGAAGGACAAGTAGTGGTTGGGCGAATACGCAGGATCTGCCTTCATCAACACATGTGACGCTGGCTTTCGACCCCAGGCACGGGCTCGTCCCTGGTCTTGCGAAAGGCCGTGGACGTATAGAGCGCTGCATCACGCAGAGCGCAGGCGGCGAGCATCACCTCGTGCTGCACTGGGCGTGGTAATGGCGCAACCGCGATTCGACACCAGGCCAGACAGTAGTCGCGTTGCCGATTCCGGCCTCATACTGCGAAGCATCCTCAGAAACGGTCCGGAGTGTCCATGCGTCGTCGCGACTTTCTCACTGGAGCGGTAGCCGTCACCGCTGCGTCTACCGCCCTTATGCTGACCGGCCGATCGGCGCAGGCCGCGCCCGCTGCGTCCAACGGACTGGCCGGCTTGGCCCCCATGACAGCCGGCGCCAAGCCGATTTCGGTAGAGGAGCGCCTGGCGCGAATTGCCAAGCTGCAACGGCTGATGGTCGACCAGAAAATCGGCGCGTTGATCCTGGAGTCGGGCTCGAGCCTGGACTACTTCACCGGCGTCCAGTGGCATCGCTCGGAGCGCACGACGGCCGCCGTGATCCCGGCCCGGGGTGACATCGTCGTCGTGACCCCGGCCTTCGAAGAGCCCTCCATTCGCGAGACGCTGGCGGTGAGCGGCGATGTGCGGCCCTGGAATGAACACGAGAGCCCGTTCGCCCTACTCGTTGGCGCGCTTCGCGACCGCAGCGTTACCTCCGGCCCGATCGCCTTCGAAGCCACCACGCGCCTGTTCATCGTCGACGGCGTGCGCGACGCGAGCGCCGGGGCCTACCGTGTGGTTTCCGGCGACGCCCTGGTGAAAGCCGTTCGGTTGATCAAGTCCCCGGCCGAACTTGCGCTGATGCAAACCGCCAATGACGTCACCCTGGCGGCGCTGCGCTACGTCCATGGCAACGTCCGCGCCGGCATGCGCCCCGACGAGATCGCCACCATGATGAACGCCGCGACAGTTGCCCTCGGCGGCGCGCCGGAGTTCGCCCTCGTATTGATCAACGAGGCCAGCGCCTATCCGCACGGCTCGCACCAGCCGCAGACCCTGCACGAAGGTTCGGTCATTCTGATGGACGTGGGCTGCACTGTGCATGGCTATCAATCGGACATCTCGCGCACCTGGGTGATGGGCCAGCCGACCACGAAACAGCGAAAGGTCTGGGACACCGTCAAGCGAGGCCAGCAGCTCGCGTTGGCCACTGCCAAGCTGGGCACCCCGGTGGGCGCCATCGACGACGCCGTACGCGCCTACTACGAAAAGGAAGGCTGGGGCCCCGGCTACAAGCTGCCCGGTCTTCCCCACCGCACCGGCCACGGCATCGGACTGGACGGCCACGAGCCGCCCTATCTCGTCCACGGCGACACCACGCCGCTGCAACCGGGCATGTGTTTTTCCGACGAGCCGGGCATCTACATTCCCGGCGAATTTGGCATCCGTCTGGAAGACTGCTGGCACATGACCGAGACCGGCCCGAAGCTTTTCACCGAGCTCGCCAAGTCGATCGACGATCCGATCTGATCGGGTCCATCAACGCTGTCCAGCGTTCCTGAAACGTCCGCTTCCGGCTCGATGCGGACGCTTTCAGGCACGTATACGGCGTGCACTGTGCGTGTGAGACGGCAATTCGGGTCCACCACATGGCTTCGATCACTGTTCCAGGCTATGCAGCTAGCCCACACGCCACGGAATGGCACGGACGCGCGCAGGCGGAGTTGCCAAAAGGCTTGCGAAGAGTGTTTCAGGCATTCCCTCGAGAGATTCGATCAATCGCGCAGCAAGTGCGGGGCAGCCGGTGTCTATCGAAAGAAAACGCAGATCGAGGGCCCAAGAGTGGTCCTGGAGGCGCTCGGCCGGATGTCACGGCCAAGCTTACCTGGCGCCGCAATGCCCGCCACCCGAAGCGAACATTTCTATCCTCAGGATGGCTAAGATTGCTCGGCGCACTTTGTTGTGTCGAAAAGGGGACATATGAAAAAGTTCTTCCAGATCCTTGGTGGGATCTTTCTGGTGCTGCTCTTGATTGTCGGCGTGATGGTGGGTATCGGCGTCTATCAAGGTACCCACCTCGACTCGTCCAGCAAGGCTTATGTCGAGACGAACGTGAAACCAGTTGTTGCGGCCTGGTCGAAAGACGAGCTTCTAAAACGTGCCTCCCCGCAACTGCTGGAGATTCTGGACAAGGATCCCGCGCAGGTGGATCGACTGTTCGCAAAGCTCGCCAAGCTCGGCGCTCTAAAGAGCTTGAGCGAACCCAAGGGGCAGGCGCTTGTGGCGGTCAATACCGGCAGTGGCAAGGTCGTCAGCGCCGCCTACACAGAATCGGGCGAATTCGAGAACGGTCACGCCGACTTCAATATTCGGCTGATCCAAATTGACGGCGAATGGCGCTTTCTTACGTTCTTCGTGACCTCGCCAATCATGCTCCAGTAGCTTTGGTCTGCGTTGGGGAATACGGCGACATGCTGCTTACCGAAGATCAGAACGATGAGCGAACCTTGTTGCGTTTTGGTGCCGAAGCGGCGGCATTGTTGGTTAACCGGGACTTCTGCGCTTTGGCTGATCGCTTTGGTATGCCCTAGCCTACGATCGAAAGGCATCGGACGCGATCGAGGCCGATCTCGCGTCCTGTCTAGGTCAGGCCGATCAGGAGCTTGATCAGGTGGCGCCGTGGCAAACCGTCAAGTATTTCAAGCCGAACGACGCGAACCTTTTCGCCGTAGTTGAAAGCGTTGCCTGCGTGCCCGAAGGCCCATCAGTCCTGCTGGAGCTCATCGTGAGCGAAGGCGGGACCGACGTCCCCCGGGGTTTGAGTAGCGCCGCGTTTTGGAGTCCAATCACTCAACCCAAGGAAATTGGACATGAAGAAGTGTTTTGCCAAAGAGCGGATCATCGGATTAGTTGACCGCCAGTTCGACGGCACTACGCCGACGAAGGAGATCGAAACAGAAGGCCCCACCGGAAACGAGGCGCTCTGATCTTCTCTTTGCGGACTGGAGGTGCTTTTCCGAGGGGTCCAGAAAGGGCGAGATCCTCAATCACCTATGCACTACGGTTACGGAAGCAACGTAATTGGTCTGTTCAAAATACAGGCAGGTAATCGTGCCGCTTTTGTACCTGTGGCGAGAAGACGTTGAGTCGGTTATCGCTAAGCAAGTGGGTCAGTTCCTGGCGTCTTTCGGTCGGCCTTGTACAGACCGGGAGTTCGGGCAGGCATGCGATGTTGCTGGAAGGGTGCCTGGCAAGTTCGTCGATGTGATTGGCCATGTGGACCTGATAAGCCCGATTGTACGGAGCCATCCACCAGGCATGGACGGATAAGGGTATTTGCATGGCCAGCAAGGCCAGACAGCCGGCAGCCGCGACGGCAGTCGCGCACCTGCGCCATCCGGATCGTGGCGATGACGATTCCGAGGAGCATGCCCACATCAGAAGCAGGGCAATCAGCAACTGGACATATCGAACCATATAGCGCGACTGCTGCAGATAATCGTTGCCATCCATCGCAACACGCCCGAGCACGATCCCGGCGATTTGGGCGTAAGCAAAGATCATCAGACAGATGGCCACGAAAATGGCCAGGTTGAACTTGCCGCGCAGCGCCCGGTGCCAGAACCACAGATGGGCCAACACCAGCAAGACAGCTATGGCAGGCCAAGTTATCGCCCACAGCTCAGCTTGAGCTGCAGACATCGTGTTTTCGTGGAACACAGGAACGACGAGCGGCCACATAATCCATTTCTAGCAGCCGCCTTCCAGGAAGCGAGTCGGTAGCATATCGACATGAGCCAGGACAGACTCTGGCCGCGCGCGGCCGACGATCGGTGCATAGGTGTAACCGATACGCACGGCGATCGTGCAGACGCAGACCGGCAACAACATCTTCCAGATTGGCAACTGTCGAAATGCGAGATCACGAAAGCGACCGAGCAGCACGGCAAGGCTTACATCTAGAGGTCCTCCGGACTCCTAAGACGAATCCACTTTGATCGGCGCCGTGAAGGCACGTGCCAGGCGGTAGCGCAGCGCATGCCAGAAATACTTCTCGTGCCTATCCACGGCGCCGATCAAAGTAGATCGACTAAGGCCAACTACGGCAAAGGCGGCTCAAACGAGTAGCGCTGAGGCGCGACTGATGGCCGAGCATGCATTTGACGGTTCCCACACGACTTTAGCGTCTGAGCTCCAATCGAAACCCACCGGACGCTTCACCCTCGCTTGCCTTAAGCACGCAATCGCATCATTTCATGACGTGCCTCAAGGCTCTATCACTGAAGTTCACGAGAACTAACGAAGCAGCGGTCGAGCAATTGCATATGCGTGAATTTTTCGCGGCGACGGTGCTTCCGTGGACTGGTTTCCGCTAACTCAGTGCAGTGCCTCAGCACATACGTGTGCAGCCGACGCGGATACCAAGGGGCTCGTTGGCGAAGGGACGTCCGCGCATCACACACCATGACTAATCGTGAAAAGCGGTTATTCACGTAAATTCACGTGCGTGACTTCCTGCGATCCATTGTCAGATATTCAACCGACGTCGTAGAAGGCCACGAGCGTAACGGCATTGGCACGCCTATGACACTTATCAGGCTCTTGGGGAAGCGCCTGACAAGTGAGTAAGTCACGAGGGGCATGTCATTCGGGAAGCCACGCAATTCACCTCGTGTGCGGCGATCGCCCTGGCTCTGACCAGTATACCCAGCGCTCCGCAGGACATCGCATTGGCATCACTGAATCCGCCACTTACGCGCACTACAGCGTTTTCGTATTCATCCATCTAATTGAACGTGTGAAGGCATCTATAAGGCCTGGTAGTTGAAATTTCATGACCCTCATTTCCGTGCATTTGCCAAAGACGGCTGGAACGAGCTTCAAGGCCTCGCTCGCCATGCATTTTGGTGATCGTTACCGAGACGATTACGGTGACCAAGTCATCAGTCAGTCGCAACATGAGCGATTTGGAGCGGCCGCTTCAGCTGGCCAGCTTATCGCTCAGCAGGGACTGGACGGCATCGACTGCGTGCATGGACATTTTCTGCCGCTGAAGTACCAGTCGCTCGACATCACGCGCTCTTTGACGTTCGTCACATGGATGAGAGAGCCCGTGGCCCGCTTGCTTTCCCACTATGACTACTGGCGGGAAAGCTACGACAAGGAGACGGCCGCTCCTCATCATCGACAGGTCATTGAAGAGGGCTGGACGCTGGAGCGGTTTTGCCTGAGCGAAAAGTTTAGAAACATCTACACACAGTATTTATGGAGTTTCCCGCTTGAGAGGTTTGCCTTCATCGGCATCACCGAGCATTACAACGAGGATATGCAGGAGTTCTCGAGGCGTTTCCTTTCCCCGGACATTTCGCCTCAGCATTTGAACGCAACGAAATGCGGAGGCTCTCGCCATGGTGTGGATGAAGCCTTCCTGGACGAAGTGCGTGCGTTCCACGCGGCGGACGTACAGTTATATCAACGGGCACTTCAGTTGCGCCGTGAACGGCATCATGGCAATCGCATGGATCGAGGGCCGGATGTCATCGCGCCAGTCAAGGTGTGCCCGTGACTTCATCGATGTTTAGGCATTCCATATCGCCGCAGTCATTGCTGCGCAGCACTTGGAAGCATCGCGAGCTCATCATTCAGCTAGCACGCAAGGATGTCATTGGTCGGTACAAGGGTTCGCTTCTCGGCCTGGCCTGGTCGTTTCTGAGCCCTTTGTGCATGCTCGGAATCTATACGTTGTTCTTCACCGAGGTTTTCCATGTCCGCTGGACAACGATGGATGGCGACGGCAAGGGGTCGTATGCGACGGCACTGTTTGCCGGGCTGATCATTTATACGGCCTTCGCCGATTGCATCGGTCGCGGGACTCAGCTGGTGGTTGGTAACCCCAACTATGTGACCAAGGTTATTTTCCCCCTGGAAATTTTGCCGTGGGTCTCCAGCCTGACGGCAATGTATTACGCCCTTGCGAGCCTGGCCGTTCTGGCCGCCTTTTCGCTGATCTTTGCCGGGCATATCGCGATAACGTTCTTGTTGTTCCCAGTCATTCTCTTGCCGCTGGCGCTGCTCTCAGCTGCTGCTGGCTGGCTATTGGCGTCGTTGGGTGTGTACGCCCGAGATGTGGGCCAACTTACGGCGCTGATCATTGCCGCGCTGCTTTACACCTCGCCAGTTTTTTTCCCGCTGAGTCATGTATCGGCGGGGATGCGCGCGGCGATGCTGTTCAATCCGCTGACTTTTCTGATCGAGCAGGCGCGCAACGTGATGTTGTGGGGCCAGTTTCCCGATTGGCTTGGACTGGCGAGCTATACCGCCGGTTGTCTGGTGGCCTGTTGGATTGCGTATGCCTGGTTCCAGCGCACCCGTGGGGGGTTCATTGATGTCCTCTGATCCCATGACGCCGGGGCGATCCGGACCACTGATTCTGGCCAAAGGCCTAGGCAAGCGTTATCTCAGCTATGAGAAGCCGCATCATCGCCTTGCGAAGATGTTCGGTGCAGATGGTTACGCCAAGGAATTCTGGGCGTTGCGTGACTTCGATCTCGAGGTTTGGCCTGGCGAAACAATCGGCATCATCGGAAAGAACGGTTCGGGAAAGTCGACCCTATTGCAGATGATTTGCGGCCTTCTTCCGCCCACCGAGGGCGACCTTCAGGTCAATGCTCGGGTCGCAGGGTTGCTTGAACTTGGCGCTGGCTTCAATCCGGAGTTCACCGGTTTGGAGAACGTCTATCTGAAAGCGGGATTGTTGGGCATGAGGCGCGTGCAGGTGGACGCCGCACTGGACTCCATCCTGGCTTTCGCCGAGATCGGCGATTTCATCAATCAATCCGTCAAGACATATTCCAGCGGCATGTTCGTGCGACTGGCTTTTGCGGTGGCGGTTTCGGTGAAGCCGGACGTGTTGGTGGTGGATGAGGCGTTGGCCGTCGGTGACGCCTATTTTCAGCGCAAATGTCACCGACGGATTGAGGAGCTGCAAGAGGCTGGCAGCACTTTGCTGCTTGTCACGCATTCCACCGATGCCGTGGAGCGCATGTGCAGCCGCGGTGTGGTCATCAATGCCGGCCGCAAGACATACGACGGTCCGGTACGTGGAGCTGTCTCGGACTACCTGAAGCTCATGTTTGGGTCGCACATCGTCCGTTCCAAGACGAAGAACGTCGTGACGATCGATAGCGCCAAAACATCAGAGCAGGTGGCGGCCGGCATGCTCGCCTCAGGTATGGAAGACGTGCTGTCGACACGCGGCGGTTACAACCGTGACGAAATTCGTGTCGGCAATGGCAAGGCTCTGGTGGCTGACGTCTATGTGGTCGGACAGTCCGATGTACCCATGTTGTCCCCAGGGCAACAGGTCGAAATCTTAGTGAAGTACGTGTGCATGGAGGCGGTCAGCCGGGCCATGTTTGGCATGAAGGTGCGCACGCCGGAGGGCGAGCTCGTCTACAGCACTAACTCCTTCATCGAAGGCGGCGAGCTTGTTCATTGCGACGAAGGAAGGACGGTCGTGGCGCGTTGGAAATTCAACGCCCATTTGCTGCCAAAGCAATACCTCATGACGTTTGGTATGGCGCAGTTCGATGAGTACGGACAAACCATCGTGGCGATTGATCGACGAACCGACGTGATGATTCTGACTGTCATGGGCGATACCGGAGCCGCTCAGGGTGTTGCCGACCTTAAGGCAAAGATCGACATCGAAACAGCGGCTTAGATGGCTGTTTCGTAGTCATGAAGATTCACGTATTTCCCGTCTTTAGAAACTGCAGGCAGTCCGAGAAATAGAGAATGAAAGCATGCGCACCACTATAAGTATTCGCGACCCGTTGTTCGTCTCTTGCCCCAATGGTGGCGGTCTCCTCTTCGTGCACAAACACTTGCTTATGCCGCTGTTTCAGGAGGAGGCGACAGGCCTAACGCCCGTTTCCGATGGCCTGCTGTGGTGTGTTCAGGCGAATGAAAGTCGGTCTCTTCGGCGAGTAAGTGATGGTCGACTTCATACGATACCAGTCGGGGATACGACGCTTGATTTGCATGACGTGCTTGCAACCTCGGGCGGTACTTATGCCGTTTTTACCGAGACCAATCAGGTTGTCCTTCTTGATGACGACTACCGCGAGGTGGAAAGTTGGCGATTTGGCGATGAGCCCGACTCGGCGCATGTCAACTGCATCGCGATCCATGACGGTCGGCTATTGGCTTCGATGTTCGGAAAATTTCATGCCCACCGCGGATACAAGGGAGCTACTCGTCGCGCGGGTATGGTGATAGACGTGAGAAGCGGCAAGCCATTGATCGAAGGGTTGTCACAACCACACTCATTGGTCTCTGTTGGCGGCGAGTTATGGCTCTGTAGCTCGGAGGATCAATCCGTACGCATCTATGACGAGGATTACCAGCTTAAGAAGAAGGTATCCCTTCCCGGCTACACGCGTGGCCTAGCAGTCTGCGACGAACATGTGTACGTCGGACTCAGTCAGTCTCGCAATACCGTCGTCAGCGAAGTTGGTGCCTTCGGTTCCGCCATGATCGCGGTACTCGATCGCAGGTCTCTCGAAGTGATGGGCTTTGTACCCATTCCTTACAATGAGATCTACGACATCCGGGTTGCACCGTCGACCTTCGCTGTTACCGATGTCATGGCAGCATTGTGGTCGCATGAGCGCGCCGAACAGGCAGTGGAGTTACGCGAAACGGGCCAGTCAGCGCAGGCAGAGATCGCGGACGCTGTTCAAAGGTTGGCTCACGCCGAGATTGCCCATCAGCGTGCGGATACCCGCCATCAACTTGCGAAAGCAGAGTTGTCGCGGAGTTTGGCGGAAGAGCAGGCAGCGCATAAGTTGACAGCGTCTCGACTTGCACGTGAGCTTGATGATTTGTCGGTTGCGCATCAATCGGTGCGGGCGGGGCTTGAGCGTGAACTCGAGCAGTTGAACGTGGCTCATGACTCAGCACAGGAAGAGGCTGCGCGTCAGGCAATCGAACTGAACATCGAGATTGGGAGATTGGCGCTCGTTCAGCGTGACGCTGAGAGTGCGATGGAGCAGTTGCATGCCGAACTACTCGAGTCCGAGGCCGACGTTGATAGGAGGGAGTCATCCATCCAGGTCCTGGAACGTCAGCTTGACCAAATTACAACAAGCCGCAGCTGGCGCTTGACCTGGCCGATGCGCGCAATCATGTACCTGCTTCGTGGTCACGGTCTCCTGGGTAAAGCCGACCACATCGTCGCGGGGCGCCTACGCCAACGCGTCCGAAGAATCCGTGATATCCCGAGGAATTTTCGTCGCCGATATTCTTCCGTGGTGCCCGGCGTCGGCCTGGCCATGGCTGAAATCAGCAAGCGCGATGTTTTCGTCTGGTCTGTCATTGACTGGAACTACCGCACGCAACGCCCGCAGCATCTCGCGCGCGAACTCGCCGTCCGTGGTCATCGCGTGTTTTATGTCTCGAACAATTTTGTTGACCAGGATGAGCCAGGATTTGCCATCGAACCGTTGGATAGCGACGGCCTTCTGTTCAGGGTTCAGCTCTATGTGAAGGGCAGTCCTGCGATTTATTACGGCATGCCAAGCGCTGAGGCACAGAAACAGCTGCGCGCCAGTATCGGCCGCGTTCTGGCTTGGACATGTAGTCGTTCCTGTCTGTCTCTTGTGGAACATCCTTTCTGGGTAGAAACCGCGCGCGTCCTGCCAAATCAGCGGTTGGTCTATGACTGCATGGATCATCACGCAGGATTCGATGGCAATAGCCCCGATGTACTCGCATCGGAGATTGAACTCATGCGGGCAGCCGATTTGCTGGTCGTAACGTCGGACTGGCTCTATTCGGAAGCGGGCAAACATAACCCAAGCCGTTTGATGGTTCGCAATGCCTGCCAGCATGAACATTTCGCTGCGCAGCCGGAACACATTTTCAAGGACAAGCGGGATCGCAAGATCATTGGCTACTACGGCGCCATCGCCAAGTGGATTGACCTCGATCTGCTAGAGAAGGTGGCCGAGCAATTCGCCGACTGTCTGATACTGATGGTAGGCGACGATACCGCTGGTGCGCGACAGCGCCTGCGGCACCTGGCCAATGTCGAGTTTACGGGGGAAGTTCCTTACGCGACGTTGCCTTTCTATCTATCCGCATTCGACGTTTGCATGCTTCCCTTCCAGGTGATTCCGCTGACCCTGGCCACCAACCCGGTCAAGGTTTACGAATACCTGAGCGCCGGCAAGGAGGTTGTATGCATTGCACTGCCGGAGATACGCCAATTCGGAGAACTGGTACGCACGGGCGTTGATCACGCCTCATTTCTGGACGCCGTCGGCGAAGCATTATCCGCCCCGCTTGATCCGGCCGTGATCTCAGCGCGCCAACAGTTCGCAGCCGGGCAGACCTGGGCGAATCGCGTGGACGATCTCGTGAAGGGCGTTGCGGAGCTGCCCGAGCCGCGGGTCAGTGTGGTCGTGGTTACCTACAACAACCTCGACTTCACGCAGGCTTGCCTGCACAGCCTTGAGCTATATAGCGACTATGCCAACCTTGAGGTCATCGTCGTCGACAACGCGTCGACTGACGGCACGCCGGCCTACCTAACGGCCTGGGCCGCAAATGGACATGATCGACACGTCATTCTCAATGCAGACAATCGCGGGTTTGCCGCAGCCAACAACCAAGGTCTCGCGATGGCGAGTGGCGAGTACCTGGTACTGCTGAATAACGATACGTATGTGACGCCCGGCTGGATCGCCACTTTGGCTTCCCATCTGCGTCGCCGTAAGACGCTCGGCATGATCGGGCCAGTGACAAACAACATTGGCAATGAGGCACGCATAGATATCCAGTACAACGACATGGACGGCATGCTGGCGGCGGCGGTCGACTATACGGCACGCCACGCGGGTCAGCTGACTCCATTGCGTACGGCTGCCTTCTTCTGCGTCATGTTGCGGCGCGCTGTCTACGAGAAAGTCGGGCCGCTGGATGAAGCTTTTGGCATCGGCTTCTTCGAAGACGACGATTACTGCCGCCGAGTAGAACAGGCAGGCTGGACTATCGCCTGCGCCGATGACGTCTTCATCCATCACCACCTTTCAGCCTCGTTCAGTCAGCTCAAGCACGAGCGGCGACAGGCGCTATTCGAAAGAAACAAGGCTATTTACGAAGAGAAATGGGGCGAATGGATAGCCCATACGTATCGCGAAGCGTGACGTTCGTTGTGCTTGTTTGGGCCGCCTCGACTCGACCTGATCGTTTTACCGCAAAGCTCCCGGTTGAACACCGACAATTTGCAGTGGGGATTCAAAATCTATGACTGACCGTAGACACGTTCTGTGTATCGTTGGCACCCGTCCGGAGGGCATCAAGATGGCGCCCGTTATCAAGGCGCTCAAAGGCGAACCGTGGGCACGTGTGACGGTGCTGTCTACGGCGCAACATCGCAATCTGCTGGATCAGGTCCTAGCTCTGTTTGATATCCAGCCAAATGTCGACCTGGATATCATGCGACCCAATCAGGCGCTGCCGGAACTCACTTCGCGGTTGATCATGGCGCTCGATGAGGCGTTCGATCGGTTGATGCCTGACGTGGTGCTCGCCCAGGGCGATACCACCACGGTGATGGCAGCAGCGTTGGCGGCATTCTACAAGCGTATCCCGTTCGGTCATATTGAGGCTGGCCTGCGTACGCATGATATGGACAACCCTTTTCCCGAGGAGATGAACCGGTTGCTGGCTGGGCATCTTGCACGTTGGCATTTCGTGCCAACGCAGTGTTCGAGACAGAACCTGTTGAACGAGGGCATTAGCGATGGCGCCATCCATGTGACCGGAAATACGGTGATCGACGCGCTTCTTGCCGTGGCATCGAGCGATCGGACCTTGGACTTTCCGTTGGATCCGGATAAGCGACTTCTGCTGGTCACCGCGCATCGCCGTGAGAATTTCGGAGATCCATTTCGGGCGATATGCCATGCCATCCGGGAATTGGTAGAACGCTATCCCGATATTGAAGTGCTGTATCCCGTGCATCCCAACCCCAATGTACAGAGCACCGCCCACGAATTGCTTGGAAATCATGGACGCATTCATCTGTGTGAACCGCTGGATTACGCCTCGTTCGTCGAGGTGCAAAAGCGAGCCTTCTTGATTCTTACGGACTCCGGAGGCGTGCAGGAAGAAGCTCCGGCTCTGGGTAAACCTGTGCTGGTGCTTCGAACCGAAACCGAGCGTCCCGAAGCGGTGGACGAAGGGGTCGTCCGTTTGGTTGGCACTGACCAAGCGCGCATCGTCGCTGAAGCAGCCCGCTTGTTGGACAGTGAGATCGCCTATCGAAAAATGGCGCGTGGTGTATCGCCATATGGTGATGGCCATTCTGCTCAACGCATTACGGCCGTGCTGCGTCACGCGTTATGCCCAGCTGATGTGTCGCTGGTTGCCGGTGCCATCGCCTGATTACGGCGCGGACATACCGCGCGAAGCGAAAGGTCCTGCTCTTTGACTTAGACGCTGAAGCGTCATCGATCGGGCCAAGACGGATCAGCGCGCATGCAGTCATTACGAGGTTTTGGCGCGCGACGTGGGGAAACCCGCTGGGCATTGCTTGACAACAGCAATGTCGCCGTCGCGTCCATCGCAAAAAATATTCAGGCGCTACTTTGTTCATTCATCTTTGATCAGGCATGTCATGAACTTTCACAATAGCCCCGCGGATCTATATACATGGGCACTCGCATCGTTCCATCAGAAGGAATGGCGACGGGCGCATGACTTGTCTGTAAGTGTGTTGCAGCAGATTCCCCATCGCGCCGACGCTTGCTACCTCGCAGGTCTGGCCGCCATCGAGATGAAACAATGGCCAATGGCTCTGAAGCATTTGCGCCAGGCGACCCAGCTTGATCCTAAACGGGCCGAGTACGCGGCCCAGTTAGCAAAGATCCTCTCGCTCGCCAACGCGACTGGTGACGCTCTACGTGAGGCAGGTCGCGCGCTCGGCTTGCCGTCGCCAGATGCATCTACGCTAGATACGCTGGGGGTTGTCTACACGCGAGCTAACGCCCATGAGCGCGCTGCAAGCCTGTTTAGGCGAGCTGCCACCCAATCACCGGATAACCCGGTATTTCGCTTCAACTTTGCGATGTCGCTGATGTACGCCGGAGATATTGACGCGGCGGAGGCGCAATTAGAGGCAAGTCTGTCGCTCGATCCGCAGTATTGGCGGGCGCACTCCAGTCTGACCATGCTTCGGCGGCAGACCAAGGAGAGCAATCATGTCGAAAGGTTGCTGTCGCATTCTCAACAGTCTGCAAACGACGCGACCGCTCAAATGTACTTGAACATGGCCCTGGGAAAAGAGTACGAGGACCAGGAAGACTTCTCGAAGGCCTTTGCGCATTTCACCAAGGGCAAGGCTGCGCTTAAAGGCGACCAGTTGAGCTCCACTAAGCGCGACGAAGCCCTATTCGAGGCAATGACCCGCGCGTTTTCCGAGCGACAGCCGCAGGCGAAAGGCTACCCGACCGAAGAGCCTATCTTCGTGGTGGGCATGCCGCGCTCTGGCACTACTTTGGTCGAGAGGATCATCTCCAGCCATCCCTTCGTGTATTCCGCAGGTGAGCTCCAGAACTTTGGTTTGGCGCTCAAGCAGGCGTCAGGCGTTCGCACGCCGTCACTTCTCGACCTCGAAACCATAGAGCGAGGTTGCAACATACCCTGGGACAAATTGGGTGAGAAATATCTCCTGAGCACCCGCCCGCTTACCGATGCTAAGCCGCATTTCATCGACAAATTTCCGCATAACTTTCTCTATATCGGCTTCATTGCTAACGCCTTGCCGAAAGCGAAGATCATTTGCCTGCGACGCAACGCGATGGATACCTGCCTAAGTAATTTTCGCGAGCTATTTACAGCTGGATCTGAGTTTCACGGCTACTCACTCGACGTTTTGGATGCGGGGCGCTACTACATTCTGTTTGACCGGCTAATGGCCCATTGGAAGCGTGTATTCCCAGGACGAATTCTAGAGGTCGAATACGAGACGCTTGTGGACACGCAGGAAGCAAGCACGCGGCAGTTGCTCGAATATTGCGACTTGCCATGGAGCGATGCCTGTTTGCGGTTCGAACAAAATGGCGCCCCTGTCACCACGGCGAGCTCGGTGCAGGTGCGCGCGCCCATCTATCGGTCGTCGATCAGGCGCTGGAAGAAATACGAATCACAGCTGACCGAGCTGCGTAACTTGCTGACGAACGCAGGTATTGATTGCGATAGGTGAGTAGATGACCGAGCGTCATAGAACTGTGGTGCGAAACGATATGACCCTGACGCACGCTGCGATAGATACTGCCAGTGCGGTCGGCAAGACCAGTCGCCTTCACGATGCAGGCGGCCTGTGCCTGGAAGTATCCCCGTCGGGAAGGAAGCTTTGGCGGCTGGTGTACCGTTACAGTGGCAAAGAGAAACGCCTGTCGTTGGGGACTTACCCGGACGTTGGCCTGGAGCAGGCTCGCGGGAAACGTGATGCGGCTCGATTGCTTCTGAATCAAGGAATCGATCCAGGCGAGCACGGAAAAGTCGCAAAAGGCGCTGCGGCCAAGGGCGTTGGCTCCAGGGATCTGGCAGAGGTGCCAACGCTGGAGCAGGCCGCATCAGCATCACCAACCTGGACGAGATCGCTAGAAACCCTTGGCGTTAGTGAACTCGAAGAGCGCGCCTATTGCATGGTTCTCGAACACCATACAGCGACGACGGAGGATGTGGCGGCTTCTCTCTCCTTGCTTACGGTCGACGCGCAGGGGTTGCTGGACACTATTGAATCCTATGGTCTGGCATCTCGTTCGCCAGATCGTCCGCCGCGCTATATAGCGGTTCCACCGGAGGTCGCTATCGAAGCGCTGATCAGTCAACGTCAATCCGGACTTGAAAAGGCGCGGCTCGCCATACCGAAACTCAAGAAGCGGGCAAAGCTGCACGCGGATGCGGACGAACGTGAGCAGGTGGTCGAAGTCATTGAGAACGGCGCCGTGCTCGCACAAATCGTTGACCGCTTCTTGAAAGGGGTCAAGCACGAACTTATCGGGTTTCAACGGGCCCCCATTCTCTTTCCGCGCGATTCGGATCCGGTGCCTGCAGGAACGCAGGCAAAGATCGTGTCCGATGCCAGTTTTCTTGAAATCCCGGGTGCGATCGACAGTTTGCGGCAGTCGGTAGAAATGGGCGAAGAGGCCCGAACGTACGCAAAGCTTCCGTTCAAGATGCTTATTGTCGATAGGCGCCTTGGCCTCATCACATTGCATTCCGAGAATATAGGCGGCGCTGCCTTGTTGGTGCGCCCGTCTGCCCTGCTCGATGCAATGTGCATGCTCTTTGATCTTGTCTGGGAGCGGGCAACGCCCATCGTGACGAAAGCTTCCGGAGTGCTGGAGGTGAATCATTCCACCTCTCGCTTGACGAAGGCCGCTGAGCAGCTGATCCCTTTGTTGGCGGCAGGGCTCAATGACAAAGCCATTGCGGCGGAGATGAACATATCCGCGATGACGCTCAATAGGCGTATCGGTGAACTGTTGAGACATTACGGAATACGTACGCGCTTCCAACTCGGCTGGTGCGCTGGCTTGGGACTGTATCCGAACGGCAGACCACAAGCCTAGGAGTCGCAGGCCGCAGGCTGATGGAACGTTACTTTCTGCAGGTAGAAAACGCCGTTCCGCTACATCTGAATTCCCAGCTAAGCGGTTGGTAGATATCTACCAAAGTGGTAAATCCATCAGCGCATTTTGTTGCGCGCGTCTGCGTCTATGTCAATACTCGGATGGACGACAAGAACAAGGCGACTTTGAGGCTCGGGGGACCCAAAGCTTCGTCGGGGAGTGTGTTCCGGCGTCCGGAATTTCGAGGTGATGCCGCCGTAGATCATGTGTAGGTTGCTGGCGCTCTTTGGCGGTCTATACCGCCAAGGACCAGGGTAGTGCGCGCGACGTACTGGATGAGTACGACCGTTTGCGTTCCCTGTTGAATTTCTCTGAGCGGCGGTGCTGTTGGCAAGGTTGATCCAACAAACGTGCCCCGACTCTTGACCAACTTTAGCAAAGGGATTGTATTCATCATGAAGCATGGGTATTTGATTCTCAGTGCCGCCATCGCCGCGGCGCTCGCTGGCGCACCGGTCTTGGCGCAGCCAGTAGTCGCGAACAATGTGGCGTCGCCAGGCGGTACCGGCGAGATGCCGCGCATCACCCAGACGATCAACAACCAGCTGGTGTCTCCGGTTGCGAAGACGCACCTCAAGTTCGTTGAGACGACCGCACCGGCCCAGTCGCTGGCCGATTCGTTCACAATGAATCACCTGCAATTGGTGCTCAAGCCCAGCGCCGCGCGGCAGGCCGCTCTGACCAGCCTGATCGCCGACCAGCACAACCCGAAGTCGTCCCGCTTTCAGAAATGGGTGAGCCCGGAACAGTTCGGTGAAACCTATGGTGTGGTGGACGGTGACGTCGCCGCGGTCACGTCATGGCTGAAGTCGCAGGGCTTCATCGTCAACAACGTGTACCCGAACAAGACCCAGATCGATTTCACGGGCACGGCCGGTCAGGTGAAGGCCGCGTTCCGTACCCAGGAAAACGTCTACAACATCAGCACCAGCGGCACTGACACGGAACAGCACCTCGCCAATGCTGGCGACATCAGCATTCCGGTGGCGCTGAAAGATGTGGTGGCCGGCGTCATGGGCCTGAACGATTTCCAGCCGCAGGCGCCGAACGCGCCAATCAAGGCTGCTGCGTGGGACGCCAGCAAGAAAGCCATGGTGTCCGGCCAGCCGACGGCGTCCAATAAGGTTGGCGGCACGAGTCAGGCGATCAGCGAGGAAAGTGTGGGTACCAACCCGCAGAACGCGGTCCGCGTCCTGGTGCCCGACGATGCTGCCACCATGTACGGCATCAATACCATCCGCGCCAATGGCGTGACGGGCAAGGGGATCACCATCGCGGTGCTCGACACTGGTGGCATGGATTCGTCGGTGTGGGCCAATTTCGTTAGCACGTTCAACCTCGCCCAGTACGGCGGCACCTTCAGCCAGATTGCGCCAGCGCCGTCCACGGGGACGAACAACTGCGTGGATCCGGCCGCGGTCTTCGGTCACGAACTAAACGCTGCCCTGGCGCTGACGGGCGTGGAATGGTCGGTGGCCATCGCACCGGGTGCGAACATCCAGCTCGCATCTTGTTCCAGCTACACCCCTACTTACGCTAAAACAAGCAGCAACTATTTTGGCGGCGTGTTCATCGCCGGGACCAATCTGATCAACCAAACGAGCGGCCGTCCAGACATCATCAGTGCCGGTCTCGGTTGGGGTGAACAAGTCATCGACAGCGCCAGCAAGACGGCGGTCGATCAGATGTGGGCGCAGGCCGACGCCGAGGGCATTTCGGTGTTCGTCAAAACCGGTGAATCTGGTTCCAATCCGGACTTCGGTATCAGCGTGATCAACGGCTCTGCGCACGTTACGGCAGTCGATGCCAACTCGCTCGCGACCTCGCCGAACGTCACTGCCGTCGGCGGTACCGATCTGGCCGACATCCTCGATGGCACCACCAGCAAGTACTTCGCAGCCACGCCGAAAGCTGTGGGTGGTGGCTCAGCACTGTCGTATGTGCCGGAGATTCCGTGGAACTCGTCGTGCGGCAACGGTGTGGCCGCCAAGTCGCTGGGCTACGCATCTGCGATCGATTTCTGCAACGCCTCCTTTAGTTATTACCAAGCTAATGAGGCGAATCCGCCGCCGGTGCCGACCAGCCTGATGTGGTACTACCCGACTGTCTGGGAAACCTCTGCAGCTGGCAGCGGTGGCCCGTCGTCGATCAATCGCAAGCCGGCCTGGCAGAGCCAGGTGTACAACGCGGCTGCGGACCAGTCGCGTGACATTCCCGACGTTGCGTTGTTCGCCGGCTCGTTTGCCGCGGACACCTTTGTGGCTCTCTGCTCGTCGGGTCCCGGGTGCAGCACAAACTTCACCCCCGGCACGTCATTTGATACGGATCCTAGCAATGCCTTCATCATGAACGGCACGGGGGTGTCGACAGCGATGTTCGCAGGCATCCAGGCGTTGATTGATCAGGGTCTGGCGGCGCGTGGCATGCCCAAGGATCAGGGCAATGCGGCACCGACGCTGTATGCGCTGGCGGCCAACGAGTACGGCAGTGCTGGAAAACCCAATTCGGCGAGCCTGAGCACCTGCAATGCGGACAACGGTGCCGACGGTACCAGCGGCTGCGTGTTCCACAACGTTACCCGCGGTTCGATCTCCTCCGCCTGCGAGAGCATGACGGGTACAGGCGTATACGCCCCCTACGGGTACACGACGCCTAATTGCTATTACTACACCTCTTACGTTTCCCGTAGCACGAGTAAAGGCACGGAAACGATCAACTTGGGTCTGACCACCAGCGATGCCAACCCGACCAGCTATACGCCGGCGAACAAGGCGTTCAGTGCCCAGCCGGGCTGGAGCTTTGCTTCGGGTCTGGGTTCGGTGAACACCACCAACCTGCTGATCGCATGGCGTGCCTTCGTCGGCGCTCCGCCGGCGCCGTAATAAAACAGCGCTTGGAAGTTGATGGTTGATTGAAGCCCTTGGCTCATCACCATCAACTTTTTTTGATCAATTACATAAAGGGGTTATATTCACAATGAAGCAGGGCCATTTCATTCTCAGCGCCGCCATTGCTGCGGCGCTCGCCGGCGCACCGGTCTTGGCGAAGCCGGTAGTCACGAACAATGTTGCACCGGCAGCCGGCACCGGCGAGGCGCCTCGCATCACCCAGACGATCAACAGCCAGTTGGCTTTCCCGGTTGCCAATTCGCACCTCAAGTTCGTTGAGAAGAGTGCGCCGACCAAGCCGCTGGCCGATTCGTTCAAGATGAACCACCTGCAATTGGTACTAAAGCCCAGCGCCGCGCGGCAGGCCGCCCTGACCAGCCTGGTCGCCGACCAGCACAACCCGAAGTCGTCCAGCTTTCAAAAGTGGTTGACCCCAGAGCAGTTCGGTGAATCCTATGGCGTGCTCGACAGCGACATCGACGCGGTCACGTCATGGCTGAAGGCGCAGGGCTTCACTGTCAACAACGTGTACCCGAACAAGACCCAGATCGATTTCAGCGGTACGGTCGGTCAGTTGAGGGCTGCGTTCCATACCCAGGAAAACCTCTACAGCCGCGGCACCGGCGCCGCCACGGAACGGCACATCGCCAACGCCGGCGACATCAGCGTTCCGGCAGCGCTGAAGGACGTCGTGGCTGGCGTGATGGGCCTGAACGATTTTCACCCGAAGGCGATGAACAAGCCGATCAAGGGGGCCAAGTGGGACGCCAACAAGAAAGCCGTGGTGCTCAGCCAGTCGAAGGCTTCGAGCAAGGGCGCCGGCAAGAGCCAGGCGATCGGCGTTAGCGTTCCGGGATACAACCCGCAGGGCACGATCCGTGCCCTGGTGCCCAACGATCTGGCGACCATGTACGGCATCAGGACGATCCGTAACAATGGCGTGACCGGCAAGGGAATCACCATCGCCGTGGTTGAAGACGAGGACATGGTGCCGGCGGACTGGACCAATTTCACCACCGTTTTCAATCTTACGCAGTACAACGGCACGTTCACCCAGTTCAACCCGGCTGCGCCCAGCGGCCCCAACAACTGCGTCGATCCGTCGGTTTCCAACTTTGGCGAGTCCGATGAAACCGTGCTCGATGCCGAGTGGGCCACCGCCATTGCACCGAGTGCAAACATCTGGGTTGCTACCTGCTCGGATTACACCGCGGACCAGTCCGATTACTCGACCAGCAACTTCTTCGGCGGCGTGTATCTGGCGGCGGACAACCTGATCAATGCCCCGAACGGCAGCCGTCCCGACATCATCAGCGCCAGCTATGGCTATGGCGAATACTTCACGGATCCTGCCAGCAAGAGCGCGATCGATTTGATGTGGGCGCAGGCCGATGCCGAGGGCATCTCAGTGTTTGTGTCCACCGGTGACTCCGGCTCCAACCCCAGCTTCAACAATGGCCTCATTGACGGCCTGTACGGCAACGCCGCGGTCGATGCCAACTCGTTCGCGACATCGCCGAACGACACCGCCGTTGGCGGTACCGATCTGGCCGATATCCTCGATCGCACGACGAGCAAGTACTTCGCAGCCACGCCGAGCATCGTGGGCGGCTCGGCACTGTCGTATGTGCCGGAGATTCCTTGGAACGAATCGTGCGGTAACGGCGTGGCCGCCACGTCGCTCGGCTACACGTCTGCGGTCGGTCTGTGCAATGCCGCCCTGGCTTATGCGCTGAACCCACCCGCTTTGATAAGCACCGTGGGGTACTACCAGGATACCTTCCAAATCTCCGAAGCCGGCAGTGGCGGCCCGTCGTCGGTTAATCGCAAACCGACCTGGCAGCGTCAGGTCTACAACGCCGCACCGGACCAGTCACGCGACCTTCCGGACGTGGCGTTATTCGCCGGCTCGTTTGGCGATGACACCTTCGTGGCCGTGTGCTCGGCCTACTACGTGTGCACCCCGGACTTCAGCCCTGGCACGTCAACGAATCCGGATCCGGCCGGTGTTGGCCTCACCGGGGGCACCTCGCTGGCAGCACCGATGTTCGCGGGCGTCCAGGCGTTGATCGATCAGGGTCTGGTGATGCGCGGCATGCGCCCGGACCAGGGCAATGCCGCACCGACGCTGTATGCGCTGGCGGCTAGCGAGTACGGCACCGCAGCGCAGCCGAATGCAGCGAGCCTGAGCACCTGCAACGCCAACAACGGCGCTGACGGTACCAGCGGCTGCGTGTTCCACAATGTCACCCGCGGCTCGATCTCTTCCGCTTGTTACAGCGAGACGGGCACGGGTATGTACGCCGTGGAGTCGTTCACGACATCGAATTGTTACTATTACAACTCATTTGTCATCGCAAACACAGGTTCCCAGACGCTCTCGGTGAATATCGGCCTCACCACCAGCGATGCCAACCCCACCAGCTATACGCCGTCGAACAAGGCCTTCAGTGCCCAGCCGGGCTGGAGCTTTGCCGCGGGTCTGGGTTCGGTCAATGCCACCAACTTGTTGATCGCATGGCGTGCGTTCGTGGGCGCACCGCCGGCACCCCCGGCGCCGTAAAGACATAACGCTTGCAAGGTGATGTTGGAAGGAAGCCCCTGACTGCGTAGCAGCCAGGGGCTTTTTTCTGGGTTCTTCGCGGAGGTTCGGGGAGAGGGAAGGCGGACTGCAAACCAGGCATCACAAGCGCGGTTTGATGGAGCGTGCCTGACGCCCAGCTAAGGCAAGTCATTTTGTTTCATTGAAGTAGCCGGCTAAACGGCTGGTAGATGTCTACCAAAGTGGGAAATCCACCAGCGCATTTTGTTGCGCGAACCTGCATCTGTGCCAATACTCGACCCGACTGGGGGAAGACAGTTGAGAGGCAGGATGGCGTCTGAGGACTGCCGGGGGAGCGCTTGTCGTTAGCCTGAATATTCTCTCCATGCGATGGAGGGGATGCCGATGATACCGCGCGGTACGTTGACCCTATTTGGCTATCTATACAGCCAAATGGCGGGTGAGCGTGGGCGACGTTTTGACCGGCTTCAGATGTTTCGAGCTCTGGCTGAATTTCTCTGAGCGGTGCAAGACGTCCGGAGGGCGCGGCAACGCTGTACAGGCAAGATGCTGCTCGCAAAGGTAGATCCGACTACTGCGCCGTCAACTTTTCGACCAAATTACACAAAGGGGTTATATCCACAATGAAGCAAAGGCATTTCATTCTCAGCGCTTCCATTGCGGCGGCTCTCGCCGGCGCACCGGTGCTGGCGCAGCCAGTGGTTACCAGCAAACTCGTGGCGGCAGCCAGCACCAGCGAGGCGTCGCGCGTCACCCAGACGATCAACAACCAGGCGGCTTTCCCGGTCGCGAAGACACACCTGAAGTTCGTTGAGAAGACCGCACCGGCCAAGCAGCTGGCCGATTCGTTCAAGATGAATCACCTTCAATTGGTGCTCAAGCCCAGCGCCGCGCGGCAGGCCGCACTGACCAGCCTGATCGCCGACCAGCACAACCCCAAATCGTCCAGCTTTCACAAATGGTTGAGCCCGGCGCAGTTCGGTGAATCCTATGGCCTGACAGATGGCGACATCGCTGCGGTCACGTCGTGGCTGCAGGCGCAGGGCTTCACCGTCAACAACGTGTACCCGAACAAGAGCCAGATCGATTTCAGTGGCACCGCCGGTCAGGTGAAGGCGGCGTTCCATACCCAGGAAAACCTCTACAACCTCAGCGCCGGTGGCACCGGCACGGAACGGCACATCGCCAACGCCGGCGATATCAGCGTTCCGGCAGCGCTGAAGGATGTCGTGGCTGGCGTGATGGGCCTGAACGATTTTCACCCGAAGGCGATGAACAAGCCGATCAAGGGGGCCAAGTGGGACGCCACCAAGAAAGCCCTGGTGCTAAGCCATCCGCCGGCTTCCGGCAAGGCAAATGGCAAGAGCATGGCTATCAGCGTGAGTACCTCACAGAATCCACAAGATACGATCCGTGCCCTGGTGCCCAACGACCTGGCGACCATGTACGGCATCAGAACGATCCGTAACAACGGCGTGACCGGCAAGGGGATCACCATCGCCGTGGTCGAAGACCAAGGCATGAATGCGGCGGACTGGACCAATTTCACGACCGTGTTCAACCTGGCCCAGTACAACGGTACGTTTACCCAGTTCAACCCGGCTGCGCCCAGTGGCCCTAACAATTGCGTGGCTCCGCCGTCGTTCTTTGGCGAGTCCGATGAAACGGTGCTCGATGCCGAGTGGGCCACCGCCATTGCACCGGGTGCAAACATCTGGGTCGCCAATTGCTCCGATTACACTGCGGACCTCGACAATTATTCGACCAGCAACTTCTTCGGCGGCGTGTATCTGGCGGCAAACAACCTGATCAATGCCCCGAACGGCAGCCGTCCTGACATCATCAGCACCAGCTACGGCTACGGTGAGCAAGCCGTTGACAGCGCCAGCAAAGCCGCGATCGACTTGATGTGGGCGCAGGCTGATGCCGAAGGTATTTCGGTATTCGTCTCCACCGGCGATTCGGGTTCCAACCCGGATTTCAACGGTAGCGTGATTAACGGCATGTACGGCAACGCATCGATCGATGTGAACGCGTTCGCAACCTCGCCGAACGACACCGCCGTTGGCGGCACCGATCTGGCCGATGTCCTCGATGGCACCAGCAGCAAGTACTTTGCGGCGACGCCGAGTGTCGTGGGCGGCTCTGCCTTGTCGTATGTGCCGGAGATTCCGTGGAACGAGTCGTGTGGCAACGGTGTGGCCGCCACGTCGATGGGTTTCAGCTCGGCAGTCGGCTTCTGCAATTCCGCCTTTGCCTTTTACCAGACCAATTCGTATCTGCCGACCAGCCTGATGTACTACTACATGTACAGCTGGGATACCTCAGAGGGTGGCAGCGGTGGCGCGTCGACGGTTGATCGCAAGCCGGTATGGCAGCGCATGGTTTATAACGCGGCGCCGGACCAGTCGCGTGACATTCCGGACGTTGCATTGTTCGCCGGCTCGTTTGGCGATAACACCTACGTGGCGGTGTGCTCGGCGTACGACGTGTGCACTCCGAACTTCACGCCCGGCACGACGGCAGACCAGAACCCGAGCGGCGTCGGCCTCACCGGCGGTACGTCGTTGTCCTCGCCGATGTTCGCGGGCATCCAGGCGTTGATAGATCAGGGCGTGGCGATGCGTGGCCTGTCCCCGGATCAGGGCAATGCCGCACCGACGCTGTATGCGCTGGCGGCCAACGAGTACGGCAATGCGGGACAACCTAATTCGGCGGGCCTGAGCACCTGCAATGCCAACAACGGCGCCGACGGTACGAGTGGCTGCGTGTTCCACAATATCACCCGCGGCTCGACGTCCACTGGCTGTACCAGCTGGGAAGGTACGGGTATCTACGCCTCGTACTCTGCCCCCACGCCCAATTGTTACTACTACAACACCTACTCTTACATTGGTACGCCAGGAGCTGGTGATTCGTTGGCAGTCAAGGTTGGCCTCACCACCATCGATGCCAACCCCACCAGCTATACCCCATCGAACAAGGCGTACAGCGCCCAGCCGGGGTGGAGCTTCGCGTCGGGTCTGGGTTCGGTGAATGCCACCAATCTGTTGATCGCATGGCGTGCTTTCGTGGGCGCTCCGCCGGCGCCGCCGGCACCGTAATGAAACAACGCCTGGAAGTTGATGGTTGATTGAAGCCCTTGGCTCATCACCATCAACTTTTCGATCAACTTATAGAAAGGGGTTATATCCACAATGAAGCAAGGGCATCTCATTCTCAGCGCTTCGATTGCTGCGGCGCTAGCGGGCGCAACGGTGCTGGCGCAGCCCGCGGTTGCGGGCAACTTCGTGACGGCAGCCGGTACCAGCGAGGCGCCGCGCGTTACCCAGACGATCAACAACCAGTTGGCTTTCCCGGTTGCGAAGTCGCACCTCAAGTTCATTGAAAAGACCGCACCGACCAAGCCACTGGCCGATTCGTTCAAGATGAATCACCTGCAATTGGTGCTCAAGCCCAGCGCCGCGCGGCAGGCCGCCCTGGCGAGCCTGATTGCCGACCAGCACAACCCGAAGTCGCCCAGGTTTAACCAGTGGTTGACCCCTGCTCAGTTCGGTGAATCCTACGGTGTGATGGACAGCGATATCGCTGCGGTCACCTCGTGGCTGCAGGCGCAGGGCTTTACCGTCAACAACGTGTATCCGAACAAGAGCCAGATCGATTTCAGTGGCACTGCCGGCCAGGTGAAGGCGGCCTTCCATACCCAGGAAAACATCTACGAGTTCGGCACCGGCACGGCCACGGAACAGCACATTGCCAACGCGGGCGACATCAGCATTCCGGCGGCGCTAAAGGATGTCGTTGCTGGCGTAATGGGTTTGAACGATTTTCACCCGAAGACGACGGCTAAGACGATCAAGGGTGCCAAGTGGGACGCCACCAAGAAAGCCATGGTGTCCAGCCAGTCGTCGGCTTCCAGCAAGGCCGATGGCAAGAGCATGGCCATTAGCGTGAATCGGGATGGAACAAACCCGCAGAACACCCTCCGTGTTCTGGTGCCCAACGATCTGGTGACCATGTACGGCATCAGGACGATCCGTAACAATGGTGTGACCGGCAAGGGTGTCACCATCGCGCTGGTCGAAGGTGCCGGCATGTTCGAGTCGGACTGGGCCAATTTCACCGCCGCGTTCAACCTGGCCCAGTACGGCGGCACGCTCACCCAGTTCCAGCCGGCGCCGTCCACGGGGACGAACAACTGTCTCGACGCGAACGTTACGCAGGGCGGCGGCTACCCAATAGAAAGTGAAGAAACCGTGGTTAACGCGGAATGGGCGACGGCCATTGCGCCGGGCGCGAACATTCAGGTGGCTAACTGCGCGGACTTTGACGCCAATGGCAATCTCACGACCAGCAACTTCTTTGGCGGCGTCTTTATCGCGGCGACCAATCTGGTCAACGAAGCGAGCGGCCGTCCTGACATCATCAGCGCCACCAATTTCTACGGCGAGTTCTTCACCGATAGCGCCAGCAAGACTGCCATCGACTTGATGTGGGCACAGGCCGATGCCGAAGGTATTTCGGTATTCGTCGGCACCGGCGACTCAGGCTCCAATGCGAGCTTCGCATCGCTATTCGGGCAGACCCAAACCATCGACGGCGCCTATGGCGGTACGGCCGTGGATGCCAACGCGCTTGCGACCTCGCCGAATGTCACTGCTGTGGGCGGTACCGATCTGGCCGACATGCTCGATGGCACCACCAGCAAGTACTTCGCCGCCACGCCAAGCATCGTGGGCGGCTCGGCGCTGTCGTACGTGCCCGAGATTCCGTGGAACGAGTCGTGTGGCAATGGCGTGGCAGCCACGTCGATGGGCTATACGTCAGCCGTCAGCTTCTGCAATGCCGCCGTGGACTATTATCTGCATCCGGCCCCGCTGCTGACGCCCCTGGGGTATCAACAGTACAGCTGGCAATCCTCTATGGCCGGCGGCGGTGGCCCCTCGTCGGTCGATTCCAAGCCGGCCTGGCAGCGTCAGATCTACAACGCGGCAGCGGACCAGTCACGTGACGTTCCGGACGTGGCGTTGTTCGCCGGCTCGTTTGGCAATGACACCGCCGTGGCCACTTGCTCTTCTGGCTACCCGTGCACGCCGGATTTCACGCCCGGCACGCCAACGAATACGAATCCGGCCGGCGTCGGCTATCTCCTCGGTGGTACTTCGGTATCCACCCCGATGTTCGCGGGCATCCAGGCGTTGATCGATCAAGGTCTGGCTGCACGTGGCATGCCGCTGGATCAGGGCAATGCAGCGCCGACGCTGTATGCGCTGGCAGCCAACGAGTACGGCGGTGCTGGCCAACCCAATTCGGCTGGCTTGAGCGCCTGCAACGCCAACAACGGCGCTGACGGCACCAGCGGCTGCGTGTTCCACAACATCACTCGTGGATCCAATTCCACCGGCTGTTTCAGCTATACGGGCACGGGTCAGTATGCTGAGGACACGTTCACGACGCCGAATTGCTACTACTACAACTCCTTCGTCATCGAAAACACCGGCTTCGATACGCTGACCTATAACGTCGGCCTCACCACCAGCGATGCCAACCCGACCAGCTATACCCCGGCAAACAAGGCGTACAGCGCCCAGCCGGGCTGGAGCTTTGCGTCGGGCCTGGGTTCGGTGAACACCACGAACTTGCTGATCGCATGGCGTGCCTACGTGCATGCACCGCCGGCACCCTGAAGGCGACTTGTCTAACGCGTTGAAGTCGGTCTTGTGTTGCCTGGCGGCTACATGCCGCCAGGCTCTTTTTGAGCGTGCCTCCCGCATGCGTCTTACCTGGCGGCCAATTCCGCCAGGTTTTTTTAGCACGGTCGCAATGTCAAGCGAACGCTCGGAGACCATTGTCATTTGGCATGTTCTGCTTCACAGCAGTTGGTGGCCTTCGCGACTTACGTGGCTGCGTTTGCCGCCTTTCCAGCAATCTCCCGCGCCGCATAACTAGGAGTTTCCGAAAGAACTCGTTCCACAAGAACCGCAGATGTGCGGTGCCGACCGCAAATATCTGTAGTCACGGCGCTCCTCGTCGCGCATCAGCGCGCGCCAATGCTCCACCCCTCCTCACCGGGGGGGGAGAGATCTTGCGGCTAGACCTAGGCTTGATATCGCAATAAATCGCGCTCCAGGAACTTGCGGCTGAGAGGCCGCCGCGAATGGCTCAAGGCGAACATCCGGCTACTGGTCTTGGATTTAAAAAAATAGAGTGTGCAAATGGGGGTGTTGGGCGCGCATGGGGAAGGCTCGTGGACTGTTCGGGGAGTCGCGACGTTCGTTGACCTTCCTGGGCGTTCCAAAGCCATAGAACGATTCCGTTTATCAACCCGAAATCGCGTGGACATATCTGCCACCTGTCGTAGAAGTGGGGGAAGGGGAGGGTTTGAAGTGTTGGAGAGTAAACGGCGAAATTCGCCACAAGAAGTATCAGTGACGCCGCGCGTGGCTATTCTTGAAGTCGACGCTGAACTGCGTGAGGCCATCTTGATGCCCGGCCTCAGTTTTTTTGGCTTCGATGTGACGGCAGCCGGTACCGTGGCCGAGCTGTATCGGCACATGATCACCAAGAGATTTGACATCGTGGTGTTGGACATCGGGCTGCCTGACGAGGACGGGCTTTCCGTCGTCCGCGATTTGCGAGCGCTGTTCGATCTGGGAATTGTGGTGCTTACAGGCAGTCACGAGCGACAGAATCGCATCCAAGCGCTGAGTGATGGCGCGGATGCCTATTTGGCCAAGCCCGTTGACCTCGAAGTGATCGCTGCAACGTTGAATAGTCTTTCGCGCCGCATGGGCATCGCTAAGCGACCCATGGAGCCTAGCGTGGTCGAGCAAAAGTGGCACTTGGGTATCGATAGCTGGTGCCTGGTGTCGCCTTCTGGCGCCCTCGTGGCTCTGACAGTGCCGGAGCGAAAAGTATTGAATGAGCTGGTTGCCACGCAAGGTGTGCCGGTAAAGCGCGAAACGTTGATTGCGAAGTTGGCTACTAACGTCTACGACTTCGATCCCCATCGGTTCGATATGCTCATTCACCGGCTACGTCGGAAAATCAAAGATCAAACCGGCCAGAGGCCACCCGTTCTCACCTCGCGTGGTGCGGGCTATCTCTTTGCGCCTGATGGTCAGCCATAACCCTTAGGGCGTCGACCGTATACGTGGTCGACGGATGCAAGAGCGTGTGCCTTGGCGTGCAGCTTGATTGCGTAGGCCCTCAAGGGCGCAGCAGGTCACCAGCAGCATTGGCGCAGCACTCAAGACCTGAATGATCGATGCCCGGGGTTGCCGCGTCGTATCAACAGCAAACTGATCCGCGAGGCTGGCGCGGGCTAATCTACTGCGCCTACTTCAAGAGCGAGTTGGAAATCGTGCCGCTGATCTAACCAACGCTTTTTTGATCACGGATTCTCACGAAGGATCACGCAATCTATTGAGTCACATCTTCGTGTGGTGAACATCGCGTGATTGTCTGAATTTTTTCCCTTTGATACATATTCGCGCGGCGGATTTCAGCTTTCCGCCATCTTCTGAGCGCGGCGGGAGAGCCTGCGCGCAGTTGCCTACAAGCCGCCACAGCCTTTCCATGAATTGGCGCGCTATCTGATAAGCGACAGAATATTTTTTGGGGGAGACAAGATGTTGAAGTCCAAGCTCACGGCCGCCGTTTTGGCGGCCCTGGCGTTCGGCTGCGCGCCAGCTTTCGCCACCGCAGTCGATACTGATACGGCAGCACAGCAGGGTCCGTTGTCTCAGCAGAGTTCCGGCACGGACCAGCCACAAGATCAGGCCGACGCCACCAAGAAAGCCAAGCGGCTCGATGCGGTAACGGTTAGCGGCACGCTGATTAACAACGCCGAGATCCAGACCGCTGCGCCGATCTATACGATCACCAGTGAGCAGATCAAGGCGCGCGGTTTCAACAGCGTGACCGAGGTGTTGCAGAATTCGGTGATGTCCACCGGTTCGGTGCAGGGGCCCCAGACCAGCGGCGGCTTCACCCAGGGTGCGCAGACCATTAGCCTGTATGGTCTCAATCCGGAGTACACGCTGACGTTGATCGACGGCAAGCCGATTACGCAGTTCGGCCAGCTCTACAACGGTCAGAGCAACTTCACCAACATTTCCAACATCCCGTTGGCGATGATCGATCACATCGATGTGTTGCCGGGCGGTGCCTCGTCGATCTACGGCTCGCAGGCCATCGCGGGCGTCGTGAACATCGTTACCAAGCAGCACATGGACGGTGCCGAAGTGCTGGTGCGCGCGGGCGGTTATGACGGCGGTGGCGGCTCCAGCCAGCGTATGTCGCTGACCTTTGGCCACAGCTTCGGCAAGCTCGATGTGCTGGGCGCAGTCGAGTTCGACAACCAGTCGCCGATCTGGGCCTATCAGCGATCCTTCACCGCGACCAATCCCACTCCAGTGACCGTGGCGCGGGTGCTCGACTACGGCACCATCGATACTTATTCTGGCGCTGTGCAGGGCTATGTGAGTCCGCCGGATAACTGCGACGCCATGAGCGGTCTGTTCCACGGCACCACATATAACGCGCATTCGACTGTTGCCAGCCGCACGGGCACGTTCTGCGGCTCCAAGGATGTCTACGGCTACACCACGCTGCAGAACCAGAGCCGTAGCTACGACGGCATGCTGAAGCTCAAGTACAACGTCAACGACTACGTGCGCCTGTATGGAGACGCTCTGGTCGACTGGCAGCAGCAGAAGTGGACGCCGGGGTCGGATTACAACTGGTGGGGCCCCATCGATTATCCGTCAGGTCTGATCGAAGACACCAATGGACACATCCTCTATCCGGAGCGCGTGTTTGGTCCGGAGGAAGTGGGCAACAACTACTACAACCAGCTCGGCCGCCAGAATGACCTGATGTATCAGGCCGACATCGGTGCCAACGGCTCGTTTGGTGATTCGAACTGGCTGTGGGATTTGTACTTCCTGCGTTCCGGTGACCGCACCACGACCAGCACGCCTGAGCGCATGGCCGCGAACGTGGACAACTACTTCGGCAACATTCTCGGTCCGTCGCTGGGACAGGATCCCAACACGGGTCTTAATGTTTACAACCCGAACTATGCCCAGTTCTACACGCCGTTGACGCCAGCCCAGCTGGCCAGCTTCATGCAGAACATTGGTGGCGAGTCGAACACCTGGGTCAACAACACCCGCGCGACCGTCAGCAACAACAACCTGTTCTCGCTGCCCGGCGGTGATGCGGCGTTGGCAGTGCTGGTGGAAGGCGGTAGCGAGGCCTGGTACGAGCCGATCAATCCGTTGATCGCCAATGGCGACGTGTGGGGCCTCACGGGTACCTCAGGTGGCGGCACGCGTAGCCACTACGCCTCGGCGTTCGAATTCAACGCACCCATCTGGAAGATGCTCACCCTCGATCTGTCGGGTCGTTACGACCACTACAGCAGCGAAGGTAACGACACGGGCAAGTTCACCTACAAGGCGGGCCTCGAATTGCGTCCGTTCGAGACGCTGCTGTTGCGAGGCAACTACTCCACGTCGTTCCTCGCCCCCGACATGTCAGCGTTGTACTTGGGCCCGAGCGGCAACTATCAGAACGTTACCGACTACTACCTCTGCCAGACGCAAGGCGATGGGCAAAACTGTAGTCAGAACTACAGCGTACAGGTCAACGGCACCACGCTGGCCAACCCGAAGCTCAAGCCCACCACGGCCAAGAGCTGGTCGGCCGGCTTCGTGTGGGCTCCGATCGACAACCTCAGCGTGACCTCCGACTACCTGCATATCAATATCAGCAACGAGGTGGCGCCGCAGCCGGCCGACCTGCTGATGAAGGAGAACGCACAGTGTCTGCAGGGGACGCTGCCGGCTGGCTCACCGGATTGCCAGGCGGCCTTGTCGCAAGTCGTGCGTGACCCGTTCACCAATCAGGTCACCAACATCACCCAGTACTACATCAACGTGTCGAATGAATCGACCGAATCGGTGACGTCGCAGATCAAGTATCTGTTCAACCCAACGTCGATCGGTCATTTCAACCTGGAGTTCGACTGGAACGACATGCTCAAGCATGACTACCAGGTCTATCCGGGTGGCCCGACCATCAACCAGCTGACTAATCCGCTGTACAGCTCGGAGTTCAAGAGCATTGTCACCAGTGCGCTAAGTTGGTCGTTGCACGATACCTGGGCGAGCACCTTGTACTGGCACCGTTACGGACCGACGCCCAATTACACCGGCTTGGTCAACGGCCCGAACTTCCCTGGCGATGCCAAGGTGGCTCCGTGGGTCACTTGGAACTGGAGCTTCACGTACTCTCCCACCAAGGACGTGGACGTGTCGCTGCTGACCAACAACCTGCTCAACAAGATGCCGCCGAAGGACGGTTCGTACTCGGGTACGTTCCCGTACTACAACACTGAGAACTACAACGTGTACGGACGACAGGTCATGTTGCAGCTTAACTGGCGCTTCGGCGGCCATTCGAGCTAAGGCTGGCCGGCGGGGCAAGCGTGTCCTCGCGCCCGCCGAAAGATGTCGGTACGTCCGGAGGCCCTGCCGTCGTGCAGGGCCTCTTTTGTTTCGTTAGGCCGCCACGTGTACGCACAATTCGGTGCGTATGCGCAAAGAGAGGCGGACATCGCAGAAAAATGAGGGTCTACTCATGGAGCGGTTATGAAGCGCGTACTTGCTGTGTGGATGTCGGGGTGCTGCGTCTGTGTGGCTAACGTTGGGGCTGCTACCGGCGCCACCTCAGCAGGGGCTATTCGCAAGACGGCCGAGGCAGGCATGCTGATCACTGGCACCATCGAAGTGAATCCCGACGGTTCGCTCCATAACTACACGCTAGACCAGCCCGAGAAGTTGCAGCCGGTCGTGATCGACGTGGTGAACAAGACCGTGTCGTCGTGGACATTCAAGCTGTCCGAGCCGACCAACGATGTGGTGAAGACTGAGGTAAGCCTTCGGGTAGTGGCCAAGCCGGCGGGTAATGGCAATTTCATGGTGGCCGTCTACGGAGCATCATTCGGCCAACCTGAGGACCGTGGCGATCAGATCTCATACAAGGATCACTCGTTCCAGCCACAGTATCCGATGTTCGCGAACTATGCGCGGGTGGGTGGCGTTGTGTACGTACTGGTGCGCATCGGTCGCGATGGCTCGGTCCAGGAGGCGATTGCAGAGCAGGTAAACCTCGATAAGTACGGCAGCGAAGCGGACATGAGTCGCTATCGCAAGCTATTGGCCGACTCGGCACTGGAAGCCGCACGCCATTGGACCTTCAATCCGCCAAGGATGGGACCCGACGTGGACAATCCGTATTGGACTGCCCGCATGCCCGTGAACTTCCATCTGATCGGGCCAGGGGCGTCGCCTGCGAAGGAATATGGCCAGTGGGAAGCTTATTTCCCGGGGCCGCGCCAGACGCCGCCGTGGACTGGCAAGGTGCTGGCCAACGAGTCGCCAGATGCGATGTCCGGAGATGAACTGCGAACGGGTAACTCGAGACTACAACTCGTCACGCCGGTCGGCGGTGCCTGAGTCGCGACATTTCAGAATGTTTGGCAACCGTCATCCTACTGCTGGCGTGCGCCTGGAATCGGTTTGGCCACTACTGATCGGGCTGCCAAGACTGGGTCCATTGCGAAGCTGGAACTGAGGTGGACGTGACTGCGTGGAAGTTGCGAACGTCCGCTTCCGGCCCGGTGCGGGAGGGTTTGCCGGCTTACGCGCGACCAGGGCGCTCAACCTGAGGACAATACCCCGTTGAACACACCGTTTGACGAGACCCTCCCGCCGAACGCCTTGCGTAGCTTTACCGTGCAGGTCCAGGACCAATATGAAGACCTCGGCGGTAGCCCAACCTCGACGAAGCTACAACTGTTCAAGGATGCGACAGCACGGTTTGTGGCAGGACAACTGAACATCAACTTCGGGAGCGCGATCACGAGCCCGGTAGGAATCCCGTTTGGGGTCTACATCGCCGGGGACGTGATGCAGTGGCTCGGCGAGACTTCGGGCCCGTCCCGATCGCGTCTTAGAGGGTGGTCCTTTTTTGACTACATTGCATCGGGCTTTCCGACTTCTGTGTACGGCACCCTGTACGTTGGCCAGCTGATCATCAGCTCGAACTTCAGCTACTCGGACTATTCATCGCCGTTCAAGGTCAACCTTAACTACGATGACCGTATGTAGCGCATTGCGGGGCGGCTGGATCAGCCGCCCGATTTGCGCCTTCAAGGCTTCATCGCCAGCGTGAACCGCGCGCGCCGCTCGGGCGGCCCTCGCTCCGGCAATCCCCGGCGCAACGCAGCAAGCACATCTCTTTGCACGCGCATGGAATTGGATCGATCGCGTCGACGTTGTACCCGGCGGTGTGCGGATACCGCTTCTGGCCTTGAGCGGTTAGTGCCAAGTCGTCGGAAGTTGTCATTGCGTCACCACATGAGCTGACCTGGTGGCCGGTAGATACTCAAACAGGCTGATCTCATTGTGCTCGCCCAATGGTCAGCCACGATTCGGCGGACTCAGAAGGGTTTGGCGCGCATCGTCGAACATGGCGGATTCTCCCAGAAAGGTCGGAGAACGGTCATACGTCGATAAGTTACGTCAAAAGGCGACGTTCCTCATGGCCGTACCGGTGGAGGTAACGGCAAAGGGGGAAGCGATGAACTGGCCGGCACTTCCTTTAAGGCGAACAATCTGTCGCACGCCTCCTCAGCCGCCAGCAAACCCTCATCGGTGAAACGCACCGATTTGGCTTTGTTGGCGGGGTCGGCGATGAGCCCCTTGGCGTACAAGCGGTCCGTAACTTCCCAGTCGATGCCCTTCCACGCGCGATCGTCATCGTGTAGCGACAGATAGAGCAACGCTAAGGCAGTTTGATCAATCTTTTCCGGGTCGAGTTCCATGGTCGTCTCCTATCCGGGCCAATCACTCTACGCCGGTGCTTTCACCCTGTCGAAACCACGAGCGGAGGCGAATGATCACTTAAATGCGTTCTTCAAGGCTCTTGTGGGACCTTGTTCGATGGAAGTCCATATTGCATGCTTCAGACGCCTGCTTCCGACCCGAAACGGACATTGCAGAGTTTCAGATTAGATGACTACCGTGCGGTAACGATTAAAGATTGAGGGACGATACCCAGTCAAGCTGGGCCACCTAGGGGGCGAGGATGACTGCGCGACAGTTTGTTACGGTTGGTTTCCGGCTATTTGCTATCTGGCTGTGCGTGGGAGCATTCCAGGTCTTCGGGATCACAGAAAGCCTCAAGAGGATGAGCGCCGGTTGGGGTGACACTTCTTTGCTTGGCCTCTCGCTCGGTGGTCTATTCATAGGCGTCGCACTCATTGTCTGGGCGCTGAGTGGCCCTCTGGCACGAGCGCTTACGTTCGGCATAGCAAAGGCGGAGGACTCCAAACTTTCGGCCTCTGATCTCGTCGCTGTCGGTTGCGTGCTTATGGGTTTGTGGTGGCTAAAGGAGGCGCTGATTCCGCTGATTGGTCTCTGGCTCAAGGCCGTGGCTTTGTCTCCCCAGTCTGGGCAGACAGCCTTCGCGTGGCTCGGGGTGGCTGGCAAGCTAACCGCTGGCATGGACCTAATGCAGATCGGTGTCGGTGCGTTCTTTGTGAGTCGCCCTTACCAGATTGCTGGCTGGCTAATCCGCAGCGCGCCCCAGTCTCCTCAGTCGCAAATTGCCGAACTGTAAGGTCTGCTTCCGACTGCGGATTCATCCTGTCGTTGCAACACTCCCACTGCTCGCGCGGTCTTTAGTGTGTTGCAACGACCGGCTGAATCCGCAACACGTAGAGGACATTGTGGGCCTCCCGTCGGGGACGTATCCGCTTTCGGCCTATGGCCGGAAAACGGTGTCGAAGAACGGGCCACGTTCAAACAGTAAGGGGAGTCCCCGGTCCGTAGCAGACGGACATCGCTATGGCCACGCGCATATGCACCGTCTAAGCTAGCTCCAGCGCCCGGTGGAGGCGTTTACAGGGGACGGATATGAAGAAGCTCGCGGTGAGCGTGCTGGGTGTCGGCATTGGTCTGTGGTCGGTGGGGAGCTACGCAGACGACATTAGCCAGCAGGTCGTAGCCAGCACGTTGGTAACCGGCACCGTCCAAGTCACCCCGGAAGGAAAGGTGCATAGCTATACAGTCGATCAGGCGGACAAGCTCCCGGCTGCTGCGCGCGATCTGCTCGACAAGAACATCCCTGCCTGGACGTTTCAGCGAAACATCACGCTGCCCGTGGATATCACCGAGCGCATGACCATTCGCCTTCAGGCAACCCCCATCGACGACAAGCACGGCGCCATCAGCATTGTCTCAGCATCCTTCGACGACGACTTCCGGTCGAACGATGAGTCCGCCAGGTCCGCCACGCGCACCGAGCCAAAGTATCCGCGCATGTCAGTTGATGCTCGGGTTGGCGGCACCGTCTACGTACTGGTTCTCGTAGGCCGGGACGGGCGAACTCAGAAAGCGCTCGCGGAACAAGTAAACCTCCGTACCGCGGTATCCAGACATGATCAAGAGCGGTTTCGGAAAGACCTAGCGGACGCGGCAACCAAGGCTATGTGGTCGTGGACGTGGACGGTGCCCACCTCTGGCCGATGGGCGGATGCGCCAGGCTGGTGGGTTCGCGTACCGGTCCGGTTCAACATTCACGTCATGGGCACCCCGGAGGTCAAGGACCCCGGGTATGGCGATTGGGACATGTACATCCCTGGCCCGCGCCTTCAATTGACCTCGGCTGAGACAGGTCCGGATATGCGCTCTCAGGGATCCGACGCGATGGCCGACGGTAGCATCCATCTAGCCAGCTCGTCTGTCAGGCTCACGACGCCACTCGGTGGCGGCTAATCCGGCACGTCGAAACCTTCTGTCAGGCCACCGGTACACGAAGGGATTTCATCAAACTGTTGCAACGACCGACTGAATACGCAACCAAAACCAGACCTTACTCAGCGCTACCATCACCGCGCCGTAAAACCAGTGTTAGGTGCAATCAACATGAAGCTCAGTGATCTTGAAAATTCTGCCGTACAGCTAAACGAGCTCTACGAACAGCTTGAGATCAAACGGTATGGGCGCGTTTGGACCACGGGAGAGCTTGCGCTTGGTTTCGTAGGGGACGTAGGGGACCTGGCAAAACTAATCCAGGCAAACGCTGGCATCCGAGATATTGATGACTGCAACGCTAAACTTGGTCACGAGTTGTCGGACTGTTTGTGGTCGATCCTTGTTCTTGCAAACAAGTGCGGCATTGATTTGGAGGCGGAGTTTGTCAGAAACACCAGAGAGCTAGTCGAGTATGTATCTAGCGAGCTGGACGCATAGCAGAAGGTTCCACCGTGACGAGTTTGTCGCCGCTGTGAGTTGCAAAGTCGGTGGAGAGGAGGTGGCTGTATCAACGAGCTCGCTCCCGGGTTCGACGGACGTAGGGAGCCGCATGAGCCTTCTCCGTTCATCACGGCTTGGACGCAGCACCTAGCCCGTGTTACAGCAGCGAATCGATTGCCAGTGCCCCGGGGCCAGCGAGCACGACAAGCAGCAGCGCTAGCAGGTAAGGCGCTTCCGGCAGGTAGAGCAGATCGTCGAGCCAGTCGATGCGGTCGAGTGGCTTCCAAACGGCAATGCGTTTGATGCCGTCAAGGGACAGTGCGCCGCCCATAATGACCATGAGTCCGAGCGCGGCGATCACGGATAGCGTACCCGACACGAGTGCCAACCCACCCGCAAACTCGGCGGAGGGAATGAGCCATTGCATGATGCGAATTTCGTGCACGTCGTCAGCGTGTAGCGTGCTCACCAATTCATCGTGCCGACTGCGTTTGAATAGCTTTTGATAGCCGGAAAGGGTGAAGAACGTGCCGACGGTGACGCGGTTGATCGCGAGGGCGACCGGCGCGAGGCCAAGCCCATGTTGTAGCAGCTGCGTGGCGTGAACAATTTCCATTTAGTGATCTGGCTTAAAAGTGCCTTTGGCTCCGCGTCCCAAACGCTGCTTACCTGAGCTCTCCCCAAATCAAATCTAAGGGGAGTTCCTATGAGGATACGACCGGGACCGTGCAAAAGTGTCCTGGCTGAGCATCAACGTTTCAATTGGACGAAGGTGTCGACTTGAATGCAAAGGCCCGGCAGCGCCGTGGCTCGGCCTTGCTCGCCGGCCTGGCTTCGTCACATAGTTGCCTGATCGGCTTGGTACGTGGAGCTGACATGCTGTTCGATACAGGGGCGTGAAGCGCACCATAAATCACCCGGTCAACGCGGCGAAAATCGGCTAGCCTCGCATCGACACTCAATTGGGAGGCGGCTCTTGGCCCGCATCAAACTTTCCTGCGAGCGTGGGCGCTCGATAGAACTGGACACGGCGCGCACGGCGCTTGGATGCATCGACTTTCAAGCTGATTTCGTCTTGCCGGAAGGGCGCGCAGGGGCGTTGGGTTCACCCATTGGGCCACTGATGGCGGCTATACCGGCCGCCCAGCGTGCACTGTCCGCGGCGCGGGAAGCTGGCCTGCTCGTGTTCTTCACGCGTGAGTGCTATGCGCCCGACCTGTCCGACCTCAATTCGTTTCGACGGCAAAACGATTTGGCCATCGGTTCGCCTGGGCCTCTGGGCCGCTTTCTGGTGAAGGGCGAAAGGGGTACGGAGATCATTGGCGATGTACGTCCGACGGATCGGGAGCCTGTCATCGACAAGGCGGGGTTTAGCGCCTTCCATCAAACAACCCTGGATACCGTACTGCGCGTGCGCGGCATCGATACCCTGCTGTTAATGGGTTATACGACTCAGTGCTGCGTCGCCTCGACGTTGCGCCAGGCAGTTGACCTGGGCTATGCCTGCGTTCTGCTGGCTGATGCCTGTGCGGCCTATGACCCTGCAGACCATGAGGCTACCGTGCGCGTCATGTATAGCGAGGGCGATAACTTTGGCTGGGTAAGTGATTCGGAGCGTTTGGCAGATGCCCTGCATTCCGGGATGTGTGCCTGAAGAATCAAACGCGGGTCCGGGCTTGGCCACTCGCTGTCAAATCCATTTCAGGGAGAACTGCTGGCGTGAGCGCAACCAAGGGGTTTGAGGTGCACAAGTCCTTTTCGAAGTATCTGCTTGCCGGGTTTCTGTTCACGCTGGTCGATATTGCAGCGGCACAAGCGTCCAGCACGCCGGGCGTTCGGGCCGAGCGGATCGGCGATGGCATGGTGGCGTTCCTGCCGCAGCCGTTGCAGGGCTACCCGCCTTCGCTTGCACTGTTGCGGCCACCCGTATCGTTGGGGCCGATGCCGGCGCGGTGGAGCGTTCGACCAAGTTTTGCCAGCAACCATGGTCACACGGTGGTTACCGTGGATGTGCCGGCGGGTACGGACCTGTACGGTACCGGGGAGGTCACCGGGCCGCTTCGTCGCAACGACCAATGCGTAGAGCTTTGGAATACCGACAACCCTGGCTACGAACGCGCTGAAGGACGTCGCCTGTATCAGTCGCATCCCTGGGTGCTTGGCGTTCGAAAGGACGGCAGTGCCTTTGGTGTGCTGTTTGACTCAACCTGGCGGGCCACGTTGTGCACGGACAAGCAGATCGTGTTCGATTCGCAGGGGCCGGCCATGCCCGTCATCGTCATCGATCGATCCACGCCGCAGGCTGTGCTGGCGGGCCTTGCCACGCTGACGGGCACCATGCCGTTACCGCCGCGATGGGCGCTGGGATATCAACAATCACGCTGGTCGTACACCCCTGATACGCGGGTGCTGGAGATTGCCGACGAATTTCGTCGCCGCAAGATTCCCGCCGATGCGATCTGGATGGATATCGACTATATGTCGGGATTTCGCGTCTTCACCTTTGACCCAGCGAGTTTCCCTGACCCGAAAAAACTCAACGACGGCCTGCACGCGCGCGGCTTCCACAGCGTATGGATGATCGACCCGGGGGTGAAGGTGGACTCTTCGTACGCGGTCTATGCCAGCGGCACGGCACAGCGCGTCTGGCTGCAGGACGCGGCGGGCAATGACTATCACGGCACCGTGTGGCCCGGCCTCGTCGCGTTCCCGGACTTCACTCGCCCGCAGACGCGGGCCTGGTGGTCGGCCTTGTACAAAGACTTCATCGCAAAAGGCGTGGATGGTGTCTGGAACGACATGAACGAGCCATCGGTGTTCAATGTCACGAGCTTCACCGCGCCGGAGGATACCCATCACCGTGGTGGCGGCGATCTCGCGCCTGGGCCTCATCTGGAGTACCACAACGTCTACGGCATGCTGATGGTGCGTGCGACGCGGGATGGTATCCAGGCCGCGCGTCCCGACCGGCGCCCCTTCGTGTTGACGCGTGCGAACTTCATTGGCGGTCAGCGTTATGCAGCCACCTGGACCGGGGACAACGTTTCGGACTGGAAATATCTGAAGTGGTCCATCCCGATGTCGATCAACCTCGGCCTTTCGGGCCAGCCTTTCAGCGGCCCGGACATCGGTGGCTTTGGTGGCAACGCGTCAGGCGAGCTATGGGCCAACTGGATCGCAGTGGGCGCGTTCTATCCGTTTTCGCGCGGCCACGCCATCAAGGGGTCCAACGACAAAGAGCCATGGGCCTTTGGGCCTTCCGTCGAGAACACGGCAAGAGTCGCGATTGAACGGCGCTATCGGTTGCTGCCCTATCTCTACACGCTGTTCCGTGAGGCGTCATTGGACGGGCTGCCGGTGATGCGGCCGGCATTTTTTGCCGATCCGAAGGACTTGCGTCTGCGCGCGGAAGAGGGCGCCTTCCTGTTGGGCGGCGATCTTCTTGTGGTACCGCGATGGTCGAGCGATGCGGCGCTTCCGAAAGGCATTTGGCGCGATGTCTCGCTGGTGGAAGGCGACAATGCAGATCCGCTGCAGGCACACCTAAAGCTGCGCGGTGGTGCCATTGTCCCGTTGGGCCGGGTGGTGCAGAACACCGGCGAAAACTCGCTCGATCCACTCACGCTGCTGGTTGCGCTGGATACCAAGGGCGAAGCCCACGGCGACCTGTACGAAGATGCGGGCGATGGCTACGGCTATCAGCATGGGGAGTACCGCCTGACGCGCTATCGGGCGAAGCTTCACGGCGGACAGGTGAAGATCGGCATTGAGAAGGTCGAGGGCGAACTACCTGCGCCGCGGCGTGAGATCAAAGTCCAGATCGTCACGGATCAGGGCGTGGTGACGGGCGAAGGTGCGGACGGCGATATCACCGTCTCGTTGCCACCAGGGCTTTGATGCTACTCATGACTGTACGACGATGATCGCCGTGCCCAGGGCTATACAGGCGGCGGCGATGTGCAAGCGTGTCAGCACGGCCCTGCATTGGCGAGGATCGGCATCTCGTCCAGTGCGTAAACGGGGTCACGTGGTTGAGACGGTTACCGGGCCTTCTGCTCCGCAGGAGCCTTCGCTATCTGCGCGCAATTGGCGCCGTAATCGTTGAGATTACTTCTTACGGAATCGAGGAACATGGTGAAGCCGTAGCGCACGGCGCCGCCGCGGTCGGCCAGCCACGCACCCATGGAACGACCCGATAGCAGGTAGTTCAACTGGGCCAACGGAACCGGGCGCGTAATCACGACCGATTGATCGGTGACGCTGACGCCTTCGCGATTCTGTTGCAGGGTCTGCTGCTGATTGACTTCGATATACGAGCGCGCTGCGCGTGCCACCACGCGCTTGGCCCGCTCATCGCCGATGGTGTAGTACGCGGTGAGCATGGCGCCGTCGGGCCTGCACTGCAGTGTGATGCGATGTTCACCGTCGCGCGCCATCTGGCTCAACGTGAGCGATGGCGCACCGGAGGTGACATGAAGCGTCGCGGTAGGTGGCAGGCGTCCATTGTTGGCCAGGCCCGTGGCAATCATCTGATCGGCGTCGAGCCATTGCACATCGCCGCGCGGTGCCGTCGCGGAAGGCGCGAATCGTCGCGGATCGATACCCATGTCTTTCAGGTACGCCGCCATGTCGCCGACGGTTGGTCCGTTTCTCTCGGCGACCGGCGCTTTCAGGTCCGCCATATCGAGCGGCTGCAGGCCCAGTCGATCGCTGCCGGCGGGCGCCCATCGAAACAGCCCGCCGAAGAAGGCATAGGCGCACGCATTCACGCAGAGGGCGGCTTTTGGTGTGGGCGGCTGGTGTCCCGAGCGTCGTGGCGAACCCACGTGCGTCACCATCGCTCCGGACCGGATGAGCCTGCCCAGGGTCAGGCCCGCTTCCATATCGCCGCCCGGCGAGTTCAAGTAAATGTCGGAGCCTCTCGGAATCTTCCCCGACTTGATCAGCGCGTCGACGCGTCGAGCCGCTTGGGCATCGATAAGGCCGTAGAGATAGACCTGCGGTGCCTTGGCAACCGCCAGCGTCATGCGGTCATCGTTGACCTGGATAGCCAGCGGTGCGTTGTCCGATGTTTGCGGTGCAGCGGTCACTTGCGCGCGAACGGCATGAGGCGCCGCGAAACAGGCCAATAGCAGTAACGCGCGCCATCCAAGCCGCTGAGGCCAGCGTGCGTTGCCAAGTGAGCTTGTCGCAGTGTGAGTCACACGCACTGGCGGGTCCTGCCATAACGGTCGCCCAGTTTCCCCTGTTTCAGATGTCGCGCAAGTGAATATCACTTAGTCACAGCGGGCGAGGGGGCATTTCACTTGCCGTGAGACACGTCAAGACGCGCGTCCAGTTCGACGCTGCGTGGTGCAGCGAGGCCTCCGTAGCGTGTATCGATTTTCATCAGCCATTTTCTTGCGCCATCAATGTCGTTGGTATCGATGAGGTGTGCGGCCAGATCCCATTGCAAAGCAAGCTCGTGATCAATGCGGGCGCGACAAGTGGCGAGCTGATTCGTATCAACCTTCGCGTGGGTGTCCAACGAGGTCAAGGCACGGCTTAGCGATGCGGCATCGGCGAGTTCGTGGCCGGTCCATGGCATCGTCTGCGTGTCGATATCGGTCAGGCACCACGTCTGTAACGAACGGCGGCTTTCGCGATCGGTATCTTGATGGAAGGCGTCGCGTTGGCCGGTGAGATAAACCACGCGTATCGACGACTGGAATTGATACAGCAGATCTTTTGGCGGCAGCGGAATCTGCGCGCCAATAACGTCGCTGCCCGCATCAAGCAGCACACCGCGGAACAGATCGGGATAGCCCAGCGCAAGTCGCAACGCCACCCGCGAACCACCCGAGAAGCCGCCCACGTAAACGCGCCTGGGGTCCACGCGGTAATGCGACATGGTGTTGTAGGCCGCGAGCAACGCCACCGGCTCACGACGGTCCAGCACGTTGGCGTCGTTGCCGATGTTGGCTGCGGTCACCAGGATCACACCCTGCTTTTGCAGTGTGGGCACCCACTCCGGTGGCACTTTCGCCTCGTTCCACGGCGGCACGAACACCATCAGGGCATAACCATCGGGTGGTTCCTGAGCGGGCACGTAGAGTGCGAACCGCTCCTGCGCCAGGTCGATCGGCTGCTCGCGGATGGCCGTACCGGTGGCGGCGGCCTGCTGTTGCAGGCGTCGCGCATTGAGCGGGCTTACCAGGCGGCGCCCCAGTTCGGCACTACCGGAAAGGGGCGAGTATTGGGTGAACACCACATCGCCCTGCAGGCCGGTGGCGCCGCCCGCAACGTTATCCGCGGCGATCACGGGTGCTACCAGCCCCAGGCATATCAGCAGCAGGCCACGCCAGTTCATGTCGGGAAGGCTAGCAGCGAGCGGGCGTGGCGGCTGACATCGTAATTACTTACGCATCGATTATGCTCGGCCGCCCCAGGCCCCCCTTAAATCGCAAGAGGTTACCGATGACCCCTCCGTCGCCGCTGGCACGTCGCACCCTGCTGCTCACTTCATTCGCGCTGCTCAGCGCCTGCGCCGGCCAGCCGGAGCCGACCGCACGCACGGCGATCGACGTACCCACGATCCAGCGTCCTGACGGGGAAACGGCGCAGTGGTGGTTCCGCAGCGGCGCTGCCGCCGCGGCACAGCTGACGGCGCAGGCCAACACCAGTGGCCAGCGAGCGAAGAACGTCATCGTGTTCCTTGGTGACGGCATGAGCCTGTCCACCATCGCGGCCGCACACGTACGCGCGGGCCAGCTCAAAGGTGTGGATGGCGAGAGCTATCGGTTGAGCTTCGAGCAGTTTCCGTTCAGTGCCATGAGCCGCACCTACGAGACCGATCAGCAAACCCCCGATTCGGCCGGCACCATGACGGCCATCATGAGCGGTGTGAAGACACGCGGCGGTTTCATTGGCGTATCGCAGCTGCCGCGCCGGCAGGATTGCGCCGCCAGCCAGGGGCAGGAACTGGTCAGCGCGCTGGAGTTGGCGTCGACCGCTGGCATGAGCACGGGCGCCGTCACCACCACGCGCATCACCCATGCCACGCCCGCTGCCACCTATGGCCATCTACCCGAACGCAACTGGGAAGTGGATGCCGACCTCACCGCCGAGGCAAAGGCCCAGGGCTGCAAGGACTTCGCCGCCCAGTTGGTCGACTTCCGCGGAGCAGGTGGCCTCACCGTCGCCATGGGGGGTGGCCGCACCGAGTTCATGCTGGCGGGCGATGACGACCCGGCGGAGCGCGGCAAGGTGGGGCAGCGTCTGGATGGTCGTGACCTGATAGCCGAGTGGAAGCAACAACACCCCGGTGGCGCTTACGTCTGGAATGCATCGCAGCTGAAGTCGCTGGATCTCGCGCACACGCCACGGTTGCTTGGGTTGTTCAACGCCTCGCATCTCAACTACGAGCACGAACGCGTCACCGACAAGCTCGACGAGCCGAGCCTGGCGGAGATGACCACCAGCGCCATCGAGGTGCTCAAGCAAAACCCCAACGGGTTTTTCCTGATGGTCGAGGGCGGTCGCATCGACCACGCGCTGCACGCAGGCAACGCCTATCGTGCGCTGGATGAAACCATCGCCTTCGCCGATGCGGTGCAGGCAGCGCTGCAGCAGACCAATCCGCGCGACACGTTGATTGTGGTGACCGCCGATCACAGCCACACCATGACCTTCGCCGGCTATCCCAAGCGCGGCAACGACATCCTTGGCCTGGTGCAGGGGCATACCGATAGCTATGACGACGAGGGTGGGGCGGGCATGGCGCGTGATGCCGCGGGCAAGCCGTACACCACGCTCGGCTTCGCCAATGGCCCGGGCTACACCGGTGCCAGCGACGCCCAGCCCGAAGGCAGCAAGCGCTATCCGCATAGCGCGCACGACTACGCGCATATCGCCAAGGGCCGGCCCGACCTGACCCAGCTGAAAACCGATGAGCCCGATTACATGCAGGAAGCAGCCGTGCCCATGAAGGCTGAAACGCATGGCGGTGAGGATGTGGCCATTTTCGCCAACGGTCCGGGGGCGGCGGCGTTTCACGGCGAGCTGGAGCAGAACACGATCTTCCATGTGATCGCTCAGCAGACGCCGCGCATCCGCGACGAGCTATGCAAGCTGGGTAGCTGTAATGGCGATGGCGTGCCGGTGAACAGACCTATCTATCAGGCATGGTTGCAGCAGACGAGTGAGGGCAAGCGCCTGTGAGGCAACGACCCGCGGCGTGCCATGGGATTGGGCGTGCCTTGTCATTGCGTGCAGGTGCGCGTCGGTAGAGCTTCTTGATGTGAAGTTCCGACGCTTAGCGTCTCTCCCTTTGGCGGAGGGGTGAGGGTGAGGGTGCGAGGCTTGCGCAACCTTCAATCATGCGCTCCGCCCAAACCCTCATCCGCCTGCGACCAACGGGAGTCCCTGTGGGACCGGCACCTTCTCCCGAAGGGAGAAGGGTTCCTTTCGTTTGACGTTGCTCCGGCTTGAGCCTCTCTCCCTGTGGGGGAGGGGTTGGGGTGAGAGTACGGGGCTTGGGTAAGCTCACCTACGGCGTGCGCGCCGCCTCGCCAGCCATCGCACCCTGCGGAAACCGCATCCGACTCAACCCATAAGGCCCGTGCAACTGCCCCTTCGCGTAATCGATGGTGAGCTGCATATACCCCGCCGAGTACCGCGTCGACACGCGATTGCCGTCCGCTCCCATCTCATACTCCGTCATGCCGTGCTCCGCATGCGGAAACACCGCAGTGGTAACAGGCAAACCCTTGGTCTGTAGTGACATCAAGCGGCGCAATGTCTCGCCGCTCGGTGCATCGATATCATCCTCGCCCAACATCCATAGCTGAGGTGTATGCAGCTTCTCCAGCACCGCCATGGAGTCGTAGTGCCAGGGCGTGCCAAACATATACGCCTTGCCTTTCTCACGAATCTCGTCGGCGGTGTAGGGCAGCAGCAGGTAGGTGAAATCACCGCGCACGTCCTTGTACCAGGGCTCGTTGCGGTACTTCGCGCGCGCCGCATCGAGCTGGTCGAAGCCCTGCGTCAGGTGGCTGGAAACGATCAGGTCGACGGCGTCGGAAATCTCCCAGGCCTTGTCGATCACGGCTTGGTCATAGCCTTTCAATGTCAGCTGGAACGCCACTGCCTCACGGTCTTCTTCCAAGGGTGAAATGGCCAGCCCATAGCCGACCATTACGAAATCCACCGGCGTACGCGTGGCCGCCAAGGGTGCCACCCATCCGCCTTGGCTACCGCCGCGAAATCCGACACGGCCTGCCCTGGCACCGGCGAGCTTGCGTGCCTGAGCGACCGCTGCCACGGCATCGTTGGCCAGCACGCTGTAATCCTGTGTATACGTGCCACCGGACTCACCCGTGCCACGCTTGTCGTAGACGAAGGCGCCCACGCCCTCCGCCGGAAGCTCGCGCTGCATGGCATCCCAGATGCGTGCCGAGTCGTGTTCTGAGCCATGGATAAGCACCACCACGGGCACCTTGCCGTTGCCTGGAGGAAGCAGCAGGCGGCCCACCAGTTTCGTGCCGCCTTCACCGGTAAACACAATGTTCTGAACTTCCAAAGGTATGCGTTGGCCGGCAACGCCGCCGAACGTGATACCGCCTTTGGCGCAGTCGGTAAACGTCACGTCGTGGGGGTCCGGGCGGTCGGTCCAGCCAAACGTGCTCGTCCACGCATTGCCCGTGCCATGCTTGAGTTTGCCAGTGCTTCCGTCGATGCGACGCCAGCGCAAACCATCCGGATCAGCGGGTGCTATGTCCAGCGTGCTGCCATCGGCGAGTCGATAGGCGCCGATGTGACAATCGAGGGCTGGCTGCGTGCTGCTCATCAATGCGGCGAAAAGCACACTGAACATGGGCGTCGTCCTCCTTGGGTCATTAACCACGCTAGCACCGATTCGGATCACGTCCCAAAGGCCGCAAGTCACGGAGTGCCGCAAGTCACGGCTTGCGTCGGGCTTGCGCGTAGCAAGGCTCAGACACGCCGATGTCAAGGAATGGACATGCGAGCACGCCACGATACGTGGATGATCCGCGCCGGACAGGTGCAACGAATGGAATCACAGAGGATTGCCATGATTCGTTTAAGCTGTGTGCTCGCACTCACTGCGGGTATGTTGTTCATGGGCACCGACGGGCAGGCAAAAGAAGTGCCAATCGCCGCGAAAGTGCTGGTCATCGGCCACCGCGGCGCCAGCGCGCTGCGTCCAGAACATACGCTGGCCTCCTATGGCCAGGCGATTGCCGATGGCGCGGATTTCATTGAGCCAGACCTGGTGATGACGCGCGACGGCGTGCCTGTGGCGCGCCACGAGAATGAAATCAGCGGCACCACCGACGTTGCAGCGCATGCGGAATTTGCCTCGCGCAAGAACACCAAGACCATCGATGGCCACGCCGTCACCGGCTGGTTCACCGAAGACTTCACGCTCGATGAGCTGAAGACATTGCGCGCACGCGAGCGCCTGCCGCAGCTGCGCAGCACGGCCTATGACGGCCAGTTCCAGATTCCCACGCTCGACGAGATCATCGATTTCGTTGCCGCCGAATCGGCGACGCGCGGACGTGTGATCGGCATCATTCCCGAGATCAAGCACGGCACGTATTTCCAGAAGGCCGGCTTGCCGATGGAGGATCGCGTGCTGGCGATGCTTGCCGCACATGCCTATACACGCACGTCACCGGTGGAGATCCAGTCGTTCGAGATAGCCAACCTGCGCTATCTGCGGGGCAAGCTGGGAAAGAGCCATCCCAATATTCGATTGCTGCAGCTGATCGATGATGCTGGCGAGCAACCGTATGACGTGGTGGCCACGGGTGGCAAGCTCAGCTACGGCGATATGATGACGCCTGCGGGCCTGCGCGAAATTGCCACCTACGCCGATGCCGTTGGCCCGAACATCCGCGCGATCATTCCGCTCGCCGCCGACGGCACGCTGGGCGAGCCGACGGCATTGGTGCGTGACGCCCACGCGGTGAAGCTTGAACTGCATCCGTATACATTCCGTCCGGAGAACTTTTTCCAGGCGAAGAATTTCTGGAAGGGAAGCGACCCGAAGACCTTCAACGAAGCCGGATCGATTGCCGAAATCCGCGCGTATCTCGATGCAGGCATCGATGCGTTCTTCACTGACGACCCGGCAATTGGGCGCAAGGCGCTAGACCGGCGGTAGGCACTTCGCCCTGGCGGTGCCGGCCATCCGTTGTTCGCAAGCAACCATACATACCCTGGTGATTGACTATGCGCTTTTCCATCTCCTGTCTCGCTGCAGGCTTGCTCACGCTGGCTATGGCGCTACCTGTTGCGGCCTCGCCCGTACTACTCATCTCCATCGACGGCCTGCGGCCAGCGGATGTGCTGCAAGCACAGCAGCGCGGCCTGAAGCTGCCCAACCTGCAGGCGTTCATGAAACAAGGCGCCTACGCCGATACCGTGCGGGGCGTGCTGCCCACGCTCACCTACCCAAGTCACACCACGCTGATCACTGGCGTCTCGCCTGATCGCCACGGCATTGCCGGCAACCTCACCTTCGATCCGTACAACAAGAACGCGCAAGGCTGGGACTGGTACGCCAGCGACATCAAGGTCCCAACGCTGTGGGACGCGGCGCACGCGGCAGGCCTGAGTACGGCGAACGTGCACTGGCCGGTGAGCGTGGGAGCGACGGTGGACTGGAACCTGCCGCAGATCTGGCGCACCGGTACGCCAGATGACCGCAAGCTGCTGGCGGCGCTCGCTACGCCAGGTCTGATGCCGGCACTGGAGCAGAAGTTGGGGCCTTACGCCGATGGCATCGACGAGAGCCTCGCCGGCGACCAGACGCGCGCACGCTTTGCCGTTGCGCTGCTGGAAACGCATAAGCCAGACTTCATGACGGCTTATCTCACCGCGCTCGATCACGAGCAGCATGCCAGCGGGCCGGATACGCCGCAGTCACGCGCGGTGCTCGAGCAGATCGATGTGCTGGTCGGCGAGCTGGTGAGCGCCGCGCATCGCGTGCACCCGGACGGCGTCATCGCAGTGGTGTCCGACCATGGTTTCGCGCCGGTGCAGCAGGACGTGAATCTCTATGCGCCCTTTATCCGCGCCGGCCTGATCACGCTCAAGGACGGTGCGGTAACCGACTGGCAGGCCATGCCATGGAATGACGGTGGCAGCGCTGCCATCGTGTTGCGTGACCCGAACGATGTGGCGTTGCGTGACAAGGTGGCGGCACTGCTGGCGCAACTGCAGAAGGATCCGGCGTTCGGCTTCGACAAGGTGCTGGACAAGGCGCAGGTCGAGAGTGACGGCGGTACCGCACAGGCCAACTGGTTCGTGCTGTTCAAGCCGGGCTACGAAATGGCGCCCAAGCCCGATGCACCACTGCCGTCGCCCAGCCACTATCGCGGCATGCACGGCTACGACCCGGCGCTGCCGCAGATGCGCTCCACGTTCCTGATGGAAGGCAAGGGCGTACCAGCGGGCAAGGATCTGGGTGACATCGACATGCGCGATATCGCGCCGACGATTGCCCACGTGCTTGGCGTCAGTTTGCCGCAAGCGCAGGGGAAGGCGTTGCTGCCCTAGTTGTGGACTGAGGCTGCGTGGGTCGCGCACAGGGTGCGCTCATACAAGGGTGCGCCTATTTCGTTTGGACGTCCGTTTTTTGGTGACGCATTCGCGCGTTTTTAAATACGCATGTAACTTCGGGTTCACACGTAGGCGTCACGATTTCCTACTGTCGACCGAGTGGCTCGGACGGCACCCACTTCCCCTCGTTGTTTTTCCCTTTGAGTCGTGCGGATTCATGGTGAATCCGCGCGTGAGGATTTGTCATGCACATGCATTCACTTCGCAGGACCGCGATCGCGCTGGCTACCGTGGCTGTTCTCTATGGCGGCGCTGTATATGCCGCTCCTGCCGATGACGTTACCTCGGCGCCCGCCGCTGACGGTTCGGCCAACAATAGCCGCGACAAGGCCAAGAACATGGAGGCCGTGTCGGTGGTTGCCACCGGCGAAACGCGCCAGGTGCAGACGGTAACCGCCGCGGACATCAAGACCCAGGCCCCGGGCACCAGTGCGCTGAAAGTGCTCAACGAACTGCCCGGCGTGAATTTCCAGGCCGCCGATCCGTGGGGCGCTTACGAGTGGTCCACGCAGATCACGCTGCATGGCTTCGATCAGAGCCGTCTTGGCTTCACGCTGGATGGCATTCCGCTGGGCAACATGTCGTACGCGACGACGACGGGTTTGCAGATCACGCGAGCGATCAGCAGCGACAACATCAGCTCGGTGGAACTGGCGCAGGGCGCCGGTGCATTGGGTACAGCGTCGAACACCAACCTTGGCGGCACGATCCAGTTCTATTCCGCTGATCCGGAAAGCGAGGCCGGTGCGCGCATCAACCAGGTGATCGGATCGGACTCCACCTACCGCACCTTCGTGCGCCTGGATACGGGCGATTACCATGGCTGGTCCACCTACCTGTCCTATGGCCATGCCGACACCGACAAGTGGAAGGGCTACGGTGACCAGAAGTCCGACCAGATAAACCTGAAGTCCGTATTCCAGTGGGATGGCGGTCGCGTCAGCCTGTTCTACGATGGCTCGCGTCGCAAGGAATACGACTACATGGACCTGTCCTTGACCAGCCAGAAAGCGCTGGGCTGGAACTGGGACTACCTGCAGCCAAATTGGGGTGAGGCGGTGCAGATTGCCAACGCCATCAACGGCAAGGGGAGCTACCCGGCTTCGCTCTCGGCGTTGCCGAAGGACTACGACCTGGGCGACGCGACCTATTACGCCGGCGGCGGCATCCGCAAGGACAACCTTGCCGGCCTGAGCGGTGTGTTCAACCTTACCGACAACGCCACGCTCAATGTTGGCACGTACTACCACGATGACCGCGGTGAAGGCCAGTGGGCCACGCCGTATGTGGCTTCGTCGCCCACGGTGCCGTTGTCGATGCGTACTACCGACTATGGCCTCGATCGCTACGGTGGCACCGGCTCGTTCAACTTCACGGTTGGCAGCAACGATATCGAAGTAGGTTTCTGGGCGGAAAATGCCAAGACCAATATCGAGCGCAACTATTTCTATCTGAATGGGCCGTACAACTACCTGAGCAACTTCTACGAGAACGAAGCACCGTTCCTGCGAGGCTTCTTCCAGCATTACGTCACCAAGACGAACATGGCGTACGCGCAGGACACCATCCACCTGCTGGATGATCGCTTCACGCTGAACTTCGGCGCCAAGGCGTTAGGCGTGACCGATACGTCCGAGTCGCTGGTGCCCACCACTGCGTTCGCCCAGGGTCGCGTTCGTGCCAGCGAGGGCTTTCTGCCGCAGGTGGGCGTCAACTACAAGCTCGATGCCTACCAGGAGGTTTATGCCAACTACAGCAAGAACCTCAACGCTTACGGTTTCCTGCCGTTCGCGCAGGCGCAGCAGTCGTTCGACGCCGGCAAGGGTTCGCTGAAGCCGGAAGAGTCGCAGACGGTCGAACTGGGTTATCGCGTGCACGGCGAAATTTTCGAAGCCTCGGCCGATGCTTATTACACGCGCTTCACCAACCGCTTGTTGCAGGTGACGCCGTGCGCGGCCGTGCTGACTTGTGCATCGATTCTCAACAACGTCGGCTCGGTGGAGAGCAAAGGCGTGGATCTGGCGTTCATTTGGCGTCCGATAGATCACCTGCGCTGGCTGAACTCGCTGTCCTACGACAACTCCAAGTACGCGGACAATTATGTGGACGGCGGCGTCGTCGAAACGTCCGGCAAGTACGTAGTGGGCATTCCCACCTGGATGTTCAGCAGCGACTTGAACTACACCTTTGGCCCGTGGAGCGCGACGCTGGACGGCAAGTACACCGGTCGTCGCTACATCACGTATCTCAACGATTCGAAAGTGCCGAGCTACTGGCTGTTCAATGCTGGCGTGAACTACGACCTGGGCAAGGTTTCGTTGCTCAAGGACGTGAGCCTGGGTTTCAACATCACCAACTTGTTCAACAAGCGCTATTTCGCCACCACTGGCACCAATGGTTACGTCGTGTCTGATCCGAATGGTTATAACCAGACGCTGATGGCGGGTGCGCCGCGTCAGGTGTTCTTCAATATCAACGCGCGGTTCTGATTCGTGTTCTAGCCCCTCTCCTCCTGGGAGAAGGGTTGGGGAGAGGGTGCGGTGCTTGCGCAGCCTTCCATGCTTCGCTCCGCCCAAACCCTCATCCGCCGACCGGCACCTTCTCCCGAGGGGAGAAGGGTTGCTGCGTTTGACGTTGCTTTAGCTCCTCTCCCTGCGGCGACTGAAGGAAGCCCCCGTGGGAGCAACCTTCCAAGGCTCGCTCCGCCTGAGCTGTCGGCTCTAAGATGACCCTGCATCACGCAAGGGGGACATCCATGACCGTTTCAAACGCCATCGCGGACCGGCGCTCGCATCGCCTGATGGATCTCGCGATCGTCCTGGCCGCGCTCGCCGCCATTCTGGGCTCCGCCCTGGGCGCGCCACAGGCCATCGACGGCTGGCACTGGCTGCACTGGGTCTGCAAGCCGCTGACCACAGTGCTGATCCTGTGGATGGCCTGGCGCACCGAGCCTGCGATATCCCCCCGCTATCGGCGTTGGATAGCCATCGGCATGCTGTTCTCGTTAGCCGGCGACATTTTCCTGATGCTGCCGGTGGATGCGTTCGTGGCCGGCCTGGTCGCGTTCCTGTTCGGACACGGCTGCTTCATACGGGCGTTGCTGGACGACACCCGTTTCGCCGCGCGACCGGTGGGGCTGCTGCCCTGCCTGGCCTACGGCGGGTTGAACCTGTGGGCACTCTGGCCCTCGCTGCCGGGCACACTGCACCTGCCGGTGGTGATCTATGTGCTGGTGCTGACCACCATGGGCGGCCAGGCGGTGGCGCGCGCCTGGTGGCATGGCCACGACGCCTTGTCCGGCCCGGCGCAATGGGCGGCGGCTGGTGCGCTGTTGTTCATGCTCAGCGATACACTGCTGGCCTGGAACCGGTTCCGCCTAACCATCCCGCTGTCGGCACTGTGGATACTGGCAACCTATTACGCGGCGCTGTGGTGCCTGGCGCGTTCGGTTCAACGAGCGAGAGAACACACGTGAACATGCAGGAAATCATCATTACCTGGGCGACGCCGGTGTTCTTCGTGCTGATTGCGCTGGAGCTGCTGGTGGCCAAGCTGCGCGGTCGCGTGGTGTATCACAGCAGCGACGCCATCAACAGCCTCGCACTGGGCGTGATCTCGCAGATCGTCTCGGTCTTCAGCAAGCTGCTGACGCTGGGCATCTACGCATGGTGCGTGCAGCACTTCGCCGTGTTTGCGTTGCCGGCCAACAGTGTGTGGGTATGGGTCAGCGCGTTGCTTATCTACGACTTCTGCTACTACTGGCTGCATCGCTGCGGCCATGAAGTGAATGTTCTGTGGGCCGCGCATGTGGTGCACCATCAGAGCGAGGACTACAACCTCAGCACCGCCTTGCGCCAGACCGGCAGCGGTGTGTTGCTGGGCTGGTTGTTCTACCTGCCCATGGCGATCCTGGGCTATCCGCTGGAAGTGTTCGTGGTGGTGGCGCTGATCGACCTGCTGTATCAGTTCTGGGTGCATACCGAGCTGGTGGGTCGACTCGACTGGTTCGATCGCGTGTTCTGCTCGCCGTCCAACCATCGCGCGCATCACGCGGTCAACGACAAATACCTGGATCGCAATTACGGCGGCATCCTTATCGTGTGGGACCGCCTGTTCGGCACCTTCATCGAGGAAGACGACACCGATCCGCCGGTTTTCGGCACGCGCTCGCCGTTGCGCAGCTGGAATCCGCTGTGGGCCAATGCCGAGGTGTACTGGGCCACGCTAAAGGACGCCTGGCATGCGCGGCGCTGGCGCGACAAGCTGTTGGTGTGGGTGAAGCCGCCGGGCTGGCGGCCGGCCGATGTCGCGGCGCGCTTTCCCAAGCCCGATTTCGACATAGGCCGCGAGCGTTTCGCGCCAATGCTCTCGCGCGGGCTCACTGCGTACAGCCTTGTGCAATTCGCGTTGCTGCTGGTGATGGGCGTGCATTTCCTGGATCTGGCCAAGCATTTGCCGGCGCTTTCGCTGGCGGGCTACGCCGTATTCCTGGTGCTTAGCCTCTCGGCCTTGGGGGCACTGACCGAAGGCCGACGCAGCGGCTTCGCGTTCGAACTGGCGCGACTGCTGGTAACGGCGGCCATTCCGCTACTCACCGGCGGCTGGTTTGGAGTGGCGCATCTTGACGTCACCGTAATCGGCCTGTTCCTGGTCGTCACCGCGGCCAGCGCTCTGGTGCTGGGTTGGCTGGCGCTCTCGGCGCACGGCCGGGCGGGCTCGGGCAAACCCATACCCGGTTGATCGCTGCAGTTTCTCCCTCCCCTGCCTGCAGGGGAGGGTCGGGGAGGGGTAAAGCTTTTTGCTTTTCTCTGCGCTCTGAAGAGCACCCCCTCCCAACCTCCCCCTGCAGGCAGGGGGAGGAGCAGCACCGCCCTGGCAGGTAACTGGGATGAGCATTCGCTATGATCGCGGCTCGTTTCTCGGGGATGAGCTGATGGGTTTCTTGAACAAGTTGATACGCCACAAGCCTGTGGAGATGTTGCAGGCCGAGGCTGGCAAGCGCGGGGATTTCCGGCGCGTGCTGGGGCTGTGGCAGCTCACCGCGATCGGCATCGGCGGCATTATCGGCGTGGGTGTGTTCGTGCTGGCAGGCCAGCAGGCGGCGCTCAATGCCGGCCCTGCCGTGGCCTTGTCGTTCCTGATCGCGGGCATCGCCAGTGCGGCGGCTGCGTTGTGCTACGCCGAGTTCGCCGGCCTCATTCCAGTCACCGGCAGCGCCTATACCTACGGTTACGCGGTGCTCGGCGAATTGGCCGCGTGGCTGATCGGCTGGGATCTACTGCTCGAATACGCGCTGATCGTGGCGGTGGTGGCCATTGGCTGGTCTGGCTATGTGCAATCGGCGTTGGCGAGCATGGGTATGACCCTGCCGGTTTGGGCGCAAGGCGCCATCGGCACGGGCGAAGGCCATGTGTTCAACGTGGTAGCTGCACTGGTGACACTGGGGGTGTCGGCGCTGCTGATTTTCCGCACGGAATGGGGCGCGCGCTTCAATACCGTGGTGGTGGCGATCAAGGTAGCGGCCGTGGCGCTGGTGATTGGCGTTGGCGCGTTCTATATCAATCCGGCCAATTGGGTGCCGTTTATTCCCGCGCGTGTGATTGGCCCCGATGGCGTGGCTCATTTCGGTTTCCAGGGTGTGGCTTCCGCTGCTGCCGTCGTGTTTTTCGCCGTGTTCGGCTACGACACGCTCACCACGGCCGCCGAGGAATCCAAGAATCCCCAGCGTGATTTGCCGCGTGCGGTGCTGCTGTCGCTGGGCATCTCCATGGTGATGTATCTGGCCGTGTCGCTGGTGCTCACCGGCATTGCCCACTACAGCACGCTCAAGACCGACGCACCGGTGGCCGACGCGTTCAAGGGCCTGGGCCTGCACTGGGTGGCGCTGACGGTTTCGGTGTCGGCCGTGTTTGGCCTGATCAGCGTGCTGTTCGCCTTCATGCTGGGCGCCACGCGCATCTGGTTCGCGCTTTCGCGTGATGGGCTGCTGCCGGGTTGGTTCGCCAAGGTGCATCCGCGCTACGGCACGCCGCATCGCCCCACCATCGTGCTGGGCGTGTTCACCGCGCTGGTGGCGGGTCTGCTGCCGATCGAGGAAGTCGCGAAGCTGGTGAATATCGGTGTGCTGTCGGCCTTCATCGTGATCTGCACCTCGGTGATCATCCTGCGCAAGCGCAAGCCGGATCTGCATCGCAACTTCCGCACCCCGCTGGTGCCGCTGATTCCGCTGATCGGTATCGCGTTCTCGATCTGGCTGCTGTCGGAGCTGCCGGCGATTACCTGGAAAGTGTTCCTGATCTGGGTGAGCCTGGGCTTGGTGATCTACTTCGCCTACGGCATCCGTCATAGCAAGCTCGAAAAGCTGCAATAACCGGTAGGAGCGCACCCTGTGGGCGACCGCGCAGCCACAGGGTCAACGCTTCGTAGGTTTGTCGCGCACAGGGTGCGCTCCTACAAAAAGGGTGCCGGCCGACGGCAGGTCGAATGCACGCAAAGAAAAACGGCCGCTTTCGCGGCCGTTCTCTTTCTGCCATCCAAGCAATGCTTAGAAGCGCACTTCCACCGAGGCCGAGTAGGCGCCGATGTTGGTGTTGGCCTGCGACTCGCTCGAGCCGGCGCGACCGTACTTCACGTGGTAGTTGTCGTAGTTCAGCGCGAGTGCGACGTTCTTGGTGATGTCGTAGCCCACGCCCGCACCGGCGTACCAGCCGTTGTTCCAGCTGTTCTGCGAGACGGTGACGTCGCCAACGGTGAGGCCGGCGTTGGTGCGCGAACGCAGGTAGCCGCCGTGACCGGTGACGTACCAGTTGTTGTAGAAGTTGTACTTGGCGGTGACGCCGATCTGGCCGACGCGCGGCTTCTCATAGGCGCTGGCGAAGTCGTAGTCGTTCTTGGCCTTGCCTAGGTAAGCGTAGCCGATTTCGGCACCGACGATGCCGTTCCAGCGCCAGCCGAAGCGCACGTTCTGGAACACGTCGGACTTGTCCGAGAGGCCGCCGACGCGGTAGTTGCTCTGGCCGAGGTTACCGGCGACGAAGAAGTTGTCGAGCTGGTTGTTTTCGTCGGCCTTGGCGGCGAACGGCGAAACAGCAACGACGGCCAAAGCGGCCGCAATCAGAGTCTTGTTCATGGAGTGCTCCATCTTTTTTTTGTGGTACCGCCGCGGCATCTGGGGAAATGACGTGGTGGCCCGCGTGGGGATCGCGGTAACAAAAGCATAATGTTTTTTTGCTAGATGACAGCCCCTGCGACGTTCTGTGGATGGGCGAGGTTCAGCCATCGCCATGACCTCTGGCAGGGGGTGCGTCATGCCATCGCACACTAGGATCACGGGTTCAGTTTCCGTGCAGCTGCGTTTGCGGCGCGCGGATTTTTTACAGGAGAACCCCTTGAAAGCTTCGCGTCTCGCCTCCGCCATTCTTGCTTCCGCCGTTGGGTTTGGCAGCCTCACCGTGCTCGCCGATGTGGCTCCGCCACAGGACATTCCGTTCAACGGCACGCTGAAGATCAACGTCGACGCCACGGATCTCGCGCACCGCATTTTCCGTGTGCACGAGTCGGTGCCGGCGCAGCCCGGTCCGCTGACGCTGCTGTATCCGCAGTGGCTGCCGGGCAACCATTCGCCGACCGGTGCAATCGACAAGCTCGCGGGCCTGGTGGTGAAGGCGAACGGCAAGACACTGACGTGGAAGCGTGATCCGCTCAATGTGTACGCCTTCCATATCGATGTGCCCGAAGGCGCCAGCAGCGTGGATGTGGAGTTCCAGTTCCTCTCCGCGCAGGACACGCGCCAGGGTCGCGTGGTGATGACGCCCGAGATGCTCAACCTGCAGTGGAACTCGGTGTCGTTGTACCCGGCCGGTTACTTCGCACGCCAAATCAAGGCCGAAACCAGCGTGAAGTTCCCCGCTGGCTGGCAGTACGGAAGCGCGCTGGAGATGGCTTCGCGCGATGGCGACACCGTGCACTTCAAGCCGATCGATTATGACGACCTGGTCGATTCACCGATCTATGCGGGCAAGTACTTCAAGCGCGTGGATCTTGATCCGGGTGCGAAGACGCCGGTGTTCCTCAACATCGTGGCCGACGATCCGAAGTATCTAGAGATCAAGCCCGATCAGCTGAAGCTGCATCAGAGCCTGGTGCAGCAGATGTACAAGCTGTACGGCACGCACCACTACGACCATTACGATTTCCTGTTCTCGCTCAGCGACAAGATGTCGGGCAACGGCCTGGAGCATCACCGTTCCAGCGAGAATGGCGTGAGCCCTGGTTACTTCACCGAGTGGGACAAGAGCCTGGTCATGCGCGATTTGTTGCCGCATGAGTTCAACCACTCGTGGGACGGCAAGTATCGTCGCGGCGCGGATCTGTCCACGCCCAACTTCAACGTGCCGATGCAGGACAGCCTGCTGTGGGTGTACGAAGGCCAGACGCAGTTCTGGGGCTACGTGATGGCTGCCCGCTCGGGCCTATGGAAGCAGGACGAGGCGCGCGACATGCTGGCGCTGGTCGCCGCCACGTACGACAAGGGTCGTCCGGGCCTGCAGCAGTGGCGCAACATCCAGGACACCACCAACGATCCGATCATCGCGATGCGTCGCCCGTTGCCGTATCGCAACTTCCAGATGAGCGAGGATTATTACTCCGGTGGTCAGATGATCTGGCTGGATGTCGACGGCAAGCTGCGTGACCTCACCGGCAACAAACGCTCCATCGACGATTTCGCCAAGGCGTTCTTCGGCGTCAAGAACGGTGAGTGGGACGTCAACACCTACACCTTCGAAGATGTGGTCAAGACGCTCAACGACATCACGCCGTATGACTGGGCGAGCTATCTGCGCGAGCGTCTGGACGGCCATGGTCCGTTGATCGGCGGTTTCGAGGCCAACGGCTGGAAGCTGGTGTACGACGACAAGCCCTCGGCCGCGGCCAAGGCCGTGGAAACCCGTTTGGGCGGCGCCAACCTCACCTATTCGCTGGGTGTGTCGTTCGCCAAGGGTGGCGACATCGCCGACGTGCTGTGGGACGGCCCCGCATTCAAGGCCGGCCTGTCGCCGGGCATGAAGATCATCGCGGTGAACGGCATGGAGTTCTCCAACGACGCCATCAAGGACGCCGTAACCGCGTCGGCGAAGGACAAGAGCCAGCCGATCGAACTGCTGGTGAAGAACTTTGACGAGTACAAGACGCTGCGCATCGACTATCACGATGGGCTGAAGTACCCGCATCTGGAGCGCATCGAAGGCAAGCCGGATCGCTTGTCGGAGCTGCTCAAGGCGCGTTGATCGTCAGCGCTGTTTTCTCTCCCTTCGGGCGACCCGCAGGTGGTCCTCGTGGGAGAGATGGCAGGGCGAGGGGCCTGGATCGGCCCCTCGTTGTAGGAGCGCACCCCGTGCGCGACCGCGGCCCAACGGCGTCACCGCTCCGTAGGTTTGTCGCGCACAGGGTGCGCTCCTACAAGGGTTTGGCGCCACATGGGCTCCCGCCGCCAACTCCGCTATACTGCGCGTCCGCCGTGCGGCGCGGGCCTTGCCCCGACCCACGTGCCCACGCTTATGCGCCCGTAGCTCAGCCGGATAGAGTAGTGGCTTCCGAAGCCATTGGTCGGGGGTTCGAATCCCTCCGGGCGCGCCATCTTCGCAATCGCCCCTTCCGCCACGCGGCGGAAGGGGTGTGTCGCACAACGTTAGAACTTCACCCGGAATTCCACGCCGTACATGCGCGGTGGCGTGATGTACGCGTACGGTGTGCCCAGCACCGATTGCGATACGGTGCCCAGGCCAGACACGTAGCGCTGGTTGAACAGGTTGTTGACGTACAACGCCGCGCCCCAGCGGCCGCCGCTGGCTGTCCAGTCCAGGCGCATGTCGGTGCGCTGCTGCGCCTGGTTCAAGTCGAAGTTGGTCGGCAGCGAGCACTTGCCCTGATAGACCGACGCGTCGTTGCAGCGTAGCGGCCCACGAAAGCCGTAGTTGGCGCTGTAGGTGACGTTGCCGTTGAAAATGTCGTGCCAGACGTAGCTGCCGTTGACCGAATAGGACACCTTCGGCTCGCCCACCGGTTGCCCGGATACATCGTCGTAGACGATCTGGTTGGTGCTGCTGACGCCAATGGGTACCTGCGCATGCGTATAGGTCGAATCGATATAGCCGCCGTTGAAGCCCAGGCGCAGGTCGTCGATGGGCACCCACTCCACTTGCAGGTCCACGCCCGTGGCGTCCTGGTCGGTATTGCTGACCTGGTACTCGGGGATATTGAAGCCGGCCGTGGAAGGAATCACCGTCAACGTCTGCACGTTGTCGTAGCGGTAGTGGTAGACCGAGCCGTTGACCAGCAGGTTGTACTCGGGGAATGTCGCCTTGAAGCCGGCCTCCAGGTTCCAGATTTTCTCCGGCGAGAACTCCGCGCCGGGCTCGGTGCCATCGAAGCCGCCGGCCTTGTAGCCCTTGGCCAGTGACGCATAGCCCATCACGTCGGGCGTGAACTTGTAGGACATCACAAAGCGCGGGCTGGCGTCGTTCCAGCTGGCGCGCTTCTGCACCAGCTGATTCACGGCGGTGGCGAAAATCTGGTTCTGGGTGAGCGTGTTCAGCAGCTGCTGTCCGGTGACTTTGCCGCCGGTCAGGAGGGGCACCAGATTGAGCAAGCCTGCGGCCTCCATCTGCGCGAGCGTGGCATCCAGTTCCGGCGCGGAACGCGTGGGGGTGAACCAGGTAAAGTCCTTTTCGTCGTGCGTGAGGCGCAGGCCCGTGGTGAAGTCGAGCTTGTCGGTGAGGTGCCAGATAACGTCGCCGTACGCGGCCTCGGCGCTGTACTTGCCGGTGTTGTAGACGGTTTCGGTCCACGGATCGCCCAGCAGCTGATAGGGCAAGCCGAGCGACTGCAGTACCGAATTGAAGTAACCGAAGATCGTGCCCGTCGGCGTGAACTGTTTGCCGACGCCGGTGTTGAGCGCCAGCGTGTCGTAGGTGTCGGTGTTGACGCGCGCCAGGTTGGTCTGGTCGGCATGCTCCTGGTAGTAGCTGGCACCGGCGATCCAGTCCATCAGGTCGGTATTGCCGCTGAACTTGAACTCCTGGTACCAGGTGTGGCCCGAGCCGATCACGCCGGTATCGAGGTACTCGGTCACCTGCTGCAGGCCGGTGCCGCTTTCGATATGCGACATGCTGTAGCTGGTCCAGTTGGTGGTGGAGGTGAAAGTGCCCCAACTGAAGTTGTGATCGATGGTGAGCGTGGCGTCGTTGTAGTTGCGTTCCTCGCGCCCGTCGGTGGCGCTGTTGTAGAACGGCGCGTTGATCGGGTTGTAGAACGTGGCCGGGTTGGCCGGAAACGGCGCGCGCTGGTACAGGTCGGTGGAAGACAGCGGGATCAGCCCCATGTCGATGCGCGAGGGCTGCTTCACCCGGTCGTGATCGTAGGCGAGCTGCACCTGGGTGTCCGGCGTGACGTTCCAGCGGTACACCGCGCGAGCGCCCCACTCATCGTCCTTGCCGTAATGTTGTCCCGTGGCGGCATCCTTCAGCCAACCATCGCTCTGGTTGTCCACCACGCTCACGCGCAGCGCCATGTCCTTGGCGATAGGTATGTTGAGCAGCGCGTCGGCGTAGCGCCTGCCATAGTCGCCGAAGCGCACGCGAGCGTCGCCCTCGAACTTGTCGGTGGGCTCGTTGGTGATGATGGAGATTGCACCGGCGGCGGTGTTGCGTCCAAACAGCGTGCCCTGCGGGCCTTTCAGCACTTCGACGCGGGCGATGTCGTTGAACGCCATCAGCGAGCCGCCGTTGCGTGTCTGGTAGACACCGTTGATATACACGCCCACAGCCGAGTCGGTGCCGATACCGAAGTCGTCGGTCTCGATACCACGCAGTCGATAGGTGGGCTGGGTGGCATCGGTGTTGTCCACCACCAGGCCCGGCACGAACAGGTTCATATGGCTCAGGTCGGTAGCGGCTACCGCATCGAGTTGCTTGGCCGTGACGATGTCCATGGCGATGGGCACGTCCTGCATTTCCTGCGTACGGCTCTGCGCCGTTACCGTCACCTGTTCCAGCTTGGTGGCATTGGCGGTCGACGGCTTGGGCGCCGCTGGCTTGCTGGCAGGCGGCGTGGCAGGTTGTGGCGAAGGCGGCGCGTCCTGCGCCATCGCCGCGGTGGCCGTGGCGCCCAGCGTGCCGGCAAATAGCGCGCAGGCAATGGCTGAGGCGAGTCCTCTCGTGCGGATAAGCATAAGCTGGATGTTCCCCTGTGGTGGTGCGAGTACGACGCGTCGCCATCGTTACGCCGGAGGCTCCCCCCACCGGCGACGTCGCTAGTTCTTGCATGTTCACTTGCCCGGCTCATCCATGTATAGATGCGCCGCAGCAATGCATGTTGAGGCCGGGGTGCGAGGCTGTCACGCGTTGCGCGGCCGGGGCGGCGTGCGTACATTGGAAATGTCGACGATGTGGCCGTGAGGCAGCTAGTGCGCGTATGGCTTGAGTGCTTTCTCGCTCGCCGACGAGCCGACGCCTTCCTCACCGTGCTTCCAGGCGCGTGGACGCAACCTGCTAGGTAAGGTGAGCTGATGAACGGTCCCGATGTGAAGGTCTTTTTCGATGCGGCGACCAACACCTTCAGTTATGTAGTGTGGGATCGGGCGTCGCGACAGGCGGCCGTGCTCGATAGCGTGCTGGACTACGATGCGGCGTCCGGGCGCACCCGTCGTGAAGGCGCCGACGCCATCATCGATTTTGTTGCCGCGCAGGCGCTGGAGCTGGCATGGGTGATCGATACCCACGTGCACGCCGACCACCTGTCCGCTTCCCCATACGTGCAGTCACGGCTCGGCGGCCGGCTGGGCATTGGCGAGCATATCTGTAGCGTGCAGCAGACCTTTGGCAAGCTGTTCAATGTCGAGGACGGCTTTGCGCGCGACGGCAGCCAGTTCGATCACCTGTTCAAGGACGGCGAGCGTTACCGGCTGGGTGAAATCGAGGCGGTCGCGTGGCATACGCCGGGGCATACGGCAGCCTGCATGACGCATGTGATCGGTGACGCGGCGTTTGTGGGCGACACCTTGTTCATGCCGGACTACGGCACCGCGCGCTGTGATTTCCCCGGCGGCGATGCGCGCCAGCTTTACCGGTCCATCCAGCGCATCTTCGCGCTGCCGGACGACACGCGTGTGTTCCTGTGCCATGACTACAAGGCGCCGGGACGCGATGTCTTTGCCCATGAAACCACGGTGGGCGAGCAGCGGCGCGCGAACATCCACGTGCACGAAGGGGTAAGCGAGGAGACCTTCGTTGCCCTGCGTCAGGCGCGCGATGCCACGTTGGCGGTGCCACGCCTGTTGCTACCGTCGGTACAGGTGAACATGCGTGCGGGGCTACTGCCACCGGCGGAAGACAACGGCGTGAGCTATCTGAAAATTCCGCTCAACGCCCTGTAGGGGGCACCTGTGCGCGACAATTCTACGGAGCGGTAGGTCGCGGCGTTGCGGTCGCGCACAGGGTGCGCTCCTACAGGAGTGAGCCCTCTCCCGCAGGGGGAGAGGTCGGCGGAGGAATCAGTGGTGGCGAATCTGTTTCTCGAAAGCCTTGACCTGCTTTTCGGCTTCATCGCGGGCCATGCCGTAGCGTTCCTGCAGCTTGCCCGAAAGGTATTCCGAGTTGCCCTCGGCCACTTTCAGGTCGTCATCGGTAAGCTTGCCCCAATGCTGCTTGATCTGGCCGCTAAGCTGTTTCCATTGACCTTGGATGGTGTCTTGATTCATGACGATGCCTCTTAAGGGTTTGGATGGGCGCAATGCGCATTGCGGGGTCGATTCGAACAAGGATGGAGTTAAGGCTTCGTGCCTTGCATGTTGCGAGAGGTGGCATTGGTTCATCGGCGTATGAGGACGGTCTGATACGCCATTCGCATTACGTCGACATGGATGATGCGTGGATGGCGGTTGCTTGGGGAAACACACGGTATCTGCTGGCGGTCCGGCCACGGTCCGTCTCTCAACGTCACGGAGGGTCGCGATATGAGTTCGATGCTGCAGCGGGGAGTGGGGCGTACGGGCTGGCTGCTGGTGATCTACGGTGTGATCTCGGTGTTGTTTGGGCTCAGTGCGCTGATATGGCCAGAAAGTACCGTGGTCGCGCTGGCCTGGGCCTTCGGCATCATGGCGCTGGCTGAAGGCGTCGCGAGCGTGTTTGCGCTGTTCCATCGCCACGTGGCGATCTCACGCGGCTGGCTGGTGTTGTATGCGTTGGCTTCGATCGTCTTTGGCGTGTTGGCGATCATGCATCCACTGGCGGTGGCCAATGTGCTGCTGCTGTTCATTGCGGCGTGGCTGATCGTGGCGGGGATTTACCGCATTGTGTTCGCCATTCGTGTGCGCAAGGAGATCAAGGGCGAATGGATGATCGCCTTGAGCGGCGTGCTGGCCATCTTGCTCGGCGTGATGTTTATGGCCTATCCACTGGCGGGTCTGCTTACGCTGGCCATCTGGATCGGTGCGGCGGCTCTCATCTACGGCGTGTTGCAGCTCATCGCCGGCGTGCGCATGCAGCGTTGGAAGGCCTCACTCTGACGGCACCCATGGAAAAGGCGCCGATGGGCGCCTTTTCCTTTACAGCGTTGCGCGCTTTGGCTTAGCTGCGTACTTCAAAATTCTCGCTGGCGACGGCCTTGCCGTTGAGCGAGATCACTACTTTGTACTTGCCCGCTGGCCAAGCGTTCGGATTCTGCACCTTGAACGTGGTCACGGCAGGGCCATCGGTGGCGATCGATTCGGTGGTGCTGCTGAACAACTGGCCGTTGCCATCCTCATAGCTCCACTTCGCGTTGAGGGTGGCATTGTCCGAGCGACCGGTGGTGGCAACGCTGGCGTAGATCGCCTTGTCTTCCGGCGCGAAGTGCCGCTGTTCCTTGCTGATGGCGCGCGTGCCGTCCAGCTGATTGCCGACGGTGACGGCCGCCACGGTGATATTCGCAGCCGGCTTGAGGCTGGTCGATTTACCTGTAGTGGCAGCCGGTGCTGGCGATGTGCTGGTGGGCGCCGGGGTGCTGGCCGGCGACATCGGTGCCGCAGTGCCCGCCGGTGCCGGCACTGCCGGCTGTGCCGGGGCGCTGGTAGCGGGTGCCGTCGGTGTGGTGTTGGATTCCTGATCGTTCTTGCCGCACGCGCTGAGCATCAACACGCCGGCAAGGGTCGCGCAGGTCAAAACGGTATTGCGTGCATGGACTTTCATGACTGACCCCGTGGCTGGTGGCATACACACACCCGACCGGTGACGTCCAACGCCGGGTGCCCGGATAGAAGAAGGCTAGTCCCGCGGGACTGAAGCCTCCATTACCGAACCTTCCATGCTGCACATAACCTTCACGCGCGGGTGAAGACCACGGCACTTATTGCCTGGCGCCGCGCGGGTTTGCCGGGGTCTTTGCAGCGGTGCTGCGGTACGGATTGATGTCGAGTCCGCCGCGCCGGGTATAGCGGGCGTAGACGCTCAATTGCTCGGGGCGGCAGCGCTGCATGACATCCACGAAGATCCGTTCTACGCACTGCTCGTGGAATTCATTGTGGTTGCGAAACGACACCAGGTAGCGCAGCAGGCCAGCCCGGTCGATCGGCGCGCCGCGATAGTGGATTTGTACGCTGCCCCAGTCCGGCTGGCCGGTCACCGGGCAGTTGGAGCGCAGCAGGTTCGACACGAGGGCTTCCTCAATCGCCGACCCGCTGGTATCGGCCTGCAGATAGTCCGCGCGCGGCGGGCCGTAGTCGTCGATATCCAGGGCCTGCCCGTCGATCAGCTGGCCGTCCAAGTCGGTGACGGCGTGGCTGTGTGCCTGTGCGTCGCTCAAGATCACTTCAACGGGTGCGCCCGCTGCGGCGGAAAGGTCGCGTACCAGCGTGGCGGTGAGGGTTGACGCATCAGCCATGCGTTCCTGCGAAAAGCCGTTGAGGTAAAGCTTGAACGACTTGGACTCGATGATGTTAGGCGACGCTGCCGGCACGCGAAATTCGGCCAGCGCCACCACCGGCTTGCCGCGGCTATCCAGCCAGGACAGCTCGTAGGCGTTCCACACGTCCACGCCGTGGAACGGCAGCGGCTCGGATACGCCTATTTCCTCGCGCTTGGCCGCGCGCGGAATGGGAAACAGCAGGCCGGCGTCGTAGCGGTCGACGTAGGCGGTGGCCTTGCCGAGGGGGGAATGTTCGGGAGTGCTCATGGCGCCATTGTAAACGCCCGCGGCCTGCCGCCTTCGAATGAACTTGCGCCGACGCGTGACGCGACCATGACGACTGGCCCGGTCCGCGGGGGCCGGGCACTCCCTATAGTCGTCGGTTGAGATCCTGGGGACCTAAAGGAAGTCGACTGATGAAGAATCACGCCCTGGCCTGCCGTGTTGCAGCGGGCCTGCTAGTGGCTGGCACGTGGTGCGCGCCGGCCTTCGCCGACGGCACGGATGCCGGTTTCGATCCGCAGGCGCTGTTTGCGCCGCTTTCGTTACCCGATGCCGCCAACGCCTTCCGCGACGGCGCCGGCAAGCCCGGCCCGCAGTTCTGGCAGAACCGCGTGGACTACGCCATCCAGGCGCAGATCGACCCCGCCACACATACGCTGCGCGGCGACGAGACCATTACCTATACCAACCGCAGCCCCGACGCGCTCGATGTGCTGTGGGTACAGCTGGATCAGAACATCTATCGCCGCGACTCGCGTGGCGCGCTCGCCTCACCGCATCCGCGCACGGAGTTCACCGACGGCTACCAGCTGGATGCGGTGGAGGTGGACGGCAAGAGCGTGCATTTTCTGGTCGATGACACCCGCCTGCGAGTAGATCTGGCACAAGCGCTGGCAGGTGGCGGCAAGCAGCTGAAGCTTCGCATTCGCTATCACTACACGGTGCCCGGCACATGGGGCGGCCGCACCGCGGTGACGCCGACCAAGAACGGTGACATCTACGAGATCGCGCAGTGGTTCCCGCGTATGGCCGTCTATGACGACCTGCGCGGATGGGACACGCAGCCTTACCTCGGTTCGGAGTTCTATCTCGAATACGGTGACATCGATTACGCCGTTACCGTGCCGTGGAACTACCTCGTGGCCGGTTCGGGTGAGCTGACCAATCCCACCGAAGTACTCACCACCACCGAACAGAAGCGGCTGGCGCAGGCCGCGCAGAGCGATGCCACGGTGATGATCCGCTCGCCGCAGGAAGTGAACGACCCGGCCAGCCGCCCCAAGCAGAGCGGTACGCAGACCTGGCGCTTCCATATGGAGCACACGCGCGATATCGCTTTCGCCGCGTCTCCCGCGTTCGTGTGGGATGCCGCACGCATCAATCTGCCGGAAGGCAAGCACGCACTGGCCATGTCGGTGTATCCGGTAGAGGGCGTGGGCAAGGACAAGTGGAATCGCTCGACTGAATACGTGAAGGGTTCCATCGAGCACTTTTCGTCGAAGTGGTATTCGTACCCCTGGCCGGTAGCCGTGAACCTGGGTGGCCACGGCGCGGGCATGGAGTATCCGGGCATCGTGTTTGATGGCTATGAAGACCAGGGCCCGATGCTGTTCTGGATCACGGCGCATGAAATCGGCCACACCTGGTTCCCGATGGTGGTGGGCTCCAACGAGCGCCGCAACGCGTTCATGGACGAAGGCTTCAACACCTTCATCGACGTGTATGCATCGGACGCCTTCAACCACGGCGAATTTGCACCCAAGCGGGACAGCGAATACGCCCCCAAGGGCGGCAACCCGGTCGATGAAATCCTGCCGCTGCTCGCCGATGCACAAGCACCCACCATGATGGCACCGGCCGATTCGGTGTCCGAGAAGTACCGCCACTCGGTGAGCTACTTCAAGGGCGCGCTGGGGCTGGTGCTGCTGCGCGAACAGATCCTTGGCCCGGATCGCTTCGACCCGGCGTTCCGCAAGTACATTGCTACCTGGGCCTATCACCATCCCACGCCGTCGGATTTCTTCCGCTTCATGAGCAGCGAGGCAGGCGAGGATCTTTCCTGGTGGTGGCGCGGCTGGTACCTCAACAACTGGCAGCTGGACATGGGCGTGAGCACTGCCGCGTACGTGGACAACGACCCCGCCAAGGGCGTGACGGTGACGCTCACCAGCAAGCAGAAGCTGGTGATGCCCGCGATGCTGCGCGTCGACTTTGCCGACGGTAGCCATCAGGACGTGCCCGTGCCGGTGGAAACCTGGCGCCAAAGCGCAACGCCCAAGCTGGTGCTGCAGACCACCAGGCGGGTCGCGGCGATTACGCTCGATCCGGACCACAAGTTGCCGGATGCCGATCGCAGTAATAACAGCCTGACCATGCCGTAACCAGGCCAGGAGAACTTGCACTTGCTCCTCCCCCTGCCCGCAGGGGGGAGGTTGGGAGGGGGTAAGGCTCTTACAGCAAGAGCGACCCCTCCCCAACCCTCCCCTGCGGGCAGGGGAGGGGGACGTGACCTGCAACGCCTAACCAAGACACGAAGACGCAATGATCAAGACCGCCACAACCCGCTGCGCGCTACCGCTCGCCATACTGCTCACCTTGGGGCTAATCACTACCGCTCAGGCAGCCACGCCCGACGAAGCTCGTTGGCAGCAGGAAGCCAAGGCCGTCACCATTACCCGCGACGACTGGGGCATCGCCCACGTGCACGGCAAGACCGATGCCGATGCGGTGTTTGGCATGGCGTATGCGCAGGCCGAGGACGATTTCAATCGCGTGGAGACCAACTATCTCAACTCGCTGGGGTGGCTGGCACAGACGGAAGGCGAGTCGGCGATCTGGTCCGATCTTCGGCAGAAGTTGTTCATCGATCCGGTCGAATTGAAGCGGCTCTATGCCAAGAGTCCCGAGTGGTTGCAGGCGTTGATGAATGCCTGGGCCGATGGGCTCAATGATTACCTCGCCACCCACCCGAACGTGCACCCGCGCGTCATCACTCATTTCGAGCCGTGGATGGCGCTGAGCTTCAGCGAGGGAAGCATTGGGGGTGATATCGAGCGTGTCTCGCTGAAGGATCTGCAGGCTTTCTACGGACAGGCCGGCGAGCCAGTGGCCTTTGTCGACACGCCGTCGAGCTGGGTCGAGCCTGCCGGTTCCAACGGAATCGCGATTGCACCCAAGCTCACGGCGGATGGCCACGCGTTACTGCTGATCAACCCGCATACGTCGTTCTTCTTTCGCTCCGAGTTGCAGATGACCAGCGATGCAGGGCTCGATGCCTACGGTGCGGTGACCTGGGGCCAGTTCTTCATCTACCAGGGGTTCAATCATCACATCGGCTGGATGCACACCTCGACCACGGCCGATGTGGTGGACGAGTTCGCCGAGACCGTCGAGCGCAAGGATGGCGGCGTGTTCTACCGCTACGGCAAGGAGCTGCGCCCGTTGACCACGCGGCAGATCAGCATTTCCTATCGCGGCCAGAACGGTGCGATGGCCCAGCGCATGTTTACCGTGTATGCCACGCATCACGGCCCCGTGGTGCGCGAAAAGGATGGCAAGTGGATCACCACGGCGCTGATGAACAAGCCGATGGAAGCGCTGGAGCAGAGCTGGTTGCGCACCAAGGCCAACGACTTTGCCAGCTTCATGAAAGTGGCCGAGTTGAAGGCCAATTCGTCCAACAACACCATCTTCGCCGATGACAAGGGCGAGATCGCGTATCTGCATCCGCAGTTCATTCCCAAGCGCGACAATCGTTTCGACTACACCAAGCCGGTGGACGGCAGCGACCCGGCCACCGACTGGCAGGGCCTGCTGCCGCTGGACGCGGCGCCGCATCTGTTCAACCCCGCCAACGGCTGGATCATGAACACCAACGATTGGCCGTATTCCGCCGCCGGTCCGTACAGCCCCAAGCGCGAGGACTATCCGCGCTACATGGACAGCGTGGGCGAGAACCCGCGCGGCATCCACGCCACCATGGTGTTGAGCGACCAGAAGGATTTCACCAAGGCGTCGCTGATCACGGCGGCGTTCGATTCCTATCTGCCGGCGTTTGCGCGACAGATCCCGATTCTGGTGAGTGACTACGACGCGTTGTCGGCCAACGACCCGTTGAAGAAGAAACTCGCCGGCCAGATCGCGTTGCTGAGGAGTTGGGATTACCGCTGGGGCATCGCCTCCATGCCCACCTCGCTGGCAGTGTTCTGGGGCGACATCCTGTGGGACAAGGTGGACAAATCCGATGCCGCCGAAGGCCTCTCGGTGTACGACATCATGGCGCAACGAGCTGGCGCGAAAGCACGCCTCGAGGCGCTGGTCGAAGCCTCCGATCGTCTCGAGAAAGACTTCGGCAGCTGGGGCGTGCCCTGGGGCGAAGTCAATCGCTACCAGCGCCTCAACGGCGACATCGTGCAGCCGTTCGACGACAGCAAGCCCAGCATCCCGGTGCCGTTCACCTCGTCGCGTTGGGGTTCACTGGCGTCATTCGGCGCGCATCGTTGGCCCGGCACCAAGCGTTACTACGGCACCGGCGGCAACAGCTTCGTCGCCGTGGTGGAATTTGGCGACAAGGTGAGCGCCCGCGCCATTACCGTCGGCGGCGAAAGTGGGCATCCGGATTCCGCGCATTTCAACGACGAGGCCGAACGCTACACCACCGGCAACCTGCGCGCGGTGTACTTCTGGCCTGAGGATCTGAACGGCCACGTCGAGCGCACCTATCACCCCGGTAGCTAAGCGCCTCACTGTAGGAGCGCACCCTGTGCGCGACAAACCGACGGAGCGGCCACCATCAGACGCCGCGGTCGCGCACAAGGTGCGCTCCTACAAGGGGTCACTTGGCCATGTCAGCCGTCGATGCCCGGCGCATCAGCCGCGCGATGCACCGTAGATTTTCGCCCCGCGCGTCTAGTAAGGCGCTCCAGAGGGCCTGGGCTTTCGCCTCACGTGTAGGAGCGCACCCTGTGCGCGACAAACCGACGGAGCGGCGACCATCAGGCGCCGCGGTCGCGCACAAGGTGCGCTCCTACCAGGGATCACTTGGCCATGTCAGCCGTCGATGCCCGGCGCATCAGCCACGCGATGCACCGTAGATTTTCGCCCCGCGCGTCTAGTAAGGCGTTCCAGAGGGCCTGGGCTTATCGCCTCACGTGTAGGAGCGCACCCTGTGCGCGACAAACCGACGACCATCAGGCGCTGCGGTCGCGCACAAGGTGCGCTCCTACCAGCGATCACTTGACCATGTCAGCCAGCGGCTTGCCCTTGTCGACCACCCAAGTCGACAGGGCAACGCCGCCGTCGGTCCCCGGCGCGGCGGCCAGGCTATGCACGGCACCGCGTGGATTGAAGAAGTGATCACCCGCCTTGAGTACCTGGTCGGGCTTGCCGCGTGTCTTGAGTACCAGGTTGCCGCTGATCACGTAGCCCGATTCGTCACCGGGATGGCTATGCCATCCAATGGCGGTACCTGCCGGTATCTCGGCGGTACCGATGACGATTTGCTTGCCGGGCACATCGCTCTGGTCGTGCTGGTCGAGGATGGTCCGCTTGGGTTGCGCGGCGGGCGGGGAATCCTGCCCATGCGCAACCAGGACCGGGGCGATGACAGCAAGCGCGGCGGTCAGCAGGACCGCGCCAAGTCGATTGGGCATGGCAGTCTCCTCCCTCGCCTTGCGGCAGCGCGCAGATAGTGCGCGGCCACGTGTGACTCCTGCGCGAAACTGGGCGCGCCGCGCTGGAAGATCAAGGCGAGGAGGCTGGCCTGGTCTTGCTGGCGTTGTAGGTCCGCAGTTCGCTAACCGTCTCGTTGCTGATCTTCTGGATATCGGGAGCCAGCGCGCTCAACTCGGTTCTCACAAACTGCATGGACTGCTGCATCACCACTGGCAGTTTGGCGATCACCGCCTGGCCTGATGGCGATTTGTAGAAGGCCAGCATGTCGTCGATCTCTTTCTGGGAGAACGATTTGCGGTAAATGTCCATATAGATCGGCTCGATCTTGTTCCAGGCCAGAGCGTCCATCAGCAGATTTCGCGTTTTGGCTTGTCCGGACTCAATGATCTTACGTTGGGCATCATCCAGCCCCTGGCCTGCCAGCCCAGACTGCAGGCTCGATTGCATCATGCTTTCCATCTGCTTCATGGTGCTGTCGAGCGTGTCATGCACGTGCATCACATCCATAAGCTCATGCAGTGATGCGTCGCTGGGCCGGCTATCCGCGGCAAATGCGGGGCTGATCAAACACACAAAAAGCAGAATGCCGGCCAGGCGTGAGCGCATGTTCCAATCCCCTTGGTTGAGTTGCCGTCGCCATCGAGAACGCTGTGAAGGCGGGTTCGGCGGACACTAAGGCATTGCCTGTGTCGTTCTCAAGCTCGCCAGTGCCAGAAAGAAAAAGGCCCCCTTTCGGGGGCCAGTGGGCCGGAATTAAGGGGGGTACCGGCCCGGGGGTGTCGGACATCCGTGGGAACACCCGACGTCTTTTAGATTGCCCAAGGCTCCGCGTTCATGATGTCGGCGTATTCCTACATTTGGGTAGGTCGGTGGAGTGCTCTCTGTCAGCCAAATGGACGCCGCGGCGTCTTGCGGTCATTGCGTTCGAAGCTTGCCGTCGCCGATACCGAGGCAAAGGCGCGCCGTCCACCGCAGCAGGCCGTTGCTTGGCGAGGGCGTGGGCACGCGCGGGGCAGGCTGGCAGGGCGGGGACGGGTCGAGCAACCGGCGTGCGAGTTTGGGGTTGGTGACGTAGCCGTGCAAAAACAGCAGGTCGGTCCACAGCGAGCTCATGGGGTTCTCTCCGAGGGATGGGCGGGGCAATCAGTCCACGGTCTCGCCGGCGAGCGGGGTCGCCAGCATGGATGGGCGTTGTGTAAAGGCACGAAACCACGCTGACAGGCGCGGGCGGCCTTGCTCGAAATCGGGCAGGCCGCGAAAGGCGATCCAGCTAAGCGCGGTGGCAATGGCAATCTGGCCGATGTCGACGCCCGGTTCGAGCGCTGGCCGGCGAGCCCATTCGCGCTCCAGGAAATCGTACGAAGCCGCCAGCTTCTCAAGCTGGCCGTCACGCATGGCTGGGTAGCGGTACGCCTCAGGGCGGCGAACGGTTTCGTGGCGCACGGCAATGCCCGCGTCACAGATACCTTGCGCGAGCGCCTGCAGGCGCAGACAAGGCAAGCGATCGGACAGCTCGGCAGGGATCAGCCGGGGGCCGGCGTGCAGGCCGTCCAGGTATTCGCAGATGACATGCGAGTCGAACAAGGCCGAGCCGTCAGCGAGTACCAGCACGGGAACCTTGCCGAGCGGGTTGACGCGAAAGACGTCCTCGTTGCGCTGGGTCGGGCTGGTTTCATGGTGGATCACCTGCAACTGGTCGGCGAGGTTGGCCTCGTGGGCCATCACCAGCACCTTGCGCGCGTACGGCGAGTGGGTTTGATAGAAGAGTTTCATTAGGCGCGTGTCACCCGTTTCCGCCGACTGCGGCTGCAGGCATTGTGGCGACGTGAACCGCGGTGTAGCCGCATAGTTGCAGTCATTGTTGTTGCTTGGCCGCGCCATTTGACCTATTTATGCGGTATGGCAAACGACTATGTGCTCGATGATTTTGACCGCGAGATCCTGCGGCGCGTCCAGCGCGACGCGCGTGCGACAGGCGAGGACATCGGCGCCGATATCGGCTTGTCCGCCGCGGCGGTGCAACGCCGCCTCAAGCACCTGCGCAAGGTGGGCGTGATCACCGCCGAGGTCGCCGTGGTGAACCCGCTGTCGGTCGGACAGGCGATGACGTTTATCGTGGGCGTGGAACTGGAGCGCGAGCGCGTGGACATGCTCGACGCCTTCCGCAGCGCCGCGCGCGCGGACCCGAATGTGCAGCAGTGCTACTACGTGACGGGCGAGGCGGATTTCATCCTCATCGTCACCGCCAGGGACATGGACGACTTCGAGTTGTTCACGCGGCGGCTGCTGTTCGACAACGCCAATATTCGCCGCTTCAGCACCAATGTGGTGATGGCGCGCGACAAGGTCGGTAGCGTCGTGCCCGTCTAGCCGCACCGTGCCGAATAGCGCGGCCGCCGGAATCCACTAGCGTAAAAAGATGCGTCTCAGAACGCAAAATATCGCGCTTTGCAAGGACGTAATTGAGCCTGATAATGACAACCATTCTTGTTTACGTCGGCGGTTGCCTCATCCTGGTCTGTTCAGAGCTGGGTCGTGGGGGAGGCTTCGCCATGTTCTGAAACCTCTTAAAAAAAGAACCCCCATGCGTCCGAACCTTCGTGTCAGACCGCTGCATGCCGCCCTGATCGCGTCCCTTGCGCTTCCCATGACCTCGCTGGCGCAGTCGGCGACGCCAGACACTCCACAAGACGCCAACCCGGCCAAGACGCTGGGCGCCGTGCATGTCACCGGCAGCGTCCTCGGCAACAGTTATGACACCGACAGCTCGACCATTGGCGCGAAGACGCCGTCGGCGCTACGTGACATTCCGCAGTCGGTGGTGGTGATCAATCGTTCGCTGTTGGATGCGCAGGGCGCGACTTCGTTCCAGGATGCGCTGCGCAACGTGCCGGGCATCACCATCACGGCTGCCGAGGGCGGCACGATTGGCGACAACATCAACCTGCGCGGCTTCTCGGCGCGTACGGACATTTATCTGGATGGTTTCCGCGATCGCGGCCAGTACTACCGCGACACCTTCGATCTGGACGCCATCGAAGTGCTCAAGGGTCCATCGTCCATGTTGTTCGGACGCGGCTCGACCGGTGGCGTGATCAACCAGGTCAGCAAGCTGCCGCAGCTCACGCCGAGCGCGCAGATCTCCACCACCGTCGGAAGTGACGACCACTATCGCGTGTCCGGCGATTTCGATACGCCGTTCTCGGCGACCTCGGCCGGCCGCCTCAACGTGTTTGCGCAAGACATTCATTCGACGCGCGACGTGGTTTCCCAGCGTGATGGCGGCATTGCACCGTCGCTGCGGTTTGGCATTGGCACGCCTACGGAGATCACGCTGTCGGCCTTGCTGCAGCGTAGCAACGACGCGCCCGACTACGGCTTGCCGCCGGTGAATGGACGTCCAGCCAACGTCAATCATGACAACTACTACGGCTTCACCGACGATCGCACGTTGCAGACCGTGGGCGTCTTCAGTGCGCGCATCGATCATCGCTTCAACGAAGACTGGTCGCTGCGTAGCCAGCTGCAATACAGCCACTACCACATCGATGCGCGCGAGACGGCCCCCAATGCGGTGGTCACCAACACCGGCGTGACGTTGAACAAGGCCTTGGGCAATCCCACCGATCTGCCTTTGCAGGATCTGCTGGTGCAGTACGCCAGCCATGATCGCGTGATCAGCGACCGCTCATTCGACAGCCAGACCGATCTGCAAGGCAGTTTCGACACGGGCAGCGTGCATCACACCCTGATCGCGGGCCTGGAGCTTGGCCACGACAACTACGACAACCAGGGTTATACGCGCAACGGCCTGCCGCTGGTCTCGCTGCTCGATCCGCCGCTGGAAGCGCAGCCGGCCAATGTGACGCGCACCGTGGGCAACCATGCGCTTGGCTCCGCCGACACCGAGGCGGTGTATGCCAACGACACCCTGCGTTTCAACGACCAATGGCAGTTCGTGGCCGGCCTGCGTCGCGATCGCTTCGCCGCTGACCTGACCAATACGATATCGGCGCCTGCCAGCGTGTCGCAGACGGTGTATTACACCAGCGTGCGCAGCGGCCTGATCTACCAGCCCAGCGAGGAGCAGTCGTACTACGTGTCCTATGGCACGTCGTTCGACCCGTCGCTGGAAACGCTCACGGTCACCAACGGCACGCAGAATCTGGCGCCGGAAACGAACCGTTCCTACGAGCTGGGCGGCAAGTGGGATCTGGCCCAGGATCGACTGCTGCTTACCGCCGCCGCGTTCCAGGTTACCCAGGACAATACGCGTACCGAAACCTCGTCGGGCGAATACGAACTGGACGGCAATGTTCGCGTGCGTGGCGTGGAACTGGGGGCAACCGGCCGCGTTACCGAGCACTGGCAGTTGTTCTCCGGCTACACGCACCTCAATCCGGAGATCATCAAGGCGCTGGATGGCACCCAGGGCAACATATTGGCCAACACGCCGCGCAACAGCGCCACGGCGTGGACCACCTATACGTTTGCCCAGCATTGGGAGCTGGGCGGTGGCGCCACCTACCAGTCGCTGCGCTATGCGGCCAACACCGATCTGGTGAGCGTGGGCGGCTACACGCGCTGGGATGGCACGGTGGCTTATCATCAGCCGCACTACGACATCCGTTTCAACCTGCTCAACGCCTTCAACCGCAAATACTTCGTCGGCGTGATCCAGTCCGATGGTGGTCGTTCTCTTCCTGGCGCGGGGCGTACCGAGTTGCTGACGGTGACCTACAAGATCTGATACACGGAGCTCATCATGCTGGTCCCTATTCGCGGCGTGCTCGACCAGGGCCAGCTGAATCTCTTCCGTCAGCGGCTCGATGCCGCTGACGCACCGTGGGTCGATGGCCGCGCAACCGCCGGCCACCAGGGCGCACAGGTCAAGCGCAATCTGCAGATCGTCGAGGCCTCGCCACTGGCGATCGAGCTGGGCGACATCGTGCTGGCTGCGCTGGAGCGGCACCCGCTGTTCATCAGCTCGGCGCTACCCAATCGCGTGTATCCGCCGATGTTCAACCGCTACGAAGGCGGCATGCACTTTGGCAGCCACGTGGATGGATCGGTGCGGCTGTTGCCGGGCAGCAATGTGAAAATCCGCACCGATCTCTCGGCCACGCTGTTTCTCGCCGATCCGGGCAGCTACGACGGCGGCGAGTTGCTGATCGAGGATGTCTACGGCACGCAGACCATCAAGCTGGCCGCCGGTGACATGGTGGTATATCCGGCCAGCAGCCTGCATCAGGTGACGCCGGTGACACGTGGCGCACGGCTGGCGTGCTTCTTCTGGGTGCAGAGCATGGTGCGCGATAACGCGCAGCGTGCGCTGTTGTTCGACTTGGACAGCAGCATCCAGCGGCTCAATGCCAGCGAGGGCGATCAGCAGGCGCGTGTGCAGCTCACCGGCTGTTATCACAACCTGCTGCGCATGTGGTCCGAGGTATAGCGACTCGGGCCATCGCGCCGCGGGGCGGCGAGATGGCCGTAGTCATCGGTCAGAGGTTGACCATGCGCATCATGGTTTCAACGTAGCGCTGGCCGGCGGCGACGTCGGGCGGGAATACCGCATCGATGGCCTTCAGCTCATCGGCGCTCAGTTTCACATCGAGCGCCCCAAGGTTTTCGTCGAGGCGGTCGCGGCGCCTGGTGCCGGGAATGGCCACCGCATCCTTGTCCTGCGCGAGCACCCACGCCAGCGCCAACTGGGCGGGCGTGCAGTTCTTGTCCGCGGCAATGGCAGCGACCTTGTCGACCAGCTCCAGGTTACGGAAGAAGTTTTCACCCTGGAAACGCGGCGAATGGCGGCGGTAGTCGTCGGCGTCGAAATCCTCGGGGCTGGCGAACGCGCCGGTGAGAAAGCCGCGACCCAGCGGCGAGTACGCCACCAGGCTGGTGCCCAGCCGGCGGCAGGCATCGAGCATGCCGTTTTCCTGGGGGTCGCGCGTCCACAACGAAAACTCCACCTGCAAGGCCGCGATAGGGTGCACCTTGCTGGCGCGTTCCAACGTGGTGGCAGATGCTTCGGAAAGGCCCAGGTACCGCACCTTGCCGGCCTTCACCAGCTCGGCCATGGCACCCACGGTTTCCTCGATCGGCACGTTCGTGTCCACGCGATGCTGGTAGTACAGGTCGATATGATCGACGCCAAGGCGCTTGAGGCTGCTATCGCACGATGCCCGCACGTACTCGGGACTGCCGTTCACGCCGCGCGTGGCGGTGTTGGCGGGGTCGCGCACGATGCCGAACTTGGTGGCGAGAAAGACTTGCTCGCGCCGATCGCCAATGGCCTTGCCGACCAGCACCTCGTTGAGGTGTGGGCCGTACACGTCAGCGGTGTCGAGCAGATTGATGCCGCGTTCCAGCGCGTGATGGATGGTGGCGATGGACTCAGCATCGTCGCGCGTGCCGCCGTAGAACTCGCTCATGCCCATACAACCAAGGCCGAGGGCGGAAACAGAAGGGCCATTCTTGCCGAGCTGACGCATTTGCATGGGATCGCCTTTGGGGGGAAAAGGTAGGAGGCTATTGTTCGGCATGACGGACCCACGATAAATGCTCAATAATGGCCATATCTGTTGTCAGAATGGCCAACAATGGACCGTCTGCAAGCCATGCGGGTATTCACGCGCATCGTCGAGCTGGGCAGCTTCACCCGCGCCGCCGACGACCTCAGCCTGCCGCGCGCCACGCTCACCCACACCATCAAACGGCTGGAGGAACGCGTAGGTGCGCACCTGCTGCAGCGGACCACGCGCCGAGTACGGCCCACGCAGGACGGCGAGGTCTACTACCACCACTGCGTTCGCCTGCTTGCCGACCTGGATGCGGTGGAAGCGGATTTTCGCGAGGCTGCCGCGTTGCCCAAGGGCAAGTTGCGCATCGATCTTGCTTCGTCGCTGGCGCGAAGGGTGGTGATACCTGCGTTGCCGGATTTCTTTGCACGCTATCCGCAGATCGAGCTGGATATGGGCACCAGTGACCGCTTTATCGACCTGGTGCAGGAGGGCGTCGATTGCGTGCTGCGCGCTGGCGCATTGTCGGATTCCACCATGGTCGGGCGCCGCGTCGCCAGTATGTCGCAGGCTACCGTGGCCAGCGCCGACTACGTGCGCCGGCATGGCGTGCCGCAAAGCCTGAAGGATTTGCAGCGCGGCCACATGGCGGTGAACTGGGCCTCGCCCACCACGCGCCGCATCTCCGCGCTGGAATTCATGGCGGGGCGGCGCATGCACGAGCTCGTATTGCCGGCGCAGGTGACGGTGAGCGGTACCGAGGCTTACCTCAGCTGCTGCGATGCGGGGCTGGGCATTGCACAGTTTCCGCGATATCGCATTGTCGATGAGTTGGCGAGTGGTCGGCTGGTGGAACTGCTGCCGAACCTGCCGCCGCCGGCGTTGCCGGTGACGGTGCTGTATCAATCGCAGAGGCAGCTGCCGCTGCGGCTGCGCGTGTTCATCGATTGGGTAGCGGAGCTGCTGCGAGATTTTCCGTGAGCGTTGGCTAGTGAACCCTTCTCCCTACGGGAAGGCGCCGGTAGGCGGATGAGGGTGCGGGCGAAGTGTTTCGTTGAAGTTGCGCAAGCCTGGGACCTTAAACCGGCACGTCGGTCGGGCGTGGCGTTGACGCCGGGTCAACGCCCACCCACGGCAGACTGTGGTTTGTTCCGGTTTTGGAGTGGTTGCCCATGGCATCGACCCGCCCAGCCGTATTGATCGTAGGCGCCGGCCCTACCGGTCTGGCGGCCGCGCTGTTGCTGGCGCGCCGCGGCGTGTCGGTGCGCATCATCGATACCGCGCTGCAACCGACGATGTATTCCAAGGCCTTGGCGGTAAACAGCCGCACATTAGAGATGTTGCAGGACACGGGCGTGTCCGACCGTATCGTGGCCGAAGGCTGGCCCGTGAAAGGTGCGAGCCTGCACCAGCACGATCGCGTGGTGCTGGAGTTCGACCTGCCGTTTGCGCCAGGCGGACGCCACGCCATGACGGTGCTGCCGCAGGCGCGCACCGAAGCCTTGCTGACCGAGGCACTGCTGGCACAGGGCGTGGGTGTGGAGCGCGGTGTCACGTTCAAGACGTTGGTGCAGGACGATACGCAGGTGACGGCCACGTTGCAGCACGTCGATGGTCACGAAGAACAGGCGCAAAGCGCGTTGCTGTTTGGCGCCGATGGTGCACGCAGCGCTACGCGCGAGGCGCTGGGGCTCGACTTTGCCGGTAGCACCCTGGCCGAGCCGTGGTCGCTGTGGGATCTGCAAATGCACACGTCGCTCGATCCGTGGCGGGCGCATATCCTGTTCGAGCCCGATGGCTTCCTGTTCGTGTTGCGTCTGCAGGACGACCAATGGCGGGTGATCGGCAACGGCAACGATCCGCTCGCCGCGATGCGCCGGATTGGTTCGCTGGGCACCGTGTCCTGGCAGTCGCAGTTTCGCATTGGCCACCGGGTGGCGGCGCAGGCCAGCGTGGGGCGCGTGGCGCTGGGTGGCGACGCGGCGCATATCCATTCGCCCATTGGCGCCCGTGGCATGAACCTGGGCATCGAGGATGCCTATGTCTATGCCGCCTGCGCGGGGGACGCGCTATCGGGCGACATGGCGCGACTGCGCGACTATGGCTTGCTGCGCCACCCGGTACACAAGGCGGTGGTGCGCCGCATCGGGGCCATGACCCACCTGGTGCACGGGCGCACACCCTGGTTGCGTTGGATGCGCGATGAGGTGGTGCCTATCGCCGGCCACCTGGCGTTCGCCAGGCAACTGATGCTGCGCACGGCAGCGGGCCTCGACCATCCGTTGAAAACCCGTCCCTAGGTGCATGAAATTGCGTCCAACGTGCCGCTCAAGTCGGCCCTCGAACGGCCGATAAACGGGAAAGCACGTCATCCGTCCGATGGAACACCACCACCTGCATGTCCGGTCATAAGCCTCAATCCAAGGGAAACAGCGTGGACTGGAGCGATCCGCGTCTGCAATCGTTGCTGCGCCGAACGGAGAGCTGGAAGCTCGACAACCGCGGCACCTACGTGCTCAAGGACGTGCAGATCCATCTCGGCTGGGGCGCGACGAGCGGGCGCGGGGCGATCCTCGTGTGGGAGCGCGACCAGGTGATGATGCTGGAGACCCGCTTTCCCATTCCGCTGGGCGAACAGGTACGCGTGGACGAGGCGCAGGGTGAAAGCATGCGCAGCGTGTGGGGCCTCGTGGCGGAAAGTCGCGAAGGCTTTCGCGCGGAAGATCGCGCCAACGGCGTGCACCTGCACTGGCTGCATCTGCGCTAACGCGCAGCGATCCGCGGCTGTAGGAGCGCAGCCTGTGCGCAACTATCCTGCAGGGCAATGATTGGACGTTCCGCGACCCAGGTCGCGCACAGGGTGCGCTCCTACAGGGGCAGCGGCGGCACGGTGGCCGGTGCGCCGTTGGAATCGAGCGCCACCATCACGAAGCGGCCGGTGGTGCAAAGCCGGCGATCACCGGTAAGCGGGTCTTCCGCGGTCAGTTCCACTTCCACCGTCATCGAGCTGTGGCCCACGCGCACAATGCGCGCCACCAACTCGGCCAGCTGGCCCTTGCGCACGGGTACACGGAAATTGACCTCCTCGGAGCGGGCGGTCACCACGGTGCGGCGCGCATGCCGGGAAGCCACGATGAAAGCCGCCTTGTCCATCCAGGCCAGCGCCTGGCCACCGAACAAGGTGCCCAGGTGATTGGTGTGGTCGGGAAACACCATTTCCAGTACGTGTGCTTCGGGCAGTGCCTGGGTGATGGGCGTGTCGGCGGATTGGTTCATGGTCTGGGTACGCGGTTACGATGGGGGCGGGGCATGATGCAAGGAGATCAGCATGCGTTACTGGCTGTTTATGGCGGCCGCTATTGTCACCGAAGTCATCGGTACGGTGGCGATGAAGTACGGCGCCTATCACTCGTCCCATGCCACGGGCCTGGCGGTGATGTACGTGATGCTGGTGCTTTCCTATACCTGTCTTGCCGTGGCGGTGAAGCGCATTCCGCTGGCGGTGGCCTATGGCGCATGGGAAAGCCTGGGCATGGTGCTGATTACGCTGTGCAGCGTCTGGTTGTTCGCCGAGGATCTCAAGCCGGCCAAGGTGGCCGCCATCGCGCTGATCATCGCGGGCATCGTGTTGCTCGAGCGTGGTACCGACGAAGCACCGGCGGGAGGCGACGATGCTGCCTGACTTCCAGCCCATCCACCTTGTCTATCTGGCTATCGCCATCGTGCTGGAAATTGCCGCCAACGTGCTGATGAAGCGCTCGCATGGCTTTGCCTACAAGCGTCCTGCCATCGCCGCCATCGTATGCGCGCTGGCGGCCTTTACCGCGCTGAGCTATGCCATCGAGGGCATCCAGCTCTCCATTGCCTACGGCGTATGGGGTGGCGTGGGCCTGATCGCGACCACGGTGCTGGGCATCACCCTGTTTGGCGAGCACCTGCGCCGCACCGGATGGTTGGGGCTGGTGCTGATCACGCTGGGCGTGTGCCTGATGAAGTTCGCTTAGAACCGGGACGAATGGCAGGGGTGGCTGCCCCGGCACGACATTACGATGAAAGGTTGAGCAGGGGTGTCCAAGACTGGCACCCGCTATCAGCAGTGAATCTGGGGAGAACGCATGGTTTCGACGATACGCAATTCGCGCCTTGCAGGCGCGCTGGTGATGGGCGCACTTTCAACGGGCGTCGCCGCCCAGGGCAAGACCCTCACCACCGACGACTACGCCAAGGCCGAGCGTTTCGTGGGCTATAACACCACGCCGTTGGTCGATCACGCCGTGCAGAGTGTGACGTGGCTGGACAACGACCACTTCTGGTATCGCGACCACGACGCCAGTGGCGACCACTACCTGCGTTTCGACACCACCACCGGCAAGACCGCCCCGGCGTTCGATCAAGCGCGTCTTGCCACTGCGCTGGGCAAGCTGCTCGACAAGCCGCTTACTGCCGGCAAGCTTGGCATCACGAGCTTCACGGCGGCGGCTGACGGCCGCCTCGACGTCAACGTGCATGGCAAGCACTACCTGTGCACGCAGAGCGGCGACAAGGTCTGCACCGTGGGCAAGGACGACAACGCCGAAGGCGTCGGCAACGAGCCGGGTGTGCTTTCCCCGGACAAGCACACCGAAGCCTTCGTGCGTAACTGGAACCTGTGGACGCGCGATGTGGCCACCGGCAAGGAAACCCAGCTCACCACCGATGGCGTGGAAAACTACGGCTACGCCACCGACAACGCGGGCTGGAAGCACTCCAATCACGCCATCGTGGTGTGGTCGCCCGATTCGAAACAGATCGCCACCTTCCAGCAGGATCAGCGCAAGACCGGCGACATGGTCATCGTCGGCACCAATGTCGGCCATCCGAAAGTGGAGAAGTGGAAGTATCCGCTGGCGGGCGACAAGGACGTGACGATGATCGAGCGCGTCATCGTCGACGTAGGCAGCCACAACGTGCTGCGCCTGAAGATGGATCCGGATCAGCACCGCTCCACCTTGTGCGATGACGTCAGTTGCGGCCGCGATGGTGGCTGGGATGACGTGCAGTGGGCGCCGGACGCCAGCTCGCTGGCCTTCGTGTCCTCGTCGCGCGACCACAAACAGGCGTGGTTCCGCGTGGCCGATGTGCGCACCGGCGAGGTACGCACCGTGTTCGACGAAAGCGTGCCCACCTACTACGAAAGCGGCAATGGCAAGGTCAACTGGCAGTACCTGCCGGCCAGCCACGAGGTGGTGTGGTTCAGCGAGCGCAACAACTGGGGCAACCTGTACCTCTACGATCTGGACAGCGGCAAGCTAAAGCACGCCATCACCAGCGGCGAAGGGAATGTCACCGAAGTGCTTCGCCTCGACGCCACGTCTCGCACGCTGTGGTTCCGCGGCGTCGGTCGCGAGAAGGGCGTGAATCCCTACTACCAGCAGTTCTACAAGGTGAGCCTGGACGGGGGTGCCCCAGCCTTGCTGGCGCCGGAGCCAGCTGACCACACCATCTCGCTGTCACCGGATGGACGTCTATTCGCGGATGCGTATTCCACGCCGACCACGCCCTCGGTAACGGTGTTGCGTAGCGCCGACGACGGGCACGTCGTGGGTTCGATTGCCAAGGCCGACATCTCGCGCCTGCTGGCCGCCGGCTGGAAGGCGCCTGAGCCCTTCACCGTGAAGGCGCGCGACGGCAAGGTTGATTTGTACGGCCTGATGTTCAAGCCCACGCACTTCGACCCGAACAAGAAGTACCCGATCATCGATTACGTCTATCCCGGCCCGCAGACCGGCTCGGTGGGTTCGCGCAGCTTCAATGCTGCGCGTGTCGACCACCAGGCGTTGGCCGAGCTGGGTTTCATTGTGGTGGCTATCGACGGCATGGGTACGCCCTGGCGCTCCAAGGCATTCCACGATGCGTACTTCGGCAATATCGGCGACAACACGTTGCCGGATCAGATCGCCGGGCTGAAGGAGCTGGGCAAGCGTTACCCGTGGATCGATATGGAGCATGTGGGTATCTGGGGCCATTCCGGCGGTGGCAATGCCACGGTGACGGCGATGTTCCGCCACGCGGACCTGTTCAAGGTGGGCATCGCCGAAAGCGGCAACCACGACAACCGCAACTACGAGGACGACTGGGCCGAGAAGTGGCAGGGGCTGGAAGTCACCGACAAGGACGGCAAGAGCAACTACGACGACCAGGCCAACCAGAACCATGCCGAAGGCCTCAAGGGTCACCTGCTGCTGGCCCACGGCACCATGGACGACAACGTGCCGCCGTACGAGACGCTGCTGGTGGTCGACGCGCTGATCAAGGCCAACAAGGACTTCGACCTGCTGATGATTCCCAATGCCCACCATGGTTACGGCAGCGCCGCCAACTACATGATGCGCAAACGCTGGGATTACTTCGTGAGGAACCTCGCTGGCGATACGCCGCCGAAGGAGTACACGATGAAGCCGCCGAAGGATTGAAGCGCCGCTTTTTCTTCCTCTTTCCGCGGTCCGGTTGGCTCGTGCTTCTTGTAGGAGCGCACCCTGTGCGCGACCGGGTGTGCCTCAGTTGGTAGCGTTGTCGCCAGGGTGCCGCCTACGCAGCGGGCGTTTCGATCGATTGCCGTCGCTCGAGCCACGTTTCCTTGGGTGTCTACGGCTGTTGTAGGAGCGCACCCTGTGCGCGACCGGGTGTACCTCAGTTTGTTAGCGTTGTCGCAGGGGTGCCGCTTACGCGACAAAGCAAACAGGGGCAAGACCGGGTCGCGCACAGGGTGCGCTCCTACAAAAAGCGTAGACACCTAAAGAGATGCAAAGGCATACATCACCCCGACCGCGTCGCCACCACCGGCGGCACGGCGGCGGCGCGAAGCGCCGGCCCCAGCACGGCAAGCTGCCCCAGCAGCCACAGCAACACCGCGCCTATCGGCAGATAAAACCACGGCAAACGCTGCAGCGCATAGTGCTCCATCAGCAGCAGATTCATGCCGTAGGCCAGCACCACGCCCAGTGCAATGCCGCCGCTGACGATCAGGAAATTCTCGATCTGGAAGTAATGCAGGATGTTCTCGCGTGTGGCACCCACCGCGCGGCGTATGCCGATCGAGCGCCCTCGTTGCTGCACCCAGAAACTGGCCAGCCCCGCAATGCCCGCCGCCGTGACCAGCAATAGGCCGGCAGCAGCCGCCAGCAGCAGCACGATCATGGTGCGATCGCGGCGGAAATAGTCATCGCGCAGATCGGTAAACGTTTGTGCATGCCGCAGCACGCGGTTGGAACTGAGCGCCGTAAGCACATCCCCGGCCCGCTTGAGCACGCGCTCGCGATCCTGGGGCGCCGTGCGCAACGCATAGGTGACACTGGCCCCATCAGGCAGCAGGGGGAACAAGGTGGCGTATTCATTGCCGGCGGTGTCGTCCAGCGTCGGTCGCAGCAGGTGTTCGACCACGCCGACGATGCGGATCGGTCCGTCGCCCGGATAGATGATCTTGCCCAGTGGGTCCTGGCCCGGAAACAGCTGTTCGGCCAGCGCGCGCGTCACGATGGTAGACGGCACGCGGTTGATGCCGGCCCAATCGTGCGCGCTATCGATAGGTACATATTCATCGGGCAGGAAGTCGCGTCCGGCGACCAGGCGCAGGCCCAGCGTAGCCAGCTCGCCCGGCGTGCCGTTGAACGCCGTGGCGGCCAGCGGCGTGCTGCCGTTGGGCGTGGTGGCAATGCCGTTGCTCCAGTTGGTGCTGTTGAAGGGCAGCGCATCCAGTGCCGTCGCCGAACGCACGCCAGGAATGGCGCGCAACGCGGCGAGGTCCATATTGTGGCGAACCAGTGGATCTTCGCCTTCGGCCACGCTGATGCTTTCCAGCAGCACCAGTTCATCTTCCGCAACGCCGCTGGTAAGTCGCATCTGCGTCGTGCGGTGGCCGATCATCGCGGCGACGTTGCAGACAATCGCGCAGGTCAGCCCCACCTGCAGCACCAGTAGCAGTACGGTGAGCTTGTGTCGGGTCAGGCTGGCGAGCATGGGTGAACGTGGCATGGCAAACCTCACTAGGTCTTGAGCTGCAGGGCGGGAGCGATATGGCAGGCACGCCACGCAGGCAGCAGGCCGGCCAACACGCTGGCGAGCACCGCCAGCACGAACGTGCCGAACAACATGGCCGGATCCATCTGGGCAAGCTGCGCATAGCCATCGGGCCGCAGCCGTACGCTCCACAGGCCCAGGCCGGCCACGGCCAGCCCCAGTACGCCGCCTGCCAGTCCAATCACCGAGGACTCGACGCCAAGCTGCAGGAAGATGTCACCTCGCCGCGCACCCAGCGCACGGCGCACGCTGATTTCGCCACCGCGACGAAGAAACGTCGCCAGCAACAAGCCCACCACGTTGAGCATGCACACGGCGAGGAAGCCGAGCGACAGCGATAGCTGCAGGCGCAGGTCGTCGGGGATGGCATGCTGATAGGTCAGCCAGTCCATCAGGCCGTACAGGCGTGCGTCCTCCGTGCGCGGCAGCCGACCGTGCGCTTGCTGTTCGCGCCAGTAGCCGGCCAGGAAATCGCGATAGGCGTGCACTTTGGCGGCGCTGTCCAGCTGCACCCAGAATTGCAGCCAGCTGCACTGGTCGCTGGTGCGTCCATCGCCGGTGTTGCCCCAGCACGAGAAGCGCCCGTTGAAATCGAGCTTGAGGTCAAGCGCCGTCTGCAACGGCAGGAAGAACTCGTCGGTACGACCGAAGACGCGCTTGTCGATCGGTGCGTAGAACATCGGTTGCGGATGCCAGTCGGCGATTACGCCAATGACGCGGAAATCCGTGTTTTTCATACGCACCGTGCGACCCACGCCGGTGCCGTCGCCGAACAGCTTGCGATTGAGTGTGCTGCTGAGCACCACCACGCGTGCCCGGTCATCGTCATCCTGCGCCGTCCAGCCTCGACCCGCGCGAAACGGCACGCCAAACATGGCGAAGAAGTCGGTGGTGACGTAGTGTCCGGCTTCGTAGAACGGCAGTGCGTGTGCCTGCATGGGCTGCACCGGCACCGAGCCGCCGGACATGGCGGCCTGCCGGTCAGCGCGCGCCGCGTGCAGCAGGTTCATCGCATCGGGCCAGGTGAAGTTACCGTCGTTGAGCAGCGGCTCCGAACGGTCGCGGGCGAGCGGTCGCGGATCGATCAATGGCACATACAACTGCATGCTGCGTCCGGGCAGTGGATCACCGGACATCACATGGAACACGGTGATCATGGTCATGCTGGCGCCGATGCCCAGGCCGATCACCAGCACCATCAGCGCACTAAGTGCCCGGTGGCGGGTGAAGCTGCGCAGCGCCAATGACACGTAATAGTCGAGCACGGCGGTATCTCCTGAAGCCGCAGGAAGGAAGGTTTGGTTCGTTGCAAGGCCCGTCGCCGCGGGCTATGGGTTACGCCGTGGTGGTCGGCGTAACCCGGTGATGGCGATGCGCTACATCAGCGCTGGTTGATGTCCTTGGCCACGCCCTTGGCGATGGCTTCGCTCAGCAGCTCGTCCATCTGCTGATCGGCCTGCGCGCTGAGCGCGTGCTGGCGCACTTCCAAGGCTTTCTGCTGACGCTCCAGATCGGCCTGCTGGCGTTCCAGATCGGCTCGCTGGTGCTCGAACTCGCGATTATCGCTAAGCGCCTTCTGACGCTCGTTGAGTGACCTGACCTGGCTGTCGAGCGAACGCATCTGGGCGTCAAGTTGTCGCGCGGCCTGGGCATTAGGCTCGGCCGCGAGCGTGGCGCGCTGCGATTCCAGTTCCGCACGCTGCGATTCCAGCTCACCCTGGCGGGCCGCCATGTCGCTCATGCGCGAGGCCTCGGCGCTCTCGCGGGCGGCAATGCCGCTCTGCGCGCCCGCAATGCGTCCCTCAGCACCGGACAATTGGCCTTCCATACGCGACAACTCGGTCATCGGTGCGTACAGGGCACGGGCTTGCGCGATGGTCGCCTCGTCGCGGATCACGTAGGCCTGCTGGCCGCGGCGCAGCCACAACAACGATTCCTTGCCCTTGCGCTCACGGCCCGCCGCGTCGATGTCGCGATTGGTGCCATTCATGATGATGGTGTCGCCGTTATCGGCGAACAATGCAAAGCCGTTCTTGGCGCCGTTATCGGTATCGATATCGATGTGGTGGGCATGCAGCTCGCCGAGTGATGCCGGCGGGCTGGGAGCCGGCGGCACGGGCGGCACCGGCGGGACCTTCGGCACCGGTGGCGCAGGTGGCGCAGGTGGCACCGGTGGTACGGGTGGCGGTGTTAGGTCGCCTTGCATCGATACGCGACGGGTCACCGGCGTGGGCTTGGTGGCAGGCGTCAGCGGGGTGGGTGGTGTCAGCGGCGTGGCGGGTGTCGGGGGCGTGGCAGGCGTTGCCGCTACCGGCGCAAACACCGCCGATGGTGCCGACGCGGCTGCAGCAGGCGCGGGCGGGGTAGCCGACGAGCCAGGGTCCGCGGCAGCCTGGGTGACTCGATAGGGCAGCACACCAGCCATGGCGACCAAAGCCACCAGCAGCCAGCCTGGCGCACGCGATACCGAACCCTGTGCCTCCTGTTGCAGCATGCTCAGTCGACGCTTGAGGTTATGAAACGTCGGCGAGGCACCGGCGAGGCCCGCATGCAGCGGTTGCGCTACGCCCAGGCGCAGCAGCAGGCGGCCATACGCCTGGGGCGGTGCGTCATGCTCGTGCACCACCTGTGCATCGCAAGCCGCTTCGCGCTGCAGTGCATATTCGCGCATCGCCCATGCCACCAGCGGGTGGAAGAAGAACAGGCGCTGGGCGATGGCCGGCACCCAACCCATCCACAAGTCGCCACGGCGTAGATGCGTCAACTCATGGGCCAACGCGAGGGCGGATTCTTCGGCGGTGAGGTTCTGCTGCGCGGGTAACAGCACGATCGGACGTAGCAGTCCGCTGACCTGCGGCGAACTGATGGCGTAGGAGACGCGTAATGAAGGGCAGCGGCGCAACCCCATCACCTGGGCCTGGTCGGCACAGGCTTGCTGCAACGCCTCATCATCCAACGGCTGCGAGGCGCGCACCACGATGCGTGCCTGGCGCCACTGCCGTGCGGCGATCGTCAACTGCACCAGCACACCCGCCAACCACAAGGCCAGCACCACCACCTGCCAGTGCAAGCCACTAGCTTCATCGCGGGGCACGGACGTTGCAGCGGCGATCGCGGGCATAGGCGATGCATCCGGCAAGCTGATGTCCACGGCATTGCCAGACGAGCTGAAGGCGGTAATGCGATGCTCGCTAGGCGCCACGAAGCTGGCCGCGGCGTTGACCGTCGGCACGGCAGCAGGCGCGGGTGACAACAAGGGCAGCGATACCGGCGTGGGCAACGCCAGCCCGAGCAGCAATTGCACGCCAAGCAGCCACCACAGCAGCGAGCGGGTTGCTGCGGGCAGTCGCGGCAATTGCCGCGCGATAAGCCACACGGCGCCAATCAGCAGCATGGCCTGCAGCGAGGTCCATGCGAGCCGGCTGATCATTTCCTGGGCAAAGGATGCGAGGGAACTCATCTCAGGTCTCCTTGCGCCGCGATTGCAGCTGAGCGACCAGCGCTTCCAGTTCGGCAAGCTCCGATTCGCTGACGTTGGCGCGCTCGGACATCCAGGCCACGAAGGGCGACACCGAGCCGCTGAGGGTTTTCTCCACGAACTGGCCAACGGCGGTGCGCATCACTTCGCCGGGTCGCGCCACGGGGCTGTAGCGGAACATGCCATCCACCTGGCGGCGGTGCAGATACGCCTTGCCGCGCAGGCGCTCCATCATGGTGAGCACGGTAGAACGGGCCAGCCCACGCGGCTCGCCGAAACCCGCGGCCACTTCGCCGACGGATGCGTTGTTGTGTTCGGCGATGTACTGCAGGAGCGCCAGCTCCTGGTCGCCGATGGAAGGCTTGGCCATGTCTACAATCCGGTGTGACTACACGTGTAGGCACGCTACCCGTGACTACACGTGTAGTCAATAGGTCGATGGGCACGGCTGGCGCCATCCGGCACATGTTGCGTTGCACAAAAAGCGGAGTAGACTGCGCGCCGTCCTCATCGCGCAGCGCGCATTGGAGTGCGCTTATATGAAGGCCGTATCCGCTCGATTCGCTGACCCGTCCAGCCGTCTCCGGCTGCCGCGCGTGCGCCAGGGCTAGCGCTTCCAAACCGTCCAATCAGGCAACGACATCGTCCGGCGCGTGCTCCGCGCTGCGGTGGCCTGTTTGCCGAATGGACGTCCAAACCGACATGTTTGATTCAAGGGGAAAACCATGAAAACGCTGCTCGACTGGCTGGCACACCGGCTGTGGCCCTTCGTCGTCTGCCTGCTGCTGTATGTCGGTTTTATCGGCCCGGAATTGATCTCGGCCACCAGCACGCTTGCCGTGCTGGCCGGCCTGGCACTTCTGGCCCTGCTGGTGGCGTGGGGCGTCGTGCTGCTGCGCCGCGGTTTCATCCACAAGGAATGATTAGCCATGAAACGCGTATTGATCGTGTCGCTGTCGCTTTCCGTGATGCTGCTCGCTGCGTGCTCGAAGGTGCCGGCGGGTAACGTCGGCGTGAAGTTCCAGATGTATGGCGATGACAAGGGCTCGTTGCAGGAGCTGCCGCCCGGTCGCTATTGGGTGGGCTGGGGCTATGAGATGTACACCTTCCCTACCTTTACCCAGACCTACACCTTTACCCGCTCGGCCACCGAAGGACGGCCGGTGGATGAGTCGATCAGCTTTCAAACCGCGCAGGGCCTGACCGTGAACGCAGACGTCGGCATCACGTATCACATCGATCCGGCCAAGGTGACGCTGATCTTCCAGAAATATCGCAAGGGCATCGACGAGATCACCGATGTATACCTGCGCAACATGATCCGCGACGCCCTGGTGAAGGAAGCTTCCAACCTGGATATCGAATCGGTCTATGGCAAAGGCAAAGCGAGTTTGATCGAGGCCGTGCAGCGCGACGTCAGCGACGAAGTTGGCGCGGTAGGCATCGACGTGGAAAAGATCTACTGGATTGGCGAGTTGCGCCTGCCAGAGCCGGTGGTGCAGTCCATCAACGCCAAGATCCAGGCCACGCAGATGGCCGAGCAGCGCCAGAACGAAGTGGCGCAGGCCCAGGCCGAAGCGCAGAAGGTAGAAGCGGAAGCGCAAGGCCGTGCACAGGCGCAACTGACCATCGCCGAAGCCGAAGCCAAGGCCATCTCGCTCAAGGGCGAAGCGTTGCGGCAGAACCCGAACGTGGTGCAGATGTCGGCCATCGAGAAATGGGACGGCCATTTGCCCACCTACACTGGCGGTGGCGCGTTGCCGTTCGTCAACCTGGGCGGGCAGATGCCAAGTCGGCCGTGATCGGTTCCTGGCCGCCGACTCCTAATCTTCCGAGCATTGCCTCCTGGGTGTCATCTCGTCGTAGTGGGCACGCGATTGGAGAATCTGCTCCTGATGCGCCTCCGCCCAGGCCTGCAATGCCTTAAGCGGTGCATGCAAAGTCTGGCCTAGCGAGGTGAGGCCGTAGAGCGGCGCACCGTCAACGATTTCGCGGGAGATCATCCCGTCGCGTTGCAAGTCATGCAGGGTATCGGCAAGCACCTTCTTGCTGATCCCCTGGATGCGCGTGCGCAATTCACCGAAGCGACGCGGCCGCTCATCGAGCGTGATGACGATCATGGCTGTCCACTTGTTGGCGAGGCTGCCGGGTGCTGCAGCCCTGATGTCGTGTGGCATCAGCCTGGCCAGGGGCCGCTATCGGGCGACCATAAGGGCACGGCGGCGGTGTTGGCGCATCTGGGGCGCTTCATGGCGCTGAGCGGGGGCACGTTCGCGCTCGAACTGCTGGGTACGGCCGAGGCGGGCGACCTGGTTTCCGCGACGGTGCGATTCAGCGCAACGCGCCCGGGCCGGGCACCACTCAACCAGTGCGGTGTGGACGTGTTCCGGGTAAAGGACGGCCGCATCGCGCAGGTGTGGTTGATCAGCGAAGACATTGATGCAGAGGACGCGTTCTGGATCTAGAGAGTCTCGCATCGACCGGTTGAGCGGGCGTGACTAACCCGTTGGCTGCTCGCCGGACACGTCAACGTGTCTGGCGACCCAGCGTGCGATGCTGGGCCCCAGCATCACCACCAGCAAAAAGCGCGCACTCTGCATGGCCATCACGAATGGCACATCGACCTTGCTGGAAGCCGCGATGATCGCCACCGAATCGGCACCACCCGGGCTCATGGCGAGATAGGCGGTAAGCGCATCGACGCCGGTAATCGCCATCAATGCCACTGAAAGCAGCGCGCAGATGGTGATAAGGGCAAGGATGGCGGTGATGACTCGTGGCACCGCGTGCAGGGCGTAACTCAGGATCTCGCGTGTAAAGCGCTGTCCAATCGCCCAGCCGATCACCGCATAGCTGATCGCGAGCAGCCACGGTGGCAACGTCAGCGTCAGCCAGCCCATGTCCTGGACCACGGCAGCGACCACCAGCGGCAACAGCAGCGCCCCAGCGGGAACATGCAGGCGTTGGGCGATGGCAGCACTGCCGAACGCCAGCAAAAGGGTGGCCGCCAATGGCCCAACAGCGACCGGCGCGAACCAGCTGATGTCCGGTGCGTGGCCACTGCCCAGCGTGACCCGCGCCACGGCAGAGGCCACCACAGCGACCATCAGCACACGCAAGTACTGCATGAAGGCCACCAGGCGTACATCCGCGCCGAACGCTTCGGCCATCAGCGTCATTGCCATGGCGGCGCCGGGAAACGATCCCCAGATGGCCGTGGTGCCGGGCAGCACGCGGCGCCGCGCCATGATCCAGCCGAGCATCACGCTCACTGCAATCACCGAGGCCACGGCTATCAGGAATACCGGCCACTCGCGCGCCACCTCGTGCAGCAATGCCGGCTTGAAACTGCGCGCAATCATGCAGCCCACCAGCGCCTGCGCCCCGATGAACGGAATCGGACCTACCTGGATGCGACCCTCAAAGGCCGCCACGAGAATGGCCGCAGCCATCGGGCCGATCAGCAGTGCTGCGCTTAGATGCAGCGCCTCAAGCAATCCGACGAAGATCGCCGACAGCGCAAGCACCAGCAGCCACAACGGCACTGCGCCCAGTTCACGCAGGGAGCGTCGGGCAGTCGAAGAGGGCTGCATACAAAAACTCCCGGCGGGGCAGTGAGGCCGCCGCCAGGAGTTGAGCACACATCTGCGGTGTGGGGAAACTCAGAACGCCATGTCGAACGACACGTCGCCCTGCACACCCACCTGATAAGCCGACACGCGACGCTCGAAGAAGTTGGTCACTTCCTGCACGTCCTGCAGATCCATGAAGTCGAACGGGTTCTTGGCACCGTACTTCTTGGGCATTTCCAACTGCACCAGGCGCTGGTCGGCGCAGTACTCGAGGTACTGGCGCATTTCCTTGGCCGAGAGGCCTGCCACGCCGCCCGAAAGCACATCCTCGGCAAACTGCGTTTCGCAGGCAATGGCCTCTTCCAGCATCGCCTCGACCTGTGCGCGCATCTCTACGTCGAAAAGATCCGGCTCTTCGGAACGCACCGTGCGCACCACCTCGAAGGCAAACGACATATGGCCCGACTCGTCGCGGAACACCCAGTTGGTGCCCGAGGCCAAGCCATGCAACAGGCCGCGCGAGCGCAGGAAGTACACATAGGCGAAGGCCGCGTAGAAGAACAGGCCTTCAATGCACGCCGCAAAGCAGATCAGGTTGAGCAGGAACTGACGGCGGTGCTCGCGCGTTTCCAGGCGCTGCAGACCCTGGATGGAATCGATCCACTTGAAGCAGAACTCACCCTTCTGGCGAATCGAAGGAATGGTTTCGATGGCGTCGAACGCCTTGTTGCGCTCGGTCGGGTCCGGAATATAGGTGTCCAGCAGCGTGAGATAAAACTGCACATGCAGCGCTTCCTCATACAGCTGGCGCGACAGGTACATGCGCGCCTCAGGCGCGTTGATGTGCTGGTACAGGTTGAGCACCAGATTGTTCGACACGATGGTGTCGCCGGTGGCGAAAAACGCGACCAGGCGATGAATCAAGTGACGATCGGCGTCGGACATCTTCGACTTCAGGTCGGTGACGTCCAGCGAGAAATCCACTTCCTCGACCGTCCAGGTGTTCTTGATCGCGTTGCGATACATCTCGTAGAACTCGGGGTAGCGCATGGGGCGCAAGGTGAGTTCAAAGCCCGGATCGAGAATGTGCTGGGCGCGTTCGGGTTGGGCGGACATAGTGTTCCTCAAAGATATCGGTGCATCACTCCCTCCCCTGCGTGCAGCAGGGGAGGGTTGGGGAGGGGTGAAGCCCGGCCTGAGAGCGCTCCCCCTCCCAACCTCCCCCTGCACGCAGGGGGAGGGGCAAGTGGCGTTACTACTGGCAGGCCTCGCAGTACTCAGGGTTCTCAAGCGAGCAAAACACCGCCGCCGTCGCCTGTTCCTGATCCGCCGCCACCGGCGCGGCCTTCGCAACCGGCGCCGCCGATACCGTGGTCTTGGTGATCTTGGTAGCCGGACGCGAGCGCAGGTAGTACGTGGTCTTGATGCCCGACTTCCACGCGTACATGTACATGGAGCTCAACTGGCCGATGTTCGGATTTTCCATGAACAGGTTCAGCGACTGGCTCTGGTCGATGTACGCTCCACGCGCTGCGCCCAGGTCGATCAGCGCCTTCTGCGGCAGTTCCCACACGGTGCGATAGACGCTGCGAAGGCGCTCGGGAATCGAAGCGATGCCCTGGATCGAACCTTCAGCCAGCTTGATCGCATCGCGCACTTCGGACGTCCAAAGGCCCAGCGTCTTGAGCTCTTCCACCAGGTAGCGGTTCACCACCAGGAAGTCGCCGGACAGCGTCTCGCGCTTGAACAGGTTGCTCACCTGCGGCTCGATGCACTCGTAGCAACCAGCGATCGAGGCGATGGTGGCGGTCGGGGCAATGGCGATCAGCAGCGAGTTGCGCAGGCCCTTGTCCTTGATCTGCTCGCGCAGTGCATCCCAGCGCGCGGCGTCGTGCGGCTGTGCGTTGGTCCAGTAGTCGAATTGCAGCTCGCCGTTGGCGGCGCGGCTTTCGGCAAAGCCCGGGTGGGCGCCGAACTCGGCTGCCAGTTCGTTCGACTGCGACAGCGCGTTGAAGTAGATCTCCTCGGCGATGCGCGTGGACAGTTGCAGCGCCTCGGCCGAGTCGAATGGTAGGCGCAACTTGAAGAACACGTCCTGCATGCCCATGACGCCCAGGCCAACCGGGCGCCACTTGCTGTTGGCGGTCTTGGCGGTATCGATCGGGTAGAAGTTGAGATCGATCACGCGATCGAGCTGGCGCACCGCGGTACGCACGGTGGAAGCGAGCTTGTCGAAATCGAACACGCCGTCCACGACATGGCGAGACAGGTTCACCGAGCCGAGGTTACACACGGCCGTCTCGTCCGCATTGGTCACCTCGAGAATCTCGGTGCACAGGTTGGACAGGTGGATGACGTTTTCCGCTTTGGCCGTCTGGTTGCTGGTGGCGTTGCTGCGATCCTTGAAGGTCATCCAGCCGTTGCCGGTCTGTGCCAGCGTGCGCAGCATGCGTGCATACAGCTCGCGTGCCTTCACTTTCTTCACCGCCAGACCGTTGGCTTCCGCTTCGTGATAGGCGCGTTCGAACGTTTCGCCCCAGCTGTCGACGAAGTGCGGCACGACCTTGGGATCGAACAGCGACCAGTCGCCGTCGATCTCCACGCGGCGCATGAATTCGTCCGGAATCCAGTTGGCCAGGTTGAGGTTGTGCGTGCGGCGCGCGTCGTCGCCGGTGTTGTCGCGCAGCTCGAGGAATTCCTCGATGTCCGCGTGCCACGGTTCCAGGTACACGCAGGCGGCGCCCTTGCGCTTGCCGCCCTGGTTCACCGCGGCGACCGAGGCATCCAGCGTCTTCAGCCACGGCACCAGGCCGTTGGAATGGCCGTTGGTGCCCTTGATCAACGAACCGCGCGAACGCACGCGCGAGTAGGCCAAACCAATGCCGCCAGCAAACTTGCTGAGCTTGGCCACGTCGCCGTACTTCTCGTAGATCGACTCCAGCGAATCGCTCGGCGAGTCGAGCAGGAAGCACGAGCTGAGCTGCTCGTGCGCGGTGCCGGCGTTGAACAGCGTCGGCGAGCTGGCGATGTATTCCAGCGAGGACAGCAGGCGATACAACTCCAGCGTCTCGCCGATCTCATTGCCGCCCAGTGCACAGGCGATGCGCATGAAGAAGTGCTGCGGCGTTTCGATGACCTTGCGCAGCTGCGGATGACGCAGCAGGTAGCGGTCGTACACCGTGCGCAGGCCGAAGTACTCGAAGCGGCGCGAGGCGTGCGGGTCGATCGCATCGTTGAGCTTGCGCGCATTGGTGGTCACGAAGTCGCGCAGGCGACTGTTGAGAATGCCCAGCTCCGAGCCGCGCGCAATCGACTGCGAGAAGCTCTGGATTTCCTGGCCGCTCACTTCCTTGTCGATATACGCACTCAGCAGGCGCGCAGCGAGCTGGCCATATTCGGGTTCTTCCGCAGTAAGCGCGGCGGAGGTGCGGATGGACAGCTCGTCCAGTTCCTGGGTGGTGGCGCCGTCGTACAGGCCGCCGATGGTCTTCAGCGCCACGCGTAGCGGGTCGACGCCATGCAGGCCTTCGCTGCTGCGAGTTACCGCGCGAACGATCTTGTTGACGTCCACCACTTCCTGGCGGCCGTTGCGCTTGGTCACGCGCATCTGGCCGGGGTTGTGCGGCGGGGTGAGCGCGAATGGCGTATCCATACGAGGGGCTTCGGTCACGGCAGTCTCAGGGGGAAAAACAGTAGCGTCCGCGCGATCGTCATCACGTTCGCGCGAGGTGGTATCGATAGGTTGCATGGCGACTTCGCTCCAAGCGTGGTCATCAACCGCCTGCTCCCCCGCGCAGGGCTGAAATGGTGTGAGTTCCGCGGACGGTCGAGCGACAGGGCAGTCGCCCCGTGCGTCGACGCGCCTCCCCGCGGAAGCCGTCACCATTCATTGCAGCGTTCGCGCCGCAATGTGTCGGCAGGTCTTCGGACTCGCGGACGTGGGTCCAAAGACCCGGCCTACTCGCTCCCGCTTCCCAGCCGCTGAGGGCCAGTGCGTTGATGGCTTTCGTTTCCGCTTACCGCTGCGGGGCAGTCCCGGATTTTCACCGGATTCCCTATTGAGCCAGTCCGACGTTAAGTCTGAGATTGGCACCGACGAGGCACAACATATCGGGCTGCCGGGGGGCGGTCAACCCAACAGATTGTGGATAGATCGGTGGATAACCGGGTTGAACCCAGTCACGATGCGGCCTGCCGGCTGGCTAGGAAAATTTCACGGGTGCCCCCGCTCAGGCACGAGATGCTGAAGAACTAACCAGCTTGGCGAATTCGTTGGCGAAACGATGTACATCGCCAGGCCAGCGGGCCGATAAATAGCTGCCGTCGCGCACCACGTAAGCCGGACGAGCGTCGCCGTCGCTGTCTCGCGTGAGACCCGACGTCTTGCGGCGATAGTCGGGAGCATCGGCGGGTACGTCGAGGAAATCTTCCGGCTGCGCGAGGGCGCGAGTCACTTCCTGCTGCACTGACATATAGCCCGCCGGCTGGCCGGGCTCTTCCAGATAGGTGCGGTAATAGTTGGAATCCCAGAATCGGGTGAGACGCGCCAACGACCACGCCGATTTCTCCAACGCCCAGGTCAGCGCCGTGGTGCGCCGGCCATGCAGCACCGAGCGGCCATCCGCACCTTTGCTGCGCGCCGCCAGCACCACGCCGTGGCAGATCGCGGCCACCGGTTTGTCGGCGGCGAAGAAGGCGGCGACGGTCGTCTGCAGCAACGGACTCTCCAGATACTCCCGCACACCCCGGGCGCAGTGACCGCCGGGTAGCAACAGGCCGTCGAATGCGTCCGGGTTGACGACATCCCAACGCAGCGGCGCATTGAAAGCCGGGTCTTTCAGCAGCGCAGCATAGTCACGCCGTGCCACCGCATTGGCACGCAGCAGGCGGCCAAACAGGGTGAGCTTGCGCAGCCCGGGTATCCAACCCCACGGATCGAGCCCCTCGCCGCTGATCATGATCGGATCGGCGCTGGCCGGCTGGCCATCCGGCGTGGTGAACGTCACGCGATGTCCCGCCGCGACGAGCACGCGCCAGGGCACAGCGACCTCGCTGGGGTCGAAGTCGCGGCGGGGCAGTGGGATCAGGACATTGGCCATGACCACAGTCTAGCCGTGGCGTTGCGGCATGGGTCGTTGCCATGCAAGCTGCATGTTCGTACCGGGGGAGGGAACGCCCGTGGGTCACCCGTTATTGCTTATCCAGCTACTGGTCATCCTGCTGGTGTCGCGCGTGTTTGCCTTGGCGCTGCGTTGGCTGGGCCAACCTGCCGTGGTCGGCGAGATGCTGGCCGGGTTGGCGCTGGGGCCGTTGTTGTTCGGTGCGTTGGCGCCGACGTGGCAAGTGCGGTTGTTTCCCGCAGACAGCCTGGGCGCATTGCAGAGTTTGAGCACACTCGGGCTGGTGCTGTTCATGACGGTGGTGGGTGCGGAATTGCGCATGCCCAGCGGTGCCGGATGTCTTTTGCGCTCGGCAAGCTGGATCGGTGGGCTGGCTTTCGTAGTACCCGTGCTGCTGGCGCTGGGCGTCGCTCCGTTTCTGTTCGCGGACTACGCGCCACCGGATGTGGCGTTCTGGCCGTTCGCCGCGTTCATGGCCACCGCGTGCGGCGTCACCGCATTGCCGGTGATGGCGCGCATCGTCAAGGAGCGTGGATTGACGGACAGCCTACCGGGCCGGCTTGGCGTCGCAGCGGCAGCGGTGGCCGATGCGCTCGCGTGGATCGCACTGGCCTTCGTGGTGGCGCTGATCAATGCGCGCAGCGACTGGATGCCATTTTGGCGAACCATGGTTGGACTGCTCATATTGCTTGCGGTGACATGCTTGCTGCTGCGCCCGCTCTGTGCCTGGCTGCTGGCGCGCCACGCACCTGAGGGGAATGCGGGCGGTGCCGTGCTTGCCTTCCTGCTGATGGGTGCTTTCGGTTGCGCGGCGATTACCGAGTGGCTGGGTCTGCATGCCGTATTCGGCGCATTCCTGTTCGGCCTGTGCCTGCCGCGCGACGATCGTTTGCTGCAGGGGCTGATCGAACGCGTCGAACACGTCACTCTTGTGGCTCTCTTGCCGGTGTTCTTCGTACTGGCCGGCCTGAGCACCAGCGCTCGACTGTTGAGCATGGATGCGGCTCTCGCACTCGGCCTGATATTGCTGGTGGCCGTCGTTGGCAAGCTGCTCGGCGGCATGGCTGGCGCTCGCCTCTCCGGTCAGGGATGGAGTGACAGCTTTGCCATTGGCGCGCTGATGAATACACGCGGCATGATGGAGCTGATCGTCATCAAGGTGGGCCTTGATGCGGGCGTCATCAATACCGCGATGTTCACCATCCTGCTGGTGATGGCGATCGTCACCACCATGATGACGACGCCGATGGTGACGGCCTGTACGCGTGCCGTAAAAAAGGCGGACGCGCTGCACTCGCGTTCTTAGACAGATTCAACCATGAGGCCCGGGTGCCGCGAACGCGGGCACCCCGGCGACATTCAGGGCGATGCCAATTGCGGTGCTGCGCCGAGCTGATGGATGGTGCCGTCGGGTGCGGTGTCTGCGGCCTCGGCCAGCAATCGCTTATCGGCCACCCAAGAAATGTTTGCGCGCGGACCCGGAATGTAGACCTCCCAGGAGCCGTATTTCTCGCCACTGTTTGAATCCAAATCGTCATTCACGATATGGAAATCAACGGGTACGCGGACAAGCCAACTCGAGGACTGTGCCCACTTGCCGCTCGTCGGAACACTGAATGTCCATTTACGGACTGCGGAAATGGCCGCCCTGGCCAGGTCCAGGCGATACATTTCCATGTTCTCCCCCGAAATGAATCTGCGTAGATTCACTTGTTCGGCGGCTAAGTCCTCGACCTTGCCGTCTCTTCCCACTCGTACAAGCAGATAGACGCGGCCGGGGACGCGTGCTGATAACGACTCATGTGGGTAGCTGGGCGTAACTCGCTTTAGCGAATGCACATGCTCGTCGCTCTGATCATTCACGTCGTCAAACTGCACGCCGGCGATATTGAGCGTGGTGTGTTTCGCGTCAGCCTCCTTCGCCACGATGCGCACGCTCATCGACTCTTTCACCATGGATGCCGGTGCGGCGGAGAACTGAAATTTCCACGACATCACATTGCGCTGGATAAGGTCCACGACAGGAGCGGGTAGCGCTTCCTGATGATCCAGCACGTAGCCGTGGACGCTGCCATCGGTGTTCAGTTCCACCGTACCCGTAACGAGCATGCTCGCTCTGGCGAGCTTGTCCACATCCTCGGCATGAACGACGGCGGCAGCCAATGCTCCTGCTACTACTGCTCCCCAGAAACAACGACGCATGACTTCCCCCTGATTGGATATCCCCGCTCCAGTCTAGGGTGAAGCGGGGATGTTGTCATGGCAGGTATGTGGTAAACGCTGCCTTTACCAGATCCGCACGCGATCGTTCGGGGCGACATAAAGCTTGTCGCCCGGCTGCACACCGAACGCCTGATACCACGCATCGATATTGCGCACCGGGCCGTTGACGCGGAACGCACGTGGCGAGTGCGGATCGCTGGTGACCTGGCGACGGATGGCATCGTCGGTGAGTTTGCCGCGCCAGGCTTGCGCCCAGCCGAGGAACACGCGCTGGTCGCCGCTGAGGCCGTCGATCACCGGCGCTGGCTTGCCATGCAACGAGGCGTGGTAGGCATCGAGCGCAAGCGTGAGGCCGCCGAGATCGGCGATGTTCTCGCCCATGGTGAGGTCGCCGTTGATATGCACGCCGGGTAGCGGTTCGAAGGCGTCGTATTGCGCGCCCAGTTTCTTGGCGCGCTCGTCGAAGGCCTTGGCATCTGCCGCCGTCCACCAATCGCGCAGCGCCCCATCGGCGTCGATCTTGCGGCCCTCGTCATCGAAGCCGTGCGTCAGCTCGTGACCGATCACGCCGCCAATGGCGCCGTAGTTGATGGCTGGGTCGGCATTGGGATCGAAGATCGGCGGCTGCAGGATGGCGGCGGGGAAGACGATGTCGCGCAGCGAACCGTTATAGGCGTCGTTGGTTTGCGGCGTCATCGACCAATCACTGCGATCCACCGGGCCATTGTAGGCGGTCGACGTAGAACGACCAGTCGGCCTCGGCCGCATGCATCACGTTGCCAACGAGGTCATGGTTGCTGATGGTTACGTTCGAGTAGTCGCGCGGATGATCGGGGTAGCCGACCTTGATGGTGTAGGTGTCGAGTTTGCGCAACGCTTCCTGTCGCGTCTTCGGTCCCATCCAGTCGAGTTTCTGGATGCGCACGCGGTAGGCCGCTTTGAGATTGGCCACCAGCTCCTCGATCTGGGTTTTCGATCTCGCCGGAAAATACTTCGCGGTATACAGCTCACCCACGCCCCAACCCAGATTGCCGAAGCAGTTCAACCGATCGCCGACACCGCAGTCACCACCGGACACTGCCTGCACGCCGCGCTTCCAGCGCACGGTCTGTTGCTGCTGGCCGGTGAGTGTCTTGTCGTGCATGTCGAAGTACGCGTCCTGGAACGGCTGCGAAAGATAGAACGCGGCGTTGTCGGCAATGCGTGCGGCCTGCCATGCCTGAATGGTGGCCACCGGCGTCTTGGCGTACAGCGCGGCAAGTTTGGGGATGGCGGTTTTCTCGGCCACGACGATGTGCGTGAGGTCACCCAGCTGTGACGACTTGAGGTAACCGGTCCAGTCAAAACCCGGTGCCTGCTGCTGCAATTGGGCGACGCTCATCGGGTTGTACATCGCCACCGGATCGCGCTGCTCGACCTTGCTCCAGCTTGCCTGCGCAATGGCTGTTTCGAACGCCACGACGTCCTTCGCAGCGGCTTCAGCGTTCGGCCAGTTTTCCAGGGTCAGTAGCTTGGTGACATAGGCCTGATAAGCCGCTTTCTGCTTGGCAAATTCCGGCTTGAGGTAGTAGTCGCGGTCGGGCAGGCCAAGCCCGGCCTGGGTGACGTAGACCGCATAGCGTTTGGTGTCCTTCAGGTCGATGTCCATGACCAGATTGAACAACGCGCCTTCGAAGTCGACGTTGGTGCGCCCCATCAGCGCGGCCTGCGCATCGCGCGTGGTGGAGTTGCGCACGGCATCGAGCTGCGGCGCGATGGGCTTGGCGCCCAGCGCGTTGACGCGTGCCTCGTCCATGAACGACTGGTAGAACGCGCCCACCTTGCCGTCCAGCGTGTTCGGCTGGCCGCTGCGCGCCGCCGCTTCCATGATGTCGTGCAGACGCTGCTCGGTGGTATCGGTCATCGCCAGGCGAAGGCTGACGGCTGGCTTGTCGGCGGGAATCGGCGTGTGGTCCAGCCACGTGCCGTTGGCGTAACGGAAGAAGTTGTCGCCCGGCTTGCCTGACATGTCGGCACCGGCCCGATCGAAACCCCAGGCGCCGTATTGCGGCTTGCCGGCGTCGGCGGCGTAGGCCGCTCCCAACATCAATGCAGTCGCACACGCCACTGCCAGTATCCTGCTGACCATAAGCCCTCCCGCCCATGTTTGAGGTCGGGGGATAGTCGCATGTTCGTCATCCGTCACCAGTGCTGGAAGTGGTGGCGCCTGAACGCAAACGGCCCGGCATGGGCCGGGCCGTCCGCATAACCGCGCTGGCTGAATCAGCCGGCGGTGCGCTGCTTGTGGATGCGGTTGCTGTCGTGGTTCAGCGACTTGTTGAGGTTCTGCTGCTCGTTCTTGGTCAGGTGGCCGCCGTTCTTTGCCTCGTCCTTGCTCTCGCGCTGGGCGATGTTGGCGTCTTGCTTCTCGTCACGAGTCGCCTGCTTGGCATTGAGCTGGCCATCGGCCACGCCGGCCTGCACGCGGTTCTGCTGGTTGTCCAGACGCTGGTTCACTTCGTTCACGCGCGGGTGACCGGGCACGCCATCCTGCGGGGTCGCGGCGGTGGTCTGGGCCATGGCACCGGCGCTTGCGAGCGCGGCGGCCATCGTGAAACCGATCAGGCTGAAACGCGACGTCAACTTGGTCTGCATGGCTTTGAATCCTCTTGTCCGGGTTGGTTTCGGCAGGGTGCACTTGGCCAGGGGAGGGTTCTCCCCATGCGCCTAAAGGTCTTGCCCCTGTGGCCATCCTGTTTTGGATGGCACAAGCGGAAGAACGGACCTTGCGATGTCGGGTTGACGCTACGCACAGACTTGCCCGGTTTCGTTCAGCCCGCAGCAGGGATCGCTTTTTTAACAAGCATTTAGACGTAAGCCACACGCAAGCAAAAGCCTGCTGGATGGCAACAAAGTCATACGCTGGCGCCTGTGGCGTGCACGAGCAGGCGCCGTGGAACGGGCGCGACATCGTGGTGGCTATATCTTCGCCTTCGTTGGTTTCGCTGTGCTCGCTTCCGTGCCCTGGATCGTCACCACGCCGGTACCCGAAGAAAGCGCCGAGCGTATCGCCGGAGCAAGGCGAGCCTTCGCCATCGGTGTAGCCGCGATCTGGCTGGCCGCGGCGACCACGCTGGGCTAGACCTCGGCCTTGAACGTTTTGCCCAACGCATCGCCGCGGCCCACGTAATGGCGGAACAGATAGAACAACGGTTGATAGCGCACGGGATCGATGTGCTGCGTGCCGGGCACCACTACCTCATCATGCGCATGCACCTGCAGCACTTCCAGTTCGGCCATGACGTAGCCGCCCGCGCTGTCGCGCCACACATCCAACGGTCGTTCCATCGCCATCAGCAGGCGCGCTTCCAGTTGCAACGGGCATTCGGCGATGCGTGGCGCGTTCACGCTGAGCGAGGGCACCGCGTGCAGGCCAGCCAGCGCGAACTTGTCCGCCTCATGGCGATAGCCGATGGCACGTTTCCATTCGGGCACGGGATCGCGTCCCGTCGTGGGCGCCATGCGTTCCACCGCGTCACACGCGTCTTCGCCGGCCAGGTTGAGCACGCACTCGCGTTCGCGCTGCAGGTTGGCCAGCCCCTGTCCGCCACCGGATAACCCGATGACAACACGGTTGGCCAAGGCCCATGCGGACGACATCGGGGTGATATTGGTCGAGCCGTCGGGGTTGCGCGTAGTGATCAGTACCACCGGTGTACCGAAGTAGAGGATGGAGGGATAAATGACGCGGCTGTCTGGCGTGCGAGGGATGTCCATGCATCCAGTGTCCCCGCCGCGGCGAATGAACGTTTCGTCGTGGAGCGAAAGGTCCCCCGCCGATGCGGCGCTAGACTGCAGCCATGAGCGATACCGTCTCCCCAAGCCGCTATCAACTTGCTGAAATCGGCGCACTGCTGGCCGAGCCTGCGCGTGCGGCCATGCTGCTTGCGCTGATCGACGGCACCATGCGGCCCGCGGGCGAATTGGCCCAGGCAGCGGGCGTAGGTGCGGCTACCGGCAGTGCCCATCTCAAGCGCCTGCTGGAAGGTGGCTTGCTGGTGGTGCACGCGCAGGGTCGTCATCGTTACTACCGATTGGCCAGTGACGAGGTAGCCGCGCTGCTCGAGGCACTCGCGCTGCCACGCACGCGACCGCATGTGCCCTCACCGACGGGTAGTGATCGCCAATTGCGCCTGGCCCGTACTTGCTACCGCCATCTCGCTGGCCGACTTGGTGTGACGCTATGCGATGCGTTGCTGGCGCAGGGGTATCTGCATACGGAAAGCGACGGCTTGCGGCTGCATCGCGCAGGTGCCGATGCGTTGATCGAGGCCGGACTCGACGCTGGACCCGTGCAAGCGCTGTTGCCGTTGGCTGGACGCAGTTGTCTCGATTGGACGGAGCGGCGCTTGCATATTGGCGGTCCGCTCGGCGTGTCGCTTACCGACGTTCTGCTCGACGCCGGCTGGCTACGCCGTCGCAGTGACAGTCGCGCATTGCTGCCCAGCGACGATGGACTGCGACGGCTGGCCCAGATCGGCGTGCGGCTCGACTCGAGTCAGTGAGGTAACTCACCTGTTCAGGCGAACCGATGGTGCACCGCGCGCTCGATCACGGTGATGTGGAACGCCGACGGGGGGCCAGACAGCGGCGTCACCGCCGCTGCCGAGCAAGGTTTCAGGCTTGTTTGCGCTTGAAGAACTTGGAGATCGCGCCACCCACGGCGGCCACACCAATGATGATGAATTTCTTCATCGCCAACAGCAGCAAACCCAGCTTGGCGAACAGGCCCGCCTTGGCGGCGATGCCGCCGGCTACCAGCGCAGCGATGCCATAGGCTGCCAGCTTGTCGGTGCTGGCGTTGTAATCGGCATAGCGCTGGCCTTCGTCGAACTCGGCCATCTCCACTACCTGCGGCATGTCCGCGCGCACTTGGTCGAGCTGGTCGATGGGTGCCACCGCGTTGAGCGACAGATAGCCCTTGCGACCGAGCACGCGAATCGCATAGTTCAACGAGCGTCCCTGCAGCGAGCCATCGGCTTTCTTGAACTCGAGGTCGCGCGCCCAGAAGAGCTTGTGCGTGCTCGCCTCGTAATGCGGCGGCTCGGCCCAGCCCATCAACGTGATGGCGGGATAGCCTTGCTTGAGGCGCTCAGGATTTTCGTCTTCGGTGCCTTTCTTGAGGTCCTTGAGCATGTCGTCGTAGTCGACCTTGGCGGCGTCCGCATCGGACACATAGCCTTCGTCGACAAAGGTGACGACCACCACCCAGCGCTTGTTGTTGAGCACGGTATGCGCATCCGTACTGGGCAGGATCATGCCCAGCACGTCCTTGTCCGGCGGATTGCCCCACAGCTGGGTGAGCACGCGATGGGCGTCCTTGGCGGGCAGAAAGCTATAGCCATCGGCGAGCTTCAGCGTGGCCTGCGCGCCCGGGATGGGCACGTCGCCGGTCACTGGATGCAATGAGCTGACGAATTGTTCCGCCGTCATGCGGTGGCCCGCTGCCTCGTCGGGCATGGCCAGGGCCGATGTGGTCAAGGCAAAGGCGGCCAGCAGTCCAAATGCCGGTAGAAGCAACTTGCGAAGCATCGATGTCCCCTTGTGTATCGTCCATTGATACGCATCCCCAGATGCGACCACGGCGCCCTCTTGGCGCCGTGGCGGGTCGATCTTATCGCCTCGAAAGGGCGTCTGCCTTGACGGCCCGGTGGCGGGGTTGGCTGCCGGGATGGGAGAGGCTGCTCGCGCACAGGGTGCGCTCCTACAAAGGCGTACTACCCCTGTAGGAGCGCACCTTGTGCGCGACCGCGCGACACGGCGCGCACGATCCGCTCAGCGACGACTCAACGGTCAAGGTGACTTGGGCGCTGCGGGCGAACGCTCGAAGCTGCCGGCGTCGCCCGGGAACACTACGGGGCTTTCATAGCCATCGGCGGACACGGCCGACACGCCGAAGAACCAGTCGTCGATCACCACGTCCTTGATCACCGCCTGGTCCACATCGCCCACGGTCTGGTTGTACTGCCACTGCGGCGCGGTGGTGTCGCGCCAGTGCACCACGTAGCCGGCGGCGCCGGGTACCTTCTTCCAGTGCACGGTGGTGTCGGTGGCGAGTGCGCCTTCGATGGCGATGCCGTTCGGCGGCGCGGGAGCGCGGCTGAGTGCAGCCATGGTCAGCGTGTTGAGCGCCGTCACGCGAGCGAGGTAGCGGAAGTCCACGCCGTCGATGGTGTCGCCGTAGTGGATCCCGCCTTCGGTGCGCAGATCCTGATGCTGGCGGGTGTAGTTTTCGTGACCCTCGGTGACGCGCACGGCCGGGTAGCCTGCTTCGAGAAACGGCACCTGGTCGCCACCGCGGCTGTAGCGGTCGGTGCGATAGACCATGTGTACGCGCAGGTCGGGCAGGTATTGGTTGGCGAGCTGTTCCATGTAGCGCGCGATGTTGCGCGAGGGCGAATCCACTTCGCCGCCGTGGTAGGCGCGGTACTTGGCTTGCTCGGGCGTCTCGTTGGTCTTGGTGCCTTCGGAGAAGATGCGCACGGTGGTGTTGTCGATTACGCCGTTCTGGCCGTGGCTGTTGCCGACAATGTCGTTGTTGAGATCGGTTTCGACCTGCCAGCCCTGCGCTACCGCGTAGTCGGCCAGCACCTTGCCGCCGTACAGGCCTTGCTCCTCGCCGGAAAGCGCGGCGAACACCAGGGTGGCGTCGTTGTCCTGCTTCGACAGCAACCGTGCGGCTTCCATCAGCGCGGCCACGCCGGAGGCGTCATCGTTGGCACCCGGTGCATTGCTGGTGGCGTTCATCACGTCGGTGACACGTGAGTCGAGGTGGCCGGTCATCACGATCACGCGCTTGGGATCACCCTTGCCACGCTTGATCGCCACCACATCCATCACTTCGGTGGACTGCGGCACGCGCTTGCCCGTGAACATCTGCGAGGGCGTCACCACTTCGATGCAGCCGCCGCAATCCTTGGAGATTTGCTCGAAGCGCGACTTCACCCAGCGCCGTGCTGCACCGATGCCGCGCGTATCCGACTTGGTATCGGACAAAGTATGGCGCGTGCCGAAGCTCACCAGCTTTTCGATGGTGGCATGCAGCTCCGCTTCGCTGGGCGCGGTGGCCAGCGCATGCAGGGACGGCTGCTCAAGCGATTGAGGCGGCGTGCTATCGGCGTGTGCCGTGGCGACGGCAAGGCATAGCGAGGCGGACAGCAGCGTGGGGGCAAGGCGCATCAGGGATCTCCCGGTGATCAACGCCCCACTGTAGCGGCTGGGTGGCCGTGCAGAACCGTGCCGATAGCCATGGTGGCGTGATCAGCGCGAGTGTGGCGGCACCAGCTCGATCTCAAACAGTTTGGGCCAGCGCTTGCCGGTGACGAACAAACGATTGTGCTGCGCGTCGTAGGCGATGCCGTTGAGCACGTCGTTGGACGGATCGGGCAAGCGGCTGACATCGAGCAGACCGCTCAAGTCGATCCAGCCGATGACATGGCCGGTGGCCGGATCGATGCGGGCGATGCGATGGGTCATCCACACATTGGCGTAGATCTCGCCCTTCACCCATTCCAGTTCGTTGAGGTTGACCACTGGCTGGCCTTCATCGGTAACCAGGATGCTGCCGGTGGCGGCCAGCGTGTCCGGATCGAGGATGCGCAACACAGCCGAGCCATCGCTCATATAGATGTGCTTGTCATCGCGCGTCAGCGCCCAGCCTTCGCCGGGATAATTGAACGTGCGTAGCTGTTTGAAGCTTGCCAAGTCGTAGACGAAGCCCAGTTGGTCCTTCCAGGTGAGCTGCACCAACTCTCCCTTCCAATCGACGATGCCTTCGCCGAAATAGGCAGATGGCACGTCATGGCGCTGCAATACCTTGCCGGTCGGCAGATCCACCTTGCGTACCGTCGATTCGCCAGCCTCACCGGTGCTCTCGTACAAATAGCCGTCCTTGTAGAACAGGCCCTCGGTGTAGGCCGACGTATCGTGCGGATACACATGCACGACGCGGTAGCCATAGACCGGTGCGGCCGCCATGGTGGGCATGGCGCAGGCGAGGGTGGCCAAAGTAAGCGCGGAGGTGAGGCGGCGGATCATGGAGGCGTGAAGTCCTTGAGGGGAAGGGCGAGACGTCAGTGCAGTGAGCGCACGCGGAAATTACGGCCCTTGATCTTGCCAGCGCGCAGACGCTCCAGTGCCTTGTTCGCAAGATCACGACGAATAGCCACATAAGCGCGGGTGGCGAACACATCGATCTTGCCGATGTCCTTGGCATCGAGCCCGGCATCGCCGGTCAGCGCGCCGAGAATGTCGCCGGGGCGCAGCTTGTCCTGTCGGCCCGCGTCGATCACCACGGTTTTCATCGGCGCCAGATTGAGTTGTTTGCTCCTGGGTGCAGAAAGCTTCAGCGGCTGCCACGGCAGCGGCTGGCCCAGTTGTTCCTCGACATTGGTGGCCTTGGGCCGCTCGCGCGGCGTGACCAGCGTAATGGCCATGCCGGCCTCGCCCGCGCGGCCGGTGCGGCCAATGCGATGCGTGTGCGTGTCCGGGTCGTGCGCAATGTCGTAGCTCACCACCAGCGGCAGCGCGGCGATATCCAGCCCGCGCGCGGCGACGTCGGTGGCAACCAGAATCGCGCAGCTGCGGTTGGCGAACTGCACCAGCACTTCGTCACGGTCGCGCTGCTCCATGTCGCCATGCAGGGCCAGCGCGGAAAAGCCGCGGCGGTCCAGCTCGATGGCCACGGCGTCCACATCCTTGCGCATATTGCAGAACACCAGCGCGTGCTGCGATTGGTCCTGGCCCAACAACTGCGCGAGCGCATCGATCTTCTGCGCCGGATCCACTTCGTGGAAACGCTGCTCGATGGTGGTTTCGTGATGGGGCGTTTCCACCGTCACTTCCACCGGATCGCGCTGCACACGCTTGCTCACCTGGCGAATTTCTTCGGCGTAGGTGGCCGAGAACAGCAGCGTCTGATGATGCTTGGCAATGCGCTTGACGATATCGTCGATGGCCTCGGAAAAGCCCATGTCGAGCATGCGGTCGGCTTCGTCCAGCACCAGCACCTTGATGCCGCCACCGTGCAGGCTTTCGCGCTTCAAATGCTCCTGCACGCGGCCGGGCGTACCCACCACGATATGCGGATCATGCGTCAGCGAGGCCAACTGCGGACCCAGTGGCATGCCGCCGCACAGCGTCAGCAGCTTCACGTTAGGAATATTGGCCGCCAGCTTGCGGATGGCCTTGCTCACCTGGTCGGCCAGTTCGCGCGTGGGACACAGCACCAGCGCCTGCAGGCGAATGGTGTCCACGTCGATGCTTTGCAGCAGGCTAAGGCCGAACGCTGCGGTCTTGCCGCTGCCGGTGCGGGCCTGCGCGATCACATCGCGGCCTTCCAGCATCGGCGGCAGGCTGAGCGCCTGCACCGGGGTCATCTCGGTATAGCCGAGGGTCTCCACACTGGCGAGCAGCGCGGGTTTGAGCGGGAGTGAGCGGAAATCAGTCATGCGCCATGATCGCATGACCTGGGTGAAGCCAGAGGCGAGGGCGGCCGGTTGCGGTGCCCTCGCCTCCGGGGCGCTCAGCCCTGCATGTCTTCCAGTTCGATGCCCTTGGTCTCGCGTACCGAGGTCACCACGAAGATCAGCGACAGCAGCGCGAACGCGGCATACAGGCCATAGGCAAAGCTCAGGCCCACCTCGGACAGCGCCGGAAAGCTGCTGGTGATGGCGAAATTGGCCAGCCACTGGGCCGAGGCCGCCACCGCCAACGCAATGGCGCGGATACGGTTGGGGAACATCTCGCCCAGCAGCACCCACACCATCGGGCCCCAGCTCAGGCCGAAGAACACCACGTAGGCGTTGGCGGCCACCAGCGCCACCATGTTCCACGGCGCCGGCAGGCTCAGGTTGGCGCCGCTGCCGCTAGCCTCGGAGAAGCACCAGGCCATCAGGCCCAGCGTCAGCGCCATGCCGGCCGAGCCGATCACCAGCAAGGGCTTGCGGCCGATACGGTCCACCAGCGCAATGGCAACGAGTGTCACCAGCACGTTCACCACCGAGGTGACCACGGTGATGGAGAACGAATCGGCCTCGCTGAAGCCCACCGAATGCCACAACGTGGACGAGTAGTAGAAGATCACATTGATGCCGACAAACTGCTGGAACACCGACAGCAGAATGCCCACCCAAACCACCGGCAGCAGGCCGAAGCGCGCGCCACGCAGGTCACGCAGGCGCGGGCGGTATTCGGAGCGCAGGCTCTGCTCGATGTCATGCAGCTTGGTATCCAGCGCCTGCTCGTTGTGCAGGTCCAGCACCTTGCGCAGTACCTCTCGCGCTTCCGACAAGCGACCCTTGGCCACCAGATGGCGCGGAGACTCCGGCACGCCCAGCACCAGCGAACCATAGATCAGCGCCGGCACCACCGCGACCAGGAACATCCAGCGCCACGCCGCCAGACCAAACCACAGCGGGTGTGATGCGCCGCCTGCCGTACCGGCAAGCCAAGCGTCACTGAGCAGCGCAGCGAAAATGCCAAGCACGATGGCCAGCTGTTGCAGCGAACCCAGGCGTCCGCGTACCTGCGCAGGCGATATCTCGGCGATATAGGTGGGTGCGATCACCGACGCCATGCCCACGCCAATGCCGCCAATCACGCGCCAGAACACCAGGCTGGCCACCCCGGTCACCAGGCCCGCACCCAGCGCGCTCAGCGCCAGCAGCAAGGCCGCCACCTGCATGCTGCGCACGCGGCCGAAGCGGTCAGCCAGTGGGCCGGCGTACCAGGCCCCCAGTGCCGAACCGAGCAGCGCGCACGACACGGCAAAGCCGATCTGTCCCGCGCCCAACCCGAAGTTGCCGCGCACTGCGTCGACCGCGCCGTTGATCACCGCGGTGTCGAAACCAAACAGGAAACCACCGAGTGCAGCGGCCGCCGCAATCAGCACCACGCGCGCGGTGGCGCGCTGTCCCAGGTCGTCGACGGCGTTCGTCGACGTCGAAGTTGAATTCAAGTTCATCGCCTCTCCCCAATGCAAAGTCCGGCGATTCTGCGCTGGCAGTTGCGCGTCGTCGGCCTGAATACGTATGCACGAGAGGAGCCGTGATGTCGAGGTTTTGCGTGTGACAGCGCGAATGGTGCAGGTGCGTAACGCCTTCCGACGCCGTCATCCCCGCGAACGCGGGGATCCAGTGGCTTCACGAGGTGCAGAATGGTGCGGCGCGGGACGATTTGCGATGACAGTGCTTGCAGATTTGGCCCCTCTCCCTGCTTGCAGGGGGAGGTTGGGAGGGGGTGCTCTCCCACACGTCTGAGGCAAGAGCCTTACCCCTTACGAGCAGGAGGGCGCTAAGGGCGATCACCACTGCGTGCGATTGGGCAGCAGGCCTTTCAGTTCGGCTTCGGTGAGGTTGCGCCACTGGCCCAGCTTCAGGTGACCCAGCTTCACATTGATGATGCGCACACGCCGCAGCTGGGTCACGCGATAGCCAAACTCCGCAGCCATCAAACGAATCTGCCGATTCAGACCCTGCGTAAGAATGATGCCGAAGCCGAACTTGGCGATCTTGCGCACCTTGCACGGCTTGGTCATCTGGCCGTGGATGCGCACGCCTCGCGCCATGCCCTTGATGAATTCATCGGTGATCGGCTTGTTCACTGCCACGAGATATTCCTTCTCGTGGTTGTTTTCCGTACGCAAGATTTCGTTGACGATATCGCCGTTGCTGGTCAGCAGGATCAGCCCTTCCGAATCCTTGTCCAGCCGACCGATCGGGAAGATGCGTTCCTTGTGGTCGACGAAATCGACGATGTTGTCCTTCACCGTCTGGTCGGTGGTGCAGGTGACGCCCACCGGCTTGTTCAGCGCGATATAGACGCCACGCTTGGCCGCCGCCGATGGGGCGAGGATGCGCGCCTTGACCACCTCGCCATCCACGCACACTTCGTCGCCTTCCAGCGCCTTGGCGCCGGTGGTGACCACTTCACCGTTGATGGTGACGCGACCGGCCAGCAGCAAGTCGTCCGCCTCACGGCGGGAACAGATGCCGGCTTCGCTGATGTATTTATTGACACGCATGGATGAATCTTTGGTTCTTTTGTAGGAGCGCACCCTGTGCGCGACAACCCGGCGAAGCGGTGCAATGCAATTCTGCGGTCGCGCACAGGGTGCGCTCCTACAGGTGTGTCGCCGTTACGAGCGCAGGCCCACACCGCGCTTGAGCAACTGCAGCGCCACCACGGACAAGCCAATCACAAACGCCAGCATCACCGCGAACGCCACGCCAATCTGCACGTCGCTCACGCCCAGCACGCCGAAGCGGAACGCGTTGACCATGTACAGGATCGGGTTGACCAGCGAAATGCTGCGCCACGGCTCGCCCAGCAGATCCACCGAATAGAACACGCCGCCGAGGTAGGTGAGCGGGGTGAGTACAAAGGTCGGCACCAGCGCGATGTCATCGAACTTCTTGGCGAACACCGCGTTGACGAAGCCGGCCAGCGAAAACACCGTGGCGCCCAGCAACACCGACAGGAAGGTGATGATGGGATGCACCACGTGCAGGTCGGTAAAGAACAGTGCAATCAGCAGCACCAGCGCGCCGACGATGACACCACGCGTCACCGCGCCGGTGACATAACCGAGCAGGATCACCCAGTTGGGCATCGGCGACACCAGCATTTCCTCCACCGCGCGACTGAACTTCGCGCCGAAGAACGAGCTGGAGATATTGCCGTAGCTGTTGGTGATGATGCTCATCATCACCAGGCCCGGCACGATGTACTGCATGTAAGTGAAGCCATGCATCTGGCCGATGCGGCTGCCGATCAGCTTGCCGAAGATCACGAAGTACAGCGTCATCGTGATGGCCGGCGGAATCAGCGTCTGCGTCCAGATGCGCAAGATGCGCATGATCTCGCGGCGGACGATGGTGTTGAGTGCAACCAGGTTGCCAGCGCTGTTCATGCCGCCTTCTCCTGGCCTTCCTTGTTTGCCCTGCCGTTTTCCACCAGTCGCACGAATAGTTCTTCCAGTCGGTTGGTCTTGTTACGCATAGAGGTCACGGTCATGCCGCGCTCGGAAAGTGCGGCAAACAGCGAGTTGAGGTCGTGCGAGCGGGACATTTCCGCATCCATCGTGTGCTCGTCGATGCGACGCAGCGTGACGCCGGGAATGGCCGGAAGATCGGTCGGCACCTGGTTCACATCCAGCACGAAGGTTTCCACATCCAGCGTGGCCAGCAGACGCTTCATCGAGGTGTTTTCCACGATGGTGCCGCGGTCGATGATGGCGATGTTGCGGCACAGCTGCTCCGCTTCCTCCAGGTAATGCGTGGTGAGAATCACCGTGGTCCCGGCCGCATTGATGCCGCTGACGAACTGCCACATCGACCGGCGGATTTCGATATCCACGCCGGCGGTGGGCTCATCGAGAATCAACAACTTGGGCTCGTTCATCATCGCGCGGGCGATCATCAGACGACGCTTCATGCCGCCGGAGAGCATGCGTGCCTGATGGTGCGCCTTGTCCCACAGGCGCAGCTCCTTGAGGTACTTCTCGGCGCGCTCGATGGCGATCTTGCGCGGGATGCCGTAAAAGCCGGCCTCGTTCACGCAGATGTCGAACGGCTTCTCGAACTGGTTGAAATTGATTTCCTGCGGCACCAAGCCAATCAGCTGCATGGCCTTGCCGCGCTGCTTATTCACAGACACGCCAAACACTTGCGCGTCGCCACCACTGGCGTTCACCAGCGAGGAAAGAATGCCGATCAGGGTCGATTTGCCGGCGCCATTGGGGCCGAGCAGGGCGAAAAAGTCGCCAGGCTGCACCGTCAGGCTGATGCCCTTGAGGGCTTCAACGCCGTTGCTATAGGTCTTGCGCAGGTTGTCAACGACCAGCGCGGGGACAGAAGAGGTGGTCATGGGCTGCACCAAAGGAGTTAGCCCCTTATTATACGTGGCTTGCCCTTTTTACCCGGCGTCGCTGGGCACACGCACTGTTTCCCCCGGAAAATCCCCATGGCCGACCATTTTCAGCTCCGTCTCGTCGACAGCACCATGCTGGCGCCCACCGTGCGTCACCTGGCGTTCGAGCGCGTCGATGGCCAGCCTCTGGCCTTCGTGCCGGGGCAATTCCTGCAGGTCCACTTTCACTATGAAGACGGCGTGGCCACCAAGCGCAGCTACTCGGTGGGCACCGTGGGCGATGGTTCCTCACCGGTGCAGCGCATCGAAATTGCGGTGAGCTACGTCGAAGGCGGCGCCGCCACCAAGCTGCTGGGCGACCTGCCGCATGACGGTGTGATTGACGCCAGCGGTCCGTATGGTCGCTTCACCTTGCAGGCCGGCGACACCAATGGCCGTTATCTGCTGCTGGCCACCGGCACCGGCGTCACGCCGTACCGCGCGATGCTGCCGCAGATCGCCGAACTGGTGAAGCAAGGCCGCGAAGTGGTGCTGCTGTACGGCGCCCGCAACGAAGTGGAATTGCTCTACGGCGAGGAATTCGAAGCCTTCGCCCAGGCCAACCCCGGTTTCACCTTCCACGGCTGCCTGAGCCGCCAGCCCCGCGCCACCCCGCGACCGACCGACCGCACCGGCCACGTGCAGAACGTGCTGGCCGAGCTGGCACCCACCGCCGAGCGCGACATCGCCTACCTGTGCGGCAACCCCAACATGGTCGATGCGGCTTTTGCGGCTCTGAAGGAATTCGGCCTGCCGGTCTCCCAGATCCGCCGCGAGAAGTACATCTCCTCGCGCTGAGGCGGCCGTCTGGCCGAACGCCGCGCAGACTTAGCATTCAAGTTATGCCGTCCTAGGCCGCTAAGGCGGGTGCCTAGCCCGCCCGCCTTTTCCCCAAATTGATGCAACCCGGCGCCATGAGCGTCAAAAATGTGACGCGCTTCACATTGCTGACACGTGCCCAGGTTTTGGATATCAAGCCCCGGCACGCCAAGCCGATGACCCGACAAGTGCCCCCGCTTTCCGCAGTGGGGCACGGAAGGGGCGTTTATGAAGGGCTGGATTCGCAGGACCTGTGTGGGTTGCGTAGTCGCCTTGGCGCTGGGCGGGCCGGAGGTGCATGCGAGTACGGGCGGCACGATTACATTCGTTGGCGCCATCGTGACGCCCACGTGCGGCGGCCCCGATACGCGGGCTGCTTCGCCGGATCGCGGGCTACACCGCTGCGTGGTGAGCTCCGGGCAAGCACCGCTGCCTACGTCTAGTTATCGTCAAGAGGTGGCAATGCTTGAGTCCTCTGCCGGCAATGATCGTCTGCTGGCTTACTTCTCTGGTTACGCTGACGCCAGCAACACGCGCATCCTTACGCGTACCTACGAATGATGCGTTACTGATAGGTGATGCCGTACTGCACCGTAGCCGTGAAGACCCCCGCCGTAACCGTGCCAGTGGCCAGGTATTGCGCGTAGTAGTTGAGCGTCGCTCCGTTGTTGACGAGCGGAAACGTGCTGGTGCCCTGTGCGCTTGCCGTGGTCTGACTGAGATTGATAACCGAGCCCGACTTGTTGCTGCCGCCGGAGCCATTGAGGAACTGCACCTCGAGGTTAGCTGCGCCGGTCGCGTTCCTGCCGGTTGACGCGGTGGTGTTCGTCAACGCGCCAGTGGTGCTGTCGGTGGAGCCGCCGCTGAACACATTGGTCGCGATCGATGCGCCGGCCGGGCAGTTGGTGATGGTGATGCTGAAGGGCGTGAGGCCGGCGACGGCGCCGTTGGTGGCGAGCAGCCTGCTGTCTATCGTGGGGAGCGTCACCGTCTGATTGGCGCCCGCCGAAATCGTGCATGTCGGCACGGTGATGGTGATGCTGGGCAGCATCAGGGAGGCGTTGAGAGTCAGGCTGGTCGAGTCGACGCTGCCGCCCGGGATGTACCACCAGAACGGAATGAGCGGGTTCGCCGTGATGCTGCCAGGAGACACCGGGCCAGAGATGGTCTTGATCAACTGCGCTGTATAGGAGGCGGTGACCGTACCCGAATACGCGCCCACCTTTGAGTTGGACGGGGCAACGACCGAGCCTGGTACATAACCTGCCGTGCTCGTTGGGCCACAGGCCAGGCAGCTGTTACTGCTGGCTTGCACCGGCGTTGCGGTGACCAGCACCGCCAGTCCCGTGATGTTGGTGGCAAAGGTGATGCCTGGGCCGTTGGTGTTGTTGGTGGTGTCCAGCGCGGCCAGGTATTGGCCTGCCTGGATAACCGCAGTGTAGTCGGCCGTTTTGCCGGTCGTCGCCGGAAGACCCGAGCAAGTGAATGTGATGGTCGCCGTGCCGGTCGCCCCGGCAATCGGACCGACAGCGGCGAACGGCTGGACGGTGACGCTGGAAGGCATGGTCAGCGTTTGCGAGCTTGCCGAGCAGGCAGGCGATGCCGCCAGCGCGGAAGGCACCCAGCCGACCAAAGCCAGCAGCACCAGCAGCATCAGCCCCGATAGTCGTGCCCACCGTGTGCTTTGGATATTCCTGCGTTTCATGCGCCATTCCTGGTTGCCTGTGCGATCACCGTGGGGCGTACGCACGTTGCCTGTATCTGCTGCAATGCCTTGGACTCCTTGTCCTTCGCCTTGGCCGGCAGCTCGTAGGCGAATGAGCAGGACTGTGCCTGGCCGTCGTCATCTTGCCACCGCACGGTCAGCTGGCCGGACTGTTCGACGCCGCGCACCAGAATCTGACCGGACTGGCCTACCACGCCCAGCGAGACATTCTTTTCGTTGAACACTTCGGCGCCGAAGGGCGGCGCATTGCCGTTCTCCAACTGCGAGCGGATCAGCACAGTGCGGCCGTTTTCGGTCTTGAACTTCAACATCACAACCGCGCCCGCGTACGGGGCGACCTGCGTACTGGTGGTGGTGAGCTGTACGTCCAGCGGAAGGCCCTTCGGGTCGATCTGCACCGTATTGAGGCTGTACGGCATCAGGTACGGAACGATGGCGTAGCCGGAGTGATCGATGATGATGCCGCCGCTGCTGTTGACGCGAGCGCCGGCCGCGCCCGGGGCGTAGACCACGCCGACCGTGTCGCTGATGGGCTGGCCGAAAGTGACGCCGCCGGGATGTGCCACGATCGAGCCGTTCACGCTCAGCGATGCCTGCGAGTAGCCCGAACCCTTGCCGTAGGTCGCCGCAAAGACGGCAAACGGACTGCGATAGCCGGCGCTCAGCGAACCGGCACTGCTCGAGCCGCTGTCGCCGCCGGCGCTATGCGAAGCGGTTGCGCCGTAGTTGAACTGGTTGTCCGCACCCACCGTGCCGCTTACCGTCGCCTGCTCCTGCGAACCGCTCTGGTCGTCATGCGACAGGTTCAGCGTCATCGTCGGCGCACGCGGCGACGTGCCCAGCGGCAGCGAGAAGTTGAGATTGAACTGGTTGTCGTACCGGCCGGTCGGGTCGACCGAACGGGTGACTGACACGCCGTAGGCAAGGCGATGGAAGTGGTTGTTGTAGCCCACCTGGTACTGCGTGTCGTTACCGTTGCGGTTCCAGTAGCTGCGCACGGAGACGTTTGCGTAGAGCGAGCCGCCGCTCGGGCCCAGCGGCTGGCTCATCGAAAGCGAGAAACTGCTGCGCTGGCGCTGCACGCCATTGACCGTGAACAGCGAGGCGGCATTGAGAGACGTACCGTTGAGCGCTGCTTGCTGCGCGGGAGTCAACACGGTCGACTCGTTCACGCCGTCGATGGTGGGCACCACCGGCGTCAGTGTCGTAGCGAAGGCATCGAGGCCCTGGCGTGCGTAATCACGCGCCTGCTCGGCATCGGTCAGGCTGAGATAGCCGCCGGTGGAATACCGGTAGGCGGCCACGGAGAAATTGGTCTGCGTGGAAGGAATGATCTTGCTGTAGGTCACGCGAACGCTCTGGCCCGACTGCGTCGAATAGCCGGGGATATGCGCCTGCGCCTGAGTCACGTCGAGCGCCAGTGCGCCGAAGTGCGTGTCAATGGCTGCGCCGATCAGCGCCGCGCCATAACCTTCCGAACCCACCATGCCGGCGTAGCCGGTAAGCAGATTGTTGAAGCCGTGCTGCACGGTCGCCTGCACCACGCCCGGCTGGTCCTTGATGGCAGCGGCACGCAGCTGGCCGGCGGCGATGTCGAAACGCGTGATACCCGGGCGCAGCAACTGCGCCACCGAGGCATAGGGCACCACGAACGTGGAGGCATGGCCGTCGGCTTCGGTGACCGTGACGTCGAGATTGCCGCCGAAGCCGGTCGGATAAATGTCGTTGATGATGAACGGGCCGGGCGCCACTGTGGTCTGGTAAATCTGCACGCCGTTCTGGCGCACACTCACCAGCGCGTTGGTGGTGGCCACGCCACGGATGATCGGCGCATAGCCCTGCATCGACTGCGGCAGCATGCGGTCATCGGTGACCAGCTGCACGCCGCGAATGCCGTAGCTGTCGAACACAGCACCGTCGGTATAGCTGTCACCCACGGAAAGTACCGCGCGCAGCGACGGCAGATCCCGCTGCAGATAGGTTTCGATGTTCTGCCAGTGCGTGCTCGAGGGCACGTTGCCCGAACCCGACGTCGAGGTCATCGTGCCCTGTTCGCGCAGGTGCCACAGGCCGACGTTCACGCCCGTGTTAACGCCTAGGTAAGACGAGGTCTGGGTGGAATCCTCGCTACTGCTGTGGAAGCTGTTGAAGTTGTAGTTGAGAAAGCCGGCCGGCACGCCTGGGTCCCAGTTTTCCGGGCTCACGTAACCGCGCGGCATGATGCCCAGATAGGCTTGCGGCACGCTCGCGTCCAGGCGCAGCTGGGACATGTCGAAGGTCATCTTCGCGTCAGGGATCAACTCGCCCAGCGCAACGCAGCCGGTCGGGTCGTCGAGGCGCTTGGCCACGTCGTCGCTCATCTTCGGATGCAGGCCAAACTGGCCCAGCATCTTGCGATCGAGGCAGGCCACAGCGTCCGCTTTCGCCGAGGGTGCGGCGAAGCGAACGGCCTGACGGCCCACCCACACGTTGTTCAAATAGACGTCGCTGGTGTATTCGCCCGGCAGCACCGGATTGCCGTGCTCGAAGCGCGACAGGTCGGTGGTGTTCTGGCCGGCGCCCGACAGCATGCTGCGATCAAAGTCGGCATAGCCACCCGAGGCCGCGGCAGCCGGGTCGGCGCCAGTGGCCGGCAGGGCGTAGGCAGAGAATGCCGCGCTCGCCAGCGTGGCGACGATGGCCGAGCTGAGCAAAGCACGACGGCACGCCGCCGGCCAGGACATACGTCGCTGGTGGGTGGCGTGCAGGTTCTTCACGACGAAACGGTGCCCTTCAGGACAACATCGGCGCCGAAGTCATTGATGCAGTGATATTCGATGGCGCTATTGGCAGCTGGCGCCTGCTTCAGGTCCAACACCGGCAGGTTGAGGTCGGACATCGGCGCGACCATGCCTGCCTCGGCCTTGTGCTGGCTGCCACCCGTGGTCACCTGGAGATCAGAGATCGTCACGAAGTACGGTGTGGGGTTGTGCACCACCACCGCGGCCGTGCCGGCAGCGCTGGTAGCCTTGAAAGTCAGCTCGCTCGGTGCCTTGGCCGGATCACCGGCGAGACCGGCCGGACGGTAAAACAGCTTGAGGCGCGAACGAATCGCCATCTGCAGCGTGTTCGCGTTTTGAATTTCCAGGCTGGTCGGCTTGGGCGGCACCTCGAGCACGTTGAGCCAGAACACCGACTCGCGGTCGGCGGGCAGCGGCTGATCGCTGTGGGTAAACAGGATGCGCAGGCTCTGGTCCCGGTTCGCTTCCATGCGAAATAGCGGTGGCGTGATCAGAAATGGCGTCTTCACCTTGTCCGGTGTCGACATCGGGTCGCCGCTGTCGACCCACGACTCGATGAGTGCAGGCGTGGTGTTCTGGTTGGTCAGGCGAACCGTGACCTCACCATCGGCGGCAGGGAAAATGATCCGGGTACCTGCAATGATCACGTTAGCGTGTGCTGCCGTCATGGAAGCCAGGCAGCCAACAGCCAGCAGCGCCGCGGATAGGGCGCGGATAGGACGCTTCATGGGAAACCCCGGGGGCGAACGGAAGGAGAAGTGCTGCGGCCGAGGCGACCGCAGCACCGGTTTTTCAGCGCTTACTGGTAGCTCAGCGCGTACTGGACGGTGGTGTTGACCAGGCCGGCGGTGGCAGCCGAAGTACCGGCGACGTAGCCCACGTAGTAGTTGAACGTGGCAGTACCGGAGCTACCGGTGGTCGGCAGGGCAGCCGTCTGGGCGAACTGCAGGCCAGCAGCGGCATTCAGAGCAAGAGCGTTGTTGGCGCCCACGACCGCACTCTGCGAGTTGGACAGCACGACCTGGACGTTGCTGCCGCCGGTGGTGGTGGTGTTCTTCAGGTAGCCAGTGGTGGGGTCGACATTCGTGCTCGAGAAGTACGTGGAGACCGTGTTGCTGGTCAGGTTAGAGACGGCCGAGCAACCCGTGACGGCGAAGGTCAGGGCGGTCCAGCCAGCCGAAGCACCGGCCGGCAGCGCGTTCGTGTCGAGGGTCGGCAGCGTGATCGTCGGATTCTGCGAGCCGTTCGCGGTGACGGCGCAGGTCGAGGTGACGATCTTGCCGGCGACGGTGATCGTGCCGCTGCTGACCGGGGTGGCGGCATTGGCCACGGCCACGGCGCCCAGGGTGGCAACGAGTACAGCGGAAAGAAGAAGCTTCTTCATACGGATGTCCTTTAACGTTTTTTGTTGGATGGTTCAGATGTTTGAAGCGCTTCCGGACAAACAGGCGGGTGCCCCCGTTGCGCTGTACGGCCCCTGGCTCCGTGCCCCCTTCGGGCGGTTTCCAGATCGCTCACGGTCCCAACTGCAACCCCCGTGCCAACGTGCACAGTTCCTCTCCCGTGGCTGTGCGGCGGGCTTTCTCTGGAGGTCTTGGTTGGACGGTGTGACGATTTTTATGAGTCGAATCGGGTCACATCGGGCCCGATGGACGGCTCAATATGCAAATTGTGTCACATTTTCGGAAAATTCTTATTGCTAGGGGCCTTAAGTTTCAAGCAAGCCGGCCGATACACACTTTGTGATGTAAAGCTTGCTTGACATGGCCCTGGTGGCGCCCTAGCCTGTGTCAAGTCAACTTGACATGCGACTCGGGAGAGGCCGCCATGACTATTGAAGACCGTGTGGCCCGGAGCGGGCGCTGGACGCCCATGTACGCCTGGCCGGCATGGGCTCGTGGGCTAGTGTTGGCGGCCGCCTATGGCCTGATGGCCGGAGGATTCTGGTTGATGGTGACGGGCAGCCTGCCGCTACGCGTGCTTGGCGTGCTGGCCTTTGCGTCGTCGATGCCGTTGGCCATTCAGGCTGGGCGCGCCTGCATGAAAGAGCGAAGCCGCAGCTTTGAGCGTCGATACGCGCTGCAGTTCATGGTGGCCATGGTCCTGTACGTGATGGTCATGGTGTACGTGTGGCCATTACAGAAAACCATGGAGGCCGGCGCGCTGAAGCTGATCATCGCGCTGCTCCCGGTGCTGCCCATCGCCTGGGTCATCATCGCGTGCATCCGTTATGTGTTGAGCAGCGATGAGCTGGAGCGGCGCCAGCATCTGGAAGCCGTGGCCATTGGCGCGGCCATCGTCAGCATGGTCAGCATGACCTTGGGCTTCCTCGCGGCCGCCAAGGTGGTGGTGGTGGATGGCTCGCTGGCGCTGCTGCTGGTCTACCCGGCGCTGGGCTTCACCTATGGAGCCACCCGCTGCTGGTTGGTGAAGCGTAGTCGCGCCGAATGAACAACCGTGTTCGCGAGCTTCGCAATGACCATGGCTGGTCGCAGGCCGACCTGGCCGAGCGGCTGGATGTGTCGCGTCAGACGGTCAACGCTATCGAGACAGGCAAGTACGACCCAAGCTTGCCGTTGGCCTTCCGCATTGCGCGCTTGTTTGAGCTTTCCATCGAAACGATCTTCGAGCCGAATCCGTAGGCGATAGCGCGGGCGCGGGCGAATGCAACCCAGACGGAGTGAGGGGTAGGAACACATGGCAATCAATGGACGGACGGTTCTGCGCATCGGCATCGTGGCCATCGGCCTCGGCGCGCTGGCCTGGAGCCATTTTCACCGGCACGCCGAGATAGCGGTGGTCGATGACGCCACGATGGCCGCGCAGGTGAGCAAGCCCGCCGCGCCGGCCAAGTCGCAGACCTGGCAACTGGGTTCGCTGACGCTGATGCCTTGCGAGCTGGGTCAGCCCAACAGCGGGCTTTCCACCTCTGCATGGTGTGCGCCGTTCGAGGTGCCGGAGAATCGCGACGACCCGCATAGCCGCAAGATCGACCTCAAGCTCGCGGTCATTCGCAGCAGCGCCCAGGTGGCCAGCAAGGACATGCTGGTGATGCTGGCGGGCGGCCCCGGCCAAGCAGCTACCGAATCGTGGCCCGGCGTGGCTACAGCGCTGCAGCCGCTGACTGCCCATCGCCATGTGCTGCTGCTCGACCAGCGCGGCACCGGTGGATCCAATCCGCTCACCTGCAAAAACGAGAGCGAGGGCGAGGAGGGCGTGGTCGACGACAAGGACGCCAGCCCCGACAAGCAGCGTGCCGAAGTCGAGCAGTGTCTCAAGCAGCTCGCTGGCAAGGCTGACCCGCGCTACTACACCACCACCGTCGCCGCACAGGATCTGGAAGACGTGCGCAAGGCGCTCGGCTCGCCCACCTTCGACCTGGTGGGCGTGTCCTACGGCACGCGCATGGCCCAGCAGTACGCCATGCGTTATCCCGCAGCGGTGCGCAGCATGGTGCTCGATGGTGTGGTGCCCAACGAGCTGGTGCTGGGCGAGGACTTCGCGCGGAATCTGGATGATGCGCTGAAGGCGCAGTTCGCGCGCTGCAGCGCCGACACGGCGTGCCGACAGCGCTTCAATGATCCGTACCAGACGCTGTATCAGTTGCGCGATGCATTGCGGGCGAATCCGCACAAGGTGAGCTTCCGCGATCCGCAGACCTATCAGACCGTGCAGCGCGTGCTGAGCGAAAATTCGCTGGCCAGCGTGGTGCGCATGTTTGCTTATTCCCCGCTCACTGCAGCCTTGTTGCCGGTATCCATCGATGCCGCGGCGCATGGCGATGTGGGCCCGTTGCTGGGGCAGGCCAAGCTGCTCTCGGGCGATCTGTCCGACACCATGAATGGTGGCATGCAGTCCTCGGTGATCTGCAGCGAAGATGCCGACCTGCTCACACCGCGCCCGCAAGACGCACATACCATTCTTGGCACGCGGATGATCGACACGTTGCAGGCCGTATGCGCCGTGTGGCCCAAGGGCACGCGCCCCGATGACTTCCACCAGCCGCTGCAAACCGACAAGCCGGTGTTGCTGCTGTCCGGTCAGTACGATCCGGTAACGCCGCCGCGCTACGGCGAAGAGGTGGCAAAGCATCTTCCACAGTCGCGCAACCTCGTGCTCACCGGCCAGGGCCACAACGTGATCAATGCTGGCTGCGCTCCGCAGATCGTCAAGCACTTCATCGAGGATCTGAACCCCAAGGCGCTGGATGTGAAGTGCCTGGATCGCCTGCAGGCCACGCCGATGTTCATTGACTTCAATGGAGCCGCGCCATGATCGAGGTAAGAGATCTGCACAAGGCATTCGGCGCCGTGAAGGCCGTCGATGGCGTCAGCTTCATTGCACGCGACGGCGAAATCACAGGCTTGCTCGGCCCCAACGGCGCCGGCAAAACCACCACGCTGCGCATGCTCTACACGCTGATGAAGCCCGATAGCGGCAAGGTGGTTGTCGATGGCGTCGATGCTGCCGTCGATGCACTTGCCGTGCGCCGCCAACTCGGCGTGCTGCCGGATGCGCGCGGCCTGTACAAGCGGCTGACCGCACGCGAGAACATCGACTATTTCGCGCGTTTGCACGGCCTGCCGGAGGATGTGTTGACCCGTCGCCGCGAAGCGCTGGTCCATGGGTTAGAGATGGAAGACATCGCCGATCGCCGCACCGAAGGATTCTCCCAGGGCCAGCGCGTGAAAACGGCCATTGCCCGCGCGCTGATCCACGATCCACGCAACGTGATCCTGGACGAGCCGACCAACGGCCTCGACGTGATGGCAACCCGCGCGTTGCGGCAATTCATGTTGAAGCTCAAGGCGGAGGGTCGTTGCGTGCTGTTTTCCAGCCACATCATGCAGGAGGTCGCCGCGTTGTGTGACCGTATCGTGGTGATCGCCAACGGCCGCGTGGTGGCCGATGAATCCCCGGCCGCGCTGCGAGAGCAAACCGGAGAGAGCAACCTGGAGGATGCTTTCGTGAAGATCATCGGCAGCGAAGAGGGGCTTGCTGCATGAGCGCCACGACCGCACCTGTCATGCGCACGCGCGCCTTCCTCACCGTGTTCCTCAAGGAAGTGAAGGAGAACCTGCGCGATCGTCGCACGCTGATCAGCGCGTTTCTTACCGGTCCGCTGCTCGGTCCCCTCATGCTGGTGATGCTGCTCAACATCACGCTCACTCGTGAAATCGACAAGGCCGAAAAGCCCTTGCCGGTGCCGGTGATTGGTGGCGAGTACGCGCCGAACCTCATCAATGCGCTGAAGTCCAACGGCATCGTACCAATGGCTGCCATTGCCAACCCCGAAGTGGCCGTGCGCAAGCAGGATGCCGACGTGGTGCTGCGCATCGCGCCCGATTTCGCCACGGCGTGGCCCAAGGGCGAATCCGTGCAGGTGGAGTTGATTTACGACTCCTCGCAGCGCGACGCCAATGCCGCGGTGGAGCGCGTGTCGCAACTCGTGGAAAGCTACGCCAGGCAGCAGGGCGCCATGCGGCTGGTGGCGCGTGGCCTGTCGCCGGGCACCGCATGGCCCGTCGCCTCGGCGCGTCGTGACCAGGCCACGGCGCAGGCACGCGGTGCGCTGATGTTCTCCATCCTGCCGTACTTTTTCGTGCTCACCATTTTCATGGGTGGCATGTACCTGGCGATTGATCTCACCGCCGGCGAGCGCGAGCGCCAATCGCTGGAGCCGCTGTTCGCCAATCCGGTATCGCGCTGGAAGATCCTGGCCGGCAAGCTCGCGGCGATCTGCACCTTCTCGGCGGCGAGCCTGCTGATCAGCCTTGCTGCGTTCGCCGTGGTGGGCCGTTTCATCCCGACCGAAAAGCTGGGCATGGAACTTGACCTCGGCCTGCGCTTCAGCAGTCACGTGCTGTTGCTGATGGTGCCGCTGATCGTGCTGCTGGCGGCACTGCAATCGATGGTCGCCGCGTTTGCCAAAAGCTACCGCGAGGCGCAAACGTATTTGTCCTTGCTGATGTTCGTGCCGGTGATTCCAAGCATTCTACTTTCCACCATGCCGATCAAGTCGCACGACTGGATGTATGCGGTGCCGCTGCTTGGACAGCATCTGGGCATCATGCAACTGCTACGAGGAGATGGCATCGGTACGCAGCAGTTGGGGCTGTGCCTGGTGGGTAGCCTGGTAGCCGCCGCACTGGGTGTGTTGGTGACGGCGCATCTATATCAGTCAGAGCGACTAGCTATTTCGAGCTGAGTCCTTAGCGTCCTCTCCCTTTCGGGGAGAGGACTGAGGTGAGGGGCGGGTGCTCGCGAAAAGGCATCTTCAGAGCAGGCTCGGAACAAGCCTTCCCGCAAGATTGGCCACTCACCCCAACCCTCTCCCCGACAGGGAGAGGGAGCTGGTGCGTCGCGCTACCATGACGCTTTCCCTCCACCGAGAAAGCCCATGCGCCGCCATCTCCTCGCCCTGAGTCTCGTCGCCGCCCTGGCCGGTTGCAGCTCGCACGACAACGCGCCGGCGGCGCAATCTCCCGCGCTTGCCCCTGCCAGCACCGCACCCGTCGCACCGCCGCCGCCGTCGACCGATGCCGATAACGCCGAGCAGCGCCTGGCCAACTACGCGTCCGTGAAGCTCACTGCCGACATCTCCCGCTTCGACGACAAGCAGAAGCAGATGATCGCGCTGCTGATCGAGGCGGCCGACATCACCAACGACATCTATTGGCAGCAGTCGTGGGGTGACAAGGCCGCGCTGATGGCGCGCATTCCCGATGAGGTCACCCGTCGCTTTGCCGAGATCAACTACGGACCGTGGGATCGCCTGGATAACGATCAGCCCTTTGTCGCCGGCATCGGCCCACGTCCGCCCGGCGCGCAGTTCTACCCCGCTGACATGACCAAGGACGAATTCGACAAGGCCGACCTCAAGGACAAAACGGGTCTCTACACGCTGCTGCGTCGCGATGCGCAAGGCAAGCTGGTAACCGTGCCTTATAACGATGCTTACAAGACCGACCTGGAACGCGCCGCCGGGTTGCTGCGCCAGGCTGCTGAGCTGTCGGCAGACAAAGACTTTGCCGGTTATCTCAAGCAGCGTGCCGATGCGTTGCTCAGCGATGACTATCGCCCCAGCGATTTCGCCTGGATGTCGATGAAGAATAATCCGGTCGACATCGTCATCGGCCCCATCGAAACCTACGAAGACCAGCTCTACGGCTACAAGGCCAGCTACGAAAGCTATGTATTGGTGAAAGACCAGGCATGGAGCGCCAAGCTCGCGCGCTTCGCCAAGTACCTGCCCGAACTGCAGCGTGAGCTGCCGGTGGACGACAAGTACAAGGCCGAGAAGCCCGGCTCCGACGCCGACCTCAACGCCTACTTCGCCGTGTACTACGCCGGCGATGCCAACGTCGGCGCCAAGACCATCGCCATCAATCTTCCCAACGACGAGGAAGTGCAGCTGAAGAAAGGCACGCGCCGCCTGCAACTGGAAAACGTGATGCAGGCGAAGTTCGACAAGATCATGCTGCCCATTGCCAAGGCACTGATTGCCGATGACCAGCAATCGCATCTCACCTTCGACGCATTCTTCGAGAACACCATGTTCCACGAAGTGGCGCATGGCCTCGGTATCAAGCAGACGCTCACTGACAAGGGCATGGTGCGCACGGCACTTAAGGATCAGGCGTCCAGCTTCGAGGAAGGCAAGGCCGACATCCTGGGCCTGTACATGGTCACCAAGCTGGCCGACAAGGGCGAGCTGGACAAGGCCAAGCTGATGGACAACTACGTCACCTTCCTCGCCGGCATCCTGCGCTCGGTGCGCTTTGGCGCCAGCGATGCGCACGCGAAGGCCAACATGGTACGTTTCAATTTCTTCCAGCAGCAGGGTGCGTTTTCGCGTGACGCCACCACCGGCCGATATCGCGTCGATTTCGACAAGATGACCGCGGCAATGAATGCACTGTCGGCCAAGCTGCTCACCATCCAGGGTGATGGCGATTACGCGGCCGCCAAGCAACTCACCGACAGCATGGGTAGTGTCGACGCCACGCTGGCGGGTGATCTCAAGCGTCTTGATCAGGCCAAGATCCCCGTGGACATCACCTTCGATCAGGGTCTGGACGTACTGGGCCTGACCAAACCGTAACAACGCCTCCCTGTAGGAGCGCACCCTGTGCGCGACCGCGGCGTGGCGTCGTTTTCGCTCCGTTAGGTTGTCGCGCACAGGGTGCGCTCCTACAAAAGGCGGAGGGTCGCCCGATACACGGGTACTGCCGAATGATGCGACGTTCGGCACTATGAATTTGCTAGTAGGACACCGCGCTTTGCGCAAGGGGCGCGTCTCGCTACCCCACCACGTCTATCTGGTGACAGCCGTGACTGCTTTTCGGCGGCCGCTGTTCAAGGACATCGATATGGCCAGGGCCCTGTCGCAAGGCTTGATCGATCATCGCTGCTGGGGCGACGCGAGCCCTCTCTGCTGGGTGCTGATGCCCGATCATTGGCATGGATTGATACAGCTGGGACCGAGCGACAGCCTTTCTCTGGTGATCAACCGCTTCAAGTCAGTCACCGCAAAAAGCCTCGGCTGCGTCCAGCCAAGTTTGGTCTGGGGTCGTGGCTATCACGATCGAGCGCTGAGAAAGGAAGAAGACTTACGCATGGTGGCCAGATACATCGTCGCCAATCCTCTGCGCGCGGGTCTCGTTGACCACGTCCTCGACTATCCCTACTGGAACTGTGTCTGGCTCTAACCCTGTAGGAGCGCACCCTGTGCGCGACCGCAGCGTCCCCTCGCCTGTGCTCCGTAAGGTTGTCGCGCACAGGGTGCGCTCCTACAAAAAACAGGGTGGCGCCAGAATCACTCGTCCTGCACAGCGATGTGATGTGCAGCAGGATGATCCCGTCCCGCACTCACAAAGACGCTGAATCACCCTGAGGCGCCCTGTCCTGGCGCGGCACGCCTTCCCTGTAGGAGCGCACCCTGTGCGCGACCGCAGCGTCCCCTCGCCTGTGCTCCGTAAGGTTGTCGCGCACAGGGAGCGCTCCTACAAAAGCGGCGAACGGCGCTACTGAGGCAGCGGCCGCGTATCGAACTCTTTTTCCATATGCGCGCGTGCCCAGACGGCTACCGTCTCGGGATGTTCCAGGTGCAGGTGATGGTGGCCGTTCATCTGGGTGACCGTGATCTCGTCGACGCAGTCGGCGCGTGCCTGGATCTTGGCGGCGGGCAGATAGGGGGCTTCCGGTTGCGCAAGCAGCAGTGCCGTCGGGGCCTCGATGCCACGCAACAGCGCATGGATCTGCTGTTCCGCCAGCCGCAGCGGGGTCGGCTGGTTGAGGCGCGGATCGCTGCGCCAATGCCAGCCATCGCCGGTATCGCGCAGCCCGCGCGCGACGATGGGGCGAGCTTGTTCGGCGGGCAGCCCGCTGGCCAGGGTGCGCGCGCTGACCGCCTGGTCGATCGAGGCAAACATGCGCAGCGGGCGGCTGGCCACGGCCGGCGCGGCGAAGGCTTCGCGAAAACGATGGAGGGTCTGTCGGCCGTCGTCGCCGATGGGGCCGATGCCTTCGATCAGCATGAGCCGCTCGACGCGATCGGGCATGGCCGCGGCGATCAATGCCGCGATACCTGCGCCAAGCGAATGGCCTAATAGCTGGTAGCGCGACAGCCCCAGGGCGTCGACTACGGCAAGCACGCTGCGCACGTATTCAATGAAGTGATAGTGCGTGCCGGGCGGCAAGTGATCTGAATGCCCATGGCCGGGCAGGTCGAGCGCAATCACTTGCCAGCGGTCGGCCAGCAAGGGCGCCAATTTCGCAAAGCTGCCGGCGTTGTCCAGCCAGCCGTGCAGGGCGAGCAGAGGCGGTGCGTTCGATGCTCCCCATATCTGCATGCTCAGGCGCAGGTGTGGCACGGCGATGTCGCGTTCGACGGGCTGGGGCACGGTGCTCATCCTTTGATCACGGTTCGCTTGGGGGCGCTTCGGTGAAGGCTTCCCAGCCTCCGCTATGGCGCAGCACCAGTTGGGCCAGGCTCTGCACCTGGTCGGGTGTGTCGTTCAGGGCCGGGATGTAACGCAATTCACTGCCGCCGGCCTCGCGGAAGAAGTCGCTGTTCTGCATGGCGATTTCTTCCAGGGTTTCCAGGCAGTCGACGGCGAAGCCGGGGCAGGCGACGTCGAGCCGCTTCACGCCAGCGGCGGCCAGTTCACGCACGGTGGTGTCGGTATAGGGCTGCAGCCACCGTTCGCGCCCCACACGCGACTGAAAGCTCACCATCAGCTGCGTGTCATCCAACCCCAGTCGCTGGCGCAACGCGCGTGCGGTCGCCTGGCATTGGTCCAGATAGGGGTCGCCGGAGCGCACATAACGCTCGGGAATGCCGTGGAACGACAACAGCAAACGCTCGCCCTGGCCATGGATAGCCCACCAGCGTTCGATGCTGGCGGCGAGGGCGTCGATATGGTCGGCATCGTCGTGATAGTCGTTGATGATGCGCAGCTCCGGTGGCCAGCGCAGCGCCTTCAGCGTGTCAGCCACCGCATCGATGACCGAGCCGGTGGAGGTGGCCGAGTACTGCGGGTACAACGGCAACACCAGCAATTGCCGCACCCCGTCGCGCTGCAGCTGTTCGATCTGATGCCGCACCGAGGGCTCGCCGTAACGCATGGCCAGCGCCACGCGAATTGGACGCGCTGGTCTCAGCCGCGACAGTTCCTCCCGCAGTCGCGCTGCCAGCGCCTCGCTGCCGACACGCAGCGGCGAGCCTTGCGCGGTCCAGATGCGCTGGTAGGCGTGGGCCGAGCGCGCGGGTCGCACACGCAAAATGACACCATGCAGGATCAGCCACCACAGCCAGCGCGGGTAGTCGATCACACGCTGATCGCCGAGGAACTCGGCCAGATACGGACGCACCGCCTTTGCCGTGGGTGCCTCGGGTGTGCCGAGGTTCACCAACAGCACGGCTGCCTGAACGGCCGGGTCATCGGAATCGCCGGCAGGGCCGGTATAGTCGTGGCTGCGTGGCATCGTGGCGCTGGCGAAGAAGACCGTCGCAGAGTCTGCCACAAGCCACTCGTGGCGCCGCATGCATGGTTGCCGCAGGCCGCCCGACCGAATCCAGCCCAGGAGTCCTCCATGATCAAAACACCGCTACGTCGCCTGATGCTCGCCATGTTGGTCCTGCTGCTGCCGGCCATGGCCGCCCACGCCGAGGATCCGCCGCTGGTGCGTGCGCAGAATTCGGTGCGCGTGTTGCGGGAAATCATGGAGGCGCCCGACAAGTCGATCCCGCAGGATCTGCTCAAGGAAGCCAAGGCCATCGCGGTCATTCCCGACATGCTCAAGGTAGGCTTTGTGTTCGGCGGCCGCCGTGGCGAGGGCCTGATCTCGGTGAAGGCGCCGGACGGCACCTGGTCCAACCCCAGCTTCATCACCATGACCGGCGGCAGCTTCGGCTTCCAGGCCGGTGCCTCGTCCACTGACGTGATCCTGGTGTTCCGCACCCAGCGCGGCGTGGACAGCATCGTCAACGGCAAATTTACCCTCGGCGCCGATGCGGCTGCCGCGGCCGGCCCGGTGGGTCGCACCGCCACCGCCTCGACCGACAGCCAGTTCAAGGCCGAGATCTACTCCTACTCGCGCTCGCGCGGCCTGTTTGCCGGCGTGGCGTTGGACGGTTCGGCGCTGCGCATCGATTACGACGCCAACGAGGCCATTTATGGCGCAGGCGTGACGCCACGACGCATCTTCGAGGGTGGCGTCAGCAACGTTCCGGGCCCGGTAGTCGATTTCAGGGACCGCCTGGAGGAGTACACTCAGCGTTGATGTGGAGCGGCGGCGCGGGAGCGTGACAGCTTCGTTCCGTCACTTTGACGTCCTTGAGGCCTGATTCATGAGCATTACCCACCTACTCATTCTTCTCGTCATCGTCGTCCTGCTGTTTGGCACCAAGAAGCTGCGCAATATCGGCGGCGACCTGGGCGGCGCCGTGCGCGACTTCAAAAAGGGTCTGGACGGCGACGAGGCCGCCAAGCAGGCCGGCTCGTCGGAAGATCGCCTGCGTGCCGACCCGCCCCCGGCCAGCACCAGCCAGACCCAGAGCCCGCACGACACCACCGAACAAAAGTAACTCCGGTTAGCGGCTCATGATCGAGATCAGCTTCGGCAAGCTGGTACTGCTCGCGCTCATCGCGCTCATCGTGCTGGGCCCGGAAAAACTGCCGGGCGCGGCACGTACGGCGGGCGCGCTGATGCGTCGCGTGCGCACCGGCTGGGACAGTGTGCGCGCCGAGGTGGAGCGCGAGCTGCAAGTCGAGGAGATCCGTCGCCAGGCCCGCGAGGCTGCCGATCGCGCGCAAGCGGCGCAGGCCGAGCTGGACGCGACATTGCGCAAGATGCAGCCCACCGGCGGCACACCCACGCCGGCTCCTGCCCCCGCTGTAGCGACCGACACCGTCGCCGCAGTCACGGATGAGACGTCACCCAAGGAAATCCCGCATGGCGGCGCCTGAGCAAGAAAGCCTTGAAGGCGAGCGTCTGCAGGAAGAAGGCCTGTTCTCGCACCTGATCGAATTGCGCACGCGTTTGTTGCGCGCAGTACTCACCGTGGGTGTGGTGCTGATCGCCCTGATCCCATTTGCCAACCGGCTGTATACCGAGCTGGCCGCGCCGCTGGTATCGCGCCTGCCACAAGGCGCGCATCTGATTGCTACCGAGGTGGCGAGCCCGTTCGTGACGCCGCTCAAGCTGGCGTTCTATGTGGCGCTGTTCATCAGCATGCCGGTGATCGTCTACCAGCTGTGGGCGTTCGTCAGCCCGGGCCTTTATCGCAACGAGAAACGCCTGGCACGGCCGCTGCTGGTCGCGGCGCTCGCACTGTTCTACATGGGCTGCGCGTTTGCTTATTTCCTGGTGCTGCCGGCCGCCTTCCGCTTCCTGACGGCGGTGACGCCGCAAGGTGTGGAGATGATGACCGACATCACGCATTACCTCGACTTCGTGATGTTGATGTTCTTCGCTTTCGGCCTGTGCTTCGAGGTGCCGGTGGCGGTGGTAATTCTTGCCGCGATCGGTATCGTCAATCTCGAGCAGCTGCGCAACGGTCGCCGCTACGCCATCGTGGGCGCGTTCGCCATCGCCGCCTTCATCACGCCGCCCGACATCACCTCCATGATCATGCTGGCCATTCCCATGTGCCTGCTTTATGAGCTGGGCATGCTGGCCGTGCGCTGGTTGCTGAAGCCGGCCAAGGCCAACGCCGCATGATCGACCCGGCTGCCCGCGCCAGTGAGCTGAGAGAGACACTGCAGCTGCAGCCGCACGTCGAGGGCGGTCACTATCGCCGCATCCATCCACCGAAAGGGACCAGCGACGGGGCTGGCGAACGGCACGCGCTGAGCGCCATCCACTACCTGCTGGAGGCGGGTGAATCCAGCTACTGGCATCGCGTGGATGCCGAGGAAGCCTGGCACTTTGTCGAAGGCGAGCCGCTGGAGCTGCTGATCTATAACTCGGCGAACAAGAGCCTGGAGCGCTGCACTCTGGGGCCGCTGACGCCGGGTGCGAGTTCGATGGTGGTGGTACCGGCCGGTGCCTGGCAGGCAGCGCGACCGCTGGGCCGATATGCGCTGGCAACTTGCCTGGTGGCGCCGGCGTTCGAGTACAACGGCTTTGAGATGCTGGCGGAAGACGCGCCACTGGCGGGGCATCTGGCCGGGCTGGCGCCGGAGATTGCCGCACCCTGAGGCGGCGCCCCACCTCTGTGTAGGAGCGCACCCTGTGCGCGACAAGCCTACATGGCGGTGGCGACCTGACGTTGCGGTCGCGCACAGGGTGCGCTCCTACAGAACAGGCGGCGCCGGCTCGGCGTTATCGCAAGATTGACCCCTCGCCGCTCTCCCACGGGACTACTTTCGTCCGAAGGGGAGCGGGGATAGCGGCTTAGTGCGGCGTTGCCTGCACCGTGCGATTGAGCGCCATGCCCTTCAATACGTTCAGCGCCTGCGACAGGGCGTAGTCCTGCGTCGCCAGCTTGGCGTTCTCGGCGCTGCCATCGTTGTCGATGTCCTGGCCGGTCTTGGAATCCTCGTTGGCCAGGTGGTTGGGCAGGTCGGCTTCGGAGCTGACCAGTATCGGGGCGCTGTCGGCCTTGTTCACCGCCAGGTCGGCCAGTGCGATATCGGGCTTGATGCCTTCGGCCTGGATCGAGGTGCCGTTGGGGGTGTAGTACCGGGCCGTCGTGATCTTCACCGCGTGCTCGGCATCCAGCGGCAGCACCGTCTGTACCACGCCCTTGCCGAAGGTGCGGCGGCCAATGATCAGCGCGCGATGGTTGTCCTTGAGCGCGCCGGCAACGATTTCGGCGGCGGAAGCGGTACCGTTGTCCGCCAGCACCACCATCGGGGAGCCGTGAAGCAGGTCGCCCGGGTGCGCTTCGAAACTGAGGTTGGAATCCTGCAGGCGTCCGCGCGTGGTGACGATGGTGCCGCTGTCGAGAAAGTCATCGCTGACGCCAACGGCAGCCGTGAGCAGCCCGCCGGGGTTGGAGCGCAGATCGAGGATGGCACCCTTTTGCGGGCCATTCTTCTTGATCAGGTCACCGAGCTTCTTCTCCAGGTCCGGAGCGGTATCGTCCTGGAACTGACTGATGCGGATATAGGCAAAGCCCGGCTCGATCTCGCGCACTTTTACGCTGGTGACCGAGATCTTTTCGCGCACCAGCGGCATGTCGATCGGCTTGTCGCTTTTCTCGTGCAGGATGGTGAGGGTGATCTTGCTGCCCGGGTCGCCGCGCAGCTCCTTGAACATGTCATCGATGTTCTCAGGTTCCACCACCTTGCCGTTGACCTTGACGATGGTGTCGCCCGGCTTGACGCCGGCGCGAGCGGCAGGCGTGTCGTCAATGGGCGCGATGATGCGCAGGGTGCCGTCCACCTGCAGCACCTCGATGCCAAGGCCGCCGTATTGGCCGGTGGTGTCCTCGTTGAGCTCGTCCAGGCCTTCCTTGTCCAGGTACTCGCTGTGCGGATCCAGCCCGCTGAGCATGCCGCTGATGGCGGCCTTCATCAGCGTCTTGTTGTCGACCGGCTCCACATAGGCCTGGCGGACAATTTCATAGACGCGGCTGAAGTTGCGGATGTCATCCAGATCCAGGCGATCGGGCACCGAGGATGCCGAGGCAGGGGCCGACTGCTTGGCGCCTTTGCTTTGCGCGGGCGCCGTCTGGGCCTGCGCCAAGGGCGCCACCAGCAGCAGGATGGCCAGGCTCAAGGTGGAAAACCGCATGGGTGGAAGACTCCGGGGAACCAGTGGGGGTGCGGGCCGGCGGTGGCAATGCAGATGCTTTGACCGCCGGATATCACCGAAATTCAATGTCATGGCACGCAGATTAGCCTGCGACGACGCGTAGCCGGCGTCAACGTTGCTTGCCCAGCCAGCTGCGCGGGTCCACCGGGCTGTTGTTCTGGCGTAACTCGAAGTACACGCCGGTATTGACCCCGGTGGGGGCGCTGGCGGTGCCGACCACCTCGCCGGCAGCCACCTGGTCGCCGACGCCGTGCATCAGGGTCTCATTATTGCCGTACATGCTCATCCAGCCGCTGCCGTGGCTGACGATGACCAGCATGCCGTAGCCACGCAGGAAGGCGGCATAGACCACTCGCCCGGCCGCCACCGCATGCACCTCGCTGCCGCCGGCCGCCTTGATCAGCACGCCGTTGCCGTAAGTGTTGACCACGCCGTTGGCGGGCCAGGGCAGGTTGCCACGGATATTGACCAGGCCCTTGCCGGCCGGCACCACCGGCGCGCTGGGGTTGGCCTTGGCGGCGCGCTCGGCGGCACGGGCGGCTTCCTCGATGGCCTTCTGCAGCTTGTCCACGAGCTGGTTGAGCGACGCCTCGTTCTGCTTCAGTGCGGCCAGTCGCGCGCCCTGATCCTTGTATTGGGCGTCGGTATCGGCCACCAGCTTGGCCTGGGCCGCGCGCTGCTGCTCCAGTGTCGTGGCCTGGCTCGCGCGTTCGGCGCGGCTGGCTTGCAGGGCCTGCTGCTGGGCGGTGATCTGGGTTTCCAGGTCCTGCAGCTGGGCCAGATCGCCCATCAGTTTCTGCACCCGCTGCACGCGGTCTTCCTGGAAATACTTGGAGTAGGCCAGTGCCTGGGCGATGCGGGCAACGTCGTCGTCGCCCATCAGCAGGCGCAGGTCAGAGCCCTGGCCCAGCGCATAGGTGGCGCGCAGCAGGTCGGCGATGGCGGCCCGCTGGCCTTCCAGGTTTTTCTGCAGCTCGGCCCGCTGCTGCTGCAGCTGCGCCAGATCCTTCTGCTTGGCGGCCAGCTGCGTGTCCGTCTCGCGAACGGCCTTGGCGGCGCCGGCAACGGCGTTGGCCTGCTTGGCCAGCTCGGCGGTGGCGCTGTCGCGCTTGGCTGCCGTCTCCGCCTGTTCCTTGGCCAGTGCGTCCATCTTGCTGCGCACGTCGGACAGCTTCTTCTCGGCATCCGCCTGCTCGGCCTTGGTCTTGTTGTCCTGCAGTGCCCAGGCGGGCAGGGCGATGGCGGTGACGGCGAGGGCGCCGATCATGGCCAGGACGAGGGGGCGGGAGCGGGGGAGTGGTATGGACATCGGGCGATTATCACAGAGCGCGATGACGGCGCGCGAGCCGCTGACGCTGGCCGGTTGTCCCAGGTCACATTGTCTTCAGGACGACGGTTGCTTCACGACTGGTATGCGAGTCCGCGTCGCCGCCGCGATGGCCAGTGACGAATGATGCCGACGTGCGTCGCATCGATCACGCGATAGCGAGTGTTTCCATATATCGCGCGCATCGCGATATGCGCGTTGTCCTGTGGACAAAAATGCTTCCAGTTGTAACTTTCATTTGGACGTATAGATTGCTTTGACGCGACGCACCAATTGTGCTTTAGTCAAGACCACACTTGGACACGTGACTGCGGCACCCTTGGTGCCGTTGGGACGACGTGTCTTCAACCATCGGCCGGGGAGGCAAGATGGCGCAGGCAGGTCCAGCGACGCTTTACGACGCTGCGTTCGAGCACGACAGCTGTGGTTTCGGTCTGGTCGCCCAGATCGACGGGCGCGCTAGCGCATGGGTGGTGGACACCGCATTCAGTGCGCTGGCCAAACTCTCCCATCGCGGTGGTGTGAACGCCGACGGCGTCAGCGGCGATGGCTGCGGCGTGCTCTTCCACCGTCCGCTGGATTGGTTGAAAGCGCTGGCTGCAGAAGCCGGTATCGTCATCGGTGAACGCTTTGCCGCAGGCGTGGTGTTTCTCGACCCGGCTGGCGGCGATGCGGCTTCGGCCACCCTGGAACAGCATCTGCGCGAGGAAGGCCTGCACGTCGCCGGTTGGCGCGACGTAGCGGTGAAAGCCGACGCGTGTGGCCCGCTCGCCGCCGCTGCCAGGCCGCGCGTGCGTCAAGTGTTTGTAGAGCCAAAAACGCTGGATGATGCCGACTTCGAGCGTGCGCTGTTCCGTGCCCGTCGCCGCGCGGAAACCGTGCTGGTGGATGATGCGCACTTCTATGTGGTGACCTTGTCCGCCCAGGTCGTGGGTTACAAGGCGATGGCGGCGCCGGGACGCTTGCGCGAGGTGTTCGCCGATCTCTCGCATCCGGCGCTATCCGCCGATGCGGTGGTGTTTCATCAGCGCTTTTCCACCAACACCACACCACAATGGCGATTGGCGCAGCCTTTTCGCCTGCTCGCGCACAACGGCGAGATCAACACCATTCGCGCCAACCGGCGCTGGATGCAGGCGCGCGAAACGATTCTGCATTCGCCGTTGGTAGATCTGTCGGACATCGGTCCGCTGGTACGTCAGACCGGCTCCGATTCGGAGAGTCTCGACAACGCGCTCGAAGTACTGCTTGCCGGCGGCCTGGATCTGCTCGCGGCCATGCGCGTGCTGGTACCGCCGGCATTCGCCGCGCGCGGTGGTATCGACGAGGATCTGGCTGCGTTCTACGAGTATTACGCCCTGCACAGCGAGCCGTGGGATGGCCCCGCTGGCCTGGTGATGTGCGACGGCCATTACGCCGCTTGCACGCTCGATCGCAATGGCCTGCGTCCGGCGCGCTGGGCGCTGTCGGCAGATAACCATCTGATCGTCGCCTCCGAGGCGGGCCTGTGGGACGTGCCTTCATCGCAGGTGATCGCCAAGGGTCGCCTGGCGCCGGGTGAAATGATCGCGGTGGATCTGGTGGAACGCCGCCTGCTGCGTGACGCGGATATCGACGATATCAATCGTGGCCGTGCACCGTTCCGCGATTGGCTGCGTGCCGGCGTGAGCTATCTGGAGTCGGATCTGATCGACCCTTCGCTGGCCGCCGAACCGCTGCCGACCGACGAGCTGCGCCGCTACCAGAAGCTCTATGGCCTATCACGCGAAGAGCGCGAGACGGTGCTCAAGGTCATCGTGGAGCTGGAGCAGGAAGCCACCGGCTCGATGGGTGACGACACGCCCGTGGCGGCCATGTCGCGGCAGGTGCGGCCGTTGTTCGATCGCTTCCGCCAGGCGTTTGCGCAGGTCACCAACCCGCCCATCGATCCGTTGCGCGAAAAACTGGTGATGTCGCTGGTTACGCAGATTGGCGCCGAGGGCAATGTGTTCGATCTCGCGCCCGAGAACGCCAGGCAGATTCTGATCAACTCGCCGATTCTCTCGCAGCGCAAGCTGCGCCAGTTGCTGGCGCTACCGCAATTCGTGGGTACGCCGCGCTTCGACCTGATGTACACACCGGAGGAAGGCCTGGAAGCCGCGCTGCGCCGCCTCTGCCGTGAGGTGGAGCAGGCGGTGCGCGAGGGATGTGCGCTGGTGTTTCTCAGCGATCGCTATCCGCACAAGGATCAGTTGCCGATCCACTCGCTGTTGGCGGTGGGTGCGGTGCATGCGCACCTGATCGATCACGCGCTGCGATGTCAATGCAACATCATCGTGGAGACGGCGACGCCGCGCGATCCGCATCAGTTCGCCTGCCTCATCGGTTTCGGCGCGACCGCCATCTACCCGTGGCTGGCTTATCAAAGCCTGTTCGAGCTGGGCCGCGAAGGCCACATCGACAGCGACCGCTTCGAGATCGGCCGCAGCTATCGGCGCGGCATCCGCAAGGGCCTGCTCAAGATCCTTTCCAAGATGGGCATCTCCACCGTCGCGGGTTATCGCGGTGCGCAGTTATTCGAGATTGTCGGGTTGGCGCCGGATGTCGTGTCGCTGTGCTTCCCGGGCACGCCCTCGCGCATTGGTGGCGCGGGCTTCGCCGAACTGGAGCACGACCAGCGCCTGCTGGCGGCAGAAGCCTGGAACGAGGCGCTGCCGCTGCGCGCGGGCGGCCTGTACAAGTTCGTCTACGGTGGCGAATACCACATGTACAACCCGGACGTGATCAGCTCCCTGCAAAAGGCTGTGCGTACGGGGAGCGTCGCCGATTATCGGGCTTACGCCAATTTCGTTGACCACCGCCCGCCCTCCGCACTGCGCGATCTGTTGTCGCCGCGTCCGTTGGGTGAGCCGTTGCCGATCGAGGAAGTGGAATCCGCGCAAAGCATTTTGCGTCGCTTCGATTCGGCCGGCATGTCGCTGGGTGCGTTGTCGCCCGAGGCGCACGAGGCACTCGCCATTGCGATGAACCGGCTCGGCGCACGCAGCAACTCCGGCGAAGGTGGCGAAGACCCGGCGCGCTATGGCACCGAGAAGACTTCCAAGATCAAGCAGGTTGCGTCCGGTCGCTTTGGCGTGACGCCGGCCTATCTGGTCAACGCCGAAGTACTGCAGATCAAGATCGCTCAGGGCGCCAAGCCCGGCGAAGGCGGCCAGCTGCCCGGTCACAAGGTGGACAGCACCATCGCGCGGCTGCGTTATGCCAAGCCCGGCATCGGCCTCATCTCGCCGCCACCGCATCACGACATTTATTCCATCGAAGACCTGGCCGAACTGATCCACGACCTCAAGGAAGTGAACCCCGAAGCATTGGTGTCCGTGAAGCTGGTCAGCCACGCGGGCGTTGGTACCGTGGCGGCGGGCGTGGTGAAGGCTGGTGCCGATCTCATCACGGTGAGCGGTCATGACGGTGGCACGGGTGCGAGCCCGCTCACGTCGATCAAGTACGCGGGCACGCCGTGGGAACTGGGCCTGGCCGAGACGCAGCAGACGCTGCGGCGCAACGACCTGCGTGGACGCGTGCGCCTGCAGACCGATGGCGGCTTGAAGACCGGCCTGGATGTGATCAAGGCGGCGCTGCTCGGCGCAGAAAGCTTCGGCTTCGGCACCGGCCCGATGGTGGCGCTGGGCTGCAAGTACCTGCGCATCTGCCATCTCAACAACTGTGCTACCGGCGTAGCGACCCAGCATGCGGTGCTGCGCAAGGAACACTTCATCGGCCTGCCGGAAATGGTGATGAACTATTTCGGTTTTGTTGCCGAGGATGTGCGTGCGCATCTGGCGCGGCTGGGTGCACGCAATCTGGAAGAAATTATCGGTCGCGCCGACCTGCTGGAGCAGCTCGACGGCACCACGCCGGTGCAGCACAAGCTCGACCTGCAGCCGTTGCTTGGCGATGGCGCGTTGGGTGCGAACGTCGACTTCGCCTGCACGCTCGCGCGCAATCCGATGCGTGACGATGCCGCGCTGGCGACGCGCATCGACGCGGCCACGCGCGAGGCGATAAACCAGCGCCTGGGCGGCGAGTTTGCTTTTGAGATCGCCAATACCGATCGCGCCATCGGCGCGCGTCTTTCCGGTGAAGTGGCGCGCCAGCACGGCGACCACGGCATGGATCAGCATTCCATCGTGCTCAAACTCACTGGCGCGGCCGGGCAGAGCCTGGGCGCGTGGAACGCTGGCGGTGTGCATATCGATCTCACCGGCGAAGCCAACGATGGCGTGGGCAAGGGCATGGCCGGTGGCCGCATCGTGGTGCGGCCACCGGCGGATTCGCCCTTTGCCAGCCAGGACGCCGCCATCATCGGCAACACCTGCCTGTACGGCGCCACCGACGGCGAGTTGTTCGCAGCCGGTCGTGCCGGCGAACGATTTGCCGTGCGCAACTCCGGCGCGCTGGCGGTGGTGGAAGGCGCGGGCGATCACTGCTGCGAGTACATGACTGGCGGCGTGGTGGCGGTGCTGGGCAAGGTTGGGCTCAATTTTGGCGCGGGCATGACCGGTGGCTTCGCCTACGTGCTCGATGTCGAACGCACCTTCGTCGATTGCTACAACCACGAGCTGGTGGACATCCTGCGCATCTCGCCCGAGGGCATGGAGCACTACATGCAGCATTTGCGCGGCCTGGTTGAGCGCCATGTGGCACTCACCGGTAGCGATTGGGGGCGGCACATCCTGCGCGACTTCCGTGGCCTGCAATACAAGTTCTGGCTGGTGAAACCGAAGGCGGCAAGCCTGTCGGCGCTGGCGGAAGAGCTGAGGAGCGCGGCATGAGCGGCAAGGATTTCCAGTTCCTCAATGTGCAGCGACAGACGCCGCGTACGGTGCCGGTGTCCATCCGCGTACTCGGTTACGGCGAGATCTCGGGCGATTTCGGTGGCGTCCAGGCGGGCACGCAGGCAGAGCGTTGCATCGATTGCGGCAATCCTTATTGCGAGCACGCCTGTCCGGTGCACAACTACATTCCGAACTGGCTGAAGCTCGTGGAAGAGGGGCGCCTGATGGAGGCGGCCACGCTGATGCACGAGACCAACCCGTTGCCTGAAATCTGCGGCCGCGTGTGTCCGCAGGACCGTCTATGCGAAGGTGCATGCACGCTGGAACAGACCGCGTTCGGCGCGGTAACCATCGGCAGTATCGAACGCTGGGTCACGGACGAAGCATTACGCCAGGGATGGCGACCTGATCTTTCCGCCGTGCGCGAAACCGGTCAGCGGGTGGCCATCGTCGGCGCCGGCCCGGCCGGCCTTTCCTGCGCGGACCGCCTGCGCCGGGCCGGCATCGCGGCCGATGTCTACGACAGCCAGAGCGAAATCGGCGGCCTGCTCACCTTCGGCATCCCGCCGTTCAAGCTGGACAAGGGCGTGGTGCGCACGCGTCGCGAGCTGCTCGAAGGCATGGGCGTACGATTTCTGCTGAATCGCGAAGTGGGGCGTGACATCGAATTCGGCCAGCTGCTGGACGACTACGACGCGGTATTCGTCGGCACCGGCGCGTATACCTATGTCGATGCGCAGCTGCCGGGCCGTGAACTGCATGGCGTACATGATGCGCTGCCGTTCCTGATCGGCAACACCGAGCGACTGCTGCGCGACGAGGCCACGCCGCCGGCTTTCGATTTCCGCGGCAAACACGTCGTGGTGCTGGGCGGTGGCGACACCGGCATGGACTGCAACCGCACGGCGATCCGTCTGGGCGCGGCCAGCGTCACCTGCGTGTATCGCCGTGACGAAGCCAACATGCCCGGCTCCGCCCGCGAGGTGAATTACAGCCGCGAGGAAGGCGTCACCTTCCTGTTCCAGCGTCAGCCGCTGGAGATTCTCGGCGGTGCGCGCGGCAATGTGCGCGGCGTGCGTGTGGTGGAGACGGCGTTGGTCGACGATGGCTCGGGCCGCCTGCGACCGCAGAACGTGCAAGGCAGCGAGTACGTGATCGACGCCGACGTGGTGATCCAGTCGTTCGGGTTTCTGCCCAGTCCGCCGGACTGGTTGCGCACGCACGGCGTGGCGCTGGATCGCACAGGTCGTGTCGTCACCGGCGCCGATGGCACGCTGCCGCACCAGACCAGTCACCCGCGCATCTTCGCTGGCGGCGACAACGTGCGCGGCGCGGATCTGGTGGTGCGTGCGGTGTATGACGGTCGCGAGGCGGCGGGGTCGATCGTGCAGATGCTGCAGCAGGTGGAAGCGCCCGTGCTGGCGCATGCGTGATCGCCATTGGGTCCTCTCCCCGGAGGGGAGAGGAAGAAATGCGTGCGCCGAGCGAAATGCATGCTCTCGGGTTACGCTCGCCTTTTTTCAGCCTGCCCACGGAGCGAACCCCATGCGTCTCGGCCTCGCCGCCAACCAGCTTCACCACGCCCATGCGGATGCCGCCCTGTTTCGCTGGCTACGCACATGCGAGGCGGGCATCCGCGAACTAGGGCTTGGCCTGCATGCGGTGGGGCGCACGTACGATGCCATCGAGCGCACCGGCTTCCTGGCTGACTATGCGCCGTTGCGCCGCTATCCCTACGGTCGCGAAGGTGGCCTGATGAAGCTGGTGGCCGAGGTGGTGGGCCTGGATGACAACCGCGTACTTGATGGCGCCATCTATCTGATCGATCCGGTCGACCCCTCGTCAATTTTTCCCGAAGCGGTGGCGCTCAAGCGGCAGTGCGTGATCCATGGCAAGCCTTTCATCTCCACCGTGGCATCCGCCCGCGACTGGATCGAACTCGAGCGCATCTACGCGGGCATGGCGCCCGACCCGGGTGCCGACGAATTTCACGCGCTGGAAACGCAAACGGCGGCGTTGATTGCCCACGATGCGATGAAGCCCGAGATGCTGGCCTATGCGGCGGCGCATTTTGATGTGTTGTCGCGCTTTGCCCATCGCGTCGGCACGGGTACCACCGGCCAGCGCCTCAACGAGCTCGCCTGGAGTCGCGGCTGGCCCGCCGACGTGCCGTGGGTACAGCGTTACCAGAGTGGCCCGCTGGGTGGCGACGCCCAGATCGCCGATCTGGTGCTGGAACGGCGCTGCCAGCGTGCGATTTTTTTCGAAGATCCCCATGTCGCGCGTCAGCACGAAGCCGATATCCAGCTGCTCGAGCGCGCCGTGACCACACGCACCGATGAGGCCGTGTGCATCACCTCGCCACGGGTAGCGGCGCGTTGGGCCGAGGCGGTGCGGCTGCGCGCAGCGGCGGTGCGCCACGCTGGGGTCGTTTAGATGACCCTGGCACCGGCATTGCCGGTAGCCGACAATGGGCTGATGCCGCCAGGAATCCTTCGACATGTGCCTGATAGCGTTTGCTTGGCAGGTCCATCCGCGCTGGCGCCTGCTGCTGGCAGGCAATCGCGATGAATTCCATGCGCGGCCGAGTTTGCCGCTGGCACGCTGGGCGCAGCCGCCCATCCTTGCCGGCAAGGACCTGGAAGCCGGCGGTACCTGGTTAGGCGTTACCGACGACGGTCGCTGCAGTGTCGTCACCAACGTGCGTGATCCGCGTGATCCGCAGCATGGGCGGTCGCGTGGCTTGCTCGCGCTGGACTATCTGGCCGGCCCTGCGGATGCCGTCGCGCACGCCAATACCTTGTTGGAGACGGCCGCAGCCTATCGCCCGTTCAATCTGCTGACGTTCGATACGCAGAACGCGTTCTACCTTGGCAATCGGCCCGACTCGCGCGTGCAGGCGATCACCCCGGGCGTGCATGGTCTCTCCAATGCGGACTTCAACACGCCATGGCCCAAAACCCGTGCGCTGATGCGCCGCCTGCAAGACTGGACCGAGGGCGGCGAGCCAGACGATTTCGCGCCGCTGTTTGCCGCGTTGGCCGACACGCATGTCTATCCGGACAGCGAGCTGCCGGATACCGGGGTGGGGCTGGAGCGCGAGCGCTGGCTGTCGTCCGCCTTCATCCGCAGTGAGGCGTATGGCACGCGGGCCAGCACGGTGGTGGCCATCGGGTACGACGGGCGTGGTGTCGTGGTGGAGCGGCGTTTCGGACCGATGGGGCGCACCGATGGCGAGACCGCGATACCGCTCGTAGCACGCTGACTCCCTCCCCTGCATCGCAGGGGAGGGCTGGGGTGGGGTGCTTCTAGCGCCTCAAAAGCCCTAATAGGCTCTCCCTGCGTCGCCGGGGGAGGGGCAGAAATTCAGTCGCCAGCGACCCTGGCGTCGGGAAACTCACCATCCACATAAAACCAGCGTCCGTCCTCGCGCACGAAGCGGCTCATCTCATGCATGCGCTGCGCCTTGCCGCCGCCGTAACGTAGCCGCGCCAGAAACTCCACCATGGCCTGGTCACCGTCGCTTTCATGATGCTTGACCGACAGCCCCAACCAGGTCGGTGCCGGTTGCTGCGCGCCCAGCTTAAGCGTGGCGGGCCGGGTGCTGTGGTGCCAGGTGGCGAGCAGGTAGTCCTCGCGCTTAAGCACGTAGGCACTGTACCGCGAACGCATCAGTTGCTCGGCGGTGGCAGCGATGCCGCCCTCGTGCAGCGGCCCGCAGCAACGGGCGTAACCGGCAGCGTTGCCGCAGGGGCAAGGGATGAGCGTGTCGATTGCTTGCACGTAGGGTCGCATGGCATCGGTAGGCGCGACGGGTACGTCGCCATAGGCCGCATCGTGACGCGTCCTTGCGCAAATGCCAATGGTTTGGCGATAGGCCGAAAGCTATGCGGTATCAGCGCGACGCTGCCACACGCGGCAGCGGTTGTTGGCCGGCATGGCGATGTCATCCACGAGGGTGAAACCGGCCGCGTCGGCCAGGGCGTCCACCGCTTCGGCGTCACGGATGCGCATGTGTGCGCCTCGCGCCTGCAGCCATTGGTCAAACGCCGAGTTGCTTTCGCTGGTGTAGCGCCCGCCATAGTTGAACGGACCGTAGACGACCAGCTTGGCGCCCTCGGTGGTCGCATCCGCGAGATGGTCGAACAGGTGTTCCACCTCATCCCAGCCCATGATGTGCAGCGTGTTGGCACTGAACACGGCGTCGTAGCGTTGCGTGGGCCATGCGCCGCCGACATCCAGCAAGAGGGGCGGCGGTGTATTGGGCAGCGCGGCTTCATCCAGCCACAGCGTGATGCCGGGCAGGTTCTCGACGCGGTCCGTGCATTGCCATTGCAGCTGCGGCAACGCCGCGGCGAAATGCACAGCATGCTGGCCGGTGCCGCTGCCGATCTCCAGCACCTGTTGGCGATCGGCGAAATGCACGCGCAGCAGGTGGAGAATGGGGTCGCGGTTACGCTCGCAAGAAGGCGCGTTGGGTTTATCCACGCCAGTCAGGCGGCAGGGCGGCCACGCAGCGCGCGCGCCGGCAGCATCAACATTGCGCCGAGCAGGGCGAACACCGCGCCGACCGTGATGCCCACCAATCGGAACGGCAGCGTCAGCAGCCACACGATGGGATACAGCACGAGGGCCAGCAACGCGAGCGGCCAGCAGAACACCAGCAGCAACAACCAAAGCAGGAAGGCGACCATGGGCTGATCCTCATGTCGGAAACGACGTCACTTTAGCGCAGCGCAATGCTGCCGCGTAGATGACTACCGTCACCCCATGGGCTTCACGCCAATCAGCCATCCGTGCAGCCAGAAGGCAAACACGGCCCAGCCCACCACGCCCGCTATGACGGCCATGACGTCGCCTTTGGCGGTGCCTGCGGGGTAGATGACGCCGGCGGCGCGGTCGCGGCGACGGGCGCTGATGAAGTCGATCACCGCCCACAACAGGAAGGCGCCAAACAGCAGCACATCGTGCAGCATGCCGGTGGCTAGCAGATGGCCAAACGCCCAACATTTCACACCGGCCAGCATCGGGTGACCCAGCCGCGCCTTGAAATGGTTGCCAGGCACGTAAGCCGCGGCCACCAGGATGAAGGCCAGCAGCGTGAACAGCGCATTGAGGTGACGCAGCCATAGCGGCGGCACATACAGCACCACCGGCTGCTGCCGCGCCACGCCGAAGCCCCAGACGATCAACACGAAGCCGATGATGGAAACCACGGCATAGAACGCCTTCCAGCGCTTCTCGCCCAGGCGGACAAGCTGCCGGCTGCGCCAATCGTTCGCGAAGATGCGCAGGGAGTGCGCACCGAGGAAGATCACCAGACCGAGGATCAGCAGTGCCATGGGCTCACCTTGGAAGGATGGGGCTTGGCGATGATAGGAGCTTTGGCTGCGTGCTGCATGACGGTTGCGGTCGGTCGCGCATAGGATGCGCTCAAGAGCGGGCAGCCCAACTGTAGGAGCGCACCCTGTGCGCGACCCGCCGACTCAGCGCGGCAAAACGCTTACAACGAGGGCAACGCTGTTATCACCCAGTTCAAACGGCGAACTATCAGGTAGCCAGGCGTCACCAGCCTCAAGCGTACCGTCCAGGGTTTTCATGGTGCCTTGCGCAAGATAAACCAGTACGCATGCGGAATCCGGCGTATAGCTGTCCGTCGTAGTCAGCGTCTGCACATCCCCACGAGCAAGCTCGCGGCGCACCATCAGGTTGAAATCCCGTGTCGCTGAACCGGTCATCGCCACGTCGACACGCGCTTCGCCCGGAAAACCGAACGTCACGAAGGGTTGTACCAATGCATGCTCGCATTCGCCATCCAGCATCATCGTGAAACCATCGCCATCGAGCAGCGCGATATGGCGATCGATGCCAGGGAATGTGGAGAACGGCGCTGCACTATTTACTTCGGCCACGCTGACGCGCCACAGGAAATCATCGCTGCCGGCATCGGCTGGAAAACGCGAGACTTCGCGTGTGGTGCCCATGCCATTTTTCCACGGCTGCGGGCGGACAGTCGGCAGCGCGAATGATGTGGAAGCTCATGCCACTCTCTCGATCACGCGGGTAAACGGCGGCAACGCCTTGAGCATGCGCTCGCCATAGCGCTTCAATATCACGCGCCGGTCGAGCAGCACGATGCGGCCGTGATCGGTTTCGGTGCGGATCAGGCGGCCACAATATTGCGTGAGCAGGCGCGTGGCCTCGGGCACCGTCACTTCAATAAATGGATTGCGCCCGCGCGATTCCAGCCACTCGGCGTAAGTTGCACCCACCGGATCCGTCGGTACCGCAAACGGCAACTGGGTAATCACTACGGTTTCGCACAGCTTGCCGGGCAGATCGAGACCTTCACCAAAGGATGCCAGCCCGAACAGCGTGCTGCCCTTGCCGGCTTCGACATCGGCAATATGTTCGGCCACCAATTGCGCTTTGCCCAGCGAGCCTTGCGCGCGCACCTTGCGCACGTATTCGATCGGCAGTTTCTGCAGCACACGATCGAGCTTGGCGCGGGACGTGAACAGCACCAGGTTGCCGGCATCCCAGTCGAGGTTGTCGGCCAGCCATTCACAGACTTCCAGCGTATGTTCTTCGCGTGCATCGGGCAGCGTGCGCATGGCGGGAACTTCCAACCGCGCCTGCGCCGCGAGATCAAATGGCGAGGGCAGGCTGAGCGTCACCGAATCGTCCGGCAGGCCCACCGCATCGGCAAAGCCGCGGAAATTGCCACCCGCACTGAGTGTGGCCGAGGTCATCACCACAGCACTCGCATTGCCCCACAGCACGCTGCGTAGCAAGCCACCTGCCGATACGGCCGATGCATGGCAGACCAGTTGCTGGTCGCCGCTGAGCGTAACCCAGCGCGCCAGCGGCGGTGCGTTCTCGCCATCGCTGGCCGACCAGGCACGCCAAGTGCGAACCTGGCGGTCGATGCGCTCCAGCGCCATGCCCAGCTCGCGCGATAGCGCCTCGTGGGTAGGACCGCTTTCGGTCATCTCCAGCACGGCGCGGCGCACCGCGCCCACCCACCGTTCCACTTCACCGGTGAATACGTAGAGCGCGCGTGCATGTTCCACCCAGGCGTCAGGCAATTGGCCCAGCGAGCCGCGATACATCGGCTCGATATCATCGGGTGAGGGCAGCCAGCCGAGACGGATTTCTTTTTCCAGTTCTTCCAGCCCATCGCTGAGGTCCTGTAACTTCTGGTCGCCCGCGTCCAGCGACAGCTTGCCGATCACTTCCTTGTCGGTCAGCGAATAAGCCGCGTGAATCTGGCGGCCCAGCCGGCTGAGCTGGCGCACGGCCACGCTCATGTAAACCTCGGCGGCACCGCGATCGATCGCCTTTGACGGCACGTGATGGCCTTCGTCGAAGATGTATAGCGTCTCGTCCGGCTTGGGCAGGATCACGCCGCCAAAGCCTTCTTCCTCACGCGGCATGGTGAGATCGGCCAGCACCAGATCCTGGTTGGCCACAATGATGTCCGCATCGCCCACCGCACGACGCGCAGCGAAGAACGGACAGTTCATGAACTGCCCACATTTGCGCCCGGTGCAGCCGCCGGCGCTGGTGGTGATCATGGGACGCAGCACGTCGCTGATCGGCTCAGGCGAAGCATCAATATCGCCATCCCACTCGCCGCGATCAAACAGCCCGGCCAGTTTGGACAACGCCTTCTTGTCGCGCTCCTGCGGCGGCTTGGTCCACAATGCCAGATCAGCGTCGAACCCCAAGCCCATTTGCGCTGTCTCATTGAGACTGTTACTTGCCATCGCCAGATTGCGCGGGCACAGATAGCGCCCACGACCCTTGGCCAGCGCCACCTTCGCTTCGGTGCCGTTGAGCTTCAAATACAGCGGAATATCGCGCTGCACCAGCTGTTCCTGTAGCGCGACCGTGGCCGTGGCGATCAGCAGCTTCTTCTTCTGCGCACGCGCCACCTCGACGCCCGCGATCAGGTACGCCATCGACTTGCCGGTGCCGGTAGGCGCCTCGATCACCGCCGCACCACCTTCCTGCGCCAATGCCTTGGCCACCTCGGCAATCATCTTTCCCTGCGACGCACGCGCACGAAAGCCCGGCAAGCCGTCCTTCAGGCACGTATAGGCGGCGCGGATCGCGTCTTTGGTGGTGTCGGTAAGCATGGGGGCGGATCAGGCACGCTTGGTTCGCGTCAGGCTGCCATTCTCGCATGTCGGCGCAGGTCAGGCGGCCGGGACAGGGAAGCGACCTGGCAAAAAGAAGGGGCCGGTATGACCGACCCCTTTGAAATCTAAAAAGAAAGGGCCGGCCGCGCCGGCCCTTTCACCCAAGTATCTGGGCTGCCAGGTTAGAAGTTGTAGTTGAAACCGGCGTAGTAGGCTCGGCCTACGGTGTCATACAGACCGCCGCCGAAGGTATTGCCAAAGATGTTCACCGGAGGATCGCGGTCGAACACGTTGGTAATGCCCAGGTAAGCCTGCCAGCCGCTCTTGGCGAAGGTGTAGCCGACCTTGGCATCGTTGAAGAAGCCGGCCCCCGCGCGGATCGGGGTGATCTGCGTCGGGTTTGATGCATAGCTCTCGTTGGTCACGCGCAGCATTGACGAGAAGTACCGCATGTTCCAATTGAACAGCCAGTTGTTGAGCGTGTAGGACGCGCGCAGCATGCCCTTCCACTTCGGGAACCCCAGCGTGCCGTTGTCCTGCACCGTGTTGGAGGGATCATCCTGGAACGGATGCTCGGTATAGGCGATGACCTTGGTGACGTCCAGGTCAAGGCGCAACTTGCCGGCTCCGATCTCGCGCGAGTAATAGGCACCAATGTCCACGCCCGAGGTGCTAAGCGAGGATATGTTCTGGTAGGTGGAATTGATGTAGCTGAGCTCGTGGGTGACTGGATCGCGCTGCGCGCTGGCGCAATACGGATTGTTGACGCCGGTCGTAGAATCCACACAGTGATCTGCGATGTCCGTGCCGGCGGGGGCGCTGATCGCGTCGGTGAGCTTGATGTTCCAGTAGTCCAGCGTGATACCGAAGCCAGACAGGAACTCAGGCGTGAGCACCATGCCTGCCGTCCAGGTACGGCCGTTCTCCGCCTTCAGATCCTGGTTGCTGCCCGAGATGCCCTGGATGGTTGCGGCATTGCTTGAGGTCCATCCAGCCGGAATGCCGAGGGCCTGGCAATTGGCCGTGCGCACGCCCGGATCACGCCCATTTTTGAGCTGCTTGACCGAGCACGGATCCGTAATGGTAAAGAAATTTTCTGACTGGCCGCCGAACAGCTCACCAATGTTGGGTGCGCGCACGGCACTCGACATGGTGCCGCGCAAACGGACGTTGTTGTCGATCGACCAGTCCAGACCCCAACGCCACGCTTTGGTGTGGCCAATGGTGTTGTAGTCGGAGAAGCGTGCGGCGGCATCGAAGGTCAGGTTCTGTGCGAAAGGCCGTCCCGTGATCAGCGGCATGGCTGTCTCTATATAGCCTTCCTTGACGTCGTACGCACCACCGGAAGGCGGAATCGCGTTGAGGAACGTCAGGCCTTCAACGTCGAGCGGGTCTGTCACTTGGCGACTGGTTTCGCGACGAAATTCCACACCGGCCGCAAGGCTGGCTGCGCCCGCCTCGAATGGCATCTGGAACAAGTTGTTATTGGTCACCGTGCCACCGCCAACGAACTGCGTCAGGCGAGAAGTCGTGGTGGTGGTCGTGTTGAACCATTGCGCCGCGGCCGGGTTGATGGCGCCAACGCCGAAGATACTGGTCGGCACGCAGCCGCCGCCTAGTGCTATCGGGTCAAGCATGCCCGCCAGCATTGGGGTTCCTTGCGTTCGGGTTGAGCGTCGAACGGCACACGATATTTCCGCCGGCGTCCCTCACTGCGTCGATCGAGGCGTAGAAGCGGTCGTTGATGCGGTTGTTGAGGTTGTGGCGGGTTTCATCCATCACGCCGTAGTCCAGCGAGGCGTCGTATTCCCAGTCACCCGTAATCACACCATTGGCGCCGACGACGGCGCGCGTGGTGTTGCGGCCCGTATCCTCGCCGCGAAGTCCGGCGTCAATGTCGAAGCGGGCAACCTTGATGCTGTTGAGCTTGTTCGCATCCATCAACGCCGCCAGGCTGGGCGTGATGTAGGCGTTGTCGCGGGTGATGACATACGCCGAGCTGCCGCTGCCGAAAGCAGGCTGGCTGAACTTCTTCACGTCGATGTGGCTGTAGGTGCCTTCGGCGTAGAGATGCTGCTCAGGCGTAATGTCGAACGATGCCACGGTGCTGAGCGTGGTTCGGCTGTACTGCGGCTCCAGCTGAAGTACCTGGTTGGTGTCCAGGCGGTCGCAGTCGCTGCAGCGGCCAGTGTTGTCGTACGGGCCGTTGAAGCTTTGCTTGCGGACCGATCCATCCGGATTGAACACGTATCGCTTGCTGATATCGGTAGAGCTACCGGTTGAGAACGTGCCGCCGGCGTAGCTGGTGTACCCGCCTGCATTGTTGTAAAGCGCGGAATCTGTCTGTCCGTTAGGCGTGAGAATCTGCGCGTACGCCTTGTGGCCGAAGCGATCGGCGAATGCGAGCGAGCTTTGGTCGCTGTGCTCCACGGAGGCGGCGATATTGCCGCGGTTATCGGCAAAGTTCAGGCCACCCGTCAACGAGATCATTTTCTTGTCGAGGCCGCCGTGCTCGGAGGTCCCGTACTGCGCGTGAAGATTGGCGCCCTGGTAGTTCTTCTTGAGAATGAAGTTGACCACGCCCGTGACGGCATCAGCGCCGTATACCGCTGACGCGCCGCCGGTGATGATCTCCACGCGCTCGACCCAGTCGGCTGGGATCAGATTGACGTCGACGGCGGTGTCACCCGCGCTGGAACCCACGAAGCGCCGGCCATTGACCAGCACGAGCGTGCGGTTGGAGCCGAGGTTGCGCAGGTCTTGCTGGGCGACGCCCGCCGTACCGATGAAGCGATTTGAGTTGCCCATGGTGTACGAGGTCGCCAGCTGCGGCAGCGTGGTCATCAGGTCGCCGATGTTGGTGGCGCCGGTGGCCTTGATGTCGGCAGCGCTCAGCACGCTGAGTGGCGTGGGTGAGATCACATTGGGGTTGGATATACGCGTCCCGGTGACGGTCACGGATTCCAGGTTGGTAGCGTTCTTTGTATCGACGCCGTCCGAAGTGTTCGACGTATTTGTTTGCGCCAAGGCGGGGCCGGCGAGTGCAGCAAGGCAGGCGAGCGCCAGCAATTTGCGGGCGTGAGTAAGATTGTTCATGCGTCCGTCTCCCTACGGGCATAACTTTTTGGGAGCCGACGCTTGCAACGTCACTCGGGGCAATGGGCGTCGGCTAGGTGTGTCGCTTTGCCTTGAGGACGGCAAGTTTTTGCGACATCACGATTCGAGCACAATTTCTTGAGGTGACGCGTAGGGGATCGCCCGTATATCGGCGACGCTCACTGTCAGCGAACGCCGCATGCGCGTGCAGTTCGAGTGGAAGGGTCGTGCTGCGGATTTAGTGCGAAGCGTTGATGGCTAGCGCCACCGCTTCGGCCACACGGATGCCATCGACGGCGGCGGAGAGGATGCCGCCGGCATAACCGGCGCCTTCGCCGGCGGGGAACAGGCCCTGGGTGTTGAGGCTCTGGTAGTCGTCGCTGCGGCGGATGCGCACGGGCGAAGACGTGCGGGTTTCTACGCCGGTGAGCACGGCGTCGTGCATGGCGAAGCCTTTGATCTGGCGATCGAACGCAGGCAATGCTTCGCGGATGGCTTCGATGGCGTAGTCGGGAAGCACCGAAGCGAGATCGGTGAGATGTACGCCGGGCTTGTACGAGGGCTGCACTTCGCCAAATTCCGTCGAGGCCTTGCCTGCGATGAAGTCGCCTACCAACTGTCCCGGTGCGCTGTAGTCGCCACCGCCCAGTTCATACGCACGCGATTCGAGATCGCGTTGCAGGGCAATGCCTGCCAGCGGGCTGCCGCTGTCGTCGAATGGTGCGAAGTCGGCCGGTTCGATGCCGACCACGATGGCGGCGTTGGCGTTGCGTTCGTTGCGGGAGTACTGGCTCATGCCGTTGGTGACGACGCGGCCTGGTTCTGAGGTCGGCGGCTACGACGGTGCCGCCGGGGCACATGCAGAAGCTGTAGACCGAGCGACCCTGGCCTTTATGGGCGCCTTTGCAGTGATGCACCAACTTGTAGTCGGCTGCACCAAGAATCGGATGACCTGCCTGCGGACCAAAGCGCGCGCGGTCGACGATCGATTGCGGATGTTCCACGCGAAAGCCGATCGAGAATGGCTTGGCTTCCATGTATACGCCGCGCTCGTGCAGCATGAAGAACGTATCGCGCGCGCTGTGTCCCACCGCCAGCACCACGTGGTCGCTGCGGATCTGCTCGCCGCTGGCCAGCACCACGCCGCGCACATGTCGTGCGCCGTCGGCATCGGTGTCGACCAGCAAATCATCCACGCGCTGCTTGAAGCGGATTTCGCCGCCGAGCGACTCGATGGTCGCGCGCATGTTCTCCACCATCGTTACCAGACGGAAGGTACCGATATGCGGCTTGCTGACGTAGAGGATTTCATCCGGCGCACCGGCCTTCACGAATTCGTGCAGAACCTTGCGGCCATGGTGCTTCGGGTCCGAAATCTGGCTGTACAGCTTGCCATCGGAAAAGGTGCCGGCGCCGCCTTCGCCGTACTGCACGTTCGATTCTGGATCGAGGTTGCGCTTGCGCCACAGACCCCAGGTATCCACCGTGCGCTCACGCACCGCCTTGCCGCGGTCCAGGATGATGGGCTTGTAGCCCATCTGCGCCAGCAGCAGGCCGGCGAACAGGCCGCAAGGGCCGGTGCCGATCACGACGGGCCGATGTTCCAGCTGCTCGGACGCCTGCGCCACGAAGTGGTAGCCGGTATCCGGCGTGGGCTGCACGTGCTTGTCGTCGGCGTGGCGTTTGAGCACGGTGGCCTCGTCGGCCACGTCCACGTCCAGCGTGTAGATCAGCAGGATCGCGCCGCGCTTGCGCGCGTCATGGCCGCGGCGGAACACCGTGTAGCCGCGCAGCGCGTCCTTGCCCAGGCCCAGCCTGGCGCGGATGGCAGCCTCGATGGCGCCATCGGCGTGGTCCAGCGGTAGCTTGATATCGGTGAGTCGCAACATGCGGGCGCGGTGTTCAGGCAGTAACAGCCGCGCATTTTCGCACGTATGGGCGGCCGGGCGTCGGGTGGGCTGCGGTCGCGCACAGGGTGCGCTCCTACAGGGCATCTGGCCGGATCAGCCTTCGGCGGCGATCTTGCGCAGGGTCTCTTCGAATACTTCCGCCGGCTGGCCGCCCTGGATCAGGTAACGGTCGTTCACGATCACCGACGGCACCGCGCGGATGCCCTGCGACTGGTAGAACTGCTCCTGCGCGCGTACGTCCTGGGCGTAACGGCCCTCGTCCAGCACCTGGCGGGCGGTGACCGGGTCCAGTCCGATCTGCGACGCCACATCCACCAGCACGTCGTGCGAACTCACGTCGCGGCCATCCGTGAAATACGCGGCAAGCAAAGCCTGTTTCAGCTCGGGCTGGTGGCCTTCCAGCGCAGCCCAGTGCAGCAGCCGATGGGCGTCGAACGTGTTGACGATGCGGTTGCGCTTGCTCATGTCGAAGGCGAAGCCCAGTTCGGCGCCGCGCTGACGGATCGCTTCCTGGTTCTGCAGGATCTGCTCGCGCGAGCTGCCGTACTTGTGCGAGATGTGTTCGACGATGTCCTCGCCTTCGGGCGCCATCTGCGGGTTCAGCTCGAACGGCTGGAAGTGCAGGTTTACCTCCACGTCGTCGCCCAGCTTTTGCAGGGCCTGCTCGAGTGATTTCAGCCCGATGGCGCACCACGGGCAGACCACGTCGGAGACGAAGTCGATCTTGATGGGAGTGGAGGCGGTCATGGTGAGTCCTTGGGGGCGCGGATCACCCAAAAGTGGGGGCGCTGTGGCGCTGATCAACGTCTGGGCGGGCACCCCCCCGTCACCCAGCGTGGTGAGGTAATTGAAGCTGCGATCAGGGCCCGTTGTAGGAGCGCACCCTGTGCGCGACAAGCCTACGGGGCGGAACACCGTTACGCCGCGGTCGCGCACAGGGTGCGCTCCTACAAACCAGGCGAGTGCCGATTTACCCCCGCCCCAAACCTCTCCCCGATGGGAGAGGGCGGGGACGGCAGTGCTTACGGCTTGCCGATGAAGTCCGTCTTGCCCAGGTCTGCGCCGGCCTGGCGCAGGATCGCGTAGGCGGTGGTGCAGTGGAAGAACAGGTTCGGAATCACGAAATGCAGCAGGTAGCCCTGGCCTTCGAAATGCTGCTCGCCGGTGCGCATCTTGAGGGTGATCTCACGCGTCTCGCTGCCGTCGATCTGGTCCGACTTGAAGTTCTTGATGTACTCGATCGCGCGTTCAATGCGCTTGTGCAGCTCCTCGAAGCTCGCCTCGTTATCCTCGAACTTCAGCGGGTCCACGCCAGCGAGACGGGCACAGCCGTTCTTGGCCATGTCGGTGGCGATCTGCACCTGGCGGGTCAGCGGAAGCATGTCCGGGGTCAAGCGCGACTGCAGCAGCAGCGAAGGCTCGTACTTGCGTGCTTCGGCATGCGCCTCGCCCTTGCGCAACACGTGCTGCAGGTTGCTCAGTGCGCGCAGGAAGACGGGAACGGATGCCTGGTACATCGACAATGTCATGGGGAATGCTCCGAAGGTTCGGTGGTGGAAACCGTGGGTGGAAGCAGGGTCGCCGGTGGTAATTCCACGGCGGCCTCCGCGTTTGCGGTGCCGGCGGTGGCGAGGTCCTGCGCGTGGCGCGTGATGCGCACGGCAATGACCGTGCCGATGGCCAGCAGCACCGCCGACAGCACAAAGGCCAGGCCGGGAAGATGCCACGGCGACGTCGGCGAAATCGAGAACGAGAACACCTGGGCGAACAGGAATGGGCCAAAGATGCCGGCAAAGCTTGCCAGGCTGCTGATCGCGCCCTGCAAGCGCCCCTGTTCGTTGGGGTCGACCTGGTGCGTCATGATCGACTGGATTGGCGGTTGTGACAGGCCCCACAGGGCCATCAGCGGAATGCCCAGCAGAAACACAAAGCCGGTGTCGGCCAGCCCCATCACGAGGAAAGCGCCAATGCCGCACAACATGCCGCCCAGCATCAGGCGCCGTTCGCCAAAGCGCGGCGCGAGCCGGCGAGTGAGCACAGCCTGCACGAAACCATCGCAAGCACCCACCAGCATGAGCACATAACCCACCGCCTGCGGACCCCAGCCGTAGCGGTAATCCGCGTACAGCACGAAGGTCGTCTGCAACACGTAATGCGCGAGGTAAATCAGAAACATCACCACCGCCAGACCCATGACCAGCGGATAGCGGCGCAGCAACGCCAGCGAACCTAGCGGATGCGCGCTATGCATTTCGAAGCGTGGCGTGCGCCGTTCCTTGGGCAGCGATTCGGGCAGCACGAACAAGCCATACAGAAAATTGCAGGCCGCCAGCACGGCCGCGACCCAGAACGGCAGCCGCAGATCGTAATGGCCGAGGAAGCCGCCCACGCCAGGGCCGATGATGAAGCCAAGCCCGAACGCACTACCGAGAATGCCGTAGGCAGCGGCGCGCTTTTCCTTCGGCGTGATGTCGGCGATATAGGCGTTGGCTGTCGTGAAGCTGGCTGCCGTCATGCCAAGCAATACGCGGGCGAAGAACAACAGCCATAGCGTGGGCGCCAGTGCCAGCAGCACGAAATTCAACGACAGGCCGGCGTTGGAGATCAGGATTACCGGGCGCCGACCGAAGCGGTCAGACAACGCGCCTTGCACCGGCGAAAACGCAAACTGCACGGCGGCAAACACCGTACTGAACACACCCACCCACCACGCCGCATTGGCAATGCCGCCGCCGGCCAGTTGCTCGATCAGATGCGGCAACACCGGGATGACGATGCCAAACGCCAGCATGTCCAGCACCACGGTGATGTAGATCAGCGCCACCGCAGCGCGGCGGCGAGGGTGAAGCTCGTTGATGTCTGGCTGGTCCATGGGGCGTGGCTGGGAGTGCAGGAGAGCACGATAGCCGATTGCGTGTGACGGGGTGTGTGCAGTGCAGTAGGAGGGGGGCTAGTCATTCTGGCGAAAGGCCGCGTAAGTGCGAACCCCCTGCTCGTCATCCCTGCGGAAGCAGGGACCCAGTGACTTTGCTTTCGGTTGTGGCGCTGCCGCCAGAGTGCTGCTTACGCGACAATCAGGGCACACAGTCACTGGATCCCTGCTTCCGCAGGGATGACGGACAGGGGCGCACATCCGCTTGTGAGGCTTTCGTCGAGATGACGAGAAGGGCGCTTCGCGCCTGTCTGTCACCACAGGCGCGCGCCGAAAAACCCATGTCACTGCGGCGGCTGCGTCAACTCCCGCGCATCCAGATACCCATCATGGTTGCGATCCAACTTATGAAACTGCCGCCGCAAATTGTCCTGATACTGCTTGAGCGTAATCGGCTTCCCATGCCCGCCGGGCAACTCATCCGCCTCCAGCACCCCATCCCCATTGCGATCCAGGCGATAGAAACCTTCGCTCATATGCGCAACATATTCCGCCTCGCTCACCCGGCCATCGCCATCGGTGTCGAACTCGCGCAAATACTCAGCAGGCGTGCTTTGGGCATGCGCCCAGAGCGGCAGCAAAAGCAGGGCGGCGAGAATGGCCCTGCGCAACATCAGGCGGCCTCGGTACGGCGGCGCAAAACCGCGAGCGGCTGCGCCCAGGTGGCGCCGGGGCGGCGTTTGCTGGTGACCAGGGTGAGGTCGCTGGGCTGGAACACGTTGATGTTGTGCGTGGCCGGGGTGGTGAGAATGTACTGGGCGCGGGTGGATTTGAGGAAGGCGCCGACCTTGTCGATGTTGAAGATGTCCAGGTGGGCGAACGGTTCGTCGATGAATACGAAGCCGCCGGGGCGGTCCTCGTCACGCATCAGTGCCACCAGCAACAGCAGGGATTTCATCACCTGCTGGCCGCCGGAGGCTTCGCCATCGTCCATGCCGATCCAGCCCTTCTTGTCGAACTCGAAGCGCACGTTGAGGCCGGCCTGGGCCAGCGCAAGATCTTCATTGGACAGTTCGGGCAGCTCCACTTCCACGCCGATGCCGGCCAGCTCGGCCAGCAGCTTGAGGTTGCGGGCGTAGCGCTTGACCGTGTTGCGCAGCACGTTGAGATAGGCACCGCGCGCTTCGGTGGTGATGCGGCCGGCGCGTTCCAGGTGGACGCGGCGGCGCTGCAGGTCGTCGCGCAGGCCTTCGTGGTCGTGGGCGAACTTGTCGCGCAGCGGCAGGCAGCCTTCGTCGGTCTCCCAATGGCCTTCGTTGAGGCGGCGTTCGATGCGGTCGATTTCGCGCCGCACGGCGGCGGGCGATTCATAGCGCTCGCGAAGCTGGCTCATGGCGCGGCGGCTGCGATGGGTCGGTCGCACGTGACTGCGTTTGTGCCGGAATGACTTGAGGCGATCGACTTGTTCGTTGCGGAACTGGCTGAACTGGCGCGCGCTATCGGCCAGCTGCTGCTGCGCCTGTTTGTGCTCGCGTGCTTCGTTGTCGCGGTTGCGCGAATTTTGCTGGCGTTTTTCGCGCACGGATTCGTAGTGCGCTTCGGCAGCGGCGTAGCTGTCGGCGCAGCGTTGCACGTCGTCCTGCAAGGATGGCTGCTGCGCGTGGGCGTCAGCAAATTCGTCGGCGCGATCAGCCAGCTGGCCGCTGGCGTTGGCGCCGCGCAGCAGGCTTTCGGCATCGGCGGCTTGCTGCTGATATTGCTTGCGTTGGTCGGTGAGCGTGCGCAACTGTTGCTCGATCGACTGCAGGCGCGCTTCGCCCTCGCGCAGCTGGCGTTCGCGTGCACTGCTGCCGAAATAGACATCGTCCACGCCCAGGTGACGGCCGCCGCGACGTTCGCGGAAGTAGCCCTGCGGGGTGATCCAATCCTGATCCTTGCCCAGCTTGGCGCCGTCGGCCACGTCCTCGACGCGGCGGATACGATCGAGCTGGCGCAGCAGCCATTCCGGTGCAGCGGCGTTGAAGTCGACCACTTCCAGCAGCGAACCGCGCGTCGGTGCGGTGGCCGGTGCGCGCTCGGCGACCACGAAGTGCTTGTAGCGATGTTGTTCGCCCAGGCGCCACGCGGCTTCGCGATCGCGCGGGTGATCGAGCAGCACCACATGGCGATAGCCGGCCAGCACCGCTTCCACGGCGGCCTGCCATCGTGGCTCGCTGATCTCCACGATCTCGCTGAGCATGCTGTGGCCGATGCCTTCCTCGTCCAGCGCGCGGCGGAAGGCCTGTTCGAATTCGGGCGTGTAGCGCTGGCCGCGACGCCAGGCGCCGAGTTGTGCGGTGAGCGTGGTGAGTTGCCCACGCAGGCGATCTTCCTCGCCTTGCAGGCGGCCCAGTTGGCTGCGAGCCTCGATCAGCTGGCGGCCCTGTTCTTCGTGATCGGCGCCATCCTGTTCGGCGACCAGTTTGCGCAGGTGTTGCTCCTGGCGTAGCAAGGTGGCGTTTTCGGTTTCGGCGCGGCGTGCTTCGTCCAGTTGCTGTTTGGTCTGCTGGCGCGCGGCATCGGCGGCTTGTTGTTCGGCGCGTAGATGTTCTTCGTTGGCGTCAAGCGATTGCAATTGCAGTTGCAGCTCTACATCGCGTTGCGAGAGGTCGCGACACTTCCGCTTGAGCCCCAGCAATTGCGGGCGAGCGCCGCGAATGGCGGCATGCAACTCGGCCAGCTCGGTGCGCGGCAGCGTTTCGGCAACCAGGTCGGTGTGTTCGTGCTTGAGTGCATCCCACTCTTGCCATGAACGCACGCGGCCTTCGACTTCCTGCAGGCTCACGCCGATCAGTGAGAGCTGATGCTCAAGCCCATGCAGTTCACGGTCGGCCTCGGCCTGTTCGTTGCGGGCGCGCTGGTAATCCTCCAGCACGGTCTTGTCGCCGAACACGTCGAACACCAGGTCGAGCAGCGCCTTGGGCGGCAGCTGGCACAGCTTGTCGGTGGCGCCCTGTTCCAGCGTGAGCACGCGGCGGATCGCCTGCGACAGCCCGGCGCCTTCCAGTCGTACGCGATATTCGCGCAGACCCAACCAGTCACCGCGTGCCTCGATCTCATCCACGCTTACATCGCCGCCCATCACGGCGTACTGGCGCTGCCACTCCCCGCCTTTCTTCTGGATGCGCACGGCCAGCGTCACTTCGCTGTCCATGATCGGGAAGAACGGGCGTTCGCCGCGCGGCCCCGGGATGTTGCCCACGCGCGCGCGCAGCCAGGCGAACGGCTTGCCGTTGTGGCGCAGATAACTCTTGTAGTCGCGGTTGCCGGCGCAGTCGATGGTAAGCAGCGTGCGCAACGCATCGAGCAACGTGGTCTTGCCCGAACCGTTGGGGCCGACCACGGTGACGATGTTGGTATCCAGCGGCAGGCTGAAGCGCTGCCAGTAGTCCCAATGGATGACTTCGAGGCTGCGGAAATCAAACATCGCTGGTCACTTCGCTGTCTTCGAGTTCGTCGGTGTCGTCGTAGAGCGGCTCGTCGTCATCGCTGCTGCGCTCGCGCGGCGTGAGGCCGGCGAGCAGGTCGCCCAATGCGCCATCGAGAATGCGTCGCGCGGTGCGTTCGTAATCGAACACGAGATCGAGCAGCGGACCTTCGGCCAGCTCGCCTTTGCGGCGCGCAATAAAGCCATGGCGTGCGAGCAGGCCCAGGTTGAAGTTGACGCGCGTCTTGCCACCCAGCTTGTCGCCGAAGTCGGCGAGCAGGGTGCGTTCGGCTACCACCGGCGACAGCGAGGGATCGCGCGAGATCGGCTTTGCCTCCGCAAACATCAGCGCCTGCGACGCATCCGCTTCGGCTTGCTGGCGCTCGACCTGGCGCTGGCGCTTGGGCAGCACGATCAGCGCCCACAGCACCACCAGCAGCGCAATCGCATCGCGGTCCAGCTGCAAGGTGTTGGAGATCCAGCTGTCGCTGCCGCCGAACACGTGACGCTCGTGGCTGCGCGCTACGGCCACGCCGATACAGGCGGAGTAGGGATGCTCGCGCAGTTCCAGGCCCACGCCGGCCAGGCGACGGTCGAGTTCTTCACGGAAGGCTTCGTCGAGCAGCGCCTTGCGGGCCTGCACGTCGTCGCGCGGTAGCCAGCGCTGCGAGAGCAGGCGGGCGACCAGCGCCGCGGTGTCGTCATGCATCAGGTTTGTCCTTGCGTGGATGCAGGCGGCCCGCGCTCACCAGCGCGATCGCCGCCAAGCCTGGGTCGACCAGGCGCGGTTCAATTTCCAGTGTCAGCGGCAGGCGTGCAAGGTCCGCCGTGGGGCCTTGCAGCGCCGACGATTCGGGATCGCCCAGCAGGCCAAGCAGCGATAGCCGATACGCGCTCAGCGCATAGTCGTCGCCACGCAGCGCATCGCTGAATTCCAGCGGCTGCTGCAAGGCGGCCAGTTCGTCATGCCATTCGAGCAAGGGCGACAGGTCGTCTTCGTCCATCGGCAGGTCGGCCGTGGTTGGCGTGCTTTCCGCGGTAGGCAGTTCGGTGCTTTCGGTAGCGGCGCGTTCGCGCTCGAGCAGCTCGAATTCGGCCACGTCCAGCGCGATCTGGTCTTGCAGGAACGGTGGTTGCAGCGGCAACAGGTGGGCGTCGTCAGCATGCTGGGCTAGCGCTTCCGGCGTGAGTGAGCGCAACCATGCCACCAGGTCCGACGAGGAAAGTCCCGTGCGGCCCAGATGCACGCGGTGCTGGTCGATCTTGTTGAGCTCGCGCTGGAAGATGCCGGCCTGTCGCAGCAGCGCGCTCTGTGCGCGACCCACCGCCTGGGCGAGGCGATGCGTGGCCGAGTCCAGCTCTTCGCTGTTGGCGATGCTGCTGACCACCTCGGTGCCTTTCTCCACCCAGCTCCAGACCGAATCCAGTCGCACGGCCGCGCGACGGATGCGGTGTTCGGAACCTGATAGCACGGCACGGTCGAAGTCTTCCTTCAGCTCCGACAGGCGCGACAGCAGGTGCCCCAGCTCATCCGCCGATAGCCGTCCCACCGCCTGGCCGGCAGCCAGCTGCGCGGTGAGATAGCCCAGGCCGTCCTCGTCGTCGTGCTCGAATTCCAGCAACGTCGCCACGGACGCCAGCGCCTTGCGGCCGAGCGGGCTGATCCGATAGCGCAGCGTTTCGCTGTCCCAGGTGAGCAGCTCGTGTTCCTTCAGGCGCTGCACCACGGTTTCCAGCTTTACCGGTTCGACGAAAGCGAGCTGGTCGCGGATTTCCGAGGGCGTCCATTCCGGCGCGTGGGCGCGTGCGCCAAGCGTGCGCAACACCAGCAGGCGCAGCAATACCTGCGCCTCGCCGCCGTGGAACAGCGCGCTGAACGCACGCAGCAGTGAGCGCCCGCGCAGCAACGGGAACACCGCCGGAAGATCCTCGGCAGTGACGCCCTCGCGCAGTACATCCTGCAGACGCTCGTCGGCGTCTGCGCTATCGATTGGACCCATCAACTGCTTGTGCTCAGCGTCCGCCGTGGATGCCGATGAATTGCAGGAATTCCGAGCGCGTACGCGCGTCGTCGCGGAACGCGCCCAGCATCTGGCTGGTGATCATCGACACGCCGCGCTTGTGCACGCCGCGCGTGGTCATGCATTCGTGGCTGGCATCGATCACCACGGCCACGCCGGCCGGCTGCAGGTTTTCCTGGATGCACTGGGCGATCTGCGCGGTGAGTTTTTCCTGCACCTGGAAGCGGCGCGCATAGGCGTCGACCACACGGGCCAGCTTGCTGATGCCTACCACGCGGTTGGTCGGCAGATAACCGACGTGCGCGCGACCGATGATCGGCGCCATGTGATGTTCGCAGTGGCTTTCAAACTCGATGTCGCGCAGCACGACCATTTCGTCGTAGCCGTTCACTTCCTCGAAGGTGCGGCGCAGATACTCGCCCGGATCGGTCTGATAACCGGAGAACCAGTCGCGATACGCCTTCACCACACGCTTGGGCGTGTCGAGCAGGCCCTCGCGGCTGGGGTCTTCACCCGACCAGCGCAGCAGGACACGCACGGCCTCCTCGGCCTGTTCGCGGGTGACATCGGACGGTTCGGGGCGGTCGCTCATGCGGGTTCCTTCGGCTACAGCACAGACTCGCCAGTGTAACGCGACCGTCAAGTCCCGCGGCTTGCCTGGGCCTGGCAGGGGTGAAACAGCGTGATCCGATCGACGTCCTGCGGACCGACCGCCTCCAGCCACGGTTCTGCGGCGACCATCGGCATGCAGGGGCCGAGCGTGCCGATGCGAATCGGTCGGCGGGTTGCTTCGCGCTTCAGGAGATCCATTACGGCGCGCAGGATGGAGCCGCTGAACGGCGTGTACAGGTAGAACACCGTGCCCCGCGAGAGGTCGGCTTCGCGTGCATCCTGCGCGATGAAGGTGACGCGGTCGAGGTTCAAGGCCCGGGCGCTGCGGCGGGCGCCGTCGACGTAGACTGGTTCGCGCTCGATGCCGATGGCCTGCGCGCCGGTGCTGGCAGATACCAGCATGGGTACGTGGCCGAGGCCCGAGCCCAGGTCGATCAGTACGTCGTCGGGGCCTATGGCGGCGTGTTCGATGAAGTCGAAGATGTGGCGGGCCGGGGTGGGCTGGTAGAACACCATTTCCGGGTCCAGCGCGGCGATCTCCGCGGTGGGCTCATCGAACGAGAACACGTCGCTCACCAGGGCATCGAGGTGGTCGTAGCCTGCCGCGTCCTGCGGGTGCTGGCTGGCACGCGCCCACGCGCGTAACGCCCGTGCACCGTCGCCTTGCGCGATGGCGTTGCGGATGTTCTGCGCAAGTGCGTGCTGGGCATGGGCGAGTCGCGCGTGCAGGGCTTGTGCGCGCGACCTTGGCGAAGGCTCGGCGGCTTGTTCGTCCGAGATGTCCGCCAGCACATCCTCGAGAAAATCCATGGCCCGAACACGTTCGCGCAATCGCGTCGGCTGCAGCAACGATTCGTCATGCTCCAGCGCGACGATCAGGGTATGCAGGTCGTCCATCATGACGCTTGGGTTCCTCTGCTTTCGCGCGACGTGGCGGCACATGCTGCCACGTCGTGATGCGCCTTACTGTGGATCGGGCACGAAATGGCCCGGAAATGCCTCCGGTCGCGATGATGCTTGGTCCTGGTCGGAGGTGGAGATCACGCCTTGGGCGAGCAGTCGTTCGCGCGTGTCGTAGTAGAGCGTGACCACCTCGTCCGGCGTCGAGGAAGCGCGGATGAAGCCGGTGTAGCTCACCTGGGAATCTTCGCGAGGGCCGTGGCCGGTGCCCAGCGGGCTGCCGGCCATGACCGAATCGGCAGTCGGCGCCGCCATGATCGGTGCCGGGGCGGGCGCAGGCGGTACAGGCATGGCGGGTGCGGCCCGTGCGGCTTCTGCAGGAGCCCGCACGGGCGACTGGGCCATTGGCATGATCGGGCGTGGTCGCAGGCGTTCGCGGAACACGGCGACGCCGATGACACCGACATTGTCCGGGCGCCCGGTTCGCGAGGCGTAGCTTTGCGCCGCATCGGCAAACACGAAGTCGGCCACCTGGTTTAGCGATTTGCGCCAGCCGCGGACATCCGACGACGCATACGGGCCGAGCACATAGCCGGTCTGTGACCACTCGGCGGTATCACCGGAAATGGCGTTGACGCCATCCACCGAGAGCACGCCCAGCACGCGTCCGCCTTCGAGGCTGCGCAGCTGAATCTGGTAGCGGTGGCCGGGTTGTCCAGCGATGTAGTACCGGCCATCGTGCTGGTATATCGGTAACTGCTGCTGTGTGGTGCGGTCGTAGACGGCAAGGTCGACCAGTCGGCCAGCGGCGTTGGCCTGGGTGCTGGTGATCAGCATAGTCAGTAGGACAAGGACAGCACGAGAGGGTTTCATGCGACGACTCCGGCACGCATCGTTGGTCGATGCATGGGATGGAACGTTGGTGGAGGTTAGGTGGGGTTGAGGCTAGAGCACCCCCTCCCAACCTCCCCCTGCAGGCAGGGGGAGGGGCATCATGCGAACTCTCTTCCCTGCAAGCAGGGAGAAGCATGAGGAGAGCTCCCTCCCCTGCTCGCAGGGGGGGAGGGGTTAGCTCTGGCGGCTGAGGCAACAGCACCCCCTCACGGCCTCCCCCTGAGCAGGGGGAGGGGCATGAAGCGAGAGCTTTACGCCTCGATGTCATCCTCACCGCCATCTTCGACAACGGGCACGACATCCCCCAGCAGCTGCTTTGCGTCGTCGCCCGACAACGACTCCACGCCGCGCAGTCGCCGCTCGATCGTGCGCGTCTTCTTGCCCGCATCGCCAATGCTCTTGCTGACCGTATTGAGCTGACGCTCGGCCTTCTCAAGAATGCTGGCGAACTTGCCGAATTCGCTCTTCACCGCGCCGAGCAACTGCCATACCTCGCTTGAACGCTGCTGGATGGCCAGCGTGCGGAAACCCATCTGCAAACTGTTGAGCAGCGCGCTCAGTGTGGTTGGGCCGGCCACTGTTACGCGGTATTCGTGCTGCAGCGCTTCGAACAGTCCCGGGCGACGCAGCACTTCGGCATACAGGCCTTCGGTGGGCAGGAACAGGATGGCGAAATCGGTGGTGTGCGGCGGCGCGACGTACTTGCTGCGGATGGTCTTGGCTTCCTCGCGAATGCGACGCTCAAGCGCGATCGCGGCGAGGTTGGCGGCGTCACCGTCGGCGCGCTCCTGCGCATCGAGCAGGCGTTCGTAATCTTCGCGCGGGAATTTCGCGTCCACCGGCAGCCATACCGGGTGGTCGCGGTCGGCGCCGGGCAGGCGGATGGCAAATTCAACGCGATCGCCAGAGCCGGGCATCGTTGCCACGTTGGATTCGTACTGGTCGGGCGTGAGCATTTGGTCCAGCAGCGCGCCCAGCTGCACTTCACCCAGGATGCCGCGGGTTTTCACGTTGGTCAGCACGCGCTTGAGATCGCCCACGCCGGCAGCCAGGCTCTGCATTTCGCCAAGGCCGCGCTGCACGGCTTCGAGGCGTTCAGAGACCAACTTGAACGATTGGCCCAGACGCGTTTCCAGCGTGGTCTGCAGCTTTTCCTCGACCGTGGCGCGCATTTGTTCCAGCTTCGCGGCGTTGTCCTGTTGCATCGCGCCGAGCTTGGCTTCCAGCGTGGCGCGCACTTCGCCCATGCGCTTTTCGTTGTCGGCGGTCAGCGCGGCCAGACGCTGCTGCTGCTGTTCGCCGAAGTGGTTGAGCGCGAGGGTGAGCTCCTCGCGGCTGCGGCGCGCGTCTTCGGTCAGGCGCTGGGACAGCGATTGCAGGCCGATGTCGGTGCGTTCGGTGAGCACGTCCAATCGCTGGCCGAACTGGCCAATGCGCTCGTGCTGCTGGGCACTCATACCACCCAATTGTTCCTGCACCAGCGAACGGAACTGGCCCAGCGTCTGCGCCATCTCGCCACGTCCGGCGCGCTGCTCCGCCGCGAGTGCATCGCGCAGGTGACGGTTGTCGTCCTTGAGCGCATCAAGTCGCGCAATGAGACTGCCGTCGTCGCGGTGGCGCAGGAGGCTTATCGCTTGCAGCGCGATCATCGCCAGCACGGCGACAACCAGCACGATCAAGAGGATTTCAGTAACGGACATGGCGACTCCCGACATCTATGGCGGGCAAGTGTACGCGTTGGCGTCTCAGGAGCCGGGATTTCCCATGCACGGCCAGGACTCAGAGCCGGAAGGCGCCTTGGTCGTAGGCCTTGCTATAGGTTTTCCAGTCGCGCTGCACCTGCTTCGTGCACAGCCGGGTCAGGGTGTGTAGCTCGCTTGGCCAGCGGCGCTTCTCGCTGAAGGCGATCAGCTGATCTATCGTCGCCGAGCCCTGGCGGCCGCTGCTGCGCAGTTGAGCCCAGGCGGTGAGTGCACCCATGGCCTCAAGCACGCCCTCAAGTCGCTCCAGCTTGCCATCCCAATCGGTCAGGGCCACGCGATCTTCAGTGGGTTGCAGGCCACGCAGCACATAAGATTTGCGGCCCATCGTCACCGACTGGAAAAACGCGGGCGAAATGGCCTGCATGCGCCGCTGCACCGATACCACGCGCTCAGCTTCGTTGGCCCACTGGGGCTGGGCGATAGTCAGGTGAGGCACGAGTGACGACGGCACGGCCTGCTTGAGGTCGAGCAGATAGTTGCCATCGGGTGAGCCCTTGCCTTCGACCAGGATGGCGTAGCGATCCACGCCCAGGCTGCCGGTACCGGCAATGCGACGGGCCACGTCGAGCACCTTGTAGAACGGCGGGTTGGCCTGTTTGGCGCCGACCTTTTGGATCAGCGCGGTCACCTTCTCGCGTTGCTTGTCGGTAACCGGCAATGCACGCCGGCCATCGAGGCGAATGGTGCGGTGCTTGCCCTTGCGTTCGGTACGGCTGTCCAGGAAGCGCGGCCGCAGCCGTCCACGCAGGTCGTTGAGCAGGTCGCCGACCATCCCGGTGGCCGTCTCCCGTTCGATCCAGCGCGCCTTGCCCAGGCGCAGCGCGACCGTATACGACGTGGTGAAGCGCCTGCACAGCTGGCTGGCCTGATCGGCGCTCAGATGCAGGCTTCCCGCGGCCATGTGCACACTGGTCAGCAGTCGGATCAGCTCCCAGGTGCAGGGGGCGAGGGCGGCTTCATCGAAGTCGTTGAGGTCGAAATAGACGAGCCGGTTGTCACCCTTGTAGCTGCCCATGTTCTCCAGATGCAGGTCGCCGCACACCCAGGTGGGCGGCGCCTTGGAAAGCACCTTGCTGGGCGGCAACTGCGCGTAGAACAGGTGGCAGGTGCCGCGCAGGAACGTAAACGGGTCGTGGCGCATGGCCAGGTACTTCCGCTGCAAGCGTTCGGGATCGCGCTTGGCGTTGTAGCTACGGATGGATTCGACGACATCGATCATGATCCGCCTCCCATGGCGATTACATCACGCGGCAGAACACCGCTTTCAGGTAGCGACCTTCCGGCACATCCGTGCGGAACGGATGGTCGGCGCCGGCGCCGGCGGTGTGCAGCACCTGAATTTCGCGTCCCGCATTGAGCGCCACGCGACGCAGCATCTCGAGGAAATCTTCCTCGCTGACCAATCCCGTGCATGAGCAGGTCAGCAGCAGGCCGCCCGGCGGAATCACGTCGAGTGCAAGCCGGTTCATGGCGAAGTACTTCTTCAGCGCATCCATCACTTTGCTGCGGTCGCGGGTGAGCTTGGCCGGGTCGAGGATCACCGCGTCGTACTGCTCGCCGTTTGCTGCCGCATTGCGCAGCCACTCGAAGATATCGCCCTGCTCGAACACGGCCGGCACATCATTGGCAGCCGCATTGGCGCGGGCAATTTCCAGGATGCCAGGGTCCATGTCCACGCCGACTGCCTCGCGCGCACCCGCGGCCAGTGCATGCACCGCAAAACCACCGGCGTTGCAGCACAGGTCCAGTACGCGGCGGCCTTTGGCCAGGCGCGCAAAGTGATGGCGGTTTTCGCGCTGGTCGGCGAAGAAACCCGTCTTGTGGCCGTAGCCCGGCGCGGCGTGGAAACGCAGGCCGTGCTCGTGTACTTCCACCGGCTCGGGCGCCTCGGCAGCGCGGCAATCGAACGATTCCTGCTTCTGCACGTGGGTTTCGGCAAACCAGTACAGGCGCGCGCCGGGGAAGTGACGCAGCAGCGCCGTGTGGATGGCCTCGCGGAAACGCCACATGCCCGCGGCGAAGTATTCGATCACCAGGATGTCGGCGTAACGGTCGACCACCAGGCCGGAGAGGCCATCGCCTTCACTGTGCACCACGCGCCATGCATCGCTTACGCGATCAAGCTGCAGCCACTCCTGGCGCAGTGCCACGGCGCGATCGATGCGCGCGGCGATCCACTCGGCATCGATGGTTTCGGTCGGGTCGGTGGTGAGCAGGCGCAGCGCGATGCGGGCGTGCCCGTTCCAGAACCCACGCCCCACGAAGCGACCCTTCGCGTCCTCCACATCCACCACGCTGCCGGGCGGCAGGCGGGTTTCAGGTTTGAGGACCTGCGCAGACCACACCCAGGGGTGGCCAGGGGCGCGGTCGGTTTTGAGGCGGATGATGGGGAGGGGGGAAGTGGGGGCGTTCATCCGCCCATGATAGCTGCTGGGCGGCACACGCCGGCTTTTTTGTAGGAGCGCACCCGGTGCGCGACCGCAGCGCTGCAGCGTTTCGGCGCCGTGGGGCTGTCGCGCACAGGGTGCGCTCCTACAGGGGATGCGTCAGCGCAGGCGCAGGGCCAGCCAGGACAGCAGCGCCAGCAGGTTGATGCCCAATCGCGACACGCCGGGCCCTGCTACCGCCAGCAGAAAGCCCTCGCTGCCAAAGTGCCAGTCGAGGGCCAGCCGTGGCGCCATCTGCAGGGTGGCGAACACATTGACGTAGGCGCCACAGTGCAGCGCGTAACTGAATATCGGCGTGGCGATCAGCGGCAGCTGCATCAGCTGGGCCCAGCCCGACAACGCCACACCGCGCTCGCTGCCTTCCAGCAGCAATACGCCAGCGATCAGCACGAACGCATACAGCACCAACCCGATCACTGCCACGATCGAATCATGCGTACCGAACGGAATCAGCCGGCGCAGCATGTTGACCATGCCGAAGAAGCCACCGGCCACTTCGAGGATGCCGATCAATCGGAAAAGGAAGTTGCGCACGCGCCAGGCCCCGGGTCGAAAGCGACGAGCTTAGCGGATCGATGCGCCGCTGTAGCCCGGGTCGGTTCGCATTTCGTTGGGTGTCGTACAGGGTGGCTCGTTTTCTACAGATCGTCGGCCAGTTCGTGCAGGTCGGCGATGTGTTGCTCCCACCAGCGGGCTTCGGCGGCGAACGGAAAGGCGGCGGGGAAGGCGGGGTCGTGCCAGCGTGAGGCGATCCAGCCGGCGTAATGCACCTGGCGCATGGCGCGCAACGCGGGCACCAGGGCCAGTTCGGTGAAGTCGAACTCGCGCATCTGCTGGTAGCCGTCCAGCAGCGACTGCATGGCGGCATCGTCGTTGGCGAGCATCCACAGGTCCTGCACGGCGGGGCCCAGGCGCGCGTCATCGAGATCGACGAAATGCGGACCGGCGTCGGTCCACAGCACGTTGCCCGGATGGCAATCGCCGTGCAGGCGCAGCTGGCGCACCGATCCCACGGCTTCCAGTCGCGCAGCGACAGCCACATCCACGCGTGCGGCAGCGGCGCGATAGCCCGCGTGCAGCGAGGGCGGCAGCAGCGACGAGGCGAGCACGGCGACCATCGGTTGCTCGATCAACGTGGCGCGATCGATGCGGCCGCGATGCTGGAACGGTTGCCGCGCGCCTACCTGGTGGATGCGCGCAATCAGCCGGCCCAGCCATTCCAGTTGCTCGGCCGATTCCAGCGTCGGCGCACGACCGCCACGGCGTGGCGTGAGCGCGTAGCGAAAGCCGTCGTGGTGCAGCAGGGTGCGTCCGCCGAAGACCAGCGGTGCCACCAGCGGAATTTCCGCGTCGGCCAGCTCCTGCGCGAAGGCGTGCTCTTCGAGGATGGCCGCGTCGCTCCAGCGGTGCGGCCGATAGAACTTGGCGATGACTGGCGCGGCGTCCTCGATGCCGACCTGCCAGACGCGATTTTCGTAGCTATTGAGCGCGAGCAGCCGTCCATCCGGCCACAGCCCGCACGCGGTGATCGCGTCCAGTACGCGATCGGGGCTTAGCGTGGCGTACGGCTCTGTGTTCAACGCGGCGCGACCACGCGGGCGGGAATCACCGCCATCGTGATGCGGGAAATGCACACCAGCTCGCCGCTTTCCGTCTCGATGCGAATCTCCCACACCTGGGTGGTGCGCCCGATATGCACCGCGCGCGCGGTGCCCACCACGATGCCGCTGCGCACGCCGCGGACGTGGTTGGCGTTGATGTCCAGGCCCACGGCGACTTCCTGCGTGGGGTCCAGCGACAGCATCGCAGCCGAACTACCCAGCGTTTCGGCCAGCACTACCGAGGCACCGCCGTGCAGCAGACCATATGGCTGGTGCGTGCGGTGATCCACCGGCATGGTGCCGCGCAGCCAGTCATCGCCGATTTCGGTGATGCGGATGCCTAGCGTCTCCATCATGGTGTTGGCGCTCATGCCGTTCATGCGCTCGAGCGAGGGTTCCTGCTTCCAGATAGCCATGGGTTGAATCTCCGGTGGGGACCCCGCATTGTCCTTCGACTGCCGTCGCCGCGACAATGCGCCCCGTGCTTACTGTCACTATCCAATCTTCCGGCCGCCATTTCCCGGTCGCGCCCGGCGAAACCGTGCTGGAAGCCGCCCAGCGCGCCGGCATTGCGCTGCCGTATTCGTGCCGGGCGGGCGTGTGTGGCAGCTGCAAGGCCACCTTGCTTGAAGGCCACTGCGCGTATCCGCGTAACCCGCCGGTCGCCTTGAGCGGCACCTCGCCCTCGCAGCACGCGATTCTGCTGTGCCAAGCGGTGCCCACCGAAAACCTGCTGATCGAAGCGCGCGAAGTGACTTCGGTGGAGGACATCGCCCGTCGCCAGCTCGGCGTGGTGGTGGCGCGCAAGTGGATGCTGGCGCCCGATGTGATCGGCCTGCACTTTCAACCGGCCGTCGGCCAGCCGCGCCTGCAATGGCTGCCCGGCCAGTATCTGGACGTGCTGCTGGGCGAAGGACGGCGGCGACCGTTCTCCATTGCCAATCATCCGCAGGCCGACGGCAGCATCGAGCTGCACGTGCGGCATGTGGCTGGCGGCGGCTTCACCTCGTGGGTGCATGACACGCTGAAGGAAGGCGATGCGCTGCGTATCGAGGGCCCGCTGGGCACCTTCGTGCCGCGTGAGGACTCGGAGCGCCCCATGATATTCATGGCGGGCGGTACCGGTTTCGCGCCGGTGAAGGCCATCGTGGAGCACTTCATGGCGCTGGGCACGCGCAGGCCGATGCGCGTGTACTGGGGCGCTCGGAGTGCGGAGGATTTGTATCTGCGTGAACTAGCCGCCGGTTGGGCCAGTAAAGCGCATGACCTGGTGTTCCACGCGGTGATTTCCGACCCCGAGCAGGCGGCGGCCCATGGCCTGCGCATGGGGCTGGTGCACGAGGCGGTGCTGGAGGATCAGCCTGATCTCTCCGGCTACGACGTCTATATGAGCGGTCCGCCGGCCATGATCGACGCCGGTCGCAAGCTGTTTACCGATGCAGGGCTGCCGGAAGGGCGGCTTTACTACGACTCGTTCGACTACGCACCGGATGTGCTGGCGCAGATTCTGGCGGGACGAGCCGGATTGGCTGAGCTCTAGGAAGCAAGCTCCAACGGAGCAACCCTTCTCCCCTCGGGAGAAGGTGCCAGTCCCACAGGGACTCGCTTTGGTCGCAACGGATAAGGGTTCGGGCGGAGCCGAGTAGGGAAGGCCACGCAAGCCCCGCACCCTCACCCCAACCCCTCTTCAAGGGCCTGATTAGCGTCGAATCTCAGCTAGCCTGCTCTTTAGCTCGTCATTCCCGCGAAAGCGGGAATCCAGCGTCTTTACCAACGACCGAGGCCCTGGATCCCCGCTTTCGCGGGGATGACGGCGTATTCAACGGATTCTTTGCTGGGATTCGAGGCTAACCAAGTCCCAAGGGAGAGGGGCTTTAGAGAAGCGCTTAGTTCTTACCCTTCGCCACCGGCAACTGCGCCTGCTGCCAGGCCAGCACGCCGCCACCCAAGGTGTGGACCTTGCTGAAACCTGCCTTGACCAGGCGCTGTGCGGCCTTGGCGCTGGCGCCGCGGCCGTCCTTGTCGATCAGCACCACCGGCACGTCCTTGGCCTTGATCAGGTCCTTGTGCTCGGGGTCGAACTGGCTCATGGCCACGTGCTTGGAACCCGGCACATGCGCTTTTTCGTATTCCGCATAGGCAGAAAGATCCACCAGCAGCGGGCTTTCGCGGTTGATCAGCAGGGTGAGGCCGGCCGGGGTGAGCTCTTTGTACTTGCGAAATAGCGTGAGGATTTCCATCACGATGATCGCCAGCAAAAGGAGCAGGAACAGCGCGACAAGCGCCAGATGGTTGCTGATGAACTCAGGCAACTTGTGCAGGACATCGTTCATTCGAAAGTTTCCGCAAGCGCGGACAGGCCGCGCGGAGTGAACAGAACCGACGATTATACGGCCTGCGGCGCCAGGGATGCCCCGATCGATTCTACGGGGGCATCCCCCAGGGCCTACTGCTGACTGATATCGGGCAGGCCGGTGACCAGCCACCAGTGCTTGCCTTCGGCGTCGTAGTGCCAGGTCTGGTGGTCGGTGACGCTGCGCTCGTGCTGGGTATTGATGTTCACCAGGTTGATCTTCACCACCTGGGTCACCTCGTCCTTGCCCTGGGGCACCGGTCCGTTGCCCTCGTCGTAGCCGCTCACCTTGTATTGCTTGTAACGCTCCATCTCCAGTGAGGACACCGGATGCGCATCACGCAGCTTGGGGTCGACGAACTGCTCCGCGCTTGGGAAATCGCCCCAGCGCACGGTGCTGGCATAGGCGTTCAGCGTGGTGGTGAGCGAGTCGTCCCGCCGATCAGTGGCACAACCGCCGAGCAGCAGCGTGGAAAGCACGACGAACAGGGTCAGGATACGGCGCATGGACGGTTCCCCTAGGTAAGGTCGCCATTCTGCCGCAACCGTGCCCGCGTTTTCACACGGCGTCGGGCGAGCGGCGCTTGGCCACGAAGCGTGCCGCCAGGGTGGCCGCCGGCTTCTCGCTGATGCCGGGCACCTGGCAGGTCACGTCGATGCGGGCGCGACCGCGGGCGGCGAGCGTATCGAAGAATGTGGTCCAGCTTGCGCCTTCGCCGAGGCGGGCCTCGCTGTGGAAATCGCTCCATACCGGCTCGAGGTAACGCACGGTGGATTCGCCCACGAACAGGTCGCAGTCCAGCCCGCGCACGCGCAACTCCAGCTCGACCAGGCCCCAGCCGTTGAGCGTCATCACGCTGACCAGGCTACCGCCGAAGGCGCAGCCCTTGTCATTGATGTTGGGCCCAAGCGGCGCGGCGATCGAAAGATGCCGTTCGTCGCAGTCGTGCAGCTGCAGGTCCATGTTGTGCGCCAGCGGGATTTCATCGCGCATGAAGGTAACCAGCTTGCGCGCGAGGGTCTGTCGATCAGTCGAGCTCATGGGTATCGGGGCGATCAGGGGAACGCGTAGTGTACGCACCCTTTTCCCCTACGACTGCACTGGCCCATGGCCGTTACACTGCGGGCGTCTTTCATGTAAGGCGGCAATGGCTTGCGACAGCCCACGACATCGGCGGAACCGCAACTGCACGGACGCACGCTGGTCATCACGCGCCCGGCGGGTACCGGTTCGCGCATGGCCAGCCAGGTACGTCGGCGTGGCGGCGTGCCGATGCTGCTGCCGGGGTTGTCTTTGCGGGGCATGGACCCGCCGGCACCCGTTGCCACGGCGCTGGGCGCCGCCCTGCACGATGATCTGCTCATCTTCACCAGCCCCGCCGCCGTGCGTTTTGCCGCGCGGCTGCTGCCGCTGCGCACGCGGGCCATAGTGCTGGCAGTCGGGCAGGGCACGGCCCGCGCGTTGCGCCGCCACGGCGTGGAAGCGCCCCTGGCGCCTACGGGGCGGCAGGACAGTGAAGGACTGCTCGATCATCCCGTGCTGGCTGATGTGCACGGCCGACGAGTGGCGCTGATTGGTGCCCCTGGTGGTCGAGGCGTCTTGCGGGCCGAACTGGTGACGCGTGGTGCACAGCTGCGCGAAGTGCACGTATATCAGCGAGTGGCGCCACGTTGGCAGCGGCGACAACTCGATGCGGTGGCGCAATTGCCCGCGGAGGCGCGTGTGCTGCTGTCCAGCGCCGAGGCACTAGCGCATCTTCAGCATGGCCTGCCTGCCGTGGTCTACACCCGTTTGATCGAGGCCGTGGCCGTGGTCAGCAGCGAGCGGCTTGCCGAGGCAGCGCGCGGGGCGGGATTCGGGCGCATCGTGGTCGCCGCATCGGCGCTGTCGGCCGAGCTGTTGGCAGCGGCGGCACGCTGAGGCCACCCTTCACGCCCGCTTGATACGAGCTCCCCGTCGCGGGCTGTTAGCATGTCGCACATGAGCCAAGACGACTCCTCCCCCCAAACGGGCGCGTCCGCGGGCGCGCGATCTGATACTTCCTTCCGGACCACGGCCGCGCCGCCGCGTCGAGGCGGCGGCACGCTCGCCGTGGCCTTGCTGCTTTCGCTGGTGGCGATTGGCGGTGCCGGCTACGTCGGCTGGCGTCAATGGCAGCAGGAGCAGGGCAACCTCGCCGGCAGCGAAGCGCTCAATGGACTAACGCATCGCGTGAACCAGCTCGAAAGCGCCTTCAGCGCCAGCGACAGCGAGCGCGGCCTGCTGCGCCAGCGGCTGGGCGATGCCGATCAGGTCAACCGTTCGTTGCGCGAGGAGCTGCTGAGCCAGGCCGAGCGCACGCGTAATCTTGAGGACGCGGTGGCCAAGCTGTCGGAGAAGACGCTGTCTGGCCACGACGCGATGCTGCTCGACGAAACCGAATCGCTGCTGCGCATGGCCAAGGAACGCTACGAGCTGTTCCACGATGCACAGGGTGCCGTGGCGGCCTATGCACTGGCCGACCAGGCCTTGGCTGCGGTGGATGACGGCGCATTCTCCGGCCTGCGCCAGAGCATGGGTGCCGAGCGCGAGGCACTGACCAAGAGTCAGCCGGTGGGGCTGGATGCGTCGCTGTCGGTGCTGACCGCGCTGCGCGCCGCCACCATGACGTTGCCGCTCAAGCCGCTCGACGCACCCGCCGCTGGCAGCACGTCCGGCAGCTGGTCGCGCATCATGGCGACGCTCAACGACGTGGTGAAGGTGCAACGTACCAACGGCGCGCCGCTGTCGGTCGCCGACGCACGCTTCGCGCGTGAGCTGGCCGCCATCGATCTGGCACAGGCACAGGCCGCCTTGCTGGCTTTCGATCATGACGCCTATGTGGCTGCGCTCAAGCGCGCCGACGCCGGCATCGCCGCGCAGTTCGACGCGAACGCGCCAACCGTGCAACAGGCCCGTGTCCAACTGGCCACGTTGATCGCACAACAGCCCGCCACGTCGGTGCAGCTGGGTGCCGCGTTGAACGAGTTGCGTAACCTGCGTGCCGTGCATGCACTCAAGCCAACCTCCAGCAGCAGCGCACCGGCCGGGGCCAAGCCATGAAGCTGTGGCGCTGGATCCTGCTGCTGGTGATCCTGGCAGCACTGGCCGCGTTTGGCTGGCACTGGGTGGCAGAAGACCCCGGTTACGTGATGGTGCAACTGCGTGGGTGGCAGGCGGAAACCACGGTGCTCGCTGCGGTAGTGATCCTGCTGCTGGCGTGGGCCGTGCTCGGTGCCGTATGGTTTTTGGTGCGCTGGCCGTTTGGTGCTTTTTCCCGTCGTCATCGTCGGCTCAGCCGCAAGAAGATGGGCGAAGGCTTGATCGCGTTGATGGAAGGCCGTCACGGCGATGCCGAGCGTGATCTGCATCGCGCCTCGCGCCTGGATGTATTGCGCGGCCCGGCGTTGCTGGCGGCGGCCGAGGCCGCTTCGCGTCGTGGCGAAAACAGCCGTGCGTTGACCACTCTGGATGAAGCGGGCCAAGTGGCGCCGCGCGCGGCCCGCGTACTGCGCGCCCGCGTGTTGCGTCGCGAAGGCCGGCCGGCCGAGGCGGTGAACCTGCTGGCGACCGAGGCAGACAGCGGCAACCTCACGCCGGGTGGCTGGCGCGAACTCGCGCTCGCTGCGCTGGCCAGTGGCGACATGCGTCGTGCACGCCAGGCGCTGGAGCCGCTGCAGAAAAGCGGCGCCCTGGGCACGCGTGGCTACGCCGCGCTGGAAGGCCAGGTGTTGGCCGCTTCGCTGCGCTCCGCGCCGGATGCGGCAACGCTCAACAGCCTGTGGTCGCAGTTGCCGAAAGCACAGCGTCGCGTGCCTGCAGCCGTCGATGCCTACGGGCGCCGTGCCGCGTCGTTCGGCATGGTGTTGCCGGCGATGGACGAAGTGGAATCGGCGCTGCGGCGGGAATGGTCGCCGTTGCTGATTGAAACCTATGGCGCGTTGGGCGCTGACGACATCGAACCGCGTCTGCGTCGCGCCGAATCCTGGCTGGATGCGCACCCGAACGATGCCGCCCTGCTGCTGACGCTGGGCCGCATGTGTGCGCGCCTGGGCTTGTGGGGCAAGGCCTCGCAGTACCTGGAACGCTCGCTGGCGCTATCGCCCACGAGTGCGGCCTGGGAAGCGCTCGGCGATGTCTATGCGGGACAGGACGACGCGGCGATGGCACAGCGTTGTTATCGCAATGCGCTGGCGCTTGCCCGTGGCGAGGCGATCGAGCCGTTGCCGCAAGGGGCACGTGCGACGCGCCTGGATACGCGGCCCATCGCGGTGGAGGAGCGCAGCGAGCACGGCGTGCCGCGGCTGCCCGAGTAACACGCCTTCAGCGAAGCGCCTGCCGATACGCGGCGGGCGACGGCGAGCTGGCGAACGCCTGGGCCATCGCCCGTTCGCGGCTCGGCAAGGTTTCGAAAGCCTGCTCCCAGGCACTCAGGGCGGCCGGTTCGCAGCGTAGCGACAGGTAGTGCGGATAGCGTTCCAGCAGCCGCTGCATGTCCGGCCAATGCACCGCGGTAGCGGAAGAAAAATCCGAGGCGGCCACGTTGACGCGATGAACCAGCGGCGCGCCGGTGAGCCGGTCGAGCAGGTCGATGCCGCCTTGCGCACGCGCGGCTTCCCGCCACGCGTTTTCCTGCGCACTGGTGGTGGTGACCCACTGTCCGCGTGGGCCCAATCGGGTGAGATGGGGCGCGTCCGACCAGGGAAACTGCTCGCGCGCGGCCTGGAACACGGCCAGTCGCTGCGGCAGTCGCGAGGACGACAGGCCGTCGATCACCATCAGCTCGAACATGGCCGATGACTGCACATGGCCGTCGCGCAGCGTCTGCAGCTGCTTTCGCAGGGCGACCTTTGGGGCCTGGCCGGCCCGCAACTGCTCAACCAGCACCGTCATCGAGCGGGAGACACTGGGACGCGGCGGTGTGGCGGCGGACGTTTCGGTGGTCGGCGGCGTGGCGCTGCGGGCGTGCCAGTCCAGTGCCAACCGATGGGCCTCACGCAGGCGCATGAAATCGCTGATGTCCTTTGCCGGATCAATCTGCCGCAGGCGCACCGAATAGGTTCGCGTGATGGATGCGGTGTCGGCTTCGGTGGTGAGGTCCAGGTACTGCAAAAACCATGGTGTTTGCATGCGTGCCTTGGAGAGTGAGCAGCCGGCGGGAGCGTCGCCAGCGATCATCGCCTGACGCCCGCGCGCTGTCACCTGGCTAACTGGCCGATATCGCCCAGGTGATAAAGCCGGCATTGACCGCCGTGAAGACCAGCGCAGCGAGGAAGATGACGTCGGCGGTGCGCTCCAGCCGATGGTTACGCTGCACGCTGCGGGTGCGCAGCGCCCAGTACGACAGCAGGCAGGAGGCCAGGTACAGCATCGAGTTGACGGCAAGCAGATCGTCGCCAATCAGGTCTTCTTTGCGCAGCGAGATCACCACGCGCAGGATGCCGATGACGGTGAGGCATACGCCCACCATGGCCGCCGAGGCGGTGAAGATATGCACGCAGAGGTTCTCGTCGAGGCGGCGGCGTGAGTCGTCGGTGTTCTCGTAAGTAGTGGGCGTCATGATCGGGCACCGGATGAAAAGCATTGGATGATGGAGCCCCATTGTCGCTGCAGGGTTCCTCCCGCAACATCGGACGTTAAGCGGACAGACGCCAAGCCGGCTCAGTCATCGCGCTGCCCGCCGCTGACCCAGCGCAGCTTTAAGCGCTCGGCGACCCCGACCACCAGCAGGGCGCAGCCAATGCCCAGTGCCACTTCACCAATGCGGGTCAGCGCGATAAGCCAGAAAGAGCCCTCGTGAGGCACCAGCATCACAATGGTGGTGGTGCTGCCGCTGAGGCGGCCTGCGCTGCCCAGGCCCGCTATCCAGCAGGCGCTGATGGCAACCACGATGGCAATGGCGTAGTCGATGTAGTGCTCGCCGCCAAGCACCGCCGCAGTGAGCCCCACCGCGCCGCCGACCGCCGCGCCGATAATCTGGTCGCGTGCGGAGGCGCGCGTATCCAGATAGGTCTGCTGGGTCACCGCGATCGAGGTGAGCGCGGCCCAGAAGGCCTGCTGGGTATGCAGCAACAGCCCCAGGCCGTAGGCCGCGCTGGCCGCGACCAGCGCCTGCATGGCCATCCACAGGCCTTGCACCATGCGATGGGTCCATGGCTGGTCACGGTATATCCGCTCGATGTGCAGCTGGAAACCGAGCACGCGGCGCAGGTTTTCGCGTAAGGGCTGTTTGTCGCTCATGTCGCTCAAACCTCCGTGCCGTGCTGTTACACCGGCGTCAGATTGGCATACGCATAAACCAGCCATTTGCTGCCGCTGTCGGCGAAATTCACCTGGATACGCATGTGCGCGCCGCTGCCTTCCGCGCTCACCACCACACCTTCGCCGAAGCTGGGGTGGCTTACGCGCTGGCCCAGTTTCAGCGGCATGGCTTCTTCGAGCGAGTTCGACATGGCGCCACCAGAACGCCCGCCATAGAGGGGGCGGCTCACCTGCACGCGCGGGCGCACCTCATCGATCAACTCCGGCGGAATCTCCGAAAGGAATCGCGAGGGACGCGCCAGCATCTCCACGCCATGCATGCGGCGCGATTCGGCGTAGGTGATGAACAGCCGCTCGCGGGCGCGGGTGATGCCCACATAGGCAAGGCGGCGTTCCTCTTCCAGGCGGCCCTCGTCCTCGACCGAACGCTGGCTGGGAAACAGGCCTTCTTCCATGCCGACCAGGAACACCACCGGAAACTCCAGGCCCTTGGCCGAATGCAGCGTCATCAGTTGCACGCAGTCGTCCCACGCTTCGCCCTGGCCTTCACCGGCTTCCAGCGCGGCGTGCGAGAGAAACGCGGAAAGTTCGCTCAGGCCGGCGTCGATATCGTCCTGGGTCAGTTCGAAACGGCTGGCCACGTTGACCAGTTCGTCCAGGTTCTCCACGCGCGATTCGGCGTTGCCGCGGCTGTCCTTCTCGTAGAAATCGCGCAGGCCGGTATGCGTGATGGCATGGTCGATCTGCTCGGCCAGCGCCAATGCATCGCCGATGCCCGCGCCGGCAAACGCATGCGCCATATCGTCGATCAACACCAGGAACGCCTTCACCGCATTCTTTGCGCGGCCCGCCAGTTCCTGGCCGCCGCTGAGTTCGTTGAGCGTGGCTTCCCACATCGAACTGTTCTCGGCGCGTGCGCGTCGACGCAATACATCCAGCGTGCGGTCACCGATGCCACGCGGCGGGGTATTCACCGCGCGCTCAAAGGCGGCATCGTCATGGCGATTGGAGGACATCCGCAGATAAGACAGCGCGTCCTTGATCTCCGCGCGATCGAAGAAGCGCTGGCCGCCATACACGCGAAAGCGGATGTCGCGCTGCATCAGCTGTTCTTCGAAGTTGCGCGACTGGGCGTTGGAGCGATACAGGATGGCGCAGTCGCGCGCGTCACCATGTTCGGTGATGTATTCGCGGATGCGCTCGATGACGAAGCGCGCCTCGTCCTGCTCGTTGTAGGCGGCATACAGCGCGATGCGCTCGCCTTCGCCGCCGTCGGTCCACAGCTGCTTGCCGAGGCGGCCGCCATTGCGTGCGATGACGCTGTTGGCGGCCTTGAGGATGGTGCTGGTGGAGCGGTAGTTCTGCTCCAGCTTGATGGTCTTGGCACCGGGGAAATCGCGCAGGAACTGCTGCACGTTCTCCACCTTGGCGCCGCGCCAGCCGTAGATCGCCTGGTCGTCGTCGCCCACCACGAACACCTGGCCTGTAGCGCCTGCCAGCACGCGGATCCACGCGTACTGCAGGGTGTTGGTGTCCTGGAATTCGTCGATCAGCAGGTAGCGCCAGCGGTCGCGGTAATGTTCCAGCACCTGCGGGTTGTTGCAGCCACAGTTCGTGCGCGCGCAGCAGCAGCTCGGCAAAGTCGACCAGGCCGGCGCGACGGCAGGCCTCTTCGTAGGCCTGGTAGATCTGCACGAACGTACGCGTGACCGGATGATCGCGGTGCTCGATGCTGTCGGGGCGCTTGCCCTCGTCCTTCCAGTTGTTGATTTGCCAAGTGGCCTGGCGCGGCGGAAAGCGGGCCTCGTCCAGCCCCAGCCCGGTGATCACGCGCTTGATGATGCGCTGCTGGTCATCGGCGTCGAGAATCTGGAAGCCTTCGGGCAAGCCGGCTTCACGCCAGTGCCGCCGCAACAGGCGATGGGCGATGCCGTGGAAGGTGCCGACCGTGAGCCCCTGCGTGCCGCCGGGAATCAACTGATCCAGACGCGCGCGCATTTCGCCGGCGGCCTTGTTGGTGAACGTCACCGCCAGGATCGCCCACGGCGGTACGCGTTCCACCTGGGTCAGCCAGCCAATGCGGTGGGTGAGTACGCGGGTTTTGCCGGAACCGGCGCCCGCGAGCACGAGGTAATGGCCGGGCGGGGCGCAAACGGCTTCGCGCTGCGCGTCGTTGAGCTTGTCGATCAGGTGCGAGACATCCATCCCGCGCATTGTACCGGGCCGCCCTCCCGGTAGGAGCGCACCCTGTGTGCGACGAGCCTGCGAAGCGGTACCGGCACAGCTCCGCGGTCGCGCACAGGGTGCGCTCCTGCAACGACAGGTCGCGGCCATGGTTTGGGTAGTGGCGAAGCGTTCCCTGTAGGAGCGCACCTTGTGCGCGACAAACCTTCGCAGCGGAGTCGTCACAGCCCTGCGGTCGCGCACAGGGTGCGCTCCTACAAGAGGCGCAGAGGTCGCGCTAGTAATTCAGGCTGAGGCTGAGCAGGTGCTGCGAGCCGACGAACCAGATCGCGACAAGGCAGGCCAGCAGCAGGATCACGCTGTCGAGTTTGTTCCACCAACCCCCGGGCGTACGCCATGCATGCCACGCGTTGATGGCGACTGCCGCGGTACCAAGCACGGCGAGCCAGCCCACCAGCTGCAGCAATCGCAGGCGCTGATCAAGCTGCGAGGTGCCGGTATCCAATCGGGGTAGCAGCATCCACCAGCCGGCGGCGAACAGCAGCTGCAAAATGGCCGTGACGCGGCTGAGCCGATACCAGCGCGCACTGCCATCATCCAGTGCGAGCGGCAGGTGGCGCAGGCGGCGCAGCAACATGCCCAGCGGCCATGACAAGGCAGCCAGCAGGAATATGGCGAGCGTGACGAGCACTACCACCACGTTCCGATGGGTTATTTGCCCGTCGGGCACCGGCAGGAACACCAGGTTGGGGGCCGTGTCATCGATGGCGAGCATGCGCACCTTGCCATCCTTCATCACCGCACTCAGGCGGCTGCCGCTGGCGTCGTCCAGCCACAGGAAAGGTTTGATCTCACGCCAGTGTGCCGGCCCGACCACGCCGTCGAACATCGGCGTGCGCAGGGTGCCGTCAGGCGCCATCGTCACCTGCGTCTGCGCGAACAGATTGCGCAAGGCGCGGAAGTTGCTCTGCGAAAGGCGGCTGGGAAGATAACTGCCGACCAGTTGCGCACCATGCGTCAGCGCCGTGGCAAGCGTGGGCGGCTTGATCTGCGGCAGCGCGGGGAAATAGCGATCGGCGAAGCCGTCGAACACTTGTCGCAATACGGCCTTGTCGACATCGCCATCAATGGCGACGAATACGCCCACATGCTGCGGGGTGAACAGCGCGACTTCGCTACGGAAGTAGCGCGTGCTGCCGGTGTCGCCGAGGATCTTCTGATCGTTGCGATCCATCCGCGCGAAGCCCAGGCTCATGCCATGCAGGCCCGGCACGCTGGTGCGCGTGTAGCCGTGCATGGTCTGCACGGTGGGCTGCTCCAGCAACTGGGCTTCACCGGCGCGACCAAATTGCAGGTGGGCGATCATGAAGCGCGCCATGTCACCGCCGCTGATCGACAGTGCTCCGGCCGGTGCCGGGGTAATCAGCTCGAACGCGTGCGGCGGCTCGGTGGGCGAGCTATAGCTCAGCGCCATATCGGGCAGCAGGGTGGGTGGCAGCGGTTGGTGGAAACTGGCGTGCTGCATGTCGAGCGGCTGGAAGATGTGCTGCTCGACATACGCCTCGAACGGTTGCTTCGACACGCGCTGCACGATGTATCCGGCCAGTGCGGCGCCGTAGTTGGAAGCGGCGGGCACCTCGCCCACCGGATAGATGCGCGCGGGCACCCAACGCTTGAGCCAAGCCTCGTTGCTCATCAGCGCGTTGGCGTCGGAAACGGACAGATCCTTGCTGGCCTCTTCGAAACCCGCCGTGTGGGTCATCAGGTCGCGCAAGGTGATCGGCTTGCCGTCGCGCGATGGAATGCTGAAGTCGAGGTAGCGATTGATGTCCACGTCAAGGCTGAGCTTATGTTGCTCGACCAGCTGCATCACCGCCGTCCAGGTAAACAACCGGGACAGCGAACCGACGCGGAACAGCGTGCTCGCGGGGTCCACCGGCTTCTTCACCGCCACGTCGGCATAGCCATAACCCTTGGACAGCACGACGTTGCCGTCCTTCACCACGACTACTACCGCACCGGCAATTGGCTGCTGTTGCATCGATTTGCCCATCAACTCGTCGAGCCAGGGCTGCACATCGCTGGAGCTGAGTTCGTGGGCGCCCAGCTGCATCACGGAAGCGGCCTTCTGCTCGGGCAGCGGGGTGATCTGGATCTGTGCCTGCGCAAACGCGCCGGTGGCAAGGGATGCGAGCGACGCCAACAGGCAACCGCGCAGGAATGCCCAGGATCGGACGGTGCGAGCAAAGGTTTTCATCGACCGGCTCCGATGGCAGTCCGTTCCGCGGGACAGGCCGGCAAGTATGCCGCGAACCCCGCGGGCTCGCGTCTGCGTCGCGTCAACGCCGTCAGCGCGCTTTCAGCTCCATGCCGGACAGGCCAAGGTGGTGTCAGCTGTGCCGCATCTGGGCTACCAGATCGGCCAGCTCCTGCACCGCCGCTTCCGAAACTTCGCGATGCGGCGTGATATCGCTATTGTTGAAGTTGCCCGTATCGCCGATCACCTGCACCATGATGCCGTCACTGCGCGGTACTACGCTGAGGTTGTGCGTGCGCAGGCCGTAGGTGACTTCAGGCTGCGGAATCAGCCGCGCGGTCTGGCCGCGCACCGGGATCACCGATTCATCGCCGAACAACGCGCGGGCGCCATAACCGGTGGCATTCACCAGCGTGGGCTCAGGCAGCTTGAGCAGTTCATCGGGATGATGGAACTCGCGTATCTCGATCTTGCCGCCCGCCGCGAGGAATTCGGACATCAGGTAGTTGGCATAGCTGCTGATGTTGAACATCAGCGTGGTGTAGCGGCGCACATAGGGTTCTGGAAACGGATGACTGCCAGGCGGCAGTTCGACCGGACGCGGCGTGAGGTCATGCACGCGGTCGCTGAAGTCGCCGTACTCGGGTTCGTCGGCCACGTCGCCGTGGAACTTGCCGAACGGCGCGTCGGCCAACGAATAACCGTCGATCCATTCGATCGGCTTGCCCGGCAGGCCGAGCAGGCTTTGGTAGCGCGCATAGGAAATGCGCGTCATCGTTTCCCATTGATCGCCGAACGCGTCGGCATGCTGCGCGTCGCAGATGCGCGAGTCGGGCGTCCACAGGCCGGACGCGCGCATCGAGAACACGTCAGGCGGCAATGCCTTGGCGTAGATGCGCACGGCAAAGCCGGCGCGCTGTGCCAGCAACGCGGTGGTTAGGCCAATGGCGCCGCAGCCGATCACACCCAGCTGGCGTACGCCGGTGTCCTGCACCAGGCGCAGCGCCAGCGTGCCTGAGCCCCACGACAGCGACCAGCCACTGCCACCATGACCGTAGTTGTGAACGATGGTCTTGTGGCCCAGCCGCTGCGCCTCGATGCGCGGGCCGGCCGCACGGAAGGGGCGAGTGCACACGTACACACCGGTGATGCGGTCGGTGCTGGCCCTGATCGGCGCAAGCGCCAAGCCGCCCGCCTGCATGTGTGCGGCATCTGGCGATACCACCGCGCCTGCGGCCGTGGACGAAGCGGCCGGCTGTCGCGCACAGGCCGCGAGCCCGGCGGTCGACGCCACGGCCAAGGTGGCGCTAGCCTGGCGAAGGAATTGGCGTCGCTGCATGTCTGCGTCCCGGTGGCGAGCGATGAGGCGTGGATCGAGTGGTGTCAGCTCTTCTTGAGAAAGCCGCCCAACGCTAATGCCGCACCCACCACGATGCCCGCGATGCCCGCCCACTGCGGAATCGCCTTGTCATGCGTTGCCGTGACCTTGGCCGAGCCGATCTGCACCAGCGTGTCGGTGGCCTGGTAGCTGCCGTGACCGGTCAAGGCCCAGATGCCGCCGGCCAGCAGGATGATGCCGAGGATGATCAACACAGCGCGCATGGACGACTCCCGAGGAATGATCGCCTGATCATAGGGGCCTGCGGTGTGTGAGAAAAGTCGACGGCGGCACGACGAGTGGCCGCCGTCGATGGGGGAAAGTGCTTGGGTTCAGCTCACGCTGGCGAACAACACGCCGTGTCCAGGCAACGTCAACTGGTCGTTGGCCAGCGCGCCCTGTGCCAGCCCGTGGCCGTTGACCGGCGTGGCCGTGCCCAGGCCCGGTAGCGACAAGGCTACGGGTGCGGGAGAAAGGTTGAACGCGGCCAGCACGGTCTCTTCGCCATGCTGGCGGGTAAAGGCGAGCACCGGCTCAGGCGTATCGAGGAAGCGGATGCTGCCCCAGCGCAGCGCGGGTTGCGACCTGCGCCACGCCATGAAGGCGCGGAAGCCCTGCAAGGCAGACGAGGGCTCGGCTTCCTGCAAGCTCACCGCGAGGGCGCGATGCTCGGCAGGCACCGGTAGCCACGGATCGCCCACGCTGAAGCCGGCGTTGACGCCGCCATTCCACGGCATCGGCGTGCGGCAGCCGTCGCGTCCCTTGAACGTGGGCCAGAAGGTGATGCCGTAGGGATCCTGCAGTGCCTCGAACGGCACATCGGCTTCGGGCAAGCCCAGTTCTTCACCCTGGTACACGCATACCGAGCCGCGCAGCGAGCACACCATCGCGGTGAGCAGGTTGGCCAGTCGTACCGATGCATCGCCATTGCCCCAGCGACTGACCACGCGGGCCACGTCGTGGTTGGAAATGGCCCAGCACGGCCAGCCTTCGAGCATCTGAGCCTCGAGGTTTTGCACCGTGCTGCGGATGTACGTCGCGCTGAAGTCATCGGTGAGCAGCTCGAAGCTGTAGCCCATGTGCAGGCGGCCGCGACGGGTGTATTCGGCGGTGGTGGCCAGCGAATCTTCCGAGGAAATCTCGCCGAGCGCGGCCACGTCCTGGTACTGGTCCATCAACGCACGCAGCTCCTCGAGGAACGCAATGTTCTCGGGGCGCGTGTTGTTGTAGTAGTGGTACTGGAACGCGTACGGGTTGTCCGGGCTGAAGCCGCGACCCACGCGCTTTTCCACCGGCTTGGGCGGGTTGTCGCGCAGCTCGAGGTCGTGGAAGCAGAAGTTGATGGCGTCCAGCCGCAGGCCGTCCACGCCCTTGTCCAGCCAGAACTTCACTTCGTCCAGTACCGCGCGTTGCACGTCGCGGTTGTGGAAATTCAGATCAGGTTGCGAGGTCAGGAAGTTGTGCAGGTAGTACTGGCCGCGGCGCGGCTCCCACTGCCAGGCGCAACCGCCAAACAGCGACAGCCAGTTGTTGGGCGGGGTGCCGTCGTCTCTGGCGTCGGCCCAAACGTACCAATCGGCCTTCGGGTTGTCGCGGCTCTCGCGGCTTTCCTTGAACCAGGCGTGCTCCATGGAGGTATGGCTGAGCACCTGGTCGATCATCACTTTCAGGCCCAGCCCGTGGGCCTTGGCCAGCAGGCGGTCGAAGTCGGCGATGGTGCCGAACAGCGGGTCGACATCGCGGTAGTCGGCAATGTCGTAGCCGAAGTCGGCCATGGGCGAGCGGAAGAACGGCGCGATCCAGATCGCGTCCACACCCAGGCTAGCCACGTAATCGAGCTTGTCGATGATGCCCGGCAGGTCACCCACGCCATCACCGTTGGTGTCCATGAAGCTGCGTGGATAGATCTGGTAGGTGACTGCTCCGCGCCACCAGGGTGCATCACTCATTTCGCATGTCCCGAGGTTCCCGCCCAATGCACGTAGTCGCTTGTAGGCGGTTGCCCTGTCCTAGCGAAGCGCGGGGGGCAGCTTAAACGCAGAGTGCGAATGTCACGCGTCGGCTGCATACGTATTCACAAAAGGCCGATATTGCGACGCAGCAAGCTGAAATGGTGTTTGTTCCTGGCGAAAAAAACACCGTGCCGCGATGTGTGCTGGCGCACGGGAAACCGCATGACAGTGGTGTGTCACACGTACGAACGGTGCGCGGGAAGCGTGCGCGTCGCGGCCGATGCGGAGACGGGGACACATTAGAATTTTGTCAAAGGTGCACAAAAAAACGCGGTCATGAATACGTATGCATAGACCTGTTCGCCTTTTGGCGCAGCCCTACCATGGCCGCCACGCGACGGGGCCCTTCCGAACACCGGCAAGCACTGGCGCGTAGCCCGCAGCAGTCTGTGGGGACTGTTGCGGCAACTACAAAACCAACGAGATGTGCATACCCGTGGGAGGGGAAGACGGTGATGATGAAACGTAATGTGCTGGCCTTGGCGCTGGCGTCCGGCCTTTGTTTTGCCGCCGGCATTCAAGCGGCGCCGGGTGATACGGGTGCAGCGGTGGGTGGCACGGCTGCCGCGCCCGGTACGTCCAGCGACCAGACGACGCCTGCGCCCGCGCAGTCGACCGACCAGAGCACCAACAAGGACGACAAGACCAAGCAGACGCAGGATCAGCAGCTGGCCAAGAGCCTGTCCACCATCACGGTGAGTGGCTACAACCAGAGCATGGAAAAGTCGATCGACTACCAGCGCTACGCCGATACCATCCAGAACGTCATCACCTCCGCCGATATTGGCGGCCTGCCGGACCAGTCCATCGCCGACGCACTGACCCGCTTGCCGGGTGTGTCTGCCGAGCGCATCGCGGGCCAGGCCTCGCAGATCAATATCCGCGGCCTCTCGGGCAACTTCATCCAGACCACCCTCGATGGTCGCGAGCAGCCCTCGACCAGCGGCAGCAACTACATCAATTTCGATCAGTACCCGTCTGAGCTGATCAACATGGCCACGGTGTACAAGTCCTCGCAGGCTTCGCTGGTGACCGGCGGCGTGGGCGGCACCATCGCCATGCAGACGGCCGATCCGCTGCAGGCCCCCAAGGAACAAAACCTCAACGTCGACGCCCGTGGCAGCTACGACGGCACCGCGCATGACGTCCCCGGCGCGAACGCGCTTGGCTACCGCCTGAGCGCGGCCTACCAGGGCAAGTTCCTCGACGATACGCTGGGTATTGGCCTGGGCGTGGCACAGCTGTACCAGCCGCACGTGGCCGAGCAGTTCGTCGGCGAAGCGTCGGATGGTTCGATCTACCAGCTCAACTCGAGCCCGACGTCGCCGTCGGGCTACCTGCCGCAGGGTATCCAGCTGCAGCAGAACGGTGGTGAAGAGCGTCGCACCGGCGAGATCGCCACCATCGTGTGGAAGCCCACCGACGAACTGAAATTCACCGGCGACGGCTTCTACTCCAAGTTCAGCAACGACTCGTTCGGCTACGGCCTGCGCTCGCAGAACTTCTACGGCAACAACGCGCAGATCACCAACCCGACGTTCAGCTCGCTCGGCACGGTGATCGGCGGCACGGTGAGCAGCAATCCCGTTGGCGTGGGTGGCAACCAGTTCTCCAACGAAACCACGGCGGACAACTATTCCACCCAGACCAGCGTGTTTTCCGGTGGCCTGAACATGAAGTGGGACCACGACCGCTGGCATGTCGATGCCGACGTCTCGATGTCGCGCGCCACCAGCAACGAGATCAACGTCGACACCACGGCCGATCCGTACAGCGGCCTGGGCACGGCTAATCCGCAGCTCATGCAGCAGTCGGTGACGTACATGCTCAAGGGCGGCAACATCGGCACGGCCACGTTCGCCAACCCCGGCCTGTACACCAACGTCAACGACATGGGCTTGTCGCGTTACGGCGTGTACCCGTACATCTATAACGACAAGATGAAGGCCTTCCGCACCAGCGTGAAGTACGACCTGCCCAACAGCTCCTGGCTGTCGGCGCTGGAAGCGGGCGTTTACCTCAACAACCACAACTACACCGCCGACCGCGAGGCATATGTCTACGGTTCAGAGTGGAACACCTCGCCGGTGGCCGGTGAACCGCCGTTGACCATTCCTGCGGCTGACGCCAAGGTCACCTGCTGGAAGGGCAAGTTCTCGGGTCTGCCGTGCTTCCTCACGCTCAATGGCCCGGCCATCCTGGCGTCGCATGGCATCACCGCGAACCCGGTGAAGGACATCAACGCCAACAGCTGGACCTATATCCAGAGCGGCACGGTCGAAGAGAAGACCCACGACCTGTTCTTCATGGCCGATATCGACGCGCAGGTGTTCGACCACGAGCTGACCGGCAACGTCGGCATGCGCGTCTCGCACCAGTCGCAGTACAGCAATGGCCTGCAGCAAGTCGGCAACGGCGCCGGTATTCCGATTACCGATGGCAACGGCTACACCAGCAACGACTACGCGCCGCTCACCGTCGGCAAGACCTATACCGACTACCTGCCGTCGCTGAACCTGATCTATCACCTTACCGACGACGACCAGATGCGCTTCTCGGCGGCGAAGGTGCTGTCGCGTCCGCCGATCGACAAGATGCTGGCCGGCGCGGGTTCGTGGGTGTCCAACGGTCAGTACAACGTGTGGGGCGGCACCAGCCCGTTGCTCGACCCGCTGCGCGCTACCCAGTACGACCTGGATTACGAGCACTACTTCGACGATTCGTCGGGCCAGTTGACCGCCGGTGTGTTCTTCAAGGACATCAAGTCGTTCATCCAGGACGTCACCTACAACAACTACGACTTCGCCGCGGCCGGCATCACCGTGCCGACCGATCCGACCACCGGCCAGCCGTACCAGAACGGCGAGTTCCAGACGGCCTATAACGCCAAGGGCGGCCTGGTGCGCGGCCTGGAGCTGTCGGGTTCGAAGACGCACTTCCTGCCGGGCATCTGGGCTGGGCTGGGCGTGGACGCCAACTTCGCGCTCACCTCCAGCACGGTGAGCAACCCGACCAACCTCGGTGGCCCGACCACCTATGTCGGTCTGCCGGGCTTGTCCAAGCGCGTGGCCAGTGCGGCGGTGTTCTACGACTACGGTCCGTTCTCGGCACGCCTGTCGGGCAACTACCGCTCGTCGTTCCTGTCCGACACGCAGATTGCGGTGACCAACCAGTTGGTGACCTTCGCTGCGGAGACGGTGTACGACTTCCAGGCGTCGTATGACATCACCAAGCAGTTGAGCGTGGTGTACCAGATGCTCAACCTGAGCAACCAGCCGACGCGTACCTACTTCGGCGGTAACCCCGAGCAGACCGGCACGATCCAGTACTTCGGTCGTACCAGCTACCTCGGTCTCAACCTGAAGCTGTAAGCCACGATCGCGCCGGCCCTCCGCAAGGAAGGCCGGCGCGATGCTTTTGGGGCTGCGTTAGCATGTGCCACGCAGCACGCGCACACCGCGAGGCCTGGCGTGGTGGTCCCCGGCCCCGGCTTTGTCCGTGTCCGGCGTTACCGTTCCGTCGAAGGCTCGTGGCCATCGAATGGAGCAAAGCATGTCGCGGAACCGGTTGTCGTTTAAATCCCTCGCTTTTCTGCTTCCCCTGGCGCTCGGCTCAATCGCAGCTGGCGGCGCCCATGCAGCCGACGCTTCTACGCCACCCGCGGCAACTTCGGCGGCATCCGGCGTCTACTACGAAATCTTTGTACGCGCCTGGTACGACACCAACGGCGACGGCATCGGCGATCTCGATGGCGTCACTGCCAAGCTCGATTACCTCAAGTCGCTGGGTATCAGTGGCATCTGGCTGATGCCGATCAACAGCTCGCCGAGCTATCACGGTTACGACATCACTGATTACTACGGAATCAACCCGCAGTATGGCACCACGGCCGACCTCGAACATCTCGTTGCCGAAGCGCACAAGCGTGGCATTGCAGTGACCATGGATATGGTGATCAACCACACCGCGAAGGAACATCCGTGGTTCGTGGCGGCGCAGAATCCTGACGACACCCACCGCAACTGGTACACCTGGACGTCCAAACAGCCCAACCTCAAGGCGCTCAGCGCCACCGATACGCCGATCTGGCATGCCGGCAACGATGGCTGGTACATCGGCGTGTTCGGCGGGCACATGCCTGATCTCAACTACGACAACCCCGCCGTGCGCGAGGAGATGATCAAGGTTGGCCAATATTGGCTGGGCAAGGGCGTGGATGGATTTCGCCTGGATGCCGCCAAGCACATCTACGTCGACTTCAAGACCGACGTGACCAACCCCAGGGCGCTGGCGAAGAACGTGGAGTGGTGGGGCCAGTACCACGACGCCCTGGCGAAGACGAATCCGAACGTGACGCTGGTGGGCGAGGTGAGCGCGAAGTCGCCGACGGAGCTGGCGCCGTACCTCAAGCCGCTGGGTTCGGTCTTCGACTTCCCGCTGGCCGAGCAGCTGATCGTGAGCGCCAAGAGCGAACGCGCGGGCCAGTTGAACAGCCTGCTCAAGGCCACCTACGACGCCTACAAGGTGGCCGCGGGCACTCCGCACATCGATTCCACGTTCCTGTCCAACCACGACCAGGAACGCGTGATGAGCCGCCTCAACGGCAACCTCGATCACATGCGCATGGCGGCGGCCATGCTGCTGACGCTGCCGGGCCGTCCGTACATCTATTACGGCGAAGAGCTGGGCATGGAAGGCAAGAAGCCCGATGAAAACCTGCGCGAGCCGATGCGCTGGCAGCGCGAAGCCGCGACGGGCGAGTCGCGCTGGAAGCCGTCCAGCGTGAACCAGGGTCAGGCGGTGTCGGTGCAAGCGGAGCAGGACGACCCCAACTCGCTCTACAACACCTACCGCACGCTCATCGGCTGGCGCGCACAGAACAGTGCGCTGCGTGACGGTGACCTGACGATGCTGGCTACCGATCTGCCGAGCGTGGTCGCCTACTGGCGCGACGACGGTAAGCAGAAGCTGTTGGTGGTGCATAACCTTTCCGGCAAGAGCGCAGTGTGGAAACCTAAGGCGGATCTCCTGCCCAAGGACGCCGCCGTGCAACTGACCACCAAGCCGCAGGCCACGTTGGACCATGGCCGTCTCCAGCTCCCCGCCTACAGCACCACCGTGGTGCGCTGATGCGGGCGCGCGTGCTTGCGCTGGCGCTGCTCTCTGCCATGGCTGTCACACCGATGGCCGTGGCCGGGCGTAACGACGCCAGCGCCGACCGCATGGAACTGGCGCTGCCCAACGGCAAGCTGGAACTGCGCCTGCTGGCACCGGGCATCGTGCAGCTGCGCGTGGACGGCACGCGAGAGCCATCCACACCGGTGATCGACGCGCAGGCCAGCTTCGATGCGGTCGAGGTGACGCGTGAGACGCAGGGCGACGATCAGATCCTGCGCTCCGCCCAGCTCGCCCTGCACTGGAACCCGCGTCGCGCGGAACTGCGCGTGGAAGATGCCAACGGGCATCTGCTGCTTATCGCAGATCTGTCGCACGCCATCGAAGGCCGCTGGTCGCTGCGCCACGCCAAGGGCGATCCGCAATACGGCATCGGTGGCCTCAATGCGTTTGATGCGGATACCGGCAACCTGTTGCGGCAAGGCAGGCAGATCGCCACCGCCGGCAAGCAGGGCCACACTGGCGCACCGTTTGTGTGGAGCAGCGCCGGCTACGGCGTGTTGGCCGATGCCGAGCCCGCTCGCTTCGATTTGACCGACACCAGCATTGCCGTACGTGCCGATCGACAACCCGTGCGCACGCTGTACTTGCTTGCTGGGCAACCGGCGCAGCTGTTTGCGGATGTGCGTGAGATCAGTGGCGCGGCGCCGATGTTCCCCAAGTGGGCGATGGGCTTTACCAACAGCCAGTGGGGCATCGACGAGCAAGAGGCGCTGTCGCTGGTCGATACCTATCGCGCCAAGCACATTCCCATCGACAACTTCACCTTCGACTTCGACTGGAAGGCGTGGGGTGAGGACATGGGCGAGTTCCGCTGGAATACCGACAAGTTTCCCGGCGGCCCAAGCGGCAAGCTGAAGCAGGAGATGGACAGTCGCGGCGTTCACTTGACCGGCATCATGAAGCCGCGCGTTCACGTAGACACCGTCGAGGGTCGCGACGCGACCGCGCATGGCTACTGGCTGGCCCAGTCCAAGGCGGCGCCGGACTATTTTTCGCACAAGACCGTGCGCGATATCGATTTCGACAACCCGGCCGCGCGCGAATGGTTTTTCAACGATGCGCTGAAGCACTCCTTCGATACGGGCATCGTGGGTTGGTGGAACGACGAAGCGGACGATAGTGGCGTCGACACCCAGTTCCTCAACATGCAGCGCGCGCTATACGACGGCCAGCGCGGGCATAGCGACCAGCGCGTGTGGTCGGTCAACCGCAACTTCTATCTCGGCTCCCAGCGCTACGCCTATGGCGTATGGTCCGGCGATATCCAGACCGGCTTCGCCAGCATGGCGGCGCAGCGCCAGCGCATGTTGGCCGCGTTCGATGTGGGTGCGATGCATTGGGGTATGGACGGCGGCGGCTTCAAGGCACCGCGTCCCACCGACGAGAACTATGCGCGCTGGATCGAATTCGGTGCCTTCACGCCAGTATTTCGTGTCCACGGCGATTTCGGCCAGAAGCGCCAGCCGTGGGCCTATGGTCCGATAGCGGAGAAGGCAGCCACCGACGCGATACGGCTGCGCTACTCGCTGATTCCCTACATCTACGCTTACGAATATCAGAACCACGCAATGGGCGTGGGCTTGGTACGGCCGCTGCAGTTTGCCTATCCCGACGATGCGCAGCAGCGCGATCGCATCGATGCCTGGATGTTCGGCGAATACCTGTTGGTATCGCCGGTGGTGGAGCAGGGGCAGACGGTCAAGCATCTCTATCTGCCGCAGGGACGCTGGATCGGCTATTTCGACGGCAAGGCCTACGAAGGCGGGCACGATATCGCGCTGCCAGTGGACGCCAACGGTTGGGGCGATATTCCGCTGTTCATTCGCGAAGGCGCCATTATTCCGCAGCAACCGGCGATGGACTATGTCGGCGAGAAACCGGTGACCTCGCTGGACGTGATGGTGTTTCCCTCCGATCAGGAAACCCGCTTCGAGGTTTACGACGACGACGGCAAAACCTATGGCTACGAGAACGGCGACTACTTCCTGCAACCGCTCACCGTCCAGCGTGCGAACGGCGTGGTGAGCTTTCACGCGACGGCGGCGTCCGGTCGTTACAAGGCGGCACTGAAGGACTACGTGCTCGCCATTCATGGTGGTGCCGCGTCCGCTGTCAGCAACAACGGCAAGGCAATGAGCATGAGCGACAGCGTGGATGCACTGCGCGCAAACCCGGGCGAAAGCTGGGCGCGCGGCAAAGACCGCTATGGCGACGTCACTTACGTGAAGATAATCGCGGGCCGTGCGCGCGATGTTCAGCTCACTGCCATGGCAGGTTCGCCGTGAGCGTGCGTGTGCGTTGTGGACTCGGTTGCACCGCGTTGCTGCTCGCTGGTATCGGCCAGATGGCCCTGGCAGGTACAGGCGATCAAGTGAACTGGCAAGGCAAGACAGCCAGCATGAGCGCGGCAGCCGATGGTAGTTACGTGCTCCATTCGCCGCAGGGTGAACGCAAGATTGCAGCGCAGAAGCTGGCGGCACGCACCGCCAGCCCGTTGTTCGACGGCCTGTTCGCGATGGCGCAAGACGACCTGCGCAAGGATTCCGTCGACGCGATACGTGACGATGCCTTCGACCGCGGTCAATCCATACCCTGCGCTTGCTTCGAAACCGGCGAGAAGTGGCACTACGTGTGGACGCGTGACCTCTCGTACGCCGTCGACCTGGCGCTGTGGCGACTGGATCCTGAGCGTGCCCGGCAGTCGCTACGCTTCAAGTTGTCCGACGTGCGCGAGCCGTCGGCGACGCAGGGCCTGTATGTGATGCAGGACACCGGTTCCGGCGGCAGTTGGCCCATCAGCACTGACCGCATCGTTTGGTTCCTCGGCGCGCGGCATCTGTTGGATGACGCAACCTTTGCCGACGAAAACTGGCGGGCGCTAGCCGATACGCTGGCGCAGGATCGCCGCTACACGTTCGATGCGACCACCGGGCTTTATCGGGGCGAAACCTCGTTCCTCGACTGGCGCGAGCAGACCTACCCCGGCTGGACGGCCAGGGATGTGCGCTTTATCGCCGAGTCGTACGCGCTGTCCACCAATGTTCTGCACTACCAGGCACTGAGCGAAGCTGCCACCTTTGCCTCGCAACGTCACGATGGACGTGCAACGGACTACCGCGCCCAGGCCGAGGCACTGAAACAGGCGATCAACGCGCGGTTTTGGCGCGATGATCGCGGCATGTACATGAGCTACCTGGGCGCCAATGCGATGCCGATGGAAGCATATGACTTGCTGGGCTTGTCACTGGCCATCACCAGCGGCGTGGCCGATCCAGTGCGCGCGAAACGAGCGCTGGCCAACTATCCGACGTGGCCAGCTGGCAGCCCGGTGATCTGGCCGGAACGCGCCGATCAGCCGATCTATCACAATCGCGCCATCTGGCCCTTTGTGAGCGCCTATGCCTTGCGTGCGGCGCGCGCGGTGAACGATGCCCCGCGGATCGCGCACGAAATGGATTCGCTGCTGCGTGGCGCGGCGTTGGCCTCTTCCAACATGGAGAACTTCGAACTCGCTTCGCAGGCCGTGCACGTTGACGAGGGCGCGCTCAGCGGCCCGGTGGTCGATTCGCCGCGCCAGTTGTGGTCGGTGGCCGGTTACCTGGACATGGTGATCGGCGGCGTCTTCGGCGTGGGCGATGACGGCCGCATCGAACCGAAACTTCCCGCGTCATGGGTGCCGTCGCTGTTTGGCAACGGCCAGCGCATCAGCCTCGATCTGCCGGGTCAGCGCATAACCCTGGTGCGCCCCGACACGCTGGACGGCGACCTGCTGGTGTCCAAGTCGCAGCGCCGCGCAGGCAATGAAACCGTGGTGGAGCTCACCACCGTGGCATCGCACGCCTCGCCGCTGCGCACCGATGCACCGCTGTACGCGCCGGCCACACCGGAGGCACCGTCGGTGACCCAGTCCGGCAACAGCTGGCAGGTGAGCTTCGCCGGCAAGGGTGTGCTCTATGTCGATGGCCGACGTTTGGGTGCCATCGAAGGCAACCGCAGCGTGCCGCAGCGAGCCGGCGTGATGTGCTTCCAGCTGACGCGACTGAGCGGCGGCGGGCTGGAGTCGCTGCCCAGTGTGGCGACCTGCAAGGGTGAGGAGATCAAACTCGACGGTACTTCCGACTGGCAATGGCGCGCACCCAAAGCAGGCAGCTTCCGCGTGTCGCTGGTCTATGCGAATAACCATGGCCCCATCAATACCGGCATCTCCGCGGCGGTGAAGGTGCTCGATGTCCGTTGCGATGACGCGGCGCCGCAGCAGTTCCCGATTGTCATGCCGCATAGCGATGGCACACAGCGTTCCACTTCGGCTACGTTCACTGCTGGCGCGGGGGCGTCGTGCCGCTTTGGCCTGGAGCAGGGATTCAATATGAGCTTTCTCAGCCACAATGCGCACTACACCGGCGGTCAGGGCGGTGCCAACGGCTCGTTGAATGATGCGAGCGTGGACGCATTGATGATCGCGCCGCTGTCGCACGAGAACCCGACGCCATGAGTCGCAAGCCCGAACTGTCGTTCTGGCAGATCTGGAACATGTGCTTCGGTTTCCTGGGCATCCAGTTCGGCTTTGCGCTGCAGAACGCCAATGTCAGCCGCATCTTCCAGACGCTGGGTGCGGATGTGTCGGACATTCCGGTGTTGTGGATCGCCGCGCCACTGACCGGCCTGATCATGCAGCCCATCGTGGGGCATCTGTCCGATCGCACCTGGACCCGGCTGGGTCGACGTCGGCCGTACTTTTTGATTGGCGCGGTGCTCACCACGCTGGCCCTGCTGTGCATGCCCAACTCGCCAGTGCTTTGGGTCGCGGCGGGATTGCTATGGATCATGGATGCTTCCATCAATATTTCGATGGAGCCGTTTCGCGCCTTCGTGGGTGATCAGTTGCCGCCACGCCAGCGCCCGCTCGGTTACGCGATGCAGAGCTTCTTCATTGGTGTTGGCTCCGTGGTGGCTTCGCTGCTGCCCTGGTTTCTCGCCAAGCTGGGCGTTGGCAATGTGGCGGCCGATGGCGGCATCCCAGACACCGTGAAGTACGCGTTCTATCTCGGCGGTGCGGTGTTGCTGGTGTCCGTGTTGTGGACCGTGACGACCACTCGCGAGTACCCGCCCGCGCAACTGGAATCATTTGCCGACAACGCTGCCGAGCCAGCTGCCGTGGATGCCTCCGGCGCATGGCGTGGCGGCGTGGTGTTGATGGTTGCCGGTGCTTTGCTGCTGGCAATGATTCGCTACTTTACGCTGGAAAAAGAGCTTTACCTGCTTGCCGGCGGCCTGATCGCTTTCGGCGCGCTGTTCGCGTGGCTCTCGGCCACCCGCAGCCACGGCATGTTGCGGCAAGTGATGGGCGATCTATACGGCATGCCCATGCCGATGCGTCGCCTTGCGGTCGTGCAGTTCTTCTCCTGGTTCGCGCTGTTCGCACTGTGGATCTATACGACGGCCGCGGTCACCAGCGTGCACTACGGCACCACCGATACGCACTCAGCGGCGTACAACGAAGGCGCCAACTGGGTTGGCGTGCTGTTTGCCGCCTATAACGGTTTCGCCGCCGTGGCCGCCATTGCCATTCCCGTGATGGTGCGCCGCTGGGGTTTGCGGCTGAGCCATTTGGCCAATCTCTGTCTGGGCGGTGCAGGCCTGCTTTCGTTCCTGCTGATTCGCGATCCGAAGTGGCTGCTGTTGTCGATGGTCGGCGTGGGCTTCGCCTGGGCATCCATTCTGTCGCTGCCCTATGCGCTACTGTCGGACAGCCTGCCGGCCGCGAAGATGGGCGTATACATGGGCATCTTCAACTTCTTCATCGTGATCCCCCAGCTGTTGGCGGCCAGCGTATTGGGCTTGCTGCTGCGCCTGTTCTTCCACGGGCAGCCCATCTGGGCGCTGGCCATGGGCGGCGTCAGCCTGGTGATTGCGGGCCTGTGTACCCTGCGCGTCGCCGAACCCACCGTTTACCTGAAGACAGTCACGCCTTTGTAGGAGCGCACCCTGTGCGCGACCGCAGAGCCACGCCGTCACGCCAGTAAGGGTTCTTCGCGAAAATTACCGAGACCGCAAGCTCGACTTCCTCACCACCAGCCGCGCCGGCAACATCGCACTCTCTGCCGACTCACCGCGAATCAACTGCAATAAGTTGTCCACCAAAATCTCGCCCGCCAGCTTGGTGTCCTGCAACACCGTGGTAAGCGGCGGATTGACGAAGCTGGCCACGGGAATATCGTCGAAACCCGCCAGCGCCACGTCGTTGGGCACTTTCAGCCCATGATCGGCCAGCGCTCGCATGGCGCCGATGGCGATCAGGTCGCTGGCGGCAAAAACCGCATCGAAACTCACACCGCGCTCTAGCAAGGTTTCCAGCGCTTCATAGCCGGAGCTTTCGGTGCTTTCCGCGTTCACCTGCAGCATCGACTCGGCTTCAAGGCCACTCTCGGTCAGCGCCTGCACGTGGCCGCGGTAGCGGTCGAAAAACTCCGGATAGTGGCTGGAGGCGTCGCCGAGAAAGGCAATGCGCTGGCAGCCTTGTTCGATCAGGTGAGCGGTAATCGCATGACCGCCGCTCAGGTTGTCGCAGCCCACCGACACGTCCGGCTGATCCGGCAGCACGGCACCCCAGCGCACGCAGCACGTACCCTGGTCGACCAGTTTCTGCAGCTTGTCGCGAGTGGCGAGGTAATCGCCGTAACCCAGCAGGATGATGCCATCGGCCTTTTTGCTGTCCGCGTAATCAGCGTGCCAGTCGCGCGAGAACTGCTGGAATGAGATCAGCAGGTCATAGCCACGCTGCGCGCTAGCGCGCGTGATTGAGCCCAACATGGACAGGAAGAACGGGTTGATATGCGACTCGTCCGCGGTGGGATCCTCGAACAGCAGCAACGCCAACGTGCCGGTGCGCCGTGCGCGCAGACCCGAAGCATTCTTGTCGACCTTGTAGTTCAGCTCATCGACCGCCGCCTGGATGCGCCGGCGCGTTTCCTCGTTCACCAGCGGGCTGCCACGCAACGCGCGCGACACCGTCGACTGGGAAACCCCGGCCAGGTGAGCGATATCGAACGAGGTGACTTTGCCCTTGATCTGCACGTGGCCGCTCTCAGGTGATACCGGCCGCGTTCCGTATGGCCAGAAGGATGGGTCGCGGCATCCTAGCTGCTTTGGGCGCGTGCGTCCCCCGCGGTAACGCAAGGCAAAAAAAGCCCCGAGGATTAGGGGGGAATCCTCGGGGCCGGGGTGGAAGCGAAACCCAGGGGAGAGGTTCGCTTACCGGGTGGCTCATCCAGGGAGGTGGCATGAGCCGGCGGATGCCGTTGCGTGCATCCGATAACTAAGAACGCGCGACGGGGCAAAAGTTGCACTCCTCGGGACAGTTTTAGTTAGGGATGATTCATTTGACGAAAATCCAACATTTACGGCGTGATCGTCATCTCATCGGGGGTTGGACAAGGGCCTTTGCTCATCATCCCTGCGAAGGCCGGGCGAGCTTCATAACAGCGACGCTGGTCATCCAGCGGCGGAGGAGGGCGCGCTTGTCGCGTGGCCGCGATCTGGCTCACCCGCGGCGGCTTCGCCCCTGGGCTTTTCCTCCGCCTGCCCGCCGCGCCATAGGGGCCCGAAGATCCGAAGCGCACCACCGCGTTGTAGGAGCGCACCCTGTGCGCGACCGCGGAGTCACGTCGCTACCGCTGTGCAGGTTGGTTGCGCACAGGGTGCGCTCCTACAGAAGATCAAAATGCCGCGGTTGCGCGAGCCTTGCGCTCTTGATCTCCGGGACCGCCTCACGGAAGCGCCTAGTGCGCCTCATCCCAATTCTTCCCCACCCCAGCCTCCACCAACAACGGCACCGCCAGCGTCGCCGCTCCCGACATCCGCTCGATCACCCCGGCCCGGACAGCTTCCACCGCATCCTCACGCACCTCGAACACCAGTTCATCGTGCACCTGCATCAGCATGTGCACGTCGTCGCGCGGTTGGATCCATGCATGTACGGCAATCATGGCGCGCTTGATGATGTCGGCGGCGGTGCCTTGCATGGGCGCGTTTACCGCAGCGCGCTCGGCACCGGCGCGCAGGGCCTGGTTACGGGCGGTGAGGTTTTCGAGGTAAAGGCGACGGCCGAACAGGGTCTCGACGTAACCGTCGCGGTGGGCTTGTTCGCGGGTGGCGTCCATGAAGGCGCGCACGCCGGGGTAGCGCGAGAAGTAGCGCGCCATGTAGTCGCTGGCTTCGCCGCGATCGACGCCCAGCTGACGGGCCAGGCCGAATGCGCTCATGCCGTACATCAGGCCGAAGTTGATCGCCTTGGCGGCGCGGCGCTGGTTGCCGCTGACTTCTTCAGGCTTGACGCCAAACACTTCGCCGGCAGTAGCGCGATGCACGTCGCCGCCTTCGTGGAATGCCTTGAGCAGCCCCTCGTCGCCGGAGAGGTGGGCCATGATGCGCAGCTCGATCTGTGAGTAGTCGGCGGCCAGCACTACCCAGCCCGGCGGGGCCACGAAGGCCTGGCGAATGCGCCGGCCTTCTTCGGTGCGCACCGGGATGTTTTGCAGGTTCGGATCGGATGACGAAATGCGCCCGGTCGCCACCGCACCCTGGTGATAGCTGGTGTGCACGCGACCGGTGCGAAGGTTGACGATGTCGGCGAGCTTTTCGGTATAGGTGGAGCGCAGCTTGGCCAAGCCGCGATAGTCTAGGATCAATCGCGGCAGCGCGTGATCTTCGGCAATGGCGGCCAGTGCTTCTTCATTGGTGGACGGCTGGCCGGTGGGCGTCTTCAGCTTGGCGGCCAGGCCCAGTTCGTCGAACAGCACGACCTGTAACTGCTTGGGCGAATCGAGATTGAATTCGCGCCCGGCGAGCTTCCACGATTCCCGCTGCAGTTCGAGCATGCGCTTGCCCAGTTGCTGGCTTTGCATGCGCAACTCGTTCACATCGATCAGCACGCCACGCTGTTCCATCGCGGCCAGCACCGGCACCACCGGTATCTCGATGTCCTGGTAGACCGCGCGCAGTGCCGGAATGCTCTCCAGCTTCGGCCACAACGCGTGATGCAGGCGCAGCGTGATGTCGGCATCTTCGGCGGCATAGCGGCAGGCGGTATCCAGATCCACCTGCGAGAAAGAGATCTGTTTGGCGCCCTTGCCGGCGACCTGCTCGTACTTGATGGTTTCGACGCCGAGGTATTTGCGCGCCAGCGAATCCATGTCGTGACGCGTGGCGGTGGCGTTCCACACATAGGATTCGAGCATGGAGTCGTGCTGCAGACCCTGCACCTTGATGCCGTAGTGCGACAGGATGTTGATGTCGTACTTGGCGTGCTGGCCCAGCTTGGGTCGGCTGGCATCCTCGAAGAACGGCTTGAGCGCCGCCAGCACCTGATCGCGCGGAAGCTGCGCGGGCACGCCGGGATAATCGTGGGTCAGCGGTATGTAGCAGGCCTTGCCGACTTCCACCGACAGGCTGATGCCTACGATATCCGCCTGCATGGCATCGATAGAGGTGGTTTCGGTGTCGAAAGCAATCAGCGGAGCGGTCGCGATCCTGGCGAGCCATGCGTCGAACTGGGCTTGCGTGGTGACCAGTTCGTATTGGCCTTCCATATTCAGGGCAGGGCCTTGGGCGCTGTCAATCGCGGCGGCGGACTTGGGGGGCTGCGCTTCGGCTGGGTCGCGCACAGGGTGCGCTCCTACAGGGGAGGACACGGCTTCGTTGTCGAGGTCCTTGAGGGCGGCCTTGAACTCGTAGCGCGTGAACAATTCGCGCAGCTGGCCCACGTGGCGCTCGTGCAGGGTCAGCGCAGCGAGGGGTTGATCCAGCGGCACATCGGTCTTGATCGTGACCAACTTGCGCGACAGTGGCAGCTTAGGCAGCGCCTCGCGCAGGTACTCGCCGATCTTGCCGCCGATCTTGTCCGCGTTGGCCATCACGTTGTCGAGCGTGCCGTATTCGGCCAGCCACTTGGCCGCGGTTTTCGGGCCGCACTTGGTCACGCCGGGCACGTTGTCGACGGTATCGCCGGTGAGCGAGAGGAAGTCGACGATCTGCTCCGGCTTCACCCCAAATTTGTCGATCACGCCAGCACTGTCGGTCGTGGTGTTGGTCATGGTGTTGATCAGGGTGATGCCCGGGCGTACCAGCTGGGCCAGATCCTTGTCGCCGGTGGAGATCTCCACCTCGATACCCTGTGCGTGGGCCTGTTCGGTCAGCGTGCCAATGACATCGTCCGCCTCCACGCCACTTACGCGCAGAATCGGAAAACCCAGCGCACTGACGATGGCCAGCATCGGGTCCACCTGTGCGCGCAAGTCATCGGGCATCGGCGGGCGGTTCGCCTTGTACTGGTCGTACAGCTCGTTGCGGAAGGTGGGGCCGGGCGCGTCGCTGACGAAGGCGACGTAGTCGGGCTTGGCCTTCAGTGTGGCGCGAAGCATGTTGACGATGCCGAACAATGCACCGGTAGGCTCGCCGTGCGAATTGCTGAGCGGCGGCAGTGCATGGAAGGCGCGATAGAGGTACGACGAACCGTCGATAAGGATGAGCTTGGCCATAGGGCATTCTCGCATGCGTGCGGCGGGGCGGCTCGTGCACGGCGGTGCCGTCGGGGCTCGTTGCTTTCCGCAGGACACACGGTCGCTTCACAGGCGGTGCGGTTTTGCGCTGGTATGCTTTGGATTCTTCAGGAGGCCGTCATCATGAAACCCGTCGCGTTGCTTGTTGTTCTTGGTGTTGCGGTCGCATCCACGGCGATGGCCCAGTCGGCCAGCCAGTTTCCGCCGGCACCGCCGCCGCCAGGTATGAACGATCCGGGTGTAAAGGCCGTTGCCCCACCGGTAGCGCCGCCGGCTCCGACCCCGGCTCCTACGTCGGGCAGTTCATCGAAGTCGGGCCAGCCCAAGCTCTCCGCGGACACCGCCGCACCGATCAGCCAGTCCGGCTCGTCGTCCTCGCAGGAGCCGCGTGACGCCAACGGCCAGACGCCGCCGCAGGTCACCGTGCATACGGAGGGCGACCAGACCGTCCAGGAATACAGCCGCAGCGGCCAGGTCTATATGGTGGTGGTCACGCCCAAGAGCGGCATCCCGCAGACCTACATGATCGATCAGAAGGGCGCGTGGACCAACCAGATGGGCGAGCCGGTGAAGCCGGTGATGTACAAGGTCATGCAATGGGGCAACAGCAAGTCCGCCGAGGACCAGGACAACGGCGGCAAGTGATGCCCTGGCGCGCCCGGTACCCGTGATCACTTCGCGGCACAGGACGAACCATCCATGAACCCGCGCGAGAGCTGGTTGCTCTTCGCGCTGGGCTCGGCGTTCTTTGCCGCGCTTACTGCCTTGTTCGGCAAGCTGGGCGTGGCGGGCATCAATTCCAATCTCGCCACGTTCATCCGCACCATCGTGATCCTGCTGGTTACCGCCGGCATCTTGAGCCTGCGTCACGAGTGGGCGCGGCCCGCGGGCTTGCCGATCAGCAGCTGGATCTTCCTGGTGCTCTCGGGCATCGCTACCGGCCTGTCGTGGTTGTGCTACTACCGCGCGCTGCAACTGGGGCCGGTGAGCAAGGTGGCGCCGATCGACAAGCTCAGCGTGGCCATTGCCATAGTGCTGGGCGTGGTGTTGCTGGGCGAGCAGCTGAGTTGGCCGCTGGTGATTGGTGGTGGCCTGATCGTGGCCGGTGCCGTGGTTATCGCGGTGTTCTGAACGATCATTTGGCGTCGTCCAACGCCGGGTAGTGACGGAAGACGCCATCCTCGTTGAAGGCGATGCGCCGCGGCGAATCAAGGTAGGCGGCAATGCGTGGCCGCGCTGCCACGCGCTCGCTGAGCACGCGCAGGCGTCTGGTGTGGCGCTGCAGGCGGTGCATGGCGCGAGGAAACGCATAGTCCAGGCCGGCCATCAACTGGAAAAGTGAGAGATCCACATACGAGTGGCGGCGGCCGATGGCATGGCGGCCATCGTTGCGCTCCAGGGCCTGTTCGAAATAGCCGAGGAACTTGGGCAGGCGCGAGCTGCGAAAGGCCTCGGCGCGTTTGCGCGCGGCTGCTCGCTGATCCTCGTAATACAGCTCTCCCGACAGTGGATGATGTGTGTCGTGTGCTTCGACCACCATGTCGGCGATGGTCAGCTGCAGTTGCAGCGCCTGGCTCTGGCTGGCCGCGCTGGCTGGCACCAGGCCATGCCGCGGGGCGAGGTAGGCCAGGATATTGGCCACCTGCGCAATGACCTGACGTCCCGCACGCAGGAACGGCGGAGCAAAGGGCTGCGTTCCCGGATGATCGCCACGCAGGAAAGGCGTCATCACGCCGTCGCCTTGCTCGCGAGCAACATCGACGTAATCGGCACCGGCATCTTCCAGCGCCAGGCGCACAAACTCGCCGCGACCCTGGATGCCGGTCCAGTAGTAAAGCTCGTAGCGCATGGTGGAAGCTCGCTGCAGGGGAAGGGCGAGGCTAAGTCGTATCCGTTCAACGAAGCGTGAGCGAACCGTCTTCCTGTAGGGGCGCACCCTGTGCGCGACAAGCCGGCGGCGCGAGCACACCAATGCGCCGCGGTCGTGCACAGGGTGCGCTCCTACACTGGGTTCGTCGCGATGGCGCGTATGCGATCCCATACCAGCGTCGCCAACGGTGACAGCGAGCGCTGGCGACGTTTAAGCAACACCACGTCGCGGTGTTCCACCGGCGTCAGCGGGCGCGTCACCAGGGTCGGCGGCGGAGGCGACAGGGCCGGGCTGACGCTGATGCCAAGGCCTGCTTCGACCATGCGGAAGGCGGTAAGGGTGTGGCCGGTCTGCTGAACGATGTCGACTTCGATGCCGCGGCTGGACAGTGCATGGTCGATCAACCGCCGGCTGCCGGAGGAATAATCCAGCAACACCAGCGGCTGCCCCTGCAGCTTGCGCCACGGCACGCGATCGAGCTGGGCCAGCGGATGGTCGGGGCGGCAGACGAGCACGAACGGGTCGCGCAGAATCAGTTCGCGATCGAACTCGCTGCCGGCCGGCGGATCGATCGCCAGTCCGAAATCCACTTCGCCGCCCAGCACGCTGTCCAGCACCAGGGTCTGTGCCTGATCGTGCAGCTGGATGGTGAGTTCCGGATAACGCTGCGCGCAATCGGCGATGCATTGCGGTATCAGGCTGGCCGACAGGGTGGGTACCGAGGCCACATGAACCTTGCCGCGCCGCCGTTCGCCTTCGGAGTGCACGTGGGCCAGCACGCCCTCCAGTTCGTCGAGCACGCGGCCAACGGCGCTCTCCAGGTAGCGGCCTGCCTCGGTGGGTATCACCTCGCGCGTATTGCGGTCGAACAGGCGCAGGCCCAGCTCGTCTTCCAGGTCGGCAATATGCCGGCTCACGGCCGGCTGGCTCAGGTGCAGGCTCTCGGCGGCCCGTCGAAAGTGCTGCTGCCGGGCGACGGCGAGAAAGGCGCGAAGCTGTCGCAGCGTGATATTCATAACCGTATGGTATCAATGAATCAGATAAAACGATTTGATTCATTAATCCAGCCGGGGTCCAATAGCGTCCTCACCCGCCAAACGCTGTGCCTGGCCATGTCCCTGAGCCGCTTTCTTCCTGACCGTTTCACCTGCGCCCTGGTGGTTACGGTGGCCTTGGCCAGCGTGCTGCCATGCCGAGGCGTTACTGCCCACGTCTTCGACCTGCTGACCGATGCGGCGATTGCGCTGCTGTTCTTCCTGCACGGTGCGAAGCTGTCACGCGAAGCGGCCATTGCTGGGCTGGTCCACTGGCGCTTGCACCTGACGGTACTGGCCAGCACCTTCGTACTGTTCCCGGTGCTCGGTGTGCTGCTACGCCCGATACTGTCGCCGCTGGTGACGCCGGCGCTCTACATGGGCGTGCTGTTTCTGTGCACGTTGCCGTCGACGGTGCAGTCGTCGATTGCCTTCACCTCGATGGCACGCGGCAATATTCCCGCTGCCATCTGCGCCGCTTCCGCGTCCAGTCTGCTTGGCATCTTCATTACGCCGCTGCTGGTGGGCGTGATGCTGGAATCACACGGCCAGGGCGCCATGTCCTGGGGCGCGGTGGGTTCCATCGTGCTGCAGCTGCTGGTGCCGTTCGTGGCAGGCCAGGTGGCGCAGCGCTGGATTGGCGAGTGGGTAAGCCGCAAGCGCGCGCTGCTGGCCAATGTGGATCAGGGCTCAATCCTGCTGGTGGTCTACACCGCCTTTAGTGCGGCCGTATTGCAGGGCTTGTGGAAGCAGATGCCGCTGCCAGTGCTGGGCGGCTTGCTGGTGGTCAATGCCGTGCTGCTGGCGGTGGCCTTGTTGGTCACGCGCTACGGCTCGCGAGCGCTGGGTTTCGGGCGCGAGGATGAAATCACCATCGTGTTCTGTGGCTCCAAGAAGAGCCTGGCCAGTGGCGTGCCGATGGCGAAGGTGTTGTTTGCCGGTCATCCGCTGGGTGCGATCGTGTTGCCGATCATGCTGTTCCATCAGGTCCAGCTGATGACTTGCGCGGTGTTGGCGCGCAAGTATGCGCAGCGGCAAGTGGAGGCGACGCGCAAGCTGGAGCAGCAGGTGGCTTGATGTGGGAGCGCATAGTCTGCGCGACAAACCTACGCAGCGAATACACCGCGACGCCGCGGTCGCGCACAGGGTGCGCTCCTACACAAGAATGAAAAGGGGCCTTGCGGCCCCTTTTTTATGTCAATGACGGAAGTGGCGAATGCCGGTGAACACCATCGCCATGTCGTGCTCGTCAGCCGCGGCAATCACCTCGGCGTCGCGCATCGAGCCACCCGGCTGGATCACCGCGCGAATGCCAGCCGTTGCTGCTGCATCGATGCCGTCGCGGAACGGGAAGAAGGCGTCGGAGGCCATCACTGAGCCACGCACTTCCAGCTTCTCGTCGGCGGCCTTGATGCCGGCAATCCTGGCGCTGTACACGCGGCTCATCTGGCCGGCACCGATGCCGATGGTCTGGCGATCGTGGGCGTAGACGATGGCGTTGCTCTTGACGTACTTGGCGACCTTCCACGCAAAGATCAGGTCGTCGATTTCGGCGGGCGTGGGTGCGCGCTTGGTGACGATCTTGAGATCTTCGGCCTTGACCATCGCGCGGTCGGCGGTCTGGATCAGCAGCCCTGAACCCACGCGGCGCACGTCGTTGCCCGGATTTGGCTTGGTCAGGTCGCCATCGGCCGGCGACGGAATTTCCAGCACGCGCACGTTGGTCTTCTTGGCGAAGGCCTTCAATGCGTCGGCGTCATAGCCGGGGGCCAGCACCACTTCGACGAACTGGCGCTCGACGATGGCCTTCGCGGTGGCTACATCCACCACGCGGTTGAACGCGATGATGCCGCCGAAAGCGGAGGTGGGATCGGTCTGGTAAGCCAGGTCGTAAGCGCGGCTGATGCCATCCAGGCTCACCGCAACGCCACACGGGTTGGCGTGCTTGACGATGACGCAGGCCGGCTTGGTGAAGCTGCGCACGCATTCCCACGCGGCATCGGAGTCGGCGATGTTGTTGAACGACAGTTCCTTGCCCTGCAGCTGGCGGAAGGTCGCGAGCGTGCCCGGGTGCGGATACAGGTCGCGATAGAACGCCGCCTGCTGGTGCGGGTTTTCGCCGTAGCGCAGGTCCATCATCTTCACGAATCGGCCGTTGGCTTGCGCCGGGAAGGCGTCGTGGCCGGCGATGGCGTCCTGACTGTCGTTGAGTTGCAGCGCCGACAGGTAATCGCTGATGGCGCCGTCATAGTTCGACACGTTGTTGAACGCGGCCACCGCCAGCTTGAAGCGCGTGGCGCGAGTGAGGCCACCCTGCGTTTCGATCTCGGCGAGCGCCGCGTCGTACTGATCCGGCGAAGTGAGCACGCCGACATCGTTCCAGTTCTTGGCGGCCGAACGCAGCATCGCCGGGCCGCCGATATCGATGTTCTCGATGGCATCCTCGAGCGTGCAATCGGGCTTGGCCACGGTTTGTTCGAACGGGTAGAGGTTCAGCACCAGCAGGTCGATCGGCGCGATACCGAGGTCCGTCATCACGGCATCGTCGGTGCCGCGACGGCCGAGCAGGCCACCGTGAACTTTAGGATGCAGCGTCTTGACGCGGCCATCCATGATTTCGGGAAAAGCTGTCAGCTCGCTGACGTCCTTCACCGCGATACCCGCTTCACGCAAAGCCTTGGCGCTGCCGCCAGTGGAGAGCAGCTCCACGCCGGCCTTGCTCAACCGCTGGCCGAGCGCGATCAGACCGGTCTTGTCCGACACACTGAGCAGCGCACGGCGAATGGGGGTAACGGCGGGGGCGGACATGGCGGTTTCCAGAGCGGGAAAGCCGCACATTATAGCCGCGCTGGGCCAAGCCTACTGAATGGCCCGGGCTGATCGAGGGATGGACGGCCAGACATCCCCGTGGAGCCGGGGATGTGGCGGGGTGTTACAGCAGGCCGTGTGCGGCCAGCTTCTTGCGCAGCGTGGCGCGGTTGATGCCCAGCGCAGTGGCGGCGCGGCTCTGGTTGCCGTCATGCCAGGCCAGCACTTCGCGCAGGAGGGGGCCTTCGACTTCGCGGATTACGAGCGCGTGGAGGCCCTCGTCACATTCGGTATCGCCGATGTCGGCGAGATAACGACGGACGGTGCGACTGACGCATTCGCTCAATGCGCTCTGCGACGATGTCTCCTTGGGAGACTCGCTGACAGGCAGTCTGACGGCGTTCACGGGCATTTCCCCTCACGTTCTAATGCAACGGCTACTTAGGCCGTTGCCATTTGTTTATGGCAAATACCGCGGGCGGCGGCTCGCATGGAACGCCGGGTGCAGCACAAGATGAAGGGCCGAGTGTACCCGCGCGGGCCGACAATTTTAAGTGCCCATGAGCGGACAATGAGTAACTGGCAGCTGGCTGGGCAATTGTCCTATGGACAAAAAACCGACGAGATGGCACGCCACGTGCGTGGTCTCATGACGCGGCCTGACAGGCGGCATCGCACCGTCCTTCAACGGCACACGCTCAAGCAAATAGACGGCTATTCGAAACCGAACTCGAACGCCACGGCCTTGCCGTCGGGGTCTTCCACTTCGAGCATCAATGCCGCCGTTTCACCCGGCGGCAGACCACGCTGCAACACGGCGGAGTCGCTGAGGTACTCGCCGGGTCGCAAGCGACGCATGGCCAGGCGTTTGCCATCGGCATCCGACAGCGTGATCGACACGACGGGATAAGGTTGCGCGAACGACGCGTCGTTGCGCAGGCTTGCCGTGATCAGCAATGCACCGGGCACCGATGGGTGCGCCTGTACGTCACGGGCCAGCAGGCTCAGTTGTTTGGTGTCCTGTACCAGGGGCAGCGAGCAGCCCAGGCTGGCGCAGGTCTGGCGCAGCACGGGGCCGACCGTGCCGTCGCTGATCAAACTGTCGCGTTCGGCCCATGCCAGCTGCGCACCCAGGGCGAGCAGCAGGATCAGGCACGCGCTGATCCACGGCCAACGGTGCCCCTCGCGTTCCTTGCGGCGCGCAAAGCGGGGCGCTATCACCAGCTGGCTGAAGTCCTCGACCGCGTCGCGCGGCTCGATGGCCGGCTCGGCGACGGCAGCGGGCTCGGCGGGCGGCCGGTAGACGGCAAGATCCAGCCGCGGCGGCTCGCCAGGTATGCGCAGCGAGAGCTGGTAGAAGGGTTCGGGAGGCAGCTGGTCGCTAAGGCTGGCCAGCGCATCGAACTCGATCTGGCAATGGCCGCACACGACCTCGCCTCGCGCCTGCGCAAGCGTTTCCGTGTTCAGCGAGAACACGGTCAGGCAGTCGGGACATTGGGCGTACATGCGAAGGCAAGCCTAGTGCAGTGGCGGCTACAAATCATCCGCGCTTCACGCAGATCGCGACCGGTCTCTCAGCGACGGCGGTTGTTCTTGCGCATCCCGCACTCGCGACTCTTAGAGCACCCCAGCGCGGCGCCTGCCGCTGATGCGTACCCAGTCTTCGCGCGTATCAACGCGTAGCTCGTCGAACCACTCGGCATAGCGCTCCAGCAACTCGCCTTCCTGTCCCTGCAGGATGCCGGAGATGGCGAACGGCGCGCCGGCCTGGGTGGCGGCAGCAAAAGTGGGTGCCAGTTCGCCTAGCGGACCGGCAAGAATATTGGCGATGAATACCTCGGCCGGCGACGCGGATGGACGCGCTAGTGCCGCGGGCGCAGGATGCGCAGGAGCGGCCTCGATCATCAGATCGTCAGGCAGAAACAGCGCGAGGCGATCGGCTACTTGATTGCGCTCGGCGTTGTCGGCCGACGCGGTGAGTGCTTGCGGATCGTTGTCCACACCCATGGCGCTGGCAGCACCGAGCTTGAGCGCGGCGATGGCGAGGATGCCGGAGCCGCAGCCGAAGTCGATCACGCGCTTGCCGGCCAGTTCCAGGCCATCCAGCCATTCCAGGCATAGCGCCGTGGTGGGATGCGTGCCGCTGCCGAAGGCCAGACCCGGATCCAGTCGCACCACCACGCTGTCGTCATCGGCGGGCGGTTCGATATTCCATGGATAGATCCACAGCCGGCGACCGAACTGCATCGGCTTGAACTGATCCATCCACGCGCGTTCCCAGTCCTCGTCGGCGACGTCGCGAAACTGCATGTGGTCCGGTTCCAGCCACGGCAGCAGATCGCCCAGGGCCTCGCTCAGGCCGCGCCGGTCGGTATCCGCCTCGAACAGCGCATTGAGCGTGATGGTGGGCCACAACGGCAGCTCGCCCACGCCAGGCTCGAAGATGGCCTGCTCATCGGGCGTTTCCGCATCGGCGTCCTGCAACGTGAGCGACAGCGCGCCGAGATCGTCGAGCGCTTCCTCTACGCGAGGCTGTTGTTCGGCGCGGACGGTGAGCGAAAGTTCAAGCCAGGGCATGGGTGGATCCTGCTGGGAAGGCGCTTATTGTCGCCGAACTGACGACCCGATGCCCCTCCCTGTAGGAGCGCACCCTGTGCGCGACAAGCCTTCCCCCAAGGGGGCCTCGCAGAGCGGTATCGGCATGACGCTGCGGTCGCGCACAGGGTGCGCTCCTACAGGGGCGGCATGCCGAGGAACGTGTCGTGACGGCGGTAGTGGTCGAGTGCGCGGATGAAATCGTCCGTGCTGGAAGCGGGGTCGCGCTTGCGTTGCACGAACAGCACTTCGGCAAAGTCGGCGGCTTCGAGGAAATGCCGCAAATGGTACTTGGCCGCAAACGGCGGCAAGGCTTCACCGTTGTCGTCGATCAGGGCGTCGTCTTCGTTTGCCACATGCGAGAGATACAGGCGGCACGAGGGCTCGGTGATCTCGCCGCGGATATACACCCACGCGTAGCGATCCCAGCCATCGCCTTCGTCGAAGGCGTCGGTGATGGCCTTGATGGCCTGTGGCACGGTGAGTAGTTTGGACATATCGATGTGACATCGGCGAGCCGTCGTAACGGCCCGCCGATTGAACTCAGCTGCCGGTGGCAGCCTTTTCCTTCTGTTCGGCCATGCGCTTTTCCAGGTAGTGGATGTTCTGTCCACCCTGCTGGAAACCCGCGTCGGCCATGATGCGCTGCTGCAGCGGAATATTGCACTTCACGCCTTCGATCACCGTCTCGGCCAGTGCCAGGCGCATGCGCGCAATCGCGGTTTCGCGATCCGGGCCGTGCACGATCAGCTTGCCGATCATCGAGTCGTAGTTCGGCGGAATGCGGTAGCCGTCGTACAGATGCGTATCCACGCGCACGCCCGGGCCGCCCGGTGCCTCGAAGCGCTTGACCGTGCCCGGCGAGGGCAGGAACGAATCGGGATCTTCCGCGTTGATGCGGCACTCGATGGCGTGGCCGTGGAACTGGATGTCTTCCTGGCGGATGGACAGCTTCTCGCCACCGGCGATGAGCAGCTGCTCGCGCACCAGGTCGATGCCGGTGATCAGCTCGGTCACCGGATGCTCCACCTGGATACGGGTGTTCATCTCGATGAAGTAGAAGTGGCCGTCTTCGAACAGGAATTCGAAGGTGCCGGCGCCGCGATAACCGATGCGGATGCACGCATCCACGCACACCTTGCCGATCTGCTCGCGCAGGTCCGGCGTGATGCCCGGGGCGGGCGCTTCTTCCACCACCTTCTGGTGGCGACGCTGCATGGAGCAGTCGCGCTCGCCCAGATGGATGGCGTTGCCCTGACCATCGGCCAGCACCTGGATTTCCACGTGGCGCGGATTTTCCAGGAACTTCTCCATGTACACCTGATCGTTGCCGAAAGCCGCTTTGGCCTCCTGCTTGGTCATGGTGACGGCATTGCCCAGATGCGCTTCGGTGCGTACCACGCGCATGCCGCGACCGCCGCCGCCGCCGGCGGCCTTGATGATTACCGGATAGCCGATTTCGCGGGCGATGCGGATGTTTTCATCCACGTTGTCGCCCAGCGGGCCACCCGAGCCGGGCACGCACGGCACGCCGGCAGCCTTCATGGCGCGGATGGCTTCCACCTTGTCGCCCATCAGGCGAATCACTTCGGCGGTCGGGCCGATGAAGATGAAGCCCGACTGCTCCACCTGTTCGGCGAAGTCGGCGCGCTCGGAGAGAAAGCCGTAGCCCGGGTGAATAGCCTGGGCGTCGGTGATCTCGGCCGCCGCGATGATGCGCGGAATATTGAGGTAGCTGTCGACCGAGGGGCCGGGGCCGATGCAGACCGATTCGTCGGCCAGGCCCACGTGCTTCAGGTTGCGATCTACGGTGGAGTGCACCGCCACCGTCTTGATGCCAAGACTGTGGCAGGCGCGCAGCACCCGTAGGGCGATTTCGCCGCGGTTGGCGATGACGACTTTTTCGAGCTTGGGCATGGTCTTAGGCGATCACGAACATGGGTTCGTCGAATTCCACCGGCTGACCGTTCTCGACCAGGATGGCCTGCACGGTGCCGGAGACTTCCGCTTCGATCTGGTTGAACATCTTCATCGCCTCGATGATGCCGATCGTCTCGCCAGCCTTGACCTGCTGGCCGACCTTCACGAACGCCGGGGCGCCCGGGGTGGCCGAGGCATAGAAGGTGCCGACCATCGGCGCCTTGATCACATGGCCGGCCGGCAGTGCCGGGGCAGACGGAGCGGCTTCGGCAACCGGTGCAGCAGCCACCGGTGCGGCGACCGGAGCGGGTGCGGCGACCGCAGCCGGGGCGACGGTGACGGTGCCCTTGGGCACGCGGGACAGGCGTACGACTTCCTCGCCTTCCTTGATCTCAAGTTCCGCGAGGTTGGATTCCTCGAGCAGGTCAATGAGCTTCTTGATCTTGCGCAGGTCCATGGTTCAAACCTTTTCGTTGGTGCCGCCGCAGCGGCCGGATGTGGAATGGGGCGGCTCGTGGCCGTGAATCAGGGGGCAGCGGGCGCCGGTGCCCGGTCGAGCCGGTGCAGGGCGGCGTCCAGCGCCAGCCGGTAGCTGTCCGCGCCGAAACCGCAGATCACGCCCACGGCGATGTCCGAGAGGTAGGAGTGCCGGCGGAACGCTTCGCGGGCATGCACGTTGGACAGGTGCAGCTCGATAAACGGAATCGCCACCCCCGTCAGCGCGTCACGCAGGGCGATGCTGGTGTGTGTAAAGGCGCCCGGGTTGATCAACATGATCGTGGTGCCGTCCAGGCGAGCCTGGTGGATACGATCGATCAGGCCGTGCTCGGCATTGGACTGGAACGATTCCAGCGTGTGGCCAGCGGCCTGGGCGCGGGTAGCTAGCAAGGCGTCGATATCGGCCAGCGTGTCGCGGCCATAGACGTCTGGCTCGCGCACACCCAACAGATTGAGATTGGGTCCGTGCAGGACCAGGATCTTCGCCACGCCGTTACCTTTGGTTAGGCCGGCTAGGCCGGCTTCCGGCGCGGAGTGTGCGCGTACTCGCCAATGTTGTCCAGTTCGGCGCTGTTCGACGATGTTTGAAGGAGAAGTTAACGTTAGACCGTGCGGCGACGTATGGCGCCCGAAACCGCGTCAGGGCGCGACCGGGCTTAGCCACTGCTGCAGGGTGGTGGAGTCCAGCGCGCCACGCCGGCTGGCCAGCACCCGCCCTGTTTCGTCTAGAAGCACGCTGTAGGGCAGCAGTTCGCCGACGTTACCCAGTCGAAGCGAGGTGCTGGGGCTATCCAGGTTGCCCAGCAGCACGGGGTAGTTGAGCGGACGGCTGGCGAGGAAGGCGCGTACGTTTTGCGGATCGTCCATCGCGATGCCGACGACGATCGGTCCTTTTTCGCCGACGTTGGCCTGTGCCTTCATCAGCGCCGGCATCTCCTGCAGGCAGGGCCCGCACCAAGTGGCCCAGAAGTTGAGCAACACTCGGCGGCCGCGATAGTCGGAAAGGTGGTGCTCCTTGCCATCCAGCCCGGCCAGGGCCAGGTCGGGCACGATCTCGCCCGTTTCGACCACATGCACGCCAGCGGGCACCTTTGCCCGCTGGCTCGCGTGTTGTAGCCAGCCGCCAGCCGCGGCGACCAGCACGGCCAGTCCCAGGATGGTCCAGTTGCTGCGGCTCAACATCATGGTGTGCTGGCGACAGGCGTACCGGCGGCCTTGGTCAGGGCTTCCTCGACCAGCGAACTGGTCAGCACGGTAGGCAGCTTGCGGCCTTCGCCACCGCCCTTGGGGAACACCACATAAAGCGGCACGCCCGGCGAGTGGTACTGCTGCAGGAACGCCGCGATGGTGTCGTTGACGTCGGTCCAGTCACCCTTCATGTAGACCGCCTCGGTGCGCTTGAGCAGATCGCGGAAGGCATCGGTATCGAGTACGGCGTGTTCGTTGGCCTTGCAGGTGACGCACCAGTCGGCCGTCATGTCCACGAATACCGGCGTGCCGGCCTTGCGCAGCTCAGCCAGTTTTTCCGGGGTATAGGCGACCACGCCCTCGGCGACCGTCGCTGTCTGCGTCTGGGCCGGCACATGGGCGAGGTAGTACAGCGGCACCAGCGTCAGTAGCGCCAGCACCGCGACCAGCGCCCGGCTCACCAGGCCGCGCGAGCGGCTGCGTTCGAACCACCACAGCGTCATCGCCAGCAGCACGGCGGCCACCAGCACCAGACCCACGGCGTCCGCGCCGCGCTGGTGCGCCAGCACCCACACCAGCCACACGGCGGTGAGGTACATCGGGAAAGCCAGCACCTGCTTGAGGGTTTCCATCCAGGCGCCCGGGCGCGGCAGCAGCCGTGCCAGCGAAGGCACGAAGCCGATCAGCAGGAACGGCAGCGCCAGACCGATGCCCAGCATCAGAAACACCAGCAGCGCATTGAACATGGGCGCGGCAAACGCATAGGCCAGCGCGCTACCCATCAGCGGGGCGGTGCAGGGGCTGGCCACGGCTACGGCCAACACACCGGTGAAGAAGTCACCCGCATGCCCCGAGCGTGAAGCCAGCGAATGGCCCACATTGCCCAGTGAGGTGCCGAACTGCACTACGCCCGACATCGACAGACCCACTGCCAGCATCACGCAGGCCAGTACGCCCACCACCAGTGGCTGCTGCAGCTGGGCGCCCCAGCCCAGCGCATGGCCGGCCGAGCGCAGCGAAACGATGGCGATGCCAATCAGGGCAAAGCTGCACAGCACGCCAGCCGTATAAAAGAGTGCGTGCGAGCGGGCCTTGGTGTGGCTCTCGCCGCTTTCCAGCAAGCCCACGGCCTTGATCGACAGCACAGGCAACACGCACGGCATCAGGTTCAGCACCAGACCGCCACCCAGCGCAAGCAGCAGGGCGGAAAGCAGACTGACTTCGAGGGCGGCAGGCGCTGGAGGCATTTCAGGCGCAGGTTCGGCCGAGGTACCCGCGGTTGGCGTGGCACTACCCAGGTCGATGCTCAGGGCTCGCGTCATCAGCGGATAGCACAGGCCGCCATCCTGGCAACCCTGGAAGCTCGCTTCCACATCCAATGTCTTTCGGCCGGCGGTATCGCCGTCGATGGCCACTGGCAGTTCGACCTGATCGAAGTACACCGTGGTCTGCCCGAAATGGGCGTCCTGGTGCGATACGCCGGCCGGCCACGCAGGCTGGCCCAGCGCTAGGCCATCGGCATCCTTCAGATGCAGCGTGGTCTGGTCGCGATACAGGTAATAACCCTTGGGCATCGTCCAGCGCAGCAGCAGGTGCTGGCGGTCGGTGGCCACGGCCTCGAAGCGGAAGGCTTGTTCGGCCGGCAGCGGGGTGTTGTCCATGCCGCCCTTGCTGCCGGAACCCAGCTTGCCCAGCGCCGCGCCGAGCGAATTGCCCGGATTGGCTGCGGTGGCGCCGGCAGGCAGCTCAAGGTCGAGCTGCTCAGTATGCGGCGGATAGCAGATCTTGGGGTCGACCTCGTGGCAGCCCTGGTACTGCACGCTGAGCTTCAGCCGGGTGGTGCCGGCTGCCAGCGTGTAGGGCACGGTGGCGTCGATGCTGTGGTGATAAGTCTCCACATCGCCCAGGTACTGGTCGTGATGCTTCTCGCCATCGGGCAGCTGGGCGTCGCCGAGTGTCACGCCATCGCCCGGCTTGAACTTCATGCGGCCGCGGTAGAGGTAGTAGTCGGGCGTAATGGTCCAGTGCAGCTTGAGCACGCCGGGGGTAGAGGCGTCGGCACTGAGCTTGTAGGCCTCGGTGACCGGCAACAGGCCGTCGGTATCGTCCTGCGCGAAGGCGGTCAGACACAGCGTCAGCCACAGGCAGAGCAGGACAGCGAAGCGAGCGGCCAGACGGCCGGGGTGGATCAGGCGCATTGCGGCTCCAGCATGGAAAGCCTGCGTCGGAACGCGGGCGAACGGGGATTATGGCTCACTCGGCCGAAGTCCGGACCGAGTGGGGGATCCCTATGCTTCGTTCGCCAACGATGGCGGGTTACGGCTCAAGCGCCGCGGCGTCCGCAAGCGGCGTTGCCCTTGAGCGAAGCCGCAACATCCCGGTGGTCAACGCTACGCCCAGCAGGATCACCACACAGCCGCCGCCCATCGCCAGCGTCACCGGCTCATGCAGGAAAAGCAGCCCCCACAGCACGCCGAACACCGGAATCAGGTACAGCACCGCCATGCTGCGGGTGGCGCCGACACGTGCCATCAAGCGGTAGAACAGCACGTACGCCAGCGAGGTACATGCAGCCGCCAGGCCAAACATGGCCAGCCAGGCCTGCACACCCGGCGTCTTGGCCGGCCACAGCCACACCGTGAAAGGCAGCAGGAGCACGGCGGCGGCGATTTGGCTGCCGGTCGCCACGGATAGCGGCGTCACCCCGCGCAACCGGCGATGGCTGTAATGGCCGCCAAAGGCGTAGCAGACATTGGCGCCGACGCAGGCGGCCATCGCCCAGCCGGTCGATCCGCTGCTATGCCCATGCCCGAACCCCACCGTGCCCCCCACCAGCCAGACCACTCCGGTGAGGCCAATGAGCAGGCCGCTGGCGCGCATCGCATCAAGCCGTTCGCCAAACAACATCCAGCCGGACGCCGCCACCAGTAGCGGCGCGATCGCATCGGAGATGGCCGATACGCCGGCCGGCAGGCTCTGTGCGGCATAGGAGAACAACACGAACGGCAACGCGGAATTGGCCAGGCCCACGATGGCAATGGGTCGCCAGTGCGTGCGCATTTCCATCAGACGCTGGCGCGAGAGCAGCAGCGGCAGCGAACACACCGTGGCGCCAATGGCGCGCATGCCCGCCAATGGCAGGCTGCCGAACTGATCGGCGCCCATGCGCATGAACAGGAACGAGGCACCCCACAAGGCACCCAGCAACAGCAGCGCGGCGATGTCGGACTTCTTCATGTGCGTGTGCATGGCGAGGCTCAATTCCTTGGTTCGTCATTCCCGCGAAAGCAGGAATCCAGTGCCTTTCTTTCCGGCAGTGCAAAGGCGCTGGATGCCAGCTTGCGCTGGCATGACGATGATGAGGTGCGGGGGCTTTGAACGGACAGGCTACCGCAGGGTGATGCCAGAACCTGTCAGCAGCCTTCAGCGCGGCGCACGCTGACCGAACAGTACGCGCCGCTCTTCGTCTGACAGGGCCTGCTTGGGCGTGTAAGCGTTCTCGACGCCCTCATAGGTGCGCTGCGTAGCAGGCCGCTCGGACATGGCCCGGAACCAGCGTTCGACCTGTGGAAAATTTGCCAGATCCTGGCCATGCGCCTGGTGCGGCACGATCCACGGATAGCAGGCTATATCGGCAATGGAAAACTCGCCCGCGATGAATTCGCGATCGGCCAGCCGCTGGTTCAGCACGCCATACAAGCGCCCGGTTTCGCGCGTATAGCGATCGATCGCATAAGGCACCTTTTCTGGCGCGTACACATTGAAATGCCCGATCTGGCCGGCCATCGGCCCCAGCCCGGCCATCTGCCAGAACAGCCATTGCAGCACCTCGGCGCGGCCATGCGTGTCGGTGGGAATGAAGCGGCCGATCTTTTCCGCGAGGTAGAGCAAGATCGCACCCGATTCGAACATCGTCACCGGCGCGCCGCCGCCGGCCGGTTCGTTGTCCACGATGGCGGGGATCTTGTTGTTGGGCGAAATGGCCAGAAAGGCCGGGTCGAACTGTTCACCCTTGCTCAGGCTGACCGGGTGCACCACGTAGGGCAGCCCTGCTTCCTCAAGGAACAACTTGGCCTTGAGGCCGTTGGGCGTGGCGGCGAAATACAGCTCGATCATGGGGAAACTCCACGGTTGGCCGGTAGCGAAGGGTAGTGTGAGCGACCCAGTGGTCCCGAAAAAGCTCCAATTTGGTAGAAATGCGGGTAGCCACTGCAATGAGGTGTCGCCAACTTATTCGGACGATTTGCGTACCCAGTCGAGGTAGGCGGCGTGCCCGTGGGTCACCGGTACCGCGATCAATTCCGGCAATTCATAGGGATGCAGAGCCAGCACGCGCTCTTTCAAGGCGGCAAAGCGGGCTTCGGTGGTCTTGATCAGCAGCAGCTCTTCGCTGTCCGTGGTCACTTCGCCTTTCCAGCGATAGGTGGAGCGGATGCCGGGCAGCTGGTTGACGCAGGCGGCCAGGCCTTCGCCGACCACTGCATCGGCCAGGGCTTGGGCGCTGGCGGCATCGGGGCAAGTGCAATAGCAGAGCAGGACGGGATCGGGCATCAGGGTTTCACCGACATCAGGCCGTAATGGTCGAATTTTTCCAGCACGTCGGTGACCTCCCCGTCGGTGAGCAGAACCGGCTTGCCGACCTGCAGCGCCAGCGCGTACTGCCGCGCCAGGGTTTCCACCTCCACGGCACGCCACATGGCCTGCGCCAGGGTGGTGCCGGTGGCGATCATGCCGTGGTTGGCCATCAGGCAGGCCAGGCGGCCCTCCAGTGCCTGCAACACGGCGTCGGACAAGGCCTGGGTGCCATAGGTGTGGTAATCGGCGCAGCGGATCGAGTCGCCGCCACCCACCGCGATCATGTAATGCGCGGCCGGAATGGGTGTGCGGCACATGGCCAGCGCCGTACTGTACGGCGGGTGCACGTGCACCACCGCCTGCACGTCCGGCCGGGCGGCGTAGATATCGCGATGGAAACGCCATTCGCTCGATGGGCGCAGCGGGTGCTCATAGTGGCCAGTCAGGCTCACCAGCACGATATCGTCCGGAGATAACCCCTCGTAGGGGCGGCCGCTAGGGGTAATCAGGAAACCGGCCCCGCAGCGGCTGCCGAGGTTGCCCGAGGTGCCTTGGCTCAGGCCGGAGGTGGCCAGCTTCGCCCCCTGGGCAACGATATCCTTGCGTAGCGTCAGCTCGTCGCTCACAGCCTTGGAGCCCCGGATCGTATGGCGGGCCGCCATCGTCGTCGCTCCCGGGGCGGGTTGTCGATAGCACCAAGGCTGTCATTTTCCCGGTCTAGGCTCTTGAAAGCCCCCCGCGGCCCCCCATTAGTGAACTCAGCCACCGGAACGGCACCTTTTGTAAGGGGCTTTGCGTCGCTAGAATTGGCACTCACCTCCGGGGAGTGCTAACAAGCGTCAGCACAGGCGTCGCTCCGGGGTCCCAAATTTGTCCCATTTATCCAACCAAGCTGGAGCCCACCCATGAGCAAACTGCGTCCGCTGCACGATCGCGTCATCGTCAAGCGTCTCGAAGAAGAGCGCGTCTCCGCTGGCGGCATCGTCATTCCCGACAGCGCCACCGAAAAGCCGACCCGCGGCAAGGTCATCGCTGCCGGTACCGGCCGCATCCTGGAAGACGGCAACGTCCGCCCGATGTCCCTGAAGGAAGGCGACACCGTGCTGTTCGGCAAGTACGCCGGCCAGGAAATCAAGATCGACGGCGAAGAGCTGGTCTTCCTCAAGGAAGACGACATCGTCGCGGTGATCGAAGGCTAAGTAAGCCTCTCCCGCACCTCTTCCCATACCTACCGAATTCGAAGGAATACATAAAATGGCAGCTAAAGAAGTCCGCTTCGGCGAAGATGTACGCGCACGCATGCTCAAGGGTGTGAACACCCTGGCCAATGCGGTCAAGGTCACGCTGGGTCCGAAGGGCCGCAACGTTGTGATCGAGAAGAGCTTCGGCGCCCCGACGGTGACCAAGGACGGCGTGTCCGTCGCCAAGGAAATCGAACTGGCCGACAAGTACGAGAACATCGGCGCCCAGATCGTCAAGGAAGCCGCTTCCAAGACCTCCGACGTCGCTGGCGACGGCACCACCACCGCCACCGTGCTGGCCCAGGCGTTCATCCAGGAAGGCCTCAAGGCTGTGGCCGCCGGCATGAACCCGATGGATCTCAAGCGCGGCATCGACCAGGCCGTCAACGCCGCCGTCGCCGAGCTGAAGAAGCTCTCCAACCCGACCGCTGACGACAAGGCCATTGCCCAAGTCGGCACCATCTCGGCCAACTCCGATGCCAACATCGGCGACATCATCGCCACCGCGATGAAGAAAGTCGGCAAGGAAGGCGTGATCACGGTCGAGGAAGGTTCGGGTCTCGAGAACGAGCTCGACGTCGTCGAAGGCATGCAGTTCGATCGCGGCTACCTGTCGCCGTACTTCATCAACAACCAGCAGTCGCAGCAGGTTGAGCTGGACGACCCGTTCATCCTCATCCACGACAAGAAGGTCTCCAACGTCCGCGAGCTGCTCCCGGTGCTGGAAGCCGTCGCCAAGGCTGGCAAGCCGCTGCTGATCGTTGCCGAGGAAGTGGAAGGCGAAGCCCTCGCCACCCTCGTGGTCAACACCATCCGTGGCATCGTCAAGGTTGCCGCCGTGAAGGCGCCGGGCTTCGGCGACCGTCGCAAGGCCATCCTGGAAGACATCGCCATCCTCACCAATGGCGTGGTGATCTCCGAGGAAGTGGGCCTGGCCCTTGAGAAGGCCACGATCACCGATCTGGGCCGTGCCAAGCGCGTCGTGATCACCAAGGAAAACACCACCATCATCGACGGCGCCGGCGAAGCCGAGCGCATCCAGTCGCGCATCGGCCAGATCAAGGCGCAGATCGAAGAGACCTCTTCGGACTACGACCGCGAGAAGCTGCAGGAGCGTGTGGCCAAGCTTGCTGGCGGCGTGGCCGTCATCAAGGTCGGTGCCGCTACCGAAGTCGAGATGAAGGAAAAGAAGGCTCGCGTCGAAGACGCCCTGCACGCCACCCGTGCGGCCGTTGAAGAAGGCGTGGTCCCCGGCGGTGGCGTGGCGCTGATCCGCTCGCTGAAGGCGCTGGACGGCCTGAAGGGTCAGAACACCGACCAGGACCTGGGCATCGCCATCACCCGTCGTGCGCTGGAAGCCCCGCTGCGCGCCATCGTCGCCAACGCTGGCGAAGAGCCGTCCGTCGTCCTGAACAAGGTGAAGGAAGGCAACGGTAACTTCGGTTACAACGCTGCCAACGGCGAGTTCGGCGACATGATCGCCTTCGGCATCCTGGACCCGACCAAGGTCACCCGTTCGGCGCTGCAGTTCGCCGCCTCGGTGGCTGGCTCGATCATCACGACCGAAGCGGCCGTGACCGAGGTGCCGAAGAAGGACGAAGGCCATTCGCACGGTGCGCCGGGCGGCATGGGTGGCATGGGCGGCATGGACTTCTAAGTCCGGCTTTCCCAGCCTAGCTACGAAGAAAACCCCGCCTCGTGCGGGGTTTTCTTTTTTAGCTCCCTCCGCTGCGCGCAGGAGAGGGGAGGGGAAACGCTCTTGCCTTGGGCGGGGCGAAGAGCACCCCTCCCAGCCTCCCCCTGCTGCAGGGGGAGGAGCTATTAGCAAGCCCCGCGACGAAGACATCCCGTCGAGCGGGCTTTTCTTTTTTAGCTCCCTCCGCTGCGCGCAGGGGAGGGGGGGGTAACGCTCTTGCCTTGGGCGGGTCGAAGAGCACCCCCTCCCAGCCTCCGCTGTGCAGGGGAGGAGCTATTCGCAAGCCCCGCGACGAAGACATCCCGTCGAGCGGGCTTTTCTTTTTTAGCTCCCTCCGCTGCGCGCAGGGGAGGGTTGGGGAGGGGTAACGCTCTTGCCTTGGGCGGGTCGAAGAGCACCCCCTCCCAGCCTCCGCTGATTGCAGGGGAGGAGCTATTGGCAAGCCCGGCGGCGAAGACATCCCGTCAGCGGGTTTTCTCTTTTAGCTCCCTCCCTGCGCGCAGGGGGTTGGGAGGGGTAACGCTCTTGCCTTGGGCGGGTCGAAGAGCACCCCCTCCCAGCCTCGCCCTGCGTGCAGAGATGAGGAGCCATTCGCGAGCCCGGAGTGCGGCCGCCTTTTGCCGTCCGCCATTCCGATTCATGCTAATTTGTGGCACTCGTTTTCGTGCCCGTGCAGTGAGAAGTAGGTGTTTCGACGCAACGCCCATCGACGGTGGATAGCGTGGCTGGCGATGCTGGCCATGGCGCTCATTGTCGTGATGCCGGGTGTTTCGCGCGTCATGCCGATGGACGCGCCGATGATGGGCGCCATGATGGCTATGGACGCTGCCTGTCCGGACCATATGGTGGGCATGAAGCACGCGAGTAATCCCGAGCGCGCGCCGGCCCATGCCACTGACCGCTGCGGCTACTGCGTCCTGTTTGACCATCAAACGGTGCTTGCCTCGGGCAAGGTGCTGCACCTGCTGGCGATAGCGCCCGGCACGGGCGTGCCGGTGATCGCTGCCGTTGACGATGCGTATGCATCGCCGATCCTGAGCGCACATCCGCGCGGGCCACCGCAGTTCGGCTAACACGCACGCAAACACGTCGTGGCATCGCTGCGGACGTTTGCCTTTTCGTCATAGCCATCGTCTCCCTGTGAATGCCTCGCCGTAGCGTCATGCGCTACCCGGCGCTTCGTGTCGCGGGCTGACGTCGCCGCCCCCATTCAACGCGAGCCACGCGAAGGTCGCGTCCCGTCCAGGAACACCATTCATGCGCGTCATGAATTCAATCAGCACGCCTCTTCGTCAAATCATGGACCAAGGTTCAGCGTTGCCGCGCTCAGCCAGTCGCTTCGCCCATTCGCTGGTGACGATTACCGGCCTGTTTACCCTTGGCATGCTTCCGCAGCTTGCCCACGCCTGCGCCACCTGTGGTTGCACGCTCAGTACCGACGCCGCAACGGGCTACTCGACCGACGCCGGTTGGCGCATCAATGTCGATTACACGTTCATCGACCAGGACCAGCTGCGCCATGGCAGCAGCAAGGCATCGCCGGAGCAGGTAGTGAATCAGCCGTCCGATCCGTCGCTCGGTGGTGGCGAAATCGAGAAGGGCACCATCAATCGCTACATCAATATCGGGGCCACCTATCGCTTCAACGCCGACTGGGGCCTGACCTTTGTGGTGCCCTATGTGTTGCGCGACCACTCCACCTACGGCACGCAGCTGCAGCCTTATACGCCCGCCGAAAGCGCGCCGGACCAGCTGAGCAGCGCGCACGTGGCGGGTATCGGCGATGCGAAGATTCTGGCGAGTTACCAGGGCTTTCTGCCCACGCACAACTTCGGTGTGCAGTTTGGCGTCAAGCTGCCGACCGGTCATTACGGCGGTCAGGACGACGACGGTAACCTCGTCGGCCACCCCACCACGTTCAACAGTGGGCCGGGCCTTGGCCAGTCGCTCGACAGCAGCCTGCAGGCTGGCACCGGCAGTACTGATCTGATCGTCGGTGCTTACTACTTCCAACCGGTGAGCCAGAATTTCGACGCCTTCGTCAACGGACAATTCCAGGCGGCGGTCAGCCAGCAGCTGGATACGGCAGGCGCGGACTTTCGGCCGGGAAATCTCGCCTCGGTGAGCTTTGGCCTGCGTTACGAGGCACACGCGAACTGGGTGCCGCAGGTGCAGCTCAACTGGTTCCACAAGAGCGCGGACCAGGGCGCGCTAGCCGATACGCCGGACACGGAAGGCACGGTGGCCTACCTCAGTCCGGGCATCAGCGGCAGCCTGAGCAAGAATGTGCAGCTGTATGCCTTTGTGCAGGTGCCGATCTACAGCCATTTGCAGGGTTACCAGCTGTTCCCGGGCTGGACCGGCACGGTGGGCATCAGCATGAAGATCTGATCGCGGCCATGCCTTTCACGCGTTGTCGTGCGGTTACGACAACGCTTTCACCCACGCATTCATGACACCCCCCATGTCCCGTCTTGTTGCCCATTGTCTGACTTGCCTTTGCAGCGTGCTGATGTTGCTGGCATGTGCTGCCGTGCACGCCAACGATCTGGTGGTCGGCGAAGCGGCGCCGCCGATCACCCTGCACACGCTCGATGGCAAGAGCATCGACTTGAACGATTTGCGCGGCAAGGTGGTGATCGTGACGTTCTGGGCCACCTGGTGCGACCCCTGCCGCGAAGAACTGCCGCTGCTTTCACACTATGCGCAGGCGCACGCGAACGAGGGGCTGGTGGTGCTTGGCTTCAGCCTGGATGACCCCGAGCAACTGGCACAGGTGCGCTCGGTGGCGAGCGGCCTGAGTTTTCCAGTGGGATTGCTGGGTGATCCGCATGTGCCTGGCTACGGTCGCATCTGGCATTTGCCGGTAAGTTTCACCATCGATCGCAACGGTCGGCTGGCCGACAACGGATGGAAGGACAAGCAGCCGGCGTGGACGGCCGAACGACTGGATCAGGTGGTCACGCCCTTGCTGGGGTCGGCGCGCTAGCGCGGTGGTATCGGTGCCGCTGGCGCCTCAGTACGATGAGCGCTCCGGCCCCCTGCGAAGCGCACCCATGCTCACTGTCCATCATTTGAACAACTCCCGCTCGCAGCGCGTGCTGTGGCTGCTTGAAGAGCTGGGCGTGCCTTACGAGATCAAGCGCTACGAGCGCGATCCCAAAACCATGCTGGCACCGCCGGAATTGCGCGCCGTTCATCCACTCGGCAAGTCGCCGGTGGTGGTCGCTGACGGGCTGACCCTGGCCGAGTCGGGCGCCATTATCGAATATCTGGTCGATCGCTACGGCGCAGGCCGCCTGGCGCCCGCGCCGGGTACGCTCGAGCGCCTTCGACTCACCTATTGGCTGCACTACGCGGAAGGCTCGGCCATGCCGCCACTATTGCTCAAGCTGGTGGCCTCGCGCATTGCCAGCGCGCCGATGCCGTTTTTCGCCAAGCCGATTGCGCGCAAGATTGCCGGCACGCTGCAGTCGAGCTTTGTCGACCCGCAGCTGAAGCTGCATCTTTCGTACATCAACGACGCCCTGGCCGGTACCGGTTGGCTGGTGGGTGACAGCTTCAGCGCGGCCGATATCCAGATGAGTTTTCCACTGGAAGCCGCCAGCGCACGCATCCGCGTGGCTGACAAATTCCCGCATATCGCCGCCTTTCTCGAGCGCATCCACCAGCGCCCCGCCTACCAGCGTGCACTGCAGCGCGGTGGCCCCTACGACTTGCTGAGCTGAATCGACGGCAGCCCGGACAAGCCGCGGGCTTGCTCTCCCATGGCCGGCCACTGCGCCGGCCATTTCCGTTTCGCCGGGCTCGCACGTCATAGCTTCCGTCACAGTCATCACGCGGGTCGCGCGCCTTGAACGAACGGAATCTATCGCCGGGGGAGGAACCCCTGGACGCCGACCTGGTATTCGCCGCAAGCGGCTGCGCCTTCGCGGCGCAACGCTCCCTGGAGCGCGAATGGCAGCCGGCGCGGGCACTGGACCCATGTGAGACTGGGCACGAGGAGATCGCTGCCACGGATGGCACCTTTTCACCTGTGTTGTGGTGGCGCTCGTTGCGCGACCGCAGCGATTGGGTGGGCCATCCCGGGCAGCGTGCGGTGATGGCTGCTAAATACCTGTTGCGTGCGGCCTGCCTGCCCGAGCGACATCAGCGGTTTCTGACATTTCTGGGCAGCCACAAGCTGCTGCGTGCTTGCGTGTCGTGCGATCCGCGCTTGCAGGAGCGCCACCTGCATCGCTTTATCAATCGGCACTGGCATCGCGCCACACGCTTGCGCAGCCTGCATTGTCATTACCGCTACCTGCTGGAACGGCTGCCGCCGGAAGTGTTCGAAGCGGTCTACGTCAATGGACGGGCCACCCTGGGCGAACTGATGTTGAAGGACGGCAGCACGTTGCAATTGCATTTGCGGCCGCCGATCTACATGGGCTGCGAAGGCGAGTTGTGCATCGAGCTCAGCGAGGCCAACGGCCCGTCGCTGTATCGCTTGGTGCTGACCGTTATCGATGACGAAGAACCGACCATGGCGATCGGCTGCATCCAGGGGCCTGATGGTGAGCACGCACGTGACCGCGTGCGCGAGCTCACCCGCCTGATGTATGGCATGCGCCCGAAGCAGCTGATGCTGGTGTTGGCCTATGCGTTCGCGGGCCAATACGGCATCCGCCGTATTCTGGCCATTGGCAACGCGGCGCATCCGCTGCGCGAGCGGCACCTGTTCCATGCCAACTACGATGCGTTCTGGCAGGAGCAGGGTGGCGTGCCACGAGCGGACGACTGGTTCGAACTGCCGGCCACCTTGCATCACCGTACCGAGGCGGAGGTGGCCAGTCGCCATCGCGCGGAGTCCCGTCGCCGCGCCGATCTGCGCTGGCAGGCCGTGCAGCTGTTGAACAATGCGTTGTATCGGCTGCCCTGGTGGCTGGACGCGGCGGCCGCAAACGACGAGGTAGAATCACCTCATTCGCTTCCACAAGGCTTCAGGGAAGCATCGTGGACAAGCTAGCCAAAGCCGCCGGCAACGGCGGCGTGAATCTGGACCCTGCGCATGCCATGCGTATCGCGGAATTGTTCCGCGAGCACAATCGTGCCTTGGTCGCGTTCCTGCAGTGCCGACTCAATTCGCTGTCCGATGCGCAGGAAGTAGCGCAGGAAGCGTATGTGCGCCTGGTGACGCTGGAGAATCCGGCGCAAGTGGATTCGTTGCGCGCCTACCTTTTTCGAATCGCTTCCAACCTGGCTGTCGATCGTTTGCGCATGCGCAAGGTACGTAACGATCACCCCATCGAGGTACCCGAAGAAGACCTGCACGTCGCGCCGGTGCCCGAGCGACATGTCGCCGCCACGCGACAGCTGCACGAATTACACAAGGCACTGCGCGAACTGCCGGCCAAGACCGGGCGCGCCTTCGTTATGCACGTCATCGACGGGTGTGACATTGGCGTTATCGCGCGTGCGATGAAGATCAGCGAGCGCATGGTGCGCTATCACGTTGCCAACGCCCTGGCGCATTGCCGGGCGCGGGTGGACGAACTGGAGATGCCATGATGGCCGACACCCCCAATCAACAGACACTGCGTATTGCCGCCGATTGGTGGTTGCGCTTGCGTGACCCGGCGGCCACCGCGCGCACCACCGAACAGTGGCTGGCGTGGACGGCGGAAGACGAGAGCCATCTCTGCGCCTTCGAGCGCATCACCGAGCTGGCGATGCGGCTTGGCACGTTTGACGAAGTGACACGCGCGCAACTGGTCGCCGAGTTCGCCGCGCCCCTGGTAACGTCGCGACGCTGGCTGTCGGTGGCTGCAGCGGCGGCCGTAGCCGTACTCGCCGTGCTGGGCGGCTATCTGACCTGGTACGGTCGCGATGGGCGCGCCACACCGCAGGTCTACAGCAGTGCCGTGGCCGGCCGCCGCGATGTCACGCTCGATGACGGCACCCACGTGACGCTGGGCGGCGCAACACGGCTTACCACGCATTTCAGCCATGACGAGCGCCAGGTAGAGCTGGCTGAAGGCGAGGCCTATTTCGAGGTGACGCACAACGCCAAGCGCCCGTTCGTGGTGCGCGTGGGCAACCTCACCGTCCGCGACGTCGGCACCGCATTTGACGTGCGACGCACTGGCGATCGCGTCACCGTGAACATGGCCGAAGGTCGCGTGCGCATCTTCGATCAGGCCGATGGCAGGGGCGAAGGGCTGGAGGCCGTAGCGGGCCAGGCGGTGTCATATGACCCGGCCCATCCCGCCATGCGTGTGTCGAGCAGCGATCCTGCCCAGGCAGCGGCGTGGCGCGACGATCGACTGGAGTTCGACAACGAACCGCTGGCCGTCGTTGTCGCCAACATCAATCGCTACAGCACGCAGCCCGTGCGCATTGCTGATGCGGATATCGCGCCGCTGACCTTCACCGGCACCGTGCGCACCGATGCCATCGAAGACTGGTTGCATGCCCTGCCGCAAGTGCTTCCGCTGAAAGTCAGCAACGTGGGCGGACAAACCGTGCTGTCGGATGCGCGAGGCACTTCCGCACGCTGAGCGAGCACGGCCTGGCGCTTCGCAAGGCCAACGTAAGTCAGCCGCGGCAACGCACGCGACGCTGTCATCGAGTGACACGACCATGTCAAACTCGCGGCTTTCGCTCCGGGAGAAGCGAACGTCATGAGGGTGAGTGCGCAGTTGCTGATCGGTTGCCTGGCAGTGTCAGGTGGCCTGACAGCGCCTGCCTCCACGCGGGCCCAGGCCCGCGCACCTGCGGACGACGCGCGCGTCGATTTCAGCATTCCCGCGCAGCCGCTGGCCACTGCGCTGATTGCCTTCGGCAAGCAGGCCAACGTGCAGGTGCTCACCTCCGGCAGTGCCATCGCCGGTTTTCGTTCCGCGGGCCTCAATGGCAATTTTTCCCATGCGGTGGCACTGAGCCATTTGCTGCAAGGCACCGGCCTGGGCTTCGAATTTCCCGACGCGCGTACCGTGGTGGTGAAGCCAGCAAAATCTCCCGCCGCTGCCACCGCGCATCGCGCAGACAATCTCGAGGTAAAGGAACTGACGCCGGTGCAGGCCGATGCACTGGTCGGTCAGGATGTCGGCTTCCTGGCAACAGCCACCAGTGGTGCGTCGCGCAATGATGCCGACCTGATCGATGTACCGCAGTCGGTCAGCATCGTTACACGCGAGTTGATGGATTCGCAGCAGGTGCTGACCGTTGCCGATGCGGTGCGCAATGTTGCCGGCGTGCAGTACCTCGATGGTTCGGACGGCTTGCCGCTGTTTCAGATTCGCGGCTTCTACGCCGGCAACGGCCTCACCGATGGCATGCCTAACAGCATCGCCGGGTCTGGCGACTATCCGCCGCTGGTCGGGCTGCAACGGGTCGAAGTACTCAAGGGGCCACAGTCGATTCTTGGCGACACCACCGGCAACAACTTTGGCGGCCTGGTCAATGTCACCGTCAAGCAGCCGCAGAGCGAGCCCGTGCGCGAATTCAGCTACACGTTGGGTGAGCACGGCGAAACGCAGGCTGCGCTGGATCTTGCCGGCGTGTTGGGTCATGCCTCCGAATGGAGCTATCGACTGGTGGCCTCGGGCGAATACGCCGAGCGCACGCCGCAGGGTTACGGCGAGCGACGCAGCGCGTATCTCGCGCCATCCATCGCATGGCGCAGCTCGACCACCCAGCTGGTGCTGGGCGCGCAACGCATCCTCAATCGCCTGCCGGTGCCCGATCATGTGGTGCTGCTCGGCAACAGCCTGTCGTCGGCTTCGCCGTTTGGGTTGCTTCCCGGCAATGCGAGCGACTATGCCAACTACCAGACCAACCGCCTTTATTACCTGCTCGACCAGCAGCTGGGCGACACCTGGACGTGGCGTAGCCGCGGCCAGCTCGTCCAACAGCACAACGACCAGAAAAGCTGGACGCTGTATAGCCCGCAGCCCAACGGCGACGTCGACGCCTGGGCCGAGTCGTATCGCTACAACGATGCGTACTATTCGCTGCAGAACGACCTGATCGGCGCGTTCTACACGGGTGCGCTCACGCATACGGTGACGATGGGCTTTGACTATTCGCGCTCGCGCATTGGCCGCACCGATGACTATCTGCGCCCCTACGACGGCGGCGTCTACAACCTGTTTACCAGCGGCCCATTGGCGACCGTGCAATCGGTCATCCAGTCCACCGATGACCAACCGTTGTCCGGTACCAACTGGTCGGTTGATAGCGGGCTGTTCCTGCAAGACCAGCTCAACCTCGGCGAGCATTGGGATGTGCTGGTGTCGTTGCGTCGGGCGTCCTATCAGGTGTCCACCGACGATGACGCCGGTAATCCATGGACGCCACAGCGGACCAAGTGGGTGCCCAACGCCGGCGTGGTCTACAAACTTACCCCCGATATCGCCTTCTACGCCGGCACCGCAAGCGGCTTCCAGCCGGTTTCCTACCTGGGCGACAACGGGCGCCCGCTGGTGCCGGCGCTGTCACGTCAGGTCGAAGGGGGCGCCAAGTTCAATCTGTTCGACGAGCGCGCGCGGCTCACCGTTTCGATTTACCGCATCATGCTCGATCACAGCTACGTGCTGGTCGATCAGCAGCCGCCGTTCTTTGGCCAGCTCGGCCCCGGCCAGACCAATCGCGGGGTGGAAGTGGAGTTCGTCGGTCAACTGCGCCCCGGCCTGGAACTCAGCAGCAGTTACACCAATTCGCAGATCAGCAACCACGATGGCACCCAGGCCACCGGTGCGCCACGACAACGCATCAATCTTTGGGCGAGCTACTGGTTTCAGGGCGCGGCGTTACGTGGCTGGGGCGTGGCTGGCGGCATGACGGCACGCAGCCGCTCGCTGGGACAGATGTCCGACTACAGCATTTATTTCCCATCGCCGGGACAAGCTGAGCTTGATGCCAACGTGTCGTATCGCACCCAACGCTGGCGCATCACGCTGGGCGTGAAGAACCTGCTCGCCCGTCGCCTCTACGCCGATGATTTCGACGAAACCTTTGTCCCCGTGCGCACTCACCGCAGCGTTCTGCTGAGCGGCAGCTACGACTTCTGATCGGCGGCATAAAAAAGCCCCGGGACAACGCCCGGGGCTCTGCTTCCGTGACGTGGTTTACTGGCCGCTGACTGGCGGCGTACCTGCATCAGCCTTGGTCTTGGCGGCATCACCCGTGGCGGCCTTGGTCTTGTGCTGCTTGGTGGCCTTGTGCGCAGCAGGCTGGGTGGTGGCGCTCGCCTTCATGGCGGCATCCGTCGCTGGCGCGCCGGTGGTCGCGGCCGCTTCGGTCTTGGTCGCGGCGGCGTCCTGGGCAAATGCCGGGACGGTCAGCACGGAAGCAGCGGTGACGATGAGGGCGGCAAGCAGGGTCTTACGCATGAGGTAAACCTCCAGATGGGAAATGCCAGCGAAGACGTTGCTTGGTGGCTGGAATCGAAGCTAGATGCTGCTGGCCTTACCGAACCTGAACCGATTTGGCTCGCTTAAGCGCGCAGACAGATCACTGAATCGACACCACCTGATCATGCAGATGCGCGTAGTCGCCTACTTGATTTTCCTGGCAAGCCGCCTCGCGCCTTCGTTTGGTTTGGACGTCCATACGCCAGCATCACTGACCGGCACCGGCGGACTCGGCTTCCTCGGCGTGGATGAGAGTTTCGGTGCCGGCCGTCTGCACCTCGGCCCTCGGCAACAGCGCATCGAGCTTGCCCTTCATGCGCAGCAGGGCAACGTTGGCCATGTCGCCGTCGGCGGCGCTCTCGGCACGATCCTCGCCCTCGGGCGGCGCACCCGGTGCGCGAGTCAGCGAAGCCAGCTCCGGAGCGATGACCTGGGTCAGCGCAAAGTAGCCGTCGTCACGGATACCCGCTTGCTCCAGCAGCCGGCCGGGCAACATCCATGAGGCCAGCGCCTGGCGCGTGGCCGGCGTTGGATTGCGCGGGTCTACCAGCAACCACGTACCGGCCTGGCTCAGCATGTCCTTGCCGTCGACAAAGCCCGTGGCGCGGTACGTGCCGGTGAGCGCGGGCAGGTGGTCGCCATAGAACAGCAGCAGGGTGGGCCGATCCCGATGGGCGAGGAGGTCAGCCAGACGGCCCAGTTCCTGGTCGGCATGCTGCATGTGATACAGGTAATTTTGCAGTTCCAGTTTGTTCTGGCCGGTGACGCCTGCGGGTACCGGAATCGCATCGCGCGCCGCGGTGTCGGCGGGCGCAATGTCATAAGGGCCATGCGCCTCGATGCTGATGGCGAACAGGAACCGTGGCGGCCCGGCATCTTTCAGCTGCGCCATGATCTCATCGGTCATCGCGCTGTCGGCCATGTACTGGCCGTCCATGGCCGCGTGTGCGGGGAAGGACGAACGCGAAACGAAGCGGTCGAATCCGATCGCATGGAAGGCCGTGGTGCGATTCCAGAAGCCCGGATCATTGCCATGCAGCGCAATCGTTTCGTAGCCATGCGAGCGCAGCGTGCGCACCAGGCTGGGCACCACCTTGTGATTCATCTGCAGATACGGGAATTGCAGATCGTCGAAATAACGCAGCGATAGCCCCGTCAGTACTTCGAACTCGGTGCGGATGGTGCCGCCGCCATAGGTAGGCACATGCAAGGGGCCGCTTTCGCCCTGCGCGGCGAGCCGGTGCAGGTTGGGTGTGAGGTCGGTGTCCTCGTAGCCCTTCATGATGGCTGGGTCGAAGAACGACTCGCTCTGGATCACCACGATGTCCGGCGCGGCGCCCTGGTCCGCACCCGAGGCCTGAAGGTGTTTGCGCAGGGCGATATCCGAGCGTTCGATCAACTGTTGCGCTGCGGACGGGTCGGGTTTCCTGCGACCGTGTCCCTGGTTCAAGTGGAACATCAGCAGCGCGCTGACCAGGCCCGAATGCTCCGCCGTGGCCGACGCCGACCATGGCTCCAGCCACAGATGCCGCCCGCCATAAATCTTCATCCAGCCAGGCATACCGGCCAACAACGTACCCAGCAAAGCCGCCACGGCCAAGCCCGAGGCGAGCCGCTTGCCGCGCGTGTGGCGCGCAAACAGCGGGGGCTCGATGCGCCACGCGATCACAATCACCGCGACGGCAACCAGCAACGCCAGATACGGCCACGGACTTGCCGGCAGATAGCTGCCCAGCAGGGTGAGTCCGCCACGTCGCAGTTGCCCCAGCATGCGGAAATCTGCTGGCATCAGCGGCGTGTTGAGGTTGCTCACCTTCAGCGCATTGACGGCATACACCAACGTCTGCAGCAAAAAGGCCAGCCCGAACGAGAGCAGCGCGCGGCGGCTCACTATCAGCAGCAAACCTGCCAGCAGCAGGCCGGGAAGTGCGTTGGCCAAAAGAAACAGCGGCTGGTTGATGGCCTGGGCTGGGCCCACGCCCACGCCGCCGTCCACCAGCCCCGTGACCAGCACGAATACCACCGCGAGCGCGACGAGCAGCGACGCGCGGACACTGAGGGGGCGCGCACGCGGCACGCGGGGGATCGCCGGCTTGGTCATGGCATCCTGCAGATGGTTGTCATGGCTCGAACGCGGGAATGTAACGGCCCGGATCTGAACCGATTGTTGAAAATGCGCTGGCGGTGTGCCGGTGGTGCGTATAAGGCGAACGCAGCCTATGGAGTAGGGGTGCACCCGTCGATACAGGCCGAGTCACCCGCGGGTCATGTTCCTGAGTGAGTTTGGCGCGTCGTCTGCTCGGCAGGGAGCGCGCCGCTGCGGCACAATGCGCCGATGACTGTCATCAACGGGCTTTCCGAATCCCCCGCGCTGCGCGCGCTGATCGATGATCGATACAGCGAGTTGGCCGCGCGCTGCCGCCTGATGGGCGTGCCGCTGCACGACGATGCCGGGGTGGCTGAGCGCATCCGGCGCACGCTGCTGGCCAGCGATTTCGCCTTCGACACCTGGTTCCGCCAGCCCCAACTGCTGGCACCGCAGGGGCTGGAGCGTTTGCGTTCGAGCAGTGACGCCAGCGCACGTATCGATGCGTTGAAGCTGCCCGAGGACGAGACCGTGTGCCTCACCGAGCTGCGCCGGTTTCGCCACGCGGAAGCGCTGCGACTGGTGTTTCGTGACGTCAACGGGCTGGACGAGTTGCCCGAGACATTGTCCGCCACCGGTGTGCTTTACGAGGTGCTGTTGGGTGCCGCGCTTGGCTGGTCCGAACGAGCCATGGCGGCGCGCTACGGGCACAGCCGCAGCCACGAGGGTGTGCTGCAGCGCATGGTGGTGGTCGGCTTCGGCAAGCTCGGCGGCAGCGAGCTCAATTTTTCTTCCGACATTGATCTGGTGCTGGCTTATCCGCACAGCGGCCAGAGCGACGGCAGCCGTTCGCTGGACAACAGCGAATATTTCGTGCGGTTGGCTCGCCAGCTGGTGCGTTTGCTCAACGAGCCCACGGTCGATGGCATCTGCGCACGCGTCGACCTGCGCCTGCGGCCATTTGGCAATGCGGGGCGGCTGGCGTTGCCCTTCTCGGCCATGGAGCAGTACTACCAGAGTGAAGGCCGCGACTGGGAGCGCTACGCCTGGATCAAGGCACGCGCCGTCGCCGGCGATCGCCACGGCGGCAAGCAATTGCAGGAATTGCTGCGTCCCTTCGTCTATCGCAAATATCTTGACTACACCGCGTTTGCCGGCCTGCGCGAAATGAAGGCATTGATTGACGCCGAGGTCGCGCGCAAGGATCTTGCCGACAATCTCAAGCTTGGCCCCGGTGGCATTCGCGAGATTGAATTCATCGTGCAGCTGATGCAGTTGATCCGCGGTGGCCGCGAGCCAAGCCTGCGCGTGCGCGGCCTGCTGCCCGCGCTTACTGCATGTGAGGCGCGCGGACATATCAGTGCGGCGCGTGGCAAGGAGCTGCGCGAAGCCTATATCTTCCTGCGTCGCGTCGAGAACCGCGTGCAGATGCTGCGCGACGCGCAGACGCACGATATCCCCGACGACGCCCTGAGTCGCGAACGCATCGCGCTGGGTCTGGGGCATGAATCCTGGGAGCAGCTCGAATCCGAACTGGCGCGACACCGTGCGCATGTCAGCGAAGAGTTCGCCGAAGTGCTGATGCCGCAAGGCGGACGCACCGCATCCGCGCCCGTGGCCGATGTCGCGTTGTGGCGACAGGCCTGTGCGGAGACACTCAATGCGCCAACCATGCAAGCATCCGGTTTCACTCCCGGTGGCGAGGCGGCCGACGCTCTGTTGAAACTACCGCAAGCCGCTTCCGTGCGTGCGATGTCGCAGCGCTCGCGCGAACAGCTCGATCGCCTGATGCCGCAGCTGCTTGCCGTGGCTCGCGATAGCGTGGCGCCGGTGGCCTGCCTGCTTCGGTTGTGCCGCCTGGTGCAGGCTGTGGCGCGTCGTTCGTCGTATCTCGCGTTGCTGGAAGAACAGCCGGCGGCACGATTCCGGCTCGCGCGACTGTTTGCCGACAGTGCCTTTCTAGCCGAGCGCGTGATTGCCCAGCCGTTGCTGTTGGATGACGTGCTCGATCCGCGCATCGACCAGTTGCCACTCAAGCGTGCCGACATCAGTGCAGAGATCACGCGCGTGCTGGGCACGCTCGACGAGCGCGAGGCCGAGGCCGAGCTGGAGCGCCTCAACGAGTTCAAGGCCAGTGTCGCCTTTCGCCTGGGCCTGGCCTTCAGCGACGGGCGCGCTGACGCGGTGGCTACCGCACGGCGACTGGCGGTGCTCGCCGAATCCATCGTGCTCGCCGTCACCGCGCTGGCCGAGCGCGAGCTGGCCGCGCAGCATGGCCGCCTGCCGGGCGAGGGCACGGGCTTTGCCGTGCTCGGCTACGGCAGCCTGGGCGGCGAAGAGCTTGGCTTCGCGTCCGACCTGGATCTGGTATTCGTCTATGACAGCAAGCGCGCCCATTTGATGAGCGAGGGCGCGCGTCCACTGGAAGGCTCGCGCTGGTATCAGCGCCTGGCCCAGCGCGTGATGAACTGGCTTACCGTACTGACCCGCGCGGGCCGGCTATACGAAGTGGATACGCGCCTTCGTCCCGATGGCTCCAAGGGTTTGCTGGTCAGCAGCCTGGAGTCATTCGCCGCCTATCAGAAGAGCCGCGCCTGGACGTGGGAACACCAGGCGCTACTGCGCGCCCGCCCCGTGGCCGGCGATGCAGCGCTGCATGCCGACCTCGCCACAGTACGGCGTGACGTGCTGGCGGTGCCGCGTGATCGCGCTGCGGTGTTGCAGGAAGTGAGCAGTATGCGCCAGCGTTGGCGTGCCGAACGCGATCGTTCCGATGCTCATCAGTTCGACCTGAAGCAGGGCGCCGGTGGTTTGCTCGATATCGAGTTTGCGCTGCAGGGGTCTGGTGCTGGCTCACGCTTCCGCTTATCCCGCGTTGCTCAACATCACTGCCAACGCGGGTTTGATTGAAGCCTGTCGTAATGCGGGTCTGCTGGATGGACGCCAGGCGGGCATCTTTGCCGAGGCGCACGCCGAGCTGCTGCACCGCGCGCTGGCTTGTACGCTGGATTTGCGCTCGCGAATTGCGCCGCGGGATGCGGAGTTGGAGCGGTTGTGTAGCGGGGTGCAGGAGGCGACGGCGGAGTTGGGTTTCTTGTTCTGATGCGGGGCGGTTATGGCTGACCGTTCGCGTTTTATTTTTGCGCAACCGAGACGGCCTCGTTTCTACGTTCTTTGCTCGGCAACCCTGCGCAGGACGGATTGGGTCTGCGACATGCTTTGATCGTCATCCCTGCTTTCGCAGGGATGACGATCAGGAGCGTGCTTCGCGCTTGTGCGCCCTTCGCAGAAATGACCAGCCGCATCTCTTCAAATCAAAAAACAAAATTCCTCACCGCCCCTGCCGCCCCCCAATCCGCTCAAGCAACCTCCCCGCAATCTCCCCCGTCTCCCGCAATGGATGCCGAGGCGCTCCCGCCACCGCGTCCAACGCATGCAGGCGACCGGCCCCGCGCAGCTCCCGATGAAAGCGTTCGATCTTGTCCGGCAGCGTTCCCATCACAAACGTATGCACCGGGCAGCCCACGGCGCAGGCTTCGGAAAGCATGTTCACCGAGTCGGGGGTGACGACCAGGCGATCGGCCCAGCCGAGCACGGCCGGGTACGGATTACTGCCATCGTCATGGCCCGACCAAACCAGGCCGGGCACGCCGATCAGCTGCTGACGCACGCGTTCGACCAACCCCGGTGGCGTACGACGCGATGCCAGCACAAGCAGGCTGCCACCCTCCTTGCGTTGGCGCGCCAGCAGTTGCCCGGTCAGGGCGTCGATGTAGGTCTGATCAAACGCGATGCCCTTGCGCGGACCACCCAGCAACACGCCTACGCGCGGACGTGGCAGCTCGGCAAGCGCGGGATCGGCCTCGCGGCCGTCCTGCAGCCAGGCATCGTCGACCGGATTGAGCGAGCCGAGGGGTGTCAGCACATTGGGAGCCTCGAGCTGGTCATGTCGGGGCGCGATCACGGTGTCCCAGTGCGCAGGATCGATCCGCGGGTCGAGAATCTGCACCGTGTAGCAACTCCCACCGCTCAGTGGGCGCAACAGTCGGGTAAACAGCGCGGAACTGCGCCCGCAACCTATGGCCACCGCGGGCCAGGGCGGCGTGAACTGCTGACGTTGAAGGCCCGACAAGGCCCATTCGGCGCCGAGCGTGAAGCGGGGCGCCAGCCAGGACCAGGGAGCACGCGATTCCAGCTGCAGGTGGTGGATGGGCAGCCCCAGCATCTCGGCCAGGGCCAAGGCTTGCCGCTGGTTGCCGGCGGCGGCGTCGGTGATGACCCAGCATTCGCCATGCAGCTTGCTCATGCGGGCAGGACCGGCGGCATTGTTTCTCCAAACGGTACAGTTCGTTCCATTTGCCTGGCCCCTGTTTGCCCACGACCGCGCTTACACTGACGGCTGTTGCGCCAGCGATGGCGCGCCGCGCCAACAGGATACCCATGAGCGAGATACTTTCCGAGGCTGCCCTCGACCAGTTGTTCCGCACGGCCCGCACCTTCAACGCGTGGCTGCCCAAAGAAGTCACCGACGGCCAGCTGCACCAGCTCTACGACCTGGCCAAGTACGGTCCCACCAGCGCCAACTGCTCGCCGATGCGCCTGGTGTTCGTGAAGTCCAAGGACGCCAAGGAGAAGCTGTCGCCCTTCCTTTCCGAAGGCAACCGCGCCAAGACCATGGCTGCCCCGGTTACCGCCATCGTGGCCGCCGACCATGGGTTCCACGAAAAGCTGCCGCAGCTGTTCCCGCACGCGGATGCGCGCAGTTGGTTCGAGGGCAACCAGCCGTTGATCGATGTCACCGCCTTTCGCAACAGCTCGTTGCAGGGCGCCTACGTGATTCTCGCCGCGCGCGCGCTGGGCCTGGACTGCGGTCCGATGTCCGGTTTCGACGCCGCAGGGCTGGATGAGGCGTTCTTCGCCGGCACCCGCTTCAAGGCCAATTTCCTGATCAACATCGGTTATGGCGACGCCAGTCGTGACCTGTTCCCGCGTAGCCCACGCCTTTCGTTCGACGAGGCATGCCTGATCGCCTGAGTCACCTCGACTCGGGTGCTAGTGCAGTCCCCAACCCCTTCTGGAGATTAGATCCATGCGTGCATTCCGTTACTTGCTTATCGCCGGCCTGCTCGGCGCTGCCGTCACCGCCCAGGCCGCCCCGGTCACCTACAAGATGGACCCGGGTCACACCAACGTGCTCTTCAGCTGGAACCACTTCGGGTTCTCCAACCCCACCGCCAACCTTGGCCTGGGTGAGGGCACCATCGTGTTCGACGACAAGGATCCGTCCAAGTCTTCGGTCGACGTCACCCTGCCGCTGGCCGGCCTCGACACGCACATGCCGGCGCTGGACGAGCACCTGAAGAAGCCCGACTTCTTCGATGCCGACAAGTACCCCACGGTCACCTTCAAGAGCACCAATGTGCAGGCCGTGGGCGGCAACAAGTTCAAGGTCACCGGTAACCTCACCGTGCACGGCGTGACCAAGCCGGTGGTGCTCGATGCCACGCTCAACAAGAGCGGTGAGCACCCGATGATGAAGGTGCAGACGGTCGGCTTCGACGCCACCGCCTCCCTGAAGCGCTCGGACTTCGGCGTGGGCGCTTACGTGCCCAACGTCAGCGACGAGATCCAGATCCACATCACCACTGAAGCCTCGGTGCCGAAGGCCGGCGCCGCCAAGTAAATCTGGCCGCTGGAAAAAAGAAGCCCGCGTCAACCCGACGCGGGCTTTTTGCTGGGTGCCACGGGGAAATCGGTTGCCGGTATCGCCGAAGTCGAAGGGTTAGCAGGTACCGGCGCGGCCTCATTCTGAGGCTGCCGGCCAAGGCAGGGACACTGGCCGCAAGGGTTATGCCCAACAGCGAAGAGGGAGCACATTGCCGCTCCGCAAGCAGGCCAGCCTGCTAACATTCGCGGTTCGGTGTCCTGATGGAGTTTCCCCCATGTCGCGTTCCCCTGCGGCTGCCACGCTGATCCCGGCGAATGCCGAAAATCGTTACGAAGTGACGCGCGCTGACCTTCCCTTGTCCTGCCCGATGCCCGGCATGGCGCTCTGGAACTCCCATCCGAAGGTCTATTTGCCCATCGTCGAGGATGGCGGCGAGTCCGCATGTCCTTATTGCGGCGCGCATTACGTGCTGCGCGATTGATCCAGCGCTCCCTGGTGGCCGATAAACCGGTCGCCCTGGCGGGTTTAGGCACGATTGCTGCTTGCCTCTAGGGATGAAGGCACCTTTTGAACAAACCATGTCAGCAGTCGCTACCCCTGCCAGGTCACTGACCGTCGTTCAGTTGATCCCCGGCCTCCATTCGGGCGGGGCGGAGCGGTCTGCGCTCGAAATCGGGCGGGCGCTGGTGCAGGCGGGCCATCAGTCCATCGTGATCTCGGCCGGCGGGCGCATGGTGGCCCAGCTGGAGGCCGAAGGCAGCCGTCATATCACCCTGGATGTGGGCAGCAAGTCGCTGCGCACGCTGATGCGGGTGGGCGAGCTTCGCCGGGTGCTGCGTGAACTCAAGCCCGATATCGTGCACGCCCGCTCGCGCCTGCCGGCGTGGCTGGGCTGGTGGGCCATCAAGGGGCTCAAGCAGCCTCCCCATTTCGTGACCACGGTACATGGGCTCAACTCGCCCGGCCGCTACAGCGCGATCCTGCTGCGCGGCGAGCGGGTCATTGCCGTGTCGCAGACGCTGCGTGACTTCATGCTCAGCCACTACCCGTGGCTGGAGCCGGCGCGCGTGCGCGTGATCCCCCGTGGCATCGATCCGGACGCCTTTCCGTATGGACATCGCCCGGACGACGCCTGGAACAAGGCCTTCTTCGCCGAGTTTCCGACCCTGGCCGGCGGCCCGCTGCTGACCCTGCCGGGCCGCGGCACGCGGCTGAAGGGGCACCACGACGCGGTCGAGCTGGTGTCCGAACTCAAGCGCCGTGGCATTGATGTGCGCCTGTTGTTGCTGGGCGTCATCGAGCCAGGTCGCGAGGCCTATGTGGAAGAACTGCGCGAGCTCATTCGTGCCCGCGGGTTGGAATCGCAGGTGGTACTCACGCCGCCTCGCCACGACGTGCGCGACATTTATGCCGTCTCGTCGCTGGTGCTGCAGCTGTCCAACAAGCCCGAATCGTTTGGTCGCACCGTGATCGAGGCGTTGTCGTTGTGCCGCCCGGTGCTGGGTTACGCCCATGGCGGCGTCGGCGAGTTGCTGGCAGAGCTGTATCCAGCCGGCCGCGTACCGCCGGCCGATCGCGAGCGCCTGGTCGAGCGCGCCGCCGAGCTGCTGCGCGTAGCGCCGCCCATTCCCATGCTGCAGAGCTACCGGCTCAGCGACATGCAGCAGGCCACCCTGGCCCTGTACGACGAAGTCACGGCCTGATCGGCAAGAGTAAGGCGGCTGGCTCACCTACAATGCGTGAGCCACGATCACACGATGTCCGCATGAGTTCATTTGCCGCTTCCCTGAAGGCCGCACTCCGGTCGCCCCTGCTGCCTTTCTGGCTGGTGATCGCGCTGCTGCCTTTTGGGCGCAGTTCGGAACTGGGCACCGCGCTCTGCCTGATCGGCACGGCGCTGCTGTTTGCTCGCCATCCGTCGGCGCTGAGTGAGCACGCGGGCGCCCGGCTGCTGCTGTGGCTGCTGGGCGCCTATGTGATGGCAGCCCTGGTCTCTGCGGTGGATTCGATGGCTCCCGTCAAGAGCTGGTCCACGGTGGCGGCCCTGCTGCGCTACGTGCCGCTAGGGCTCTATGCCTGCTTTGCGATACGACGCGAGGAGAAGCTGAGGGCGTTGTATGTGGCCGTGGCCGTGGTGGTGGCGCTGTGGGCGGTCGATGCCTGGATGCAGGCACTGACGGGCTGGAGCCTGGCCGGACGCGCCGAGGCGGAGCGTATCTCGGGCATCTTCGGCGCCGCCAATCTCAAGCTCGGTCCCACGCTGTCGGTGTTGTCGCCGTTTGTGCTGTGGGCGGCGCAGCGGCGCTGGGGGCTAAAGGGGCTGCTGCTCGCTTTTGTGTTGCTGCTGGGGCCGGTGTTGTTGTCCGGTTCGCGCGCCTCATGGCTCTGCTATGCCTTGGTGGCTTTAGGCTTCGCCTGGCACCTTGCGCGTTCGCCGCTGCGCTTTCTCCTTTTTGCCGGTTTAGGCGCAGTGCTGTTGGCGCTTGCCGGCGGCGTCGCGTGGAAAACCTCCGACCGCTTCCAGCTGCGCATGGAGCGCACGCTGCAGGTCACCCAGGGTTCCGGCCAATCCCTCGATACGGCGCTGAGCGGACGTCTGGACATCTGGCGCACCAGCGTGGCGATGTTCGAGGCCCATCCGATCAACGGCGTCGGCGTGCGTGCGTTCCGTAATGCGTATCCGGCGTTTGCGCCGGCCAACGATCATTTCGTGGTAACCGGCGAAGCCTGCGGCGTGGGCGAAGGCGCCTGCCATGCGCATCAATGGGTGCTCGAGGTGCTCACCGAAACCGGCACGCTGGGCTTGCTGTGCTGGCTGGCAGGTATCGTCATGGCATGCATGGCATGGCGTCGCGTGGGCGCGGCGGCGCGCGCGCGGGCCTTTCCGGTGACGCTGGCGCTGGCCGTGATGTTGTTTCCGTTGAACACCCATCTGGCCTTCTATTCGGCCTGGTGGGGTTTGCTGTTTGCATGGCTGTTGGGGCTGTGGTGCGCGGCGCTGTACGTGGTTTCCGCCACGGAGGGAGATCACGCATGACGCGCGAACCGCTGTCGGTGGTAGTGATCACCTTCAACAATGCCGACACGCTGGACGCCTGCCTGAGCCAGGTGGGTTGGGCTGACGAAATCGTCGTGCTCGATTCGGGCTCCACTGACGATACCGTGGCCATTGCCCAGCGCCATGGTGCACGCGTGGCAGTGCATCCATTCGACGACTACGGCCCACAGAAGCAGCGTGCCTACGACATGGCTAGCCATGACTGGATCCTCAACCTGGATGCAGACGAGATCCTCTCGCCCGGGACCCGCGAGCTGATCGAACAGGCGCTGGTGCAACCCCATCACGCCGGCTTTCGCTTGCCACGTCGCGAACGCATGTTCTGGACGGTGCAGCACCGCTGGAGCTGGCGCAACGGCCATCTGCGCCTGTTCGATCGCCGACAGGGCGGCATGAACGATGTCGAGGTGCACTCGGCCGTGGAAGTACGCGGGCCGGTGAAGACATTGTGGCGAGCGGATTTCGTCAACGACGGCGACGGCGATATCGCCACCCGGGTGGAAAAGATCAACCGCTATACCACCGGCATGGTGGCGTACAAACTACGCAAGAATCAGCGCTTCACCGGTTTGCGCATGGTGTTCTATCCACCGGTGTTCTTTCTGCGCCAGTACCTCGGCAAGCGCTACTTTCTCAATGGCTGGGCTGGCTTTATTGCCAGCGTCACCGGTGCGTTCTATGCGTTCCTGAAGTACGCCAAGCTGCACGAAGCGCGTGAACAGGCACGTCGCGAGAACCGCTGACTTACGCGGCCTGTGGCCAGGCCAGCGGCTTGTCCTGCAGGGCGGCAAGCAGACGGGCGCAGGCCTCGCGCCGCAGCATTTCGCGTCGACGAAAAGCCGAGCGGTGCTTGCTCTCCACCTGGGCCTCATCGCGCTCGGGCTCGACGCTGGGTAGCGCGTAGAAACCATCGGGCTGCAGCACGCCTTGGCACTCTTCCCAGAAGCTGTCGTAGTCGGCCTTGATCTTGTCGGCCTCGCCAGCAAACGGATGCGAAAGATTACCCACGCCGCGGACCTGCTTGGCACCGGCGAACGCGCCAAACGCCAGCAGCAGCGAAAACAGCAGATTCTTAGGGCGTAGGCCATAGCACTGCTTGGTCAGCTCGCGCACGGCCTCGCGGCCCAGCTCGGCGGCGGCGCCCTGCAGGCAGCCGATCAGCAGTGTCTGGCCATCATCCGCAATGCTGAAGATCGCCGAAGACAACAACTGCCCCTGCGTATTGGCCAGGCACAGGGCCAGCTCGCCCTCGCGACTGCGACCCATCGGCCGACGCAGCTCCAGCAGCAGCTGGCTACCATCTTTGAGCGTCAACGCGCCGAGCTGGCAGTGTCCCTGCAGATACACCGCATCGATCATCGCCGCCGGCAGGTGACCGAAGGCGAAACGATAGTGGCTGCGGATAATCGCCAGACGCTGTGCGCGACCCAATCGGCGATTGATGTAGTGGTGGTGCCAGCGCTCATGCAGGCGCGGGTCATGCGCAAGGATGGTCGCCAGGCGCGGCGAACCGTACAGCTCGCTCAGCCACGCCGACTGGCGCCGCGCCATGCGGGCGCTACGGGCGATGTACTTGAGGCCGGCGGCAAGGCGCTTGGGGAGCGGGCCTCGCCAGTCGCGGCGTTGGCGCAAAGAGCGCAAAAACAGCCGGAGGGACATGAAAGATCTTGATATGGGGAAAACGCAGCATCGTTTTACCTGGGCAAACTGTCGTTCACCTGTCACATATCAATAGATCGACGGACTACCTTCAGGACGCGTTTTGAAACGCTTGTGCACCCACAGGTATTGCTCGGGCGCCGCGCGCACCATGTCCTCGATACAGGCATTGACGCGGGCGGTGTCGTCCAGCGGGTCGGCACTTGGGAAGTGCTCCAGCGGCGCACCCAGTCGCAGCGTATAGCCGGCGTTGCCGGGCAGGCGACGATGGTAGAAGGGAATCACCAGCGCGCCGGACAGGCGCGCCAGATGATGCGTGGCCGTGATGGTGGCCGCCGGCACGCCGAAGAACGGCACGAAGACATTGTCCTTGCTGCGCATGTCCTGGTCGGGCGCGTACCACAGCGTGCCGCCACCGCGCAGGTACTTCACCGTGCCGCGGATATCGTCCTTGTCGAACATGGCCGCGGCGTAATCCAGGCGCGCCCGCAGCACCACCCACTCGAACACAGCCGAATCCATCCGGCGATACATGCCAGAGATAAGGATGCGCTGGGAGACCAGCCGCGCGCACAGCTCCAGATGGGAAAAATGCCCGCCGACCAGCAGTACACCCTTGCCTTGGGCACGCGCCGCTTCAAGGTGTTCCAGGCCCTCGATGGTTATCGGTACGCGGGCAATCGCACGCTCGCTGCCCATCCAGCCCAGCGCAAACTCCATCATCATCAAGCCGATGTCGCGCAGGTGCGCGTTCACCAGTTCGGCCTGTTCGACCTTGGACAGTTCGGGAAAGCACAGCGCGATATTCGCTTCGGCGATATGCCGCCGCGGCGACGGCACCCGCTGGACCAGCACGCCGAGCAGTCGGCCAAGGCCCATCAACCATGGGCGAGGCAGATGAGCGATCAACCAGATCACACCAGCGCCGAGCCAGGCCGGCCATTGCAGGGGTGCGAGCAGGGAGCGTGAAAAAGGGGGGCGGGGCATTCCTGGCATTGCCCGCATTGTAGGGGATCGGGCTGGCCCGATCCAAAGCTTAGGGACGTGCGTATCGCCACAGCCCCGGCGTCGAGCCGCGGTATCGAGTCGATATACTGGCGCCCCGCACCCCAAGGCCTGCCGTTGCGCTACCTCTACACCCTCGTCCTGTATCTGGTGACGCCTATCATCATGCTGCGCCTGCTGGCGCGCGGGGTGCATTACCGCGATTACCACAGGCGCTGGCGCGAGCGCTTCGGGTTTTTCGATGCACCCGGCGTCAAGGGCAGCCTGTGGGTGCACGCGGTTTCGGTGGGCGAGGTGAATGCAGCCGAGCCATTGATCAAGGCGTTGCGCGACTATTATCCCCATGCCCCGCTGGTGGTCACCACGGTGACCCCGACCGGTTCGGAACGCGTACGGCAACTGTTTGGCGACAGCGTGTATCACGTGTACTTGCCCTACGACCTGCCGTTCGCAGTGACGCGTTTTCTGCGGCGTGTGCGGCCGTTGCTGGCCATCATCGTGGAAACCGAAATCTGGCCGAACCTCTACTTCGCCTGCCGCAAGCGCGGCATTCCGTTGATGATCGTCAACGCGCGCCTGTCGGAGCGCTCTCTGCGTGGCTACAAGGCGGCGGGCAGGCTGGTGGCGGGTGCATTGGGTTGCGTGCGGCAGATCGCTGCACAGTCGCGCACCGATGCGGCCCGCTATCGGTTGCTGGGTGCCAAGCCCGAGAAGATCGTGGTAACCGGCAATCTCAAGTTCGACATGCCGGTACCCTACGACGCAGAGCTCAAGGGCGAGGAGTTGCGCCAGCAATGGGGCCCGTTGCGCCCGGCATGGATCGCCTCGAGCACGCACGAGGGTGAGGAATTGCCTGTACTCGAGGCCCATCTGGAAGTGCTGACGCGCTGGCCCGACGCGCTGCTGCTGATCGCGCCGCGCCATCCGGAACGATTCAAGCTGGTGGAAAACTCGGCGCGCAGCCTCGGCTTCAGCGTGGGAACGCGCAGCACCGATCGGGTGCCCTGCGCATCGCACCAGGTGTTCGTGATCGATGCCATGGGCGAGCTGATGCCGTTCTACGCCGCATCCGACCTGGCCTTTGTCGGCGGCAGCCTGGTGCCCATCGGCGGTCACAACGTGCTCGAGCCGGCGGCCCTGTCCACGCCGGTGCTGGTGGGGCCGCACACCTTCAATTTCGAGGAAATCACCCTGACGCTTATCCAGGAGGGCGGCGCGGCAAGGGTCGAGGGCGCCGACGAGCTGGGCGCAGCCGTTCTGCAGCTCATGCGCGACCGCCCGCGGCGGGAACACATGGGCATGGTGGCGCGCATCGTGTTCGACAGCGAGCGCGGCGCGGTAAAGCGCGTGATGGGCATGATCGACAATCTGTTACAGGATTAGACGTCCAGCCGTCCCACTTCAGATACGACAAGGCCGGGACATGCCCGGCCTTGTCGTATGCATGGATGGATACGCTCTGCCGTGTTACTGCAGCATCGCGTTGATCATCTCTACGTCCTTCAGGTCGATCGAGCCCGCCGATTCCTTCAGCTGAAGCTGATCAAGCACCAGCGCGTGACGAGACTGCGAGTAGCTGTTTTCTGCCTCGGTCAGGGTCTGAATCGCGTTCAACACATTCAGCATGGTCTGCGTGCCGACGTCAAAGCCGGCGCGAGTAGCTTCCAGGGCCTTCTGGCCCGAGTCCACCGAGGCTCTGTTCGCTTCCACCTGGCTGATGCCGGCGACCACCGAGCGGTAGAAATTCAGCGTGTTGCGAACCACCAGGCGGCGAGTGGATTCCAGCGAATCCTGCGCCTCGTCGCGCTGATAAATCGACTGACGGACACGCGACTGCGTTGCGCCGCCCGAGAAGATCGGAATGTTCACCGACAGGCCGACCGTGGTGCCGTACTCGCCGTTGCCCGGCACGTTGTAGTTGCCGTGCTGCAGCCAGGTGGTGTCCTTGCCGCGCGACACCGAGGCGTTCAACGTCGGCAGATGGCCGGCGCGGGCCGCATTGATGCTGTGCTCCGCCGATTCCACCGTGTACTGGCCCGCCTGGATGGTGGCGTTGGCAGTCAGCGCCGCCTGTACCCACTGGTTCGGGTCGGCCGGGTTGGGCGGAGTGAGCGGAAGATCCTCACGCAGCTTCTTCAGTTCTGCAACGGGCTTGCCGGTGATCTGTGTCAGTGCCTCGCGCGCGTCATTGAGCGTGTTCTGCGCGGTGATGGTTTGCGCCTTGGCCAGCTCGTAGTTCGACTTGGCCTGGTAGACGTCAGTGATGGCCGACAGGCCAACCTTGAAGCGCTGGTCCGCCTGGTCGTACGCCTCTTTGAAGGCGTCCTCGTTGGCCTTGGCGAAGATCAGTCCGTCCTGGCTGGTGAGCACGCCGAAGTAGGCCGTGGTCACGCGCACGTACAGGTCCTGCATCGCGGCCTGGTAGGTGGCGTCCTGCGACTCGGCCGTGGAGCGGGCAGCCGACAGGTTGGCCCACTGGCTCAGGTCGACGACTGTCTGGGTCAGCGTGGCTGATACCGCGCGCGTACGCGTGTGATCGTCCCCACTGATGCCGCTATTGCTAAGGCTGCTGCCCGCTTGCTGCTGAGTCAGGCCAAAGCTGCCGTTGAGCTGCGGCAGCATCACTGCACGCGCCTGGGTGACGCCTTCTCCGATGGCAAGGCGCGAGGCCTCGGCCTGCGACAGCACCGGATCATTGGCGCGGGCTTCTCGGTATGCATCCAGCAAGTCCTCGCTGTGGCCGGCCAGCGGTAACGCCGACAGGGCCAGGGCAAGGGTCAGAAGCTTCAAGCGCATGGGTTGCCTCATGTTTGGGGAATGGGGTCAAAAAACGAAGCGGCGCGGCGGTTCGGCGTGCTTCAGATACGGCAGGTCGGTTTCGAACAAGACCTCTTCGCGGTAGCGGCCGTTGCCCTCCTGGGTAAGCAACAGCACCTGCTGCACCGGTGATTCGCCTCGCACCACCAGCAGGCGGCCGCCGGGCTTGAGCCAACCGAGGAAACGCTGCGGAATCTGGTACACCGCGCCAGTGACCACCAGTGCGTCGAACAAGCCATTCGGCTGCCAGGAGGCCACCGCCTCGCCCACTTCAAGCTTCACATTGGCGATGCCGGCGTGAGCCAGGCGATCGCCTGCAGTGGCGATGAAATCGGCATGGACGTCCACGCTGGTGACAGCGGCCGACAGCTTGGCCATGCAGGCGGTGAGGAAGCCTGAGCCAGTGCCGATTTCCAGCACCTGATCGGTCGGGGTCAGCTCCAGCGCCTGCAGCACGCGGCCCTCGACCACCGGCTTCATCATCACCTCGCCATGGCCCAGCGGCAGGCAGAGGTCGGCGAAGGCCAGCTGGCGATGCTCGTTGGCAACGAAATCCTCGCGGCGCACGGTACCGAGCACGTCCAGTACACGTGCATCCAGCACCTCCCAGGGGCGCACCTGGTTTTCGACCATGTTCTGTCGCGCCTGTTCGAAGTTCATCGCCATCTTGCTTACGTCCTGTTCGGATCGAAAAAAGGCTAAAAAGCATAAGCGCTTAGCCCAATTACGACAATGTGCAAAGCCTGCGGCCTAGCCCAGGCGACACGAAGTGCCGGAAGTCATCGCGCTTGGTTGACGGAAGTCATGCGTAGCGCGGTGTCCGCGGACACTATGCACTGCGACGACGTATCTGTGTGGCCACGCCAGGCAGGTTGCCGGGCAAGCGCGTCAGCGCATCTTGCATGGCTTGATGCAAGGACGCGTCAAGACGCTGGATGCGGCCCTCGGGAGCGACATCGCCGCGGCTGCGCGCAGCCACCGAGAGCCAGGCCAGCCAGCGTGCCAGGCGGCTGCGATCGGTTGCATCCAGGCCGGCCAGCGCCGCGCGGATGCCGAAGGCTGCCTGACGGGCGTCGGCTTGGCCGCGTTCAAGCCAGGCCGCCAGCGCACGCTGCGCAAGACGGTATGCCGGACTGAGGGTAAGTTCTGCGATAGTGGTCGACATAGGGTAAGCCGTGTATCGTGGCCATGGAAAATAACTAAACTGTCGCGTATACTAAACCGGTGTTATCCATTTGTGAAGCCATTCGTGAAGGTGCTGCCATGAGTACGATCCCGCTTACCAAGCCTCAGGGGCCCGGTCGTCCCAAGGATATGGAGAAGCGCGCGGCGATCCTCGAAGCTGCCAAGGCGTTGTTTGTCCGCAATGCGTTTGCGGGTACCAGCATGGATGCCGTCGCGGCTGAGGCCGGCGTTTCCAAGCTCACCGTCTACAGTCACTTTGGCGACAAGGACAACCTGTTTCGCGAGGTTATCCGCGCGCAGATCCAGGATCTGATGCCGGAAGACACCTACCAGTCCGACCCGGAAGAGACCATCCGTGACACGTTGGAGCGGATTGCCCTGCACCACGTGCGGCTCGATTGCGACGTGCAGAACGTGGGTACCTTCCGCGCCATTCTCAGCGATTGCCGCCAGGGCAATCCCCGCTACGGCAAGCTGTTGTGGGAAGAGGGGCCCGATCGCACCCACGGTTTGATGAAACGGCTCCTGCAGCAGGCGGTTGACGCCGGCCAGTTGGACATTCCCAACGTGGCGCGCGCGGCGGGCCAGTTCATCTCGCTCATCAAGGGTGAGATGCTGATGCGACGCATGTTCGGTTGTGAAGAATGCGCGCAGTCCTATGCCACCGAGCTGGAGCAGACCGCTCGCGATGGCGTCGACATGTTCCTGCGGGCTTATTCCCCCCGCTGAAAACCCACGTTCCACGGCCGGCAAGCGGCCGTTTCCGGGGTGCCGCACTCGCGGCACCCGTCGCTTCGTGGTCAAATACCCCCTGGAAGCGGGGGTGCCGGCGGCAGTCGGCTGAGAGAGTCCCTTCGAACCTGATGCGGCTAGTACCGCTGTAGGGAGCTTCGCCGCACCGCCGTAAGGGTTGTGCGTCCGGCGCCGCTGCTTCTGTTGTTGGTATGCGAATCCATTCGCAACACCCCGCACATCCCACGTGCGGACTCCTCAACAAAAGCGCGTCCCACGTGGGATATCGCTGCGACTCCGGACCTTGCCGATGAATGCCCTTCCCACCGACCTCGCGCGTGCCGCGCAGGAACTCTCCGAAGCCGTGACGCGCCCGATCCCGGGTTCGCGCAAGATCCATGTGCAGGGCAGTCGCCCGGATCTGCAGGTGCCGCTGCGCGAGATCTGCCAGGCGCAGACGCCGACCCTGTTCGGTGGTGAGGAAAACCCGCCCATCACCGTGTATGACACCTCCGGCCCGTATACCGACCCGGACTATCAGGTGGACCTCTCCGCCGGCCTGCCGCCGCTGCGTGCGACCTGGATCGCCGAGCGTGGCGATACCGAGCAGCTCGAGGGCCTGAGCTCCGCCTTCGGCCGCCAGCGCGCCGCCGACGCCAAGCTCGATGCCCTGCGCTTCACCGGCACCCGCGCGCCGCGCCGCGCCAAAGCCGGCGCCAACGTCAGCCAGATGCACTACGCGCGCCAGGGCATCGTCACGCCGGAGATGGAATACATCGCCATCCGCGAGAACCAGCGCATCGAGGCGCTGCGTGACAGCGCGCTGCTCAAGCAGCATCCGGGCGAATCGTTTGGCGCGTCGATGCCCAAGCTGATCACGCCGGAATTCGTGCGCGACGAAGTGGCGCGCGGCCGCGCCATCATCCCGGCCAACATCAATCACCCGGAAGCGGAGCCGATGATCATCGGCCGCAATTTCCTGGTCAAGATCAACGCCAACATCGGCAACTCCGCCGTGTCCTCGAGCATCGAGGAGGAAGTCGAGAAAATGCGCTGGGCGATCCGCTGGGGCGCCGACACGGTGATGGATTTGTCCACCGGCAAGAACATCCACGACACGCGCGAATGGATCATCCGCAACTCGCCGGTGCCCATCGGCACCGTGCCGATCTACCAGGCGCTGGAAAAAGTCGACGGCAAGGCCGAAGACCTCACCTGGGAAATCTTCCGCGACACCCTGATCGAACAGGCCGAGCAGGGCGTGGATTACTTCACCATCCACGCCGGCGTGCTGCTGCGCTTCATTCCGCTGACCGCCAAGCGCGTCACCGGCATCGTCTCGCGCGGCGGCTCGATCATGGCCAAGTGGTGCCTGGCGCATCACCAGGAAAATTTCCTCTACACGCATTTGGACGACATCTGCGAGATCATGGAGGCGTACGACGTGTCCTTCATCTCGGCGACGGCCTGCGCCCCGGCTCCATTGCCGACGCCAACGACGAGGCGCAATTCGGCGAACTCGACACGCTCGGGCGAACTGACCAAGCGCGCCTGGGAGCACGGCGTGCAGGTGATGAACGAAGGCCCCGGCCATGTGCCCATGCACCTGATCAAGGAGAACATGGAGCAACAGCTGGAGTAGTGCCACGAAGCGCCGTTCTACACGCTCGGACCGCTGACCACCGACATCGCGCCGGGCTACGACCACATCACCAGCGCCATCGGCGCGGCGATGATCGGCTGGTACGGCACCGCCATGCTCTGCTACGTCACGCCCAAGGAACATCTCGGCCTGCCGAACAAGAAGGACGTGAAGGACGGCGTCATCGCCTACAAGATCGCCGCGCACGCCGCCGATCTGGCCAAGGGCCATCCGGGCGCGCAGTAGCGCGACAACGCGCTCAGCAAGGCGCGCTTCGAATTCCGCTGGGACGACCAGTTCAACCTCGGCCTCGATCCGGAAACGGCCCAGGAATTCCACGACGAGACCCTGCCGCAGGATGCGCCAAGACCGCGCATTTCTGCTCCATGTGCGGCCCGCATTTCTGCTCGATGAAAATCACCGCAGGACGTGCGCGAATACGCCGCCGAGCAAGGCACGGGCGAGATCGAGGCCTTGGAAGAGGGCATGGCCGAGAAAGCCGCGGAATTCCGCGAGCAGGGCGCCGAGGTTTACCACAAGGCGTAATGCACACGTCATTTCGGTGCCTCACCGGAATGACGTGGTTGTAGGAGCGCACCCTGTGCGCGACCGCCGCGTGCCGGCCTACCGCCCCGCTGGTCTGTCGCGCACAGCGTGCGCTCCTACAAGGGAGATAAAAAGAGGTGGGGCCTTGAACGCAGGCTTCACCTGCGTTTCGCATACGGCGCCCTACGGTCCTGGTTATTGCCCAGCCAGCCCCGTCGGAGGCACGCCATGGCGTCGAAGCCATTCGTTACTGATATCGAGAACATCCGCAAGCGCGCCCGCGAGCATATCGACAAGGGCGCGATCACGGCTGGCTACAGCGCCGATCGCGAGACGGTGATCAAATTGCTCAATGAGGCGCTCGCCACCGAGATCGTGTGCGTGCTGCGCTACAAGTACCACTACTACATGGCCAAGGGCATTCACGCCAAGAGCGTGGCGGCCGAATTCCTCGAACATGCCAATGAGGAGCAGGGTCATGCGGATCTCATCGCACAGCGCATCACCCAGCTCGATGGCGCGCCCAACTTCTCGCCCGAGGGGTTGCTGACGCGCAGCCACGCGGATTACGTGGAAGGTGACGACCTGGTCGACATGATCAAGGAAGACTTGGTCGCCGAGCGCATCGCCATCGACAGTTATCGCGAAATGATCACCTACCTGGGCAGCAACGATCCGACCAGCCGCCGCATGATGGAAGGCATCCTCGCCATGGAAGAAGAGCACGCGGAGGATCTTGCGACCCTGCTGGACGAGCTGGGCAAGAAGGGCGAGCCGGCCAAGCCGAGGCCGGAAAAGAAAAAATCGGGCAAGGGCTGAGTCAGCCAGATTGCGTTAACGGCGTTATCAAGAAAACGTATCGCCATCAGGAGAGGCATCATGCCGATGTCGAGCCATGCCGCCCGCCAGGGCCATGTGATCCTGCGGACCGTGCTGATTGCGCTGTCCATCGTCGTATTGGCCGTGTGCGTGTTGATGTGGTGGCTTACGGCGTTCGGCTCGGCCGAACCGATGGCCACCACAGACAGCACGGCCATTCACGCGTCGCCCGAATAACGCAGGCACAAAAAAACGCGCCGCCAGCAGCGACGCGCTTTGATCGAAGAACGGTCAGGCTTGCTTATCGGCCGTGTAGCGCTCGATGCCGGCCAGAATCTCGGCCTTGGCTTCGTCAGCGCCGACCCAGCCTTCGAGCTTGACCCACTTGCCCTTCTCCAGGTCCTTGTAGTGCTCGAAGAAGTGACCGATGCGTTCCAGCCAGTGACCGGAAACCGCCTTGATGTCCTTGATGTGCGCGTAGCCGGCGAAGACCTTTTCGACCGGCACCACCACCAGCTTCTCATCGCTGCCAGCCTCGTCGGTCATCTTCAGCATGCCCACCGGATGGCAGCGAATGACCGCGCCCGGCACCAGCGAAAGCGGCAGGATCACCAGCGCATCCAGCGGATCGCCGTCGCCGCCCAGCGTGCCCGGCACATAGCCGTAGTTGCACGGGTAGCGCATCGGGGTGGACAGGATGCGATCGACGAAGATCGCGCCACTTTCCTTCTCCACCTCGTACTTGACGGGCTCGGCATCCTTGGGGATTTCGATGATGACGTTGATTTCGTCCGGAACCTTGCGGCCGGCGGAGACGAGGTGCAGACCCATGGGCGTGTCCTTGAGGCGTTGAACGAGAGAAAAGACCTGAAAGGATACGGCAAAAGGTGGTGCGTCGCAGCAGCTGGGCGGCCTCCGGGGGGCCGCAGTTCAGCGTTGAGCCCGCCCCGCCGCCTACTGCGTCATTCCCGCGAAGGCGGGAATCCAGCGCCTCTTGGACCGGTACGGTAGCGCCGGGCTGCCCGCTACGCCTGGTACGGCCGCTCCCGCAGCCATTTGGTGGCGATCCACTTCTCGCCACGGACCACCGGCAGGCCGGCATGCAGCGAGGCCTGGTCGCCGCCCTCGTAGGCGAAATAGACGGCCGAACCGCGCAGGGCTGTAACCGTCAGGCCCAGCGCCGGGAAACCCGTGCCCCCCCCTTCCTCCGGCGTGTTGAGATACATCACCACGCTGGCGATGCGCTGGCCGCCGCGTGCGGTAACGGCAGCAAACCCAGGTTGGGTGGGGTCGAACCAGTCAAAGTGAGGCTCATACTCCTGGCCGGGCAGGTAGTGCAGAATCTGCAGCCCTTCACCATGGCTGACGGGAACCTGCAGCAGCTCGGCAATGCGCTGCTCGATGCGCTCAACCAACGGCGTTTCACCGATGCGAAAGAACATGCCCAGGCTGGTGCGTCGGTTGTCGGCCTGGTGCTGGCCATCCTCCGCCACCGTAAGCGAACGCTGCAGGCGCGGCAGGGCCTGCCCGATCAGTTCTTCGCACTCCTGCGTGGTCAGCAGACCGTCCAGCACGCGAAGGGTAGGTATATCCACGCTGAGCGAAACACGCGTGGTATGGCCGCCCACGGTTTGTTGCGGCGCCGTGGGGTGGCGCGTGCGCAAGCCAGCAGCGGGCTTGTCGATATCGGCGTTGAGCGCCGCCAGCGGCATGTCCAGCACCTGAGCCACGATGCGCCGGCTCAGCGGCAACGCGTAGCCGGCGTTCTTCATCAGGCGCATCACCTCATTCGGGCCATGCCCGGCGCGGGTGGTGGCGAGAATCCATTCGCGTAGTTCGGGGCGGATCTTGGGGTCGCTCATGGCAAAAGCATAAGACAAACCCCACCGCATTGAGCCAGTGCGTGGCTCAGCTCAGCTGTGGCGGCGCATCTGTTCGACCAGGTCCTCGGTGAGCCCAGTGGCATCGATCCACAGCGGGGTCGCGCTGGTCAGCGATATACCTATAACGCCGGGCACGCTGGTGCTCGCGGGGGTGACGTGCAGGCCGTAGAGCCTGGGCGTGCGCCGGGTGCGCGAGGTGCAGGTTAGGCCTTGGTCGCCGGTGTGATGTTTGCCCAACCAACCTTTGCGCCAGGACAGCAACATATTGCCTGTCAGCGCTGTTCCCAATATCGCGATGGCGACCCATAGCGGCGCATTGCTCCGTGATGGCGTCGTGGTGGCGGCCGAAGGTTTTGTGCCGGTCGTCAGTACAGCGGAAGGCTGATTGGCTTTTTTCGGAGCGCGCGATGGATCGGCTTCGGCGGTGCCCGCGGCGGGTGGTGCGCCGGTACTGGACGCCTTTGCAGGGATGACGGGCATGGGGCCGCTGTCATCGTTGCGGGTTGTCGATGCAGGCGACGTGAGAGCGTTGCCTGGTGACTCCTCATGCCGCAGCGGCGCGACGGCGGGCTCGTTACCTGGGGCGCCGAGAAGATCGTTCAGCTCGGTGCCCAGGCCGCTCAATAGACGCTTGCGCTCGTCGAGCTGGGCTTTAGCCGCCGAGGCAATAGCCGCGGCTTCGTGACTCTGGTGATCCATGGCCGCGAGCTGAGCGCGCTGACGTTCGATTTGCGTCACCTGTGCGGCGAGATCCTGCCGTTGCTGCGTGACCAGGGCGGCAATGCGTTGCGTGTCTTCATCCAGCCGCGCATTCATTGCGGCCAGCGAGCTGATGGTGGCGTGAGTAGCGGGCGCAGCCGGCGGCACGTGCGCCGGCGGGGTGACCGTATCGACGCGGTTCCCTTCAATGCTGTCGGGATTGGCTGGCAGGTTCAGCCGGAAGGTACGCGAGGCTTTGCCGTACGGGCTGTCGACCATCATCCAAACGCTCAGCTTGGCGGCGTCCACGGTGGTCGCGCTGGTCAGGCGCACGAAGTGCTGACCACTCTGGTAGCGACGAACGTCGTGAGAAAAGGCCACCGTATGATCGCCTTCGCCGCTGACGACGGTGCCGGTGGCGACAACGGTGAGCTGGTCGGATTCACCCTTGCCCTCCATGACTAGCGGTACGTCGATTACCAGGATCTCGTTGCGATGGGAGCGTACCCGTGCCTGGCCGAGATCAGCGGCAGACAGTGGGCTACACAGCACGACGCACACGGCGCCGGCCACGCAGATCGCAGGGAGTTTGTTCATCGTTCCTACCCTTGAAAGTCGAAGCGGCTCGCATGGAGAAGGCGCTTCGCATCATGCCGCCATGGCCAGCTACTGGCGGCGGCTCCTGGGCGAGAGACATGGCTGCTCTCCCGCCAAGGAATGCTACCGGGTGGAACTTATTTCACGTGGTGCCAGAGGTAGGTGTAACCCAGTGCATTCATGTAGGCCGACTGCTTGTTGTCTGCCGCCGCACCGTGACCACCCTCGATGTTCTCGTAGAAGCTGGTCTCGTAACCCAGGGCCTGCAACTTCGCGTACATCTTGCGCGCGTGCACAGGGCCCACGCGGTCATCGCGAGTGGACGTAGTGAACAGCGCTGGCGGATAGCTCTGGCCTTCCTTCGCGTTGGTGTAAGGCGAGAACGTTTTGATCCATGCCCATTCGGCCGGCTCGTCCGGATCGCCGTACTCAGCGATCCACGATGCGCCTGCCGACAGATGGGTATAGCGCTGCATGTCGAGCAAAGGTACCTGGCTGACCACTGCGCCATACAGCTGCGGATGCTGCGTGATCATGTTGCCCATCAGCAGGCCGCCGTTGCTGCCACCCATGGCGCCCAGGTGCTTGGGTGAGGTGATCCTGCGTGCAAACAAATCCTGCGACACGGCAGCGAAGTCCTCATAAGCGCGCAACCGGTTGGCCTTCAATGCAGCCTTGTGCCAGCGCGGGCCGTACTCGCCACCCCCGCGGATGTTGGCGATCACATACACGCCGCCTTTCTCCAGCCACGCGCGCCCGACGCTGCCGCTATAGGCGGGCTGCAACGAGATTTCGAAGCCGCCATAGCCGTACTGCAGGGTGGGATTGCTGCTATCGGCCTTGAGGTTCTTCGGTGCGATTTCGAAGTAGGGCACGCGGGTGCCATCCCTCGAGGTGGCGAAGTGCTGGCTCACTTCGTACTTGGACGCATCGAAGAAGCTGGGGCTGTGCTTGATCGCCTGCGCTTCGCCCCGGCCGAGCGTGCCGTAGTACAGCGTGGTTGGCTGCAGATAGCCGGACACGGTGAGGAAGTAGTCGTCGCTGTTGTCTTCATCGACAGCGCCGGCAGCGATGGTGGAAAGCTCGGGTGCGCCGCCGAGGCTTTCCCGCTTCCACTCGCCCGGCTGCGGGGTCAGCGCCTCCAGCCGGTTCACCACGTTGTCCATCATGTTGACAATCAACCGGTGACGCGTCCACGAATAACCGTCCAACGCGGTGGTTTCGGTGGGTTCGAACAGTACGGTGATATCGCGTTTTCCTGCCATGTACTCGTCGAAACGGGCAGCTAACAGCGAGCCAGACGTGTAGATTTTTCCTCCCACCTGCCAATCACTGCGCGACTCGATCAGCAGCCAGTCGCGATGCACGCCGGTGCGCGCATCGCTGGGCACGTCGATTCGCGTTAGCTTGCCGTCCTCGTCGCGAACGAAGGTTTCGCTGTCGTAGAAGGCAATCTGGCGGACGACGAAATCGCGCTCGAAGCCCGACGTGTTGTCGCGCATGGCCGCCACGGTCATGTCATCACTCTTCACTTCGTACACGGTCGTGGCGCTCGACAGCGGCGTGCCGCGCTGCCATTCCTTGACGATGCGCGGATAGCTCGACGTGGTCATCGATCCAGGGCCGAAGTCGGTGGCGACGTAGAGATGATCCTTGTCCTTCCACGCCACGTTGGTTTTCGCCTCGGGAAGCACAAAGCCATCCTCCACGAACTGCATGCCGGGCAGGTCGAACTCGCGCACCACGACAGCATCGGCACCGCCCCGCGACAGCGAGACCAGGCAGCGCTGATAGTCCGGCTTGAGGCATTGCACGCCGTGCCATACCCAGTTTTCGTTCTCGGCCGTGGCCAGCGCGTCCAGATCGATCACTGTTTGCCAGGCGGGCTGGTCTTTGCGGTACTCATCGAGCGTCGTGCGGCGCCACAGGCCCTTGGGATGTTCCTTGTCGCGCCAGAAATTGTAGAAGTGGTCGCCGATCTTGCTGACCATGGGGATGCGCGCGTTCGAGTCGAGCACCTCGAGGATGCGGGCATCGAGCTGCTTGAACTCGTCGCTGTCGGCGTACTTCGCTACCGTCTGCGCGTTCTGTTGCTTTACCCAGTCCAGCTGCGGCGTGCCGTCGATGTTTTCCAGCCAGAGGTTGGGATCGGCGGCGGTTGGTGCGGTGTGGTCGGTTGCGGGCGTCATGGCGCCTAGTGTGAGGCTGAGCACCAGTGCGAGCTAGGGCGATGTCTGGTTGCTTTGGAGTGCGACGGGTGGGTGCTTGCGACATGTTTGCTTTGAGCGAGCTTTTCAACAAGCTCACACAAGAAAGTCGACTGAGGCCAGCGTGACCCCTCACCCCAACCCTCTCCCCGAAGGGGAGAGAGAGCAATCGTGCCGGATGGGTTCGCCCGATCACCACGTAGGTGACCGGGCGCAGCCGGGTTACAGCAGAGGTATCAGTAGAAGTGCCACGATATTGATGATCTTGATCAGCGGATTCACCGCCGGGCCGGCCGTGTCCTTGTACGGATCACCCACGGTATCGCCCGTCACCGCGGCCTTGTGTGCATCGGAACCCTTGCCGCCGAAGTGATCATCCTCGATGTACTTCTTGGCGTTGTCCCATGCACCACCGCCGGTGGTCATCGAGATGGCTACGAACAGCCCGGTGACGATGGTACCGATCAGCACGCCACCCAGTGCCTGCGCGCCGGCTTCCACGCCGCCCAGCCACTTGAAGCCGAACACCACGGCCACCGGTACCAGTACAGGCAGCAGCGAGGGCACCAGCATTTCCTTGATCGCCGACTTCGTCAGCATGTCCACCGCGCGCGAGTAATCGGGCTTGGCGGTACCCTGCATGATGCCGGGGATCTCGCGGAACTGGCGGCGCACTTCTTCCACTACCGCACCGGCCGCACGGCCGACCGCTTCCATCGCCATGGCGCCGAACAGGTAGGGGATCAAACCGCCGATCAACAGGCCGATGATCACGTACGGGTTGGACAGGTCGAAACGGAAGTCGCTGATGTTCAGATGCTGAGTGAGGTTGTGCGTGTAGTCGGCAAACAACACCAGCGCTGCCAGGCCCGCAGAACCAATCGCATAACCTTTGGTCACCGCCTTGGTGGTATTGCCCACGGCGTCGAGCGGATCGGTTACGCGGCGCACTTCCGGCGGTAGCTCCGCCATTTCGGCGATGCCGCCGGCGTTGTCGGTAATCGGGCCATAGGCATCCAGTGCCACGATCACACCGGTCATGCTGAGCATGGCGGTGGCGGCAATCGCGATGCCGTAAAGCCCGGCCAATTGATAGGAGCCCCAGATCGCCGCACACACGGCCAGCACCGGCAGCGCGGTGGATTTCATCGACACGCCAATGCCTGCGATGATGTTGGTGGCATGCCCCGTGGTGGAAGCACGCGCCACGTGCTGCACCGGCGCGTACTCGGTGGCCGTGTAGTACTCGGTGATCACCACCATCGCGCCGGTAAGCACCAGGCCGATCAGCGCGCAGCCGTAGATATGGCCGACGCCGTACGCCGAATCACCCATCAGCTGGGTGGTGATGGGCCAGAACGCAATCGCGGCCAGCACCGCTGACACAGCCACGCCGGCATACAGCGCATTCATGATCTTCGGTCCGCGCGCCTTCACGAAAAAGGTGCCGATGACCGACGCGACGATGGATGCGCCGCCCAGCACCAATGGAAACAGCACGCCGTTGGCGCCGGTCTGCTCGGCCATGACGCCGCCCAGCAGCATGGTGGCGATCAGCGTCACCGCGTAGGTTTCGAACAGGTCGGCGGCCATACCGGCGCAGTCGCCCACGTTGTCGCCCACGTTGTCGGCGATCACGGCCGGATTGCGCGGATCATCCTCGGGGATGCCGGCTTCCACCTTGCCCACCAGATCGGCACCCACATCCGCACCCTTGGTGAAGATGCCGCCGCCCAGTCGCGCGAAGATGGAAATCAGCGAGGAACCAAACGCCAGGCCCACCAGCGCATGCAGCGCGCGCATGGTCTCGTAACCCATGTGGCTGAGCGCCATGTAGTAACCGGTGACGCCCAGCAGGGCCAGCCCCACCACCAGCATTCCGGTGATGGCGCCGCCGCGGAAAGCCACATTCAAGGCGGCGGCCAGGCCGTGACGCGCGGCCTCCGCCGTGCGCACGTTGGCGCGCACCGATACGTTCATGCCGATATAGCCGGTGGCGCCGGACAAAATGGCGCCTATCGCGAAACCGATCGCCGTGGCCCAGTCCAGCGCAAAGCCGATGATGAGAAACAGCACGACACCAACGGCGCCGATGGTGGTGTATTGGCGATTGAGATACGCCTTCGCACCTTGCTGGATCGCTGCGGCGATCTCCTGCATGCGCTCGTTGCCCGGTGACTTCGCCAAGATCCAGCGCACCGAGAGCGCGCCATACAGAACTGCCAAGACCGCACACGCCATCACGATCCACAAGCCATACTGCTGCAGCATCGGAGCCTCCCCATCAGTGGAAACGACTTGGGTCGGGACCACCATCGGCATCCCGACACGGCGGCCGCCCTTGCGGGCGGTCTCGCCGAGTATAGGCAGAGGTTGACGACAGTAGTGTTGTGCGACGCAGCGCATGGCTGCACAAGGTCACAAAAAAGACGATGCCAGAAGCATCGCCCTCGGGAGCCCTGGTGGCTGATCGATCAGCGAATGGACATGTCCAGGATCATGTTGTCGCCGATGGATACCAGCAGATAGCTACGGTCGTCGCGCACCCAGCGGTAGCCGTAGGGCGGTGGGCTCAGCTGGTAGTAGCGATAGTCGTTCACAATGAACATGGGTCCGTCGTAACGGCCACCGCGCTGCCAGTGGCGCGGGCCATAGGAGTAGCGGTCGCTGTAGTAGCGGCGTTCCACCGGGCGTCGATCCCAGTAACCGTCACGGCGGTCATCTCGATCGTAACGCCCGCCACGATCGTGGCGGTCATCCCGGTCATCCCGACCATGGCGAGCATTCTGATCGCGCCCGTGGTCGTTGCCGTGGTCATGCCCTGGGTCGGCCAAGGCGCTGGCGCCACCCGCAAGCAGGGCCAGCCCTACGATCATGCTGGAAAGGGTCTTCATCACAATCTCCGCTGCGCCTGCCGCCAACGATGGTCTGGACAGGCGTCGCTATCGTAAAAATCTGCGTCTGAACGATGGGGATGATTTTCTGCGACGGGCATGAGAGCTTTCAGCCGTCGCTCATTCAGCTCAGATGCCGGAGGCCTCATGGTTGTGCGGGTCATGGCGGTACTCGTGGTGTTGGCAGGGCTCGTGTACGGCGGCCTGTGCGTCAGCCTCTACCTGGGGCAGCGGGGGCTGCTGTATCACCCGGAGGCCACCTGGCTGGTGAAACAGTCGCCGGATTTCGAGCTGAGCCGAGACGGCGTGAAGCTGCGCGGCTGGGTAGTGAACCCAGGGCAGCCCAAAGCGCTGCTGTACTTCGGCGGCAATGGCGAACGAGTGGAAGACACCCGCGCCGAGCTTGCCCAGTGGCTGCCGGATCGAACCATTTACGTGGTGCCCTATCGCGGCTATGGGGCCAGCGAGGGCGAACCGACGGAAGCGGCGCTTGGTGGGCGACGCCGTGGCGCTGTTTGACCACGTGGCTCCGCAACATGCTTCAGTCGCCGTGGTCGGCCGTAGCCTGGGCAGTGGTGTGGCCGTGCAATTGGCCGCACGGCGCCCGGTGGATCGGCTGGTGCTGGTGACACCGTTCGACAGCCTCGTTCGCGTGGCAGCGGGTTACTACCCGTGGATGCCGGTGCACATGCTGATGCGCGACCGATACGAGTCGTGGCGCTACCTCGCCACCATCCATTGCCCAGTGCTGCTCATCCGTGCCGAACAGGACGAAATCATCCCCGCCAAACGCACGGCGGCACTTGCGGCTGCGTTCTCCGTCAGCCCATTGCAGCAAGTGGTGGCCGATGCCGGCCATAACACCGTTCAGGACTATGCCGACTATCGCGTGAGCCTTTCCCGCTTCCTGCAATAGCGCGCAAGGCTGCGTCGAGGTTACGCGCTTTGCGGAAAGCTAAAACCTACAAACGGCGAGATATTTCAGACAAGTCTCATATAGAAAACCCTGCCTAATTCCTACGATGCCTGCAGTCGCACAGCCCACACGCTGCTGCCGGCAGAATCCAGAAAGAACGTTGTCACCAGAGCCGCATGGAAGCGTTGCCCAGCACGCTATTCAACGATTCCTCGGTAAGCATCTCGACACCGGCTGAATAAACAGCCGGGTGGGCTCGTGCAGTCAATTCACTGCATAGAGAGCTAACCACATGAACCGCATCTACCGCATCGTTTGGAACGCCACCATCAGCCGTTGGGTCGTTGCGTCAGAAATGGCCAAGGGCCGCAAGAAGTCATCCGTCAATAAGGTCATCGCTGCGGGGCTTCTGCTGGCGATGGCGGGCATGGGGTCTTCGGCTTTCGCAGCCACCGGTACCGTCACAGATAGCAATGGATCGACCATCATTGCCAGTGACGTGACTGGTTCCTGCGCGGCTGCATCGGCCACAGGTTCGTCGACCAATTCTCGACACTTGCCATGGGCTGCGGTGCAACGAGCACGCAAAGCGGCGTCGCGATAGGTGATGGCGCCAATGCTGTCTCCGCCGCTCTCGCTCTGGGAGGCAACGCCAATGCTTCAGGATTTCAAAGCCTGGCGTTTGGCAGCTACGCGACAGCGAGCCAGGGCGGAGCCATCGCACTTGGCCATTATTCGCTGGCATCGGGATTTGATGCGATTGCGGCCGGCAGTCACGCTCAGGCCAACGGCCACTTCAGTCTGGCGTTTGGTGAACGTACTCCCACTGTCAATGGTGATTATGGTGTTGCCATCGGCAGCACGGCAAGCATAGGCAGTGACATCACCAACAGCGTCGCGCTTGGCGCGGGTCCATCGCCGATGCCAACACGTTCGGCACGGCCAACTACAACCCTGGCAACTTGGCGTTGTCTGGCGTCGCCTCGGCAGATAATGGCGTCGTGTCAGTCGGTTCAGTAGGTCTGGAACGCCGCATCACGAACGTGGCCCCAGGCGGAGCCGCTACCGATGCCGTCAACGTCAGCCAGTTGCAGTCGGAAGACGCCAAGGTCACTACGCTGGGTGGCAACACGGCCATGGCGTTGGGCGGCGGTGCGAGTTTTGATTCCTCCACTGGCGTAATGACCGCACCCAGCTACAACGTCGCTGGTGGAACGCAAAACAACGTAGGCGCTGCGCTCTCCGCATTGGATGCGGCCACCGTGCAGTTCAACGGCACGGGGGGCGCCGCCAATCTGAAGGGCCAGAAGCTGGTGAACGTGGCGGCGGGCGATCTGTCCGCGGCGAGCACCGATGCGGTGAACGGTTCGCAGCTGTATACGACCAATCAACAAGTTGCGGTCAATGCCACCAACATCAGCAACCTTGACGGTCGCATGACCAACGTGGAAGGCAATGTTACTGATCTGACCAACAGCATCAACACGGGTACGGTAGGCCTAGTGCAACAGGACGCCGCGACCCACAACATCACCATGGCCAAGGATGCCGACGGTGCGGTAGTCGACGTCTCTGGCACGGCAGGCACACGCACCGTCACGGGCGTGAGCGCAGGCACGCTGGGTCCGACAGCACCGACGCGGTGAATGGCTCACAGCTGTACGCGACCAACCAGGCGGTGGCCAGCTCGATACGCGAGTGACGAATGTCGAGAACAGCCTCGGCACGATCAGTCATGTCGACAACAGCGTACCCAAGATCACGCAGGGTCAAGCCGGTATGTTCCAGGTCAGTGCCGACAATACGACCGTTCCTGCCGTTACGGGGACAAACGCAGTGGCCGGTGGTGCCGGTGCCATGGCCTCCGGCGACAACAGCGCGGCAATCGGCAATGGCGCTCGCGCCACGGCCAGCAACAGCACGGCGTTGGTGTGAATGCCCAGACGACGGCGACGAATGCAGTAGCTCTGGGCGCCGGTTCGGTGGCGGATCGCGCCAATACGGTGTCGGTGGGTTCGGCAGGTAACGAACGCCAGATCACCAATGTGGCAGCCGGCACAGCCAGTACCGATGCGGTGAACGTCGCCCAGATGCAGGCGAGTTCCATTGCGACGGTGAACTCGGCCAACAGCTATACCGACAGCCAGGTCGGCAACGTACAGGGCCAGATCAACGGCCTCAAGCAGAACCTGAACGACCAGTTCCAGCAGCAGAATCGTCGCATCAGCGGTGGCTATGCCATGAACAGTGCCATGACGGTGATGGCAGGAAGCCTTGGCGGTATCGAAGCACAAAACCGTATTGGTGCAGGCACGGGCTTCTCCAACGGCCAGCGCGCGTTGGCGGTGGGTTACCAGCGTGCCCTCAGCAAGAGCGCCAACATTACGTTTGGTGCCTCGACTACCGGCAGGGATTCGTCGGTGGGTGTCGGCCTAGGGATGGGCTGGTAAGAGCTCGGTTATTAGCTCGTAGTCACCAGGGACGGTGACGCGAGCCGCGGCGAAGTGATCTGAAGGGATCGTCTCGCCGCGGCATTTTTTTTAGTGCGGATGCGCCAGCATTTGTGTGCAACAATTTTCCAGGCTCTTGCAATCGATTAACGCTGCGTAGGGTGCGCAGGAAGTTTCCGGGCAACCGCAGTGTTCTTGAGCTGCACGTATTTCGGCAAGCCGTTCGTGCCGTAGGGAAGCGGTGCTTCGCCCTGGATCAGCGGTGCAAGATAGCGTCGCGCCGCCGCGGTAATACCAAACCCGTCGCGAGTGAGGAAGCTTGCAGGCATCTTTTTTTCGCGATTGGCGATCTTGGTCAGCGCTGCGGGCTTCGATCTTCCAGCGATAGGGCGCATCGCTGCTGCGCACGATTACCGGCATCACGGCATTCATGCCCGATAGCGCGTAATCGACGGCGGCCTTGCCCACGGCATAGGCCTGATCGGCATCGGTCTTCGAGGCGAGGTGGCGCGCGGAGCGCTGCAGATAGTCGGGCAGGGCCCAGTGGTATTTGTAGCCGAGCTTTTCCTTCACCAGCGAGGCGAGCACGGGTGCCACGCCGCCGAGCTGGCTATGGCCGAATGCATCGCGCGTGCCGGCTTCAGCGAGAAACTGGCCTTCGGCATTGCGGATGCCTTCCGAGGCGACCACGGTGCACCAGCCCACGCGTTCCACCGTCGCCTTTACCTTCGCCAGGAAAGCGGCCTCGTCGAACACGCGCTCGGGAAACAGGATGATGTGCGGCGGTGCATCGGCACCTTCGCCGGCGAGGCCCGAGGCCGCTGCGATCCAGCCGGCGTGGCGACCCATCACTTCGAGGATGAATACCTTGGTCGAGGTGTCGGCCATCGAGGCGACGTCGAGGCTGGCCTCCAGCGTCGAGATGGCCGTGTACTTCGCCACCGAGCCGAAGCCTGGGCAGCAATCGGTGACGGCCAGATCGTTGTCCACCGTCTTGGGCACGCCGATGCAGCGGATGTCATAACCCATCGCCTTGCCCAGCTGCGAGATCTTCAGCGCCGTATCGGCCGAATCGTTGCCGCCGTTGTAGAGAAACCAGCGGATGTCGTGGGCGCGGAACACGTCGATCAGCCGCTCGTACTCGGCGCGATTGGCTTCCAGCGACTTGAGCTTGTAGCGACAGGAACCAAACGCGCCGCCCGGCGTATGGCGCAGCGCCGTGATGGCAGCCTTCGATTCCTTCGACGTATCGATCAGCTCCTCCCGCAGTGCGCCCAGAATGCCGTTGCGCGCGGCATATACCTGCACGCCCTTGGCGCGCGCCGCCTCGATCACGCCGGCGGCGGTGGCGTTGATGACGGCGGTCACGCCGCCGGACTGGGCGTACAGCAGGCGGCCTGTGGGGCGGGTTTTGGGCTTCATGGGCACTCTCCGGGCGGTAGGCGGTCCCGTGTGACATTCGCGTGTCAACCCGGGAAGTCTTTTGTAACAACGACTTGGCGTTGGTGGGCGGCCGCGCTCGTTTGACGGCACCCCCCGCAGAAGCTAACTTGAACGCCAATTTTCTTGCTTTCGACGGGTGCCGCAGCGTGCGGTGGCTCGTCGATACCTTGGAGCATTATGCGACTCGTCCTACTTGGTCCGCCCGGCTCGGGCAAAGGCACCCAGGCCGCACGTCTGAAGGCGGAACTCGGCGTACCGCACATCTCGACTGGCGACATGCTTCGCGCAGCGGTGGCGGCCGGAACGCCGCAGGGCCTGAAAGCCAAGGAAGTGATGAATGCCGGCAAGCTGGTGTCCGACGACATCCTGCTGGGCATGCTGGAAGAGCGCCTCGCCCAGGACGACGTCAAGAACGGCTTCATTCTCGATGGCTACCCGCGCAACCTGGCCCAGGCCGATGCGCTCGACCACCTGCTGGTCAAGATCGGCCAGCCGCTGGATGCCGTGGTGAAGCTCGACGTGCCCAACGAAGTGATCATTGCCCGCTGCGAAATCCGCTTCAAGGCCGAACACCGCCATGACGACGATCCGGAAGTGGTGCGCGATCGCCTGCAGGTCTACGCCGAGCAGACCGCTCCCGTGGCCGATTTCTTCGCCCGCCGCGGCAAGCTGCAGGTGGTGAATGGCGTGGGCGAGCTCGATGAGGTCACCGCGCGCGTCAAGCGCGTGCTGGCCAACGAATCGGCCGCCGCCAACGGCTGACGTTTCGGGCCGCCGCAGGGCGGCCCGCTGCTTTCGAGGGGCCGGCCGTCATTGCGCCGGTTCCGATCCTCTGCAAACAGGTAAGCCATGCGTCTGCATATTCTCGGCATCTGCGGCACCTTCATGGGCGGCGTCGCCGCGCTGGCGCGCGAGCTCGGGCTCACGGTCGAAGGCTCCGACGCCAACGTCTATCCGCCGATGAGCACCCAGCTCGAAGCGCTGGGCATCCGCCTGATGGACGGCTACAAGGCCGATTATCTCAAGCCGGCACCGGACCTGGTCGTGGTCGGCAACGCCATGACGCGTGGCAACCCGGCGGTGGAATACATGTTGGACGCGCAGCTGCGCTACATCTCCGGCCCGCAATGGCTGGGGGACACGTTGCTGCCGGGTCGCGAAGTGCTGGCCGTGGCCGGCACGCATGGCAAGACCACCACCACCAGCCTGCTGGCGCATTTGCTGGAAAGTGCGGGGCTGGCCCCGGGTTTCCTGATCGGCGGCGTGCCCGGCAACTTCGATGTGTCGGCACGCGTGGGCAGCGGCAAGCCGTTCGTGATCGAGGCCGACGAATACGACAGCGCGTTCTTCGACAAGCGCTCCAAGTTCGTGCACTACCGTCCGCGCATCGCCATCCTCAACAACCTCGAATACGACCACGCGGATATCTTTCCCGACGTGGCGGCGATCCAGCGTCAGTTCCATCACCTGGTGCGCACCGTGCCGGGCAATGGACGTCTAATCGTCAACGCGCACGATCATCACCTCGCCGAAGTCCTGGCGATGGGTTGCTGGACGCCGGTCGAAACCTTCGGTATCGGCAAGGGCGACTGGCAGGCACAGCTGCTTGCGGCGGATGGCTCGGCCTTTGCCGTGCGACGCCAGGGCGAGTTGATCGGCGAAGTGCATTGGTCGCTGCTGGGCAATCACAGCGTGATGAATGCTTTGGCGGCGCTCGCGGCCGCGACGGCGGTAGGTGCCGATCCGCGCGGACTGTTGCCGGCTTTCGCCAGCTTCGAGAGCGTCAAGCGACGCATGGAAGTAGTGGGCGAGGCAGGGGGCGTGCGCGTGTACGACGACTTCGCGCATCACCCCACGGCCATCGCCACCACGCTCGCCGGCTTGCGCGCCAAGGTGGGTGCGGCACGCATCGTGGTGGCGCTGGAGCCGCGCTCCAACTCCATGCGGTTGGGTGCGCACGCCGAAGCGCTGGCGCCGTCACTGATCGATGCCGATGCGGTGGTGTTCCTGCATCGCCCGGAGCTGTCGTGGGATGCAGGGCGTGTCACGCGGCGCCCTCGATGGGCGCGGTAGCACGGTGCCGACGGTCGATGCGCTGATCGCCGCGTTGCGCGCCCAGGTGCGTGCCGGCGACCACGTGGTTTTCATGTCCAACGGCGGATTCGAGGGCGCGCCGCGGCGATTTGCCGACGCGCTGGCACCCTGACGCGCCGGCAGGCTACGGCAGTCCACGGGATAGACTTGACGCATGGCACGCAAGACACCCTCCACTGACCTGCCCTTGTTTCCGCTCGGCACCGTGCTCTATCCCGGTGGCCAGCTGCCGCTGCGCATCTTCGAGCCGCGTTACCTGGACATGGTGCGCGAATGCGCGCGCAACGCCAGCCCGTTCGGCGTGTGCTTGATCCTGGAAGGAGGCGAAGTGGGAGCCCCGGCGGTGCCCGCGGCGGTGGGTACACTTGCGCGCATCACCGATTTCCACAATCGCGAAGACGGGCTGCTGGGCATCGTCATCGAGGGCGGCGCGCGTTTTCGCGTTGCACGCACGCGGGTGCGTTCGGACGGATTGGTACGCGGTGACGTCGAGCTATGGACCGAAGAGATCGCGCAGCAGGTGCCGGTCGAGTTCGCCTTGCTGCAGTCCATTCTCGAACGCCTGATCGAGAACATGGCGCCCCACTGGCGCCATGCACCGCGCGAGCTTTACGATGATGCCGGCTGGGTCGGTTTTCGCCTGTCGGAATTGTTGCCACTGCACACCGACGAGCAGCAACGCATGCTCGAGCTGACCGATCCGCTGCGACGGCTGGCGGAGCTGCGCGATATCCTGCCCCGTTTCCAGAAGGCTTAGCCGGCCGCCACTCTCGCACCGATCGCGGCCTGAGGTTCTACACTCTGCGTTTTCTTGGTGGAGATGCAGTTCATGGGCAGCTTGTCTGGCAAGACCTTGTTCATCACCGGCGCGTCGCGCGGCATCGGCCTGGCGATTGCACTGCGCGCCGCGCGCGATGGCGCCAATATCGCCATTGCCGCCAAGAGCAGTGTGGCCAACCCCAAGTTGCCTGGCACCATCTTCAGCGCCGCCACAGAAATCGAGGCGGCCGGCGGCAAGGCGCTGCCGATCAAGTGCGATATCCGCGAAGAGGCCGAAGTGCAGGCCGCCGTGGCGGCCACCGTGGAGGCATTCGGTGGCATCGATATTCTCGTGAACAACGCCAGCGCGATCTGGCTGGCCGGCGCGCTCGACACACCCATGAAGCGATTCGACCTGATGCAGCAGGTGAACGCACGCGGCAGTTTCCTCTGCGCGCAGGTGTGCCTGCCGCATCTGCTCAAGGCCGCCAACCCGCACATCCTCACGCTCGCGCCGCCGCCGTCGCTCGACCCCAAATGGTGGGCGCCGCACACCGGCTACACGCTGGCCAAGATGGGCATGAGCTTCGTGACGCTGGGCCTGGCTGGCGAGTTCGGTCGCAAGGGCGTGGCAGTGAATGCGCTGTGGCCGCGCACCATCATCGCCACCGACGCACTCAACATGATTCCCGGCGTGCCGCTGGAGCGTTGCCGCAAGCCCACCATCATGGCCGATGCCGCTCATGCGGTACTTACGCGTGAAGCCAAGGGTTTTGCGGGCAACTTCCTGATCGATGACGAAGTGCTGCGCGAAGCGGGTATTACGGACCTGTCGCCCTACGCGATGGAACCGGGCCAGCCACTGTTGCCTGATCTGTTTCTGGATTGATCGCCATGGCGTGTCCCTTCTGCGCCATCGTGGCGGGGCAACTGGAAGCGAGCGTGGTAGCGCAAACGCCGGCCGCGCTCGCCTTCCTCGATCTACGGCAAGCGGTACCGGGCCATGTACTGGTGGTGCCGCGCGCGCATGTCGAGAACATTTACGAGATCGAGCCTGCGCTTGCGGGCGAGGTCATGCAATTAAGCGTGCGCGTGGCGCATGCGTTGCGCACGGTGTTCAACCCGCCCGGGCTCAACCTGTGGCAATCCAACGGCGCTGCCGGCGGGCAGGAAGTGCCGCACTTCCATTTGCACGCGCAGCCGCGTCGCGTGGCTGATGGCTTGCTGCATGTCTACCCACATGGCCTGCCCGCGCCGGCGCCACGCGATGAGCTTGAGCGCATGGCCGAGCGCATTCGACTCTCCCTTCCCCTCGACGGCGTTTCCCCAGCGCCCAGGAGCAACGCATGAAATACCTCCACACCATGATCCGCATTCGCGATGTCGACGCCAGCCTGCGCTTCTTCTGCGAAGGCCTGGGCCTGACGGAACGCCGCCGCATGGAGAACGCGGCCGGCAAGTTCACGCTGATCTTCCTGTCCGCATCTGAATCGCCAGAGGCCGAGGTGGAGCTGACCTACAACTGGGGCTCGACCGAGGATTACGGCAGCGCGCGCAACTTCGGCCATCTGGCCTTCCGCGTGGACGACATCTACGCCACCTGCGCGCGCCTGCAATCGATGGGCTACACCATCAATCGTCCGCCACGCGATGGTCACATGGCTTTTGTACGCTCGCCGGACCTCATTTCCGTCGAGTTGCTGCAAGACGGGCATTTGCCGCCGCAGGAGCCATGGGCTTCCATGCCCAATACCGGCGTCTGGTAAGCACGAACGCGGGCTATTTACTGTCCCCGGGCTTGCAGGTTCCGCGTTCGCGGGCCCGAAAAAAGTTGCCCACTAGGCCATTCGTGTTAGCTGATGGCCGTCCGTTCGACGGATCTGGACCATTTGTGGGGTGACTGTTGCGCGCAGAGTTGTATATTGTGTGACGCATATCACACTTTTCTGGTTGTCGCGGGGTAGGTTGACGCGACGGGCGTGGTAACCGGGGGGTAGCCAGACGTTTGGCTGCGACCGGCCGAAACCTGTGACCCTTATCAGGGGAGGGGGAGGGAGCCATGGCTGTTTTGAGGGAGGAGGCCAGGCGGTGTGTCGTCTGGTTCGGGCAGCCTGCCGGCGAAGAACGCGCCGGTCTGGCGAAGGCGGGATGGATCATCCGCGTGGCAGATGCCAACACGCCAAGTGGCGTGGGCATGCGCAACAACGACACCGTCGTGGCCTTGGCGGATCTTCGCCATGAGGATTCGTTGTCGATCGACGCCATGGCCCAGCTCATGGCCGATCATCCGTGGTTGCCGTGGGTCGCCCTGTTGTCGCCGGAGATGCCGGCGCATGAGCCGCTGATCGACCGCATCCTCGAGGCAAGCATCGAGTACTTCACCACGCCGGTGGACGTCGACCGACTGGTCGAAACGCTGGCACGGCTCGGCGGAGATCAACTGCCGGCAGCCGAGCCTGGCGATATTGGCGTCACCGGTCGCAGTGAGGCGATCCACGCCGTCGTGGCCAGTATCCGAAAATATGCGCCGGTGGAGTTGCCTGTGCTGATTACGGGTGAAACCGGTACCGGCAAGGAAGTGGCCGCGCGTGCGCTGCATGGATTATCGGCGCGTGCTGATCGGCCGTTCGCGGCGATCAATTGCGGTGCGCTGCCGCCCAACCTGGTGCAGTCCGAACTGTTTGGTCACGAACGTGGCGCCTTTACCGGAGCCAACGCACGCCGGATCGGTCATTTCGAAGCCGCCGCCGGCGGCACGGTGTTCCTGGACGAAGTAGGCGACCTGCCACTGGACGCCCAGACCAGCGTGTTGCGCTTCCTGCAGGAAGGCACGCTGGAACGCGTGGGCAGCAGCCAGTTGATCAAGCTGGATGTGCGTGTGCTCGCCGCCACCCATGTCGATCTGGAGAAGGCGGTGGAGCAAGGCCGCTTCCGCGAAGATCTGTATTACCGACTCAATGTGCTGCGCCTGCGCATGCCCGCATTGCGCGAGCGTGAGGACGATGTCGTGTTGCTGGCCCAGCGTTTCCTGGACGCGTTCCGCGAGCAGCACGGTGGACGTGCGCGCACCTTCAGCGTCACCGCGCGTCGCGCGATGCTGGATTTCGCCTGGCCGGGCAACGTGCGCGAGCTGCTCAACCGCGTGCAGCGCGCGGCGGTGGTGGCCGAGGATGCGCTCATTACCGTCGATGACCTGGATCTGGCCGACGTACTGACCAAACAGTCGGCGCGCTCCAGCCTTGGCAGCACGCGGGTGGCGGCCGAGCGGGATGCGGTGATCGCGTGCCTGCGCGAAAGCCGCTTCAACGTCAGCGAATGTGCGCGGCGGCTCAAGGTGTCGCGCGTCACCATTTATCGGTTGTGCAAAAAGCACCAGCTCGCACTCGACGAGCTGCGCTGAAACCCTTCCCTCGTGTGGATCGCAGCCTGGCCGGCATGACGGCAGGCTGGCGCATGGCTATGGCCCGTTGCAGGGGTGAGCGGCGGATGCTCGCGAAAGCATGGCTGGTTGGGCGCCTACCCACCCACGTGGCAGCAAGCATCCGCCGCTCACTCCAGTCGGCCAGGCGTCACGTGGTGACGCCGCAACGTCCCGGGGAAGAAAGAGGAAGGCCCCCGGCCCGCAGGGGTCGGGCCGGGGGCTTCCATTGGTGCCCCGGCCACAGGGGTTGCCGGGTTACCGCCCTTGCTACCGCCTTAGCGACGGAATTCCTGCTTGAACTGCCCATGTCCATCAACGGCTGGTGGAAGTGGGGAAATGACCGTTGCCAGCTGCGAGCGTCGCGCCGACTTTGCCCCGGACCATCCAAAGGCGTCGCCAAACCGCCGCCGCGGAAATCCCTGCCGCGGTGTTCGGTGCGTTGTCGCAGCTGGCCTTCCCCCTTCCCGCCTGTACGGGCTAAGTGGAGCAAGCGCTGTGCCAACGACCCCGAATGGCTCAATAACGCGGCTACAGCCCGATTTGCGGGGTTTTGGGCGTATGCGGTGGCGTGTTGCCTTCGTTACACCGGCGCCACCCCCGGGGCCGAAAAATGGCCGTCAAGGCGCGCGGCTGTGCGGTTTCAGAGCAGCTGTAACGTCGATGACACAACGCACAGCCACCAGTGACACTTTCAAGATGATCGAGCCGCCCGGGTCGCATCGTGCAAACGGGGAGCCCAGGGCTTACGATGCGTGATGCGTCGCAGCACGCCCGCGGCGTTCCCCATCCCGATACCCATTCCTGAGATGGCGCCGCCGTAAGGCCGCGCCCGGAGCACGACATGCACGCGCAAGACCCTTCCGCCCAGTCCCTGATCGATCTTGGCAAGCGTTACTGGCTGCCGGTGTATCGACCGCGCGATGTGGTGCTGGACCATGGCAAGGGTGCCCGCGTGTGGGACACGCAGGGCCGCGAATATGTGGATCTGGGCGCTGGCATCGCCGTGAATGCGCTTGGTCATCAGGATCCGGACCTGCTCGAAGCACTCACCACGCAAGCGCACAAGCTCTGGCATACCAGCAACGTGTTCTACAGCGAGCCGCCCTTGCACCTGGCCGAGGAGCTGGTGGCCGCCTCCGGATTCGCCGACCGCGTGTTCCTGTGCAACTCCGGCACCGAAGCCAACGAGGCCGCGATCAAGCTGGTGCGCAAGTGGGCTGCCGCGCAAGGGCGTGAAGCCTCCAAGCGAGTCATCGTGACCTTCCGTGGCTCGTTCCACGGTCGTACGCTCGCCGCTGTCACGGCCACGGCCCAGCCGAAGTACCAGGAAGGCTACGAGCCGCTGCCGGGCGGCTTTCGCTACCTCGATTTCAATGACGTCGCCGCGCTGGAAGAGGCCTTCGCGCACGGGGACGTGGCCGCCGTGATGCTTGAACCGGTGCAGGGCGAAGGCGGCGTGCTGCCTGCAGCGCCTGGTTTCATCCAGCGCGTACGTGAATTGTGTGACCAGTACAACGCACTGCTGGTGCTAGACGAAATCCAATGCGGCATGGGCCGCACCGGGACGTTGTTCGCCTACGTGCAGGATCAGGTGAAGCCCGACATCGTCACTCTGGCCAAGGCGCTGGGCTGCGGTTTCCCGATCGGCGCCATGCTGGTCGGTCCCAAAGCGGCCGACACCATGCAGTTTGGCGCACACGGCACCACCTTCGGCGGCAATCCGCTGGCAGCGGCGGTGGCGCGCGTGGCGCTGCGCAAGCTGTCGTCACCGGAACTGCAGGCCAACGTGCAGCGCCAGTCGCAGGCGTTGCGTGATGGCCTCGCGCGCATCGACGCCGCGCTCCATGTGTTCGAGGAAGTGCGCGGCCGTGGCCTGATGCTCGGAGCAGTGTTGGCCGAGGCCCACAAGGGCAAGGCCGGCGCCATCCTCGACTATGCCGCCGCCCATGGCCTGCTGGTGCTGCAGGCCGGCCCTGACGTGCTGCGATTCGTGCCCGCACTCAACATCAGCGACGCCGACCTGGCCGAAGGCCTCGACCGCCTCGAAGCCGCCCTGAGAGACTACCTCGCGACCTAACCAAAGCCGTCTTCCTGTAGGAGCGCACCCTGTGCTCGACCGCGGCCTATTGGCACCTTCGTGCAATAGATGCCCGGTGCCAGGATGTCGCCCCGTCACCCATCACCCGACATCCTCCTGCTCCAGCGGCTTCCCACATCCCCGGCAATAGCGTGCGTCGGTTTGATGGCCCTTCAGATGGCAGCTGTCGCAGGCAATATGCTGGCGCGCATCGCGAATGCCTGCCGCCAGCTCCGCCGCGAAAATGCCGGTGGGCACTGCAATGATGCTGTAGCCCACCAGCATGATCAGCGAAGTAATCACCTGGCCCAGCGTGGTATGCGGCGTGATATCGCCATAGCCCACGGTGGTCATGGTCACCACCGCCCAATACATCGCACGCGGGATGCTGGTGAAGCCGTTCTCCGGCCCTTCGACCAGATACATCAGTGCACCGAAGATCAGCACCAAGGTCAGGATGGTGCTGATGAAGATAGAAATCTTGTGGCGCGCACGTAGAATCGCCGCCCACAGGAAATCGGCTTCACCCACGTAGCGAGTCATCTTGAGAATGCGGAAAATGCGCAGCATGCGCACCGCGCGGATCACCAGCAGAGACTGGCTGCCAATAAAGAACACGCTCAGATAGGTGGGCAGCAGGGTGAGCAGATCGATGATGCCGAAGAAGCTCAGCGCGTAGCGCCGCGGTCGCGCCACCACCGTCAGCCGCATCACGTACTCGACCGTGAAGGCCAGCGTAAACACCCATTCCAGCACGTAGAACGCCTGCCCGTATCGTGCGTGCAGGTCGTTCACCGTATCGAGCATCGTGACGATGATGCTCGACAGGATCACCACGATCAGCACCACGTCGAACAGCCGTCCCGGTGCGTCGTCGTGACCGAAGATGATGTGGAACCAGCGTGCGCGCCAACCGGTGCTGGTCGCGGGCGCCACGGGGGCATCGAAGGAAAACGGCGGCTGTGTGCTCATGCGACCTGCTTCCCTTAAGCGCAGTGGGGCCAGCATAACGCCGTATCCGGTCACCCGGATCCTACCGCCGGTATTGGCGCGGCAAACCCTGCGGCACGCCGCAGGGCGTATCCATCAACCCGCGCGCGCCGCCCGCATCGCTGCTCGCGCCGCTTCCAGCGTGTCGGCAATCTCCTGCTCGCCATGCGCGCTGGACACAAACCCGGCCTCAAACGCGGAGGGTGCGAGGTACACGCCACGCTCCAGCATGCCGTGGAAAAACCGGTTGAACATCGCCGTGTCTCCCGCCGTCGCCTGGGCATACGTCTCCACCTTCTCGCCAGTGAAGAACAAGCCAAACATGCCGCCCACACGGTTGCTGCTGAACGCCACGCCTTCGCCGTCGGCCACCGCCTGCAAGCCGTCGGTGAGCAGGCGCGTGCGAGCAGCGAGGTTTTCATAGAAGCCGGGCGCCTGGATCAGCTCCAGCATGGCCAGCCCGGCCGCCATCGCCACGGGGTTACCCGACAGCGTGCCCGCCTGGTACACCGGGCCGGCCGGTGCGATCTGCATCATCAGGTCGCGACGCCCGCCATAGGCACCTACCGGCATGCCACCGCCGATGATCTTGCCGAACGTGGTGAGATCTGGCGTGACGCCGTAATGCGCCTGCGCACCGCCCAGTGCCACGCGAAAACCCGTCATCACTTCGTCGAAGATCAGCAGCGCGCCGTGCTTGGTGCACAGCTCGCGCAAACCCTGCAGATAACCTTCCTTCGGCGGAATGCAGTTCATGTTGCCGGCGACCGGTTCGATGATCAGGCCGGCGATATCGCTGCCGTATTCATCGAACAGTACGCGCGCGGCATCGAGGTCGTTATAGGCGAGCGTCAGCGTCAGATCCGCATTCGCCTTCGGCACGCCAGGCGACGTCGGTACGCCAAACGTCAATGCGCCAGAACCCGCCTTCACCAGGAAGCTGTCGCCGTGGCCGTGATAGCAGCCTTCGAACTTCACGATTTGATTGCGTCCCGGTCGCGCCACGCGCCAGACGAATCGCCGACATGGTCGCCTCGGTGCCGGAATTGACCATGCGCACCATGTCGATCGACGGCACCAGGCGCGTGATCGTCTCGGCCATGGTCACTTCGGCCGGGCAGGGCGTGCCGATAGGACAGGCCGTTCTTCACTGCCCGCTCTACCGCCTCGCGAACGTGCGGATGGTTGTGGCCCACGATCATCGGGCCCCAGGAGCCCACATAGTCGATGTAACGCTTGCCTTCCACGTCCCACAGATAGGGGCCATCCGCGCGCGCCGTGAAGAAGGGTTCGCCACCCACCGACTTGAAGGCGCGCACCGGCGAGTTCACGCCGCCAGGCATCAGCTGCTGCGCGCGTTGGAAAAGTTCGTGGTTGCTGGTCATCGTGGAAGTCTCAGTGCGAGGTAAAGAGATCGGTGAAGCGCCGGGCCGCGCCGCGCACGTCCGGGTCGCCGAATACGGCCGAGATAACGGCCAGGTAGTCCGCGCCGGCATCGATCAGGGATCCGCCATTGTCCGGCGTGATGCCACCAATGGCCACCCGCGGTAAACGCAGCGCGGCGGTCTGCCGCAGCAGCTCGAACGGGGCGCGTCGCGCATGCGGCTTGGTCGGCGAAGGGAAAAAGGCACCAAAGGCGAGATAGTCCGCCCCACCGAGGGCGAGCTGGCGGGCGCGATCCAGCGAGTCATAGCAGGACACCCCGATGATCGCCTCCGGCCCCAGTTCGGCGCGCGCCGCGGCGATATCGCCATCGTCCTCACCCAAATGCACACCTGCCGAACCGATCGCCACGGCCAGTGCCACATCGTCATTGATGATCATCGGCACGCCCCGCGCGGCGCACAGGGCGCGAATCGCCCGGGCTTCGGTCAGGCGGCGGGCGTGATCGGTCGTTTTGTCGCGGTATTGCAGCAGTCGGGCACCGCCGGCCAGCGCCAACGCCACCACTTCGAGCAGGTTGGGGCGGGGGCCGTCGGTAATCACATAGAGGCCGCGGCCCCTGAAGTCTTTCATGCATGGGTCAGTCCTGAAAAAACGGCGCCATACGCTTTCGCATCGGCGGGGGAGTTGCGAGAATGCCCCACTTATTCTCCATATCAAGCTAGCCAGCGATGAATCAGAGCACCAACGAAACCGGCACCCTGCGTAAATGGATGTGTGTCGTCTGTGGCTTCATCTACGACGAGGCGCTGGGTCTGCCCGACGAAGGCATCGAGCCCGGTACGCGTTGGGCCGACGTCCCTGATGCCTGGACGTGCCCCGACTGCGGTGCCACCAAGGACGACTTCGAGATGATCGAAATCGACTGATTTCGCCCGTCTTGCCTTGAAACGGCCCGATTCCGTCATCGTACGGACCGGGCCGTTTGTTTAGATGCTCCTGCAGGCCCTCCCCACGGCTTGCGAACC
>CAWAMF010000001.1:0-315000 GCA_963783075.1 uncultured Gammaproteobacteria bacterium | reverse complement strand
TAGCTCAGGTGGTTAGAGCGCACCCCTGATAAGGGTGAGGCCGGTGGTTCGAGTCCTCCCAGACCCACCACCAAATCACTTGGGGCCATAGCTCAGCTGGGAGAGCACCTGCTTTGCAAGCAGGGGGTCGTCAGTTCGATCCTGACTGGCTCCACCATTTGGTGACACGCGACGTGAAATGAAGGCAGCGCACACATAAAGATTTAGAAACGAGGCGGCATTGTGGCCGTTCTTGTGTTCTTTGAAAATGTAAACGAGTGACAAGTGTCTTGGTTCGAAACCGAACTGAGATGTGTCGTAGAGGCAATTAAGCGATGCGTTGTTTGGCATGGATTGGCATCACCTCGTAAGTGGTGTGCAATCAGGCCCTGAGGCGACTTGGGGTTATATGGTCAAGCGACCAAGCGTATACGGTGGATGCCTTGGCAGTCAGAGGCGATGAAGGACGTGGCAGCCTGCGAAAAGTGTCGGGGAGCTGGCAACAAGCTTTGATCCGGCAATGTCCGAATGGGGAAACCCACTCCGCAAGGAGTACTGCATGATGAATACATAGTCATGCAGGGCGAACCCGGGGAACTGAAATATCTAAGTACCCGGAGGAAAAGAAATCAACCGAGATTCCGTCAGTAGCGACGAGCGAACGCGGACTAGCCCAAAAGCTTTTAGTGTTTTAGCCGAACGGTTTGGAAAGGCCGGCCATAGCGGGTGATAGCCCCGTAGGCGAAAGGGCATTAGAAGTGAAATTGAGTAAGGCGGGGCACGAGAAACCCTGTCTGAATATGGGGGGACCATCCTCCAAGGCTAAATACTCCTGACTGACCGATAGCGAACTAGTACCGTGAGGGAAAGGCGAAAAGAACCCCGGAGAGGGGAGTGAAATAGACCCTGAAACCGTATACGTACAAGCAGTGGAAGCCCGCAAGGGTGACTGCGTACCTTTTGTATAATGGGTCAGCGACTTACTGTCAGTGGCAAGCTTAACCGTATAGGGGAGGCGAAGGGAAACCGAGTCTGAATAGGGCGCATAGTCTCTGGCAGTAGACCCGAAACCGAGTGATCTATCCTTGGCCAGGTTGAAGGTGCGGTAACACGCACTGGAGGACCGAACCCACATCTGTTGCAATAGATGGGGATGAGCTGAGGATAGGAGTGAAAGGCTAAACAAACTCGGAGATAGCTGGTTCTCCTCGAAAGCTATTTAGGTAGCGCCTCGTATGAATCTTCCTGGGGGTAGAGCACTGTTATGGCTAGCGGGCCATCGCGGCTTAGTAAACCATGGCAAACTCCGAATACCAGGACAGAATGTACGGGAGACACACGGCGGGTGCTAACGTCCGTCGTGAAAAGGGAAACAACCCAGACCCGCAGCTAAGGTCCCCAAGTTATAGCTAAGTGGAAAACGATGTGGAAAGGCATAGACAGCCAGGAGGTTGGCTTAGAAGCAGCCACCCTTTAAAGAAAGCGTAATAGCTCACTGGTCGAGTCGGTCTGCGCGGAAGATTTAACGGGGCTAAGCTATACACCGAAGCTCGGGGTGCACACTTTGTGTGCGCGGTAGAGGAGCGTTCCGTAAGCCTGTGAAGGTGAGTTGAGAAGCTTGCTGGAGGTATCGGAAGTGCGAATGCTGACATGAGTAACGATAATGGGGGTGAAAAGCCCCCACGCCGAAAGCCCAAGGTTTCCTCGCGCAACGTTCATCGGCGCAGGGTGAGTCGGCCCCTAAGGCGAGGCAGAAATGCGTAGTCGATGGGAAGCTGGTTAATATTCCAGCACTTCTCTTAAGTGCGATGTGGGGACGGAGAAAGTTAGGTCTACCGGGCGTTGGTTGTCCCGGGGAAAGGCGGTAGGCATGAGGGTTAGGCAAATCCGGCCCTCTTTATGCCGAGCACCGAGACGAGTCCTATTGGACGAAGTGACTGATACTACGCTTCCAGGAAAAGCCACTAAGCTTCAGCTTAAGAGAAACCGTACCGTAAACCGACACTGGTAGGCAGGGTGAGAATCCCAAGGCGCTTGAGAGAACTCGGGTGAAGGAACTAGGCAAAATGGCACCGTAACTTCGGGAGAAGGTGCGCCCTTTTTGGTGGCTACATGCGTAGCTGAGCTGAGAAGGGTCGCAGTAACCTGGCCGCTGCGACTGTTTATCAAAAACACAGCACTCTGCAAACACGAAAGTGGACGTATAGGGTGTGACGCCTGCCCGGTGCTGGAAGGTTAATTGATGGGGTCAGCCGCAAGGCGAAGCTCTTGATCGAAGCCCCAGTAAACGGCGGCCGTAACTATAACGGTCCTAAGGTAGCGAAATTCCTTGTCGGGTAAGTTCCGACCTGCACGAATGGCGTAACGACAGCGGCGCTGTCTCCACCCGAGACTCAGTGAAATTGAAATCGCTGTGAAGATGCAGCGTTCCCGCGGCAAGACGGAAAGACCCCGTGAACCTTTACTATAGCTTTACACTGAACGTTGAGTTCTTCTGTGTAGGATAGGTGGGAGGCTATGAAACCGAGACGCTAGTTTCGGCGGAGCCATCCTTGAAATACCACCCTGAAGTGCTTGACGTTCTAACCTAGGCCCGTAATCCGGGTCAGGGACCGTGTATGGTGGGTAGTTTGACTGGGGCGGTCTCCTCCCAAAGAGTAACGGAGGAGCACGAAGGTACGCTCAGCGCGGTCGGACATCGCGCACTGTGTGCAAAGGCATAAGCGTGCTTGACTGCGAGATCGACGGATCAAGCAGGTACGAAAGTAGGTCTTAGTGATCCGGTGGTTCTGTATGGAAGGGCCATCGCTCAACGGATAAAAGGTACTCCGGGGATAACAGGCTGATACCGCCCAAGAGTTCATATCGACGGCGGTGTTTGGCACCTCGATGTCGGCTCATCACATCCTGGGGCTGTAGCCGGTCCCAAGGGTATGGCTGTTCGCCATTTAAAGTGGTACGCGAGCTGGGTTCAGAACGTCGTGAGACAGTTCGGTCCCTATCTGTCGTGGGCGTTGGAGATTTGAGGGGGGCTGCTCCTAGTACGAGAGGACCGGAGTGGACGTTCCGCTGGTGTTCGGGTTGTCATGCCCATGGCATTGCCCGGTAGCTACGAACGGAAGTGATAACCGCTGAAAGCATCTAAGCGGGAAGCACGCCCCAAGATGAGATCTCCCGAGACTTCGAGTCTCCTTAAGGCACCATCAAGACTAGGTGGTTGATAGGCGCGGTGTGGAAGTGCAGCAATGCATTGAGCTTACGCGTACTAATGAGCCGTGCGGCTTGACCATATAACCCCAAGACGCTTCGTTTGCAGATCCCTCTGCGAAGAAGCAGCCATCCCTGGCTGCACTCTTCAAAAGAGCGGACACCTCACGATTCATCTCAATCGATTTCACCTCGACGCTTGTCACTCGTTTACCCCTTCTGCCGGACTGGCGCATTCGTTGCGCTGTCCGCACCCTTTCCCTGGCGGCTATAGCGCTGTGGTCCCACCCGATCCCATCCCGAACTCGGAAGTGAAACGCAGCTGCGCCGATGGTAGTGTGAACTTTCATGCAAGAGTAGGTCACCGCCAGGGGCTTTATCCCTCAAACGCCTTCCCATCCGGGAAGGCGTTTGTCTTTGTGCGATTCAAAAATCGACGGCATTGCCCGCGCGATGGGGCGACGCTGCCGCGTCGCGGTCGCGCACAGGGTGCGCTCCTACATGGGCGGGCCGTTGGCGTGGGGCACGCTGCGCGCGACGCAGGTCGCCGCCAGCCACACGTGGCCCTTGCCTGAACATGTATCCGTGAGGCGCCGTCACGCCGCGCAATAATTTGCGATGATGATTGGCCCTTCCGCAGTTGTGATGCACATGACGACTCCCAGTCAGAGCCGCCTCGGTCTACTTCCTTATCTGATCTTCTCTTCGCGTTGGTTGCAGCTGCCGCTGTATTTGGGCCTGATCGTGGCCCAGGCGGTGTACGTGGTGCAGTTCGTGCGCGAGCTGTGGCATCTGCTGGACTCCACCTTGTTCAATCACATCGACGGCGCTGTCGCTGCCGAGAGCGCAGAGACGACGACCATGCTCACGGTGCTGGGCCTGATCGACGTGGTGATGATCTCCAACCTGCTGGTGATGGTGATCGTGGGTGGTTACGAAACCTTCGTGTCGCGACTGCGGCTGGAAGGGCATCCCGATCAACCCGAATGGCTTTCCCATGTGAATGCCACGGTGCTGAAGGTGAAGTTGGCGATGGCGATCATCGGGATCTCTTCGATCCACCTGTTGGCCACCTTCATCAAGGCCAGTTCGCTCAATAGCGACACCATCATGTGGCAAGTCGTGCTGCACCTGACCTTCGTGGTGTCCGCGCTTGCGCTGGCCTTTATCGATCGGATTATGCAGCCGGCGGCGAAGGCCGCTCACCACTGAGCCGCCACGCTGGGGTTGTTGCTACGCTTGCTCCCTGAGCAACAGGTCGCAACGGAGCAGCTCCACGTGGACCAGCGTTACATCCTTGCCCTGGACCAGGGCACGACCAGCTCCCGTGCGATCTTGTTCGATCGCGCGGGCAACGTGGTGGGCGCTGCCCAGCGTGAGTTTCCGCAGGTCTTTCCCGAGCCGGGTTGGGTGGAACATAACCCTCGCGAGATCCTGACCAGCGTATTGGTGACAGTGACTGAGCTGCTCGCAACAGCACAGGTCGACCTGGCGCAAATTGTGGCCATCGGTATCACCAACCAGCGCGAAACCACGGTGGTATGGGATCGGGCGACTGGGCAGCCGATTCACAACGCCATCGTGTGGCAATCGAGGCAGAGCGCGGCCATTTGCGAGAAGTTGCGCGCTGATGGCTACGAGTCGCTCGTGCGGGAACGGACCGGCCTGCTGATCGACGCCTATTTTTCCGGTACCAAACTGCGCTGGATTCTCGATCACGTGGAGGGAGCGCGAGAACGCGCCGTGCGTGGCGAGCTGCTGTTTGGCACCATCGATACTTGGCTGATCTGGAACCTCAGCGGCGGCGCGGCCCACGTCACCGACGTCAGCAATGCCGCGCGCACGTTGCTGTACGACATTCACCGCCGCTGCTGGGATGACGACCTTCTGCAGATGCTCGATATTCCGCGCGCCATGCTGCCGGAGGTGCGATCGAGCAGCGAGGTGTATGCGCACACGGCGCCGGTGCAGTTTTTCGGTGCTCGTATCCCGATTGCCGGCGTGGCGGGTGACCAGCAGGCGGCATTGTTCGGCCAGGCGTGCTTCACCCCAGGGATGGCCAAGAATACCTACGGCACCGGCTGTTTCATGCTGATGAACACCGGTGAGAAGGCGGTGCCTTCCAGGCATGGCCTTCTCACCACCATCGCCTGGCAGTTGGGCGATCGCACGGAATATGCCCTTGAGGGCAGCATTTTTGTGGCCGGTTCGGTGATCCAGTGGCTACGCGATGGCCTGCGCATGCTAGGGAAGGCGAGTGATTCGCAAGCGTATGCCGAACGCGTGGCATCGAGCGATGGCGTGTACGTCGTGCCTGCTTTTGTCGGTCTTGGCGCGCCGTACTGGCGCAGCGACGTGCGGGGCGCGGTGTTTGGACTCAGTCGCGGCACCAGCAAGGAACACTTCGTGCGTGCGGCGCTGGAATCCATGGCGTACCAATCGCGGGATGTGCTCACCGCCATGGAGGCCGACGCAGGCATCGCGCTAAAGGAATTGCGTGCCGATGGCGGCGCCATTGCCAACGACTTCATGGCCCAATTCCAGAGCGACATGCTGGGCGTGCCGGTGCTACGTCCGTGCGTGCAGGAAACGACGGCTATGGGTGCGGCTTTTCTGGCTGGACTCGCCGTCGGCTTTTGGCGCGATTGCGAAGAGATCGCCAGCCTGTGGCAGGTAGATCGCCGCTTTGTGCCGACGATGCCAGAAGTTGAACGCGAGCGTCTGTACCGCGGCTGGCAGGAGGCGGTGAGCGCCACCATGGGTTTTCGGGTGAGCCGAAACGAGCGAGGCCCCCATAAGGAGGCCTCGTTATCGAACGAATAGCGACCCGACTCAGTCGATCGCGTAGCCGAACTGATCCTTGAACTCGGCCGCGAACTGCGCGTAGTCGAAGCGCTGGTTCTGCGTACCCGGGTGCTCGACCTTCAGCGCGCCCATGAGCGAGGCCATGCGGCCCACCGTCGGCCAGTCCTTGCCCGCCATCAGGCCGAAGATCAGGCCGGCGCGGTAAGCGTCGCCGCAGCCGGTGGGGTCAACCACCTGACGCTCGCGTGCCGGCGGAATTTCATGCGTTATGCCGCCGGTGTGAATCTGCGAGCCGCGCGGGCCCTGCGTGACGATATAGGCCTGCACGCGCGAGGCGATCTCCTGCGCGCTCCAGCCCGTGCGCTGCTGCAGCAGTTGCGACTCGTAGTCGTTGACGATGACGTAGGTAGCCTTTTCGATCATCGAGCGGAACTCGGCGCCATCGAACAACGGCATGGCCTGGCCCGGATCGAAGATGAACGGCACGCCGCGTGCGGCGAACTCGTCCACGTGCTGCAGCATGGCGTCGCGGCTATCCGGCGCCACGATGGCGAAGCTGATCGCCGGGATGTCGCGCACGTGGTTCTCATGCGCGCTCAGCATGGCGCCCGGATGGAAGGCGGTGATCTGGTTGTTGTCGAGGTCGGTGGTGATGAAGCACTGCGGCGTGAACTGGTCGTCGAACTCGCGCACGTAGTCCAGGCGGATGCCGCACTTCTGCATGTGGGCGCGGTAGGGACCGAAATCCTGGCCCACCGTGGCGACCGGGTACGGATCGCCGCCCAGCAACTTGAGGTTGTAGGCGATATTGCCGGCGCAACCGCCAAATTCGCGGCGCATCCGCGGCACCAGGAACGACACGTTCAGGATGTGGACCTGATCGGGCAGGATGTGATTCTTGAACTGGTCCTGGAACACCATGATGGTGTCGTAGGCGAGCGATCCGCAGATGACGGCAGACATGACGCGAGGATGTTCCCTGGCAGATGAACGGGTAGCCGGGCGGTGCTGTGACCTGCCTGGCCCAAAGTTCCAGATCATACTGATATCCGGACCCGACCGCGACTTTCTTGCGAGCACGAATTGGGACGCGTGCCTCCAAAAACGCCCATATCACTGTGATGAACAAGGCTTTCTTAACGAGATTGTCCTTGCGGAACGGGGGTTTGCTGTCTAGACTGGCGCGCTCACTTTTTAGCCATTGCCGACACACGGCGGACACATGTTCAAGAAGTTTCGCGGGTTCTTTTCCAACGACATTTCCATCGACCTTGGCACGGCCAATACGCTCATTTACGTGCGTGGGCAGGGCATCGTCCTGAATGAACCGTCGGTGGTGGCGATCCGTCAGGACCGTGGCCCGGGTGGTCCACGTGCCGTTGCAGCCGTTGGTAGCGACGCCAAGAAGATGCTGGGCCGTACGCCTGGCAACATCGCTACGGTGCGTCCGATGAAGGATGGCGTGATCGCCAACTTCTCGATGACCGAGGCCATGCTGCAGCACTTCATCAAGCAGGTGCACAAGTCGCGCATGCTGCGTCCGAGCCCGCGCGTGCTGGTGTGCGTGCCGTGCGGCTCCACCCAGGTGGAACGCCGCGCCATCAAGGAATCGGCCGAAGGCGCCGGTGCCCGCGACGTGTTCCTGATCGAAGAGCCCATGGCCGCTGCGATCGGCGCCGGTATTCCGGTGCATGAGGCGCGTGGCTCGATGGTGCTGGATATCGGCGGCGGTACCTCCGAAGTGGCGGTGATCTCGCTCAACGGCATCGTCTACTCGCAGTCCGTGCGCGTGGGTGGTGACCGTTTCGACGAGGCCATCATCAACTATGTGCGCCGCAACCACGGCACGCTGATTGGTGAGTCCACCGCCGAACGCATCAAGATGGAAATCGGCTGCGCGTTCCCGCAGAGCGAGGTCAAGGAGATCCAGATCTCCGGTCGTAACCTCGCCGAGGGCGTGCCGCGCATGTTCACCATCAACTCCAACGAAGTGCTCGAAGCGCTGCACGAGCCGCTGTCGGGCATCGTGGCAGCGGTTAAGTCGGCCCTGGAACAGACGCCGCCCGAGCTGTGCTCGGACGTGGCTGAGCGCGGCATCGTGCTCACCGGTGGTGGTGCGCTGCTGCGTGACCTCGATCGCCTGATCTCCGAGGAAACCGGCTTGCACGTGCAGGTGGCCGACGAACCGCTCACCTGCGTGGCACGCGGTGGTGGCAAGGCGCTGGAGCTGATCGATCAGCACGGCAGCGATTTCTTCGCTGCCGAATAAGTCACCGACGGGGGTCAGGTAGACCATGGCGCTCGCGCGCGAGGAATCCTCGCCCCTGTTCGCCGGCACCGTTGCCGGCACACTCAGGCTCATCATGTATCTGGCGCTGGCCATGGTGCTGATGGTGCTCGACCACCGCAACGGCTGGATCTGGCGCCTGCGCTATGCCACCTCGATCGTGGTTGAGCCGATCTACCACCTGGCCGGATTGCCAGCCGCCGGCATGCGCACGCTCAGTGTTGCCTTTGCCGATCGCAAGCTGCTCACCGAGCAGAACCAACGTCTGCGCGAAGACCTGCTGCTGGCCAACGCCAAGCTCAATCGCATGGCGGCCGTGGCCGAACAGAACCAGCGTTTGAAAGAACTGCTGGACACCCAGCACAGCCTGGAACTCAACGTGCAGCTCGCTCGCGTAATCGACGTAGACCTGGGCACCTATCGTCATCGCATGCTGCTCAACGTGGGCGCGCGCGATGGCGTGAAGGCCGGCCAGGTGGTGATCGATGCGCATGGCGTGATGGGGCAGGTGGTGGAAGTGATGCCGCGCACCTCGCTGGTGATGCTGGTGACCGATCCGGACCACGCCATTCCGGTGGTCATCGAGCGCACCGGCCTGCGAACCGTCGCCTATGGCGTGCACGAAGGTGACGAGTTGAGCCTGCCCAACATCTCCATGGCCGCCGACGTGCATGCCGGCGACAAGCTGCTCACCTCGGGCCTGGGCGGACGTTTCCCCACCGGTTTCCCAGTGGGCGAGATCACCAGTGTGGAGCAGTCGCCATCGGGCATGTTCCTGGAAGGGCGCGCACGCCCCACGGCCGATCTCGATCGCAGCGAAGATGTGTTGTTGCTGCATGACCTGGCCGAACCGGTAGGGCCGCCGGAGCCCGGCGCGGTGGCCGGGCCGCCGTCTGACCTGGCGCCAGTGCCCGCGCCGGCAGCCAGCGCCGCCGCGCCGCCGCGTGCGGCCGATGCCAAGCCTGCTGCCGCTCCTGCGGCAGCCAGCTCGACGCCGGTGCAACCATGAACAAGCAACGCATAAGCCTGTTGTGGTTCGTCGGCACCCTGGCGTTTGCCTTGCTGTCGATGCTGGTGCCGTTGCCGGCGCCGTTGCAGCCGTTCAAGCCGTATTGGCCGGCGCTGTTTCTGCTGTACTGGTCGCTGGAATCCGCTGATCGGGTCAACCTGGGCACGGCTTTCATCATTGGCCTGTGTGCGGATCTGCTCGATGGCGTGCTGCTTGGCGAGCAGGCCATGCGCCTGTGTGCGCTGGTGTTCATCGCGCTGCGCTTTCGTTCGCGCCTGCGCTTCTTCCCCATGTGGCAGCAAACGCTGGCAGTGCTTGCGCTGCTGGTCAACGACCGCATCCTGCTGTTGATCGTGCGCACCTTTGCGGGCGAGTCGCTGCCGCCGGCCAGCTGGTGGATTTCGCCGTTTGTCGGGGCGGCGTTGTGGCCGTTCCTGTTCCTGCTCATGGATGACCTGCGCATGCGCTTGCGCCTCCAGTAGCGACCATGGCGCTGAAACGACGACGCTCCATGAAGGATGCCCGCGGCGAGACCGCGCTGTTCCAGCGTCGCGCGCTGGCGGGTTTCGTGCTGATTCTGCTGGGCCTGTGCACGCTGGTGGTGCGCTATCACTACCTGCAGGTGCAGCGGCACGATGAGTTTGCGCTGCGCTCGGAAAACAACCGAATCAGGCCCCGCGCGATTCCGCCAGCGCGCGGTTTGATCTTCGATCGCAACGGCGTGCTGCTGGCCGACAACGTGCCCGCCTTCCGCCTGGAAGTGGTGCCCGAGCGTGTGCCGGACATGAAGACGATGCTGGCCGACATCGGCACCGTGGTGCCGCTGGGCGACGACGACATCGAAACCTTCAAGAAGCAGCTCAAGCAGAACCGTCGCTTCGACAGCGTTCCGCTCAAGCTGCACCTCACCGAGGACGAGATTGCCCGCTTCGCCATCAATCGCTGGCGTTTCCCTGGCTTGGATGTGGTGCCGTATCTCACGCGGCGTTACCCGTTCGGCGCCCTGTTTGCTCACGTCGTGGGTTACGTGGGGCGCATCGACGCCGACGACCTCAACCGACTCGACGCTGATCGCTACAAGGGCACCAGTCACGTGGGCCGCAGCGGACTGGAGCGCTCCTACGAGGACATGCTGCACGGCGAGCCTGGCTACGAGCTGGTCGAGGTCAATGCGGATGGTCGCACCCAGGCTGTGCTGGAAACGCACCCGCCCACACCGGGCAAGAACCTCTACCTGAGCATCGACGTGCGCGTGCAGAAGGCCGCCACCGATGCGTTCAATGGCAGGCCGGGTTCGTCCGTCGCCATCGATCCACGCAATGGCCAGGTACTGGCGATGGTCAGCGTGCCGAGTTTCGATCCTAACCTGTTCGTCAACGGCATCAGTCGCGCGGACTACACGGGGTACATGACGGCCGAAGACAAGCCGTTGCTCAATCGCGCGCTGAAAAGTGCGTATCCGCCGGGCTCGACAGTGAAGCCGTTCCTGGCGCTGGGAGGCCTGGAGTACGGCATCCGTCGACCGGAAGACACGGTGCTGTCGACGGGCGAGTTCTGTATTCCCGGACAGCAGCGCTGTTATCGCGATGATGATCGCGGCGGCAACGGCACGGTGAACATGGTGCGCGCCATTGAGCTGTCCACCAATACGTATTTCTACAAGCTCGCGCTGGACATGGGCATTGATCGCCTCAGCAGCTGGATGGGCAGCCTGGGTTTCGGTCACAAGTCCGGCATCGACTTGCTCGGCGAATCCGAAGGCATCCTGCCGTCGCGCGAGTGGAAAGCAACCCGCAGCAAATTTGGCTGGTTCCCCGGCGAAACCGTAATTGCGGGTATCGGCCAGGGCTACTGGAACGTCACCACCCTGCAGTTGGCCCACGCCACCGCGACCCTGGCCGACCACGGCACGCCCTACGCGCCGAGGCTGGTGATGGCCACGGCTATCGTGAAGGAACGCCCGGTGTCACTGGCCAATCCGCCGAGTGGTCCGTCGGTCATCCATAAACCCAGCGACTGGAATGTGATCAACCAGGGCATGGAGGCGGTGATTTACGGTGCCGGTGGTACCGCCAGCAAGGCCGGCGTATTCAAGGGCTTCCCCTATACGGTGGCCGGCAAGAGCGGCACCGCAGAACGTTTCTCACGTCGCGGCAACGACTACGACACCAACAAGAACACGGCCTACCTGGCCACGCGTCACCGCGCCTGGTTCATTGCCTATACGCCCACCGATGCGCCGCGCATCGCGGTCGCGGCCATGCTGGAAGAAGGCGCCTGGGGTGCGGCTGATGCCGGCCCGATCGTGCGCAAGATCATGGAGGCATGGATCGCGTCGCAAGGCGGCGCGGTGCCGGCGAAGAACACGCCGGAATCCGGCTTGCCATCGGCGTCCAGCATTCCGGACGTGCCTGAGGACACCCCAGTGGCCACGCCAGCCGACATGCCCGCCGGGCCGCCGCCCGACAGCTCCACCGCGGCCCAGCCCTTTGATGGAGGCAACCCATGATCGACGCCCTCCAGGATCGCCTGGTGACCTTCCTGCGCCGTCTGATGAAGCGGCCGCGCATCGACCTGCCGCTGGCCTTCGGTCTGTTCGTGCTCGGCTGCGTCGGGCTGATGACGTTGTACAGCGCTAGCGGCGCCAGCATGGCCATGATCACCAGTCAGGCCGGCCGCTTCGTCATGGGCGGCGCGCTGCTGCTGTTGATCTCGCGTATTCCGCCCACCACCTTGCGCAGCTGGACCCCCTGGCTCTACGCAGGCAGCGTGGGCTTGCTGCTGGTGGTGGCCGCGCTGGGCGAGGTACGCAGCGGCTCCAAGCGCTGGCTGGATCTGGGCGTGCTGTCGTTCCAACCGTCCGAATTGCTCAAGCTGACCATGCCGATGATGGTCGCCTGGTATCTGCATCCGCGCCAGCTGCCGCCGAGCTGGAAGGACATCGCAATGGTCGGCATCCTGATCGCGATTCCTGCCGGCCTGATCGCCGAGCAGCCCGACCTGGGCACCGCCTTGCTGGTGAGCGCCGCGGGCGCGTTCGCGCTGTTCCTGTCAGGCATGCGTTGGTGGAAGATTGGCAGCCTGCTGGCTGTGGTGGGCGGCATGATTCCGGTGGCGTGGCACTTCCTGCACGAATACCAGCGCAATCGCGTGCGTACCTTGCTGGACCCGGAATCCGATCCGTTGGGCAACGGTTGGCACATCATCCAGTCGCAGATCGCCGTCGGCTCCGGCGGCCTGTTCGGCAAAGGCTGGCAGCACGGCACGCAGTCGCGCCTGGACTTTCTGCCGGAACACACCACCGACTTCATCTTCGCGGTGTTCTCCGAGGAGTTCGGCCTGGTCGGCGTCATCGGCATCATGCTGCTGTACGCCTTCATCATCGGCCGCTGCCTGTGGATTGCGATGGAGGCACGCGATACCTATTCGCGCCTGCTGGCCGGTGCCATCGGCATGAGCTTCTTCGTGTACGTGTTCGTCAATGGCGGCATGGTCGCCGGCATGTTGCCGGTGGTGGGCGTGCCGATGCCGCTGATCAGCTACGGCGGTACCTCAGCGGTATCGCTGCTGACCGGGTTCGGCGTGCTCATGTCGATCCATGCCAATCGCAAGGTGCATGACTGAGGCGACGGTGTGGCGTGGCGGTCGCGCACAGGGTGCGCTCCGACACAAGTTTCGCGCCGTTTCGATCTGCCATGACGCCGCCCTGTAGGAGCGCACCCCGTGCGCGACCGTAGCGCGGCAACTTCAGCGCAAAACCCCGGTTTTCGCCCGCTTGCGTGCTAGGCTTTGCGCGAAGCCGTTCACGACAGCGAAGTCCTTCATGCACTTGAATTCCGCGTCGCTCCCGACTCGTCGCCTCGTTGCCACGCTGGGCCTGCTCGTCGCCGTTGCATGCATGCCTGCCCTTGCGGAAACCCATCCCGGCCAGAGCCAGTTGGTCAGCGAAGTGGCCAAGGACACCGGCAAGGATCCGCAGGCGCTCAACGCACTGCTCGATGGCGCCAAGAAACAGCAAAGCATTCTCGACGCGATCAGCCGGCCGGCCGAGGCCAAGCCGTGGAAAGACTACCGGCCGATCTTCGTCACGCCCCAGCGCATCAATGACGGCATCGCGTTCTACCGCGCGCATCGGGCGCTGCTGGAAAGCACCGGTCAGAAGTACGGCGTGGCACCCGAGTACATCGTGGCCATCATCGGCGTGGAAACCTCGTACGGCCACAACACCGGCAAGTACAAGGTGCTCGACTCGCTGGTGACGCTGGGCCTGTACTACCCGCCGCGCGCCACCTTCTTCCGCAGTGAGTTGAAGACGCTGTTGGAGTTGCCGGACAACCACCTGGCTGGCCCGGTGAATACGCTCACCGGTTCGTATGCCGGTGCGCAGGGCTGGGGCCAGTTCATGCCATCGAGCATCCGCGACTACGCGGTGGACGCCGATGGCGATGGTCACATCGACCTGAAGAATTCGTTGCCGGACATCTTTGCCAGCGTGGCCAACTATTTCGCCAAGCATGGCTGGCAGGCCGGTGGCCCGGTGGTCGCGCGCGCGCAGGCCGATGGCGCCGCCAAGCCGATCACGGTGAAGGATTCCTCGCCGCAGTGGGCATTGGAACAGCTGGAAGCCTGGGGTTACGCGCCCGGACAGCTGCTCAATCCGGGGCAGCCAAGCAGCTTGCAGTCGCTGGATGGCGAGAACGGCAAGGAATACTGGTTCACCTTCCAGAATTTCTATGTGATCACCAAATACAACCGCAGTCCGCTGTACGCGCTGGCGGTGACGCAGCTCGCACAGGCGATTGCCGAGGGAGCAGGTGTGACGGATACCGCGCAATGAGGTGGCAGCGTGCGCTGCCTCTCCTGTTGATTGCGTTGCTGGCCGGCTGTAGCGGCAGTAAGACCCGTCCGTCGACGGGCGGCGGCTCGACCTCACGCGGTAGCACGTCCTCCAGCGGCAGTTCATCGCGAAGCGGCGGTATCTACGATGACACCAGCCGCTCGCAGAGCAGTCGCTACCGCGACGGCAGCGACAGCGTGCCGGACGGCCCCCCGCCGGATGTCAGCAAGCTGCCGGAACCGGTGCCCAAGGTCGAGCCGCGCGCGCTATATGGCAACAAGTCGCCCTACAGCGTGCTGGGGCAGACTTACAACGTGCTGGCCAGCCCCAACGGCTATGTGGAGCGCGGCATCGCTTCGTTCTACGGCAACAAATTCCACGGGTACAAGACCTCGAGTCTCGAGGACTACGACATGTACCAGTTCACTGCCGCGCATAAAACGCTGCCGCTGCCCAGCTATGCGCGGGTGACCAATCTGGAGAACGGCAAGAGCGTGATCGTGCGTATCAACGATCGCGGCCCGTTCCACGACAACCGCCTGATCGATCTGTCCTTCGCCGCGGCGGTGAAGATTGGCGTATGGCCCAAAGGCACCGGGCTGGTGGAAGTGCGCGCGATCGATCCCGGTCAGCCGCTCGAGGCACAAACCATGCCGCCGCCACCGCCGCCGCCCAAAGCTGCCAGCCCTGGGCCAGGTATTTATCTGCAAGTGGGCGCATTCTCCGACGTCAACAACGCCGAGCGGGTGGCCCAGCAGCTGCGCGCCGCCAATTTTGCGCCGGTACAGGTGGTGGATGCCCAAATCAACGGTCGCAGTATCCGCCGCGTGCGGGTTGGGCCCATCGCCAGCGTCGATCAGGCCGACGATGTCACCTCGCGAATCGAGGGCATGGGGCTGCCCAAGCCGCAGGTCGCTGTAGACTGACACATTGAATTCTGAATTCTTGCGGCGTCTCAGGCGTCGCCATACAGCAATTGGATCGAATCGAACGATGAGCCTACTCCGCCGTACCCTGTCTTCGTTTGCCGTCGCCGCCCTGGTTGTCGGTACCGCCTTCGCCCAGCAGACCCCGCCCAAGCCCGCTCCGGTGCCGCGTCCGGTGACCCCCGAGGCGCCGGTGCCTCCGCCGCCGGATGTGGACGGCAAGACCTGGGTGCTGATGGATTACGCCACTGGCCAGGTCCTGGCGTCGAAGGACCCGGACGTGCGCGTGGAGCCGGCCTCGATCACCAAGATCATGACCGACTACGTGGTCTCGGCCGAAGTCGCCAACGGCAAGATCCACATGACCGATCCGGTCAACATCAGCGAGAACGCCTGGCGTGGCGGCGGTGCGGGCACGGACGGCTCCACCAGCTTCCTCAAGCTCAACAGCCAGGTGCCCCTGAAGGATCTGCTGTACGGCCTGATCATCCAGTCCGGCAATGACGCCGCCATCGCGCTGGCCGAACACACCGCGGGCTCCGAGCCGTCGTTCGCCAACCTGATGAATGCCTATGCCAAGCAGCTGGGTATGACCAACTCCAACTTCGAGAACGCTTCGGGCTACCCGATCGCCAACCACTACACCACTGCGCGCGACATCGCGATTCTTTCGCGCGCGCTCATCCACGACTTCCCCGAGGACTATGCGATCTCGGCGATCAAGGATTTCGAGTGGAACGGCATCAAGCAGCACAACCGCAACCTGCTGTTGTGGCGTGACCAGACCGTCGACGGCATCAAGACCGGCCATACCGCCGCTGCCGGCTACTGCCTGGCCGCCTCGGCCAAGCAGGGCGACGCGCGCATGATCGCCATCGTCATGGGTGCCAGCAATGAAAAGGCCCGCGCCGATGCCGCGCTGGCGCTGATGAACTACGGCTTCCGCTTTTACGAAACCCACACCCTCTACGACGCCACCAAGCCGCTGGCCACGCCGAAGCTGTGGAAAGGCCAGAACAACGAGCTGCCGCTGGGTGTGTCCGACAACGTGCTGGTTACGGTCAAGCGCGGCGACTACGACAAGCTCAAGGCCACCATGGATATCCCGGCCACGCTGATCGCACCGTTCACCAAGGGCCAGCAGGTAGGCACGCTGCGTATCACGCTCGATGGCCAGCCGGTGCAGAACGTGCCGCTGATTGCACTGGCCGATGCACCGCAAGGCGGCTTCTTTGCCCGCCTGTGGGACAGCATCATGCTGTGGTTCCATAGCGACAAGAAGCCTGACGCCAAGTAAGGGAGATAGCCTCATGCGCGATGTCGATTCGATCGAAGCCCAGCAGGAAGGCCAGGGTTTCCAGTTTCCCGGTGAGTTCGAAATCACCGCCATGGGCAATGCCAGCGTGGACCTCAAGGCCCGCGTGCCGCAGATCCTGGAAGGCGTCGGCCTGCACGTACTGCATGAGACGGTGAAGCACCGTCATTCGCGGGAAGGCAACTTCCTGTCGGTGACGGTGAGCTTCCGTTGCGAAACGCGTGAGCAGTACGACGCGGCGCACACGGCGCTGCGGGCCGATCCGGATATCCGCTACACGCTGTGACCGCTCGGGGCGGGGTCAGGAACATCGCCTCCGGCGACGATCCTCCCCGCTTCCGCCCTTGCAAGCTCCCGGCCCTGGCCATAGATCCCCAGGGTCCTCCCCCGTAGGTCCCCTGCCCATGTCCTTGCCGCTCAAAGTTCGCCGTCTCGGTCGCCAGCCTTACGCGGCGACGTGGGAGGCGATGAGCCAGTTCACCAATAACCGCGGCCCCGATACGGCCGACGAGCTGTGGCTGCTCGAACACGATCCGGTATTTACCCAGGGCCAGGCCGGCAAGGCCGAACATGTGCTGGCGCCGGGGAATATCCCGGTGGTGCAGGTGGATCGCGGCGGCCAGGTGACCTACCACGGCCCTGGCCAGATCGTGGGCTACCCGCTGATCGACCTGCGCCGCGCCGGCGTCAGCGTGCGCGAGCTGGTCAACAAGATCGAGCAATCGCTGATCGATACGCTGGCGCACTGGAACATCGGCGCCGAGCGACTGGAAGGCGCGCCGGGCGTCTACGTGGCCGGTGCCAAGGTGGCGGCGCTGGGCCTGCGCGTGCGGCGCGGCTGCAGCTTCCATGGTCTGGCCTTCAACGTGAACATGGATCTGGAGCCCTACCACCGCATCAACCCTTGCGGTTACAAGGGTTTGGCGGTCACTCAAGTGCTAGACTTGGGCGGTCCGTCGCGTCTGTCGGACGTCGAGGACGCCCTGGTGCAGGAGTTCTGCCGCCAGTTCGGTTTCGACGCGGAACCGGCCGCCCCCATCCTCCCTGAACTACCCGCTCGTGTAGCGGTCTAGGCTTACCTACATGAGCGAAATTTCCACTTCCAAGGCCATTCCGATCAGCGTGGTCGGCGCCCCCGCCGTCGACAAGCAGCTCGGCAACGACAAGATCGCGCTCAATCGCGCGGGCTTCGATACGGCCGTGCCCACCTTGCGCAAGCCCAGCTGGATCCGCGTGCGCCTGCCGCAGGGCAACGCCGTGGCGCAGCTGAAGTCGCGCTTGCGCGAAAACTCGCTGGTGACGGTGTGCGAGGAAGCCAGCTGTCCGAACATCCACGAGTGCTTCAGCAAGGGCACCGCCACCTTCATGATCCTGGGTGAGGTGTGCACGCGTCGCTGCTCGTTCTGCGACGTGGCCCATGGCCGCCCGGCTGCGCCCGATCCGATGGAGCCGGCGCGTTTGGCCGAAACCATTCGCGACATGCGCCTGAAGTACGTGGTGATCACCTCGGTGGATCGCGACGACCTGCGTGACGGTGGCGCCGAGCATTTCGCCTCGTGCATCCGCGCAGTGCGCCACGCCAGCCCGAACATCCGCATCGAAATCCTCACGCCCGACTTCCGTGGCAAGGGTCGTATGGAGCGTGCGCTGGAAGTGCTCAAGGACTTCCCGCCGGACGTGTTCAACCACAATCTGGAAACCGTGCCGCACCTGTATCGCGAAGTGCGTCCGGGCGCCGATTACCAGTGGTCGCTGGATCTGCTCAAGCGCTTCAAGGCCCAGCATCCGGAGGTACCGACCAAGTCCGGCATCATGCTGGGCCTGGGCGAGACCATGGAGCAGGTGCTGGAAACCATGCGTGACCTGCGCGCGCATGATGTCGAGATGATCACCATCGGCCAGTACCTGCAACCGACCCCGCATCATCACCCGGTGATCCGTTACTGGACGCCGGAAGAGTTTGAAAGCCTGCGCGAAGCCGGTGAGGCGATGGGTTTCCATCACGTTGCTTCCGGCCCGCTGGTGCGTTCGTCCTACCACGCCGACCTGCAGGCTCATGCCGCGGGCGTCACTGAGCACGCCTAAAGAGACTCTATGAAACTGCGCCCCTCGCTCGCCCTGCTGCTTGCTCTCGCCGTCACTGGCGTTGGTGTCCATGCGCAGTCTGCCGCTGATCTGACCGACGACAGCGCGCCGCGCAAGTTCTCCACGCTGCCGTTGAAGCCCACCGTGTCGCAGGATCAGGCGGCGCAACTGTCCGCACGCTTCCTCACTCGCTTCCATTACGACGCGCAGCCGCTCGACGATGCGATGTCGCAGAAAATCTACAAGGCCTATCTCGATAGCCTTGATGGCGAGAAGGTGTTCTTCACCCAGGCGGACCTCGCGAAGTTCGCGCCGTTGAAGACGCAGATGGACGATGCGATCTGGAACCAGGATCTCTCTGGCCCGTTCGGCATGTTCAACCTGTACGTGCAGCGCGCCATCGAGCGCATGACTTACGCGCGCGGCCTGCTCAAGCAGGGCTTCGATTTCACGGCGAACGAAAGCTACAACTATGACCGCAAGAAGGCTGACTGGCCCAAAGACCAGGCCGAGCTGGATACCTTGTGGCGTCAGCGCACCGAGAATGACTGGCTGCGTCTGAAGCTCGCCGGCAAGACCGACGACGACATCCGCAAGACGCTGGACAAGCGCTACGCCGGCTATATCGACCGCGTGAAGCAGCTTGATGGCGAGGACGCGTTCCAGTCCTTCATGAACGCTTATGCCGAATCCACCGATCCGCACACCGATTACCTCGGCCCCCGTGCGGCGGAGAACTTCGACATCGCCATGAAGCTGTCGCTGGAAGGCATCGGCGCGGTGCTGCAGGCGCGCGACGAGTACACGGCCATCCGCGAGGTGGTGCCGGCCGGTCCGGCGGCCAAGTCCGGCAAGGTGCACGTGGGCGATCGCATCGTGGCGATCGGCGAAGGTGCCAACGGTCCCATGGTCGACGTCATCGGCTGGCGCCTGGACGACGTGGTCAAGCATATCCGCGGCAAGAAGGACACCACCGTACGGCTGGAGATTCTGCCGGCTGATGCGGGCGTGGACGGCAAGCACCAGATGATCAGCCTGGTACGCCAGAAGGTGAGCATTGAGGAGCAGGCCGCGAAGAAGAAGGTCATCGAGGTGAAGGACGGCAACGTCAGCCGCAAGATCGGTGTGATCGACCTGCCCAGCTTCTATTCCGACTTCGGTGCACGTCGCGAAGGCGACAAGGACTTCAAGAGCGCCACCCGCGACGTCGCCAAGCTGCTCGGCGAGCTGAAGGCTGCCGGCGTTGAAGGCGTGGTGATCGATCTGCGCAACAACGGCGGCGGTTCGCTGGCCGAAGCCAATGAGCTCACCGGCCTATTCATCGACCAGGGCCCGGTAGTGCAGGTGCGCGACGCACGCGGCGAAGTGCAGGTGCAGGGCGACGACGATCCGGGTATGGCCTGGAGCGGCCCGATGGCAGTGCTGGTGAACCGCGGTTCGGCTTCGGCGTCGGAGATCTTTGCGGCGGCCATCCAGGACTGGGGCCGCGGCTTGATCATCGGCCAGCCGACCTTCGGCAAGGGCACCGTGCAGAACCTGGTCGACCTCGACCGCTTCACGCACAGCACCAAGGAAAAGCCGCAGTACGGCGAGCTGAAGATGACCATCCAGGAATTCTTCCGCATCAACGGTGGCTCGACCCAGCTCAAGGGCGTGACGCCGGATATCCAGTATCCGAAGAACGGCGACGAGAAGGATTTCGGCGAATCCACCTACGACAACGCGTTGCCGTGGACGCAGATTCCGCCTGCTGACTACAAGCCGGTGGCTGACCTGAAGGCCTATCTGACCCCACTGGAAGCCAAGCATGATGCACGTACGGCCAAGTCGCCCTCGTGGAAACTGATGCTTGATGAGCTGGCGCAGTACCGCAAGATGCGCGACAAGACGACCATCTCGCTGAACTTCGCCCAGCGTCAGGCTGAGCGTAAGGAGCAGGACGCCATCTCCGCCGACTTCCGTGCACGCCACAAGGCCATCGACGGCGACGCGGGCGACGACGACAGCGTGGTGCTCGATGATGGCCTCAATGCCAACGAGCGCAGCCTGAAGTCCGAATTGCAGCAGGAAGACGACGCCAAGAAGGCTGCCGATCCGCAGCTGCAGGAAACGGCGCACATCCTGTTCGACGCGGTGGGCATGATCAAGGCCGACCCGAAGCTCGCCGCCGAAGTGTTGCCATATGGCGGCAAGTTCGACACGAGCTCGACGGCCGCGGTGGCCCCGGCTGCTCCGGCAGCGACGCCGACGACCCATCACTGAGTTTCCCGGCTGCGGGAATGAAAAGGGCGGTGCGCAAGCACCGCCCTTTTTTATTGATGATGTAGGACCGGCTACTTTGCTGCCTTGGCCTTCTTGTCGGCCTGTTCCTTGCGCCACTGCTGGTACTCGGCGAAATGCGGCAGGTCGCGAAGCACCTTGCTGCGGGGATCGATGATCACCAGCGTGCCGGCTGGTACATCGACAGTGCCTTCGCCGTTGCTCATCGGCACCGTGACCAGCTTGTCGCCCACCTGGACGTCCACCGGCATCGGGAATGGCTTGTCGTGCGGCACCTGCCAGTGCAGGTGTAGCACGTTGCCCTGCTGGTTCGTTTCCAGCTTCGGCAGCGCCGATTCGTAGAGATACACGTTGAAGAACCAGTGGAGGTCGTGACCCGTCACCTTGTTGACGATGTCGATGTAGTCGCGGGTGGTGGCGTAGTGCGGCGCGAAATTGCCGGGCCTGGGGTCGGGCCGCCCGTACACCAGCCGGCGCACGCTGTCGAAGAACGCCTCATCGCCGATCATCTGCCGCAACGTGTGCAGCATCAGCGAGCCCTTGAAATAGATGTCGTTGCCCGGGCCATGCTCGGCGTCGTACACCTCGTCCTCGAGCTGGCTGTGGCCGGCGACGATGGGGTAGACGTTCTTCACCATGCTGCGTTCGTTCTGCAGCATGGAGAAATACGGCATGTCGCCGTACAGGTACTGACCGTACAGCGGCTGCATATAGGTGCCAAACCCTTCATGGATCCACATGTCGTCCCAATCGGCATTGGTCACCTGGTTGCCGAACCACTCATGCGAAAACTCGTGCTGCAGCAGCCAGTCGAAGCCGTATTCGCTGCGTGGGTAGCCGTTGCCGTAGGCGTTGATGGTCTGGTGTTCCATCCCCAAGTGCGGCGTTTCCACCACGCCCATCTTCTCGTCGCCAAACGGGTAGGGGCCGATTTCCTGTTCGAAGAAATCGAGCATCCGCGGAAACTCGCTAAACAACTGCTTGGCCTGCGCTTCATGGCCACGCAGGTACCACATCTGCATCGGAATCGTGTTGCCGTAGCGGCTGTGATAGTCGCCCTTGATCACGTCAAACGGGCCGATATTGAGCGAGATGGCATAGGTGGTCGGATGCTTGGCACGCCAGTGGTACGTGTGCGTGGCGCCGTGGTCCTTGATGTCCACCAGCACGCCATTGCCTGGAGCGGCCAGCGACTTGGGCACGGTGACATAGGTATCCACCAGCTCAGGCTTGCCCTGCGGATGATCGATGCACGGCCAGAACAGGTCGCAGCCTTCGCCTTCCACCGCCGTGGCGATCCACGGCTGGCCATCGTCGGTGTGGCTCCAAACGAAGCCGCCATCCCACGGCGCCTTCTTGGCCACGTGCGGCTTGCCGCCATAGTGAATCTCCACCGTAGCCTTGGCACCCTGCGCCAGCGCTTTAGACAGATGGATGTGCAGACGGCCATCCGGATTGCTCCACTGCGACGCATCCAGGGTTTTGCCGTCGACGGCAAGGCGACTGATGGTGAGGTTGTGATCAAGGTCCAGCAGCAACACGTCCGTGGCCTCGCGCGCGCTGAAGGTCAGCTTGGCCACTGCATCGAGCGTCTGCTGGGCGGGATCCACACTGAAATGCAGCTCGGCATGCTCGAAGCGCACGCGCGCCTGCTCTGCTGGCATGGCGCCGCCCGAGCGCAGCGTCTGCGCGGTGAGAGCTGGCTGGGTGGCAGGCTTGGCGTCCTCGGCATGGGCAAGGCTGCCTAGCGCCGCGCACAAGGCGAAGCAGAGCAGGCGCAGGCGTGGTGTCGTCATGAGCGGGTCCCTGTTTGGTCAAACCCTGAGAATGACAGCCCCAACCGCCGCGTGGCATCGCCGAAAGTCATGGTTCGGACACAACCTGTTGGCGCCCGCGCGGCGCGCGCAGGCTTGGATGGCCGGACTGGCCGCGCCAGCGAGTGCCTTACGCTCTCCCGCCAGCAACATCCCCCTGTAGGAGCGCACCCTGTGCGCGACCGCGGCGTTAGGGATCATCGCGGATCAGGTTCAGGCGATAGGCTTAAGGCACCTGTCGCTGGGGTACAAAAACCGCGAGCGGCATGCCGTATGCGTGACAAGCCGGCGGAGCGATGCGCCCACATGCTGCGGTCGCGCACGGGGTGCGCTCCTACAGAAAACATGCATGAAGCGCCCTTGTAGGAGCGCACCGTGTGCGCGACCGCGGCGTTTTCGAATCACCACGGGCCACGCTCAGGCGACGGGGTTAACGCGTATAGCGCTGCTGCAGGAACGCAAAGAATGCGCGCAGGCCCAACGCCTCACCACCGCGTGGACGACCGGGGCGATCGGCGTCATTCCACGCATACGTATCCAGGTGCAACCACGGTGTGGTGTCGGGCACGAAGCGCTCGAGGTAGAGCGCTGCGGTGATCGCGCCGGCGTGACGCGAGGGGCCCGCGTTGGCGATGTCGGCCAGGTAGGACTCCAGCATCTTGCGGTACGGACGCCACAGCGGCAGGCGCCACAGCGGATCGTTCGTAGCTCGGCCGGCAGCCAGCACGCGATCGGCCACATCGTCGCGATTGGCGAACAGCGCCGGCAGGTCCGGGCCCAGCGCAACGCGCGCTGCACCGGTAAGCGTGGCAAAGTCGATGAGCAATTCCGGCTGCTGCTCGCTCGCATAGGTGAGGGCGTCGCACAGCACCAGGCGGCCTTCGGCGTCGGTGTTGTCCACTTCCACGGTGATGCCGGCGCGGGTGGTGATGACGTCACCAGGACGCATCGCGTCGCCCGACACTGCGTTTTCCACCGCGGGAATCAACAGCTGCAGGCGAACCGGCAGCTTGGCCTGCATGATCAGGCCGGCCAGTGCGATGGCATGTGCGGCGCCGCCCATGTCCTTCTTCATCCAGCGCATGCCGTCGGCAGGCTTCAAATCCAGGCCGCCGGTGTCGAAGCACACGCCCTTGCCGACAACGGCAAGTTTGGGATCGCTGGCCTTGCCCCACGTCAGCTCGATCAGACGCGGCGAGCGATGGCTGGCGCGACCCACGGCGTGGATGGTGGGAAAGTTCGCTTCCAGCAGTTCGTCGCCGACCCACTCGCGCACCTTCCCCTTGTACGTCTTGCCTAGCTGCTTCACCGCTTCGGCGAGCTGCTTGGGGCCCATGTCTTCGGTCGGCGTGTTGACCAGGTCACGCACCAACGCGGTGGCCTCTACCAACGGCTCCAGCACATGCAGGTCGGCAGCGGTGATGGCCAGCTTGGCCGGGGCACGGCGTGCCTTGCGGTAGCGGGTGAATTCATAGGCGCCCAGCGCCCAGCCCAGCGCCGCCTGCAGGGTGTCCTTGAGTACACCTTCGTCGGCCAGGTGATAGGTTGCCTCCGGCAACGCGCGCGGCAACGCACCGAGCGCGCCCATTGCATCGCCGGCATCCACGCCAACCAGCACGCGCGCCAGCTTGCCGCCGTCGTCGGCGATCAGGGCGAAGGTGCCCGGCGCGGCCTCGAAGGCGCACTCGGCCAGCCAGCGTCGCTGCGCAGCGGTAAGGCGGCGCTTGGTGGCGGCAAAACGGGAAGGGTCCGTGGTTTCGATGGCGATGCTCTGGCGCTCGCCGGCGTTGCGTTCAATCAGGACAGACATGAAGTTCCTTGCGCGGCGCGTGCGTGGGCCGCAATACGACGGGAATGTCGCCAATGATGCGCGCTTTTGCGATGGTGGGCGAGCGCCTCGGCGCACGCGTTCGCCCGTCGGCCAGGCAAACCTTTCCCGTCTTCCCTGCGAAAGCAGGGATCCAGCGTCTTTCACGTGCGTCGCGTTTGCCCCGCAAAAGGCACTGGACTACTCGCTCCGCTCACCCTTGCGGGGCCACCCTTCGGGTGTTCTTCGCACTTCGCGCTCGTCCTGCTTTCGCAGGGACGACGATGTTGGGCTTTGGAAGGTGCGATGGGTGGTGCGGGAAGGCGCCGGTGTTAGCCGCGCATTTCCAACCAGTCGGCCAACTGGCCCATGTCGCGCAGATCCAGATCGGGCGCGGCGCCCAGCGCACCCGGCCACGGGTGCCCGGCGCGGTTGATCCAGGCCGTTCGCAAGCCGGCATCGCGTGCGCCCACCACGTCCAGTTCCGGGTCGTCGCCCACGTGCAGCACCTCGTCAGGCGCGATGCCCAGGCGGCGCGCCGCTTCGGTGAAGATGCGTGCGTCGGGCTTGGGCGTGCCGGTGTCACGCGCGCTGACGTGATGGGTGAAATGCGCGCGGATGCCGATGCGGTCGAGGTCGGCGTTGCCGTTGGTGAGGCTTGCGACAGGCCAGCGGCTGGCGATGCGCTGTAGCGCGGGCAGGCTATCGGGAAACAGCTCCACGCTGTTGCGCGCGGAGAAATAAATCTCCCACAGCGTGTCGAGCGGTGCCTGCTCGATGCCGCAAGTGGAAAACGCGCGCTGCATGGTGATGTAGCGCTGTGCGGTGAAGTCGTGGGCCAGGTCCGTGCGCTCGGCAGCCACTTCTGCACGTAGCGCGCGCATGGCCGGGATGGGCCATGCGCGCGCTACGTCAGGAAAATGCTGGCGCAGATACGCGTCGAGGTCGCGGTCGGCACGTTCCAGGGCCGGCAGTACCGGCCACAACGTGTCGTCCAGGTCGAGCGTGACAGCGCGTATGCGCACGTGGGTTGAATCAGTTGCCGCTCACCTGGAGCACCTGATCCACCTTCACGTTGTCGCTCGAGAGATGGTTCCAGTCCTTCAGCTGCGCCACGGTCACCGAATACTTCTTGGCGATGCCGCCCAGCGTGTCGCCCTTGCCGACCGTGTAGGTCTGGCCAGCGGCAGCAGCCTTCTCGGCGGCCGGTGCAGCGGCCGCGCCGGCAACGGTGGGTGCTGCGCTAGGCATGGTCGGACGCTGTTCTTCCGTCAGCACAGGGTCGGCGACCACGTCCATCTTGATGTCGCTTTCAGCCAGCAGCTTCTCGCGACGGGCCTTGTCGCCCTGGGCCAGCTGCGGCGCTTCGACATAAGGTACCAACTGGTGTGCACGGGCAAGTGCCTTCACCTGGTCGGTCAGCAGGAAATCCATGAAGGCGGAAATCTGCGCAGCCTTCGGGCTTTCCTTGTTGGTGACCAGGAACAGCGGGGTGTACAGCAGGTAGCTGCCGTCGGTGACGGTTGCCACGCTCGGGGACACACCATCGACGCTGAGCATGCGCACCTTGGCATTGCCCATCACGCCTGACAGCGTGGTGACACCCAGGGCGTTCGGATCCAGCGTCACGGCTTCTTCGAGCTTGGCCACGTTGACGTACAGGCGAGGCGCGGCCACCGGCTGGTTGCCGCGACCGAAAATCAGGCGACGCAGGCTGTATTCCACGCCGTCACCCGGGCTGGCCACGGCGTACAGGTTGATCGGCGCGTCCTTGCCGCCTACGTCCTTCCAGTTGGTGATCTTGCCGAGATAAATGTCGTGCAGCTGCTTCACGGTGAGGTTGGGCACGCTGTTGGACGGGTGCTCCACCATCACCAGTGCGTCGAATGCCACCGGGGTGAACAGCAGGCTGCTCTCGGCGTCGCCATAGCTGCTGCGTGCGCTGCCGGCGATGTCGGCCAGACCGTGCTCCACGGCATCCAGGCCCGAGGCCGTGTTGAACGGCTGCATTTCGATGCGACCCTTGCCGCTCTTCTCATACGCAGCGGCCACCGCCTCGACCACGCCACGTGCGGTGGCGTAATCGCCACGCCAGACCAGAGTGGGTAGTGCGGCGGGTTTGGCCGCTGTCTTGGATTTGGCCTTGCTGGTGGTAGCGGCGGCCATGGCGCCGCTGACGGCACAGGCGCTGATCAGCGCGACGAGGAGAAGACGAGTGATACGTTTTGACATGGCGGTGGGGAACCCCGAGTGCTGAAGGTGGTGTCCGCGAGCCGCCTTGGTCGGGCGCGCGTGCAAGAGTGGTGTAACCCGGCTATTTCATCCAGCTCAGGGCCAAACATCAAGCTTATTCATGCGTTTGCGCCAAGAAAAACGCGATGGCGTGCACGCCGTGGTGATGCGGTTCATCTGCAGGGCCGATCTCAGCTGGATATATGCCGTCGCAGGTTTGGTGCGACGGCGTGGGGCGCGGCGTGCATCAGTCCGTTCCCATCCCTACACCGTCATTCCCGCGAACGCGGGAATCCAGCGGCTCTTCTCGTGCCTCAAAACCACAAGGCGCTGGGTCCCCGCTTGACCAGCCCTTCGGCTGTTGAGAGCCGCGGGGACGACGGTGGGGGACATGAACGAATGGCGGCGAAGAACCTCAACGAATATCCACGTACCGCACCCCATCATCCCCCGACACCACCAGCACCAGCTGGCGCGGATTGACCCCAGCCAGCCGCTGCAGCGTGCGCATGTCGGGCACGCGCAGGTTGCCCACGCCAATCACGATGTCGTTGGGCTGCAGCCCCGCCTGTGCGGCGCGACTGCCCGCACGCACCGCCCCGACCCCTACGCCCGCCACGCCTTGGCCACGCTGGTTCCGCGACAGCTCGCTGAAGGTGACGCCGGCCAGGCGCGCATCGAGCTTGGCGCCGTCGAGCGTTGCGAGTTTCTCCGGCACCAGCTTGGCGGTGACCTCGCGCGTACTGCCATTGCGCTGCACGCTCAGCTTCACGGTGCTGCCGATGGGCAGCAGGCCCTCGGCGTTGCGCAGCTCCTGTGCGTTGCGAAGCGGCTTGCCGTCGATGGCGGTGATCACATCGCCAACCTGTATGTCCGCGCTCTCGGCGGCCGAACCCGCGCTCACGCGCGTCACCACCGCACCGTTGGTGCTCTTGAGGCCAAGCACCTGGGCAATGCGCGGGCTGATGTCCTGCGTCTCCAGGCCCAGGTTGCCGCGATTGACCTTGCCGTGGGCGATCAGCTGCTGCATCACCTCGCCACTCAAGTTGGTGGGAATGGCGAAGCCGATGCCGACGTTGCCGCCCGAGGGCGAGAAGATCATCGTGTTGATGCCCACCAGCTCGCCACGCAGGTTCACCAGCGCGCCGCCGGAGTTGCCCGGGTTGATCGACGCATCGGTCTGGATGAAGTTCTGGTAGCCGGTGCCACCAAGGCCGGTGCGGCCCAACGCGGAGACGATGCCCGAGGTCACCGTCTGGCCCAGGCCAAACGGGTCGCCCACGGCCACCACGAAATCGCCCACGCGCAGTTTGGACGAATCCGCCATCGGCAATGCTTGCAGGCCCGTGGCCTGAATCTGCACCACCGCCACATCGGTTTCCGGGTCGGTGCCCACCAGCTTGCCCTTGAAGTCGCGTCCGTCCTGCAGCGTCACCGTGATGTCGTCGGCGCCGCCCACCACATGGTTGTTGGTGAGCACATAACCCTTGGCGGTATCCACGATCACGCCCGAACCCAGGCTCTGTTCCACGCGCTCGCGTGGCGAACCGGACAGCCCGAAGAACTGGCGAAACACCGGGTCATCGAAGAACGGATCACGCACCTGCACGCGTGTCTTGGTGGAGATGTTGACCACCGCAGGCGTCACTTTTTCCAGCATCGGTGCCAGCGAGGGCAGCGGTTGGCCATCGACGGAAGGCGGCAGGCCGGCGTGGCTCACCAACGGTGTCGCGGCAAGCAGGGCAAACGAAAACGCGGCCAGTCGGCGGGCAAGATGGACAAACATGAAGGCTCCTTTTCTCTGTGAATCGACCCTCGTTCGACTCAGAGCGCCGGGCACGGTTCCCACCGTCGAACACTGACGAAATCACTTTACATCGACGCAGGTGGGGGGTAACTTTCTACTCCGTTCGCGACCACAACATCTTGTGTCACAGCGCAGGGCCAAAACCCAAGAGCTGGTGTCGTAGGCATCCTCGGGGGAGGGTTGTCGAAGTCAGGGCAGGGAACGTAAAAGTCGAGCGGTCGGCTGGCTGCTTTTTTTCTCCAGCGCCACGTCTCGACCCGAGCGGTTTAGCCAAATAGAACAAAATCCAACGGGGCCGAAAGGTCGTACCGCGAGGTCAGGAAGCCGATGAGCAGCATGCGTGCACCAGTCGTAAATCGTGATAGTGCAGCCATTCCGTTGCAGCCGGCGTCCTACGACATCTGGGACAAGAAGTACCGCCTCAAAGCCAAGTCGGGCGAGCCGGTTGACGGCAGTGTCGACGAAACCTATCAGCGCGTAGCGCGTGCCCTGTCCGACGTGGAAGCCACGCCCGAGCAGCGCGAGCATTGGTTCGAGCGTTTCCTGTGGGCGCTGCGCCGCGGTGCCATTCCCGCTGGCCGCATCACCTCCAACGCAGGCGCGCTGGCGCACAAGCCGGCGACCTCCACCATCAACTGCACCGTGTCCGGCACCATCCGCGACTCCATGGACGACATCCTGGAGAAGGTGCACGAGGCAGGCCTTACGTTGAAGGCCGGCTGCGGCATTGGCTACGAGTTCTCCACGCTGCGTCCGCGCGGCGCGTACGTGTCGGGCGCGGGTGCGTACACCTCCGGCCCGCTGTCCTTCATGGATATCTACGACAAGATGTGCTTCACCGTGTCCTCGGCCGGTGGCCGTCGTGGCGCGCAGATGGGCACGTTCGACGTCAGCCATCCCGACGTGAAGGAATTCATCCGCGCCAAGCGCGAGGATGGTCGCCTGCGCCAGTTCAACCTGTCGCTGCTGGTCACCGACGGCTTCATGCAGGCGGTGGAGCACGATCACGACTGGCCGCTGGTGTTCCCCATTCACCGCAAGGAACAGGACGAGATCGACTTCGTCGACGCCGAGAAGGTGGTGTGGCGCGAGTGGCCCACCCACGAAAACTACGTGGAGCGCGAGGACGGCCTGGTCGCCTGCAAGGTCTACGGGCACATCCGCGCCCGTCACCTGTGGGACATGATCATGGTGTCCACGTATGACTATGCCGAGCCGGGTTTCATCCTGATCGACAAGGTCAACGAGATGAACAACAACTGGTGGTGCGAGCACATCCGCGCTACCAACCCGTGTGGCGAGCAGCCGCTGCCGCCGTACGGCTCGTGCCTGCTCGGCTCGGTGAACCTCACCACCTTCGTGCGCGACCCGTTCGGCCCCAAGGCCCGCTTCGACTGGGACGAATACCGCGAAGTGGTGAAAATTTTCACCCGCATGCTCGACAACGTGGTGGAGATCAACGGCCTGCCGCTGCCGCAGCAGCGCGACGAGATCCTCTCCAAGCGTCGCCATGGCATGGGCTTCCTGGGCCTGGGTACCACGCTCACCATGCTCAAGATGCGCTACGGCACTGCCGAGTCCGTAGCCTTCACCGAAGACGTCTCCCGCGAGATGGCCGTGGCCGGCTGGGAAGTTGCCCTCGACCTCGCCAAGGAAAAAGGCCCGGCCCCGGTGCTGCTGCGCGACTACACCGTTACCGGCGACATGCTGCGCAAGCGCCCGGAAATGGTCGCCGACGGCTACAAGGTGGGCGACACCATCCAGGGCCGCGTGCTGCACGCCAAGTACAGCCGCTACATGCAGCGCATTGCCAGCGTGGCGCCGAACCTGGTGGCCCAGCTGGCCGAAACCGGCGCGCGCTTCACCCATCACAGCTCCATCGCACCTACCGGCACCATCTCGCTGTCGCTGGCCAACAACGCCAGCAACGGCATCGAGCCGAGCTTTGCGCACCACTACTCGCGCAACGTCATCCGCGAAGGCCGCAAGACCAAGGAAAAGGTCGAAGTGTTCAGCTACGAGCTGTTGGCCTACCGCGCGTTGATCAATGCCGAGGCCATGCCGTTCGCCACTGAAGGGCATACCAAGCTGCCCGAGTACTTCGTGGCCGCCGACGACATCTCGCCCAAAGAACACGTGGATATCCAGGCCGCCGCCCAGCTCTGGGTGGATTCGTCCATCTCCAAGACGGCGAACGTGCCCACCGATTATCCCTATGAAGACTTCAAGGACATCTACTTCTACGCGTACAAGCAGGGTCTGAAAGGCTGCACCACGTTCCGTTTCAACCCCGCTGCATTCCAGGGCGTGCTGGTCAAAGAAGCGGATCTTGAAAGCACCCTCTACCGATTCGAGCTGGAAGACGGTAGCGTTGTGGAACTGAAAGGCAACGAAGAAGTGGAATACGACGGCGAAATGCATACCGCCGCCAACCTGTTCGATGCCTTGAAGGAAGGGTATTACGGAAAGTTCTAAACTAGCGGCCAGTACCTGATGTCAGGTGCTGGTCAGTTCGTGAGAACGAACCGGGTGCCTTGAGGCAAGGCTCATTACAAGTTCCAAAATCCACGTCGGAGGGGATTACCCGCATGTCTATCGATACCGAAGTAATGAATGAAGAAGCTGTGTTGGTCGTTGACGCGCCGGTGGAGGTTGCCGCTGTCGAAGTGACGCCGGCCGCCCCCAAGAAGGCCCGTGCCACGAAGAAGAAGCTGGCAGCGGCCAAGAAGGTTGCTCCGGCCAAGAAGGCTGCCAAGAAGGCTGCCAAGAAGGTCGCGAAGAAGGCCGTCAAGAAGGCAGCTGCCAAGAAGGTCGCGAAGAAGGTGGTCAAGAAGGCCGCAGCCAAGAAGGTCGCCAAGAAGGTGGTCAAGAAGGCCGCAGCCAAGAAGGTTGCCAAGAAGGCGGTGAAGAAGGCCGTTGCCAAGAAGGTCGCCAAGAAGGCGGTCAAGAAGGCAGTAGCCAAGAAGGTCGCCAAGAAGGCCGTGCGGAAGGCTGCAGCCAAGCGGGTCGCCAAGAAGTTGGTGCGCCGCGCGGTGAAAAAGGCCGTCGCAAAGAAGGTTGCAAAGAAGGTCAGCAGCAAGAAGACGGTCAAGAAGGCCGCAGTAAGGAAGGTGGCCAAGAAGGTCGCCGGTAAGAAGATCGCCGCCAAGGCGGTCAAGAGGTCCACTGCCAGCAAGAAGGCAGGCGTGAAGAAGGCTGTCCGCAAGGTCGCCAAGAAAGTCGCCCGCCGCAAGTAAGTCGTAAACCGGTCCGGCCCGGCGCATTGCGCCGGGCCGGGTCGTCTCCAGCGTCCCGCGCCGCCGCTTGAATCCTCGGAAAGAGAAACACACACCATGGCGATCAAGATCGAGAAAAAGATCAAGGGCTATAACGTCGTCAAGCCTGAGGACAAAGCCGCGCCTGTCGCCGCTCCCGCCGCGCCCAAAGAAGCGCCCAAGGCGGAAGTGATCCAGATGCACGAGAGCCTGGAGCGTCCCGAGACGCTGGTGGGCTCCACCTACAAGATCAAATCACCGCTGTTCGAGCACGCGTTGTACGTCACCGTCAACGACATCGTGCTCAACGCCGGCACCCAGTACGAACAGCGCCGCCCCTTCGAGATCTTCATCAACTCGAAGAACATGGACCACTTCCAGTGGATCGTGGCGCTCACCCGCATCACCTCCGCAGTATTCCGCAAAGGCGGCGACGTCACCTTCCTGGTCGAAGAAATGAAGGCCGTGTTCGACCCCCGCGGCGGCTACTTCAAGGCCGGCGGCGTCTACATGCCCTCCATCGTCGCGGAGATCGGCACCGTCATCGAGCAACACATGAAGATGATCGGCCTGATCCACGATCCGGAGATGGACGAATCCACCCGCAAGCTGGTCGCCGAAAAGCGCGCGGCCTATGAGGCGCTTGCGAGCGGCAAGAAGGCTGCACCTGCGACCACCACCGAAGCCCCCGTCGCCGAAGCCTCCAGCGGCTTCCCGCCTGGTGCCACGTTGTGCGCCAAGTGCAATACGCAGGCGCTGGTGCTGATGGATGGGTGTCAGACTTGCCTCAACTGCGGTTACAGCAAATGTGGCTAAGCTTTGTGCGCAAGTGCTAATACAACAAAAAAGGCGGCAGTGATGCCGCCTTTTTTTTGCTTGCCGGCGCCGCTGAGAACGGACAGAGTAGGAGTCAGAGCGCACTTTGGAAGTAGATCGACTAAGGCGTCGGTGATAATTCCCGATTCTTGTCTACAGGGCTGAGGACCAAAATTTGCAAGGTTTCGCGAGGGAGTGCTGCTTGGCAGCGAGACGACCTCGTGGCGGGTTCGACTGCTTCGGATGGAGCGAACTTGAGCGGCTTTGGCGGGGATAGCATTGACCACGGTTGGTCACGTATCGATACCAGTCCTCTAGCAGACTGTAGCCCGGAAAGAGATGGAGGCAGTCCTTTCCCCATCGTGCAGGGTTCTGCTGAGCAGGATCCGGCGTGTGTCGTTCACCCGATGCGTGAGCCCGCGGCGAAGGGCATCCATCTTCACCGTCGCAAGAGATGAGCTGGCGCCAGAAAAGGAAATGGGCGGCGCTCGCGCGACCGCCCATCAGTCCAGCCGATCCCGCCGTATTTGGCGGCTCGTTGGTGCTCCGCCAGCAGGGCGGTCGCATGCTTGGCCGAATCGTCCAGACAACTCGGCTGCAGGGTCAGATTAGGTGACCGATCGTTGTGCTGCCATCAGAGAAATCTTAGTAAGTCGTAAAAAGTCGCCAAAAGTGCGCAATTTTTTGGAGGCCCTCACTATGGTTGGCGTTGTCCGGCCTTGGCTCGACGAGGTGGGGATCAATGCGTGGGCGCTGTCTCCAGCTCCGGCGTGGTCTTTTCCAGAATCTTCATGGATTCGCGGTTCCGCCTCTCCCATTCGCGCAAGTCCTCGTCAGACATGGGCGGATCTGTCTTAACCCTTTGGGAGTCGGCTGCGCAGCGGCGGTACTGCACGCTCACAGGCGAGCGATGGTCACCGTTGAATGTTCAACCGTCAGGACATGTGATTCGCCGACTTTGAAGTCTTTCGAGTCGTTCACTTCCTGATCGCCGCTGAAACGGAATCCCACCCGGTCTTCGCCGTTATCCGCAGGCTGCACGGTGAGGGAGAAGCGGAGGTCGCCGATGGCGTCGCTGATCTCCTTGGACGCCGGGGCGAGCACGGTCGCGACGTTAACTTCGCCGGTCAGCTGATCGCGCACGGTGATCCTTACCGTTGCGATCGCGGCGGGCGCGTTTGGATCGCGCCGGACGGTACTCGGGCCGAGCGTGGCCAGGCAGCGGCTGAACGATGGGCTGCGCAGATCGCAATGCGCCATCGCGGGCGATGGCGATGGCTGGGCCGATGATTCATCCGCCTGGATCGGCACGGCCAGATCGGTCGCGTTGCCAAGCACGGAGAAACTCAAGCCGGCCAACACGGCCGCAGTGCGTAGAACCACCGTCATACTGTCCTCGACATCCGAAGGGTAAGGTGTTCTGGCAGGTCGCCAAAACCATCCTCACCACCATGACTTCGGCAGCGTCGAGTCACGCTTTAGTCTCAAGAATTCCGATACTGGATCTTGGCGCGCTCGATCTCGACGGGCTGTCAGGAATGCGCCCTGTCCTAAAGTCTGCTAGGCGATCGCTTCCGCACTCATCGATGAGTATTCGCTCATAGCACTTGGCCGATCAGCTTCGCCGTCGGATTGAGCTGCTCGAGTCAACAGCACAACGAACAGCTGCGCGCGAAAGCGAATGCTGACCAGTAGGCAACTCGCCCAGTAGAGCGACACCAGGACGAGCCCGAGAAAAAGCTCCGGCCATGTCAGGTTAGGCGGCCAATGAAGATCTTTGAACTGCAGATAGAGCGCCGCCACGACCGGCAGAGCGCCTATTTTTTCCAGGCCGCCAGAAACGAGTGGGTACTTGTCTTTCAGTCGCTCATGACGCTGTGAGGCGTACTCCGCCATGGCCGCCAGGCGCGCCTTGGGAAACGTCCGTAACCACTCGATGAGCTTTTCGTAGTGGTGCTGATCGAAATCGAGTCGTTCGGCAAATTCGCGCTGCTCTGACGCAAAGCTAGGCAAACGCCAAGGCCGGCGCGGAACGAGTGCAATAGCCAGCGCTAGAATCTCGATGATCAGCGCGGTTGCAGTGAAGATAACGGTCGCCTTGGCGCCTGGCAGCACCTTGGCCGCGATCAGGCCGATGAATCCTGCGCCGAAGCCTATGACGTAACCCAACCTCTGGCGCCTCGAAGGCGCTATGGCCAGGCTCTCGTGCTCAGGCAGGGCGTCAATTTTTTCATTCAAGGCAGAAAAAGTAAGCGTCGCCGAATCCATAGCTCCCCCTTGTTGGCTCGTGCGAAGCATATGGCATCTCCTTGCCGCCATAAGAGGGACGGGAGACGTGATCAGAGTGCGCTTGCTGTTGGGGTCGACGTGGTGACCGCTGGCATCAGATGATTGTCCATGTCATTGCGCGAGCCCCGCAAATCCGCATTCAGCCCCTCAGCTCGCGTCCTGCCCCGAAGGACGCGACGACAGCAAGCTCGCGGTTCTGGCTTGCCCGCTGTCGGGCGCAGCGCCAATCGCGCCCTTGGCAATCACCGGCCCTGTCGGCTGTCCGGTGGGCGAGCCGCCGATGGGCTCTACCGATACGGCAAGCGCTGCAGTCGGGCCAAGTCGTGCGAGCAACGCGCTATCCAGCTTCAGCGTGGTGGGGGCGTTGGCGGCAATCATGCCGACCGAAATGGGCTTTTGCCCTGCCGGCACCAGCCACAACTGCGGAGCCTTGCCTTGGGCGAGCGTGGCTGGCGCTACGGGCACGACGATGATGCGTGCCTGCTGGATGTCCATGGTGGCCGTCCAGCCGACGTGGCCATCGGTCTGTGTGATGGTGGATGCCATGAAGGGAACAGCGGGTGCATTGGGCGCGTTGCGCTGGCCGGATGTCGCGAGCAGCAGCACCAGGCACGCGGCGGCCAGCGCGCTGGCGCCCATGCCGAGCCACTGCCAGAAGCGCAGGTTTTCCCACAGGCCAGGGCGCGCCGTGGCGGCGCGTTCGCGAGTGGGCGTTTCCAGGTTGAGTCCTTCGTGGAGGCGTGTCCACACGTAGGCCGGTGGCGCGACGGGCGGAATCTCGTCGCTCAATGGCTGCAACCGCCGTTGCCATAGCATCACGGCGGTGGCGGCTTCGTCGCTATCGCGCACTTCGTGGGCCACGTCTGCACGCGCATCCACATCCAGCACGCCCAGAACGTATTCGGCGTATCGAAGCTGGGAGTTGTCGTGGTCCAGTGGCGTGTTCATGCTTCAAGGCACGTGCGAAGTTGCAGCAAGCCGCGGCGAATCCAGCTCTTCATTGTCCCCAGTGGCACATTGCAGCGTGCCGCCAGTTCGTTATACGTCGATCCGGAGAAAAAGGCAGCGCGTACCGATTGCTGCTGATTGGGTTCCAGCGCCTCCAGGCAATGTTGCAGGCGCTGATACTCCTGGCTCGCTTCGGCCTGTGAAGCAGGCCCGGGTTGTTCGTCGACGAGATGATCAAGATCGATCGCGCTGGTCGGCATATTCTCGTGTCGCTGGCGCAAGCGGTCGATGGCCTTGTTGCGCGCCAAGGCCATCAGCCAGGTAATAGCGCTGGCACGTTTCGCGTCGAAGCTTTCCGCGCGGCGCCACACGGTCGTATAGATTTCCTGCAGTACTTCCTCGGCCTCGCCACGATCGATCAGCATGTGCAGGCATACGCCAAACAACTTGGCCGATGTCCGCTGATAGAGCTCGGCAAAGGCATGTTGATCACCGGCGGCAACCCGCATCAGGGTCCGCGACAGCTCGTCTCGATCATCAGCGGCATGGCTCATGGGTACGCCGTGGAGCGGCTGGCTCCCTGCAGTGGCGGAATGCGGATAAACAGTCTGCGTGCCGCAGCATGGAGCCTGTTTGTGCGCCGTGGCAAGTTGGTGTTGCGGCCCGAGTTCACTGTTCGCGGTTTCCTGGCTCACGCAGCCTCTCCCGTCGATGGAACGACGCCGCCCACTCGAAAGGGACGGCGAGGTTGGCACGTGCCCGCGAGCTCATGCACTCAGGGCATCAGCACCTTGTCGACGACATGAATCACGCCGTTGGACTGCATCACATCGCCAATGGTGACGTGGGCGGTATTGCCCTTGGCATCGGTGATGGCCCAACTGCCGCCATCCTTGCTGACGGTTAGCGGCTCACCTTCCACCGTCGTCAGCTCTGCCCGGCCGCCGCCCGCGGCTACCTTGGCTGCCAGGTCGTTCGCGGTAAGCCGCCCTGCCACCACGTGATAGGTAAGGATCTTGTCCAGGCTGGCCTTGTTTTCGGGCTTGATCAAGGTGTCCACGGTGCCCGCGGGAAGCGCCGCAAAGGCTTCGTTGGTGGGTGCGAAAACGGTGAAGGGGCCGGGGCCGGACAACGTATCCACCAGGCCGCCTGCCTTCACGGCAGCAACCAGGGTGGTGTGGTCCTTCGAATTGACGGCGTTCTGGATGATGTTTTTGTTGGGATACATCGCCGCGCCGCCAACCATGACGGGTGCCGACATGTCCATGTTTCCCGCCATTGCCAACGGCGGCAGCGCAGTGGCGCCTAGCACCATTACCGCGCCAAGCAGCGTCGAACGTACGCGTGAGTTGCTCTTCATGGTGATCTCCGTAGTAAGCGACTTCCGGTTGGAAGCACAGTTAGATACGGAGGCAGAGAGCAAATGGATGCAGGCGGGTGCAAAAAAGATTGTGGAAGTTCCTGGAGGCGGTCGGTCTTCCCGAGCGCACACGGGTGGACGTGTTCACCAGCGCCGGAATCGGCGGCCATTTGGCCCAGGACGTTGCAGCAACAGCCGTCCGCCTGCCTGCATCGAGAATATGTTCTTTAACATATCTTGCCGCCGCGTAAGCTCGAACGCTGATACTGGTGAGCGTCCCGGATGATATGGGCGGCCAGGATCAAGTTGTCATAGGCGTGATACCGAAAAGCCAATGTCGGAGTCGATCATGAAACAGTTTCTAGCGGTCTATACCGGTACGGAAGCATCGCGCAAGGCGTCCGGTTGGGACGATTTGAATGAGACCGACCGCAAAGCGCGTGAGCAGGCAGGTGTGCAGGCGTGGGGCAAGTGGGTGGAAACGCACCGCGATGCCATCGTTGATACCGGTGCGCCCTTGGGAAAGACGCTGCGTGTATCCAAGGGTGGTGTCGAAGGAATCCGCAATGCGTTGGCGGCTTTCACTATCGTCCGGGCACAATCGCACGAGGCCGCGGCGAAGATGTTCGAGGGTCACCCGCACTTCATGATTTTTCCGGGCGACGCGGTCGAGATCATGGAGTGCCTGCCGCTGCCGGGGTAGCGCGCGGGATGCACACCGGGCCGAACACGCGGCGTGGCTTAAGCGTTCAACGACCGTCGTTCTTTCTCTTCCTTCCCGAGCAAGGCCAGCGCCTGATGTCGTGCTGCTGCCCGTAGTGATTGGCGCAAGTTGGGATCGTTGGTGGTACGCGCCAGCACCATGCCGCCGACGCATAAAGCGACCATGCTCTCGGCTCGACGGTCGGCGTCGTGGGCGCCGTTGAGTGCGGCGCGATAGATGTTGCTCATGCCGCGGATCAGGTCGGTATAGGCCTGTCGAGGTTCCAGGCCGGCGCGTGCGACGTCGCCGGGCAGTGCGTACAACGGGCAATGCGAATCGACGTTGTCCAGCACGTCATCACTCAGATACAGATCGATCAGCATGCGTGCAAGTTCGCGTGGATCGTCCATGGCTTGCGCGGCATCAAGCGTTTTCACGGCAAAGGGATTGCAGGTGGCGAAGCTCGCTACGGATGCGGCATAGAGATCGTCCTTGCTCTCGAAATGGTGATAGAAGGCACCGCGTGTGAGTCCAGCCGACGCCATGATCTGGTCGATGGTGACCTGCTCGAAGCCGTGCCGATTGAACAGGCGGCGGGCGGATTCGACGATGCGTGCACGCGTCTGCGTCTTGTGTTCAGGGCTGTAGGGCATGGATAGGAACCTCCGTCCGCCTGATATAACAGGCCTGCAGAATATGTTCTTCAACATAATTTGGCGCCGCGTATGCTCCGCTACCGGCAGTGAAGAAAACGCACCGGAGGAATGCCATGAAGCTCTACTGGATCAAGACGCAGGCGCCGCGCCGCGTATTGGCACTGGTCAAATATCTCGGTATCGACGCGGACTGCATCGAGGTCGATATGAAAGCCGGCGGCCTGAAGACACCGGAGTACACCGTGCTCAATCCGAACCGCAAGGCACCGACGCTGGTCGATGGCGACTTCGCGTTGTGGGAGTCGTCGGCGATCATGGCTTATCTCTGTATCAGGGAAGGATCGGACATGTGGCCCGCGCACAAACCGGCGGAACAGATCGAAGTGCTCCGCTGGCTATCGTGGAATGACCAGCATTGGACACGTGCGGTGGGGCCGTTCTACTTCGAGCACGTGATCAAGGCCATGTTTCATCTCGGCGCGCCGGACGCCTCGACGTTGGCAGCCACGCTTCCCATGCTTAGGACGCTGGCTGCGGTGTTGGACAACCATCTGGCGAACCGCGACTTTGTGGCCTGCAACAGGCTCACCATCGCTGACTTCCAGTTGGCCTCCATCGCCTGTGATTGGCGACAGTCAGAGATTCCATTCGACGATTACCCCAACATCATGCGTTGGCTCGATGGCCTGATGCGCATCCCTGCCTGGGCAGATCCGTGGCCCACCAAAGCGACGGAGAAGCGCGAAGAGGCGTTGGCGGGGTAGGGGCGCAAGCGTCTGCGCGTGTACGAACATGGGAGTGTCGCCAGCCAGGCCATCGACGCTCCCTGTCGCGGATGACTTTCCAGGTCGTAGTGGCGCGACAATGCAGGCCCTGAAACCTGATTGGATCAACGTCGATGGCCACTGATCCCCAGACCTTGGCAGCCTACGCCAATGCCGCGGCCGACTATGCGCGTGACTGGGACGAGCAGCCGGCGCCGCAGGATATGTATGCGCTGCTGACGGCCTATTTCAAACCGGGGCCGACGGCTGATATCGGGAGTGGATCAGGGCGCGACGTGGCCTGGCTGGCGGCGCATGGATTCGAGGCACAAGGCTTTGACGCCTCCGCTGAACTGTTGGCGCAGGCGCGACACAAGCACCCCAGCCTGCTTTTTACGCAGTCGACCTTGCCCGCGTTGGAGGGAATCCCCGATGCCAGCTTTCAGAACGTGCTTTGCGAGACGGTGGTGATGCATCTGCCGCCTGATCAGCTGATCACTGCCGTGCGGCGCTTGCTGGCTGTCCTGCGTCACGGTGGCACGCTTTACCTGAGCTGGCGGGTGGCCGCCGTCACCGAACGCGACAAGGCAGGTCGACTCTATGCCGCTATCGACAAGCAGGTGGTGCTGGATCAGCTGGCATCGGGTGACAAGGTAGTCTTTGATCGCTTTGAAATCAGCGCGTCATCGGGCAAGCCGGTGCAGCGGCTGGTCATCCATAAGGCGTTGCACGCCTGGATGGGATGAATACTTCTTGCGGCAGTGTTTGATCGTTCTCCCACACCTCGTGCACCCGCAAGCCGCATAATCCCGGCGGGACCAAAGAGAGGGGTGGTAGATGGACGAGCAGCGAAAGCCTTGCCCGGCCTGTGGCGAGCTGATCATGGCCACGGCGCACAAATGCCGGTTTTGCGGTACCGATATTGACGCCTACGTGGCCGCGCGCGAGGCGACGGTGGAAAAGACGCTTTTCGAGGGACATCCGGCGGTGGTGTATTCGGCCGGGCAGTATGTTGCCATCGTGCTGACCCTTGGCATTGCGCTGCTGGTCTACTGGATTCGCAGCAGGGCCACGCGCTTCATCATCACCACGCAGCGTGTGCGTATCGAGCGCGGCCTCTTCTCGAAAATGCAGGACAACCTGGAGTTGTTCCGGGTGGATCACATCGACCTGCACAAGCCATTGGGCGAGCGCATGCTCGGCTACGCCACGGTGCATCTGCATTCGTCCGATGCGGGCATGGCCTCCGTTTATCTGTATGGCATTCCGGATCTGGAAGCCATGGCCGACACCTTGCGCGACTGCTCGCTGCGCGAACGCTCGCGACGCCGTGTGTTGCCGGTGGAGCAGATGTGAGGCTTCCGCGCGAACTCGCCTGACGTGCTCAGCCCATGCCCGCAATATGCGCGCGCAGATAATCGATGAAGACACGCAGTTTCGGCGGCACTTGCTGGCGCGTCGGGTAGTAGAGATGGAAGCCGTCGAAGGTGGCGTGAGCGGGGGAGCAAGCCGGCTGGCTATGCGCCGCCGGTCTAGGTGCCGGCGCAGGCGTCGACCGCTTTCAAGGCGGATTGACGCGCTCAGGCGTGATGGATCTCGGGAAAAGGCGAGCGCCAGCCTAGGGACTGGCGCTCGCCGGCTCGTCGCGTGCTTTGCCAATCCGTGCCCTGAGCGCGATCATGAGACCCCACTTTGGCGGTACCCACCCATGAGCTCCTCTGACGACGATTTCGACACCGAGCGCCACTTCGACGAGCACGACGAGGACGACGATTCGCTCGATGCGCAGGTCTGGCAGTTGCTGCTGCTGATCAACCCGGGCGATGACGACACCGCGTTCCAGCAGTTCACGGCGTACCGCGAGGCGGTGGGTGACGCCGCCGAGGAAGACATCGAGCCGATGCGGCTAATTGGCCAGGTCATCGACTGGCGCTCGGGCTTTCAGGTCGAAGCCGACGACACGCGCGCGCTGGTGCAGGCCATCGATGAGCTGGTGTCGCGCTGGAACCTGTCCATCGATTGGGAGGGCGACCCGGAGGACGACGAGTTTCATGCCGATATCGACGCGGCGTCGCTGTTCGCCATCGCCTATGACAGCCTGGCGCCGCACGGCTACACCTTGTGGGCGCGGGAAACCGATGACGGCAGCTACGCCGGCTGGATCACGTTGACGCGTGATGCCGAACCCATGCGCGAGCTGGCCACGGCGCTGGGCATCAATCTGCGCCTGGGTAGCGACGTGACCTGAAGGCCCGTTGGGGGAGTGCACTCTGACCCCGGCTCCGCTCCCTTCGGTCCGTGCTGCGCGATCGCCATGCCTGGCATCCCTTGCATACGAAACCGGGGTCAGAGTGCACTGACGCCGATGACCCATAGGGCCCCGGGTCGAGAAAACAGCGGGGAGATCCTTCTCCCCACGGCGCGACCAGAGGTCGGCCATCATGAGCGGTTGCGATAACCGCTCAGGCTTCCTTCCATCGCTTGCGCTCCATGCGACCGCAGCGCTGACATGTGCGGCGTTCCGGGTCCGGTCTCACCCAGGTATGTCCCATCAATCGGCATATCCAACGTTGCAGCCACCGTTCCTGTTTGCCGCTCATTCCGTTTCTGTCCATCGAGGCAGCGCTTTCCCTGGCGCTCGAAAGCGATCGGGTGCGGCAGCCATGTTTCAAGGTGTAGTGGCGAATGTCCTATTCGCCCGTCGGCCAGGCCCGGCCCATGCTGCGTCGTCATGGCTGGCGGCCTGCCGCGTGGGTCATCGATGGGATATCTGGGCCACGGGACGGCCCGGCGGACGCGCGATGACCCCGGCTTCCATTTTTGAGATTATGGACACATAAATCGGGGGGTATTGACCGTCCGTCTCACTTTCCAGGGGCCACGTTTTGTGCGACCGGGTGGCCTTTGCGGGGGGCTGTATCGCGCTGTTTCCCGGAGTCACCGGTCGTCCCGGCCGGTGGCATCGACGTTTGTGCGGGACGCCTTTGCCGAGGCGGTGCTTTGGCCGTATCCACGCTGATCGAAGACATCCATGACCGAAGTTGCCGCGCTGCCCCAATCCTTCCACCGTGACGTGCCGCCCGATCGCATGGAAACGAGCCTCTACAGCACGCGCTCGCTGCCTCCCAGGGCGCAATTGCTGGCCTGGCGCACGCGGGTGGGCCACGCCGTGGATGTGCCGCCCGCGAAGAAGCAACTGGCGGACGGCTTCGGCGCAGATATCGATCGCTACGCAGTGGACGGCCTGAGCTTTACCGACTGCCGCTCCGACGAGATCGTGCTCGAGCGCTCCGTGGCACGCATTTCCACCGACAAGCTGCGCGACTATGCCTTTCACCTTTATACCGAGGGTGGAGTCGGCAACGTGACCGGCATGCGCAAGAAGCGCAGCGCCAACGACGCGCAGCAGCGCATCATCGCGATGGACATGAATCAGCCGTTCCGTGTCGAGCGTCCGGCGTGTCGCGTGCTGAGCTTGTTCGTGCCAGATCGAATCGTCGGCGAGGAGTTGCCCGACCGCGAATCGTTTCACGGCCGTGTCGTGCGGCAGGGCTCGCCTTTTGCCGGCCTGCTGATGGATCACGTGGTAGCCATCGCCAGCGAAATTCCACAGCTCGATGCCGTTGGCGCCGCCGAGGCACTGAGTGCTGCAGCCAAATTGCTGCTGGCGGCAGTGCGCAACGAATCGAGCTTGATGGGTGCCGATCGTGCTGCGCTTCAAGTGGCGGTGATGGGGCAAATACGGCGCTTCGTCGAAGCCAACCTGCATCAGAGCGATCTCAGCCCGACGATGGTGGTTCAGGCATTGAAGCTCAAGCGCGCCACGGTCTATCGCTGGTTTGAGCACGAAGGTGGACTCGGCGCATATATCCGCCATCGGCGGCTGCGCATGGCGGCGGATGAGCTGGTGCGGTACCCGAACCTCGCGGCGGTAGAGATCGCCTATGGCCTGGGTTTCAAGAGTGCCTCCGATTTCACGCGTGCCTTCCGACGCGCCTTCGACATGACGCCGCAAGAGATGCGCTCGCGCGCGTTTGCTTTGCAGCGCACCCGGCCCCGCACCTAGCTGCAAGCATGCTGCCTTGCAGCACTTGCAAGCCCATCGACGCATCGCTAACCTGCGCGTCCCGTCAACTCAGCCATAAGGAGGAAAGAACAATGATTGTTGTAGCTGCAGCCTCCGCCAGGTCGACGCGCTTCTGATCGTCTCGCCAGCTCATGCTGGCCGCTTCACTTTCTCGCGTTGCTCCCTGGCGATTCGTTCGGTTCCCCTTGCAGGAGGCCGTCGTTTCACCTGTTTCCAGGGCTACTCATGTCTTTCCAGACGTATTCGCTTCACCAGCTCGGCTGGCGGTTCAACCATGCGCAGCATCTGACGCTGGCAGATTTCGAAGCGGGCTATCCCGCGCGAGTCATCGCCATGCACAGCACTGGGCTATCGGTGCTTTCCTCACGTGGGCGCAGTGTCGTGACACTGCCGCCTCACCTTGTCGGTGCGGATGTCACGGTGGGCGACTGGGTACTGGTCGAGCACGATGCCGATCACGTCATTCGTGTGGTTGGGCGACAATCGCAGATAACGTGCATGGCAACGCGTAGTGAGCATCGCCGTCAGCCCATTGCCGCTAATCTCGACACACTGTTTATCGTCGCGTCGTGTGCCGACGACCTCCATCCCACACGGTTGAGGCGTTACCTCGCGCTGGCGCTGGAAGCGGGTGTCGAGCCGGTGGTGGTGCTCACGACGTACGACCTCAACACTGGCGTCGATGACTATGCTGCCCGCGGACGCAAGGTATTGCCGACGGTGGACGTCGTTGCCGTGAACCCCACAGACACCGCATCGATGGCGCAACTCGCACCCTGGCTTGAGGCCGAGCGAACGGTGGCGCTTGTCGGTTTGTCTGGCGTGGGCAAGTCCATGCTCGCTCGTGGCCTGAAGGGCGGGGCGGATGTCTGCGATGATCAGGCAGGCACCGCGCACGCGATGTTTCCGAGCATCTTTGGCGCGTGGGTCATCAACACGCCCGATACGCGTGCACTGCGCATGGTCAGCGCAGCGACGTTGGACGAGCTTTCGACCGCGCAGAATGGTGAGGTGAGCGGTCACGCATGGGCACCGGCCGTGCTTGGCAACGGCTAACAGCGTATGGTTCGAATTCCCCGCATCAGGCTTGCCCATGACGACCATGCACTTTCCCCACGCGGGCTTTCTGGATCTGCTGGAACGTCTCGATGGTTCGGTTCGCCTGGATGCGAGCATGCCGTTGTCGCCGTTCTTCGCGCGCATGCCGCTGACGTCGGATGAAACCGGGCTGCGCACCACCATGGCGGATGCGCTCATTCCTTTGCTGAGGGCGCGAAGGGCCACGTTGCAGGCGGCGTTCGATACGGAACTGGCGGCCGATGAATTGCGCCGTTATCAGAAGTACGCCAAGCCGGGGAAGCCGTCCGCACATATCGTCCAGCTTCGGCAAAAGCAGGCTGCCGCGCGACAGGCATCGAGCCTGTCGCGGCAATCGCTCATCAAGGCGGCCGCCGCCTTCGTTCGCGAGGCCGGCATCGATGTTCCTGAGCGCGTGACGCTGGATGCATTCATCGTGGAATGGATCGACGCCCATGTGCCCCGGGATGCCGCCGCAGCGACCTGATGGCGGCCGCTGGCGCACCCGTTAAAAAATGTGAGCCGAATCGCGTTTGCGCAAGATATTGCTTTTCAAGGAAATCTGGCCAGCGCCGATACCCGCCGTAGGGGGAAGTACCTTCCGGTAGGAATCAGTTATGCGCTTTACCGTTCGTTTGAAGATCGTCGCGGCCATGGGCGTTGCCCTGGCCATTGCCGTGGTAGTCGGCCTGGTGGGCTTGTTCGGCGTGCGCGCCACTTACCGGCTGGTCGACGACATGTACCACACCAATGTGCTGGCCATTGTGGCGGTGAGTGACGTGCGCGCGGCAATCGTCGATGACCGCCTCGCGCTCAACCGCTCGCTGATCGATCCGACGCAGCGCGACGTCGTGAACAAGATAAAGGCGGACGCGCTTCGACTCGATGCGGCCTGGCACCGCTATTACCCGGCCATGGTGTCGTCGGGTGGCGAGCGAGTTGCCGCCGATGAATTCGAATCGCTCCGCGCTGAAGTAGGCCCCCTTGTAGCGCACGAGTCGGAGTTGCTGGACGCTGGCAAAACCGAGGAGGCACGGAAACTCCATGTGGGCCAGGTGGCTGACGGGATGGGCAAGGCAACGGCCATCATCGATCGCCTGATTGCCATCAACGAGAAGCAGTCGGAAGGTTCGGCCGCCACGGCAACCCAGCGCTACGCGCATACCTGGCAGCTCTCGCTGGCCGTGCTGGTGCTGGGCGTGCTGGTGCTGCTGGCCGTGGCCGTGCTGTTGATTCGCGCGGTGATTCGTCCGCTGAATCAGGCGCGCACGCTGGCAAGCGCCATCCAGGAAGGCAAGCTCAACAACGCCACGGCTGTCAGCGGCAATGACGAATTCAGCGACACCTTGCGCTCGCTCGGCAATATGGATCGCCAGCTCACCAGCATCGTCACGCAGGTACGCGATGTCGCCGAGCAGGTGACGTCGGCAGCTCGCGACCTGTCGCAGGGCAATGACGATCTGTCCCAGCGCACGCAGGAACAGGCCAGTTCGCTGGAGGAAACCGCCGCGTCGATGGAGCAACTCTCCGCCACCGTCAAGCAGAACGCCGAAGGTGCCACGCAGGCTCGCGACATGGCCTTGCGCATGCGTCAGCGCGCCGAGGAAGGTCGTGCCATCGCAGGCACCGCGGTCGGTGCCATGCAGGCCATCACCCAGGCCAGCAAGGAAGTGGGTGAAATCGTCGTGCTGATCGACGAGATCGCTTTCCAGACCAATTTGCTGGCATTGAACGCAGCAGTGGAAGCAGCGCGCGCCGGTGAGCAGGGGCGAGGCTTTGCCGTAGTGGCGACCGAAGTGCGCAACCTTGCCCAGCGCAGCAGTGTGGCCGCCAAGGACATCAAGTCGCTGATCAAGGACACCAGCGAGAAGGTGGCCGAAGGCGCTGAGCTGGTGACGCGCACCGGTCATGCACTCAACGACATTGCGGCGGATGTGCGCGAGGTCAACACGATCATCGAAGTGATCGCTGCCGCGTCGGAGGAACAGTCCGCAGGCATCGGCCAGGTGAACAACGCCGTGACCACGCTGGACGAAGTCACGCAGCAGAATGCCGCGCTGGTGGAAGAGGCGAGTGCCGCCAGCCGGAACACGCTCGACTTGTCGCAGGTGCTGATGAGGGAAGTGTCGTACTTCACCCTCCAAGGCGAGGTGGCGCAGTCGTCGGCTGCGTCCAAGCCCGCCGCGCCGGCGCCGCTCGCTTCGCCCATGCAGGAGAGCTTTCGCAAGCCTGCACCGGCGATGTCGCGTCGCCCCGAGCCGGCGGTTGTGACCGCGGGCGATGAGTGGACTGAATTCTGACGAAAGAACGTGCGGCGGGAAGTGGCGCGCCCACCACGCTATGATCGCCGCCCGGTATTGGCATGGCGTCGAGGCGGCAGAGGAAAGGCATGCAGGCAAGCGAGTTGGAACGTTGGGCTAGAACCCGCCTGCAAGGCATGCGCCGGTTCGTGTTGTTCAGGGGCGTGCTGGCTTACGGCGTGCCCATGTTCGTGATCATGACCTTTGTGATTCCGCATCCGAAGCTGACTGCCTCGCAATCGGCCATGCTGTGGCTGCTGACCGGAGCCGGTTACGGCTTGGCGATGTGGCTGCTGCAAGAGCATCGCTATCGCAAGGCGCTTCCACGCTCCTGAGAAACCCTAGTACCCTCGCATCCGACGTTTGTGTGCCAGGCCGAAGGGACGACTCGCCGTATGACCCAACGCACGGCTAGCTGCAGTTGCGGGCAACTTACGCTGCGTACGGCGGAGGAGCCGCTGCGCATCTCCATTTGTCACTGCCATGCGTGCCAGCGACGTACGGGCAGCGTGTTTGGCGTGCAGGCGCGTTTCCGCGCAGAAGCCGTGGAGGTTCGCGGGCGTTCGTCGCGTTACATGCGACCGGGTGAGTCCGGCGGTCGCCTCCGCTTCTACTTTTGCCCGGCGTGTGGTGCCACCGTGTACTACGAGCTGGACGGCCTGGACGATATCGTCGCCGTGCCCGTTGGCGCCTTCGCCGATGCTGCTTTCCCGGTACCCAACATCTCGGTGTACGAGGAATGCATGCACGATTGGATCACGTTGCCCAACGACATCGAGCATCACGACTAGGCATGTGACGCCGTTGGCGCAACGCCGTTTGCCTTCGCGGCAAACACGGCAAATATGCGCGAGCTTTACATCTACGGTGGATACTCTCGAAGGCAACTCACGCGTGCCGGGTCCGCCGAGCGCATGCGCGTGGTTGTCGTATCCATGAAAGGAGAACGGTCATGCTGCATGTGAACGGTCGATTGAAGTATGGGATGGTCGGCGCCTTGGTGCTGACACTTTGCGGGTGCACTGAATACGTGAAGCAAAGCGACTACAACGCGGCCATCTCGGAGCTGCGCAGCAACGATCAGAAGCAGCAGCAGGAGATCGATGCCATCACGCAGGAAATGCACGATAAATTTGCCAAGTACGATGCGCAGATTGCCGAGGTCCAGGGACGCATTCGTGTCGAAACAATTGCGCACTTCGATACCAATCAGTCGACGTTGCGCGACGAGGACAAGCCGCTGCTTGACGAGTACGCAAAGGTGATGCGCGAACACCATGCGAATGCGGTCATCACTGCTGAAGGTTTTGCCGACCCGTCGGGTTCGGCGGGATACAACCATCGCCTCGGCTTGAAGCGCGCCGAAGCGGTACGCGATTACCTGGTGCATAGCGGTGGGCTGAATGCCGGTCAGGTGCGCGCTGTGAGCTACGGTGAATCGAAGAACCGGCAAGTGGATCCCGGGGCAAAGGGCGACAAGGGCGTGGCGAATCGTCGCGTGTCGCTGGTGACAGATTTCGCGGGCAGCAGTTGATCCATTCGACATCACGAACGACAAAGGCCGCCTTGGGGCGGCCTTTGTGTTTACTCATACGCGGATGGATTGCGTTTGCCTTCTACTTGTTTCCCGCCTTGTAGGACAGCTCTGCGCTGTAGCTATCGATATGGGACGTTTGCTCTTGCACGGCATTGTTGAGCGACGAACGCATGGCCTGGGCATCCGCCTTGCCGTAAACGTTCTCCACCATCTGCCATAGCGGCGTCTCAGGCTCTTTGCCGATGTCGGCCCAGCTCTTCGCCGGCAGCACGACGACGAAGTCGGGGCCGCCGGCAGCGTCGCGGATCTCGCTCATGGAGTAGTTGTTGGGCCATTTGGATTTATCGGCGGCCGCGGCGATTTTCTTGGCGACGTCGAGGAAAGCCTCATGCGCTTCGTGGCCCGGCTTGAGCTTGAAGTCGATGACTTCGATATAGGGCTGGACAATAGTCATGCCCTTCGCCATGTGGCTGAGCTCGGGGTGTACTTCCATGAACCCACTGATTTCGCTCTTGAGGTGCGGGTTGACGCTGGTGCGGTTCGTCGCTGTGCAGGCCTTGAAGGTGGCCTGCATATCGTCGAATGCCGACCAGGGCAGGGGATCAGTGGTGTAGGAATAACTGTAGGTGTCACCCGTTTCATGCACCCATGCCGTCCAGGTGTACTTGGCGCCGTGCTGGCGGAAGCAATCGTTGAGCGCTTTCGTGCCTGCTTCGTAGGCCACCTGATCGGCAGGCGCCACGCTATCGGTGAAGTCGCGCACGACCATGGCTTTCTCGGTATCCGCAGCCTGGCTCGCAACGGCACATGACAGTGATGCTGCCAGCGCCAGCCAGAGTATCGAGTTCTTCATGAAACCTCCCTCGGGGTGGTTGCCCCATTGGTGTAGTGGTTGCTCAACGCCTTCGCGGTGCGCGAAGGCTGTCGATCACGACGGCGATTCACAACGTGTAACGACGCGGTTGCCAGACACATTCACTGCGTGGGGAGGTGGGGCTCTGGTGGCGACGACGACCGCGACCAGCGGGCGCCGGCTTGCGCACAAGTCGGTGACGAAGGCCAGTGGCGTACCTGCACGGGAGCGCGGGCGGCACTGCCGGGATGAGGGATGCATGTGTTCCGTTCCGGTCGGCGGCAAGGCGTGTTCGAAACATCTCGACAAAACCGACAGGGTCGCGTTGCGTCGAGATGGACCTGCTTGAAGCTGATGCCGGGCGGCGGCCTATTAGGTGACGGACCGATCACGCCTGAAATAGACCAGACAGCCTAGACCGCCCGAGGATTTCCGGCAGTCGGGAACGACAAAGGCCGCCTCGCGGCGGCCTTTGTCTGGATGCGGCGCTGAAAGTTCAGCGCTTCATCGAATTGAAGAACTCGTCGTTGGACTTGGTGTTCTTCATCTTGTCGAGCATGAACTCCATTGCGGCCAGCTCGTCCATCGGATGCAGCAGCTTGCGCAGAATCCAGATCTTGGAGAGCAGGTCCGGCTCGATCAGCAAATCTTCGCGGCGGGTGCCGGAGCGATTGATGTCGATGGCCGGGTACACGCGCTTCTCGGAGATACGGCGGCTCAGGTGCACTTCCATGTTGCCGGTGCCCTTGAACTCCTCGTAGATCACCTCGTCCATCTTGCTGCCGGTATCGGTCAGCGCGGTGGCGATGATGGTCAGGCTGCCGCCTTCCTCGACGTTACGTGCGGCGCCGAAGAAACGCTTCGGGCGCTGCAGAGCGTTCGCATCCACACCACCGGTGAGCACTTTGCCGGAGCTGGGCACCACGGTGTTGTAGGCACGCGCCAGGCGCGTGATGGAGTCCAGCAGGATCACCACGTCCTTCTTGTGTTCGACCAGGCGCTTGGCGCGCTCGATCACCATTTCGGCGACCTGCACGTGGCGCACGGCCGGCTCGTCGAAGGTCGAGGAGATCACTTCGGCACGCACGGTGCGGGCGATTTCCGTCACTTCTTCCGGGCGTTCATCGATCAACAGCATGATCAGATGTGCGTCAGGATGGTTGTACGTGATGGCCTGCGCGATGTTCTGCAGCATCATCGTCTTACCGGACTTCGGCTGGGAGACGATCAAGCCACGCTGGCCGCGGCCGATGGGTGCGACCAGGTCGAGGATGCGGCCGGTGATGTCCTCACTGGAACCATTGCCGCGCTCGAGCTTGAAAGCCTTGCGCGGGAACAGCGGCGTGAGGTTCTCGAACAGCATCTTGTTCTTCGACGCCTCCGGCGGATCGCCGTTGATGTCGTCGACCTTGAGCATCGCGAAGTAACGCTCGCCTTCCTTCGGATGGCGCACGCGTCCGGTGATGTAGTCACCCGTACGCAGGTTGAAGCGGCGGATCTGGCTGGGCGACACGTAGATGTCGTCCGGGCCGGCCAGGTACGACTCGTCGGCCGAGCGCAAGAAGCCGAAGCCGTCCTGCAGGATCTCCAGCACGCCCTCGGCCCAGATGCCACCGCCGGAGCGGGCATGCGCCTTGAGGATGTTGAAGACCACGTCCTGCTTGCGGGCACGCGCCACGCCTTCCTGCACGCCCAGCGATTCGGCGAATTCCAGTAGCTGGATCGCGTTCTTGCGCTTGAGTTCGGTGAGGTTGATCAGGCGGTCGTTGCTGCCGGCATCGGCGTAGTCATCGTCCACCGGCAGGCCGTTATTGTTGCGCGGGTGACCGCCCTGACCGCCGCCCTGGCCACCGGGACCACGCTGCGGCTGGTTATTGCGCTCGTGACGGCGGCGGCGACCGCGGCCATCACGATCGTTGCGGTTGTTGAAGCCCTGGCCTTGACCCTGAGCCCCCTGGTTGCCACCGCCTGGCTGCTGGCCGCCCTCGCGGGCTTCCTGCGGCTGGCGCTGATTGCCATCACCCTGCGGAGCGGACTCGCCGCCAGCCTGGTTGCCTTGGTTCGACGGGGCTGGAGCCGGTACCGGTGCCTCGGCGGGCGGCGCATGACGCTCGACCGGTGGAGGCGGTGGCATATCCAGCTGAGCCTGCTTTTCGGCTCGCGCCTCAGCGGCAGCGGCGGCCGCAGCAGCGGTCTTGCGCGGCGCACGGGTGCGCGGCTCGGCCACAGGCTTCGGTTCGGCGCTCTTGGCGTCGTTGGTTTCTTTGCTTTCGATATCGGACACGGGCAAACCTCTGCGGGGCGCCGTTAATTACAGGAGGGAGGGTGGACGTTGCGCGGACGGCGCAGGGGACAGAACTGTCCCGGCTGACGGATTGAATCTAGCACCCGACGCGCGGCGCCGTAAAGCGCCGCGCGTAAATTTGTTCAGATGGCCTTGTCGATCATCTGGGCCAACTGGCCCTTGCTGACGGCGCCGATCTGGGTCGCTTCGACCTTGCCGTTCTTGAACACCATGAGGGTGGGGATGCCACGCACGCCGTAATTGCGGGGCGTTTTCTGGTTGTGGTCGATGTTGATCTTGGCGATGCGCAGCTTGCCTTCGTACTGCTTGGCCAGCTCATCGAGGATGGGGGCAATGGCCTTGCACGGGCCGCACCACTCCGCCCAGAAATCCAGCAGCACCGGGGTGTCGGACTGGAGCACTTCCTGCTCGAAGGCGTCGTCGCTTACATGGGTAATCAGGTCGCTCACCGGGGTCTCCGAAGGTAGGCGTAATAAGGTTTGACGACCCCGTGCCCAGCATCGGCTACACTGGGGTGCCCATGAAGCGCGGGGTCGTTCCTGGAAAGAAGGCTGTTGCCGTTGCGGCAAGCCTCCATTCCAACGTAACTCGGGGCGCGATTCAAGCGATTCAAGGGCGGCCACGGACGGTTCCGTTGACATAGGTGAGAGGGTTTTCCTTATCGCCCAAGTGCTTAGGACACATAGTCCTTTGACCTATGCCAGCGGAGCTGCCGGACTTGCCGCCTCCCCTCCGGCGCCAGCCACGGAAACGTGTCGCCGGCACGTGCGATCTTCGGATTCCGCCTGCCGCCACGCCCCCGGTCACGCCGACCATCCACCTGTTCCCTGTAGCGTCTCAACGCCGGGGAGCCGGGCGCGCCGCCGCGCGACGCCTGTATCCAACGTACCCAATCATCTAATGTCCCAAACCGTACTCACTGATACTTTTTTCACCAATTTCGATCTTCATCCGCTGCTGCAGCAGGGCCTCGACGAGGCTGGCTTCACCCGCTGCACGCCGATCCAGGCGCTGACCCTGCCAGTGGCCCTCGCCGGCCGCGACGTCGCCGGCCAGGCCCAGACGGGCACCGGCAAGACCTGCGCCTTCCTGGTCGCCATGATGAATCGCCTCCTCACCACCTCGGCCGTGGCCGAGCGCAAGGACAGCGACCCGCGCGCCCTGGTGATCGCGCCCACCCGCGAGCTGGCGATCCAGATCGAAAAGGACGCCAAGGCCGTCGGCCGCTACACCGGCCTGCGCACCGCGCTGATCTACGGCGGTGTCGATTACGACAAGCAGCGCCAGCAGCTCAAGGATGGTTGCGACATCATCATCGCCACGCCGGGCCGCATGCTGGATTACTACAAGCAGCACGTGTTCAGCCTCGACGCCGTCGAAGTGATGGTGATCGACGAGGCGGACCGCATGTTCGACCTTGGCTTCATCAAGGACGTGCGCTTCATCTTCCGTCGCCTGCCGGCCCGCGAGCAGCGCCAGGTGCTGCTGTTCTCCGCCACGCTGAGCCATCGCGTGCTGGAGCTGGCCTACGAGCACATGCACAACGCCGAGAAGCTCGAAGTGGAGACGGAAAACGTCACCGCCGATCGCGTGCGCCAGGTGGTCTACTTCCCCGCCAAGGAAGAGAAGATGCCGCTGCTGCTCAACCTGCTCGAGCGCACCAAGCGCCGAGCGCAGCATCATCTTCGTCAACACCAAGGCCGCCGCCGAGCGCATCACCGATCGCGTGAAACGCCAGGGCTACCGCGTGGGCGCGCTGTCCGGCGACGTGCCGCAGCTCAAGCGCCAGAAGCTGCTGCAGCGTTTCCAGGAAGGCCAGCTCGACATGCTGGTGTGCACCGACGTGGCCGCGCGCGGCCTGCATATTCCGGCCGTCAGCCACGTGTTCAACTACGACCTGCCGCAGGATGCGGAGGACTACGTGCACCGCATCGGCCGCACGGCGCGCCTGGGTGCCGAGGGCGATGCCATCAGCTTCGCCTGCGACCTCTACGCGATGAGCCTGCCGGATATCGAGACGTATATCGGCCAGCGCATTCCGGTAGCGAACATCGAGCCCGAGCTGCTGGTGATGCCCAAGCCGCGCGAGCAGGACGCCCAGTTTGTCGCCGACGCCGCGGCCGACAGTGAAGCCTTTGGCGACAAGGTCGAAGCCGCGCGAGAAGGACGGTTCACCGCGCAAGGGTCCGCGCAGCGGCAGCGGTCGTGGCGGCGCTGGCGGCAGCGGTCGTGGCCGCGATGGTTCGCGTTCGGCTCGCAGCGACACGCCGCGTGAACCGCGCAAGCCGCGCGTCGAAACGGCACCTGCGGAATCGACCGAAGTCCCGTTGTCGCCGCTGAAACGGTGCCGTCAGACGGATGTAGCGGCTGCCGATAGCGCCGAGCGCAAGCGTCGTCGTCGTCGCGGTGGTCGCAATCGCCGTCGTGATGGCGAAGCGCCGGCCGCCGTGGAAGGCGCCGCCAGCCCGAACACCGCCGAAGGTGCCCGCGCACCCCGTGGCGAGCGTCGTCCGTCGCGCGAGCGCGGCGGTGTCGATGCCAATCACACGCGTCCCTCGCGTCAGGTGGCAATCACGGCTGGTGGTACGGCTGAGCAGGCCGCGCCGAAGAAGGTGGGTTTCTTCCGCCGCCTGAGCCGTCTCTTCACCGGTCGCTGATACCCTGCTCCTCCCCCTGCAAGCAGGAGGAGGTTGGGAGGGGGTGACCTCCGTCAGGAGGTCGCAAGTGTGCTGGCGTTCATCAAGTTGGAACGTGAGAGCACCCCTCCCAAGCCCTCCCCTGCAAGCAGGGGAGGGAGTTACGCGTGACGCGCAGTGTATTCCCGCGTTTTATCTCGATGGTCAGAACGCCTGACCTTCTCGCACGCATCCCTTATCCTTGCGCCTATCTGGGATCGGGGACACGCGGTGATCCGCTTCGACCAAGTCAGCAAGCGTTACGAAGGCGGCCACGAGGCCCTGTCGCAGCTTTCCTTTGAGGTGGCGGCGGGCGAGATGGCCTTTATCACCGGCCATTCGGGCGCCGGCAAAAGCACCTTGCTCAAGTTGCTCGGCCTGATCGAGCGTCCGTCGCACGGCGTGATCACGCTGGACGGGCAAAACATGGCCAAGATCGGCCGCACCGGCATTCCCAAGTTGCGTCGCCGGCTAGGCATGGTGTTCCAGGACCATCGTCTGCTGATGGATCGCACGGTGTTCGCCAATGTCGAACTACCACTGATGATTGGCGGCATGGCACCGAGCGAGCGCAGCAAGCGCGTGCGTGCTGCGCTGGAGAAGGTCGGCCTGCTCGCTTACGAACGCCAGTTGCCCAACACGCTTTCCGCCGGTGAGCAGCAGCGCGTAGGCATTGCCCGCGCCATCGTGGCCAAGCCGATGCTGTTGATCGCCGACGAACCCACCGGCAACCTCGATCCACACGCTGGCGGTGGAGATCATGGGCCTGTTCGCCGAATTCCAGAAGGTCGGCACCACGGTGCTCATCGCCAGCCACGACCTGCCGCTGATCAAGCGCATGAAGAAGCGCGTGGTCGTGCTCGATCACGGCCGCCTGGTCGCCGACATTGCCGCGCAGGAGGTGCTGTGAGTACCCAGCCCGAAATGCCTTTGAACGAGAGCCCGTTGCTTTCCGAAACCCATCCGCGTAATGGCCGCGGCCGTGCACGCCCGGTGGCGAGCTGGCGCGAGCACCATGGCTGGAGCGCATCGGCCAGCCTGCGTCGCCTGATGTCGCGCCCGGTCGGCACGCTGCTCACGGTGGCAGTGATGGCCATTGCGCTGGCGCTGCCGCTTACCTTCTATCTACTGCTGGGCAACCTGCAGAAGATGGGCGATGCGCTGGGCCAGAACCAGACCATCAGCGCATTCCTGCAGCCGGGCCAAAGTGCCCAGGCCGCACAGCTGATGGCCAAGAAGCTGCGCGACGAGGCCGTAGTCGCCACGGTGACGGTGAAGTCGCCGCAGCAGGGCATGGACGAGCTGGCCAAGATGCAGGGTTTCTCCGGTGCGCTGCATACGCTGGACAACAACCCGCTGCCGTACGTACTCGAAGTCTTGCCCAAGCCTGGCGTCAGCGCCGACAGCGTGGATCAGCTGGTCGCCGACATGCGCAGCATGCAGGGCGTGGATCAGGTGCAGGACAGCGGCACCTGGCGTCAGCGCCTTGAGGCCCTGCTTGGCGTGGGCCAGCGCGCGTGCTGATTCTCGCCGTGCTGTTGGCGGTGGCCGTGCTGCTGGTGGTCGGCAATACCGTGCGCGTGGACATTGCCAGCCGCAGCGAGGAGATCGGTGTGCTGATGCTGGTCGGCGCCAGTCGCGCCTTTGTGCGCCGGCCCTATCTCTATGCCGGCATCTGGTATGGCCTGTTCGCTGGTGTGCTGGCGGCGGGATTCGCGGTGCTGGTGGAGCTGGCGCTGGCCGATCCGGTGGCGCGGCTGGGGCATGTTTATGCCGGCAAGCTGCAGGTCGACGTGCTGCCCGTATGGCTGCTGGCGGCGGTACCGGTTGCCGCCGCGGTGCTGGGCTGGCTCGGCGCCCGCCTGGTCAGCGCGTGGCAGCTGCGCAAGGCGGCCTGAACCGTGCGCGGGCGCACGCCTGCATCGGTGGTGTAATGAGAGGGTTGCGTTTCCGGTGCACGATGCCGGTTGTGGAAGTTACGGTGTGGGAAGGGAGCACCGGCATGCCGCCTGCATGGAGCGCTGGCATATCATGTGGGTGACAGGGGATGAGTACGAGTTTCAGCAGTCGAGTGGTGGGGACGGCGCCCAGGGTGCTGGTGGTCGACGGCTCCAAGGTCGTGCGTCAATTGATTGCCCGCGTGCTGAAGGCCGAGCTGCCTGAGTCGGAGGTGGTCGGCTGCAGCACGGGTGCGGAAGCGCAGGAGCTGCTCGAGGGCGACGCCTTCGACTTCATCACCATCGCGCTGCGTTTGCCTGATATGGATGGCCTGGAGCTGGCGCGCCACGTGCGCGAATCGGCCGCGCAGGCCTACGTGCCCATCGTTGTGGTGTCGGGCGATGTTGACGGTCGCCTGCACAGCCGCACGCTTGGCGAGCACGTCACTGATTATTTCGACAAATCGCTGGGCTTCCAGGCGCTGGCCGAGTTCATCCGTGGCTATGTGCGTCCGCAGGATTCGGCCGAGGGCGAAGTGCTGTACGTGGAAGACAGCCGCGTGGTGGCGCTGGCCACGCGCCGCATCCTGGAGAAGCACGGGCTGACCGTGCGCCACGTGATCAGCGCCGAAGACGCGCTGGCCTTGTTGGACACGGCCCGCGCCAACGATTCGGTGGGCGCCGATATCGTGCTGACCGATGTCAGCTTGAAGGGTGAGCTCACCGGTGGCGACCTGCTGGAGCGCATCCGCCGCGATTACTGCTACAGCAAGGGTCGCCTGCCGGTGCTGGTCATGACGGGCGACGAGAACCCGGCTAACCAGGCGGCCCTGCTGCGTGCGGGCGCCAATGACCTGGTCGAAAAACCCATCGAAGAAAAGTTGCTGATGACCAAACTGCTGTTCCAGCTGCGCGTGTCGCAACACCTGCGCGAACACGACGCGGCGATATGAGCGAGCACCCCGTACGGTTGGAGCCGTCCTGGAAAGCACGTATCGGCGAATACCTGGCCCGGCCCGACATGCAGGCGCTGGCCGAATTCCTGCGTACCGAAAAGCAGGCCGGCAAGGTGACATTCCCACCGGGCCCGGAAATCTTCGCGGCGTTCGACCACACCCCGTTCGAGGCCGTGCGCGTGGTGATCCTGGGGCAGGACCCGTACCACGGGCCGGGGCAGGCGCACGGGCTGTGCTTCTCGGTTCGTCCCGAGGTCCGGTCGCCGCCATCGCTGCAGAACATCTTCAAGGAAATCCGCCGCGACCTCGGCTTCCCAGCGCCGGACCATGGCTGCCTTACTCCCTGGGCCGACCGTGGCGTGTTGCTACTCAACAGCGTGCTGACGGTGGAGCAGGCGCAGGCCGCCTCCCACCAGGGCAAGGGCTGGGAGGGGTTCACCGACGCGGCTATCGATGCCCTCAACCGGGAGCGGGAGGGGCTGGTATTCATGCTCTGGGGCTCCTATGCCCAGCGCAAAGGCCAGCTGATCGACTCCCAGCGCCATTGCATTCTGAAGTCGGTGCACCCATCTCCTTTATCGGCGCACCGCGGTTTCATCGGCTGCGGGCACTTCTCGGCGGCCAACCAGTACCTGGAGAGCCGCGGGGTGCGACCCATCGACTGGTCCCTGCCGGCGCGCGCCGAGCTCGCTTGAACGGCCGCTTCACGCGGCCTGAACCGCCGGGCCGGCAAAGTACATTCTCCCCGGCTCGCCCTGCTGGACGAGCGCTCGATATTCCTGTACTATTCAGTTCAACAAAGGCCCCTTGGAACTCTTTGGGGCCTTTAGCACTCTCACTACCCGAGTGCTAAGCTGATCCCCTCACAGGAGGTTTCATCCATGTCTCAAGCTTTGGTGACCGCTAACCTGCCGGTGCCGAGTGTCGTCGGCAGCCTGGATGCGTATATTTCGGCGGTCCATCGGATTCCGGTGCTCAGCCAGGAAGAAGAGCAGGCGCTTTCGCGCCGCTACAACGACGAAGAGGACCTGGCTTCGGCCCGCCAGCTGGTGATGTCGCACCTGCGTTTCGTGGTGCACGTGGCCCGCGGCTACAACGGCTACGGCCTGCAGCTTTCCGACCTTATCCAGGAAGGCAATATCGGCCTGATGAAGGCCGTCAAACGCTTCAACCCCGACCAGGGTGTGCGCCTGGTGAGCTTTGCCGTGCATTGGATCCGTGCCGAAATGCACGAGTTCATCCTGCGCAACTGGCGCATCGTCAAGGTCGCCACCACCAAGGCGCAGCGCAAGCTGTTCTTCAACCTGCGCAAGAGCAAGAAGCGCCTGGGCTGGATGAATGCCGAGGAAGTGCGCACGGTGGCGAAGGACCTGGGCGTGCCGGAAGCGACCGTACGCGAGATGGAATCGCGCCTGTCGGGCCGCGACATTGGTTTTGAGGCTCCGGCCGACGCCGATGACGACGCCAAGCCCGCACCGGAAGCATTCCTGATCGACGATGGTGCCGACCCGTACGACAACGTGTCCGACGCCGACCAGGCCGACAACCAGCTCGATACGCTGTCGAACGCGTTGCAGAAGCTGGACGACCGTTCGCGCGACATCATCCAGCGTCGCTGGTTGAACGAGGAAAAGGCCACGCTGCAGGATCTGGCCGATGAGTACGGCGTCTCCGCCGAGCGCATCCGTCAGGTCGAGGCCAACGCCATGAAGAAGATGCGCGGGCTGTTCGCCGCCTGATCTTCCTGATCGGCGTAACATGCCAACGGCCCCTTTCGGGGCCGTTTGGCTTTGCACGGACATGGCTGTCTGCGCTTTCATAAGCAGGAATTTCATTTCCGACCTACGCCATGCCTAGAGTTCTGGTCATCGAAGACGACGAAGCCACGGCGCGCGAAATCGTGGCCGAGCTAAGCGTGCACGGGATGCTGGCCGAGTGGGTGGCCGACGGCCGCGCCGGTCTCGATCGGGCCTCGCATGGTGGCTACGACCTGGTGACGCTGGATCGCATGCTGCCCGGCATGGACGGCATTGAGGTGGTGGCCGGCATGCGCACAGCGGGCGTGGATACGCCGGTGTTGATGATCAGCGCCTTGAGCGATGTCGATGATCGCGTGCGCGGTTTGCGCGCCGGTGGCGACGACTACCTCACCAAGCCGTTTGCACCCGATGAGATGGCTGCGCGCGCCGAGGTGCTGTTGCGCCGCCGTCAGCCGCAGGCAGCGCAGCGCTTGCGCGTGGCCGATCTGGAGCTGGATCTGGTCAGTCATGTTGCGTATCGCCAGGGTCATCCGCTGACGCTGTTGCCTACCGAATATCGCCTGCTCGAATTCCTGATGCGCAATTCGGGACAGGTGCTTACCCGCACGATGATTTTCGAAACGGTGTGGGGGTTTCATTTCGATCCCGGCACCAATGTGATCGATGTGCATATCGGTCGGCTTCGCCGCAAGATCGATGGGGCCGGGCAGCCGGCACTCATCCATACCGTGCGCGGCACCGGCTATATGTTATCGACCGCCCACGAAGACATGCCGGTGGAATCATGAGCGAACGTCCTAACGCATGGCATTCGGCCACTTCGCGTCTGATCGTCATCTATGGCGCTCTGTTCGTCGTATGGGGTGCGGTGCTTGTCGGCGTGATCCAGTGGGAAACCACGCGCTACCTCAATACGGTGATCGACCAGATATTGCAGCAACGCCTGCACTACATCGCATCGACCGAACCGGCGCGCCTGGTGGCCACCGTGGATGCAGCGGCCGAGATTGATCCGCACGGCATCATGTCGGTCGGCCTGTTCGACAAGGACCATCAACCGCTTGCGGGCAACATCGACCATCTACCCTCTTCGCTGCTGCGCGACGGGCAGGTGCACCTGCTGAAGCATGGCCTGCCGCGTCCCGATCGTGACGCTGAGCGTGTGCGCGCGCGCGGCTTGGCCACGACACTGCCCAATGGCGACATCGTGGTGATCGCCAAGGACATCAGCACCATCGACGGCATCGGCGCCATTATTCGGCGCGCGCTGCTCTGGGGCATTTCGCTCACCATTATTCCCGGGCTACTCGGCGGTTTCCTGTTGCGCCGGGGCCCGGAGAAGCGCATCCGTGCACTGCAGAACGCGACCGATCCGATTCGGCAGGGCGATTTGTCCAAGCGCCTGCCAGTGAGCCGACGTGGCGACGAGCTGGATCAGCTGGCCGGCATCGTCAACACGATGCTGGGCGAAATCGAACGCCTGATGAGCGAGGTAAAGGGCGTAAGCGATAACATCGCGCACGATCTGCGCACGCCGCTGACGCGCCTGCGTGCACGCTTGTATCGCACGCAGCAACAGCTCGAAGGCGTGCCCGAATCCGCATTGGTGGAGTCGTGCATTGTCGACATCGATGAAGTGCTGACGCGTTTTCGCGCGCTGTTGCGCGTATCGGAGCTGGAGGACCGCCATCGGGCGGCCTGCTTCGATGAAGTGGACGTGGGGCAGGTACTGCGCCAGGTGCACGAGTTCTATGCGCCGGTGGCCGAGGATCGCGGGCAGTCGTTCGATCTGGATATCCAGTCCGTGGCGCCGGTACGTGCCGACGCGCATCTGCTATTCGAGGCGCTTGCCAACCTGGTGGGCAACGCCATCAAGTTCACGCCGGCAGGCGGCACGGTGAGCCTGCGCGCGAGCATGGACAAGCGCGGGCCGCGCGTGGACGTGATCGACAGCGGTCCCGGTATTCCTGCCGATGAGCGCGATGCGGTGACACGTCGTTTCTATCGGGGCGACAACAGCCGCACGACGGGTGGTTCGGGATTGGGCCTGAGCATTGTCAGCGCCATCGTGCGCCTGCATGGCTACGCGCTCGATATCGGCGAGGCCACCAGCCATGGCGCGCGTCTCACGTTGTACTGCTATGCGCTGGCGCCGGGCGAGAAAGTGGGTACTTGCCTGACCCGTTCTGTGCCGGAAGTCATGCCGATGACGGTGTGAGTCGTCGTTGGCCAGATGAAACAATTTTCATCTGGCCGCGCGAGCCGCTCGCCGCGGCGAACATGAAATTATCTTCATCCGCTGGCCCCTTCTGAGGGCATCGAGTGCGTGCGAAAATTTGCCGCGACGCATCATTTCGCGCACGGAAATCCCCCGCATGCTTGGCATCGTCCGGATCGCGCTTACGCGGCCCTACACCTTTATTGTTCTCGCGCTGACCATTCTCATTTTTGGTCTGATGGCGGCAGCACGTACGCCCACTGACATCTTTCCGGAAATCAACATTCCGGTGATTGCCGTGTCCTGGCAGTTCACCGGCATGACGCCCGACCAGATGTCCGGCCGTATGAATACGCCGTTCGAGCGCGTGCTCACCACGACCGTCAACGACATCGAGCACATCGAGTCGGAGTCGATCAATGGCATGGGCATCACCAAGATCTACTTCCAGCCTGGCGTGAACATTGCCGTGGCGAATGCGCAGGTGACGGCGATTGCGCAGACGATCCTGAAGCAGATGCCGGCCGGCGCCACGCCGCCGCTGATCGTGAACTACAACGCCTCGACGGTGCCGATTCTGCAGCTGGCGCTGTCAGGCAAGGGCCTGAGCGAACAGCAGCTGGGCGACCTTGGCCTCAACCTGCTGCGTCCGCAGCTGGTGACGGTGCCGGGCGCGGCCATTCCTTACCCGTTCGGCGGCAAGACGCGCCAGGTGCAGCTGGACGTGGATCCGGGCGCGCTGCAGGCGCGTGGCCTGTCCACCCAGGACGTGGCCAACGCGCTGGCCAACCAGCAGCAGATCAGCCCGATCGGCACGCAGAAGATCGGCAAGTACGAATACGTGATGGAGCTGAACAACGCTGCCGTCCACGTGGAGGAGCTCGAAGACCTGCCGGTCAAGATGGTCAACGGCACCACCATCTACGTGCGCGACGTGGCGCACGTGCGCGACGGTAATCCGCCGCAGACCAATATCGTGCATGTGGACGGCGTGCGTTCCACGCTGCTGTCGATCCTGAAGAATGGTTCCACCTCGACGCTGGCCATCGTCGCCGGTGCACGCGAGAAACTCGCGGGCATGAAGGACGCGTTGCCGGACAATCTGACGGTGACGCCCATCGGCGACCAATCGGTGTTCGTGCGTGCCTCGATTGATGGTGTGGTGCGCGAAGGCATCATCGCCGCGGCACTGACCAGCTTGATGATTCTGCTGTTCCTTGGCAGCTGGCGCTCCACGCTGATCATCACCACCTCGATTCCGCTCGCGGTACTCGGTTCGGTGTTCACGTTGTCGGTCATCGGACAGACGCTGAACATCATGACGCTGGGCGGCCTCGCGCTCGCCGTGGGCATCCTGGTGGACGAAGCCACGGTGACCATCGAGAACATCAACTGGCATCTGGAGCAGGGCAAGGACGTCATCACGGCGATTGTCGATGGCTCGGCGCAGATCATCGTGCCGGCGTTCGTGTCGCTGTGCTGCATCTGCATCGTGTTCGTGCCGATGTTCTTCCTGCCTGGCGTGGCGCGCTACCTGTTCGTGCCGATGGCGGAGGCGGTGATCTTCGCGATGATCTTCTCCTTCATCCTGTCGCGTACGCTCGTGCTGACCATGGCGAAGTATCTGCTGCATGCGCATCCGCCAACTGTGGACGAACATGGCCAGCACATCGCGCAGCCTACACCCAAGACGGCGCTGGGCCGCTTCCAGCAGGGCTTCGTCAATCGCTTCGAGGTATTCCGCGCGGGCTACAGCGGCATGCTCAACCTCGCCCTGCAGCATCGCAAGGTGTTCGTCATCGGCTTCCTTGGTTTCGTGGTGCTGTCGTTCGCACTGTTGCCGGGGCTGGGCAGCAACTTCTTCCCGGACGTCGACGGCGGACAGATTCTGGTGCATGTGCGCGCACCAGTGGGTACGCGTGTCGAAGTAACGGCGGCGGAGTTCTCGGATATCGAGAAGGCCATTCGCCAGGTGATTCCGCCGGACGAGCTTGAAGCGCTGGTCGACAACATCGGTCAGTACTCCAGTTCGATCAACACGATCTACAACAACACCGGCGAAGTGGGCGAGCAGGATGGCGACATCCAGGTGTCGCTGAAGGAAGGTCATCGTCCGAGCGCCGAGTACGTGAAGATCATGCGCGAGAAACTGCCGCGTCTGTTCCCGGGTTCCACGTTCTCGTTCCCGCCGGCGGATATCGTCAGCCAGATTCTGAACTTCGGTTCGCCGGCGCCGATCGATCTGCAGATCCGCGGCTTCCACCTTGACAAGAACTTCGCGTACGCCAACGAGCTGCTCAACAAGATCCGCCAGATTCCAGGCGTGGCCGATGCGCGCCTGCAGCAGTCGCAGGCGCAGCCGGCGTTCCGCATCGATGTGGACCGCACGCGTGCGCAGTTGCTGGGCCTGACCGAGGGCGATGTGACCAACAGCCTTATCGCGGACCTTTCCGGTACCGCGCAGGTGGCGCCGACCTACTGGCTGAACCCCGACAACAACGTCACCTATCCGATCTCCGCGCAGGTGCCGCAGTATTCGCTGGACACGCTGGCGCAGTTGAACAATCTGCCAATCACTGCCAAGAGCGGCGGTAATCCGCAGGTATTGGGTGCGCTGGCGGACATCACGCGCACGCATCGCAACACCATCGTCAGCCAATACAACATCCAGTCGATGGTGGAGATCTTCGCCACCACGCAGGGACGTGACCTTGGCGCGGTGGCCGGCGATATCGACAAGATGTTGAAGGACACCGAGAAGGACAAGCCCAAGGGCGCAACCATTGCGCTGCTCGGTCAGGTGCAGACCATGCACGATGCCTACTCGGGCCTGCTGTTCGGCCTGCTCGGTTCGGCGGTGCTGGTGTATCTGCTGATCGTGGTGAACTTCCAGTCGTGGACGGATCCGTTCGTGATCATCACCGCGTTGCCTGCCGCGTTGGCTGGCATCGTGTGGATGCTGTTCGTCACGCACACGACGCTGTCGGTGCCAGCCCTCACCGGCGCCATCATGTGCATGGGCGTGGCCACGGCCAACTCGGTGCTGGTGGTGAGCTTCTGCCGCGAACGCCTGGATGCCCATGGCGATGCCACGCTGGCGGCGCGCGAAGCAGGCTTTGTGCGCTTCCGTCCAGTGCTGATGACGGCACTGGCCATGATCATCGGCATGGTGCCGATGGCTCTTGGCCTGGGCGACGGCGGCGAGCAGAACGCGCCGCTGGGTCGCGCCGTGATCGGTGGCTTGTTGTTTGCCACCACGGCCACACTGATCTTCGTTCCTGTCGTCTTTTCCATTGTTCACGCACGTCGCAAACACGTGCCTGATTCGGCTGGTCATGCCGGAGAACCTGTCCATGTCTGAGCATACGACTACACTTCCTGAGTCGACGCCGTCGCCGCGTCGCCTGCGCCTGGCCGCACTGATCGCTGCGGGCCTGTTCGGCGCGGTCGTGGTGATTGGTGTTGCCACCCGCATCTCCGATGCGCGCAGCCTGCGTCAGTGGACCGACGAGCAGGCGATTCCCACCGTGGTGATCTCCGAGCCCCAGTCCGCCAACGGCAAGGCGCCGCTGGAGTTGCCGGCGCAGATGGATGCGTTCACCAATGCGCCCATCTACGCGCGTACCAGCGGTTACCTGAAGTCGTGGGACAAGGACATCGGCGCGTCGGTAAAGGCCGGCGACGTGCTCGGCGTCATCGATACGCCCGACCTCGACCAGCAGTTGCTGCAGGGCCAGGCCGATCTGGCCACCGCCAAGGCCAATGCGGCACTGGCCGGCACCACCGCCAAGCGCTGGCAGGTACTGCGCCAGACCGATCCGGATTCGGTTTCGCAGCAGTCGGTCGATCAGTACAACGGTGACCTCGCGGCCAAGCAGGCACAGGTGAACGCCTCGCAGGCGAACCTCGATCGCCTGAAGGCGCTGAAGTCGTACGCGCGGCTGGTCGCACCCTTCGACGGTCGCGTGACTGCGCGCAACACCGACGTGGGTGCCTTGATCACGGCCGATACCAGCGGCACCGGTACGCCATTGTTCACGGTGTCCGATACCACCAAACTGCGCGTCTATGTGCGTGTGCCACAGGTGTACGCGCCGGCTATTCATCGCAATGACGAAGCCACGCTGACCGTGCCGGAATACCCGGGCAAGTCGTTCACGGCGAAGGTCGAGGCCGATGCGCGCGCGATCACGCCAACCTCGGGTACCACGCTGGTGCAGCTGCTGGTCGACAATCCGGATGGTCGCCTGCTGCCGAGCAGCTATGCGAGCGTGAGTTTCAACATCGACTCGGGTTCGCTGGGCTTGCGAGTGCCGGCCGAGGCGTTGATCTTTGACGACAAGGGCCTGCATGTCGCCACGCTCGATGCGAGCGACCACGTGCACTTCAAGACCGTCACGATTCGTCGCGACTACGGCAAGTCGATCGAGATCGGCGCGGGCCTGGCACCCACCGATCGCGTGATCATCAACCCGCCGGACGGCCTGGCCGATGGCGACGAAGTGCGCATTGCCAAGAATCCGCAGCAGGCGGCCAAGCCTCATGAAAAAGCCTAAGAGCGTGGTTTCATCTCGCCTGGCCGCCATCATCGCGGCCACGCTGGCGCTGGGCGCGTGCTCCATGGCGCCCACCTACAAGCCGCCGGAAGCACCGGTAGCCGAGCACTATCAATCCGCCGGTCCGTGGACCACGGCGCAACCGTCCGATCAGCTGCCCCGTGAAGGCTGGTGGAAGCTCTACGACGACGAGCGCCTCAATGGCCTCGAGCAGCAACTGATCGAGCACAACGCTGATCTCGCTGCTGCGTTCGCCAGTTACGAGCAGTCACGCGATTTTCTCGCGCAGGTACGCGCCGACCTGTTCCCCCAGGTATCGCTGGGCGCGGGCGCCACGCGCAATCGCCAGTCGCTGAATGCACCGCTGCACGGCGCCACTTCGCCCGAGTACTACAACATGTATTCGGCGACGGCGCAGGGTTCGTACGAAGTGGACTTGTGGGGCCGCGTGCACGACAACGTGGCCGCCGGTCGCGCGTCGATGCAGGCGTCTGCTGCGGATCTCGCCTCGGTACGATTGAGCCTTGAGGCGTCGTTGGCCGACAGCTACGTGCAACTGCTGGGCGTGGATCGTCAGATCGATCTGCTGCAGAAAACGGTCGATGCGTATCAGCGTGCCCTGCAGCTGACCACGACGCTGCATGCCGGCGGTGCGGTATCGGGTCTCGACGTGGACCGTGCGCAGACGCAGCTTTCTGCCACGCGCTCACAGCTGTCGCAGACCAGGGCGCAGCGCGACCTGCTGCAGCATGCGATCGCCGTGCTGGTGGGCCAGCCGGCATCCACCTTTACGCTGGAAGCCAAGACTGACCTGCCGAACCTGCCGGTGATTCCGACGGGATTGCCGTCGACCTTGCTGGAACGTCGTCCCGACATCGCAGCGGCCGAGCGTCGCACGGCGGAAGCCAACGCGCAGATCGGTGTCGCCCGTTCGGCGTTCTTTCCCGCCATCACGCTCGGTGCCAGCGGCGGTTACGCCAGCGGCGCATGGGGTAATTTGTTGACGGCGCCGAGCGCGCTATGGGCGCTGGGCCCGAACCTGTTGATGAACGTGTTCGACGGCGGCCGTCGTCGTGCGCAGGTGGCGTCGGCGCATGCGGCGTTCGACGAAGCCAGCGCGCAATATCGCGGCACCGTGCTCACGGCCTTCCAGCAGGTGGAAGACAACCAGTCGCTGCTCAGCAATTACGGCAACGCGCTGGTTGACCAGCAGGACGCCACCACGGCGGCAGATCGCACGTTGACGTTGTCGACGGCGCTCTACAAGCAGGGTGCCGACAGCTATCTCGATGTGGTGACGGCGCAGGTGGATGCGTTGAATGCGCATCTGGGCTTGTTGTCGTTGCAGACCAATCAGCTGCGGGCGAGTGTGCAGTTGGTGAGGGCGTTGGGTGGTGGGTGGAAGGCTGAGGATATTGCTGCGGAGCAGTTGGCTGAGGAAGCTAAGGCGCGCGGTATCAAGTAACGCTGCGGAATCTTCTTCGGCGCTCACCAGGTTGTCTCGCGGATGCATAAGAATCCGTCATCCCTGCGAAAGCAGGAGGCGCTTCACAACAGCGAAGCTGGTCATCCAGCGCCTTTACGCTCGGTTGTGGCGCTGCCGCCAGAGTGCCGCCTACGCAGCGGGCGTTTCGACTGCCTGCCGGCAGCCGAGTCACGTTACTTTGCTGGCCCAAAGAAAAGTAACTCAAAGAAATGGCCTTAAGAGCTCGCAGCATTGCGTTGGGAAAAGCCTGAGCGCTCCAGGCGCTTTGCTGGGGCACAACCTCCGCCGCTACACAGATGGAATGCCGTAGCCCTTCGCAACGCGCCGCGACGAAGAGGGCTTAAAGCGGAGCATCGAGGTGCCAGGCTGCAAAGGACTTGAAGCGGAGCGCTGCGCGCCTTGGCTCCCTCTCCCCTGCGGGGAGAGGGTCGGGGCATTGCCACCTTTACGGTGGTGAGGGGGCCAATCTTGCGACGTGCCCCCTAGCTAGCTCTTACAGCTTCGCCGTCAGCAACGTCTCCAGCTTGCGCTGGTCCGCCGCAAATTTACGGATGCCATCGGCGAGTTTGTCGGTAGCCATCGCGTCTTCGTTATGACCCCAACGGAAAGCTGTCTCGCTGAGCGGCGCAGCCTTGGCTTCGCGGGTGCCGTTGTCGCTGAGCGCACGCGGCAGCGGGGATGCATCCTGCTCCAGCTTTTCCAGCAGGTCGGGGCTGATGGTGAGGCGGTCGCAGCCGGCCAGCGCCTGGATCTGTCCGATGTTGCGGAAGCTCGCGCCCATCACCACGGTGTCGTAGCCGTGCTTCTTGTACCAGGCGTAGATGCGGCGCACCGACTGTACGCCCGGGTCTTCGTCCGGCGCATAGCTCTTGGTCGAGGTGTTGGCCACGTACCAGTCCATGATGCGGCCGACGAACGGCGAGATCAGAAATGCGCCTGCCTCGGCGCATGCCACCGCCTGCTCGAACGAGAACAGCAGGGTGAGGTTGCACTGGATGCCGCGCTTCTCCAGCTTCTCGGCGGCGCGGATGCCTTCCCAGGTGGAGGCCATCTTGATCAGGATGCGGTCGCGCTTGACGCCCGTCTGCTCGTACAGCTCGATCAGCCGTTCGGCCTTGGCGATGGTGGCGTCGGTGTCGAACGACAGGCGTGCATCCACTTCGGTGGACACGCGGCCCGGCACCAGCTCGATGATCTTGCGGCCCACGGCCACGGCGAGGTGATCGCTGGCGTCGATGAGCTGCTGCTCACGCGAGTTGCTTTCCGACTTCGCACGCTGCACGGCTTCGTCGATCAGCGGCGCGTACGCCGGCAACTCGGTGGCCTTCAGCAGGAGCGAAGGGTTGGTGGTGGCGTCCACGGGGCGATAACGGGCAATGGCCTCGATATCGCCGGTATCGGCAACGACGGTGGTGTACTGGCGCAGCTGTTCGAGTTGGGAGGACACGTCGATATCCATTGGGTGGAACGGTTGATTTTACCCATCGCCGGGCGGAGGTGCATGCGCGTCGTGCTTTTCGTCGCTGCCGAAGACGATGCGGGCATGGCGCTGGTAGGTCCAGTAGGCCCAGGCCCAATCCAGCATCACCACCAGCCGGTTGCGGAAACCGATCAGGAAGGCGATGTGCGCCACCAGCCAGATCCACCACGCGAGCAGGCCGGAAAACTTCAGACGGCCAAACTGCGCCACGGCCGCCATGCGTCCGATGGTGGCCAGTACACCGTCATCGCGATAGCGGAAGGGCGGGCTGGGGACGCCACGCCAGCGCTCCTTGAGCACGCTGGCCACATAGCGCCCCATCTGCTTGGCGGCCGGGGCGACGCCGGGTACCGGCTTGCCGTCGGGCTGCGTCACGCTGGCGAGGTCGCCGATGACAAATACCTCCGGATGGCCCGGCAGGCTGAGGTGGGCGTCGACCTGTACCCGGCCGGCGCGATCCACCGGCGCGTCCAGGCGCTGGCCCAGTGGCGACGCGGCGACTCCGGCCGCCCACAACACGGTGCGCGCGGTGTGTGGCGTGTCGCCAAGCACGACACCTTCGTCGTCGATGCCGGTCACCGCCGTGTTCAGGCGCACATCGACGCCCAGTTTTTCCAGCTGACGACGCGCCTTGTCCGAGAGGTCCGGCGCAAAGGCCGGCAACAAGCGTGGCCCCGCTTCCACCAGCAGCACGTGAGCCTGCCGCAGGTCGGCCCGACGGAATTCGCGCGGCAGCGTATGCCGTGCGATTTCCGCCAGCGTGCCGGCCAGTTCCACGCCGGTGGCGCCGCCGCCGACCACCACGAAATTCAGCCACGCCTGCCGTTGTTCCGGGTCGTCTTCGTGCTCGGCCCGCTCGAAGGCGAGCAGCACACGGCGACGCACCGTAAAGGCGTCATCCAGCGTCTTCAGACCTGGCGCATAGCGCTCCCAGTCGTCGTGTCCGAAGTACGCATGGGTGGCGCCCGTGGCAACGACCAGGGCGTCGTAACTCAGTTCGCCATTGGCGAGCATGACGCGGCGCTGCGTCAGGTCCACGTCCATTGCTTCGTCCATCAACACAGTGACGTTGCGCTGTCCGCGCAGGATCTGCCGCAAGGGGGCGGCGATGGATGGCGCGGAGAGGCCGGCCGTTGCGACCTGATAGAGCAACGGCTGGAACAGGTGATGATTGCGCCGGTCGATCAAGGTGATGCGGGCCTCGGTGCCCGCGAGCCCTCGCGCTACAGCGAGGCCGCCAAAGCCACCGCCGAGAATGACGACGTGGGGGTGTGCATCGGGAGTGGGTGCGTTGCCTTCCATGTGATGCTTCCTGTCAAGGTGAGAATCATTGGAGTGCCGTCGCCGTCCCGTGGCTCAGTACAAGTCGATGGGATCGACGTCGAGCGACCAGCGTACGCGACGCGCTGAAGGCAGCGTCGCCAGCACGCGATACCAGGGGCGTAGCGCGGTGTGCAGTTTGCTCCGGCTGTCCGCTTCGATCAGCAGTTGGCCGCGATGGCGGCCGGCGCGCAATGGCATCGGTGCAGGCATGGGGCCGGCAATTTGCAATGGCGCATCGGCCAGCGCCTTGGCGGCTTCACCGAGAAAGGCGTCCACATGTTCGCGTTGGTGCGCATCGGCGCGCAGCAGTACCTGATAGCCGTAAGGCGGCAATTGCACGCTGCGCCGCTCTTCCAGCAGCGTGGCGGCGGCCGCGGCGTAGCCTTGGGCGAGCAACTGGCGCAACAGCGGGTGTTCGGGATGGTGGGTCTGCAGCAGCACGCGTCCGGGCTTGCTGGCGCGGCCCGCACGTCCGGCCACCTGCACGACGAGTTGGGACAGCCGCTCGCTGGCGCGAAAATCCACGCTCAGCAGCCCCTCGTCGACACCGACGATGGCGACCAGCGTGAGGTTGGGCAGGTCATGGCCCTTGGCCAGCATCTGCGTGCCGACCAGGATCGCGGGTCGGTCCTCGTGCAAGCCTTCCAGCAGTTGTTCGAAGGAATCGCGACGCCGCGTGGTTTCGCGATCGATGCGCAGCACCGGTACATCGGGGAATCGCGCGAGCAATGCTTCTTCCAGGCGCTCGGTGCCCTGGCCCTGCGGCTTGAGATCCGGCGACTTGCACGCGGGGCATTCGGTGGGAATGCGCGTGGTGTAATCGCAGTGATGACAGACCAACTGCCGACGACCGGCATGTAGCGTCATCGGGTGTTCGCAGCGCGGGCAGTCGGCGTGCCAGCCGCAGCTGTAGCACAGCAACACGGGCGCATAGCCACGGCGGTTGCGGAACACCAGCACCTGCTCACCGCGCGCCACGGTATCGCCGACAGCGGCGAGCAGCGCGGGCGAAAGGCCGTGCTCCAGGCGTTGTGCACGCATGTCCACGATCTGCACCTGCGGTGCGCGAATGGCGCCAGGCCGTGCGCGCAGGTGCAGCGTGCGGTAGCGACCCGCCTGCACGTTGGCCAGCGATTCCAGCGACGGTGTGGCCGAGCCCAGCACCACCGGTACGTTGCGCGCGTGGGCACGCAGCAGCGCGAGATCGCGCGCGTGATAACGGAAGCCTTCCTGCTGCTTGTAGGCGCCGTCGTGTTCTTCATCGACGATGATCAGGCCGGCGTGCGGCAACGGCGTGAACACCGCCGAGCGCGTGCCCAGGATCACCTTGGCCTCACCGCTGCGCGCACGCAGCCACGCGCGCGCTCGCTCGCCTTCGGCAAGGTTGGAATGCAGTACCTGTACCGCGACGCCCAGGCGCTCGCGCAGGCGACGCACGGTCTGCGGCGCCAGGCCGATTTCCGGCACCAGCAACAGCGCCTGCTTGCCCTGGGCAATGACTTTTTCAATGAGGGCGAGATAGACCTCGGTCTTGCCGCTGCCGGTGACGCCATCGAGCAAAAACGGCTGAAAGCGGCCCAGCGCTTCGCCGATATCGCTTACCGCCTGTTGCTGCTCGGCGGTCAGCGATGGGGCGCCGGTGATCGGGTTGGGTACGGCAGCCTCGGTCTGTGCCCGTTCGATCAGCCCGGCCGGGTCGAGCCGGCGCGCGGCATCGCGCCAATGGGGCAGCATCTCGTGCAACAGCTCGGCGGTCTGCGGGCCGCGCGACAACGCTTCGAGCAGGGCACGGCTGCCACCGCGGCGGCTGCCGGCGTCGAGTGCGCTGCGCCCGGCGGCGGTGAGCATCCAGGCTTCCTCGCGCAGTTCGGGCAGCGGGCGGTCTTCGCGCAGGGCCAGCGGCAGGGCGTTGGCGTACGCCTCACCCGGCGCACCCAGCCAGTAGTCGGCGGCGCGGGCCAGCGTGGCCATCAGTTCGGCATCGAGCAGCGGGGCATCGTCCAGCACCCGCAGCACCCGCTTGAGTCGCGTTTGGCCGACCGCGGCTTCCACGTCGGCTTCGACCACCACGCCCACCGCCTTGCCCTTGCCGAAGGGCACCAGTACCCGGCTGCCCACGTCGGCGTGACCCGCCGCGGGGGGCAGGTAATCGAACAGGGTCGGTAAGGGAACCGGGAGGGCGACGCGTAGGACGGCGGGCATGAAAACCTCGTGGCAGCGCAGTGTAACCGGCCTGACGCAGTCCGGGATGGCGGGCTCGATGGGCAGCATGCGCAGGCGAATGGTCTATCGGCGGCCGCTTGCGGCGGGTTGCTGCTCCGTCATCTAGGAAGCGAGGCTAAGTGGCTCTCGCAAAGGGGCTTTTGCCGTTATCCACAGCGCCTGTGGATAAGTCTGTGGATGGTCCGTTGAGGGAGCCCCTCCAGGCGCATGAAAACGGCCTTCATGACGTTCTGCGCAAGTTTTAACCATGAAAAAAAGGTCTTTCAATTCATGTTGTTATAATTTTTGCTTGGCTGGCGTTCATACAACTGCCACAGGCACGGGACTTGCCTTGACAGTCTTGTGACGCTGTGCAAAACCCTGCCGTGGACAGCTTTGAAGGCCCACATGGCCCACTCGCCTGCGGGCTATGTGTGTGATCTGCATCACGAAATGTGACGTTTTATCGCGCGAAGCCGAGCAAGGCGGCGAAGGCCAACGCAAAGCCGATCAGCCACGTATAGCACCAGCCCACGAACAGGTATTTCACCGTGGTCATGAACCAGCCTTGGCGATAAACCCGTTTCTGCATGATCAGCAGGTAGATCGGCACCCAGGTCAGCAGCGCCCAGATCAGCACGCCCAGCGGGATGCCGGTCCAGGCGGCGTGGGGCACCAGCCAGCCGCGCAACAGGATCACCAGCATGGTCAGCAGCACGGAAAGAAAGATCATGGCGTGGCTATGCAGCGCCACGATCAGGTGTTCCATGTACAGGCGCCGCTTGAACACGTAGGTGAGCTTGAGCAGCAGCGCGAACAGCGGCATCAGGATGAACATGGTTTGCGGCAACACGGCGAAGGTGCCGGCCAGCACGCGCTCACGGGCCTCGGCGGCCACCTCGCCGCCCTCGCTGATGCCCTTCATGTTGGCCACGGCGTGGCCGAGCGCCCGGTTGAGGCTGGCATTCATGCCATCGGTGAGCCAGCTCACGTGGACCTGGTTGGGCATCTTGCTCCAGCCGGCGTCGCTCAGTGGCGCCGAGCCCAGCTCGATGAGGCGATGGTTGGCGTGGTCGCGATCGGTGCTGAGCAGTTTTTCCAGCTTCTTCGCGCTGAGATCCGCATTGCCCGGCGCGGCTGCGATGTCTTTACGCATCTGTTCGAAATGCGTGCGCACCGCCTCGGGGGTGGTGTCCTTGGCAAACTCGCCGGTACCGGCGCTGGCGCTGGCGTCGATCTGAACGAAGTTGAGGTTGTCCATGGCCAGGTGGCACACGAAAAACGCCAGCAGGCACAGCACGAACATCAGGCGGAACGGCGGCACATAGCGCTGGCGTCGCCCGGAGAAGTACTCCATGGTGAGGAAGCCCGGCCGGTATAGCAGCGGCGGCAAGGTATGCACCACGCGGCCGTCGACATGCAGGATCATCTCCAGCGTGTCCTCCACCATGTGGTGCATGGGACGCAGCGCGGTATGGATGGATTGCCCGCATTCGTGACAGAACTCGCCCTGCATGGGCGCACCGCAATTGGCGCAGTGCACGCCCTCGAACGACACCAGTTCCTTCTTCATGTGTCTCCCCCGAGCTGAGAAGCCGGTGATGTTGGCACAAGCCGATGGCGTCGGCTTGTGCCTGCGGCTATGGGCGATCCCGAAAGGCTCCACGGGCGGTGAGCTAGAATGCGCGGCCCAGGAGTTCCCATATGCAGTATTCCCGCCCCGATCGCGCCAGGGTGGCGCGCGAGGTTGGCGCCACGGTGCGCCTCGCCCTACCGCTTATCGCCGCACAGCTCGCAGCGGTGGGTCCGAACTTTGTCGATGCCGTGCTGGCCGGTCATCTCAGCGCGCATGTGCAGGCTGCGGTCACCACGGCGGTGAGCATCTGGGCGCTGGCCCTGGTCAGCGGCCTGGGCATGATGATGGCGGTGCCGCCTTCGGTGGCGCAGCTCGACGGCGGCGGCCGCCGTCACGAGGTGGGCGCGGTGTTCGTGCAGGCGCTGTGGCTGGCCTGGGCGATGGGCATCGTGATGTGGTTTCTGGTGCGTAACGCGACGCCGATGCTGGACTGGATCGGCGTGGTGCCCACGCTGCGCACCGACGTCATGCACTTCCTGCATGCCATCAGCTGGGCGGGGCCTGCGTTGACCAGCTACTTCGCGCTGCGTGGCCTCTCCGAAGGCCTGTCGATGACGCGTCCGTCGATGTATTTCAGCTTCGGTGGCCTGCTGCTGCTGGCGCCGCTGGGCTACGTGATGATGTACGGCAAGTTTGGCCTGCCGCAGATGGGTTCGCTGGGTAGTGGCATTGCCACCGCCACGGTGCTGTGGCTGGAGATGCTCGGCTTTGGCCTGTATGTGGCCAAGCATCCGGCCTACCGCGACCTGGGCCTGCGCGAGGGCCTGGCCTGGCCCAAGCCGAAGATGATCCTGGAGCTGCTGAAGATTGGCGGCCCGATGGCGATTACGTTGCTGGCCGAAGGCGGCCTGTTCGTGGCGGTGGCGCTGGTTATCGCGACGCTGGGCGAGACGGTAGTGGCCAGCCATCAGGTGGCACTGAGCGTGGCGACGGTGGCCTTCATGGTTCCGCTGGGCCTGTCGATGGCCATCACCGTGCGCGTGGGCAATGCAGTAGGTCGTGGCGATGCGCGCGGTGTGCGCTACGCCGGCTTCTGCGGTATCGCGCTGGCGCTGTGCCTCCAGACCGTGTCGTCGTCGGTGATGCTGGGCATGCCGCACGTGCTGGCGCGTCTGTACACCCACGACGCCGGGGTGATCGCGCTGGCTGCACAGCTGATGTTGCTGGCGGGTTTGTTCCAGTTCTCCGACGGTATCCAGGTGACTTCCAACGGCGCATTGCGCGGCTTGAAGGACACGCGCGTACCGATGGTCATCACCTTGTTCGCCTATTGGATGGTCGGCATGCCGGTGGGTTGGTGGCTGGCGTTCCACCAGGGCATGGGCGCGCGCGGCATGTGGATGGGCTTGATCGCCGGTCTCAGCATGGCGGCGGTGCTGCTGTTCACGCGCTTCTGGCGCAACGCGTTCCACGAACGCTGGCGCCGCTCGAGCTAAAGCCCGCCGCCCTCTCCCGACGGCGACCCGAAGGTAGTTCCCGTGGGAGAGAGGGGTTGGGGTGCGGGTGTGGCGCTTGCGTAGTCGTCAAAGGATCGCTCCGCCTGAACCCTCATCCGGCTGACGCCACCTTCTCCCGAGGGGAGAAGGGTTGCTTCGTTTACCTCTCTGCTCGGCTGTGCCTTCAGCCCTACATGACCTGCAACGCGCGAACGGCTACGCTGTCGCGGACATCCTGAGGAAACTTCGCATGACGGAGCGCCGCCCCAACGGTTTCTGGGCTTTTCTCTGCGTCCTCGGGCGCGGCATCAACGCGGTCAGGCTGGTGATTCTCAACCTGATTTTCTTCTTCGTGCTGTTCATCGTGCTGCTGCTGTTGTTTGGCGGCTACATGGGTAGCCGCACCGAGCACCTGATCCAGGGCGACAGCGTGCTGGTGATCAAGCCGCAGGGCGAACTGGTCGAGCAGTTCAGCATCGATCCGCTGCAGCGCACGCTGGCCCAGCTTTCGGGCAATCCGCCCAAGCAGATCCAGTTGCGCGACCTGGTGGCCGCCATCGACGCGGCAGCCAAGGACCCGCACATCACCCGCATCCTGCTGGAACCGGGTGAGTTGCAGGGTGGCGGCTTCGCTGCGTTGCGTGAGGCCGGTGCAGCGCTGGATCGCTTCCGCGCCGCCGGCAAGCCGGTGATTGTGTGGGCGCCCAGCTATGACCAGGGCCAGTACTACCTGGCCGCGCACGCCGACCGCATCCTGGTCGATCCGCAGGGCGGCGTGATGATTACCGGCCTGGCCAACTACCGCCTGTTCTACAAGGACCTGCTCGACAAGCTTGGCGTGGACGTGCACCTGTTCCGTGTGGGTCAGTTCAAGAGTGCGGCCGAGCCGTACATTCTCGATCACGCCTCGCCCGAGTCGAAGGAAGCGGACAGCTTCTGGATGGGCGGCCTGTGGGATACCTACGTCAACGAAGTGGCGAAGCTGCGCAAGCTCGATGCCGCCAAACTGCGTTCGGATATCGACACCTTGCCGGACACCATCGCCAGTTCGCGCGGCGACCTGGGCCAGCTGTCGCTCGATCAGCATCTGGTCGATGGCCTGGCCACGCCGGCTGAGCTGGACGCGATGATGCGCAAGGAAGGCGTGCCCGCCGGAAAGAAGGGCGAGGGCTTCCGCCAGATATCGCTCGCGCGCTATGGCGCGAACCTGCCTGACGACGATGGCGGGCTGGCGCCAGGCGTGGCTGTGGTGGTCGCCGAGGGCGAGATTTCCGGCGGCAAGCAGCCGCAGGGCACGGTCGGTGGCGAATCCACCGCTGCTTTGGTGCGCACCGCACGCGAAGACAAGCGCACCAAGGCGCTGGTGTTGCGCGTCAACTCGCCAGGCGGCGAGGTGTATGCCGCCGAACAGGTTCGTCGCGAAGTGGCGCTGACGCGCGAAGCGGGTATTCCCGTGATCGTGTCGATGGGCAACGTGGCCGCCAGCGGTGGTTACTGGATTTCGATGAATGCCGATCGCATCTACGCCGAGCCCAACACCATCACCGGCTCCATCGGCATCTTCGGCATGGTGCTCACCGTACCGGGCACGCTGGACAAGCTGGGTGTGAAGAGTGATGGCGTGGGCACCAGTCCGCTGGCCGGCGCGTTCGATATCACACGCCCGCTCGATCCCAGGGTGGGCACGGTGATCCAGTCCACCATCGAAAAGGGCTACCGCGATTTCGTGGGCCAGGTGGCGAAGGCACGCGGCAAGCCGTATGACGCCATCGACACCATCGCGCAGGGTCGCGTGTGGACGGGACAGCAGGCGCTCGACCGCGGCCTGGTCGACCAGCTTGGTGGCCTGGGTGAGGCGGTGGCCGATGCGGCGACACGCGCGAAGCTGGGCAAGGATTATCCCGTGCGCTATGTGGAAGAACCGCTGGGTGGTTTCGAGCAGTTCCTGATGGGCCTCAATGAGAGCGCGACGGTGCAGATGGCGCAGGCGTATGGCTTGCGGTTGCCGGCATGGGCATCGCGCATCGACACGATGGCGCCAGAGCTGAAGCTGTTGCGTTCGGCGCAGTCGGGCCGTCCGAACGTCTACGCCTATTGCTTCTGCACGCCGCACTGAGCGGCTCTTAAGCTCATCCCCCTGCAAGGGCGGGGGGAGGTTGGGAGGGGGCTTTTCACCAGCGTGCCTTACCCCTCCGCAACCCTCCCCTGCAAGCAGGGGAGGGAGTAATCCGGCAAGGTCTTATTCGATGGCTGCGCTGTAGTACTCGCCGTGGCGCTGCACGCGCACGGGCATGCCGAAGGTTTCGGTGAGCACGGTGTCGTTGAGCACCTCGGCCTTGCCACCCTGACAAAGCAGGCGTCCATCGCGTAGTGCGATCACCTGCTCGATTTCCGGCAGGATCTCTTCGATGTGATGCGTCACCAGCAACAGCGTGGTGCCGTTGCGGGCAAGGCCGCGCAGGCTTTCCAGGAATTGGCGACGACTGGCCATGTCCAGGCCCGCGCAGGGCTCGTCGAGCAACAGCGCACGCGGACGATGCACCAGCGCGCGCGCAATCAACACGCGGCGCGCTTCGCCGGTGGACAAACTGGCCATATGGCGGCCGAGCAGATGCGTGGCGCCGGCTTGTGCCAGTGCTTCGTCGGCGCGATGGCGCATGGCCGGTGTCACATGATGGTCGAGCCCCAGTCGGCGCGCGGCGAAGAAACTCGACAGCACCGCTTCGTTGACTTCCAGCGTCGCATCGCCAGTGCAGTCATCCTGCAGCGAAGGCGACACGATGCCGAGCAAGCCGCGCAGCTCCGACACATGCCAGCGATCGCGCCCGAAGACGTGCATCGACGCACGCCCATCACGGCGCGCCAGTGGATAAAGCTCGCGAGTGATCAGGCGCACCAGGGTGGACTTGCCCGCACCATTGGCGCCGATGATGGCGGTGTGCTCGCCCGCGCCAATGCGCAGGCTGAAGCGGTCGAGGATCAGGCGATCGCCGCGCATCACGCTGGCGTCGTCGATGTCCAGCAATGGCACGGCGGCCAATGCGTCAGTGTGGGTGGCATTCATACGACAAACATGCCTGCACACCACCCCGCTTGCCAAGGCCCAAACAGAGGTAGGAACGCACCCTGTGCGCGACAAGCCTACCTAGCGGTAACGGCATGGCGCTGCGGTCGCGCACAGGGTGCGCTCCTACAGGGATGGTGGTGTTACTGCCCGGCCGCGTCGATCTGGTCTTGTTGCTTCTTGGCCTGTTCGTCGACCGTCTTCTGCACGTCGCGGGCGCGCTGCTCGTCTTTCTTCAGGTCATCCCACGGTGTGGCCACGCGTGCCGTACTGGCGGTCGCGGGCTGAGATACCGGTGCCGGCGGCTTGCCGGAACAGGCGGCGAGCGTGCACAGGCAAAACAGGGGCACGAGCCATTTCATGGGCGTTCCTCGCGAGACGGAGCATGAGTGTCCCGCGTGGCACCAACTCCGGCAAGCCCATGGCGGACTAGGCGCGAGCCCGGAACAGGTTTTAAGCTCGGCGCATGAATACACGCATCGACGCATGGCAACTGCAAGGCCACACCGCTTTGATCACCGGCGCCAGCAAGGGCATCGGCTATGCCGCGGCGCGCGAGTTGGCAGGCCTCGGTGCCAACCTGCTGCTGGTGGCACGCGATGCCGATTATCTCGAGCAGGTGCGCGTGGAACTGGTCGATGATTTTCCGGGCATCGAGGTGCTGGCATTCGGTGCCGACCTCAGCGAACAGGAAGAGCGCCTGGCGGTGTTCGACTGGGTCGCCGACCTCGGCGCGCCGCTGTCGCTGTTGATCAACAATGCGGGCGGCAACCGGCCGGCATCGACGCTGGCCTATCGCGAGGACGAGTACCGCGCCATCTTCGAACAGAACCTGTTCTCGGCCTTCGAGATGTGTCGGCTGGCGCATTCGCAACTGGTGCAACACGCCAACGCAGCCATCGTCAACGTGGGTTCCGTGTCCGGCCAGACCCATGTGCGTACCGGCTCGCCCTACGGCATGAGCAAGGCGGCGCTGCATCAGCTCACCCGCAATCTTGCGGTGGAGTGGGCCACCGACGGCATTCGCGTCAATGCGGTGGCGCCCTGGTATATCCGCACGCAGCGTTCGGAACCGGCGCTGGCCAACGATGAGTATCTGGACGAGGTACTCGATCGCACGCCATTGCGCCGTATTGGCGAGCCCGAAGAAGTAGCCGCGGCGATTGCCTTCCTGTGCCTGCCGGCGGCGAGCTACATCACCGGCCAGGTGCTGGCGGTGGATGGTGGCTTTCTCAACTACGGCTTCTGATTGTCCACAGCGGGTGTGGACGAGGCGGGGGCAAGCCTGTGGATAGGTGGGCCAAGTGCCCGCTAGCGTGGCAGTTTCATCATCGTGGTTATTTTTGCGACAGCGCCGCCGCGAGTTTTCCACAGCGTTTGGGGACAGCCTGGGTGCAAGCCTGTGGACAACTTTGCGGGCGCGTTATGAAGCAGGCACTTGCGACGCGTTGCGCAAAAAATACGCAGCGCCTGTGATTCAACAGTTGCGGAGTTGCGCGCGCAGTTGCTCATCGCGCTGCTCCAGCGGCGGCTGGTCGCTCTTGAAGGCACGCCGCAATTTCGTCGCGTTGTCGTCGTAGGCATCGCGCAAGGCGTGGCAGGTTTCCGCGCGTGTGAGTTCGCGGCACTGGTCCTGCACCCATACGTAGTAGTTGGCGATCATGCCCGGCGTTACGCGACCGCGGTTGAATTCGGGCGCCGAGCCGCCAGCGCTGTTGGGTGGCCCATAGACCTGTGACAACGACCCTGACCCGGGACCCACCATGCCGTAGGGCACTTGGTAGGGTTGCGGGTCACCGTTATCGCTGAGGTAGGTCTTGCCGTCGGTGGCGCGCTGACAGGCGTACATCGCCGGCAGCGGTACCGAGGGCGCTGCAGGTATCGGCGGAGCCGGCTTTTCGACAGGCGCGGTGCTCTCTGGCTCGGGCGGCGGTGGCGTCAGTGGAACCGAGTCGTCGAGTTGCAGTGTTTCCTGACGCTGGCTGCCTGCGCAGGTCTTGTCCTGATAGACCACCTTGCCGTCTGCCGCGGTGCACTTGTAGGCGGTGCCGGCATGAGCCGGCACGCTGAGGCAGATGAGTAAGGCCAAGGCACACAGACGAGAGATCATGCGCGAGCCTGCTTCCCGGGTGATCAGAACTCTGCGAGGTGTTCCTCGGCGGCGAAGCCCAGCGTGACCGCACCTTCGCCCACATTGACCATGCCGGTGATGCTCATGGGCGCTTCCATCAGCTCCACGCCGCACTCCTCGCACGCCGTGCGCAGGCCGGCGTATCCGGGCAGCTTGGCCAGCTCGGCCAAATCACCGCCGTAGCTGACACACACTGCAGGCACCAGCAGCCCCGCATGCACGCGTTCGGAGACATAGTTGAACAGCGTTTCGGCACCGTGATCGAAACCGCGGACCTTGCCCACCGGGCCGGTCTCGCCGCGATAACCGCGCAGCAGCGGCTTGATATCCAGCGCCGAGCCGAGCACGGCACTGAACAGACCCACGCTGCGGTCGCCTTTCTTCTTGGCGCGGGCACGCAAGTAGTAGAGATCGCGCGGCAGCATGTAGCCGTAAGAGTTGTTGGCGATATAGGTGAGGCGTTCGCGAATGGCAGCGGGCGCTTCGCCGGCCTCGATCAGCCGGGTCGCCTCGACGATGGCGGGGGCGGCGCCGGCGAACAGGCTGCGCGTATCAATGACGCGCATCAGGAACGGACCGGTGATGCCGTTCTTTTCGCGTACCGCACGATAGTTTTTCAAGACCGCGAAGCTGGCCTTGATCACATGCTCGTTGATGGCGCTGCGCGTGGCAGTGATGGTGAGGCAGAACACGCAGTCCTGTTCCAGCACCAGCTTGTCCAGAAACAGCTGCTGCACTTCCTCGATGGAACACGGTTCGGTTTCGGCCGAGTGACTGCGGCTACCCATGTTGCGATCGAGGAAGCGATGAAGTTCGACCTGGTTGCGATTATCCAGGAACACTTCGTCGTCGACGCGGATGGTGATCGGCATCACCGCGATATTGTGTTTTTGCAGAAACGCCTGCGGCAAATCGCAGGACGCATCGATGGCCAGGCCCATCCGCATCTTGTCACCCCCCGAGTGAACGGCGCAGCCAACATAGCATGCGCCGTGATGGCTGCCGACCCCGACCAATGGGTCATGTATCGGCGGTCCTCATCGCAGCTGGCGATACGTATCGGCGTCGAAGGCATCCACTTGAACCACCGCGTCGCGCGTTTCGTTGGCTTCGTGCAGTGCCGCATATTCCTCCGCGTTAATGATGCCGGCGGCGAGGGCACGCTCGTCAAGCTCATCCTTGGGCGCGCGATCGAGTTGACCGGCGCGCACGGCGTCGCGCAGCTTGGTTTCCACCGGCAGGGCGCGCACGGCCTTGTCCAGCGCAGCCTCCAGTTCGCCCAGTCCCGGTTCGGTCGGCCCGGGCACGTGGATGTCCTCGGTGAGGTGGATGCGCGCCTCGCGATCTTCCAGGATGGCGCGCGCCGCGCGCTGGCCCAGCAGGTCCGACGGCGGCCGGAAGCGGGCGCCCAGCGGAAACACCAACAGCCGCGCGAAGCCGGCGGCAAAAGGAGATGGCAGGTTGTCCAGCACCCCGCGTAGCGCCTCCTGCGTGCGGAACAACGCCAGCGCCACGCCCCACTGCGCGAGGTCATGGTTGGAGGCAAGCTTGGGTTCGTCGTGATAACGCTTGAGCGTGGCGGCGGCCAGGTATTGCCAGGCCAGCGCGTCGGCGAGTCGGCCAGAGATTTTCTCACGTCGCTTCAGCGCGCCGCCCAGGGTCGCCATGCAAAGGTCCGAGATAAAGGCGAACGCGGATGCGAAGCGGGTAAGGTGTTGATACTGCCGAGCGAGCTCGCTGTCGGGTGCCTTGGCCAGGCGTGCGCCGGTGAGTCCAAGCAATAGTGCGCGCACGCCGCGGGTAAAGACGAAATTGATATAGCCAAAGGTGCAGCGGTCGAACGCGGTGAGGTCTTTGGCGGCGATGGCATTGATCAACTTCTGCACCCAGGGATGGCAGCGGATGGCGCCCTGACCGTAGATGATCATCGAGCGGGTGAGGATGTTGGCGCCTTCCACCGTGATGCCGATCGGCACCGACATCCACATGCGCGAGAGCGCGTTGCGTGGTCCGCGCTGGATCGCGGCGCCCGCACGGATGTCCATCGCGTCGCTCACCACTTCGCGCATGGCATCGGTGAGATACGCCTTGGCGATGGAGCCGAGCACCGCAGGCTTCTCGCCGGCATCGAGCGCGCCGCAGGTAAGCGTGCGCGTGGCCGACATCAGATAGGTGAGGCCGGCAATGCGCGCCAGCGGCTCCTCGATACCCTCGAAGCGACCGATCGGCGTGTCGAACTGTTCGCGCACGGTGGCATAGGCACCGCAGATACGCGTGGCCATCTGCGCGGCGCCGACGGCCAGTGCCGGCAGCGAGATGGAGCGGCCGGCCGCGAGGCTCTCCATCAACATGCGCCAGCCGTGACCGGCCTGCTCGACGCCGCCGATGATGGCGTCCAACGGTACGAAGACGTCATGACCCTCGATGGGGCCGTTGGCGAACGGCACACCCATGGGGTCGTGGTGCTTGCCAATGGACACCCCGGGCAGCTCGCGCGGGATCAACGCACACGTGATGCCGCGATCGACCTCCCCACCGAGCAACCCGTTGGGATCCTTCAGCCGAAAGGCCAAGCCGATCAGCGTGGCTACCGGCGCCAACGTTATATAGCGCTTGTTCCAGTTCAGGCGCAGGCCGATCACCTGTTCGCCTTCCCAGCTGCCCCACTCGACGATGCCTTCGGACTGGGTGGCGGCGGCATCGGAACCGGCCTCGGGGCCGGTGAGTGCGAAGCAGGGCACCTCATGGCCGTCGGCCAGGCGCGGCAGGTAGCGTTGTTTCTGTTCCTCGGTGCCGTAATGAAGCAGCAGCTCGCCTGGCCCCAACGAGTTGGGCACCATCACCGTCACGGCAGCGGCCACCGAGCGACTGGCAATACGCGTGACCACTCGCGAGTGACCGATCTCGGACATGCCCAACCCGCCATAGCTTTCGGGCAGCACCATGCCGAAGAAGCGTTCGCGCTTGAGAAACCCCCACACTTCGGGCGGCAGGTCCCGGTCTTGCTCGATCTGCCAGTCATCGAGCATCGCGCACAGCCTGGTCACCGGACCGTCCATGAAAGCCTGCTCGCGCGCGCTCAGCGGTTTGCATGAAAAGCGCAGCAGCGAGTCCCAGTCCGGCATGCCGGAAAAGATCTGCGCATCCCACCACACGGTGCCTGCTTCGAGCGCAATGCGCTCGGTCTCGCCCAGGCGAGGCATCACCGCTGCCAGCTTCGGCAGCAGAACGCGGGCGAACAGCGCGCGACGCAGTGGTGCCCATCCAGTTACCAGTGCAACCAATATAAGGACGGATAGCAGTCCATATATAAGGAGTGGCGATGGCGATCCAAGCGCAGCCCAAGTGACGATGAGCACGACGACCGCCGACACCCACGCCAGCCAGCCACGTCCGACGAAGGCAAAGCCCAGCAGCGCGATCAGCGCGACCAGCAAGCCGATAAGCAGCATGGTGTTCTCCTTTGAGTCGCCGCCATGGTGATGGCCCCGGCTTCAAGAAAGTGCATAGAAAGCGGGTGAGCTCGCTTCGGTTGGCCCAACAGGTAAGATGCGCGCACTTATCTGGCATCTTGCCGGCGTGGCGTCGCCGGTAACGCGCAGCAGGAAAAGCTGCGCTGACCTCATGGGGTCTTATGAAGGACAAACAGGAAATCGTCTCCAACTGGCTGCCGCGCTATACCGGCACTTCACTGGAGCAGTTCGGCCAGCACATCTTGCTGACCAATTTCGGGCATTACGTGGATCTGTTCGCGCAATGGCACGGGGTGGACGTGCAAGGGCGGGACAAGCCCATGCCCAATGCCACCGCGGATGGCATCACCTTGATCAACTTCGGCATGGGTAGCCCCAACGCCGCCACGGTGATGGATCTGCTCAGCGCCATCCATCCCAAGGCCGCGTTGTTCCTCGGCAAGTGCGGCGGCGTAAAGAAGAAGAACGCCATCGGCGATCTGGTGTTGCCGATCGCCGCCATCCGTGGGGAGGGCACCTCCAATGACTATCTGCTGCCCGAGGTGCCGGCGTTGCCCGCGTTCCAGATGCAGCGCGGCGTCTCCACCACCATCCGCGACCTGGGTTACGACTACTGGACCGGCACGGTGTACACCACCAACCGCCGCGTATGGGAGCACGACGAAGCCTTCAAGGACTACCTGCGCCGTACCCGTTGCATGGCGGTCGATATGGAGACCGCGACCATCTTCGCCGCGGGTTTTGCCAACAAAATTCCATGTGGGGCGCTTTTGTTAGTTTCCGATCAACCCATGATTCCCGAAGGCGTTAAGACGGAATTAAGCGACCGGACCGTCACGGCGCAATTTGTTGAACGCCACATTCGCATTGGTATCGAGTCATTGAAACTGGTGCGCCGCAAAGGACGCAGTGTCAGGCATCTGCGTTTCGAGGACGACGGCGGCCTCGAATAAACGCGTTCCAAATCAGGGATGTGCCGGCCCAGCCGCGCTGCAGCTGGGCTGCCTTCACCAGGACTTCACCCGGTTGGACGGATGGTCAGCCTTCGCAATGTGAGGGAAATGCCCCCTGGGAAGGAGGGTATTTCCAGGGCGATTCGCAACAAATTGCGAAAGTCTGTAGGTAAAGGCAACTTCTTGCTGTATAGATTTTATTGACTATCTGTAAGTAAAGCGTGATAAATGCGCAGCGCTGTAGACCACGGTCTACCCCTAATCTTGGGTGGTTCGGGCGCGGGTTTGAGGCGGGGATCTCTTTCAAACCCAGTCATAAATAAATAACGGGAGGGTGTCTCATGAAGTTCGGGGAAAACAAACTGTGTACGTCGGTCCGCCTGGCGCTTTCGCTGGGCATGCTCGCAGCGAGCGCCTACGGCACCGCAGCATTCGCGCAGGACGCGCAGTCCAGCACCACGCCGCCGCCGGATCAGACCAAGAGCAAGACGCTCGAAACGGTCACCGTGACCGGTTCGCTGATTCGCCGTGTGGACGTCGAGACGGCCAGCCCGGTCGTAACCATTGACCGCGCTCAGATCGCTGCCACCGGCAAGCAGACGCTTGGTGACCTGGTGCAGCAGCTGCCGGCCATGACCGGCGGTAACGTCAACCCGGCAACCAACAATGGTGGCGGTTCGGGTAAGTCGAGCATCAACCTTCGTGGTCTTGGTTCGGATCGCACGCTGATCCTGATCGACGGCCAGCGCCTGCTCAGCAAGGATCCGAATGCGATCCCGGCTGATGCGATCGAGCGCATCGAAGTGCTGCCGACCGGTGCGTCGGCAACCTACGGTTCGGACGCCATCGGCGGCGTCGTGAACTTCATCCTGCGCAAGAACTACCAGGGTGCCACCTTCACCGCCAACGTCGGTCAGTCTGACCACAATGACGGCGACCAGAACGGCTATACCTTCACTTTCGGACAGACGTCCGACAAGGGAAGCATCATGGCCGGCCTGAACTACAACAAGCAGGACGGTGTCCTGGCGGCCAATCGTGCCTTCTCCAAGAACGCCCTGACCCTTTCGGGTAGCCAGGTGTTCGTGGGCGGTTCGTCGTCCACGCCAGTGGGCCGTATCCAGCTGCCGGCAGGCCTCGCCGGCACGTTCGGATGCTCCAACGTCTCGTTGAACCCGGGTGGCAACAGCCAGGTCGTCAGCACCGCGAACTACCACTGCTATACCAATGCCGACAAGTACAACTATTCGGCAGTCAACCTGATCGAGACCCCGCAGGAGCGTACCGGCGGCTTCATCAACGGTGAGTACCACCTTGGTGACCACGTCACGGCTTATGCGGACGCTATCTACCAGAAGACCTCGTCCAGCTTCCAGCTGGCGCCGGCGGTCTATGGTACTGATACGACGGGCGCGAACATCGCCGTCAACAACGCGTTCAATCAGTTCGGCACGTCCTTTGGCTCCACCGGCAACACCTTCCGCTCGCGCCTGACCTCGGGCGGTTTCCGTACCGCCTCTGACGGTCGTACCGACGCCCAGATCAATACGGGCTTCAAGGGCGACTTCACGGTTTGGGACAAGAACTGGAACTGGGACGCCGGCTTCAACTACGGCCACGAGAGCCAGAGCATCAACACCGGCGGTCTGGCCAACCAGGCTGACCTGTATACGGGTCCTTCGGTGATGGGCGCCAATGGCGTCGCGGTGTGCCCGGCTGGCGTCAGCGAAGTTGCCTGTCAGTTCAACCCGTTTGATATCAATGCGCCGGGTACGGTTGCGGCGATCAAGGCGGCTGGTGCAACTGCCCCGAGCGATATCTACACGATCGAAAAGACCTGGCACGCTGGCCTCAGTGGCGAGGTGTTCAGCCTGCCCGCTGGTGGCGTCCAGTTGGCCGTCGGTTCGGAATACCGCACCGATTACGAGCATGCCATCCCGTCGCCGCAGCTGATCCTCGATCCGACCACCGGCAGCTGCGCCCTGGGCAGCCAGTGCTTGAGCGCGATCCAGGGTGGCTATAGCACCAAGGATCTCTACGCCGAAACGTTCATTCCGATCCTCGCGGGTCTCCCGGGCGTCCAGTCGCTGAACCTGACCATCGGCGACCGTTACTCGAAGATCCAGACCTTCGGCAGCACGAACAACTTCAAGTTCGCGCTGGAGTGGAAGCCGTTCGACGACCTGCTGTTGCGCGGCACCATGGAAGACGTGTTCCGTGCGCCGACGCTCACCGAGCTCTATGCGTCGGGCTCCGATGCGCCGTACATCCACACCGATCCGTGTACCGGTTACACCGGCGCGCCGGCCGGTTCGCCGCTGGCCCTGGCCTGCCAGTTCGTGCCCACCAATGGCACGTTCCAGAACAACTCGGTGGTGTCGCAGACGCAGGCGTCCACGATCACCCAGGGTGCTCGCGTGGCTGGCTTCCCGGTCAAGCCGGAACAGGGCAAGTCGTATGACTTCGGCCTGGTGTACAGCCCGTCGTATGTGCCGGGCCTGTCCACCACCGTGGACGTCTGGCGCGTTAACCTGAACGACACGATCACCAGCATCGGCCTGCAGAGCCTGTTGAACCTCTGCTCCTCGGGTGCCACGGAATACTGCCAGTACATCCAGCGCAACCCGAACCCGGGTGCCAACCAGGGTCAGCTGCTGCAGACCACGGTGGAACCGACGGGTAACCTGGGTAGCCTGAACACCAGCGGTATCGACTGGTCGGCCAACTACAAGCTGCCGCAGTTCTCGTGGGGTCAGTTCAACGTTGGCGTCAATGCGACCTACCTGAAGTACTACGACCAGGTCACCGCGCCGGGTGTGGCGGGTAGCGTCACGTACAAGGATGCCGGTCACTTCCTGCCGTTCGGTTCCGCACAGGCTGCTGCCTGCCCGGATAACGCGGGTATCTGTCTGTTCCCGCGCTGGCGCGGACAGGGCTTCGTGGATTGGATGTCGGGTGGTTGGAGCGCTCAGTGGCGTATGCGCTACATCGGTCGCTTCCAGAACGGTGGTCCGACGGGCTCGCTTGATGACACGTCGCCGAACTTCGAGTCGGGCACGATCCTCAAGTACGGCGCAACGGTCTACAACGACATCTCGATGGGTTACAACATCGCGCCGATCAACACCCGCGTCGATTTCGGTGTCAACAACTTGTTCGACAAGCAGCCGCCTATGCTGTACGCGAACAACACGTTGAACGCCAACACCGACCCGAGCGACTTCGACCTGATGGGCCGCTACTTCTGGGCTCGCGTGACGGTCAAGTTCTAACTCGATAGTAGAAGCGTTAACCTTGAAGGGCCGCGTGAATCATTCACGCGGCCCTTTTCTTTGGGACCATGATGCAAAACCTCATTCCTCAGATCGCCGCTGCGCTGGGCGCGGGCCAGCCGCAGCAGGCCGAGCAGCTTTGCCGGGGTGCTTTGATTGACCAGCCGCGCGATGAGAATTTACTGCTGCTGCTGGCCATGAGCCTGCAGACCCAGCAGCGCTTGCCGGAAGCGTTGCCGATCTACGCCGAGCTGACTCGCCTGTTCCCGATGAGCAGTGTGCACTGGAGCAATTACGGCACGGCCCTGGCGGAGACCGGTGCTCAGGAAGACGCACAGGCGGCCTATTCGAAGGCGATTGGGCTCGATCCGAGCAATGTTTTACCCATGATCGATCTGGGACGCTTGATGATTGAGCGGCGCGACTATCTCGCGGCCCGCAATCTCCTGCTTGACGCCGTTGCAATGGACCGGCAGTCACCGTTGGCACGCGTTTTTGCCGCCCGCGCCTGCTGTCTTTGCCAGGATGTCGAGGGCGCCGGCGAACTGCTCAAGCCCTGGCGACACTGGTTTCCGTTGAACGACGATGCGCTCCAATTGGAACTGGCACAGGTGCTGACCTTGAGGAACGATGTTCCCGACGCAGCCCTGGTATTGGAAGATCTGATCAGCCGCCAGCCGGGAAATCCCGACGTGAGGCTTCTACTGGCCAGCATCTATGAGCGGTTCAACCAGCTGGAGGAAGCCGAGGCTATGGCCCTGCCGGTAGCCCGCGCGACGGCTGGCACGACCGACGTTCAGCGTAACGAAGCCACTCATCTGCTGGCGACGCTCGCGCTGCGCAGGAAAGACTTCGCCGGCGCGAAACAGCTGTTGGAGCAATGCGGCCCGCAAGACGGCGATGACTACGCTCACTATTTCCAGCTCGCCGCCGCGTGCGACAAGCTGGGGGATACGGAAGCGACGATGGCTACGCTGCGCGAAGCGCATCGCATCGAGGCGAGGGAAAGGCATTTCGACTCGCCCGAGTATTTCACGCCCGATGCGCGGGCCATGCCGGTGGATGCCCCGGACGTATCGGCAGAACAATATGCCCGCTGGCCACGGCTGATTGCGCCCGAGGCGCATGACTCGCCGATCTTTGTGGTCGGCTTCCCGCGCTCAGGCACCACCTTGCTTGAGCAGATGCTGGACGCGCATCCCGACCTGCAGTCGATGGACGAGAACCCGTTCTTCAACAGTCTGGCCAACACGCTGCGCCGGCACGATCCACGTATCCTGGAAGATCTCAGCGTCTTGCAACAGTACGATTGCGATGAGCTGCGCAAGCGTTATCACACGATGGTGGCCGAGCGCATTGCGCGCCGTGAAGGGACCCGGTTGATCGACAAGAATCCACTGAACATGCAGTGGCTGCCGATGATCCATCGCCTGTTTCCCGAGGCAAAGTTCATTCTGGCGTTGCGTCACCCCTGCGACGTGATTCTCAGCTGCTATATGCAGAGCTTCCGTTCCAGTGGCCTTGCCGCCGCGTGCAGCACGCTTGAACGCCTGGCGCATGCGTACGTGGAAACCATGACGCGCTGGCTTTACCAGGTGAGCATCCTGCAGCCAGCGGTGATGTTGTCGCGTTACGAACACCTGGTGACGGATTTCCCGCAACAGGCGGCGCGCATCGCGCAGTTCCTTGATTTGGACGATGCCTCACCGATGCTGCACTTCGACCAGCATGCTCGTAACAAGGCCTACATCGGTACGCCGAGCTACTCGCAGGTGATCGAGCCGGTGAACCGCAAGGGCCTTGGGCGCTGGCACAAGTACCGCCGCGACCTCGAGCCGGTATTGCCCATCCTTGAGCCTATGTTGCGTCACTGGGGCTATTCGACTGAGATGGGCGACTAGCCGCCGCGCTTGCTGCTGGCGCCGGGTTTCGCGGCGCCAGCAGCAAGCCGCTTCTTGGCAGCTTCTTCAGTGCTCTGGAATGCGCAGCAGCGCCGGCACGTAAGGCGCGTAGCCACGCCAGCGCCCGGCGGAACTCGTATAGACAGGTTGGCGCGCCTGCCAGGCGCTGGCCGTGCTGATGCCCTGGTTGACCTGCGCGCGATCGGTGTCGGTGCCGCCGGGCAGGCCCAGCCACTCCCTCAGCGACCTGACGGTTTCGTCAGGCGCGGCCACCAGCGCCTCGTAATTCACTGTGCGGATCGAGGCGGGATAGCGCTGGCTCCAGTGCGACATAAGTCGACGACAACCCTGGATCACCGCGGCGATATCGTTGAAGTCGTAGGCGTAGTCGTGTGCCTGGTCATGGAACGATTGCGACCATAGGGACAGTGCGGTGTCACGCGCATCGCGCTGACAATGGATGATGCGAGCGTTTGGCCATAGCGCCATGATCAGGTCGATATGCAGCAGATTCAGCGGCTGCTTGTCGATGAACCAGCGTGCGTCCGAGTCGTCCTGTCGCAGCTGCGCCGCGTAGAGTGCCGCGGCTTCTTCAAACGGTTCGCGTCGGCCTGGCGGTGTCAGCGACACTCTTTGCGCCACGGTCTGCAACCAGCCGAGCTCGCCGCGATTGCATACCTGTGGGTGTCGCGCGATCAGCTCCGCCAGCAACGTGGTGCCGGAGCGCGGCACACCGACGATGAATACGGGCGTCCAGTCCGTGGGTGCGGCTAGCGCCCACGGATAAGCCGGTGCAGCGACGCGTGCTTCGATGGCACGTTTCCAGTGCTTGCGCGACCACGTGCTGGTTGCCTGTACACGAGCATTGGCCTCGCTGAAGTAGCGCGCGGCCTGCGCGTAGTCGGCGATGTCGTCATGCGCCTTGCCGAGTGCGAACAAGGTGGTGGTGCGCGCCTTGTCGCTCAGCCCGGCGCGTCCAAGCACTTCGCGAAACAGGGTGAAGTCGGGATGGTTGGCGTCCTGATAGCGCTGCAGGTCGGACAGGCCGATCGGAATGTTCCACTCCACGGCATGGGCATCGTGGGCGAGCGCAAACTCGTAGTGCTCGCGGGCGCGTTGAAACTGGCCCAGCTGGATGTCCAGCATGCCCGCATAGGCGTGGAGGCGCGGATCTTCGCAACCGCCGGCAATGGCGGCCTCGCAGATCGACGAGGCGTCTTGTACACGCCCGTAGTTATCGAGCATCTCTACCGCTTCGATCACCGTGTCCGCAGCATGTGGGCCGTGATCGAATAGTTGATGCATGACACCTGCGGCGGCCTGCATGCGGCCTTCCTCACGCAGCAAGCGCACGAGCAGGAAGGTGGCGGCGACGTCGTTGGGACAGGTGGACAGCCGATGGCGCAACAGCGTTTCCGCCTGTGCGTGGCGATGCATTTGCCAGCACAAGCCGGCCAGCCCGATGCATAGCTCGCCGGACGTGGGATAACGCACCGCAGCCGCTGCAAATACGTCATGCGCGGACTCCAGGTCACCGCGAAGAACCAGGGCGCGACCGCATGCCAATGACTCCTGCTCGGGCGCTTGCGACAGCGCGTCGAGCAACGCATGTCGCGCAGCCCGCGCCTGACCCTGGGCGAGCTGCCGGTCGTATGCGAGCAGGCAGGACTGGCTGGCAGGGAGCGCTTGCGGCGGGGTGTCCGCGGGTAGGGTCATGATTGAAAGGGCGGCAGGTCCAACGCCTGGCGCAGCGGATCCAGCAGATGCCCGTAACGATGGGAGCGAGCCGTATCGCGACGCATGGGACCGCGTACCTGGGTAGCGCTGGGTGAGCGCACGTCGCGGACGGTCTCCTGGAAATTCAGGCACGCTTCCTCGTACGGCAACTGGCAGAACGCCAGCAGTTCACGAATCTGCGTTTCCGGATCGGCGACTAGCGCCTCGTAACTGTTCTCGCGGACGTACTCGGCATGTAGTGCCGCGCTGCGGGTCACGCTGCGATCAAAGTCGCGCCAGAAACTGGCCAGGTCGGGGAACGTGCGCGTATAGCCGTTGTTGGCATCCAGCGGCTGGCGGTAGCAGGAAAAGCAGGTTTCCAGCGGATCGCGTCGGCACACCACAATGCGCGCCTCCGGCAGCATCGCGCGGATGGCGCCGATATAGATCCAGTTGTTGGGCAGCTTGTCGGTGAAGATCGGACGCTGGCGCCGCCAGTGCGCGGTGCGCTCCATATAGCGCTGACCCAGTCGCTGCCAGTCCGCAGGCAGCATGTCCGGCACCCACTGCGGAAACGGTTTGCCGCGCCGCCGCGATTCCTCGGCGAGCACGTGCGGGAGGTCGACCAGTTCGCCGGAGCCTTCCACCGATGAATGCGAGGCGAGAATCTGCTCGACCAGGGTGGAGCCCGAACGGGGCAGGCTGGCGATGAAGATGACCTCCCGTCCCAGCGGTTCTGGCGCGCCGGCAGGTGGGGTTTCGAAGGCATCGGAGATGGCGGCGACACTGCTTGAAAATGCCGGGGCGTTCCAGGGCTGGCTGCGTTGCGCAATCGCTTTGGCGGCGGCCAAGGCTTCCATCGACTCGCCATAGCGACCCGCCTCGTCCAGCGCCTTGGCCAGCGCGAAACCGATGGTGACACGGTCAAGTTCGCTGCCTTCAGGGCGCGTCAGCGCCGCACGCATCTGGGCAATGTCCTGTTCGCTGAAGCGCTGGGTGCGCAGATCCGCAAGGCCCCACCAGGCCAACCCGGAGGTAGGTTGGGCCGCGATCAGTCGTCGGTACTCGGCGGCGGCCTCGTCCACCAGGCCACGCGTGCGCAGAATATCGGCCAGCTGGGCGCGGGCAGGTCCATGGTTGGGTGCGAGCGCAATGGCACGCTGCAACGCCTGGGTGGCCTCATCGTTGCGCACGCACTTGATCAGCATCACGCCCAGGTTGTACCAGGCCATGGCCAGGTTGGGTTGAAGCTCGCAGGTGTGGCGTAGTGCGGCAATGGCTGCCTCGTACTCGCCCGCGGTACCCAGCAGGGATCCCAGTGTGTTGTGGTAAGCGGCGTCCTGCGGCCGCAGCGCCAGCGCCTGGCGCATGGTGCCGATGGCCTGGCTGTGCTGACCACGCATGCTCAGTATGCCGGCCCTCATGCGCAGGACTTCGGGGTGATTCGGATAACTGGCCAGCACCTGCGTCAGCTGCCGATCCGCCTCGTCCACGCGTCCGGCATCAAGCGCCTGTCCGGCAACCATTACCTGCTGCATGGCGTTTGGGGCTAACCCCTGCAATCGCGAATTCATTCATCTCCCCAAGCTCAGGATGTCGCTGTCGCTGCGCGCCTTTCTTCGAATGCGTTGAGGTCAACGCGGCCCGCCGAAACGCGTCTATTATGCCCACTAGCACGGCTGCGAAGTTCGCAGTGTTCTTGGGGGCAGGGCGTCATGAGGGTGGAGTCACGATGAGTAGTGGGGTGAGTGGGGGAGCCGCAGCCTTGCGCGAACAGGCGCTACATGGGATGCGGAACGGGGATTTGATGCTGGCGGAACAATCGTTTGCCCGCCTGCTGGAGCTGGAACCCGGCGACGTGGAGGCGCTGCAGTTCCTGGCCAGCCGCCACATGCTGCGAGGCGACGCCTTGCGAGCGGTAGCGATGCTGCTGGCTGCCGAACAGGCGCGGCCGGGACAGCCCGATATCCTGCACCAGCTTGGCGCCGCGCAAATGGCCACGGGCAACATGCACGCTGCCACGCTTAGCCTGCGGCAGGCGCTTGATCGCGCGCCGCAGCTGTTTGTGGCGCGACTGCGCCTCGGTATCGCGCTGGAGCAGCTTGGCGACACGCACGGGGCATTGCTCGCTTATTTTGGCGCGGTGAATGCCGCCCAGGCGCAAGGGCGCTGGATGAGTGATGCGACCACCGCGCCGGGGTTACAGCAGCCGGTGCAACACGCCATGCGCTTTATCGACGCGGGTCGTCGCCAGGTATTCGATGCGGTGCTGGAGCCGTTGCGCGAACGCTACGGTCGCACGGGCCTGGAGCGGGTGCAGCAGTGCCTGTCGATCTACTTGGGCGAGCAGCCGGCTCCGTTGCCGGATCCGCGCCAGAATCCGAAGTTTCTCTATTTCCCTGGCGTGCCCAGCCAAGCCTATTACCCGACCGAGCGCTTTCCCTGGCATGCCGATCTGGAGGCCGCGACCGGCATCGTCCGGGAGGAATTGCATGCCGTGCTGGCGGAAAACCAGCCGCTGCTGCCGTTCCTGGGCGAACAGTCGGCGGAGGCGCTCAAGGGCTACCTGGGCTCGTCCAGTAGCCAGGAAGCGGCATGGGATGCGTTCTTCTTCTATCGCCACGGCGATCGTTTCGACGAGCATTGCGCCCGTTGCCCGCGTACCACGGCGCTACTCGACGCGGTGCCGCTGGTGCGCATCCGTGACCACGCGCCGGAGACACTTTTCTCGGTGCTTAGCCCGGGTACGCACATCCTTCCGCATCGCGGCGTGACCAATACGCGCCTGGTGACGCACCTGCCGCTGATCGTGCCGCCGGACTGCGCCATCAATGTGGGTGGCGAGCTGCATGAATGGAAGGAAGGACGCTGCGTCACCTTTGACGACACCTTCGAGCACGAGGCATGGAACCGTAGCGGGGAGACCCGCGTGGTACTGATTCTGGACAGCTGGAATCCCGACCTCACCGAGGTCGAACGCGTGGCGGTGACTGATCTGGTTGAAGCCATCGGCGACTTCAACCGCGCCAGCGAAGTGCCCGTGCCCGGCGCCTGAAATGTGCTCCGGCGGCCCGGCGATGGTCCGGGCCGCCGACGGTGAAGACTCAGCGAACGCCCGCGGCCTGGCTGGCTGGCACCACGCGCAGCCGGGGCGGCGCCGAGCGCCGGGCGTCGACCCCGCATTGCGCGCGCAGGTCGTCGTACGAAGCCAGGTGGGCTTGCAGCCAGTGCTGCATCTTGGGGCCGAATAGGCCATCCACCTTGCGGTCGGCCTCGCGCAGCTGGCCGTGGATGGCCGAGACCTTCCAGGGTTCGTGATTGAGGTCGGCGATGGTCTGCTGGCAGGCATGGTCCAGCGGGGCATCTTCGGGCAGCTCGAGAAAGTCGCACAGCCGTGCCCATTCGGCCTCCGGGTGCCGCACCAGTTCTTCCAGGAACACGAAATGATGGTTGGCGCGCCCGACGTGCTGGCCGTGGATGTGCATGGCGCGATTCCAGCGACGGGCCCAGTGCACGGTGCCGCCACCGAATACGTGGTCGTTCTCGAAGCGCAGGTACACGTCGATCAACGAAGCCAGTACGTCGGCACCGCGGCGGATTACATGGACGAAGCGCGCGTCCGGCGCCAGCGCCTCGATCTCGGGGATATAGAGCAGGTGGTTGGGGGTTTTCTCCAGCCACATGCCGCGGCCTGCCGTCGTCGCCGAGCGGTCCAGCAACGCCAGGAAGCGCCGCGACAGCGTGCTGGTCTGCAATGGGCCGCGTACCGAAGCGAGGCGGCCGGTGAGCTGGTGGTGCAGGGCGGCGTAGGCCTCGCGCACGTGCCGGCGGGTGAGCCCAAGTCGTTGTCGCCAGCGGCGGCGCTTGGGGGTGGCGAGCGAGTCGCCCCAGCGCCACTCCAGGTCGCCGTGCATCTGTTCGAAGAAGGCCGTTTCCGGCAGCGTGTAAACCGCAGGATGGCGCGCCAGCAAGGCCTGAACGATGGTCGTGCCGGAACGTGGGCACCCCACGATAAAGGTTCGCCGCATGGCGTCATCTCCAGTGCAGGCCGTGAACGTCATGGCCAATGGACGTGAACAACGCGTGATCTTGCGTGCGGTTGACCGAAAAGTACAGCTTCACGCAAGGAAAGGTTCGACGGGTCGTCATATTTTTTATTGATGTCATGAAGAGGCGGACATGCCGGCGCCGCCCGTCGCAGACATGCCATGCTTGTCAGACACCGCTCCGAGCAAGGATTCGCCCCATGTACGCACTGACTTTCGACCGCTTTGGGCCAGCCGACGTACTGCATTGGACCCAGCGGCCGGACCCGGTGCCAGGCCCCGGCCAGGCACTGGTGCGCATGCAAAGCGTGGGGCTGAACTTTGCCGACGTCTATCGCCGCAACGGCACCTACCATCTCAGCGGATCGGCACCGTGGGTGCTGGGCTATGAGGGTGCCGGGGTGGTGGAAGTTCCCGTGCCGGGCGACTCGCTGTTCCCGGCCGGCACCCGCGTGGGTTTCGCGGATATGCCCCATGCCAACGCCGAGCTGGTCGCGGTGGATCGCGAGCGCTTGATTCCCCTGCCGGACGACATCGATGTCGACACCGCCGCTGCGGTGCTGCTGCAGGGCCTCACGGCCCAGTACCTGGTCACCGACAGCTTCATGGTGCGGCCCGACGACGTGGCGGTGGTGCATGCAGCCGCCGGCGGCGTAGGCCTGCTGCTGGTGCAGATGCTCAAGAGCCTGGGCGCGGTGGTGCTGGGCGTCGCTTCCAGCGAGGCCCGGCGGGATGCGGTAATTGCGGCGGGCGCCGATGTGGCGGCGGATTACGACGAGTGGCTGTCGACGGCCAGGGCGCTGAGCGGTGGCCACGGCGCGGACGTGGTGTACGACTCGGTGGGCCGCACGCTGGCCGACAGCCTGGCGGCGGCGCGTATCGGCGGTACGGTAGTGTTCTACGGCATGGCCGCGGGCGATCCCGATCCGGTGGATCCGCGCCTGCTGATGGATCGTTCGCTCACCCTTACCGGCGGCGATTTGTGGAACGTGCTGACCAGCGCCGAGGTGCGGCGCGAGCGCGCGTGCGCATTGTTCGAACAGATCCGCCGTGGCGTGGTCAAGCCGCAAATCGCCGGCCGTTTTGCGCTGCGCGACGGCGCGCAGGCGCATGCCTTCCTGGAAAGTCGCACCGCCATCGGCAAGGTGCTGCTGACCCTGTAGGAGCGCTCCCTGTGCGCGACCAACCTACATAGCGGTAACGACCTATCTCCGCGGTCGCGCACAGGGTGCGCTCCTACAACGGCGAGCGGAGCCTTCAGAACCGGTCGCTGTCCTCGTTCTCTCCCACCGGCAACACCTGGTGGAACACCTCGTAATCGATATGGCTGACCCCGAACTCGTCGTCATGCACCAGGTCGACGTAACGATGATTCCAGCGCCATTCCCGGTGGTTCCACTGGCGTCGGCCCAGCATCGATTGCGAGGTGGTCTCGTCGATGCCTTCGATCGACAGCATCACGGTGGCCTCGGTGGCAGCGAGTATTTCCGGCGTGAAGCTGTACAGCGGGCTGTTTTCGTCGATTACATGCATCAGTGTCCAGCTCAGGGTGAACACCGGGTGCCGGTCGCGCAGCAATCGCAGGTCATGGATACGACGAAGGCGAAAGCCCTCAGGCGAGGTTTCGCGCACCAGCAGGTGCAACTTGGCAGACGCCTCGGCGATGACGTTCTGCCGTGCATTGGCGGCGCGGATCATCAGCGTCGGTTGACCATGAATGAGCCGGATGACCGGATGATCGGCAAAGATCATCTTGGCGCGGGGCCGCGAGAAACGAGCGAACACCAGGCCCGTAACCAGGGCGATGCTCAGCATGCCGAAGAAGATTTCGATGGTCGCCACGACATGGGCGTACACCGTTTGCGGATGCATGTCGCCGTAGCCGACGGTGGCCAGCGTTTCGACGCTGAAGAAGAATGCGCCGCCGAAATTGTCGGGATACTGGTTGGCGATGGGCTTGTCGCCCAGCTGATACAAGGTGCCAAACACTACGTTGAGCAGCACAAAAATCGCAGCGGCCAGCGCGAAGAACGATGGCCAGCGAATGGTGAGCGCGAAGTGGTAGATGTCGTCCCAGATTCGCCTTGTCAGCCCATGGCTGATAAAGGGACGACCGCCAATGCTGACGGTGCGCGGACCCTGCTGGAACAGTTGCTTCAGCTTATCGAACATGGAGCGGCACCATTCCTTCGGGTGGTTCGTCGTGAAGCGACGCGGCCATATTCTAGCGTGGCGTTTGCGCCGTCGACGCGCGTGAAGCGAGCACGGCGCGCCAGGTGAGCAGAAGGCGCAGATCCAGTTCCTGCTGGTGATAATCCGGCTGCATGTACTCGCACAACTGGTAGAACGCCTTGTTGTGCTCGAATTCCTTGAGGTGCGCCAGTTCGTGCACCACGATCATCTGCAGGAACTCGGGCGCTGCCTCGCGAAACAGCGAGGCAATGCGAATTTCCTTGCGAGCCTTCAGGCGCCCACCGTGAATGTGCGAGATCGCCGTGTGCAGGCCCAGCGCACGCTGGATCACGTCCAGCTTGCTGTCGTACTGCACGCGGTCGATGCCCGGCGCGTTGCGCAGGTGTTCCTGTCGCAATGCGTTGGTGTAGGCATACAGCGCCTTGTCGCTCTGGATCTCATGCCGGCCCGGGTGGCGACGCTGCAGGTAGTCGCCCAGCTCGTCGCGTTCGATCAGCTGACGCACCTTGTCATGCAGGGCGGGGGGATAACCGCCCAGGTACTTCAGGTGGGTCATGCTTCCTCAGGTCCCGCTGGCTCGTCGTCGAAGCCGGTGTAACCCTCGGGGAACACCGGGGTGCCGTCTCCCTCCAGCGACAGAACGGCGGCCAGTGCCTTGGCGGCGGATTCCTCGGCCAGCTCCTCGCTGCGGAAGCTACGGTTTTCGCAAACCGCGTAATACACCGGGTAGCCGTTGCGGGCCGTGGGCGTGACGACGATGCAGGCGGTGAAACGGGAACCTTCGGCGACGGCCGTCGAACGAACCACGTAGTCGTCGAAGAGGCGTTCGGTCATGGCTGCGATCCAGTAGGCGGGGCAGCACAGTTTACCTGTGGACCGCGGGGTCGGCTGTGCCACCATGCGCGCCATGTCTGCCAAGCCGCCTCGCCTTGTCCTCGATACCAATGTCGCGCTCGACCTGTTCGTGTTTCGCGACCCGGCTTGCGCCCCGCTGATGGCGGCCCTGCGGGCGGGGCTGGTCCAGGCCGTGGTGGACGAAATTTGCCGCGAGGAGTGGCTGGCGGTGCTCACGTATCCTGCGCTGGCGCTGGAGGAGGCTACCCAGCGCGAGGCGGCCGAGGCATTCGATCGCTGGACGCAATTGCTGCCCGCCTCGGAGCTGCCCCTGCGTGACGACGTGACGCTGCCGCGCTGCGCCGACGCGGACGACCAGAAGTTCCTCGAGTTGGCACTGGCGAGCGGCGCCCAATGGTTGCTGAGCAAGGACAAGGAAGTGCTGAAGCTGGCCCGGCGCACCGCGCGCGAGGGCTGGTTCCAGATCCTGCTGCCATCGGCGTGGCAGCTGCCGGTCGCGTGAGAGCGTGTTTCACGCCCGTTTGATCGAACACTCGCGATGCTCGACGCCGTGAATCGGCAAGCAGGAGCAAGGCGATGAAAACGATGCGATATGTCATGGGTCTGGCGGTCTTGTGCACCATTGGGCTCGCTGGCTGCGGCACCACCAGTACCCACGACACGGCCATCAAGGACGCGGTGGCCAATCGCGTGTTCCTCTACAAGAAGCCGGCCAATGGCGATGCCACCTTGCAGGTAGTACGCGACAACGGACTGTTCGGTGGTGGCTGCTCCAGCCAGATCTACATCGACAATCAATTCGCCGCGCAGCTGGAAACCGGCGAACAAGTCTCGCTCTACCTGCCTAGCGGCTCGCATGCGGTATCGCTGCAAAATTCCGGCGCCTGCCACAAGCCGGGCGATGATGCCCACGTGGACACCACACTCGCCTCGGGCGACAACATCACCGTGCAGGTGAATGCGCGCGGTTCGGCGCTGTCACTGGCCAAGCGCGGCTGACCTGCCCGCTATGGGGTGATTCGCATGCTTGATCCCGTCCTCATCCATTGCCCGTATTGCGGCGAGCCCATCGAGATCCTGGTGGACGCATCGGTGGACAGCCAGCGCTACATCGAGGACTGCCAGGTGTGCTGCCGACCGATCGATATCGCGGTGACGGTCGATGAGGACGGCGAGCTGCAGGTAAGCGCCACTTCCGAAAATGACGGCTGACCGGCTCAGGCCAGCGCGTCGGAGTCGATCACTTCCACGCCCATCTGCTCGTAGCGAAAGCGGGTGGCGAGGTCGACGTCGATGTCTGCTGATACCGGGCGGGTGAGGTCCCACAGCACGTGGGTCTGGTAGCCCAGGTCGATCGCATCCTGTGCGGTCCACAACACGCAGACGTCGCGTGCCAGGCCGGCCAGGTACACGTCGGTCACGTCGCGGCGGCGCAACCAGTCGCTCAGGCCGGTCGAAGGGCGCTCACCATCCGGCCCATGGTTCTCGCGAAAGCCGCTATAGGAATCCACCTTGGGGTCGTCCCCCTTGCGGATTATCTTGTGCACGGCGGACCAGTCGATGCCCGGATGCAGCGCCGCGCCCGGCGTCTCCTGCACGCAATGCGGCGGCCACAGCGTCTGGGCCCGGCCATACAGCGGAATGCGCTCGAACGGTTCGCGGCCCGGATGCGAGCTGGAGAACGAGATATGACCAGCAGGATGCCAGTCTTGCGTGGCCACCACGTGCTGGAACACGCGTTGTTTCAGCAACTGCTCGATACCGGGAACGATGGCATCGCCCTCGTGGCAGGCAAGCGCGCCGCCGGGCATGAAATCGGGCTGCACGTCGACCAGGATCAGGGCTGCGTGGCGGCTGATGGAGCGGCTCGTGGGCACGGCAGGGCTCGTAAAAGGTTGCGGCTTCAGAGTTTAGTCGGCCCTTTGCTTCCAGCGATGTGATGGGCTCGACGGGTGCTCTGTACGTGAGGTGCGGGATTCAGGGTAAGACTTTCCTTACGCGAGATCCTTTCATGGCGCTGAGAAGGGTCGCTAAGGGCATAATGTCTGCAAATTACAACAAAGGTGGACAGGGGCATGCCTTACGACCAGTCGTGGATGGGATACGGCCTGATAGGTGCATTGGAAGCGGGCGCCATCGCGCTCGCCGCGGGGCTGGTGCTTTTTGGGCTGATTCATCTATTTGGCCGCACCCAGGGCTGGAGTCTGGGCCTGGAGATCAGCTGGGCCTACGTGCTGGGCATGCTGCTGGCCGGCGGCGGCGACCTGTGGAACCTGTTCTATTTCAATTACGGCCGTTTACAGTCGCTGCAGTTGCTGCGGGCGCGGCTGGCCGAAGTGCATGACCCCGACAGCATCGGCTTGCGCGTGCTGTTTGAATTCATCGGCGTGGGTGTCGGCGTATTCCTCGGCTGGTTGCTGCTTTCACGTCGCCGTGTCACCCGCTAGGGCGGTCCTTGTTTTGCGGCGTGCGCCGAACGTCGGGCGCACCGCCGGTTTCACGATGTCCCTCCCCCGCGCGTTTCTCCATGAATACCCCCACTGAAGAACAGGCCAGCGGCTTGCCGTTGACACTTCGCATTGTCCAGATCGTGTGCTTCACGTTCCTGGCTTATCTGGTCATCGGCATGCAGCTGGCGGTGTTGCCGCCGTTCGTGCACAACAATCTGGGTTTTGGCGCGGTGCTGGCGGGCCTGGTGATCAGCACGCAGTACGTCGCCACGTTGCTGAGCCGTGGTTTTGCCGGCCGCACGTCCGACACCGCAGGGCCCAAGCGTGCCGCGTTGATCGGCATGGTGGCCTGCGGCGCCAGCGGAGCGTTGATGGTGGTTGCCGCGCTGTTGCGCGAATGGCCTGTCGCGTCGCTGGGCGTGATGCTGCTGGCGCGACTGGCACTGGGCATGGGCGAGAGCTGCGTGGCCACGGGCTGCATCATGTGGGGCATTGGTCGCGTGGGTGCCGAGCACACCGCCAAGGTCATCTCTTGGAACGGCATCGCTACTTATGGTGCGCTGGCCGTGGGCGCGCCGCTCGGCGTGCTGCTAGCGGGCGCGAGCGGCTTTGTGATGATCGGCATCGCCGGGCTCGCGCTGATGGTGTTCGGGCTGTTGGTGGCCTGGCGACGACCGGCCGTGCACGTGGAGGCCGGTGAACGCCTGCCGATGCATCACGTGTTTGGCCGCGTCGCGCCTTACGGCATGGGCCTGGCGTTGGGCTCGATCGGCTTCGGCGTGATCGCCACCTTCATCACGCTGTACTACGCCAGCCAGGGCTGGAGTGGCGCGGCGCTGACCCTCAGCGTGTTTGGCGTGTGCTTCGTCGGCATACGACTGGTGCTGGGCTGGACCATCGCGCATTTCGGTGGCTACCGCGTGGCGTTGGCATCGCTGCTGGTCGAATGCGTGGGCCTGGGCGTGCTCGCTTCGGCGAGCCATGTCGGCGTGGCGATGCTGGGCGCAGCGTTGAGCGGCATCGGCTTCTCGCTGATCTTCCCCGCGCTGGGCGTGGAGGCGGTGCAGCGGGTAAGCATCAGCAATCGCGGCGCGGCGCTGGCGGCATATTCGGTATTCATCGATGTGGCGCTTGGCGTCACCGGCCCGCTTGGCGGATGGATCGCGTCGGGCGGCAACTATGCGCCCATGTTCGTGGTGGCCGGGTCGATGTCGCTGGCGGCTGCGCTGCTGACCGGCGGGTTGTATCTGGTCTACGGCAACACCGTGCGCGGCTGATCTGTAGGAGCGCACTCTGTGCGCGACCGCAGGCCATGCCGCTACCGCTTCGCAGGATCGTCGCCCACAGGGTGCGCTCCTACAGTGGAGCTGGCTAAAGCACCGGATCGAACAACCTCGCCACATGCATGGCCAGGCGCCGCAAATACGGCGCCTTGAAGTATTCCGCCTCGGTCACCTCGTGTGCGTGCGAGAAATCCTCCAGCAACATCGCTTCCACCTGCAATGCAAACGCGCGATCCACATTCAACGCGCCAATCTCGAAGTTGAGCCGGAATGAACGGTTGTCGAGATTCATGCTGCCGACCGAGGCGGTGTCGTCATCGATCAACATCACCTTCTCGTGGATGAAGCCCGGTTGATAGCGAAACATGCGAATGCCCGCGCCCACCGCGTCGTGTGCGTACAGTCCGGTGGCAAGGAATACCGTGTGGTGGTCAGGGCGCGAAGGAATCAGCACGCGCACATCCACGCCGCGGAAAACAGCCAGGCGCAACGCAACCATCACGGCCTGGTCGGGCACGAAATAGGGTGTGGTGATCCATAACCGCTTGCGTGCGGCGTGGATGGCGGCGGCAAAGAACAGCGAGCAGGTCTCCTGTCGATCGGCCGGTCCCGTGGCGACAATCAGCGTGTCGGCGTTGCCTTCGCCGGCACGCGGCGACATCAGGGGCGGCAGCGCGCCAGTGACCCAGTGCCAGTCTTCAGCAAAGCTGCGTTGCAGATCCACTACCGCGGGGCCGTCGATCTGCAGATGCGTATCGCGCCACGGTGCCAGCGGGGGCATCAGGCCAAGGTATTCGTCGCCCACGTTGAGGCCGCCGACGAAGCCACGCACGCCGTCGATCACCACGATCTTGCGGTGATTGCGGAAGTTGAGCTGAAAGCGGTTGCTGCGCCGCTGGGTGGCGAACGGGTGGATGCTTACGCCCGCGTCGCGCAGCGTGTCCACGTATTGGCGTGGCAAGGCGTGGCTGCCGATGCCGTCATACAGCACGCACACTTCGACACCGGCACGCACGCGCTCCAGCAGCACTTGTTGCAGCCTGCGCCCCAGCATGTCGTCGTGGATGATGAAGAATTGCAGCAGCACGCAATGCTTCGCTTCGCCAATCGAGGCGAGGATGGCTTCGAAGGTGGCGTCGCCGTTGATCAGCAATTTCAGTTTTTGCCCGGCGTGAAATTGCGCACCCAGCATGTGCGCAATTTCGCCATAGCGCGAGCAGGCCTCGCGCGAGGCCGGGCCCGCGGTCAGCTGCATATGCGCGAGTGTCTGCATCTGTTCGCGGCGCAGGCGATGCAGGTCGACATAGCCATGGAAGTGGCTGCGGCCGAGGTAGAGGTAGGGCACCAGGGTGACATAGGGCAGCAGCACCAGCCCCAGCGCCCATGCGAACGCACCCTGCGGTGTGCGCGTGTTCATGACCGCGTGCATGGCCGCCACCACGCCTGCCGCGTGCAGCAGCAGAAGGATGGCGCCGATCAGGCTGGCTAGCATGTGGGCCAGCCGTGCACGAGCGTTTGGCCTTGGGTCGACATGATGTCCTCGGTGATGGTCATGGCGGGCGACTCGTCAGGTCATCGCGTTGCGTACGGTGTCGAGCACATCGCGCTCGCGCTGCTGCAACTCGTGTTGCAGATGATCCACGAACAGACGGATGCGTGCGGGCAAATAACGACGGCTCGGATAGATCGCGTAGACATGGGCATCGGGCAGGATCACCTCGGGCAATAGCGGCACCAGCCGACCGGCGCGCACATCGGCCGCGATATCCCAGGCCGCCTTGAAGGCCAGGCCGTGCCCGGCGACGGCGAGCTCACGCATCAGGTCGCCGTTGTCGCAGGTGATCGCCGCATCGATGCGCAGCGTGCGTGGCCCTTCCGACGTTTGCAGGATCCACGGCAGCACGCCGCGGCCCGGGCGATGCAGGTTGAGGCAGTCGTGTTGCTCGAGGTCTTCCACGCGGGTGGGGCGACCGCGGCGGGCAAGGTAGGCCGGCGAGGCACACAGCACGCGGAAATTGTTGGTGAGCAGGCGCGACACCAGCCGCGAATCGGTCATGGTGCCGCCACGTACGGCCACGTCCACGCCGTGTTCGAACAGATCGAGCATGGCATCGGTGTTGGTCAGGCGCAGGCTCAGGTGGGGATGTTGCGCCACGAAATCGGCGGCAATCGGCCCGATGTATTGCCGGCCCATGTCAACCGAGGCGGACACATGCAGCTGCCCCCGCACTTCCAGCTGGCCCAAACCCACCGCGGAGTTGGCATCGTCCACGTCGGCAATGATGGCCAGGCACCGCTCGTAATAGATGCTGCCTTCCTCGGTCAGTGACAGTCGCCGCGAGCTGCGTTGCAGCAGCCGCACGCCGAGCGCCTGTTCCAGCCGGGTGAGGCGCTTGCTGGCGGCGGCTGGAGACAGCCCAAGCTCCCGCCCGGCAGCGGAAAGGCTGCCATCGGTGACCGCGCGGACGAACAACCGCATGTCTTCGAAATCGACCATCTTCAATCTTCAGGAAAGGTCATCTTCAACTTTCAGGAAAAGATGCGTGTCTAGTTTGCTCAATTCACGCAGCTTGAGACAAGGTGCACAGTGACGGCCGTTTTCCGTCGGAACCGTCCCCCATGAATTCCCCAGCACCCGTCAAGGGCCCGAACGCTTCACCCCATGACACGCCGATCAGCGCGGCCTCGTCGCGCCTGGCGCTGTTTGCCTTGTCCGTGGCGGCTTTCGCCATTGGCACCACCGAGTTCGTGATCATGGGTCTGCTGCCGGAAGTGGCGGGCGACCTGCACGTGAGCATCCCCTCGGCTGGCCTGCTGGTATCGGGTTATGCGCTGGGCGTGGCGGCTGGCGCGCCGTTGCTGGCCGCGCTCACCGCCCGCCTGGAACGCCGCAATGCGCTGCTTCTGCTGCTGGGCCTGTTTATCCTGGGCAACGCGCTGTGTGCGGTGGCGCCGAACTATGGCGTGCTGATGGTGGCGCGCGTGGTGGCGGCCTTTTGCCACGGTTCCTTCTTCGGTATTGGCGCGGTGGTGGCATCGCATATCGTGCCGCGTGACCAGGCCGCCCGCGCCATTGCGCTGATGTTTACCGGCCTGACCCTGGCCAATGTGCTTGGCGTGCCGTTCGGCACCTTCCTGGGGCAGTGGGCCGGTTGGCGCTCCACGTTTGGTGCGGTGACCATGCTGGGTGTGTTGGCGGCCATTGCGGTATGGCGGCTGGTGCCCGCGCTACCCGACCTGCCATCGCCGGATATGCGCCGCGAGTTGGGCGTGCTGCGCCAACCGCAGGTGTTGCTGGCGCTGGCCATGACGGTGCTGGGTTTTGGTGGCGTATTCACGGTATTCACCTACATCGCGCCGATCCTGCAGCAGCAGACGCATGTCAGTGTGGGTGCCACCGGTTGGGTGCTGGTGCTGTTTGGCGTGGGCACGACCATCGGCAACATGCTCGGCGGCCGCTTGGCCGACTGGCGGCTGATGCCATCGCTCGCTGGCGTTCTCACCGTGCTCGCGCTGATCCTGTTGGCCTTTGCGTGGACCATGCACGATACCGTCGCCGCCATCGTCACCGTGTTCGTGTGGGGCGTGGCAGCGTTCGCCGCGGTGGCGCCGCTGCAGATGCGTGTGGTGCAGCAGGCGAGTGACGGACCGCATCTGGCCTCCACGCTCAATATCGCGGCGTTCAATCTGGGCAACGCGATCGGCGCCTTTATTGGCGGCGCCATGATCGACATGGGGCTTGGCTTGCCTGCCGTCAGTATTGCCGGCGCCGTGGTGACCGTGTTGGGTTTGCTGGTGACGTTGGTGAGCCTGGCGCTGGAACGCAGGCGGTCGACGTCCATGGCTAGCTGCGTCGTAGGCGCCTGACGCCGGGCATTCACAGCGACATCCAGCGGCGAACACTATGCTCGCGGCCGTCCTCTTTTCATGGCGACCCGCGCGCCCCATCAGGAGATTCCCATGAAAGCTGTTGCTTATCGACGCAGCCTGCCTATCGCCGATTCGCAGAGCCTGTTGGATGTCGAGTTGCCCGCGCCGGTGGCGCAAGGGCGCGACGTGCTGGTGAAGGTCGAGGCCATCTCGGTCAATCCCGTGGACACGAAGGTGCGCCAGCGCAGCGATCCGGCGGGTGCCGACAAGGTGCTCGGTTGGGACGCCGCCGGTACCGTGGTGGCCGTCGGTGCCGACGTTACGCTGTTCAAGCCGGGCGACGCGGTCTATTACGCGGGCGCCATCGATCGCACGGGCAGCAACGCCGAACTGCAAGTGGTCGATGAGCGCATCATCGGTCGCAAGCCGGGCACGCTGGATTTCGCGCAGGCGGCGGCGATGCCGTTGACCTCCATCACTGCGTGGGAGCTGCTGTTCGATCGTCTTGGAGTGCCGCGTGGCAGCACCGCACGCGGCGGCGTGGTGTTGGTGGTGGGTGGTGCCGGTGGCGTCGGTTCGATGGCCATCCAGCTGGCGCGCCGCCTCACCAACCAGACCGTGATTGGCACGGCCTCGCGCGATGACAGTCGCGCGTGGGCCAAGGACATGGGCGCGCATCACGTGGTCGATCATCGCGACGATCTGGTGGCTGCGGTCAAGGCGGTGGCGCCGCAGGGTGTCGACTATGTGTTGAGCCTCACCCACACCGAGCAGCACTTTCCCGCGTTGGTGGAGTTGCTCAAGCCACAGGGCAGGCTAGGGCTGATCGATGATCCGGCCACGCCGCTGGACATCAGCTTGATGAAGTCCAAAAGCCTCTCGTTGCATTGGGAGTTCATGTACACGCGCTCGCTTCACCACACCGAAGACATGCAGGCGCAACACCGGTTGCTCGATGAAGTGGCCGACCTGGTGGATGCGGGCGTGTTGCGCAGCACGCTGCGCGAAAATCTCGGCACCATCAACGCAGCGAATTTGCGTCGTGCCCACGCGAAACTGGAAAGCGCCAGCACGATCGGCAAGCTGGTGCTGAGCGGTTTTGACGGGTAAGCGCAACGGCCACGGACGTCATTGCATCCGTGGCCTGTTCGATCAAGGCGCGAGCAGGCGATCGGCCAGGTTGCGTGCCTGCTGGCGAATTTCCGGCATGGCGGTGGATTCCCACAGCGTGCCGCGCAGCAGGGTGCCGATGGCGTAGAAGTGCGGCCAGGTCTGGCTGCCATGTTGCAGGCGGCCTTCGGTTGTGCCGATACAGCCAAGTCCCAGCGGATCGGGTGTCACGTGGCCGTTGGTGGCCAACTGGCGAACGAGTTGATGCTGGGTGCGGCGCACATCGGTGTTGAGGCCCACCGTCTGAATCACCAGATCGGCATCCATCGTGTCGATGCCCTGCCCGTGCGGCAGGCGGATATCCAGATGCAACTTGTCGTTGCTCACATCCACGGCCTGCAAGCGGCCGCGACGGCGTTGCAGGCGACCGGCCTGTTCCAGTTCCTGCATGGCGGTCATCACCTGCGGCGGCATGCGGTGACGCACGCGCTCCCAGGCCCAGCGGGCGTGACGCAGGAAACGTGAGCGCTCCACTTCGGGCAGCAGCGCCCAGAGGCCCGGGGTGTGTGGACGCAAGCTGTCGATGATCGTGCGCCAATCGCTACTTTGCGCCGTGGCTTCGCGCAACAGGCGGATCCAGGCGCGGATATACGGCTCGTCGCGCATGGCCTCGATCAGCTCGCCGCTGTCATCGGCAGGTGCGGAGGCCGTTTCCAGATGCGGCTCCGGCAACAAGCCATGCCGTGACACGGCGACGAATTGAGCATTCGGCCACTGCGCCGACAGTTCCAGCAGCACATCCACCGCGGTCAGGCCAAGGCCGATGATCACCACCTTGCGCGGTCGTGCATCGGGCTTCACCGAGGCGAGGAAGCCCCACGGCTCGGTAACGTAAAGCCCGCTATCTAGCGCTGCCTCGCTTACTCCGCTCAGCGGCTGCGGGGGCAACGAACCCAGCGCGAGCACGGCCGCGTCGACCCGAGTGCTTTCTTCGCCATGCACGACGGTAACGCCATCGCGCTCGGGCACCACCGCCTCCACCGCGAATGGCAGCACGCGCACGGCGTGGCCGGCATGACTGGCCAGTTCCAGCGCACGCGCCACTTCCGCTTCGAGATAGTCGCCGTAGAGACGGCGGGGCAGGAAATCGGTGCCGCCGATGGTGTGGTCGCCGCGCTGCGCAAAGTCCAGAAAACCGCGCGGCTTGCCGGCGAACATGCTCATGGAGGCGGCGCGAACGTTAAGCAGATGCCGATCCGAGCGCGTGCCATAGGCCACGCCTCGTGCCGGTGTACCACCGCCGGTGTACCAGTCCAGATGCAGCGGCTGAGCCGGCTGGCGCTCCAGCAGCTCGCTCAGCAGCGCTGCCGCTGCAGCGCCGCCGCCGATGATGGCGACCCGTCGATACATGCCACTCCCTTAAATGATTGCCAGGGACCGCTCAGGCGTACAGGCGGCCCGCGATGGCACTGCGCTGCGGCCTGGCGAGCCAGGAACCGGTCTCGCCGGCTTTCTCGTATGCGAAGTACTGTGCCAGATCGCCACCGTAAACGTGAAGCGTCAGTGCGGTTTCCTGTCGTGAAAGATTGCGACAGCGGTGGGCGTAGCTGTCATCGGCATCGAACCAGCTGGCATCGCCAGGGCCCAGCCAGTCGCTACCGGTCTGGCGCAGGTTCTTGCCCTGCCCATCGCGCTCCCATGACTGCACTTCAAGCGCGCCATGCAGCGATAGCTCAAGACCCCACAGGCCGCCATGGTCGTGGATCGGCGTGGCGTAGTTGGCGGGCCACGCCATCACCAGCACACTGAGCTCAGGTTTGCCGCGCTGTGCCACCAGCCAGCGTTCGAAATCATGGTTGCGTGTGCGCAGGTCGGCAAGATCATCGTTCAGCGCCTGCCGGTTCTGATGAACCATACGGCTGAGTTCCCTTGCCATGGAGGCAAGGTCGGGGTGCTCGCCCACCCCGTAGTCAAACGCAATATCACGCAGCGCCTTGAGGTGATGCATGTGTTTGGCCATGCGAGGTCACTCGACGGGAACCGGGCGCGCAGTGGACCACGCCCATCGTTAAAGTCCCGTAACCCCGGGATGGCATTTCCGGGCCTTCCCAGCATGACTTTCGCGACATGCGCAGGGGGTGGCAAAAGCGCAGCATGCTCAGCGTCCAGGCCTTGAAATATGCACCGCGTGGCTGCATGAGGGCGCTGTGAAGCGGCCGTCGGATTAGGCCGCAAGGAGGAACGTCATGATTGCGATGAGCGTGCTCTTGATGCTGGTGGTGTCGCTGTGGGTAGCGGTGGCGCTGATCGGCTTGGTGTTCAAACTGACCTTTGCGCTGATCGGCGGGTTGTTCAGCGTGGTCGGTGCCGTGCTTGGCCTGCTGTTTGGCGGGCTCGCACTGTTGATCATTGCGCCGCTGGTGGCGCTTGCGTTGCTGCCGTTCTGCCTGCCGGTGATCCTGCTGGTGGCCGTAGTGTGGGCAGTTGCGCGTTCGGCGCGCCGTCCAGCCACTCCCGCACCCGCGCCGTGACGCTGAGCTTGCCGTGGAATGGCCCGACCTGGCTTTGCATGCAGGCCGGGCCATTCCTTTATGACTAGAGCTGGTTGAGGTTGAAACTTACCGGCACCCGCGCCCACGCACGTGCGGGTTGGCCGTTGACCATGGCCGGCTGGAACTTCCAGCCCTGCAGCACCTGTTCGCGCGCACTGCGATCGAGCAACGTGTAGCCACTGCTTTGCTCCACGGTAGCCTCTTGCGGCACGCCTTGTTCATCCACCAGTACCTTCAGCACGACCGTGCCTTGCATGTGTCCACGCAACGCCTGCGGTGGATATTTCAGCGGTATGGCGCGATAGGCCAGGGTCGCCTCGACCGGGCCGGCCACGGGGGACGATGGCACGTCGTGTCCGGCCGGGGCCAAGCTGGGCGGGCTGGCCGGCAGCGCGTTGGCATCGTTCTCACTGGTGAGCGCCGGTGGTGATATCGGTAGCGGTTGCGTGTGCGGCTGCGGAATGGCCTTGGGTTGCACGATCGGCTTGAGCTCGATGGGCGGCGGCTCGATCGCCTTGGGTGGTGGCGTAATGAAGTGGATCTGGGTTTCCGTCAGGCGTTGCACCTGCTCGGCCCATTGCGGCGCCATCGGCCGCACCAAGGCCAGCAGGGCAACCAGGTTGATGGCCATCGCGAAGCTCAGCGCGGCAATGCGAGCGCTGTCGGGATGGGCATGACGGGGTACGGCCAGGCTTGCGGACGACATAAGCGACCTCCTGACGTTTCGATGTTGGATGGGCACCCGGCGCGCTGCGTGGGGACGCAGTGGGGATCGTGCGGATGCAAATCCAGCCTATGCCCGTCAAAAGGGCTTGCACAAGTGGCCGTATGGAAGGCTATTCTGTGCGGCGCGCCGCAAGATGCCTTTCCCGGTATTTTTCAGTGCGCCACCAGCATGGGCACATCGCCATGCATGAACAGGTGACGGGTGGTGCCACCCAGCACCATTTGCGCCAGTCGCGAGCGGCTCCAGGCGCCCATCACGATCAGGTCGGCCCCCATGCGATGCGCGGCGTCCAGCAGGGCTGCGCCAGCCGCATGGTTGGGGCTGGTATCGAGCACTTCGATGCTCGCGCGAACGCTGCGTCGCTCCAGCCAGTCGACCAGGCCTGGCGGCGGCAATACCGGCAGCATCTCCGCGTTCATCTCGCTGCCGTCGAGCACATGCACCTGCTCGGCCTTTTGCAGGATAGGTAAGGCAGCGGCAAGCGCGAGCGCCGATTCGCGGCTGCCGTTCCAGGCCACCAGCACGTTGGCACCCACGCTGGCGACAGGTGCCACGTCCGGCACCACCAGCATCGGGCGGCCACTGGCAAAGACGCAGCGCGATACCGAGCCAAAGCCGACGGGCGCATCACTGCGCTGCTGGCTGCGCTCCATGATCAAGATGTCGTAACCCGAGGCGGCCTGGCTGACGGTTTGCACGGTGTCGCCCTGGGTTACCCGCCAGGCGCCGAACAGCCCGTGGGTAGCCAGTGTTTGCTGCCAGGCATCCTGGTGGAGGCGGGCTTCGGCAACACGACGCTGGGTTTCCTCCAGTTGCACCGGCACGGCTTCGGGCAGGCTGAAGGCGGTGGCGGGCAGGTCGGCGACGTAAAGCCCATCCAGTCGCGCGTCCAGCCGACGGGCCAGCGCCAAGGCCGCTCGCGGTGCGGCAACGCCAAGGTCCAGATGGTCCAGATGCAACAGCAGGTCGATGGCTGACATCGCGCGGTTCTCCTGATTCCCAGTCCATGCCCAGCTTAGAGCCTGCCACGCGTGCCCGTGTAGCCCGCGTTGTCACAGGCCATCGTGCAGACAAAAAAAGCCCCGCACAGGGAGGCGGGGCGGCAAGCCGGACATCGGGGGAGAGAGAGGGGATGCCCGGTTGTCTCATTGTGCGCAAACGCGACTTGTGTTGGCGTACAGCCAGGGTGAAAGCAGTATTCACGTGACAGATGGCGGCCACTCGCCAGAATCGACGACCCGGACAGGAGAAAGAGCATGACGATGTGGAAGAGCTTGGGCGCGTCGGTGTTGGCCCTGGCCGGTTGGGTGATGGTGAGTCCGGTGCACGCGGGCGACATCGAGTGCAAGATGAATTTCCGCTTGTCGGGTTGGTCGGTGTTCTATCAAACCGCCACCGGCAGCGGCACCGTCCATTGCGGCAATGGGCAGAGCATGGCGGTGCATATCCGCGTAAAGGGTGGCGGCATCACTTTCGGCAAGAGTCAGATCGACGACGGCGTGGGCAAGTTCTCCGGGGTGACCAGCCTCAGCGAGATCAAGGGCCACTATGCCGACGCCGGCGTGCATGCGGGTGCGTCCAAATCGGCAGGCGCACGGGTGATGACCAAGGGCAATGTCTCGCTGGCGCTCAGCGGCACCGGCAAGGGTTGGGACCTGGGCGTGGCATTTGGGGCTTTCATCATCGAGTGATGGCACGGCGTTTCATACGCCGCATGCCCTTGCATTCGATCGCGGGCCGGCTAAGGTGGCGCCAATCCGTACGCCTCGGTACGTTCTGTTCCACAAGGAATTCCCCATGTCCGCCACTTCCGGCACGGCGCTGCCCACCTATGCCTTCGGCGATGAGCTCGCCAGCTGCGTCATCCATGGCATCGGCATCGTGCTCAGCATTGCCGGGCTGGCCATTCTGGTTGCGTTCGCCTCGCTTTACGGTGACACGCGTGCGGTGGTGGCCTGTGCGGTGTACGGCACCACGCTGATCCTCTGCTACACGGCATCCACGCTCTATCACTCCATCCCCGGTGTGTTGGCCAAACGTGTGCTGCGTACGTTCGACCATATCGCCATTTTCCTGCTGATTGCCGGCACCTATACGCCGTTCACCCTGATCGCGCTGCCTGGGGCGTGGGGCTGGAGCCTGTTCTGCATCATCTGGGCGCTGGCGATCATGGGCAGCGCGCTGGAGCTTGGCTTGCTGAAGAGATACCGCAAGCTGGCCGTGTTGATGTACGTGGGTATGGGCTGGGTGGGACTGGTCGCGTTCAAGCCGCTGTCCCAGCACCTGCAGACCGGCGGTACGGTGTTGCTGATCGCTGGCGGCCTGGCCTATACGTTGGGCGTGCCGTTCTACCTGTGGCGCAAGCTGCCGTATCACCATTCGGTGTGGCACTTCTTCGTGCTGGCCGGCAGCGTGCTGCACTATCTGGCCGTGCTGCTTTACGTGATTCCCGACGCGTCCGTGTGAACCCCGAACTCGAAGCGTTGCGTCGTGATCTCGAAGACGCCGCCACGCATCTGGGGCGTCCGCACGACCTTCGTTTCAAGCCGATGTTCGGCGGCCTGATGGCCTATCTGGACGAGAAGCCATGTGCATGGCTTTCGCGGCAAGGCCTGGCGCTCAAGCTGGCGGCCACCGACCAGGATGCGCTGTTGGCGCAGGCGGGCGCTGCACGTTTCCGCCACCGGCCCGAGGCTCCGCCGAGCCGTGAATACATCATCGTGCCGCCGCTGCTTTGCCGCGACACGGCAAAGCTGGCCGATTGGCTCGCGCGCAGCGCAAATGCCTCCATGGCAGCAAAGAAAAGGCCGCGCCCGAAAGCGCGGCCCTGATCATCGACGGGGATGTTCAAGTCCCCGACGCGATTACTTCTTCTGCTGCGACGGAATGAACTGCGTGCGCACCGCTTCGGCGAGCTGTTCGGGCGGCAGCAGGCCCTGGCCGATCACGAAGTCGTTGAAGGCCTGGCGATTGAAGTTCTTGCCCAGTGCCAGTTCGGTGTTCAGGCGCGTCTGCTGCAGGCGCATGTAACCGTAGAAATACGCCGTGGCCTGGCCCGGGCTGTTGAAGGTGTAGCGGTCCAGTTCCTGCTGCGTCATGGCTTCGGACAGTCCCACGTCGTAACGCAGTACGTCGTGAGCACGTTCCTTGGTGATCAAGCCCAGGTTGAGCATCGGATCGAGATAGGCGCGCGCGGCGCGTTGCAGGCGAGCCTGCAATGCCACGAACTGACCCGACGGCGGCTCGTACGGCAGCATTTCCGACTCGGCGTAGAGCGCCCAGCCTTCCACGTTCACACTGTTGAAGGCGAACAGGCTGCGTGCCAGCGACACGCCACGCTCCACCATCGCCGCAAACTGCAGCTCGTGGCCCGGGCGGCCCTCGTGCGCGGTGAGCGTCCAGGCCGCCGCCTTGTAGGTGAAGTCATCATACGAGTCGGACTTGCTGCCGCTGGGGTTGCCCATGGTCAGCACGAACGTGCCCTGCTCGCCGTGGTTGTTGATGAACGGGGGCGGGTCCATGTGCGGTGCAGGCACGGCGGCCGTTTCGGCCTCCGACGCCAGGCGCATCTGCATCTTGCGCTGGGGCAGCGTGATGATGTGCTCGCGACGGATGGTGTCTTCGATCTTGCCAATGATGTCGTGGTACCACGGCACCACGTCGTCCTTGCCCAGCTGCTGTTGCTTGAGCGCCTTGAGCACGTCGCGGTAATCGGTGGCCTGGATGCCTTCTTCCTTCGCCACCACCGGCGCCATCATCTGCATCATCGAACGCAGCTCGGTGAATTCGAACTGCGCTTCCTTGATCAGCTGTTCGGGCGCAATGTCGATGCCGACCTGCTTGAGGTTATAGGCGTACATCGGCTCCGGCAGGCGGAAGTCGGCACGCTCGCGCGGCACGATGGTGGAGCGCACCCAGCTGTCGTAATCCTTGAGCTGGCTGTCCAGCGCGTCGAGCGCCGCCTTGCCCTCGGCGTTGTCGAGCTTGTACTTGGTGAACAGCTGGCGGATACCGTCGGCGTAGCGCTGGGTGTTGGAAAGCTTCTGCTCCACTTCACCCTTGTAAGGACCGATCAGATCCTTCTCGCCCAGGCGAGCGGTGGTCTGCGCCTTGGCCAGCTCGGCGATGGGCGTGCAGCCGGGTGCCTTGCCGACATAGCACTCCAGGCGCTTGAGCGCGGCCGGGCGACGCTTGGCGTCCACATCGTCCTTGAGCAGGGCGAACTCGCCGTTGAAGATCAGCTGGCCGACATCCTGGTACGGCAGCATGTACTTGTGGTCGAGGTCGATGCCTTCGATCTGCAGGTCGGCGGCCTTGATCAGAATCTGCAGATCCTGCCGGACGTTGGTGTCTTTCTCGTCGGCCAGCATCTTCTCGAGCTTGGCCTTGGCGTCCACCAGCGCGGCGCGCGAACGCGCATCCACGTCAGGCTTGAGGTCGATCACCTTGTCATCGAAGCCGGGCAGGCCGACCTGCGAGGCGAATTCCGGGTTGAACCTGGCCATGACATCGAGCATGACCTTGGAGTCGGCGTTGCTGCGTTCGATCCAGGTGGGCGTCTTCGTAGCGGCTTGGGCCGTGCCGGCAGCGGCGAGCGCAACGGCCATGGTTAGGGCGAGACGTTTGATCATGGATGGCGATCCCCGGGGAGTAGTACCCCGAGCCTAAAGGGGGCAACGCACCCGGCGCCATGTGCCGAAGGTCGCGGATGGTCAAATCAGCATGGCGAAGGCAAACAGCCCGATCATCATGAAGGAGATCACCAGCTTGACCAGGGTGCCGAACAGCAGCCCCAGCCAGGTGGCCATGCCCACATGGGCCGAACGCAGCACGCTGGTGCCCGAGGCCAGTTCGCCCGCCACGGCGCCCACGAAGGGGCCGAGCAACAGACCTGGTACGCCCAGGAACATGCCAATCAGCGTGCCTAATGCCGCTCCCCACAGCGCAAGCTTGCTGGCGCCGACGCGTTTGGCACCCAGCGTGCTGGCGACTAGGTCCACGATGACGCCCAATGCGGCAAGCGCGCCGAGCGCCACCAGCCACCACACGCCCAGGTGCCGGTAGCCATCAACGGCAGCCGCCAGCCAGATGCCACCGAAGATCATCGGGATGCCAGGGAGGGCGGGCAGGATCGTGCCTGCCAGTCCGCCGACGATAAGCAGGGCAGCCAACACGTAAAACGCGATATCCAGCATGGCGTCCTCCACGCGGCGGCAGCAGGCGACTGCCGGATCGGCGACAATATGCCCGAATGCAGCGGGCAACGAATGCACGCTGTTCGATCGCTGGCGGAACACCTGTGGAAACCTCACGTAGCACCCTGCTCAAAGCCGACGAACTGGGTCGCATCGAAGTGACCGAGCGTGGCGGCATCCCCGTGATCCGTCGTGACATCGTGGCGGCACGCTGGTGGGCCCGTTCGTTCGCTCGGGGTGCGGCAGCGCGCGAGGCGCGTGCCCTCGCCAAGCTCGATGGCATCGATGGCGTGCCGGCCTTGCTGGGCTGGAACGGGCACGAACTACTGCGTGGCTACATCGCTGGCGCGCCGATGCAGCAAGCCCAGCCGCGCGATCGCGCGTATTACCGCGATGCGTTGCGTCTGCTTGCGCGGCTGCACCGACGCGGCATCGTGCACAACGATCTGGCCAAGGAACCGAACTGGCTGGTGCGTGCCGATGGCCGTCCGGCGCTGGTGGACTTCCAGATCGCATGGACGCGTGGTCGTCGTGGTCCACTGTTTCGGCTGCTGGCGCGTGAAGACGTGCGCCATCTGCTCAAGCACAAGCGCACGTATTGCCCGGACGCATTGAGTGCGCGTCAGCGCGCCATTCTCAGTACACCAGCGCCGCATGCGCGACTGTGGCGTGCGACCGGCAAGCGTCTCTACAAGCTCATAGCGCGACGCGTGTTCGGCTACTGGGACAACGAAGGCCAAGGACGCGTACGCGATTGAAGCGCACGCTGTACTTGTAGGAGCGCACCCTATGCGCGACCGCAACCTAGCAGTGTCATCGCTCCGTAGGCTTGTCGCGCACAGGGTGCGCTCCTACAGTTTGTCCACGTAGTTTTACTTCTCGACGAACGCCCGCTCGATCACATAGTCGCCCGGCTCGCGCGTACGCGGCGACACCTGGAAGCCACGACTGTCGAGCAACGCACAGGTGTCATCCAGCATCGACGGGCTGCCACACAGCATCACGCGGTCCGTGGCTGGGTCCAGCGGCGGCAGACCAATGGCCTGACTCATCGCGCCATCCACGATGGCATCGGTGATGCGACCCTGGTTGCGAAACGATTCGCGCGTCACCGTGGGGTAGTAGATCAACTTCTCGCGCACCAGCTCGCCGAGGTACTCATGCTGGGGCAACTCTTGCTCCAGGTAGTGCTGGTAGGCCAGGTCGTTGACGTTGCGCACGCCGTGGGCAATCACGATCTTCTCGTAACGGTCATAGGTTTCCGGGTCGCGCACCAGACTCATGAACGGCGCCAGCCCGGTACCGGTGCCGAGCAGGTACAAATGCCTGCCTGGCTTGAGGTCATTGAGCACCAGCGTGCCGGTAGGCTTGCGACTGACGATGAGCGGGTCGCCGGGTTTGAGGTGCTGCAGGCGCGAGGTCAGTGGACCGTTTTGCACCTTGATGCTGAAAAACTCCAGGTGCTCCTCGTAGTTCGCGCTGGCGATCGAATAGGCGCGCATCAGCGGGCGCCCATCCACTTCCAGGCCGATCATCACGAACTGGCCGCTGTCAAAGCGGAAGCCTGGATCGCGCGTCGTGCGGAAGCTGAAGAGACTGTCGTTCCAGTGGTGCACGTCGATCACGTGCTCCGTCGCCAATGCCACCATTGCCGGTTACCGTCGTAGGGAAGAAGGGGCTGCAGGCAGGGCATCGGCCAGAGGTCGACGCCGGACTCGTGTGGGGAAGGCGGAACGCCGCTGCGCCTGACGAGTGCTGCCTTTTGGGGGTGCAGCGCATAAGCACCCATTATGCCACCGCCCGACGTACCGTTCATGTCGTGCCCGGCCGGCCATACCCGACGGCAGGCCCGGGCGCAAACGGGCTCCAGCCTCGCCAGTGCCCTGCCCGGAATGGCCCGGGACTCGCAGCACGCAATTTACTGCGGCATCATGCCGCGCGGAGGCTTGGCGTGGCGCAGGGGAGCGGCCCGCCACGACATCCTCGATCCGACATCGTCAGGGGACAGGGCATGACGCAGGACGTGGAGCAACCGATGACCGATCGGCAAGCAGGGCAGCGCCATCTGGAGCGGCTGGTGATGTTGTCCGATGGCATCTTTGCCATCGCCATCACGCTGTCGGCCATCGAGATCAGGCCAGAGCAACAGGATGGCGCCTCGCTATGGCAGGCATGGGCGACGCCGCTGGCGATCTACTTCCTGAGTTTCTTCCTGATCGGGCAGGTGTGGGTGGTGCATCGGCGCATCGTGTCGCATCTGCGCGATATCGACGGGCCCGGCACCATCATCAACATGTTGTTGTTGAGCCTGGTGGCGCTGGTGCCGGTGGTGGTGCGTTTCACCATCACGCATCCCAGTCAGGGCCAAGCGGTGATCGTCTACGCGCTCTCTTTTGTGGTCACCTACGGCTGCATGGCGCTGCTGTGGGGCTACGTCGCCTTCGTCGCCAGGCTGGCGCCCGAGATGTCACGACCTGCAGCGCGCGAGCTCCTTTTCAAGCTGATATTCGCGCTGGTTTTTTGCATTGCCGCGATGTTGTATCTGCTCGGCTCTGTCGTGGGCGCCTGTGTCTTTGGCCTTGCAGCGGCCGGGTTGCGCTGGCTGGCCTGGCGGCAGGGGCAGCGGGCGGCAACGGCGTCCTGACCGAGCCGGTACAATAGGCCGCATGTCATCCCCCGCCTCACTGCTTCGCCAGCCGCTTCAGAAAGACGACTGGCGCCTCACCGTCGCGCCCATGATGGATTGGACGGATCGCCACTGCCGGTATTTCCATCGGCTGTTATCGCCGCATGCGCGTCTGTATACCGAGATGGTCACCAGCGCCGCGCTCGTGCGTGGCAAGCAGCTGCGGCTGCTTGAACATAGCCAACAGGAGCACCCCGTGGCGCTGCAGCTGGGTGGTAGTGACCCGCACGAGCTGGCCGTGGCGGCGCGCTATGGCATGGACGCGGGCTACGACGAGATCAATCTCAACGTGGGCTGCCCGTCAGACCGCGTGCAGTCAGGCCGTTTCGGCGCCTGCCTGATGCGTGAGCCGGCATTGGTGGGCGATTGCGTGAAAGCCATGCGCGATGCGGTCGACATTCCGGTGACGGTGAAGTGCCGCATCGGCGTGGACGATCAGGACGATTACGCCGACCTGCAGCACTTCACCGAGACCATGATCGCGGCCGGTGTCGAAGTGTTGGTGGTGCACGCGCGTAAGGCCTGGCTGCAGGGCCTGAGCCCGAAGGAGAACCGCGAGATCCCGCCGCTCGATTACGAGCGGGTGTACCGACTCAAGCGCGAGTTCCCGCAGCTGGTGGTAGTCATCAACGGCGGTATCACTACGGTGGACCAAGTGCAGGCCCACCTGGCCCAGGTCGATGGCGTGATGCTGGGTCGGGCCGCTTACCACGATCCCTACGTGCTGGCCTTGGTCGAGGCCGCGCTGTATGGCGAATCGTTGCCCGCACGTGAAGACGTTCTTCACCGCATGCGTCCCTACATAGAGGCCGAGTTGGCACGTGGCACCGCCCTGAAGCACATCAGCCGCCATTTGCTGGGGCTCTATCAGGGCGAGCCGGGTGCCCGCGGGTTCCGTCGACGCCTCAGCGAGGGTGCTCACCTGCCGGGTGCTGGCTGGTCATTGATTGAGCAGGCCATCGCCCAACCTCGGGTGGCCGCGTGACGGCGTCCGCTCGTCCGGTCAATATTCAGCCCCGCTTCCATAGTCTGAACGAAAGATGCGTTCAGTTCCGTCGGCGATCAGGGCTTGATTAACGAAATGAAAACAATCCTGCGGCCCATGGCACTACTGCTGTCGCTGTCCGTGGGCGTGGCGGCGCAGGCGGCGCAGAACGCCGAGCCGGCCATGTCGCTGGAGCAGGCGGTGAGTCAGGTTCAAAAGGAGACTGGCGGCAAGGTGCTGTCGGCCAGTACCGTGCGGCGTGGACGTAGTTCGTTCGAGCACCGAGTGAAAGTGTTGACACCGACCGGCCACGTTCGTGTGGTGACGGTGACCACGGAGGCCAGCAAGGGGCCGGCTTCCAATGATTCGATCAAGAATCCGTCCAGTGACGGCGAGAGCAACAAGGAGAAACACTGATGCGCATCCTTTTGGTTGAGGACGAGGCGCCGCTGCGCGAAACCCTCGCCGCACGCCTGAAGCGCGATGGTTTTGCCGTCGATGCAGCTCAGGACGGGGAAGAGGGCATCTACCTCGGACGCGAGGTGCCATTCGATCTGGCCATCATCGATCTGGGTCTGCCCAAGATGTCGGGCATGGACCTCATCAAGGCGCTGCGCGAAGCCGGGCAGCGTTACCCCATCCTTATCCTCACCGCTCGTGGCGGCTGGCAGGACAAGGTGGAAGGCCTCAAGCACGGCGCTGACGACTACCTGGTCAAGCCGTTCCATGTCGAAGAACTGCTGGCGCGCATCAACGCGCTGGTGCGTCGCGCCAGCGGCTGGTCCAAGCCGGTGCTGGCGTGTGGCCCGATCAAGCTCGATACCACCGCGCAGACGGTGACGGTGGAAGGCAAGCCGGTCGACCTGACCAGCTACGAGTACAAAGTGCTCGAATACCTGATGCTGCACGCCGGCGAGCTGGTCTCCAAGGCCGACCTCACCGAGCACATCTATCAGCAGGATTTCGACCGCGACTCGAACGTGCTGGAAGTCTTCATCGGCCGCCTGCGCAGAAAGCTCGATCCGGACGGTAACCTCAAGCCCATCGAGACGGTACGTGGACGCGGATACCGCTTTGCCATCCCTCGCAGCGAAGCCGAAGACGAGTGATCCGACGCCGCCGCGCCGCCCGTTTTCACTGGCGGCGCGTGCGGCACTGGCCACTGGCTTCGTGTTGGCGGCCTTTCTCGGCGTGGTCGGACTCACGCTCACGCGCACGGCTGCCGACAGCGCACTGAAGGGGCTGCAGGATCGCCTGCAGAACTTCGTCGTGGCTTATCTGGCGGGCACCGAGGTCGGTCGTTCGGGCAAGGTGTTGTTGCCTGATACGCCGCCTGATCCGAGTTTTTCGCGCCCGGGTTCGGGCCTGTATGCCGTGGCCATCGGCGACAACGGTTTCAAGTGGGAGTCGCCTTCAGCAATCGGGCGGGACTTCGGCTTTCTGAAGCAGCTGGAGCCGGGCGAAGGGCAATTCGTCGGCCCCGTCGATACGCGCATGGGGCGCCTGTACTACTACACCTATGGTGTGGCGTTGGACACGGCCGAGAAGAAGTCGGTGCATCTCACCTTCATGGTGGCGCAGACCGAGGATCAACTCGAAGGCCGCAACGCTGTGTTCCGCCGCAGCCTGATCTTCTGGCTGGCCTCGCTGGGTGTGATGCTGATTCTGCTGCAGATGTTGCTGCTGCGATGGAGCCTGACGCCGTTGCGCAAGGTGGCCAGCGAGATGTCGCGCGTGGAGCGCGGCGAGCGCGAGCATCTGGGCGACCAGTATCCGGCCGAGCTTACCGGCCTGACCGAACGCATCAACGCCTTCATTGACAGCGAGCGCGAGCAACGTGTGCGCACGCGCAATACGCTGGCCGATCTTGCGCACAGTTTGAAGACACCGTTGGCGGTGGTTCGCTCGGGTCTGGAGACAGTGAGCGGCGAGTCAGGCCTGCGCGATCAGGTGCTCGATCAAGTACGCAAGATGGACGAACTGGTGGCTTACCAGTTAGCCCGCGCAGCGACGTCTGGCCGGCAGACATTTGCCACCACGGCGATTCCCATTGCCGGTTATGCCGAAGATCTGGTGCAGAGCCTGGAGAAGGTCTACGCCGCCAAGAACGTATTGTGCGAATTCGACATCGACGACAACGCGGCCTTCTATGGCGAGCAAGGCGATCTGCTTGAGCTGATGGGCAATCTGCTGGAAAACGCCTTCAAGTGGGCGCGCCATCGCGTGTTGCTGGTGGTGAAGATGCGTCCCGTCGCCGGTCGCCAGCGTCCTGGCCTGTGGCTGAGCGTGGAAGACGACGGCCCGGGCATCGACGAAGACAAGATCGACACCATCCTGCAGCGTGGCGTGCGTGGCGATGAGCGCGTGCAGGGTCACGGCATCGGTTTGTCCATCGTGCAGGACATCGTGCGCGCCTATAAGGGCGAGCTGGTCGTCGATCGTTCGCCTGAATTCGACGGCGCGCGCTTCAGCGTGAAGCTGCCGCCGGGCTGATCGCGTACTGCGGGCAACGCCCTTGTAGGAGCGCACCCCGAGCGCGACCCATCGCCGCCTAGTCCGGCGCCGGCGACGGCCCGTAATACGCCGTCAACAGATCCGCCACCGCCGCATCCGCTCGTCGCAACACCGATGGCTGCGACCAGTGCAGCTCGCTCACCACGGCAAAGAATTCATCGGGGCTCTCGGCGGCGTACGGATCAATCAAGGTATCGCGCCCGCGCGCCACATCATTGGCGAGGTGATCAAACGAGCGCTGGAAAGCAACGATCCAGTGTCGCCGCACGATATGCGCCGGCAGCGGCGGCACGCCATCCGGCGGGCCATCGAGCATGTCGAGCTTGTGCGCAATCTCATGGGCGACCACGTTGTAGCCATCCCACGGCTGCTCGAGGTCCAGCTGCACATCGGCCAGCGAAAGCACCAGCGGCCCGTGCTCCCACGCTTCGCCGATCAGCACGTCCTCGCCTTCGCTGACCACGCCGGTGCGATCATCGTGGTGACTGCGTTGCACCTTGAACTCGCCGGGATAGATCAGCACATCGCGCCAGCCACGAAGCGCGCGTGGTCCGTGCCGCAACGCCGGCAGGCAGGCCTGCATGGCAATCAGCACGCGCAGCTGCTCGGTCAGCTCCGCCCCTGCCAGCGCGTGAAGGCGCTTGCGCGCCAGGAACACGGCGACCAGTTGATGCAAGCTTTGCTGGCGATCAGGATCCAGCCGCTGCGCCAGCGGACAAGCGGCGACGGCAACATGCCATTGCGCATCAGCGAGCCGGGGAGGGGAAAGGTAGGCGCCAACGCGCCGCCACCAGGAGGCCTGCACAGGCCGAAGGTTTACTGGATCGAACCGGGCAACAACGACTGCCAGCCGATATTGGCGCGACGGCTGCGCGGAGCAGCGGCCGGGGGAGTCTGGCTGGGGCAGTTGTCGTTGCTGGACGAAGAGCTGGGGCTGGAAGGCACGGAACCACTCTCGCGCGACAGACCAAGCGCATCGCCGCCGCTGCCACCGCCGCCAGAGCCGTCATGGCTGTTGGCCGAAGAGGCGTCCACCGAATGCTGCATCGAGGTCAGATCCTGGGCGTCCGCGTCCATGGCCGACGCAGCACCGATGCTGCCGACACATAGAACACTGCCTATCAAGAACTTCCCGACGCACATGGCGGCTCAACCCCTTGATCCGCAATTGAAGAATTTGATGCTGGCAGAAATGGCCAGTTGATACCAGTGCCTCGGCCGTGCGTAGCGCCCACTGCGAGTCCCAGAAGTCATGGGACGCGAAGTCCGCGCTGGCCTGTGGAGCGCCCGCGGGGCAGGCTAGAATCGCCTGATGCCTCACCTCCTTTCCCCGTCCCATCTCTCCGCCACTGGCCGCAGACGCGACCGGTCTGGCATGGGCTGGCGCTGATGCAGGCCCAAGACCTGCTAACCGCGCTGGCGGACGGCGGCACCGTGTCGGGTGCGCTGCTGGCCGAGCGTGCCGGTGTTACCCGCGCGGCCATATGGAAACAGATCGAGGCGCTGCGTTCGCGTGGCATGCCAGTGGAATCGCGAGGCACCGCCGGCTATTGCCTGCCGTGGCCGGTCCAGCTGTTGGCGCAAGCCAGCATCCTGGAAGAACTGCCGCCTGCGGTGCAGCAGCGGCTGGGTCTGCTGGAGCTGCACTGGGAGATCGACTCAACCTCCAGTGAGATCCAGCGCCGCGTAGCGAAGTTAGCGGACTTGAGCGTGGTGCTGGCCGAAACGCAGAGCGCGGGCAGGGGACGGCGCGGCCGTACCTGGTTGTCGCCGCCGGGACTCAATGTCTACCTTTCCTGCCTCAAGCGGTTCGATGGCGGCTTCGCGGCGCTGTCAGGGCTGTCGCTTGCAGTGGGCGTGATCGTGATGCGTACGCTGTCCGCGCTAGGCATCGCCGGCGCGGGCCTCAAGTGGCCGAACGACGTGCTGAGCGATGACGGCAAGCTGGCCGGCATCCTGGTCGAGCTCAGCGGCGAATATCAGGGCCCGTGTGCCGCGATCATCGGTGTGGGACTGAACGTGCGGCTTACGCCGGCCCTGCGCGAGCAAGCCGGGCAGCCGGTGAACGACCTGGCCTCGCTGGCGGGTGCGGCAGTGCCGGATCGCAATGCAGTGGCTGCGGCGCTGATCGCCGCGCTGGTCGATGGCCTGGCGCAGTTCGAGCGCGAAGGTTTTGCCGCGTTCGTGGAGGAATACACCCGTCACGACCTGCTGCGCGGCAAGGCACTGCGCGTGCAGGGCGCCGCCGGTGAGCTGGACGGCATCGGCGCGGGCGTGGATGTGCGTGGTGCACTTCTACTGAAAACATTGACTGAGCTGCGCGCGATCGACAGCGCGGATGTCACGGTGCGACGCGTATGAGACTGCTGTTGGACCTGGGCAATACACGCCTGAAGTGGGCGCTGCGCGACGGCCCTCATTGGCATGCGCGTGGCGCCGTGGGTTGGAACGAAGACGTGGCGCTGGCACTGCACGATGCCTGGCGCGGATTGCCGATGCCGCATGACGTGTTGGGTGCATCGGTGGTCGACGGCGGGCGCGAAGCGCAGATGACGGCGGTGGTATCGGCGTGCTTCTCCCGCAGTGTCGAGTGGCTGCGCACGCCGGCCGAAGCCTGCGGGGTGCGCAACGCCTATGCGGATTCCTCGCGGCTCGGGGTGGACCGCTTCCTCGCCATGGTGGCCGCGCGTGCAGAAAACCACGCGCCGTGCGTGCTGGCCGGCGTGGGCACGGCATTGACGCTCGACGCCCTCGCGGCCGATGGTCAACACCTGGGCGGCTTGATCGCACCGGGCCCGCAGTTGATGCAACAGTCGCTGCTCGGTGCGACGGCGCGAGTGCTGGTCGAGCGTCCCGGCCAGATACTCGAAGTGGCCGACAATACGCCCGACGCCGTCGCATCCGGCTGCTGGCACGCGGCGGCAGCGCTGATCGAGCGGTTCGTGGCGCATATGGCGCCCTCGCTTGGCGGGGCGCCGACGCTGGTGCTAGGCGGCGGTGACGCCGAGGCTTTGCTTCCCCTGGTCTCGGTGCCTGCCTTGTTGAGCACCGATAGCGTGCTGTCCGGCCTGGTCGTGTGGTCGGACGCACATTCCCCTCTGGCACCGGCTCTCTAGAATGCCGGCTCCTGTCGCGCTTGCCTGACGGATCGACGATGTTCCTGCGCTTGCTCTTCGTTCTGCTGATTGCGCTCAACATAGCGGTAGGCGCCTGGTTGCTGCTGGGCCAGGACGACGTGCACGGTCGTAGCGCGGCCGACCCGGGCGTACCGCCGCTGAAACTACTGTCCGAGACGCCGCTCGCCCATGCCGCCAGCACACCTGCGCCGGCGGCGCCCGCCACGGTTGGCGAGGCGGCGCGAGCTGTCTCCGCAGCGGTGCCGTCGTCTGCAACGACGCCTGCGCCCGCACCGCGCCAGACCAGCTATACCTGCATGGCCTTGGGTCCATTCGCTACGCCGGTTGATCTGCGCAACGCGCGCACCGTGCTAAGCAGCCAGGCGGCACGCATGCGCTCGCGCCAGGAGCAGACCACGCAGACCACCGGATGGTGGGTCTACCTGCCGGGTGGCGGCAGCCGCGACAAGGCGCTGGAGCTGGGCCGGCGTCTGGCCGCTGCCAATGTGGGCGAGTACTTCATCGTGAGCAGCGGCGACCAGCCCAACACCATCTCGCTGGGCCTGTTCAAGGACCCGGCCAACGCGCGCCGCCGCCGTGATCAAGTGGTATCGGCAGGCTTCCCGGCGCAGATGACCGAGCGTACCGAAAGCGTGCCGGAGTATTGGCTGGACGTAGTGCTGGCCGACAACGGCCACGCCGACTGGCGCAGCCGTCTGCACGGCGTGGGTTCCCACAGCACCGGTTGTTTCTAGCCCGCGACTTTGGCGTCCGCCCGCATTGGCCTGCTAAACTCCGCGTTCCATGCCGGCATAGCTCAGTTGGTAGAGCAACTGATTTGTAATCAGTAGGTCGCGGGTTCGATTCCTGCTGCCGGCACCATTCGAGGTATCCCGCATGCGCCACGCGCCCCTGGCCGTTCTTTTGATGCTGGCGGGGGCAAGTCCGGCGATGGCCTTGGACGCCCCGGTGGCGGCCGGGCAGCTGGTGCAGCCGCAACAGGCCGGGCACGCCCCGTTGCTTCTCGATGTGCGTCACACGGATGAATTCCATGACGGGCATATTGCCGGTGCGTTGAATATTCCGGTTGAGCAGCTGGCCAGCCGCGCCGGCATGTTGGGGGTGCCCCGCGACCACGAGATCGTGGTGTACTGCGTCTCGGGACGCCGCGCCGCACGTGCGCAGGACACCTTGCAGTCGCTCGGTTATACCCATGTGCGCCTGCTCGATGGCAGCCTCAACGCGTGGCGGCAGCAGAATCTCCCGCTGGTGCGAGAGAGCGCTCCCTGATTCAAGCCATATCTACTGAAGAGTCGTTCATGAGCAACAAGTCACTTTCCCTGATCGGCGTTCCCACCGACATTGGCGCGGGTCATCGCGGCGCTTCGATGGGGCCCGAGGCACTGCGCGTGGCCAATCTGCTCGCGCGCCTCACGCGTCGCGGCCTGGACGTGATCGACCGTGGCAATCTGCACGGACCGCTCAACCCGTGGCTGCCGCCGCAAGACGGGTACCGTCATTTGCCGGAAGTGGTCGCCTGGAACGAAGCGGTGCATACCGCCATCTACGACGAACTCAAGGGCGGCCGCGTGCCGGTGATGCTTGGTGGCGACCATTGCCTGGCAATTGGTTCCATTAGCGCGGTAGCGCGCCATTGCCGTGAGCAGGGCAAAAAGCTGCGCGTGCTCTGGCTCGATGCGCACGCTGATTTCAATACGGCCGAGGTGACGCCTTCGGGCAACATCCACGGTATGCCGGTGGCGTGCCTGTGTGGCAATGGTCCGCAGGCGCTGGTGGAGTTGGGTGGTCATGCGCCCGCCACCACTTCGGACGTGTTCCGCCAGATCGGCATTCGCTCGGTGGACGAGGGCGAGAAGCGTCTGGTACGCGAAGCCAAGGTGGGCATTTTCGACATGCGCCATATCGACGAAGTGGGCATGAAGCGCACGATGGAAGAAGCGCTCGCCGATATCGACGAGAACACGCATCTGCATGTGAGCTTCGATGTGGATTTCCTCGACCCGAGCATTGCACCAGGCGTGGGCACCACCGTGCGCGGCGGTCCGAATTATCGCGAGGCGCAGCTGTGCATGGAGATGATTGCCGACACCGGTCGCATCGGGTCGTTGGATATCGTCGAACTCAATCCGGCCTTCGACAAGAAGAATCAAACGGCCCGCCTGGCGGTGGACCTCGTTGAATCGCTGTTTGGCAAATCCACGCTGATCCGCTGAAGCCACCGATACGAACACCAGGAACTGAAGAAGTGCCCATGAAGACCCGCGTACTTACCGGCATCACCACCACCGGCACGCCGCACCTTGGCAACTACGTCGGCGCCATTCGCCCGGCCGTAGCCGCCAGCCAGCGCGATGACGTCGATGCGTTCTACTTCATGGCTGACTACCACGCACTCATCAAGAGCGACGATCCGGCCCGCATCGAGCGTTCACGCCTGGAAATCGCTGCCACCTGGCTGGCCGCAGGCCTCGATCCGCAGAAGGTCACTTTCTATCGGCAGTCGGATATCCCAGAGATTCCCGAGTTGACCTGGTTCCTTACGTGCGTTACCGCCAAGGGTCTGCTCAATCGCGCGCACGCGTACAAAGCCGCCGTGGACAAGAACACCGAGACGGGCGAAGACGCCGATGCGGGTATCACGGCCGGCCTGTACATGTACCCCGTTTTGATGGCCGCCGACATCCTGGCCTTCAATGCCAACAAGGTGCCGGTGGGGCGCGATCAGATTCAACACATCGAGATGGCGCGCGATATCGCGCAGCGTTTCAACCATATCTACGGACGCGAGTTCTTTGTGCTGCCGGAAGTGGTGATCGAGGAGCAGGTGGCCACGTTGCCGGGTCTCGATGGCCGCAAGATGTCCAAGAGTTACGACAACACCATTCCGCTGTTTGCTGGCGGACAGAAGCAGCTGCGCGAGACGATCATGCGCATCGTCACCGACTCGCGGCTGCCGGGGGAGGCCAAGGATCCGGACAGCTCCTCGCTGTTCACCATCTTCCGCGCATTCGCCAGCGAAGCCGAATCAGCCGCCTTCCGCCAGGCGCTGGTGGACGGCATCGGTTGGGGTGAGGCCAAGCAGGTGTTGTTCGAGCGCATCGAAGTGGACGTGGCGCCGATGCGCGACAGCTACGACGCGTTGATTGCACGACCGGGCATGATCGAAGAAATCCTGCACGAGGGCGCCAAGAAGGCACGCGCGATTGCGGCACCGAAGGTTGCCGAGCTTCGCGATGCGATTGGTCTGCGCTCGGGTGCATCCACTGCGCCGCAGGCCGCCGCCAAGCCGGCCGCGAAGACCGGCAAGTCGCCGCGCTTTGCCAGTTTCCGCGATGGTGATGGCAGCTTCCGCTTCCGCCTGTTCTCCGCCGATGGCGAGGAACTGCTGCTGTCGCGGTCGTTTGGCGACCCCAAGGCGGCCGGTGTGTTGCAGAAGCGCATCAAGGAGCTGGGTGCTGCAGCGGCCGTGGTGCAGTTGCAGTCCTCGGCGCTGGTACTGGAGCTCGACGGCGAACCCGTCGCCAGCACGCCGCCCTATGGCGACGAACAGGCGCGTGATGATGCGCTCGCGCGTTTGCGTGGCGCCCTGGATCAGCTGGCCGCGCAGGAATAGCGCGGCCCTCACGGCACCCTGGAGCGGTACACATGCGTTATCTGGCCATCATTCTGCTTGCGCCCTGGCTGCTGATCCTGGGCTGGGCCTATTGGTCGTACCCGCGCAGCCTGTTGCGCAGTGGTGCGCGACGCAGCTTCGATGTGGCGGCACTGTTGCTGGCCGCGCTGGCGGCCGTGCAGTGCGCCATGCTTGGATTTGATGCCGCGACGGTGCCGGCGGTGGGCCAGTTTGGTCGTTCGAGTGGCGCCATCTGGCAGCAGGTGTTGCCCGCGCTCTACGGCTACGGCGCCTGTGTGCTGGTACTCGCGCTCGCACTGATCGTGCGTCAACTCATATGGCGCCGCCCGGCGCCCTGACCTTGCAGGACACTCCCGTGAACGACGAAACCCTCCAGCGCTACCTGATCCGTCTTTTCGAGCGCCACGATGTCGAGTTGGAGCCCGATGAGGATTGGCTGATGACGGACGGCGACTTCCCCGCCATTCGCGCCATCTGGCATGAAGGCGCGGCGGATGAACCTGGCCGTCTGGACGTCGATGTCGTGATCAGCGAAGAGCGCCATATCGAGGAAAGCTTTGCCGGTGTGGGCGGTGGCGAAGCGGGTTGCCGCGACGCGTTGGACGTCTTCGAGCGCAGCGAATTCCACGTGCTGCTGGCCGCGTGCTGGTATGTCACCGACGAGCGTCGCATGCAGCTGGAAAGCTGGGAGATGGGCTTGCGTACCTGGGACGCCTTTATCGGCCCACTGGTATCGACCCGCGAAGAGACCACTGCGCCCGATGGCCTGGTGTCCGAGTTGCGCACGGCTTTGCAGGGCGAATCGCTGGCGCCGGAACTGCATTGGGTGCGGCTGTTCTACCGTCGCGGCGAAGATGGCCAGGGCAGTACCGAAGCCTTGCTGGATAACGCACCGTGGCCAGCAGGTGACAAGCTGCTTACCTCGCTGGCATGGCCGGCAGCGGATGCGACCTACAACGTGCGCAGCTTTATCGCGCTCGACATTCGCGACTATTGAGGCGAATCGCCGACGGCTCACTCCCAGCGATTGAGGTGGGGGCCAAAGCGGTCGCGTTGCTTGCGGATCACACAAAAGCGATGACCGCTTGGCGCCTGCATCACCCACCAACGCTCGTGCACGTGGGCGATGCGGGTGGCGCCGAGTTTCTCCAAGCGCTCGACTTCGGCTTCCAGGTCGTCCGTTTCTATGTCCAGATGCACGCGGCTTTCATGCTCCACGCGCTGCAGCAGGATGATCGGTTCGTCGTCCGCGGTGGCCAGCTCGGCATAACGACCGTCGCCATCCTGGTCAACGGTGACGATGGATTTCCCCAGTGCATGACTCCAGAAGGTGGCTGCATCCGCCAGATCGGCTGTCTGGCAGTCGATGACGATGGTGCTTAGTCGGCTGTGGTGCATGGGAGCACTTCCTGGCGCGGCGGTGATGTCCGTATATCGGTGCAGCGGTAGAGGTGCCGTCAAGAATACGCACCGCATCGGCCGCGTCGTTGCGACGCGGTGCCTCCAGGGCTTCGACGAAGCCACCAGCTAGCTTGCAACCCGAAAGGACGGGGCCGTCGGTGTATGGAGCAAGCATGAGCGAGACATTCGACGATCTGCAGAGCAGCTATGGACGATGCCCGCACCACGGCGGTTTCATCGCCCGGTTCTATGAAATCTTGATGGCCAGCCATCCCGGTATCCCCGGCATGTTCAAGCAGACGGATTTCAGTCGTCGGCACCTGGCCATGCGCCGTGGCATCACGGCTGCCATTACGCGCGTAGGCGGCAGCACAATGTCCAGTCGCACGATGACGGACATGGCACAGGTGCATAGCCGGGTGGGGCGTGCTCCGGTGGTGCCTGAACTCTATGCGTATTGGGCGGATAGTTTGCTGCTTGCGCTTGCCGAACACGATCCGCAATACGACTTTGCCCTGCAGCAGCGATGGCGTATGGCGTTGTCGCGAACAACCCAATAAGTCGTCGCCCACTATGGAGAGATAAAAAAAGCCCCGGACATGCCGGGGCTTTTCATGCAGCGGATGGCCTTAGTTCGGCAGACCCAGATCGTCCAGCATTGCCTTGAGGAAGCGCGCGGCTTCACCGCCAGTGGCGGCGCGATGGTCGAACGTGATCGAGATCGGCATGCGGCGATGCACTTCGATGCCGCCGATCACGGCCACCACGTCATGGCTGAGCTTGCCGGCGCCGATGATGGCGACGGTGGGCGGCACCACGACTGGCGTGGCGTAGCGACCAGCAAACATGCCGAAGTTCGACAGGCTGATGGTGTAGCCGGAGAGTTCCGATGCCGGAATCGTGCGGTCTTCCACCTGCGTGCGCAGACGCTTGATGGCAGCGCGCACGCCGGCACCGTCGAGCACGTCGGCATTGCGCAGCGCCGGCACGAACAGGCCGTCCTCGGTGTCCACGGCAATGCCGATGTCCACGTGCGGATGCAGCGTGCGGGTGAGGTTCTTGCCGTCGAACCAGGCGTTGAGCGCCGGCACCGTCTTGCAGGCCACCACGATGGAGCGGATCAGGCGGGCGGTGATGTCCTGCTTGCCGATCCAGGCGTGCAAGTCGGCGTCGTCCACCAGGGTGGTCGGCACCACGTTGGCGTGGGCTTCGGCCATCACGCGCGCCATGTTGCGGCGAACGCCCTTGAGCTGTTCCGGCTGGCCGCTGGCCTGCACGCTCGGCGGAGCCGTGCGCACGGGCTTGCCGGCAAGCGAGGTCGGGCTGCGGGCCGGTTCCGGCTGCGGCAGTTCGGGCGCCAGGTGGCGGCCGGCCGAGGCGGGCACCGCACGGGCCGGGGCAGCGCCCAGCGCGGCCGTGCCGTTGGCGGCAGCGTTCTTCACGTCCTGCATGGTGACCACGCCATCGGCGCCGCTCGGCTTCACGCGGGTGAGGTCGACCTTGAGCTTCTTGGCCAGTGCGCGTACAGCCGGCACGGCCTTCACGCCGCCGATGCTGGCAGCCTGCTCGACGTGCACGTGGCTGCCGCTGACCATGGCGCCGACCACGGTGCCTTCGTCTTCGCGATCGCTGGAGCCGTTGCTGTCGATCTCGCCACCTTCGTCGGACGCCACGACCTTGTGTGCGTCAGCGGTAGCGCTGCCAGCACCCTTCTTCGGGCCGTGGTGATGACCGGTGGATTCGGCCTCGGCGCGCTGCTTGGCGTTCGGGTCGGGCTCGAATTCGGCCAGCGCCGAGCCGGTCTCGATGATGTCGCCCGCGGCGCCATGCAACTTGGTGACTTTGCCGGTGTACGGGGAGGGCACGTCGACGACGGCCTTGGCGGTTTCCATCGAGCACAGCGGTGCGTCGAGTTTGATGGCGTCGCCTTCCTTCACGTGCCACTCGACGATGGTCGCGTCGGGCAGGCCCTCGCCGAGGTCCGGCAGGTAGAACGTCTTGATGTCGGCCATGATCGGAGTTCCGAAAGTTTTGGGGTATTCGCGAGTAACTCCCTCCCCTGCGTGCAGCAGGGGAGGGTTGGGGAGGGGTGAGGCCGCCACGAAAAAGCTGCGCTTCGTAAGGTGTCACCCCCTCCCAGCCTCCCCCTGCATGCAGGGGGAGGAGCTTGAAGAGCTTAGCTTGCCGCCAGCGTGCGCTTGGCGGCATCCACCACGCGCTCGGTGCTGGGCAGGTACTTCATTTCCAGGCGGAACAGCGGAATGTGCGTATCGAAGCCGGTGACGCGCTCGACCGGGGCGAGCAGGTCGTACAGGCATTCCTCGGCGATGCGCGCAGCAATCTCGGCACCGAAACCCGCGGTCTTGGGGGCTTCGTGCACGATCACGCAGCGGCCGGTCTTTTGCACCGATTCGGCGATGGTGTCGAAGTCCAGCGGGGTCAGCGTGGCCACGTCGATCACTTCGGCGCTGATGCCGTCGGCAGCCAGCTCGTCGGCGGCTTCCAGGGCTTCCTTCACCTGCGCACCCCAGGTCACGATGGTGACGTCGGTGCCGTCGCGCAGCACGAAGCACACGTCCAGCGGCAGCGCCTCGCCGTCATCGGGCACTTCTTCCTTGTACTGGCGATAGATGCGCTTGGGCTCGAAGAACATTACCGGATCGGGATCGCGGATCGCGGCGAGCAGCAGGCCATAGGCACGCGCCGGCGACGATGGCATCACCACGCGCAGGCCCGGGATGTTGGTGAACAGGTGTTCGTTCGCTTCCGAGTGATGCTCCGGTGCGCGAATGCCACCGCCCCACGGTGCACGCCACACGGCCGGCACGGTGATGCGGCCGCGCGTGCGGTTGCGCAGGCGGGCAGCGTGGCAGGCGATCTGCTCCATCATCGGATAGATGAAGCCTTCGAACTGCGCTTCGGCCACCGGCTTCATGCCCTGGGCGGCAAGGCCCACGGTGACGCCAGCAATGGTGGTTTCGTCCAGCGGCGTGTCGAGCACGCGCAACTCGCCGAACTTTTCCTGCAGGCCCTGGGTGGCGCGGAACACGCCGCCGTTGACGCCCACGTCCTCACCGAGCACGACGACGCTTTCGTCGTGGGCCATTTCATAGGCCAGCGCCTGGGTGACGGCTTCGATAAGAGTGATCTGTGCCATGACTTAATGGGCCTTCTTTTCAAGCGAGAGAACGAAATCGCGCTGCTTGGCGAGATCGGCAGGAACTTCGGCGAAGGTGTAGTCGAACATCGCCGTGACCGGCTGGGTCTTGGTCTCGAGGTAGGCATTGACCTCGTTGTCCATCCAGTCGTCGCACTCGGCCTTCCAGGCTTCTTCCTTCGCGTCGTCCCATACGCCCTTGGATACCAGCCAGTTGCGCAGGCGCTTCATCGGCTCCTTGGCCCAGGCGTCCTTCACTTCCTGCTCGCCACGGTAGCGGCGCGCGTCGTCGGCGGTGGTGTGGTCGCTGAGGCGATAGGTCACCAGCTCAAGCACGCTGCCGCCTTCACCATTGCGTGCGCGGTCCAGCGCATCGCCCATGGCCTTGCGCACGGCGATGATGTCGTTGCCATCCACCTGGATGCAGTACAGGCCAGCGGCGATGCCCTTCTGCGCCAGCGTGGGCGCGCCCGATTGAATCTTGCGCGGCACCGAAATGGCCCACTGGTTGTTGACGATCACCGCCACCAGCGGCAGGTTCTGCGCACCGGCAATGTTGATGGCGCCGTAGAAGTCGCCCTTGGACGAACCACCGTCACCGATGGTGCACACGGCCACGCGCTTCTCGTTGCGGATCTTGAACGCCAGCGCGGAACCGGCGGCGTGGAGGCACTGCGTGGCAATCGGCACCGACCAGGGGAAATCGTGGCGGGCCGGTTCGTTCTGGTAGTCGTTGCCGCGCTCGTCGCCGCCCCAGTACATGTACACCTCGCGCGGCTGCACGCCGCGGTACAGCTGGGCGCCGTATTCGCGGTAGCTCGGTGCAAACACGTCTTCAGGCTTCATGGCGCTGCCGATGCCTACGTGGGCGGCTTCATGGCCCAGGCAGCTGGCATACGTGCCGAGCTTGCCGGTACGCTGCAAGGCGACCGACTTGGCGTCGAACACGCGGGTGGACAGCATCAGCTTGTACAGCTCGACCATGTGGTCGAGGTCGCTGGCGAAGGCAGGCAAATCATCACGGACCTGCTTGCCCTCGGCGTCGAGATACTGCAGATATTCGATTTCAAACTTGGCGGCGATGGACACGACTCGCTCCCGGAGTGAGTAATGGTGGGGATATTGGTGCAGGGAAGCGGCAGCCCATCCAGTGGGGCCAGGCACGCGTAAGGTCCTGACAAGACCGCATTTGATAACAGGCGGGCATGTTGCGCTGCAAGGTACAGCGCAGCATTCGGGGTCGTACGGAAGCTCCCGTGACACCGGTTAACATGCGCATTCCCCCGCTAGCAGAATGGCCATGACCGAGAACCAGCGCGACCTTGAGGCCGGCATCGAACTCGACCTGAACGGGCGACTGACCTACGGCGGCTATCTCCGGCTGGACGCCTTGCTTTCGGCGCAACGGCCCCTGAGCGACCCGCCACACCACGACGAAATGCTGTTCATCGTTCAGCACCAGGTGGCCGAGCTGTGGATGAAGCTGATCATCCATGAGCTGAAGGCGGCTATTGAGCACCTGCAGCGGGACGACCTGGACACGTGTCTGAAGGTTCTGGCGCGGGTGAAGCAGGTGCAGCGCCAGCTGTTCGAGCAATGGGCGGTGCTGGAAACGCTCACGCCCTCCGAATACCTGGAATTTCGCGGCGTGCTGGGAGCCTCGTCGGGCTTCCAGTCGTTGCAGTATCGACAGATCGAATTCCTGCTGGGCAACAAGAACGCGCAGATGCTGCAGGTTTTTGCGTACGACCCGGCGGCGCAGGCCGCGTTGCGCGCGGTACTGGAAGCACCGGGCCTGTACGACGAATTCCTGCGTTATCTCAAGCGCCGAGGGCACGACGTGCCGGACGCGCTGGTCGAGCGTGACTGGACCCAGCCTTATCAGCGCCATGAAGCGTTGCTGCCGGTGTTGAAACGCATCTATGAGAACCGCGCAGCGTTTTGGCCGGAATACCACATGTGTGAGCAGCTGGTGGACGTGGAAGAGAGTTTCCAGCTTTGGCGTTTCCGCCATATGAAAACCGTGGAACGCATCATCGGACACCGGCGGGGCACGGGCGGTTCCTCGGGTGTGGCCTTCCTCAAGAAGGCGTTGGAGCTGGAATTTTTCCCGGAGCTGCTGGACGTGCGCACCGAACTGGGCACGTGATCCGCTGCCCGCATGACCGTCACCCCTCACCGTCATTCCCGCGAAAGCGGGAATCCAGCGCCTTTGGTCTGGTTTGAGAGTCACTGGATTCCCGCTTTCGCGGGAATGACGGTGAGGCTAGATCCAAGGTCGTGAATCGGTTCCTACGAAATTCCCGCGGTGCGCAGTGTGCCGCACACTTGCAAAGGGCCATGCATGAGCAAGACTGCTGAAACGACACCCGCGTCCGCCCCCGACTTTCCGCAGACGCTCGGGCATCCGCGCCCGCTGTGGATGCTGTTCATGACCGAGTTCTGGGAGCGCTTTGCGTTCTACAGCGTTAGCTGGGCACTGGCCCTATACATCGTGGCGCACTTCTACAACGGCGACCCAGCCGGCGAAGCGTGGGCCAGCAAGATCTACGGCGCCTATACGGCGCTGATCTACGCCACCAGCATTTTCGGCGGCTACGTGGCAGACAAGGTAATTGGCTATCAGCGCTCGATCCTGCTGGGCGCGCTGGTAATGGCGGCCGGCCTGTTCGTGGTGATGCTGCCCAGCAAGGAGTTGTTCCTGCTCGGCCTGGCGATGGTGGTGGTCGGCAACGGCCTGTTCAAGCCGAATATTTCCTCGATGGTCGGCCAGCTCTACGGGCCCACGGACGATCGCCGCGACCGCGGTTTCACCCTGTTCTACATGGGCATCAACGGCGGCGCCTTGCTGGCACCGCTGCTGACCGGCTGGCTGGCCAGCCATTTCACCGACACGCCGATGCAGGACAACTACCGCATCGTGTTCGGCGCGGCGGGCGTGGGCATGGTGCTGAGCCTGGTCTGGTTCTGGTTCGGCCGTCGCGGCCTGCGCGGCGTCGGCAGGCCGGCGCCGGAAGCGGCCAGCCGCCTGCGCGTGGTGTGGGTGGCGCTGGGCGTGGTGGCGGCGATTCCGCTGGTGTATCTGCTGTTGGACTTCGTGGGGGCCAGTGGCCTGCAGTGGCTGCTGGGCCTGCTGTTTGTCGGTGTGGCCGCGATGCTGATCGTCGAGGCGTTGCGTCACGACCGCGTGCAGCTGCACCGGGTGATCGCCATGTTGATCATCTTTGCCTTCAACATCGTGTTCTGGATGTTCTATTTCCAGCTCGGCACATCCTTCAACTTCCTCGCCGCGAACATGGTCGACCGCGAGATGTTCGGTGGCTGGGTGTTCCCGGTGGGCTGGTTTCAGTCGGTGAGCCCGCTGGCCATCATCGTGCTGGCGCCGCTCGTGACGCAGGCGTGGTCCTTCCTGGCGCGACGCGGCAAGGAGCCGTCGATTCCGCGCAAGTTCGGCCTGGGACTGATCTTCAACGGCCTGGGCTTCACCGGGCTGATGTTTGCGTTGTCCCGCCTGGTGGACGCTCACGGGCTGATTCCGTTCTGGCCGCTGACGCTCTGCTACGTGCTGCAGACGGTGGGCGAGCTGTGTCTGTCACCGATCGGCCTGTCGATGGTGACCAAGCTGGCGCCGCCGCGGCTGGTGGGCGTGGCCATGGGTGGCTGGTTCCTGTCGCTGGCCGTGGGCGGCAACCTGTCGGGCTTGCTGGCCGGCCAGATCAGCGGCGAGAGCGGCATGACCGCCGCGTCTGCCTTGAGCGGCTTCACCTTCAGCTTCTACCTGCTGGCCGGCTCCGGCGTGTTGCTGCTACTGATCTCGCCCTTGATCAACCGACTGATGCACGGCGTGCGTTGAGCGGACGGGGCGGCAGTCGCCCCTGATCGCGTTATTTTGCGGCCGTACGGGTGGCCGCGCCCAGGGCCCATGCGGGCCTGGGCGCCATTCGTAAAATGTTGCGGTGCATTTGACGGGTCGGTGGCGGCCGGTTACATCTTTCGGTCGCCACAGCCCGGTCGGCCCCCGAGGGCAGACCCACACCCGACAGGAAAGGCATGAATCAGCCCACCGCCCCGGCATCATCGGTGCCCAATTTCCAGCAAACCCTGGGCCACCCGCGGCCGCTGTGGATGCTGTTCATGACGGAATTCTGGGAGCGCTTCGCGTTCTACGGCATCCGATGGGCGCTGGTGCTCTACATCGTTGCGCAGTTCTTCGGCGGCAGCGCCACCGGCGAGGCGCCCGCGGGCGACACCTATGGCGCCTATCTTGCGTTGGTGTATGCCGCGGCGATCTTCGGCGGTTATATCGCTGACAGCGTGCTGGGCTATCAGCGTTCCATCCTGCTTGGGGCGGGGGTGATGGCCGCGGGCTTGTTCCTGATCTCGGTACCCAGCCAGCAGATCTTCGAGGTCGGGCTGGCCACGATCATCGTAGGCAACGGCCTGTTCAAGCCCAATATTTCGACCATGGTCGGCAAGCTCTACGGCGCCAGCGATCCGCGCCGTGATTCGGGCTTCACCATCTTCTACATGGGCATCAACCTGGGCGCGATGATTGCCCCCGTGCTGACCGGTTGGCTGGCCGATCGGGTGTTCGGCTCGCCGCAGATGCCGGCCTACAAGGTGGTGTTCATCGCGTCCGGCTTCGGCATGCTGGTCAGCCTGGTCTGGTTCTGGTTTGGCCGGCGCCAGCTGGGCGCCATTGGCCGCCCGCCGATGGGGCAGGCCGACAAGCGCAAGGTGCTGTACGTGCTGCTGGGCGCCATGGCCGCCATTCCACTGGTGTATTTCCTGCTGTCGATTGGTGCGCACCGGCTCAATCTGGTGCTGGCGCCGATGTTCCTGATCCTGGCTGGCATGTTGCTGGTGGAAGGCATTCGCGAGGGCAAGGTGCAGCGTGACCGCGTGATCGCGATGCTCATCATTTTCGCGTTCAACGTGCTGTTCTGGATGTTCTTCGAGCAGGCCGGCAGCTCATTCACTTTTCTGGCCGACAAGATCGTCGATCGCCAGATGGGCAACTTCCTCTTCCCCAACGCGTGGTTCCAGTCGGTGAACTCGATCGCCATCATCACGCTGGCCCCGCTGATCGCCTGGATCTGGGTGGCCATGGGGCGCCGCAATCCGTCGATTCCGCGCAAGTTCGGCCTGGGCCTGATCTTCAACGGGTTGGCTTTTCTGCTGCTGATGGTCGCGCTTTCCAGCATGGTCAGCGCTGCCGGCAAGATTCCGTTCTGGACGCTGTTCATGGTTTACGTCATCCAGTCGGTTGGCGAGCTGTGCCTCTCGCCCATTGGCCTGTCGATGGTGACCAAGCTGGCGCCGGTGCGGCTGGTCGGCTTTGGCATGGGCGGCTGGTTTCTGTCCACCGGCATCGGCAACAACCTGTCCGGCGTGTTCGCCAAATGGGTGAGCGGCGAGCAGGGCATGAGCGTGGCCTCCGCGCTGACCGGCTATACGCTGGGGTTTTGGCTGCTCGCCGGTGCCGGCGTGCTGCTATTCCTGATCGCGCCGCTGATCAACCGCCTGATGCACGGTGTGAAGTAACGCTGCGACATCGTCATTCCCGCGAAAGCGGGAATCCGGCGACTTTTCAGCCCACGGGAAAGCAACGAAGCCGGGTTTTTCCGCTTTCGCAGGAATGACGAGCAAAAACCGCGGCGCTAAATAGTTACTTCTGCTCCGCTGCCTGGAGCTTGTCGAGTATGCGCATCAGCCAGACGCGTTCCTCTTCGTCGAGCTTGGCCAGCAGTTCGCGCTCGTGCGCCCGCGCCATCGGTGCCACCACCTCGTGCACCGCCCAGCCGGCCTCGCTCAAGCCCAACACCGAGCGGCGCTTGTCGCCGTCATGGATGGCGCGGGTGACCCAGCCTGATTCCACCAGCTTTGACAGCGCGCGGCTTACCGCGACCTTGTCCATCAGGGTGCGTTCGGCGACTTCTCGCGCCGAAAGCCCATCAAAACGGGCCAGCACGGCCATCACGCGCCATTCCGTCATGCTCAGATCGAAACGCCGCTGGTATTCGTCGGCGATGGACTGGCTCACCGCATTGGAAAGGATGGAAAGCCGGTAGGGCAGGAAATGCTCCAGCTCCAGTGGTGCGTGGTCGGGGTGGTGTTCTTCAGGCACTGCTGCGGCGCTCCTTGCAAATGGTTTCATATGTAACTATAACGTGGTGATTATAAAGATGGTCGCACGCTTGGCGTAGGGCCATTGAGCATCAATCCGTCAGGAGATTCCCATGAGTGCACAGCCCAATCTTGGCATGCAGGTCACCACCTTCGAAAACCCGATGGGTATCGACGGCTTCGAATTCGTCGAATTCGCCGCACCGGCGGGTCGCGGCGCCGAGCTGCATACACTGTTCGGCAAGATGGGTTTCACCGCGGTACTGAAACACAAATCGCGGGCCATCACGGTCTATCGCCAGGGTGGCGTGAATTTCCTGGTCAATGAAGACCCCGATTCGTTCGCTGCCGATTTCGCCAAGGCACACGGCCCTTGCGCGGCCGGTTTTGCCATTCGTTTCCAGAAGCCCTCCGCGGAGGTGCTGTCCACCGTGCTCGGCAATGGCGGCGAAGCGATCTCCGAGAAGGCAGCCACCAAGGCGGTGAATGCGCCGGTGGTCAAGGGCATTGGCGACTGCATGCTGTATCTCATCGACCGTTATGGCGACAAGGGCAGCATCTATGACGGCGACTACGAGCCGATCCCGGGCGCCGATCAGAATCCGGCCGGCTTCGGGCTCACCTTCATCGACCACCTCACGCATAACCTCTTTTTCGGCAACATGCAGAAGTGGTCGGACTATTACGAGCGCCTGTTCAATTTCCGCGAGATCCGCTACTTCGACATCAAGGGCGCCAAGACCGGCCTGGTGTCCAAGGCAATGACCGCGCCAGACGGCATCGTGCGCATTCCACTCAATGAGTCGAGCGATCCGAAGTCGCAGATCAACGAATATCTCGACGCGTATCACGGCGAAGGCATCCAGCACATCGCCTGCTTCACCGACAATATCTACGATACGGTGGAAGCGATGCGCGCCAAAGGCGTGGAGTTCCTCGACACGCCGTCCACCTATTTCGACGTGATCGACCTGCGCATTCCCAACCATGGCGAAGACGTGCCGCGCCTGGCCAAGAACAAGATCCTGATCGACGCCGACCCGGAGACCAAGCAGCGCAAGCTGCTGCAGATCTTCACGCAGAACAACATCGGCCCGATCTTCTTCGAGATCATCCAGCGCAAGGGCAACGAGGGCTTTGGCGAGGGCAACTTCCAGGCCTTGTTCGAGTCGATCGAGCGCGATCAGATGAAGCGCGGTTTCCTGTAAGGCTTGAGCTCTATAGCTTAAAGCCCCTCTCCCAGTGGGAGAGGGGTTGGGGGGAGGGTCCGGCGATGCAGGAACGCATCAAACCATCGCTACCGACAAGAACGCGCCAACAAGCGCGTGACCTGCGTGGAGGTGGTACGGATGCCGAACACAGTCTCTGGCAACGCTTGCGCGCTGGGCGATTGAATGGAATGAAGTTCCGTCGTCAGCACCCGATCCCGCCTTGCATCGTTGATTTCTGCTGCAAGGCCAATAGGCTGGTAGTGGAACTGGACGGATCGCAGCACAACAATACGAGCGATCTTGAGCGCACCAATTTCCTTCGGTCTCAAGGGCTGAAGGTTATGCGCTTCTGGAACAACGAAGTTTTACAAGAGACAGAAGCGGTGCCTGAAGCGATCCTCATCGCGGCTGGCAACCGAACCCTCACCCCCACCGCTCTCCCACTGGGAGAGGGGCTTTAAAGCGAAAGGCGACTATATGTCCACGATGGTCGGCAAAGGTTACCAACCCGGTTTCGCCAACGAATTCGCCACCGAGGCGCTGCCTGGCGTGCTGCCCGAGGGGCAGAACTCGCCCCAGCGCGTGGCGCATGGCTTGTACGCCGAGCAGCTCTCCGGCACCGCCTTCACGGCGCCGCGGCACAGCAATCGTCGCAGCTGGCTCTATCGCATCCGGCCCGCGGCGATGCATCACCCGTTCGAAGCGATGCCGCAGGGGCGCTTCCATAACCGTTTCGAGGAAGTGCCCGCCAGCCCCAACCAGTTGCGCTGGAATCCGTTGCCTCTGCCCACGGAGCCGACCGACTTCATCGACGGCATGGTCACCATGGCCGGCAACGGCGGCGCGGGCGAGCAGTCAGGCGTGGGCGTGCACATCTACGCCGCCAATCGTTCGATGGAAGGTCGTTTCTTTTACAACGCGGACGGTGAGCTGCTGATCGTGCCGCAGCAAGGTCGTTTGCGCCTGGCCACCGAGCTGGGCGTGATCGAGCTGGAGCCGCTGGAGATTGCGGTGATCCCGCGCGGCGTGCGCTTCCGCGTCGAATTGCTGGATGAAACCGCGCGTGGCTACGTCGCCGAGAATTTCGGCGCGCTGCTGCGCCTGCCGGACCTCGGCCCCATCGGCAGTAACGGCCTGGCGAACCCGCGCGATTTCCTTACGCCCATGGCGGCTTACGAGGATGTGGAAGGCAAGTTCGAACTGGTTGCCAAGTTCCAGGGCAACTTGTGGCGTGCAGCCATCGATCATTCACCGCTGGATGTGGTCGGCTGGCACGGCAACTACGCGCCGTACAAATATGACCTGCGCCGTTTCAACGCCATCGGCTCGATCAGCTACGACCATCCAGACCCGAGCATCTTCCTGGTGCTGCATTCGCCCAGCGATACGGCTGGCGTAAGCAATATGGATTTTGTGATCTTCCCGCCACGCTGGCTGGTGGCGCAGCATACGTTCCGTCCGCCATGGTTCCACCGCAATATCGCCAGCGAATTCATGGGCCTGATCACCGGCGCCTACGACGCCAAGGCCGAGGGCTTCGTGCCCGGTGGCGCCTCGTTGCACAATTGCATGAGCGGGCACGGACCGGATGCGGCGACCTACGAGAAGGCGTCCACCCGCGACCTGTCCCAGCCGGACGTCATCACCGGCACCATGGCTTTCATGTTCGAGACGCGTCGGGTGATTCATCCGACCAAGCAGGCGCTGGCGTCGAAGGAACTACAGGGCAACTACTACGAGTGCTGGCAGGGCATCCAGAAGCACTTCACCGGCAAGTAAGCGCTACACCCAAACTAGAGACAAAGGGCTGGCGCCAAGGCGCGGCCCACGGAGCAAAGAGCATGAAACTGGGTTCCCTGAAGGAAGGCGGCCGCGACGGTACGCTCATCGTCGTCAGCCGCGACCTGAAGCAGGCGGTCAAGGCGACGGACGTTGCGGCGACACTGCAGGCTGCGCTGGATGATTGGTCGAATGTGGCGCCGCGACTCAACGCGCTGTCCGATGAGCTCAACCATGGCAATGCAGCGGGTGCATTCGCGCTGGACATGACCGCGCTCGCTTCGCCACTGCCCCGCGCCTATGAATTCGTCGATGGCAGCGCTTACCTGCCGCACGTCGAGCGCGTGCGTCGCGCTCGCGGTGCTGAGGTGCCCGAATCGTTCTACACCGATCCGCTGATGTACCAAGCCACCAGCGCCGGCTTCCTCGGCCCGCGTGACCCGGTGCTGGTGCCGAGCGAGGACTACGGCATCGATCTGGAAGCCGAGGTGGTAGTGGTGACCGATGACGTGCCGATGGCCGTCACGCCAGCACAAGCGGCAGAGCGCATCCAGCTCATCGGCCTGATCAACGACGTCTCCCTGCGTGGCCTGATTCCAGGCGAGTTGGCCAAGGGCTTCGGCTTCCTGCAGTCCAAGCCGCGCTCGGCCTTGTCGCCGGTGCTGGTGACGCCGGATGAACTCGCCGATGCCTGGCGCGATGACAAGCTGCACCTGCCCATGCGCACCTGGCTCAACGGCCAGTGGTTCGGCGAGGCCGAGTGCGGCGTCGATATGCAGTTCAACTTCGCCCAGTTGGTGGCGCATGCGGCCAAGACGCGCCCACTGACAGCCGGCACCATCGTCGGCTCGGGCACCATCGCCAACGAAGACACCAGCAAGGGTGCCTCATGTCTGGCCGAGCAGCGTACGGTGGAAACGCTGCGCGACGGCAAGCCGACTACCCCATTCCTGAAGTTCGGTGACAGCCTGCGCATCGATGTCACCGACTCGCACGGCGCCTCCATCTTCGGTGCCATCGAGCAGCTCATCGCGCCTCTCGCGCGATGAAGCTGGTCACGCAACTTCCGTAGCCGCGGCAAACTACCACAGGCGGATTCGCCATAGGCTGACGCCAATTGTCGCGGTAACCTGCCTGATATCAATTGGGCTTGTAGGGGCGGCCACGATACTGCCGCCCATGCGTACGATCACGACAGTCCCCGAATTCGATCCGGCGCTTATCGCCCGCTACGATGTCGCGGGTCCGCGCTACACCAGCTACCCCACCGCGCCGCAATTTCACAGCGGCTTCGGCGAGGCACACGTTCGGGCCGCAGCACAGACATCCAATGAAGAGCCGATACCGCGCCCGCTATCGGTGTATGTGCATGTGCCGTTCTGTTTCAGCCCCTGCTTCTATTGCGGATGCATGCGCGTTGTCACGCGCGACATATCCAAGGCAGATCGTTATCTGGAGCGTCTGCATCGCGAGATAGCCCTGGCCGGCTCGCTGTTTGATCGTGACCGGCCCTTGCGTCAATTGCATTTCGGCGGGGGCACCCCGAATTTTCTCGACCTGCCACGCATGAAATCGGTGGTGGAAGAACTGGAACGCCATTTCGACTATAGCCGTGAGGGTGTTCGCGAGTACGGCATCGAGATTGACCCACGCTACGCCGATGGCCGCTACATCAGCGAACTGGCCGCGCTGGGCTTCAATCGCATGTCGGTAGGTATCCAGGACTTCGACCCGGCCGTGCAGGCGGCGGTCAATCGCATCCAGAGCGTGGAGCAGACAAGCGAGGTGCTGGACGCAGCGCGTGCGTCGGGTTATTCATCGCTAAGCGTGGATCTGATCTATGGCTTGCCGCGCCAGACATTGGAGGGCTTTGCGCGCACGTTGGATCAAGTGATCGAACTGGCACCCGACCGCATTGCCGTCTATGGCTATGCGCATCTGCCAAGACTGTTCAAGGCGCAAACCCAGATCGATGCGGGTGATCTGCCTGATCCAAGCACTCGCCTGGCGCTGTTCGGTTGTGCTTTTCAACGCCTGTCCGATGCAGGCTACGCGTACGTCGGCATGGATCATTTCGCGCGTGCAAGCGACGAGTTGATCCTGGCCCAGCGCAACCGAACACTGCAGCGCAACTTCCAGGGTTATTCCACCCACGGCGATTGCGACATCGTTGGTCTCGGTGTCAGCGCAATAAGCCGCATCGGCGACAGCTACAGTCAGAATGCCCGAGATCTCGTGGGCTATGCCGCTGCGCTGGATGCCGGTCGGCTCCCAGTGGCGCGCGGCATATGCCTGAAACGCGACGACATCGTACGCCGCGCCGTTATCGGCGAGCTGATGTGTCATGGGGAGTTGGACATGTCCGGTTTTGGTGAGCGCTATCAGCTGAATTTTGCTGAAGCCTTCCATCGCGAAATCGATCGCCTACAGGGTCAAGTCGCTGACGGACTGGTGACGGTGGCGGACGGGGTGATCCGCGTGACACCACGCGGACGATTGCTTCTGCGCAACATAGCCATGTGCTTCGATGCCTACCTCCACAATGATGATGCATCGCCCCGCTACTCGCGCACGATTTGAGGGGCGTGGTCAAGATAGGGGCTGAGGGATGTTTTTCGGAAAGTCGACAGAATGCAAATCGAAATCGCATAGCCCGATCGCCGATGACGGTGATGAACTGCATTTCTGCACCACCTGTGCCTTCTCCGATGCCTGTCTCAAGGTGGGATACTCAAAGGCTGAGCTATCTGCGCTGCATTGCCTGGTTGAGCACGTTGGGCCCTATCGCGCGGGAGGCCACGTATTCCGCACAGGTGACTCCTTTCGAGCCATCTATGCAGTGCGCGCCGGCACGGTGAAGACTTGCGTGGTCGACAAGGACGGGCGCGAGCAAGTGCTTGGCTTCTATCTTCCCGGCGAGGTCATCGGCTTGAATGCCATCTACCCGGATCGGTTCCCCTGTGACGCGATCGCATTAGAGGCGACCCAGTTCTGCCGCTTTTCGTTCCCGGCGATGAGTGCATTGGCTACGCGAATGCCTGCACTGCAACAACATCTGTTCCGTTTGCTCAGCAAGGAACTCGGTACAGCCAGCCTGTTGGCGGCCGATCACACCGCAGATGAGCGCATGGCTGCCTTTCTTCTGGATCTGGGGGACCGGTACGAAGCGCGTGGCTTCTCGGGCACGCATTTCCGCCTCAGCATGGCGCGCGGGGACATTGCAAACTATTTGCGCCTCGCTGCCGAGACGGTGAGTCGCGTGCTTGGACGATTCCGTAGCCATGGCTTGATCGATATCGGCGGGCGCGCCGTCACGCTATGCGATAGGAAGGAGCTGCGCCGCCTCGCCCGTGGTGAGCATGCAAGTTGATCGAGACGCTGTGGCAGGTTGACGCATTTTGGTTTTAAGCGTCGTCCTCTCTGACATTTATCAAGTGAGCATCTGGGGAGATGCCTAGTCTTGCCATGGGATTACAGGGAGATACCCATGTCACGTTTGATAGCCAGCGTCCTGATCGCTTCGAGCTTGCTGCCCGGCGCCGTCCTCGCAGGGAAGTCCGAGGGCGCGTCACCTTTGACCGTCGTTGCAGCTGCCAGCTCCGCACCGCTCTTGGCGCCTGTCGACTTCGGGCCGCCGCAAGGCGAACCGATTCATGCGCAACTTGGCATTCCGCCGAACGTGCCACCGCCGATTCATCGAAACTATCCCGCCAAGGTTCTCGTTGATCTCGAAGTGCTCGAGAAGGAGATGCCGATCTCCGAAGGTGTCACCTACACCTACTGGACCTTCGGCGGCTCCGTGCCTGGCAGCTTCATTCGCGTCCGTCAGGGCGACACCGTGGAATTCCATCTGAGGAATTCGCCAGACAACAAGATGCCGCACAACATCGACCTGCACGGTGTTACGGGTCCAGGTGGTGGCGCAGCGTCCAGCTTCACGGCGCCGGGTCACGAAAGCCAGTTCACCTTCAAGGCGCTCAATGCCGGCCTGTATGTCTATCACTGCGCGACCGCGCCGGTCGGCATGCATGTGGCCAACGGCATGTACGGACTGATCCTGGTCGAGCCGCCGCAAGGGCTGCCCAAGGTCGATCATGAGTACTACGTCATGCAGGGTGACTTCTACACCACCGGCAAATATCGGGAGAAGGGTCACCAGCCGTTCGATATGGACGCAGCCATCGCTGAACATCCCACCTACGTGTTGTTCAACGGACGCGAAGGCTCGCTTACCGGTGACAGGGCACTGACAGCAAAAGTCGGCGAAACGGTGCGACTGTTCGTTGGTAACGGCGGCCCGAATCTGGTGTCGAGTTTCCACGTCATAGGCGAGATCTTCGACAAGGTCTATTACGAAGGTGGCACGCACGCGCAGGAAAACGTGCAGACCACGCTGATCCCTGCGGGCGGCGCCATGATGGCGGAATTCCACGTCGAAGTGCCGGGTAGCTACGTGCTGGTCGACCACTCGATCTTCCGCGCCTTCAACAAGGGTGCATTAGGCATCCTCAAAGTGGATGGCCCGGAAAACAAAGCGATCTACTCGGGCAAGGAAGTGGATTCGGTTTACCTTGGTGATCGTGCGGGTCCTGATCTGCATGCGGTGACTGCGGCTGCGAAGGCCAGCGCCTCGGGCACCCTGAGCAAGACAGAACAGATCGCCGCCGGCAAGCAATTGTTCGAGGGCACCTGTTCGGTTTGCCATCAGGGCAACGGCGAGGGGCTATCGGGTGTATTCCCGCCACTGGCCAAATCGGACTACCTGACAAAGCAGGGCAAAGAGCATCTGATCTCGATCCCGCTACGTGGCCTTACCGGCGCCGTATCGGTCAACGGCAAGGACTACAACTCGGTGATGCCGCCAATGGGTCAGCTCACCGATGACGAGGTGGCCAACATCCTTACTTACGTGCTCAATAGCTGGGGTAATCCGGGCGGGCAGATAGGCAAGGAGGAAGTGTCCAAGGTGCGCGCCACGCCGGCGTCGTCGGGGCACTGAAATGAAGCGGATGGCCGCGATCTTCTCCGGCCTGCTTCTGGCCATACCGGCAGCGGCGGCAGATTATGCCGCACTGCCGGGTGGCAGTTTTTCGAGTGTTCTGCCAGCAGATGGGAAGGCAGCGGCGGCGCAGGTGCCGCCGTTCCGTCTTCGTGAGGAGCCGGTGACCAATGCCGAGTTCCTGGCCTTTGTCCAGAGTCATCCCCGATGGCGGCGTGGTCGCGTGGCTAGCGTGTTTGCCGACGCCGGCTACCTATCGCACTGGGCCGGCGCTGACGCTCTGGGCCCAGAAGTGCTGCCACAACAGCCCGTCACCCAAGTGAGTTGGCTCGCAGCGCAAGCGTTTTGCGAGAGCGAACATGCGCGCCTGCCTACTTGGTATGAGTGGGAGTTTGCTGCGGCAGCCGACGCCAATCGCGCCGACGCGCGAAGCGACCCCGCTTGGCGCGAGCGCGTGCTGGTCTGGTACGCCCGACCGTCGAATACCTCGCTGCCATCCGTCGGCGGCGAGCCGGATGTGCATGGCGTGCGAGACCTCAATGGTCTCGTCTGGGAATGGGTCGACGACTTCAACGCCTTGCTGGTCGGCAATGACAGCCGCGACCAGGATGGTGCCGACAAATTCAAGTTTTGTGGCGCGGGTGCACTCAATATGCAGGAAAAGGAGAACTACGCCACCTTGATGCGCGTAGCCATGCTCTCCTCGTTGAATGCCTCGAGCACCACCAAGAATCTGGGTTTCCGGTGTGCGAAGTCCGAATGAGGGTCGGTCGATGAAAAGGCTTCTCGTACTGTTGTACCTGCTACTGGTCACTCCAGTCTTTGCAGCCGTCCCGGTGCCGGGCGATTCAATCTATCAGTTGGATGCGAAGCTGACGGATCAGGACGGTCATGCGTGGCCACTGTCCGAACGTCGAGGCCATGTGCAACTGGTGTCGATGTTTTACTCCTCTTGCACGATGGTGTGCCCGATGATCGTGGACACCATGAAGCTCACCCAGAAGGCAGTGGACGAACCGTCGCGTGACCAATTAGCACTGCTACTGGTTAGCTTCGACCCTGCTCGCGATAGTGTCGCCGTGTTGCGCCAATACGCAGACAAGCGAAAGCTCGATACGTCGCGCTGGACGCTGGCCCGCGCTGAACCTTCGGTAGCGAGACAGTTGGCAGCACTGCTTGGTCTGCAATACCGGCAATTACCTGATGGTGATTTCAACCATTCGAGCGAACTGATCCTGCTTGATGCCGAAGGACGTATCGTGGCGCGCACGTCGGTGATAGGCCGACTCGACCCTGATTTCGTGCAGGCAGTGCGCAAGGCACTTGTTGCACCCTGAGGGTGTTGGCCCCTTTCTTCTGCCCAGCGCACATCTTCGAAGACAGAAGGCTGCCGAATGCTTGGCGGTTTTTTTGTTTTGCCCACCTATCTCCCGGCGCGGCGCATTGTCACAGCACCTTTTGAAGCGCAACCGGCTTGACTGTGGTCAGACGGACCTCCTCCTCGTCTGCTGAAACTACGCCCGACAAATGGGAAGTAAGTCGACAGGAGTAGTCCAATGAAAAGATCATGCCTATGTTGCGCGTTCGCCACTGCATCTGCGTTCGCGGTGTATGCGATGCCCGGCGTGGTAAGTGCCCAATCCACGACAGATGCCGCCTCGCCCTTGCAGGTCGAGTGGAACGCCCGCCTGCGTCATGAGCAGGTCGATGACGATGCGTTCCGTCGCGATGCCGAAGCAGACACGCTTCGCCTGCGACTTGGCCTGCGCGCCAACTTTGGTTCCGGATGGAGCGGGTTCCTCGAAGGCGCCGGCACGGCCAGTGCGAATGATCACTACAACAGTGGTGCCAATGGCCAGATCAAATACCCGGCCGTTACCGATCCGGAGGGCACCGAGCTTAATCAGGCCTGGGTGGCGTGGCAGGGCAGCAGCTTCGGCGCCAAGGTGGGACGACAGGAATTGGTGCTGGACAACCAGCGGTGGGTGGGTACGGTCGCCTGGCGGCAATTCGAGCAGACCTTTGATGCGGTAACCATGCAGTGGAAGCCGGCGACCGACTGGACCTTGCGTTATGACTGGCTCGATCGGGTGAACCGGGTAGCGGGGCCTGACGCGCTCAACTCGCTGGCGCGCAACCGTCTTTTGAACACCCATTTGCTCAACACGGCATGGACGCACGGCCAGCAGCAAGTCATCGCCTATGCCTATTTGCACAAGGACAAGGACGTCACCAGCGCTTCCACTGCCACCTATGGCGCCCGGTGGGTAGGCAAGCCTGGATCCGCTGGTGGTTTCGGTTGGGCTGTGGAAGGTGCCCGGCAATATGATTACGCCAATAATCCGCTGGATATTGCACACAGCTACTGGTTGCTGGAACCCTCATGGACGCAATGGGGCGTAACCGGCAAGCTCGGTTGGGAACACCTCGGTGGTGATGGCCGAACAGCACTTCAGACGCCTTTGGCGACGCTGCATGCTTTCAACGGCTGGGACGATCAATTCATGGTGACGCCGGCCAATGGCTTGCAGGACTATTACGCCGCTTTCAATGGCAACTTTGGTCATCAGGGCTGGGCGAGCAAACTTGGCTGGATCGTGGCCTATCACGACTACCATTCGGACCGCGGAAGTATTCACTACGGCAGCGAATGGGATGCCTCGCTCTCCTTTCCACTGGCCACTGGCTTGAGCGGCTTGCTGAAAGTTGCCAGCTACAACGCTGATCGTTTCAGTCGGGACGACACAAAGCTATGGCTACAATTGGAATGGCAGGGTAGGCGGTCGCTTTGATCGCGTTAAGCCCTGTTTGTGTCAGTGCGCCGATCTTGGACGGCGCACTGACACAACGCTCACGATGAAATCATTGCATGCAAACACCTTCCCACGCATGCGCCTTGGTGGGTCCAACGATAACCAACTTGTGACTAAGCTAGATCTCCGCCACTTGTCACCACCAGAGCCGATGCAGCAAGCACTGGCAGCCGCGGAGGGTGAAGGTGATGCCATGACTGCGTCATTGCAAATGCCTGGGCGCTGGGCGCTGCTGCGTTTGCAGGCATGATCGACCATGTCGACGACGGGCTGATCGTGTGGCTTGCCGCACGCCGAAAACGCATGGCTGAAGTAGCGGCGATCAAGTCGCAAACCGGATCGCCACGGCCAAATCCCGCGAGCCTGATGCCAACATGCGGGACAGCGTGATCGGCCTCATCATTGTTCAGCCGTCTGGAAGATGCCAACACCTCGTTCTGCCAGTGCGCCCTGGTCCTCATGTGACACCGCGCTGTGCCAGTTGAAATGTGCTTGAGCGCCTTCCTTTGGAATTCCTCTCGGCTTGCGCGTTGCACTTTCCCGCGGGGTACGTTTCGCCCGAATGACGCGGCAGAACCATCGGGATCAACCGGCCCGATGATGTCCGGCTGTTTTCGGTTTCCTGACCCGCGTGACAGTGTCGCTCGCCCTTGATCCTTGTCAGGGCTGGCTGGAGCCCGGTCTTTCAGACTCGTGATTTCCTTCTTCAGCAGATATGCCATGACACGCGCTTCCTCGTTTGACCGGGAGCAGCTTCTCGCCTGCGCCCGCGGTGAATTGTTCGGCCCCGGCAATGCACGCCTGCCTTCACCGCCCATGTTGATGTTCGACCGCATCACGCACGTGGGCGAGCACGATGGTCCCTTCGGCAAGGGCTCGCTCATTGCAGAGCTCGATATCAGCCCGGGGTTATGGTTCTTCGATTGCCATTTCGATGGCGATCCGGTGATGCCCGGCTGCCTTGGCCTGGATGCTTTGTGGCAGCTGAGTGGATTCTTCCTGCCGTGGCTTGGACTCCAGGGGCGCGGGCGCGCTTTGGGTGTGGGGCAGGTGAAGTTCACCGGCCAGGTGTTGCCCAGCGCAAAGCTGGTGCGTTACGAGGTGGATATACGCCGGGTCATGCGCGGCCGCATGATGCTGGTGGTGTCCGATGGCCGGCTCTATGTTGACGATAGGCCGATCTACGTGGCGACCGATATGCGCGTGGGCCTGTTCCAGTCCACGGAGGGGTTCTGATGCGGCGCGTTGTCGTCACCGGCATGGGCATTGTTTCGTGCCTGGGCCATGCGACCGATACCGTTACGGACGCCCTGCGCGAGCTGCGCAGCGGTATCCGCCTGATCCCGGAGTATGCGACGCGCGGTCTGCGCAGTCAGGTTGCTGGGTTGCCGCTGCTGGATCTCGACGCGATGGTGGACCGCAAGCTCAAGCGCTTCATGGGTGACGCAGCGGCCTACGCCTATCTGGCAATGCGTTCGGCAATCGAGGATGCGGGGCTGGCGATTGAGCAGATACGCCACCCGCGTACCGGAGTCATTGCGGGTTCGGGCGGAGGTTCCGCGCAGTGGCAGATCGAAACCGCGGAGCTCTTGCGCGAGAAGGGCGTACGCCGCATCGGGCCGTGCATGGTGCCGCGCACGATGTGTTCCACCGTGTCGGCCACCCTGGCGACCGCGTTCGGCATCCTCGGCCTGAGCTATTCGATCGCGGCCGCCTGCGCGACTTCCGCGCACTGTATCGGGGCTGCCGCCGACCTGATCCGGCACGGTGCTCAGGATGTGATGTTCGCTGGCGGGGGCGAGGAACTGCATTGGGGCATGACGGCACAGTTCGACGCGATGGGGGCACTGTCCACGAGCTACAACGACACGCCGGCCACCGCTTCGCGCCCCTATGACGCGGCCCGCGATGGATTCGTGATTGGCGGCGGTGGCGGCATGCTGGTGCTGGAAGATTACGAGCGCGCTAAGCAGCGCGGTGCTCGCATCTATGCGGAACTGGTTGGCTACGGTGTGACTTCCGATGGTGCCGACATGGTCGCCCCCTCGGGCGAGGGAGCGGTGCGGTGCATGCGTATGGCGATGGCCACCACTACGGCACCCATTGACTACTTGAACACGCATGGCACGGCGACGCCGTTGGGCGACATCATCGAGCTGGCGGCCGTTCGCGATGTGTTCGGCAACGATGTGCCGCCGCTGTCATCGACCAAGGCATTGACCGGCCATTCCCTCGGGGCGGCCAGCGTGCACGAGGCGATCTACAGCCTGCTCATGCTCGATGGTGGTTTCGTGGCAGGCTCGGCCCATATCGAACAGCTCGATCCTCGCGCCGAAGGCTTTCCGATTTTGCGCGAAACTCAGGACGCCAGACTGCAGACGGTCATGTCCAACAGTTTCGGTTTCGGCGGTACCAACGCAAGCCTGGTGTTTGCACGGGTATAGCGTTACCAGTGACAGATCGGAGGGCCAGATGTGCCTCCGACTCGACACATGTGCATCGTGATGGGTGGACGTCATGGCGTCGGACTATGCCGCCGCAGTGAGATGACACTGCAATGGCCTCTCGGCCGCACGCCGGTCGGGAGAACGGCTGCATCCAGAATGTTGCAGCCGGCGGGGTCGTTGACGCGTGTCAGATGAAACGGCAGTCAGGCGGCCTACGATCAAACCACCCACGAGGAAGGAGTCCTCTGCATGCATATCGCCAAGGGTCTGGTCGTCCTGTTTGGGGCGTTATCGCTGATCGGCATCGCATCGGCGGCGCCGCAGCACGATCATGCGGCCCACGCCGGTTATGACAGTAAGCAGGTGCCGGTTCCGGCCACGCGCTGGACCGCCGATGCGCCTTTGCGCGATGGCATGGGGCGCATCCATACGGCGCTAGAGGAATTGCGCCACTACGAGATGGGCCACATGAGCGGGGCGATGGCGCAGGACCGCGCTGGCCTGATCGTGGATGCGGGCGCCGATATCTTTGCCCACGGCAAGCTGCAGCCGCAGCAGGATGCGGTGCTGCACGAGATGTTGGTGCCCTTGCTTGCTGCCGCGCAGAAGCTCAAGCATCATCCGCAGGACATGGCTGAAGTGGCCGCCATGCGCAGCGCTGTCGCCGACTATCCACGCTATTTCGACGATCCCGGCTGGTCCAGCGACGTTGCGCCGGCTCACGCGTTGCACGAGGGACACTGAGCGAAGGAGGCCGGCGAAAGCCGGCCTCTCGATTTATCGTCAGTACTTCATGTCCAGCTTCAGCCAAGTCGTACGACCGGGTTCGTTGATCCGCACCGTGTTGACGTAGCCGACCAGGCCCGCATTGGCTGCGTTGACGTGTTCGGCATAGGTTTTGTCTAACAGGTTGTCGATGCCCGCGCTCAGAGTCAGTGATCGATCGATGCGATAGCCGCCGTTGAGCGAAAACACGCCGAAGCCGCCGCTTGGCCCCAGGTCCTGGCCAACGATGTTGCCTTCACCCACGGCCACGCGATGTTGTGCCGCCGCGACGCGCCACAACCCGCCCACCGACCACACGCCGGTGTCGTAGGTGATGCCGAAACGTGCTTCCAGCGGTGGCATCTGCGGCAGCGGCCGCTGCTCACTGCGGTTTTCGCCCCACGCCCAGGCCAACGTTGCGTCCACGTTCCAACGCTTGGCGAGGGCGTATACGAACCCTGCTTCGGCGCCGGCGATGCGAGCGTTGACGTTGCGCGCCTGGCTCGGATTCATTCCCGTGCCGTAGCCCATGAGGATGAAATCGTGGACCACGCCCGCATAGCCCGACACCCACGCCTTGAGCTTCGTGTCGCGGTACTGCAGCCCGACGTCGAGCTGGGTAGTCTTCTCTGGTTGCAATTGACGGAAGCTGCCCAGACTCTTGTCGACGTGTCGGCCGAATAGTTCCCAGTAGTCTGGAAAGCGCTCGACGTGGCCGATCCCCGCATAAAAGGTCGCGGGTGATGCGGCCAAGTCATGTTCATAGCGAACAAAACCGGAGGGCAAGGTGGTGGCGCGGCTCGCGTCGACCTTGTTGGCGGGCATGGCCATGGCGCCGCCCATTCCCATCCCACTGCCCATCGTTCCAGTGTCGGTCAGGCCATAGCCGCGTACTTGTGCGTGATCAACCCGGGCGCCACCGATAAGCCGGTCGCGGTCGCCCAGGTTCCCGCTGAGTTCGCCGAACGCACCTAGCGTTGCCATGCGCGCATCGCGTTGGCGCGGCAGGTTACGGTAGTACGGCAACATGCCCCCGGATGGGCCACCCATGCGGCCGGTGTGTATGTTGCTGGAGCCATCGACGCCTGCCTGCAGCTTCCAGGCCTCGCTCCAGTCGAAGGTGGCCACGGCACGCCCACCGACCGTGCGGCGATCCACGTCGCTGGCCATGGCCAACGGCATCATGCTGGATCGATCCGGCTGGCGCAGCGTGTAGTTGTCCATCACGTGATCGGTGTAGTTGTAATACAGCTGCGTCTCGATACGCGAGAACACGGTATCCGGCCGATCATGTTCGATCTTCAGGCCGGCACTCTCATGCAGGAACTGCGCGCCATCCATGCCGCTGAACGCGTAGGCCGCCTGGCCATCGCCCTTGCCTGCGGACAACTCCATCCTGGTGTTGTCATCCGGCGTCCAGCCGACGGCTGCGTCGGCATTCCAGCGATCCCAGCGCGAGTGCACGCGGTTGCCGTCGCCATCGGCATAGTCCTGGGCGTGAGTGTGATTGGCGCTCACATCCATATAGACGTCTGGCGTGCCCGCGCGCAGGTCGATCATCTGGTCGTTACGGCCGGCTGAGCCGCCCAGCAGGCTGCCCTCGACGGAGGATCCTGGCGCGGTGTAGCGCTTGAAATCGCGCTCGAACAACACGGTGCCTGCGGAGTTGCCTGGCCCGTAGAGCACCGTCTGCGGACCCTTGATCACCGTCACGCGGTCATACAGTTGAGGCGAGATATAGGCCGTGGGTGGATCCATGCGTGAAGGACAGCCACCGCCCATCTGGCCACCATCCACAAGAATGTTGATGCGTGAACCGACCATGCCGCGCAACACGGGATCACCGTTGCTGCCGCCTTTGCGAACGGTGGAGAAGCCAGGAATGCTCTTGAGGAAATCCGCGCCGTCACTGGCGGGCACCGGCTGCCGTGGCGCCTTGGGGTCGGTCACCACGGTGAGCGGACTTTCCTGCATAGGCGCGGTGACCACGATGGCTGGAAAGGTCTGTACATCGTCATGGGCGGCAGCAGCCGGTACGATGGCATAAAGCGATAGCATGATCAGAGAGGACAGCAGTCGCGAGCCAACGCGAGCGTCTCCTTGCAAAAAGTGTTGTGACATCGATGTGTTCCGTTATCGCAGGCATCAGGACGCCTTGCAGCTGTAAGCCACAAAAAGCGGAAGATCAGGATTCAGCGCTGCGAGGAAACGGGTGGACCGCGGGCGGCGGCCGCCAGCACGGACGGACCAGTGGCAAGTTCATTGCTGGTGGTCGAGAGGTTGCTGGTTGGTGGCAGAAGTATCCGCACCACCGGCATGACACCGGGCAGGACAGGGTGATGGCTGAGCAGCCCGCAGTAACCGCATTTCTCCATGGAGGAGGTATGCGGCGTAGCCGGTGCAGCATGTTCGTGATGCGTATCGCACGCGACAGACATCGTCGACATGGCATCGACGGCAAGGGTCTGCGAGATCACCGGTGCGACCATGGCAAGCCACATGGCCGTTATGGCCAACCAGGCTATCCAGCGGGGAGTTCGCACGCGTATCACTTCCGTCCCTGTACCGTGATGCAGCCGAGCAAGCGGCAGAAACGATCTTCCCATGCGATCGAGCGTGCAGCCCTGTGGCATGCCGTCGCGCTGCTGCGTATTCAACGCCGAGGGATTGGTGAAGATCATCGGCCAGACAAGATGGATCTTTATGCAGTGATACGACGACGGCATGGCCGGCGGAGTTCAGATAGTCGATCGGCGTGTTTTCCACCAGCATGGTGTCGAGGGCAGGATCGACGCGTGTGCCGATAGTTCAGATCGCCAGCGACCAGTCGCGTACATCAATGTCCGCATCGATGACGATCACTAACCTGGCGTTGGCGAACTGCCGAGGTGCGGACACGCGCCCGGCAAGGGTGATCATGGCTAATTGCTTGGATTCATTTGGACGTCCGAAGACATATTCATCGCAAGATCCGTATGCCTGACGGGAGTCAGCGAGTTGGGATAGGGACTGTGGCTTGATGGCCTAATCTGCTTCTGAGAACGACCTCCGCATGGCCTATCTCCTGCTGTTGCAGTTACACCTGTTGGGCGCCATCGTCTTCATAGGTGCGGTGGCGTTCGAAGTCCTGATACTGGGTGCGCTGCACCAGTGCGATAAGTCGACGGTGGCTCGCATCGAGCGGGCCGTGGTGCGACGTGCCAAGCGCGTGATGCCGTGGGTGGTCGCGGGCTCTACGCCAGCGGCATCGTGCTTTTCACGGTTCGTTGTGCGGGTCTACGCTGCCTGCACACGTAATTTGGTTGGCTACCGTTAGCCAAAGCCATGTTGGCGTTGCTGGTAATGACCTTGTTCGTAAGAGCGATAGGTGCTGGCGGCGCGCGACCTGGCTCCCTGCGTTTTAGACACACTCACCGAATCTTGCCGGCGCTGATGGTAGGCGTCGTCTTCCTGGTCAAGGCCATGTTCTACTTGTAAGCCCCATACCTAACGAGGTGTTCCATGTCCCAAGTCACTCTGAAGGGCCAGCCGGTCCAGGTCGACGGTCACTTTCCCGCCCGGGGCGAGTCGGCACCTGCGTTGTCGCTGGTTGGCAAGGATCTTGCCGACGTCACGCTGGCGAACTTCGCCGGCAAGCGCAAAGTGCTGAACATTTTCCCCAGCGTCGATACCCCGACCTGCGCCATGTCGGTACGTCATTTCAACGAGAAGGCAAGCCAGCTCGACAATGCAGTGGTGCTTTGCATCTCTGCCGATCTGCCGTTTGCACAAGCGCGCTTTTGCGGTGCCGAGGGCCTAGACAACGTGGTGATGCTTTCTACGCTGCGTGGCCATGAGTTCCTCAAGAACTATGGCGTGGCCATCGCTTCCGGACCGCTGGCCGGCTTGGCGGCGCGGGCCGTGGTGGTGCTCGACGCGCACGACAAGGTTCTGCATAGCGAGATGGTCGGCGAGATCGCGGACGAGCCTAACTATGACGCTGCGCTGGCATCGCTGGGTTGAGTCGTTGAATTGCGGATAGCAGAAAGGCCGGCATTTGCCCGGCCTTTTCTGTATGTGGGCAAGCGGTGGAGCAGGGCCTGCTGGAAGTGTGATATCGACGGTTACCCATCACCACGGATGTCGGGCGGCGTAACGGGGCGTGGTGGCATCGGCCTGTGCGGGCGCCAGGCTCATGGATTTGTCGTAGCCCCGCATGGATTCGATCACCTCGTTAAGGCACGGCAGTGCGGCGAACATGCAGCCAAGCATGAGCTGTCGTCGCCGACGTTCCATGACGCGCTTCCCCAGGGTTGAGAGCGGCGGACTTTCCGGTCGACGCAACAAAAAAAAGCGGTCCGCCGAAGCCGACCGCTTTTCCCCCAACCCCGTTACCGCAGCGCTATAGGCGCTTACTTACCTATGGCGAGGGTGCCCTTCATCAGTGCTGCGTGGCCCGGGAACGTGCAGAAATAGGCATAGGTTTCGCCAGCCTTGAGTTTGGCCAGCGGAATCGTGACGCTGTCCGACTCGCCACCACCAATCAACTTGGTGTGTACGATGACGCGTGCGTCATCTGCCTTGACGTAATCGTGCTCGGCGCCAGCCTTCATGCCATCGGCGATGATGCCGGTTTCATCCGTCTCGTGGCCCAGCACCCAGTTGTGTCCCATCGATGCTTTGGGCAGTTTTCCGGTGTGCTTGAGCGTCACCGTGAACTGCTTGCAGGTCTTGGGTACCTCGATGCTCTTCTGGTTGAACTGCATGGCGTCGCTGCCTTCGATGGTGGTCGAGCAGTCAGCAGCCCATAGAGGGGTGGCGAGCAGGCCCAGTACGGCGAGGGCAAGGGTCTTGCGGATCATCAGGCAATCTCCATCGGAGTCGTGGGAAACCGACGAACGATGGCGCTGTGGTACGTGCGCGGCGATGACCTGGATCAATTTTGTATGGTGGATGCCGGTGCCGCGACAGCGCACCGCATCCCGGAAAAACAAAAGCCGGGCAATGCCCGGCTTTTGTTTCGTTCTCTTGGTGCCAGGTTTACTTGGCGGCCATCAGTGCAACCGTCATGTCGAGCATGCGGTTGGAGAAGCCCCACTCGTTGTCGTACCACGACAGCACCTTCACCAGCGTGCCTTCCATGACGCGCGTCTGCGTGGCGTCATAGGTGGAGGAAGCCGGGTTGTGGTTGAAGTCGATCGACACCAGTGGCTGGGTGTTCACCGCCAGAATGCCCTTCAGCGGGCCGTTGGCGGCTTCGTTGATGGCAGCGTCGATCTCTTCCTTGGTGGTCGGACGAGCCGCGTCGAACACCAGGTCGACCACCGACACGTTGATGGTCGGCACGCGCATGGCGAAGCCGTCCAGCTTGCCGTTGAGTTCCGGCAGCACCAGGCCCACCGCAGCAGCAGCGCCGGTCTTGGTCGGAATCTGCGAGTGCGTGGCCGAGCGGGCGCGACGCAGGTCGGAGTGATACACATCCGTCAGCACCTGGTCGTTGGTGTAGGCGTGGATGGTGGTCATCAGGCCGCGCACGATGCCGATCTTGTCGTGCAGCACCTTGGCCAGCGGCGCGAGGCAGTTGGTGGTGCACGAGGCGTTGGAGATCACTTCCAGCTTGGAGGTGAGCTTGTCGTCGTTCACGCCGATGACGAAGGTGCCGTCCACGTCCTTGTCGCCAGGCGCGGAGATGATCACCTTCTTGGCGCCGGCGGCGATGTGCGCGCTGGCTTTGGCCTTGGAGGTGAACAGGCCGGTGCACTCAAGCACCACGTCCACGCCCAGGGCGCCCCAAGGGAGCTTGGACGGATCACGCTCGGCGCAGACCTTGATGCGGTCGCCGTTGACGATCAGGTCGCCGCCGTCCACCGACACCGTGCCCGGGAACTTGCCGTGGGCGGTGTCGTACTGGGTCAGGTGCGCGTTGGTCTCGGCATTGCCGAGGTCGTTGATCGCAACGATCTGGATCTCGTTGGTGCGACCGGCTTCGTACAGTGCGCGAAGAATGTTGCGGCCAATGCGACCGTAACCGTTGATGGCGACCTTGATTGCCATGGGACAGCGTCCTCCGGGGGTGTGATAACGGAAAATGGCGGCTTTGGGGCCGCCGTAAAACCGTCATTTTAGCCTGAACCGGGGTGTGGCCTCACCTCGGGGCTGTTCAGGAAGCGCGGGACGCGGTTGAATCGATGCTCTGGGGCAGCCTTCCCCACCCGGAGATTGTCGTGAACGACGCAGAACAGGTTATCGAAATCAGCCTCGAACAGACCCAGGACTACCAGTTCAAGGTGCATTTCGACGAGACGGCCATCCCTGACCTGATCACCGACGAGAGTGATCCGCTAGGCCATGACGCCGGCCCCAACCCATCGCGCCTGTTGGTTACCGGCGTAGCCAATTGCCTGGCGGCCAGCCTGCTGTTTGCGTTGCGCAAGTACAAGAACGCGCCGGGCATGCTGGGCGCGCACGCCAAGGCGACGCTGACGCGCAACGAGCACAACCGCTTGCGGATCACCCATATTGCGGTGGACCTGCAGCTGGCCGATGCCGCGGACTCGCTGGAGCACATCGATCGAGTGATCGAACAGTTCGAGGACTTCTGCATCGTCACGCAGAGCGTGCGGCAGGGCATCGCAGTGGATGTCTCCGTCCGCGACGCCAGTGGCCAGCGGTTGCCGACGCCGGCGGTGGGCTGACACGCGGCTTGCGCCTGGCTGTCATTGGGCTGTGGCAAACTCGTTGGTCCCAATCCTGGAACGTATGCCGCCATGCCTTCTCTGCGTCGATCCGCCCTAGCGCTGCTTACCTGTCTCGCCCTCGCACCCGCGGCCCAGGCCTGGGGGCCGTTGGGTCACAGCGTCGTAGCCGACCTGGCGCAGCGTCACCTGAGTCCAGCGGCTGAAGCGGAAGTAGAGCGCCTGCTGGCACCCGAACACACCAAGTCGCTGGCCGATATCGCCAGTTGGCCGGACGAGATCCGCAACGATCCCAAGCAGGATGCTCTGTGGAAACAGACGCGCGGCCTGCACTACGTCGACTTCACTTCCGGCGACTGCAACTACACGCCGCCGCGTGACTGCAAGGACGGGGTGTGTGTAGTCGCCGGTATCGATCACTATGTGAAGGTGCTGGGCGACAAGAGCCAGCCTGATGCGGCGCGTCTTGAAGCGCTGAAGTTCGTCGTGCATTTCATCGGCGACGAACACCAGCCGCTCCACGGCGGCTCGCGCGACGACAAGGGCGGCAACGCCTACCAGGTACAGTTCCAGGACAAGGGCACCAATCTGCACAGCGTGTGGGACTCGGGTCTGCTCAAGACCCATGGCCTCGAGTGGAAGGCGTACGCCGATGAGCTTGACGCGCGTGGCCCGGTTTCGCTGCCGGCGCCGATTCCGCCGCTGGACAACCCCTACGCTCAATGGGCCGAAGAGTCCTGCGCGATCAGTCGCGACATCTATCCGGACAACCACAAGATTGACCAGGCCTATGTGGACAAGGAACTGCCGGTGGCCGAGCTGCGCCTGCGCCAGGCTGGGCGACGACTGGCGGAAGTGCTGAACCTTACGTTGTCGCAGTAAGCCCGCCGGGTTTGGCAGACGAAGAGAGCCGGCGATATGCCGGCTCGTTTTTGTTCTTGGTTTGAGATTTTTGGTGCGATGCAAAATTATTTGAGGCGGCTGTTGAAGCCCCTTCGAACGGGGCCGCGGAGTCTCTTGGCGGGCACGCACACCTGGCTTTGGAGTGGCGTCGCATTTGATGGGTGATGACACCAGTCGTTGGGCGTATAGATGTCTACGATGCAGACCAGTGTTATGAGCCAGCCCCTTTCTTCTTGATCAGAACGTAATACCAGTGGCTGGGTCTGGTACGCATGCCAGATGCAGTCCACTTCGGGGTAGGGCAGGACCGCGCAAAAGCCTGTAAAAACCCTCTGGCGCTATGCATCAGTTCTGCTAGTTTGGAATGATGACTACAGAAAATCCGCTGCGCCGCACAAAGATTGTTGCCACCCTCGGTCCCGCCACCGACGCCCCTGGCATGCTCGAAAAAATCATCGCCGAAGGTGTCGATGTGGTTCGCCTGAACCTATCGCATGGCCAGCCCGACGATCACCGCGCGCGCGCCATCGCCGTACGCGATGCCGCTGCCAAGTTGGGCCGCGAGGTTGGCGTACTCGCGGACTTGCAGGGCCCGAAGATTCGCGTCGAGCGGTTCGCCAATGGTCCGGTGGAATTGCAGGTGGGCGACAGCTTCGTGCTCGATTGCAGCCCGGGCGCGCCGCTGGGCGATGCCACCCGCGTGGGCGTGAGCTACCACGAGTTGCCCAATGACGTGGTGGCGGGCGACGTGCTGTTGCTGGACGACGGCTTGATCGCGCTGACGGTGGAGGCCGTTGTGGGCGCCGAAGTGCGTTGCCGCGTGTTGATCGGCGGCCGCCTGTCCGATCGCAAGGGGCTCAATCGTCAGGGCGGCGGTCTCTCGGTGACGGCCTTGTCGGACAAGGACAGGGCAGATATCAAACTGGCTGCCGAGATCGGCGCCGACTTCCTCGCCGTGTCGTTCGTGCGCTCGGCTGACGATATGAACGAAGCACGCCGCCTGCTCGAAGAAGCCGGCGGCAAGGCATCGCTGGTGGCGAAGATCGAGCGTGCGGATGCGCTTCCGGTACTGGGCGAAATCATCGACGCCTCCGACGTGGTGATGGTGGCGCGCGGTGATCTGGGGGTGGAGATCGGCGACGCCGAGCTGCCGGGCCTGCAGAAGAAAATCATCCGCGAGTCGGTGCAGCGCAATCGCGCCGTGATCACCGCCACGCAGATGCTGCAATCGATGGTGCGTTCGCCTATTCCGACCCGCGCCGAGGTGATGGACGTGGCCAATGCCGTCATCGACGGTACCGACGCCGTGATGCTGTCCGAAGAGTCGGCGGCGGGCGCACACCCGGACAAGGCGGTGGCCGCGCTGCGCCGAATCTGCCTCGGTGCCGAGCGCCAGTTCGAGCCGAAGGAAGATCCGGCCACGCAGAGCCATCTGCTCGATCGCACCGATCAGGCGATTGCCCTGGCCGCGATGGTGCTGGCAGCGCAGCTGGGCGTGCGCGCCATCGTGGCGCTGACCGAATCGGGCGCCACCGCGCAGTGGCTGTCGCGCTATCGCAGTGCGGTGCCCATCTACGCGCTGTCGCCGTTCGACGATGCGCGTCGGCGCATGTCGATCTTCCGCGATGTCACGGCGGTGAAGTTCACCCACGTATCGCAGACGCCTGCCGGCTCGGCCCGCGATGCGGTGCGCCAACTGTTCGCCCAGGGTCGACTGGCCGAGGGCGATCGCGTGGTGCTGACCCATGGCGATCACATCGGCCAGGGCGGGGGCACCAATACGCTCAAGCTGCTTTCGGTGGGTGCCGAAGGCGTGGTGGAGTGTCTGCGCGATCTGTAAGTGGGCTACACGTCGGTGGTGCCTCCGTACGGCTAGAATTCGGGACTCGTCCCCATGCAGGCCCAGGAGGTTTTCCATGAACACGATGTCACGACGCTGTACCCAGGCTTTGGTGTTGGCGCTGGCCATGACGGGTGCCGCGCCGCTGCTGGCGCAGTCGCAGGCACGCATGGTGGGTCCGGAACATATCCAGGACTACTGGATCATGCTCAACACCAAGGTGGATGCCGACGTTCCCAACAGCGGCCGCAACATGGACAAGCCCGGCTGCGTGGCGGTGAGCTATATGATCGGCTCCGATGGCGTGCCGCAGAACGTTACGGTGCGCAAAGTGGTGCCGCAGAGCGATCTGGACGCGGTGGCCAAGAGCGTGGCCGGCAACTTCCGCTATGGTCCGTCGCTGACCAACCGCAATAGCGACCCGGTGACCACTTACTTCATCGTGCCGTTCAACCTGCCGGCCGACCCGGCCCAGCGCCAGTCCATCACCAACGCCTGCAAGTTGCCGGGTTACGACCAGGCTTGAGGCCGCCGGGCCAGCGCTTAAGCCGTTCAGGGGCTCTCCGGACCCTGAACGGCCGTATGGCCTATAATCGCCGCCTTTGAGCCTAGCTGCCTTCTGGGCGGCATCACCTTGTGCGGCCCACACCGCCTAAGTATCCGGAGTTGTCATGAGCATCGAAGATCTCGAAAGCATCGCCCTGGCGATGGTCGCGCCCGGCAAGGGCATCATCGCCATCGACGAGTCGACCAACACCATCAAGAAGCGTTTCGAGGCCGTTGGCATCGAGAACACCGAAGAGAACCGCCGCGCCTACCGTGAGCTGCTGCTCACCACGCCGGGCCTCGGTGAACATATCTCCGGCGCCATTCTGTATGACGAAACCATTCGCCAGTCGACCAAGGACGGCGTGCCGTTCACCCAGGTCATGAAGAAGGCCGGCATCATCCCCGGCATCAAGGTGGACAAGGGTCCGGTGCCGCTGGCCGGTTTTCCGGGCGACGTGGTCACCGAAGGCCTCGATGGCCTGCGTGAGCGTCTGCAGGAATACGCCAAGCTCGGTGCCCAGTTCGCCAAGTGGCGCGCGGTCATCAACATCAGCGAAGAAAATCCCAGCTCCACCGCTATCGAGGCCAACTGCCACGCGCTGGCTCGTTACGCCGCGCTGTGCCAGGAAGCCGGCCTGGTGCCGATGGTCGAGCCGGAAGTGATCATGGACGGCGACCACACCATCGAAGTCAGCTACGAAGTGCACGAAGCCGTGCTGCGCAGCCTGTTCAATGCGCTGTACGAGCAGAACGTGATGCTGGAAGGCACCATCCTGAAGACCAGCATGGTCATTCCGGGCAAGGATTCGGACGAACAGGCCGACGTCGAGGAAGTCGCCGAAGCCACCGTGCGCGTGCTCAAGACCACCGTGCCGGCCACCCTGCCGGGCATCGTGTTCCTCTCGGGCGGTCAGAGCGACGAGCAGTCCACCGCCCACCTCAATGCCATGAACCGCATGGGCCCACACCCGTGGCCGCTGAGCTTCTCCTACGGCCGCGCCATGCAGCAGGCTGCGCTCAAGCTGTGGGCCAAGGACATGAAGGCCAACTACGCGGAAGCGCAGAAGACCGTGCACGCCCGCGCCAAGGACAATGGCTTGGCCGCCCTGGGCCAGTGGAACGCCAAGTAAGCGGAAGCTCTGTAGGAGCGCACCTGTGCGCGCCCGCAGAGGTGGATGTAACCGCTCCGTAGGGTTGTCGCGCACAGGGTGCGCCCCTACAAAAGAAAACGGGTGCCGCGAGGCACCCGTTTTTTTGTTGCCTGCCTGAGCCAGCGGTACGCCAGGCAAGCAAAAAGCACGCAGCCTTCTGTAGGAGCGCACCCTGTGCGCGACCGCAGAGGTGGGTGTACCCGCTCCGTAGGGGTTGTCGCGCACAGGGTGCGCTCCTACAAATGAAAACGGGCGCCTCGTGGCGCCCGTTTTTTGTTGCCTGTAGTACGTCGATTAGAAGCGGTATTCCGCGCTGACGCTGTACAGGTTGGTCGGCAGGCTGATGTTCTTGTCGCTCTGGCTGCCGTCGTAGTAGTTCCAGTTCAGGCCGACGCTGATGTTGTTGGTGATGTTGTAGCCAGCGCCAACGCCAGCGTAGTAGCGGGTGCTGTTGAAGTTGACGGGCTGCGGGTCGAGCTTGTCGTTGGTCAGGCCAGAACCCTTGGCGAAGAAGGCACCGCCACGCACTTCGCCGTACCACTTCGGGCTGAAGTTGTAGCGCAGGCTCAGGCCAGCGGTGGCACCCTGCAGCTTGGACTGGCCGTTGCTACCGGTGTAGTTGGCGTAGTTCTGGGTGTAGGCACCACGGGCGTCAGCGCGACCCAGGTACACGTAGCCCACTTCGGCGCCCAGCGAGGTCGATGGATTGATGGCGAAACGGTAACCGCCGTTCAAGCCACCAGCAAAGCTGCCATTGTCATAGGGACCCTTGTTGACCTGGCCGTAGCCAGCGTTGGCGCCAACGTACCAGCCCTGCTGCGCCGTGGGGTTGCCGGCGTCCTGGGCGAAAGCGGCCGGAACGGCCACGAAACCGGCGGTGGCCAGTGCAAGAGCAAAAATGGTCTTCTTCATGGGGGTACTTCCTCTTCGTCTTATTGGGCCAGTCCGCAGCGCCGGGGGTTCGGTCGTTTGCGGCTGGAGCACCTGCTTGTTAGCGGTGCTGGCTATTAGATGCGGCGGCACCTGAAGAGTTTCAATACCTGTTAGTACAGAATTAAGGGTGAGTTAATTTTTCGCAGGGTTCAGCCGGGAGTACTGCGCGACAGGGGGCGCGGGGATCGGCGACAATAAGCGTTTTTAGCCGCCGCCTTCCCCGGAGAACCTTTTGATGACTACCCGCCGCGAACTTGCCAATGCCGTACGCGCCCTTGCCATGGACGCCGTGGAGCAGGCCAACTCGGGCCATCCGGGCATGCCCATGGGCATGGCGGATATCGCTGAGGTGCTGTGGAACGACTTCCTGCAGTACAACCCGACCAATCCCAAGTGGTTCAACCGCGATCGTTTCGTGCTGTCCAATGGCCATGGATCGATGCTGCAGTACGCCCTGCTGCACTTGACCGGCTTTGACCTGCCGCTGGAGCAGCTCAAGCGCTTCCGCCAGCTTCATTCGAAGACGGCCGGCCATCCGGAAGCCAGCGAAACCCCAGGCGTGGAAACCACCACCGGCCCGCTGGGCCAGGGTCTGGCCAATGCCGTGGGTTTTGCGCTGGCCGAGAAGGTGCTGGCGGCGCACTTCAACCGCGCCGGCCACGAGATTATCAATCACCATACCTATGTGTTCCTGGGCGATGGCTGCCTGATGGAGGGTATCTCGCACGAGGTGGCCTCGCTGGCCGGTACCTGGAAGTTGGGCAAGCTGGTGGCGGTTTATGACGACAACGGCATTTCCATCGACGGCGAAGTGCACGGTTGGTTTACCGACAACACGCCTGAGCGTTTCGAGGCCTATGGCTGGAACGTGATTCGCGGTGTCGACGGCCATGATGCCGAGGCGATCAAGCAGGCCATCACCCAGGCCACGTCGCAATCTGACAAGCCGACGCTGATCTGTGCCCGCACCATCATCGGCTTCGGTGCGCCGCACAAGCAGGGCAAGGAAGAGAGCCACGGCGCCGCGCTGGGCAAGGACGAGGTTGCCGGCGCCCGTGACGCGCTGGACTGGCGTTATGCGCCGTTCGAGATCCCGGCCGACATCTACGCTGGTTGGGATCACCGCAAGACCGGTGCCGAGGTCGAACAGAGCTGGCACGACGCGCTGGCCAAGTACACCGCCGCTTTCCCGGAACTGGCGGCCGAGCTCAATCGCCGCATGAGTGGCGAGCTGCCGTCCGACTGGGCCGCCAAGTCGCAGGCCTTTGTCGACAAGCTGCAGGCCGACAGCCCCACGGTCGCTTCGCGCAAGGCCTCGCAGATGAGTATCGAGGCGTTCGCCCCGCTGTTGCCGGAACTGATCGGCGGCTCGGCCGACCTGGCCGGCTCCAACCTCACCAAATGGAAGGGTAGCGTCGACGCCGGCAACGGCCACAACCCGGACGGCAACTATGTCTACTACGGCGTGCGCGAGTTCGGCATGAGCGCCATCGCCAACGGCTTGGCGCTGCATGGTGGCTTCATTCCGTACGACGCGACCTTCCTGGTGTTCTCCGATTACGCGCGTAACGCCGTGCGCATGAGCGCGCTGATTCCGGCGCATGCTATCCATGTGTACACGCACGACTCGATCGGCCTGGGCGAAGACGGCCCGACGCATCAGCCGGTGGAACATCTGGCCTCGCTGCGCTACATCCCGAATAACCAGGTGTGGCGTCCGTGCGACGCGGTGGAATCGGCGATGTCGTGGAAGCTGGCCATCGAGCGCAAGGGCAACCCGGCGTGCCTGGTGTTCTCCCGCCAGAACCTCAAGCACCAGCAGCGCAGCGCACAGCAGGTGGCCGACATTGCGCGTGGCGCCTACGTGCTGTCCGATCCGCAGGACACCAAGTTCAAGGCCATCCTGATCGCCACCGGCTCGGAGGTGGAGCTGGCGATGGAAGCCGCTCGCACGCTGGCGCAGCAGAACGTGCCGGTGCGTGTGGTGTCGATGCCGTGTACCGAAGTGTTCGACGCGCAGCCGCTGGAATATCGTGAAGCGATCCTGCCGAGCTGGTGTCGCGCCCGCGTGGCCGTGGAAGCGGCTACCGCTGACTTCTGGATGAAGTACGTCGGCCTGGACGGTCACGTGGTCGGCATGACCAGCTTCGGTGCGTCGGCGCCGGCACCGCAGTTGTTCGAGCAGTTTGGTTTCACCGTGCCCCATGTGGTTGATGCGGTGAAGCGCGTCATCGGCTGATGCCGTTGGGACACCGGGAGCACACGCTCCCGGTGTCCATGACCTGCGGCCGTCGAGAATCGCCTCATCGCCCGCGATACTTGATATTCCAGCGGCTAGGGCAGGGGAGTGCGATGACCACGATAGCGACCAGTCGACGTGACTACGTGCGCAAGATGTCTGCGTACAACACGTGGATGAACGACAAGGTCTATGCGACAGCCGGCCGTCTGCCGGACTCCGAGATCGTCGCCGACCGCAAGGCGTTCTTCGGCTCGATCCTGGCCACGCTCAACCACATCGCCATCGCCGATACGATCTGGCTGCAACGATTTGCCAGGCATCCGGCGGGCTACGCGATGCTGGACGTCGTTCTCGAATTACCTGTCCGAAGCAACCTTGCCGAGCAACCCTACGGCGATCTGGCATCGTTGAGAGAACACCGCCGTTTTCTCGATGGCGTGATCGAGCAGTGGGTGGGTGCGGTAACGGACGAAGACCTGGATCACGTACTGACCTACGCCAACACCAAGGGCGTGGTCTCAAGCAGGCCGTTCTTCTTCCTGCTGATGCATTTCTTCAATCATCAGACCCATCACCGCGGGCAAGTCACGACGCTGCTCATGCAAGCCGGCGTGGATGTCGGGCCGACCGATCTGGCGATAATCATCGAAGAAGTCTGAGTTCCAGACGCTTCGTCGCTAACGCGGCAGATCAGGCGACGAGCAGGCTGCCCAGGTCTTCAGGGGTGTGGGCAAGCGCATGCGCGCCGGCCTTCTCCAGCTCCTCGCGACTGCCGAAGCCCCACAACACGCCCACGCCACGCACGCGGTTGGCGACGGCGCCATCGATGTCGAAGTGGCGATCGCCGATCATCGTGGTCTGCTCGGGCTCGGCACCGAAATCGGCCAGCGCGGCGGCGATCATGCTGGCCTTTTCGCTGTGCGGACTGGACGGGTCCGGACCGTATAGACGGCTGAATGCCTTGCCGAACGGCAGGTTCTCGATGATGGGCCGTGCGTGCCGTTCTGGCTTGCTGGTCACCACGGCCAGCTGGTGGCCGGCGGCCTGCAGCCGCTCGATCATCGGCTCGATGCCCGGATACACCGTGTGCTCGCGCCAACCGATGGTATGGAAGCGCTGGTGGTAGTGCTCCACCGCTTGCTCGATGCGCTCGTGATCGTGGTCCAGCAGTGGCGCGAAGCTGTGCCGCAGCGGCGGGCCGATCCAGTGCCGCATCTTTTCGGGATGCGGCACGCCCAGCTGCGTCAGCGCATGGCGAACGCAGCCCAGAATGCCGATTTCCGAATCGATCAGCGTGCCATCGAGATCGAACAGGCAGAGCATCAGCGTCTCCGCGCGTGCCTTGAGTGCCGCCACGGCCGGCAGTTCCTTGCCTTCGAGGAATTCGAGGAAGGCGCCGCCACCGGTCGAGATGTAAGAGACCTCATCGGCGATGCCGTACTTGTCCACGGCGGCCAGCGTGTCGCCACCGCCAGCAATGGAGAACGCCGGCGAGCTGGCGATGGCTCGGGCCAGCGTCTCGGTACCGGCGCCAAAGGCGTCGAACTCAAACACGCCAACCGGACCGTTCCACACCACGGTGCCGGCCTTGGCGATCATTTCCGCGTAGCGGCGGGCGGTCTCGGGGCCAATATCCAGAATCAGCTCGCCGTCGTTCACTTCATCCACGGCCTTGACCGTGGCGGGTGCATGGGCCGAGAACTCCGGCGCCACCACCACGTCTACCGGCACCGGCACGTCGGCGTTGCGGCGCTTGGCGTCCGCGATGACTTTCTTGGCGGCGGGAATGAGGTCGGGCTCGTACAGCGAATTGCCGACCGAATGGCCCATGGCGGCAATGAAGGTGTTGGCGATACCGCCGCCGACGATCAACTGATCCACCTTGCCGATCAGGTTGTCCAGCAGGGTCAGCTTGGTGGACACCTTGGAGCCGGCCACGATGGCCAACAGCGGGCGAGCGGGGTGCTCCAGCGCCTTGCCCAGGGCATCCAGCTCGGCCGACAGCAACGGGCCGGCCGCAGCGATCGGGGCGAACTTGATCACGCCGTGGGTGGAGGCCTGGGCACGATGCGCGGTGCCGAAGGCATCCATGACGAAGATGTCGCACAGCGCGGCGTACTTCTTGGACAGGGTTTCGTCGTCCTTGCCTTCGCCCACGTTCATGCGGCAGTTCTCCAGCACCACCACCTCGCCGTCGGCCACTTCGACGCCATCAAGATAGTTGGCAACCAGGCGTACCGGCTGGCCCAGCTTTTCAGCCAGCCAGGCGGCGACAGGTGCCAGCGAGGATTCGGCGTCGAACTGGCCTTCCTTCGGACGGCCCAGGTGCGACAGCACCATCACTTTGGCGCCTGCATCGCGGGCGACCTTCAGCGTGGGCAGCGCCGCATCCAGGCGCTGGGTGGAGGTGATCCGGCCGTTCTCGATCGGTACGTTCAGGTCTTCGCGGATCAACACGCGCTTACCGCGCAGATCAAGATCGCTCATGCGGGTGACGGACACGGCGCAACTCCCTCGTTTCAATTCATGGATGCGGACGCCCAGAGGCGCGAACCGCCTATTGTCCTGCCCGTCCGGCAGCGATGCAAACCGCCCGACAGGTATCCTAGGTGCCTCTTATGTCACGTCATGGAACAAAGGACACGTCATGACCCCGGATCTGGTCCTGTACGGCTACTGGCGTTCGAGTGCGGCGTACCGTGTACGTATTGCCTTGAATCTCAAGGGCTTGGCCTACGAATCGCGACCGGTGCACCTGGTGCGCGATGGTGGCGAGCAGCACACGCCGGACTACCGCGCCCTCAATCCGCAGGAGCTGGTGCCCTGCCTGGTGGACAAGGGACAGGTATTCACCCAATCCCTGGCGATCATGGAGTATCTGGACGAAACCCACCCCGCACCGCGACTGCTGCCCGACGATCCGGCCGGCCGGGCAAGGGTCCGCGCGCTGGCGCAGGTGGTGGCCTGCGACCTGCATCCGCTGGGCAATTTGCGGGTGTTGCAGCATCTGGTGGCCCAATTCGGCGCCGACGATGCCGCCAAGGGCACGTGGTCGCGACACTGGATCAATGACGGGCTCGGTGCGCTCGAAGCGATGCTTGCCGGCCATGTCGCCACGGGCCGCTTCTGCCATGGCGATACGCCGACGATGGCCGATGCCTGCCTGGTGCCGCAGGTCTACAACGCCGTGCGCTGGAAGTTGTCGTTGGATGATTACCCGACGATCCGCCGCATCCATGAAGCCTGCCAGGCGCTGGAAGCGTTCCAGCTGGCGGTGCCCGAAGCGCAGTCGGACGCGCCTCTGCCAACGTTGTAACCAAGGGCCTGCGGGGCGACATACGCCCCGCGGCCTGAATCAGATCAGAAACCCAACCCGTACGGATCGTTGCCGACCAGCTCGGTATTTTCCGTGTTGCCGCCGCTGTCGGACAGGCGAATCTTGAGCGCCAGGCCGTCGCGGGAGTCGGCCTTGTTAAGCGCCTCGTCCAGCTCGACGCGGCCTTCCTTGTAAAGGCGATAGAGCGACTGGTCGAAGGTCTGCATGCCTTCTTGCAGGCTGCGGTCCATCGCTTCCTTGACGTCGTGCACCTGGCCGCGACGGATCATGTCGCGGATCAGCGGTGTATTGAGCAGCACCTCAGTCGCCGGCAGGCGGCGGCCGTCCTTACCCACCACCAGGCGCTGGCTGATAACGGCACGCAAGTTGAGCGCGAGGTTCATCAGCACGTTCTTGTGGGCCGATTCGGTGAAGAAGTTGAGAATGCGCTCCAGCGTCTGGTCGGCGTTGTTCGAGTGCAGCGTCGCCAGGCACAGGTGGCCGGTTTCGGAGAACGCGATGGCCGCCTCCATGGTGTCGGTGTCGCGGATCTCGCCAATCATGATCACGTCCGGCGCCTCGCGCATCGCGTTGCGCAAGGCCTCGTGATAGCTGTGCGTGTCCAGGCCGACTTCGCGCTGGTTGACGATCGACTTCTTGTGGCGGTGCAGGTATTCGATCGGATCCTCGATGGTGAGGATATGGCCCGAGGAGTTCTGGTTACGGTGGTCGATCATCGCTGCCAGCGTGGTCGACTTGCCCGAACCGGTGGCGCCCACCACCAGAATCAGCCCGCGCGGCTCCATGATCAATTCACGGAAGATGCTCGGCAGCTGTAGCTGGTCGATGCTGGGAATCTCGCTCTTGATCGCGCGGATCACCATGCCCACTTCGCCGCGTTGCTTGAACACGTTGATGCGGAAACGGCCGGCTTCCTTCACCGCCAGCGCCATGTTCAGTTCGAGATCGCGCTCGAACTGGGGCACTTGGCCCTCGTCCATCAGCGAGTAGGCAATTTTCTTGACCATGCCACTGGGCAGGCCGGTATTGCCCAGCGGATAGAGCTTGCCTTCCACCTTGATGTTCACAGGGGCGCCCGTCGTCAGGAACATATCCGACGCGCCCTTGTCAACCATTAGCTTGAGGAAGTAACCAATGTCCACTCGAATCCCCTAATTTCGCGCGCATTGCTAAAGTCGATTATGCCCGCCCACAATACGCTGTGACACTCCGGGAGGACTGAGTGATGGTGCACATCTTTTCCCCGCTGTCCGGACGCCCCCTGGCGGTCCGTATGGCGGTTTCGACCCTGACGCTGGCGTTGACGCTGGCGCTAGGCGGCTGCGCCACGACGCCCCCGCCGGATGGGGTGATGAATCAGGCTCAGGTGCAGCTGCAGGCTGCCCGCGATGCCGGCGCGGCGGATTACGACCCGGTGGACCTGGGCTTTGCCCAGAACAAGTTCCAGCAGGCGCAAAACGCCATGGCCAGCCGCAAGTACGACGAGGCGGCCGTTCTGGCCGACGAGGCGCGTGCGGATGCCGAGCTGGCCCGCGCCAAGGCGCGCCTGGCTGCTGCGCGGGCACAGATTCAGAGCAAGACGGCCGCCAACCAGCAGCTGCGCGACCAGATCGACCAGTCGCTGGCCAACGAGCAACAGCAGGACCAGACACAGAATCCGGCCTTGCCCGCTCAGCAACAGCCGCCGGCGGACATGCCGGCACCGCCCAGCTCGTCGGTGGGCGAACCCGTCCCGCAAGGGCAGGGCTTCCAGACCATCCCCCAGCCCACGACGGACCAGAGCGTGCCCCAGTCGACTACTGACGGAGGTCACCCATGAAATCCTCGACCCTTCGTTTCCCCGCGCTGATCCTGGCGCTGGCCGCGGCGGGCGTGGTTCACGCCTCCAAGGACGATATGGACGTGGCGCGCCTCAACAGCAGCCTCGATCAGCTCGCCAGCGACCCGGTGCTGGGCGGCTATGCCCAGGCCGAACAGGCCCGCGCGCACGACGCCGTGAACCAGCTGGCACAGGCGCGTTCGCGTGATCGCGCCCACGCGCTCTACCTGGCCGAACGCCGCGTCGACCTGGCCCGCGCCACGGCGCAGTTGCAGGATGCCCAGCTGAAGGTCAACCAGCTGGACCGCGAGCATGACCAGATCCAGCTCGACGGCAGCCGCCGTGAGGCGGATCAGGCACGCCGTGAGCTGGAGCGTCAGCGCCTGCAGTATCAGGCGGCGCAGGAAGACGCCGCGCGCCAGCAGGCGGAAGGCGCTCAGGCCACTGCCCAGGCTCAGGCCGAGGCTGAGCAGGCCAAGAAGCTGGCTGCGGCGCAGGCCAAGGTCGCCAATGCCGCCAGAAAGCAGGCCGACCTCGCTGCCCAGGCAGCTCGCGCGATGCGCTCCCAGATGCAGCAGGGCGACAGCAGTTCGTCGGACGACAACACGAAAAAGGATCAGGGCAAGTAATCCCTTTCCTCCTTTGTGGACCTGTGAGGGCCGGTCGGTTCATCCTGCCGGCCTTTACTTTTCTATTGACCCGGACGGCAGCAAGCGGGCTGCCGCGGTGTTGTGTTCAAGATCCGAAAAGTCTTCGTTGAATCTGTGCAAAAGGCTGTTCCGGCAGCTTTTTTTGATCAAATGGTGACGGCTGGCCAGGCCCGGTTGTTACGCTTGCATGACCCCAATCCGGGGAGTAGGGTCGAGTTCCCGGGAGGCATCTTCGCCGCCTGGGTCACTGACCTGAATCATGCACCCACCTTCCCCCTACATCGCTCTCCATGCACCGGTTACACGGCATGGACCGCGGGTGTGTGCACGTCATTCAGCGTCTGCGGGCGTGCCCGTGGGACGCCCGTCGTTCTCTCCAGAGGAGGTCGGATCATGTTTGAAAACCAGCAGCGTGATGATGTCGAAGCTTTGATGAAGGCCGATGCGGAGTTTCGTCGGCTGTATCAGCACCATCAGGAGCTCGACAGCAAGGTGCACGACGCCGAAATTGGCGTGCTGCCCATCGATGACATGACGTTATCGGGCATGAAGAAGGAGAAACTCCACGCGAAGGAGCGACTCCAGCGCATGTGGGACAGTCGCGTGCACCGTATCAACTGAACCTGCGAGGTTTCGCATGAACGCGGCCCCGGTACCTCCCGCCAAGGGAACGGTTACCGGGGCCGCTGTCTTTCCGGCTTTGGAAGGCGTCAGTGACGCTCGGTTATCATCAGCACCCTTCCGGTCACCGTGATGCGGCCGGAGCCTACAACCAGGAGTCCCCATGACGGTCCACCAGAGTGTCCTTGAACTGATCGGACGTACCCCGATGGTACGCGCGCAGCGCCTGGACGTCGGACCGTGTGAGCTGTTCCTCAAGCTGGAAAGCACCAACCCCGGCGGCTCCATCAAGGACCGTATTGGCCTGTCGATGATCGAAGGCGCCGAGCGCGCCGGCAAGATCCGCCCGGGCGACACCCTGGTCGAGGGCACCGCCGGCAATACCGGTCTGGGCCTGGCCCTGGTGGCGCAGCAGAAGGGCTATCACCTGATCCTGGTGGTGCCCGACAAGATGAGCCGCGAGAAGATCTTCAACCTCAAGGCGATGGGCGCCGAGGTGGTGCTCACCCGCTCGGACGTCGCCAAGGGCCATCCGGAGTACTACCAGGACATGGCCGAGCGCATCGCGCGCGAAACACCCGGCGCCTATTTCATCAACCAGTTCGGCAACCCGGACAACCCGGCCGCGCACATTGCCACCACGGGGCCGGAGATCCTGGAGCAGCTGGACGGCAAGGTCGACGCCATCGTGGTCGGCTGCGGCTCGTCGGGCACGCTGAGCGGCCTGTCCAAGTTCTTCGCCGAGCATTCGCCAGATACGGAGTTCGTGCTGGCCGATCCGGTCGGCTCGATCCTGGCGCAATACATCAACGAAGGCGTGCTATCGACCAAGTCCAGCAGCTGGATGGTCGAGGGCATCGGTGAGGATTTCCTGCCCAGCATCAGCGACTTCACCCGCGTCAAGAAGGCCTATGCGATTCCCGACAAGGAAAGCTTCCTGGTCGCCCGCGAGCTGCTGGCGAAGGAGGGCATTCTCGCGGGTTCCTCCACCGGCACGCTGCTGGCCGCCGCGCTGCGCTACTGCCGCGAGCAGACCGCGCCAAAGCGCGTGGTGACGCTGGTATGCGACACCGGCAACAAGTACCTGTCGAAGATGTACAACGACTACTGGATGCTCGACAACGGCTTCATCGAGCGCGAACAGCAGGGCGATCTTCGCGACCTGCTGCTGCGTCCGTTCGCGCAGCGCGACACCGTGGTGATCGGTCCGAACGAACTTCTGATGACCGCCTATACACGCATGAAGCTGTACGACGTGTCGCAGCTGCCGGTGATGGACGGCAGCCGCCTGGTCGGCATCCTCGACGAATCGGACGTGCTGATGCACGTGCATGCCGACGAATCGAGGTTCCGCGACCCGGTGTCCACCGCCATGATCACCAACCTGCAGATGCTCGACGTGCGCTCGCCCATCGAATCGTTGCTGCCGGTGTTCGAGCGCGGTCACGTGGCCATCGTGGTCGACGGCGAACAGTTCCTCGGCCTGATCACACGCATCGACCTGCTGAATTATCTACGCCGCAAGGTGCATTGATCCGGCGTTGATCCGCGGCCCATGATGCGCCATCGGCCGCCGCCGATGACCATGAAAGTTTATTGAAATAGGGTGCCGACACAGTTGCGCTTCGTGATCGGATGGATCGCACCTGTTTCCAAGGAGTAACAAATCATGTGTGGAATCGTTGCCGCTGCTGCCCAGCGTGATGTGGCGCCGTTGTTGATTGCCGGACTGAAGGCGCTGGAATACCGCGGCTACGACTCGGCCGGCCTGGCCGTGCTGGACAAGGGCGAAATCCGTCGCGTGCGCGCCAAGGGCAAGGTGCGCGAGATGGAGTCGCAGTACCTCGCCGATCCGTTCCCCGGTGGCACCGGCATCGCGCATACGCGCTGGGCCACGCATGGCGTGCCGAATGAGGCCAATGCGCATCCGCACATGGCCGGTAGCGTGGCGCTGGTGCACAACGGCATCATCGAGAACTACGCCAGCTTGCGCAGCGATCTGCAGGCGCGCGGCCACGTGTTTACTTCGGAAACCGATACCGAGGTGATGGCCGCCCTGATCAACGAGCACGTGGAGTCGGGCCTAAGCCTGCGCGACGCAGTGATGACCACGGTGCGCGGGCTCGAAGGCGCCTATGCCATTGCCGTCATCAGCCGCAAGGAGCCCGGTCGTGTCGTGGGAGCGCGCCACGGCGCACCGCTGCTGATTGGCGTGGGAATTGGTGAGCACTTCCTGGGTTCGGACGCGCAGGCGCTTATCCAGGTCACCAACAAGATCATTTATCTCGACGAAGACGACGTCGCCGAAATCACCCGCGACAGCGTGGAGATCTACGGCCTCGGCGGCGAACGCGTCGAGCGCTCGATGCATGAAAGCGAATTGTCCGCTGACGCCGTCGAGCGTGGCGAATACCGTCACTACATGCAGAAGGAAATCTTCGAGCAGCCCAACGCGGTAGCGGCCACGCTCGAAGCGCGCATCGGCCCGCACGGCGTGTTGCCCAATATTTTTGGCGTGGATGGCGACGAGCTGCTTGCCAAGGTGCGCGGCCTGCACATCATTGCGTGCGGCACCAGCTATCACGCCGGCCTGGTAGCCAAATACTGGATCGAAGAACACGCTCGCCTGCCGGTGAGCGTGGAAGTGGCAAGCGAGTACCGCTATCGCGAAGCCGTGGTGCCGGACGGCACGCTGTTCGTCGCCATTTCGCAATCTGGCGAAACGGCCGACACGCTGGCAGCGATGCGCGAATCGCGCCGGCGCGGTTATCTCGGCACGCTGGCCATCTGCAACGTGCCCGAGTCGTCCGTGGTGCGTGAGGCCGATCTCAAGCTGATGACGCGCGCCGGTCCGGAAATCGGCGTCGCCTCCACCAAGGCGTTCACCACCCAGCTTGCCGCGCTCGCCCTGCTGACCCTGCACCTGGCGCATCAGCGTGGGCTGGAGAAGTCGCGTTATCTGGACCTGTGCACCCAGCTGCAGCACCTACCGCGCGCCCTTGAGGATGCGTTGAAGCTCGAGCCGGAAATCATCGAGCTTTCCGCCCACCTCATCCATCGCCAACACGCGCTGTTCCTCGGGCGTGGTGCGCAGTACCCCGTCGCGCTTGAAGGGTCGCTCAAGCTCAAAGAAATCTCCTATATCCACGCCGAGGCCTATCCCGCCGGCGAGCTCAAGCACGGCCCGCTGGCGCTGGTAGACGAAGACATGCCGGTAATCGCCGTCGCGCCCAACGGCCCGCTACTGGACAAGCTCAAATCCAACCTGCAGGAAGTGCGCGCCCGCGGCGGCGAGCTGCTGGTTTTCGCCGATGGCGAAGCCTCGCTCGAAGGCAACACGTCCCGCGGCGTCACCCTGCGTATCAACGGCGGCGGCGATTTCATCGCGCCTGCGGTGTTTACCGTGCCGCTGCAGTTGCTGGCCTATCACGTGGCTGTGCTGCGCGGCACCGACGTGGACCAGCCGCGCAATTTGGCGAAGTCGGTGACGGTGGAGTAAGCCCCCACGCAAACCTGCGGGCGAAAAAAAGCCGCGCAATTGCGCGGCTTTTTTTGGAGCACCCGACTCAGCTCAGGAGCGACCGTAAACGTCTTCCAGGCGCACGATATCGTCCTCGCCCAGATAGCTGCCTGACTGCACTTCGATTAGCTCCAGCGCTACCTTGCCCGGGTTCCGCAAGCGATGCACGCTGCCGAGCGGGATGAAGGTGCTCTGGTTTTCGGCGAGCAGGAATACGCGGTCGTCGCAGGTGACTTCGGCGGTGCCGGAAACCACGATCCAGTGCTCGGCGCGGTGATGGTGCTTCTGCAGGCTGAGCGCCGCACCCGGCTTCACGACGATGCGCTTGACCTGAAAGCGGTCACCGGCCTCAATGGAGTCGTAGCTGCCCCAGGGGCGGCGCACGGCGCGATGCAGCGAGTGTTCGCTACGGCCCGACGCCTTGAGTTCGTCCACGACGCGCTTCACGTCCTGGGCGGAGTCACGATGCGCCACCAGGGTGGCATCGGGCGTGGTCACTACGATCACATTGTCGAGGCCGACGGTGGCGACGAGATGGCGTTCGTGCGAGCGCACCAACGTATTGCGCGTGTCGATGGCGATCGTGTCGCCTTCGCGCAGATTGCCGGCGGCGTCTTTGTTGCCTGCGAGCCAAAGCGCCGACCAGGAACCGATATCGCTCCATTCGCAGCTGACCGGAACCACCGCGGCACGCTTGGTCTTCTCCATCACGGCGTAGTCGATCGAGTCGTCCGGGACGTTCGCGAACGCTTCCTTGTCGAGGCGGATAAAGTCGAGGTCGCTCTTGGCCGATTCGAAGACCGGTCGCACGGCTTCCAGCATTTGTGGCGCGTGGATGCGCGAGTTCTTCGAGATATCGCGCCGCCTTGAACAGGAACATGCCCGAATTCCAGTCGTAGCCGCCATCGGCCACATAGGACTCGGCGGTCTGCTGGTTGGGCTTTTCGACAAATCGCTCGACGCGGAATGCAGAGTCGTTGATGGACTCGGCGCGACGGATGTAGCCGAAGCCGGTTTCCGGACGATTGGGTCGGATGCCAAAGGTCACCAGCCAGCCATCGTGAGCCGCCGGCAGCGCGCTTTGCACCGCGGAGACAAAGCTGTCCGTATCACCGATCAGATGATCGGCCGGTAGCACGAGCAGCACTGCCTCGGGATCACGAGACACCGCGTGCATGGCGCCCAGCGCGATGGCGGGCGCGGTGTTGCGCGCAACCGGTTCCAGAATGATGGTGGAACCGTCCACCAGAGATTCGAGCAACTGATCCGCGACCAGGAAGCGATGATCGTCACTGGCCACCACGATGGGTGCACCCACGTCAGGCAGTTTTTCGGTACGGGCTACGGTCTGCTGGAACAGCGTGCCTTCGCCACTGAGCGGCAGGAACTGCTTCGGCAGATTTTTGCGGGATATGGGCCACAAGCGCGTGCCGCTACCGCCGCTGAGAATAAGGGGAATCAGCATGATGGTCCGTTTGCCTCTACGTAGAGCTCGTTAATAACGTCATCCAGTCCAGTTTTCCAATCAGGTAACACGAAACCAAAGCGCTGACTGAAGCTGGAATTGTCCAATACCGACCAGGCAGGACGTTTCGCTGGGGTAGGGAACTCCCTGGTGCCAATGGCCACAACCCTGGGCGCAAACGGCAGCAATCCGGCGGACGTGGCTTTCTGGAAGATCAAGGTGGCGAAATCATGCCACGTTGTGATGCCGCTGGAGACCACATGATACGTCCCTGCCAGGCCGTCGCGCTCACCGGGCGGGATTTTTGACCAGGTGTCGAGCGCCGCAAGCGTGGCATCGACGATAAGCCGAGTCGTAGTGGGCGTCCCGAACTGGTCATTGACGATGCGCAATTCGGGGCGCTCACGGCCCAGCCGAAGCATGCTTCGCAGAAAATTGTGACCATGGGCCGAATAGACCCAGGCGGTACGGAAGATCAGGTGTGCTGCGCCACTGGCTCGCAACAGCTGTTCACCCAAGAGCTTGCTGCGTCCATAGGCGTTGATCGGCGTAGTGTGGGCGTCGACGGCGTAGGGCACCGATGCTTCACCGTCGAAGACATAGTCTGTCGAGTAGTGCACTACTAGTGCCTCATGCGATGCTGCCCAGCGACCCACGGCATCGAGGGCCTGCCCATTGATAAGCGTGGCTAGCGACTCCTCGTCTTCCGCGCGATCGACGGCGGTATATGCCGCGGCGTTGACGATTAGCGTGGGTTTGAGGTGGTCCAGTAGGGCCATCAGCTCGGATGGGTTGGCCAGGTCAGCCGCGTGCACCGGAATGGTGCCATCCAGCAGTCCATCCCGCGTCGCCAGCATGACTTCGCCATGGCGGTTCAGGCCTCCGCTTTTGACAAATGAGCGCCCTAGTTGTCCGTTTGCCCCAAGAAGCAGGACGCTCACGACGTATATACCGGAAGTCGCTCTGCCGAAACCTCGCTCAGGGCCGGTGCGCGCAAATCCTTGGCTGACAGCAGGGGCTGGCTGACTGGCCAGTCGATGGCTATGCCCTCATCATTCCAGCGAATGGCGCTATCCCCTGCAGGGTCATAAAGAGCGCGTGCATTGATAGGTAAACGTCGCCGACGCAGACACCACGCAAAAGCCGTGGGCGAACCCTTCGGGAATCCAGAGATGCCGATGGTTCTCAGCCACTCAACATGACCCCGACCCATTGGCCAAACGTCGGGGATCCTTGGCGGACATCGACAGCAACGTCATAAACCTCGCCGTGAAGCACACTCACCAGCTTGGCCTGTGGATGGGGCCACTGGTAGTGCAGCCCACGGAGCACGCCGCGCGCCGACCGCGAAACATTGGTCTGCACGAAGCGGGTATGGATACCCAGCTCCTGGAAACGGGCTTCGTGATAGCTCTCATAAAAATAGCCGCGCTCATCGCCGAAAACGCGTGGCTCGATGACCAGGACGCCGGGAAGGGCCGTTTCAATGACCTTCATCGATCACGTCTCCTGTTCAAGCAATGAATACAGGTATTGGCCATACCCGGTCTTGGCCAGGGCGGCGGCCTGTTGCCGAAGCTGTTCGGCGCCAATCCAGCCATTCATGAATGCAATCTCTTCGGGGCAGCAGACCTTCAGCCCCTGCCGGTTCTCGATGGTCTGTATGTAATTGCCCGCTTCGATGAGCGAGTCATGGGTGCCGGTGTCGAGCCAGGCGAACCCCCGGCCAAGTTGCTCCAGTTTCAGCGAGTTGTCTTCAAGGTACCGGCGGTTCAAGTCGGTGATTTCCAGTTCACCTCGAACGGAGGGAGTCAGTCCGGCGGCGAACTCACAGACCCGATTGTCGTAAAAGTACAATCCGGTAACCGCGTAATTGGATTTGGGCGAGGTCGGCTTCTCCTCGATGCCTATCACCTGTCCATCCTGGTCGAATTCGGCAACGCCATAGCGCTCCGGATCCTTGACCCAGTAGCCGAACACGGTCGCACCGTGCTGTTGCATGGACGCACGCTTGAGACGCTCGGTCAGGCCGACGCCGTAGAAGATGTTGTCACCCAGCACCAGGCAGCTTGGCGAGTCGCCCAGGAATTCCTTGCCGATGATGAAGGCCTGGGCCAGGCCTTCCGGTTCGGGCTGTACGGCGTACTCAATCTTTATGCCCCACTGCGAGCCGTCCCCCAGGAGTCGCTGGAACAGCGCCTGTTCGTGGGGTGTGTTGATGACCAGCACCTCGCGTATGCCCGCCAGCATCAGTGTGGCCAGCGGGTAGTAAATCATCGGCTTGTCGTAGACCGGCAGCAGTTGCTTGCTGATCGCCTGGGTGATGGGGTACAGGCGGGTTCCTGAGCCACCGGCCAGGATGATGCCTTTTCTGGACGTCATGCGCCGAGTCGCTTTCCAATCGATAGCTGCCGTCCAGTACATGCTGCGCCCAGCTCTGATTGGTCGAGGTACCAGTCCACGGTTTTCGCGATGCCCGTTTCGAAGGTCTCGGACGGACGCCAGCCCAGTTCGTCCTGCAGCTTGCTCGAGTCGATGGCGTAGCGGCGATCGTGGCCGGGGCGATCCCTTACGTAGCGTGATGAGCGCTTCACGCTTCGTGCCATTGGCTAGCGGGCATACGCTCATCCAGCAGCCCACAGATGGTTCGCACGACGTTGAGGTTCTCGCGCTCGGCGTTGCCGCCGACGTTATAGGTTTCGCCTACGCGTCCTGCGTCGAGGACGCGACGGATCGCCGTGCAGTGATCGCCCACGAACAGCCAGTCGCGGATATTCAGGCCGTCGCCGTAAACCGGCAGCGGCGCACCCTCAAGTGCCTTCTGAATGATCAGTGGGATGAGCTTTTCGGGAAACTGATAAGGCCCATAATTGTTCGAGCAATTCGTGGTCAGCGTGGGCAAGCCGTAGGTATGGTGGAACGCCCGCACCAGATGATCGGAAGCGGCCTTGGAGGCGGAATACGGCGAGTTGGGCGCATAAGCCGTCAGCTCGGTGAACTTGCCCTCGGCGCCCAGCGAGCCATAGACCTCGTCGGTGGATACGTGGAGAAACCGAAAGGCGTCCTTTGCCGAGCCCTCCAGGCCGCGCCAGTAGTCGCGAGCACATTCCAGCAAGCTCAGGGTGCCGACGACATTGGTTTCGATAAAGGCGGCTGGGCCATCAATCGAACGATCGACGTGTGACTCCGCGGCGAAATTCACGACGGCCTCGGGCTGAAACTGCCCGCAACAGTCCGGCCACGAGGGTGCGGTCGCCAATATCCCCCTGAACGAACCGGTGCCCGTCGTCGTTTTTAAGGGGCTCCAGGGTTTCCAGGTTCCCGGCATAGGTCAACTTGTCCAGATTGAGAACCCGCAGGCCATCGGCGACAGCACTCAATACGAAGTTGGCTCCGATAAACCCGGCGCCGCCGGTCACTAGCAGAGTTTTCGGAGAATTTCGGTGATGGTTCATGCGCTTTTCAACGTCCTGTAAGGCCAGCCAGAGTTTCTGGCACTGGTTTCGTCAGCAATGATGCCTGTTGTTGGTCGACGGACCAAGCCAGGCGCGCGCTCGCCCTCGGCCCGCATACAAAGGCGAGCGCGCTTTGTGAACAACCCCAATTGGCCGAGTCGGCAACCGGCCGGGGCTAAGGGTAAGATGTTCGCCCTTGATAACCTTTGGAGCCCCCCTGGCGGGGCCATGAGCGGACCTGATGAAGACTGGTGGAAAGCGGCAGAAGCTGGGTTTGGGCACCTTGGCCATCCATGCCGGGCAGCATCCTGATCCCTCGACTGGCGCCATCATGACGCCCATCTACGCGACCTCGACCTATGTTCAGTCCAGCCCTGGCAAGCACAAGGGCTATGAGTATTCGCGGACGCAAAATCCTACGCGCATGGCCTATGAGCGCTGTGTGGCTGAGCTGGAAGGGGGCAAGGCCGGGTTTGCGTTTGCCTCCGGCCTGGCTGCTGCAGCCACGGTGCTGGACCTGCTCGATTCGGGCAGCCATGTCATTGCCATGGACGACCTGTATGGCGGCAGCTACCGCTTGTTCGAGCGCGTTCGTCGTCGCTCAGCGGGGCTGGATTTCACCTTCATCGACCTCAACGACATGCAGGCGCTCAAGGCTGCGCTCAAGCCCAACACGCGGATGATCTGGGCGGAGACGCCGACCAATCCGATGTTGAAGCTGGTGGACCTGGGCAAGATTGCGGCATTCGCCAAGAAGCACGGCTTGATCCTGGTCGTGGACAACACCTTCTGCTCACCCATGCTGCAGCGCCCGCTGGAGCACGGTGCGGATCTGGTGCTGCATTCGGCCACCAAGTACCTCAATGGTCACTCCGACATGGTGGGCGGCATCGTCGTGGCCGGCAACGACGAGTTGGCCGAGCAGATGGGTTTTCTGCAGAACTCCGTCGGCGCGGTATCGGGCCCGTTCGATGCCTTCCTCGCCATGCGCGGCCTGAAGACGCTGCACCTGCGCATGCACGCCCATTGCGAAAGCGCCCTCGAGCTGGCGCGCTGGCTGGAAAAGCATCCCGCCATTGAGCGGGTGATCTATCCGGGCCTCAAGAGCCATCCGCAGCATGCGCTTGGCCCGGCGTCAGATGGATGGCTTCGGCGGCATCATCAGTGTCGAGGTCAAGGGTGGGCTGAAGAAGGCGCGCCGCACGCTGGAGCGCTGCGACTTGTTCGCGCTTGCCGAGTCGCTTGGGTGGCGTGGAAAGCCTGATCGAGCATCCCGCGATCATGACGCATGCCTCCGTGCCTGCGGCCAATCGAAAGCGGCTCGGCATTAGCGATGGACTGATCCGTCTGTCGGTAGGCGTCGAAGACTTGCGCGACCTGCGCGATGAGCTTGAACTCGCATTGAGTTAATTGCTGTCCCGTAAATTCAATGCAAGGACAACCGGCGAGATTCGATTGATGGGCCACGCGAGTTCAATCGCGCTCCATCTGTCCAGGCGTTATGCGTGCTGACGAAGTCGCCAGTTGCCCTACGTTCGCAGGCACATTTAATAATCGGATGACCCATGACTGAAATGCTGGCCGCCATTTGGCGCTATCGATTCTTTATCTTTTCCTCGGTGAGGAACGATTTTCGCGCCCGCTTCGCGAGGAGCAGCCTTGGGGCGATCTGGATGATCCTCCAGCCGCTGGCGCAGGTGGCTATTTATGCGCTTGTGCTTGCGCGTGTGCTCGGCTCCCGTCTACCCGGCATCGACAACAAGTATGCTTACGTCATCTACCTGACGTCCGGGATTTTGGCCTGGTCGCTGTTTGTCGAATTGTTGTCGCGCTGCATGACTATCTTCGTCGACAACGGCAATCTACTAAAAAAGGTTGTTTTCCCGCGAATTTGCCTGCCGCTAATTCTTGCCGGCTCGGCGCTTATCAACAATCTTCTGCTGTTGCTGGCGACGCTGGGTGTGTTTGTGATCGTGGGGCACCCCATTGGTAGCACGGCACTCTGGTTGCTTGTGCTGGTGCCATTGACCCTGGCATTCGCTCTGGGATTGGGCCTGATTCTCGGCACGCTTAACGTGTTCGTTCGCGATGTGGCGCAAGTCATGAACGTGGTGATACAGCTGTGGTTCTGGCTGACGCCCGTGGTCTATATGCCGACGATTGTGCCCGAGCAGTTTCGTCAGGCTCTTAACGCCAACCCCATGTATTGGATCGTGAGTTCCTATCAGAACGTCCTATTGTTCCATACCGCGCCTGATGCACGGCATCTGGCGTTGACAGCTATCATCTCGTTGGGATTGTTGGGCGTTGCCCTGCTTCTATTCCGACGTTCCTCGGCAGAAATGGTGGATGTGCTGTGAGCGGCGACGTGCTTGTACTCAATTCGGTGGGCAAGGCGTTCCGCGAATATCCTTCGCAGGTGCTGCGATTTTTTACCTGGATGGGCATCCCGGTACGCAACGTCAATGAGCACTGGGTGCTTCGCAACGTGTCGTTCCGGCTTGGCCGTGGTGAGGCTGTCGGCATCGTTGGCCAGAATGGCGCCGGCAAGAGCACACTGCTCAAACTGATCACCGGAACGCTCCGGCAGACGACTGGCGACATCCTCGTCAATGGTCGTATCGCTGCCATCCTCGAGCTTGGCATGGGCTTTAACCCGGATCTCACGGGACGGCAGAACGCCATTCATACGGCGGGGCTCATGGGCTTCAGTCAGGCCGATATCACGCGGGCCATGCCGGAAATTGAGTCCTTCGCCGAGATTGGAGAGTACTTCGACGAGCCGGTGCGCACCTACTCCAGCGGCATGCAAATGCGAGTCGCTTTCAGTGTGGCGACCGCGTTTCGGCCGGAGGTGCTGATCGTCGACGAGGCCCTCTCGGTAGGCGATGCATACTTTCAGCACAAGAGCATGGGGCGCATCCGCGAATTCCGTCGGCAGGGCACGACGTTGCTTATTGTTTCACATGACCGCACGGCGGTGCAGGCACTATGCGACCGCGCGATCCTGCTTGAGAAGGGAGAGCAGCGCATGGATGGCGACCCGCAGGCAGTTATGGACTACTACAACGCCATGATCGCGGAGAAGGAGAATAACGCGATCACGTCGGTTCAGTTGGCATCGGGCAAGGTGCAGACCGTTTCAGGCACTGGCGAGGCCGTGGTTAGCTCGGTTGCTCTCTTCAACGGTGCAGGTGAACGGGTCGAGTTCATTAACGTCGGTGAATCGGCTGAACTACGCATTCAGGTGACGGCTAAGGCAGATATTCCCAGACTCGTGCTCGGCTACCTGATCAAGGACAGGTTGGGGCAGGATGTCTTTGGCACTAACACGCATCACACCGGTCAGGCACTGGAGAACGTGCGTGATGGCGACGTCGTCGAGTTCAATATTCGCTTCGACGTGAACATGGGTGCTGGCGCATATTCCGTTTCGACGGCGCTAGTCAGCACCGATACGCACCTGGTCAACAACTACGAGTGGCGCGATTTGGCTCTGGTGTTCACGGTCATGAACGTCGACCGCACCTACTTCGTTGGATCCAACTGGATTCCGCCGTCCATTTCGATCACGCAATCATGACTATTGTTTCCTACGCACAGAACCAAGAAGACATCATGCTCTATCGCGCGTTGCGCGACGTGGCTAGAGGCTTCTACATCGATGTCGGGGCCCAACAGCCGGTGGTCGACTCGGTGACCAAGCTGTTCTACCAGCAGGGCTGGAGCGGTATCAATATCGATCCGCTTCCGCAGTGGTTCGAGATGCTTGAGGCCGACCGTCCTCACGACCTCAATCTGCAGATGGCACTCGCCGAGAAAGCTGGCCGGATGGCATTCTTCGCTATTTCGGGCACTGGACTTTCCACGGCAGATCCTGAGTTCGTGAAAAGGCACTCTGAGGCCGGTTATGTGGCCCAAGAGATCGAAGTGGAAGTACGAACGCTCGATGACATCTGCGCCCAATACGGCGTAAACGAGGTTCACTTCCTGAAGATCGACGTCGAGGGAGCCGAGGAGAGTGTCATCCGCGGCTTTTCCTTCGATCGCGTTCGACCGTGGATCGTGGTGGTCGAGGCGGTAGAGCCCGTCGCCCAGCGCGAAGGTGATGACGCAAAGGATGCGGTGACCACCCACGCGACATGGGAGCCACTCCTGCTGTCACGCGGCTACGAGTTCGCATATTGGGATGGTCTCAATCGCTTCTATCTCGCCAAGGAACACTCCCATCTTCGGAGTAGGTTCGATGCGCCGCCCAACCCGCTGGATGCATTCGTGCGTTACAACGAGCTGGCCAAGCACGAGCGCATTCTTCAGCTGGAAGATGAGCGCCGCGACTTGACTGATGCCGTTCAACTGGTGGCCGCGCGTCGTGAGTTGGATGATTTGCATGGCTTGGTGCAGACCGGGCAGAATCGGCTCAACCGGATCGCCGAACTTGAGCAGGACAACGCGCGACTGATTGGACGGATGTCCGTGCTGGAAGAAAACCACATGACGCTTCATGTGGTCATTGAACAACTTCAGATCGCCGTGCAGCGGTCAAATGGAATCGGGGAAGAGTGCAGTCGCCTCACCGGCGAGCGCGACCGCTTGATCGCTGAGCGCGACAGCCTGATAGCTGAGCGCGATCGCTATGCTGAAAAGATGCAGGTGATCCTGGGCAGTCGCTCCTGGCGCCTTACGAGGCCGTTTCGCAGGACCGCGCGCAAGCTTCGTGTTGCAGAACCTGCCCGGGATGGCGGTCGGCATGATTCCGCACGTAGCCTTCCGCGACGCGCAGGTCGTCGCATGCTGTTTGTTGGAGCAAGGTTTGTGCAGAAGCACGAATCCGCACGCCGCATAGTGGAGCGAGTGCTCAATTACGCGCCGTCGTTGCGTGGGCGGCTGGCTGCTTTTGCAAAGCACAATGCACCATTCATTGACCCCTCCGTCGCCCAATATACCGGCACCCAAGCTCCCGATATCGAGCGTGCAGACCGGTCGCCGGAGGTGCTCGCGATCTACTCAAGGATGCGTTCCATGTCGTCGTCGCAAAGCATCCGCCATGATTGAGTCGATACAGGTGGCTCGTCCATGAGAATCGTCATCGATCTGCAGGGTGCACAGAGCGAGAGCCGGCACCGCGGCATCGGCCGACATACGGATGCGCTGGTCAAGGCCTTCGCACGTGAGGCGGCGGGCAGGCACGAGCTGTGGATAGCCACCAATGCCAATCTTGGCCACATCGAAGTGGTTCGCGGGGCATTTGATCAACTGGTTTCGCAGGACCGGATCGTGTCATTCGCGGTTCCTGGACAAGTGGCCGCGATGCATCCTGCCAATAGGCAGAGAACGGATGCCGGCGAGCTGCTACGCGAAAACTTCCTGCGTGGACTCAATCCGGACATCGTCTGGTGCAGCAGCCTGTTCGAAGGGTGGCTCGACGACAGCGTCACATCAATTGGACGCCTCCCCACCAGTGCCGCGCAGGCGATCACGCTCTACGACCTGATTCCTCTCTCCGACAAGCAAAAGCACCTCGGGGACCCGGCAGTTTGTTCGTGGTATCACCGGAAGCTCAGTCAACTGCAGCGGGCGGATCTACTGCTGGCTATCTCCGAGTATGCGCGTGAGGAAGCCATCGAGTTGCTCAACATTGCGCCCGAGCGGACTCATACGATTTCCAGCGCGGCCGACAGTCGCTTTCGCCCCCTGACGGAGGCGGAGAAGCAGCGCTTCAGCGATAGTTTGGAGCTGGACAAACCCTTTGTTCTTTATGTCGGTGGCTTCGACGGCCGGAAGAACGTGGAGCTTCTTGTTCGCGCGTTTGCCGATATGCCCAAGGATCTGAGAAGCAGGCATACACTCGTGCTTGGAGGCAAGATTACCTCCACCCAAGAGGCAGCGTTGCGCGCGATCGCTTCCAGCCAGGGCCTGGGTACGAAGGATGTGGTGTTTACACGGGATCTTACGGACGAAGATCTGGTCGCCATGTACAACCTGTGCTCGCTGTTTGTGTTTCCCTCCCTGCAAGAAGGCTTCGGTCTCCCTGTCCTCGAGGCGATGGCCTGCGGTGCACCCGTGCTGGCCGCAAATGCCACCAGCCTCCCCGAGGTGGTCGGGCATCCAGACATGCTTTTCTCGCCGAACAATGCTGTGGATCTCGCACGCAAGATGGTGGGTGTTCTGCGTGACCCCGCCATGGCCGAGGCTTTCCGCACCCATGGTTTGGGACAGGCCAAAACGTTCTCGTGGGAGTCGAGTGCCCGTCGTGTAATGGCGGCATTTGAAACGAAGGTTCGGCCAGTAACGCAGGTACAAGCTGTCGATCACGTCCGGCAGGCGCGGCCGCGGCTTGCTTTTGTGTCGCCGCTGCCGCCCGAACGCACTGGCATTGCTGACTACAGCGCAGAGTTGTTGCCGAGCCTGGAGCGTTATTACGACATCGATGTAGTGGTCGACCAGAAAGCCGTGGATGATCCGTGGGTGTTGGCGAACTACCCCGTTCGCGACGTGCCATGGTTTCGTGCGAACGCGCACCAGTTCGACCGCGTGCTCTATCAATTTGGCAATTCCGCCTTTCACCTTTATCAGCTTGGGTTGATGCGGGAGATACCAGGTACCGTCGTCCTGCACGACTCGTTTATCGGTGCCCTCAGTCAGTGGCGCGCTGTGCATGCGGGTGGCGAACGGGAGTACCTGCAGCGCCTTTACCGCGCGCACGGTTATGACGCATTGCTGGCGGATCAAGCCAAGGGCCGCGTATGGTCGGTGCAAAATTTCCCTAGCAGTTGGGAGGTGCTCGAATCGGCGGCTGGCGTGTTGGTGCACTCGCAGTACGCGATTGATCAAGTGGCACGATTCTACGGCGCGGAAGTGGCCGGCGAGATGCGTCGCGTTGCTTTTCCCAAGCGTCGCCGCGCGAGCGCGCGCGAGGCTTCACGCGCAGCGCTTGGCTTGCAAGCAGGCGATTTCGTCGTTTGCAGCTTTGGCATGATAGCGCCGACCAAGCTCAATCATCGCCTGCTGGCAGCATGGCTGGAGAGCTCACTGGCTTCGCACTTGCACTGTCATCTGGTGTTCGTTGGCGAAAACCATGGCGGCGACTACGGCAATGAGCTCCTAACAAGCATGCGCGAAAGCGCCGCCGCCGATCGCATCCGCATCACGGGTTTCGTCGACCATGACCAGTACCACGCGTGGCTGGAAGCCGCCGACCTGGCCGTCCAGTTGCGAACCGACTCGCGTGGCGAGACATCCGCCGCGGTGTTCGACTGTATGGCTCAGGGGCTGCCAATGGTGGTGAACGCTCATGCGACGTTCGCCGAGCTCGAGCCCGATGCGGTCTGCCTGTTACCGGACATCTTCAATGATGCGGAGCTATCTGCAGCCATGCAGGTGCTTTATGAGAATCCGGACCAGCGGCGGTGCTTGTCCGACCAGGCGTACCGTATCATTGATAAGTGTCATCACCCGGCGGCGGTCGCGGCGCAGTATCGCGATGCCATCGAGGATTTTGCTTCCTCCCATTTTCTCGCCAGAGAGCAGGAGCTTTCCCGTCATCTCGTCGCCGTCGACGGGCTTGGTGACGAACAGCTTTGGTGTGCCGCCGCGTCCATGCTGGCAAACAGAGCGCGCCGCGGCCAGCCCAAGCTGTTCGTGGATGTCACTGCGGTCGTGCGAAGCGACCTGAAGACAGGTATCGAGCGTGTCACCCGAAATATTGCCTGTGAGCTGCTCAGGGGCAGTTTCAACGATGTTCGCGTGGAACTTGTACGGTTCCATGAGGGGCATTACGTCTACTGCCGCGACTACGCTTGCAGGTTGCTTGGCCTTGATGACCTCGGGTTGCCTGAAGAGATCATCGAGGTGTCGCCGGGCGATACCTTCTTTGGCTTGGATTGGGTTGCAGATGTCATTCCGGGTAACAAGGCGTTGTTCCAGTCTTGGCGTGATAGAGGGGCGTCGGTCTACTTCATGGTGTATGACCTGCTCCCCGTGTTGAAGCCAGCGTTCTTTCCAACGGGCATCGATCGCATGCACGGCGCGTGGCTGCAAAGTATTGCCACCTGCGCCGATGGCTTGATCTGCTTGTCCAGGACGGTAGCGAAGGAACTACGCGATTGGCTTGGCCTGCAGGGTGTCGTGCGGGATCGGCCGTTGCGCATCGGCTACTCCCATTTGGGGGCCGAGCTTGACGTTGCGCGCACAGTGGCGCCGGCTGCCGCAGCGCCATTGTCGACGACGGTGTCTAAGGTGATCGACCAGCTTGGCTCTGCTCCCACCGTCCTGATGGTGGGAACGATCGAGCCGCGCAAGGGACACCGCTTGGCGTTGGAATCGTTTGAGCGCCTGTGGGCCGAAGGTCACGACATCAATCTCGTGATGGTCGGAAAACTTGGTTGGATGATGGACGCATTCGGCGACAAGCTCCGGTCGTATCCGGCACAGGGAAGTCGCCTGCATTGGCTCAATGGCATCGTAGACGACGAACTGAAGGCGCTCTACAAGGCGTCGGATGTGCTGCTGGTTGCCTCGGAGGGCGAGGGCTTCGGCCTCCCGATCATCGAAGCCGCGTTGCACGGCATACCCGTCATCGCTCGCGACCTGCCTGTATTCCACGAGGTGGCCGGTGAACATGCGCACTATTTCGCCAGTGGTGGCGCCGAAAACCTGGAACAATCGGTGCTGAAATGGCTTGAACTCAGGCGTAACAATGCGGCACCAGATTCCTCCGGCATCCAGCCACTCTCCTGGCGGGAGAGTGCACAGACGGCGAAGTCAATGCTTGGCCACGTTGATCATCCGAACTGGCTTTATTTCTGGCGCATCGATGGGAAGCAGCAGCCAGCTGTCGGCCCCGCCGGACTGGTGCTCGACATGTCCTGTGCGACTCCGGGCCTGCTCGGCCTGGGATGGGCACCGCCGGAGTCCTGGGGATGCTGGGCGGTGGGGCCCATGGCAAAGCTCGAGGTGGGCGTGCAACCGCCGGGTAGCCTGGGATTGCTCCTGTCTCTCGTGGCGGGCGCGTTCGTCTCGCCGGCGCATCCAAGGCAGGCGTTTGAGCTAATGGTCAACGGCGAGGCGCTCGGATGCTGGGTCCATGAGTATGGCGAGGGGCTGAAGGAGCATCGGTGGATCATTCCACCCCACCGTTTTCCCGGGTGGTCAAGCCTGGAGCTGACCATCGTCCAGCACGACGTCGTTGCACCTAGTGCGCTGGGGCAGTCGCCGGATGCACGACTCCTGGGCCTAGCCGTGAAGGAAATCGCTTTCTCATGGATTCCCGCGAGTGAATCCGCAGGACTATGCTAAGTTAATAGGTTACGGCTTTTCTATGGAATCTTCGATGAGAATGCCGGCGTGGAACTGGGTGCCGGCCTTCCTGAGTTTTCATCGAAGAAAGTGTCAGTAAATTGAGAGTTCAAAGTATGAAATCTGCGCTGATTACGGGAATCACGGGCCAGGACGGGGCCTACCTCGCCGAGCTCCTGTTGCAAAAGGGCTATCAGGTGTTCGGCACATACCGCCGCACCAGCTCCGTTAACTTCTGGCGGCTCGAGGAGCTTGGCATCGCGGACCATCCGAACCTATCGTTGGTCGAGTATGATCTGACCGATCTTGGCTCGGCCATCCGCCTCCTGAAGACGAGCGGCGTAGGTGAGGTATACAACCTCGCCGCCCAGAGCTTTGTAGGCGTGTCGTTCGACCAACCGGGAACCACCGCGCAAATCACGGGTGTGGGAGCGCTCCACCTGCTCGAGGCGATTCGCATCGTCAATCCAGCCATTCGCTTCTACCAAGCCTCCACATCGGAGATGTTCGGCAAGGTGCAGGCTGTGCCGCAGAAGGAGGACACGCCGTTCTATCCGCGCAGTCCGTACGGTGTGGCCAAGCTCTATGCTCACTGGATCACGGTGAATTACCGCGAGTCCTATGGCATCTTCGGTTGCAGCGGCATCTTGTTTAATCACGAGTCGCCGTTGCGCGGACGCGAATTTGTCACGCGCAAGATCACCGACACCGTGGCCAAGATCAAGCTTGGCAAGGCGGATGTGCTTGAGTTGGGCAATCTGGACGCGCAGCGCGACTGGGGCTTCGCCAAGGAATACATCGAGGGCATGTGGCGCATGCTGCAGGCTGATGAAGCTGACACTTACGTGCTGGCCACCAACCGCACGGTGACGGTGCGTGATTTCGTTTCGCTGGCCTTCCAGGCCGTTGGCGTAACGATCCGGTGGGAGGGGGCCGCCGAGAACGAAATTGGTATTTGCCAAGCTACCGGCAAGACGCTGGTGCGTATCAATCCGAAGTTCTACCGCCCCGCCGAAGTGGAGCTGCTTATTGGCGATCCGGCAAAGGCCGCCAGCAAGCTCGGCTGGAAGCCTCAGACGGGTCTGGAAGAGCTGTGCCGCATGATGGTTGAGGCCGATATTCGCCGGAATGAGCGTGGCCAGTCCTTCTGACAATCGCGGGCCGGTTGCCCTCGTAACGGGTATCCACGGGTTCACCGGGCACTATGTTCGTGCCGAGCTGACTGCGGCGGGCTACCAGGTTGTGGGCCTTTCGCACGAGGCAGCGCCGGACGTATATGCGGCCAACCTGTGCGACCGTGAAGCCGTGGCCGCCGTGGTGCAGCAGGTCCAGCCGGATGTGATTGTGCATCTGGCGGCCATCGCTTTCGTGGCGCACGGTGACGCGGATGCCATCTACCGGACCAATGTCTGCGGCACACGCAACCTGCTTGAGGCTCTGGCAACGTTGCCGCGCGCTCCGCGTGCCGTGCTGTTGGCCAGCAGTGCGAACGTCTACGGCAACAGCGAGGAAGAGCTGCTGACAGAAGAGACACCCGTCGCACCCGCGAACGACTACGCGGTGAGCAAGCTGGCCATGGAATACATGGCCAGGCTGTGGATGGACAAGTTACCCATCATTCTGGCCCGGCCCTTCAACTACACGGGTGTGGGGCAGAGCGAGAAGTTCCTGTTGCCCAAGATCGTCAATCATTTCAGGCGACAGGAGCGTGCGATCGAGCTGGGCAACATCCAGGTGGCGCGCGACTTCCAGGACGTCCGATTCGTGGCCAACGCCTACCGGCGGCTGATCGAGGCGCAGACCTTCGGCGAGGTCGTCAACATATGCTCCGGTGTGGCGCACACGCTGACTGAAGTCGTGCATATGCTTGAGGACCTGGCCGGCTATCGGATCGATGTCCGAGTCAATCAAGCTTTCGTTCGAGCCAACGACGTGCTCAGGCTGCGCGGCGCCAACCAGAAACTGGAAAGGCTGATCGGGCCGCTCGATGTCATGCCGCTTGAGCGCACCCTTGCGTGGATGTATGGCGCCTGAGACGGCGCCAATGAAAGTCGGAGAGCAAAACTCATGACCCTGAAATGTTTCAAGGCCTACGACATTCGTGGGCGGCTCCCTGATGAGCTAAACGAAGAAGTGGCGCACCGCATTGGGCGTGCGTACGCTGAGGTGGTCGGCAAGGGCGAGGTGGTCGTTGGATACGACGTACGATTGGCCAGCCCCGCGCTCGCCAAGGCTCTGTCCGACGGCCTCAACGAGGCCGGCTGCGACGTGGTCGATATCGGCTTGTGCGGTACTGAGGAGGTCTACTTCCAGACCGCCCACCGCGGCGTCTCCGGCGGCATCATGGTGACGGCAAGTCACAATCCAATCGACTACAACGGCATGAAGCTCGTGCGGGAAGGATCGCGTCCCATCAGCGGCGACAGTGGTCTGGGGCAGATTGGAGCACTTGTCGAAAACGGCGATTTCGCCGCCCGCGACGGGATCGGTAGCTTCAGGCAGGATGCCGACAAGAGCGCCTACATTGCTCATCTGCTCAGCTACGTAAATGTCGCCGAGCTCAAGCCGCTGCGTATCGTCGTCAATGCGGGCAATGGCGGTGCCGGGCTGGTTGTGGATGAACTAGCCAAGCACCTGCCGTTCGAGTTCGTTCGCATCTGCCATGAACCTGATGGCACCTTCCCCAATGGCATTCCTAACCCGCTGTTGCCCGAGAATCGCCAGGCAACGACGGATGCTGTTATCACTTCGAAGGCGGATTTCGGCATCGCCTGGGATGGCGACTTCGACCGCTGTTTCTTCTTCGACAATGAAGGCACCTTCATTGAGGGCTACTACCTGGTGGGTTTGCTTGCCGCGCAACTGCTCGAGAAGCACAAGGGTGAAAAAATCATCCACGATCCGCGTTTGACCTGGAACACCATCGATATGGTGCAGCAGGCCGGTGGTATCCCTGTAGAGAGCAAGACCGGGCACGCCTTTATCAAGGAGCGCATGCGAGCAGAGGACGCGATTTATGGTGGCGAGATGAGCGCCCACCACTATTTCCGCGATTTTGCCTATTGCGATTCGGGCATGATCCCATGGCTGCTCATTGCCGAGCGCATCAGCAAGACCGGCACATCACTGAAGGATATGCTGGCCGAGCGCATCGCGGCATTCCCGTGCAGCGGTGAGATAAACTTCCGCGTCGAGAATGCGGAACATACGGTGGATCGTGTGGTGGCGCACTACGTCAGCGCGGGTGGACACATCAGTCGCATCGACGGTGTGAGCATGGAATTCGCCGACTGGCGATTCAATCTGCGTTCTTCCAATACCGAGCCCCTTCTGCGGCTCAACGTGGAGTCGCGAGGCGATGCGCGGCTGATGCAGGCCAAGACCGAAGAGCTTCGCCAGCTGATCGCGGGATGCTGAAGCCCTAGGGGTGGCTGGCTCTTTGAGCTGCCGCCCGGTGTTGGGTCTCAAGAGTCTGCGTGGATCTCGATGGGCAGCGTGAAACCGGAGTCGGGGTTGCGATCCACAAACCAGGCGTTTTGCTCCTGCAGCAGCGACACCTGCAGCACATAACGGCCGGGTTTGGAGGGTGAGCGAATGTGCAGTGGAATAATGGCAGCCAGGGATGGCCCCAGATCCTCTGGCAACGCCGTGCGCAAGCCGTCCTCCACCTCAATTTCGCCTTGGGCGGTCAGCCAACGGTAGGACGCATTGACGGGATTGCGACCGGTGGAGGGCCAAGCTACGTCGCCCTGATTAATTGCCCGCACCTGCAAAAGCGCATCGACGGCAGGCTTCATGCTCTGCAGACGCGCCATGGCTTTCAGGGAGGCCCGGAAATCGATCAACGCAACGTTCATGGTGCCAAACGAGCCAGCGATGCCGGACGCTGCGATCACCGCATGTGCCGCCCAAGCGGACTCTGGCGTGACGCCAGCCAGCTCGATGGAGGGATCCATCATCACGCGGCCTATAAAGTGCCCGACGGCGGCGCTGGGAACTTCCAGCGTGCCAGCCTGTTCACGCCAGTGGTAGCAACCATCGAAGTGCGTTGCGCCACGCACGAGCGCCGCATCCACCTGATAGTGGCCGCAACCCAATCGATTGAGCATGCTGAACGTCACCTCGTAGAGACCCGGCTGCACCGCGTAGCGTTGGCCCAATTGCAACGCATTGGTGCCGAATGCCAGGCCTCCTCGCTCGTCTTTGATGGCAATACCGATATTGAGTTGGTCGATTGCTTCGTGCGCAACGAAGCGGACCTTGATGGCGACGCGTTCACCCGACATTGCGGAGTTCGAGCCCAGCAGGGCACCGAACGTATCGATGCCAAGGATTTCACATCGGCGGTCGCCGAATTCAAGCGGTGGTTGCGCTTCCGGCTCCCGGCAGGAGGGGGCATTCGTTTCAATCGCTGTCACGCCAGCCGCGGGAACGCTTCCGCGGTTGGCCATGGCGAGATAACGACGTCGATCTTTCCGAAAGCGCCTGAGCGCCGCGTTGTAGAGAACCAGCTCCGGCTCGAGTAGCTGGTACAGCGTCCGCCGCTGCCGCTCGGTTAGCTCATCCATCGCCAGGCGTTGTATCGCTGAGTTTGAGCGGGGTACTTCTCTAGGGTTCCATCCAAACTCCGCGCAGAGCATCAGGGTAAAGTCCTCAAGTTCCTCCTGCACGCCCACCGCATCGAAGTCGTCGAGGGCGCTGCAGGCCGCCTGGAGTTGCTCCCCGACGCTGGGATTGGTGATGCGTTCAAGCGCGAGGGGGGCCAGCATGTCCAGTTGCACAAGGTTGCCCGAACCCATCAGGCTGCTGCATTGCTCAAGGCACTCATCGAAACCAGACAGTTGCAGCGACGTGTCGATTACGCGGCTGGCATTGTTGTGTTTCTTGAAGAAGTGCTCGGAAATGAACCGATCGAGTGGGTTGCGCAACACTGTGATCGCATAGCGGTCCTGTGGCAGGCGATCGCCCTGGAATGCCGCGAAATGGCCGCTGATCACCGGCACGTGGGCCCACTGCAGGAGCGCATCACGCAGCTTCATCCCGGTAATGGGCTTCGAAACGGATGCTGCCCCAACCTGATTAACTAAGAATTGGCGAAGCGCTGTGCCGCCAGTTCTGGGTAGATGAAAGTGTAGGACGCCCTTCATGTCTGCTCCGCGACCTGTTTGGGTCTAATAACGGGCTGATGACGCTAAGGTTACACAACATCAAAGCAATTGCGATCTGTCTGGCGTGCCGAATGGAGAAAAGCGAAGGCTCGGAGCCACCAGGCGTGGGGATTACCGCCCGGGCACAGTTAAAGCGATATAGGCCTAGTATCGGGGCGGGCCGAGCGCGCGACGTACTCCCACATTGATGCGCTGTCCAAGCGGTACAGTCGGTCTCGACGTCGTTCGCGGCATGGCACTAAGCGAGCTGGATCCAAGCGGCCTCGACGACGGCTGCGAATGGCCCAGCTGATCAGGTAGGTATCCCGCAGCCGTAGACGCATCACAACCACAGTGTAGCCCGCTCCTCGTTTTTGCCAAGGAGCACTCCGTCCGCCACCAACTCAGGTCTACTTTCCTGTGGGTCGGTTTTCGTCGCCGGGCGAGCCCTGCTGTTCCATGAATTGCACGAAAGACGGGACCAGCAGCTTATTGCCGAAACCGCTTAAATGATCGCCGTCAAAGAACAGCGGTTTGCCGTCCCGATACTCACTGCAGTTTGGTGCCGGGGGGCAAAGGACGGGGAAAGGATCCCAAACTGAGATGTTTGCGTTGCTGGATGCGATCTGCAAAAGCCCTTTTATCACGGGCTCCCGCAGCTCCATCGTTTCGGCCCGGTCAACCTCTGGCCCACGCTTGCAGATGGGATTGGTGCGGTTATATCTCTCCGCGCAACGGAACGTCGGAGACTTGAAGATAGGCTTAGGGGCCTCAAAGACCACTCGCGCCCCCGTGCCGGTAAACCTTCGGATGACAATTTCACCCTCGGACACCGCGCGTTGCCGGGCGGCTACCGCGTCCGGACCCACAATTTTGTTCTTCATTTCCTGATCAGTGAAACTGATCCACTGGTCAACGAAACGGGGCAGGCGCAACGACGGAAGAAAGACGATGTCGCCGGCACGAATCTTTCCAAGCATGTCGGCAACGGCGGCCTCTGCATTGGACCGGCAATTCGGATCCGCTTCGCGTTCGGGCTGCAAGCTGACAAAAGGACATCCGCCATTGTTGTACAGAGTGACGGCGGCTCCGGTTTCCATAGCATAGCCGCGGTACAGGGCTTCATAGCCAAGCGCATGGGAATCACCGATCGCAAAAACGCGCGGACCATTGACGGGCTCGCGGCAGTTCTTGCGGGTAAATGTTTCAAAAAAACCCGTGTTCAATGGGGTCATCGTCGTTTCGATGACGCAGCCGGGATGAGCGGGATCGACCGCGTCGCCGACGGGGTACCAGTCGGAAGCGTTCCGCGTCACCGTGCTGATGGATAGGCGGGGCTGCCTGCTATTGATTGCAGTGGCTACCACGTAGCCGGAAGCAATAAGTGCAATGCCCGCTACAACGATGGCGAGCCGATTGGCCTTTCGCACCATACGGCGCGGAGGCCGCTCAACGAGATAATACGAACCGACCGACAATATGGCGACGATGAGGACGGCCGCGATGATCTGGGGCGCCTTCTCCAATCCCACGGTCCAGCGGAATATGACGAACACCGGCCAATGCCATAGATATAACGAGTAAGAAATCTTGCCGATGAATCGAACCGCCGGACGCGTCAGAAGGAACGTCGCCAACCCATCTTTCCTACCGTGAAGGAAGCCGAGCAGTGCGGCCGTCGCCACCACAGGAAGAATGCACGTCGGAAAGGGAGCCCTCTCCGGGGCCGCCTTGATCAACCCGACCAGCAGCGCAATGACCGCGATATTCCCTGCGATCGCAAACTCGCGGCGCGGCTGGCTTTCCTTAGCGAACGAGTGGCCACGGATTGCCATGAACTGGAAAAGCAGGACGCCAATGGCCAATTCCCAGAATCGGCCCCATGTCAGATAAAAGGCTTTGGTCTCGTTATCGTGAGCTAGCCAGATCGCACATACGAATGATGCAACAAGCCCCATGCTAAAGAGCGTGACCGAGATCCATCGCTGCTTGTAAATCCAGGCAAAAAACAGAAAGGGGAATACGAGATAGAACTGTTCCTCTACCGCGAGAGACCATGTGTGGGTGAACGCGTTGAACTCGGTGATCGGGGAGAAATATCCGGTGCCTTGCGCCAGCAGGAAATTGGAAAGCCCAAAGAAGGCGTACAGCCCGGTTTCCTGGTTTGCATGGGATAACCATGCCTCCGGCACGAGCACGGCTAATGCCGTCGTTGTCGCCAGGAGGCATACAAGCAGTGCGGGGGTGATTCGAACTAGGCGTCTTGAGTAGAAATAGAGGAAAAACCTCGGGAGACCAATACGCTCGAGTGCCCCGACGGATCCAGCGACTACGAACCCCGAAATGACGAAAAAGACATCCACGCCGGCAAAGCCGCCGGGGAGCCAATGGGGATTCAAGTGATAGAGGATGACCGCCAGCACGGCGATCGCCCTGAGTCCGTCAATGTAGGGGGCGTAAAGAACCTTGTTTTCCATATATCAGGTATCAGTAAGTAGCCGCCGGATAATAGCGCATCCGCTTTCGCACCTTCCGGCGCAACGTAAAGGACGATCGGGCGGTTTGTCGGTTAGGGAAGGAGGAGGGTGACGTTGCCCAGATAACGCCCGGACGTTGGGTTGGAAGCGTCGAGCCCACGCAATTCAGGAGCGCGAAACCGGTCATGGATCCACGATGTCAGCGGTGCCGTCAAGTTTGACCACGACGACTTGCGAGCTGTCGGCGATAGGCATGCCTAGATCTTGGAGCCACGCTGTCTTCTCCTGGACCAGGGTGAGCTGCAATCGATATCGCCCTGCCGTTGGTGGGGCGGCGACTACTGCCTGTGTTTGATATCTTCCGCCCGGGGCAACATCGGCCCCCAGGTTCACGCGAGAATTCCAGCCTTCGTCAAGCTGGGGCAGGCTTCCCACGTCGACAAACCGCCATGAGAAGCGAATGGGACGTCCATCGTCAGATATGGAGGAGACAGCCTCGGAAGAGTGATTCGCCACCGATAGCTGGGCGACGAGCTGCCCCTGTACGGCCACGATCTTGCCAATGCCGACAGTGAGCGCCTTGGCTACCGAGTCTGGAAGCTTCCCGCTCATGTGCGTGTGCTCGGGCAATTCGGCAATGGGCCGGCAGTGAGCAGGCTCGCCAACCATGACGACGCGAGCGACGAGGTCATCAAACTGCGCCTTGGAGAGCCTGGCAAACGCGGCATAGCCGGAGAGCCGATGATTGACTACGTCACAGGCGTTGATGGCTGGGTCGTAGTAACCACTGGGGACGTTGCCGGAATATCCGTTGATCGTGGGACGATTGACGCTTTGCGCCAGACGCATGCCGTCCAGCTCTGTCATGAAGAGCGGATTGAGATAGCTGAATGGCACATAGAGGATCGCATTCCTTTGCAGATTTAGCGGCAGCTGAGATTTCAGCGCTGCCATGTGCTCGTCCAGAGTCTTGAGCGAAATGCGCTCGACTGCGTAAGCCGAATACTCGGCCATCATCAACAAGGCGAGTGCCGCACCCAGGAGAACTTTGCTTGTAGAGGGCTTCTCGCCCGGAACGGTAAGTCGATCAAACCCGCGACCTGCCAGTATGGCAAGCGGAAACAGCATCACCAGTCCGATCCGCGACACTGCGCGGATGGCGTTCGCCAAGGGAAGCTGGGCGAGCAATACATAAATCGAGTGACCGCCTATTTGGATGGTCAGCACGACAAGAACGAGCAGCGACAAGACCCAGCGCAAGTTCTGCTGTCGCGGTTCGGTGAAAAAACCGATCAAAGCGAGGACGATGGCCGATATGCCGAAGAACATCTGGTGCTCCCAACGCATGGGAACATCGGAGACAAGTTTGCTTACCCGGCCCCAGACCCATGAGTTGTCGCTCAAGAGGTAGCTGGACGGTCGTGGGAGCATCGAGCGAATCTCGTCGAGTCCTCGCTGGAAGTCGTAAATTTTTCCGTAGTAGATGTACGGATAGAACATCACTACAAGCAGGATAAGGCATGCAAGTATGCAGATAGCTGGCACGATGGCGCGGCCCGTGACTATGGCACGGAGCGCATCCACGATCGCCCTATGAAAGGGACGGCTGTTCCCGTCCCGGTCTATCGCACGACACGCGTAATCAGCCACCAGCAACGCTGCCAACAGCAAGAGCAAGAAATAGCCGAGATAGATGGAACAATAGAACTGAAGAGTGATAAAGATGGCGAGCTTGGAGAGCTCCCTTGCCCCGCCACCGTGCATGAACCGTTCAAACGCCAGCATGGCAAGTGGTACAGCGAAGCGGTAGCCGAGCTGCGCATGGGCTAGCTGAGCGCTGGCAAGGAAGGTGAAGGCAAAGATGAAGGCGCCGACTGCGCTTCCGCCACGAGCAAGACCCACTCGCCTCAGCACGCCGTAGCACGCCAGATAGTTGAGAATGGGGGCCAACGTGTACCAGCCGATGTAGGCTACCTCGGGACCGGTACCCATGAGGCGCATCAGGACATATACGATGCCCGTCCCGAAGTGGTTGTCGCTGAAAGCCAGGGCACCCGGATACGGGAAGAAATATCCGGGACTCCACAAGCTCTTGTCAGCGCCGATGACCCAGCGATACAGGTGCTCAAGAACGGCATTGTTGAAGATCGGATCACCCAGGCCACCAGGAAGCATGCGGAAGTAACCGGACTGGTACAGGGTAATCGCCAGCACTCCGAATACCAGCAGGCCTGCTGGCAGGAGATCCACGATGCTTCGCTGATTGCGGTTTGTCTGCATAGATGGCTGGGTCGTCAGGTGTGGTGCGATGGGGGCAAACGCGAATGCCATGCGCTTGGGCTCCGGGCTTCGCCGCTGAATGGCGCGGAGGTCCGCAAACTACGCCGTCTCAGTGAAGCCATAATTTACCTGGACACATGCCACCGGCACGCGCTGAGCTGATCGCTCGGACACCGGCAAGGCTGACATTCAAACCTGTTCTAGTGGCAACGGTATTTGACATCGGTCGTGCTGTTCCGAAACGGGTCCGTCAGCACATCGGAGTACGCACCCATCAATAAGCGATGCTTGGGTAGCAGGTTGTTGCGGAAGAACTTGCTGAAACGAGCGAGCGACTGACCCTTGGGAGTCAGTAGCACGCAGCCGTTCTGAATGACGATGGTACCCGACTGAAGTTGCTCGGTCAGGCGCACGTCAACCAGGTGGTCCTCCTTCACGTATTCCTTGGTGAATACATCCTCGAACGCGTCCTGGCGAATGCCGCCGCCGCGTTGCTCGAGCTTCTCGAGTATGTAGAAGGAGAGCGAGCGGTCCAGCACAGTGGGCACCGAGATGGCAAAACCATAGCCAAGCAGCAGCCAGATTACCAACAGCTGCAGCTTCTCGATGGGGCCGATCACTCGGAACCATGGCACGACCCACATCACCACGCCGCATAGTGCGGTGGCAATCACGCCATCAAGGATGGCGCTATAGAACACCACGTTTACAGGCAGATACAATGCGTGCAGGGCGTAGATGGCCAGCAGCGCGATGACGAACAACGCGGTCGCGGCAACGATGCGCCCTAGCTTTATCGTTTGAATACCCAATGCTTTCCTCCGAAGTAACTGCACACCATTTGCAGGAAGGTGCCGATCAGGAAACCGATGCGGTAATCCAGCTTGGCCCAATCCGTCCACACGAACAGCACGCCTGCCTGCATCAGCGCCAGCACGGCATACAGCACCCAGAAGCGGGCGAGCTGGTGCCATACCGATTCCGTGGTGCCGGGAAAGACAAAATACCGACTACCCAGGAACGAGCCCGTGATACCGAACACTGCCGCGATGAAGTTGGATACGCCCGCTGAAGGAATGTGAAGCAGATGGATGCAGGCGGTCAGTACCCCATAGCTGACGCAGGTTGCCGCCAGTCCGTTGATGAGGTAACGGACTGGCTGGTACTTCAACAGGCTACGCATGCTGGTGGGCGTCGACCGTGGAAAATACCTTGTCCACCAGCAGTCGATAATCCAGCGGAAGCACCGTGGTGCCGCGGGTGATTCCGGTGAGCATCAGCGTCATCAGCGTGATGGCGCCTGTCTGCAGGAACACCAGCAACAGCAGGCCCAGGGCTACCGAGAACCAGCCCGGCGTAGTGTAGCCAACGGCTTTGAGCACTACCGCAGCGGTGCCGCCGATCAACGACAACACGGCAACCAAGGCGCAAGCGATACCTACGCGCACCAGCACGTCCTCGGCAAAAATCATCAGGCCCTTGAAACCGTGCAGTGCCAGGCCTACGAAATTCATCTTGCTCTTGCCGGCGTAGCGCGGGCCACGGTCAAGTGCGCAGGTGCGCCAGCGCAAGCGTGATACCAGCACGGTACCCGCCACATGCGTGGCCAGTTCGCCCATCGCGGCGAGGCGGCGTACGCCGGCCTCGTTCATGGCCATGAAATTGCCAAAGCTGATCTTGCGGCCAGTGAGCAGGCTGAACAGCGTCTTGTAGACCACGTAGAACGCCTTGAAGCGGAAGCTTTCCACACGGCTCTTGCGCTGCGCGACGACGACGTCAACCTCATGGCTGTCCAGGTCATCAAGCAGTGCACCGATGGTCTGCGGGAGGTCCTCGCCGTCCGAGTCCATGATGACCAGGCGATCGATGCTGCGAAACTGGTCAGCCACGTACGCGATGCCGGTGGCGATTGCGCGCTGGTGACCGACGTTTCGCTTGAGGCGGATCACCTCGCCCTGCACACCAGCGGCTTGCAGGCCGGCCAGCGTGAGTGGCTGCTTCACCGAGCCGTCGTCCACGGCCACGACGTGGATCTCCCTGCCGCACGCCTTGGCCAGTTCCGAAAAAAGGATGGTCGACGCTTCGGTATCCTCGAATACCGGCGTCACCACGATCAGCCTTGGATGTTCCATGCGCGATCAGGCCCCGAGGCGGTGGCGGAAGTAGGCCACGGTTTCCTTCAGGCCGTCGTCGAGCGACACCTTGGGCGTCCAATCCAGTTTCGACTTCGCCAGGGTGATGTCGGGCTGGCGCTGCTTCGGGTCGTCGCTCGGCAGCGGCATGTACGTGATCTTGGACTTTCCGCCCACGAGGGTGATGACCTTTTCGGCCAGCTCCAGCATGGTGAATTCGCCGGGATTGCCGATATTGATCGGCCCGGTGATGTCGGCGGGGCTGTCCATCAAACGGCGCATGCCTTCGATCAGGTCGTCGACGTAGCAGAAGCTGCGGGTCTGCTTGCCGTCACCATAAATGGTGATCGGCTCGCCCTTGAGCGCCTGCACGATGAAGTTGCTCACCACGCGCCCGTCGTTGGGATGCATGCGCGGACCATACGTATTGAAGATACGCATGACCTTGATTTCGAGCTGATGCTGGCGCCAGTAGTCGAAGAACAGCGTTTCAGCGCAACGCTTGCCTTCGTCGTAGCAGCTGCGGATACCGACCGGATTGGTGCGGCCCCAATAGGACTCGGGCTGCGGATGGACTTCCGGGTCGCCGTACACCTCGGACGTCGAGGCCTGCAAGATGCGGGCGCTGCGTGCGCTTGGCCAGGCCAAGCATGTTGATGGCGCCATGGACGCTGGTCTTGGTGGTCTGCACCGGGTCGTGCTGGTAGTGCACAGGCGAGGCCGGGCAGGCAAGGTTGTAGATCTGCTTGACCTCGACGTACAGCGGAAACGTGACATCGTGGCGCACCAGCTCGAAGGACGGATGGCCGATAAGGTGGCGGATGTTGTCCTTGGACCCCGTGAAGAAGTTATCCACGCAGAGGACGTCGTGCCCAGCTTCAATCAGGCGGTCGCACAGGTGAGACCCAAGGAATCCTGCGCCGCCGGTCACCAAAATCTGGCTCAAACTCTTCTCCATGAACAAAGTTGATCGAATCCACACGTTCCATCGCGGTGTTGGAACGGGCCCTTACCCTTGATGCGCAGGGGTCACGCCTGACACGAAGCCAGCGGAAATGCTAATGCGCAAGTATTTCTGCGGCATATCCCCAATATCGTAAGTATGTTACTTGAGGCCCTGCGGCGTTGCACGGCAGGCCGCACTTTCCTTAGGCAGCGAGGAGGCGAGGAATGGCCTTGCCGGGACTTGGGCGGGGACGAGGCCCGCTGAGTCGCAAACTGAAACGGCGCCAGTAATGAGCTGGCGCCGTTTCAGTGACTGACGTCGGGGGCCGTCGCTCCACCCTTCGGGCGCGTATGTTTATGCTGCCCCTAAGCTTCAGCCGATAGCCTGTTCCAGCTCCGGCAGAATCTTGAACAGATCCCCGACCAGGCCGATATCCGCAATCTCAAAGATCGGCGCCTCACCGTCCTTGTTGATTGCCACGATGGTGCCGGCGTCCTTGATGCCGGTGAGGTGCTGGATGGCGCCGGAGATGCCGATGGCCATGTACAGCTCGGGGGCGATGATCTTGCCGGTCTGGCCGACCTGCAGGTCGCTCGGCACGTAGCCGGCGTCGACGGCGGCGCGCGAGGCGCCCACGCCGGCGCCGATCTTGTCGGCGAACTTGTAGATGATCTCGAAGTTTTCCTTCGAACCCACGCCACGGCCACCGGAGACAACCTTGCTGGCGCTCTGCAGGTCCGGGCGATCGCTCTTGCCCGACTGCAGTTCGACGAAGCGGGTGTGCGAGGGCAGGGCGGCGTCGACGGTGATGGCTTCGACTGGGGCGCTGTTGGCGCCATTGGCTGCTGCCGGCCACGAGGCCGTGCGGATGGTGGCCACGACGGTGCGAGCCGGCGTCGGCTTCGACGGTGATGATGGCGTTGCCAGCGTAGATCGGGCGCTTGAAGGTGTGGCTGCCTTCCACGCTCATCACGTCGCTGACCTGGCCCACGCCCAGCAGCGCGGCGACGCGCGGCAGCACGTCCTTGCCGAAGGTGGTCGACGGGGCGAACACGTGGCTGTAGCCAGCGGCGGCCTTGGCGATCTGCGGAGCGAGCACGGCGGCCAGCGGGTGGGCGTTTTCGGCGCGGGCGATGGTCAGTACGCGGCTGACGCCTTCGATCTTGGCCGCGTCGGCGGCGATGGCGTCGGCGTTGTCAGCCAGAACCAGCACGTCGATGGCGTCAGGCTTGATGGCTGCAGCAGCACTCACGGCGCGCGCAGTGGAGGGGTTGAGTTTGCCGCTCAGGTGCTCGGCGATGACGAGAATCTTGCTCATGTCTTGTCTCCCGGTGGCTGCTTAGAGCAGACCCTTCTGCTTCAGCGCAGCGACCAGTTCGGCCGCATCCTTCACCATCACGCCCTTGCTGCGCTTGGCCGGCGCGGCGTAGTGCGTGGTCTTGAGATGAGCGTTGTTCTCCACGCCCAGCGAAGCGAACTCGATCGTATCGATCGGCTTGGACTTCGCCTTCATGATGTCCGGCAGCTTGATGAAGCGCGGCTCGTTGAGGCGCAGGTCAGTGGTGATGACGGCGGGCAACTCGGCCTCGATCACTTCCAGGCCGGCATCGACTTCGCGGGTCACGGTGACCTTGCCGTCGGCAATCTCGACCTTGCTGGCGAAGGTGGCCTGCGGGCGATCCCACAGCGCGGCCAGCATCTGGCCGGTCTGGTTGGCATCGTCGTCAATAGCCTGCTTGCCCAGGATGACCAGGCCCGGCTGTTCCTTTTCGATCAGTTTCTGGAACACGCGGGCGGCGGTCAGCGGCTGCACGGCATCGGTGGTCACGACGTGGATGGCGCGGTTGGCACCCATGGCCAGGCCGTTGCGCAGGTGCGCGGTGAGGTCGGCGGGGCCGATGGCGACCACGATGACTTCCTCGGCGACGCCTTTTTCGCGCAGGCGCAGAGCCTCTTCCAGGGCGATATCGTCGAACGGGTTGGCGGATAGCTTGACGCCGTCGGTAACCACCCCGGTGCCGTCGGGTTTGACCTGAATGCGGACGTTGTAGTCCACCACGCGCTTGTAGCCGACAAGAATCTTCATGTGTGAATCCTTCGGGTTGCGTTCCGCCGGGGCAGAGAGCTGTCAAAGAAGAGGATTATGCATTGTAACCAGGTTCAAACGATCGTTTGAACCCCTGTCTTGGCTATTCGACGTCCATCGCTCCCTACCGCACGTGCCAGGGCTGCAGCGCTTTCGCGCCAGCTCGGCCAGTGCTGTGGGGCGCCTGAAATGGGGCGATTTGCCAGCCAGGTGGCGATGGCATCGGCCAATTCGGGGGGCGTGGCTGCGGTGAAGTACGACGGGTAATCGCCCATCACCTCGCGGAAAACAGGGAGATCGCGCGCAATCACCGGCAGCTGCCGGTGCGCCGCCTCGACCAGTGGAAGGCCATAGCCTTCGCCAAACGACGGCGCCAGCAAGGCCGTGGTTACCCCATAGATCGAGGCGAGCATGCCGTCATCGGCCTGGTCCAGCCAGAACAGGCGCTGGTTGCGTTCCGGGTGGCTTTCCAGGCGTCTGACCAGAGACTCCACCAGCCAGCCGTGGTGACCCACGATGACCAGGTTGAGATCCTGCCCTCGCGTCCAGAGCTGCTCAATGGCATCCAGCGCCTGGGCATGGCCTTTACGCGGTTCGAGCGTTCCGACCATAAGCAGGGTGGGGCGCACGGCCGCCGCCTGGGCCAGATCCGGCGGCAGGCTGGAAGGCGAGATGTTCCTCCGGCTGATTTCTACGCCCAGTGGGAAGCTGTCGATGGAAGGGACGCGACCGAATTGGTAAGGCAGGTCGGCACCAGTCAACCACGCCGCCAACTCTGCGGCGGTGGCGCGCGAGATGCAGTGCAGACGATCTGCCAGGGTACAAACCCTGCGCAACCAGCCGGCAAAAAGCGCGCGTGCGTAGGGATGGAAGGCCTCTGGCATCGAAACCGGCAAGAGGTCGTTAATCACGAAGTGCATGGAGACGCCGAGTCGATGCCATTCGCGCAATTGGGGCTCGCTGGCGGGTAGCGTTTCGGCCGTCCAGTCGAGGCCTATGTAGATGTCGCCTGGGCGTGCGTCGACCAGCTCGTCAGAGAGGGCGTCAGGCTTCAGGCCCAGCAGGCCAAGGGCATAACGCCTCGCATAGCGATAACGGCCTTCCACGAAAGCGACGGGCTCGATGCGGACGTGCGGCGGAGGCGTCTCAAGCCAGTGCCCGAGGATGGAACGAACGACCCGCTGGATACCGGTGCCTATGTCGCTGCTTGCAATCTGCGTGACATCGACCAGCCATTGGACGGGTTCGCCAGACGGGCGTGCGAAAGCGATGGCGTCGCTGACGCGGGCGAGGTCGTCCTCATCGAGCGCTGGCGCAACGGTCGTGGCCAGCGTATGCAACGCATCGAGCTCGCGTGCCAGTGGCGAGCTGCCGTACCACGCCTCGACCTGCGTAGCGCAGAAAGAGGCTTGCCCGTCCTGTGGCAGGACGGTGACCGGAATGTCGCTGGCAACGCCTTGTGCAAACGGGGCGCCCGCATGCTCAGCGAGTATGCCGAGGCAGTTGTTGCGCAGCGCCAGTGCGGGTCTTCTGCAAGTGAGTAATGTCGTTGTGGCGTGGCCCATGAAGGCCACCGAATCCCTCCGCCCGATAGTTGATCGCGATGCTGTTCTCGTCGAGCACTGCCGGAGGCTCGGCGCCGCTTGCTGCGTCCAGCAGAATGGCGCCAGGCCACGTCGCAATCCACGGTTCGACGCGGGACAGCTCGTCTTCGCCCACCGCGTAAAGAATGCGCTGGGCAACACGCAGAGGCGAAAGCATCTGCGGAGTCGCCTGCGTTGGGTCGGCGGGCAGCGGCGCGATTTCGAGTCGATAGTGCTGGCCGAGCTGATCGAGCCAGTCGGATGGCTGGCTGCCGCAAAGACAGAGCAGTGATGGAAGATCGCTTTCGTCCGCAACGGTCAAACGTTGGACGGTACCTCGCGCCGGCAACTGTTCGATTGCCTGCAGCGCTCTTTCCGCCACGGCATGCCAGGTGAACTTCTGAGCCTGACGCTGGCCATGCGTGCGCAGCTCGTCCGCAAAGGCGGGCTGGCTGAGCACGTCCCGCATCTTTTCGGTGATGGCGCTGCTCTTGGTGGGGTCGAAGGTGGCTCGCCGCTCGCCCATCACTTCGGGAAGGCTGGTTGTATTGCTCGCAATAACCGGCGCGCCACAGGCCATGGCTTCGAGCGGCGGCAGCCCAAATCCTTCGAGGGTCGAGGGAAAGACGAACAGCGCGCAGCACGCATAGAGCTCGATGAGCTCGGCGTCGGGAACGAATCCCGTAAAAACGGCGCTGCCTGGAGCAAGGCCCGAGCCCCGGATCGCAGCAGACAGTAAAGCCATCTGTTCGTCGCTGATACGACCGACAATAACCAGCTGGTGCCGCGCGCGAATATCGAGCGGCAAATCTGCAAAGGCCTGAATCAGCCGGGCGACATTCTTTCGTTCGTCGAAGCCCCCGTTGTACAGCACATATGGCTTACTGATGCCGTGGCGATGTTGAACTTCCGGGATCAGTCCAATGACATTGACGGGTCGCCTGAACTGCTCATCGACGCCAGCGCCGATATTGACGATGCGCTCGCCGCTGATGCCGAGACGGGCCATGGCGTCCTCGCGTACCCATTCGGATATCGAGAGCAGCAGATCACATTGCGACAGCGCCTTGACCTTGGCCTCATACCAACCGCGCACACGCGGATGACTCAAATAGGCGCCGGAGTCGTGCAACGGTATGAGGTCGTAGAGGGTGGCCACGGACAGCGCACCACGCACAGGCTCTTCGGGTATGACGGCATCATCCGCATAGCCCTCGATCATGCTGCTGTACCAGATCAGGTCGGCGCCCGATTGCTCCATCGCATGACGAGAGACCATTTCGGCAGCGCGCCGCCTCGTTTCATTGCCTGCCTGCTGGGCGGAGACGTCTCGCAGTGATTTGATAAGTAGCCGCCTTCCACGATCTGCATGGGGCGTCAACGCAGTGATGACGGAGTCCGTGGCTTCATCGAGCTGGGCATTGAATGCAAAACGCAGATCGTGCCGCTCAGTCGCCAATGTAGCGAATGCCTTGGCCAATCCCAGACTATAGCGGCCGATGCCACGGTGACGGCTCTGGCACTGCGTGCCCTGCATATCCAGCAGCATCTTCATCGGGTCGGCATCCGTGCGCGCAACCGATGGCGCACGCTTTGGCCCGCCTCGGGCAAATGCGTGGCATCCACGCCAGGCACCACGGTGGCGTGCTCGCTTGCGTTCAGCAGGTTGCGCAATCGCAAATCAAGGCCGGGAAGCCGATAGATCGCATTGACCAATCGCCGCCGTAGCTTGGGTTTGCCAGCCAGCCAGCGCTTGAGGGGTATCAATAACCACTTCACATCAGGTACCGGCACGGTCAATGGCGTGCGCAAACACCTGTCGCAACGTCTGTCGAGCGCGGTCGACAGAGAAATGATCGCGAACGTTGTCCAGCGCCGCATCGGAGAGGCGTTGCCAAAGGTCGCTGTCACGATAGAGACGAAGAATGGCGGCAGCAAATCCAGCGGCATCATCCGCAATCAGCGCATTGATGCCGTTTTCCAGATGCATGCCTTCCGCTGCTACCGAGGTCACCACCACCGGCAGTCCGTAACTCATGGCCAGGTTGACCTTGCCTTTCACGCCCGCGCCGAAACGCAACGGAGCGATCGAAATGCGGCAGCTATCCATCAAAGTCGCAAGATCCTTGACTCGACCGTGGATGTGAATGCCATCGCGCGCCAGGGCGACCCGGGATGGTTCGTCGATGTCCCCTGCCACGTGCAATGCAAGATCGGGCTCATCGACACGCAGGAGCGGAAGTATCTCGGCGGCAAACCAACGTACGGCATCCGCGTTGGGTGGGTGGCCAAAGCCGCCGACGAAGAGCAGGTCACGACGGGCTTCGAATCCTTCGCGCCGTCCGTGGATCTCATGGATGTTGCTCAACAGCTCAATGCGTGCGCCCGGAAGTTCGCGGACTAGCGTGGCCTGTTCTTCGGGGCTGACCACGAAGGTGACATCGCTGCGCGAAATGGCGTCGAGTTCGCGCTTGCGCGACTGCTCCGCATGGCGACGCAGTCGATTGCTATCGGCCAGCTCCGCTGCGCGTTGCTCGCGAAGGTAGTGAAGGTCGACCGTATCGAAGACCACGGTGGCCGATGGCGCAAGCTTACGCGCGAGGCCAAGGTACTGGTACGCAATGGGCTGGCGGCAGAGCAGAACAGCGTCGAGGTCGGCACCTTCGTCGCGCAGCCACCGCAGCAGGCTCCCCTGGTGCACCGTGACGCCGATGTCGGCCAGTCGGCGCACGTCATCGGCAGTGGCATAGCCATCGTCGGCGAAGAAGTCGATCGACCAGCCGTCCTGGTGCAAAAGATCGAGCATCTGGGTGAGCCGCAACGAACCCGAATCCCGGGTGGGATCGGGCGTCATGCTGTCGACGACCAGCATTCTCCGTTGCGGGTGCCCGGAGCGGGGCGCGGCCTTTTTGGCGGCAACAGCGCGGTCCTGGTCAGCCCCCGACCTGAAAGCCGACTGCACCCGCGAACGTTCCTGGAAGATGCGGCTGATCGTTCCATGCCAGCCGCGCAAGGCAATGCTGCCCTTCACGCGGCGCGCGAAGTGGAGAAGTCTGCCCAGTCGCCATGTAAGTTCGTAGTTCACAGATTCTGGTAATTCGGACCCGAGCCACCTTCCGGGGTAACCCAGTTGATGATCTGGTACGGGTCCTTGATGTCGCAGGTTTTGCAGTGCACGCAGTTGGCGGCGTTGATCTGCAGGCGCTTGCCAGCCCCATCGTCCACGATCTCATAGACGCCGGCGGGGCAGAAGCGGGTGCAGGGGTTGCCGTATTCCATCGCGCACTGGGTCACGCACACGTTGGTGTCGGATACGTGCAGGTGGATGGGCTGGTCTTCGTCGTGCTCGGTGGCGGCGAAGTAGACGCCGGCCAGGCGGTCGCGCGGAGGCAGTTCGCGCGGCTGTACGTAGTCGCGCTTGGGTTCTTCCTGCTGGCCGAGTTTGTGCAGCGAGGCCCAGTCGGCCTTGTTCTTCAGCGTCCATGGCGAGGCGCCGCCGAGGGTGGTTTCCCAGGCGGCGTTCAACATGCCGAACCACAGGCCCTTCTTGAAGGCGGGCTTGATGTTGCGCACCTTCTTAAGCTCAGCCATCACATCCGATGCGCGCAGCTTGGCGTCGAAGCCGGCCGGGTTCAGGTCGTTGGCGACGAGATGCTCGGCGGCCATCATGCCGCTCTTGATGGCCTGGTGCGTGCCCTTGATCTTGGGCACGTTGAGCAAGCCGGCGGTATCGCCGATCAGCAGCGCGCCCGGCATTTCCAGCTTCGGCAGCGACTGGTAACCCCCGGTGACGATGGCGCGCGCGCCGGCAGAAAGAATGCTGCCGCCTTCCAGCAACGACTTTACCGACGGATGATTCTTCCACTGCTGGAAGGCTTCCCACGGCTGGTAGTTGGGGTCGCTGTAGTCGAGGCCGCTGACGTAGCCGAGCGCGATGCGATCCTTGTCCAAGTGATAGAGGAAGCTGCCGCCATAGGTGTGGCTGTCGGCCGGCCAGCCAAAGCTGTGCACGATCTTGCCTGGCTGCACACGGCCTGCCGGCACCTGCCACAGCTCCTTGATGCCGATTGAGTAGCCCTGCGGGTCGCTGTCCTTGTCCAGCGCAAAGCGCGTGATCAGCTGCTTGGTGAGGCTGCCGCGGGCGCCTTCGGCCAGCACGGTGACCTTGGCCTTGATGTCGATGCCCTGGGTGTAGCTCGGCTTGTGCGAACCGTCCTTGGCCACGCCCATGTCGCCGATGCGCACGCCGGCCACGGAGCCGTCGTCGTTATAGATGGTGTCGGCAGCGGCGAAGCCGGGGAAGACATCCACGCCCAATGCTTCGGCTTGCGGCGCCATCCACGCGCACATGGCGCCGAGAGACACGATGACATTGCCGTGGTTGTTCATGCCCGGCGGCACCGGCAGCTTGCGCGCCCCGGTTTTGCTCAGCAGCCAGAATTCGTCCTCGGTCGCCGGCACGCAGATCGGCGGCGGATTGTCGCGCCAGCCCGGCAGCAGGGCGTCCAGCGGCTGCGGTTCGATCACCGCGCCGGAGAGGATCTGGGCGCCGATGGTCGAGGCCTTCTCGATCACGCAGACGCTGACGTCCGGCTTCAGTTGCTTCAGGCGGATGGCAAATGAGAGCCCAGACGGGCCCGCGCCGACGACGACGACGTCGTATTCCATGGTTTCGCGGTCGCTCATGGCGGGCTCCAGCTGGCTAGTGCGTCATGTTTCCGTTCCTTAACGTATGGAACGGGCAAAGTGGCATTGTCCGGATTCGGGCCGTGCCGGGCAACGGAGGTCGAATGGATCCTTGCAAACCCTTCATCCACCATAGTGATAATCACCCAGCAGCGAACGCCAGGGATGAAACCATGAACCAGCAACCTCCGATCAGCGACCTTGACCTCCGTCGGGCCACGATGTGTCAGTTGTTGCATTGGTTGGCAGTGGAGCGTGTGCAGCCGCAGATGCTGGCGGAGGTCTACCAGGAGGCCATTGAGCGCCTCAATCCGCAGCTCAATGCCTATGTCAGCCTGAGTTCGGCCATGCTGCAGGAACAGGCGCTGGCTGCTCAGCACCGTCGCCGCGACGGCGTCATCGGGCGACTTGACGGCCTGCCGGTGGCGCTCAAGGACAATTTCGACGTCGCTGGCTGGCCAACCCATGCCGGCCTGGCCGGACGCCCGCAGCCGGTTCCTGACGACGCTCACGCCGTGGCGCGGCTGCGTGCGTCGGGTGCCGTGTTGGTGGGCAAAACCAATATGGACGAAGGCGCGCTCGGCGCTGTCACCGACAACCCGCACTACGGTCCCACCCATAATCCGCACCGGCACGGTTATACCGCCGGCGGGTCTTCCGGCGGCGCCGCTGCAGCGGTCGCGGCGGGGTTGGCGGTGGCCGCGGTGGGTTCGGACAGCCTTGGTTCGATCCGTATCCCTGCCAGCTATTGCGGCATCTACGCACTCAAGCCAACCCATGGCGAGATTTCTGCGCGAGGCATGGTGCCGGCGGCGCGTCGGCTGGATACGGTGGGCCTGCTTGCACGCAGCGCGGACGACCTCACCGTGCTGCTGCAGGTGCTGGCCGGTTACGACGCCGACGATGCGCGCTCGCGCCGCCGTCGTGTGGCGCTGTCGCCACCGGATTGGGAGCCAGGCCGCCTGCGCGCGGGTTTCCTGCCCAACTTGTCGGCGCTGGGCGTGCAGCCCGAAGTCATCCAGGTTTTCGAGGCTGCGTTGGCCAAGTGGCCGCGCGAGCTGGGCGAACGCCGCACGGTCGATTTCTCGGACTGGGATTTTGCCCGCACGCGACGCGCGGGCCTGTTGCTGATGGAAGCGGAGATGCTCGGCACGTTTGCCGGCGATCTTGCCGACACCGACCATCGCGTGTCCGAACACTTCCGTCGTTTGCTCAGCTATGCCGCCGGCAAGAGCGCCGCCGACTATGCCGCCGCCGATCGCGTGCTCGATGCGGCCACGCTCAAGATGCGCCGGTTGTTCGCCCAGATCGACGTGCTGGTGCTGCCCACCACGCCGCAGGGTGCGTTCCCGCTGGATGGCCCGGTGCCCGATTCGCAGGCCGACCTGACCAGCTTCGCCAGCCTCGCCGGCTGCCCCGCCGTGAGTATTCCGATGGGTTACCTGCCGGATGGCATGCCGGTTGGGCTGCAGCTGGTCGGCGCACGCGGCTCGGATCTTCGGCTGCTGGAACTGGCTTCGGTGTGCGCCGCCACGCTCGACGTGGAGCCATCGTTTCCGGGCATTGTCTGATCCGACGCGAACGGGAAGCGCTGGTGTGAGCCTGTTTGACGCCATGGCCCCCGATGGCTGGCAGAGCCTGCCGCTGCCGGGCGCGGAATTGTCGCTGTGGCCACGATGGCTTGCCCTCGCCGAAGCGGATGCGTTATTCGCCGAGTTGCAGGCGACGATCCCCTGGGAAACCCATCGCATCCGCATCTACGGGCGCGAGGTCGATTCGCCCAGGCTCAGCTGCTGGCTCGGTGACGAGGACGCCACCTACGTGTACTCGCGCACACGCTTCGAGCCGCGGCCCTGGACGCCCACACTCACGGCGCTGCGCGCACAGGTTGAAGCCGCCTGCGATACACGCTTCAACAGCGTGCTGGCCAACCTCTATCGCAACGGACAGGACTCGATGGGCTGGCACAGCGACAACGAACTGGAACTTGGTGCGCAGCCGGTGATTGCTTCGCTAAGCCTCGGTGCGGTGCGTCGCTTTCGCCTCAAGCCGCGTCGTGCGGAAGACGGACGCGAGGCGCGCGTCATCGAACTGGGGCACGGCAGCCTGCTGCGCATGGCGGGCGACACGCAGCGGCATTATCTGCACGATGTTCCGAAGACCAGTGCGAGCGTCGGGCCGCGACTCAATCTCACGTTTCGGCAGATCATGCCGTCGCGGCGCTAAGCGATCCGGTCAATTCACGCGTCCACCGTGTGCCTGCAGGGGTTGTTGCATGGTCCACGCCACCAGCTGGTTCGCCAGTGCATCGGCGGCCTGACCAAAGGCGGTAACCACTTGCGGTACCGTGGTGCCGCCCACTGGCTGGGTGATTTCGAAGCGATGCGTCGCGACGATGCGCAAGCCGTTGTTCTGCACCAGGCGCGCATCGAAGCGGATCACTACCACCGGCTGTGCGCCCTGGTACTCCGACTCGAACGCGCGCAGGTCGCCGCCCAGCGAATAGTCGGCCTGCAGGCTGGTGTCGTCGCTGCTCAGGGCGGCGATGCGTCCGTCATCGTGGAAAGCGTCGATCAGGCGGTTGCGTAGCAAGGTGGTGGCGCTGTCGCTCCAACGCGCGCCCTTGTATACGCTGATGACATCACCCTGCGGCAACACCGCGATGCGCGCACTGTCGATCATGCGTTCTGCCTGTGGCGTATCGATGCGCAGCGACCAGCCCACGGCTGGCGCGCTGGCATGCGCCAATGGCGTGGCGGGCAGGCGGTAAATGTCCGGCGATTCCGCCTTGGGCAGCACCGAGCAGCCGGTGAGCAACGCGATAGCCATCCATACCGGCACGTGACGGGCAAGCAACCTCATGGCACGAACTCCTTGTTGCGATCGCGGCCGAGCAGATAGCCGGCCGGGTTGTCATCGAGGCGGCGCGAGATGCCACGTAGCGAGCCGGCGGCATCGCGCAGTTCACGCACGGCCGGCCCCAGTTCACTGAAACCCTGCATGCCGCCATTGATCGCGGCGCGGTTGTCGCTGAGCAGCTGGTCGATGCTGGCGGTGGAGCGTTCCAGCGAGGCCATCGCATTTTTCGCGCTGTCGAGGGTGGCGCGTGCCTGGTTGTTGATCAGCCCGTTGGTGCTCTGTACCAGTTGCTGGGTCTGCGCCAGCGTTGCATTGGCCTGCTGACTGGCTTCGGCCAGTTGCTTGAGCAGCGTGCGGATGTCATCGCGCTGGTCGGCCACGGTGCCGGTCACCTTGTCCAGGTGATCCAGCGTGCGACTGATGCGGTCCATGTTTTCCGGTGACAGCAAGGCGCTGGCACGGGCGACTACATCATTGATATTGACCACCAGGTCTTCGCCATTGGCGAGGATGCGGGACAGCGGCGAGGGATCGGCCACGATCAGCGGCAGATTGCCGTTCTTGCCTTCCAGCATCGGGCTTTGCGGCGAGCCGCCACTGAGCTGGATCACCGCCAGGCCAGTGACGCCGGTGAGCGCCAGCTTGGCGTGGGTGTCCTGACGCACCGGCGTGTCGCCGCCAAGTCGCACCCAGGCGAGCACCTTGCGCGGGTCCTGCGGATCGAGCTTGAGCTGGGTGACGTCGCCGACCTTGATGCCGTTGTACTGCACGGCACTGCCCTTGGAGAGACCGGACACGGCCTCGTTGAAGACCACCTCGTAGTCGGCGAACTGCTTGTCGGAACTGGACTTGGCCAGCCACAGCGCAAACAGCAGGGCCGCCGCCACCACCAGCACGGTGAATAGGCCAATCAACACATGATGGGCGCGCGTTTCCATATCACTTCACCTCTGGGGAAGATCCGTTGGGGTGGGCCTCTTCGGCCGCACGGCCACGCGGACCATGAAAATAAGCCTGCACCCACGGGTCGTTGAATTCGGCAACTTCGTCGAGCGGGCCGACCACCAGCACTTTCTTCTGCGACAGCACGGCCACGCGGTCGCAGATGGTGTAGAGCGTGTCCAGGTCGTGGGTGACCAGGAACACGGTGAGACCCAACGCGTCGCGCAGGGTCAGGATCAACTGATCGAATGCCGCGGCGCTGATCGGGTCCAGGCCGGCCGTGGGCTCGTCGAGAAACAGGATTTCCGGATCGAGCGACAAGGCGCGTGCCAGCGCCGCGCGCTTGACCATGCCGCCGGACAGTTCGGACGGATACTTCGTCTCCGCGCCCGCGGGCAGACCCGCCAGCGCCAGCTTCACGCCAGCCAGCGACTGTGCGTCTGGTCGCGTCAGGCTTGCATGTTCGATCAGTGGCATGGCCACGTTCTCGACGATATTGAGCGAGGAGAACAGTGCGCCGTTCTGGAACAACACGCCGAAGCGGCGCTCCACCTGTGAGCGCTGGTCCGGCGAGAGGCTGAGCAGGTCCTTGCCGAATACGTGGACCTGGCCCGAGGTGGGCCGCTGCAGTCCCACGATGCTGCGCAGGAGTACCGATTTGCCGGTGCCCGAGCCGCCGACCACGCCAAGAATCTCGCCGCGACGAACGTCCAGGTCCAGATGCTCATGCACCACCTGCGTGCCGAAGCGGTTGACCAGGTTGCGCACCTGGATGACATCGTCCTGGGGCTGCGGTTTGGGTGCGGCGTTCACCAGCCCATCTCCATATAGAACAGCGCGGCCAGCGCATCGATCAGGATCACCACGAAGATCGACTGCACTACGCTCGAGGTGGTGTGTTCGCCCACCGACTCTGCGCTACCGGTGACCTTGAAACCCTCCAGGCAACCGATGACCGCGATCAGGAAAGCGAACACCGGTGCCTTGGCGAGGCCGACCAGGAAATGCCGTACCCCGATATCCGACTTGACCAGGTTGACGAACATCACCGGCGGAATATCCAGCACCAGCGAACACACCAGGCCGCCGCCAATGAGGCCGGCGATCATGGCCAGGAAGGTGAGCATCGGCATCGCGGCCAGCATGGCCAGTACGCGAGGCAACACCAGCAGTTCCATGGGATCGAGCCCCAGGGCGCGGATGGCGTCGATTTCCTCGTTGGCTTTCATCGACCCGATCTGGGCGGTGAATGCGCTAGCGGTGCGTCCGGCCATCAGGATGGCCGTGAGCAGCACGCCGAACTCGCGCAGGAACGAATACGCCACCAGGTCGACCGTATAAATGGTGGCGCCGAAGTCCGCGAGCACGGTGGAGCCGAGAAAGGCCACCACTGCGCCGACCATGAAGGTGAGCAGCACCACGATGGGCACGGCGTCCAGGCCGGTTTCCTCCAGGTGCGCCACCAGCGAGGTGACACGCCAGCTGCGCGGATGCCAGACGGTGCGCCAGAAGGTCTGCAGGGTGAGCCCGATAAAGCCCAACAACTGCACCTGCTGGTGCCAGACGTTCTCCATGGCCGCGCCGATACGGGCGAGTACATCAGTGAGGGCGTTGCCCTGGTGGACGACTTTCGGTTCCTTGTAGTCGGCCATCGCCGCGCCGATGGTCTGCAGCAGGGCGCGCTGCGCGGCCGGCAGCGTCGGGTCGGCCTGGGCCAAGTCGCCAAGCCTTGGCGCACCCAGCACTTCGGCCAGCAGCGATGCGCCGGCGGTATCGAGTGCTCCCAATCCGCTAAGGTCGATGACCGTATCGGCCCCCAGCGGGGGCTTGAGTGAGGCGATGGCCCGTTCCAGCGAGGCGTAGTGCGCCAGTGTCCAGTCGCCCGTGACGCGCAGCCGGGGCGGCGTCGCGGTGGCATCGAGTTGTGCGCTTCCCGTCGCCATCGATGTACTCATGAGGCTGATCTTAGTGGAGTCTCGCGCACCGAAGGTGACGAAATGATGGTGGCGGTCAGCGCCAACGGGACTTGTGCGTTCTCTTCCGTTTCCCAGTGGTCAGCGGTGCTCAATCGGTCGTTTTCCGCTAGATTCCTATCGGATGACCGCCCGCGTCCCGGACGCCCAGTGAAACAACGAATGTCTTCCATGTCCCATCTGGATGCCCTCGAGGCAGAAAGCATCCACATTTTCCGCGAGACGGCGGCGGCCTTCGGGCAGCCGGTGATGCTCTATTCCATCGGCAAGGATTCCTCCGTGCTGCTGCATCTGTTGCGCAAGGCGTTCTATCCCGCGCCGCCGCCGATGCCGCTGCTGCATGTGGATACCACCTGGAAATTCCGCGAGATGATCGCCTTTCGCGACCAGGTGGCGGCGGCAGGCGACGTCGACGTACGGGTGCATATCAATGAGGAAGGCGTGCGGCAGGGCATTTCCCCGTTGGTCCATGGCTCGGCCGTGCACACCGATGTGATGAAGACCGCCGCGCTCAAGCAGGCGCTGGACAAGTACGGTTTCGATGCTGCCATCGGTGGCGCACGGCGCGACGAGGAAAAGTCGCGCGCCAAGGAGCGCGTGTTCTCCTTCCGCAACGCGCAGCACCGCTGGGACCCGAAGCACCAGCGCCCGGAGCTTTGGCATACCTACAACACGCAGATCCACAAGGGCGAAAGTGTGCGCGTGTTCCCGTTGTCCAACTGGACCGAGCTGGATGTGTGGCATTACATCCGTCGCGAGAACATCCCGGTGGTACCGCTGTACTTCGCCAGGCCGCGGCCGGTGGTGGAGCGCGATGGTGCGCTGATCATGGTCGACGACGAGCGATTCATCCTGCGCGAGGGCGAAGCTATCCAGATGCGTGAAGTGCGTTTCCGCACGCTTGGTTGCTACCCGCTGACCGGGGCGGTGGACTCCAGCGCCGACACGCTGGACAAGATCATCGAGGAGATGGCCACCTCGCGCAGTTCCGAGCGGCAGGGCCGGGTGATCGATCACGACGCCAGCGCTTCGATGGAGCGCAAGAAACAGGAGGGTTACTTCTGATGGCGACGGTAGAACTCGGCCCCCTGACGGTACAGGACACCACCCAACTGCTTCGCTTCATCACCTGCGGCAGCGTCGACGACGGCAAGAGCACCTTGCTGGGGCGCTTGCTGTACGACGCGGGCATGGTGCCGGACGACCAGCTCGCCGCGTTGGCGCGCGACAGCCGCAAGCTGCACGCCGAGGCTCCCGAGGCGCTCGATTTCTCGCTGCTCACCGACGGCCTTGATGCCGAGCGCCAGCAGGGCATCACCATCGACGTGGCCCACCGCTATTTCCACACGTCGCGCCGCAGTTTCATCGTGGCCGATTGCCCGGGCCACGAGCAGTACACCCGCAACATGGCCACCGGCGCCTCGAACGCGGAGCTGGCCGTGGTGCTGGTCGATGCGCGCAAGGGACTGCTGCCGCAGACGCGACGCCACACTTATATCTGCGCCCTGATGGGCATCCGCCAGGTGGTGCTGGCGGTCAACAAGATGGACCTGGTCGATTTCCGCGAGGACATCTACGCAGCCATCGCCCACGAGTACCGCGAACTTGCCGTGCAGTTGGGCATCACCTCGGTGCACTGCCTGCCGGTGGTGGCGCCAGAGGGAGACAACGTGGGTCGCCGCTCCGGGCGCATGCCCTGGTATCAGGGGCCGTGCCTGCTGGAGCTGCTGGAGTCGGCCGATACCGCGGCCACGCAGGCGGTCGATTTCCGCATGCCGGTGCAGTGGGTGAACAGGCCGGACGCGTCGTTCCGCGGCTACGCCGGCACCGTGTGTGGCGGCAGCATTGCGGTGGGCAGCGACATCGTGGTGCAGCCGGCCATGCGGCGCGCACGCGTCGAACGTATCGTCACGGCCGATGGCGACTTGTCGATGGCGGTTGCCGGGCAGGCGGTGACGCTGACACTGGATCGTGAAATCGACGTGAGCCGCGGCGATGTCATCGCCGATGCGCTGCGTCCCGCTCCCGTGGCCGACCAGTTCGCCGGACACGTATTGTGGATGGGCGACGAGCCACTGCTGCCCAATCGCGCCTATTGGCTCAAGATTGGTGCGCACACGGTCAATGCGCGCATCAGCAGCATCAAGCACAAGGTCGATGTGAACACCCAGGCCGAGCTGGCGGCACGCCGGCTGGAGCTCAACGAGGTGGGTTACTGCAACATCGACCTCGATCACGCCATCGCCTTCGAGTCCTACGCCGACAACCGGACGTTGGGTGGTTTCATCCTGATCGATCGCCAGACCCACGCCACGGTCGGCTGCGGCATGCTCGACTTCGCGTTGCGCCGCGCGGCCAACGTGCACTGGCAGCACACCGACCTGGACAAGGAAGCCCGCAGCGCCAGCAAGGGGCAGCAGTCCCGCTGCCTTTGGTTCACGGGCCTGTCGGGCGCGGGCAAGTCGACCATCGCCAACCTGGTGGAGCGTCGCCTGCACGCGCTCGGTTATCACACCTATATGTTGGACGGCGACAACCTGCGCCACGGCCTGAACAAGGATCTGGGCTTTACCGCCGAAGCACGCGTGGAAAACGTACGTCGTGTAGCGGAGGTGGCGCATCTGATGGTCGATGCCGGCCTGATCGTGCTGGTCTGCGTGATCTCGCCGTTCCGGGACGAGCGACGGTTTGCGCGTAGCCTGTTCGATGAGGGCGAGTTCCTCGAGGTGTTCGTCGATACCACCCTGGAAGAATGCGAGCGGCGTGATCCCAAGGGGCTATACCGGAAAGCCCGGGCGGGCGAAATTTTCAACTTCACCGGTATCGATTCGCCCTACGAGGCACCCGAGCGGGCCGAGCTGCATTTGCTCACTGCGGGGCTGCGTGCCGAACAGATGGCCGAGCAGGTGGTGGAACAGCTGCTGGTGGGCATGGGGCCGCATCAGGCGCGCTGATCACAGCTTTCGCAGGGATAACACGCAGAAGAGTATGACGTCGATGCGTAACGGCGCGCGTTCCATGTTGCGTTGCAGGACGCCAGCTGGATACGCCAACGCATGGCGTGCCATGGGCGCTCAGCTTGGAATGTAACGGTGCCAGCGGCGATAATGCGTCTTTCCCCAGAGCTCGACTGCGATGACCGAGAAGACCGTACTCAATGACACCCACCGCGCGCTTGGCGCGCGCATGGTCGACTTCGGTGGCTGGGACATGCCGATCAACTACGGCTCGCAGATCGAGGAACACCACGCGGTGCGCCGCGATGCCGGCATGTTCGACGTTTCGCACATGACCGTGGTCGACCTGCATGGCCCCCGCACGCGGGAATTCCTGCGCCACTTGCTGGCCAACAGCGTCGACAAGCTGAAGGTGCAGGGCAAGGCGCTGTATTCGTGCATGCTCAATGAGCAGGGCGGGGTGATCGATGATCTCATCGTCTACTTCCTCGGCGAGGAGTTCTTCCGCCTGGTGGTGAACGCCTCCACCCGTGAGAAGGATCTGGCCTGGATCCAACAGCAGGCCAAGGCGTTCGACGTACAGGTGAAGGAGCGTCCCGACTTCGCCATGATCGCCGTGCAGGGCCCGAGTGCCCGCGCCAAGGTCATCGGCGTGCTGGCCGACATCGATCACGAGCGCATCGGCAAGCTCGGCAAGTTTGCCGCGGCCGCTGCCCAGGGCCCGCACGGCATGCCGCTGTTCGTGGCACGCACCGGTTACACCGGCGAAGACGGCTTCGAAATCATCGTGCCGCAGGAGCATGCCGTGGCGCTGTGGCAGGCACTGGCCGCCGCCGGCGTCGCGCCGGCAGGCCTGGGTGCGCGTGACACGCTACGCCTGGAGGCGGGCATGAATCTCTACGGGCAGGACATGGACGAGACCGTGTCGCCGTGGGAGGCCAACCTTGGCTGGACCATCGCGCTCGACGAGGGCCGCGACTTCATCGGCCGCAAGGTGCTCGAGAAGCAGAAAGCCGAAGGTGTAAAGCGCGTGATGGTCGGCCTGGTGCTGGACGACAAGGGCGTGCTGCGTCACGGCCAGCCCGTGCTCACCGCCAATGGTCCCGGTGAAATCCTCTCGGGCAGCTTCGCGCCCACCCTCAACAAGGCCGTGGCCTTTGCACGCATTCCGGTAGGCGAGCCGGGCGACGTTCGCGTCGATATCCGCGGTCGCGAGGTGCCGGTGCGTCTGGTGAAGTACCCGTTCGTCCGCGACGGCAAGCCCTGCGAAGGCATCTGACATGCACGGCACGCACGGTTGATCAAAGGCCGTGTTGCCTTCCAGGTGAAGCGGCTAGAATTGGCACTTCACCCCGACCCGACATTAACGACTGGATTCGATCATGAGCGAGATTCCCGGCGATCTGAAATTTCTCAAGTCCCACGAATGGGCCCGCGTGGAAGACGACGGCCTGGTGCGTGTGGGTATTTCCGAGCATGCCCAGGGCCAGCTCGGCGACCTGGTGTACGTGGAGCTGCCAGAGATCGGCGCCAGCGTGCAGGCCGGTCACGGCGTGGCCGTGGTCGAGTCGGTCAAGGCCGCCTCGGACATCTACAGCCCGGTGTCGGGCGAGATCGTGGCAGTCAACGAGATCCTCAACGACAAGCCGGAAACCATCAACGAAGATGCCTTCGGTGACGGCTGGATCTTCCTGGTTCGCGCCAGCGATCGCGGTGAGCTGGACGAGCTGCTCGATGCAGACGCCTATGCCGAACTGATCGAGAACGAAGACCACTAAGCACTGCGTTCGATGCTTCACCTGACGCCGGCCGCCTCAAGCGGCCGGCGTCTTTTTGAGTAGAGATGACCCGGTCACCGACGACAATTCGGACGGCAAATCGGCATCTGTAGATCTCGCCGGATAGGCCGATAGATGTCCATGACGAAGTCCCGAACCGATGGGTGTCGATTCGCTCTTGGACCGCTAGAGGGCCTTTTGGCGTCCGCCGAGGCGGGCTGGGCGAAGATTTCGACGGGTCGACCTGGCGGGTAATTCCAGTCGTGTTTCGTTCATGAAACGAGGCTGTGGCTGGGCGCGCTCGAGGCGCGTTATATCGGCTCTTGGTGCGCGAGACACCGCTGAACAGGTAATCGCGTTGACTGTCTCAAATGCCTTGTTTTATGCGGTTTTTAACAACTATTGATAATCGGAATGCATTTTAATCTGGAAGTATGGACGTCTGATTGAAAATGCATCGTGACCCCCTCCAGGCCTTGTCCGGCGGGGGTTTGGACCCTCCTGGGGGTAGGTGAAACGGATTGATTTCATGACTAAAATCAATTGACAGTTGAAATCTTCAGGAATAGCTTTCGCATCGGAACACGGAGAACGGGTGCCATGGCAACATCGAAATTCATCAAGCCTTATATCGAGCATGGAGAAAAGGCCGGCGCAGTACGCAAGATCACGGTCTCGATTCCATTGCACATCCTGAGGCCCTTGTCTGACGAACGCACCCGTCGTCAGGTGAACAATCTTCGGCACGCCACCAATAGCGATCTGCTGGTGGAGGCGTTCCTACATGCTTTTACTGGGCAACCACTGCCAACTGATGAGGAGCTGAGACGAACTATGGCCACTGCCAAGAAAGCCGCTGCAAAGAAGCCGGCCGCCAAGAAGGCGACCAAGAAGACCGCCGTGAAGAAGGCCGCCGCCAAGAAGCCGGTAGCCCGCAAGCCGGCCGCCAAGAAGGCCGCCGTCAAGAAGGTCGCCAAGAAAGCTGTTGCCAAGAAGCGCCCGGCAGCTGCCAAGAAGGCTGCCGTGAAGAAGGTTGCTGTAAAGAAGGTTGCCAAGAAGGCTGCCAAGAAGACCGTTCGCAAGGCTGCCGCCGCCAAGGTGGTGAAGGCCACCAAGGCTGCCAAGGCCCCCAAGGCTGCTAAGGCAGTCAAGGCCACCAAGGCCTCGAAGAAGTAAGCGTCGCTTACAAGTAAAAATAAGCATCACCGACTTTTCTCCCCGCGGTGCCCAGCGCGGGGAGAAACATTCGAAAGAGCGATTCGTCCCGGCCCATGCCGGGACGCTTCGTTTCAGGGATACGAAATATTCTTAGCCCGGCACCGGTGTCGCGCCAGCCGCGCCAGCGCAACATCTGCGGCGATCGGCACATACACGCGAAAGTGATGAAGCTACGTGCGATTTGCTGTAGTGCTGCATTACGGTTACCTTTCTCCCATCCGCGCCGCGGAGGACCTGGGGAGGTTCTCCGCTCCTGGACCACAGGGGGAAAAAGCGCGGGTATCTGATGCCACTCAGCGAGAGACCATGGATACCCGATATATACGTCATGCGCGTCGTCGTGCGCGTGGGGCCGTTCGGCCAGCTGCCATTGCCATTGTCGCTGTCGTCGCCGTACTCGCGGCAGCTTCGTGGTTCCTTATCATCAAGCCGCATCAGGATCTGCTTGAGGCGGACGCTGGCGGACACCCGTCGACGCCCGTCAAGGCTGGTGTTGTAGCACCACCGCCGCCGGCCAACGTGGCGGCGATGAGTCTCAACCAGCTGCTTTCCGAGGCCCGCAAGGCGGTGAACGAGCAACGCCTGCTGGCGCCCGCCGGCAACAACGCGTTCGAGTTCTATCTCAAGGTGCTGGAGAAGGACCCGGGCAACCAGGTCGCGGCCGACGCACTGCGCGAGACCTTCCCGGTGGGTGCGAGCGTCGCCGAACAGGCCATCAACCAGCGCGACTTCAACGAAGCGCAGCGCCAGATTGATCTGCTGGCCAAGGCGGATCCGGCCAACTACACGCTGACCATTCTGCGTTCCAAGCTCGATGCTCAGCGCAAGCTGCAGGATCGCGAGCAGCAGCTGGCGTCGGACAAGGAGAAGCAGTCGCAACTGGCGGCCCAGAAGGCTGTGTCGGACAAGGCGGAAGCCGATCGCCAAGCCGCCGAGGCACAACAGAAGGCGCTGGCTGACCAGCAGCAGAGGGCCGCGCAGGCGCGTCTCGCCCAGCAGCAACAGGCTGAAGCGACGCGCCAGCCGTCGGCGACGGCGGCACCCACCGCCGCGGCCGCCACTAGTTCGGCGGCCACCCATGGGCCGGTGTTGGTGCGCAACGTCAGTCCGCGTTATCCGGCTACTGCCGTGCGTGCCAGCCAGGAAGGCTGGGTGGAAGTGGCCTTCACCGTCACACCGGATGGCAGTGTCGACGACGTGAAGGTGGTCGATGCGGAGCCGCGCCATGTGTTCGATCGCGCTGCCGTGGAAGCGGTGAGTCGCTGGAAGTACCAGCCCGCCACGCAGGACGGCGCGCCGGTCGCTTCGCAGGACAAGCGTCGCATCGTGTTCAAGCTCAACTGATCGATCGGAGCCGCGCACGCGCGGCTTCCTTCAACGCAAAAGGCGCCGCATGCGGCGCCTTTTGTATGTCCGGTATCGCGCTTAGCGGTTGGCGCCGGGATTGCTGCTGGCGGTCTTGCCCTTGTTGCGCGTCTTGCCCTTGCCTTTGGCGGTAGTGGCTGCCTTGGTGGCAGGCGCGTCGCTTTCGACACCGGCCCAATCCACGTGCGGCAAGCCAAGCAGACTGTCGAGCACCATCGGCAGCAGGCCGGTGGGTACCGGGCCTGCCGAGTTCCATAGCGTCACCACACCGACGTGGTACTTGGGCAGAAAGCCGATCATGGTGCGATAACCTTCAACGGCGCCGGCGTGGAACACCAGCGTTTCGCCGCCATAGTTGAACACGCGCCAGCCCAGCGCGTAGTAGGCGTCACTCACGCGCGCGCGGCGCCACGGCGTGGAGCGTTCCTCGTTGGGCGTCGCCACTTCCGGTGTGTGCAAGGTTTCCAGCAGTTGCTGCGGCAGCACATCGGGGCGGCCGCCCATCTGCGCGATCAACCACTGCTCCATGTCGCGCAGGCTGGCGTTGACGCCGGCGGCAGGGGCAACGCGGTAGTAGGCTTCCTTGGGCTCAAACGGGATCCAGCCGCCGCTGCTGGCGCGATGAGGCCGCGCCCAGCTCTTGCTGTCTTCGAGGCCTTCGCGACCATAGCTGGCCGTTTTCATGCCCAGGGGGAAAAAGATGCGTCGATCAACCTGCTGCGGAAAGAACTGGCCCGTCTGCGCATAGACCACATCGCCAATCAGGCTGAAGGCGACATTCTGGTAGCCGTAGCACTGGCCCACGTCGCAGGTGAGGCTGACCTCATCGAGCTTGCGCACCAGCTCCTCGTAGGGAATGTTTTCCTCGAGCATGTTGTCGTAGGTGTTCTTCGGCAGGCCCAGGCGCTGACCGAGAATGTCGCGCACGGTGGCTTGCTCGGCCGCTCCGTCGCTCTTGAGCCGGAAGAACGGCAGTACCGAGACAAGCTTGGTATCCCAATCAAGCTTGCCGTCGTCCACCAGCACGCCGGCCAATGCGGTAGCGAACGCCTTGGAAAGCGAGGCGAGGCGAAACACGGTTTCCGGCGTCACCGGTTCGCGCGTGGCGGCGTTGGCATAGCCCAGCGTGTCTTCGAATACGACCTTGTCGTCCACTACCACGGCGGTCGCCAGGCCGGCCACCGCATTGCGCTGATCGAGCTTGTCCAGCCATTGCTGATAGGCAGCCAGGGTGTCCTTGATGCGATCGGACGGCAACATTTGCGTCGGCGCGGAGGTGCTGACGGTGCCGGGAGCGGACGGTGGTGTGGCGGCGCGGGCGCAGAGCGGGATGCTGGAGCAACCCAGCGCCGCGGCAATCACCAGTGAAATCGTGCGAAACGTCATACTGCTCGGACGTGTGGGTGGCACCCATGGGCACCGACGGAACAAGAACAGCCCCGGGTGCAGCCGGGCCACGTGGTTGCGAGTCGGGTCCTTCCACGGCGCGTCGGCGAGAGTACCGCAGCTTTGACCGAAAGTCGCTCTAACTGACGGTAGCGGCATGGCCCCGCCGGCCGCTTTCGGATCCGTCGCGTTCGTCTAATTCTCGTTAAGTATCAGCGCACTGGCCCGCTCGGCGATCATCACCACCGGCGCATTGGTGTTGCCGGTGGGCAGGCTGGGCATGACCGAGGCGTCGACCACGCGCAGGCCCTGCACGCCGCGCACGCGCAGCTCGCTGTCCAGCGGCGCGCCGCTGTCACTGCCCATGCGGCACGTGCCCACCGGGTGGTAGATGGTTTCCGCCTTGCGTCGGATGAAGTCCGTGTACTGCGCATCGCTGCTCAACGCGTGCTCGGGGAATACCGGTGCGCCACGAAAGGGAGCGAAGGCTGGCTGCGAGAATATGTCGCGCGATAGCCGCGCGCCTTCGATCATGCGTTGCAGGTCGTGGCCCTCGGGATCGCTGAGGTAATTGGCGTGGATGGCGATGGGCTGTGCGGGGTTTGCCGAACGCAGACGCAACCGACCACGACTGCGTGGGTGCAGATAACACGCGTGCACGGTGTAGCCGTAGCCGGGCAGGCGGTGGCGACCATGATCATCCAGCAGCGCTGGCACGAAATGGAATTGCAAGTCGCAGCGCTCGTCCGTCGCGAGCCGACTGCGCACAAAGCCGCCTGCTTCGGCCACGTTGGAGGTGCCTGGTCCTTCGCGATGACGCAGGAAGCGCCAGCCCGCGGCCAGTTCGTTGAGATGGTCGTAGGTGATCTTCTGGGTGCTGCCATCGAGCGTGCAGATGTCCAGATGGTCCTGCAGGTTGCCACCCACCTCTGGCAGGTCGGCCTCCACCGCAATGCCGTGTTCGCGCAGATGATCCGCCGGCCCCACGCCCGATAGCATCAACAGCTGCGGTGTGTTGACGGCGCCGCCCGCCAGAATCACCTCAGCGGCCTCCAGCACGTTCGTAGAGCCCTGCAGCTGCACACCCATGGCTCGACCCTGGCGGATGACCACACGCGCCACCGCGGCGCTGGTGCGCACTTCCAGATTCGGTCTTTGCCGTGCGGGTTTCAAATAGGCCACCGCGGTGGAGCAACGCGCACCATTTCGTTGAGTGACCTGATAGAGGCCGAAACCTTCCTGCTGCGGTCCGTTGAAATCATTGTTGCGGGCAAAGCCGGCACTCGCCGCCGCATCGACGAAGCTCGTCGAAAGTTCGTTGTGATAGCGCAGGTCGCTCACGCTGAGCGGGCCGCCCGCGCCGTGTAGCGCGCTGGGACCACGACTGTTGTCCTCGCTGCGTAGGAACCACGGCAACACCTGCGACCACGACCAGCGCGCGTCGCCGGTGACGCGGGCCCAATCGTCATAATCGGCGGGGACGCCGCGCACGTAGCACATCGCGTTGATCGAACTGGAGCCACCCAGCGTCTTGCCGCGTGGCCACCAGAGCGTGCGGCCGTGCAGCTGCGGTTCCGGTTCGGTGCGGTAACTCCAGTTGAGCCGACGGTTGCCGGCCAGCCGTGCAATGCCTGCGGGCATGTGGATCAGCGGGTTCCAGTCACTCGGGCCCGCTTCAAGTAGCAGCACGCGTTTGCCGGCATTCGCGCTGAGGCGATGGGCAAGCACGCAACCGGCCGAACCAGCGCCGACGATGATGTAGTCGTAGCTCACGTGTTCTCCCCACTGTCCAGGACCGTCATGACGGCATGCTAGTCTGTTGCGGACCCATGCTGGAAATGCCGGTGAACGCCTCCCGACCCGCCGCAGCGAACGAAGGCCTGGCCTCGACCCTGTCGGCAGTGGCCTTCTTCTTCGTGATGGCGGCCTATTACATCATCCGGCCCGTACGGGATCAGCTCAGTGGGGCGGTCGGCTCGCAGTCCTTGCCGCTGTTCTACGGCAGCACGTTCATCGTGATGTTGCTGCTGACGCCGGTGTTCGGTGCGCTGGTCGCGCATTTCCCGCGCAAACGCGTGCTCGGCTGGAGCTACAGTTTTTTCATCGCCTGCCTGCTTGCCTTCGTGCCCGCTTTTTTGGCGCAGGACCGCATCGGCGCACGGGAACTCGGCGTGGTGTTCTTCGTCTGGGTCAGCGTGTTCAACCTGTTCGTGGTGTCGCTGTTCTGGAGCTTCATGGCGGACATCTTCCTGAGCGCGCAGGCGCGCAAGGTGTTTCCGTTGATCGCCCTGGGTGGCATGGCCGGCGCCATCTTCGGGCCGCTGGTGACCAAGTTGCTGGTGCAACTCATTGGCGTGGCCGCGCTGCTGGTGGTCTCTGCTGTCGCACTCACGGCCGCGCTCGCGCTGCTGTTCACGCTGTCCACGCATCATGATTGTCGCGAGCCGCAACATCGGGACGAGGTGATCGGCGGCTCGTTGTGGGCAGGCATCAAGGAGCTGTGGACGCGTCCCTTCCTGCGCTATATGGCGATCCTGATGGTGCTGGGCGATGGCATCGGCACGCTGGCCTATGCGCTGATCGCTGATTACGCAAAGGTGCACCTGCCGGACAAGATCGCCCGCACGTCGTTCTATAACGACATGGACCTGGCCACCAACATCCTGGGCGCCGCGCTTCAGCTCACGCTGACGCGCTGGCTGCTGGTACGCAAAGGCGCGAGCTGGGGGCTGGTGGTGCCGTCGCTGGTCAACCTGGCCTTGCTGGTGCTGGTGGCAGTGCTGGGCATTGGCAATATCGCCGTGCTCGGCTTTGCCGTGCCCATGTTGTCGTTGATGATGATCGGCACGCGTGGATTTGCCTACGGCATGACCAAGCCCTCGGTCGACGCGCTGTACACCCGCGTGCCGCGCGAAACGCGCTACAAGGGCAAGAACTTCGTCGAGACGGCGATCTGGCGTTTTGGCGATGTGTTGGTCACCAGCAGCGTGACGCTGCTTGGCAAGGTCGGCGTAGCCGTAGGTGGCATGGCAGCCATCGGTGCCGGCGTTTCGGTATTGGCTACCTGGGTGGCGGCGCGCGCTGGCCGCTCGCCCGACCTGCTGCCGGAGCAACAGGGCGAATCGCCAGAAGCAGGCCAGACGCGGGCGGCCGAGGCCTGACCCGCCGCCTGCATCAGCTCGTGATGTAACGCTGCAACTGTTCGATCTGTTCGGCCTGGGCGTCGATCACTTCCTTCACCAGGTCGCCGATCGAGATGACACCGATGACTCGCTCACCGCTCACGACGGGCAGGTGACGAATGCGACTGTCGGTGCAAAGACGCATGCAATCGAACACGTCGGTATCCGGACCCACGGTGAGGGCCGGGCTGCTCATGATTTCCGAGACAGCGGTTTGTGCCGACGAGCGGCCCTGCAGAATCACTTTGCGGGCGTAGTCACGCTCGGAAAGGATGCCTACCAACCGGTCGTCGCGCATCACCAGCAGCGCGCCGACGCGGCGTTCCGCCATGTGCTTGATCGCTTCGAGTACGGGCGCGTCCGGCGCGATGCTGAAGATGTCGTTGCCCTTGCCTTCCAGCAAATGCTTGACCTGGCGCATGCTTGAACCTCCCACGTGGCCGCAGACGGGGCCGCATGCGAAGAGTCTAGCGCCGCCGCACGGCCTTGGTGTTGGTGGGATGTGAAGCAGGCCGCGGTTATCGGCGGCCGCGCTCGGGTCGCACTCGCGGTGGGTGCTCCTGATCAATGAAATACAACGGCCGCTGCTTGCTCTCCGCGTAGTTGCGACCCAGGTATTCGCCGATGACTCCCAGCGCCAGCAGCTGCACGCCGCCCAGGAACAGGATGGCCACCATCAACGAGGGATAGCCATGCACCGGGTCGCCCAGCAGCAGCGCCTTGCCGAACACCCATAGCCCGTAGAGGAAGGCCAGCAGCGATGAAAACACGCCGACCCAGGTGGCCAGCCGCAGCGGCACGGTGGAAAACGAGGTAATCCCCTCGATGGCCAGGTTCAGCAAGCGCCAGTAGTTCCACTTGGTGTTGCCGGCCTGGCGCGGTTCACGCAGGTAGTACACCGCGGTCTGGCGGAAGCCGATCCAGGTGAACAGTCCTTTCATGAAGCGCTGGCGTTCGCGCAGCTGGCGCAGCGCATCCAGCGCGCGGCGCGATAGCAGGCGGAAGTCGCCGGTGTCGCGGGGCACGCGCGTGTCCGACAACCGCTCCATGCTTCGGTAGAACAGCGCGGCGGTGAAGCGCTTGAAGCCGGTTTCGCCGGCGCGTGCCGTGCGCGTGGCGTAGACCACATCGAATCCGGCGCGCCATTGCTCCACCAGCGCGGGAATCAGCTCCGGCGGATCCTGCAGGTCGGCATCGATCACCACGGCGGCATCGGCATCGACATGATCAAGGCCGGCGGTCAGCGCGGCCTCCTTGCCGAAGTTGCGCGACAGGCGAATCGCTCCAGTGCGCGCGTCCCGGGCCATCAGTCCTTCGATGATCCGCCAAGTCGCATCGCTGCTGCCGTCGTCCACGTACAGCACGTTGCCGTCCAGCGGCAGCTCGTCGAGCACGCGGCCGAGCCGATCGTGGAAGCTCTCCAGTACGGCAGCTTCGTTGTAGGCGGGCACGACAACGGTAAGGCTAGGCATGAGCGATGCTGGCGTCCCTGGGAGGTCGCCGAATGCTAGTGCACCGGCTGCCTTCCGGCGAGCGTCAGCGGCGTCGGGTTTCGCGTGGAGGCGGGTTGCTGTGCAGGTAGCCGGGCCCGCCCAGCCGGGCCATCTGCTGCTGGATCCAGTTGGCGCGACCCTGCACGTAGGCCGAAGGGTGGTCGGCGTGCAATCGGCGGGGACTGGGCAACACGGCCGCCAGCCGCGCCGCCTGGACTGGGCCCAGCTGCGACGGCGCTTGATGGAAGAACGCGTCGCTGGCCGCGCCCACGCCATAGATACCGTCGCCAAGCTCGGCGACGTTCATGTAGACCTCGAGAATGCGCTGCTTGGGCCAGGTCAGCTCGATCAGTACCGTGAAATACGCCTCCAGCCCTTTGCGCACGAAGCTGCGGCCGTTCCACAGGAACAGGTTCTTGGCCGTCTGCTGGCTGATCGTGCTGGCGCCGCGCAAGCGGCGGCCCTCGTCGGCGGCATCCATGGCGTCCTGGATCTGGTCGAAGTCGAAGCCGTGGTGGAACGGAAATTTCTGATCCTCGCCAGCCACCATCGCCAGCGGGACATAGGACGACACCTGGTTCCACGGTACCCAGCGATGCTGCAGGCGAAAATTCTGCTCGCCATGGATCAGCGCGCTGGCGCGACGCTCCATCATCACCGCCGATGTCCACGGTGGTACGAAACGCAAAACCAGTACCGCCAGCCAACTCAGGGCCAGCCAGGACACCAGCAGCAGGGCGAGCAGGCGAAGCAGGCGGGGAAACAGCGGGCGTCGTAGGGTCATTGGCGGCGCGAAGACAGGGACCGCGGCAGTATAAGGGCCAGGGCTTGTTCGCACTCCGCGGGTCGCGCAGGCCACCCGCGGCGTGGGGACAGGGCGTCGGGCCGCGCCTCGCCGGCGGTCGTTGCGCCCCGGCGCAGGCGACCCCATGTAGGGGGATTGCTACGAGAGGTCCAAGGCTGTGGAAACCGTGCTAGTCGAAGATGTGCTGCATCGCTTCATGCTTGAACGTGCCGGCGTGCGTGGCGTGCTGGTCCGGCTGGGCCCCGCCTGGCGCGAGGTGGCTGGCCGCTCCGCGTATCCCGCCGCGCTGCGCTCCGTGCTGGGCCAGACGCTGGCCGCCAGCGCGCTGCTCACCGGCAATATCAAATTCGAAGGTGCGCTGTCGGTGGAGCTGAAGAGCAGCGGCCCGTTGCGTCTGTTGTTTGCCGAATGCACCGAGCAAGGCCGCCTGCGCGGCCTGGCGCGCTGGAGTGACCCGTTGCCCGAGCCGCTGGACCTGGCCGCCCTGCCGAATGCGATCATGGCCATTACCATCGGCCATGCCGAGCGCGGCCAGCGTTACCAAGGCCTGGTGGACTTGCAGCATCCCGCACTGGCGCCCGCGTTGGAGAATTATTTCAGCCAGTCCGAACAGTTGCCGGCGCGCATCGTGCTGGCCGCCGACGGTGAGCACGCGGTGGGCCTGATGCTGCAGAAGATGCCAGACGAAGGCGGCATTGACGCGGCGCAGGACGAGGACGCCTGGACTCGCATCCAGCATCTCACCGCCACCCTCGGCGATGAAGAGTTGTTGAGTACCTCGCCCGAGCAGTTGCTCTATCGCCTGTATCACGAAGAGTCGGTACGCCTGTTCGAGCCGCGACCGTTGGCCTTCGGCTGCAGCTGCACGCGCGAGCGGGTGGAGTCGGTGTTGCGTTCGCTCGGCCGCGATGAGGTCGAGGCGGCGCTGGAGGCGCGTGACGGCGAAATCGAGGTGATCTGCGAGTTCTGCGCCCAGCGCTATACCTTCGATCGCGTGGACGCCGAGCATTTGCTGAGTGTGAGCCCGGCGGCTAACGCATCGACCACGGCGCAATAACTGCAATCATCAGGGTTGCGGCCCGCCTTGTGCGGGCCGCATCGTCTCAGGGCAACGCGAAATTGTGTTCGCGCTGTAGCCACACCTCGGCCATCTTGGGCGTAGCGAACAGGAAGCCCTGGCCGTAACGGCAGCCAATGCGCAGCAGCGCCTCGCGCTGCTCCTCGTCCTCGATGCCTTCGGCAATCACCTGCATCTGCAGCGAGTTGGCCAGCGCCTGGATCGCGCGCACCACGGCAGTGCCGTGACCACCTTCGCGCGGCAGTTCCACGATGAAGGAGCGATCGATCTTCAGCGTCTCGATCGGGTACTGATGCAGGTAGCTCAACGAGGAGTAGCCGGTGCCGAAATCGTCCAGCGCGATGCTCACGCCTTGCGAGCGCAAGTTGTCGAGCATGCGCTTCACCTGCACGGCATTTTCCAGCAACGCACGTTCGGTGACCTCGATACGCAGGCAGCGAGGGGGCAGATGGTGGGCTGCAATCAGGTCGAGCAGACGAGTATCCAGGTCAGGTGAGCGGAAATGCCGGCCCGATACATTGATGCTGACAAACCCGTCGGTGCCCGCCAACGCCTGGGCCTGTGCGCAGACTTGCTCGAAGATCTGCCAGTCGATACTTTCCGCGCAGCCGCTTTCTTCGGCCACCGCGAGGAAATCAGCAGGCGTCAGCAGGCCGCGGTCGGGGTGACGCCAGCGCAGCAGCGCTTCATAGCCCACCGTGCGTCCGCTCTGCAGCGCCACGATGGGCTGGTAGAAGGGTACGAATTCGTTGCGGCCTAGTGCGCGGCGCAGGTCACCTTCCATCTCCAGCAACGATAGCGCCTCGCGGCGCAGGCGGTCGTCGAAAACGGCGGCGCGATGACGGCCCTCATCCTTGGCGCGATACATCGCCGCGTCGGCGTCGCGCAGTAGTTCCTCAGGCCGCTGGTAGTGCGGGCTGGGCAATGCGATACCGATGGAGGCGGAGGTGAAGATCTCTTTTGCGCCGAGACGGAATGGCGTTTGCAGCTCATCGATGATGCGCTCGGCGATCAGCATCGCCATTTTCGGGTCGGTGATGCCTTCGGCCAGTACCGCGAATTCGTCGCCGCCCAGGCGAGCCACCACGTCGCGCGTCTTCAGGCAGGCGCGGATGCGGCCACCGACCTGAAACAGCAGATCATCGCCGACCAGGTGGCCCACGGAATCGTTGATGACCTTGAAGCGATCGAGGTCGATGAACAGCACCGCGAACAATTCCTGCGTATCGCTGTGATAGCGCTGCAGGGCCTGTTCCATGCGTTGAAGCAACAGGGTGCGATTGGGCAGGCCGGTCAGCGAGTCGTGCAGGGTTTCGTACTTGAGGCGGCGCTCGACGCGCTCGCGCTCGGCGATCTGTTCGCGCAGGTCGCGGTTGGCCAGTGCCAGCGCGCGAGTGCGTTCGGTGACGCGGCGCTCCAGGCTGGCATAAGCCTGCTTCAGTGATTCGGTGGTGTGCTTGCGCTGCAACGCGTTGGCCACGTGGTAGCCAACGAAGGTCAGCAACTCCTGGTCGCGCACATCGTAGGTGTGTTCGGGCGAATAGCTCTGCACTGCCAGCACGCCCATTGCGCGATCGCCCCAGATCAGCGGCACGCCCAGCCAGCACACCGAACGCGAGCCGCGATGGGTCAGTTCGCCCAGGCGCTGCAGCCGCTCGAATTCTTCGGGATCGGCCAGCAGTGGCTTGCCATGGCGCAACACGTACTCGGTGACGCCGCGGCCGTGGGCGCGTGGCAGGCGCACCGTGTCGAACTCGTCGACGGAATAGGGGAAGCTCAGGGTTTTCTGTTCTTCATCGAGCAGCGCGATATAGAAATTGCGCGCATACAGCAGGCCGCCGATGACGCGGTGCACGGCCGCGTAGAAGTTGTCCAGACTCTCGGACGCATTGGCCAACTCGGCGATGCGAAACAGTGCCGCCTGCAACCGTTCACCGCGCTGGCGCTGCAAGACCTGCTGGCGCAGCACGCGATTGGCCTCACGCAGCGCAGCCGTGCGGCTGGACACGCGGCGCTCCAGCTCCTCATGGGCTTCGCGCCGTTCCAGCGCGGTTTGCACATGCTTGGCTACATAGCTCAGCAGTTCGCGATCGTGCTGGGTGTAGTGCGTGTCTTCGCGATAGCTCTGCATCACGATGCCGCCCACCACGCGACCGTCGCGCAGCAGTGGCACGCCCAGCCAGTGTTCGCACACTGGCCCCAACAGCACGAAGCGGCCCTTGAACTGCTCAGTCAGCTCGGTCGACGGAGCCCATGATGGCCTGGCCGCACTGCAGCAGGTTCCAGGTGAGGCTGTGGCGCATCTCCTGCAGTGGCACTGCCTCATCGTGCGCGGGCGGTTCCTTGTCCATGGTGTCGACGTAGTACGGAAAGCGCACCGTGTCGGTGGCCGCGTCGTACAGCGCGATATAGAAATTCTCCGCGTACATCAGGCTGCCGAGAATGGCGTGCAGCGAATGCATCATCTCGGTCATGTTGTGCTCGGCGCTCGCCTGGTCGGCGATGGCGTAGAGCGCACGCTGCAGCCGTTCGGCCAGGGCCAGCCGCGAGATCGCCTCGTACAGTCGCGAGGTTTCGGCGAGCTGGCGCAGGCGTGCTGCCGCCAGTCGGCCCAGCCAGGCGAGATGGTCCTGCAGCGCGTCAGGTGTCGTCTCGACCGCCAGCTCCAGCACGAGCGAGCGCAGACCCTGCGGATCTTCGGCCAGCTCCAGCTGCCTGCCGGTGCCGGCCGCGGCATCGTGGTCGCCGAGCAGGCGCCAATGCAGGCGGCCCTCCACGCCGAGCTCAGCCAGCATCGCCTCGCAGATTTCGAGCACGCTTGCAGCGTCAGCCGCGCGGAACAGTCGTTCCACGGCAGCATGCATGGCCGCGACATTGCTGTCCGCTGGCCAGGGCATGGGCATCGTGCTGGTAGGTACCGACGTCATCAGTCGCAGGCGAGTCCGTGCTTGGTCGACAAAGGCGACTATATAGCGCCTCTGTTCAGCTTTGTCGCTGGGTGTTTTGGCGGGGTGGCGTTTCTCTTGCCGCCACCGGGCGAGTTTTAGGCCGACATCGCCGTCTAGGTTTTGCCTTCCTGGCATGGCGGCAAGATCTTGCGTAAAAAGTCCTCAACTTCTTGGGAACCTGGCACGGTTCTTGATGTCAAAAATATGTGATCCCAGGGAGCGCCTGGCCTAACCCAAGCGCAACTTCTGGGTGTTAGTAAAAAGTAAAATGTGGTATCTTCAGAGGCGATCGTCTCTGGGAGGGGGCGACGCCTTTGTCCCGTCCAACGGTATCGCGGGGGTTTTCGCGTAGATGCGTCGTTTATTGCTGTCATTGCCACTGCTGTTGATGCCGTTTATCGCGGCAGGGCAGTCTGCGGCCAGCGATCCCTACGACGTGGCAGGGCGCCTGCTGACGCAAGCACCGGATCAGGTGGCACAGATTGGCCCTGGCGGGGCGGTTCCGCTATGGCGTGGTGCCGATGGCCATTGGCTGGCGCTGCAGGCGGGCAACAGCACGCTTACCACGGCGGAGCTCGGCGACGCACCGCTGCAGTTTCGCGCGGTGGATGCCGCCTCGGTGGTTTCCAGCAACTTCCAGTACGGACTTGGCCCGAATCTGCAGGCGCACGTTGGTGTCAGCGAGCACAACTGGGCCAACAACCAGGCACCTCGCGTGATCGGCAGCGAAGTCGGTGCTACCTATAGCACCGACCGCTACAGCCTCGGTCTGAGCGTCGGCGCCAACAGTGTGCCGGGCAACGCGACACTGCCGCGTCTGCTGCCGGGTGCGTTGCCGGCCGTGAATGGATTGACGGGTTTCGACAGCAGCACGCAGCTCAATGCGCGTGGCAGGTTGGCGCTGGATGCTGCAAGCGGTATTGATCTTGGTGCCAGCGTTGGGCGCGTTCGCTTGTTGCCGGGCAATCTGCTTGGCATCAGCACGCTCGACCAGAAGGCGTTGAGCTTTGGCGTCGATCGGGGTCCGTTGAGCGGCAGTATCGTCGGTCGCACGATGCAGCCTGAGGCGGGTGTGCCGGGTGCCGGCTATCAAGATCGTCACTGGAACAGCATCGACCTGGGTGTCACCTGGCGTTTGCCGTGGCAGGGTCAATTGAGCGTCGGCGCCCAGAACCTATGGTCATCGGGCAGCGGCGCTGCGATTACGCCGATGGGTCCGGAGCCGGATCAGTCGCGCACGCCTTACGTGCAATATCACCAGGATCTTTGAGCCCGCATTCGCTTGGGGCCGTCAATAAAAAACGCCGGGCCAGTGCCCGGCGTTTTTTATTGACGCGTGACCATCAGTCTTGTTGGCGAATGCGTAGATCTCCGCTGAAGGTCTCCACGCTGATCTTGCCGTTGCCGGCGCCGACCGTGGCCTGAAGTTCGCTGCCGGGGCCGTGCTCCACTTTCTTGACCGTGCCGAAATCGCTGCGCAGGTCGCCGCTGAAGGTGTTGGCGTGGATCGTGGCCGAGGTGCTGGAGGGAATCTGCAACTGCACGTCGCCGCTCATGCTGTCCACGTCGAAGCTGCCACCCGGAGCGAGGCCGCCGGTTAACTGCACGTCGCCGGAAACCGTGCTCAGGTTGAGCTTGCGCCAGGGGCCACCACCAGCACGGATACGCCCGGACACCGTCTGCAGCTCGGCCTCGTCGCCGATGTTGGGTGCAAGGATGTCGCCACTGACCGTCTGCAGCGACACTTTGCCCGCGCTGCCGGCCAATTCGATGCTGCCGCTCACGCTGTCCACGTCAGTGACCTGTGTGCGGGCATTCACGCGGGCCTTGCCGCTGACCGTATTAACCTTGATCTTGCCGCCATCGATGCCATCGATGCTCAGCGGCGCGCTGACCACGTCGACATCCAGCGAGGCGCCCTTGGGCACGCGGATATCCAGCGTGGTTCCGCCCATCGAAGTGTCGCTGCTCCAGTTGAACCAACCGGACTTGCCCTGCGACTCCACCTTGATGGTCATGTCACCGTTGCTGCCTTCAATGACGAGCGGCCTCGCGCCATCGCCCAGGCGGCCGCCGACCTGCACCTGGTTACGGTCCCACGCGGTGATGGTGACGGCGCCCTTTACGTTGCTGACGCTGAGGTGCACGTTGGGCGTGGCGTCATGGCTGAGGTTGATGGGCGTATCGGCCAGGGCCTGGCCGATCGACAGGCTGAGCAGGAGTGGGATGATGCGTGCGGTTTTCATGCGGAAGGCTCCACTGGACTCAACCAGCCTGGTGTTCCATCTGTCGCAGCTGTGACTGCTGTTTTTGAGTGCGATATAGCAGGCGCTGCAACGCAGGGGAATCGGGCGCCTGCTGCATGGCCTGACGCAGTTCCATGTTGGCAGCATCGAGTTCCACCGCGGCGCCGGCAAGGCGTGGATCGTTCGGATGCCAGCGCGCCGCATCGGGCGTTGCCTGGGCGGTGGCGACGTTGGCCGGTTGCTCATGCAGGTGTACGACCACGCTGCCGGCAAACAGCGCCAGGCCGGCAACGCTGGCCGCGAGCAGCCAGCCCTGGCGACGCCGCGATGGCTTCGTTGCCGCGGGCGTGGCTGCATCGGCAGCATCCAGCGCGGTGTTCAGTTCGGGCCACAGGTCGCGGCGCGGTGCCACCGGTTCGCGCAGCGCGCGGGTCTGGCGGAGCCATTCAAATTCGTTCATGAGCGTTCTCCCAATACTTTTCGCAGCAGGCCGCGCGCACGGTGCAGTTGTGCCTTGGACGATCCCACTGCCATGCCCAGCTCGGCACCGATGTCCTCGTGCCGCCAACCTTCGATGTCATGCAATACGAGTACAGCGCGCGCACGCGGCGGCAGTTTGCCGATGGCACGTTCCAACTCTTCGCGCTCGGCGGCGCAGAACGGCGTTTCGCCGTGATCCGGAATGCTGTCTTCGTCCATCATCGACACCGGATCGGCGCCACGCGACCTGATATCCATCAGCGCGACGTTCACGGCGAGCCGGTACAGCCAGGTGCTGAAGGCGCTTTCATGCCGAAAGCCGGCCAGCTTCTGCCAGGCGCGCACGAACGCGTCCTGGGTCAAATCTTCCGCGCGGGCATGGTCGTAGCCGGCGAGCCGGTAGACGGCGCCATAGATGCGATCCACGTGCAGTCGGTAAAGCCGTTGGAAAGCCTGTCGGTCACCCGCGGCAGCCGCGCGGACGTCGTCCGTGTCGGTAGGGTCCGCGGCGGGCGCAGGCGGCATCGGGCTTCCGTTGGCGGGGCAGGCAGCAATCATCTTGCCAGCTTGGATGCGCCCTTGCGTGGCAAGGTTTAAGGGAAGCTGACACGAAACACGTTCTGCCGGCCGCGTCGGCGACCGGCAGAACGGGGTGGCTCAGGAGGCGACGGCGGTGCGCGGGGGGGCCGCGGCTTCGTCCAGCGCCCTGGCCACGCGCTGCTGTTCGGCATGCAGCTGGGCAGGCATGCGATGGCCGAAGCTGTGCAGGTACTCACCGATATCGGCCAGTTCGGCCATCCAGCCGGCGCGGTCCACATTGAGCAGGGTATCGAGCGTGCGCGGATCCAGGACCAGCTCGTTGAGCTTGAGCTCGCCCTTGGCGGGCACCGTGCCGATCGGCGTCTCCATGCCGTGGGCGCGGCCTTCGACGCGATCGATCATCCACTCCAGTACGCGCAGGTTGTCGCCGAAGCCTGGCCACAGGAAGCGGCCATCCTCGCCCTTGCGGAACCAGTTCACGTGGAAGATTTTCGGCAGCTTCGCGCCCGGCTGATCGAACGACAGCCAATGACGGAAGTAGTCTCCATAGTGGTAGCCGGCAAACGGCTTCATGGCCATCGAGTCGCGGCGCAGGACGCCCACCGCGCCGGTGGCGGCGGCGGTGGTTTCAGAGCCCATGGCGGCGCCGACCAGTACGCCGTGCGCCCAGTCACGCGCCTCGAACACCAGCGGAATCAGTGACGGACGACGACCACCGAACACGATGGCGCTGATCGGCACGCCTTCAGCGTCCTCGGCGCGCGGCGACCAGGTGGGGCATTGTTTGGCGCTGACCGTGAAGCGGGAGTTCGGATGCGCGGCCGGGCCATTCGCGGCGTCGTACGGACGACCCTGCCAATCGGTGACGGGCGTGCCCGGCAGGCCTTCCCACCAAGGCTGGTTGTCGGCGGTGACGGCCACGTTGGTGAAAATGGTGTCCCGCGCGACGCTGGACAGTGCGTTCGGATTGGTCGCAACGCTGGTACCTGGTGCCACGCCGAAGAAGCCGGCTTCCGGGTTGATGGCATAGAGGCGGCCATCGGCGCCGGGGCGCATCCAGCAGATGTCGTCGCCGACGGTCCACACTTTCCAGCCTTCCCTGCGATAACCCTCGGGCGGAATCAGCATGGCCAGGTTGGTTTTGCCGCAGGCCGACGGGAACGCCGCGGCGATGTAGTGCGTCTCGCCCTTGGGGTTCTCTATGCCCACAATCAGCATGTGCTCGGCCAGCCAACCCTCGGACTGGGCCTGGTAGCTGGCGATGCGTAGCGCGTGGCACTTCTTGCCCAGCAGCGCATTGCCACCGTAGCCGGAGCCGTACGACTTGATGGTCAGCTCCTCGGGGAAATGCATGATGAAGCGGCGCTCCGGATCCAGCTCGCCGGTGGAGTGCAAGCCCTTCACGAACGTGCCCTCGCGCTCGATGCGCGCCTGTGCGGCAGCGCCCATGCGCGTCATGGTGCGCATGTTGATCACCACGTACGGGCTGTCGGTGATTTCCACGCCGCAACGGGCCAGCGGCGAGTCGATCGGCCCCATGCAGTAGGGAATCACGTACATCGTGCGGCCTTCCATCGAGCCTTCGAACAGCGCGTCCATCTTGGCGTGTGCGTCGGCCGGGGCCATCCAGTGGTTGTTGGGGCCAGCCGCTTCCTCGTCCTTGGTGCAGACGAAGGTGAGGTGCTCGACACGGGCAACGTCGGAGGGATTCGAGCGGTGCAGGTAGCAGCCCGGATGGGTCTGCTGGTTGAGCTCGATCAGGTCGCCGGTCTGCAGCATCTGCTGCACCAGTTGCTGGTATTCGGCATCCGAGCCATCGCACCAATGGATCCGCGCAGGACGGGTCAGGGCCGCCACTTCGTCAACCCAGCGCTGCAGCGCTTCCAGCTTGCTCGACATCACGTTCCTCACTCTGGTCTTAAGCCAAAAAAGAGTGAAAACGGTAACTTGCGACGACTGGCATGGCAAGGCGAAGTGCAGCAAAAGGCAACTGGGCGCACCCCAAAACACCGCTCCGGCCGGCAGTTAGAGAAGAGCGTGCAGACCACTTTTGAAAGTGGACTGCCAGAGGCGCTGGGCAATAAAAAACGCCACCCGAAGATGGCGTTTTCTGTAGTGGAAACCCCTGTCGCGGCCTAGGCTTAAGCCGGGGTAAGGGTGCGGATCATGTGCTCGACATAGGCGTCGAACTCGTCATGGCTGATCCGCGGCAGGCCCAGGGTGAAGTTGAGCTGCAAGAAGCCCACATAGGCCGCATACGTAAGGCGGGCGCGGTTGAGCGCCTCTTCCGGCGGCAGGCCCGCTTCACGGTAGATGGTGGTGAGAAATTCCATGCGCCGCTGCGAAACGCGCGCCATCACCGGCACCACCTGCGGGTGATCCAGTGCCTTGAGCAATGCTGCGTAAACGCGATGGGGCGCCAGCTCGTGGGCGACACGACGGAACAGCTCGGGCAAGCGTGCGCGTGGATCGGGCATCGCCTCGATCTGCTCGATCACTTCGCGTTCGCCGTACTGCTCCCAGCGTTCCAGGGACGCCTGCAACAAGGCCTCGCGCGTTCGAAAGTGCCAATAGAAGCTGCCCTTGGTGACGCCCAGCTGGCGGGCGAGGGCCTCGACGGCCAAAGCGCCTACACCCTGATCAGCGATCAGCTTGAGGGCGGCGTCTTCCCAATCCTCAGCGGAGAGGCGGGTGCGTTCAGGTTTGGCGCTTGCATTCATACGCGCATGGTAGCCCCAGTCAGCGGGTTTGCAATTGGCCGTGCGGCAAGTCCTTGAATCGGCGAGCGGTTGCGGCGGCGCATATTGACGTGGCGGTTTGTCGCAATCCATACTCGTGCGTATGGTATCTGCGTCCCTCAACAAAAAGTCCGTGTCCCGCATGGCTGCAGCCGATGGCCTGCAGCTGTCGGTCGAGGTGTGGCACCCCTCCGGAAGCCCGACGCTGCTGTTTGCGCATGGCTTCGGCCAGACCCGTGGGGCCTGGCGGAGTACGGCCGAAGCGCTGGCGGGCCAGGGCTATCGCTGCGTGACCTTCGACAGCCGTGGTCATGGCGAAAGCGCGTGGGTGTCCGGCGGCGACTATCACATGGAGCAATTCGTGGGCGATCTGCGCCTGCTGGCGCATGCGGAATTGAGCAAACCGATTCTGGTCGGCGCCTCGATGGGTGGCCTGTTGGGATTGATGGTGGCCGGTGAAATCGATCCGCAGGCGTTCCGCGCGCTGGTGCTGGTGGATATCACGCCGCGCTGGGAAACCAAGGGCGTCGAACGCATTCTCGCGTTCATGCAGGCCCATCCCGAGGGCTTCGCCAGCTACGAGGACGCGGCCGAGGAGATTGCGACGTATCTGCCGCACCGCGCCGAACGCAAAAGCGAAGACCAGCTGCGACCGCTGCTGCGCGAAGGCGCCGATGGTCGCCTGCGCTGGCATTGGGACCCGGCCCTGCTCGGTGGCCTGATAAGCGAAAGCGAGCGCTACCAGCCACGTTTGATGGCGGCGGCCGCCAAGGTGGCTGTTCCGGTACTACTGCTTTCCGGTGGTCGCAGCGACGTGGTTTCCAGCGACACCGTCGAAGAATTCCTGCGTCTGGTGCCGCATGCCGAGCATGTGGAGTTGCCGCGTGCGACTCACATGGTGGCCGGCGACGCCAACGATGCATTCACCCGCGAGATCACACGATTCGTGGGCGAGCTTGCTTCACCCGGTCGCCGTGATGCGGCGGCCGTATGAGTTTTCCATGTTCGATTCGCAAAGTCGTCATCCGTAACGAGGTGTTGAGATGTCTGTGATCCTGACTCTGCTGGCGGCGCTCATTGCCACCGGCGCCTGTGCCTACCATCGCACCAGCCTGCGCACGTGGGCGATCGCTACGGTGATCACCACCGTCGTGGTCGGCCTCATCGCTGGCGCGCCGTGGACCACGTTCATTCTGGTGGTCGTCGAGCTGGCGATTGCAGTGCCGCTGCTGATGCCCGCTTTCCGTCGCAAGCAGATCAGCGCGCCGCTGCTCAAGATGTTCGCCAAGGTGACGCCCAAGCTTTCCGAGACCGAGCAGACCGCGCTGGAAGCGGGCACGGTGGGTTTCGAGGGCGAGCTGTTCTCCGGCAAGCCCGACTGGCATGAGCTGCTCAAGCAGCCCAAGCCCGAGCTGAGCGTGGAAGAGCAGGCCTTCATGGACGGCCCGGTGGAAGAACTATGCGGCATGATCGACGACTGGCAGATCACCCACGAGTTGGCTGACCTGCCGCCGGACGTCTGGGCCTTCATCAAGAAGCACAAGTTCTTCGGCATGATCATTCCGAAGCAGTACGGCGGGCTGGGTTTCTCGGCGCTGGCGCATTCGGCGGTGCTGCAGAAGCTGGCCACCATGTCGGCCACCGTGGCGTCCACCGTTGCCGTGCCCAACTCGCTTGGCCCGGCCGAGCTGTTGCTGCACTACGGCAGCGACGAGCAAAAGAATCATTACCTGCCGCGCCTGGCCATCGGCGAAGAAATTCCCTGTTTCGCGCTCACCGGTCCTTACGCGGGTTCGGATGCAACCTCGATCACCGACTTCGGCGTCGTCTGCAAGCAGGTGGTGAATGGCGTCGAGACGCTGGGCATGAAGCTCACCTTCGACAAGCGCTACATCACGCTGGCGCCCATCGCGACCGTGGTCGGTTTGGCCTTCCGTTTGTATGACCCGGAAAAGCTGCTGGGCGACAACGAAGACCTGGGCATCACGCTGGCGCTGCTGCCGCGCTCGACCCCGGGCCTGGAGATCGGCCGTCGTCACTTCCCGCTGAACGTGCCGTTCCAGAACGGCCCGCTGCACGGCAAGGATGTGTTCGTGCCGATGTCGGTACTGATCGGTGGCCCGCATATGGCCGGTCACGGCTGGCGCATGCTGGTGGAATGCCTGTCGGTGGGGCGCGCGATCTCGCTGCCGTCCAACGCAACCGGTGGCGTGCGCGCCGCGGTGGCTTCGACGGGTGCCTATGCACGCATGCGCAAGCAGTTCGGTCTTTCCATTGCCCGCTTCGAAGGCGTGGAAGAAGCGCTGGCGCGTATTGGCGGCCTGACGTACGCCACGGCAGCGCTGTCGCGCGCTACGGCGGCGGCCGTGGATCGTGGCGAGAAGCCGGCGGTGCCGTCGGCCATCGCCAAGTACCACGCCACCGAATGGGGCCGCGTGATCGCCGGTGACGCGATGGACGTGCATGGCGGCAAGGCCGTGCAGCTGGGTCCGAAGAACTACGCCGGTCGCGCGTGGCAGGGTGTGCCGATCGCCATCACGGTGGAGGGCGCCAACATCATGACGCGCAGCCTGATGATCTTCGGTCAGGGCGCGATCCGTTGCCATCCTTATGTATTGAAGGAAATGCAGGCGCTGTCGATTGCCGATTACGGTGATCGCCTGCGCACGTTTGATCGCGCGCTGTTTGGCCACATCGGGTTTGGTATCTCCAACGCCGTGCGCAGCGTCACGCTGGGCCTCACTGGTTCAAGCTTCGGCGAGACCGCCGGTGACGCGTACACGCGTCGCTACTACCGCAAGCTCAACCGTTACTCCGCTGCGCTGGCGCTGTGTGCGGATACCTTCATGGGCGTGCTCGGCGGCAAGCTGAAGTTCAAGGAAAAGCTGTCCGCCCGTCTGGGCGACGTGCTGAGCTACCTGTACATCGCCAGTGCGATGCTCAAGCGCTACGAGGACACCGGCCGACCGGAAGCGGATCGTCCGCTGCTGGCCTGGGCGTTCCACGAGTGCGTGTGGCGCATGCAGATGGCGCTGGATGGCGCGATCCGCAATTTCCCGGTGCGTCCGGTGTCGTGGTTGCTGCGTGCGTTGGTGTTCCCGCTGGGGCGTCGCGAAGTGCCGCCGTCCGATCGTCTGGGTCGTCGCGTCGCCGCGCTGATCACCGCGCCGGGCGAAGCACGCGATCGCCTCACCGAGTGGACGTACCTCACCCCGACGGCGAACAACACCATTGGACGCATGAACGCCTTGCTGCCTGACGTGATTGCCGCCGAGCCGGTGGAACGCAAGTTCGGAAAGGCGCAGAAGACCGGCCAGTTCAAGTCGCATGATTACAACGGCCAGCTCGCCGAGGCACTGCAGGCTGGTGTGATCACGGCACCGGAAGCCGACTTGCTCAAGCGTGTTCGCGAAGGCGTGTTCGAGTTCATCTCGGTGGACGACTTCGACCCGTCCGAACTGCGCGCCGCAGTAACGCGGGCCGACCGCAACAAGAAGCTGGCCGACGCGGCCTGATATCCATCGCGGTGCGATCAGGGCGGAGCGCAAGCTCCGCCCACCGGGAGGTTTGCCATGAGTCAGGCGCTGTCGCTCTATCGTCGGCTGGTATCCGTGCCGGGTGGTCGTTGGCTGTATGGCCGCCTGATCTGTTTCAAAGCGCCTTACTTCGCCACCATTGCGCCGCGGTTCGTGTCGCTGGAACCGGGGCGTTGTGAAGTGGCTATCCGCGACCGTCGTCGCGTGCACAACCACATCGGTACGGTGCATGCCATTGCACTGTGCAATGCGGCCGAGCTCACCGCCGGCATGATGACCGACGTGACCATCCCGCCCAGCATGCGCTGGATTCCCAAGGGCATGAGCGTGGAATACCTGGCCAAGGCGAAGGGCACGCTGGTTGCGCTCGCCAAGCCCGAAGCCGCCGCAGTGGAGTCGACCAGCGGCTACGCGTGGCCGGTGCTGGTGAGCGTACGCAACGAGGCTGGTGAAGACGTGTTTCGCGCGCGCATTGACATGTGGGTGTCGCCGCGCAAGGCGGCGTGATTCACGGCGCCAATACGCAGCAATTCTTGCCGTCTTCCTTCGCCTGGTACAGCGCGCGATCCGCCGACTGGATCAGATCCTCGTCGGCCTGGCCATCGCCCTTCCAGATCGCCACGCCAATGCTGGCGCTGACCTTCGCTTTGAACGATCCCTGGCGTCCCTCAAGCGGATAGGGCGCGGCGAGCGCTTCGCCCACTTCCTCGCAGCGGCGCATGAGCAGTTCCACTTCCGCGACGTCCTCCAGAATCAGCGCGAACTCGTCGCCACCGAGTCGTGCGACGGTGTCGTTGCTTCGCACCTGATCGCCCAGTCGCTGCGCGATGGCTTTCAACAAGGCGTCGCCGGCCGGGTGACCATGGTTGTCATTGACGCTCTTGAAGCCGTCGATATCGAGCATGGCCAGCGCAAAGCCGGGGCCGTGGCGGGGCACGCGTTGCATGGCGGTAAGCAGGCGATCGTGGAACAGCGTGCGGTTGGGCAGGCCGGTGAGCATGTCGTGCGTGGCCTGATGGCGGATGCGATCTTCGACGCGCAGGCGCTCGGCAATCTCCAGGTTGAGCTGCTCGTTTCGTTCTTCCAGTTCGGCAAGCGTCGACTTCAGTTGCGCACGTGCGCGGTATAGCTCGAGGAAGACACGCACCTTGGACTGCAGGATCATGTCGTTGATGGGTTTGGCGATGTAGTCGACCGCACCGAAGTGGTAGCCGCGCACGCGGTTGATGTCATCGGCATAGGCCGCCGTGACAAAAATGATCGGCGTGTCGCGCAGCCTTTCATCCTCGCCAATCAGGAAGGCCACTTCAAAGCCATCCATCTCCGGCATGTTCACGTCGAGCAGGATCAGCGCAAATTCATGGTCCAGGCACAGCGCCAGTGCGTCATTGCCGCTACGGGCCTCGTACAGCTGGGCGCCGCTACCGGTAAGCACGTGGCGCATGGCCACCAGATTGGCGGGGGTGTCGTCGACGACGAGGATCTTGGGCACGGGCAGGTTCATGGCAGGCAAAGACGGTTGAGCAGTGGCGCGATGGCCACCAGGGGAAGGCAATGGTCGGCACCGGCAAGCTCCAGTGCCGCCGCAGGCATGGCGGGCACATCGGCATCGGCCGGATCCTGCACGATCGCCACACCGCCCCATTGGCGGATGCGTTGCACGCCTTCGGCGCCGTCGCTGTTGGCGCCGGTAAGCAGCACGCCAACCAGGGCATCGCGATAGGCTTCGGCGGCGGAGTCGAACAGCACATCGATGGAAGGGCGCGCGAAGCTCACCCGCTCATCCACCGACAAGGCAAAGCGATGGCTCGCTTCCACCAGCAAGTGGTAGCCGCTGGGGGCCACATGGATGACGCCGCCCTCCAGCGGGGCGCGTTCGTGCGCCTCCTTCACCGGCAGCGTGGCGTGGCGTGAGAGCAGCTCGCACATCAGGTCGACGGTCGATGACCCGGTGTGGCAGCACACCACGATCGGCTGGGGTAGTACGGGAAGGAGCGCGGCGAACAGGGCTTCCAGGGCGACCAAGCCACCCGCCGAGCAACCGATGACGATGGCTTGCGGCGTCGCCATGTCATTCCCTGCCGGCGCCGCGTGAGCCCAGCCGGTAGATGCGCCGGACGCTGTCGACGGGCGTGAAGTCGGCGGCGGAGGAAGCGAAGTCCAGGCTTTCGCGCGTGCCAAGGCAGAGGAAGCCGCCACGCACCAGGCTGTCGCGGAACAGCGCCAGGGTGCGATCCTGCAGCGGGTCGGAGAAGTAGATCAGCACGTTGCGGCACAGCACCAGGTGCGCCTCGCAGAACACTTCGTCGGTAACCAGGTTGTGGTTGGCGAAGATCACATTACGGCGCAGGCGCTGGTCGAGCTTGATCAGCTCGTAGCGCGCGCTGTAGTAATCCGCCAGTGTGTGGCCGCCACCCGCGGCAAGATAATTGCGCGACCACAGCTGCGCCTCCTTGGCCGGGTAGATGCCTTCGTGCGCATGCTGCAGCGCGCTTTCGGTGAAGTCGGTGGCATAGATCTGGGTGCGCTCGTAGAGCCCGGCCTCTTCGAGCAGGATGGCCAGCGAGTACACCTCCTGACCGTGGGCGCAACCGGCCTGCCAGATGTTGATCTGCGGGTAGGAGGCCAGCACGGGAAAAACCTGCTCGCGCAGGGCACGGAACACGTCCGGGTCGCGAAACATCTCCGACACCGGTACCGACAGGCCTTCCAAAACCGTGGTCAAAAAGTCCTGCTCGTGCAGCAGGCGGGTGGTGAGTTCGCTCACCGTGCCACTGTGTTGGGCGTGCACGAGCTGCAGCACGCGGCGCTTCAGTGAGGCGGGGGCGTACTGGCTGAAGTCATAGCCATGGCGCAGCTTGAGCGCGCGCACGAACAGCTCGACCTCGATGTCCTCCAAGGCGGTGTCGGGCGCATGGCTCTGGCTGGCCGGTGTGCTCATCGATGCAACCATACCCGCATCATCGACGACAGTTTGTCGATGTCGATGGGCTTGGACAGGTAGTCGTTGGCGCCGGCCTCCAGGCATTTTTCACGGTCGCCGCGCATGGCCTTGGCAGTGAGCGCGATGATCGGCAGTTTGGCCAGCCGATGCTGGGCACGGATCTCGCGGATCGTGTCGTAGCCATCCATCACCGGCATCATCACGTCCATCAGCACCAGTTCGACGTCGTCATGGTCGGCCAGCGCCTTGAGCGCCTTCTGGCCATCCTGCGCCATCGTTACCTGCATGCCCCAGCCGCGCAGTACTTTGGATAGCGCAAACAGGTTGCGCATGTCGTCGTCCACCAACAGCAGCTTGCGGTTGTGAAGTTCGCCGACATCAGGGATGGGGGCTGCCGGAGTGGCCGCGGTGGCGCGATGAGCATCACGAACGCTGTGCAGGAACAGGCTCACCTCATCCATCAGGCGTTCCGGCGAACGGGCTCCCTTGATCACGATGCTGTCAGTGTACTGGCGCAGCTTGAGGCTTTCCTCGCGACTGAGCTCGCGCCCGGAATACACCACCACCGGAGGCATGCGACCGCCTGCCGACAGCTGTTCGAGCAGCTCGATGCCGGACATGCCCGGCAGCCCGAGGTCGAGCACGATGCAGTCATAGTGGGCATCGACCATGCGCTGTCAGGGCTTCCTCCGCGCTGCCGACTTCGTCGATGGTCACGTCGTCATGGCGCAGCAGGGTGCGCAGGGCGGCGCGTGAATCGGCATCATCGTCGATGACCAGCAGATGCCGCATATGGCCTTCGGCGAAATGCAGCAGGCGATCGAATGCGGCGCCAATGGCCTCGCGGCTCACCGGCTTGGTGAGGAAGCCCACTGCGCCGAGTTCGCGGCCGCGATTGGCTTCATCCACGGCGGAGATGAAATGCACGGGCACGTGGCGCGTGGCGGGGTTTTCCTTGAGACGCTCGATGACCGTCCAGCCATCCATGCCCGGCAGCATGACGTCGAGCAGGATGCCGGTGGGGCGATACTGCAGAGCCAGTTGCAGGCCTGACTCGCCATCGGCCGCAGCCAGTGCGCGATAACCCTTGCGACGCACCATGTCGGCAAGGATGCGCGCGAATACCGGGTCGTCCTCGATGATGAGGATAACGGTGTCGCCCGGGCTGATGCTGCCGCGATCGTCCTCGATGGTCTCAGGCAGCAGCGCGCTGCTCGTCGCAAGGCGCGCGGGCGCCGGTGCCCCCGCGGTTGAAGAGGTGGCTGAGTCGGCTGCCGGCCCGTGCAAGGGCAGCAGGATGGTGAAGGTGCTGCCGTGGCCCACATCGCTGTGCAGCACGATATCGCCATCCAGCAGCTCGACGATGCGTTTGGAAATGGCCAAGCCAAGGCCGGTGCCACCGTATTGCCGGCTGGTGCTGGCGTCCACCTGCTCGAAGGCGTGGAAGATTTTCTGGGCTTTGTCAGACGCAATGCCGATGCCGGTGTCGATCACCGCAATGGCGATCACGTCTTTGTCGCGCAGCGCGGCGGGCAACGTGATGGCGGTCGACGGGCGGCCGATGAGAACGCTCACCGCACCCTGGTGCGTGAATTTGAAGGCATTGCCGATAAGGTTGTTGGCGACCTGTTCCAGCTTGGGGGCATCGGTGCAGATGGTCGACGGTAGCGTCGGCTCGATGTCGATATGGAACGCGAGCTGCTTTTCCTGCGCCACGTGATTGAACGTGCGCTTCAGCGCGCGCTCGAGGTCCGCCAGCGGAAATTCGTCGAGCATGATTTCCATCTTGCCCGCCTCGACCTTGGACAGATCGAGGATGTCGTTGATGAGGCGCAGCAGGTTGCTGCCCGAGTCGTGGATGATGCGCGCCGACTCGATCTGTTCCTCATCGAGGTTGCCCTCGCGATTGTCGGCCAGGCTGCGCGAGAGGATCAGCAGGCTGTTGAGCGGCGTGCGCAGCTCGTGCGACATGTTGGCGAGGAATTCGGACTTGTACTGGCTGGCCCGCGCCAGTTCCTCGGCCTTTTCCTGGGTCTCGCGCTGCAGGGTTTCCAGCACATGCTTCTGCTGGTTGAGCGTGTCGGTCTTCTGGCGCAACTCTTCATTGGAGGCTTGCAGTTCTTCGGTCTGTACGCGCAGCTCCTCTTCCGAAGCGAGTAGCCGCTGCGACTGTTCCTGCAGTTCCTGCGTCCTGGCGTTAAGTTCCTCGTTGGTGGTCTGCAGATCCTGCTGCTGGCGTCGCAGAGCGTCTTCCGAGGCACGCAGTTCGTCGGCCTGCTCGCGGGTGCGGGTCAGCAGGTCCTGGGTGCGAATGGCGCGGCACAGGTTCTCCAGCGACAGCGCTGCGATGGGCAGCAGCTCCTCGAGCAGATGCTGCTGTGCTTCGGTGAGTTCCTGGAAGCTGGCCAGTTCGAGTACGCCAAGCAGCTTGTCACGCAGCAATAGCGGCAGCACGGTAACCGTGCGCGGAGTGGCTTCGCCGGTGCCGGAATGGATGCGCACGTAGTCGTCGGGTACGTTCTGCAGGGTGATCGGCTTGCGCTCCATGGCGCACTGTCCCACCAGTCCTTCACCCAGGGCATAGTGCGTGCTGAGATGGCGGCGATGCTGGTAACCGTAACTGCCCTCCAGCAACAGGCTGCGGTCGTTGTCGTCGTACATATAGAACACGCCGACGCCGCCTTGCAGCAGGGGCACCAGCGCGCCGGTGAGGCACTCGGCAAATTCGCGCTGGTCGTTGACCGCCTGCAGTTCGCTGGCGACCTGCGACACATGCGTTTTTACCCAGGTCTGCGCGCTGGTCTCGATCGCCATCTGCTTGAACACTTCCAGCGCGCGCGCGATTTCACCAATTTCGTCGCGCCGCTCGAGCTGGCGGATCTCCACCGAATGATCGTGCCCGGCCAGTCGCGTCATCAGGTCGGTCATGCGACGGATGGGGCGGGTGATCAGCCGGAACGTCATCACGATCACCGAGATGCCGAACAGCACGCTCAACAACATCCCCACCCAGGTGACGGCTTGCACCTTCAGTACGTTGCGGTGCTGGGCAGCCTCGCGCTGGTCAAGCAGGACCTGCTCCGTGTCGAGCATCTGGGTGATCAGATGGCGCAGGTCGTCGGCGCGGATTGATTGATGCGCCACGTAGTTCGTCTGGATACGCTCGCGTTCCAGCGCAGCATCGGCCTGGTCGGTGGTCTTGATGGTGTTGACGGCATCGATGCCGTTGCGGGTGACTTCCTGCTGCCACTGGGCGCTCATCGATTGCAACTGGTCGATGCGGGCCTGCTGCAAAGGGTTATCCGAGGTCAGCTGACGTAGTTTGACGATATCCGCGTCGAGGTCGTGGTTGGCCTGATGGAACGCGGTAAGTTCGCTAGGCTGCTGGGTGAGCAGATAGCCGCGCGCTGCAATCTGGCTGCCCTGCAATGCACGCACCACATCGGCGAGCTTGAGTTCGACTTCATAGCTATGCCGGGACCAGTGCCAGCTGTCCACCTGCAGGGATAGCGATCTCAAGGTCACTGCACCGCAAATGACAAACAGCAGCACCAGCAAGCCGATCGCCGTCAGGATCTTTTGCTGTATGGGCTGATGTGCCAGCCAGGAGTATCTGCTTCGGGGGGTGGCCATGCGTGCGTCGTCAGTCCTGTGGGCCATGGCACTTTGCCAGGCCTTGGTGGCCCGGCCAGAGTATCCGTAGTCAACCCGCGATGTCAGCTTGCACGCTTGCTCCTCCCCCTGCTTCTGCAGGGGGAGTTGGGGAGGGGGCCTTTGAGGCAAGAGCACCCCACCCCAGCCCTCCCCTGCGAGCGGGGGAGGGAGTCAAGAGAAAGGAGCTTAAAGCTCGACGGAAGTTGCGTGCTCGCGCGTGGCCGCGAAACGCACCTGCGGCCAGCGCTCCTGCGCCAGCTGCAGGTTGACGCGCGAGGGCGCCAGATAGACCAGCTCGCCAGCGCCATCGATGCCGAGGTTCATCGCGTTCTTCTCGCGGAATTCCTCCAGCTTCTTGGCATCGTCGCAATGAATCCAGCGTGCGGTGGACACGGTGACGGGTTCGAAGCTGGCGTCCACGCCGTATTCGTCCTTGAGGCGATAGGCCACCACATCGAACTGCAGCACGCCGACCGCGCCAAGCACCAGGTCGTTGCTCATCAGCGGGCGGAAGAACTGCGTGGCGCCTTCTTCGGACAGCTGGGCCAGGCCCTTCTGCAGTGCCTTCATCTTCAGCGGATCGCGCAGGCGGGCGCGTCGGAACAGTTCCGGCGCGAAGTTGGGGATGCCGGTGAAGCTCACCAGCTCGCCTTCGCTGAAGGTGTCGCCAATGCCGATGGTGCCGTGGTTGTGCAGGCCGATCACGTCTCCGGGAAAAGCGCTTTCCACGATCTCGCGGTCGCTAGCCATGAAGGTGAGCGCGTTGGCGATGCGTACTTCCTTGCCGGTGCGCGTCTGGATCATTTTCATGCCGGCGGTATAGGTGCCCGAGCACACGCGCATGAAGGCGATACGGTCGCGGTGCGCCGGATCCATGTTCGCCTGGATCTTGAACACGAAGCCGGTGAGTTTTTCTTCCATCGGCTCTACTTCGCGGCTGAGCGTGGCGCGCGGGCGCGGCGAGGGTGCGTGCTCGACGAAGAAATCCAGCAGCAGCTGCACGCCGAAGTTGTTCACGGCCGAACCGAAGAACACCGGCGTGAGCTTGCCTGCAAGGTAGAGATCGATGTCGAACGGATGCGACGCGCCCTGCACCAGTTCCAGCTCTTCGCGCAGCTCGGCCAGTGCTTCGACGCCGATCTTCTCGGCCAGGCCCGGGGCATCGAGGCCTTTGAAGATGGTCGAATCCTGGCGCGTGAAATTCTTGCCCTGCTCGAACACATGCACTTCATCGAGCAGCAGGTGGTACACGCCCTTGAGGCGCTTGCCCATGCCAATAGGCCAGGTAAGCGGCGCACAAGCGATGCCCAGCACGGATTCGACTTCGTCCAGCAGTTCGATCGGCGAACGGCCTTCGCGGTCGAGCTTGTTGATGAAGGTCATGATGGGCGTGTCGCGCAGGCGGCACACCTCCATCAGCTTGATGGTGCGTTCTTCCACGCCCTTGGCGCAGTCGATCACCATGAGTGCGGAGTCCACGGCGGTGAGCACGCGGTAGGTGTCTTCGGAGAAGTCCGCGTGGCCCGGGGTGTCGAGCAGGTTGACGATGCGGTCCTCGTAGGGGAACTGCATCACCGACGAGGTCACCGAAATGCCGCGCTCCTTTTCCAGCGCCATCCAGTCCGAGGTGGCGTGCCGGGCGGCCTTGCGGCCCTTCACCGAGCCGGCCATCTGGATCGCACCGCCGAACAGCAGCAGCTTTTCGGTCAGCGTGGTCTTGCCCGCGTCAGGATGGCTGACGATGGCGAAGGTGCGGCGGCGGCGGGTTTCAGTGAGATGGGCGGACATACGGGCGAATCGGCAGGAAGGCTAGCCGCTAATGATAGCGTGGAACGCCCTGCCGGCCGGGCCTTGCGGCAGCGAAGCCTTGCTGCGCCTGGCTTCGACCCGGTCCCGTGCTCAGTTCTGCGCCAGCGGTTCCAGCACCAGCGGTGCAGGCGCGGCATCCGGCCGCCCCATGCGCCGTAGCCAGCGGTAGTGCGAGGCGAGGCCGGCGCCAAACGAGCGATTCACATGGTAGGGCATGCCGTATTCACGGCAGGTCGCCTCGACCACCGGTGCAATGGCCGGGTAGTGAACGTGGCAGATGCGAGGAAACAGGTGGTGCTCGACCTGAAAATTCAGGCCGCCGACCAGCCAGGTGATCACCCGGCTGTCGCGCGAGAAATTCGCCGTGGTTTCCAGCTGATGGACCGCCCAGGGCGTATCCATGCGGCCCAGCTCGCCCGGCGTCGGAAAGGCGGCCTCTTCAACCGCGTGCGCCAATTGGAACACCAGCGCAAGCTGCAGGCCCGCCACCACGGCAACCACGCCGTAATACAGCAGCACAGTGCCGATCGAGTGGAATACCAGCGGCAAGCCAAAGGCAATGGTGAAGAAGACCAATTTGCCGAGTACGAAACCGGCAAGGTCCTTGCCGCGCGGACGGGGCATCCGCCGCTTGCCGATGGTGCCGGTAATGACGTCGCGGAAGTCGTCATGAAAATGCCAGCTCAGCACGGTCATGCCGTAGAGGGCCCACAGGTAGATGTGTTGCCAGCGATGGTGCCAGTAGTGCTTTTGCTGCGGCGAAAACCGTGCGAGCGCTCCGAGATGGATGTCGCTGTCGTAGCCGTCGATGTTCACGTAGGTGTGGTGGAAGTGCGCGTGCTTCCAATGCCAGACGTACGAGCTGCCGCCGACCAGGTCCAGCGTCATGGCCATCCACTTGTTGACCCGGCGCCGCTCGGAGAAAGCCTGATGGCCGGCGTCGTGCATGATGTTGAAGCCAATCTGCGCGGTCGCGACGCCAAGCGCGACGCTCAGCAGCAGACCTTGCCACCACGTCGCGGCGAAAAATACCAGCAGCACGTAGGAAGCGAGGAACGCCGCCAGAATGATCGCCGTTTTCAGATAAAGGCGCGCATCGTCACGTTGCTTATGCCCGCTGCGCTTGAAATGCTCATCGACCCGCCGCCGCAATTCGCGCTGGAACGCGTTGTCGCCGTTGAACTTGAGCCGATCCGTCGAGGCATCCGCGCGCGGGGACCGGGCGGCATCGGCCGCTCGATGGGATGACTCAGGGGACATGCAGGGCACTCGGGGGGAAGTAACTGCATGGTAGTCCATGCACCGATAACGGTTTGTTGGATGGGCGGTCCGGGCGTCGATGGTTTATCCCTGGCACCGTACTTTCAAAGCTAAGTCTGGGCCCGCTTTTCTCTCAAAATCTGGCGCCGTTGCAGGCTTTCCGGCGGCCAATAATCGTCCAGTCGATAGTACTCATCCATGGGCAGGCAGGCCCTCGGGGATCACCACCCACGGCTGCTTGGACGTCGTGTAGATGTGGATATCCGGGCTGACCCGGTCCGGCTCGTCCAGCGTACCGACGCGCACGAAGGCCACCGCATCGCCACCGCCGCCGTAATGGCTCCACAGGGCAAGGCGGCAGCCGGGGCAACGCATGATCTTCTGGCCTTTGCCGCTCAAGGATGGCGTCATGATCACCTCGGTCATACCTTTGAGCAGGGTCAGCCGTTCCGTCTCGATCAGGGCGTTCAGCGCGAACGCGGTGCCAGTTTCGCGCTGGCACCAGCGGCAATGACAGCAGTTCACGAACAATGGCGGCCCGATCAGCCGGTAGCGTACTTCGCCGCAGTCGCAACCGCCTTCCAGGACAGGGTCGCCGGTCATCATGTCGTGCCCTCCTAGTCGGTGGTCAACAGATCCTCATAGAACGCACCGTAAGACTCGGTGGGATGCGCGATCTGGATCTCCAGAATCCACAGCCCGCTCGATGGGTGGTCATGCAGATCGCCCAGGTCGTCGGCCTTGTGTACGGAATGGGGAAAATCGCTGACGCGGTGACCCTTGATCTCATGATTGAGACGCCAGCCCATGGCCTCGGCGCGCTGCTCGGCAAATGCGTACAACGCGTGGCCGCTGAGGCCCTGCGTGCGCCAGGCGTCGGCGACTACATGGAACAGTTCGCGCGCCGCGTCGGCACACGCTTGGTGTTCAGGCGCGTCGCCCACCACGAAGGTATCGCCGGCGTCGCCCTCGTGGCCTTCGAAAACAAGGCCCAGATCGATGAAGTAGATGTCGTTGTCGCCCAGGCGAATGCTGTCGTCGGAGCGTTCGCGATAGGTCTTGGTGGTATTGGCGCCAATGCGGATGATCACCGGATGCCACAGGCGCTCCATGCCGAGCTGGCGGAACACCTCGGCCGCTTCGATGCGTGCCTCAGCCTCGCTGATACCGGGGCGCATGCGCTGGCGAATACCCTCCACGGCGGCCCAAGTGCGCTCGCGGGCATGCTGCATGTGCCGAGGGTCGAAGCGCTGGCCAACGGCTTCTTGGTGAGTGGAGGTCATGGGCGGGCTGTCTTGAGTCGTGCGGTTCAGAAGCATCGCACAGCCTGAGGTGGCTACGAGAGTGCCACCAGCACCAGCCCGACCAGCGCGGGCAGCGCCTGAATCCACAGAATCTTCCGGCTGGCGGTAAGGCCGCCAAAGACGCCTGCAACCAGCACGCAGCCAAGGAAGAACAGCGTCACCGCATGGCCCTGGCACAGGCCCCACAGCAGGCCGGCGGCGAGGAAACCGTTGTAAAGACCCTGGTTGGCGGCCAGCACCCGGGTTTGCTGCGCGAACTCCGCGGTGAGGCCAAAGGCCCGTCGCCCGGCTGGTCTGGTCCACAGGAACATCTCCAGAACCAGGAACCAGACGTGCAACAGGGCAATCAGGACGACGACGGCGTGGGCGGCAATGGGCATCGGCTTCGCGGCAGTGCGGAAGGAGCCTGGAGTGTTGCAGTACGAGGTGCCGGTCGCAAATCGCCTGGCGCTAACACTTTCAGCTGATGGATGAGCCTTGGGGCGGAGCGTAGGGTCGGCGCGCCGGGACCGCGCAAGGAAGCCAAGCCCAATCGACACGAGGTCGACGTCGGGAGGCGAGGGTAGACACCGGTCACATTCACTTCCGGGAGTCTGCGACATGAAAAAGTCAGTGCAAGTGGGCCTATTGCTGGCCTTGCTTTGTCCGTTAGGCGCGATGGCGCAGAGTGCCGTCGACGGCACCTGGAAAGCCGACCTGGGCAAGGTGCAGATGCCCAAGAAGCCAGATGTGATTCTGCTGCAGAACGGCGAGTACCAGTGCAAGACCTGCGTGCCACCTGTCGATATCAAGGCCGATGGGCAGGATCACGCGATCACCGGCCAGCCCTACATCGATTCGATGGCCATCCAGGTGGTCGATGCGCACACCATCAAGGAAACCGACAAGAAGGGCGGCAAGGTCGTCGCCACGTCGACCACCACCGTGTCGCCGAACGGCAAAATGGCCAAGTTCGAGTTCTCCGACAGCAGCAACTCCAACGGCGCACCGGTTACCGGTAGTGGGGAGATGAAGCAGGTGGCGGCCGGCCCAGCCGGATCGCACGCCGTCTCCGGTTCATGGGTTACCGCCAAGCTGGCCGACCTCTCCGATAACGCCACCGAGGTCACCTACAAGGTCGATGGCGGCACGCTCAGCATGAGCTCCCCGGCCGGACAGTCCTATCAGGCCAGGCTGGATGGCACCGAGGCCCCCTACAAGGGTGATCCGGGCATCACCTCCGTGACCGTGAAGCAGGCAGGCAAGAACGCCATCGTCGAGACCGATAAGCGTGACGGCAAGGTGATTGCGGTTCTCAAGTCCACCGTCTCTGCGGACGGCAAGAGCATGAACGTAGTGTTCGATGACAAGCTGCGCGATCGCACGATGTCGTTTGTGGCCGTGAAGCAATAGGCCGATGTGGGGCGCTCGGCCCAGCAGGGGCGGGCGTTCCCGGGATTTTCGGATGGTTCCATATGAAAACAAATGGTCTTCTAGATACCTAGACGTTTAGACGTCTATTGACACGCCATCTGGTCGACGTTAGATTCTCCCCTACTCATCGAGACCGGCGGAGGGACAGGCCCTTTGAAGCCGGGGCAACCTGCGGAGACAGTTCCGCAACGGTGCCAATTCCTGCGGTGGCGCTTCACGGCGCTGTTCGCGAGATGAGGGCAGATCTGCACCGCCGCGCCTTTGGCCGGTCGTGCCTTGCTCTCATCTCCGGTCCGCAGGTCGATGCCCGACCGGAGAAGAGCCAGATGTCCAGCCAGCCGCAACCCGTCCCCCCCGCCGTGTCCGCCCCTACTGCGGCCGCCGGCGCCATGCGGCCGGACCTCACCACCCAGCGCTGCACCCGTCGCGTCACGCTGACGCCCAAGTACGGCAGCGCGCCGTGCGAAGTGGATGTGCGTTACCTGTGGTGTGGCGCGCCGGACGCGCCTACGGTGATCGTGCAGGGCGGCATCTCGGCCAGCCGCGACGTGGTGGCGCTGGATGGCGAGGTAGCCCCGGGCTGGTGGCAGGATCAGGTGGGCGCAGGCTTGCCGCTGGATCTGGACCGCTACCGCGTGCTCTCCATCGACTGGCTCACCCCGGCCGACCTGGATGGCGTGCAGGCCGTGTCCAGCGAGGATCAGGCCGACGCGCTGGCCGCCCTGGTGGACGCGCTGGGCATTGGCCGCGTGCACGCCTTCATTGGTTCTTCCTATGGCGCCATGGCCGCACTGGCCTTCGCCGCCCGTCATCCGTATGCCCTCGGTCGCCTGGTGTTGCTCGCAGGCGCCCACCGCCCGCATCCGTTGGCTACCGCACAGCGCTCGGTACAGCGCGGCATCGTGCGGCTGGGGCTGGACTGTGGCCAGCCGGAGCAGGCGCTGGCGCTGGCCCGCCAGCTGGCCATGACCACCTATCGTGGCAGCGAGGAATTCGCCCGCCGCTTCAACGCCGCGCCGGAATTTCGCGATGGCCGCTTCCACTTCCCGGTGGAGGACTACCTGGAGCACGCCGGTCGCCGCTTCGTGGAGCGCTTCGACGTCGAGCGCTTCCTGGCGTTGTCCGAATCGATCGACCTGCATGACGTGACGCCCGAGCAGGTTGCCGCGCCAGCCACGCTGATCGGCTTTCCGTCCGATCGCCTGGTGCCGCTGGCTGATCTGTGCGAACTGCAGCGCCGCCTGCATGGGCCGGCGACGCTCGAGGTGGTCGAGTCGCCGTATGGCCATGACGCCTTTCTCAAGGAAACCGATCGCCTCGCGCCGTTGCTGCGCGAAGCGCTGGCCGGTTGTTGAACCCCTTCATAAAGAACAAGACGCACGGAGATTCACCATGAGCGACATCACCGCCCCCGCTACCCGCGCCGTGCGCGCCGGCATTGAATCGGACACCCAGCACGGTGCCGTGGTGCCACCGCTGCACCTGTCGACCAACTATGCGTTCGAAGGCCTGGCCGGCAAGCGCGCCTACGACTATTCGCGCAGCGGCAATCCCACCCGCGACCTGCTGGGCAATGCCCTGGCGGAGCTGGAGCAGGGGGCCGGCGCGGTAGTGACGGCCAGCGGCATGGCGGCAGTGGCGCTGGCGCTTGAGCTGGTGCCTGCCGGTGCCTTGGTGCTCGCCGCCCACGACTGCTACGGCGGCACCTGGCGTCTGCTCGACGCGTGGGCAAAGAAGGGTCGCTTCCAGGTTCGCTTCATCGACCTCACCAACAGCCACATCCTGGCCGAAGGCCTCGCCGACAAGCCGGCGCTGGTGTGGGTGGAGACGCCTTCCAACCCGTTGCTGCGTATCACCGATATTCGCCACGTGGCGCAAGCCGCGCACGCCGTCGGTGCGCTGGTGGTGGTGGACAACACCTTCCTCTCGCCGGCACTGCAGCAGCCGTTGGCGCTCGGCGCGGATGTGGTGGTGCATTCCACCACCAAGTACATCAACGGTCACAGCGACGTGGTGGGTGGCGCGGTGGTGGCGCGTGACGCCGCAGTAGCCGAGCAGCTCAAGTGGTGGGGCAACTGCAACGGCCTCACCGGTGCGCCGTTCGACAGCTTCCTTACCTTGCGCGGCCTGCGCACACTCAACGTGCGGTTGCGCCAGCATCAGGAAAACGCAGTGCTTATTGCCGAGCGTTTGGACGGCCATGCCGCTGTGCGAAAGGTGTACTACCCGGGGCTGGAAAGCCATGTGGGCCATGCATTGGCAGGGCGCCAGCAGCAGGGCTTTGGTGCCATGCTGAGTTTCGAACTGGAAGGCGACATCGCGCACATCGCCGCTTTCGTCGATGGCCTGCGTTATTTCTCGCTGGCCGAGTCGCTGGGTGGCGTGGAAAGCCTGATCGCCCATCCTGCCTCGATGACGCATGCCTCCATGGCGCCGGAAGCGCGCCGCGCGGCGGGTATCGCCGACAGCCTGCTGCGCTTGTCGGTGGGCATCGAAGATGGCGACGATCTGCTGCGTGACCTGGATGCCGCCTTGCTGCGCGCCGAGGCCGTGGTTGCAGGCAAGCGCAGGGTAAGCGCATGAGCGCCGTACTGGCAGCGAAACCGCAGGCGGCGTCCATTGCCACGGTATTGTTCGGCACCGGTGTGGTCGGTGGCGCGTTCCTGAAGTTGCTCAATACGCCCGCCGCGGCGTCAATCCAGCTGGTCGGGGCGGCCAATTCGCGTCGCCAGCAAACGCGCACCGATAAACTGGCCGACCGCAGCTTGCGCGAAAAACTGAAAAGCCATGGCGACCCGCGCGACGATGTCGCCTTGCTCGGTGCGCTTGATGCCAGCGACGCCACCGTGAAAGTCATCATCGACGCCACGGCCTGCGGCACGCTCGCCTCGCGACATGCCGAATGGCTGGCGCGCGGCTATCACGTGGTCACCGCCAACAAGTCGCTCGCCGGTGGTGACTTGCCGGGCTGGCGCACGCTGCAGGCAGCACTGGCGCAGGGCGGCCGCTATGGCGACTCGGCCACGGTGGGTGCCGGCTTGCCGGTGATCTCCACGCTGCGCCGCCTGCGTCATTGCGGCGATGCATTGCTTACGCTCGAAGGCGTGTTCTCCGGTTCACTCTCTTACCTCTTCAACCAGTACGACGGCAGCCAGCCGTTTTCCGCGCTGCTGCGGCGAGCGCGTGAGCTTGGCTACACCGAGCCCGACCCGCGCTCGGATCTTTCCGGCGAAGACGTGGCGCGCAAGCTGTTGATACTCGCGCGCTGCGCCGGTTTTGCACTGCGCCCTGACGAAGTGGAAGTGGAAAGCCTGGTGCCGGAAAGCCTGCGCGGCGTGGACGTGGAAACCTTTCTCTCGCGCCTGGAGGAGTTGGACGAGCCGCTGGCTGCCCGCCATGCCGAAGCACAGGCACGCGGTGGTTCATTGCGTTTCCTTGCTCGCCTCAATCAGCGCGGTCGTGCACGCGTAGGCCTGGTGGAGGTGCCCGCCAACCATCCAGCCACCCGCCTCTACGGCACCGACAACCAGTTCGCGCTCAGCACCACGCGTTACAACACGCAGCCGCTGGTGATTCAGGGGCCGGGCGCGGGGCCGGAGGTGACGGCGCAGGCGCTGTTGGGTGATGTGCTCGCGCTGGTTTGACGGTGGGTCGCGCACAGGGTGCGCTCCTACAAAAGCGCTGCGCCGTCCCTGTAGGAGCGCGCCCTGTGCGCGACCAGCGCCCATCGAAACAACAACCCAAAAAAAACGCGCGGCTCATCACCGCGCGTTTCTCTTTATACGAATGCACTAAAGATCAGTGATGCACGATCGGGTTGGCCAGCGCTTCGCGCTCGGCTTCTTCCACCGACGGTGTGCGCCAGCCGGACTTCACGCCCCACAGGTAGAACACCAGGCCGATCGCTGCGACTACCGCCAGGTCCACGCCGTAGGGGAGGTAACCCTTGCCGCCGAACATTTCGCTGCCGAGCCAGGACACCAGCGCCAGCGTGGGCAGGTAGCAGATCAGCCACCAGGCGCCCCGCAGCTGACGGGCGAAATCCTTCCAGCCCGCCTTGGCCTGGTAATACAGATACACCGGGAAGGCCACCACCATCAGCATGATGATCTCGCCGGTAAGCGGCCAGCGTGCCCAGTACAGCAACTCCGTCGCCATGATGAACGCCACGCCGGCCAACACCGGCAGGCCCTTGATGCGCAGCGGGCGATGCATGTCAGGGGCGGTGCGGCGCAGCGTCATCGCGCTCACCGGGCCGGTGAGATACGAAATGATGGTGGCCACCGAGATCACCGCTGCCAGCGTGCCCCAGCCGCGGAAGAAGAACAGGAACAGGAACGACACCGCCAGGTTGAACCACATCGCCGGACGCGGCACGCCCCACTTCGGATGAATGCGGCCGAGGAACTTCGGCAACGTGCCGTTGCGCTCCATGCCGTAGATCATGCGCGCGGTGGTGGCGGTGTAGGTCATGCCGGTGCCGCTGGGGCTGATGAACGCATCCACGTACAGCAGCATGGCCAGCCAATGCAGGTTGACGATGATGGCCAGCTCCGCGAACGGCGAGCGGAAGTCGATGCCATGCCAGCCGGCTTTCGCCAACATCTCCGGCGGCACCGCGCCGATGTAGGCCATCTGCAGAATGATGTACACGACCGTGGCCAGCAGGATCGAGCCGATCACCGCGAACGGAATGCTCTTGCCCGGATTGCGCGCCTCGCCTGCAAGGTTCACCGGGCTCTGGAATCCGTTGAAGCTGAAAACGATGCCGGCGGTTGCCACGGCGGTGAGTACCGCTGCGAAATCGATGGAGTGTGCATCGCCGTGCACGCCCACCGAGAAGTTTTCCCTGTGAAAGCCGCTGGCAATCAGCGCCAGGCCGGTGGCGGCCGGCACCACCAGCTTGAATACGGTGATGGCGGTGTTGGAACGGGCGAACAGCTTCACGCTCCAGAAGTTGACCAGGAAATAGATGATCACCAGCACCGCGGCGATGGACAGGCCGGCAGGTGCCAGCTCGCCATGGCCGTCGGGCATGTGGATGTACAGGTCATGCGCCCACTGCCACGGCCATGAGGCCATGTACTGCACCGAGGCTTCCGCCTCGACCGGAATCACCGAGACGATGGCGATCCAGTTCGCCCAGGCGCCGATGAAGCCGACCAGCGAACCGTGCGAATAGTGGCTGTAGCGCACCATGCCGCCCGACTCGGGGAACATGGCGCCCAGTTCGGCATAGGTCAGCGCAATGGTCATGATGATCGCCGCGCCCAACACCCAGGCCCAGACCGCACCCGGGCCAGCCAGGCCAGCCGCGCGCCACGCGCCGAACAGCCAGCCGGAGCCGATGATCGAGCCCAGGCCGGTAAGCATGAGGGCGAACGGGCCGACATCGCGTCGGATGGGAGATTGAGACATGCGGGTCCCCAGGTCAGTGGATCGACGGGCCGCCACCCGGGCGACACAAGGGGCGGATGATGACAGACCGGTCACGCTGCTGTCAGCCCGCCGGGAGTCATGGTGCCTGGTGCGGCGAAACAGGCAGGTAATTGAATCAGTTGCAAATTAGTCCCGGGCCGGGACGGATGTCACGTATATGGCCCGAGCCAGGCGCCCGCCCGGTGCCATCACCCCGGGGTGCCGTCATTGGCTAAGCACAGGGGCAGCGGTAGCATCCCCGCTCAACCTAGGGATGCGGGGGGCATGCGTCATGCTTCGTAGCCGAGCGATTCTGGCGATTGCCCTCCTGATGGGGTGGGGCATGCAGGCCCACGCCGACAGCAACGCCTCTATTCCCGACACGTTGCGGCAACAGGCAGCCTCCGGCGATGCCAAGGCCCAGGTCGCCCTCGGCCGGGCGTTGCAGGACGATGGCGCGATCGCGGACAAATCCGTTGCCGTGGACTGGTATCGCAAGGCGGCCAACCAGGGCAGCGCCGAGGGAGCCTGGATGCTCGGCTCCGCCTACTTGCGTGGCGTGGGCGTCGGGCGCGACATTCCCAGTGCGGTCGAGTGGATGCGCAAGAGCGTCATCATCGATGGCGATCCCGATCACATGTCGGTATTGGCGGTGACGCTGTTCACCACGGGAAACCTGCAGGAAGCCAGCCAATGGGCGCAGAAGTCGGCCGACAAGGGTTCGACCAAGGGCATGACCCTATTGGCCATGGCCAACATCACCGGTGAGATGGGCTTGCCCAAGGATCAGGCGGTGGGCGAGCACTGGTTGCTGCTTGCCGCGCAAAAAGGCGATGTGGATGCCCAGGTGGCGCTGGGGCAGTTGTACATCACCGGCACGCTTGGTCATCCCGATACCGCCGCTGGCATCCGCTGGCTGCAGAGCGCCGCCGACCATGGCAGCGCGAGGGCCGCCGGCACGCTGGGCTATTTCTACATCACCGGCAAACAGAATGTGCCGGCGGATGCGACGCATGGCGTGGAGTTGGCGCGCAAGGCGCTGGCCAGCAACGACATGATGGGGCACTTCGCGATGGGCGTGGCTTACGTCACGGGCGCCGGTGTCGCCGCCGATCCGGCGCGTGGATGGTACGAACTGGCCACCGCCGAGCGCATGGACAACCAGCACGAACTGAAAAGTGCCGCCGACTACATGTCGCGGGCGGCCGCCCAGTTGTCGCCGGAACGCGTGAAGGAACTGCGGGCCAAGGTGGACGCCGAAGCCGCTGCCGCCGCGAAGACGGCAGGTGCCACCGGCTGACGGTTACCCATCAGCACTCGATAACGTTCACCGCCAGGCCGCCGCGCGAGGTTTCCTTGTACTTGTCCTTCATGTCGCGACCGGTGTCGCGCATGGTGGCGATCACCTTGTCCAGCGACACGCGGTGCTTGCCGTCGCTCTTGAGCGCCATGCGGCTGGCATTGATGGCCTTGACCGAGCCCATCGCGTTGCGTTCGATGCAGGGAATTTGCACGAGGCCACCGATCGGGTCGCAGGTGAGGCCGAGGTTGTGTTCCATGCCGATTTCGGCGGCGTTCTCCACCTGCAGCACATTGCCGCCCAGCGCAGCAGTGAGACCGCCTGCCGCCATCGAGCACGCCACGCCCACTTCGCCCTGGCAACCTACTTCCGCGCCGGAGATCGAGGCGTTCTCCTTGTAGAGAATGCCGATCGCGCCTGCGGTAAGCAGGAAGTCGATGATGCCGTTCTCGTCGGACTTCGGGCAGAAGCGGTGGTAGTAGTGGAGCACGGCCGGCACGATACCGGCGGCGCCGTTGGTCGGTGCGGTTACCACGCGACCGCCCGCGGCATTTTCCTCGTTCACCGCGAGCGCGTAGAGATTCACCCAGTCCAGAATGGTCAGCGGGTCTTTCAGCGCCGCTTCGGGCTCGTTGCGCAGCTCGGCGGCCATCGCCGGTGCGCGGCGCACCACTTTCAGGCCACCCGGCAGCACGCCGGGCGAGCGCAGGCCGCGGTTGACGCAATCCTGCATGGCCTTCCAGATCACCAGCAGGCCAGCGCGCGTATCCGCCTCGCTGCGCCACACCTTTTCGTTCTCCATCATCAGCTGCGCAATGGAGAGCTGATGTTTCTCGCATAGCGCCAGCAGCTGGTCGCCGGTGGAGAAGGCGTAGGGCTGTTCGGTGGTGTCGGCGACGATGCGATCTTCCGCAGCCTCGTCATGATTGACCACGAAGCCGCCGCCAACCGAGTAGTAATCGCGCGTGGCCAGTTCGTGGCCCTCGGCGTCGTAGGCAGAGAAGCGCATGCCATTGGTGTGGAACGGCAGCTTCTGGCGTTTGTTGAACACCAGGTCGCGCTTCTCATCGAACTCGATCTCATGCTTGCCCAGCACGCGCAGGCGGTGCGTGGTGCGAATGCGCGAGAGCGTCTCGGGAATGTGGTCGGGGTCAACGGTGTCCGGATGCTCGCCTTCGAAGCCCAGCAGCACGGCTTTGTCGGTGCCGTGGCCGCGGCCGGTCATGGCGAGCGAGCCATACAGCTCCGCGCGCACGCGCACGACGCGATCGAGTACGCCTTTTTCCTCCAGCCAGCGCTCGGCAAAGCGAGCAGCGGCGCGCATGGGGCCGACGGTGTGCGAAGAAGAGGGACCAATACCGATCTTGAACAGGTCAAATACGCTGACGGCCATGAGTTACACGAAGGTGGGCGGGGAGAGCTGCCTATTCTACGCGGGCTGTGCCATCGCCGTTGCGGCGCCGCAGCGTCACACTCAATGCGTTGGCGTATGGAGCGCTGCCGCGCCATACCGAGCCTTGCCCCCCGAGCGTGGGGGGCCACCTTCGCCCCCTGCGTGATTCCATCCCGACGCTGCATGACAAACGCCGATATCACGGCGCTGTTCATCGCGCGCATTTCGTCTCGGTCAAAGGTATTGAAATATCATTGACACTAAAATGTTAGCGTGATAACACTGTGAATGCGGGTACCTAACTCTCCGGGGGGAGAACGTATGGAGCTTCGTCTTTCGCAGTTCAGTCGTCGATTTATCTGTTCCGCTGTTGCTGCCGTCTTGATGAGCCCGTTTTGCGCCACGGCGCAATCTCCGGGTGACGTAGACGCTCCTGCGGTTGTCAGTGCCACTACGGACAGCAGCGCGCAAAACGTTACCGGGGCGAGTGGTGATTCGTCCCAGGCGTCAGCGCCGGGCAATTCGGATTCCAAGCAACTGGGAACCGTCTTTGTCACGGCCAACAAACGCAGCGAGCGCCTGCAGGATGTGCCGATGGGCGTGTCCGTGATGGCAGGGCCACAGCTGGAACGCCAGAACGCCACCAGCTTCACTGATTACGCCACGCAGATACCCGGCCTCAATATCATTTCGACGGGTCAGGGGCAGACGCAGCTGGTCATACGCGGCATCACGTCGGGAAGCGGCCAGCCCAATGCGGCGGTCGGCACGTATATCGACGATTCGCCGTACGGATCGAGTACGGTCTACTCGGTGGGTAGCCTGCTGACGCCGGACATCGACCCTTATGATTTGCAGCGCATCGAAGTGCTGCGTGGTCCGCAGGGCACGTTGTACGGGTCCAACACGCTAGGCGGATTGATCAAGTTCGTCACCACGCCACCGGACACCACGCAGGCCAGCGGACGGATCAGCGTCGACACCAACAGTGTGGATGGCGGCGGCACCGGCTACGGCGCGCACGCCACGGTGAACATCCCCTTGGTGTCCAACACGCTGGCGCTTCGTGTCAGCGCGTACGACCGCAGGGACCCGGGATATATCGACAACGTCACTACCGGCAAATCCGACGTCAATCGGGCGGATGTGTCCGGCACGCGCGCGCAATTGCTGTGGACGCCCAGCGACAAAGTCTCGGTGAATTTCTCCGTGCTGGCGCAAAACCTCAATAGCGACGGTCTGGCCAATAGCGGCGTGGATATCGACCCGTACACGTTGCAGCCGGTCTATGGCAAGGATGATCAAGCCAGGGCAGCGAGCACCGGCCAGATGAATCTGAAATACCGGATTTACGACCTGTCGGTGAACGCGGACTTCGGCTGGGCCAAGCTGGTTTCCACGACGAGCTACAGCACGCTTCGCCTCAACGAAAACACCGACGTCACCGCTGCCTACGGACCATTGCTCAATCCGAGCTTCGGCCTGGACAACGGCGGCTATTCCATCTATCAGCCGGTCGCCCTCAACAAAGTCACGCAGGAATTGCGCCTGCAGTCGCCCGAGGACCAGCTGCTCGAGTGGCGCGTGGGTCTGTTCTATACCCATGAGCGAACCACTGACGAGCAGAACGTGCTGAGCTTCGATGCGACGACGGGTGCGCCCATCGCATTGCCGACGCTGGCAAACCTGGCCATTGGTCCCGCGCTGTTTACCGAATGGGCCGGCTACGGCGATGTCACCTGGCACGCGACGTCAAACCTCAGCGTACTGGTAGGCGCACGTTACAGCGCGGACGACACGTCCTATACGCAGACCGGCAGCGGCATCCTCACGGGTGACAGCAGCTTCACCACGCATAGCACCGATCATCCCGTCACCTATCTGTTCAACCCGAGCTACAAGTTCAGCGATGACTTGATGACCTACCTGCGCGTGGCATCGGGCTTCCGCCCGGGCGGCCCGAATGTGGGTGTACCGCCTGGGCTTGGCGCACCGCTGACGTTTGGTGCGGACAAGCTGGTCAGCTACGAACTGGGCCTGAAAAAACTCCTGCTCGACAACAGCATGAGCTTTGACGTGGATGTGTTCGACATTGACTGGAGCAAGATCCAGTTGGCGGAATCCACCGGTGGCTTCAGCTTCCTCGGCAACGGTGGTGCTGCACGCAGCAAGGGTCTGGAAGCGAACTGGCGTTATACACCGGTGAGTGGCCTGACCGTATGGGCCAACGCGACATACACCGATGCCGAACTTACCGCCGATACACCGCCTGGCGGCTTGTACGGGTACAAGGGCGACACGCTGCCGTACGTGCCCAAGTGGAATGCCAACCTCGGCGCCGACTACAACTTCTCGCTCGGCGGTGGATGGTCGGGTTTTGTGGGCGGCAACTATAGCTACGTGGACGCACGTCAATCGGACTTCAACACCGTGCCCGCGCCACGTTTCACGTTGCCCAGCTACAGCAACATCGACTTCCACCTTGGCGCCAATTTCGACAAATGGTCGATCGAGGCCTACGCCAAGAATCTCGGCAACAAGCGCGGCATCCTCGCGATGAGTCCGGAAACGCTGGACCCCATCGCCAGTCCGTTCCAGGCCAACTATCAGACACCGCGCACGATTGGCGTCTCCGCCAGCGTCGAGTTCTGAGCTATTCCGTTGCATCCAACTTGGAGTGTTCCATGAACCACCTAGTCAAGCGGTTGGTTGCGCTGGTTGCGTGCGCGACTGCCAGCATAGGCATGGCGCAGGTAGCGCCCGTGCCATCCACCCCGGCCGAGGCCGCGCCGTCCATGCCTGCAACCCAGCAGTCCGGCGAGCAAGCACTGACCTCGCAAGACCTGTCGTCGTTCTTCGACGGGCTGGTGCCGTTCGCCATGCAGCGCGGTGATATCGCTGGCGGTGTGGTCGTTGTCGTCAAGGACGGCAGCGTGTTGTTCTCGCGCGGCTACGGCTACGCCGATCTCAAGGCGCAAACACCTGTATCGCCGGAAACCACACTGTTCCGTCCGGGCTCGACCTCCAAGTTGTTCACGTGGACGGCGGTCATGCAGATGGTCGAACAGGGCAAGGTGAACCTGGATCACGACGTCAACGAATACATCGACTTCAAGATTCCGCCGTACGAAGGCAAGCCGATCACCCTGCGCAACCTGATGACCCACACCGCGGGCTTTGAAGAAGCGGCGCGTGACCTGCTGCCGGCCACCGCTGAAGAGGTGAACCTCGAGCGTTATCTCAAGTCGCACGTTCCGGCGCGCATTTTCCCGCCGGGCGAAACGGTCGCCTATTCGAACTATGGTTGTGGCGTCGCCGGTTACATCGTGCAGCGCGTTTCCGGCGAGCGTTTCGAGGACTACGTGCAGCGGCACCTGTTCCAGCCGCTCAACATGAGCCACTCGAGCTTCGATCAGCCGCTACCGGCCACGCTCGCGCCGCTGATGTCGAAGGGCTACAAGACGGCCTCCGATGGCGAAGCGCAGCCGTTCGAGTTCGTCGATCCGCCGCCGGCCGGCGCACTCAGTTCCTCGGCTGTCGACATGGCGCAATTCATGATTGCCCAGCTGCAGGACGGTCGCTACGGCGATACGCGCATCCTGCAGGAAGCCACCGCCAAGCTGATGCATAGCCCGCAGTACACCGCGTCGCCGGGCATGGCAGGTTTCGACCTTGGTTTCTATCAGGAAGACCGCAACGGCCTGCGCATCATCGGGCATGGCGGCGACACCGAAGTCTTCCACAGCGACCTGCACCTGCTGCTCGACAAGAACGTGGGCATCTTCATGTCCTTCAACAGTCTGGGCAGCGAGGTCGGCGGCGCCCATACGATTCGTCCGGCGATCTTCTACGCCTTCCTCGATCGTTACTTCCCCCATGCGTTGCCCAAGCAGACCGACATCGCGTCGGCCAAGGTGGATGCGGCGAGGGTGGCGGGCTGGTACGAATCGAGCCGTCGCAACGTCAGTGCGCTGCGTCCGTTCAACATTCTGGGGCAGATACAAGTCAACGCGATGCCGGATGGCACCCTGACTATCGCCGCGCTGAGCGACTATGCCGGCAAGCCGTTGCATTGGCATGAAGTGAGCCCGTTGCACTACGTCGAGGCCAACGGCCAACGCAAGCTGGACTTCATCGCTGACGCGAACGGCAACATCAAGTACTGGGCGACCGACCATATTTCGCCGGTGTTCGTGTTCGAGCGCGTGCCTGGCTACAAGAGCGTGGGCACGGTGGGGTGGCTGGTGGGTCTGTCCCTGCTCGTGCTGCTGGTGGCGCTGTCGTTCTGGTTCTTCGGGTGGTGGGCACGTCGTCACTACCAGCGCGCACTGGATATCGTGCCGGCCCTGCGTTGCTCGCGTCTGTTCTCCCGGCTGGGTGCCTTGGTACTGCTTGGCGATGTGTTGGGGTGGGTGCTGCTGATCGCGGCGATCTCCGCGGACGAGAACATCCTGCTGCGCTCTACCGGAACGCCCTGGTTCTACTTCCTGTACGTGCTCGGCGTGGTCGCGATGGTGGGTGCGCTGGCGGTGCTGTTCCATGCAGCTCGCAACTGGCAGCTCGCGCAGCGCAGCCTGTGGGTTCGCGTAGGCGAGACGGTGTTGACGTTCGCCGCCCTGTACATCGCCTGGTTCATTCTGGCTTTCGGAATGATCAGCTTCAACGTGCGCTTCTAAGGCAGGAGAAAGTTGATGACCACACATGAGTCCACACGTTTGAAGATGAAGGCCGCCATCGAGCGTATCGAGATGACGGCGCCATTCCGCATCACCGGTTACACCTTCACGCACAACGAAATGCTCGTGGTTGAGCTGGAAAGCGATGGCCACGTGGGACGCGGCGAGGCACTGGGCGTCTACTACCACCAGGACACGCCCCCCTCGATGCTGCAGCAGGTCGAGGCGCTGCGTGACGCCATTGAAAGCGGCGTCACGCGGCAACAGCTGCTGACGTTGCTGCCACCCGGTGGCGCCCGCAACGCCGTGGACAGCGCACTGTGGGATCTGGAAGCCAAGCTGCAGGGCAAGGCCGCCTGGGAGATCGCAGGGCTGGACCCGCCCGCGCCGTTGTTGACGACGTTCACCGTCGGCGCTGAGGAACCCGAGGTGATGGCGCAGCGTGCACGCGAGTTCACGCAGGCACGCGCCATCAAGCTGAAGCTCACCGATGATGACCGCAACGCGGAACGCGTGCGGGCCGTACGTGCGGCCTGTCCGCATGCGTGGATCATGGTCGACGCCAACCAGGGCTTTACGCCGGAAACCTTCGCGGCGCTGTTGCCGGCGCTGGTGGAAAGCGGCGTTTCGGTGGTCGAGCAGCCGTTCCCGGTGGGCAAGGAAGCATGGCTGGACGGGCTGGACTGCCCGATAGCCCTGGCCGCCGACGAAAGCGTGCAAGATCACCGCGACCTGCAAAAAATGGTCGGGCGGGTCAATATCATCAACATCAAGCTGGACAAGTGCGGTGGGCTTACCGAGGCGCTGATCCTGGCGAACAAAGCGCGCGAGCTTGGCTTCCAGTTGATGGTGGGCAATATGGGGGGCACCTCTTGGTCGATGGCACCGGCTTGCGTGGTCGGGGCGCTCTGCATGGTGGTCGACCTGGACGGCCCGCAGTTCCTGGTATCGGATCGCTCGCCAGGGGTTATCTACAAGGATGGGCGCATTTCGTGTCCGCAGAGCGTGTGGGGCGGTCCTGCCAACGCAGGCTCATAAGTCATCAGCGGGAGTGCCGTTGCGCATGATCGAAGCAGGAACTGTAAGTCGGGAACGAAACTGGTTTGGCCATCCGGCGGGCCTGAGCATCCTGTTTCTCACCGAAATGTGGGAGATGTTTTCCTTCTTCGGCATGCGCGCGCTGCTGGTCTATTACATGACCATGCATTTGAAGATCGGCCAGGAACATGCCTCGCTGATCTACGGCACTTACGCTGCTTTTGTGTACTTCACGCCGGTGTTTGGCGGCGTCATTGCGGATCGCTGGCTGGGCAAGCGCAACGCCGTGGTCATCGGTGGCGCGACGATGGCGCTGGGTCATTTCATGATGGCGTCCGAGCCGCTGTTCTACCCGGCGCTGGCCACCATTGCGCTTGGCAACGGCCTGTTCCTGCCTAGCCTCGCCAGCCAGATCGAAGGTCTTTATCGGCCGGGCGATACGCGTAGCAGCAACGCGTACAACATCTATTACATCGGCATCAATCTCGGTGCGTTTCTCGCGCCGCTGGTGTGCGGCACATTGGGCGAGATGTTTGGTTGGCACTGGGGTTTCACGGCAGCCGGCATCGGCATGTTGCTTTCGCTGGTGATCTACCTGGGCGGTAGTCGCTACCTGCCCAAGGAGCCGGCGCGGCCCGCCGCAGGGCAGCGCGAGAAGCGTCCAATGGATCGTGCGGTACTCCAGCGCTTCGGGTTTCTGATCACCGTCGCCGCGATCGTGGTGGTGTTTCGCGGTGCCTACGAACAGGTGGGCAACACCATTGCGCTGTGGGCCAACGATGGCGTCGATCGCCATGTCACCGCCGGGTGGAGCATCCCGATGACGTGGTTCCAGTCGCTCGACTCGCTGGTGGTGTTCACGGCGACGCCGTTGCTGGTGATTCGCTGGGCTCGTCTGGCGCGGCGCGGCATCGAAACACCGTGGTTGAAGAAAATGGCGTTCGGGGCGGCGGTCGTGGCTGCCTCGTACCTGTTGCTGGCGGGCATCGCTGCCTGGTCGGACGCGCACGGCACGCGCGCCAGCTGGGTGTGGCTGGTGGGCTGGTTCGTCATGATGACGCTCGGCGAGCTCTACATCCTTCCCATTGGGCTGGGGCTGTTTGGTCGCATGGCGCCGGAAGGTTTTCGCGCCACCAGCATCGCGACATGGTTCTTTGCCGGATTTTTCGGCAACCTGCTGGCAGGCGCGCTGGGGACGCTATGGAGTGGCCTCTCCCATGGCTGCTTCTTTGCGCTGATCGGCGCGGTGGCCGGGCTGGCGGCGACGCTTTTGTATATCCTTGGCCAGCGGCTGGGTCAGGTGGAAAGTCGCGAGGATGCAGGCGCAGCGATGGTGCTCACCCGGTAAGCGAGCGACGATGACCAAGGATCTCCAACAAAAGCTGAAGGATCATTGGGAATCCTTCACTGCTTCCGAGCAGAAGATTGCCAGTTATCTGCTGCACAACATGCGTGACGTGCCCTTCGAAACCGCAGCCTCCCTGAGCAAGCGTGTCGGCGTCAGCCAGATGACGGTGGGGCGGTTCTTTCGCAACCTCGGTTATGAGGGCGTGGGCGATCTCAAGGAAGAACTGCGCGGCGATGCCTCATGGCGTCATCTCTATAAGGACGTGGAGCAGTCCAAGGAAGCCGATCCGCTGGCCGGCCACCTGCAGGCCGAAATCCGCGCCTTGACCACCACCCATGCGCTGGCGGGGACCAAGGAATGGAAGTCCGTGGTGAAGATGCTGTCGACTGCCGATCGCGTGACGGTATCGAGCTTCCATCACGGCACGTTCCTCGGGCTGGGCCTGGCCGCCATGTTGCAGCAGGTGCGTCCGCACGTGTCGTTCAACTCGGGTATCGACGGCGCCTATATCGACATGCTGCTCGATTCCACGCGCAACAGCTGCGTGGTGTTGATCGATATGCGTCGTTACTTCAAGCAATTTCGCGCGCTGGCCGAGGAAGTCGTCGAGCGCGGCATACCGCTGGTGCTGATCACCGATACCGAGTGCTACTGGGCACGTGAGCTGACGCCGAACGTGCTGATGATCCAGGCCGATCGTGCATGGCACAGCTTCAGCGCCTATACGAGCCTGTTCAGTCTGTTGACGACAGCGATGGCCCAGGAGAAGGGCGACGTGATGGAGCGCATTGGCGAGATCAACCAGTTGCGCCAGCACTTTGCTGGCTACCTGGGCGGTGCGGGCAAGGACAAGGGTGGCGCCGAGGTTTCCGCGAAAAAGGGCGGAGCGGCGGCGTCGCGCAGCGGGTCGAGGCGCAGTCCGGCGAAGAAGACCCGCTAAGGCGCCCCGAACAACGAGCGGGAAAAGCTTTCCCCGCTCGTTGTCGGTTACGGTCAGAACGCGTACTTCACGTTGAGCATGTAGCTGCGCGGCGCGGCATAAAAGCCCTGCTGCCAGTACAGGCTGGCGATGTACTTGCGGTCGGTGACGTTGTCGACGTTGAGCGTCGTGCTCCAGTGCTGGCCGAAGTCGTAACCGGCCATCAGGCCCAGCACGGCGTAGGAGCCCTGGTAGGTGAAGATCTCGCTGCCATTGGTGGCCACCGCATCCTGGTCGATGTAGATGCGATCCTGCCAGCGCAGCGTGCCGCCCACGCGCAGGCCCGGCAGGGCGGCGATGCGATAGGTGGTGTTGAGGCGGAACAAACGACGCGGCACATAGGTGCGCACGTTGTTGCCCTGCGGGTCGACGATACCCAGCTGGGTATAGCCGCCGCTCACCTGCCAGTTGTCGGTGAGCTGACCACTCACGTCGAACTCGTAGCCCTTGGAGGTGGCATCGATGCCGCTGTAGTAGTCCTGGTTGGTCACCAGGCTGTGGCCGGCGTACTCGGCCAGGCCGTCCTGGCGCGAGCGGAACAGCGCGAATGAGGCATTCAGGCGGCCGTCGTCCCACTCACCCTTCATACCCACTTCGAGATTGGCGCCGGTGACCGGATCAAGAATCTTGTTGTTGATGTCGGTCTGCGTCTGCGGGTTGAACAGCTTGGTGTAGCTGCCGTATGCCGAATAATGCTCGGCGAAGTCGTAGACCAGGCCGACGAACGGCGTGGTCTGCGTCTTGTCGTAGCTGCTCGGTACGCCGTAGCTCACACCTTGCTGATCGATATGCACGGTGCTGGCACCGGTGATCAAGGTCAGCGGGTCGGCGAGGCTCCAACGCGCGGTGGCATATAGCGCCTGCCGCTTGGTCGAGGTCACGCCGCTGCCGTAATAGGCGTCGAACGGCGGCTCCGGATAATCGCCGGTCCAGTCGTTGAGCGACGAAATGGGTGTACCGATACCTTCGCCATAGCTGGACAGCTGGCGCACATCGTCCTTCGCCCAGTTCGCGCCGATCACCAGCTGATGCGTGCGGCCGGCCAGCTCGAACGGGCCGCTGGCATAGACGTCGGCGACATACTGCTTCTCGCTGCTGGTGTACGCCGAGGGATAGGCATACAGGCCCAGGCCGGTGGTCGCATCCGGCGTGCCGTACACGTAGAACAGGTTGCTCTGCTGGGTGACGCGGCGGTAATCCAGCTCGCCCTTGAGGCTCCAGTCGTTGCCCAGCTGCTGGGTGAGCTGGAGGAAGGTTCTGGTGTCCGCCGTGTTCCAGTACGACCAGTCGGCCGAGGTGCTGGTGGAGCGGCTGTAGTCAGTCGGCGTGCCGTCGGTGTTGTAGAGCGGCAGCGCGCCCCACATGCCGCCGTGCGACTTGTCCTTTTGGTAAGTGACGCCTGCGGTCAGCTCGGTGGAAGGCGTCAGGTCGGCCTGGATCACGCCATCCACCACTTGCTTGCGCAGGTTGTAGCGATCCAGGTAGCTGTCGGTGTCCTCGTCGGCCACCACCAGCCGGCCGCGCACGCTGTGCGAGTCGTTGAGCGGGCCGGACAGATCCGCGTCGAGGCGATGGTCATCCCAGCTGCCCACGGTGACGCCGACGCTGCCTTGGTAGTCGTCAGTGGGCATCTTGCGTACGAAGTTGATGGTGGCCGACGGGTTGCCGGTGAAGGAGAGCAGGCCGTTGGCGCCGCGCAGCACTTCCACGCGGTCGTACACGGCAGTGTCCAGGTCACCCTGCTGGTTGCCGGTCCAGAACGGCATGCCGACACCGTCCACCAGAAAATTGGTGACGTCGAAACCGCGCGCGGTGTAGTAGGTGCGGTCGGTTTCCACGCGCTCGACGTTCACGCCAGTGGTGGTGTCCAGCACGGCATTGATGTCGTTGAGGCCGAAGTCGTTCATCTGCTGGCGCGTGATCACGCTCACCGACTGCGGTGTTTCACGCAGCGACAGCGGCAGGCGCGTGGCACTGGAGGTGGAGCGGGTTGTGTAGGAATCACCATCGCCGATCACATTGGCGGTGGCCTGCACTCCCTCGAGGTTTTTCACGCCCGCGGTCGTCGTGGCAGGCACCAGCTTGTAGCGGCCACCGCCCAGGTCCTGGGCAGCGATACCGCTGCCGGCAAGCAGTGCACCCAGCGCGTCGGTACCGGTGTAGTCACCGTGGACGCCGGCCGTGCGCTTGCCTTCCAGCGCCATGCCCTTGCTGTCCGGGCGGGGGCCACCTTGATGCTCGAATACCGTCAGCGCCTGCGTCAGCAAGCCGGCGGGAACGTCGTAGTGATGCACCTGCAGGAAGGCGGCAGGCGTGCCCTGCTGGGCGAGCAATGTCGGCGTGGCGCAGGCCAGGCACAGCGCGACGGCCAGGCTGCGGTACCGGGGACGGCGCAGCCGCGGGGACGAACAGGGCAGGGACATAAGGGGCCTTGGGCAGATCGATTCTTGTCGTGGCGGGCCATGGCGCGTGTTCGCTGTCATGGCAGGCGGTGCAAATGATAGTGATTATCATTTGATTTTGCCAGCAACCGAGCCGGGCTGGTGCGCGCGGCGCGAGAACGATGCCCGGGGAGGCCTACCGGGCATCTCGCGGAACCGGTGGGTGATCGCGTATGGTCGCCGGCTATGCGACCACCACTCGTGCTCTACCAACGTGACTACTGCCACCTGTGTGACCAGGCGCTGGCCGTGATGGCGCAAGCACGTGCGCCGGATTTCGACAGCGTGTGGGTCGATGACGACGAGGGTCTGGAGGCGCGCTATGGCACCCGCGTGCCGGTGCTACGGGATAGCCGGGACGGCCGTGAGCTGGACTGGCCGTTCGACGCGGATGCGGTACGGCTGTTTTTGCAGGGAGCCCTGTAGGAGCGCACCCTGTGCGCGACCGCTGCGCTGCGGCGTACCGCTCCGCAGGCTGGTCGCGCGCAGGCTCCGCTCCTACACCCTTACTTTGCGGTGAGCACGAGGTGCGCGTTGATCTTCACGTCGGCGCCGATCACCGACGTATCGGCGTACTCGCCGCCGCCCACGCCGAAGTCCAGGCGCTTCACCGAGCCGGTGACATCCAGCGTGGCACCCGTGCCCTGCGGCTTGAAGCTGACAGTGAGGCTCACCGGCTTGGTCACGCCGCGCAGGGTGAGGTTGCCATCGGCCACGACCTGCGCACCGTTCTGGCGGAACCCGGTGGTGACGAAATGCCCCTGGGGAAATTTCGCCACGTTGAAGAAATCGGCGCCCGGCAACGCACCATCGCGATCGTTGTCGCCGGTTTTGGCGCTGGCCAGATCCACCACCACATCAAACTTCGAGCTGGCGAGCTTCGTGGCGTCATAGCTGATCGCCGCCGTCCATTTGCCGAAGGTGCCATCGAACGACTGGCCCTGGAAGGTGGTGGAGAAGCCGAGCTTGCTGGCGGCCGGCTGCACCGCGTAATCGGCCGCGCTGGCGAGGCCAGGCAGGGCAAGGGCGAGCAGCAGCGGGGCGGCGAGCTTGAGGTGTTTCATCAACGTTCTCCTTGGGAGGGGGCGTCGTTGCGCAGGCGACGGAAGGGGAGCATGCGCAGCAGCGTGTTGTCGCGGTCCAACCATTGGTGCTTCAGCGCACCGCCGATGTGGAGCACCAGAATGCCCACCAGAATCCAGAACAGGTTCTCGTGCAGACCGTGCGCGAAGTGGCGCAGCTCGGGGTTGGCCGCGGTCAGTGCGGGCAGATTGATTAGTTTGAAGAACTGCAGCGGCTTGCCGGCAATCGAGTTGAACCACCAGCCGCTGAGTGGCAGCGCGGCAACAAACAGGAAGAGCAGCCCATGCACCGCATGCGCGAGAACCGTTTGCCAGCGCGGCGCCGGTTCGTCTTTCGGGCGACGGTCGCCGATGCGCCACAACAGGCGCAGCAGCAACAGCGCCAGTACCGTCAGGCCGATCGACTTGTGCAAGGCCAGCCAGTTGATTTTCTGCATCGGCGAGCTGGCCAGGTCCATCGCCAGCCCGAAGATGCCGTTACCGATGATCAGCAGTGCGGTGGTCCAGTGGAAAAACTTCGCGACCGAACCCCATTGGCGGTCAGTACTACGCAGGCTCATGGAGATCCTTGTCGGGTGGTGGCGTGATCGTCCTGGACGGCTTCCAGTTCCAGCCAGATGCTGACGCTGTGGCCAATCGAATTGGCGTTGCCGGTAATACCGAAATCATCGCGGGTGAGCATGGCCGTCGCGGAAAAGCCGGCCGTGGTGTGCATGCCGTAAATAGTCGTGCCCAGGCGGTTGAAGGTGAAAGGCAGGTCCACCGGCCGCGTTACGCCGCGCAGGGTCAGATTGCCGTGTAACACGCCGTGGGTGTCGTCCTTGCGCTCCAACGAGGTGCTGGTGAAATGGGCGTAACGCACGCCGCTGGCATCGAGAAATGCCGGCTTGAGTACCGCCTCGTTCCACGCCGCGTCGCCCATGTCCAGGCTCGCCAGGTCAATGTCCAGCTCGGTGGCGGACTGGCTCCAGTCAGCGGGATCAAAGCGCAGCCAGCCATCGGCAATGTGCAATCGCCCGAACGGTCGCGAGAAACCGTTGTGGTCGATGCTGAAGACAATCTGGCTGTGCGTGGTGTCGTAGCGATAGGTGGCGGGCGCCGCCTGCGCAGCGGCCAACGGCAGCCATGCGCCTGCCATCGCAAACAGAAGCCGGCTTGTGAGGCGTGATGTGGGCATATGCGGAAGTCTGGACGATCCGCTGGGGACGCGCCAGCGGCGCATCGGGAACGGATTGTTTCCGTGTAGGTGCTTTCACGGCGCGTTGAGGTTTCAATCGCCCCGGCCGATACCTCGTTCTGACATCGCTGCTCTGGCATGATCGTAGGCCTTGGGGGAGTCCATGCTGCCGTCCTTGCTGCTTAGTGCCTTCCTGTTTGGCGCCACGCCTACGTCCACGATGGACATCACATCCGTCGTGCCGCCGGCTGCCACCGCGCTGCCCACGCCACAGTTCCGCCGCTATGGCACCGCCGAGGGGTTGCCCAGCAGCAGTGTGTATACGGTGGTGCAGTCGCCCGATGGCACCATGTGGTTCGGCACCAAGAGCGGCATTGCGCGTTACGACGGTGTCGGCTTCAAAGTGTTCCGTCATGTCGTGGGCGATCCGCAATCGCTCTACAACAACGGCATTTCTGCGCTGCTGTTCGATCGCGGCGGGCGCCTGTGGGCCGCCGGGCTGGAGGCCGGCCTCAACCGATACGACGAACGCTCCGCCTCGTTCCGCCATTGGGGACACGACGCCAACGATCCGGCCAGCCTGAGCAGCGACAAGGCGTGGACGATTGCGCAGACCGCTGACGGCTCGCTCTGGGTCGGCACCGCTGTCGGCCTCGATCGCATGCGCATGGACGGACGAGGTTTCGATCATGTCGTCGTGACGGGCGACGATCCCGCGGCGCTGGGCACGGTCGGATCGCTCTACGTCGACGCGCTCGGGCAGCTGTGGGTCGGCAGCGACAATGGCGTGTTTCGTCGCGACGAGACGGGCGTGTTCCGCGCCGTCAAACCGGAAAATCCGGGACAGGCGTTGGATGCGTGGCGTATCGAAGGCGGCGCCAGCGAGGTACGCATCGCTTCATCGCACGGTCTGTTCGTGGTGCGCGGCGATGACATCGCGCGGCAGGTCGGCCGCAATGAATTGCCCGAAACCAACGTGCTCAGCAGCGCGCGCGATCGCGCCGGTCGTCTGTGGGTGGGTACGCAGCGCGGCCTGTTTCTGCAGAATGGCGAGGGCAAGCCGATCCAGGCTGTGGTCAACCAGCCCGTGTTGTACGGCAATCTGCCCGGCACGTGGATCTGGCAGATTCAGTCCGACAATGAGGGGGGGCTGTGGATCGCCCTGTTCGATGGCGGCGTGGCCTACCTCGCTCCCGGTTGGAACAGCGTCAGCCGCTTCACCCATATTCCCGACGATGACAGCAGCCTGCGCGATTCGGTGGCCTATTCGCTGGCGCGAGGCAGTGCAGGCACGCTATGGGTAGGTGAACGCGGCGGCCGCGTCGATCGGCTGTGGCCTGCCACGGGCGCCGTCGAACATGTGCTCTCGGGCCTGCGCGGTGATGTGCTGGGCATGACCGAAGACGCGCAGTCACGTTTGTGGATCACCGTGCAGGGCGCGCTGTTTCGCTACGACAACGGCAAGCTCGATCAAGTGCCGGCCAACAGCCAGGGCATGAAGCATCCGCTGGAAGTGGAGCTGGGCCCGGATGGCAAACTCTACGCGCGCACCTTTGGCGAAGGCCTGTTTCGCGTTGACCAGAACACGCTCGGCGTGACGCCGGTGCCGTTCCGGCCCGCCGAGGAAAAGGCTCGCTGGGGCAGCCAGATTACGCTGCACAAAGGCCATTTCTGGTACGCCAGCGACGGCGGCATGATGCGCTTGAGCCGTTCGCTCGACTATTTCGAACCCGTGCCAGGCGTAAAAAACGGCGAATCGGTGGACGCCTTCGACTTCACCGATGACGGCATGTGGATGGCGCGACCGGATGGCCTTGAGCACTACCACTACACCGCCGAAGGCCTGGCGCTCGATGACAAGGTGGACGCGACCCGCGGCTGGCCATCCGTCAACGTGGTTGACCTGGCGGTGGACAAGCATCAGCGCGTGTGGATTTTCGGTCGCGATGGCTTGTGGCGGTTTGACCCCAGCACCGGCCGTTTCCGCCAGCTTGGCCTGCAGGATGGCCTGAGCAACGGCGAATTCCTTCGCGGCTTCGGACGTTCCATCGACGGCACCATCTATGCACCCACGCTGGGCGGCGTGATGGGCTTCAATCCCAACCGTGTGGACGAACACGTCGCGCCGCCGATCGTGGCGATCACGCATATCACCGTACGTCGCAACGGTATCGTGCAAGACGTGCCGTTGCCGGCTTCCGGTGAGTTGTTCCTGGGCTGGAAAGACAGCGGGCTCAATATCGAGTCGCGCGTGTTCTCCTACGTCGATCCGGCGGCCAATCGCTACCGTTTCCGCCTGCAAGGCGTGGATGCCGCCTGGGTCGACACCGGCAGTCGCGGCGAACGCGATTTCGCGGGTTTGGGCACCGGCGACTACGCGCTCGACGTGATGGCCGTTGGCGCGGATGGCGAATGGGCCCATCTGGCTCAGCCCCTGCAGATTCACGTGCAGGCGCCGCCATGGGCGCGCTGGTGGGCCTGGTGTGGCTACGTGCTGCTGGCCGCGTGGTTGGTTTGGCTCGCGCTGCAGATATGGCGTCGCCGCCTGGCGCAGCGGCATCAGATTCAGCTGGCCGAGCAGCGCAGTCGCCTCGCTGAGCAAGCAAGCGCGGCGAAAACGCAATTCCTCGCCACCCTGAGTCATGAAATCCGCACGCCGATGACCGGCGTGATGGGCATGGCCGAGTTGCTGCTCAGCACGCCGCTCAGCAGCATCCAGCGCGAGTACGCCGAAGCCATGCAGCGATCCGGCGGCATGCTGCTCAAGCTGCTCAACGACGCACTGGATCTGGCCCGCATCGAAGCCGGCAAGCTGGAACTGGAAAACGCGCCATTCGATCCGGCCGTGCTGGTCGGCGACGTGGCCCAGCTTGAACTGGGTCAGGCACGCGCCAAGGGTTTGCGCTTCGATGTGGACGTGGCCGACGGCCTGCCGCACCGCATGATTGGCGACGCGGTACGCATCAAGCAGGTGCTGCTCAATCTGGCCAACAATGCCCTGAAGTTCACCGAGCGCGGTAGCGTCACCCTGCGTGTGCGGCGCACGCAGGACGGTTTGCGCTTCAGCATCATCGACACCGGTCCCGGCATTCCGGAAGCCAGCCAGGCGCGTTTGTTCCAGCGTTTCGAGCAAGCCACCAGCCCGCAACGACGCGCCGGCAGCGGCCTGGGCCTGGCGATCTGTCGTGAACTGGTCGCCATGATGGGCGGCAGTATCGAGCTGGAATCGAAGGTCGCCTTCGGTAGCACCTTCCATGTGCGCCTGCCGCTGCTCGTGGCGCACGAGCCAGCCGCCACAACCACCGTGCGTAGCGACGTTCCGGTTCAACGGCAATTGCATGTGCTGCTGGTGGAGGACGATGCCATCGTCGCAGCTGTGATCCGCGGCCTGCTCGAACGTGGTGGCCACGAAGTGCGCTACGTCGGCAACGGCTTGGCGGCGCTGGCGGAATTGGCGCAGGCATCCTGCGATGTGATCCTTCTCGACCTTGATCTTCCGGGCATCGACGGCTTCCAGATCGCCCGCTTGATTCGCCAGCGCGAGGAGCCCGGGCTTCGCATTCCGATCGTGGCGATCACCGCGCGATCGGGCGGTGATGAGGAGGCGCGTGCGCGTGAGGCTGGCATGGATGGTTTCCTGCGTAAGCCGCTAACGGGTGAGCAGTTGATGGATGTGATTCGCGCGCAGGTGAGGGTGGATGAAGGGGTGTGATGTTGGCGCATGACGATTCGCGCCCTGTTTGATCGTCATCCCTGCGGAAGCAGGATGCGCTCCACAACAGCGAAATTGGTCACCCACTGACTGCGCTTTTGACTGTCGCGAAGCCTTTCGCATGCGACGCTCCTCCAGTCCAAAGCGCACCGCCTCCCTGTAGGAGCGCACCCGGTGCGCGACCGCGGAGATCTGTCGTTACCGCTGTGTAGGTTTGTCGCGCACAGGGTGCGCTCCTACAGAAGAGCGGTGCGCGACGCTCGGACGCCCGGCTGCCGCCACGCGCCCATCAGGTCGAGATGACAGCTATCGCCCGACTCGCCCCGCCCGGGCGAAATCAAGCGATAACCTAAGCGAAGAACGCTCGGAACGCCGCGACCGTCCGCGCCACGCCTTCGTCGTTCACATCCAGATGCGTCACCAACCGCAGCGTCGGCAAATAACCGATGCTGATGCGTATGCCGGACTCCCGTAGATGGACGTCCAAATCACGAAGACGATCCGCCGGCACGTCGATGAACACCATATTGGTGAACCGACCCAGCAACTTGATTCCTGGAATCTCACCCAGCCCCTCCGCCAGCGCTAGGGCACGGGCATGATCATCAGCGAGGCGCGCCACGTGGTGATCGAGCGCGTACGAAGCCGCCGCCGCAAGCATGCCGGCCTGGCGCCAGCCGCCGCCGGTCACTTTGCGCCAGCGGCGGGCTTTGTCGATCAGCGCGGCCGAGCCCACCAGTACGGAGCCCACCGGCGCGCCCAGCCCCTTGGACAGGCACACCGAGACGCTATCGAAATGCTGGGCGATCTCGCGTGCCGGAACGCCGCTGGCTACGGCCGCGTTGAACAATCGCGCGCCGTCCAGATGAAAGCCCAGTCCCCGGTCGCGGGTGAACTCCCGTGCCGCACGGATGTAATCCAGCGACATCACGCGACCGTGCCAGGTGTTTTCCAGCGCCAGCACGCGGGTGCGGGCGAAGTGTGGATCGATCGGCTTGATCGCGGCGGCCAGTTTGTCCAGTGGCAGCGAGCCATCGGCATCCTGGGGAATCGGCTGCGGCTGGATGGATCCCAGCACCGCCGCGCCGCCGCCTTCGAACTTATAGGTATGCGCGTCGGCGCCGACGAGGTACTCGTCGCCACGCTCGCAATGGGCCATCAGTGCCAGCAGGTTCGACTGCGTTCCGGTGGGCACGAACAGCGCGGCCTCGAAACCCAGGTCGTCCGCCAGGCGGCGTTGCAGGGCGTTGACGGTGGGGTCCTCGCCATAGACGTCGTCACCCACCGGCGCGTCGATCATGGCGGCACGCATGGCCGGGGTGGGGCGGGTCACGGTATCGCTGCGCAGGTCAATCAGTTCCACGGTGGTCGCTCATCGGAAAACAGGCGGCCAGCTTGCGCACTTGCCGGCGACTAGGCAAGCGCATCCAAATCAGGCGCAGCGCCCGGGACGGGATTTAGGCTTGCATATTCAATCCACGACAGCGGCGAAACAGCGCCGTGAACAACACGGAAGTGGCCAGGGAAATGGCCGCCAGGACAGGGTTGGAAGTCGACGCTTGCGAGAAGGCGCTGGAGGCGTTCGAAGGCATCTGCGGCGACGCTTTGTCCCGCAGGTTCAAAGGCATCAGGCACGACCACGCTCACGTTGTGGCCGAGAGGGCGGAGCGAACCGGTCAGGGTGAGCACGAATGTGCACAATTGATGAAGGCGTTTGAGGGTGTGCTGGATGATGCATTGAGCCGAAAGCTTGGTTTTCTGCGCAAATCCTGCGCCTAGCGCATTTCCGGCGGCACGCCCGGACCCAGGCGACGCGTGAACGATTCGTCTAGCCGCCGCTTCCATGGCACCATCGATGCGGACGGATACCTGTCAGGAAGGGAGCCGTATCGATGTCGTTCCTGGGTCTCTATCTAAGGGTCATCGGGCTGCTGGCGCCCGAACGGAAGCTGGCGATTACGCTTGCGCTCGCCAACCTCGCGTTGGCGGGCGTGTTTTTCCTGGAGCCCGTATTGTTCGGCAAAGTCGTGGACGCGCTGGGGGCAGCCGAAGGCGGCCAAGCGCCACGCCTGATCGCGCTGTGGGCCGGTGTTGGCTTTGCCGGCGTGCTGGCCAGCGTGTGGGTGTCGTTGCATGCCGATCGACTCGCGCACCGGCGGCGGCTCGCGGCCATTGCGCTGTTTTTCGAGCATGCCGCTTCCATGCCGCTGTCGTTCCACGGCGAATATCACACCGGTCGACTGTCGCGCATCATGAACGTGGGTGTGGGCAACCTCTTCAACCTGTGGCTGAGTTTTTTCCGCGAGCATCTGGCGACGTTGTTGTCGATTCTGGTGATGGTGCCGGTGGCGTTGTCGATCAACTGGAAGCTGGCGCTGCTGATGATTGCGCTGTTGCTGTGTTTCTCCATCTTCAACGCGGTGGCCGTGCAACGCACGCATAAGGCGCAAGGTGTGGTGGAGGAGCTGCACCATGAGATCGCCACGCGCGCTGGCGACGTGTTCGGCAACGTCACGGTGGTGCAGAGCTTTACCCGTTTGGCCGCCGAGTCGCGCGCGCTGCGCGAAATGATGACGCGCACGCTCGATGCGCAGTATCCGGTGCTGCGCGGTTGGGCGATTCTGTCGGTGCTCAACCGCGCTGCCAGTACGTTGACCATCGTGGCGATCTTCGCGGTAGGTGCTGCCTTGCATACGCGTGGCGAGATCAGTGTGGGCGGCATTGTCAGCTTCGTCGGCTTTTCGATGTTGCTGATTGGACGGCTGGAACAGTTCGCTACCTTCCTGTCCAACCTGTTTTTCCAGTCGCAGTCATTACGTGATTTTTTCACCGTGCTCGACCGCCAACCGGAAATCGCCGATATCCCTGGCGCCATCGAGCTCCCGCGCGTGCGCGGCGAGGTGGTGTTCGATCATGTCAGTTTTGGCTACGACCCCGTGCAGCCGGCACTCCACGAATTGAGCTTCCGCGCCGCACCAGGCAGCACCATTGCCCTGGTAGGGCCAACCGGCGCGGGCAAGAGCACGGCGCTCAGCCTGCTCTACCGTGCTTACGACCCCAGCGCCGGCCGCGTCACCATCGATGGACAGGACGTACGCGAGGTGACGCTGGAGTCGTTGCGTCGGAACATCGGGGTGGTCTTCCAGGATGCCGGCATGTTCTATCGATCGATCCTGGACAACCTGCGCGTGGGCAACCCTGATGCTGCCGAGGCGGACATCGAGGCCGCCGTGGCGGCTGCGGAAGCGGCTGCGTTCATTGCCCGCAAACCTGAAGGGTTGGAAACCCTGGTAGCCGAGCGGGGACGCTCGCTATCCGGTGGCGAGCGCCAACGCCTGGCTATCGCTCGCGCCATGCTCAAGGACGCGCCGATTCTTATTTTGGACGAGGCCACCAGCGCACTGGACAACACCACCGAGGCGCGCATTCAACGCGCACTGGATCGACTCACCATAGGGCGCACCACCTTCGTGATCGCGCACCGACTATCCACGGTGCGCCATGCCGACCAGATCCTGGTGCTCGACCAGGGCCGCATGGAGGAGCTGGGGACCTTCGATGAGCTGATTCGAAAGGGCGGCCTGTTCGCGCGGCTGGCTGCAGAAGGTCAGTTCGTGGCGGATGCCGAGCCCGCGCCGGTGGAGCAGAACAACTGACGCCCGCCTTGTAGGAGCGCACCCTGTGCGCGACCGCGGAGTCTCGCGTTTACCGCAGTCTCGGAGGGCTGTCGCGCACAGGGTGCGCTCCTGCAGACAGGCAAAAAAACGCCGCGATTGTCGCGGCGTTTTTCATCACATTCTCGGACCCGGGCGCTATCCGTGCTTACGGAAGTACAGCCACGCCAGCAACGCCAATATCAACGCTGGCGCCAGATTGGCCACCAACGGCGGCACACCGTAAACGGTGCCGAAGTTCACCATGGCCTTCTGCAGGAAGTACCAGCCGATGGCCAGCAGCATGCCGATGAACATGCGCTTGCCCAGGCCGCCAGAGCGCAGCGTGCCGAACGAGAACGGCATGGCGCACAACACCAGCACCAGCACGTTGAACGGATAAAGCGCACGCCCCCAGAACGCCGAGGCATACACGCCGGGATTCTGGCCGTTCTGTTCCAGATAGCTGATGTTGCGTCGCAGGTCGCGCATGGGCAGGTACTGCGGCTGGATCACCGACTGCTCCAGCACCTGCGGATTGAGCCTGGAATCCCAGCGCTGGCTGGGTGCGGTAACCGTATGCGTACCCTGTGCGTCCAGCTTGGTGCTGCGCACCTGGCTCATCACCCATTGCCGGCCGTCGTGTTCGGCCGTCTTGGCCCAGTCGAACTGATCGACCTGACCATCGGGGGTGAGCGTAAACACGCGCACGTCATGCAGCTCGACGGTGCTGTGTGTGCCGCGGTGTTCGGCGGTCCAGCCCTTGGCGTTGATGATGCGGTCACCATCGCGCGCCCACAGGCCCGTGTTGCCGCCTAGTCCCATGGCGTTATTGGACTTCAGACGCAACTGCATGGCTTGCGCCTGCTGGTCGCCCCACGGCGCCGCGGTCTCGCCCAAAATCACCACGCCCACGACCATGATGGCCACGATGCCCACCGCGGATATCGCAATGCGCAGCTTGGACAGGCCGCACGCACGCAGCGCGGTGAGCTCGTTGGTGGCGGCCAGGCCGCCCAGGCCCAACAGACCGCCGATGAGCGCCGCGTTGCCGAACATTTCATAGAGACGGCGCGGGAAAGTCACCAGCACGTAGACCACGGCGTTGGTCACCGTGTAGCCGTTCTTGCCCACGTTGCCGAGCTGGCGCAGAAACTGGAACACCGCGTCGAGACCGGTGATCACCAGCCACACCATCAACATCGAGCCCAGCACCGTGGTGCCAACCAGCCAGTCGACCCGCCGGATACGGAACCTGCTCATCAGGCACCCGCCTTGCGCGGCTTGCGCTCGACATACTGGTTACGGAACATCCAGGCGGCGTAGGCAAACACGACGACGCTCACCATCCACATCGGCGCCGAATGGTGCCAGTGGCCCTTGATGATCTGGCCACGGCACAGCGCGAGCAGCAGGTAATAGAAGTAGAAGCTGAGCACTGCCAGGAACATGCGTCCGAAGCGTGGCTCGCGCGGGCTCTGGCGCGCCATCGGCAAGGCCAGCGCCAGCAGCACCAGCGTCATCGCCGGGGCAATCGTGCGCCAGGCAAACTCGGCGCGCGTGTCCGGGTTGTCGGTGCGCAACAGCTGCATGGTGGTGAGCGAGTGCGCGGGATCCTCGTCGTTGTCGTCGGACTGGATGCTGTCCAGCGAGGCGTCGTTGCGCTCGTATTTCATCTTGCGCCAGTTGTCGGCACCCAGCGGAATGTCGTACTGCCAACCATCCCACAGCGCCAGGAAGCGGCCATTGCCGTCCGTCTCCTGATAGAGCTGGCCATGCTTGCCGGTCACCACCTTGAGGTGCGGCACGTTGTCGTGGCCGGTACGCTCGGTGGCAATGAAGGTGTTACCCAGCGTGCTGCCGTCACGGCTCAGCTCGTCGACGAAAATGATGCCGCCCTTGCCAGGCAGCTCGGTGAAGCGCCCGGCATCCAGGCCCGCGGCAATCACCGAACGGTTGGCGGCGGCTACCAGCTGATCGGACGTGCGAGCCGCCCAAGGGCCGAGCCACAGCGACACGATGCCCACCAGGATAGCCACCACCAGCGAGAGGATGGACAGCGGGCGCAACAGTCCCGAGGCACCCATGCCGGACGAAGCCAGCACGTGCATCTCGCTTTCGCGGTACATGCGGCCAAGACCATTGAGTACGCCAAGGAAGGCAGCCAGCGGTAGCAGGGTGGTCAGGCCGTCGAGCATGTTCAGGCCCAGCACCTGGAACATCACGCTGGCTGGGAAACTGCCATTGGCCACCTGCTGCAACACATGCGCAAACGACGTGCCGGCCATGATGGCCAGCAGCACGATGGCGGTGGCGGCTACGGTCTGAGCCAGCTCACGCAGGAAATAACGATCGAGGATGCTCAGAAACGGTCCTCACGCATGCAGAGGCCCGCGACGCGGAAACGCGCGCGCAGGACGGGGAACAACCGTTAAGTGTACGGGCTATCACCCGGATCATGGGGACAGGTTCTCGACATGCGATAAGATGATGGGCTTGGCGCCGCCCCTTTCGGGGCTGGCAAACCCCAAGTCTAGCCTGTCCGGGCCTTTCCGGACCTTTCTGCAGGACATCTTCATGACTCTCCAGTTCAGCCTTGGCTCTGCCGCTCCCGAAACCGTCGACACCGCCTGTGTGGTGGTTGGCGTCTATGAGAACGGCGTGCTCACCAGCGCCGCTGCCCGTGTGGACACCGCTGCGCACGGCGCCATCAAGCGCCAGGTGGAGAGCGGCGACATCAACGGCAAGGCCGGCACCACGGCGCTGCTGTATGCGCCCGAGGGCGTCACGGCCAAGCGCGTGCTGGTAGTGGGACTAGGAACGCAGAAGACCTTCGATGGTGCACGCTATCAGAAGGTAAATGCGGAAGCCGTGCGCGCCCTGGGTCGCCTGCCGGTCGACAACGCCGCGTCCTACCTGACCGAAGTGGAAGTTCCCGGGCACGACCTGACCTGGCGTGTGCGTACGGCCGCGCTGGCCGCCGACCACGCCGCCTACCGCTACACCGCCACCTTCAAGCCGCGCGAGAAGAGCGCCCAGCCGGAGCTGGCCGTCGTTACCTTCGCCGCCGGCCACGAGGCACAGGCCGGCCTGGACCAGGCCGTCGCCATCGCCGCGGGCGTGCGTTTCGCGCGCGAGCTGGCCAACCTGCCGCCGAACATCTGCAACCCCGCCTATATCGCCAGCCAGTCAGAACAATTCGCCGCAGAGCACGACAAGGTCAGCTGCACCGTGCTCGACCACGAGAAGATGGGCGAACTCGGGTTTGGTTCGCTGCTGGCGGTGGCTCGCGGCTCGGCCAACAAGCCCAAGCTCGTTGTGCTTGAGTACAAGGGCGGCGCCGATGGCGACAAGCCGTACGCCTTCGTCGGCAAGGGCATCACCTTCGACACCGGCGGCATCAGCCTCAAGCCCGGCCCGGGGATGGAAGAGATGAAGTTCGACATGGGCGGCGCCGCTGGCGTGCTCGGCAGCTTCGTAGCCACCGTCAAGCTTGGCCTGCCGGTGAACCTGGTGTGCGTGGTGCCCGCCGTCGAGAACATGCCCGATGGCGATGCCTACCGCCCCAGCGACGTGCTGACCAGCTTGTCCGGTCTCACCATCGAAGTGCTCAACACCGACGCCGAAGGCCGCCTGATCCTGTGCGACGCGCTCACCTACACGGTGCAGACCTTCCATCCCAAGGTGCTGATCGATGCCGCCACCCTGACTGGCGCCTGCGTCATTGCGCTGGGCAAGCACGCCAGCGGCCTGATGAGCAAGCACGACGACCTCGCCGCCGAGCTGATCGCTGCCGGTGAGCACACGCTCGACCGCGCCTGGCGCCTGCCGCTGTGGGACGACTATCAGGTGCAGCTGGAATCGGGCTTCGCCGACGTGGCTAACATCGGCGGCAAGAACGCCGGTGCGATTACCGCGGGCTGCTTCCTGGCGCGCTTCACCGAAGGCCAGCGCTGGGCCCATCTGGATATCGCCGGTACCGCCTGGGACGAAGGTCGCAAGGGCCTCGCTACCGGCCGCCCGGTGTCGCTGCTGGTGCAGTGGCTGATCGATCGCGCGGCGTAAGCTTCGTTCGTCGTTCCGGCCCGTGCCGGAACGACGATTCGCTACCCTCAGCCAAAGTCTCTCGCCCATGCCTCGTGCCGATTTCTACCTGATCGACAAGCCGCGCTTTCGCGAACAGCCGTTGCTGCTGGTGTGCGAACTGGCCAAGCGCGCGCACGCGGCTCAGCAACCCACGCTGATACTCGCGCGCGATTTCGCACAGGCCGAAGCCATCGACGAAATGCTGTGGGAGTTCGACGAAGACGGGTTCATCACACATCAGCTCGCAGGTGACGATGACGATCAGCACACCGCCGTGCTGATCGTGCCGCCAGGTATCGATACGGCCGACCGCCCGCTGCAGATTAATCTGCGCGAGGAATGCGCGCCTGGTCGCTACGACCGCGTGCTGGAAGTGGTGGCGGCTGATCCCGCGGAGCGCGAGGGGTCGCGGTCGCGGTGGGGTGAGTACAAGCGGCGCGGGTTTGACGTGAACAAGTTTGATATGTAGATGGGGTGGGGTGCGCCGTTGAGGCGCGCTTTTTCCCCCTCATTTCAGTGTTGGTCGAATCAGATCGGCGACGTGGTTTTGATCGTCATCCCTGCGTAAGCGGCACCCTGGCGATAACGCGACAACAGGCGAACAGTCACTGGCTCCCCGCTTTCGCGGGGATGACGAACAATGGAGCGTTACCGCGAGCACAACCTCCACCCAAGCGCCCACCCCAAGGGAAGAGGGCGCGGAAAGGCGACACCAGGCGCGCGGTCACCACACGCCCTCAGTGCTCACCATCGCGACACCGAGCGCGGGCCACGCCCGCCACCCTCACTTCCCGGCGATATCAAACTTCCGAATGAAATCCTTCACCTGCGGATACACCGACTGACGCCAGCGCCGTCCACTGAAAATGCCGTAATGCCCCGCGCCTTCCACCACGCGATGCGCCCGGCGGTCCGCAGAAATCCCGCTGCACAAATCATGTGCCGCTTCGGTCTGGCCCAGGCCGGCGATATCGTCCAATTCGCCTTCGATGGTAAGCAGGGACGTCTGCGTGATGGCTTCCGGTTTTACGCGTTCGCCGGAGACGTCCCATAGCCCGCGCGGCAGCAGGAACTGCTGGAACACGGTGGAGATGGTGTCGAGGTAGTACTCGGCCGGCATGTCGAGCACGGCGTTGTATTCGTCGTAGAACTTGCGGTGGGCCTGGGCGTCGTCTTCGTCGCCGCGCAACAGGTTCTCGTAGAAATCCCAGTGCGAATTCACGTGGCGGCCGGGGTTCATCGCAATAAAGCCTGCGTGCTGCAGGAAGCCCGGGTACACCTCGCGGCCGCTGCCAGGGTAGTTCGGCGGTACGGTATGGATGACGTTGCCCTTGAACCAGCTCAGCGGCCGGGTGGTGGCAAGGTTGTTGACGCCGGTGGGGTTGCTGCGCGGCTCGATCGGGCCGCCCATCATGATCATGCTCAGCGGTGTGGGTTCGCCGCGCGCCGCCATCAGCGACACCGCAGCCAGCACCGGCACCGTCGGCTGGCACACCGAGATCACGTGCAGGCGATGGGCGCCGATGTGACGGATGAACTCCTCGATGTAGGCGACGTAGTCGTCAAGATGGAATGCGCCTTCACTGGCCGGCACCATGCGCGCGTCTACCCAGTCGGTGATGAACACCTTGTGGTCCTGCAGCAGGGTGCGCACGGTGTCGCGCAGCAGCGTGGCGTGATGGCCGGACAGTGGCGCCACCACCAGCACGACCGGATCGTTTTTCATCTTCTCGATGGTGTCCGGATCGTCGCTGAAGCGCTTGAAGCGCTTGAGCTGGCAGAACGGCTTGTCCAGCACCACGCGTTCGATCACGGCAATTTCCTGCCCGTGAGCGGTGACCTGCGGAAGATTGAAGCCGGGCTTCTCGTATTCCTTGCCCAACCGATGCAGCAGCTCGTAGCCAGCCGCCAGACGGTGCGCACCGGGCACATGCGAGAGCGGACTGGTGAGGTCGCTGAACATCTTTGCGCTGGCTTCGGCGTAATGGCTCAGAGGGCCGAGGATGGCGCGCTGCCACTCATGAATCTGATAGAGCATGGGGGTGAAACCGGAGGCGTCTGAAGGGCGTCATCTTACCCGGTTTGGCGGTGCCGTGCTGCGCCGCCGCATTGTCCCAGCCCTGTTGAATCAGGCGTTTACAGGCGGCGGCAGAGCAGCAGCATCTCATCGACGCGTGCCGTCGGGCCCAGACCCGGCTGCCAGCGCAGCGGCTTTTGCAGATGCAGCCCCAGCGGCATGAAGACGTGGTTGTACCACCACAGCGCGCGTTCGCGTTGATGGGTGAGATACCACTGGCCCAGCGACAGCAGGCGGGAGGAGGCTGGCTGCATGCCGTGGGTGGCGCTGCGTTCAATGGTCCAGCCATGGGCCGCGAGCCGACTCTGGATCTGCTCGGGCTCGTAGCGGCGATAGTGACCGACGAACTCGTCAAAGTCGGTCCACGCGTCCTGGTGCAGCGGCACAGAGATCAGCAGGCGCGCGTCGGGCGCGGCCACGCGGGACAGTTCGCGTAGCGCCTTGTCGTCGTCCACCACGTGCTCAAGGATGTCCAGCGCGCAGATCAAGTCGAAGCTGGCGTCCGGGCAGGGCAACGCGGTGATCGAGCCGCGCATGGCGCTGGCGCCCTGGGCGCGCAACCCGGCCAGGGCGGCCCGGGTGATATCGACGAAATAGGTGCCGTCCAACGGCAGCCGCGGGCGTAGGCCCGGGGCGACTTCCAGGCGACGCGGCAGGGCCATCGCCAGTTCGCGAACGATCGGCCAGGTATTGAAGCGGCTGGGGTCGACCAGGCGCGAGCCCGCCCACAGCGACTCATAAAACCCGCGGTTGATGCGGTTGAGATCGGCAGCGGTGCGCTGGGGCAGGGCAAGACTTGGCATATCGCTAGTGTCGCAAGGGAATGCCTTAGCTGAATGTGAAGGTCAGCCGATTCTGCGTAGTTCGGTACGCGCAGCGATATCGTGGATGGCCCGACGTCGCGGATCGATCGCGGCCATCCCAAACCAAAGACCCCAGCCGATGGCGACAGCCCAAAGGGCGGCGCGCATGCCGACTAGTGGGGTCAGTCCGAGCAATAGAAGGGGCAGCGCGGCCACAAGCAGGCGCACCAGCGCCTGCATCAACGTCGGGCGGCTTCCGTCGCCGGCGGTCACCCGGATACGCCAGGGGCGCATTCCCAACGTTTGCCCACCGCGCAGCCAGGAGACCACGAAGTAGGCGGACACCACCAGCGCCTGCAGTGGCTGGTACCACCACGCGATATGCGCCTGGCCGTCGCTGCTGATCAAGTTGCCACCGGTGACGCGCTGGCAGACGTAACCCACGACCATCACGATCGCCAACACCGCGAGCAGGTCATAGACCAGCGCGATCAAGCGACGCCAGAGCGGGCAGTTCACGTTGGCGGAAGAGGTGATCGAGTTCATCGAAAAGGCAGCCCGTGGAAGAAGGTGCTTGCACGCGAGGTGGCCGACGGCGAGCATCGCGTCCATGCAGGAACCATCCCCAAGTATTACCGAAGCGGATCGCCGCAGTATCGACGCCTTCATCGAGCGAGTCTGGTCGGAGGATGGACTGGCCGACCGCACGCTCGAGGCGTATCGCCGTGATCTGGACGGGCTCGCGCGCTGGCTCGCCACCCAAGGCCAGAGCCTGCGCAGCGCCCAGCGGCAGCATCTGTCCGCTTACCATGGCAGCCAGTCGGTGGCGGTGCGTTCGCTGGCGCGGCGGCAGTCGGCGTTTCGTCGTTACTACGCGTTTCTCGCCCGTACCGAGTCGGGTTTTGACGACCCGACCCTGCTGATCGAGCGCCCCAAGACGCCGCGCAGCCTGCCCAAGGCGCTGGCCGAGCGCGAAATCGTGGGCCTGCTCGACGCGCCGGACGTCACCAGCACGTTGGGCCTGCGCGACCGCGCGATGTTGGAGCTGATGTATGCCTCTGGCCTGCGTGTGTCGGAACTGGTGGAGCTGCCGCTGGCCTCGCTCAACCTGCGCCAGGGCGTGGTGCGCGTCACCGGCAAGGGCGGCAAGGACCGCCTGGTGCCCATTGGCGAGGTCGCCGCAGAGCGCATCGAGGCTTACCTGGCCGGTGCCCGCCCTCTGTTGGCCAAGGGACGCCAGCCGGCTGCGCTATTTCTCAGCAACCGCGGCGAGGGCATGACGCGGCAGATGTTCTGGACCCTGGTCAAACGCTATGCGGTGGGCGTGGGCATTGCGTCCAAGCGCATCTCGCCGCACGTGTTGCGGCACTCCTTTGCCACACATCTGCTCAACCACGGGGCCGATCTGCGTGCGCTGCAGATGCTGCTTGGCCACAGTGCGCTGAGCACCACGCAGATCTACACCCTGGTGGCAAAGGAAGGGCTCAAGCGCCTGCATGCGCAGCACCATCCGCGTGGGTGAAAGGTTTTGCGGCGCACCGGGCGAAACCGTTCAAGTCGCCTGTGCGAGAATGAACGCCCCACGTTTCCGCTTGCGGAAACGGACGCCCACGAGGTTCGCGATGTTGAAGAAATGGTTGCTGGCGCTGTGCGTCAGCGGGTTCGCGCTTAACGCCTGTGCTGCCGGCGACGGCGCGGCGGCGAGCCCTGAGAGCACGGTGCGCAATGCCGTAATGTCGCTGGTGCCTGGCGTGAGTGTCGATTCGATCAAGCCGGCACCGATGCCGGGGTTCTACCAGGTCATTGCGTCCGGCCAGTTGGTCTACGTCAGCGCCGATGGCAAGTACATGTTGAACGGCGACCTGATCGACCTGACCTCCAAGAAAAACATCAGTGATGACGGCTGGGCGGAGTACCGCAAGGCCGAGCTGGCCAAGGTTCCCGAGGCCGATCGCATCGTTTTTTCGCCGGCCAATCCGCGTTACCGCGTCACGGTGTTCACCGACGTGAACTGCGCCTACTGCCGTGCGCTGCATGAGCATATTGCCGACTTCAACAAGGCCGGCATCGCGGTGGAGTACGTGGCGTGGCCGCGCGACGGCGTAACCAATCCCGCCGGTCGCAACACGGACACCTATAACGAGATGGTGTCGGTGTGGTGTGCGGCCGACCGCAAGGCGGCCTTCACCCAGGCCAAGGAAGGCAGGAAGCCCAAGTCGGTCACCTGCAACAACCCGGTGAAAAATGAATTCGATCTGGGCGTGCGCCTGGGCGTCAGCGGCACCCCGACCATCATCGCCGCAGACGGCACCATGCTTGGCGGCTACGTCACTCCCGAGCAGATGTTGCAGCTGCTGAGCAAAAGCGGCGCCAAGGGCAGCTAACCCGGCTGCGTCCACACCCCGTCATGAGCGGGGCGGGCGCTGTCGCGATGGTGCGCTGTTCCCCTGCATCGCGTTCGCGTGGTGCTGATTTTCCCGGAATTACACTCCTTGCTTCGTCCTCGCGCGGCCGCCTCACCGATGGCGTAGCGGCGCAGGCTTCCGAAGACAGCCAAGGAGTCCAGCATGAAAGCGCTTATTTATCGCGGTGTCGGCGATATCGCTCTGGAAGAGCGGCCCGAGCCCCAGTTGCAACAGCCCGGCGATGCCGTGGTGCGGCTGCTGAAGACCACGCTTTGCGGCACCGACCTGCACATCATCAAGGGTGACGTACCCAGTTGTACGCCTGGCCGCATCCTCGGCCACGAAGGCGTCGGCGTCGTCGAACAGGTCGGCGCGGCGGTGAATCAGTTCAAGCCTGGTGACCATGTGCTGATCTCGTGCATCAGCGCCTGTAGCAAGTGCGATTTCTGCCGCAAAGGCATGCCCTCGCATTGCCGTACGGGTGGCTGGATTCTCGGCAACACCATCGATGGCACGCAGGCGGAAAAGGTACGCATTCCCCATGCCGATACCAGCTTGCACCCGATTCCCAACGGGGTGGAGGAAGAGGCGATGGTGATGCTCAGCGACATCCTGCCCACCGGTTTTGAATGCGGTGTGCTGAATGGCCGCGTGCAACCCGGCGGTTCGGTGGCCATCGTGGGCGCCGGCCCGGTGGGCCTGGCGGCCCTGCTGACCGCCCAGTTCTATTCGCCCGCGCGCATCATCATGATCGACCTGGACGACAATCGCCTCGAGGTGGCCCGGCGTTTTGGTGCCACCGACGTGCTCAATGCGGGCGATGCCAAGCTGGTGGACAAGGTCATGGCGATGACTGGTGGCCTGGGCGTGGACAGCGCCATTGAGGCCGTCGGCGTGCCGGCAACCTTTACCCTGTGCGAAACGCTGATTGCCCCCGGCGGCGATATCGCCGTGCTTGGCGTGCATGGCGTGCCGGTGCCCCTGCATCTGGAACGCCTGTGGTCCCACAACATCACCCTGCGCACCCGGCTGGTGGACGCGGTTACCACGCCCATGCTGCTCAGAAGCGTGCAGGCAGGGAAATTGCAGCCGGTTCAATTGATTACCCACCGTTTCGGGCTGGCTGACATCGTCCAGGCCTATGACACTTTCGGCAAGGCGGCGCAGAACAAGGCGCTGAAGGTCATCATCGAGGTTTGAGCTGGGGCTTGGGCCAGGGGCTGCCCGTCGGCACCCCGGCCCTGCCTTCCGGGTCGTCGTGTTGCGCCGCGGGAACGTCGACGTGCCTTCGGGTACAATAGGCGTTTTCGCATAGCTCCCGTTCCCCGAATGATCGCACTCGACGGGCAGGGCGCCCTCTCGCCTTTTCGTCTCGAACGCCTGAACGCGCGCCTGGAAGCCATTCACCGTGGCACACGCGTCCAGTCTTCGTGGTTTGTCTATTTCATCGACGCCGACGTCGTGCCGGAGGGCGAACAGCGCCGCCGACTGCTCGAGGTGCTGGAAGCGAAGGACACCAAGCCTGAAGCTGCCTCGCTGTGGGTGGTGCCGCGACTGGGCACCATCTCGCCATGGTCGAGCAAGGCCACCGACATCCTGCACGACAGTGGTTTCGACGTGCGTCGGGTGGAGCGCGGCACCGCCTGGCAGGTCGCTGGCTTCCCCGCTGCTGACGAGCCGCAGTACGAAGCGGTGATGGCGGTGCTGCACGATGCGATGACGCAGTCCGTGCTGACCAAACTGAACGATGCCCACGGGCTGTTCCTGGGTGGCCAGCCTGGTCCGCTGGTGCACATCGAGCTCGATGGCGACGCCAAGGCGGCGCTGGCCAAGGCCAATGCCGAGCTGGGCCTGGCCATGGCCGACGACGAGATCGAGTACCTCGCCGAGCGCTATGCCGAGCTGGGTCGCGATCCCAGCGATGCCGAACTTTTCATGTTCGCGCAGGCCAACTCCGAGCATTGCCGTCACAAGGTGTTCAACGCGAGTTGGACGCTGGACGGCGAGCCGCAGGACAACAGCCTGTTCGGCATGATCAAGAACACCCACAAGCTTTCGCCCGCACACACGCTGTCCGCGTACAAGGATAACGCCGCGGTGATCGAAGGCTACGAGGGCATGCGCTTCTATGCCGACACCGACGGTGTCTGGCGCAAGCACCACGAGCGCGTCGAGTACGCGATCAAGGTGGAAACGCATAACCATCCGACCGCCATCGCCCCGTGGCCCGGTGCGGCTACCGGTGCGGGCGGCGAAATTCGCGACGAAGGTGCTACCGGCCGCGGTGCCAAGCCCAAGGCCGGCCTAACCGGTTTCTCGGTGTCGGACCTTCGCATTCCCGGCAAGCCGCGTCCGTGGGAAGTGGAGCGTCCGCTGCCGCCGCACATGGCCACCGCGTTCGAGATCATGCGCGATGGCCCGCTGGGCGCTGCTGCGTTCAACAACGAATTTGGCCGTCCCTGCCTGGGCGGCTATCTGCGCACTTACGAGCATGAAACAGGCGAGGCTGGCGTCCGTCGTGGTTACGACAAGCCGATCATGATCGCCGGCGGCCTGGCCAATATCCGCGCCAGCGACGTGCAGAAGCGCGACGTGCAGCCGGGCAACAAGGTCATCGTGCTGGGCGGCCCGGCCATGCTGATCGGTTTGGGCGGCGGCGCCGCTTCGTCGGTGGCTTCGGGTACGTCGAGCAAGGAGCTGGATTTCGCCTCGGTGCAGCGCGACAACGCCGAGATGGAGCGTCGTTGCCAGCAGGTTATCGACAGCTGCTGGATGCGTGGTGAGCACAATCCCATCGTCAGCATTCACGACGTGGGCGCGGGTGGCTTGTCCAACGCGATTCCCGAGTTGCTCAACGACGCGGGCGTGGGTGGTCATATCGATCTTTCCCGCGTGCCGTGCGATGACCCTTCGTTGTCGCCGATGCAGATCTGGAGCAACGAGTCGCAAGAGCGTTATGTGCTGGCGATCGGCGCCGACAACCTGGCCGAGTTTGAAGCCTTCTGCGCACGCGAGCGCTGCCCCTATGCGGTGGTGGGCGACGCGACGGCCGAGCGTCGTCTGGTGGTGCACGACCCGCGCACCGGCATCAATGTGATCGACCTGCCGATGGACGTGCTGTTCGGCAAGGCGCCGCGCATGCATCGCGACGCCAAGCACCTGAAGCCGCGCGTCGACCTGGTGCCCGACCTCACCGGCATCGGCATGGACGAGGCACTGATGCGCGTGCTGCGCCTGCCTACCGTAGGCAGCAAGAGCTTCCTCATCACCATCGGTGACCGCACCGTCGGTGGCCTCAATGCGCGTGACCCGATGGTGGGTCCGTGGCAGGTGCCGGTGGCTGATGCCGCAGTCACCATTACCGATTTCGACGGCTATACCGGCGAAGCGATGGCGATGGCCGAGCGCGCTCCGGTAGCACTGCTCAACAGCGCCGATGCAGCCCGCCTTGCGGTGGGTGAAGCCATCACCAACCTCGCGGCGGCGCCGATTGCCTCGCTCAGCGAGGTGCGCCTGTCGGCCAACTGGATGGCGGCGGTGAACTTCCCTGGAGAAGACGCGGCGTTGTTCGATGCGGTGAAGGCCGTGGGCATGGAACTGTGCCCGGAGCTCGACATCGCCATTCCGGTCGGCAAGGACTCGCTGTCCATGCAGACGGTGTGGAAGGACGGCGACACGGTGCAGCGCACGGTATCGCCGGTGTCGCTGGTAATCACCGGTTTTGCGCGCGTTACCGATGTGCGTCGCACGCTGACGCCGCAGCTGCGGCTGGATCGCGGCGACTCCGAACTGTGGCTGCTCGACCTCGGTGCGTGCCGCGACCGCCTCGGCGGTTCGGCGCTGACCCAGGTGTTCAACCGTGGCGGTGGCGTGCCGCCGGATCTGGACGACGCCAAGCGCCTCAAGGCGCTGTTCGAGTTGATCCAGGAAGCGAACGCCAACGGCCTGCTGCTGGCCTATCACGACCGTTCCGACGGTGGTGCCATCGTGACCCTGCTGGAAATGGCCTTTGCCGGCCATTGCGGCCTGGAGATTCAACTCGACGGCTGGGCCGAAGCCACGCTACGCGCGCTGTTCAACGAAGAACTGGGTGCGGTAGTGCAGGTGGCCTCGGCCAATCGCGAAGCTTTCGAGGCGCTGCTGGTCAAGCACGGCCTCACCGGCATGGCCTATCGCATCGGTCGTCCGAAAGAAAAGCTGGGCATCAAGCTGTTCCAGAACGGCGACACGGTGTTCAAGTGGAACTGGCGCACGCTGTTCGAAGCCTGGAACGAAACCAGCTACGCCATGCAGCGGCTGCGCGACAATCCGGTCACTGCTGACGCCGAGAACGAGTGGCGCCTGGATGATGCCGATCCGGGCATCAACCCCAAGCTCAGCTTTGATCCGCAGGAAGATGTTGCCGCGCCGTACATCGCCAAGGGCGCCAGGCCGCGCGTGGCGGTGCTGCGCGAACAGGGCGTCAATGGCCAGGTGGAAATGGCAGCCGCCTTCACGCGTGCCGGCTTCGAGGCGGTGGACGTCCATATGTCCGACCTCGCCAGCGGCCGCATCAAGCTTGCCGATTTCCGCGGCTTCGCTGCATGCGGCGGCTTCTCCTACGGTGACGTGCTGGGGGCGGGACGTGGCTGGGCCACATCCATCCTCTACAACGACTACCTGCGCGCGGAGTTCAGCACCTTCTTTGCCGACACCTCGCGTTTCTCGCTGGGCGTCTGCAATGGCTGCCAGATGATGAGCCAGCTCAAGGACATCATTCCCGGCGCACAACACTGGCCGAAATTCCTGCGCAATGCGTCCGAGCAGTACGAAGCACGCCTGGCCACGATCGAAGTGCTCGACTCACCGAGCATCTTCTTCAAGGGCATGGCCGGCTCGCGTATTCCGGTGGCGGTGGCGCACGGCGAAGGCCGCGTGAGCTTCCCGTACAGCTGCAGCCCGTCCAAGGCGGGCGGCGCAGCGCGCTTCGTGGACAACCGCGGCAAGCCGACCGAGGACTATCCGCTCAACCCGAACGGATCGCCCGGCGGCCTCGCCAGTTTCACCGCGGCCGACGGTCGCGCCACCATCCTGATGCCCCATCCCGAGCGCGTGTTCCGCAGCGTGCAGATGAGCTGGCATCCGGAGAAGTGGGGCGAGGATTCGCCGTGGATGCGCATGTTCCGCAACGCACGGGTGTGGTGCGGCTGATGTTGTGCAGCCACGCTGAGTTTTAGCGTGGCTGCAGCGGCCATTCGCTGGTTGGTGCGGATGCTGCCAGCGGCAGCGTGGACGTGCCTGCTGGGCGTGCTGCCCTGGTGGGCCGGGCTGCCGCTGTTGTTGTTGCTGGCGCCGGGCGCCGTGCTGTTTGCTCGCCGTAGCGCGCACTACGCGGCGTTATGTCGACGCGGGCTGCGCTGGGGTTTGCCGGGTTTGCTGTTTGCGGTGCAACGCGCACTGGGCGGCGACCTGGTGGCCTGGGGCGCGGCCTTGCTTGGTGCGCTGGTGGGCTTCTCGCTGGTGGTGCTGATGGAATCGTTGCTTGATCGACGGGTGCGGCGCACCCCGCAGGCGCCGGTATCGCCTGAGTGGAGCGAGATGGCGCTGGCGCCGATCGGTCCGCCGGCACACATCATCGAATTGACGCGCGCCCAGTGGTGCGAAGTCAGTGGCGAGTTTGTCGATCCGGCGGGTGAGTCGGTGCGCTACGAAGCCAACAGCGCGGGCAGCGGGCGTTACGTCTTCGCGCAAGGAAGCGTGATCGACCAGGCCAGTCCACGTTGTTGCTTTGGGCCGGGCGGGCGTTGGTTTGTGGTGAGCATGGCGGAAGGGCGCGGTGACATCCTGTGGGATCGTCAAACCGATCGCACGCATCGCCTCACGGGTTGGGAATTAAGCGGTTGGGAGGGCGAACAGCCCTGGTTGGCGCAGCGCCCTGACGGAGTGCCGGTGCCGCTGCATGAAGCGCTGGGGCACGGACGCCACCACTGAACTGCCGTCGTTCGCTGCTTTCACATTTTCGCTACGCATTGTCTCGCGCATACTTGGGCCTTAGTGAATACCAACGCCTCTCCTCCCTTGTCCTCCGTGCTGCCGGTCAGCGTGATCGTGGTGGCTGCCGACAGCGGGCCGTCGTTGCGCGATTGCGCGCGGCGGGTGTTGGCTTGCGATACGCCGCTTGAGTTCATCCTGGTCGATAACGCCTCGGGCGACGGGATTCCCCAGGCCATTGCGCGTGCGCACGAAAACGATGAGCGCCTGAAGGTGGTCTACAACCATGCCAACCTCGGCTTTGGGCCTGCCGTGAATCGCGGCGTGGCCCAGTCGCACGGCAAGTCGGTGCTGGTGCTCAACCCTGATTGCCTGATCGACAACACCGTATTGCAGCAGCTGCTGGAGATTCTGGCCAGCCACCCGCGCGCCGGTGTGATTGGTGCGGTGGTATGCGACGAGCAGGGCGTCGCGGATCCTGCTTCCTATCGCCGTGATCCGCTGCTCAGCCGGGCATTGAACACGTTGTTCGGGCGTGGCGGCGAAGGCGTCAATATCGCGGGCCCCATTCCGCGTGAACTGATGGAAGTGGAGGCGGTGTCCGGCGCGTTGATGCTGCTGCCGCGCCGCGTATTCGATTACCTCGCCGGTTTCGACGAGGACTATTTCCTGCATTGTGAAGACCTCGACCTGTGCCGGCGCGTGCGCGACGCCGGTTACCGCGTCATGCTGGCTGGCGATGTGCGTGTATTGCATGGCAAGGGAAGCTCGAGCCGTCACCGGCCGGTGTTCGTCAGTCGGTACAAGCATCGTGGCATGTGGCGATGGTTCCGCAAGTTCGATCCCGCTGCCCGCAATCCGCTGGTATCGGCCTTGGTGTGGCTCGGCATCTGGACCCATTTCCTGCTGCAGATTCCCGGCCAATGGCTACGCCTCCTGCGACGCAAGTTGGCCAAGTCGCAGGACGGCGCATGAGCGCAGGCACTTCGCGTTCGGCGACGCTGGCAACATTCGGACTCATCGCGGTTACCGCGATTTGGGGCTCCACCTTCTTCCTGATCAAGGATCTGGTGGCACGCATGCCGGTGGCCGATTTTCTGGCGGTGCGCTTCCTCATCGCCGCGATCGCCATGGTGCTGCTGTTTCATCGTCACCTGATGCGTCTAAGTCGTCGCGAATGGATGCAGGGCATTGCCCTTGGCGCGGTGTATGGCGTGGCGCAGCTGCTGCAGACCTCGGGTTTGGAACACACCTCCGCCAGCATCAGCGGTTTCGTCACCGGCATGTACGTGGTGTTTACCCCCTTGCTGGGGACGGTGCTATTACGCCAGCGCCTGCCGCCCGTCACCTGGATTGCCGTGTTGCTGTCGGTCGGTGGGTTGGGCCTGCTCGCCTTGCGCGGCCTCAGCGTCAGCTATGGCGTCTGGCTGACACTGGTGTCGGCGGCGCTGTATGGCTTGCATATCGTCGGGCTGGGCACCTGGTCGCGCCCGGGTAGCGCTTTCGCACTTTCCAGCGTGCAGATGCTGGTGATCGCCGGCGTGTGCCTGCTCGCTACGCTGCCCTCTGGGCCGAGTCTGCCGCCGGATCGCGGCGCATGGTTGGCCGTGGTCTATATGGCGCTTGCTGCTGGCGCTGGCGCGATGCTGGTGCAGACGTGGGCGCAGGCCCATCTGTCGCCGACGCGTGCGGCCATTGTGATGACCTTGGAGCCGGTGTTTGCTGCGGGATTTGCGGTGAGCTTTGGCAACGATGCGCTGACGTGGCGGATGTTGGCGGGCGGGGCGTTGGTGTTGGCGGCGATGTATTTGGTGGAGTTGGGGCCGCGGGGTGGTGGGACTGCTTTGCAGGCAGAGGGGTTGCATCACGAGGTGTAGGGGTGGGCTGGTGGCCTCTCTGCTCGCGGTGCGTTCCATTGTTCGTCATCCCTGCGAAAGCGGGAGGCGCTTTACAACAGCGAAGCTGGTCACCCAGGGACCGGGTTTCTTGGTTGTCACGTTATCGCGAGGGTGCCGCTTACGCAGCGGCACCCTCGCGATAACGCCACAACCGAGAGCAAAGGCGCTGGATCCCTGCTTCCGCAGGGATGACGAGCGGTGGCGCGCTTCGCGCTTGTCCTGCCTTCGCAGAGATAACGATCAAGAGATCAGCCCCAAACAAAAAGGCCGAACATCGTTCGGCCTTTTCCACATCCATCTCAGTCAATACCCAACTTCTTCAACTTATAGCGCAGCGCCCGAAACGTGATGCCCAGTTTCTTCGCCGCCGCCGTCTTGTTGTAGCGGGACTCCTCCAGCGCCTTGATGATGGCCGTGCGCTCGAGGTTGCTGATGTAGTCATCCAGGCCGCCATTGGCGCTGGCTGCTGCCAACGGGGCGGGGGCGGTCGCGGCGACGGCTTCCATCATCGCGACAGGTTCAGCGTGAGCCCGGGGCGTGCGCTGCGGCAGCATCAGGTCGCTGACGTCGATCTGCTCGCCGTCGCACATGGCCATGGCGCGTTCGAGCACGTTTTCCAGCTCACGCACGTTGCCCGGGAAATCGTAGGCTTCCAGGGCCTGTTGCGCGGCCGGCAGCAGTTGGCCAGGGGCGCCACCGCTCTTGGCGGCGAGCTGGCGCAGCACGAAGGCGGACAGCAACGGCACGTCGCCGCGGCGCTCGCGCAGCGGCGGGACGCGCAGCTCGATCACATTGATGCGGTAGAAAAGGTCCTGGCGGAACAGGCCCTGTTCGACCAGCGCGGCCAGGTTCTTGTGGGTGGCGGAAAGGATGCGTACGTCCACCGGCACTTCTTCGCGTGCGCCGATCGGGCGCACGGCCTTTTCCTGGATCGCGCGCAGCAGCTTTACCTGCATGTGCAGTGGCAGTTCGGCCACCTCGTCGAGGAACAGGGTGCCTCCGTGGGCGGCCTGGAACAGACCTTCCTTGTCGCCCATCGCACCGGTGAAGCTGCCTTTGCGATGACCGAAGAATTCGCTTTCCATCAGCTCCGACGGAATGGCGCCGCAGTTCACCGGCACGAACGGGCCGGTCGCGCGCGGGCCTTGCTCGTGGATAAGGCGAGCGACCAGTTCCTTGCCCACGCCTGATTCACCGGCGATGTACACCGGCGCCTGGTTGCGTGCCAGCTTGCCGATGGTGGAGCGCACCTGCTGCATGGCGGGCGAATCGCCGATAAGGCGTTCGTTGCCATCGGGCTTGGCGGCGGCTTGTCCGCTCTTGCGCTCTTCGGCGAGTCGCAGGGCGGTGCGCACCAGGCGGCGCAGCATCTGGATGTCGACCGGCTTGGAGACGAAGTCGAAGGCGCCGGCCTTGAGGGCGCCAACGGCAGCGTCGACATTGCCGTAGGCCGTGATCATGGCCACTGGCGTGTCGGGATGGTCCGCGGAAATCAGCTCGACGATCTCATGGCCGGTGCCGTCGGGCAGGCGCATGTCGGTGAAGCAAAGATCGTAGTGTCGCTCGGCCAAAGCGCGTCGGGCTTCCGTGACGGTACCCACGGCGTCGACCAGCAGATCCATACGGCCAAGGGTGATGGTGAGCAGTTCACGGATGTCGCGTTCGTCGTCGACGACCAGTACGGTCTGTTGGCTCATGTCGTCTCGAGAGGTTGTAGTCCCCGCTAGGATAACCGCCGCCCTCGCGGGGGGAAAGGCTGTCACGGCATCAGACCTGAATCCGGGCGCTGAGCCGGGGCGACGGGTTCGCCCTGGCTTCTGGCAAGCACGCCTCCGCCTTTGTAGCGGCGCACCCTGTGCGCGACCGCGGCGTCGTTCCGTTACCGCTGTGTAGGTGGGTCGCGACAGGGTGCGCTCCTACAAAGACGGGTTTCGTTTAGCCGGCGGCGGCTGCATCCCCGGTCGCCTTGCCCATCCGGGCCGGCGTCAGCACCAGCCTGAAGCAACTGCCGCCACCCGCCACCCGCACGTACTCCAGCGACGCCTGATTCGCTTCGCTCATCTGGCGCGCCAGGTACAGGCCAAGACCGGTGCCGTATTCGTGGGTTGTGTAGAACGGCTCGAAGATCTGCGCGGCCACCTTCGGCGCAATGCCCGGGCCGCGATCAATCACCTCCAGAATTGGCACGCCGTGCTCGCCATGGCGTGCCACCACCAGCACGCGGGCGGGTTCGCCGGGCAGGCGGCCGTAGCGCAGCGCGTTCTGCACCAGGTTCCACACTACCTGCTGCAGCTGCTGAGGATCGGCCACCGCAGCCACCGGCGTGCTGGCCTGGATCACGCGCAGCGAGTCCTCGCCCAGGTCGTTGCCCTGGCGGTATTCGTCCACGAAACCGTTGGCCCAGGTGCCCAGGTCCAGTGTTTCCGGCCGCGAGCGCTCGCGGCGGGACAGCTGCAGGATGTTCTCGATGATCTCGTTGAGCCGCACGCAGTGGTTGTTGATGATCTCGACCATGCGCTGGTCGGTGCCGTCCAGGTCCTGGGATTCAGCCAGCAACTGTGCGGAATAGCGGATCGCCGCCAGCGGGTTGCGGATCTCGTGCGCGATGGAGGCGGACAGGCGGCCCAGCGAGCTGAGCGTCAGCTCCTCGGCGCGGCGCGACACCAGCGAGGTATCGTCCAGGAAGATCAGTACGTGTGAGTCGTCGTTGGGCGCAAGGCGGCTGAAGCGCGGCACCACCTCGGGCACACCGTCGGCCAGCTGGGTAGCCGATTCGTCGAGCTTGCCCGAGGTCATCCAGTGATACAGGCGGCGCGACAGTTCCGACGCGACGCGACCCAGGTCGCGCTGGTCGGCGGCCGGATTGCCCAGCAGCATCCAGGCCGATTCGTTCATCTGGTGGATGCGGTTGGCGTCATCCACCAGCAGCACGCCGGTTTTCATGCGGCGGATGATCAGCTCGTTCACCTGGGCCAGGTTGGCCAGGTCCACGCCGCGCTGCTCGGCCAGGGCCTCGGTGGCGCGAATCTGCCGGCTCAACACGTAGCAGAGCACGGTGATGGAGAAGTAGGCCAGGCCAAACAGGCTTGATTCCAGCAGCTCGCGGTCCATGCCCACGTCGCCGTGCTGGACCTCGAACACCGAATGACCCAGTACGCCCAGGGTGGCCAGCGCGGCGAAAAAGCACGACAGCCGTAGCGGCAGGATCAGTGCGCCGGCCGCCAGGTTGACCGCCAGCATCATGGCGATGCCGATGCGGGCGTCGTGCATGGTGGTGATGGCCAGCACGGCGGCAATGACGTCCACCACCAGTGCACCGGACACGGCCCAGCGCAGATGCGGGGTCGAGCGCCGGGTAAGCGAGAGCATGCCCAGCGCAAACAGCAGGAACAGCACCGCGACGCCGCGCGCCAGCCCCACGTCGGCCAGTTTGGGCCAGCCCAGGGCATTGGGGCTCAGCGCAAGGCCGATATAGACCAGGGCCTGGGCCAGGCGGAAGCAGTTGAGGAACAGGAGCTCATGGCGCGCCGCGTCAGGGGAGGGGCGGGCACTCGTATACGCGGGCTGCAGGGTGCTTGACACCTGGCGGGGCACTCTTGGTTGGCATGACCGGGACGGTCGGAGGCCAGTATAGACGCGGTTTTAACGGGTGGTAGGGGCCCCGCTCGAATGGCCGGAAGAAGGGCTGTCGCCAGCCCGCCCCTTTCCATTGGGGCCCGCTTCCGCGAAAATACCGGGCCGTATTGCGCGGTTTACGTCATGTCGACAGGCATGACGGCGGCGCACTGCATCCCGGCAGCGCTTGTACCGCCGTCGTTCCCCCTGACCGCCCGGGCCCCACAGCCTGACGCGGCCGCCATGTTTCCCCGTTCGCTCGAGGTATCGAATGAATTTCCACGAGTACCAGGCCAAAGAACTGTTCGCGCAGTACGGCATTGCCGTGCCGCCGGGCAAAGTAGCCAACTCTCCCGACGCCGCTGTCGACGCCGCCAAGCACCTTGGTGGTTCGCAGTGGATGGTCAAGGCACAGATCCACGCAGGTGGCCGCGGCAAGGCCGGCGGCGTGAAGTTCTGCCGTAGCCTCGATGACGTCCGCGCCGCTGCCAAGGGCATGCTCGGCACCAATATGGAAACCTACCAGTCCGCCGGCCGTGCGCTGCCGGTGAACCTGGTGCTGGTCACCGACGCCACCAACATCGCCAAGGAACTGTACCTGTCGATCCTGGTGGACCGTGACACCAAGTCCGTCTCGTTCATCGCCTCCAAGCACGGCGGCGTGGACATCGAGCAGGTTGCCAAGGACACGCCGGAAGACATTCACACCATCGTGATTGACTTCGTCGAAGGCCTGCAGCCGTACCAGTGCCGCCAGCTCGGCTTCGCCATGGATCTCAACGCGAAGCAGGTCGGCCAGCTGACCAAGATCATGCTGGGCCTGTACAAGCTGTTCAACGAGAAGGATCTGGCCCTGGTCGAGCTGAACCCGCTCGCCATCCTCGAGGACGGCAACCTCGCTGCGCTCGACGGCAAGGTCAACTCCGACGACAACGCCGAGTTCCGTCACGCCGACCTGGCCGCCATGCGCGACCTGAGCCAGGAAGACGCTGCCGAAGCCGCTGCCGTCACGCATAACCTCAACTACGTGACGATGGACGGCACCATCGGCTGCATGGTCAACGGCGCAGGCCTGGCCATGGCCACCATGGACGTGATCAAGCTGGCAGGCGGCGAGCCGGCCAACTTCCTCGACGTCGGCGGCGGTGCCACCAAGGAGCGCGTCACCGAGGCGTTCAAGCTCATCCTCTCGTCCGACAAGGTAAAGGCCATCCTGGTCAACATCTTCGGCGGCATCGTGCGTTGCGACCTGATTGCCGAAGGCATCATCGCGGCCGTGAAGGAAGTGGGTCTGAAGATCCCCGTCGTGGTGCGCCTGCAGGGCACCAACGTGGAGCTGGGCCGCGAACTGCTGGCCAACTCCGGACTGGCGATTACGCCGGCCGACGATCTCAACGACGCGGCCAAGAAAGCCGTGGCTGCGGCCAAGGCCTGAGGAGTTACTGAACCATGAGCGTTCTCGTTAACAAGAACACCAAGGTCCTCGTGCAGGGCTTTACCGGCCAGCAGGGCACCTTCCACGCGCAGCAGGCGCTGGATTACGGCACCAAGGTTGTCGGCGGTATCACCCCGGGCAAGGGCGGCAGCGAGCACATCGGCTTGCCGGTCTTCAACAGCGTGTCCGAAGCAGTCGACGAGACCGGCGCTGATGCGTCGGTCATCTTCGTGCCGCCGCCGTTCGCGGCCGACTCGATCCTCGAAGCCATCGATGCGGGCATCCGCGTCATCGTGGCGATCACCGAGGGCATTCCGGTGCTGGACATGCTGCGCGTAAAGAACGTGCTGGCACAGCATCCGGAAACCGTGCTGATCGGCCCGAACTGCCCCGGCATCATCACCCCGGGCGAGTGCAAGATCGGCATCATGCCGGGTCACATTCACATGCCGGGCAAGGTCGGTATCGTGTCGCGCTCCGGCACGCTGACTTACGAGTCGGTGTTCCAGACCACCAACGAAGGCCTGGGCCAGTCCACCGTGATCGGCATCGGTGGCGACCCGATCAACGGCCTGAGCTTCATCGACTGCCTGAAGTTGTTCCAGGACGATCCGCAGACCGAAGGCATCATCATGGTCGGCGAAATCGGCGGCAGCGCTGAAGAAGACGCCGCCGAGTTCATCGGCGAGTACGTCACCAAGCCGGTGGTCTCGTTCATCGCAGGCGCCTCGGCTCCTCCGGGTAAGCGCATGGGCCACGCCGGTGCGATCATCTCCGGCGGCAAGGGCACGGCAGCGGCCAAGTTCGCTGCGCTGGAGAAGGCTGGCGTCACCACGGTGAAGTCGCCGGCTGACCTCGGCAAGGCCCTCGCAGGTCTGATGAAGAAGTAATCGGGTCGCTTCGACCGATACGGAAAGGGCCGCAGCGATGCGGCCCTTTTTCTTTGGGATCATCTTATTGCGGGTGGTACGGGGATAGGGCAGTTGCCTTCTACGTCGTACTTCAGATAACCGTAGTAGTGTTTCAGAGCCACATGAGTTCGATCATCTCGTAAATAGACATTTATTCCTTCAGAGCCAAAGCACGAATCAACCGTGTAAGTGTTGCCATTGTTGTCCGTGATTCTGTAGCGGTCATCATCGATAGTGACGGATGCCGCATTCACGACTATCTCCAAACCATTGAAGTTGAGGGCGAACGCTTTAGGAACCATTGCAGGATATGCGGACTGTACAGCTCTGTCGGTCTCCTCTTCATCGGGTGCGCTGAGGAAATCAGTGTCGACGCCCGCTTGCAGAGGTACGCCACTTATCGTGGCACAGCACCATGCTCGTCTGTTTTTGCTATTCGGAGACAAAACAAAAAAGCTCTCGCCGCCGGCAGGGGGCGTAGTGAGCATGTAAATCACTTGCTCGCCGACAAGGTTGGGTTTCATTAGTCCTAATGCAGGCTGGCCCTTGACGGCACTTGAGCATGCTGCCAGTAACATCAGTGTAGATAGGAATGGAGCTAAAAGCTTCATATTAGTGGCCATCATCAGACCAGTGTGGAGGATCAGAGCGTAACTTGATTACCCCGTAACTCGATCCCAGTGCTTCCAAGTCGCCTTGGTTTGCTACCGCACCATTTGTGCCGCTCCCGTTTGTAAAAGTTTTGCCAGAAAAGTTGGTAATGGTCATGTCAATGGCGCGCCCCTCGGAATGCCGAGAAGACAGGGCTGGAGGGTAGGCTATGCCATAGCCGTTCACCATTTGCTGCGCGGCGAGTTGTGACTCCGGCAGGTCGGGATTTCCACTTGAGTCGCGGTGAACCCAATCGATATCTACCCCGTCCATTGGCGGCACACTAGATGGATCTGTCCCGCCCGCAACGGCGTACGAATAATGCATGAGATACACGCGTTCAGGTGGCCGCAGCGTGGCACTGATCGAAACGCTCGCGCCTCCCGCCTGTAATGCTGCAATAAAGGCATCAACATGCTCACGGAATGGTGAAATAAGATCGTAAGCGCTTGTACTGGTTGGATATCGCGATATCCACTGGCTGCCACTTAGCTCTGCCGTAGAGATAGGGCTGGCGGTTCCTGGAGCCGGTGGCCCAACCTGCGCCGTCCAGAAACGCGGATCGCCATAAGCCATTTGCTCCATCCGCGCATCATCGGTTGCAGATGCGCGCGCTGTCGAAATCAGCCCAGCGATGGCGGATCCAGCCAGTCCACTCAGCCGGGTTTGCGCAGATGTCATGCGATTGGATTCCTCGAATGACATTGACACTTCGTGTTGCGAGGCGATCAATCGGGGCGGTGGGCTGCATTTGCAGAGGCACAGGTCGTCGTTCAGTAGCGCTTGCTTGCCCGTCAACAACATGGTGTGAAAGGGCGGGACGTTGCACGCGTGGCCCGTGGACTGGCACGCAGGACAATAAATGCGAGCGCCGTGATAGGACATCGGCGTGCCATTATTGGTGGTGCCGGTATTGCCTTCCAGCACCGTGCCTCCGGCGGTTGTCTTATCGCCCATTAAAATCAAATAGCGTTTCATGCCTTGCTCCCTGCTGATTTGGCTATGGTTCCTCCGTGCGTTTTGCTCAATGCACAGAGCGATTTGCCAGCGGCGGTACTTCCTGACCGGCGATCCACACTTCCTGTCGCGTGCTGAAAACTGCCCATGGACCCTCATGGCCAGAGGGCTTCACGCACACCCTTAGGCGAGCCGTTGCGGTCTTGATTAGACGATCAAGAGCGTTGGCATCTAGTTCGTCGACCTCTTCAAGCTCCTGCTCAAACTCGAGAAGGCCGAGCGTCTTCCATTCGTCCTTTATGAAATCAAAGACCCACTGATTAAACGAAAACGTTATGGCTTCGCTTTCCCTGGGAATCGAGAAAGACAGCGGCACATAACGAAGTCGGGGGGCGGAGACGCAAATGACTGATTCGGCGTCCTCCATGGAAAAGCCAAAGGTGATCATGCAGTGCAGTGGACCATCCAGGTCGTGTGCGTGTGCTAGAAGATTGAAGTCTTGCAGGGCGATAACCTTCCAGTTGCCACTGTCATCGCTGTCGTAGTGGGCGTTTCGCAGATGAACGTAAGTTTCAGCGAGCACGCGAGACACAAAGATCACAGGGCCGCTTAAGTCGTTTTCGGACGAACTGACCCATGCAGGCTCGATAAACTGCCCTGTTTCCAGAAATCGTTGTCGGACCACGATCCACAAAGATAGTGGGGCGATGTAATGTGTTTTGGCTGACATGCTTGCTTGTCGGAGTTGGAAAGCCAAACCATCAAGCTTTAACTCAATGACAATCAATCAGCGCGATCTGTTGTTTGGGTCAGCTATGGTCGTTCTTAGGCGCTAGCACAGTGAAGATGACGTGTAGTCGGGAGTGCCGAGGTGGGGTGCCTATGAGGGCTCACGCGGCGAATAGGTGCCGTGCAAGCATTCGCCACCCTGGGGCGACCATTTCCTCGGTCAAGCCGGTGGTGTCGTTCATCGCAGGCGCCTCGGCTCCTCCGGGTAAGCGCATGGGCCACGCCGGTGCGATCATCTCCGGTGGCAAGGGCACGGCAGCGGCCAAGTTCGCTGCGCTGGAGAAGGCTGGCGTCACCACGGTGAAGTCGCCGGCTGACCTCGGCAAAGCCCTCGCAGGTCTGATGAAGAAGTAAGTCAGCACTGACTGCTCTAAAATACGAAGGCCGCGACTCGTCGCGGCCTTCGTCAATGTGGAGCAAGTCGATGGCAATGCTGCGTCTGGCGCTGGCCCAGTACGATTTCCCGGTCGGTGCGGTGGCGGCCAATGCCGCCAAGGTGGGCGACCTGTTGGCCCAGGCGGGCGAAGGCGGCGCCTCGCTGGTCGTGTTTCCCGAGCTCACCCTCAGCGGTTATCCGCCAGAGGATCTGCTGCTGCGGCCGAGTTTTCTCGCCGCCTGCCAGTGCGAGCTCAATGCACTAGCCGCATCCACCAACGGTGTCGCTGCGCTGGTGGGACACCCGCATAGCGAAGGCGAGGTGTACAACGCCGCCAGCCTGTTGCGCGGCGGGCGCATCGAACTGACCACGCACAAGCAGGCGCTGCCTAACTATGGCGTGTTCGACGACAAGCGTTATTTCCGTCCTGGCCGTGACAGCGCGGTGGCGATGATCGATGGCGTGCGTGTGGGCATGATTATCTGCGAGGACATCTGGCAGCCCGAGCCGGCCGCCAAGGCTGCAGCCGCCGGTGCCGAGCTGATCGTGGTGATCAACGCCTCGCCATGGGACGACGCCAAGCAGGCCAGCCGCGAAGCAGTGCTTGCCGCGCGTGCGCAGGAAACCGGCTGCGCCATCGCCTACCTCAACCTGATCGGTGGACAGGACGAGGTGGTCTACGACGGTGGCTCGCTGCTGGTCAATGCCAATGGCGAGATTGCTGCGCGTGGTCCGAATTTCGTCGACGCCCTGCTATGGGCGGAGTTCGACAGCGAAACGCGTACGCTGCGCGCGGACAACTGGCCAAGTGTGCCGGATGGTTCCATCGAGGCCACGCTGTATGCCGCACTGGTGCGTGGCGTCCGCGACTACATCGACAAGAACGGTTTCTCCGGCGTGCTGCTGGGGCTTTCGGGCGGCATCGACTCGGCGCTGACGCTGGCGCTGGCGGTGGATGCGCTGGGCGCCGATCGCGTCACCGCGGTGATGATGCCCACGCGCTACACCTCGCAGCTTTCGCTCGATGGCGCGCGCGCGCAGGCCGAGCAGGTGGGCGTGGACTACCACGTCATCGATATCGAGCAGACCTACCAGTCGTTTATCGATGCACTCACGCCGGCCTTTCGCGGCAAGGGTCCCGATACCACCGAGGAGAACCTGCAATCGCGCACGCGTGGCGTGATGCTGATGGCGTTGTCCAACAAACATGGCCGCCTGCTGCTGGCTACGGGCAACAAAAGCGAGATGGCGGTGGGCTACGCCACGTTGTATGGCGATATGTGCGGTGCCTACGCGCCGCTCAAGGATGTGTACAAGACGGTGGTTTATCGCCTGTCGCGTTGGCGCAATGCGCATGCGGCGCGGTGGGGCGAGCCCGAGGCGATTCCCTCGGCGGTGATCGAGCGCCCGCCCTCGGCCGAGCTGCGCGACAACCAGACCGATCAGGATTCGCTGCCGCCGTATGACGAACTGGACGCCATCCTCGCCCGGTTCATCGAGGCCGAGCAGTCGCAGGCGGAGATCGCCGCGCAGGGTTTCCATGCCGACACGGTGCGCCGCGTGGTGCGTCTGGTATTGCTCAACGAGTTCAAGCGCCGGCAGTCGGCGCCTGGTCCACGCGTCACCACGCGGGCATTTGGTCGTGAACGACGCTACCCCA